>CANMFM010000021.1 GCA_947497175.1 uncultured Aquimarina sp. | reverse complement strand
AAGGAAGGCGGCGACCTACTCTCCCACGATTGTAGTACCATTGGCGCTAACGGGCTTAACTTCTCTGTTCGGAATGGTAAGAGGTGAGCCCCGATGCTATAACCACCTTAAGTCGTTTGTTGATAGTTTTTTGTTCAGGGTTGATAGTAAAAGTCTATCAACCAACAAGGGTCAACTAACAACTAATATTGTTGACATATTGATTTAAACACGATAAAAAGAACACTAAAGAGAGTAAAAAGCAATTGCAGACCCATAAGCCTATGGGTTATTAGTACTACTCGGCTATGACATTACTGCCTTTACACCTATAGCCTATCAACGTGGTAGTCTCCCACGACCCTTTAAAGAAATCTCATCTTGTGGTGGGTTTCGCGCTTATATGCTTTCAGCGCTTATCCCTTCCGAACGTAGCTACTCTGCAATGCCTCTGGCGAGACAACAGATACACCAGCGGTTCGTCCAACTCGGTCCTCTCGTACTAAAGTCAGATCCACTCAAATTTCTAACGCCCACTACAGATAGAGACCGAACTGTCTCACGACGTTCTGAACCCAGCTCGCGTGCCACTTTAATGGGCGAACAGCCCAACCCTTGGGACCTTCTCCAGCCCCAGGATGTGACGAGCCGACATCGAGGTGCCAAACCCCCCCGTCGATGTGAGCTCTTGGGGGAGATCAGCCTGTTATCCCCGGAGTACCTTTTATCCTTTGAGCGATGGCCCTTCCATGCGGAACCACCGGATCACTATGCTCTAGTTTCCTACCTGATCGGCCTGTATGCCTCTCAGTCAAGCTTGCTTATGCCATTGCACTCTACGCACGATTACCAACCGTACTGAGCAAACCTTTAGAAGCCTCCGTTACTCTTTTGGAGGCGACCACCCCAGTCAAACTACCCACCAAGCACTGTCCATCTCGCGATGTTAGGCTTCGAATAAGCAAAGGGTGGTATTTCAACAATGACTCACTAACGCCTGGCGACGCTAGATCAAAGTCTCCCACCTATCCTACACATTACTTATCCAAAGTCAATACTAAGCTATAGTAAAGGTTCACGGGGTCTTTTCGTCCCGTAGCGGGTAACCGGCATCTTCACCGATACTACAATTTCACCGAGCTCATGGCTGAGACAGTGTCCAGATCGTTGCACCATTCGTGCAGGTCGGAACTTACCCGACAAGGAATTTCGCTACCTTAGGACCGTTATAGTTACGGCCGCCGTTTACCGGGGCTTCAATTCAATGCTTCGCTAAAAGCTAACATCTCCTCTTAACCTTCCGGCACCGGGCAGGTGTCAGGCCATATACATCATCTTTCGATTTAGCATAGCCCTGTGTTTTTGATAAACAGTCGCCTGGACCTTTTCACTGCGGCCCATCTAAAAGATGGGCGACCCTTCTCCCGAAGTTACGGGTCGATTTTGCCTAGTTCCTTAGCCATGAATCTCTCGAGCACCTTAGAATTCTCATCCCAACTACCTGTGTCGGTTTACGGTACGGGCTGCTTCACTCGGTTTTCTTGGAAGTCGATCCGCTAGATTATCACCTCGGCCGTAGCCTTAGTGTACTATCGAGGTATTACTACTCTCTTCAACGCACTATTCCGTCAGTGCGCACTAACTTCTCGCCTCCGTCACTTTTAGTGTGAGCAGGTACAGGAATATTAACCTGTTGTCCATCCACTACCCCTTTCGGGTTCGCGTTAGGTCCCGACTAACCCTCAGCTGATTAGCATAGCTGAGGAAACCTTAGTCTTTCGGTGTGCGGGTTTCTCGCCCGCATTATCGTTACTTATGCCTACATTTTCTTTTGTAGCTACTCCAGCAAGGCTCACGCCTCACCTTCAACGCCACTACAATGCTCCCCTACCGATATTAAATATCCCATAGCTTCGGTAATATGCTTATGCCCGATTATTATCCATGCCGAACCGCTCGACTAGTGAGCTGTTACGCACTCTTTAAATGAATGGCTGCTTCCAAGCCAACATCCTAGCTGTCTAAGCAGTTCAACCGCGTTTTTTCAACTTAGCATATATTTTGGGACCTTAGCTGATGGTCTGGGTTCTTTCCCTCTTGGACATGGACCTTAGCACCCATGCCCTCACTGCTGATAACCATTTTATAGCATTCGGAGTTTGTCAGGAATTGGTAGGCGGTGAAGCCCCCGCATCCAATCAGTAGCTCTACCTCTATAAAACTATATCAACGCTGCACCTAAATGCATTTCGGGGAGTACGAGCTATTTCCGAGTTTGATTGGCCTTTCACCCCTACCCTCAGGTCATCCCAAGACTTTTCAACGTCAACGGGTTCGGTCCTCCACTTTGGGTTAACAAAGCTTCAACCTGCCCAAGGGTAGATCACACGGTTTCGCGTCTACTACTACTAACTATAACGCCCTATTCAGACTCGCTTTCGCTACGGATCCGTTGCTGAACAACTTAACCTTGCTAGTAAAAGTAACTCGTAGGCTCATTATGCAAAAGGCACGCCGTCACACATAAATGTGCTCCGACCGCTTGTAAGCGTATGGTTTCAGGATCTATTTCACTCCCTTATTCAGGGTTCTTTTCACCTTTCCCTCACGGTACTGGTTCACTATCGGTCTCTCAGGAGTATTTAGCCTTAACGGATGGTCCCGCCAAATTCATACAGGGTTACACGTGCCCCGCACTACTCAGGATACTACTATCTCTCTACTCTTTACCTATACCGGGCTATCACCGTCTATGGCCACTCTTTCCAAAGTGTTCTAATTCATTATAGATCAAATATCGTAGTCCTACAACCCCCGCAATGCCGTAACATTACAGGTTTGGGCTAGTCCGCGTTCGCTCGCCACTACTAACGGAATCACTTTTGTTTTCTTCTCCTCCGGGTACTTAGATGTTTCAGTTCTCCGGGTTCGCCTCCTCGAAAGGATGACATGTCTTCAACATGCCGGGTTGCCCCATTCGGATATCTGCGGATCAATCAGTATGTGCCTGTCCCCGCAGCTTTTCGCAGCTTATCACGTCCTTCTTCGCCTCTGAGAGCCTAGGCATTCCCCATACGCCCTTAATTAGCTTATGTGTCTTTGCTTTAACTTGCTCTTTTAGTTTTTGTCTATACTAATAAAGTAACTAAACTAGTATAAAACTCTTTTTTTTATCACTACTTGTCTTTTGCAAGAACAAGTAATGCTCGTATTTTTAAATCAATATGTCAATGAACGTTCTAATATAGTAGTGAGATTTAGTCCTGAGTAGTTAGATGTCTTTTAACAACACATCTCATTACTCAATACCTAGTACTCAACACTAATCTATCGTGGAGAATACCGGAGTCGAACCGGTGACCTCCTGCGTGCAAGGCAGGCGCTCTAGCCAGCTGAGCTAATTCCCCGTAACTTAAGTTGGCAGTTGCCAGTTTATAGTTGACAGTAGCACAACTTCTAAAATTTCCTTTTCTATTTCAAATGAACTTTTGATACCTCTTAATTACTATAAAATAGTAACTAATACCTATCAATTGCAAGCCTAACTTGCCTTATAATCTCAGGCAGACTCCCCTCGATACGATGCTAATGCATCTACTCAGGATAAACCTCTCGCCTTTCTTCGACTTGTAGTCTCAGGCAGACTCGAACTGCCGACCTCTACATTATCAGTGTAGCGCTCTAACCAGCTGAGCTATGAGACTGTCTTTATTAGTAGTGAGTAATTAGTAATGAGTAGTTAGACAGATTCCTGAAAATTACCCATACTCAATACTTAATACTCTGTACTCAATACTAAATAAAAATTAATCGACAGCTAAAAAACTAAAAACACAACAAAGATACATTCCATCGTATCATCTCTCTCTAGAAAGGAGGTGTTCCAGCCGCACCTTCCGGTACGGCTACCTTGTTACGACTTAGCCCCAGTTACCAGTTTTACCCTAGGCCGCTCCTTACGGTGACGGACTTCAGGTACCCCCAGCTTCCATGGCTTGACGGGCGGTGTGTACAAGGCCCGGGAACGTATTCACCGGATCATGGCTGATATCCGATTACTAGCGATTCCAGCTTCACGGAGTCGAGTTGCAGACTCCGATCCGAACTGTGATAGGCTTTATAGATTCGCTCCTTGTCACCAAGTGGCTGCTCTCTGTACCTACCATTGTAGCACGTGTGTGGCCCAGGACGTAAGGGCCGTGATGATTTGACGTCATCCCCACCTTCCTCGCGGTTTGCACCGGCAGTCTTGCTAGAGTTCCCGACTTGACTCGCTGGCAACTAACAACAGGGGTTGCGCTCGTTATAGGACTTAACCTGACACCTCACGGCACGAGCTGACGACAACCATGCAGCACCTTGTAATATGTCCGAAGAAAAGTCTATCTCTAAACCTGTCATACTACATTTAAGCCCTGGTAAGGTTCCTCGCGTATCATCGAATTAAACCACATGCTCCACCGCTTGTGCGGGCCCCCGTCAATTCCTTTGAGTTTCATTCTTGCGAACGTACTCCCCAGGTGGGTTACTTATCACTTTCGCTTAGCCACTCAGACCGAAATCCGAACAGCTAGTAACCATCGTTTACGGCGTGGACTACCAGGGTATCTAATCCTGTTCGCTACCCACGCTTTCGTCCCTTAGCGTCAATCAATTGTTAGTGATCTGCCTTCGCAATCGGTATTCTGTGTAATATCTATGCATTTCACCGCTACACTACACATTCTAACCACTTCACAATAATTCAAGACTTGCAGTATCAATGGCAATTTTCCGGTTGAGCCGAAAACTTTCACCACTGACTTACAAACCCGCCTACGGACCCTTTAAACCCAATGATTCCGGATAACGCTTGGATCCTCCGTATTACCGCGGCTGCTGGCACGGAGTTAGCCGATCCTTATTCGTAGAGTACCGTCAAACCACTACACGTAATGGCGTTTCTTCCTCTATAAAAGTAGTTTACAACCCATAGGGCAGTCTTCCTACACGCGGCATGGCTGGATCAGAGTTGCCTCCATTGTCCAATATTCCTCACTGCTGCCTCCCGTAGGAGTCTGGTCCGTGTCTCAGTACCAGTGTGGGGGATCTCCCTCTCAGGACCCCTATCTATCGTAGCCTTGGTATGCCGTTACCATACCAACTAGCTAATAGAACGCATAGCCATCTCTTACCAATAAATCTTTAATTATAAAATGATGCCACTCTATAATACTATGGAGCATTAATCCAAATTTCTCTGGGCTATTCTCCAGTAAAAGGTAGGTTCTATACGCGTTACGCACCCGTGCGCCGGTCGTCAGCATTGTGCAAGCACAACCTGTTACCCCTCGACTTGCATGTGTTAAGCCTGCCGCTAGCGTTCATCCTGAGCCAGGATCAAACTCTTCATCGTTTGTTCTTAAATATTATAAAAAAACAATACAACGGAATTATAATCGTATCTCTATGATGTCTCTAGTTTCTTATTCTTTGTAATAAATGCGTATGCATTTAATACGCGCTGTCAATCAATATGTCTATGAACTTATCTGGTAAATCTAAATCACTATTAATAATCAAATCTACACTCGTCATTACCTAAGGAATCGAACCCTAAAAAGTTACCTCAATAACCCCAAACCATTGCAATATTTTATCCTGTGAACTTCGCTTCTCTCTCAAAGCGGGTGCAAATATACAACCCCTTTTTTAATCAGCAAAACTTTTTTGATTTATTTTTTTAAAATCCTAAAATCCCAAAATATCCCGATGAACTAAACAAAACCAAAACCCGTTTTGCGGGTGCAAACATACAACCCTTTTTTAATCCAACAATACCTTTTCTCGATTTTATTTAAAACACTCTAAATCCTATAAATCAAAAACTCAATCCTCAATGAACTCAACAAAACATTAG
>CANMFM010000020.1 GCA_947497175.1 uncultured Aquimarina sp. | reverse complement strand
TGGAAGTTATGAGGTGATGTTGCGTTTTGAGCTTTTCAAAAAATACAACAGGATGCTAACACCACGATTCTTCTAATTTCAGTACTCTTTATGTAAAGATTTTATTGAAATTTTAAATAAATAATTACTTTCGTTCATGCGAAAATCAAAATACAAATTTTGTTTTTAGATTAGAAACAGTAAAATTATGACTTTAAAAAATTACACTACCCTATTAATTTTAAGCATACTTCTTATATCTAATGCTGTCTTTTCACAGGATAAACAATTGGCTAAAGCAGACGAGAATTTTGATCGTTTTGCTTATGTTGATGCACGAAAAATATATAAAAAAGTAGCAGAGAGTGGATACTCTTCAGTTGATTTATTTCAAAAATTAGGCGATTCATATTATTTCAATGCAGAACTCGATCAAGCGGTTATATGGTATGAAAAATTGATCACTAATTATATGGAAGAAGTCGATCCAGAATATATATTTAGATATTCTCAATCGCTTAAAAATGTAAAGCGCTATGATGAGGCCGATAAAATGATGATAAAATTTAATGAATTATCTGGGAGTGATCAGCGCGCCGAATTTTTTATTAATACACGCGACTACCTTAATTTTATAGAATTACAATCAGGAAAATTTAAGTTGTTAAAACTTACTACCAATTCGAAATATTCGGATTATGCCCCTAGTTTTAATAATCAGGGACAACTCATCTTTGCATCTTCCAGAGGAGGAAGTGGGATGAGTAAAACCGTGCATGAATGGAACGAAATGCCCTTTTTAGATTTATTTTCTTCCAACATTATTGAAGCAAATGGAATTTTACAGACACCAAAAAAAATTAAAGGAAAAATAAACTCTAAGTTTCATGAATCCTCAACGTCTTTTTCTAAAGACGGACAAACCGTTTATTTTACCAGAAATAATTATACCAAAAGACGATTAGGTAGAAATTCAAAAGGAAACATCTTATTAAAGATATATAGAGCTACTCTGGATGGTGATAAGTGGACCAATATAGAAGAATTACCTTTTAATGACGACGAATATTCTGTAGCGCACCCAGCCTTAAGTGCTGATGGGAAGAAATTATATTTTGCAAGTGATATGCCTGGTAGTACAGGACTTTCAGATTTGTATGTAGTGGATATTAACGATGATGGAACTTTTGGTACTCCAGAAAATCTTGGTGATAAAATTAATACCGAAGGTAGAGAGACTTTTCCTTATATAAGTGATTCTGGTAGACTGTATTTTGCAAGTGATGGACATATAGGGTTAGGGGGTCTTGATGTATTTGTTGCTGTACCCGAAGGAGATAGCTTTTCAATTCCTTATAATGTAGGGAAACCCGTAAACGGATCAACCGATGATTTTACATTTGTGTTGAATGAAGAAACCAAAATAGGTTATTTTGCAAGCAATAGAACAGGCGGAAAAGGATATGATGATATCTATAGTTTTAAACAAATTGGAGATTTAATAACAAGCTGTAATCAATATGTTTCTGGTGTGGTTACCGATGCGAATTCTAAAGAAATAGTTTCAGGAGCAGAAGTAATTCTGTTAGATGATAACAATAATGAAATGCAAAAAACAACAACTGATGAAAAAGGATCTTATAAATTTGATCTGGAGTGCGAAACGCAATATATAGTTAGAGCCACTAAATCTGAATATGCACCCACCGAAGTGTTACTGCCAACTAATAATGTATTAGAGTATGAATACAAACTTCCTCTACAAATTAGTAAAGGTGGTTTGCAAGATAACGAGGTAAAAGAAGGTGATGATCTGGCTAAATTATTAGCACTACAAACGATTTATTTTGACCTTAATAAATCAAATATTCGCTCAGATGCAGAGATAGAACTTCAAAAAATAATAGCAACGCTTCAAGAATACCCACAACTAAAAATTGATGTTCGTTCTCATACAGATAGTACCGCAGGAGATGATTATAATATGTATTTGAGTGAAGAACGCGCAAAAAATACAATTAATTACATTGTTAATAAAGGTAAGATCGACAAAGATCGTGTTACAGGAAGAGGATATGGTGAGACTAACCTTATTAATAAATGTGAAAACGGTGTAGAGTGTAGTCCCGAAGAGCATCAACTCAACAGGAGAAGTGAGTTTATTGTTATAAAATAAGAAATAGATTATGTAAACATCATTTTATACTTCTTTACATACGACTTAATGGATTAAAGCAAAAATCAGTTATACGCGTATCCGGAAAAAAAAATGCATATACAAATGAGTTTGTTCAACTATCAAACTCATTTGTATATGCATTTTTACTTTATTGTTCTTCGTATGAAATACGAATGTAAAATGGATAATTTAGTTAAGTTTTTAACGTTTAAAACACTGTAATTTGAATGTTAAAATTTTATGGATTATATTACTATATAGGTGTATTTCTTCACTTTTTTATTGTTAAATTACGTCTTTTATTAATTTTTTTTAACCTAAATAAGTGTAATTTAGTTTGTTGTGATTTTTTAATTAAAGTTCAACCGTCAATTTTTTCAAGGACAAAAAACTGTATGTTTTACGGTAAAACCATAATATTTATGCGTTTTAACGTCACCTTATTTTAACAAATTGTGACTATATTTAGATATTGTTTTTTTAGAAAAATGATAGCATTTATGTAAACATTATAAAAAGGCTCATTTTCTTACCCCCATGCTGAGTTTTAAGTATTGTTTTGTATAGGTTAACTATCTGATTTTAAGTATTTAATAACTTATAATGTGTTAAAATAGTAGATTTTTAGTGCATAGAATAAAACCGAATGATTATTTTATAAAGAGGCATTTTTTTTTAAGGCCTGGCATATTGTAAAATGTATTGTTTTTAAATAAAAAATAACCCCGCTATTTGTAAAACTTTGGCGAGCCAAACAAAAGCAGGGTTTTGAATAACGATTAATTAATAGTAAATCAATCATTATGTGTGATTTTTCACTTCTTATATTGAGATTTTCATGTCTTTCTATCGCTTTACAATGTAAAGAAGATTTTCCCTTCAGAAAAAGACAACTATTATATTTTTCTTTATTCTGCTATCCGAAATATAGGAATTTTAAATTGTTTTTTACGGAAACCCGTAAAATTTTTCACAATTCCTTAACAATTTTAATGTCAAAATATAGGGCTATGTTTTATCGCTCAAGTTCTTTACCAATACCTAATAGTTTGATTTCGAGTTGTATGACTTTTTTGACTGTAATCATGAGTAAGATGATTATGCCCCTATAAAAATTAAGTATAAAATTTGAAAATATTAAAAATTACTATACCACTTATAAATTAAAAATATAAACTGATTGTATTACAGTTAGTTGTACGATGCATTTTGACGATGTGTTTACTTAGAACCTCCCGTTGTTAGGGGTAATTGCGGGGGGTTTTCTTTAAAAATCATGGATTACATACATCGTGGTTTGGTAAATACTTTTATTCGATTGTTTTACACCTTACGTGTTTCGGTTTAAAAATATTGTGATCATTATTTTGAATACAAAATTTCGTTCAGATCACATGGTTTTTTACAAAGGTTATTGATCTTAGGCAGTCTGTTTTATGCGCAGGCAGCTTTTTTTATGAAAAACTAATAGATGTTTTTCATATTTTAGCCGGCATGATTGATGTTAATCTTATAGAATATTTAGAATCATTTCTTACACCCAGACGATTGGGCTTATACCAAAAGGTTTTGAATGAAAGAACTAACCATTTTACTGTGGCTATAGAGGATGTATATCAATTACACAATACCAGCGCGGTGATACGTAGTTGTGATGTTTTTGGAATCCAGAATGTTCATGTTATAGAAGAAGTAAATGTGAAACGCATTGATAGAGAAATTGCCATGGGCGCCCAGAAATGGGTAGATATTAGTAGACATAGCTCTACAACTTCATGTTTAAAAAAGCTAAAGAATAAAGGGTATCAAATTGTAGCGACAACCCCTCATAATGATTCTAAAGTTTTACAGGAGTTTGACGTCACTAAGCCTTCAGCTTTTTTCTTCGGAAGAGAACAGCAAGGGTTAAGTGATATGGTGCTAGAGGCTGCTGATACGATGTTACATATTCCTATGGTTGGTTTTACCGAAAGCCTGAACATTTCAGTTTCTGCGGCAATAATTTTGCAACATGTTACCTCAGAATTAAGAAAATCGGACATAAGGTGGCAATTATCTGAAGAAGAGAAATTACAAAAACGTATGGAATGGGCAAAAAAAGCTATCAAAAGCCATGAACATATCATTGCAAGATATCATGAGAAAACCTAACTTTCTAAATATTAATAAGTAACACCAAATAGTATGATTGCCTGGTTCGAAATTCCGGTTACAGATATGTCTAGAGCAAAAACATTTTACGAAAGAGTTTTTGATATTGATATTAGTGTACAACACATGGGTGAAATACAAATGGGATGGTTTCCTAATAAAAATCAAGTAGGTGTTGCTACAGGTACTTTGATTCAGGCGGGTGAACACTATAAACCAGGTAGTGATGGCATATTGATATATTTTTCTTGTGATGACGTTGCCAATGAAATTAGTAAAGTAGAAGAAGCAGGAGGACAGGTGATTTCAGGAAAAAAACAAATTTCAGAAGATCATGGATATATGGCATATTTCATAGATTCTGAAGGTAACCGTATAGCTCTTCATTCTCAAAAATAGTGCTATTGGTAACTAATAATGACAACTCTAGTATACTAAAATAAAGGAATATACATAGTTCGAAAGATCGTTTCCCTAAAGAGATTTTACAGTAATATCATATGAGAATATTGAGTGAAGAGATTATTTTGATTTATTTTACATCAAATCAACTATTTACTTTCTATCCAGAACCTTATATTCTTCGTAGCATTCACTAATGGCATCAAGTATTTGAAGATCGTTAGCAAATTTTATAAAATCTACAGAGTAATTACAATTTCTAAGAATTTCATCAATATCTAAACGGTCTACTTGTAGTAATGCCATTAAGGTTTCGCGATCAAATTTGGTTTGAAGAAGATTTCTGATCTTGTCATCTTTCTTCATCTTGCGTAATTTTCTTAACTCTTTGGATCGTTTACTAAACGTATTATACAAGAAATCTGCAGGATTAAATATAGCGCCTAAAACTTTATTAACAGCTCCAGGTTGCTTACTTCCGCCTTCATAACCAGAATCCAAACCAGAAATGCTGTACCTGTAATTATTATATACAGGAATTCTTTTAGCATCAATCTCTAAATATCCGGTTAGTTGTACGTCGGCAACAACCACTTCTTCCAGAGCAATACCAAGCTCGGTCATTTTAATTTTTACCTCCCCAAATTTAACCCAGTCATTAGTAACTCTAATTTTTAAAGGCTTATATCCTATATACGAAAAATACAGGGTGTCATTTACTTTAGCCTGAATAGAAAAATCTCCTTCATCATTAGTAATGGTACCAATTACCTGACTAAGATTAACAATATGAACGTTTTCTAATTTTTTATCAGTTGAAGCATTCAATACTTTTCCAGACACTACATCGGTTTCCTGAGGCTTGGAAATATCATCTTGTGCATAGCTTATTATGCCAGTAAGTAGTAATGTTATGTACAATAAAATTCTTTTCATAGATCAAATTACGACGTTCAATTTTTTTAAGTAAAATAACATAAAAACCGCGCCAAAAATCATATTACTATGTTAATATCTGTATTTATCTGCGATCACTACGTTTTCTACGGTCTCTTCCTCTATTTCCGTCCTGGTTTCTATCTTCTTTTTTGTTAAATCGTTTTTTACCTTTTGGCTTAAATCCATCACTTCTGCGTTTTCCCTTAAAGCCACCTTCATTATCCCGACCACGGCGACGACCCCTGTTGCGACCAGAATCTTTTGAGATTTCTACATTTACCTTTCTTCCTTCCATTTTGAAGTCTTCAAAAGCAGATAAAACTCTTTCCTGATATTCTGATGTGGTATTGAAAAAAGAAAAGCTTTCTTTAACATCAACCCGACTCAATACATCACTGCCTAACTCTAATACCTCTTTTAGGAAATCTTTTAGAGTCATCCAGTCAAAACCGTCTTTTTCTCCAACATTGATAAAGTATCGAGTGCTTCCGTCACTACTGGATTCTCTTCCGCTATCTCCACCGCCATTGGCATTAAGATCTCTGGCATTTTTGTAGTAGTTATGAAAACGAGAGAATTCTACCGAGAAGAATTTTTTAATTAATTCTTCTTTAGAAAAACCTTCTAATACTTCATTTATAGACGGTAAGTAACTGTCAATCTCATGATTTATTTCTGCTTTCCCAATATCGCTGGCTAAATGAAAAAGTTGTACCTGACAGATTTCTTCTCCACTGGGAATTTCTTTTTTCTCAAAACTCTTTTTAATGATACGTTCAACAGATTTGATCTTCCTGATTTCACTTTTGGAGACAATAACCATAGAAACACCACTTTTTCCAGCACGTCCAGTTCTTCCGCTTCTGTGCGTATAGGTTTCAATCTCGTCTGGCAATTGATAATTAATTACATGAGTAACATCATCTACATCAATACCACGTGCAGCTACATCTGTAGCGACTAACATTTGAATTTGACGATTTCTAAAGCTTTTCATTACCAAATCACGTTGATTTTGACTTAAATCACCATGTAAAGCCGCGGCATTGTAACCATCACCGATAAGGTTTTCTGCCACTTTTTGAGTATCGCGTTTGGTACGGCAAAAGATTACCGAAAAGATATCAGGATTTGCATCTGCTAATCTCTTTAATGCAGCATATCGATCTCGCGAATTCACAACATAATACTCATGAGAAACGTTCTTTGATCCTGTATTTTTATGCCCAACGGTAATTTCTACAGGTTTCTGCATAAAACGTTTAGCTATGGTTGCAACTTCTTTAGGCATAGTTGCAGAAAATAACCACGTGTTTTTATCTTTTGGAGTATGAGATAATATCGAAGTTATATCTTCATAAAACCCCATATTTAGCATTTCATCAGCTTCGTCAAGGATACAATAACCGATATTTGTAATATCTACCATTTTACGGTTTATCATATCCTGCATACGACCTGGAGTAGCCACAATAATCTGAGCTCCTCTCTTTATTTGTTTTGCTTGTTCGGTAATGCTAGCACCGCCATAAATGGCAACCGTATGTAATCCGGGAATAAACTTAGAGTAGTTTTTAAGCTCATTAGTGATTTGTAAACAAAGTTCGCGAGTAGGAGAGAGGATTAATCCCTGCGTGATCCTACTTTTGCTGTCTATTTTTTCAATTAACGGAAAACCAAACGCCGCTGTTTTTCCTGTTCCGGTTTGTGCCAGGGCTACAATATCTGTATCCTGTTCAAGTAAAATAGGAATAGCCTTTTCTTGTACCTCACTTGGAGTTTCGAACCCCATATCATTCACCGCCTTTATAATGGCTTCACCCAGGCCTAACGCTTCAAATTTGTTCATATAAATAAAAATAAGCCGCAAAGGTACGGTTTATTATTTGTCTATAACAATAACGAGGTAGTTATTATGGTGTTGCAATTTTAAAGCTAGAATGTAAATCTTTAAAGCTTATGTTTTATTGCTTACAGAATACAAAGTTACTATTATTAACTCCTTGGTATAGCGTAATAGTTGGGTGTTTATTTAATAACTTCAATTTCGAAAAGCTTATCCCAATTTTTACCAGTTACAAATAATTGTTTAGTGTCCTTCTTATAAGCAATACCATTGAGTACATCTAAATCTTGATGCTGACTCACCTTTTTTCGTAATCCTGATAGATCAATAACACCTTCTAAAGCACCATTTTTTGGATTAATGATAGCAATACCATCTTTTTGCCAGGTATTCGCATAGATTTTACCCTCGATCCACTCAAGCTCATTGAATTTGGACTTCACACCCTTATTAGTAGTAACTTCTATATATTCTTTTTCTGCAAGTGTATTGGGATCCAAAAGCCATATTTTTTCGGTGCCGTCGCTTTTATAGATATGTTCACCATCATTACATAATCCCCAGCCTTCTTTGCTATTATTATAAGCAAAATTACCAGTTCTTTTCATCGTATTGAGGTCGTAGATAAACCCTTCTTTGGCTAACCATGTCAATTGAAAGATTTGGTTATTCAAAATTGTAATTCCTTCAGCAAAATAATCTTTAGGTACCTCAATTTTAGTGAGTACATCTCCTGTTTTATAATTGATCTTTCGTAACGAAGATTTTCCTTTTCTTCCTGTGCTTTCATACAGAGTGTCTCCATGAAACTCTAATCCTTGCGTGAATGCTTGTTTATCATGAGGATATTCGGCTACGATTTTATACGAATATAGTTTTGGGGATGTATTGTTCAAGAATGTAACTTTTTTGGTGATTGTATCTACATTTCCATTATAAAACACTTGTGCCTTTAGAATATTATGACCTAATTTTTCGGTATCGATTTTTTCTTCAAAAGTATAATCTGGTTTTGAGGGAGTTATTTTTTGGTTCAGTATATAGGTAACAGAATCTATTGGTATATTCTGTTTGTTGTTGATGCTCGCCTTTATGGTTTCACCAAGTTTAAATATTGTGGTATTATTCTCCGTTTGGATTGAAAAATATTTTTTTTTCTTTTCCTGATTACTTCCGCATGCACATAAGGTTAGGCTTAATATAATGACGATTAAGGAGTTATAGATCTTCATTTTTATAATTTAATTTAGAGCAAGATATTTATTTTAATTGGGTTTAAAAAATCGTTGTTTTATATGTGAAAGATCGTATCTTTGCATCGGCAAGTCCTACACAACTAGCTCCTGTTGAATCCTCCAGGGCGGGAACGCAGCAAAGGTATACGGTCGTAGCGGTGTGATGTAGGTAGCTTGCCTTTTTTTGTACCTGCAATTTAACGAAATGTTGATTTGAATTGTTTATTAAATCTAACTCCTTTGACTCTAATTCGTAAATCATAATTGTATATTTGCCAACATGAGTTTAGATCAAAATCCAGTCGTATTAATAACAGGGGGTTCTTCAGGTATAGGAAAATCAATCGGTGTATTTTTAGCCAGTAAAGGGTATACAGTTTATGGTACAAGCCGCACCCCAGAAAGGTATACAAACTTTGAGTCTTTCGAATTACTTCAATTAGATGTTGCTGATGTCGATAGCATTAATGCTGCTGTAGCAAATATTGAAAAAAAACATGGTAAATTAAATGTGTTAATCAATAATGCAGGGGCAGGAATTATGGGCCCTATTGAAGAGGTTCCTGAGAAAGAAATTCTAAAGAACTTTACAACAAATTATTTTGGTCCGATTAATGTTACTAAGGCAGTTTTGCCTATCATGCGTAAGCAAAAGTCCGGCTTAATTATAAATATTACATCTATTGCCGGGTATATGGGTTTACCTTATCGAGGTATTTATAGTGCTTCTAAAGCGGCACTTGAAATTACTACTGAGGCCTGGAGAATGGAATTGAAAGCTTTTAATATTGAAATGACTAATGTGGCACCTGGTGATTTTGCTACCAATATTGCCGCGGGACGTTATCATGCTCCGGTTTTAGAGGGTTCTCCCTACGAAAAAATCTACGATAAGACATTAAAACTAATAGATGAGCATGTAGATGCGGGTAGTGATCCTTTGGAAATGGCTAAAGTTGTATACAAAGTTATAAAGACTAAAAAACCAAAAGTAAGATATAAAGTTGGGGCTTTTATGCAAAAATTCTCTATTGTTTTAAAACGGATTTTACCAAGTAAAATGTACGAGAAATTGTTAATGAATCATTACGAATTATAATTCCATTTCTCGAAGTTAGATTTTTTTGTTCAATTAACGGAAGATCTTATTATTCCATACCGATTATTTTTATATTCGTGCTCTGATAAAAGACATATAATTTAAACACAACAACATGAAATTTTTTATTGATACTGCAAACCTTGATCAAATTAAAGAAGCACAAGATTTGGGTGTTTTAGATGGGGTAACAACAAACCCTTCTTTAATGGCAAAAGAAGGAATTACCGGTAAAGAAAATATTATCAACCACTATAAAAAAATATGTGAGATAGTGACCGGCGATATTAGCGCAGAAGTTATCTCAACTGATTATGATGGAATACTTAAAGAAGGGCAAGAATTAGCAAAATTACATGATCAAATTATAGTAAAAGTACCTATGATTAAGGATGGAGTAAAAGCTATTAAATACTTTAGCGACAATGGTATCAAAACTAATTGTACCTTGGTGTTTTCTGCAGGACAAGCACTACTAGCGGCAAAAGCGGGAGCAACCTATGTTTCTCCGTTTATTGGAAGATTGGATGATATTTCTACTGATGGACTTAATCTTATAGCCGAAATTAGACTGATTTATGATAATTACGGGTTTGATACCCAAATTTTAGCCGCATCAGTAAGACATACAATGCATGTAATTGATTGTGCAAAGATAGGAGCAGATGTGATGACCGGACCACTTTCGTCTATTGAAGGACTATTAAGACATCCATTAACTGATATTGGTTTAGAGAAATTTCTTGCAGACTATAAGAAAGGAAACTAATACCGGGGATTTTACAAATAAAATGAGCTACTCTTTAATGTAAAGGGTAGCTTTTTAATTTTCTACATTAGCAAGCCTGGAGTAATGCATTAATTGTTTTTCAAAAACAGAAGAGAAAAGGTCTGTATTCGCGTTAATTATTTTACCTTCATTGTCAACAAGAATAACTTTGTTTCGATTATGAATAACAAGTTCTTCTGACGAACATTTTGGATACTTAAACTCATATTCATTATTAAGGTTGTAATGATGTCGTTTAATTGTTTTTAACCAATTTTTTGTTTGCTCATCATCAGTGTTAATGGCTATAAAATCAATTTCGGGATGCAACGTGTTTAAATAAGATGCTTTTTTATGAGCTCTTATATAATGATCTTTTCTATCCATAGACCAAAAATAGAAAGCCGTTATCGGTTTTTTGAAAAGAGATGAGAGTTTTATGGTTTCGCCATTAGATGTAATAAGAGGTTGTTCGGGAATGATTTTATTTGGACGTAACCTAGAAATTGCTCTAGAGAGTTTTCTCAATTCTTTCTGAGATTTTTTATTAGAGCTTACCGATAGGTAATGAGACAACACTTTGTTTGCTTCAATGTTATCTCTGCTTTCCAGTAAAAATTTTGTGGTTACTCTTCTCAGTAAATTATTCTTAATGTAAGGGTGATAGATTAGGCTGTCTACGAGATTTAATTTATAAATCGTACTTCCTATCCGATTTTTATAGAGTGGAAACTCTTTGGAGTAATTCGTTAAAGAAGCATTTGTAAAATAAAAATTTAAGAATCTGTTGTATGCATATAATCTTTTCAATTCATCATCATTATAATTAATGTTATTTCTGTAACTGAAAAAAGACAGCGGTAAATCTTTAGATGAATCTAGGCCGGCGATACCATATCGTCTGTTAAAATATAATTCATGCCGGGTATAGTAGTCAAATTTAAAACTGGCCTGAGTAAGTTTTTTTGCCAAATCGCTTAATTCGTACTTATCAATAAACTTTTTGTACGCTTTTACTTTAAAATTCAATAAAGAATCTTGATGTCTTTTAAAATAAGAGGGTGACAACCTTAAACCCGTTCTTCTAATTTTTTCACGTTCCGTTTCATTCTGCAAAAACATATCAATTAAAAAGTTGTTTTTTCGGGCACCGTCCCCTGTAAATACTAGAGATTCGTCAAATTCAATGGTGTTCAGTCGTATAAGTACACTATCACCTTGTTCTAAAAGAACAATTTGATTTTCTGGATTATGTCTAAAAGAATATAGTCCTTCTTTTAGATTTTCAATTTTATGTAAAAATCTATTATTCTTATCGAGTTGAATAGTATCATTTAATCCTACACCATCAGATAGCACAACATAATTAGTGTTCGGATTTACAATTTCTCCACCAAAATAGGTGTATTGTCTGTTTGTTTTTTCTGATGAGTCGCAACTGCATAAACAACATGACATAAAAAATAAGAGGATACTATATATAAGGAGAGAAAAACGCATTTAAGAACTATTCATTAACAGACTATTCGGTCAAAAATAAAAGGAATCACCTTCTACCATTGTTAATTATACGTTAATTCTAGTATTGTCAATTTTTTACTTTAGTCATGATAAGTGGTATCTTGTGAAGCGCATTTTTTTAATTCTTCAAGTAGTTTGGTTTTGTAGTATAGTTTTCAAATTAGTTACAGATTGTTTCTCGTTCTGAATCCATTTTTCTACTTTTGCGGCAAATTCAAATTATACATTTTCTTATATTATGTTATCAGTTTCTAATCTTTCCGTTCAATTTGGTAAACGAATACTTTTTGATGAAGTAAATACTGCTTTTACTCAAGGTAATTGTTATGGTATTATTGGTGCCAATGGTGCCGGAAAATCTACTTTTCTTAAGATTCTTTCGGGAGCAATGGAGCCGACTTCTGGTCATGTGCATCTTGAACCTGGTAAAAGAATGTCGGTTCTAGAACAAAACCATTATGCTTATGATGAGTTCACAGTTCTGGAAGCTGTTATCATGGGAAATAAACCACTCTACAAGATAAAAAAGGAAATTGATGCTTTATATGCTGACTATACTGATGAGAATGCTGAAAAAATAGGAGAGCTTCAGGTGCAATTTGAAGAAATGAATGGATGGAATGCAGATAGTGATGCTGCAGCTATGCTTTCTAACCTTGGTATCAAAGAAGATTTACATTACACACAGATGTCAGATCTTGATACTAAACAGCGAGTGAGAGTATTACTTGCACAATGTTTATTTGGCAACCCTGATGTATTGATAATGGATGAGCCGACAAATGATCTGGATTATGAAACGATCTCTTGGTTAGAGAACTTTTTAGGGAACTATGAAAATACGGTAATTGTCGTATCTCATGACCGTCATTTTCTTGATGCTGTTTGTACCCATATTTCTGATATCGATTTTGGAAAAATTAACCATTATAGTGGAAACTACACATTTTGGTACGAATCTTCTCAGTTGGCAGCCCGACAAAGAGCCCAGCAAAACAAAAAAGCAGAAGAGAAAAAGAAAGAACTACAAGAGTTTATAGCTCGATTTAGTGCCAATGTGGCGAAATCTAAACAGGCAACCTCTCGTAAAAAAATGATAGAAAAACTTAATATTGAGGATATTAAGCCTTCCAGCCGTCGCTATCCAGCAATTATATTTGAAAGAGATAGAGAGGCGGGTGATCAAATTTTGAATGTAGAAGGTTTAGCGGCCAGTATTGAAGGAGAAACACTGTTTAAGGATATAGATATTAATCTTGCTAAGGGAGATAAAGTTGTTGTTTTCTCTAAAGATTCAAGAGCTACAACAGCATTCTATCAAATCTTGAATAATAAGCAAAAAGCAGATGCGGGTAATTTTGATTGGGGTATCACTACAACACAATCCTATTTGCCTGCTGATAATAGTGAGTATTTTCAAAACGATTTGACCCTTGTAGACTGGTTACGTCAATGGGCAACAACAGAAGAAGAACGTGAAGAAGTTTTTATCAGAGGATTCTTAGGAAAAATGATTTTTAGCGGTGAAGAAGCACTTAAAAAATCTAATGTGCTCTCTGGAGGAGAAAAAGTGCGTTGTATGTTATCCAAAATGATGATGACCAGGGCAAATGTGCTAATGTTAGATGAGCCTACTAATCACCTGGATCTAGAATCAATTACTGCTTTTAATAATTCACTTAAAAAGTTTAAGGGAACAGTGCTTTTTACTACACATGATCATGAATTTGCTCAGACTGTTGGTAACAGAGTCATAGAATTAACTCCAAATGGTGTCATTGATAGGTATACAACATTTGATGAATACATGAGTGATCCAAAAATTAAAGATTTACGAGAAAAGATGTACGCTGTCAATGTGTAATTGAATTTATGAAAAACTAAAAATAAAAAAGACCTTGGATTCAAGGTCTTTTTTATTTTTATTGGTAGTAGAGTAATTACTTTTTTCGAAATAAAAAATTGAGAATATTTTTAGTGATTTCTTTGATGGTACTTAAAAGATTAAAAATATGCTAACAGATACAATGTATATTTGATCAACGAATGTTAAATTTGTTAAATTATCTTAAGAATTAGTTGTAATAATTGTCTAATATCTGTTATTTTACATTTTTAATGTGGTTGCCTTATTATCTTTATCGTTTAACCTCATTTTAATTTACATACTTCGCCCCTTTGAAGTAATTAAGAACTAACCTATGATATAACTATAGCAGAGTAAGCTTTAATAGTTAATATATAATTACGGTTCAATGTTATCAAGAAAAATTATAAGTGTATTTTTTCTTAATCTGGCTATATTCTCATTTGCTCAATGCAAAACGATAGATAATAAAGCTACTGTTGATGATAGTTCTTCATCCTCATTACATACTCCTGTTGGTAACAATACCTCTCCAATACAACCCATCGTGAAAGATAGTGGCACAATAAAGTTAAATAGTGACAAGACTATGGAGCTTCATCTTCTAAAGAACATGAAAGTAGGTGATCCTGCTACCCATTTTGAATACGTTGTGTACGAAACAGAGACCAAAAGAATCATTAAGAAAGGTACTTTTAGAGGGGTTGCTATTGATTGGAACGATAGAACCTCATTGAAGCTAACTCCGTATATAGGTATGGAACAAAAGCCTGTTTCCGATAATCCAGAAGATATTTTAAATAAAAATACTCACACTCAATTAATAATAATCAATTTAAATGACTAAAATGAAACACAAACTTTACTTTAAACAATTGCTTGTTCTAGCCTCTATGGTTCTTGTTCTTGCTTCTTGTGAAAACAAGAGTAAAAAGACAACGGTAGAGATGAAAACTCCGGTAGCTCTGAAAAGCAAGAAAACCAAAAAAGATTATAATAAGAAAAAAGGGATCGAGCACATCGCTGATTTTATCAAAAACCTTCAAGTACCTATAGGTAAAGAGGAATCTACATATAAAGATGGTTATATGATGACAGAGCATCAGAAAGCTATCAGAAAAGCAAATGCTTTTAGATCTAAAAGTGCTACAAGCATAATTAAATATACAGAGCGTGGACCAGCAAATGTACCGGGTAGAATACGTGGTATAGTTGTAGCACCAGATAACGTTGATAAGTGGTATGCAGGTACCGTAGGTGGAGGACTTTGGGTGACTGAAGATGCAGGGACTACCTGGGAAAATCTGACAGATTATAAAGTGCCTAACCTTTCTACTTCTACAGTTGCGGTAAGTAAAAATAATCCACAAGTACTTTATGTAGGTACAGGAGAGCCTTTTGGTAACTTAGATGCTATTGGAGGTGTAGGTGTTCTGAAGTCTATAAATGCAGGCCGAACTTGGGAATATCTTAATAACACTAAAGACTTTGGTGGTATAGGTCGTTTAGCCGTAAATCAAAACGATGAAAATCATCTTGTAGTAGCTAGTGAAAATGGAATTTTTGTAACCAGAGATGGAGGTGATACCTGGAAAAATACATATAGCGGAGGTAATGTGCAAGATCTTAATTATGCTACTGATGCATGTACTGTAATGTACGCAGGAGTTAATGGTGTTGGTGTTATCAAAAGTAACAACGGAGGATCGACATGGAATGTAGTACTTAATAAAGATGACTATAATGCGAATCACGCTCGTTTTGAACTTGATATATCTCCGGCGAATTCTAACAAGATTTTTGTAGGTGTGTATACACCCCAAGGTGCTGCAACTACTGCTGTAAATACAGATTTTTATGTATCTGATGATGCAGGAGAAACATTTACGCTATTAGCGTACGAAGGGGATCCTGCGTCGGCTAACCTGGTTACTGGACAAGGATGGTATGATAACCTATTAATGGCACATCCCTTCAATGAAAATATTTTCTATTCTGGTGGTGTTGTAACTTATAGAGTTGAAGTAGCTGGAAAGCCTTTAAGTTATACTTTTCAACCTATAGCTGCCGGTTATAATAATGAATTAAATGATTATGTTCATGTTGATCAACATGGAATGACATATGTGCCTAGCTCTGGAAAAGACAAAAAATTTAAATTAATTCTTTCTAATGACGGTGGTGTATACCACACAGATTATCTGGTAGACCCGGGTACTACATTAAATGATTGGTCTCAGGCTGCTGTTAGATTAAATTGCACACAATTTTATGGTGCAGATAAGCGCAATGGAGTACAGGATTATACCGCTGGTGCACAAGATAACGGTACGTGGATTTCATTTACTCCAGATGGTGCAAATGACGAAACTGAGTATATCTTTATCATAGGAGGAGATGGTTTTGAAGTGTTGTGGAACTACAACGACCCAAATAAATTTATCGGAGGTTCACAATTTAATGGATTTGTTAGATATGTAAACGGTCAAGGATTTAATGCAAGACACGGGGAGTCTGGTAGAGGTACTTCTCCTTTTTATTCGAAAATTACAAATTCTAATAATAATCCAGATGTACTTTTTAGCCCAGGAGTTAGCGGAGTATGGAGGTCTACCAACTTTGCAGAATCTTGGAGCTTGACATCAATCCCAGCTAATTTTTCTGTGGGTGCGAGCAGTTCATTAGATGTATCAGTTTCAACAGCAAATCCTGATGTTGTGTGGGCAGGTAATGCGATGACAGAATCTGGAGCCTATGTAATGCATGTTTCTAAAGACAATGGAGTTTCTTATGAAGCTACAGCTACCTTTGCAGATCCAAGAGATGGTGTAGGTCATAATTATTTCATCTCTGGTGTAGAAACATCACCTACCAATGCCGATAGAGCATATGTGTTATTCTCAGGACAAGGGGCGGCCAAAATTCTTAAAACTGAAGATTTGGGGCAAACATGGGAGGATATATCAGGTTTTTCTACAGGAGAAGATAGAGGTTTTCCTGATGTAGCGATACATAGTTTAGTTGAAATGCCTTTTGATGCAGATAGATTATGGGTAGGAACGGATATCGGAGTTTTCCAAACTCTGGATGGAGGTAAGAACTGGGCACTACTAGCTGGTTTACCTGCTTTCTCTGTTTGGCAAATGAAAATAGTAAACAACGAAGTAGTAATGGCTACGCATGGTAGAGGGGTTTGGACCGCAGAACTTGAAGAGTTAGCTGGATACGAACCACCTGCTTATTACGCACCTCCAACAATTGTAAGTGCATCTCAAGAGTCTATCGAAAGCCAAAATGCAATTGTGAAATATATACAAACCAATGAAAATGCTGAGTCGATCAAAGTATTTGTTGATGGAGTAGAGGTGGATCAAATCACAGATAATGTAGCTCAGGGGACCGAGTTTGAATATGCTATTAATGATTTAACTGAAGGAGAACACAATGTTGGCTTTCAAGTTATAGATAGCGAAGGCAATAGCTCAATTATAGCGAATGGAGAATTTGATATTATTGATTTTAAAGAACCAGAATCCTTGGTTTCTATAGATACTTTTGAAGATGCAGATGTATATACTTATGGAGGTCAGTTTGTAATTGACAATTTAGGAGGTACAGTTGCTACAAATGTACTAAGTAATGCAGATCATCCTTATTTAGATGGGAAAGAGTACAGCACAGTATTAAAACATCCTATAACAGTTTCAGCTGGAAATGAAAACCTTTCTTATGAAGATGTAGCTATAGTTGAATTGGGACCTGCTCCAGGAGAATTTTATGATTTTGTTGCTTTAGAAGCTTCAACAGATTTACAAAATTGGGTACAACTTGATGCCTATAATGCAGAAAGATTCTCTGAGTGGACAGAAGTATATAACTCTGGACCAGCGCCTTCGATTAATGATGGATTATTTAAAGAACAAAGCATAAATTTATTAGATTTCTTTGAAGAAGGAGATGTAGTAGCCTTACGTTTCAGATTATTGACAGATCCGGCAGTAAACTCTTTTGGATGGGCAATACGCTCTATTAACCCTGGTCAAGCCGAGGAAGAAACTGCTGAAGAAGAGGAAGAAGCAGAGGCAGGTCTTGCTTCTACTGGAACAGTATTATTCCCAACAATTTCTAATGGACAGATCTATATCGCTGCAAATCCTCCTGTAGTTAACGCAAGCGTTTCAATATATGGTTTGAGTGGTAGATTGGTACATACCGAAAATGTTGGATCTTTAAATAGTAGTGCAAGAACTCTTAACCTAAATAAACTTAAGTCTGGCGTATATTTTGCTCGAATAAAAGGAAGCAACGGAAAAATTACAGATTCCAAGTTTATTATTAAGTAATTATTTTAGATACCAATCTAGTTTATCTAAATCCTAATATAACAAACCCGAAAGTTGTTACTTTCGGGTTTGTTTATTCTAAAATTCCTTAGAAAACAATCGTATTATCTCATTAAACCTTCAAATTTTAAAAACATATAGTCCTTGATCGTAGAGGCTAAGGTTTCTTTGGATTGCGTAAAAAACGTATCATCTGTGATAAGTTGTAAAATGAAAAATTCGTCAATTTTTATCAGCAACTCTACAGATACAGGCTTGAACATTTTATTTTCAACACCTAACAGATAAAATTGCTTGAGGTCCTCTAATAATCCATATAAGAATTCTTCAATAATTTTCCAGGCACCTGGATAATAGTGCTGTAATTGCCTCAGGTAAAAAGCCGAAATGTCTTTTGCTCCCTCAGTAAGTATTTGAGCCAAAGTGTCGTACTTATAATCTAATTGAAGAATTTCTTCGGTGATTTCATTTTTATAATTATTCAAACGGTCTATTCTAACCTGAGTGATATAATTGAAAATTTCCTCTTTAGTTGTGAAATATTGATAGATTGTCGACTTGCTTTTATTCATAAGTAAAGCAAGATCATCCATAGTTAAGTTTCCTAAATCTGTGTTCTTAATTTTGGGTAATAAAGCTTGTGTCCATGCTTCTACTTTTTTATTTTTTTCTTTTCGGTCTTTGAGTATAGATTTTCTTCCCATACTTGGTAATTTATCAAAATCGAACTATATTTGAGTGTATAGTTTGATTTTTATTTTACGATTTATTCAAACTTAACAATTTATTCTAGTATATATACCAAGAACAGGGATGAGTGTTAAAAAAGAATATGATTATATAATTATTGGCAGCGGTTTTGGAGGATCTGTAAGTGCATTAAGGCTTTCTGAAAAGGGATATAAGGTTTTGGTGATCGAAAAAGGAAAATGGTATAGCTCTAAAGATTTTCCAAAGACGAACTGGAACCTTAAGAAATGGTTATGGATGCCATTTTTTAGATGGTTTGGTATCATGAAGATGTCCTTTTTTAAACATGTGGTGGTTATTTCCGGAACCGGTGTCGGTGGAGGCTCATTAGTATATGCAAATACACTACCAGTACCTAAGAAGGCATTTTTTACTTCAGGTAGCTGGAGCACACTCGCCGATTGGCAACAGGAGTTAGCTCCTTTTTATACCACTGCACTAAAGATGCTTGGTGCTCAGAAAAATCCAACACTTTTTGACGGAGACATAGCGCTTAAAAAATTGGCCGCAGACATGGGAATTAAAGAAAATTTTGAGGCAACAGATGTTGCAGTTTTCTTTGGGAAACCTAATGTAAAGGTTGCTGATCCTTATTTTAATGGGAAGGGACCGGATCGAACAGGGTGTAACTATTGTGGAGGATGTATGACAGGGTGTAGGATAGGAGCAAAGAATACATTGGATACAAACTATCTGTATCTGGCACAGCAATTAGGTGCCGAAATTCTAGCAGAACATGAAGTGTATGATGTAATCACGAGTAACGATGGGTACGAGGTCAAGTATAAGTCTTCGACGGCCTTTTTTGGATCTAAAAAATCGGTAAAAGCAAAAGGAGTAGTTTTTTCGGGAGGGGTATTAGGAACAATAAAATTGTTATTAAAGCTTAAACACAAATCGTTGCCTAAACTTTCTGATCGATTAGGACATGATATTAGAACAAATAATGAGAGTTTGATAAGTGTTACAAATCTTGATAGAACGAAAGACATGTCAAAAGGAGTGGCTATAGGATCAATTCTAAATACAGATGAGAACAGCCATCTAGAAATTGTTAGATATGCAAAAGGCTCTGGTTTTTGGAGATTATCGCATCTACCACTGACTCATGGTAAAAATGTAATAGTAAGAGTAACTAAAATGTTTACGAGTTTTGTAAAACACCCTTTATCATATATTAAACTATATACAACCAGAGACTGGGGTAAAAGCACAACGGTCTTGTTATTTATGCAAACTTTAGATAGTACATTAAAGTTTAAACGAAATCGTCTGGGGATTATGAATACTAGGGTAGCCGAAGGTAAAAAGCCTTCTGCTTTTATTCCTCAATCGCTAGGACTAGCAAAACGATATGCGAAGCTCATAAAAGGAAAAGAAACTGTTTTTGCTTTAGAACCATTAGCAGGAATCCCTTCTACTGCGCATATCCTTGGTGGTGCTGTTATGGGGGCTGATCCTTCCGAAGGTGTAATCGATAAAAATAATAGAGTTTTTGGGTATGATAATATGTTTATTTGCGATGGATCTATGATATCGGCAAACCCGGGGGTTAATCCATCACTATCAATTACTGCAATAAGTGAACGTGCTATGAGTAAAATTGCTGACAAGAAAAACTAATTTTTCTGAGAATTTTTGAAATGCCGGTAGATCAAAAAACATCCATATACCATAAACACTATTGTAAAAATAGATCTAAAGTCCCATTCCACATTGGTTTGTAAACGATTATAAAGTCGTAATCCCCCGAATATTACCAGGGCAATTCCAATCATTAGATCCCAGGTTTTTCTCGAGGGTTGATTTTCGTTTTCCATACTTTTTATGATAGGCTTTTTTCAATAATTGGTATAGCCTCTTCTACATCGGTCTTTTTTACGAAAAGTTGTATATGATCAGGAAGACCACCACCAAAACCTGCCATTACACCAGATTTCATATCATCTCGTGTTACCGAATTTATACCTCTGTCTTGAAGCATATTTTGTAAAAACTGTATGTTAATCAAACTACCTGTATATACTCTTTCGTATTCACTTTCGGGGAACATAATATATCATTTATGCATTAAAATATTTACTATTCCAGATTGCGGTATTAAAATTTTTGCCAAGAGCAAATCCATAAAAAAGAACTACAGCAGCGACCGATTTAAACATAAAGAAAAAAACCATGATAAATGTAGATGTGTTACTTGTTTTACTGAACAGGCCATCCGGAACCATAAAAGTAAGCAAAAGACTTACCAAAAAGGTAAGAAAGAGTAAATTTTCAAAACTTTTGAAGAACCACATCATAGCTTTGCGTAAAGGATGAAGATCGTTTCCCCATTTATGAATAAGATAGAAATAATCATTTCCAATAGGGGCAAAGAGTAGCGGGTCGTCTGCGTTCTCTAATTTGAAAAGTTTAGAAGGAGCAATAATTTTAAATCCTTTAAGCTTGGTTTGATGGTTCTTCTCAAGCTCTTTGATAATAGTAATAGCTTCATGAGGAAGTTTTCCTTTAAAATATTTAGAGTCTAAGAATCGTAATCGGTAATCAATACATATGTTTTTTATTTGATCAATATGATAGATTTTATTTGTTTCAAGTTGATCAAAATCAAAATCATTACTGCCTGTATTCGATATTGCATTTAGATTCTGAAGAATTTCACTGGTGTGAGACTCATCTTTTCTGAAAACTTCTTGCACTTGTATTTTCCAAGTAGATGCGTCAAAATCCTTAGACCTTACCTTACTTAATTGTTTTTCAATATTTGTTCTGGGAAATAACATCTTTTTTTCTTTTTCATTAGCTCTACTAAATTAGGGATTTGAATGTAGTTTTTAAAATGTTACGGTGTTTAATGTTTTGAAAAACAGCTATTTTAACGCTTGTTGAAAATAAAAAAGGAATTATGCTACTATTAGGCGCAAAAGTAAAACAAAAAAGCAACCAGAGACAATAAGCTCTGGTTGCTTTTTAAAAACAGAAATATAACTAAAATTAGATAATCGTTGATTGTCCAACGTGTATGTTCTCAAAATTGATATTAGAATCCTCCGGATTTAATATATAATCTGCTATAAAATCACCTACTTTTTCGGTAGTTATCGGGTTAGTAGTATTTAGATCAGGAGTGGTAAGGTTTAATTCTAGAGCTTTTTCGACAGCATCTTTAATAGCGTTAGCTTCTCCTATCAGATCAAAATGTTCTAACAACATTGCAGCAGAAAGAATAGCTGCTATAGGATTTGCTATGCCTTTACCTGTGGCTTGCGGATACGAACCATGAATAGGTTCAAACATACAACACGTATCTCCTACAGAAGCAGAAGCTAATAACCCAATTGATCCACCAATTACACTAGCTTCATCAGAAATAATATCTCCGAACATATTTTCTGTTAGGATCACATCAAACTGACTAGGATTTAAGATCATTTGCATGGCAGCATTGTCAACAAATAAAAAGTCGAGTGTAATATCAGTATACTCTTTAGCGATTTCTGTAACTACTTTTCTCCATAGTCTAGAAGATTCTAAAACATTAGCCTTGTCTACTAATGTTAACTTTTTTCTTCGTTTTTGAGCCGCTTTAAATGCCAAATGAGCTATTCTCTCGATTTCTTCTTTAGAATATTCGCAAAGGTCAGAGGCTATGGTGCCATCCTCGCTTACATGTTTTTTTCCGAAATAGATTCCACCAGTCAATTCGCGGTAGATAGAAATATCAGTACCTTGAATAATCTCCTGTTTAAGAGGGGATTTATCAATTAGTGTACTATAGGCTTTAACAGGCCTAATGTTGGCATAGAGGCCTAGTTCTTTACGTAGTTTTAGTAACCCTTGTTCTGGACGCACAGGTGCACTTGGATTATTATCATATTTTGGATCTCCTATAGCGCCAAATAAAACGGCATCTGTACTGGCACAAAGTTCTAAAGTTTCATCAGGTAAAGGGTTTCCTGTCTTATCTATAGCAATGGCACCTACCAAAGCTTCTTTGAAAACAAAGGTGTGATCAAAACCATGTGCAATAGCTTCTAATGCTTTAATGGCCTGGGTAGTCACTTCTGGACCAATACCGTCTCCTGATAATACTGCGATATCTAATTTCATGTATTCTTTTTTTTTGTTACACTGAGCTTGCCGAAGTGTTTTTTTGTTACAAGTATATTCTGGGCTTCTATAAGGCTCAGCCTGATCATATTTTATTTTATAGTAGTTTCGAATGCTTCTATTTCTGAGGTATTACTGATCAAAAAATCGATATCATCATAACCGTTTAATAAGCATGTTTTTTTATAACTATTAATTTCAAATTCTGAAACGGCTCCGTTAGTAAGAAGTGTAATTTTCTGTGTTTCGAGATCCACTTCTATTTGAGTATTTGCATCTTTTTCGATGGCGCTAAATAGCGCTTGCAGATATTCTGGTGAAACCTGAATTGGCAATACCCCATTATTAAGTGCATTTCCCTTAAAAATATCAGCAAAAAAACTGGATACTACAACTTTAAATCCAAAATCATGAATGGCCCATGCAGCATGCTCTCTACTGGATCCACATCCAAAATTATCTCCGGCGACCAGTATTTTTCCGCTGTAAGTAGGGTTATTCATTACAAACTCTTCATTTTTGCTTCCATCTTTATGAAATCGCCAATCTCTAAATAGATTTTCGCCAAAACCCTCACGACTCGTAGCTTTTAGAAATCGAGCAGGGATAATCTGATCAGTATCCACATTTTCTATAGGTAAAGGTATGGCAGAGGATGTTAGTTTTATAAACTTATCCATAATGTTAATTTAGTTGTTTAGTAATGTCAATAATTTTTCCTTCGACAGCTGTGGCAGCAGCTACAAGTGGGCTTGCCAAAATGGTTCGTGCTCCCCGACCTTGTCGTCCTTCAAAATTTCTGTTAGACGTTGAGACACAGTATTCTCCTTCAGGGATTTTATCGTCATTCATAGCCAAACAAGCAGAACAACCTGGTTGTCGCAGTTTGAATCCGGCATTTTCAAAAACTTCATTTAACCCTTCTTCTACAATCTGTTGTGCTACTTGTTGAGATCCAGGAACAAACCAGGCGGTCACATTATCAGCCTTTTTCTTCCCTTTTATGTAGTTGGCAGCGATTCTAAAATCTTCAATTCTACTATTGGTACAACTACCTATAAATACATAATTGATTTTTTGATCTACAAGAGATTGTCCTTTTGTGAAATTCATATATGCCAGAGATTTTTCAAAAGAAGCATTGTTTTCGGAAGGAATGTTTTCTGAAATTTTGATACCCATACCCGGGTTTGTTCCATAGGTAATCATTGGTTCTATATCTGAAGCATCAAAATGATATTCTTTGTCAAAGATAGCGCCTTTATCTGTCGGAAGTGTTTTCCAATACGCTACTTTCTTATCAAATTCTTCCCCTTTGGGTGCAAATTCTCTTCCTTTCACATAGTCAAAGGTGGTTTCATCCGGAGCAATCATTCCGCCGCGAGCCCCCATTTCGATGCTCATATTACAAACAGTCATGCGGCCTTCCATAGACATTTCTTCAAAAACATTACCTGCGTACTCGCAAAAATATCCGGTACCTGCATTGGTTCCCAGTTTTGCAATAATATAAAGTATCACATCTTTTGGTAATACTCCAGGCTTTAATGTTCCGTTTACATTTACTCGCAAGCTTTTAGGTTTTTGAAGAAGTAAACATTGGCTGGCAAATACTTGTGCCACCTGACTGGTTCCTATACCAAAAGCAATAGTACCAAAAGCACCATGAGTAGAGGTATGACTATCGCCACAAACCATGGTCATACCGGGTTGTGTAATTCCCAGTTCTGGGGCCATTACATGTACGATCCCATTATATTTGTGACCCAGACCATATAGTGTTATATTATTTTTTTGACAATTTTTAGTCAATTGTTCAAGTTGGTTTCTAGATAAAACATCTTTTACCGGAAGATGTTGATCAACAGTTGGTGTATTGTGGTCTGCTGTAGCAACAATTTGACCGGGTCTAAAAACAGGTATTCCACGTTGTTCCAATTCTCCAAATGCTTGTGGACTTGTAACTTCGTGGATTAGATGTTTGTCTATATATAATATTTGTGGGCCATCCTCAATTTCCTTGACGACATGTGCATCCCAAACTTTATCAAATAAGGTTTTTTTCATAGGTAACCATAATCTATTATAAAATCGAACAAAGTCGAAATGTATATACTTTTTTGTTAATTGAATTATGCAACGACCGCTGCCACTACATTCGTGTTTTTCATGATTTGATGAATATCTTCATCGATAACTTCTTTTTTACGATCTGCGAATTTTAAAAATTCAGTATACACATCATCTAACTGAAGCTTTGTCAGTTCGTATCCCACTTTCTTTGCTCTATAGGCTAATGCCGCTCGACCGCTTCTGGCAGTAAGAACAATAGCTGATTCTGTAACTCCAACTTCGGCAGGATCAATAATTTCATAGGTTTCACGATTTTTAATCACGCCGTCTTGATGTATTCCAGAGCTGTGTGCAAAAGCATTAGCACCTACAATAGCTTTGTTAGGTTGCACCATCATACCCATATGATCAGATACCATAAGGCTGGTTTCATATAGCAGTCTTGAATTAATATCGGTGTCAAGATTAAGATATGGATGTTGCTTCATAATCATAACGACCTCTTCTAAAGAGGTATTTCCGGCACGCTCACCAATACCATTAATAGTACATTCGATTTGGCGCGCACCATGAATTACTCCAGAGATAGAGTTAGCTGTCGCAAGCCCTAAGTCATTATGACAATGACAAGAAATAATTACATTGTCTATTCCTTTTACATTTTCTTTAAGGTATTTTATCTTGGCACCATATTCTTCTGGTAAGCAGTATCCTGTGGTATCAGGAATGTTAAGAACGGTCGCCCCGGCTTTGATCATAGCTTCACAAACTCGTGCTAAGAATTCATTGTCAGTGCGACCAGCATCTTCAGCATAAAATTCTACATCTTCTACAAAAGATTTGGCATATTTTACCGCAGCAATACCTCGTTCTATAACTTTATCCTGAGTAGAATTGAATTTATATTTGATATGGGATTCTGAAGTGCCAATGCCAGTATGTATTCTTGGTCTTTTCGCATTTTTAAGGGCTTCAGCAGCTACCTTAATATCATTTTCTACTGCTCGGGTCAATCCACATACAGTAGCATTTTTAACAATTTTTGCGATTTCATTTACTGAAGCAAAGTCTCCGGGACTTGAGACGGGAAATCCCGCTTCAATAACATCTACACCTAGAAGATCTAATTGCTCGGCAATAACCAGTTTTTGTTGGGTGTTTAATTTACAACCAGGGACTTGTTCGCCATCTCTTAATGTAGTGTCGAATATTTGAACTTTGTTGTCACTCATAGGAATTCCGTGAATTTTAAAAATTGTGCTCATTTAAAAACAACATCTTTTTAAAATATTCTTAAAAGATGTTTCTTTAATCTATTACGAATTTATATTTTGGGAATTCAAAAGGGAAGTATTTTATTGCTAGTTTTACAATGCTAAACTATTTTAATAGAATCATAAGTACTTTTTAATCAATTAATTACAATATATTCTCTTACAATGACTAATGATCAAAAAGATCCTTTGTTTGTTTTAGTAAAGTCACTTTCTAAATCCGAAAAACGACAGTTTAAGGTATATGTAGGTCGATTAGGGGTAAATACGGACTCTAAATTTCTCGCATTATTTAATCATTTGGATAAGAGTGATTCCTTAGATGAGGATCTTATTGTTAGAAAAGGAATCGTAACCAAACAACAACTTTCTAACCTTAAAGCACATTTATATAAGCAGATATTAATTAGTTTACGATTGAGTCCGTTACATCAAAATATTAGATCGCAGATACGGGAACAACTTGATTTTGCTTCAATTTTGTATCACAAAGGTTTATATAAGCAAAGCTTAAAGATTTTAGAGAAAGCAAAGTCTCTTGCCAAAGAAAATGAAGAACATAATATAGCCTATGAAATTGTTGAATTAGAGAAAATTATCGAAACCCAATATATAACCAGAAGTATAAACAGTAGAGCAGACGAGTTGACAGTAGAAGCTAAATTGTTAAGCATGAAAAATGTACTAACAAGTAAGTTATCTAATTTATCACTACAACTTTATGGTCTTATGCTAAAAAGTGGTTATGTAAGAAATGATAAAGAGCATAATGTTATTACCAATTACTTTCATAGTAAATTGCCAAAATACGAATGGGGCATGCTTGGATTTAGAGAAAAACTCTGGTTGTATAAAGCCCATTTATGGTACAGTTTTATAATTCAGGATTTTTTATCGTGTTATAAATACTCAAAAAAATGGGTTGATCTTTTTTATGAACATCCAAAAATGATGATTTTGAACCCGGTCTTCTTTTTACGAGGAAATCACTATTTATTAGAATCATTGTTCTTGATTAAAGATAAAACACAGTTGCAGTTAATGTTGTCAAAACTTGAAGATACGCTCTCTGATGATAGTTTTCCTAAGGATGACAATATAGCTGTGTTATCCTTTCAATTTATTTATAACAACAAACTAAATGTTCATTTTCTTGAAGGTACTTTTGAAGAGGGGGAATATTTGGTGAAAGAAATTCTTACTGGGATAGAAGAATTTGAAAACCGACTGGATGATCACCATGTGATGGTTTTTTATTATAAAATAGGTTGCTTGTATTTTGGAATGGGAAATCACAAAAAATGTATCGAATACCTTGCCAAGATTATTAATAATAAATCCTTAAAAATGAGAGAAGACTTAATGTGTTTTTCTAGGGTGTTGAGTCTGGTTGCACATTACGAAGCAGGTATGGATTACCACTTAGAGAGTCAATTAAAAGAAACGTATCGTTTTCTTATCAAAATGGATGATTTGCATGAGGTACAGAAAGAAATGATCAAGTTTCTTAAAAACTTAGGAGACATTTTTCCTCATCAAATTAAGGATGAGTTTAAAAAGTTACACACCACATTAAAACAGTACGAGGATCATCCATATGAAAAAAGGGCGTTTTTATATTTAGATATCCTCTCGTGGCTAGAAAGTAATATCGAAGGAAGACCAGTTGCTGATATTATCAAAGAGAAATCTAAAAAACTGATTCGATAATACAATTTCTACATGCAAAAAAACATACACCTACGTAATATATTAGAATTAAATCTAGCCATGCTTTTGATCAGTACTTCGGGAGCACTAGGAAGGTTCATAGATATGCCCGTACCTGTGATTATTGGTTTTAGAGCAATTTTGGCCGGATTGTTACTTTTTCTGTTTTGTAGATGGAAAAACATTTCGTTCAGAATCGGAAGCAAAGATAGGCCAACGATTATTTTAAGTGGTATTTTAATGGGATTGCATTGGATAACGTATTTCTATGCTCTTAAATTATCTAATGTGGCCATTGGTATGTTGTCTATATTTACATATCCCGTAATCACTGCATTATTAGAACCGATACTTTTGAAAACGAAATTCCAGAAGGTACATATACTACTTGCATTATTGGTTTTGGTTGGGATTTATTTTCTTGTCCCGGATTTAGATTTTAGTAATTCTTACACAAAGGCAGTACTTTTAGGAATCATATCGGCCTTATGCTATTCGCTTCGTAATCTTATCATGAAAACCAAGGTGGGCAGCTATAATGGATCAGTGTTAATGTGGTATCAGTTGGTGGTGGTGAGCATGTGTCTTTTACCGTTTTTGTTTTTCATGGATAGCTCGGGTATAAAAGATCAATGGTTGCCCACGTTAACTCTGGCCTTAGTAACAACGGCTATAGGTCATACCTTATTTTTAGCAAGTTTTAAGCGATTTTCAATTACAACTGCAAGCATTATAAGTTCTGTGCAACCTGTATATGGAATCATTATCGGGATTATATTTTTAAGAGAAATCCCGGTATTATCTACCATCATAGGTGGAGTGTTAATTTTGACATCAGTACTAATCGAGAGTATACGAACTTACAAATAAAGTTGATTATAAGCAGGCATCCCAAATAGCATCTGGTGGAGGAGGAGCGACAATAGTTAATGGTTCTTTTTTTATGGGATGTATAAACGTTAGTTTTCTTGCATGAAGATGAATACTACCATCTTTATTACTACGATTAGCCCCGTACTTTAAGTCGCCTTTGATAATTGATCCAATATTGGATAGTTGTGATCTAATCTGGTGATGGCGCCCTGTATGCAGATCAATTTCTAAAAGATAGTAGTTGTCTAGTTTTTTAATCAATTTATAATCTAAAACTGCTTTTTTACTGTCGGGTACTTCATTTTTGTAGGCATAGGATTTATTCTGTTTTGGATTACGTTTTAGCCAATGGATTAAAGTATCACTTTGGGTAGCAGGTTGATCCTGCACTACAGCCCAATATGTTTTCTGAGCTTCTTTATTGGCAAAAAGTTTATTAAGTCGAGGTAACGCTTTACTGGTTCTGGCAAACACTACAATACCACTAGTGGGTCGATCTAAACGATGTACGACACCAAGATAAACTGCACCCGGTTTATTATATTTTTCTGCGATATATTCTTTAACAATATCACTAAGAGGTTTATCACCTGTTTTGTCACCCTGTACAATATCTCCCGGACGTTTATTGACTATAAGAAGATGATTATCTTCATAGAGAACCTGAAGGTTGTTTTTATTTGAAATGGTTTTGGGCATTTTAATATTTTTGGATGAGTTAGCTCACTGTATTTTTGAATTATCACATACTAAATCAACTTAATGTCGATTTAAATTTTGAGGCCAATTTGATAATAGAACTTAACTCATTTAGTAAAAAATCGAATTCATCTTCATCAATGAATTTTAAATTAAAAGCGATTAGTAATTGTATTTCGATTTCATAAGCTAATCCTAAAGTGATTTGGAGGAATTTAGACGAACCCCCTTCTTAATTGATTGGTGGTTATTCTAAATTTTTCGTTTTCTGGAAATTTAGATGTAATTGCATAGATCTTGAAACAAATAGTCTACTTTTTTTCGATATTTCTAAGTCTATAAATCTATACATATGTCAATATCTAAAAACTTAATCTATCTAAAGATTCACGATTCGGAAATCTGTCCAATCTAAAACTAATACTGTTCACTATCACTAGGAAAATCAACTGATTTAACATCAGTTACATATTGTTTGAATGCATTTGTCATTTCTGTATATAGATCCAAATAACGTCTCAAAAAACGAGGATTAAACTCATGTGTCATGCCTAACATATCATGAGTTACTAGCACCTGGCCATCAACACCGTTACCTGCTCCTATGCCAATAATAGGAATAGTAAGACTTTCAGCAACCTCTTTGGCTAATTTGGCAGGAACTTTTTCTAATACAATTGCAAAACATCCTATTTTTTCAAGCATTAAGGCATCTTCCTTTAATTTACGAGCTTCTTCTTCTTCTTTAGCACGTACTGTATACGTACCAAACTTATATATGGATTGTGGTGTTAATCCAAGATGTCCCATAACAGGAATTCCGGCATTTAAGATTCTTTTTATAGATTCTTTTATTTCTTTACCTCCTTCCATCTTTACAGCATGTCCTCCTGATTCTTTCATGATACGTATGGCAGAGCGTAATGCTTCTTTAGGATCACTTTGGTAACTTCCAAAAGGAATATCAACAACAATCAAAGCACGATCTATAGCTCTAATCACAGAAGAAGCATGATAAATCATCTGATCTAGTGTAATTGGAAGTGTAGTTTCATGGCCCGCCATCACATTGGATGCAGAATCTCCTACAAGAATTACATCTACCCCCGCGCCATCAACAATTTTTGCCATGGTATAATCATAAGCAGTTAGCATGGATATCTTTTCTCCATTTGACTTCATTTCTACGAGTGACTTTACCGTAACGCGTTTGTAATCTTTTTTTGCTGTAGACATTTTAAATGTATTGTTTAGGATTGTAAAAGTAATCATTTACTCATATCGTGACAAATACATGTCATATTTGATGAATTATTTCTCATCACTAGCAAGCCTCAAAAGAATGATCTCAAAAAAATACACACCTCACATTATCGGTCTTATTTGAGACTTTAATCGTTATTATCCAGCACTTTTCTGACCCATAACATCGCTTCTCCAAAAGATTGAAATACCTCAAAATCTTTATCAAAAAACTTTCCCTCAAATTTTGCATTATTCATAGTATTGTCTGCGTTAACTATAATTCCTATACCAAGGAGGTTTTTAATTTTAGAGGCTTTTTTATAAACTAACGGATCGACAGAATATGAAAAAGTTCGATTGGAGAGATAGACTACAGGTTTATTGCTGAAATGCTTATTAATTATATTTTCTAATTCAGGGATATATTTTGAAGTAATGATCTCACCTTCTTTAATCTGTTTTATAACTAAGTTTTCGAGAACAAATATCTCGCAATAATCTAAACTGTAATGATAGAATGTACTCATTTACTGTATGGGTTAATCAAAATAATAATTAAATTTAATATCTTGGTTTAAAGATTTAGTATACATTATTATAAATTTAATAATTATTGGTATGTGTAAGGTGCTTATCATCGTTTTTACCGTTTTTTTAAATAGTTTTTATTCATATTCACAAAAACAAGCATCCGAAAAAGATGTAGCTCGTTATAAAAATGAAGTAAAACAGACTATTTTACAATTTTTTGAAGGATTTCATTCCGGAGATACTTCTAAAATAAAGAAAACAATGGATCATAATATAGTGATGCAAACTATTGCTAAAGCTAAAGATGGAAAAATAAAAACCGTTAAGACAGATGTTGAAAAATTTTTAACGGCTATACACAACAGACCTGCCGAACAAAGATGGGATGAGCGGTTATTGCTTTTTAAGATCGATGCAGATGCTGCTATTGCAAACGTTTGGACGCCCTATGAGTTTTATCTCAATGGTACCTTTAGCCATTGTGGAATTAATGTGTTTCAATTGTTTAATGACGGAACGTCTTGGAGAATAATTGCCCTTGCTGACACCAGAACCAAAGAAGGATGCAATTAGGGGTAAGTAGATAAGTGAAGGAATTTTTGCATGTTTAAAATCATTTGTTAGAATTAACCAAATAGGTAAGTATTTTAAATTCTGATTACGCTAATTGTTAGAATCATTATACTTCGAGTCGAAAAGGATGGTTTTAGTTCTAACGATGATTTCTTTCTAAAGATCTCTTAAAAACTCAAATGCCAATAAATTCACGGACAGCGTTAACAATCGCTCAAACTTACTTTTACGGCAAGACCGCCTTCGCTGGTTTCTTTGTATTTGGTATTCATATCTTGTGCTGTTTCCCACATGGTTTCAATAACTTTATCTAGAGGTACTTTGGCATTTGCGGCATCCGTATCCAGTGCCATTTCACAAGCATTAATTGCTTTGATTGCCCCCATAGCATTTCTTTCGATGCAAGGTACTTGAACCAGCCCAGCGATGGGGTCACAAGTTAATCCTAGATGATGCTCCATGGCGATTTCACTTGCCATCAATACTTGTTCTGGTGTACCTCCCATTAATTCGGTTAACGCTCCAGCGGCCATAGCCGATGAAACACCTATTTCTGCCTGGCAACCACCCATAGCAGCAGATATAGTTGCTCCTTTCTTGAATAAACTACCTATTTCTCCGGCAACGAGCATAAATTGTTTTACATCCTCAAAATTAGCATCATGATTTTCAATGACCATATAATACATCATTACCGCTGGGATTACTCCTGCGCTTCCGTTTGTCGGAGCGGTTACAACTCTACCCAACGAGGCGTTGACTTCATTTACTGCCAAAGCGAAACAAGAGACCCATTTTAAGATCTGACGAAATTTCACCTCAGTGTCGCGTATAGCTTCAATCCAATCTGTAGGAGTACTGTAGGTGACAGAGCCAATAAGTTTTTTATGAGTGTCATAAGCTCGACGTCTTACGTTTAGCCCACCTGGGAGTGTTCCTTCTGTATGACATCCGGTATACATAGACTCTAGCATAACTGTCCAAATCTGACCGATTCTTTCATCTATTTCTTTATCATTTCTTAAAGATCGCTCATTTTCCAGAACGATATCTGATACTTTCTTGTTTTGTGCTTGGCAATATTGTAGAAGATCGGTAGCCTTTTGAATTGGCATAGGGAACTCTTTAAATTCAGTAAGCTTCTTTTTCTTTCTTTTTCGTTCTTCTTTTACCACAAAACCACCACCAATAGAATAGAATGATGAAGCTATTGTTTTATCATTCGTTAAGATCGCATGAAAAGTCATACCATTAGGATGAAATTCTTTAAAATCTCTGTTAAAAATAATGTGAGATGCCGGATCAAAAGAAACAAATATCTCGTTATTAAATTTGAGTTGTTTAGACCTGGTAATAGTGTCGATGATTTCAGAAATAGAGGAGACGTCAATGGTTTGCGGATCATACCCACATAAACCTAAAAGCACTGCAATGTCAGTGGCATGACCTTTTCCTGTTAAAGAAAGTGAGCCAAAAAGATCGACCGTAATCGAATTTACAGATTCGAAGTGATTATTTTCTTTAAGTTCTGCAATCCATCTGCGAGCTGCACGCCATGGCCCTAAGGTGTGTGAGCTAGAGGGGCCTACACCTATTTTTAGCATATCAAAAATACTAATACATTCCATAATTCGTAATTATTGAGGCTATTCTGGGGATAAATATAGCTTTTTGACAATAAAGAAACCTCTTTTTTAAAGAATAGTTAGTGCCAATACAAGTTATTTTTTTGTAAATACGAAGTAGATATTCTACAGGGGATTAGAGCGTTGTAATGACATCCTGTCAGATAGATGGCAATGGCATAATCATTGACCTAACAGGAATAAATTATTACGAACAATAGTATAACAATTTAGTATAAAATGAGTAAAATAATAGGAATAGACTTAGGGACAACCAACTCTTGTGTTTCTGTAATGGAAGGTAATGAGCCTGTAGTGATCCCTAATGCCGAAGGTAAAAGAACGACCCCTTCTGTAATTGCTTTTGTAGAAGGAGGAGAAATTAAAGTAGGAGACCCTGCAAAACGTCAGGCAGTTACAAATCCTACTAAAACTATATCTTCTATCAAGAGATTTATGGGTAATAAATTCTCTGAATCTTCAAAAGAAGCAGAAAGAGCAGCTTATAAAGTTGTAAAAGGAGATAATGATACACCACGAGTAGATATCGATGGACGTCTATATACACCGCAAGAATTATCTGCAATGACACTTCAGAAAATGAAGAAAACGGCAGAGGATTACTTGGGACAAGACGTTTCAAGAGCGGTAATTACAGTTCCGGCATATTTTAATGATGCACAGCGCCAAGCTACTAAAGAAGCTGGTGAAATTGCAGGACTTAAAGTTGAGCGTATTATCAACGAACCTACTGCAGCTGCATTGGCGTATGGTTTGGATAAAAAAGGAACAGATCAAAAAATTGTAGTATTTGACTTTGGTGGAGGTACGCATGATGTATCAATTCTTGAATTAGGAGATGGTGTATTTGAAGTATTATCTACAGATGGAGATACGCATTTAGGAGGAGATGATGTAGATCAAAAAATTATTGATTGGTTAGCAGAAGAGTTTAAGGCAGATGAGAACATGGATCTACGTCAGGATCCTATGGCATTACAACGCCTTAAAGAAGCTGCAGAAAAAGCGAAGATCGAATTATCTTCTTCTGCACAAACTGAAATAAATTTACCATATGTTACAGCTACTGCCAGTGGTCCTAAGCATTTGGTAAGAACATTAAGCAGATCTAAATTTGATCAGTTAATTGATGATTTGGTAAAACGTACAGTAGAACCATGTCGTACTGCACTTAAGGCAGCGGGATTATCTACAAGTGATATCGATGAAATAATATTGGTTGGTGGATCAACTCGTATTCCTGCGGTACAGGAAGCTGTAGAAAATTTCTTTGGAAAAGCACCAAGTAAAGGAGTGAATCCTGACGAAGTTGTTGCTGTTGGAGCTGCAATTCAGGGTGGAGTATTGACTGGAGATGTAAAAGATGTATTGTTATTAGATGTAACTCCTCTTTCTCTTGGTATTGAGACGATGGGTAATGTAATGACTAAGCTTATCGAAGCGAATACGACGATTCCAACCAAGAAATCGCAGGTATTCTCTACAGCAGCAGATAATCAGCCATCGGTTGAGATACATGTATTACAGGGTGAGCGTCCAATGGCAGCAGATAACAAGACAATCGGTCGTTTCCATTTAGATGGAATTCCGCCTGCACAAAGAGGAGTGCCTCAGATCGAAGTAACTTTTGATATCGATGCAAATGGTATTATCAAAGTCTCTGCTACTGATAAAGCAACAAATAAGTCTCAGGATATTCGTATCGAAGCGTCTTCAGGATTAACAGAAGAAGAAATCGAAAAAATGAAGCGTGAGGCTGAAGCAAATGCTGAAGCAGATAAAGCAGCAAAAGAAACTGCAGATAAATTGAATGAAGCAGACGGAATGATCTTCCAAACGGAAAAGCAACTAAAAGAGTTTGGTGAAAAATTATCTGATGATAAGAAAAAACCAATCGAAGATGCTCTGGAAGAATTAAAGAAAGCGTATGAATCTAAAGATCTTGCTGTTATCCAACCAGCTCTTGATAAAATCAATGAAGCCTGGAAAGTAGCTAGCGAAGAAATGTACAAGGCGCAGGCCGAGGCACAGCAAAATGGACAACCTGGTCCTGATGCCGGAGCAGATCAGTCTGGAGGAAATTCTGAAGGAAGCGACGTTGAAGATGTTGATTTTGAAGAAGTAAAATAAGTATTACGTACACCAAAAAAAATGCGCAGCCAAAAGCTGCGCATTTTTTTTTACCTTTGTTTAGAACATAAATGGAGCTTGATAAGTAAAACCATTATGAGTGTTAACTTCTTTACAATAAGGATAGTATACTAATGGATCTATTACAAACTTTTCGTAAAAACGCTTTTTGGTTTTACGATTTTTTAAAAGGATTTAAAATCAGAAATCACTATCGCGATATCAAGCAAATTAATGAGTCTCCATCATCCGAGTTGGCTAAAAATAAAAAGAGAAAATATCTTACTACTATTCTCAAGCATGCCGTAGAGACGACCAAATTTTATAATACTGTTGATGATTCTGAGCTTTCTAATTTTCCGGTAATTAATAAAAATTTGATTCGTGATAATTTTGAAGATTTTACCTCTTCAAAGTACAATGCCAAAAATTGTATTTTGGTTTCTACCAGCGGATCAACAGGAGCGCCATTTTCAGTATTGCAAAATAAGAGTAAACGATGGCGTAATACAGGCGATACTATATTTTATTCAAAAAAATCAGGATACGAAATTGGACATGAATTAGTATATATTAAAATTTGGCCTGATCATTTAAAACGTAGCATCTTTTCTAAGGATTGGATACAAAATTTGGTACCACAAAGCGTCTTTAAATTAGAAGATAATGATCTTGCTGTATTCATTAAAAAATTGGAAGCAAGTTCATCAAAAAAGAGTTTTTTGGGGTATGTATCGGCTTTTGAAAAAATATGTAAATATTTAGACAAGACTAATGCTAAACCTATTCGGTGTACTGTGCATTCTATCATTACTATTTCTGAAGCATTAAATGAGTATACTCGTAACAGAGTGCAAAAGTATTTTGGGATCATGCCTGTATCGAGGTATTCTAACAACGAAAATGGAATTATTGCTCAGGATGATGGCAGTGATGAGCATAGGTTCATAATAAATCTGGCGAGTTATCATGTAGAAATATTTCATCTGGATGATGATATTCCTGTAGCTCATGGAGAGCGTGGTAGAATTATAGTTACAGATTTGCATAACTATGCGATGCCTTTGATACGATATGACACGGGTGACATAGGTACTATGCATATTAATGAAAATGGAACGGTATACTTAGCATCTATCGAAGGAAGAAAACTTGACCTGATTTATAGCACCAATGGTGATCTTGTACCTTCACATATTTCATACAAGTTATGCAAATATGGAGAATATAGGCAGTTTCAATTCGTTCAATATGGAGAAAAAAAGTATTTAATAAAACTAAACACCGATACGAAAGTTGATGAAGAAAAGATGTTGTCAGAGTATAAAGAGTACCTGGGGCAGGATGCTAATATTACTATCGAATATGTAAATGAAATCCCTTTATTATCCTCGGGGAAACGACGAGAGGTCGTAAATACGTATTATTCGCAATAATTCTGCTAGTTGTTAAGTTAGTATCAAAATCCTATTGCTGTATCATCTCCTCGTTGATCTGCCCCTCCTTCGAGAGTACCATCAGGTAATACAAGAATGCCATCTACCTTGCTTGTAATCTTTGACTCTTTTACATTTACCGAGTATCCTTTAGCTTCTAAGCTGTCAAGTAATTTTTTACTAAACAAATTGGGTTCAAAATACACTTCATCAGGCAGCCATTGATGATGAAAACGAGGGGCATTTACAGCATCTTGCATGGTCATTCCAAATTCTTTTACATTCAGTATGGTTTGTAATACCGAAGTTATTATCGTAGATCCTCCAGGGGTGCCTACAGACATCCATAACTTTCCTTCTTTTTCGATAATCGTCGGTGTCATAGAACTAAGCATTCTTTTTTCTGGGGCTATTGCATTAGCTTCAGCTCCTGTTAAGCCAAACATGTTGGGTGTTCCTGGTTTTGCACTAAAATCATCCATTTCGTTATTGAGAAAAAAACCTAATTCTGGAACATAAAGTTTGGAGCCATAAGCACCATTTAAAGTCGTGGTAACCGATATTGCGTTTCCAAATTGATCGACAATAGAGTAATGCGTAGTTTCATCACTTTCAAATCCTGTGATAGTACCACGACTAATGTCTGTTGAGGGTGTCGCTTTGTCAAAACTAAAATTCTTCATCCTTTGCGATATATACGCTTTACTAAGTAGCGTGTCAACAGGGATTTCGACAAAATCGGGATCGCCTAAGTAAAAACTACGATCGGCATAGGCTCTTCTTTCTGCTTCTACAAGTATTTGTATCACTTCAAGTTGATTATGAGTATACCTATCCAGTTCGTAAGGTTCAATCATTCCCATAATTTGCGCTAAACAAATACCTCCGCTCGATGGTGGAGACATAGATATAACCGACAGATCTTTATAGGTAAATCGTACAGGATCTCTCCATTTTACTTTATACTTTTTTAAGTCTTCTATAGTTATGATGCCACCATTGTATTGAATAAAATCGATCAACTTTTGTCCGGTTTCTCCTCCATAAAATTCGTCTCGCCCGTTTTTGATAATTCGTCGAAGTGTTTGCGCTAATTTTGGATTTTTGAGAGTGTCATTTGCAACATAACCTTTAAGAATAGGGATAGTATCTTCATTTACTTTTAATAGATACGCTCTATAGTGATCGAATCGTTTTTCTTGTTTTTCTGTAATAATAAACCCTTTGTCAGCAAGTGTAACCACAGGAGTAAGAATGTCTTGTATAGGCAATGTGCCAAATTTTTTATGAACGGCAAAAATTCCTGCTACAGTGCCCGGAACTCCTGCTGCTAAGGCGCCGTATTGGCTTTTTTCTGGGATAGGATCTCCTTGTGCATCGAGATACATGTTTTTAGTTGCTGCTAGTGGTGCTTTTTCTCTATAATCCAGTGCTCCGGTTTCTCCATTGGCTTTTCGGTATACCATAAATCCTCCGCCTCCCAGATTACCAGCATAAGGGTAAGACACTGCGAGTGCCATTTCTGTAGCTACCATTGCATCAAAAGCATTTCCACCTTGATTCATAATTTTCACACCAATTTTTGAGGCTTCCTCTCTGGCCGATACGACCATTGCTTTTTGTGTAATAACTCCTCTTACAGGGGTATAACTTTTTATAGGTGTTTCTGTATTGGTGTTACAGGACATTATCAATACAGTGAGTAGAAAATATAGATAATACTTCATGTAATAGCGAATTATAGTTTTCTCATTTCATTTTTGGTAAATCGTTCAACGTCTTCAAAAAAAGTTTGAAACTCTGTACCAAAATCAGTGTAATATTGTTCAAGTTCTACGACAGCAAAATTCATTTTAGATTTATTTTTAGTTCTTCGATTCATTCCTGATAAAACATTACCAATCCCTGAAATAGATGCATAGCTTAATAGCCAGTTATCTTGTTCCATATAGGGTAATAAAGTTTGAACAGGTTTTGGTAAAATATGATGGTTTTGATGAAGTAATCGATAAAAATCCAAAGTATATTCTTCTAACGGAATATCAGAATACGTGGTCCAGTTAGCGGCAAGGAAGTGATCATATAAAATATCTACAATTACGGTGCTATAATGTCTATATTTTGGGAATAAACGTGATACACTTTTTTTTACAATCTCATGAGAATCTGTGTACGAGTCAATTTTGCGGTGCAGTGTGATCCCTTGACTGATGCGTTTGGGATAGTCCAAAAATTTTTTTCCTTTAACAGAATCTGCAATAAAATTACCAATTTTTAATTCAGGGTCTTCTCCAGAGAGATAAATATGAGCTAGAAAATTCATTAGAGAAATTTACAATTTTTTGATAAATAATGTTGTTTTTAAGTAAACTTTAATGCTAAAGTTGTAGTAATCTTTTGTAGCTCGTACATTTGCCTTCAAACCATACAATCAATATAAAAAAATGACATTAATCAAATCAATTTCTGGAATTCGAGGAACGATAGGAGGCACTGTAGGAGATAATCTTACGCCAGTGGATGCAGTAAAATTTGCTTCGGCATATGGTAGCTGGTTAAAAAATGAGACAAACAAAAAACATCCTATCGTTGTGGTCGGGCGTGATGCCCGAATTTCTGGTTCGATGATTCAACAGTTGGTGATGAACAGTCTTGTTGGTCTTGGAGTTCATGTTATTGATTTAGGATTATCCACCACACCAACGGTAGAAATAGCGGTGCCACTTGAAAAAGCTGACGGAGGGATTATTTTAACAGCCAGTCATAATCCAAAACAATGGAATGCTCTAAAATTATTGAATCATAAAGGGGAATTTTTAAATGCTGAAAATGGAAAGAAAATCCTCAATATTGCTGAAAATGATGAATATACTTTTGCTGAAGTTGATGATTTAGGTAGTATTACGGTTAACGATACGTATATCGATACCCATATAGAGGAAGTGCTTGATCTTTCTTTAGTAGATGCTGAAATCGTTAGAAATGCAGGTTTTAAAGTAGTTGTTGATGCGGTGAATTCTACCGGAGGAATAGCGATACCAAAACTCTTAAAAAAGATGGGAGTAGAGGTTGTTGAACTATATTGTGAACCTAACGGGCATTTTCCTCATAATCCAGAACCTCTTAAAGAACATTTAACCGATTTATCTGAACTGGTGGTAAAAGAAAAGGCCGATCTTGGGCTTACAGTAGATCCTGATGTTGATCGTTTAGCGTTTATGAGTGAAGATGGAGAAATGTTTGGAGAAGAATATACGCTGGTGGCTTGTGCAGATTTTGTATTAGGTAAAACCCCGGGAAATACGGTTTCTAACTTATCTTCAAGTAGAGCTTTAAGGGATATAACCCATAAACATAATGGACATTATGAAGCTAGCGCAGTAGGAGAGGTAAATGTGGTGTCAACAATGAAAGCAAATAAGGCAGTTATCGGTGGCGAAGGAAATGGCGGCATTATTTATCCAGAATCACATTACGGAAGGGATTCTTTAGTGGGGGTTGCCTTGTTTCTTACACATCTGGCAGAAAAAAAATGTACGGTCAGCGAACTAAAAAAGAGTTATCCGTCTTATTTTATGAGTAAAAATAAAGTACAACTTACTCCTGATCTGGACGTAGATGCTATTTTACGCGGATTCCATAAAAAACATGCTTCCGAAGAAGTCTCGACTGTTGATGGGGTAAAAGTTGATTTTGAAGAAAGTTGGGTGCATTTACGTAAAAGTAACACAGAGCCCATCATCCGTATTTATACTGAAGCTTTAAGCCAGGAGAAGGCGGATCAATTAGCATCAGATACGATAGCTACTTTAAAAGAAATCGCAGGAATATAAATATCCAAATATACCGGGTAGATCGAATCTCTGCCTGGTATATTACTCTACCACTGCGCCTTCAGGTTTTTCCGCATTACGATGCTTCCATCGTTTATGAGTCCAGAGATAATATTCTGGTTTTTCATATATTTGTTCTTCAAGTAATTGAAGATATTTTTTTATAGAATAATACTTCTCTTCCTCTTTACTATTCTCGGTTATTGGAATGAATTTAACCTCATAATGCCCTCGTTTTACTTTTTTTACCTGAAGATATAAAACAATAACATCTAATCGTTGAGCAAGAAACTCTCCTCCTAGAAATATAGGAACTTTAACCCCCATAAAATCGGTCCAATATTTAGCATTTTGAATTTTCGGAGATTGATCAGAGATCATACCATATGCACATACGGTGTTTTCTTGTTTATCTTTAATAATCTGTCTGGCTACCTTGTGACTAGCGATTAATCTCGAGTTAAAACGGCCTCGTATACGATGTGCAAGATTATCAAAATGTTTGTTTTTGATTTGTTTATAGATTCCAACGCAAGGATTTATAGACACTAAATCAATGGCATTAGACCATTCAAAACTTCCATAATGGCCCATAAGAGCAATAATACTTTTGTTCTTTTTTTCGAATTCATGAAATTCTTCAAGATTAACAACTTTATACCGTTTAATAAGTTCTTCTCTTGAAATGGAAAGTGATTTTGTCATTTCTAAAAACATATCACACATATGTTTGTAGAATGCCTTTCGAATACGTTTTATTTCTTTTTTAGATTTATCCGGGAAAACCAACACTAAGTTTTTGGTTACCGTACTTCTTCTGTAGCGTATAACATAATAGGTAAAAATATAGGTACATGTAGAGAACGCATAAAATAACCTCCAAGGTAATTTAGATATTCCTAAAATAATAGGATAGGTAACACTGTAAATTAGTAATTGCATGAGTCCATAATTAAAAGCTTATAAAGGTAACCTTATTTATCAGTATACATTCAATAAGAGCTATTAATCTACTGTTGCGCCCTCAGGTATTTCTGCATCGCGATGTTTCCAACGTTTGTGCGACCATAAATAATACTCGGGTTTATTCTTAATTTGTGTTTCTAATAACCTTAAGTATTTCTTTACGATAGAATACTCCTCACTATTTTTAGAATCTTTAGTAATCGGTACAAATGTTGCTTCGTAATACCCTCTTTTTATTTTTTCGACGTGTAAATAATACGTGTTTAAATCTAAACGTCTAGCCAAAACTTCGGCTCCCACAAATGTTGGTATTTTTATACCCATAAAGTCTGTCCAATAAAGTGCATTATATATTTTCGGAGATTGGTCAGATACTAGTCCATACATATATGGTCCTCCGGCCTCTGATTGGTCTTCGGTGATCACTTTCATTGCATCTTTGGTCGTGACGACACGAGATCCAAATCTGGCACGTATTCTATGTACTAATTTATCAAAGTATTTATTATCTATTTTTTTATAAATACCCACAGCTTGAAAATTAGTTTGTAAGTCAACAACATTAGACCATTCATAACTTGCATAATGCGCCATAAAAACCATGATGTTTTCTCCTTTCTCTTCTAATTTTCGAAGTTCGTCAATATTCGTTACCTTAAAACGACGTATCATTTCCTCATTTGATATCGAAATTGATTTAATCATCTCCAAAAACATATCACACATATGCTTATAGAATTCTTTACATATTCTTTTAATTTCTTTTGGTGTTTTCTCAGGAAAAACTAATTCGAGATTATTAATGACTGTTTTTTTTCGATATCTAATGATATAGTACACCAAGAAAAAAATTCCTGTAGAAAAAGCATAAAACAGTTTCCAGGGTAATCGAGAGATTAACCATAAAAGTGGATAAACTAAACTATAGGTAATTAATTGCATAGAATAAGATTGGGGTTTGTGCACGAAAATACACGTATTTGATCAAAAATCACAAATAGATGTTAAGAAAAACAAAAAAGAACCTGTAATAGTTTACAATTACATGTGCTTATGTAGCTAAATTTAGTTTGCAGATTAATTAATTATAGCACTTTCCGGGATTTCAGCATTACGATATTTCCATCGTTTATGAGTCCATAAATAGTATTCTGGTTTGTTGTTAATTTGTGATTCTAGAAGTTTGAGGTACTTTTTAGTAATATAGTAATCCTCACATTGTTTTGGGTTAGCAGCAATGGTGATAAATTCTGCTTCGTAATATCCTCTTTTTATTTTTTCAACCTTTAGATATACCACTGGCATCTCCATTCGCTTTGCTATTTTTTCTCCTCCGGGATAAACAGGTACCGTTATGCCCATAAAATCAGTCCAGTATGTTGTGTTTTTAAGCCTGGGGGATTGATCAGTAACGAGCCCATAGGCACATAGCTTGCCTTGTATATGATCTCTTGTAATTTCTCGTATAGTATTATGTTTTGTGATGAGTCGTGCATCAAAGCGTCCTCTAATTTTATGCACAAGTTGATCAAAATACTTATTGCTCAGTTTTTTGTATACCCCGACTATAGGAAAACCGCCTAAGAACTGAACTGCAATAGACCATTCATAATTCGCATAATGAGCAATTAGAACCATAATGCTTTTGTTTTTTGATTCTAATGCCCTTAGGGTATCTGGATTTATAATCTTAAATCGTTTGCTTAATTCTTCTTTAGAAATTGACAAGGTTTTCACCATTTCTAAAAACATGTCGCACATGTGTTTATAGAATTTTTTACGAATTTGTTTAATCTCATTTTTTGTTTTTTTAGGAAAAATGAGCAATAAATTCTCAGTTACTGCTTTTTTTCTATACCCTAAAATATGATATACAAAAACATAAACCCCAGAAGAAAATACGTAAAATAAGCGCCATGGTAATTTTGAAATTATCCACAATATTGGATACACCAGACGATATACTAATAACTGCATTGTGAATTATATTGAAGCCTACAAAGATAAAATTATTCGAACTTTTAAATCTTAAACTTTTGCTAATAACGCAGCTCAAAATGTTATGATTTTTTTGGGTAAAAATATGTGGTATATTTGGAAAAAAATTAATGATATGGGGAACCTTGATATTGTAGTAATCATTATTATTGGAGCTAATATATTGATGTCATTAAAGGGGTTTAATGACTTTTCTTTTTTTGAGCGTTACAAATTTAATATTGGTGGAATTAGAAGAGGCGAACAAATACGTATGCTAACGTCAGCATTTTTGCATGTTGACATGATGCACCTTTTCTTCAATATGTTTACGCTCTACTTTTTTGCTCCAGTAGTACTAAGTTTTTTGGGCGATATAAAGTTTCTGATTGTTTATTTTGGTAGTTTATTTGTTGGTAACCTATTTTCATTGTTTTTTCATAAAGACGAGTATTACTATAGTGCCGTTGGTGCCAGTGGAGCTGTTTCTGGAGTAATTTATGCGGGTATTTTATTCAGACCAGATATGAGTTTGTATTTGATGTTTATACCAATCCCAATTCCGGCATATATATTTGGTATAGGTTACTTATTATATTCTATTTTTGGAATGAAAAATAAAGTCGGAAATATTGGTCACGATGCGCATTTTGGTGGTGCTGCGGGAGGGTATGTCATTACATTAATACTGGCTCCGTGGTTGTTTCAGCAAAACTTGCTCATGATTGGATTATTGGCGATTCCTATTATAATTCTGTTTGTTTTGCAACGACTAGGTAAGTTATAAAGTATAAAAATGATAAAGGCCCTTGCAAAGGACCTTTCTTATAAAATTTAAGGGAATATTTTATAATGCTTTATTATCTAGCAATTCAGAAATCTTCTTTTCTAATGCAGCCCCCCTTAGATTTTTAGCGATCACATTTCCGTTTTCATCTAAAATAAATGTTGCCGGTATGGATCTTACTCCGTACGCTCTTGCAATAGGATCTTGCCAAAACTGAAGATTAGAAACATGATTCCAGTTTAAGTTATCGTCTGCAATTGCCTTAGTCCATGATTCTTGTTTTTTGTCAAGAGATACACCGATGATATTTAATCCTTTATTATGATATTTGTTATAAACTCTAACTACATTTGGATTTTCCATTCTACAGGGCTTGCACCATGATGCCCAGAAATCTATTATCGTCACTTTTCCCATGGATTCTTTTAGGGATAATTTTTTTCCATCAGGAGTTGGAGCAGAAAAATTTTCGGCTGCACTACCAATATCTATCCTTTTTTGACTTGCCATGGCTACTGCATTTGTAATAAGTCGTTCCAGATTTTTACCTAGTCGAGTTGTTTTTAATGTATCTGGCAATGCCTCAAATTTGAGTTTAGCTTCATTAGCTTTGATGGCTTTCAGATTTAAAAGATCAGTCAATGCCATTACCGTAACCAAAGAGTTGGTGTTTTTTTCTGCTAGTTCTTTTCGATAGTTCTTTTCATCTTCAACGAGTTGTTCTCTTTTGCCGGCTAGTTTTAATGCTTTTTCAGCTTCATTTAATTTTGAAGCTATCTGGTATTGAGTATTTAGTTTTACTTTTTCTTCTCCATATGATTTAATAGTATTGACATAGTCAAAAAATAATTTATTTTCTGTGCCACCTTCAACTATTGATGATCTAAGACTATCTTTATAAATGGTCATTCTAATAGGAGAGTTTTCTGCTAAAAATAATACATTACCAGGAACATCTTTAAAAGTTAAATAGTTAAAATCGCTATTTTCCGGTGCAGGTAAATTAAGTTTAAATTTTCCATTGTCAATGGTTGCAGAATCAATAATAACAGGTCTGTTAGATTGACTTATAGCATTAACATAAACTACAGTTCCATTTTCAAAACCAGCTGTATCGGCAGTTATAGAATATCCTTTTTCTTCTTTTTTACAGGCTGCAAAGAGAATAATTGTAACCAGTAATGCAATATTTTTCATGTTGTTTTCATTTTGTGGTCGGTAAAAATACAGAATACAACCTAAATACTCCAAAAATTAACTTTTTGATGGGGTATTTTGTGATCACTACTTAGACAGTACTCTAAAAGAACATAAAAAAACTTAGATCTGGGTGTAACAAATACTACTTCTTTTTAGTCTTATATTTAATAGGGCTAGTGTTTTAAGAATAAGGGACATAGCTTTTGACAAGTTTTTTAAATTATGAGTCTAAATTTTAAAACCTTATTCGTTATAATGTTAAACCTTGTTGTTGTCTATTAACATAAATTTAATTAATTGTTAATACCAATGCATTATACAGCGGTTTTGTATTATTTTTGTTATCACAAGTTATTTTAGGGTATTATGAAGGTGTTAGAGCAGGATTCTCCATTAGATATTTGGATCAGCTTTTCAAAGTTTTTTGATCACTATAGGGAGTGCCTAAAAGGTAATAATGAACTCCTTCGAGAACGTGCTGCTCGTATTTTATCAATTGCTGAACAATATCCAGAGTTGGACAGTGGCATAAAAGAAGAACGAAAAGTCATAGAGTTACTTCCGCAAATTGATCTTATTTTAGAAGATTCATTCCCTCAGGTATTACAACTAAATGAGATTAAAATAGCGACAATACCTTTTCATAACACGGTACTAAAAGCTACACAACGTTATCAAAATATCATAAAAGTAGCGGGAGAAGACTTTGAACCTCAAATCAAAAACTTAGATGAAAACCATTATTACATAATGGGATGTAGTATGATTTTAGGTAATTATTATGGTTATAACATAGATTTTAGAAGACCCTTCTTTTATGATATCCCAGATGCAATGGGGATAATGAGGCATTATAGAATTATGTATAATGGTGATTTTATTGACATCATCAAAACAGATAAGGCAAAAGATATTACAGATGAAGATGTAGCCGAACTGTTGGATAATTTTGATAATATCGAAATATGGAAAGAAAAATTTCCTCCTCATAGTTGGATATTCAAAGGCGTGGTACTGGCAAATATGTTTGATGTAACTACAGATGTATCACTATCAGATTTTAAAACTAGTTTAATTCGATATGATAAATCAAAAGGTGATTTTGTAGATAGTTTTCAGCAGATTTTCAGAGCAATATTTAACCTTCACGAAATTAAAGTAGGCTTTAGCAATTATTCTGAAGAGGATCAAAAGTTTGAAAGAGTCCCTTTTAAAAATATAGATAGTTATATCCTTTATGATCAGTTTTCAGATAATTGTAAAGACGCGCTTTGTAAAGGGACATATTACTTTATGTTTGAAAAATCAACGTATTTTGCTATTTCTGATGTAAAAAAGTATCAAAAGTCTACGCCAGACGAGAAAATGTATAAAAATCTGATCGCTCAAGGCATTAACAGCGCAATTATTGCTCCTATAAAAAGTGATGGAAAATTACTTGGGATTCTGGAAATAGTTTCTCCTAATGTTCAGGAGTTAAACAGTATTAATGCCAACAAGTTGCAGGATGTAATGCCGTATTTGGTAGATTCTGTACTTCGCTCTAAGGCCAAAGCAGAAAATGAATTAGAATTAATAATTCAGCAGGAATGTACTTCTATCCATCCTAGTGTTCATTGGAAATTTAGACAAGAAGCAAGACAGTTTATGCGTGCTATGGTTGAAGAAAAACCAGTCTCTTTTAAAGAAGTTGTTTTTGAAGATGTATATCCGTTATATGGGCAAATTGATATCAAAGGTTCTTCGAATGCCAGAAATCATGCAATACAAAAAGATTTAGTGCTTCAGCTTACTGGAATAGCTAAAGTCATCAATAAAATCATAGAGTCGGATCCTATGCCAATATACGAGCAATTGAGGTATAGGACCAATAGGTATGTCGATTCTATTACAGAGCAGTTGCAAGTCGATAGTGAGCAAAAGATTATAAATTTTATCAAAAAGGAAATCACACCTCTATTCGAGCATCTTAAACAAAAGAATGAAGAGATGAACACCCTTATCGGGGATTATAATAATCTTTTGGATGAAGGTATAAAATCAGTATACAAACATCGTAAAGCTTATGATGAATCTGTAATGCTGATCAATAAGAGAATGGCTGCATTGTTAGATCAAAAACAGGATGAAGCTCAAGGTATGTATCCACATTATTTTGAACGATTCAAATCTGATGGAGTCGAGCATAATATGTACATAGGGGAGTCTATCACAAAACACGATAGTTTTAATAAGGTGTATTTATACAATCTTAGATTATGGCAGTTGCAGGTAATGTGCGAAATGGAAAATGCCTATTATCAAATGAAAAAAGATCTGCCGGTTGCTCTGGATGTAGCGTCAATGGTATTGGTTTTTAATACATCATTATCGGTGAGGTTTAGAATGGATGAAAAACGTTTTGATGTTGATGGTACTTATAACGCAAGATATGAAGTAGTTAAAAAACGAGTGGATAAGTCAATGATAAAAGGAACAGATCAACGAGTTACTGAAAAAGGAAAATTGGTAATCATTTATTCTCAGCGATCCGATGAAAGAGAATACATTAAGTATTTGAACTTTTTACAATCCAAGAACTATCTCGAAGAAGAAATTGAAATTGTGGAGTTAGATGATCTTCAGGGAGTAACAGGACTAAAAGCGTTACGTGTAAATATTCTTTATCACAAAAATGAACAGGATAAAGAGTTCTATACCTATGAAGATCTTATGAAAGAACTTAATTAGTTATAAAAGTAAAAGTATCCCGCCAAGTGCGGGATTTTAATGATACTAATTTATTATTGAAGGGTGTTAAAGGCTATAACAAAAGAAACTACAGATGAAACGATCCCGATCATAAATACGGTGTAGGTTATTCGTAATATTTTATATTTTTTATGAAGCACCTTACCAAGAAAATAAAGATCTTTAATCATCGTATCATAAATATAGTCCTTATCATCCATAAGCTCTGACATAGCCCATTTATATTCTTCCAATGGCATTTTATGAAAATTACCAAAAAAGAGTAAGTTCACTTTTTTCTCCTCTATTTCTTTTCTGGTAAATTCACCACTGGTAACATTAGGCCTTGTTGCCAGTACAGATAGGATTATCGATGCAATACTAAAAATTAGAAAGATTAGAGTAGGATATATTAGGTATTGGTTTGATGGGTTGTCTAATTTAGGAATCAAATTTGACAATGCTAGCGATATGATAATGGCATTTACTGATAGAAGTATGTTGGCTTTGGTATCAGCAATATCACTAAGTTTTAAGTGATTTCTCAGGGTGACTCTAAATAAGGTTTGTATTCCTTTTTCCGGACTTTCTTCTTTGTATAATTTTTTTAACTTTTCTTTCTCTTTTTCTTTTTTCTTCTGTTTTTTTATTCTTGTTTGCTCTTCAAGCATTTTAGTTAGATTTTCTTCTTTCTTTGGTCCCCAATTATCTTTAGCGTAATCAGTGTAATAATGATGCTTGTTTTGAAACAAATCTATATTTGCTTTTAACCATTCTGAAGTATCTAGATCCTTTATGTTATTTAATTTAAACTCTCGCCTTAGAAGTTCACTAGTCTCACCATAATAATCTTTGGCAAAATGAGATGCATCAGCATCTCTGATAATCTCTTCCATAAGATCAATAGGTTTATGTTCCATTTTGGTCGCCATGATCTGCTTAGAAACCTTATCAATTATATCTTTTGAAACATTTTGCCTGGCCAAAAAATCTTTTGCAATTTCCACACTATGCTCTTCGTGGTTTAAAGAACTTTTTGAATATCCTGTATCATGTAATAATGCGGTTAACAATAAAACTTCTTTATCTTCATTAGATATATTGAGGCTATCAATAATTTCTTTTGTACTTTTAAATACTCTTTTAGTATGGTCATAATTATGATACATACATGAGTTTGGGAGCTCTTTGTCAAAAAGTTCAGAAACAAAATGTTCAGTTTTTTCTAATATAGAAGACATAAGTGTAATTTTTCAGTAACCAAAATAATTAAAAAAAAGAGATTGTACTCCAAACAATGAATAAATATAATAAGATTCTAATTATTTGTGTAGCAATACTATTTAGTTCGTGTGCTACGTATTCTCCTAAATATAAGGTCGAAAATTTTAGCAAAACATTACCGACAAAAGAAATCGATAAAACATTTTATTTGGTTGGGGATGCAGGTTATGCTAAACGTAACCAAAGTACACAAGGGTTATCTATCCTTGAGAAGGTTATAGATACTGCCAAAACAAAAGGGGACTACTTGATTTTTTTAGGGGATAATATTTACCCCAAAGGGATGCCAGAAAAAGAATCGAGTCAAAGAGCTTTAGCCGAGCATGCGATTAACGCTCAAGTCAATGCCACAAAAAGTTTTAAAGGAGATGTGATTTTTATTCCGGGAAATCATGATTGGTATTCTAAGGGTGTTGTTGGATTACGAAGACAAGAGAATTATGTAAAAGAAATAGTAGACGATAAAGAAGCGTTTTTACCTTCAAAAGGATGTCCGTTAGAAAGTATTAAGATTAATGACCAAGTACATTTGTTAGTCATTGATACGCAATGGTATCTAGCAAATTGGGATAACTATCCAACTATTAACGATAATTGTGAAATTAAAACGAGAGAAAAATTCTTTTTAGAGATTGAAGGAGAATTTAAAAAGCATAGTAAGAAAACCATTCTGGTTGCCATGCATCATCCTATGTTGACCAATGGGCCACATGGGGGTAATTATAGTTTTGACAAACATATTTTTCCTTTTAAGAACAAAATCCCTCTTCCTATTCTAGGAACATTGGCAGTGCAAATACGATCTCAGGGAGGAATCTCTATGCAAGACCGGGCTAATGCTCATTATAATAGATTAATGAGACGATTGTCAACAATGGCAAAAGGCGTTGATAAGGTTATCTTTGCATCGGGTCATGAACATTCTCTACAGTACATTGATAACGAAGGATTGAAACAAATTGTATCTGGTTCTGGTTCTAAGGTATCATCTGCATCATTAGGAAAATATGGTTTGTTTTCATATCCAGGTCAGGGTTTTGCAGTATTAGATGTGTTTACAGACGGATCTTCTAATGTCCGTTATTATGGCAATAAAAATGGAGAAGCTGATTTAGTATATCAAACCCAAGTATATCCAGAAGAAAGAGATTTTGATTTTGGTGAGTTTCCCTCTTCTTTTGAGAGTGAGGCATCCGCATCAATCTACACTAAACCAGAAGTTAAAAAATCTGGATTTCATAAGTTGATGTGGGGAGATCACTACAGAGAAGTCTACGGCAAAGAGATCAAAGTTCCAGTGGCTACTTTAGATACACTAAAAGGAGGTCTTACTATAGATCGGCAAGGAGGAGGGCAGGTTACTAGGTCTTTACGAGTTATCGATAGTTCAGGAAGACAGTATAGCCTTAAAGCTATGCGAAAAAGTGTTGTGCAATTTTTGCAAAAAGGAGCTTTTAAATCAACATATATCGATGATGGTTTTGACGATACAATTACCGAAGATGTGCTTTCAGATTTTTATACGTCAAGTTATCCTTATGCTTTTTTAACCGTAGGAAAGTTATCTGATGCTGTAGACGTTTATCACACAAATCCAAAATTATATTATGTTCCTAAACATGCCGCATTAGGAAAGTTTAACGAAACTTTTGGGGATGAAATATACTTTCTGGAAGAGCGACCAACCAAAGAATTTGGAGATGAAATTTCTTTTGGGAAACCCGATGATATAGAAAGCACAGATGATTTATTACGAAAATTGCGAAAGAACGAAAAGTATCAAATGGATGAAGAAAGCTATATAAGAGCAAGATTATTTGATATGATTTTAGGCGATTGGGACAGGCATCCAGATCAATGGCGATGGGCCCGTTTTGATAGTGATCAGGGTAAAACGTATAGGCCTATTCCCAGAGATAGGGACCAGGTGTTTTCTAATTATGATGGGATAATTCTTGATGTTGTAAAATTTGTGGCTCCTCTTGCACGTAAGTTTCAGGTGTATGATGATCAACTTAAAAAAGTAAAATGGATTAATCAATCTGGATTAAAATTAGATAAAACACTCATTCAAAATTCGGGAAAAAAAATATGGTTGGCACAGGCAAAATTTATCAAAGAAAATCTTTCTGATGAGATAATAGAAAGAGCTTTTAGTACTATTCCGGAAGAACTTCAGGATGAAACGATAGAAAAGATTAAAATAAATTTGAAATCTAGAAGAAATAAAATAGAAGATATTGCACAACAATATTATCAATATCTCTCAAAACATATTAGTATACGCGGAACTGATAAAGCTGATATTTTTGAAATTATACGAGAAGATTATAAAACCACCATCAAAGGATCAAGAATCAAAAAAGGAGTGGTGCAAAAACCTTTCGTTAATCGGGTTTTTAGCTCCAAAGAAACTAAAGAAATCTGGATTTATGGATTAGATGACGATGATCAATTTGTGGTTCGCGGTAAAGGCAAAAATCCGATTAGAATTAAAATCATTGGAGGGCAAAATAACGATATATATACGATCAATAACGGTCGTAATATTAGGATATATGACCATAGATCAAAGCCTAATACAATAGAAAAGAAAAGTGGAGCAGGGGTTAGGTTAACTGATATTTATAATTATAATATTTATGATTACAATAAATATAAAGATAATGCAAATACAATAGCTCCTTTTATAGGTTTTAATCCTGATGATGGTCTTAATGTTAACCTTACAGATATCTACACGGTTAAGGGGTTTAAAAATAATCCTTTTCAAAGTAAACATAGATTTAGTGCCGCTTATTATTTTCAGACAGAAGGGTATGATATATCCTATTCTGGCGAGTTTATGAATACCTTTGGAAATTGGAATCTTATATTAAACGGGCTGTATACCAGTGAAAATTTTGCTCAAAACTTTTTTGGTTTTGGAAATAGTACGATGAATATAGATGATCTATTAGATCTGGATTATAATCGAGTTAAGATTGGTACCTGGGCGTTTGGTATTGGAGTAAATCGAAAAGGTAATTATGGATCTCAGTTTTCTGTACATGCAAATTATGAAGGTATTGAAGTACAAGATACACCAGGAAGATTTATTACTTCTTCTCTAGATTTTGTGGAAAATGATCCTGATTTTTTTGAAAGAAAGTTTTTTGCTAATCTGGATCTGTTCTACAAGTTTGAAAGCTATGATAACGCAGTTAATCCAACCAGGGGGATGCTTTTTAGTCTTCGTGGAGGGGCACGAATGAACGTTGATAATACCGATAGAACCTATGGTTATATTAACCCTACGCTAAATTTTTATAATTCAATTACTAAAAACAAGAAACTGGTCTTAAAAACAAATATCATGGCCGAACTAAATATTGGTGATGAGTTTGAGTTTTATCAAGGGGCTACCTTAGGAGGTCTTAAAGGGTTAAGAGGATATAGAGAAGAACGTTTTACAGGAGAAAGTGCACTGGCATTTGGAGGAGATTTGCGATATAGTTTTAACAAATTTAAAACCGGATTATTACCTATACAATTAGGAGTTTTTGGTGGATATGATATCGGAAGAGTTTGGTTAGATGGAGAAGACTCTGATACCTGGCATGATTCGGTTGGTGGCGGACTGTGGATTAATGCGGTAGATACGATTGGAGGCCAATTGGGACTGTTCAATAGTGATGATGGGTTTCGATTTACATTTGGCTTTGGATTAGATTTTTAAACACTTTTATTTAAATTTATATTCATATAGGCTGGCTTTTTTCTTTTTTCTCTTCTCATCTGTGATAAAAAGAGTAGAGTCGTTTTTAAAACAAATTCCTTCTTTTTGTGAGTAATGATTTAATTTAATTTTTTTAACAGTACCGTTAAAAATATGATCTTCTGTAAAATCAGAAAAAACAAAAAGTTTGTTGTAGGTTAGTAATACTATTTTAGTGCCTTCTTTATTGATCGCTGCACCAGTAACAAAACAATCTCGTGAATCATCACATAGAACTCTCGTGTCTATTAACCTGGCAGTATGATTTCCTGCCTTGGCAGGAATCTTATAAAGCTTAGTTTCTCCATTAAATTTTGAACTTCTGTTTTTAGAGAATAAATAAAGATGATCTTTTAAGTACACGAAAGCTTCTATATCAAAGTTTCGTTTTTTCTTTTTTGGAGGAAATTTATATTGGTCCTCCAATGAAAATTCAATTTTATCAACCGATATCTCGTTGGTTAAAATACCAGAAACCTTATAAATAATTAAATCTTTTCTCTTGTTGTTGTTGTTCCCAAAATCTCCAATATAAATAGTATTATTATGATCGTAAGTAAGATCTTCCCAGTCTATATTATGAGCTCCCGGAATCGTAATCTCTTCTATAATATTCCCCAAATGGTCAAGCCTGAAAAGGATATTGTCATTTCCAGAGTCGTTTACAGCAAAGATATCGCTGCCCGGTAATTTTGTTATGCCCGATATCTCTCGAACCGCATTAGGTAGACTATTTATCTTAATTAAATTAAAACCTACTTCCTTTTGGCAACTAATGGGCATAGTAGATAAAAGAAAATAGAGTAATACGACCGATATTTTAATTTCTTTGATTCCAGGCATTAAGCATCCAACTTGTTTTTTCTAATTCACCAATATAAGTTCCCGTAATATCAAGTGTTCCATCATCGTTACTGTTTTCTGCTTTTTCAGCTACTTTTTTCAGCTGATCTAAAAGAATATCTTGATCTTTAAGAATGGCAGAGACCATTTCATGGTCAACTAGACTGGTACTAGGCTCTTTTATACTAGAGTGATTTAGATAAGCGCTATAATTACTAAAGGGTTTAGCTCTTAGGGTTAATATTCTTTCTGCAATTTCGTCAATTTTTATCTTTGCATCTTCATAAAACTCTTCAAATTTTAGATGGAGTTCAAAAAAATGAGGCCCGGTAATGTTCCAATGAAAACTTCTTAATTTCTGATAATACATATGGTAATCTGCTAATAAGATATTGAGTGCAGCTATTGTATCTTTGTTTGAATTGTTCATAGTTTTTGTTTATTTATTTTTTATGATCAATACAAAAATACTATAACAAAGAATTCATCTTTCTAATTGTAATAGTTTGTTGCAATAAGAATATTATGATAATCGATTTTTGATTTCTTTAAGAATAAGTTCATAGTACTCCTTGTCGTGGGGTACGTATATATTATTGCGCACAGAATCGTAGAGCGTATTTTTGAACGTATCAATTTCAATTAAAGAAATATCTGATACTTCTTCCTTTTGAATAGTAAGTGTTGAAATAGACGTATATAACTTTGATACGTAGATATGATGAAATTCATTGTCAAAGAGCTCGGGTGCAGGTGTTTTTTTAGCGAGATATATTCCGATAAACTCTAAATTGTCTTTAGACACGATAAGGCCTATTTCCTCTTTAATTTCACGAATGGCAGAATTCTCTGGTGATTCTCCAGTCCCGATATGACCAGCCACAGATACATCCCATAACCCGGGAAACGTATCTTTTTCATCGGCTCGTTTTTGAAAGAGAATTTCTCCGTCTTCAGTATAAAACCAAATATGAACACTAGCATGATAAAGTCCATAAGCATGTGCATCAGATTTAAGTCTGATCTTCCCAGTCGGTTTTCCAGCCTCGTCTAAGATATCGATAAGTTCATCTGCCATTTCTTAAAAATAAAAAATCCCGCTCTTATGAGCGGGATTTTTCAATGAAATTATTGCAATACTTTATTTTTTTCCAAAATAGCTAAATGTCTCTCCGGATTTTATATTGAGTAAGCTTTCATAAATTAGCTTTATTATATTTTCAACATCATCTCTATGCACCATTTCTACAGTAGTATGCATGTAGCGAAGTGGTAACGAAATCAAAGCAGAGGCAACACCACCATTACTATATGCAAAAGCATCGGTATCTGTACCAGTCATTCTGCTTGAAGCCATTCGTTGAAAAGGTATTTTTTTACTTTCTGCAGTATCAATAAGTAATTCTCGTAAACGATTCTGAACCGCCGGTGCATAAGAAATTACGGGGCCGTCACCAATTTTAGTTTCGCCTTGCGTTTTCTTATCAATCATCGGGGTTGTTGTATCATGGCACACATCAGTAACAATGGCGACATCAGGTTTAATCGTTTGGGTAATCATTTCTGCACCTCTCAAACCGATCTCTTCTTGTACAGAGTTCGTAATGTATAAGCCAAATGGAAGTTTCTTTTTGTTTTCTTTAAGCAAACGAGCAACCTCGGCAATCATAAAACCACCCATTCTGTTATCCAAGGCGCGGCAAACAAATTTGTCTTTATTCAGAATAAAAAATTCATCGGGATATGTAATAACACAACCCACATGCACCCCAAGTTTTAAAACCTCTTCTTTTGTAGAACATCCTACATCAATACAGATATTATCTAGTTTAGGAGCTTCTTCTTTTGAAGATTTTCTTGTGTGTATAGCGGGCCATCCAAAAACACCTTTTACAATACCCTTCTTCGTATGTATATTTACTCGCTTCGATGTTGCAATTTGATGATCGCTTCCTCCATTTCTAATTACATAAATCAAACCATTGTCAGTAATGTAATTAACATACCATGAAATTTCATCTGCATGTCCTTCGATGACAACTTTATATTTTGCTTTTGGATTTATAACTCCAACTGCTGTTCCATAGGTATCCGTAATGAAATCATCAACATAGGGTTTTAGATATTCCATCCATATTTTTTGCCCTTCCCATTCGTATCCTGTAGGAGACGGATTATTTAAATATGCTGAAAGAAAAGTAATAGACTTTTTATTTAGTATGCTCTTTTTAGCCATAGTATTAGATAAAATGATTTAGTTTTTTACGAAATTAGTAATATTCACATAGATTTTACAGTTTAAAATGGGTTAATTATTAATTTTGGAATAATTTTGGAGTACCTAAATCTATGATGATAAAACACCTGACATATATAGTAGTAGTATTTTCTTTTGGCGTTCTCTTTTCTCAAGAAGAAATTGACTCTTCAACGGTAGATAGTTCAAAATATGTGCAGTATTATATCATTGAAGGCGATACGATACCTCACGAAGCTATAGATTTAGATGAAGTTGTTATCTTAGGAAGACTTAAATTTAAAGATAGATTAGCACGAAGAAAATATCTTATCCTTAGACGAAAGACACGAAAAGTATATCCATATGCAAAACTTGCATCAGATCGGTTAACAACTTTAAATGAACGATTAGAAGGGATAAATACAAAAAGATCCAAAAAGAAATATATAAAAATGCTCCAAAAGTATATGGAAGAAGAATTTACGGCAGAGCTAAAAAAACTTACACGTACAGAAGGACAAATCTTAGTAAAGTTAATTCATCGGCAAACCGGGAAAACCATGTTTAATCTGGTAAAAGAGTACAGAAGCGGTTGGAGAGCCTTTTGGTATAACAATACAGCAAAACTTTTTAAAATTTCGCTCAAAAAAGAATACGATCCTATTTCTGTAGAAGAAGATTATTGGATCGAAGACATATTGCAGCGCAGCTTTCAGTCAAATATCCTCGAAGAACAAAAAACAGCTTTAGATTTTAGTTTTTACGATTTACGTAATAAGTGGGCAGATACAATTACCCCTCCGTCCTCAGGTAAATGATGATTTTGGTATTACCACACCACCCAAAAAAGGGTGTGGCCGGGCTATCCGCTATATCTTTTTACTAGAAAAAACACATGTCATTGGATAGCATAAAAGAAGCGATAGTAAAAAGGATGCCGCTCTTATCCCTAATACAGAATTAGATCAACAGATTTCTATTCAGAAATAGGAGTTGAAATTTTAAAAAAAGCATTCTCAGTTTAATAAAATTTCTTATCTTCGTTTTCTATCTTTTTTAAAATCAGAACTTTTCATAGATCTTGAAAAAAAAATCAAAAAAAGGTATTGTAGGTTTAAGAAAGTGTGTTATGTTTGCACCCGCAAAACGGGCTAATGTTTTGTTGAGTTCATTGAGGATTGAGTTTTTGATTTATAGGATTTAGAGTGTTTTAAATAAAATCGAGAAA
>CANMFM010000019.1 GCA_947497175.1 uncultured Aquimarina sp. | reverse complement strand
GTTTCTACATCAAAAATCGTAGGTGCCGTTTTTAAATATCTAAAAACAACAGGATTTGATCGACGACTTTGGTATTGGGCTATAAACTCAGGGGTAAGAATTTCATTTGCATATGATACTTGATTTTGGGCAAAATCCCTTAATGCATCTGTCCAACACCCTGGATTAAACCCACAACTTCCAAATGCATCTCTAAATTCGGTATAAGCTCTGGCATAACCATCTTTTATGGCTATCCCTTCTGCTAGTTTTTCTCCGGCATCACATCCCATCTCCAGCCAAACCGCGACATTATTACCGTAATCACTTTCTGAAAGAAAATCTCCTCCTTTAAGATCTAAAATCGATCCCCCGTTAAAGGCAGCAGGAACAGTTTGATCAGGACCACTTCCTACCTTATATTTCCAAGTATAATGAGAATTTGAAAGATTATCTGGTAGGGTTATTGTTAATTGATCACGATCTCCTAAATATAAGGGTATAGGTACTCCTACGGGATCCTCAGGTAAATCAATTTGTACTACAGGTCTGCTATTAACTGTTGTACGGAGCAAACCGTCACCTGCGTCTTCTTTATAATTATTATAACAGAAACTTACATCATCATACCTATTCCATCTAGTCTCTGGTCCCCCATCACAGCTTATCCATGTCTCCCATCTAATTGTTTTTTTAATTTCTACATTTCCTACAGGATCATTTTTGTCATATCTATAGTCAAATAGAAACGGATAATATATTTCTCTCCCTTCGAATAAAGTATTCTCTCCGCTGTTGAAAGCTTTTATATGTTTTAGCCCATCAATTCCTCCGCAACCATCGTTACCTCTACCCATGTATCCGGCAACACTTACTTCATAATAAGCATCACCAGCAACATTTATTTGGGCAAATAATAAAGGGGCTATCCCCAGAAAAAAAATGATATTTATTACTATTTTTCTCATGTCGATTTTAATGATTGATGTTTTTTTACAATCTTAATCTTACTATTTCAAATCACAAAACATTTATGATTTCTTTCATTACTGCTTTTTTATTCAAACACCAACTTTAATGTTTGAGAGGATCCATTTGGTGTTTCTAATAACATCAAATAAACTCCTGAGGACAT
>CANMFM010000018.1 GCA_947497175.1 uncultured Aquimarina sp. | reverse complement strand
AATCTGGAATTAACCGTTTGGTTATTTTCAATAAATCTGATAAGCTCAATCTTGTGCTTTTTGATCTCTTCAAGAATGTCTCGCACATCTTTATCCTTAGGAACATTTAATCGTAATGCACCATTATCCAAATGTAACCCGATTTTATTTTTTCTTATTTTTAATAATAAATTTTCCATAATAAATTTTATTCTTAACATCATTTATCATGACGTCACATTTGAGAAAAACCAAAAATGTGAATGTTTTGAGAAGGTTTTCGTGCAATTAAGTATTACAACAACTACTTGAACAGTTTATAGAGCTTGTTAATCAAATGATGTCCTACAGATATAACTCCTACAAAGGGCATGATTAGGGAGGTTAATTTGAATGGCCAAAAACCATCTTTATATAATTTTCTAACAAAATAATTTGAAAAATCTCCAAGTTTATACCAAGGACTTTTCCAACAATATGCCAAAGTGAAGCCTATATTATCATCTACAGGCACTACTGCGTGATGCCAATACGGAGGGATATATAAGGCGTCACCCTCTTCTACTGTAATGATCATTGGTTCTAGCTGTAATGTCTCATCCAATTGTTTATTATCCAGATACTTTTCGTTTGTTAAAAAATCACTTATTTCCTTAGCTTTGGGTATATCAGGAGGAAGAAGTGCCACTTTTTTGGCTCCACTTACCTGGCACATTAGGGTTTCATCTATATTATGATAATGCCAACTTGTGGCTGCCCGCCGATACATAAAAAATCTTCTTTGGTCATACATTCGGGGTTTTATTTTACTCGATAAAAAAGAGAAACCAGGCGTTTCTTTAACCAATGCTGAAAACCTGTTTCCTTCAGCTATTTTTTCAGAAGGAATGCTTAGTATATAATCTTCATTTCTATGAAGCCTTTTAATAGCATTATGAAAAGTAATTCTCTCGCTGTCAATTTTTTGCTTATCCCATGCATTATAATTCATATGAGGGTATACCCGTATATAAAAATCATCACATACAGAAAGCCAGTATTCTTCATTTTTTACTTTTTCAGTTGCCGGCCAATGTTTTACGGCGCCTTTTATAAGACATGGTTTATTCTTAGCTACCCAATCAGCATGAAAATTTTGTTGATTTAATTCAGAAGCATCTATACTTGGTGCATTTTTAGCTTTTTCAATACCCGGTAGCACTGAAAATAAATCATCATCAAGTCCTGTAAACCCTTTAGTCTTTGCAGAATGTTCTGACGCAGGGTCTAATTCAATAGTATTTTCAATAATCGTATTCATTTCTTTGGTTTTTATAAGGTGAGATAATTTGGTATTGATGAGAAAATGAGAATTCGTAAACGAATAAGATCTATATTTTCATAGAGTATATAGAAATGCAAGTTGAAACCAGTTTTATGATTTACTTAAAGTAAGTAAACGATCTACCTTGTAGTCGTTAGATACTAAATCAACTCTTCCTACATCCATTTTTATGATTTTATCAGCTACGTCAAAATAGTGGTCATCATGGGTTATAGCTATGATAATTTTTCCTCTTCGCTTCATATCTGGTAATAGTTCTCTATAAAAGAATCTTCTATACTCCGGGTCTTGGTCTGCAGCCCACTCATCAAATAGATAAATTGGTGAGTCTTCCAGGTAGCATTGCAGTAGCGCTAGTCTTTTTCTTTGTCCAGCAGATAGATTTAACGTGGTAAACGCATTATCTTTTATTTCTACCTTATCCTGAAGACCTAATAGTTTTAAATACTTTTCGACCTGATCTCCCTTATCACTAACATCAACATTATAAAGTTTATGGAACAAATAGCAGGGACTAAAAACAGCAGAAAAATATTCGCTTAATTGTGAGCTAACAACCTCTTCATTATTTACTATAATTTTACCTGAATTAGATTCATATAAGCCTGTCAATAACTTTGCTAAGGTCGTTTTTCCACTTCCGTTACCTCCGATAATAAAGAGGATTTCTCCTTTATTTATTTCCAGATTTACAGGACCTATAGAGAAGCTCTCTTTTCCTTCTTCATTTTCATATTTATATGTTATCCCACTAGCTTTTAAAGTGTATACTAAATCTTTATCAATAGTACTTGGTTGAACTTCAAGATTTAAATTTGCCGGAATTTCATTTATAAAACTTTGAATTCTATTCCAGGCGATTTTCACTTGCATAATCGTTGGTAAAGAAGTAAATATGGTATTCAACGGACCATTAAGATATAACAACACCACGACAAACCCCATGATTGTGTATAATTGAATCTCAGGAAATATTTCTGGTATTCCAAATGCTATAAGTCCAAGTAATAGTATAAATGTTGATTCACCTACTAAATATGCCTTAATAAATTTTACGTGTGCAATCGTAGTTTTATTTTTGAAGATGTTAGTTATAGAAACTATATCACCTTTATACTCGAGCTTCTTTTTATATTGTAAACTAATTTCTTTAAAGCCGTCTATCAACCCACTCAACAAACGCATAAAAGTATTTTGAGTATCTCGAGCTTCTTCAAAATATACCTCGGCTTTGTTACTAATTGCAAAGTATAAGGCAGAAACAATAAGTATTGTAGCAAAAATTAGGATAGTAGCCCAAAACTCTATGGATGCAAGATAAATAAAAGCACCTCCTACAGTAATCAGGCTAGTCACAAAGCTCACAATCATGTTCACAGAATTACCCACCATACTCACATCATCATTTAATGTAGAATACACTCGTCCCTTATCAATATTCTCAAATTTTTGATACGATGTTGAAAATATTTGGCTGATAAGTTTGATTCGTTTTTCGTAGATCAAATCTCTGGTAAAATGAATTAAAGTGGTTTGTACATATTTACGGCTAGATATGTATATCATCAACGTAAGAAAATAGTAAAAACTCAAGTATTTTAGTTCAATATTCGAATTAAAAGAAGAGGTTATTAGCAATACTACTGCCATATTAGACATCCCCGAAAATATACTTACTAAAACGATTCTTGGTAGCTTTTGCTTAAATGACAGATCTCCTGGGAATACGAATGAGAAAATATAGGCAACATAGCTAATTGCTATCGCTACTAAAATGGCAAAAACCATAACTATAAAACTTTGCGGAGCCCAAACTACTGTTGCCTCCCATGTAAATCCAGCCATTGCTTTTGGCAATAAGGCAACTCCTAATAAAATGATAGCAACAAAAAGCGTAGTCGAAAAAAAGCTGGTGATGTCGTTTAGCCTAAATTTCCTGAACTTTCGTTGTCTATTGAAGATTTGATAAATGACAACTCCTAAATGCACAAGAGCTAATAAGGCAAAAAGGCTAATGATGAATGATATTAAAGAGAAGGCTGCATCATTACCGTCTCCCGGATCATATTCTTTCTTTTCGCTAATACCAGAAATAGTATTCATTACTCTATCTCCTATGATATTGGTATAGCTACTGTTAGAGTTTGCTAATACGGCAACAGCAATGTCTTTTTCTGGTTTTAATGTAACATATGAACTAAAATTGGGATTTAAACCGCTATGATAGAGCTCTCCATTACCAGTTAGTGAAACTTCCCAGCCCATTGCATAAGACGAATTGCCATGAGGAGCCACCGTAGCGTCTCTTAAGTGTGTATGTTGCGCAAGTGGATATAGAGATGATTGCGTATCCCCAATTTGAAATTTCAGCCATTTTCCCATATCAATGGCATTAGAAATAACATAACCGGCAGCATTGTTACCTTTGTATAGTGGAGCTTCAAAAGGTCTAGCTTTATAATAACTAATTTTATATCCTTGTGCCGTATTTGGTACGTTATCTTCAACTCCTATCGAAGTATGATCTAAACTCAACTCGCTAAATATTACCGTACTAATATAGTCTTCAAAAGTTTGCCCACTGATATTTTCAATAACAAGAGCCAAAACATCGTAATTAATTGTAGCATATTCAAACGCCTTTCCAGGAACGTTGGATAACTCAGTACCTACAACCTTTCTTATGGTATTTTCTAAAGCATTTCGCTTGTTATTTTCAGGTATTTTGGCCAGTGTAGACTGCGGAATTCCACTTGTATGATGCAATAATTGTCTTAGTGTTATTTCTTGCTCTTCTTCCTCAAAATATAATGTAAACCATGGTATGTATGTTGAGACCGGTGTATCAAGGTTAATTTTATGGTCTTTTGCAAATTTCTGAAAAGCTAAAGCCGTAAAAGCTTTGCTGCATGATGCCAATTCGAAACGGGTGCTATCCGTAACCAGAATTTTCTCTTCCACATTTGCATAGCCATAATTTTTAATTGTTTGCTTTCCATCTTTGATAATAATAAGACTAAGCCCAGGAATATCTCCTTCTTCTATTAAATTGAGTATATCTTCTTCTAATTCGGCTTCAAGAATTCCTTTTTCATCATTTTGTGCATGATTTGATAAGGATAAACCTAAAAGCATAAAGAAAAAAACTAACAATTTGATTTTTGCCATGTTTTTCATCAAAATATTTATTATTTATAAGTGATTAAATACTCGTTATTTTATGTTACGAGTTGAAATTAAGTAAGGTATTAGTAATTATGTATGTAGGATATTAGCTAGCGTATTGGCCTTTTGTTTAGCCTCTCTAACTAATGCCTTGGCAAGTATATCTGCAGGATCTATGAATGATATGTCTTTGATATGCTTTTGATTGAACGCTAAGGGGAGCTCTGTACATCCTAATATTATAGCGTCTACCTTATGTTGTTTAAAAAAAGCTATTGCCTTGTTGATTAGTAAAACCAACTCGGGATGTTCTCTATGGATTGAGGCTTTAATACCATAGTCTCTATCATAGATCATTCTATTTATAATAGTATCTTGAAAATGAAAATTTGGAATCACAGGAGTAAAGTTGTATTCTTCGAGCAAGTTTTTATACAAACCGGTCTTATAGGTCCCATTTGTTGTCATAAGACCTATTTTAGAATATTTTTTGTACTTCTTTTTTAAATATTTACATGTTTCAATTGGCATGTTAAGAAGTTTGACATTACTGGCTGATTTCTTTAATTCGTTCTCAATAACATTTAAAATTTCAGGACAATGAGAGGTATTACAAGCCATACCAATGATATTTGCTCCTGCGAATTCTAGTTTTTCTATAATTCTAACAATACTGTAGGCAGGGTTTTCCAGTATATGCCCTTCAAGAAATGACGTTCTGTCTGCAATTTCTCTAGGGAATGACATTAGAATTGTAGAAAGGTGATTTTGGTCTATTGTAGCCGGTGTATGAAGCAACACGTTTTTAAATAAATCCAATCCTGCCTGAGGTCCCATTCCCCCTATAATTCCTATAATGTTTTTTTGTTCTAAAGTCATCATGTACACCGTATTTTATTCAGACATTGCAACGATTACATGCCGATTTCCTGTAAATGAATTTCTGCCATGACTTATCATTTCGTTATCCACAATAAGAAGTTCATTTTCACTCCATTTAGGAGCAATGGTAACTTTTTCTATAGTCTCTAATATTTCTTTTACAAAAGCCTCTGTAATTTCGGTACCGTCTCCAAATTTGACATACATCGGAAAACACTCTGGCGAATCATAAATAATATTCATAGATTCTTCTATTTCTTCTCCGAGGTGACAAGGATGAAATTGATCGATCTGATTAAACCAAAGTCTTTCTCCGGTTATTCGATGAGAGGTAATCCCTTTACTATATTGTTTAACCCGAAGATTATCATTGTCTGTCCACTCGAAATCTACATTATGAGCCTTGCAAAACTGTTCTACCATTTTTTTATCATCAGTTTCAAAAGTTTCTTGCCACGATACTCCCATTCCTGAGTTCCCTCCGTTCAAGTTTCTAACATATGTAATTCCTTTTCTTTCGATCTCTTCGACTATGTCTTTATTCATAACCTGCAAAATTTGCCTGCTGTCTGCTAATAATGTTTCTCCTCCTGTTTCTGAAGGGATTAAACAACTAAAAAAGAGTTTGTTGGGCCATTTTGCGGAATATGATAATTCATTATGCATCGTGATTTTTTGTGTCTTATCATACTCTGTTGAGGTATACACATTTCCAGATAGTTTTATTCTAGGAGAATTTCCATCTACATAATTCAAAAACTTATTAGAGATCGAGTGCACGATATGTTGAAAGTTGTCTAAATCCTTAATTTGAATTCCTTGAAATTTTAAGGCTCCGTATACTAATAACTTTTCTTCAATTTCTTCTTTATTATCTAAATAGTAACTAATAAAATTATCAGGACTTAGGTTATCCAATGGCAACAAAAGTGGTAATTGGAGTACGTCTATTGTATTTGATTTGCTCTTCATGTTCTTTGCTATTTGTTGATTAATACTTGCTCTATTTTTTAGTTAGCAATCTTTTCTTTGCAATACGAAATATCTTGTTCTATATTCCATAGTTCAAACTCACGTTCTTTAGCCTTCAGGAAATAATCATATGCGAGTTTATAATCTTTATTATTGAGATATATACTCGCTAGAAGTCCATATTGGTTAGGGTTTTCAGGAAATAGTTTAATGTTTTCCTGAAAAAGCTTTATTGATAGTTCTGGTTCTTTGTTTTTGAATAATTCTCCAAGTTCGTTTAATGTATTAGCAGTTAATCCTCCAGAAGATTTTGTTTTTTCCAACTCGATCAATAGTTTATGGGCGCTTTTTTCGTCTCTGTAGATTTTTTGAAAATTTAATGCTGTACTTGGATATTGCGCAAAAAAAGAATCTTCGAATAGAAAATCTATGTCAAAATTAACTGAAAGCTTATTTAGCGCTTGTGTTATTAATTTTCCGTTATCATTATTGGTAAAGAATACGAATCCTCTTTTTTCTGGAATCGAATAAAATAATTCAGATCTAAAGCCATTATTGTTTCCACTAAAAGAAACTATTTTATTTTCATCATTTAGGATCATAAAATATCCTGCTCCCATATACAGTGGATACTTTCCGTTTCCAACCCCAACAATTGGTTTTACTAAATCATCTATCCTTTCTTTGGGTAAGTTATTCTCTTCAAAAAAGAATGTCAAAAACTTGCCATAATCCTCTGCAGTTGTATGAGCCCCTGATGCAGGAATAGTTCTGTAATTCTTCCATTTCTTTACTTTTTCTCCAAAGATGTTATATCCATCTGTGTAGTTACTTGGTTGTTCATCTGCTAATGAGTTTTCCTTTCCTTTTTCGTATTTTAAATAGGTATTCTTTAGTTGTAAAGGTTGAATAATTCTCTTATTGACATACTCTTGATAAGATTCGTCTAAAATATGCTCTACAACCTTGGCCAGGTACTCAAACCCTTCACCAGAATACACAAATTTTTCACCCGGGTTGCTAAGTATTTCTAGTACTTCTTTATTGTTGTTCCATCTCCAGTTTTCAATACCAGAAGAATGGCTCAAAATCATTCTTGCCGTAATTTGTTTATATCTGGCATCATGCTCCAAATCTTTATGAACTAAATATTCATGCATCGGTTTATCTAAATCTATCTTACCCTCATAAACGAGTTGATGAACAACGTATACCAAATACATTTTTGTTAGCGATGCGGCTTCAAATACTGTTTCATTATTCATCTCTTTTTGATTAGACGCTATTTCATTTCCATAAAAATTTGTAAATACGACTTTGTTGTCCTCTATGACAGCTAGCGATAATCCCGAAATACCAACGTTGTCAATCATTTGGCTTACTTCTTTATTGAAGTCTGCAATACTTATTTCTCTCCCGTTTGAAGTAAAAGAAATATTTTCCTGAGATAGGGTTGATTGGGTATAGCTTATAAATGCTACCGCAATTAAAACTTTACAAATAGTGTTAAGTTTTTTAAATCCGATATATGCTTTCTTGTTTTCTAATAAATTCATTTTAGTAACTTTTTTGATTTGTAAGAAGTTTGTATGGTTTAGAAAGAGGTTAATATTTAAATAATGATTTCCTCTGCCATTTCAGTATTTTGCTCAAGATCTGTACTGTTATCACTAAATAACCATTGATTGATATCAATAAATTCTGCTTGCTCTCTAATGGTAGGTTTTTCAAACACCTTTTCTAACGGAAATACCATATCGAACTCTTTTGCGATTTTATTGACCAAAACCATGGCTTTTAAAGAATGTCCTCCTAATTCGAAAAAGCTCTTGTTTATACTAATCAATTCTTTATCTATTGATAATACGTCTGACCACATCGTTGCAATTTGGTTCTCAATTATATTTGAAGGCGCCACATAATTATCCTGCAGCTCAATTTTAGGTTCTGGTAGGTTCTTTCTATCTATTTTGCCACTCGAGTTCAGAGGAAACTCTGTTAAGTGAACATAAAAAGTAGGTAGCATATACTCAGGAAGATGCTTAGATAAAAACTCCTTTAAGATAGCACTGGAAAACTCTGAATCTGATCTGTAATAGGCTACAATAAATTTATCCCCAGAGGTCTCTTTAACCACCACAACACTCGTAGCAATCTCAGGATATTGATTCAAACAACTCGAGATCTCTTCCAATTCAATTCTAAATCCTCTGATTTTTACCTGATCATCGATTCTTCCCAAATATTCTATATTGCCATCTGGTAACCATCGTGCTAAATCACCCGTCTTATAAACACGCTGATCACCTAGATCAGCTATCTTTACAAACTTCGAGCTTGTTAGAATTTCATTATTCATATACCCCCTGGATAAACTAGCTCCGCCTATACAAAGCTCCCCGGCTACCCCAACGGGAACTAACCTTGAGTTTGGATCCAAAACAAATAGCTTCATATTACTTAACGGCTTCCCGATAGGAACTCTGGATTGACCATGCCATGCCGAGGTAGAGTATCGACTACAATAAATAGTAGCCTCGGTGGGACCATAAATGTTTTCTAAAACAATACCCGTATTAAGAGCATTAAAATCTGATATCAAATCACTCGGCAAAGCCTCTCCTGCCAAGAAAATGTATTTTAAACTCGATAACTTACCAACCCCAGTGCTCTTTAGACCTTCTACAAAAATGGAAAACATCGAAGGAACAAAACTGATATGAGTAACCTTACTACGATCAATCTGCTCTATAATCTTATCTGTATTGGCCGAAAATCCTGAAGGAAGAATCAGTAATTTACCCCCAGAATGAAACCAGCCAAACAGCTCGGCCACAGAAACATCAAAAGAATGTGTCGTCTTAAACATATACACATCATCCGAAGTTAATGGATAGAGGCTATCCATACTCTGAATCGTATTCAATAAAGAGCCATGCTCTATCATAACTCCTTTGGGAGTACCCGTAGAACCCGAAGTATAGATAATATATGCTAAGTGGTCTGAAGATATTTCAGGATAGACATCTAAAACTGTAGATTGACTAATCGATCTAACTTCTTTATTTAAATCGATGACTTCGATCCCTGCAGCCAATACGGTTTCAGTCAAATATTCGCCGCGTGTAATTAAAACACGAATCCCTGCATCTTTTAATATAGCCTTAACTCTGGCAGAGGGTAACTTTGGATCAATAGGAACATATGCACATCCTGACTTTAGAATACCATATATCGCAGGAATCAAAATGGATTCGCGATCCAGCATAATACCTACCCGCTCTTCTAACTCAACTCCTTTAGAGGTTAACAAATACGAACTCATCTGAGATGCCTGTCTGGAAAGATCTTTATAAGATATAGTCTCATCCCTATAAGCAACTGCAATACAATCTGGTGTCTGAATAACCTGAGCATCAAAAATATCCAAAACAGAAGCATGCTCAGAAAAAACAACATCTGTAGCATTAAAACCTTCGGTAAGATCATAACGCTCTTCTTCTGATAATATACATATCTCTGATAATCTAAGGTCGGGGTTCTCAATAATAGCCGTTACTATTCTTTTATAATATGTTATAAATCTGTTTATAGTTTCTTTAGTAAATAAATCTATAGAATAGGCTAATTTACAGGTGAATCTCCCATTTTTTTCTGTTGCTATTAAACTCAAATCAAATTTTGACACCTTGTCCTCTTTATCATAAGAAGATAATTTAAGACCCGGTATATCCACTTCTTGTTCAGTAAAATTTTGATACGAAAACATGATGTCAAACAATGGATTGCGACTCGTATCACGTTCTACTTTTAATTCCTCTATAAGCGATTCATATTGATAGGATTGATTACGAATACATGCTAATGTATTTGTTTTTATCTGTGCTAAGAACTCTTTGAAAGTAATATCTTTTTTAATTTGATTTCTTAAGGGCAGAGTATTGACAAACATTCCAATCATACCATTAAGATCTTCGTGCTCTCTTCCAGCTACAGGAGTACCAATAACAATATCATTCTGATTTGTAAGCTTATGAAGTAAAATATAGTATCCGGATAGGAGAGTCATAAAATCAGTACTTCCAGATTCTTCGCTAATTGATTTTAATTTCTTTGCTTGTTTTTCGTCAATATCAAAACTGATCGTAGCTCCCTGATGCCCTTTTATATTGGGTCTCTTAAAATCTGAAGGAAGGTTAATGGGTTGTACTTCGTCTTTAAACAAATTCAACCAGAATTCTTTTTGTTCAGAAATTTCTAACTGTCTGTTTTTTTGTTGTTGCCATTCTGCATAATCTTTATATTGAAGAGATAAGGGTGCTAATGTTTCTCCTGTATATAAAGTCATAAACTCTTTTACTAATATACTATCTGAAACACCATCAGTAATAATATGATGCATATCTAATATCAAAATATGCTTTTCTTGTTCTAATCGAATTACACCTACTCTTATTAGTGGACCGTTATTCAAATCAAAAGGCCTAATAAATTCTTGTACGATATTTGGCACTTCTGAAGGTGATGAATTAAAAAACTCTATATCTATTTCCTGATTCTCAAGTATTTTCTGCACAGGTTTTTCGTCTATCACCTTAAAAATAGTTCTTAAACTTTCGTGACGATTTATCAGTTTATTAAATACTTCTTTCACAAGATCTGCATTCAAATCTCCATCTAAACAAACCACTTGTGGCGTATTATAATTTAGAGAAGTTTTATTATACTCGTATAGAAAATACATACGCTTTTGTGCAGAAGACAACGTATAATATTCTTTCTCCGGAGCTTTTTCTATCACCTTATAATCTGTCTTAAAAGCTTGAGTATTTTGAATAAATTTGATGAGTTCATTCTTATTCTTCTTTATTTCCTCTAAGATTTCTTGAGCATCTAAATATTTAGGTATATCTAATTTCAGAGCTCCGTTAACTAATTGTATTCCGATTTTATTTTTTCTTAGTTTTAATAATAAATTTTCCATGTTGATTTAAGTTCTTATAATTATTTTCTATGCTATTTGAGCACGCAAGCGTTTCACAATATTATTTACAATCCTTTGGGCTATAAATTTTACCCAGATTTTTGTAAACTTCATAAAATGAATGCTATCTGACTTGATGATATAGGATGCTTTATCTGCAATTACGAAGACTACAGATAAACTCTTTGGGTTGGTTTGATTAGATAGTTTAAGGTCTCTTAAATGATAACTTCTCTGATCATATCGCCTTCAAGTTCGGTAGTATTATTTTTAGATAACCATTCATTAACATCAATAAATTCAGCCTGCTGTTTAATCGTAGGGTTTTCAAAAATTTTTTCCAAAGGAAAGGATACATTGAATTCTTTTGCTATTTTATTAATTAAAACAATGGCTTTTAGGGAGTGGCCACCGAGTTCAAAAAAACTTCTGTTGGTTCCAATTGATGTTATTGTAAGATTGAGCGTATCAGACCATATTTTCTCTAATAATTTTTCTGTGGCACTTACTGATGCTACATACTGATTTTCTTTTTCTATCTCAGGCTCTGGTAACTTTTTCTTGTCTATTTTTCCACTTGAATTAAAGGG
>CANMFM010000017.1 GCA_947497175.1 uncultured Aquimarina sp. | reverse complement strand
ATGCAGCTGGAAACTGGTCAAATGCAGGTAACCTGGATGTAACCATAAGTAGCTTATCAAAACAAAATTTTGACCTATTTAATGATACTTATTTAGAAAATACCATTGTCGCATACCCTAACCCTACCAATGGTGAGAAATTGATTTTGAAATATGAGCCTACTAATGCTTCGAAAACGAAAATATCATTACTTAGTTATAATGGGAGACTTATTAAAGTAATGTATGATAAACCTGGAAAGGAAATAAAAAGGAATGTTGATATCAGTAATTTGATAAAAGGAATACCTCTAGGAGTTTATCTCATCCAAATTGAAAATGATAAACAAGTTCATACTACTAGGATTATTAAGCAATAAATAAGGATTACAATTTTCTGTCTATAAATCCAACTGGTAATTAAAGTAATTGATTACGAGTTGGATTTCAAAAAATTTAACATTATAAAATGAATAAAATAAGAATAATAATATCGATATACGTCTTATTTGTTGCTTGTACTACTGACAATGAATTTATCAACCCACAGGAAATAAAGGAAGATACAATAGTCCATGATAATGATAAGTCCATTAATAATAATTCATGTGAAATACAGACGCATACTGTTTTTCATAGCTTTTCAAATCAATGGAGCCGCACTGTACAATTACCAATAACAGGTAGATTCGTACAAGAAAGTCATTATGTAACTACAAAGGATAAATTCCCTGAAGGACGATTGTTTGCTAATACGGTTACTGAAAACATAGACAATCATTTGCAGAGATCTTTTAGTTTGTACAAAAGATATGATTCCAGTAAAACTTTTAATCAATTATATTCGGCTTCATTTCAAAAACAATGGACCCCTGCAGAGTCAGGATCCATCGGTCAAGGCTCGGTAGGAAATATCCAGACTCAAGAATTAACTCCAGAAAAAGAAATGTGGTTTATGACGATGATGTGGGCACCAGGCAAACGCCCCGCTCGTGGGACAAAATTTTTGCTAAATGCCAATGATAAAAAAGTTGTCGTTATTGCAGGTTATGAAACTGGCCCCAGATCACAATTCTTTTTAGGAGGGTTAACAACAGAAACGCACGCATGGCTAGGAACGAACAACAATTCTCAAATAACCGTATCCTATTTGAAAGACCAATCAACGCCAATAGGACCAATAGCGTGCGGTAATACATTAGATACCGCTTCTCCTACTACTAATATTAGCGCATCTGGAGGAAATACGCCGTCAGGAGATTTTACAGCTAATTTTAATGATCAGGACAATGTTGGGGTGACTCGCAGGTTCTATCAGGCGTTAGAAAAATATGGCGATAACTGGTATGCCAACCGCGGTAACGGTTTTTTTAATGATAATTGCAATATATTGTATTCTGGATATACTATAGGTGCCGGTAACTGGACCATCAATGAAAAACACCTTAGACAATCAAATACCAATTCTGATAATACACAACTCAGTTCATTCTTATCGCAAAACTCAGGACTTCCGTATTTATATGAATTTGCAGCCAAAGTTGAATCTACTTCCGGACCTCGTAAATTCGGAATCCATATCATGGCCAGTGATAGTAACCAATCTCAAAGAGGTAACTCATATCTAATTTGGTTTAGTGGAGAAGATAATAAAGTACGCATCTACGAAACTGTAAACAATGTATTAAACTTCAGAGCCATTGGAGATGCCCCGCAAGACAATAAATGGGCCAATTATAAAATCACCTATAGCCCGGCTTATGGAGTACTGGAAATATTTAAAAATAACAAATCCATATTAAAATGGACTGATGCATCTCCTATCAAAAACGGAAGCTCTATCTCTCTTAGAACCAACAAAACCATAGTAGAATTTGATGATCTGAAAGTCTACAAATTTAGAGCAGGAAATAATCAAACCATTACTGCAGGATCCGCAATTACCAAAGATATACGACGAAGAAACGGTAAAGTAAAAAGTTTAGTGAGAGATGCAGCTGGAAACTGGTCAAATGCAGGTAACCTGGATGTGACCTTAAACTTTTGATTATACTATTTTAAAAAAAGAAAGGAGGAAAAACCAAACAAACAAATTAAACCAACTAACTACTTATTACATAACACAAACTCATAAATCTTACAAAATGAAAAAAATTATAATTATACTAATTGGTTTAATTCTAGTGGTATCGTGTACAAAAGAAGAAGTAAATGATATTGTTACTAATAATTCTAGCCTAGAAGAATCTCAAAAGTTGTTATCCGTAGTCGAAATTAACTCTTACATAGAGGAACAACTAAAAAAAGATGCTGATCTATTGTGGATAAAAGCTCCAGCCAATGTATTATGGAGTGCCGTGATACATGGAGATGGATATTTAAGTATAGGATATGGAAAAGAGGGGAATTTTTCTTACCAAAAATCACTCGAATCCAATAGGACAAAAGAAAAGATTTTAGATATTCTGAAGTCCAAAGAAGTATTAGCCAAATCAAATCCTATAACCGACCAACAGGAAGTATTACAATATGTCGAAGTTAAAATAGCAAACTTAGAAACTATAGTGGCACTTCAGAAAACAAATGATATACGCTATCTAGAGCCTAGTTCTTATGCTAATTTTCTAGATTTAAACAATGATGGTCAAGCGCAAAAAAACTTTGGCTGCGCTAGGAATGGAAGAACCGTTAACCCAGAAGATTATCGAGTAACCGCTCCGAATAGTTGGATCCCCTGGACTTTTGATATCCACAATATTCCTGAAGCTTGGCAGTATAGTACAGGTGCCGGAATTACAGTAGGGATTATCGATTCGGGTATTTCAGATAGTCAAAAATTCTTAGGCAGTGATTTTAATGATGGCTTTTCTAGCGGAAGGTCTATTCAAAAACTTGGAACATTTGATGGATCAGTAGTTGATGACTGCGGCCACGGTACAGCAATGTCGGCGGCAATAGCAGGGCCTAGAAATGACGATGCAATGCCAGTTGGAGTAGCTTACAATTGTAACTTGGTATCGTATCGCGGTACTGGAGATGTTTTATTAGAAAGTAGAAAGGAGAGAAGATCAGTTAGTAAAGCACTAGTAGAATTAGCAGATAATCCGGATGTAAAAATAATATCTATGTCCATAGGCTGGGTATGGACCGTTGGCAATATAAAAGATGCTGTAAAATATGCATATTCTAAGGGCAAAATGATTGTAGCCGCAGGCGGAACGTCAACTACTTTTACTAACTGGTATGCCGTGATTTTTCCTGCAAGCATGAAAGAAACTGTCGCAGTAACAGGAATCAAAGAAAATGGGAAGCGCTGTAATATCTGCCATGATGGAAAGAAAATTGATTTTACGGTGATGATGCAAAGAGACAATGACGCAGACAGGACGATGCCAGTATTGGGATACAGATCTGATGTTAGAAATATGGTTGGAGGTTCTTCAATTGCAACGGCTACCACCGCAGGCATAGCTGCTCTGGTTTGGGCTACTAATCCTAACATGTCTAGAGAAGAAGTATTAGAAAAGATGCAAAGGGCTGGAGAATACTATCCAGAGCGAAATAATAGATATGGTTATGGTAAAATTGATGTATTAAAAGCGGTTCAATAAGAAGCTTCAGATTACAATACAGATATTGGGCTAAATTCTGAAAGTTCTCTGCCACTGAATCAACAAAGAAACCTTGTAAAGACTTATATTTGCAAGGTTTTTGATTCTACTACTTAAATGCTATATTTTATTATTCTTATGTGCAGAATAAATAGTCTATATATAATTACTAGTCTTCATTCATCTTCCAGCTGCCCATAGTGGAGAAAATTAAATTGTATTCAATATTAAATATCGAAAACACTTTTAACTTATTGAGCCTCAGTAAATTCATAGATTTTGCTCAGCGACTTTCTTGTAACTTAAAAGAATTATGGAATTTAGAAACCAAAACATCAGTACAAACCCTAACTTTTTCAGAAAGAATCCTCTTTGATTATCAAAATGATTATTATCGAACCAAGCGAGTAAATTCATTATAGGGTACTAAGCCCTTCATTATAAAAGAATTTTAATCCAAATAAAAACGGGATAACTACAAAAATAATGAGTTATCCCGTTAAGTACTGAAGGCGGGACTTGAACCCGCACGGCCATAATGGCCATTGGATTTTAAGTCCAAATCTTTACGGTTCAAAAAATACCCAAAAAAACCAAGACCTATCATTTATATAGTATTATCAGTACTTTTCAGATGCAGATAAAAAATCAAAAAACCTTATAAAACTGTAAAATGTTGAAACCATGTTGAAACCATTTCTTATATTCGTCCACCAATAGTGATTATATAAAAATGGCTACAACAAAACTTATTCTATTTAAAGGAAAGAAAAAAGTTGATGGTAAATATCTTTTAACATTAAGAGTTACACATGACAGAAAACCTAGTTATTTGTTTTTTGAATGGGTAAATGAAAAAGATTGGGATCAAACACAAATGAGAGTTAAAAAATCTCATCCCAACTCTCAACGTCTTAATCATCATATTTTAAAAAAACTTACAGAGGCGAATGATACTATTCTTGAATATGAAACCAAAAAGAAACCTTATACCTCTAGTGACATTGTCAATCTATTAAGAAGCGGACAAAAAGATGGTTCTTTTTTTAAGATTGCAGAGGAATATATTGATGAACTAACTGCTCAAGGAAAAATCAATCGCGCAAAACCAGATAGTAGTAGGATTAAATTATTTAAAGAGTTTCTTAAAGGTCGGGACATTCAATTTTATGAAATCAATGAACCTTTACTCAAAAAACTAAAGACCTTTATTCTATCTAAAAATGTAAAAGGAAAAGGCTCTGGTGAAAGATCAGTGATGAACACTTTTGTAGTAATCCGAACTTTATTTAATAGAGCAATTACCGAAGGTGTAGCAGATCAAAAAGACTATCCTTTTGGCAAAGGCAAAATACAAATCAAGTTTCCTGAAACTGTAAAAATAGGTTTAGACCAGAATGAAATAGCAAAAATTGAAAATCTAGATCTAGAAGAGCACTCCCCTATTTGGCACACTAGAAATGTATTTTTATTCTCATTCTACCTTGCCGGAATACGAATTTCTGACGTACTTAACATGAAATGGTCCGACATTCAAGAAGGTAGAATTATCTACAAGATGAATAAAAATAGTAAAGTAGATTCACTCAAGTTATCAGAAAAGGTAAAGGATATTCTCAAATACTATGCGCCTAATAAGAAAAAAGAAGATGACTTTATATTTCCAGAATTAAAAAAAGCCAACTCTAAAGATCCTGGTGATATAAATGCTAAAATAAGAACAGCAGTTAAAAAATTCAACAAGTATCTAGATAGAATTAGAGAAAAAGCAGAAATCCATAAAAAGATTACTACGCACATTGCAAGACATTCATTCGGAAATATAGCAGGTGATAGGATCTCTCCACAGATGCTTCAAAAACTATATAGACACAGTCATCTTAGTACCACAATTGGGTATCAGGGGAATTTTATTTACAAAGACACTGATGAAGCATTGGATAGTGTGATTAATTTTTAAAATTTTTAATTAGGAAAACGAAAATCTATTATTCTCCCCAATTTTGATCATTTAGTATTTCAACCGTATTAAAGACTAATTTTGTATACTCTTTTAACGATTGGTTAAAGAGACCTACAATGATTATATCTTTTTCTGGAATAGCAAAATGAAAAGAATTGAAGCCACCATTGGATCCTGTATGATTGACAAGCTTAAAACAAGTAAAAGATCCTATATTCTCATAAAAAATGTTTGCTACAAAAGTTTTTATTTGGGTTGATAATCAGTATGACCAGTTTGCCAGAAAGCAAAGGAATATACATTCGCAAGCTGTTCAAATTCTTTTAATTTAGAGTCACCTATACCATGACCAGATTCATAATCTACATCAAAAAGAATAGGTTTGTCAGAACCATTATAGGCTTGAAGTTTTGCCGCAAACTTACCGGGTTGCCATGCTATAACTCTGGGGTCATTCATACCTGTTGTAATGAAAGTGGCTGGATATTTTACACCTTTTTCAATATGAAGGTAAGCATCCATTTCTATAAGTGCTTTACATTCGACAGGGTCCTTACTGATTCCAAATTCCTTAGTGTTATTAGGTCCATTAGGAGTGTTTTCATTTCTTAAAGGATTCATCATTCCAACTTCTGGAATTGCCACTGCAAAAAGATCAGGTCTTTCCGTCATAGCTCTACCTATCAAAATACCTCCTGCACTACCTCCGTGTATTACAGTTTTGCTATTTGAAGTATATCCTTCATTGATCATATATTCTGTACAAGAAATTAAATCTTTCCAGGTGTTAGGCTTTTTGGTTTTTTTTCCATTTTGGTACCATTGATCTCCTTTTTCTCCCCCTCCTCTCACATGTGCAATACAAAATATACCTCCTTCATCTACCCATGTTAATCTTGTAGCAGAAAAGAAAGGGCGATACGATATACCGTAAGAACCATATCCTAATAATAAGGTTGGTATTTCACCGTTTAACTGAATATCCTTTTTATGAATAATCGATAAAGGGATTTTTTCTCCGTCATGTGCAGTTACTAGTGCTTCTTTAACTATAAGATCATCAAATTCTGGATAATTTGCTTTTGGGACTAGATTTGCTTCAGAAAAAGTGTTTGTTTTACTATCATATTGATATCTAATATATTCATTTTTCCATCCAGCAGAGGATATCCATAGGTCCGAAAAATCTTTGCCTTTTGTCCAAAAATTTAATCTTCCAGATATTCTTGGGAGTTTAATTTCTTTTTCAAAACCGTCTTTTATATTATATAATTTCCCTTGAACGCCATTATTGATAGTCGAATAATAAATACCATCCGAAGTCAATCCAAATGTTCTGATCACCTCATCTTGTTTTTGATTGGATAAAACGGCCGCCTTATCAATGTTTAGATTTGCCATTGTGGTTTCTAACAGCTGAAATTGAGGAGAGTTTTTTGCGGAAGTAAAAATAATGTCATCACCTTCAAAGATTACTTTATCTACCTTGTCCTCTTTTTTATATAAAGGTTTCCACTGAATTTTTGATTGAAGATGCAGATCTTTTACTTCAGCAAAGTAGGCATCCCCATAAGCGGTAGCACCACCAATATATCCAATCAAATAGTTATCATTTTTTGAAATTAAAGAAGCTATTGGAAAATCTTCTGGTGCAATTCCTAAATCAGGGTGAGTTTCTCTACTAAATATAACATTTAGATCTTCAGGATTATCTCCTATTTTGTATAGAACAGACTTCATATCCTTTAAAAATCGATCTGAAGTGTGATCTATTTCTGGATAGTGTAAGTACATGAATCCACTATTGTCTGGTAGCCAGCTAACACCTCCGCCATCAGAAGGCCAACAGTGACTGATTATTTGAGGTAAAATCTTTCTCGTTTTCATGTCGATTATAGCCATCTCAGAGATTTCTGCACCACTATGCGACATTGCCAATGCAATGTAGGAGCCGTCCCAACTAGGCTGGATATAATTAATTATATATGTATTTCCCGATCTGGGTTTAAAGTCTTTTGCATCAAACAATAATTCATCTTCACTATCAAAACTCTTTCGATAAAACAAACGAGGAACATTTTCATCTGCCTTTTGCTTTAAGAAGAAATATTGGTCATTTTCGGTAACCTTTACGGACCAAGCAAGGGCAGTTTTTCTTTGATCATAGCTTTTCATCTTTTGAATGAGGCCTTCACGACCAGATATAGTGTTAAGAATACTATCTGTAAATAATGCTTCCTTTTTAAACCAATCATCAACAAGTTCATCTTTTAGGTTTTCTAAATTTCGGTATTCATCGGTTATAGTCGTATCAAAATAAGTTTCAGCTGTTGGCTTAGACGGTACTATTGGATAGCTATAAGCTTTTTTTATTTGATCTTTCTGATTACAGCCAATAAATAAAATAGTAAGTCCTAGTAGAATGATATTTTTCATGTATTTATCAATTTGGTGTTCTTTTGTGTTGTAAAAATATGATGGTTTAATCGTGGATGGAGTATTTTCTGAATTTTTGATCTGATTTAAGCCTTTAGATAGCTTGCCCTATTCTTAAATCGTTTATAAAATTGATAAAATTCTTTTTATTGTATGTATTTGTTACCTTATAGAGATACCTGTGTATTGGTTCCTTTTTTTCACGAAATCTCCAATCGCAACATTATTGTTAAGATACTCCTCATTTTTCAATAAAAAGATTTGGATAGTTTCTTCAAATAATATCAATTAAAAGAAGTATTAAGTTGTTAAGATTTCAAAACTAGTTAAGTTTGTTTTTATACTTATAAAACATCTTTAGAATAAGAAAAATCGAATATGGATCTAAAAATTAAGTTGACTAAAAAATTAGATGAAATAGGAAGTTTTTTACTTGATCATCACACATATAAAACTGATATAGGAGCTTTAGGAGGAATTTCTGGGATAGCATTATTTCATTTCTATTTTGCAAAACATAGTGGAAATGAGGCTCATACCAAAAAAGGAAATGATATAATTTTTGAAGTATTTAACCGTATTGAAAATGGGTACTCATATCCTACCTTTTGTGATGGAGTTGCAGGAGCTTGTTGGACTTTGGAGTTTTTAAAAAGCAAAGGTCTTGTAGCCTTAAAAGAAGATATCATTACTAAAGAGTTAGATTGCTTATTATTTGAAAGAATGAAAGAGGATCTAAGTCAAGGTAACTACGATTTTTTACATGGTGCTTTAGGATATGGTTATTATTTTCTAATGAGATATCAAAACTCAGGATCAAATATTTTAAAAAAAAGATACAGAAATTATCTATTATTTCTCATAGAAAGTCTTAAAAGAATGTCTATTGAAAGTGATTCAGGCATGTGGTGGGAGTCTAATATTCGATTTCGGGGGAAAATTTTTAAAGGTTGTAATTTGGGTTTGTCTCATGGCATTCCTAGTATTTTAAATTTTCTATGTCGACTTGGTTTACATTCTGATTTTTATAATGAGGTATATTTTTTACTTTTACCTATCTCTAATCACATATTAAGTTGTGAACATAAAGGAGGGGGAAAATCATCTTCTTTTCCAAATTGGATAGCCAATAAAAATATAAATAGACTTAACTCAAGATTAGCTTGGTGCTATGGAGATTTAGGAATTGGAATATCACTATTAAGAGCAGGAAAAATTCTCAATAATGAAAATCTTAGTTCACGAGCTTTGGATATTTTAAGGAAAAGTGCTGAAAGGCTTGACCCGAAAGAAGCTTTAATTTTAGATGCTGGATTATGCCACGGCGCTTTTGGAGTTGCTCATATTTATAGACATCTTTATAAAGAAACCAATGAAAGACTTTTTGTAAAAACAGCTGATCACTGGGCTACAGTTGGTATTGATTTAGCTATACACCAAGATGGCTATTGCGGATACAAAAAAGAAAGTGTTGGTAATTGGGTATTAGAAGATTGTTTGTTAGATGGAATCTCAGGTATAGGTCTTACTATGCTATCGTATTTAAAAAATGATTGTAAGGATTGGGACAAAACCTTGTTAATTGGCTAAATAACAAATAACCGTTTAATATACTTTTATTTTGGTTGAAACTCTGAATATCCCATTTGCCATAATGCAAAGGAAAATGTATTTGCGTATAACTCGTATTGATCTAATTTATTAGAGTTTACTGCAGCATGACCGTTTTCAAATTTTACTCTAAATAGGATGGGTAAATCTGAAGTACTACTTGCCTGTAATTTTGCAACAAATTTTGCAGGATCCCATATAACCACTCTTCCATCTTTCATTCCACCACTTACATAGACTGCAGGATATTTTACTCCTTTTTTAATCTTATGATAAGAATCCATTTCTAACAATGCTTCAAACTCCTCTTTTATTTCTACTGTTCCAAATTCTTTAATACTGTTTTTTCCATTAGGTTGTATTTCTGACCGTATCATATTTGTTGCAGGCGAAGTTAGAATAACTGCTTTATATAGATCTGGTCTATCTGTCATTGCTCTTCCGGCCAAAATACCCCCAGCACTTGCCCCCCAAAGAGCCGATTTTTCAGCAGTAGTATACCCTTCTTTAATCATATATTCTGTTGTAGCAATCATATCTTTCCAGGTGTTAGGCTTAGTAGTTTTAAAACCTGCTTTATGCCATGAATCACCTTTCTCACCACCACCTCTTACATGAGCAAATACTAAGATACCTCCTTCAGAAACCCACATTAACAAATTAGGGTTGAAATACGGCCTACTTGATGAACCGTAAGAACCGTATCCAAAAAACAAGGTAGGGTTTTTTCCATTCTTTTTACTATTCTTACTTCTAATGATAGATACTGGAACTAAAACTCCATCGTGAGATGGTATTTCTATACTCTCAACAATTAAGTTATCAAAACCGGAATACTTCGCTACCGGAACTAAATTTTCTTTTGTAAAGGTATTTTTACTAACATCGTAAAAGTAGTTTGTTGAAGGATTAAGAAACCCCGTAGGAATTACTCTTAACATCTTATGGTTTGGTCCATTTGAACTAATATATATATTTCCTACAGATGCGTCATTGGGTAATTTAATTTTCCTCTCTTCATTTTCATTTTCAAGATAATAGAGATTAGCTTCAATGCTATTTTTCTTTGTTGTATAAAAAATTCCATCCGCAGTTAACTCAAACTTCGTAATCAAAATATTTTCTTTCTCTGGTACTAAAATTTGAGGATTACTAAAATCCGGATTAGTCATTGATGTTTTACATATTTTATAATTTGATGCGTTTTTAGCACTTAAAAATATTAGATTGGCATCATTATCAACTTCAAACTTTTTTACTTTATCGGATTGTTTAAAAAGTGGTTTCCATCCAGTATTACCAGATAATAATTCGGTTTCTTCCATAAAATACACATCAAAAAATGAAGATGAGCCTGCCACTAATGCAAATAAATATCCGTTATTTCGTCTATAATTATTAACTATAGGAAAATCTTCAGGATTTAATTTCAATTCTGGATTATTGTCTAAAGAAAAAATATCTTTTAATTCATTAGACTCACTGCCTATTTTATACAACACAGATTTAGTATTCATCCAATAATTCTTATCTGTTGGATCAACAATCGGTGAGTATAGATAGATAAACCCTGAATCATCAGACAACCAGTCAATCCTACCAATAGATGGAAGGGCATTTTTAATTAGCCCTGGTAGTATTTTCTTCGTTTTTACATCCATCACTACCATTTCAGAGATTTCTTCTCCCTTTTTAGATAGGCTTATCACTACTTTTTCACCATCCCAATCTGGTTTTATGTAATTGATAAGATAATTCTTTTCTTCAGAATATTCAGAAGGATCGTACAGCAAGATTTCTGGACTTTCTAAATCTTTACGATAGTATAGTTTAGCAAGGGACTCATTACTAATGATTTTTGTATAGAAATATTTTCCGTCGGGAGTGGTTTTAACTATTTTAAGTGAGAATTTTTTTCCTGTTTCAAAAGACTCTTGTTTTTCTATTAGCCGTTGTCTTCCAGGAATACTTTTGAGAATATCACAGGCATAAGCATTCTGTTTTTCAAACCATTTAATTACTGTAGAATCATTTAGGTTTTCAAGATTTCTATAAGGATCTTCTATTTTTTGCCCATGATATTCATCATATGCTTTTACTGATATAATCGTATCAGGTTTTACTGTTTCTTTTGAACATGAAACCAAAACACTTGAAATTATAAATACCAAAATTCTATTAATCATATCAGAAATAAGTTAATTTTAAGGGCAATTAGGAGTTACAGGTTTTGTATTGTCTGGGCCACAAAATAGATCATCAGTTTTACCACATCCATTATTTCCTTGTGTAGCTCCATAGATTCTAGAGAATTGTTCTCTTGAAAGCTTAGTAATTTTTATTTTTTCCAATTTCAAACTGTTTAACTTGCTTTGTTTTTTCATTTTATCAATTTTATATTCTGGCAAATATATTAGAAAACAATTGATTGTTAACTTATTTTTTATGCATTTCCACTCTTAATTCTAGAATTAAGAGTACAGAAATATCGATTAACAATCTAATTATCATGAAGTTGTATTTTTTTAATAAAATATGAAGGATATATGCCTGTTTTCTTAAAAAATGTTCTAGAAAAGACTTCTGCAGAATTAAATCCTGCTTCTTTTGCCAAGGCTTTTATAGTATAATTTTGTAGTTTTTTATCCGATTTTATTTTATTAATGATATATTCTATTCTCAATTCATTGATGTATGGCGAAAAATTCTTTTTCCTGTAATACTTAATGACTTTGGTTAAATATTTAGGATTGGTATTTAATTGAGAAGCAAGGCTTCCGGAAGTAATGTTTATTTTCGTGAACCCATTGTTTTCTTCAAAACTATTAAGCCCGTTTAAAATTTTCTCGACTACATCAGGGGATATGCCGATAGATTCATTAGTAATTTTTGGGATTAATTTTTCTGATTCCTGCTTATTATTCATTAGTTCTTCAAAACGAATTTTATACTGTTTTCGCTTTCTATAATTCACAATTAAAATAATTACAATAACTATAAGTGCTATGACTAATCCATAATTTGATTGATTCTTCTTACTTTTTAGCTCTTTAATTATTGTTTCTTTATCTTTAATTAATAAAGGAGTATCATATTCTTTATAAAATTTATTATTTAGGGTTTTAAAATTATTATCTAATATGCTATCACAATGTAATAACCTGTTTATATAATAGAGTTGATTGTTTTTATCGTTTAAAGTTTTATAGTGGTTAATTATAGCTACATAGGCCGTTCTTACTTCTGGTATGGCATAATTTGTTTTATATATTAGGGAATCTATTTTTTTATAATAAATCATAGCTTCTTTTTCTTTTGAAATCATTTCTAATGATTTCCCTAAATAAAGATAACTATCAACAAGGTAGTAAGTTTCTGAATGTATTCTATTATCGGGTTTCAAAAGACCTTTTAATGCTTTGTGCAATGCAATAATTGCTGAAGAATAATCTTTTTGATAGTATTGAAGAATACCTTGATTAAGTTGAAACACACAGTGACTATGTAACTTTTTAGACATTTCGAACCCTTTTTTATTTAGAACAAGAGCAGAGTCAACTTCTTTAGATCGTAAGTGAGTTTTTATCAATTCATCTAAAGTAACTAAGTACCCAATTGTATCATTTTTTGAGCGGCTTAGCAATGTCGATTCATACTCTAAACATCTTTTTAGAATTGCCTTAGCTTCATCGTAATTACCAAGTTTACGTTTCAATATCGCAATATTATGATTGATTATATTTTCGTAAAAAACATCATTGTGTTTTTGTGCAAATTTTAATCCTTTCAAGTAACAGTCTAAAGCCATATCAAAAACACCTTTATTATCATAAGCCATTCCTTTATATATATACAATCTGGTTGGGAAGAATCTGTTATTCTCATGGATCATTAACGTAATAGCACTATCTAGGTACTGGATTTTTTTGTCAAAATCGTTAGGGTCCATAAATGCCATAAAACTGTACCCATTAGCTGTTCTAAGTTTTTTTTTATCCCTTTTTGCCTGTTTCAGGTAAGCTATTGCATAATGTTTTGCTTTTTCAATGTCGTCTTTATAATACTCATAAAATTTGTTTTGAAGGTCCATATGCTTCAATTTTACTAAAGAGTCAACAGATGGCAATTCTTTTTCTTGAGAGTATGAAAATTGTTGACATATAATTAATAAAATAAGAAAGCAATATAATTTTCGTGCATACATCTAGAATATGTGCTTTTTTTGAATTTTGATTTATTTTTTTTGTAACCAAGTAAGCTTTTTCAATTTACTTTTTACTAAACTCGAAACAAAGATACACTTAAATTCTCCCTTTACAATTTTAAAAAAACCCCTTAAAACTATTTATTATCAGCTATTTAATATTAATAAATGTGCTGTCTTAATTCTAGAATCCTCATCCTATAATTCTAGAATCTGGACTATCTCTCTTTGCAATTCACTTGTCGAACCCACTACTTTTGACCCAACTAAAAACAAAAAAATGGAAGCCTACCTACAACATCACAAGCACCTTTATTTTGCAACTATTTTAAAAGCACTGCATTTTAAAATGGATGCATATATGTACAACCTTGCTTATAATAGCCCATATGAGTTGTTGCTTTATAATTGGATCACTAAACTATACAGAAAAAAGAAGACTAGTAATGAAGCTTTACAACTTATTTATAAAGCAAGAAATATACTACTGCTTAATTCTAAAAACAGTTTTATTAATTTCTAAGAAATCTATCCAAACCTCATATAAAATCCCCAACGCTTAATATAGCTGTATAAAAAACATTAAAAAGCTATTAAGCATTGGATAGTATTATTAAATCGAAAATAAGATACGTAAACCCTTCCCCATGATTGTAATTCAAAGTAAAATTAATAACCATTAAAGGGAAAAAATAATGAACATTATTCTCAAACAAATAGAACTTATACAAAGGATAGATCGACTAGTTCGCATGCAAGCAACGGGCCCTGCAGAGGATTTCGCATATCGACTAGGGGTTTCTAAAACCAAGCTATATCGTATTATCAGTGTCATGAAACAGCTGGACGCACCTATAATGTATGATTTTAAAGCGCAAAGTTTTGTATATGAAAAAGCCGTAGGGTTTAGAGTTGGTTTTTTTGATAAAAATCAAGTGAGCGCTTAAAAAAGTTACATTAAAGAAGTCTTAATAGTGCTCTAAAACTTTAACATTTTAATTTTCTGAGTTTCAAAAAATGAAACAGAGATGTCTTAGTATTGCATCATAAAACTAAAA
>CANMFM010000016.1 GCA_947497175.1 uncultured Aquimarina sp. | reverse complement strand
ATCACCAAACGATATAGGAGCAGCATCTCCCACCAAGTAAAAGCCACCCCAATAAAAAGGATGGGTTCTATTGATATCTGCGGTTTTTAGATAGTCTAATTTGGCATGTTGTAGCGCCTTGGCCTTGTTCATGCCTTCTTTTAGGTGGGTATAGAAGTATTTCATGAGCTCTGGGGTGGTTTGATCAGATACCTCCCAACTGGTTAAAAGCAAACTTTTGGTCCCCGCATATTGAAAGGCTGTCCCTAAACTCATAATCCCTTCGCCTTTAGCGATTTTACCTGATCCCGTATTGCAGGCACTCAGTACGGTGAGTTCTGCAGGGATATCCAGAGCAAAAAGCTCATGACTGTAGAGTAGATTATCCTCTATGGTATCTTTACTTTTGGTAAAATAGAGTCTGGAGTTCTCTGGCCGTTCGTTATCCACCTCACCATGCAATGCCAGGTGTAGAATATTATACTGATTGGCATTTTTCTTAAAATTGGCCTCTATCGCCTCTGATCCAAAGTAATATTGTCCATCGATAATCTCGGCAATGGCTTTGATTTCTCTGCGCGTCCCTGGCAGATCATCACCGGTATCTCTAAGGGTGGCTAAACTCATGGTTTTGGTATCGATCACCTTAGTACTGTCTGTAAATGAAAAGGCCAGACATTCTTCTTGTTTTTTAGATCCTTGAGTGTCTTTAGTATTAGCAAACAACAAATTTGCAGCGTTGGCATACCAGATCGCATAGTCCTTTAGCAAATACGATAACGCTGCAGGGTTGTTAGTGTCTTTATCTTGAGTAAGCAAGAGCTCCATATTAAGATGCCATAGGGGCCCATCGGGGATGATGATGAGTTCGTCTCCCACAAGCTCATCAGCAAGCGGAGCAATAAGCTGGGTATACAATTGATGAGCCGTTGTTTTAAAATCGCCTACGTGTTTTGAGGTAATGGCGGCTCTAAAGGTTTCTACGTTTTTAGTAAGATTGGGAGTGGCTAGTTCTTGCACGGCCATCTTGTTTTTAGAGATCGTAAAGGCATAGGTAGTACTATCGGAGGTAAAAAACTCTAATACCGTAGTACGCTCATTCAAGGTTTTCTGGATCTCGGCAACCGAAATCACCTTGTTTTGATGTTTTAACTGATAGTATTTGGGATAGTTTTTTTCTAAGACCTGGGTTAAAGAATCTTGTCTGCGATTGATCTCAAAGAGTTTGTTTTCATATTGAGTGATCTTGGATGAGTCAGACTCTTTTTCTGAATGTTCTTCTGTAACTTTAGATTGGTAAAAGGCTTTATTGATTCTAAGGTCTTTTTCTAGGGTAACAAGATCGGTAGGCAATCCCGTAAAGGTTTTGGCATTGGCATCATTTAAGAGTTCTTTTAGGGTATTGGCTTTGCTTCTCTCGGCATAGTAAAACGCTTTTTCTAAAGCTTTTTGGTCATTTTCTGCCGTATACAATAACAATTGTGCTTCTATGGCTCCAGCATATATTTCTTTGGCTTTTTTGGCAAAGCTTACTTTGTCTTGATAATTGGTAAAGCTTTGTCTTATGGTATTGATCAGGGCATCTGCTTTTTGGTAGATCCGAATAGACTTGTTAAGGCTATCTATACTCTTGTTTTGCTGATATAATTTTATATACGTGCTGGCTTGGCCTTGGAG
>CANMFM010000015.1 GCA_947497175.1 uncultured Aquimarina sp. | reverse complement strand
TGGAAGTTATGAGGTGATGTTGCGTTTTGAGCTTTTCAAAAAATACAACAGGATGCTAACACCACGATTCTTCTAATAACGTACTAGTAATCAACAAGTTGCTAAAACGTCTTATCAGTTAAGATGTTTTTATTTTTGGATCTGTATACTATATTTATTTCGGTAGGGGTATACATTATGAATTGCAGGGATGTTTTTGTAATTTTGGCATAATAAAAAATAATGAAAGAAGAAGAAAAAGTCATTTTAGTCAACGAAAATGATGAACAAATAGGATTAATGCCTAAGCTTGAAGCACACCAAAAAGCAATGTTACATAGAGCTTTTTCGGTATTTATTATTAATGATAAAAATGAATTAATGCTTCAACAGCGCGCACTTCATAAATATCATTCACCTGGTTTATGGACAAATACCTGTTGTAGTCACCAACGAGATGGAGAAAGTAATATAGAAGCGGGTACTCGTAGATTGCAAGAAGAAATGGGGTTTACAACTTCACTAAAGGATTCAGTGTCATTTATATATAAGGCGCCTTTTGATAATGGACTTACAGAACATGAATACGATCATGTGTTAATAGGTACTTATCATAAAGATCCGGTAATTAATCCCGATGAAGTAGCTGACTGGAAATGGATGGCTATTGAAAGTGTAAAGGATGACATTTTAAAACATCCAGAGTTGTATACAGAGTGGTTCAAGATCATTTTCGATAAATTTTACTCACATATCACACTATGAAGATAAAAGCTTGTAGAAAAGCACATTTTAACGCCGCTCATCGATTATATCGTAAAGACTGGAGTGATGAGAAAAACTTTCAGGTATTTGGTAAGTGTAGTAATCCAAAGTATCATGGACATAACTATGAATTAATTGTTTCAGTGATTGGAGAAATAGATCAGGAAACGGGATATTTGATAGATTTAAAGGTTTTGAAAGATGTTATTAAAACAGAAATAGAGGATTACATGGATCATAAAAACCTTAATGAAGAAGTACAAGAGTTTTTTACATTGAATCCTACAGTAGAAAATATTGCAGTAGTCATCTGGAATCGATTACGTGATAAATTGGCTTCCAAATATGATATCGAAATTACGTTATATGAAACTCCTCGTAATTTTGTAATTTATAAAGGCGAATAGGTATATGAGTTTAGAAGTAGGGGATAAAGTTCCCGAATTTATTGCTAAAAATGATAGTGGAGAAGATTTTCAAAGTAATGTTGTAATTGGAAAGGTACCTGTGGTCATTTATTTTTATCCTAAAAATTTTACTCCGGGTTGTGTTAAAGAAGCTTGTAGTTTTAGGGATAGTTATGCCGATTTTAAATCTGCAGGAGCAGAAGTGATTGGAATAAGTTCTGATAGTATAAAATCTCACGAAAGATTTAAACGAAAATACCAACTACCCTTCATGTTTTTATCAGATCCAAAAGGGAAACTTAGAAAACTTTTTGGAGTAAAATCAGAACTGTTAGGTTTGCTCCCAGGTAGAGAAACCTATGTTGTCGATAAACAAGGTGTAGTACAACTAAAATTTAATAGTATGAATGCCAGTAGGCACCTGGATAAAGCAATTACCAAAATCAAGGAAATCGTTAATGAGTAATCCTTCATTATATATATTAAAATTTACGCCCATTTTAAAAGATAAAATTTGGGGAGGGACAAAATTAAAAAATCTTCTTAATAAGGCTTCTAAAAGCTCTTCTGTTGGTGAAAGCTGGGAAATTAGCGATGTAGAAGGTGATTACTCTGTGGTTAGCTACGGGCAATTATCAGGTAAAACACTTCACGAACTTCTAGAAGAATATGGAGAACAACTAGTTGGTGTTAAGAACTTTCAACGTTTTGGAACGAAGTTTCCTTTGTTAATTAAATTTATTGATGCTAAAGAAGATCTTTCTGTACAGCTGCACCCAGGAGATAAAATCGCAAAGCAAAAACATGATTCTTTAGGTAAAACTGAAATGTGGCACATTGTTCAGGCAGATAAAGACGCAAATATTATTGTTGGATTTAATCAACCGGTGAATCAAGTATTGTATCAAAAACATGTAGAACAAAAATCTATTCAAGATATTTTAAATTATGAGCGGGTGCGTAAAGGAGATACCTTTTTTGTGTATTCAGGATTGATACATGCTATAGGTAAAGGGGTGCTTCTTGCTGAAATTCAGCAAACATCAGATATCACTTATCGCGTATATGATTGGGATCGAAAAGATGATAATGGCCAGTATAGAGAGCTTCATCAAGAAGAAGCGTTAGAAGCGATAGATTTTAAAAACGAAGAAGAGTATAAAATAGCATATACAACTACTAAGAATGAGATTTCTGGTTTAGTACAGTGTCCGCATTTTATTACAAACTTTATTGAGGGTGATCGTAGTTTGACAATTTCTCACGAAGAACTTGATTCATTTGTAGTATATATGTGTGTAGAAGGAGAGGCTTTGATACGCTACGATAATCCAGGTCGTGACGTAACGATAAAATTTGGAGAAACAATATTAGTCCCAGCATGTATAAAACGTATTAGCATACAGTCTAAGGGAGTTAAATTACTTCAAACATATATTTGATATATGTTCATAGAAAACATTAATTTTGCATAAAACAATTTGATATGGCGAACAAGAGAGACCTTAAAAAGGACATTAACTATGTATTAGGAGACATTATAGAAGAAGTGTACGTATGGCAATTGGATAACCCTGATAAAGATGATAAACCAGGAGAAGCAATTATCGATGAGGCTATCACATCTTTTGATGGATTTATGGCACGAGTGAATGATCGTAAAGTAGAAAATGCTTCAAAACATTATAAGGCAATTAGAGATGATTTGCAGAAAACTGCAGAGGCTTTGGTTAAAAAAGTAAATTCACTATAATTTTTTTAAAAAAGTATTTGCAAATATCATTCAACAAATTATATTTGCACCGCTTTTGCCGATATAGCTCAGCTGGCTAGAGCAGCTGATTTGTAATCAGCAGGTCGTGGGTTCGAGTCCCTCTATCGGCTCTTTAAAAAAGCCCTAAACGTACGTTTAGGGCTTTTTTTGTTATTAATAAGCCCCTAAAAGGGGTTATACTTTCAGGGCTTGTGGGATTTTTTATTTTTAGATATAAACAAGGATAATGTGGTGCGTTTTAGTCTATTCTTTTTTGTAATCAGTAGTACCTTGTTTTTCTTTTGTTTTACGATCTTCTATATATTTGGTTAGTTGTTTGCCGTATAACGATTTTTTTACCTTCGGGCTCAATGATTTTGCTACCGTATCCAGATATTTAATATTCGCATCATATATTTCTTTCAATGTTATATAAGGAGATACTTCTAGCTTCTTGTTGTTCATTGCAAAATTAATGGTGTACAAATATTTTTGACGAAGCAATTTTTTATAGGCAATATCATTTTCCATCAGTTTTTCTTCATCTTTTTGCTTGCTGGCTTCAAAATCTTCTTTGATCAGTCTAAGGTTTCTTTCATTAAACCTTTTGATCATTTTTTTATATTCATCAAATTTTTCTTGATTTTTGCCTCCTATGACTTTTACATCCTTTTCAAAATCACTAAGACTGGTTGTAATTATAACTTCTCCCGGTTCTGCAAAAAAATCGATGCGATCGTTATATTGTATTCCATCTTCTTTGTCAAGATATAAATAATGGATTTCTGGTTCTTTTACCTGGGATTGCATTACAAATTCTGAATTTCCGTCAACAACTACAGAGTCTACATTAACCAGCATAGTATCTTGTATTCTTTGTAGATATAAGGTTCCTTTTTTTAAACCTTTAATAGTTCCGCTAATAGTTACATTGCCCTTTTTTTCTACAGAACTACAGTTAGTTATGAAAATGCTTACTAATAATATGAAAGAAAATCGTTTCATGTATACTCTAAATGAATTAAAAATTGGGCTACAAATATGCTATAATTTAGATTGAAATACTAACTCCCAGAGGCTATTTGCATTAAAATAGTACATAAAATTGCACCATAAGTACCGACAACATACCCAAAAACAGCCAAAAGCACACCAACGGTTGCCAAAGAAGGATGAAAAGCAGCTGCAACTACTGGGGCAGATGCGGCTCCTCCTACATTTGCCTGGCTACCGACAGCAAGAAAGAAATAAGGAGCTTTTATCAGTTTTGCAACACCAATAAGCAATGCTGCATGAATGGTCATCCATACCAATCCTATGGCGATTAGTCCGGGGTTTTCTAAAATCATCGAAAGATCCATTTTCATTCCTATGGTAGCAACCAGAATGTATATAAATATACTTCCAATTTTGCTTGCTCCGGCTCCTTCATATTGCTTTGTTTTAGTATATGATAGAATAATTCCAAGGGTTGTGGCAATAGTAATCATCCAAAAAAACGTTGAAGTAAATGAAGATAAGGCAGAGCTTTTATCATTAAAAATTTCGAAAGTATTTGACAAAAAGCTAGAGATGCCACCTGCTCCCCAATGCGCAATCCCAACGGTTGTAAAGGCGATGGATAACATGATCATATAATCCTTTACTGTGGGGTTTCTAGTAATGCTATCTGCATAATTTGACACCTTCTGTTTTAGAGATTCTATGGCACTATTGTCGGCTTTTAACCATCGGTCAATTTTGTTACTTTTTCCTATACCTATTAATAAAATGGCCATCCATAAATTGGCAACAACAATATCAACCAATACCATTGCGCCATATTTATCAGGGTTGTATTGATAAATTTCTAGCATAGCAGCTTGATTTGCACCTCCACCGATCCAACTACCTGCCAGGGTAGACAGTCCCCTCCAAACGGCTTCAAAATCGGCTCCACCCACAGTTTCTGGAGAAAATGCAGAGATAACTAAAATAGCAATGGGGCCGCCAATGATTATACCAAAGGTTCCTGTAAGAAACATGATAAGTGCTTTTGGTCCCAAGTTGAAAATGCCTTTGAGATCAATACTCAATGTCATTAAGACCAAGGAAGCCGGGAGTAAATATCTACTGGCAATATAATATACGTTGGAAGATTTTTCTACTAATTCTCCAGCTGTATTTAACTCTTTCCAATCAGGAGAAATTATTCCCAATGAATTAAATATAGCAGGCAATACATAGCACAATAATAATGCGGGAACAATTTTATAGAATGATTTCCAAAACCCTGATTTTATTGATGAAGTATAAAAAACAAGTCCAAGGCAAAGCATTAATATTCCAAAAACTATGGTATCATTAGTAAAAATAGGAGGATTTTCCATTCTTGAGTTTTTATGTTATAGAGATGTTTTGCAAAGTACATTATTTTAAAAAAGGTAAAATACTAATGGAAAGAAAGTTTTAATCATTAATCCAATTTTTTAATAGTCTTAGTTGCTTTTCTGTGGCATTAGGATTTTGTTGTAGGATAGTTTTTTCTACTGTTGGGGCTATCACAGTAGAGGTTAGCGTGATTATGTTTTCATTCCGTTTAATTTTAAAACTAATTTTATCTCCAATTTTCCATTGATTAGAATCACCAAAAAGGTCATAAATATTTTTTAAATTATATTTTTTATCATTAATACTTAATAAAACATCGCCTCCTAAGATCCCAAGGTTGTTTAGAAAATTGTTGTAGGTAATGCCAGGGATAAAGGTAACTTCTTTGGTACTTTCTGAACCTTTAACAAAAGGTTGTTGCTCATAAATGAAATATGACGATTTTACATTTTCTGTTCCATAGATCACACCAACTTTTTCAAGATACGCTCCATAGTCAATAGGTGTGTTTCCGACAACATGCTTTTCTAAAAAATCTTTAATTTCGGGATATGAGAATTCTTTTATTGTATTGATGAGCATTTTGTCTTCAAAGGGTGTGTTGATGCCAAATTCGCTTGAAAGGGTTTTAACAAGATCCAAGATACCGTATTGGCCATAACTTTTTTCTCGCATTATAATATCAAGGCACATGGATATAAGTGCTCCTTTTTCATATACATTTCTATAGTTTTCTCGATAAGGGGCTTCCAAAATATTTTTGCTCATTGTAGTAAAAGACATGGTGTCATCAAATTTCTTAGAGGCTTCAATCTTTTCTTGTAGCCTTTCAAAAAAATCTTTTTTTGTGATTAGGCCTTGTGTAATTTGAAATAAAAGAGAAAAATACTCCGTAGTGCCTTCGTACAACCAGATGTGCTCCGACATTTTTGGGCTGTTGTAATTAAAATCATGAATCTCTTCAGAATGTATGGTTAATGGCGTAACGATATGAAAAAATTCGTGTGAGATAACATCAGTAAGTGCTTCATTAAGTTTTTCTCGAGAAAGCGATTCTGGAAGCACAGCAACGGTTGATGTATTGTGTTCTAAAGCTCCAAAGCCTTTTGCATCATTTGACTTTAAAGTAGAGAGGTATAATAAAATACTATATTTTTTTGTGGTGTTGATATCTCCAAGGAAGTTTTTTTGAGCCCTGATGATGCGCTCTATTTGAGGCATAATTCTAGAGGCTTTGTGCACTTTGTTCGGAGAATAAATACTTAATAATATTTCTATTCCATTAACTGTAAATGTAATTTGGTTATCATCAGAATACATTATTGGCGAATCTGCTACATCTGCATATCGTTTAAAAGAGAAAAAATCAACATCATAATTGATGTTTTCTAAAGATTCTTTGAAGATTGTTTCTACCGCCGAGGTTGATCCTTTCAGTTTTTTCGGATATTTTATAAATACGTTATACGTATTTTCTTTTAGATCAGTAAAATATCCAATTAAAGCATATAGATTTAATACAAAGTTTTGGTTCTTCAGGATATTAATCCCAGTGGGCGAAAAAATATGATTAGAATCTTCAGAATCAAAAGTGTCAGGTACCCAATATGTAATTTTATCTAATTGACTAACGTTGTTTATTTTCCATCGATTATCTCCGTGTTTTTTAATAGATAAGGCGTTTCCTTGTTTATCAAGGGCTTTAAACTCTTCTATATATTTTCCATAATTGTTATTTTGGTATGTACCAGGAACAATTTTGGGGAGATAATAGCTAATGGTATCTGTGTTTAGATCTTGGATTTTAACTTCTACTTTGACCTTATCATCAACAACATTAAAAAGATCGATAGAAACACTTATCGGAGATTGGGGTATTTCTGCAGTGAATTGAGAAGTCTTACAACCTGCCGCTAAACTAAAAATAGCGAATATGTAGAGTAAGCTTGTTATCGTTTTAATAGTCTTTTGCACAATAATTTAAATGTTATCTTTTATATAGGTTGCCACTCCGTCTTCTTTTCCCGAATGTGTAATTATATCTGCTATTTTTAGTGCTTCTGGTTTTGCATTGGCTACAGCAACACCAGTACCTACTGCTTTGAGCATATCAATATCATTGTAGTTATCTCCAAAAGCTAGCACCTCAGAAATTGGAATTTTGAAATGCGTTTTTAACAACATTTCTATAGCTGTTAATTTAGAGATGTTTTTATTTGCAATCTCTATGTACGTAGGTTTAGAACGATACAAGTGTAATTGCTTCGAAAAGTTATTTTCTAAAAAAGTATAGGTCTGATCTATTGATGATTCTTCGCCCATACACATAATTTTATGAGCGCCTTTACTTTCAGTTTTCCAATTTTGTAGAACATCTTCCAAGGGCATTACAGTTGGAGTGACTTTAGTGTTCTGTGATTCTCTCTTTGCCCAATAATCCATTTCTGGAACAAACCAGTCATCATTGTGATATACACTAATATGTATGTTTTTATTGATATTAAAATGATGAAGCTCTTCGATAATATCGGTGGTAATATACGTTGAATGAACAACTTTTTTTTGAAGTAAAACCAATCCCCCATTATAGCAAATTAAGGGCTGATTGGTAATATCCAACTCTTCTTGCAAATGCGTCATTGCGCTGGGCATTCTTGAAGAAATAAGTACTACAGGAACTCGATCTTTAATTCTTCTAATTTCTGAAATAGTAAACTCTGATAATTCTCTATCAGAATTTAGCAAAGTCCCATCGATATCTGAAAACACAATGCTATGCGGCATTATTTTTTTAATTTTTTGGTTCAACTAAATAGATTATTGTCGATTTACAAAGTTAGCAATCCCGTTTAGAACTTCGGGCATAATTTTTCGCCAGGACTCGTTATAAGATTTGTGATTTTCTAATCTGCTCTTTCCTTTAATTTCCTTCAGGATATGGTTCATGTTTTGAACTATTAGATATGATGCCTGGGGTACTGCTTCTTTCAATTTTTCGGCCTGTGATAATTCAACTTGTATGTCTTTATCACCGTGTATGATTAAAATTGGAATTTCTAATTTAGCAATCTCTTCGGTAGGGGTGTATTTTATCCAGGATCTCATAAATGACTGTAAATCATATCTGAAAATAGATTCTAATGCAGGGTCATACCCCGTTGCCCTACCGTTTTCTTTGAGTTGGTTAAAAGCTACGGTTGCACTTTTATCTAATCCGGGGGCTTGTTTTGCAATTTGCTCGATAATAACCTCATCTACAGATGCTGCATTGCCAGAAATAGATATAAAACCATCTGCATTATCTTTTGCGGCAATCATCCCTATTAAAGATCCTTGCCCATGGCCAGCCACATAGATTTTTGTATATTTTCCATTTTTTTTGAAATAATTTATGGCAGATACGGCATCTTCAATGTAGTGATCAAAAGAAATTTCGTGTTCTCGAATGCCAAGAGCGTCCATCTTAAAAAGTCTTTTGTCATAACGATATGTTGATACGCCTAGTTTTGCTAACTCATGCGAAAATTGTTTAAACGTATCACTTTTAGACATTCTGTCATTACCATCTCTATTAATCGCTCCAGAATCCATAATAAAAATTAGTAATGGTAATTCTTTATCCGACTCAGAATATGGGGTCACCAGTGTACCTTCTATATATTTATTTATTTTTACCGTGGCAGAATTATATTCTTTCTCCTGGCCAAAACAATATGATAAAGGGACAATAATAAATAGAAAAAGTTTAACGTTCATTGTAGGGCAATTTTTTTATAAGTTACTTTAGAAAACGGCAAATAAGATTTCATATTTTGATTTGGGCAAATTATAAGTGCTTACTTTGAGTTGTATTTTTGTTTTTTTTGATAAATGCTTTGAACTTATATTTTCTATCTTTTGAAATGATTTCTATAAGATAAATTTTTCAAAAAAATTTTAACGAATCACTAACATACCCTTTTTTATCTTTGCCACAAAATATAAAATAATGAATCTTCGTATTAATTCACTTCTTGTCGTATTATTAGTTACTTCTTTTGCCTTTTCATCAGATGATGATTGGGGAAAAACCGGACATAGAGTCACAGGCGAAATAGCAGAATCGTATCTTACCAAAAAAGCTAAAAAACATATCACAATACTGTTAAAAGGAAAAAGTTTGGCTTTTGTATCTACCTATGCTGACGAGATTAAAAGTGACGAACAATTTAGATCATATAGCCCATGGCACTATATTAATTTTTCATTTGATAAAAAGTACGGAGAAGAAAAACCAAGTGAGTTTGGAGATCTGGTTCAAGGGATCAATATCTGTATCGAGAATCTCAAAAGTGAACAAGTATCAAATACGGATAAAGAGTTTTATTTAAAGATGCTTGTGCATTTTGTAGGGGATCTTCATCAACCATTGCACGTAGGAAGAGGAGAGGATAAAGGAGGAAACGATATTCAGGTACGCTGGTTTAAAGAGGGATCAAACTTACATCGAGTATGGGATAGTGATATGATTGATTATTATGGGATGAGCTATACTGAATTGTCTGAAAATGCCGATAAGTTATCTAAAATACAAATTAAAGCTTTGCAAGAAGGGACCATTTTAGATTGGGTAAACGAATCCCAATCATTGGCTAAAAAAGTCTATACATCTGCAAATGTAGGTGAAAAATTGGGCTATAAATATGTATACGATCATTTCTTTACAGTGCGATGGCAACTACAAAAAGGAGGTATTCGATTAGCTAAAATATTGAATGATATATTTAGCTAGTAATTAATCACTTAAAATAGATTCTTTTCGATATTGTTTTGGAGACATCGCGAAATATTTTTTAAATGTTTTGGTTAGATGACTCTCGTCGGTATATCCTAATTGATAGGCAATTTCTGCAATAGTAAATTCGGTGTGTTGTAATCTATATTCTACCAGTTTCATTTTGTATTTAGTGACATACTGATGTATAGATTCTCCTGTTTTTCTTTTAAAATATGTGCTAATAGAACTTTGAGACATATTAAATTTATTTGCTAAAAAACTAATTTTGGTGCGATTATTATCATAAACATTTTGTCTGATATGACCTAGAATCTGATCAATTTTTGAATGGTTTACAGGTATCTCCTTTTGGTTTGAATTGTATTTTTCTGAAATATTACGAACAATAATACTCAAAATAGTACTGATAGCGTTAGATATAATTTCTTGATAATAAATTTTTTCATTTTTAAATTCTTCTAAAACTACATTGTGTATATCCCAGATAATACTTCGGTCATCTTCATGAGAAATAACGTCACCCGGAATAATATTTGGATGGTGTAATAATTGTTCTATACGCTGTAACCAGAATTTCCTATCGGGTAAGTTGACTTTACTAGAAAATAAAAGTTCGGTAAATTTAAAATACGTAAATGTAGAATAATTTTCTATCTCAAAATGGTGAGTATCTTCTGGAGCTAATAAGAAAATATTATTTTCTTTGTAAGGAAATCGCACACCGTTAATCGTGTGATAACCACTTCCTTTTTCAACAAAAATGATCTCAAAGTAATTGTGGTTATGAGGTTCCGCTTCCCATTCATCGATAGAATACTGGTCAACTACAAAGGTTTCATGCAAAGTATAACGGTTCATAACAATTCTTTAACATTTTAAAGTTACAAAAATAAAATTAATAATACACTCATTGTTTTTTACTAGTAATTTTAAACTAAAACGTTTGGTATGATTGATAAACAATACATTGAGTTGTTTTGTACAAGTTATCCGTAAAAAAATACAAGAGTAGACATGATCATAGCATTAAATTTGCAAAATAGATTATAGCACTACTCTTCACATGAAAATTAAAATTTATTTATACAGTTTTTTACGGATATCGTTTGGAATGTTACTGGTATTGCATAGTATATATAATGCAATTAAATATTCCGGGTTTTTAGATCGGTTAGATCAATATTTCAATAAAGTATCCATATTTGATAATACTGTCTTAGAAGCTCTTGCTCCATTAGTCCCTTTTGAAGAGTTTGTCATTGGGTTCTTTTTGATCTTAGGGATGTTTACAAAAAAAGCTCTAAAAGTAGCTACATTTTTATTTGCTTTCTTTACCTTATTTTTATTGGATGCCGATTATTTATATTGTGCGGGGATACATTTAATTCTATGTCTAACGTCAATTTTTTTATTGAAAAAAAACAATTATGATTTGAGCTCTATAGACTCCTATAGAATAGTGTCGTAAATAGTGTATTCTTTTCAATTCAGGTAGACATAATTATTCTATGATCCTAAACGTGAGATTAATCCTGGGGCTTATCACTTTTTTTGTTTTAGGAATTTGATGTAACCAGTGGTCCTGGGTTTTTCCTTTCATAATGAGTAAGCTTCCATTTTGTAAGAGAATCTTTTGTCTCAGGCTTTTGTCTTTTTTGTGTTTAAAATGAAACCATCTTTCTTCACCCAAACTTACAGAAGCAATCGTTGGGTTTTTACCTAACTCTTTTTCATTATCTGCATGCCAACCATTACTATCCTGGCCATCTCTATATAGATTAAGCAAACACGTGGTGAACCGTGTCTTACTAATACCCTCTATTTTTTCTTTAATACATACTAATTCTTCTGTAAATGAATCCGGGGTCATAGTAATATCAGAATAGCTATAAGATTTATCGTTATCAGCATATAATGCCGTTAAACGAGGTTGCGGGTAAGTTTTACCAAAAACAGTAATTTGATCCTGTCTCCATTTGATAGAATTTAATAGAGTGTTGAACAGCTCATTAGACTCTTTTGGATTAAAAAATGTAGGATAATATACTACTTCGGCGTCCGGCATATCCAATGGTATAGGTTCATTCGGGGATTCAAATAGATCTAAATTCATAATAGGGGAAGTAGGCTTCAAATATATTGATAGGTCCAATAAATTAAACCGAATTGTAATACTAGTCTAAATAGTAAAACTGGTTTTGGTAGATTAAGTCCAGCTTTTTTGTTGACAAGCATATGAATGTGTACCGGAAAAAATAAAATAAGCATAATAAGTATAGACCAAGTAGCTATCGTTTTAGTTTGTGTAAATAGTATTCCTACACCTGCTGCAATTTCAGCAATACCACTTAGGTAGACCAATAATTTTGGATAAGGAAGATAAAGGGGCATAACACGCATAAAGGCCTTAGGCCTTATGAGATGAAAAATACCAGCTACAACAAAAATAAGGGATAGAATATAAATATGCCAATTCATTAAATACCTGTTGTTTTTTCTTTGCCAGCACTACTCAAAGCAAAATCTGTTTTTCTGATCATTTTTGGTATAAAACTAACTTTTCTAAAACGAAGCGCAGACCAATCATCATCAATAGAAACTTGCCTTACAGGTTCTAGATTGTAGTCTCCAAGAACACCCCAGCCCTGATCTCTGGTAATTTCTGATCTATATTTTTTGGAACTTTTTTTAGGGTATGCAAACCATAGTATTGCATCTCCAACAAGTTTAGGATACAGGGTTTCAATACGATTTTCTATTTGCTTTTTTTCGGTAACAAAAACAAGGGCAAAATCAACTTCAGAAACCTGAATTAAAGATTCTTTAACGATAATGTCTTTAAGGCAATTTAATTCTTCACAAAAACCTTCTGGCTCATTAAGAATGAGAATTTCATCTAAAGCAGGCGGGAGCTGTAGTTTTTTAAAAAGCGGAGTCATGAGAATTAATTTTAAAAAGTATTTATGCTTCTTAAAGATACAAAAAAAAGGAGGTGGCGTACTATAATTTAACTATGATTTTACATGAAACATTGTTAGTAAATACATAATTTGCTTATTAGATAGTTACTAATTAGGTTTCTCATTGTACAGGAAGAGGTATTTATTGTTAAAAAGTAAAAAATATAGTAAAGCAAATACAATAAGGAACTTGTTTTTGAAGTTTGAAGAGTTCAACTTAAATATATTAATTATGAAAACAAGTTTTAAAAGTAGCGTTTTTGGCGCTATGGTAATTGCGATGTGCGCTGTATTTATCTCGTGTGAGAGTGAGCAGTCTGAAATTTCAGAAGAACAGACCCGTAATCTTGAAATCTTAGAGAAGGGTTTTGCGCAAGAACAAGCCTATCCGGGTACTAAAGGAGAAATGGTGTCTATCCGGCTTCAAGGCCAATCTGTGAAAGCAGAAAAAATTGGAGATGAATATGTAGTTGGTGGTGATATGATTTTTACAGATGCAGATTTGGCAGCAACAAACGGCAAAAGTACTGGTCGTACCACCAGACGCTGGCCAAATAATACTGTATATTATGAAATACAGAGTAGTTTGCCTAATCAACGCAGAGTTACCGATGCGATAGCGCATTGGGAGGCCAATACAGATCTTAAATTTGTGAGAAGAACAAACCAATCGGCATATATCTTTTTTAGAAGCGGTAGTGGGTGTTCATCTTCTGTAGGTCGCACAGGAAGCAGACAAAATATCAATTTGGCTAATGGTTGCTCTACCGGTAATACTATTCATGAAATAGGTCATGCAGTAGGGCTATGGCATGAGCAAAGTAGAAAAGACAGAGATCAATTTGTTACGATCAATTTTCAGAATATACAATCGGGAAGAGAATTTAATTTTCAGACCTACGTACAGCGAGGAAATGATGGAGATGAATATACTAATTCTTTAGATTTTGGTTCGATCATGTTGTATGGTTCATATGCTTTTTCTTCCAATGGTCAGCCAACAATTGTTAGAAAAAATGGTTCTACCTACAATGCACAAAGAAATGGACTTTCTTCTGGAGATATTGCCGGAATAGCGATAATGTATCCTGGTGATGGTGGTCCTGGCGGAGATATCTGTGAAGGTGTCGCTCCTTGGTCAAGTTCGCAAACCTATCAAGCAGGCGATCTTGTTACTTATCAAGGATTTCTATACAGAAAAAGATCAGGTAGCGGATGGGATCGTATAGGTCAATGTGGATCATCAAGAGATTCTGGTAAATCAGCGACTACAAACATCTCTGATTTAAATGATGTCTCTAATGACTAATTTAGAAATAAATTAAACATAAAGAAATCCCTCCATAATATGGAGGGATTTTTTATTTGTAAGTACGTAAATATTTAGTTAAAGTGTTATCTCCTTTGCATTGTCTGGAGTGTTAAAAATAGTACCTTCTTCTTCTAAAAAAGTAATATCAGTGATCGTTGCTTCTCCAAGTTTTTCGGTTAATCCTTTTTCTTGCGTCCAACCATAAAATTCCCACTTTGTAGCAAACGGAATTCCATCAATCATTTTAAAATCTTTATATCGAATTGCATGTGGATCAGCTTCTGCTTTTGAAATATCACCATCGCTTCCGAAAGAAACAATATAAGCCGCAGCCTGAACTACATTTTGATTATCACTATAAAGTATGTACCAGTCGTCTGGAGCATCACCAACACCTTTTTCAAAAGTAAGTTTTGCCGTTTGGTGTTCTACACCATCGAGAGTTCTGGGATTTTGAAGTTCCCATTTTGTTCCCGGGTCACTTAATTTATAAGGCAACCCGAAAAAATAGGTCCAGGTAAACATATCAAAACGTGCTCCTTTTTCATTTGCATTTTCTGGACATAAGAAAACTTTGTCACCATTGTAAATCAGTTTAGTCTCATCTTTTTTATCAATTCTGATTTTTGAAGAATTTGTAAGCATTGTAAATTTACCGGTTATGTGTTCTTTACCACCAAATAGAATGCTAGCATTAAAGCTGATCGCTTTATGATTTAAGAATTCTTCTTTTTTATGCGCTTTTTCTATACTTTCCACGTATACATTTTCTATAGAAAGGCCGCCATCTCCAATCCCTCCATCTGGCTCTACAGGGAATGATTCTTGTTGCTCTACATTAGATTTTATTGTGTCTTCTGTTTTTTTAGTTTGATTACAACTTATAAGAGTAATAGTAAAAAGTACGATCCAAAAATGTTTCATGATACGGTTAATTAAGTTACTTAGGTTAAAAGTAATAAAACCAATGATGTTCTATACTAATTTATGAAAATTGTAACAGATGTCTTTTGGCGATTGTTGGGGCTACTATAACGTTTTGAAATGCTATTGTTCAAGGGGTAATTTCTGCACAAGTTTGGCAATGTCTTTTGCAGCGATTTTAATTCCATTTTCATTCCAGTGAGTATCGTCAAAATGATATAAAAGCTGATTATGGTTTTGTTGATTAAATAGTGTCACTGTATTGATTGTGGGTATATTTCGTTTTTTTAATTCGATATAGAGTTTATGTAAAAATTGGGGTTGTTTGTCTAAAGGAACAAGATCAAAGTATATTGTTTCTTTATTTGGAACCGGGAAAAACACAAACTCAATACCCTTATTTTTACAATAATTACGATATAAAGAAATAACATCTGCTGTTCTGGTAATTATTTCTTGGGAGGCTTTTATTTGCGAAGGTGCTCCTTGAAAGAAAAACATTTTTTCATGTATAGGAGATTGGATACCGTTGCCAGTAGCTCCATTTATTCTTGCGGTGCTAAATCGAATAAAACTCCTTTTAGCAAGAATATCTATAAATCGAGCTAATCCATTAAAAAAAGTTGTATTTTTTAGTGTTAAGAATGCATTTTTTAAACCAGAATTTTGCTGGGGTTTTATTTCCTGAAGAAAGGGTAGTGCCCTTTCTACAAGACCAAATACTACTATTTTTGGTTTGCTTACAATTTTGGCATCTAATAACTGCGTAAACTTCTCAAAAGTACATGGGGCCATATTGTATGTAGATAATCCCGAAAAATTTGATACCTGATTTGAAATCGTATTTTCCTGACTAACTGAATAGCCTGCAATATTAGAAGCTCCAAGAAAGATCACATCTGGAAATTCTACTACGGCTTCATTTCTGAAACCTAAAGGATCAGTGTCCCATGCAATATCTTTTTTTAGGATAGCATATTTTGTATGATGGGCCAAATCACCGTATCCATCTCGTACAACGTTGTTATTCGGGTAAAACGGGCCTATAAATAAATCCTTTGATTTTACTTTATTTTCTTCTAATGGACTATATGTTATTGCACTTTCTGGAACTATTATTTCAATCAAAAGGATAAAAACAATAACGAAAGAAGCAAAATATAATAATTCTTTAAGAAATCTCTTCATCGCTACAATAGATTAAAATTGAAAATAAATAAACTCTTGAGGCTTTGCACCAAATACTATAATGGCATAGATGACTATAAAGAAAAAACACCAACGCCAAACACGACGTTTAGGAGCTGTGGAAAACTGTAGTGCATGTTCTTTGTTTCTTTGTAGCCACTCAATACTCATAAAAATGATAACAACGATAATTTTTAATAAAAGTGTGGTCGTTATAATTGTTGGGATCGTAAATAATGATTTTGAAAATATTTCTTCAAGATAGGCGACGGCGTCTTTAATAGTTTTTGCCCTGAAAAATACCCAGGTGATTACTGTTAAAAAGAAAGTGGTCACAATGTGTAACATTTCTTTACCGTTAGGAAGTATTTTATTTTGGGCTACTACATCAGTATATTTTCTGTTTCTTTTGAGAACTAATAAAGGCAAAAAATAACAAGCATTTATAAATCCCCAGGCAATAAATGTCCAATTGGCTCCGTGCCAAAAACCACTTACCAGAAAAATAACGAAGGTATTTCTAATTTTACTCCAGACACCACCACGACTACCGCCCAGTGGAATATAAACATAATCTCTAAACCAGGTAGAAAGAGAAATATGCCAACGTCTCCAAAATTCGGCTATATTTCTTGAAAAGTAAGGGAAAGCAAAGTTCTTTTTTAAGGTAAAACCAAATAATCTTGAGGTTCCGATAGCTATATCAGAATAACCGGAAAAATCTCCATAAATCTGAAACGTAAAAAAGAAAGCTCCTAGAAGCAGAGTGCTACCTGAGTATGTTTCATAATTATTAAAAATATCATTGGCATAGATCGCACAATTATCTGCGATTACTATTTTTTTGAATAAACCCCAAAGGATCTGTCTTGAACCATCTATGGCTTTGTGATACTCAAAATGCCTTTTTTTATAAAACTGGGGCAACAGGTTTGTAGCCCGTTCTATGGGTCCGGCAACTAATTGAGGAAAAAAACTTACAAAAGCTGCAAATGAGATAAAATCTTTTGTGGGAGTCAGGTTTTTACGATATACATCAATGGTGTAACTTAAGGTCTGAAACGTATAAAAACTAATTCCTACGGGCAGAATAATGTTAAGTGATGTAGCATTAAATGTAGTTCCGAATAAAGAAAATGCGGCTATAAAATTATCAACAAAAAAATTGTAATATTTAAAAAAACCTAAAAAACCAAGATTGACTACAATACTAATCCATAATAGCAACTTTCGTTTGTTTTTGTTTTCTTCTTTCGAAAGAGCAACTCCTATAAAAAAATCAATTAATGTGCTAAATAGTATAAGAGATAAAAACCTCCAATCCCATAATCCATAAAAAATATAGCTAGCAATAACGAGCAATATATTTTGAATCGTAAGATGTTTATACGTTACAAACCAGTATAAAATAAATACGATAGGTAAAAATATAGCAAAGTCTGTCGAGTTAAATAACATGCTCTTTTTTGGAACCTTAAATACGTCGTAAATATACTTTGTTTGTAAATAAGATAGGGATAAAAATTAAAAACCGCTTCAATAATACATTAAAGAAGCGGTTTTAGTATTGATATACGTACTCTTTATATTCTATTTTATCATTTCAAAACTACGGTTGATAAATGAAGTTAATTCTTCACCTTTAAGTAGATTTTGAGACAATCTGGCAAGATCCAAAGATTGTTTAATCAAACGTTCTTTTTTCTTATCAGTTTTGGTGTTTACTATTTGTCCAACTAATTCGTGATTTGTATTTACGATAAGGTTGTACATTTCTGGCATATTTCCCATTCCAAACATACCGCCACCACCGGTTTGTTGCATCTCTTTCATTCTACGCATAAATTCTGGTTGCGTGATCATAAATGGTGATGCATTGCTGTCCATAGCTTCTAATTGAATGGTGTATTTTTCTGCAGGGATCACTTTTTCTAAATCAGTTTTAAGACCTTCTTTCTCTTCATCCGATAATTTAGAAATAGTTTCTTCATCCTTTTTAATAAGGTTATCCACGTGATCTGCGTCTACACGTGCAAAAGTTATGTTTTCTTTGCTAGTTTCTAGTTTTTGAATCAAATGAGAAACGATAGGAGAGTCTAATAGTAAAACTTCATATCCTTTATCTTTGGCAGCAGTAATATAAGCATGTTGCTCATCTTTGTTAGAAGCATACAGAACGACTAATTTATTATCCTTGTCGGTCTGAGTATCTTTAATTTTTTCTTGTAATTCTTCGAATGTGAGATAGTTGTTATCTACAGTTGGATATAAGGCAAATTTATCAGCCTTTTCGAAGAACTTTTCTTCAGATAGCATTCCGTATTCAATTACGATTTTGATGTCATTCCATTTTTGCTCAAAATCTTCTCTGTTGTTTTTGAACATAGAACTTAACTTATCCGCTACCTTTCGAGTAATGTAACTTGATATTTTCTTTACATTACCGTCTGCTTGCAGATACGAACGCGATACATTAAGAGGGATATCTGGAGAGTCAATAACTCCACGAAGCATCGTTAAAAACTCTGGTACAATACCTTCTACGTTGTCAGTTACAAATACTTGATTTTGATATAGTTGAATTTTGTCTTTCTGGATATTCATATCCTGACCTAATCTAGGGAAATATAAAATTCCGGTTAGGTTAAAAGGATAATCAACATTAAGGTGAATATTAAACAGAGGTTCTTCAAATTGCATAGGGTACAATTCGCGATAAAAACTTTTATAGTCTTCATCTTTTAAGTCAGCAGGCTGTTTAGTCCACGCCGGATTTGGATTATTAATGATATTATCTACTTCTTGAGTAGGAGCAGGATCTTCTTCTTTAGCATCCTCAGGTTTTGGTAAAGTTTCTGTTTTGGTTCCGAATTTAATAGGTACTGGCATAAACTTATTATATTTTACCAGTAATTCTCTAATTCTTGATTCTTCGAGAAATTCTTTATCCTCTTCTCCAATATGAAGAATGATTTCAGTTCCTCTCTCGGTTTTGTTATGTTCTTCTAAACTATAGGTAGGCGAGCCATCACAAATCCAATGAGCGGCAGGTTCATCTTTGTATGATTTTGTAATGATTTCAACTTTGTTCGCTACCATAAAAGCCGAATAAAAACCGAGTCCAAAATGACCAATAATTCCCGAATCTTTAGCACTATCTTTATATTTCTCAAGAAATTCTTCAGCTCCAGAAAAAGCAACTTCATTAATGTATTTTTCAACTTCTTCCGCTGTCATTCCAATTCCTTGATCGATAATGCGCAATTGATTATTTTCTTTATCAATTTTTACTTCTATAATTGGATTGCCATATTCTACTTTGGCTTCACCAATACTAGAAAGATGTTTTAATTTTAAAGTAGCGTCAGTTGCGTTAGAAATCAATTCTCGTAAGAAAATCTCATGATCAGAGTATAAGAATTTTTTAATAAGTGGAAAAATATTCTCTACGGATACGTTAATATTTCCTGTTGTCATTGTATAAAGTTTTTAAATAGGTGTCTTTTAATTTGTATTGTATAATGTCAAAAAAAATACCAATACCAGTAATCTGCCAAACTGACATTTTAAGATCTTTTTCGTGGCATTTAAGTGTAAGTTTTTGTCAAAAATCTTGACTAAAAATAAGGAATATATGAATTTTCATTTTTTCTGAAACAACTTTAACATTTGTTTTGTTTAAACTTTTTGCTTTAAAGTTAAACAACACTTATCTTTACACTAATAAATTGATATACAATGGCGTCTTCAAATAAAAAACAAAAGATTGATGGTCAATATATAATTTCAAAATATATGAATTATGTATTAGAGCATGATACATATCCAAAATCGGTATATAGGTTTTGTAAGGACAATAAGATAAAAGAAGAAGAATTTTACAGTTTTTTTGGTAGTCTTGATAGTTTGGAAAAAAATATTTGGAATACTTTTTTTACGATTAGCGTAGATGCAATGCATCAAAATAAGGAGTATGATAGTTTTTCAACCAGAGAGAAGATGTTGACATTATTCTATACTATTTTTGAAATACTTACTCTTAATCGAAGTTATGTTTTGTTTGCTCTGAAGCGATATGATATGCCTTTCAAAAACCTTGATCAATTAAAAGGTTTGCGTTTACATATTAAAAATTTTACTAAAGAATTAATAGAAATAGACAACGATGAGAAGATGTTTAGAATCACTAAAAATCCAACATCGGTATTTTCTGAAGGAGCGTGGCTACAGTTTTTATTTCTTTTAAATTTTTGGATGAATGATGAATCCGCAAATTTTGAAAAAACGGATGTCGCTATTGAAAAATCAGTACAGACAATTTTTGATCTCTTTGATAATACTCCTTTAAATAATGTGTTGGATTTTGGAAAATTCTTATGGAAAGAAAAAGTAAGATGGAATTAATGTAATGAATATTTTAAATAACAGACTTTTAAAAACATAAAGTATATAATGAAAACAATAGATAAAATACCAACCAGTAAATTAGGTCGTACAGCAGAACTCGTAAAGACCGGTGTAAAAGTGGGCGGAAATTATCTAAAATATTATAGTAAAAAAGCGGTTAATCCAGATTTGAATAAGGATCAGTTAAATGAGGATAATGCGGCAGATATTTACGATGGATTAAAAAATTTGAAAGGTAGTGCACTCAAGGTGGCGCAGATGCTTTCTATGGAAAAAAATATTTTACCTAATGCGTATGTAGAAAAATTTTCTTTAGCGCAGTTTAGTGTTCCGCCATTATCGGCACCACTGGTAAGAAAAACGTTCAAAAAGTATCACGGAAAATACCCTGAAGAATTATATGATACGTTTGCAACTCAATCTGTTAATGCTGCGAGTATCGGTCAGGTGCACAAAGCGATTAAAGATGGGAAAAAACTTGCTGTGAAAATTCAATATCCTGGAGTTGCAAACAGTATAAGTTCTGATTTGGCGATGGTCAAGCCCATCGCCATCAGAATGTTTAATCTAAAAGGTCAAGATTCTGAAAAATATTTTAAAGAAGTAGAAGGTAAACTGTTAGAGGAAACAGATTACGTACTTGAAGTTAAACAGAGTAAAGAAATAACAGATGCGTGTGCAAAAATACCCAATCTAAAATTTCCAAAATATTATGAAGAGCTATCTAGTGAACGAATAATTACAATGGATTGGATGGATGGCATACATCTAAGTGAATTTTCAAAGCAAAATACAGACCAACAGAAAGCAAATAAGATCGGTCAAGCCCTCTGGGATTTTTATATGTATCAGATGCATGTTTTAAAGGCTGTACATGCGGATCCACATCCAGGTAATTTCTTGGTGGATAAAGACGATAATCTTATAGCAATCGATTTTGGGTGTGTAAAAAAAGTACCACTAGAATTCTATACTCCTTATTTTGAGTTGGCTGAGAAAAAAAATATAGATGATTCACGTTTTTTTGCCCAAAAGATGTTTCAGTTGGAAATACTCCGAGAGGATGATACCCCCGAAGAAAACAAATTCTTCTCGGAGCTTTTCCACGAGATGCTAAGTCTTTTTACAAGACCTTTTAATGAAACAACTTTTGATTTTGCTAATGAAGAGTTTTGGGGTAAAATAACAGAGTTAAGTGAAAAATACTCTAAGGATACAGAGCTAAGAAAAATGAATGGTAACAGAGGTAGTAAACATTTTCTGTATATCAATCGAACTTTTTTTGGCTTATATAATTTGTTACATGATTTGAAAGCAACAATACGTGTAAAAAATTATGAAAAATACCGATAGTCAGTCGCCCGACTGACTTGGTTTGTTTATTTATTGGTTAGGTTGTTAGAAAGATGCGCTGTGGTTGGCGCATCTTTCGCATTTTAGTGAGGCTCTGTTTTTACAAGCAAAGCGCAGTAAAACAGAAAACCGAACTCATCCCGATGTCTAACGGGATTTGTCAGAGTTTACGAGGAGTTTTCTAGTATGTAGAACAGATAATTATTTGAAAAACAGTTGAAAAGAGTGGCGAGATACTTTATATGACTCTAATTTTGTAAGAATAATCTTCAGAATAAAAAATGAGAACTTCATTTTCAAAAAATACTTTTATCGTTATCTTCACGACTGTAAATTCCCCCTAGTATGTTTAGAAGCAAAATATGTTTATATATTCTTGCAGTGACTCTTCATTTTCATTCCTTTTCGCAGCAAAAAGAAGGAGTTCAAGACCTTATTTATAAAGTTGAAAATACAACAGAGAAAACGAAGAGACTTTATCTGCTGGATTCGTTATCCAAAGAGATTGGTAAGATGAAATCGATTGATTTTGAGTTTTACAGGAAAAACTATGCTAAATATACATTTCAGTATATCGAATTGGCAAAAAAGCTCGACAGCATTGATCTCGCGGCTTTTAAAACCTCTGAACTCACAAATCATTATTTAAAAATAGTTGGAAAACCTGATTCTGCTAAGATTATAATTACTACTATTTTACAGGACAGTAGTAAAATTAAGGAGAAGAGCAACCTGGGGAATTTATATGCCAGTCATGGGTTTGTCAATTTTCAAATAGCAGATTTAGAAAAAGCAATTACAGATTTTAGAAAAGCCGAAAAAATATTAAGCAAAACCTTAGATACACTCAGTATAGCTAAGGTGATCTATTATACAGGGCATACACATCAACGATTAGGAGATTTAACTAATGCTATACTTAGATACCAAAAAGCAAATGAACTATATGTTATACTTAAGGATACAACCTATATGGCATTTAGTAAGATTAATATCTCTTATATTTTTAGTCAATTATCGCTGTTTGATGAAGCGATGAGAACAAGAAAGGAAGCAAGAAATTTGCTAACTAATCAAAAGAACCCAAACAATTCTGCCTTATCTCAGCTGAGTGTAATGGATTATAGAGATTTGGTTAAACAAAAAAAGTACGATAAAGCCGAAGCATCGTTGTTAAACGCATTAGAATTAGCTAAAAAAGTATCAAATTTCAATAGTGATATGTTCGTAAGGGCATATCTCTCGGTATTTTATTCAAAATATAAAAATCAACCAGAAATGGCTAGAAAATATATTGACACTCTGGATAAAGATGTCGATTTTAGGAATGGTCTAGATGGTAAAATAGTATATTTGGATGTTATGGCCGAGTTAGAAATGGCCAGGGGTAGATATAAAGAAGCGATTCCTTTTCTGAAACAAAAACGAGAGATATTTATAAAAATGAACGATGTACAGTCTCAGTTGGATGTAGAGGAATGCCTTTATAAATCTTATAAAGAAATCGACAACCTTTCTGATGCTAATGCACATCTCGAAAAATACATGCTTCTTAAAGATTCGTTGTATAATTTGAAGAGGTCAAATAGCGTGATTTATTATCAAACTCTATATGAAACAGAAAAAAGAGACAATAAAATTGCCATTCAGAAAGCTAATATCGATGTATTAGAAGCAAAAGATAAAGCCAAAAGAAACCTCATACTTTTTGGAGGAATAGGATTGAGTCTATTATTTGTTTCATTATTTCTTTACAGAAATAGAACACTACTATTACGCAATAAGAAATTACAACAGTCTTTTTTACAAGAACTTTTACAAACCCAAGAAAGAGTTAGTAAACGTATTTCTAAAGATTTACATGATGGTGTCGGACAAAGCTTATTACTTGTTAAAAACAAAGTATTACAAAACAAAGATGATCAGACTGCAAAAGTAGTGGATGAAGTAATCGATGAGGTACGGGGTATATCCAGGAGCTTACATCCTTTTAAATTAGAAGAACTAGGTCTTACAGCTACTTTAAAAAGCAGTTTAGAAACAATAGATGAAAATTATGAGATTTTTATTTCTGCAGAGATTGATAATATTGACACCACTTTTGATCAAGAACGGGAAATAAATATTTATCGATTAGTTCAAGAAAGTTTTACCAATATTCTTAAACATTCTAATGCAAAATCCGCAGAAATTACGGTAACGCATAAGGATCAGGATATAGAAATCGTAATTAAAGATAATGGTAAAGGTTTTGACGTTTCTAAAGAGAAAATGGCTACATCAAAAATTGGTTTAAAAACGTTGGCAGAACGATCAACATTTTTGAAAGCTAGTTTTAAAATACTTTCAGAAATAGACAAAGGAACAACACTGATTTTTAATATTCCGAAACATGTTTAAACCCAATATACTTATTGCAGATGATCATCCTTTGTTGCTAAGAGGACTCGAAGACTTCTTAAATGAAAAGAAATATAATATCATTGCCGCTTGTACCGATGGGCTTTCGGCATATAATACCATTATTAAAGAAAAACCTGATATAGCCATTCTGGACATCGAGATGCCCAATATGACTGGTATTGATATTGCCAAAAAATGCAAACGACATCAAATAAATACCAGGATTGTTTTGATTACGCTGCACAGAGAAAAAAAGATATTCGAAGAAGCGGTAAAATACAATATCCAGGGGTATTTATTAAAAGAATTTGCACTAACCGAGATAGAAGCATGTATTGCTGATGTATGCCAGGGCAAGTCTTATTTTAGTGAAAAAATTTACAAACGATTCTCGCATGCTACAGCAGACACTACACGCATAGAAAATCTTACCCCATCAGAGATAAAAATCTTGAGGCTTATTGCAGACGAAATGACAAGTACGCAAATCGCAGATTTCTTGAGCATATCGACCAGAACTGTCGAAAAGCATCGTGCAAATATGATCAAAAAACTTCACATAGATCAAAAGCCCAACTCACTGCTTATTTGGGCGCAAAAAAACAAAGAAGTACTACTGTAGATACATTTTTTCTAATTTCTTTTTTCAATAATTACGTAAGGCTACGTATGTTTTGATGAGCGTTGATTAGATATATTTGTGTATATCAAACATTGCGATCACATTAATAAAGGAACAAAATACGGTAATGATAAGAGTACTAAAAACGAACTTGTTTTCAATATATCAAAATCCAATAGAAGGAGAAGTCTATGTAGATTTTAATGATTCAATTTCGAGATCATCATATGAGGTTTTAGATACAAAAGGGCTGATCGTTGAAAAGAATAACTGCTTAGAGGTTAGGAACACAATTTCATTAAAAAATTACCAGAAAGGAATGTATATAGTAAAGGTAAAAAGTAAAGATGAAGTATTCGTTAAAAATTTTCTGAAACTCTAAGTTTTAGGAAGATTGGGGGAAAAGAGGCTGCAAACATTTGAATTGCAGCCTTTTTTATTGGTTTACTCCTCAATTACTCCAGTAATAAGGATATATTCGATTAGAAAAACAATAGTCAAGAACTACTATGCATGCATACAATATCATTGCACTTTCTTTTATCAAGATGGTAAGAATACATATATTGTGCGGCAGTTTTTAATGAACTATAGAATAACGCACAATACACAATAATATAGATATATATGTATACTTCAAAAATATCAGGTTTAGGATATTATGTTCCCGAAAATGTGGTGACCAATGATGATCTTTCTAAAATAATGGATACGAATGATGCCTGGATTCAAGAACGAACAGGTATAAAAGAAAGGCGCCATATCAAAAAAGGAGATGGTAATAGTACTTCGATAATGGGAGTTAAGGCTGCCAAAATTGCCTTAGAAAGAGCCAATGTAACAACAGATGATATTGATTTTATCATTTTTGCGACTTTGAGTCCTGATATGTACTTTCCTGGTGGGGGAGTTCGGGTTCAGGATATGATGAATATGAATACAATTCCTGCTTTAGATGTTAGAAATCAGTGTAGTGGATTTGTGTATGCTATATCAGTTGCAGATCAGTTTGTAAAAACCGGGATGTATAAAAACGTTCTAGTGATCGGAAGCGAAAATCATAGTGGAGGTTTGGATATGACCACAAGAGGTAGAGGAGTTTCGGTTATTTTTGGAGATGGTGCAGGAGCAGCAGTAGTAACAAGAAGTGAAGAAAAGGGTAGTGGAATTTTATCAACTCATCTGCATAGTGAAGGAGCACATGCTAAAGAATTATCACTAGAGGGGCCAAGTACAGAACATTGGGTGCCAGAAATTATTGCTGAGAACCCTCAGGAAGATATTCCGTATTACCCCTATATGAACGGACAGTTTGTGTTTAAAAATGCAGTGGTTCGTTTCTCGGAAGTAATTAATGAAGGATTACAGAAAAATAATTTGAGCGCAGCCGATATCGATATGTTGATCCCTCATCAGGCAAATTTAAGAATCTCACAATTCGTTCAAAAACAATTCCGGTTATCTGATGATCAGGTGTATAATAATATTCAGAAGTATGGTAACACTACCGCCGCTTCTATCCCAATCGCACTTACTGAAGCCTGGGAAGCGGGTAAAATTAAAAAAGGTGATTTGGTTGTTCTTGCAGCATTTGGAAGTGGATTTACATGGGGGAGCGCAATTATAAGATGGTAATAGTATAAATGAAAAACGCGAAGAAATTATCTTCGCGTTTATTATATAAAAAAATCGGTTATTATTTTTTAAAGGCTAATTCAAATAAATCATAACCATGACTACACTATATTAAACGTGTCAAATTGCGAAGTGTTACAGATTTGACTGTTTTTTTACAATTATTTAACTTTACATAGCTTTTTGTAAATTCAGTATTAAATTTAACTAATATATCAATGATTATTCAATGAATTAACATATTTTTTATGAAAAATTTAGTTAAAGTAATCCTCCTCCTGATTTTTCATTAGCATCTCTTCTTTTTCTGGATATTTTCCTGTTTTTTCCACTTCCAAAACGGTAAGAAAATCCTAAATACACTGTTTGAGTTTCTCCTTGAAACCTTCCGTTTTGTGGAAAAGGAGAATCACCATCAAATCGGAATCGCTGCGTATTAAAAATATCATTGAAACTGATACTCGCAGTACCTTTTCCTTCAAGAAAATTGTATCGAGCCCCCGTGTTAATAAAGTAGAATGGTTTCATATCAAATTGAATTCCTTTTTGTTCACCTCGATAAAAGCCAAATATCTGAAAGGTTAGGTCTTTTGTTGCTTTGAAACTATTGTTTATTCTAAAATTATAAATCACAGCATCCACTTCTTTTGAGATATTTTCTACTACTCCCTTTATCGTTTGACCATATAAATCAAAACTTGCATTAAAACTCCACCATTTAACAGGTTTGTAATTACTGGAAAGCTCGATTCCGTATGCAGAATTGTTATCAAAGTTATCAAAGGTTAATATTTGTCCTTCTTCAACATCAGGATTTTCAATTAAAGTAAGGTTAATTTCATCATTAATCAGGCGGTAAAATACCCCTCCGGTTATTGATCCGCCTTCGAGTTTTCGTGTATAATTAGCTTCAATAGAATTAGTAAACTGTGGATCTAATGATGGATTTCCCAAAGAAATAATTCTTGGTGTACTCCATTCTCTAATTGGGTTTACTTGATTTAATCCCGGGCGATCTACTCTTCTGCTGTAACTCAATTGATACGTGTTTTTTTCTGCTGGTGTATAGGTGATGTAGGCAGATGGGTAGGCTGTAAAAATTTCATCTTCAAATACTTTTTCTCCATTAAAAATTGCATCAACCTGATAGTTTTCCAGTCTAACGCCAGCTTGATAGGACCATTTTTCATAATTTTTCCCATAGGTAGCATATAACGAATGGATGTCACGATCGTAACTATATTCTGAATCTGGAAAAAAAGTAGATCGATAATCATTATCTGTTCTTCTCAACCTTGTTTCATATCCTAGTTCTAATTTAGCACTTTCAGATATAGGGTTTACATAATCCAGATTGATTGTTGTATTCTTCCTTTTGTTATCAATAAGATCATTATAATTGGTAAAAGAACCGTCTCCACCGATAAAATTGAATTGATCATCATTATCACCTTCAAAAATATTGTAATCTATTTCGAGCTCGATATTGTGCCCTTCTTTCTTGAAATCGTGTTTATAGTCAATATTATAAGTAGATCCCAGATTGTCATTGTCACTTACAAGATCTTGTGTTAGGTCGTTTTGGTCATTATTTAAAAAGATAATGTCTGTGGTCCCGTTAATCAACCCATCAAATAGATTTTGATTCGTATATACCGAAATTGTATTTTGATCATTGATATAGTAATCTAATCCAATTTTAAACAAATGTGATTTGTTATTGTCTAAAAAGCTAAAATTGGTCAGATAATTTTGATCCTCTCTAAGTACAAAACCCTCATTCAGATTTTTTGTAATATTAGCGCCATAATTACCGTAAAGATTAACTTTTCCAGTTCTGTAGTTTACGTCAATAGAGCTGTTAAAACGAGCATTTTTGTCAAAGTTTACCCCGGTATTGATGTTACCGTTAAACCCAATATTACTATTTTTATGCAATACGATATTGATAATGCCGCTCATACCTTCAGGATTATACTTGGCAGAAGGATTTGTAATTAATTCGATTTTTTTGATCGAGGTCGATGGGATTTGTTTTAATAGCTGAGATGCACTCATATTTGTAGGTTTGCCATCAATGAGAATACGCACATTTTCATTTCCTCTAAGGGCAATGTTCCCATCCTGATCTACATTAATCGACGGAATATTATTCATAATCTCAGCTGCTGTACCACCGGTTGTGGTTAAATCTTTTCCCACATTAATGACTTTGCGATCTATTTTTTGCTCTATAGTCGTGCGTTCTGCAACGACGGTAACGTCATCTAGTGATTCTGCACTTTCTTCTAAAGCTACGATTCCAACATCAATGTCTTTGCTTTTTTTTGAAATTTGTATGGACTGTGTGTATGTAGTGTATCCAATAAATTGCACTTTAAATGTGTAGTTCCCTGTTGGAATATCAGTGATTAGAAAATCGCCATTTTCAGTACTTATCCCACCGCTTATAATTGTATTTGCTCCGTCAGCAATAACAATGGTTGCATAGGGGATAGGTTGTTTAAGATTTTTGTCAATTACTTTTCCTTTTATGGTCCCTACAAGTACTTCGTTATTGGGTTGAGCCATACTTAATAAACAAAAGGAAAATAAGAAAAGTAAAGCGAATGCTTTTTGATTGATTGATTTCATTTGAATGTTTGTTTGATTGATAAAGGTTGGTATTGGATGAGAATACCGGTATTCTTAATTATACACGGTGATTAAGCGTGTGTATAGTACTAGACGATCATACTTGATATCTGTTACATTTTATCTGGATTTTAACAAAGAGTATCCAAAATAAATGTTGTGTAACGTCTAAATTTTTCTGAGTGTTATAGCAAATGCTCGATAGATACGTTCATGATTTTGAGGATAATGATAACCTATTTGAGTTTTATTTTTTAAAACTGAGAAAGTTTTATTGAAGAACTTTTTAATTTCGACTTTCCCCAGTATTTCTGTTTTTTGTTGCTCAATTAAGATGTTGGCCTCACAATGTTGAACAGGAAGTAAAAATGTAGATTGTCACTACCTTTTATGTAATAGGCAGTGCATCAGCCTACTGTATTTAGTGATTAGTGTCTAGAAACAGGGGGCTCTTCATTACTTAATTACCCGATTTTTATCAATTCCGACGTATAGTTCTTGTTTTGATCAAAGGTGCTCCATTACTTTTGATCAAACAAAAATGAGAAATGAAACATTCTGGATATAACAAGAAAAGTAAGTTCATCACTGGTATTATTTTGGCTCTTCAAATAAAGTTAGACGAGTTCATGTATAATTTGGTGCATCAACAACCTTATGAAATGATACTTTATATATGGATTCATAAACTTTACATAAAAGGAAAGTCAATAGAAGATGCTACAAAACTTATTTGTAAGGCAAAGAATATAATATTATCAGACCAGAACAATAATCTGAGTCGTACCTAAATGTGCTCCTTTTTTTTGTAAAGATTTTGCATAGGTCTAACCTCGAAGTAATAACAGAATATATTCAAACCCGCTAACGTAACTATCCTCGTCATAACCAAAACCAAAGAATGCATATAAACAAACTAAAGTGAAAAATTATGACTTTTATCCGACAACTAGAATGTATAGAAAGAATAGATCAATTGATTCGTCTTCAGGCCACAGGGTCATCTTCTGTATTAGCTAAAAAACTAGGAATTTCAAAGACCAAATTATATCGAATTATTAAAATTATGAAAGAGTTGAATGCGCCTATAGAGTATGATGTAGCCATTCAAAGCTTTGTTTATGAAGCTGAAGTTGGATTCAAATTTGGTTTTTATAGGAAGGATTTACAAGTACATAAAATTAGATCTGTAGCTTGATAGTTGATTGTAATTCGTAAATAAAAAAAATCCCAGTTTCAAAAAATGAAACAGAGATGTCTTAGTATTGCATCATAAAACTAAAAAACCGCAACAAAACGATGAGGAAAA
>CANMFM010000014.1 GCA_947497175.1 uncultured Aquimarina sp. | reverse complement strand
CGAATAGACTTGTTAAGGCTATCTATACTCTTGTTTTGCTGATATAATTTTATATACGTGCTGGCTTGGCCTTGGAGGGTTGAAAGCAGTATATTTTGATCTAAATACTGATCTTTTGAATTGGAAACGAGATTGGCTTCAAGAGCTTTTTCGTATTGAATTAGTGTTTTTTGATACTCTTTTTGTATTAGATATGTTTCTGCAATGTAGTTATAGGATTCGCTAACAAATGAGTTTATCTCTGGAAATATTTCTTTTCGAATTTTTAAAGACTTTTTAAAATAAGCTAATGATTCATCGTACAATTTCAGTTTTTGTTTCAAAACGCCGATTCTGTCCAGAGATTCTGCTATATAAGGATGAGCCTGATCAAACTTGCTTGAATAAATGTTTAGAGCTTTTTGATAGTATTGCAAGGCATTTTCATATTGTTCGTTTATTAGAGAGATATCACCAAGTTGTTCATATGAAAATGCAACCCTCGGGTGATTACCATCATAATTACTAAGTTTAATGTTTAACGACTTTTTGTTAAATGAAAGTGCTTTGTCGTAATCTTTTAACTGCTTATACACTAGTGCTAAATTGTAATAAACTACACCGGTTTGAATGTGGTTATCACCTATAATTTTCTTACAAAGTTCTAATGATTTATTAAAATATTGTAATGCTTTTTCATAGGCGCCTTTTTCTAAAAACACGTTGGCCATACCACTATAAATAGTACTTACTGTTAAGTGAGTTCTTTTCTTTTTCAAAAAAATTTTGAGAGCTTTTTGGTAATACTTTAGTTCCGTATCATATGAACCTTCTAATCCAAAAACAATACCAAGACTATAATAAGTATTAGCTACGTTTATACTATTCTTACCCTTCAACTCTTTGTATATATTTAATGCCTTTTTAAAAAATTCTTTAGAGATTTCAAACTTTCCTGTTCTTCTATGCAATTCTGCAATGCTATAGTACGAATTCGCGACGCTTCCTTTTTGCATTTTATAGTACTTCTTTCTTGCCTCAAGAGCATTCATTAAAAATATATTCGCTTCTTTATAATTTGAATCAAGCATAAAAGCATATCCAATGTCGAAATATATATTGCCAATTTTGGGATTACTTTCTCCATAAACTTTTTTATTAATTTTCAATGCTTTTTTACAGTTTTGTATAGATTTATGGTAATTTCCTAATCTCGAATATTGTAAACCAATTCTATAATAAGATTCAGAAATAGTTGGATGGTCTTCTCCATAAATAATCATTCTTATTTTCAAAGCTTGTTTATGAAATTCTAAAGATTCAGTAAACTTAGCTTCATCATGTTTCAAACGCCCAAGATTATGATAGGATTCTGCAACATCTCGATGATTTTCAGAAAAAATCGTTTTACGAATATTTAATCCTTTATTGTAATAATTTGTAGCCTCTTCATAATTATACTTATCCTGATGATAACGCCCGAAATTATCATAAATGTTAGCTTTTTCTCTATTTCTTTTTGATAGATGTTCCTTGCTTATTAATTGAGCTTTTTCGGTATTTTCTATAAGCATAACGAGATTACTATCTTTCCAATGAGCATAAGCAATCTTATTATAACAACCAGCCACCTTTTCCCAAGCCTTAGCTTTTTTATAAATAGGTAATGCTTTTTTAAAGTATACCATAGAGCTATCTAATTTTCTTTCCTCTAAAAACGAATCCCCCTTCTTAAAATACTGTGAGGCTAATAATGTATCCGTTGCTACCTGAGCATTTGCCAAATTGGTGAAAAATCCAATAAAAATAAAGGCCATCGGTATTATAGTTTTTCTTGTTTTCATAGGTTTTATATTATTAAGAGTGCTTTTTTGGTAGTTCTCTTTTAATGTGTATAGCAAAGAAACTAAAAATGTTACTTTTATAGTCATATTAACACCAATACAAGGTAACAATCTTTTAAGAGCCAACATACACCTATGAGTAACATCGATGAACAAAACATTATTAAAGGTATTGTTGCCGGCGATGAGGCTGTGTTTAAAGCATTTTATAAAAAAAATCGGAAGTATATACGACAGTATGTCCTAAAAAATTCGGGTAATGAAGATGATGTCGAGGATGTTTTTCAGGATGCGTTTGTGTTTGTATATCAAAAATTAAAAGCAGGTTCGTTAGAGCTTCGGTCACCTTTGTCTACCTATTTTTATGGAGTATCTAAAAACATATGGAGAAATCGGTTGCGCAAAAACAGAAGACTAGTGGTTACGGAAGAATTATCTGATACTACAGAAATAATAGAAGCTTCTATTGTAAAGGAAATCGAAGATCGAGAACGTGAGCATGTGTATCGCAAACATTTTGTTAATCTAAGTGGTGCATGTCGCCAGGTATTGCAGTTACTCTTTGAGGGTAGAAGCATGAAAGAGATTGCAGAGATCACAGGATATGCCGAAGGATACACACGAAAAAAGAAGTTTGAATGTAAAAAACACCTGATCGAAATGATCGAACAGGATCCAATATATCAGGAGTTGAAAACAACTTCTGAAAACAAATAAGGTTATGGAAAGAACACCAGAAATATTTGAAAAAATAGAAAGGTATCTTACAAATAGATTATCTCCTGAAGAGCTAGTCGATTTCGAGAATGAAATTGCCAATAACCCAAAGCTACAAAGCGAGATTGAAACGCATAAGACCTTACATAACACCCTTAGTGATCAAGAGACCTTACTGGTTAAAGAAAAATTGATAAAAGTGAGCAAAGAGGTTAAAAAAGAAGAATCATCATTTGTAAAAAGTATATTCTCCTCGCCCTTAAAAATTGCAGCCACGATCATTATGTTATTAGGTATAAGTGCTTTTTTATGGAATACTCTCGATTCTACAGAAGAACTCAGAGATTTATATGTCGCCCATTACACTCCTTTTCCGGCAGAAGATATCACTCGTGGGCAAGCCAATACCACTTTGCAAAATATTATGGATCATTATAACAAGGGAGCTTACGAAAAAGTTATTACAACTCTTGAGAAAAACACTAATCTAATCGATCAAAATGAGTTGAGTGTATACCTGGGCATAAGTTATCTGAATACCAGCCAGGAACAAAAGGCAATTCTTCAATTTGAACGTGTTTCAGAAAAAAACAGACATCATGAAGCCTCAAGATGGTATTTGTCTTTAACCTATCTGAAATTAAACGATACCCAAAGAACAATAAAAATCCTGGAAGAGATTATCAAATATAACGGAGTGTATAAAAATAACGCAGCCCGACTTCTTAGAGCATTAAACGAGTAAACTTTATACCAAAGAGATCCATAAATTGTCTTTTTTACACAGTACAGCTTCCTTATCCTAATGAGAAGCTATACAATATTTTCAAAATTTCGTAATATCCAGCGATCATCTATCTATTTTAGTTCGATGTCTAAAAACTTGTCTTCGATACAATCTTGATGAGCACCAGGATCACTTAGACCTACATATTTTTTAGATATTAGCCCCTTCCGATACTTATTCTTTTTCAAAAAAAATGGATCCATCAGGGTAACAACTATTTTTTTGCTGACATACACGTATATACCCCACAAGTAATAATTGATTAATAAAAGTATTAAGTAAAGGAAAGTACTATGAATGTTATCATTAAACAAATTGAGCTTATAGAGCGAATCGATCGATTAATTAGAATGCAGGCAACAGGATCTCCTGATGAATTGGCCTACAAGCTTGGGATCTCAAAAACCAAGCTCTATCGTGTAATCAAAGTAATGAAGCAAATGGATGCGCCTATAGAATACAACTTTAGTATCCAAAGCTTTGTGTACGAACAAGCCGTTGGGTTTACGATTGGGTTTTTTAGGAGAGAATCACCCTCGAATGAGCTATTAACCCACAAGGCATAAAATTAGTAGAATTATTTTTAGATTTTTTTTCAAAAAAAATCTCATTCCCGAAAAATGAAACTAAGATACTTTAATATTGTCTTACAACACTAAGCGAATAGTATAATTTTAATATGGTTGTGCTATGAGAAGATCCGTTTTTCTATCCGAGCGTGGGTAGGACTATGGCAAGGAAGAAAAAACGGATCACAGGGTTGTAAATTACCCCATATTTTTCAGCAATTAGCTGATTTTTTGCAATTCCTTAAATTCTCCTATACTTCGGTATAGGGGAATTTTAAATTCGTATCTCATATGCATAAGTACTGCAAAATTTTATAGAAAACAAAAAACAACTTTAGACGTAAAGGAACCTTAGGAGAACTACTAGGAGATTTAGAGAAGTTTGAACTTGCAATTACCGTTGAAGGAGATCAAGGGGGCGGAAAGACAAGGTTTACCAACCAACTAGCAGATGCATTTGTGGAGATTGGGCATAAGATTGCTATTTTCTCTTTAGAAATTGGCAGTACATCTGATTTGATTACTAGAATGAAAAAAGAGTACCTCAAGTCCGAAAACCAACACCAGATTTTTATAGCGGACCAGTTACCTGAAGGATATGAAACGATTCAAGATGCTACCAAAAGTTTTGATGTGATTATTATTGATAGTTGGGACAAAACTGGGTTACCCTCACAAGATTTTGACAAACTACGAAAAGAGAATTCCGATATCATTTTCATTGTGATTTTTCAACGTACTACACGAAAGACTATCCGAGGAGGAACAGCTCCACTCTTTGATGCTGGTATCAACATCGAAGTAGTAAGAGCCGATGATTCCTTCAGAAATAACCTCATAGTTATTTCTGAAAACCGCTATGGCATTACTGGAATCAAATACCAAATATTTAGTAAAGAAGTTATGGGTGCTGTAGAGATAAATTCTGAATCAGTCGCGGATTATCAAATCTAAAGGAAAAGATACCATCTATATGGTAGTTTTATAAGTTTACCAATTAACACTTAAATGAACTAGTATGTTATTTGGATATGCACGTATAAGTACCCTATCACAGAAATTTGATTTACAAATCGATGCTTTTTTAATTAATAGGGTTTATAAGTAACCTCACAATAGGGTAATAGTTTTTTTAACCTTTCTTCGTCTATATTTTCGAATGAATTTAACTTAATCCAAAAATATTCCATATTAACAAGATTAGATATACAATCTGGTAAATTTGAGATTTTATTATAAGTAAAATACAACTGACGAATACCATAAATTTTACAGATGACATCAGGAATTGACTTGAACTTATTATTTTCAAGATTTAAGTGTATTAACGATTCTAAAAACTCTAAGTCATTGGGTAAGGACTCAAGCTTATTACCACCCAAATACAACCACTTTAATGATTTTAAACCTTTAAATGAATCTGGTAGTTTAGAAATTTTATTAAAGCTTAGATCTAAGTATTTTAAGTTTTCTAGGTTATCAAAATTATCAGGTAATTGAGTAATGTTATTATATTTTAATAATAACCTTTTAAGAGTGTGAATCTTACCGAAATTCTTGGGAAGGGATGTTAATTTATTATTTTCAACGGACATCATATTCAAAGAAGATAATTTTCCAATATTCTTCGGTAATGATTCAATGTTGTTATTACTTAACTCTAATTTAAATAGATTTGATAGTTTACTAATCGATGTTGGTAAAGATGTGATCGTATTATAACTTAAATCTAAATATTCAATTTTTGTTAATTTTTCAAAAACATCGGGAATTATTTCTAATTTACAATTTGATATACTAAGTGATACCAATTGAGTTAAATCAATAAACTCTTCCGGAATTAGAGTAATTAAATTATGATCTAAACGAAGGCTTTTGAGATGTTTTAATTTCCCTACTGAAGCAGGTATTGATTTAATCTTATTATTTGATAAATTCAAATATCTAAGATTTAAAAATAGATTAATTGAATCAGGGATAACTTCTAATTTTTGATTAGATAAATCTAAATCATAAACTTTTGTTGGTTCTATAAAGGCATCTTCAAAAGAAGTAAATTTTTTTCCTGACTGACAAAATGAATCAGCGAAAGTAAATACTAAAATGAAGAAAATCCGAATATTTATTTTCATTTAATAATTTTCTGAATACTTACTAATAATTTTATTGAGGCAGTATACCCTTCATTTCTTGAACATAAAAGTAACAAGTTTAACAAAAAAGCAAAGCAATATCGCATCATTTTTTGTGAATTTTGTTTTAAAAGTGATTCCAAGATTCAAGATTTTAATAATATTGAGTTTTAGCCGCATTATGCTTTAAAAAACCGATTGTATACATAATACTATCATGTTCAACATAAATTAGACGCTCTAATGTATTTGATTTGCTTGATTTTTTTGTTGGTGTAGAATTTGCGAATAATTCCGAAAAGCTACTTCTCTTTAAATACATATTCTGTGCCAGGATCTCCAGATAGAATAGGCAAATACAGCTCCTCTGTTTCATCATTGTAAATAACAGTTCCTTCATAAGCGTAAAAAACAGGAGAGAACTCGTCCATTTTAATATCCATACCATTTTCATAAACACTAGTGATTAAAAAACGTTGTATTTCATTATTCTCAAAAGTCATGTTTAACTTCAAGTCTTTCGAGATAGTAAAACTTTTTGGCATGTTTTCAGGCATATTGTTAATCTGGTTTCTGATAAATGAAAAATCCCAAACACCTATGACTGCTGTAGAATGTAAATTAATAAAATATGTACCAGTTTCAAAAAGGTTATCACCCCAATTACTCCAAACATTGTCTGTAGTAAAAACATCTACATAGACCTCTTGTTCAGGAATCAACCCAATATTGGTCAAGTTTATTTTACCAGTTTCATCAAAATTTCCCGAAAATAGCTCATTGGATTCGTCGATCCAATCTGATTTATTACCATAGACCCTTATGTTTAAATCGGTGAAAGTATAATTCTCAGACCATTTATCATTAGCGTTAACTTCAAGTGTCAGAAAGGCCTCTAGTGTGCCTTCATCAGAATTGCCACAAGAGACTAATAACATACCCGTGAGGCAAAAAATAAAATATTTAATCATAGTAAGGGTTAATTTAAATATTAGGAGATAAATATTGTGAATAATAAATAGTGCGCACTTTTTCCAAGATTAATTGCTTAGCTATCCCAAAAAAAAGGTCGGCAGATTATTTTAATTTTCTAAATAAAAACCTGATAAGCTGTCATTTGAGAAATAACGAACTTCCCGATATAAACGATAGAATAAGTCTTACACTGCTAATTTCATACTCTATGAGTATCCAAAACAAGTCTGAGAAGTCGTTTAAATTACTTTCATCAATATGGTAAATGCTATATATTTAGGTTAAATTTGATATGCTATTTCTATCATTCTTCGATTTATGTATCTAATCTGTTATTTCTAGAATCAAATCATTACAGATTGGATCGATAGCCCTAGCATAATCCGCTACATTAGATAAAACGACTACACCGATTTTTTTTCCTTTGTCCAGCATCAATATAGAAGAGAACCCACCTGTACCACCATCATGTAAGTGTATAGCATAGCCATCACCTTCAAAGATGTTCCAACCTAATCCTACCTTTAGGTTATCATTGCTATTAATTGTTTCTATCTGAGGTAAATTATAAACGACATCATCTTCAAAATTTTTCTGTATGAATTTTGCCATATCTGTTACAGTTGATTTTATGGAACCCGCTCCGGACATCGTTTCTGCAAAGTTCCAATGGGATACAATATTGCCGTTTAAATCCATTGGTTCCACTAATTGTGAAATCTCTACAGCTTCTAAATTGGTTGTGGTACTGTTCATGTCCAAAGGTTCAAAAACAACACTTTGCAACATTTCTTCAAAAGTAGAATTTCTTTTTTGCGCCAGTGTATAGCCTAAAATGCCCATTCCTAGGTTAGAATATTCATATTGTGTTCCACTTGGGGCACTCAAGCTTATGTGATTTTGTAGGTAGCTCTGTAGGTTTTCAGACGAATAAACTGCATACGGATCCCTTAGGTCAAACCCCTGAACTTCGTCGACATTGGTCGGCAATCTTGGTAGTCCAGAAGAGTGATTGGCCAGTTGTTGCAAGGTTATGTCGCCTCCTTGACTCAATGTATAATCAAATTGTTCTTGAAGGGTTTCAGATAAAGTGGCTTCATTTGAAGCTACCAATTCTGAAAGACAAATTCCAGTAAATACCTTCGTTATAGAGCCAATTTCAAATACTTTGTCTGCATTATCTGTACCTCTTAGCACGTTTTGCTGGTTTGTTACGCCAATGTATTCTGTCTTCCCATCGTATATTAAAGCAATAGCTACTTGCGCATCATTTGGTAAGTCAGAGAGATTATTTTCTAGGATCTTGACATATGCTTGATTCGGAATATCATCTTGTAAAGCACTTGAACTCGAATCATCATCGCTACAACCTGCTAAAATTATACTGATAAGCAATAGCACAAAAACGGATTTTACATTATTTGACAGTCTTGTTCCGACTTTATTTTTTTGTTCAAACGGTATATTCATTTTGTTAAGATTTAAATTAAGAATTATTGAAATCCAAACTTATTAGAGCTTGAACTTTCGGAGGTTTCAATACCTCTAAATTGAACAAATTGGAACTTATTGATTAATTTTACGGTAGGTATTAGGTGTCATACCTGTCATTTTTTTGAACCAGTTATAATAGGTGGTTTTAGAAGAAAAGCCACATTCCAATCCGATTGCCAATAAGCTGTAGTTTTCGAATTCTTTGTCTAAAATGAGGCTTTGTACTTCTTCTACACGGTAGCGATTGATGTAGGTAGAAAAATTTTCACCTGAGATGGAATTGATCAGTTGAGAAACATAACTTGGGCTAATACCCAACATCTCGGCCACCTTATCTCTATCCAGTGTACTATCCCGATATATTTTGTGATCAGAACATAACCTAATCAGCTTTGTATAATAAATATTTGATTCGTCGGGTTTCTTAATTTCTCTTTTTTTGTGTGCAATGGATTTTACTATCTCCGCGGAGGAATGATTTTCTGAAAACTCACTAATATTTAGATATTTACGCACGTTGAGGAGTGCCCTTACATTAATCTGATCATTCAATAATCTTAATTTGTAGACTCCTGTATAAGAAATCCAATAAATTATAATTGTAGCAAACAAAGCAAGAATTTGCATTGCACTAGATAGTTCTTCAATTATAAATGGACCAACCAATAGAATAACCATGTAAATTATCAATATCATGACTTCTAGTAACCATAATTCGGTCAACCATTTTTTTTCCTTCTTTAATTTGCTGAACTGTATAATTTTGTAAGTCTTGAATAATACATAAGGAATATAAAATAGAAGGATCAGTATTGAAATAAGCAAAAAGGTTACACTGATTATACTCTCAATAGAAATACTTTCAAATGTTTGTTCATTTACTTCAGCACTATAAATCCAAAGAAAAGAGAATGTAGAGATTAAAGGTGGAACAAATAACCATCGTAACCATTTCGAAGGCGTATTGGGATGATCGACTTGATGGAAAACAAATAACAGTATGAAAGCAGGAAAAAATAGTTCAGAATCTATGATTTCTACAATTTTAAAGTAAGGAGAATGTTCGATTATCTCAGTGATTTCAAAGACAATCTTGAGCAACGACCACGATAACGAAAAAATGGCAAAAGCCAAATATTTATTGGCTTTACTAATAAAGAAGGGCGATTTTAAAAAGAGAAAACCAATAACAACTCCCTGGAAAATAGCTATGACTAAAAGTATAATTTTTAATAATGGCAATTTGCTGGTTTTGTAAATATGCACTAAAGGTAAATAAATTAAAATAATACCTTCAATTTCGAAGTATGATTTAATTTCTTACTTTTTTCCATAGATTTTTTGGATTCTATAACCAGTCCAATCATCGTTTTTGAACCTGCTAGGAAGGATAGTATTCCTAAAGAAATGCTTGAAAAATGAAATTTCCCAAGCTCGTTTCTTCAATGCTGAATGAAGTAATGGTATCCTTTACCGAAGCTCTTTTATATATGATACCAAGAACATATGAGGTACCATTACCTATGGAATGGGTGAATATTTACACTTGGCTGTGATTGCAATAAACAACATAATTTAAAGGTAAAGAGCAATGTGAGGCAGCTTTAGAAATTATACTGAATGAACTTTCTGAATATGAAAAAGGTCTTTTTGAATAATCTTCGAAGATGGATTCATAACAAAAGTCGAAAAGTTTTGAAGATGAGGTTGAAAGACTTGAAATCGTCCAAATCAAATAGGGAAACAACAACTCAAAATGTACTTTTCTAACTCTTAACTGCAAAGGCCAGCTTTAGAATATTATTAATCTCTTGCCAGCCTTTCTAACTTAGTTAAGAATAACAATTAACTTATTTCTGATTTTCCGAGTTCTTACTTTCCTCAGTTTCAATCAAGGGTTTGTAGCGGTTCAAAAACTGTTTCTGCATTGCTTCCATCCGTTCGTGCATCCTATCTATATCCATAAAATCTTTTCCAAAATCGCTATTGAAAAAGTCATCGTTGAAGAAACGTTTGGCAAAAAGGGAATCTTGCTCAAAAAAATCACCGAATCCCTCTTCGTTAAAATCAAAGCCTGAAAAGTGTCTGTAAAATCGCGATTGCATTGATTGAAGGACACTATCACGGTCAAACGAGGCTAGCTCGTCCCAATTGTTATTTGATGACCACGAATAGATAGAGTCGTAGCGAATCAAATTCCCTGCTTCGTCAAATTCCTTATTTACCTCCCAACTACCTTTTGGTGTGGTAATTGTATTTTCTTTATTTTGAGCTATATCTTCATTTTTGCTCTCTTTGTCTTGACTATTGCAACCCGTACTTAAAAAGGCAGCCAATAGCATCACTATGTAGTGTTTCATCTTTAAGATATTTAAGGTTATACAATTTTTTAAGTTGTAACAGACAAAAGAGGCCGGCAATGCCGACCTTCTTTCAATCCTTTACAGTTATGAAATCTTTATACTTCTAGGCGGCTTTTGGATGGCCTCTTCTTTCTTCGGCAGATGGATGCTGAGTACACCTTCTTTATATTCTGCCTTTATTTCTTCTTCTTTTACTGTTTCGGGCAAAGTGAAAGAACGTTTGAAAGAGGAATATCCAAATTCACGTCGTGCATAATTATCTTCTTGGTGTTCGTTACTTTCCTTAACTTCGGTTGAAATAGATAGTAATTTATTATCAATATCTATTTGAAAATCTGATTTTTTGAGACCTGGAACTGCCATGTCCACAAAGTACGCATCTTTGGTTTCCCTAATGTTTACTTTGGGAAGGGTCATTCCGGTGTTGAAGTTAGACGTAAATGCAGATGGTAGTTCTCTGTTGAACACTTCATCTATCCAAGAGGACCAACTTGGGAAGGTAAGGCTATTAGAATTTGAATTAGCCAAACTTCCATTTTTTGCTTTCACTAGATTACTCATAGCTTTAAAAATTTTAAGTTAAACTTCAATTCCAATAATTACTAATAAATAAACAAAATAAATGCCAAGTGAATTGGGCACTGTCAAAATTTCAAAAACTGAAAATTTGACATATTGTATTGACTGTTAGCTAAATGAACACTTCATTAAGAACTATAGTTCTGTGAATTTCAGGAAATGTCACAAATATATTGCACAATATTTCTTACAACTCTAATTTGTTATCCTGTCCATCTATCCAAAAAGCTATCATCTTTGGGTATAGATAATGCGATTAACGCAAGTATGCTTACTAACCCAAGAAGTAAAAAAAGGTCTCCATAAGGATAATGCCATACTTTAAGGGAAGCGCCAAAGAGAGTTGCGAAAACACCAGACAACCCCAAACCTATTTGATATTTGGTTTTTTTCATAACAAAATATTTTAAGGGTTAAGCAGTACGTTCAACTAATTTTTGTTCCGGTTCTTCCTTTAGCGAGGATGTAAATAACTTTAAGGCAAGTATTCCTTTATTGAAGGTTTGTTTTCCTATTGCGTTATATCCAACCTTAGGAAGATAGAGTTCACAAGTTAAAGGAAGAGAAAACGACTTACTGTTGTCTGAATGGTCAATAAGTTTGAGTCGAAGTATATTTTCTCTAACTTCAACATTATAATTATTGGCTTGTAACAGTGGAGATGCAATAATGACTTGAATATGGTCCTTTTGCACATTCATTTCGAACTTTTCTACCCGAAAACGCTGATGAGCATTATTATAATTCATTGCTCGATTGTCAATAGCTTGTGTTTGCATAACAAAAGATATTAAAGATTAAACAATAGATTATTAAACTTACCTACTGGTGGACTTAAAAAAATGGTCAAAACCTAATTTTCGGACGACAAAAAATGTACCAAAATATTCTAATAGGTTTTACCCACTAGTTTTTAACATATAACCGCTCAACGTATTTCCCTACTTTTGGTTACTCTATATTCAGGAAGGCAGCCCTACGCTACAAATACCTTGGACACAATTCCTATTTTGGTTTTCCATTTCTACTAAAGAAAGCATCTCAATTATTTCCAACATCAGAAGAGTTTATTGGACTCTCTGATATGTTTCGAAATGAATGTTCAATTTCTTAAAGTACTACAGGGAAGTAATTTGTTACCAGTGCAGAGGAGATTGGAGAAGAAGAATCCAAACCTAACGATAGTATACGAAACATGGTTTAACAGAAAAAATCGAATATATCATTAAAGATTTTGAAGAACAGGTTCCAGAATCAAAACAGAACAAAAGGACTTTATAGAAAATATTGAGTAAATTAGATGATATTAGGTTATGTTCAATTTACAAAAACTCAGAAAATCTGAAAAACCTCTTCTTACCAAGAAAATTAAAAGTCTAAATGAATGATGAAAGCCAAAAAAATCCAGAAAAGTAATTCTTTAAATTCTCAGTCTTCAAAACCATTTTTCAGTATAGAAAAGAGAGAAAATAACACATATCAAACTGATAAAGGAGATAGACCTTTTTTTAGGAATTCTTCTCAGGATTTTAGATTTGAAGGCTTAGGCCATAAACAAAACCAAGTAAAAAATACACTTGGAAATAAATCGGAGAGTACGGTTCAGCTTAAAGAAAGCAATCCTATAATTAATCGTCAGGTAACTGATCAAGGACCTACAAGACAGGAATTGGAGGCATTAAATGATGCATATGATCAAGCGATGGGGACTTCAGGTAGAAACAGAATATTGCATCTACGGGCTCAATTGGAATATTTCAGACAATTGAGGCAATTAATACAAGATCGGCAACCAATTGAGAATAGGAGGCTTTTGATTGATCAATACAGCATAATTCAAGCCGCTATGGAGCCTACTCTAGTAAATAGTATTGATCAAAATGCGATTAACATAGTTGTTACTCCAATAGATATAGCTATTAATATCAATATTCAGGTATATTTTGAAAATCAGAATAGGTCGACTACAGAGTATAGCACACTTGTTAGAAATTTTGAATTGGGTGTTAATCAGATTTGGTCAAGAAGATTATCAGGTTTTCCCTCTTTAGTTCAAGGTAGACGTTTTCGAATTATTCCTAACTTACAGTTAAGTAATTCTCGTGATAGAAACCCTAACAATTTCCAAATTTTTATTTCCTCCTCTGTTAGTAGAGCAAATACTGTTAATAATGTGATGAGTATTTCCCCTAGTGACTTGAGAAATCCAAATACCTTGGGTCATGAATCTTTGCATTTTTTTGGTCTTTCGGATAGATACGTCGATATTTTTAATAACAACACAGGACAATCTCAATCAGTTCCTGGCAGGGGAATTGATCCGGTAGAAGCAGAACGCAATATGAGGACAGGTACTCCCTCGAATGCCACTGGAGTAACTAGAAATGACCCACTGGATACAGGAACTGGCCCAATCTTAAACGAAGATTTAGATTTTGTATTTGCCAACGTTGGAGTTTATGAGCAAACAATTTTGAGTAACCTTTCTTCTGAACAAAATGTACTAATACAAAGAATGGGAAGAGGGTATATTCGAACTATAAATGAATTAAATCAAGAAGCAGAACAGAGAAGATCATCATTTCCTCGTTTGGATAGGCAACAAATCCTAAATGCGCTCATTAGTGAAAAAATGAATAGAATTAATAGGGATTTGAGATCAGCATCTGATCGAGAACAGCTTAGAGAGGACACAGCTTTTGACTTGGATTGAAGTTATTGCTATACAAATTAGAAATCTAAAGTTCAATAAAACGATTGTCATATGAAAAATATATTGTGTTTGGCTAGCATTATTTTACTTATTCTGGCAGTGTTGATTATCTATTTAGGAATGCAAAGAGAAAGTATTTTTAATCCTCCTAATATTACAGGAATTGGATTTATTATGATAGCTATTGTATTTTTATTTTGGAGAAAGCACATTCAATGAGAAGTACTTTTTATTGTATTTTAAATAGTATTAAGAGTGTAATAAATGGTGGTAGATCTAAAAATGAATCTATTCAAAAAACAATTGAGATTAAAAGGGATTTAAAAGCTAATCCGGATATAACGATGGATGATGTTTGTCATGCATTTAGTTTTTCTAAGACTACATTTTATAGAGCAAATAGATGGTTAGAAGCTAGAAATATGTAGTATACCTAGATAATGAAGAACAAATTATATCATAAATAAGCCTGTTTTGACTTATGTTAAACTACCAAAACTGAGCAAATTGTTTCAAAATAGTACAAAAACAAAAAGAGTTACGAAAATAGTTTATCGTAACTCTTTGAAAATTAAGGTGGTCCCACTTGGGCTCGAACCAAGGACCCCCTGATTATGAGTCAGGTGCTCTAACCAGCTGAGCTATGGGACCTAAAACGGAGGGCAAATTTAAGGATTTGACATAAACACGCCAAACATTTTCATTATAATTTTAATTATCCAAAATTCTTTAAATTCATAAGTACCTTAATTCTCTCTTTGAATGAGGTATAGGTCTGCAAAACCTATATCTTTTTTAGTAATCTTATTTTGGCTTTTCTTGACAGAGCTCTACTAATACCCCATGAGTAGTTTTAGGATGTACAAAAGCAACCAGCTTATTATCAGCCCCGGATTTTGGAGTTTTGTTAATGAGTTGAAATCCTTCTTCTTCTAATCGAGCAAGCTCTTTTTGGATATCGTCTACGTCAAAAGCAATGTGATGAATCCCTTCACCTCTTTTTGCAATAAATTTGCCGATAGGCCCTTCTTCATCAGTACTCGCCAATAATTCTATTTTACTATCGCCAACCTTAAAAAAAGAAGTGATAACAGCCTCACTTTTTACTTCTTCTTGTTTGTAAGGCGGCACCCCTAAAAGTTTTTCATATAAGGTATTGGCCTGATCTATATTTTTGACCGCAATACCCAGATGTTCTATTTTATTTATATGATTCATCTGTTCTTTTTATTTTATCTTTTTATTTGTAAGATAGATTTGCTATGGAACATTTCTGTTGATAACAACCTGGTCCTTATGACTCATTTTATAAGATACTTTGATCTCTATGTCGTAAAAGTACAATTAATATGTATTTTTGCATCATGGAAACAAATAGACAGAAAAAAATTGCAGGAGTATTACAGCGCGACGTTGCTGATGTGATACAACATGCATTGCGTGAAGCTGGAGTACAAGGAATTTTAGTTTCTGTAACCAAAGTAAGTGTAACTACAGATTTATCGATTGGTAAAGTATATATGAGTGTATTTCCGCATCAGGAAGGAGAGAACGTGTTAAAAGAGGTTAATGCTGTTAAATCTCAAATAAAACATCAGGTTGCGCTGCGAACTAAAAATCAATTGCGCCGTATGCCCGAACTTTCTTTTTTTATTGATGACTCTCTCGAGTATATTTCTAATATCGAAAAAGCCGTTAAAGGCGAAGAAAATCCGATTCAAAATCCGGATCTTCTCGAAAGGCGAAAAAAGAAATAAATAGCAAGGACTTTTATTAAAAAACGCTGCGTAAACGCAATTTCTGTTATCTTTATCTCAAAATAAAGATTTGAACTTCTCATTATACATCGCCAAACGATATTTGTTTGCTCCCGGAAGCAGTAATGCGATAAATATTATCACAGGTATTGCCGCAGCAGGAGTAGTGATCGGGGCGATGGCGTTGTTTTTAGTGTTGTCAGGATTCGCGGGACTTAAAGATTTTAGCCTTCAATTTTCATCATATTTTGATCCGGATCTCAAAATTTTCCCGTCAAGCGGAAAGACATTTACTTTCGATGATACGCAAAAGAAAAAACTAAGTCAATTGGAAGGGATTGCTCATTTTTCTGAAGTTGTTGAAGAACACGTTGTCTTAGGGTTCAGAGATAAACAAAAAACAGCCTTTATTAAAGGAGTAGATGCTAATTACCATAAAGTCATTCAGACGGATAGTATTTTAGCGTACGGGAATTGGTTGACGAATAATGATTTTCAGGTAGTTGCTGGTAATGGAATTAGTAGAGAACTTAGTATGGGTGTAGAACAGACCTATACCAATTTACTTAGTATTTATGTTGTAAAACCAGGTAAAGGGCTTATCAATGATCCTTCCAAAGGATTTCGATCTCAAAAAGCTGTAAATATTGGGATTTATAGCGTAAATGATGAATTAGATAAAAAATACATTTTCGCTACGTTGGGTTTGGCACGAACTTTACTAGAACTGCCCCAGGATAAGGTAACCCATATAGAGCTTAAGTTAGCCAAGGAAACCAATGAAGAACAGGTTATCAAAGAGCTTCAATCTATTTTTAATAATCGGGTTGTCATAAAAAACAGGATACAACTTAATGATACCTTGTATAAAATGCTAAATACAGAAAATCTGGTATCCTATTTAATCATTACCTTGATTGCCATTATTGCTTTGTTTAATGTAGCCGGGGCGATTATTATGATGATTATCGATAAAAAAAGCAATGTGAAAACCCTATATAATGTAGGAGCATCTTTGCCTAATATCCGAAAAATATTCTTGTTTCAAGGGTCGCTAATGACCATATTAGGAAGCCTGTTGGGGTTAACACTTGGGTTTGTTCTTATCGTATTGCAACAGCAATTTGGGTTGCTAATGATTACACCATCGTTACCATACCCTACTCGTATAACAGCAGTCAGTTTTATTGTCGTTTTTTTAACAATAACTATCATAGGTTTTATAGCATCGTTATTGGCTTCTAGTAGAATTAATCAGAAATTAGTAGCATAAATTAAGCAGTTACGAAACTTTATTGTTGATTTTTCATCTTGTTCTTAAGCCTTTTAAAAAAAACCTGTAACTAATTGAGGATTATATTTATACAAACTCAAATCCAGAGAATGTAGACTGTACTTCGTCAAAAGCAGCAAAAACATCATCTGGGTGATCGCTAGTCACCATTTTCATTCGATATTCTTTAAAATGTGGTATGCCTTTAAAATAATTAGTATAGTGTCTTCGCGTTTCGAATACACCAAGTTTTTCTCCTTTCCAATCTATTGCCATTTGCAAGTGTCGTCGAGCTGCAATTACACGCTCTTCGATAGTTGGTGGTGGCAGATGCTCACCAGTTTTAAAGTAATGTTTTACTTCTTTAAAAAACCAGGGATATCCAATACTGGCACGACCAATCATAGCGCCATCAAGTCCATATTGATCCCGCATCTCCATGGCCCGTTCTGGAGTGTCTACATCCCCATTACCAAACACAGGAATATGCATTCTGGGATTGTTTTTAACCTCGGCAATAGGTCTCCAATCGGCACTGCCTTTATACATTTGCGCTCTGGTACGACCGTGTATGGCAATGGCTTTGCATCCAACATCCTGTAATCGCTCTGCAACCTCAACAATTTTGATCGAATCATGATCCCAGCCCAATCGGGTTTTTACAGTAACAGGCAATTTTGTGTGCTCTACCATAGCTTTGGTTAGCGACACCATAAGATCGATATCTTTTAGAATACCTGCACCTGCACCTTTGCTCACTACTTTTTTTACAGGGCAGCCAAAATTAATGTCTATGATGTCTGGCCCTGATGCTTCTACAATCTCTACAGATTTTAGCATCGAATCCAGATTAGCTCCAAAAATCTGAATCCCAACGGGGCGTTCTTTTTCGTAGATATCTAGTTTCATCACACTCTTAGCAGCATCGCGTATCAATCCTTCACTCGAAATAAACTCAGTATATACCACATCAGCACCTTGTTCTTTACATAATGCTCTAAAGGGTGGGTCACTCACATCCTCCATGGGTGCGAGTAGTAACGGAAATTCTCCTACATCTATGTCTCCTATCTTAGCCACAGCAATAAATTTTTGTCAAAAATACGAATTCTTTTAGACCTCGAAGAAGTTAGAGATCCGTGAGGTCTGATTTTTGTTAAATAATATTGATTTAAATAATAAGAAAGTAATGAGATAAACCTTCTAAAATCGATTATATTTGCAAACTAAATGATTTTGATTCAGTTGAATCGGATGTAACGGGCAGGGATAGCAGCGACATCCTTTTTTGGTACCCTGAGCGTAGACGAAGTGTACCAAAAAAGATATAGCGAATAGCCCGGTTAAGCCCGACAAAAAAAATAGAATGAAGAAGATTAGAAACTTTTGCATTATTGCACATATAGACCATGGTAAGAGTACACTGGCAGATCGATTATTAGATTTTACAGGATCGGTAACTGCACGAGAAGCGCAGGCACAACTGTTAGATAATATGGATCTGGAGCGCGAACGTGGAATTACTATCAAGAGTCATGCGATCCAGATGGAGTATACCTATAAAGGTGAAGAGTATATTCTTAATCTTATTGATACCCCGGGGCACGTAGATTTTTCTTATGAAGTTTCTCGTTCTATTGCAGCCTGCGAAGGTGCTTTACTGATTGTTGATGCTGCGCAAAGTATACAGGCACAAACGATTTCTAATTTATATCTTGCCTTAGAAAATGATCTGGAGATTATACCCGTCTTAAATAAAGTAGATTTACCAAGTGCCAATCCCGAAGAGGTAACCGATGATATCGTTGATCTTTTAGGTTGTGACCCGGCAGATGTGATTCCGGCAAGCGCAAAAACAGGAATTGGTATCGAAGAAATTCTGGAAGCAATTATTGAGCGTATTCCTGCACCAGAAGGAAATCCCGATGAGCCATTACAAGCCCTGATCTTTGATTCGGTATATAACCCGTTTAGAGGAGTAGAAACGTATTTTAGAGTGGTTAACGGCGAAATCAAAAAAGGACAACAAATCAAGTTTGTCGCAACCGGAAAAAACTATTTTGCCGATGAAATTGGTACGCTCAAGTTAAATCAAGTACCAAAACAGGTCATTAAAACTGGAGATGTTGGATATTTGATAACAGGAATTAAAGATGCCAGAGAAGTAAAAGTGGGTGATACCGTTACCGATGCTAAAACGCCTACTAAAAATGCAATCGATGGTTTTGAGGATGTAAAGCCCATGGTATTTGCCGGGATTTATCCTGTTGACACCGAGGATTATGAAGAACTTCGTGCTTCGATGGAAAAACTGCAGCTCAATGACGCTTCTTTAGTGTTTGTACCTGAGAGCTCTGCAGCCTTAGGCTTTGGATTCCGATGTGGATTCTTGGGGATGCTACATATGGAAATCATCCAGGAGCGATTAGAGCGTGAGTTTAACATGACGGTAATTACAACGGTACCTAACGTATCTTATCATGCGTTTACGAACAAAGCACCAGATGACATTATTATTGTAAACAACCCATCTGATCTTCCTGATCCATCAAAAATGAATCGTGTTGAAGAGCCTTATATTAAAGCCTCGATAATTACGAAATCTGATTTTGTTGGTCCTGTAATGTCGTTATGTATAGAAAAACGTGGTGAAATTACAAATCAAACCTATTTAACTACAGAACGGGTAGAGCTTACTTTTGATATGCCTTTGGCTGAGATTGTTTTTGATTTTTATGATCGCTTAAAAACGGTATCAAAGGGGTATGCTTCTTTTGATTATACTCCGATCGGTTTGCGTGCCTCTAAACTAGTAAAAGTAGATGTACTGCTTAATGGAAATATAGTAGATGCTCTATCTGCACTCTTGCATCAAGATAACGCCTATGATATTGGTAAAAAAATCTGTGAAAAGTTAAAAGAGTTAATTCCGCGTCAGCAGTTCGATATCCCAATTCAAGCGGCGATCGGAGCTAAGGTTATTGCCCGAGAAACCGTAAAAGCACTTCGTAAAGATGTAACCGCTAAATGTTACGGTGGTGATATCTCTCGTAAACGTAAATTGCTTGAAAAGCAGAAAAAGGGTAAGAAACGCATGCGCCAGGTAGGTAATGTTGAGATCCCTCAGGAGGCATTTATGGCAGTACTAAAGTTGAATGATTAAGTCTAAAATTTGTAGTTGGCAGTCTTGTCTTTAATAACAATGATCCACTAGCGACTTCTTGATTTCTTTGCTTCAATCATTTTTTGAAGCATATACTCCACTCCGTTTTCATCATTGCTTTTGGTTGTATAGTTGGCGATGGCTTTTACATTAGGATGTGCATTTTGCATCGCAAAACTGTAGGTGGCTCTGCCCATCATTTCTAGGTCATTATTATAGTCTCCAAAGACCATGGTTTCTTCTGGAGATATGTTGTGACTGTCTTGTAACTGTTGTAGCGCGTATCCTTTGTTAGCCAAATTATGCGATAAGTCTAACCATATCTCACCTGATACTTTTACTTTTAATCTATTTTCGAGATGTTTCAGGGCAGGGTATAGGTATTTTTCTGACCCTTTTTGATTGCAGATGGCAATTTTTAGATATTGGTCATCTAGTACCTGAGATAAATCTTCAACAATATCGTATCTGCCATAAAACTCTTCAAGCAAATTGGTAAAATCCTGTCCGTAGTTCTCAATATATGCTTTTTTTCTACCACATAGGATAACTTGAGAGCCCTCAAGATCTTGCGTAATATCTAATAATTCTAAATAGGTTTCGCGATCAATTTCAGTAGTTTGCAGCTCTCGGTCTTTATGCATTGTTAAGGCACCATTCTCTGCAATGACGATAATATCGTCTTTAATAGCATCTAACTTATGAATAATACTATAATACTGTCTTCCGCTTGCGGCAACAAAAGTTACTCCTAAGTCTCTTAATTCATCAAATAAATAATAGAAAGACTGACTTACTTCTCCTCTAGAATTAAGAAGTGTACCGTCCATATCGGTTGCAATAAGTTTTATTTGAGATAAATCCATAATTATTTATTTAAAGTGAGTTCGATATAAGAAAACTACGTCAGTTTGAATGTTTTTGCATTAGCAAAAATGTATCGAAAACAAGCAATTTTCTTACAAAATCCCAATTTCGATACAATTTTTCTTCATCTTATTTCGAAAAATCACTCAATTCGACGGATTTGATCGATTAAAAATTATAACGAGCTTAAGTTGTTTAAAAGTGTAAAGGTATTGCAGACAATAGAAATATCATGTAGTACCCTGTAAAATTTGTATTAAATTAGTGAAACTCTTTTTTTAATTTCCCTCCTAAAGAGGAAGGACCGAGGGAGGTGTAAAGATAAATTATATTTTGGTTTAAACTGCTACAATGAAAATCACATACAACCCAAAGCTAAAAGAGCTGGCAAGGCAACTTCGTAATAATACTACTAAATCTGAAATTATGTTATGGCAAAAATTAAAAAGAAACCAAATGTATGGTTATGATTTTCATCGCCAAAAACCTATTGATAATTATATTGCCGATTTCTTTTGCAATAAATTACAGTTCGTAATAGAATTGGATGGATATTCTCATCTAATTTTTGAAGTTTGGGAAAAAGATGTAGCTAAAACCAAAAGATTGAATGAATTGGATATTCGAGTCATGCGTTTTTCTGATTATCAAATATGTAGTGATATAGATAATATTTTGCGTTCTATTGAAGATTATATTATGCGGTTTGAAGAAAGAGGTGCCTTACCAGAAATTAAGTATTTTTCTTAACTAACACCTCCCTAACTCTCCTTTTTAGGAGGGAATAGTGTAGTTAGAATAAGTACACTGCCTCAAGGCAACCATTACATTATGAGATATTAGTTAGTAACTAATTTTAATTTCGAGCCAGACCTCGAAGCAGGTAAATCTCGCTGCGTCTGCCGGGGAGGCTAGAGTATCAAGTAACCTTTATATGTTTAATATAAAAAGCTAGAAAAATGCAATTTTTTCAAAAAGAAATACAACTTACTCCTTACAAAAGAGGGTTTCATTTGATCACAAATGAGGTAGTGTCTTCAGTTCCTGAAATAAAAATGATCAAGATCGGCCAACTGCAAGTATTTATTAAGCATACCTCTGCCAGTCTTACGATCAATGAGAATGCAGATCCTACAGTACGAAACGATTTTGAAAGCCATATGAATGTTATCGTTCCTGAAAATGCTTCGTATTATACACACACCTATGAGGGGCCAGACGACATGCCGGCACATATAAAATCCTCACTTATGGGCGCTTCGGTAATGATTCCGATTACTGAAGGAAAATTAAATCTGGGGATCTGGCAAGGTATTTATCTTTGCGAACACCGTGATTATGCAGGATCAAGAAAATTAGTAATAACTGCATATGGTGCTTCGATAAGCTCAGTGTAATATAACCTAGTAATGAACCGCTATTTTCTTTAAAACCAATTGGCCCAAGGAATACGAGATAACATAAGAATCCAGGCTATCGTATAAAAAATAGCCAGCATTTTAAATTTTGGAGTAGATGTTAGCTTCTTTTTATGTTTTGAATACCCAACAGTGATAAAAACAATCATTAGGATCATCATCATTGGGTGTTCTACGTTATAAAGTCGCAATGTAGCATCCTTCATAATTTCACCCATTTTATGGGTTCCTGAGAACCACACCACAAGAGGAGATACAAAGAAAATAACAAGCCCTATTAATAATTGAATATGTGAAACGATAAGCGCAAATAAAGAAACTCTAAAGTCTTTAGGGGCATATTCTCGTTTGCTAAAAAAACCTGCAAGAGCATTGATTGTGGCCAATGTCACCACAAGAAGTACCAGATAAGCCCAGTATGAGTGAACGATTTGAATAGCTTCGTACATAATGATGTTTTTGATTTTCTCAAAGGTAAGTATAATGAATAAAAAAACAATCAGGAATTCTTATTGTAAGTAGTATTCTAATTAAATTTATGGCTTAAGACTGTCATAAAAACCGAAAAGCTATTACAATGCATTTAGAGCACAAAAAAGAATTAGAAAAGCAGCTACTAAGCATACATACGATTCTTAGAGATCACTACTCTGAGAATACTGAGGTAGGAGTTCTGTCTGGGATTTCAGGGATTTCTCTTTTTCATTTCTATTATTCAAAATATTCGGATACAGACGTTTATTTTGAGATGGGAATAGAAATTCTTAGTGAATCTGTACAACGCATTAATAATGGATATAATTTTCCAACATATTGCACTGGGATTGCAGGGGCAGGATGGGTTTTTGATCACGTAGTCGAAGAAGGTTTCGTTGATCTGGATACCGATGAATTGTTATCTGATTTGGACACATACCTCTATGATATAATGATGACCAATATAAAAGAAGGGAATTATGATTTTTTACATGGCGCCATAGGATATGGGTATTATTTTTTGAAAAGATTTAGAAACACAAAGTCTGATGTGCTTAAAAAGCGATACACCAAATATATACTATCATTGGTTTCAGAACTTGAAAACATAGCTGAAAAAGATAAAGAAGGAATTAAATGGCCTCAAGTTGTGTATAAAACCACTATAGAACCTCAATATAATTTTAGTTTGTCACATGGGATCCCAAGTATTCTTAATTTTCTTTCACGATTACATCGCTTTGTAGAATTTCAAAATGCCGTAGAAAAGTTACTTGAAGACGGTATTGCATACCTGGTAAGTTTTGAAAACCCTGATCATAACGCATTTTCGTTATTTCCAAACGATACTACAGATACCGTAAGAGGTGTCGATAGTAGATTGGCCTGGTGCTATGGGGACCTGGGTATCGGACTTTCCTTGAGGCTTGCTGCAAAAACATTAAATGATGATCAATTATATCAAAAAGCCATAGAAATCTTAAAACATTCGGCTAATAGAAAAACTATAGAGCAATCTATGGTCAAAGACGCTGGACTATGTCATGGATCGTACGGTAATGCACAAATTTTTTGCCGACTGTATAAAGAGACAAATGATCCGATTTTTGAAGAAGCCGCGACGCATTGGATTAAGCAGGGAATACGTATGGCTACTTTTGAAGATGGGTATGCAGGATATAAAACATGGCAGGGAAAAGAGGCTACATGGCAAAATGAAGCTAACTTTTTAACCGGTGTTACCGGAATTGGGTTGGCTATACTATTTTACCTTTCTGACGTTGAAACCTCTTGGGACGAGTGTTTGATGATAAGCTAATTTTTTAAAAGAGTTAAGCGAAAACAATAATGGATTTGTTCTACATCTCGAAAAACTCGTTTAGAGTTAGTTGAAGAGTTTAATGCGACAACCGGGAATCAAAGGTAAGAGAAGGTAAAATAGATCCCTGTACTAAGATTCGAAGATCTGACAATGCATAATCAGAACCCATCAATAAGCAAAAGCTATACAACAATACACTTCGGGTCTGTAACAACGTCAGCCAGGTGTATTACAATGCGCTTCCGGTGTGTAACAATGTCAGTCAGGTGTATTACAATGCGCTTCAGAGAGATAACAATAAGCTCGACGTTCTTAACAATGAAGATCGAGTGGGTCACAATGTACTTAGAGGGCATAGCAATACAAATCGGGTGTCTTACAAAATGACAAGACTTGTTGAAGTACTAGGGCTGGCGTGATTTTTGTCTAAGAGCCTGATTTCGATACAATTTTTCTGCGCTTCACTACAAAAAATCACTCAATCTGACGGCTTTTAATTATACTTTAAGTGATATGGAACCCACGTTAAAATATAGTTAGTGTGCATGATGGATAAGAAATTTTCGTCAGTTTGAGTGCCAAATCTATGATTTGGCGTATCGAAAACAAGAAAATTTCTATTAGAATTTACTTCTCGACAGAAATTTTTCACAAAAAACTTGAAGAGACGCATTACCTCTTATCCATTAGTCATATAACAAACCCCAAGTCCAAATTGTAGGGAAATCCCCTATGCCAAAAAGGGGCTTAATCCCCTGAAAATCATATGATTATTTACTGTATGTTTGTGCCTTCAAACTTTTAAAACTATAAATTTACACAAATGAATCAAGAAGAAGTAAAGTATTACCGAATGTTTATTGCAGTAAAGAATACATTGGAAAACAACACTTCGATATGGAGTGGAAATCCAAAATTTGCTGAAACCAAAATCAATTTTGATAGCGAAGTAAAAGCGATTGGTTTTTTAGATAAAGAGGCTTCTCTAAATACTAAAGGACAAACCCGGGACAAAAATCAAATACGTTCTGCAGTAGAACAAAAAACATTAATGCTATCTGGTGCGCTGACGGCTCACGCTGCACTTACACAAAATGAAACCTTAAAAGAAAAATTAATCACCAGTAAGTCTGGTCTGGAACGCCTTAAAGAAACCGAGTTGGTTACCTATGCCGGCATAATGGCCGATACGATTGTACCTTTTCAACAAATCTTTACTTCTGATTATGGAGTTACAAAATCTGAAGTAGAAGATTTTCAGACCACCTTAGATGAGTATGCTCCTTTGGTTGGAGTTACCCGACAGCGCCAGGCAAAGATCAATGCGACCAAAAAAACATTGAAAGGACATGTAAGCGAAGCCAATCGTTTGTTACGCGAGGTTATTGATCCCTTATTACTGCGTTATAAATTTACTAATGTAGAGTTTTATAACGAATACCAACAATCCAGAACGATTGTCGATTAGTTTTTAGATTTTAAGTCAAAGAAGACCCACTTACTATGGGTTTAAAAAAAGAAAACCCCTGATTCAATTAAATCAGGGGTTTTTTTATAGTATAGTACTAAAAAAGTTTAGAACCTATAAGCTAATGAACCATTAAACGTTACACCATTAGTAAATATAAATCCAAAGTCATCAGTAGACTGCTGTCTTACTTCATCAAAAACATTATATACGTTAGCTCTAAATACAAGTTTACTTGTATCGAACTTAAAGTTATATGTCAACCCTACATCGGTAAGCGAAAACGGCTTGATTTTTCCGACATTTTGAGTTTGTAAACCTTGACTGTCTGGATCATCTAAGTAATGGTTTGCATAGTAGTTGATGTTGGCATCAACAGAAAGTCCTTCAAACACATTCACTTTAGTACCAAGACCTGTAGTAAATTGCGGAGCTGTATCCACTTTTACTCCATTTAAGTCAAGACCAGTTTCAGATGAGATTAGTTCATTGGTGTCATCATTATAAATTTCTTTATTGATCTCACCATTAAATTTCCAAGAACCACCAGAAATGTATCCTTTAAGATCTAACCAGCTAGCAGCATTATATACGAATTCTACTTCTGCACCGGTATGGATTTGGTTAACTCCTCTATCAAAGATATTTAAGTTGATATCATCGGCATCATCATCAGTACCAAGATCATCAACACCATTTGATAAGATTACACGATTATCCCAATTGGTGTAATACGCGTTGAAATTGATTTGTAAATTTTTTACTTTGAAACGGTACCCTAACTCAACACCAGTAATGTCTTCATTATCTACCTCTGGCTCTACAAACCTATTTGAAGTTCTAATATTTTGGAAAATATTATCCAGGAATGGTTGTCTAGAGTAGAAACCAGCATTAAGATATAAAGTATGAGTGTCTTCAATAGTATATCCGAATCCACCTTTAAGATTGTATCCTATTTTGTTTAAAAGGTCTGAATCTCCTGATTCTAAAGCCAACTCTTCTAAAGATAACCCTTCTTCAACAAATCTTGCTTCTCTTTTAAACGACTGATTAGAAACTGCTCCCTGAAAGAACGCACTAAACTTATCTCCGGCATATTCTATCTGAGAGAAAACTCCTTGATAGTTAATGTTTTCTGAATAATCATAATCAATACGTTGATCTTCGTCTGCAAAGTTAAATAGAGCATCCCATGGATCAGCATTAAAAGTTTCGGTTACGATACGTCCGTCAGGGCGATCATCTCCCCATCCTTGTAAACCATATAAATCAGTAATTTGTCTAAAGTGATCTCCACGGTATAGTCTAAAGTCTACACCAACATTCCATGATAATTTTTCAGTTAAATCAGTATTAAAGTTAGAAATCAATCCGTACCACTGGTGGTTATTTACAGAGGCTCTTCTTGCGTAATTTTCTCTTGATCCAGGATCTCCAATTCCATCGGCATCAGCAAGGTTTTGTTGTTCGATACCTAAAAAGTCTATTTGTCCACTCAATGGTCCTTCACCATCTGGATCTAAAGTTCTTACTCTACCTCTACCTCTAGGTCCTGTTCCTCCACCACGACCCCATGATGCGTATAATACAGAAGATAATTCAGACGTATCACTTATTGACCAGTCCCAGTTTAAGTTAGCTACTGGCTTATGATAATAATTTCTTCTTTCAGAATCAATGTTAGATGCATATTGTCCAGAAATAGGATCTACGCTTTCAGTAAATCCCCAGTGTTGGTTAAATCTTGGATTTGCTTCAAAAACATCCAGATCTTGAGACCATCTTTGTCCGTGAGCTTGAGGAGCACCAGTAATCAAGAAGTTAAAGTTATGTTCTTCATTTGGTTTATATCCTGCAGAAAAGAAGTATGTTTGTCCTTGTCCAAAAGTACCTTCAGCCCATTTTCTATGCGCTTGCCAGTAATCTACTAATACAGAAAAAGCCCATCCTTTCTCATTCATTCCTGTATCATAGGATAAAGTTCCTTTAGTATAGCTATCGTTACCTGCTAAAAATCTAGCAAATCCACCTTTTTTTCTGTCGGCAGCCTTCATTACGATATTTACTGTACCTCCTACTGAAGAAATAGCCAATTTAGAAGATCCTAAACCACGTTGTACCTGTACTGCATTAGCAATATCTGAAAGACCTGCCCAGTTTGACCAGAATACACGACCATCTTCCTGAGAGTTGATTGGCTGACCGTTTAATAGGATAGCAGTATTGGTATCATCAAAACCTCTTACAAATAAAGCTCCGTCACCAAAACCAGTTTGATTAGAAACGAATACAGAAGGTGTATTTTTGATAATTTCCGGTAATTCAACATTTCCTACTGCTCTTTCCTGTATTTCGCTAGCTCTGATAGTAGATACAGCTATAGGTGTTTTTCTGTCATCTGCTAAATCGATAACTCCAGTACCAACAATTACAATCTCTTCTAGAGAGTTATCTAAATTTAATGTAATTGTACCTAGGTCTTGGTTGCCATTAGTTACATCATACTTGATGTTTCTAGATCCAAATCCTACATAAGAAATATTAATAGTTCCTGTAGGGCTATCTACGTTTAGAGAAAACTTACCATCAAAATCTGTAGATGATCCGTTAGAAGTTCGCAATTGAACTACGTTTGCTCCTGGTAATGGTGCATTTGATTCACCGTCGAATACTGTTCCTGTTACCACCCCTTGTGCATGCGTTTCCCCAACGAATGCCATTAGGATTACAACCAATAAAAATGTAATCTTTTTCATGTGTTTATTAAATTGTTTTTTCAATTGTCACATGGAACCTTTGGCGACTTTAAATAGTTTTAATTCGTATTTTAAAAACTATGTAAATCGTGTCGGTTTCATTATAAATAATTGAGTTAATTAATCGCCGCAAATGAACGAATCTTTCTGCAAACTAAGTTTACCTTAATGTTAAGAGTTTTTAACAAAAAAACCTTCATTTAAAGGTAAGTATATTTCGAGGCAACACTGGTTATCAGGCAGTTGAAGATATCCACAAGTTATTAACTAAAGAAATGTTAATTATTGACGCTGTATTTTGTGCAACATTGATGTCAGAAAAGCGTCAGAAAGTAAAAAAGTCAGCCTGAATATCAGGCTGACTTTAGTGTCTTATAATATTTTGAATTATATATTTAAATAGTGTTGTAGTAATTTTTGTGTCGAAGAATCATGTTCAGAAACTTCAGAATTGTTAATTTCTGATAGAATTTTTGTTGCTAATTGTTTCCCTAATTCTACTCCCCATTGATCATAACTAAAAATATTCCATACCACACCTTGCACAAAAATACGCTGTTCATACATGGATACTAATGCCCCCAAACTTTTGGGGGTAAGCTTATCGATTAAAAGCGTTGTCGTTGGATTATTACCATCAAAGATTTTGAAGGGAATAAGCTGTTTTAATTTCTCCTGAGATAGATTTTTCGATTTTAGTTCATCGATGACTTCAGCTTCTGTCTTCCCGTTCATTAATGCTTCCGTTTGTGCAAAGAAATTAGCCATTAACTTATCTTGATGATCCTGATCTTCAAACAAAGAATGTTTAAAACCAATAAATTCTGCCGGGATCAATTTGGTACCTTGATGAATTAACTGGAAAAAAGCATGTTGTGCATTAGTGCCTGGTTCTCCCCATATAATCGTACCGGTTTGATAGTCTACAGGATTGCCATTACGGTCTACGCTTTTCCCATTGCTTTCCATGATTCCTTGCTGCAAATAAGCCGGTAATCTATGTAAGTATTGAGAATAAGGAATAATTGCTTCGCTTTCGGCTTCAAAAAAATTGTTATACCAGATGCTAAGCATGCCTAACACAACGGGTATATTATCTTCAAAAGGAGTGTTTTTGAAATGCTCATCCATATTATGAGCCCCTTCTAGTAAGGCTTCAAAGTTTTTGTATCCCACAGAAAGACTGATTGATAACCCTACTGCGCTCCATAATGAAAAACGCCCTCCGACCCAATCCCATAATGGGAAAATATTTTCTTCTGCAATTCCAAAATCAGTCACGTTAGGGATATTGCTGGATACCGCTACAAAATGTTTACTTACGGCTTCTTTTGAAGCTTGTTGGGTAAACCAGTTTCTGGCTGTTGTTGCATTGGATAATGTTTCCTGGGTAGAAAATGTTTTGGAAACCACTACAAATAATGTTGTTTCAGGATCTAATCCCTGTAAGTTCTGATGTACATGATCTCCATCTACATTAGAAATAAAATGTACGTTAAGATGATTTTTATAAAACGCTAACGATTCTGTAATCATTGCAGGTCCAAGATCTGATCCTCCAATACCAATATTTACAATATCGGTAAATGCTTTATCGGTATACCCTTTAAGGTCTCCAGAGATAACCTGATCGCAAAACGCTTTTATTTTTTCTTTTACTGCAGCAACTTCAGGAATTATATTTTTGCCATCAACTTTTATCGTGTGGTTTGGCGGAACCCTAAGCGCCGTGTGTAGTACTGCCCGTTCTTCAGTTTCATTAATGGTGCTTCCGCCAAAATAAGATTGTATGGCCTGGTCAAGTTTTACTTCTTTGGCAAGGTCAAGTAATAGTCTTTTAGTGGTTTCGTCTATTCTGTTCTTAGAATAGTCTACATAAAAATCGTTCCATTTCATAGAGAAAAGATGAGCTCGATCTGTATGTTTTTTAAAAAGATCCTTAAGATGCACATCTTTTATATTCTCATAATGTGATTTTAATGCTTCCCAGGCTTTTGTGGTGGTGGGGTCAATCGTTGGTAATAACATAGTTATAAAATAGTTTCTTGTGGTTTAAATGGTATACTGTCTAAAGCAGTTTTTAGAGGTTCAATATGTTTATAAAACGCTGGTCGTAGGCTGTCAACTAAAGGTTTTGATGCAGGTAGATCTTGTTTAAAAGGATCCACCTCTCTACCATTTTTCCAGAATCTATAGCAAACATGAGGACCTGCTGTATTACCGGTCATGCCGATATACCCTATAACATCTCCTTGTTTTACAAACTGTCCTACTTTTACAGCTTGCCTGCTCATATGCAGGTATTGAGTATCGTAAGTGGCATTGTGGCGTATTTTTACATATTTACCATTGCCTCCTTTGCGTTCTGATTTTGTTACAATACCATCTGCAGTGGCTAAAATAGGAGTGCCTATTGGCGCTGCGAAGTCGGTGCCTCTGTGTGGCCTTATTTTGTTGCCGTAATATTTAATTCTACGTCTAAGATTATATCTCGAAGAAATCCTACTGAATTTTACCGGAGCGGTAAGAAACGCTCTGCGCAAGTTATTAGCTTCTTCATCAAAATAATCGACAGACCCGTTTATAGAATCATCCTCAAATCTAAAAGCATAAATAGGTTTGCCAACATGCTCAAAATAGGTTGCTTTTATCTGATCAATTCCTGCAGGAATGGTATCATCGATAAATTTTTCGGTATACATTACCTTGAATCTATCTCCAGCCTGAAGCCTGGTGAAATCTATTGTCCAAGCATAAATATCAGCCATATTGTAGGCAACCAGAAAATTGAGATCTAAATCATCAAAGGTTTGCATTAAACTACTGTTGATCGTTCCAGAGGCTGTTTTTTCAACTAGTTTTACCGGCTTTTTACGTTTTGAAGCAATAATACTATCTCTAAAGTCGATAACGGTATAGTCAATTTTGTTGTTTTGGTATATAAATACTTGTGCTTTTTCTGTAGTGTCTTTGGTTTTGAGTAGCATATATGGTTTCCCTGCCATGATTCTTGCCACATTAAAGGTGTCTTTGATTTTATTTGTAATCTCAAATACTTTTGCCCTGCTAATCCCATGAGTATCCATGATGGCTCCAAAACTATCTCCTGGTCGTATGGTATCTTTGACTACGCTAAAATGATCAAGTACGTAACCAAATTTTTTGACCAAAGGAGGTGTTTTTTCTTCTTTAACCTTTTCTGGAACAATTACCTTTGCTTCTTTCTTTTCCTTATGACATGAAAATGCTACTACTGCTATAAGTAGCAAGTAACTTATTTGCTTCAACTGACGACTATTTTATTTTGTGGTATTAAATTGATGAGCAACCCATTGTTGGCCCCAGTTTTCTTGTTCTTCTTCACTCCAAAGATTAGGAAAAAACATAATTCTCTGAAAACTAGGTGGTAGAAATTTTTTCCAGTTGGTTCCTCCAGTAGCTAAAACTTCACCTTTCTCTTTATTGAGATACCTATAGGCAGCACCCATATGCATTAATAACCAATTAATATTGACATTGGTGTCAAAAGTACGTAATGCTTCGATAAGGTGCACATTATTTTGCTCTTTTTCTGGCAGTTCTAAATATTTATGGAAAATAGTACTGTTTTTTACTTGCTTGGCAATACGCATCATTCTTGGTGTATAGCGATATTCAAATTGCTTAAGTGTTAGTGTTTTTTCACCAGTTTCTCTATCGGTGGCACCCGATTTCCAATATAAATGTTCAAATATTTTTCCTAACGAATCTTCTTCAGAAAATAGATTTCTTTCGTTTGCATTGACAAGATGTACTAAGGGCGTTGCATAAATTTCTATAAGCCTGAATTGTACAGATTGAAATCCACTGGCTGGTAATAAAGACATTCTGTATTTAAGAAACTGATCTCTATCCATGCCTTTAATCATAACATCAAAAGAATTAATCAACACTCTAAAATAACGATTAACCCGGTTAAGTTTTTCCGTAAAAAATTGAGCAGTTTGCAATTTATCATCAATAATTTGCTTCAACTCGTGTATAATAAGTTTAAAATAAAGCTCTGTAATCTGATGATAGGTAATAAAAATTTCTTCATCAGGAAAATGAGTTCTCGGTATTTGTAAACTAAGTAATGTATCTAAATGAATATAATCCCAATAGGTGAGATATTTATCATGAAGCAGACCGTCTAAGTACGATCCCAGATCCTGACCTGAATTTTTAAATTTTTTTTCTAATTGCTGTATTTTTTCAGCAATTTCTGGTTTAATGGGTTGACTCATTTAATCTACTAGAATTTTAAAAGGATGTTTAAGCCCCTTGAAAGCATCCAAATCTGCCTTAATAGAGCCTACTAATATATCAGCTTTTATTCTTACCGGCATACGGTTGTCATCATCACTAACCCAAACCGTCATACTTTCTTCTTCTTTAAATATCCTATCTGCCATAACATATGGCCTAAATTTTAAACATGCAATTTTACCCATTTTAGTTTTAATAACCTCTCGACCTAAGAATTTTAACTTAAAAGGATAATTTTCATTGTCGAAAAACATATTTACATATTGCTCATCACCTTTTTTTAATGAAGATGTCTTAATGGTATTGCGCAAGTAATAAAAAGAAGACATCATATCTTGTACATTGGATTGGATAGGAAACTTCTGTTTTGTATTATACTTTTTATTAAATACTAAAGCCTGACTTTTTTGATGATCAAAATTAATTTCTATATCCTTAGTATGGCCACCTTCATTAATTTTACGGATAAACCTATAGGGCTTCACTTCGTTTTTATCGATATAGGTTTCATAGTAATCTTCAACTTTAAAAAACACACTTAAAATCCCAGAAGATTTTCCTATCCCTACAATATGATGAACTGGGATATCATTTATAGTGTCATCCTTTACTTCCAGTGTCGCATAGCTCGCCGTAAACATACCGTAGTGTATTCGGAACCTAAACCATTCTCCGGAATCAAATGCTTTGTGATTTTCTTGAGCAGAAACTGTAACGGAGATACTTAATAAAAGTAATAGTATAATAGATTTTCTCATAATTCAGGGCTTTACTAATAATAGATAAACATATAATTCTCTACTTAATTACAATTTCTATTCCAAAAGTACTATTTAATGTAAAGAGATAAAAATGAAAGTGTTATCAAACTATTAAAATGTAAACAAAAAAAGAGAGCCACCACAGCTCTCTTTTTTACTTTTATTAACCAACTAAAAACTTAAATTATGAGAATAATTATTGTTTTAGATACAGGTGGTAACCACTCCACCTATGTGGCAAATATCAACTTTTTTTGAATAATTATCAATCGAAAACGTTTTTTTATTATGAAATTTAACAAAAACTTATAAAAATAATCACAATATTTCAATTTCTATAAGATATTAACATTCTTGATTCGAATTTTTAAAAAAGCGTAAAACGTTTCATTTTAGAGAGTTCCTCGTTGCTCTTGTTCACGCTCTATAGCTTCAAATAGTGCTTTAAAATTACCTTTCCCAAAAGATTGAGCTCCTTTACGTTGTATAATTTCAAAAAACATGGTTGGTCGATCCAATACGGGTTTGGTGAAAATCTGAAGAAGGTACCCCTCATCATCACGATCAATTAATATTCCTAATTCTTTAAGAGGTGCAAGATCTTCATCTATTTCGCCTACTCGATCTAATACCGTTTCATAATAACTGGCTGGAACGGTAAGAAACTCGACTCCTCGATTTTGAAGCTCAGAAACAGTTTCAATAATATTATCTGTTGCTAAAGCCATATGTTGTACACCAGCTCCATTATAAAAGTCGATATACTCTTCGATCTGAGATTTTTTTCTTCCTTCTGCTGGTTCGTTTATTGGAAATTTGATACGACCATTACCATTGCTCATCACTTTACTCATCAAAGCCGTATATTCTGTAGAAATGTCTTTATCATCAAAAGAAACTAATTGAGCAAATCCCATAACCTTAGCATAGAATTCACACCACTTATTCATTTCGTTCCAGCCTACATTTCCTACCATATGATCTATAAATTTTAATCCGGTATGAGCCGTTTTGTAAGGTTTGTTCCATGCGGTAAACCCGGGTAAAAAAGCGCCATGATAATTTTTACGTTCGACAAAAATATGAACAGTTTCTCCATAGGTATGAATTCCCGAAAACACAACACTACCGTGTTCATCTTTTTCGGTTTTTGGCTTCATAAATGATTTAGCACCACGTTTAACAGTTTCTTCATAACTTTTGGTGGCATCATCCACCCAAAGGGCAACTACTTTTACACCATCACCATGTGCATTAATATGCTTATTGATATCTCCATCGGGTTGAAGTGGAGAAGTAAGTACTACTGTTATTTTATCCTGTTGAAGCACATACGAAACACTATCCTTACGACCTGTTTCTAGCCCTGCATACGCTATGGGTTGAAATCCCCATGCAGTTTGATAATAATAAGCCGCTTGTTTGGCATTGCCTACATAAAGCTCTACATAATCGGTTCCTAGAAGAGGTAAAAAATCTTCTGCTTGTGGTACTATTTTTTCTAAATCCTGAGGTGTTATATTAGTTGACATATTTTTTTAATTTAGTAATGTGTTAATTAGAAAATGAGAAAATGTTTTCTCTGAATAAATTAGAATTTGATGAATCAAATCCTAATTACCACATAGCTCTTATGTGGGAAGTTATGTCGGTCCTAAAGTTTAACATTTTTTTTATTTATTGATTTGACTGAAGAGCTTATGATCCGATTGAAGATTTTTATACTCTCTTCTAAACCTTTTAATAATTTATCAGAGTAGGGATACTGTTGAATAGAATTACAAAGGTACAGCCAATATTCAGTTTCATCGGCCTCTTTTATGGCAATCTTCATTTTATGAATGAAGTCTTTTTTACTTTCTGCATTTTGAGCTTCTTTTATTTTGGCACCTATTGAAGTCCCAGATTTAATAAGTTGCTTAGATATAACGAATTTTTTTATAGACTCTAATTCTTCGGTATATTTTACAATATGCATTACGAATTCAAAGCTTTTAATTAGAATGATATTGTCTTTATATTTTTCGTTAAATGTCATTTCTATCTTTTGAACATTTTCTTATTATCTCATTACCCAATTTTCTAATTAACTACTCTAACCACGATTTATGATAATCATCATCTGCAATTTTCATGGCTTCTTCGGTAACCATAAGAGGCTTAAAAGTGTCTACCATAACCGCTAACTCATCAGTTTTGGTTTGTCCTATACTTCTTTCTACAGCTCCGGGATGAGGTCCATGCGGAATACCCGCGGGATGTAGTGAAATATGACCAGCGTCAATATCATTTCTGCTCATAAAATCCCCATCAACATAATACAATACTTCGTCACTATCAATATTACTGTGATTGTATGGTGCGGGGATAGCATCTGGATGATAATCGTACAGCCTAGGAACAAAAGAACATACGACAAAGGCATCTGTTTCAAAAGTTTGATGTACAGGTGGTGGTTGATGTACTCTTCCTGTTATAGGTTCGAAATCATGAATTGAAAATGCATATGGAAAATTAAACCCATCATATCCAACGACATCAAAAGGATGTGTAGCATATATCATATCAAAGATCTCGTCTTGCTTTTTTATCTTGATCAAAAAATCCCCTTTCTCATCATTAGTTTCTAATTCATAAGGAGCCCTAAGATCTCGCTCACAAAATGGAGAATGTTCTAATAATTGACCAAACCAGTTACGATAACGTTTAGGGGTATATATAGGTCTTCTAGATTCGACAATAAACAAACGATTATCACTAGTGTCAAAATCAAGTTTATATATAGTCCCTCTGGGAATCAAAATATAATCGCCGTACTTAAAATCAAGGTTCCCTAAGTGACTTCTGAATTTACCGCTTCCGCGATGAATAAAAATTAGCTCATCGGCATCCGTATTTTTGTAGAAATAGGTAGTGGTTGATTCTTGTGGAGAAGATAAAATAATACTTACATCACTATTGGTAAGCACATTTTTTCTGCTTTGTAAATAATCTTTTTCGGGATTGACTTTAAAACCATGAAAACGATATGATTTGATGTTATTTTCTATTGAAATTTTTGGCGCCACACTATAGCTTCCTTTTATTTCTTTTACTTGAGTTGGTCTATGACAATGATACATATTAGTTGACATCCCATCAAAACCTATAGTGCCAAATAGCTGTTCATAATAAAGATTGCCATCTGGTTTTTTAAAGATGGTATGGCGCTTAGGTGGTATTTTTCCTAGAGTATGATAAAAAGGCATGATAGTAATATTTTGATAGTAAACGATTATTTTTAATATAATGATCAAAGATAACCTAACCTATTCTGGATTGCGTTTAATCAGATAGTGTAATAATAGTAGTAAATCCTGCCAGAACAAGCTCATAGTGATACAAATATCGGAAATATTTTCTTTACTAAATAGAAAGATATCAGAGAAAAGTGGCAATATAGACAGGTTCTTCAAAGATATTAAAATCTGTAGTGTTTAGATGCCGAGAATTCATCAGGATTTAAAACCAAAAGCCAACACTAAAATACCATTTGCTTTGGTCTAACTCTGGAGAAAATGAATATTTGATTTGTACAGGGCCTGCAAAGGTTTCGAGCCCATACCCTAAAGCATAGCCAGAAAATTCTGGGCTCTCAAACCATCTTCCGCTACTAAATAATTTATTGCCCACATTTGCAAAATTTGCAGAAGCATTTAAGTGATTTTTCTTAAAGATTTCATAATCAAAAGTTACCAAAGCTTTAGCAAAACTTTGTCCGGTAATACCTAAAAAGTCATATCCATAAAAAGGAATAAAATTATTGATAGTTTTTGCTCCAAAACCACCAAGTAGAAAATCTAAAGAGTTCAGCGATGTTTTTCCAATTTTGGTGCCGGCCTCAAAGCTAATATTTAAAGCTATTTTATCTGACAATGGCATTGCATACCCTAATTGTGCTTTGGTAATAGAAAACTCATCAAAAGTATTGGTAAAATCGGAAGAAATCAGATATGTATGAATATCTCCTTCAAATAGAATCCCTCTTTTAGGAAAATATTTATTGTCATATGTATCTAGTTTATAATATCCAAAAGCGCTCCAATAGTCACTGTCATCAAAAACTGTTCTTGGGATTTGACTCTCGTCTTCTCCAAATGTTTCTGAAATAATTCTTAGTCTTTTAAATTCGGCTCCTAATCCAACAGAAAAGGTTTGGTTTAAAAGTGTTTCTGCATAAATCTGGGCATTAAAGTCGGTATAATCGACATCAATAGTATTAATCCCAAGGTCAGGGATTTCTCTAAATTGCCCGACAAAGTCAAAGTCAATTACCTTGGAAAAATTTGTATAACTATATTTTAATCCTGTACTCCAGTAGAATCCTTTATCAATATAATAATCGAGGTTGTAACGAACATTATCCCCAAGAGCCACGTCTGCTGAGAGTACATCATTGTTGAAAAACAGACTTTTTCTGGTGACATTTACTAAGGCTGCAGTTTGATATAAATCATCATAATGCAGTGCAAAACGCAATAACATCTTATTATCACTTTCCTTTAGGTTAAGAATAAGCTCCTTTCCTTCTTTTTTGTCTACTAATCGATGACTTACACGATCAAAATTTCCTGTAGCTGACAGGTTGTTAATCCCTTCATTTAGTTTATCATAGGTGGTGATACTCGGAACTTTTAGCTTTAGCTTACCTCTTATATAAGCTCTCGTATAGCGTTTACTACCTAATATAATTAAACTACGAATGGATATGGTATCGTTCTTCTTGGGAATTCTTGGTTTTGGTTTTGATGGTTTTTGGCGTGTGGCTATTGTTTTTAGTTTTTCATAATTATCAAGCGCAGCTTTTTCTCCGCTGGCAATAATTTGGTCTGCTTTATCAAAAGACATTACCGAAAATTCCATTATTTCAGGTTTGATATGGATATCGGTTTCGGGGATTTTATCTTTCATAGCATTATAGGTTCTGAAGTTGCTAATTTGCAATAGAATATTATCTACAGAATTTAGCTGTTCTCCAGACATAAGACTATCCTGAACATCGATTCCGATAACAATTTCAGCGCCTTTATCTCTAATCTCTTTTACCGGAAAATTATTTGAAACTCCACCATCGGTCATTAAAACTCCGTCTAATTCTATTGGGCTAAATATAGATGGTAGTGCTCCACTGGCTGCAACAGCCTCGGGTAAATACCCTTTATCCAGAAGCACCTGTTTTCCTGTTTCTATATTTGTGGCCATACAGAAGAAAGGAATGGGTAGCTTTCCAAAATCTTTAACATCATTAACATGTGAGGTGTATCGGGAAAATTGATTATAAAAATTTTGTCCCTTCGAAAGCCCTACGGGTAGACCAATTTTGAAATTATCAAAAGGTAGACTTATTGCATATTTTTCAGAGTCTTCGCGCTCATAAAATGTTTTAGCATCTCTAGGAAGTTGATCCTGTATAAATTTGTCAAAATCTACAGCTCTAAAAATAGAATCAAGTTCTTGTGCCCGATACCCTGAAGCATACAAAGCTCCTACAATAGCTCCCATACTGGTTCCACCGATATAATCAATACGAATACCTGATTTTTCAATTACTTTTAAAGCGCCGATATGCGCTAATCCCTTTGCCCCACCTCCACTTAGCACTAAACCCACTTTAACATCTTGTGTAGCAGGAGGGTCTAGAGTTTCTGTAACTTGTTTTTCTTGTGACCATGTCAAAAACGAAACAAAGAATATGATCATAAGGGATGTTTTGATCAAAACAGTCTTTATACTTTGTTTAATTGTCACAGCTTGTCTTTTTTTGAAAGATAATAATTAAATACTTTGGTTGCGCGAGAATCTCCTATCACTTGAGCTAACTCTTCTTTTGATGCTTCGCGTATTCTCTTTACGGATCTAAAATTTTTTAATAACTCTACTACTGTTTTTTCTCCAATGCCTGGTATGGCATCAAGCTCAGTGTCTAATGCTGATTTACTTCTTTTTTGTCTATGGAAAGTAATCCCAAATCGGTGTGCTTCGTTTCTTAAGTGCTGCACAACTTTTAATGTTTCTGATTTTTTATCCAAATATAGAGGGATAGAGTCTCCTGGGTAATAAATTTCTTCTAATCTTTTTGCGATACCAATAATTGTGATTTTCCCTCTTAACTTAAGGTCATCCAGAGCTTTTAATCCAGACGAGAGCTGTCCTTTTCCTCCATCGACAATAATAAGTTGTGGCAAGGGTTGTTCTTCATCTAATAGGCGTTTATATCTTCGGTATACCACCTCTTCCATAGAGGCAAAATCATTTGGTCCTTCTACCGTTTTTATATTAAATTTTCGATACTCTTTTTTACTGGGTTTCCCATTTTTAAAAACCACACAGGCAGCAACAGGGTTTGTTCCCTGAATGTTAGAATTATCAAAACATTCTATATGTCTTGGTTCTTCCGGTAATCTAAGATCCTTCTTCATTTGTGCCATTAAACGTTTTACATGACGCTCAGGATCAATAATCTTTATTTGCTTAAAACGTTCTTGTCTGTAATATTTAGCATTTCTCAAGGATAAATCAACAATTTTCTTCTTGTCACCTAATTGTGGGATTGTAATCTTTAATCCTTCTCCCACATTTACCTTAAAAGGAACAAATACTTCTTTGGATTTAGACCCAAAACGTTGGCGTATATCTATAATAGCTAATTCTAGAAGCTCTTTATCGGTTTCGTCTAACTTCTTTTTAATCTCTGTAGTATGCGATCTTATTATAGACCCATACGATACTTGAAGAAAATTGACATAGCCGTAAGATTCGTCTGAGACGATCGAAAATACATCAACATTGCTTATTTTAGGATTAACAACTGTAGATTTGGCTTGATATTTCTCTAAAACGTCAATTTTTTCCTTTATGCGTTGGGCATCTTCAAATTCCATTTTCTCAGCGTGCTTGGTCATTTGTTGTCTAAATCGATTCAAAGAATCTTTGAAGTTACCCTTTACAATTTGTCGTATAGCTTCTAGGTTTTCATTGTATTCTTCTTCAGGCTGTAATCCTTCACAAGGGCCTTTACAATTACCTAAATGATATTCGAGACACACTTTATATTTGCCATTATCTATTTTTTCCTGCGATAAGTCATAATTGCACGTTCTTAGTTGATATAATCCCTTGATTAAATCTAATAGTGTATTTACGGTTTTGAAATTAGTGTATGGTCCATAATATTCTGAGCCATCTTTGATCAAGTTTCTGGTAGGAAAAACTCTGGGAAAACGCTCTTTTTTGATGCATATCCATGGATATGTTTTATCATCCTTTAACATCACATTAAACCTGGGTTGATGTTTTTTAATTAGATTATTCTCTAATAGTAATGCATCGGTTTCGGTTTCGACAACAATATGTCGTATAGAATGGATTTTTTTTACAAGAACCTTGGTTTTATAATTATCATGGTTTTTAGTAAAATAAGAAGCTACCCTTTTTTTAAGGTTTTTGGCTTTACCGATATACAGTAATTTATCATCTTTGTCATAATACTGATATACTCCAGGGCCTGTCGGTAATGTTTTAATTTGTATGTCTAAAGAAGCGTGTTGCATATTCTAACGGTAAAGTTAAGAGTTTACCCGTATCTGTATACAAACTTATAGGGTTTAAATTTTGTTAAATCTTGTTTGCCCGTGATTCCAATATTAAAAACGAAGGATTCAATGCAATACATTATGTTTTTTCTTACATTAGTAGTTCTATTGTTAATTTGTTTTTTTTGGAAAAAGAAAAAAAAATAATCGGCAGGACTGATAAAGTAGATTTTCCTCTTTTAGAATTAAAAGATATTGATGTTAAGATGGATACCGGTGCGTATACATCATCTATTCATTGTATAGATATTCGTGAAATTGATCAAACCTTGCAATGTGGTTTTTTAGATGCTACACATCCTGAGTATAACGGAAAAAGATTTACGTTCAAAAACTATGATATTTCTGCTGTAAAAAGTAGCAATGGCAAAGTAGAAGTGCGATACGCCATTCGAACTCAAATTACAGTATTTAACCAAACATTTCCTATAACCTTAACATTATCTTCTAGAGAAGACATGCGTTTTCCGGTATTGATTGGGCGTAAATTTTTAAGTGGAAAATTCTTAGTTGATCCCCAATTAGAAAATCAGTCTTATAATCAAAAAGTAAAATGAATATAAAAATCTTGTCACGTAGTGCAAGTTTGTATTCTACAAACGCATTAGTTCAAGCTGCCGTAAAACGCAAACACAATGTACAAGTAATTGACCCTCTAAATTGTGACATTGTCATCGAACGACAAAAGCCAGAAATTTATTATAAAGGAAGAAAGTTAGATCATGTTGACGCAGTCATCCCCAGAATTGGTGCGTCTACAACTTTTTACGGAACAGCTGTAGTAAGACAGTTCGAAATGATGAATGTGTTTACTACACTTAAATCTCAGGCACTCATACAATCAAGAGATAAATTAAGAAGCTTGCAGGTGTTATCCAAAGCAGGATTAGGGCTTCCTAAAACTGTATTCACGAATTATTCCAAAAATGTTTCTGAAGTTATTTCACATGTAGGGGGAGCGCCATTAATCATTAAACTTTTAGAAGGAACTCAGGGGTTAGGTGTTGTATTGGCAGAAACCAAAACTGCTGCAGAATCAGTGCTAGAAGCTTTTAATGGGTTACAAGCCAGAGTTATCGTACAAGAATACATAAAAGAAGCAAGAGGAGCAGATATTAGAATTTTGGTAGTAGATGGACAAGTAGTTGGGGCTATGAAAAGACAAGGAAAAGAAGGAGAGTTTAGATCTAATTTACATAGAGGTGGAACCGCAAAAATGATTGCACTAAACAGGCACGAAGAGCAAGCAGCAATTATGGCTGCAAAAGCATTAAATATGGGTGTTGCAGGAGTGGATCTATTACAAAGCGCCAGAGGACCACTGATTCTCGAAGTTAATTCTTCACCAGGTCTGGAAGGTATTGAAAATGCTACAGGTAATGACATCGCCAAATCGATAATACGTTATATAGAAAGAAGTTTATCACACCAATGACAAAAACAGACGAAAAAAATATACTAAATATTCTTGGCCATGAAGTTTTACCTGGCACTAGCACTACAATCAATTTTAATATCGCAAAATTATATACCTCTACCAAAGTAGAGATACCTGTTATTATTGAGCGTTCATTTAAGCCTGGACCAATAGTTTTGATTACTGCAGGAATTCATGGAGATGAAGTTAATGGTGTAGAAGTCGTAAGACAGATCATTGCCAAAAAAATCAATAAGCCCCAAAGAGGAACGATTATTTGTATCCCTGTATTAAACGTATTTGGTTTTTTAAATATGAATCGATTTTTTCCAGATGGTAGAGACTTAAACAGAGTTTTTCCGGGGAAAAAGAACGGTTCTTTGGCTAGTCGTTTTGCATATCAGTTTATTAATGAAATTCTCCCGGTCGCCGATTTTTGTTTAGACTTTCATACAGGAGGAGCGAGTCGATTTAATGCGCCTCATATTCGGGTAGATTCTAAAAATGAAAAGTTAGTAGCGTTTGCCAAAATTTTTAATGCTCCGTTTGTATTATTCTCTAAAAACCTTGATGGTTCCCTTCGTGCTACATGCGCAAAAAAGGGGATAGATATATTATTGTTTGAAGGCGGAAAGTCTCAAAGCAGTTGTAAAGAAATAGCAAGAGAAGGAGTAGAAGGTACAATGCGAATACTTCATCATCTAGAAATGTTAAATGCAAATTTCACCACACCAAAACCAAAAACTGATAGCATTATAATTAACAAAAGCATGTGGTTACGAGCAAAATATAGTGGGTTGCTACATATAAAAGTACCCATAAGTAAGCATGTAGAAAAAGGTGAAGTACTCGCAACAATTACAGATCCTTACGGAAAAATGCGGCATATAGTTAAAGCTATGAATCCTGGATATATAATTAATGTAAATGAAGCTCCTATCGTTTATCAGGGGGATGCTATTTTTCATATCACAAAAGAAATGATCGATGAATAAGAAAGATCTTCGCAAAAAATATAAAAAATTAAGAGCACAAATAAGTGCTGAAGAACTTGAGAACTTAAGTATTGACATTGCTAACCAAACGCTTCAATTGCCTATCTGGGAAAAATCCAATTATCACATTTTTTTACCTATAGAAAAACAAAAAGAAATTAATACAGAATTTTTGTTACAAATCCTGCAGGGAAAAGATAAAAACATAAGTATTCCAAAAAGTAATTTTATCGATAACTCTTTAGAGCATATTTTGTTAACAGATACTACAAAACTAAGCATAAACCCATGGGGAATCCCAGAACCTACAGAAGGAATTTCAATTCCTGAAAACAAAATTGAAGTAGTTTTTGTACCGCTTCTGGCTTTTGATTTACAAGGACATCGTATTGGTTATGGAAAAGGGTTTTATGATAGATTTTTAAGCTTATGTCCTCCAGAAACTTTAAAAGTAGGGCTCTCTCTTTTTCCTGCTGAAACTGAAATCGAAGAAGTTTTACCCACTGATATTCGTTTAGACCTTTGTGTTACACCTCTAAAGACATATCATTTTAAGAATTAGTTGCCATTTTTTGCAATCAAGAATACTTTATTCTATATTAGGATCGCAAATTTTTTACTCCCCTTAGAATGTCCCAAAATATCGAAAGTGTTTGTATTATCGATGATGATAGTATTTACATAAATTTAGTAAGTAAAATTATTCAATTAAAGAAACTATCTCAATCTGTACTCGTTTTTAATAACGGAAAAGAAGCTTTGGATTTTTTTCGCGAATCTATTAAGAATGATGCGCAGATAGATGTGCCTCAGGTTATTTTTCTCGATCTTAATATGCCCGTTATGGATGGTTGGGAATTTCTAAATGAATTTTCAAAAATCAGGAATGATATACAAGATGTGATTGATCTTTATGTGGTAAGCTCCTCAATAGACTCAAGAGATATTGATCGAGCTAAATCTATAGATGTGGTTTCAGATTATCTTTCCAAACCTATAACCTTAGATGATTTTGTAAGGGTACTACGATAAATTGCCTTTTGGAAAAGCTTTCTTATTAAAAATAATTAATAAGAATACCCCAACACTAATAGCAGAATCAGCGATATTAAATACAGGGTCAAAAAAAGAAAAATGACTGCCTCCCCAAAACGGAATCCATTCTGGTAAAATATCGTCATAAAATGTAAACTGAATCATGTCGACAACCTTGCCATAGAATAGGCTTTCATATCCACCATTTTCGGGTAAAAAACTCGCCACATTGATATTTGTACTTGCATCAAAAAGAACACCATATAATATTGAATCTATAATGTTTCCAAAGGCTCCAGCAAAGATTAATGCGATACAAAAAGTAAGTATCTTTGGGCTGTTTTTACGAACCGAGTCATAAAGCCAATATCCAATTCCAGTAATAGCAACTAACCTAAAGAGTGTAAGTACTAGTTTGCCATAACTCCCCGGAAGTTCAAAACCCCACGCCATTCCTTTGTTTTCGACAAATACTATTCTAAACCAACTAAAAACAGGTAATTCTTCATGTAATGTAAAATGAGTTTTAATATAAACTTTAGTGATTTGGTCAATCAATAAGACTAAAATTATAACTAAAATGGATTTTTTTAAGGACATAAATATTAGTTTGCATAGGTAATAAAAGCAACGACGGACAAAAATAGTATTTTATTTTGGTTTATAAACATTAATGCGTGGGCTTATAGAATTTGGTAGCAATATGTCACACTACATGTTTCTAAAAAGACCCCATGAGTTTAAAACTCATGGGGTCTCGTAATAAATTATAGACGATTGTTAACTCTTAACTTTGCATATTCTTAGCTTCAATGCTTAGAGTAGCATGTGGAACTAATTTTAATCTTTCGGGGTTGATTAATTTTCCGGTTACGCGACAAATACCATACGTTTTGTTTTCAATACGTAGTAGTGCATTTTTTAAATCACGTACAAATTTCTCTTGTCGTATTGCAAGTTGTGTGTTGGCTTCTTTAGACATAGTTTCGCTTCCTTCTTCAAAGGCTTTAAATGTTGGAGAAGTATCATCTGTACCATTGTTTCCATCATTTTTGTAAGCACTTTGCAGCAATTCTAAATCCTTGTTTGCTTTTTCCATTTTTTCAAGGATAATTTCCTTAAACTTCGCCAAATCGGCGTCACTGTACCTTACTTTTACATCTTCTGCCATATCTTAATGTTTTTTAATTATCAATTGGGTTGCAATGTCATCAAACGCAATTTCTGTGCCGTTTATTATGTCTTTTGCAAATTCAATTGTCTCGGTTAAGGTTTCGTTTTTGATGTAGGTTTCGTTAGTTGCGACAGCTTCTTGAACGGTTTCATTTTTCTGAAAAACAATTTCTATTTTATCAGTTACTTCGAATCCGCTATCCTTACGAATATTCTGGATTCTATTAACAAGTTCTCTGGCTATTCCCTCTTTTTTTAGCTCCGGAGTTATAGTAACGTCTAATGCTACCGTCAATGAACCTGAATTTGCAACCAACCAACCCTCAATATCTTGAGAGCTAATCTCTACATCTTCGGTTTCTAATGTAACAATTTTATCATTAATTTCTACATCAAAATGCCCAGTTTGTTCAAGAATTTTAATAGCCTCTTGATCAAATTCTCGTATCTTATTGGCAATCAACTTCATATCTTTTCCAAAACGTGGGCCTAGTGCCTTGAAATTAGGCTTAATCTGTTTTACTAAAATACCAGAAGCGTCATCAATTAGTTCTATTTCCTTTACATTTACTTCACTTTTTACGAGCTCGGCAATGTCATTTATCTCATCTTTTTCTGCATCATTAAGTACAGGAATCATAATGCGCTGTAGAGGTTGTCTAACTTTAATCTTTTCTTTTTGACGTAAAGAAAGTACCAAAGAAGAGATCGTTTGTGCTTTTTGCATTTTATGCTCTAAGTCCTTATCTACAAAAGCGTCGTTATACTCTGGAAAATGTGCCAAGTGCACGCTTTCAAAAGTTTCTTTTTTAGTACCTGTTACTAAGTCTTTATACAATCGATCCATAAAGAAGGGGGCAACAGGAGCACCTAATTTAGCAACGGTAAACATACACGTATATAAGGTCTGATATGCAGATATCTTATCTTGCCCGTAATCTCCTTTCCAGAATCTTCTTCTACTCAAACGTACAAACCAGTTACTCAGATTTTCTTGCACAAAATCCGAAATAGCTCTAGTAGCTTTTGTAGGTTCATAATCATTATAATAGCCGTCTACATTTTTGATCAACGTATGCAGTTCACTAAGAATCCAACGATCTATCTCAGGACGATCGGCCAAAGCAATATCAGCTTCAGCATAAGTAAAGTTATCGATGTTTGCATACAACGTAAAGAATGAGTAGGTGTTGTATAATGTACCAAAAAACTTACGGCGTACTTCTGCAATTCCTTCAGAATCAAATTTTAAATTATCCCAGGGATTAGCATTGCTGATCATATACCATCTAGTGGCATCAGGTCCATACGCCTTTAACGTCTCAAATGGATCAACGGCATTCCCTAGTCTTTTAGACATTTTTAGCCCATTTTTGTCTAGGACAAGACCGTTTGATACTACATTTTTATAGGCAACATCATCAAAGATCATTGTTGCAATAGCATGCAAAGTATAGAACCAACCACGGGTTTGATCTACACCCTCTGCAATAAAATCTGCTTTACCAGCGCCAGACTCTACTTTTTCCTTGTTTTCAAAAGGATAATGCCATTGCGCATACGGCATTGATCCAGAGTCAAACCATACATCGATAAGATCACTTTCTCGTTTCATTGGTTTTCCTGATGGAGAAACTAAAATAATTTTGTCAACTACATTTTTATGTAGGTCGATGTTATCATAATTTTCCTCGGTCATGTCACCTACAACAAAATCGGCAAAGATATCGGCTTCGAGCACCTTGGCTTCTACTGCTTTCTGCATTTCGGCTTTTAATTCTTCTACAGAACCGATAATTAGTTCTTCTTTACCGTCATCGGTTCTCCAAATCGGTAATGGGATACCCCAAAAACGAGAACGAGATAAATTCCAGTCGTTTGCATTAGCCAGCCAATTTCCAAAACGTCCTTCACCAGTTGCTTTGGGTTTCCAGTTAATTCCAAGATTAAGCTCGTGCATACGATCCTTAAAATCAGTCACTTTTATAAACCATGAATCTAATGGATAATACAATATAGGCTTATCGGTACGCCAGCAATTAGGATAGCTGTGTACATATTTTTCTACCTTAAAGGCTTTGTTTTCTATCTTAAGTTTGATGGCAATTTCTACATCGACTGATTTTTCTGGAGCGGTACCCTTATCATAATATTCATTCTTGACATACTTCCCGGCAAACTCTCCCACGTGTTTTGTAAATCTTCCTTGTAAATCAACCAGAGGGACTAGATTATCATGATCATCCTTAACAAGCATTGCTGGTATTTCTGGTGTAGCTTGTTTGGCAACCATAGCATCATCTGCACCAAATGTAGGCGCAGTATGTACAATCCCGGTACCATCTTCGGTAGTTACAAAATCTCCGGCAATTACTCTAAAGGCATTTTCCGGATTATGATAGGGCTGAACAAAATCAAGTAATTGTTCATAGCGAATATCAACAAGATCTGCTCCTTTACATTCTTTTAGGATGAAATACGGTATTTTTTTGTCACCTTCTTTGAATCCATCTACTTCTGTCTCTGTTTCAACCTGAGCAAACTTTCCTGCAAATTGTTTTCCAACCAAATTCTTTGCCAGAATAACGTATATAGGTTCAAAAGTGTATTGATTGAATGTTTTTACTAACGCATAATCTATTTTGGGTCCTACTGTTAATGCAGTATTCGAAGGCAATGTCCATGGTGTGGTCGTCCAGGCTAAGAAACAAATATCACCCTCAATATCTTGTAAGAATGACGGTAGTGTTTCTTTTTTTGCCTTAAATTGTGCTACTACTGTAGTATCTGTAACGTCTTGATATGTTCCGGGTTGATTGAGCTCATGAGAACTTAACCCTGTACCTGCTTTAGGCGAATAGGGTTGGATAGTATACCCTTTGTACAGCAATCCTTTTTTATAGATCTGAGACAATAACCACCATACACTCTCCATGTATTTAGGTTTATATGTGATATATGGGTCTTCCATATCTACCCAATATCCTATTTTTTGTGTAAGATCATTCCAGATATCCGTATAACGCATCACCGCTTTTTTACAGGCTTCGTTATATTCTTCTATTGTAATCTTTTTACCGATATCTTCTTTGGTGATTCCTAATTCTTTCTCAACGCCAAGCTCTACAGGCAACCCGTGTGTATCCCACCCGGCTTTACGTTTTACCTGATATCCTTTTTGGGTTTTGTAACGACAAAAAATATCTTTTATAGCACGAGCCATTACATGGTGAATTCCCGGCAACCCATTTGCTGAAGGAGGACCTTCAAAAAATACGTATGGTGTTGCCCCATCACGCGCACTTACACTTTTTTCAAAAATGTTATTTTGTTGCCAATACTCTAGTATTTCTTCGGCTACTTTGGGTAAGTCAAGTCCTTTATATTCAGGAAACTTCGTGCTCATTTTGTCGTTCTTTCTATTAAGTCTGCGAAAATAAGGATTTTCTGGAAAAAGAGAAGCCAAATTGAAGCGTGATATAAAATAAATAGGTGCTAAATTAGGTTTTTTAACAAAGTCGTTGATTTTTTCGTGAAAAAGCGCCAAAAATGTATCCGAGATCAACCTGATACATTTTGTAAGACATTATATCTCTTGCGGTATTATACGACCGTCTTAAAAATCAACAACAATTCCAATACTTGGGATTATTTGTCCGGATTCTGTCTCTATAGCTACCAAACTTCTAGGCTGTATGATAGTTCCACTCGCATCTCGGTTCAATCCATATTCAGTAGGTTGAGGTATTTCTTGCGCCAAAATATTTTGAACTTCAACAAATACGTCGAGAGACAATTTTTGGAAATTCCACTTTTTGTCTATTCGTAAATCAAGTTGACTGAAGATATCTAATTTTTCTTCACCCAAACGATCATAATCCAAAATAACTTCGGGATAATTGGCTAGTGTACCCTCCAAATCAGTAGGGACAAAAGGGGTTTCTCCGGCAAAACGATATCGGGCACTTATTTCCCAGTTTCGATTTAATTTATATCCTCCTGTAAACGAGATAAGGTGACGGCTATCCCATACTGAAGGCAGGTATGTATCTCTGTCAAAACCAGTAAATTCACTATAAAACCAGGTGTATGCAAATATCCCATAGAAATTATTGGTAAGTTTTTGCTGAAACTGAAGTTCTGTACCATAGCTTCGTCCTCTACCAGCGGTAACTACATCTTCACTTCCCAAAACTTCAAAACCTCCTCCTTTATTAGCTAGAGAAACGCCATCAAGCACTGAGACCGGATAATCATCGTATTGTTTATAAAACCCTTCTAAAGAGATACTTGATGAAGGGCCAAAATAGTGTTGTAAACCAACCACATAGTGATCGCTAACGGTATAATCAACATCCTGATTGACCAAAACATTGCTATTATCTCTAAATCCTAATATGGTATAGGGTGGCAACTTGTAGTATCTTCCTAAAGATCCGTTTAACCTCCAGTTTTCTTTAAATTCGTACGATAGCGATAGCCTTGGAGAAAATGTAGATAGGATCGTATTATCTTCTATAAAACTATCATCATCGGCTCTAAAACCAAAGGACAGATCTAACTTATCATCAAAAAATGATTTCGTTACATTGGCAAATATTCCATATTTGATAAAATCTATTTCTGTATTAAAAATGTTATCATCGGTTAGGTTTACCGTTTCATTGCGATAATCAGAGTATTGCGTATTAAAGCCTGTAGTAAGTTTCCAATCGCCTAAGAATTTTGTGAGTTGATAGCGTAATTTAGTTTCTGATTCTCTAGCATCATTCCTAAAGATGATTCCGGTTTCATTTTCAGGATCTTGATATCTTGTAAATTCATTGAAAAGCGCGTTGTTGCTTACTATAGTCTCCATAAAACCAGACCCATTTTTAAAGCGTCGTTTCCAGGATAAACCTATGGCATTAGTACGCTGATTTATAAAAGGAGCTTGTTCTAACTGAGCTTGTTGTTCGGCGTCAAAATCCTCTGGTGTTTCTAAAGAAAAATCGTCAATAGACCCCAGACCAATGAAATTAATGTCGTTATAAGCGTCGATTTTATAGTTTATTTTATATTGATAATCCCAATAATTAGGCCGGAACGGTAGCCCGATGACTTCAAATAAAAATTGAAGATAGCTACGTCTTGCAGATACCAAAAATGTAGTTTTTGCTTCCTCGGCTTTACCTTTTCCCAATGGTCCTTCCAGGGTAAGAGCGGCTTCACTGGCGCTTACGCGAAAATTTCCACTGAAATCCCGATTATTTCCTGTACGCTGACTAAATTGTAATACGCCAGAAAGAGGATTGTCGTATTGCGCTCCAAAAGCAGAGGTAGACAAAGTAACATTATCGATAAAGGATACATTAATTAGTCCTACAGGCCCTCCTGCACTACCCTGAGTACTAAAGTGATTAATATTGGGGACTTCCATCCCATCCAGATAATAGACAGTTTCGTTAGGCGCACCTCCACGGATAATGAGATCGTTACGAAATCCCCCTATCGATGGTGAAACTCCGGGCAGTGTTTGTGCAACTTGTACTACGTCATTATTACTACCAGGATATGTGGCGATTTCTACAGCAGAGAGAGATTGCGTCGATAATGGAGTCTCTTTGGGCCTGCTTATTTTATTGGCATTACTTACTACTACTTCATCTAATGCTTCAGTAGACTCTTTTAATACAAAATTACTAGGCAATGTTCCTTTTGATCGTATGATAACATTAAATTTTGTTTGCGTCTCGAAACCTATATAACTAACAATAAGATTATAGGATCCCGGTATTATATTCTCGATGCGATAGTTACCATCAAAATCAGTTTGTGTTCCCTTATCTGTCCCTTCAAGAAAAACTGAAGCTCCTAAAATAGGCTGCCCTGTCTGGTCGGTTACATTTCCAGATAATTCGCCATATACTTGCGCAGACATAGTTGATACTAGTAGTAAAGAAAGTACTAAAATTGTATTTTTGATATTCATAATCGCAGGGTTTTAATGATTAAGAGTATTCTTATCGATATTGTTTACTTTTGAAGCACAAATATTAGACAAAAAAAGTACTTTATAGTAGTACTTATTTATAAATTAGTGTTAAATAATAGTTTTTAATGAAGGTTTACAAATTAATAAAGCAGTTAATCGATCTAACAGGAGCGTTTGTAAAAGATAGAAAAGATAAAGATATACAAATAAAGTCATTTGCAAATTGGTTATCTAAGCGGTTGGATGAAACGATTTCTACTGAAGATTATGGGATAACAGGTCATAGTATAGAAGCTGAAATAGCCGCCTATATTGGTAGAATGAGTAGATACTCCAATTCTTATATTAAATCTGCATTGGTTGATTTACCATTTGCAACCGATATGGATTTTGCTTTTACAGCGATACTTCATAGATCGGGATCTATAGGAAAAACGGATTTGATCAGAAAAATGGCTTATGACAAATCCTCTGGTATGGAAGTGATTAAGCGATTACTGAAAAATCAGATTATAGAACAATTTCCGAATCCTGATGATAAAAGAGGTAAATTATTGCGGGTAACCAAAAATGGCGAAGAAAATATTATAAAAGCTTATTCAGAAGCACATAAGGCAGCAAAAATGGTAAGTGGCTGTTTAACTCAAACCGAGCAGATTGCACTGTTGAAAACATTGAAAAAACTAGATGAGTTTCATTTACCAATTTATTTAGAAGAGGAAAAAGACCTTAATGCCATTATAAAAAAATATCCTCTTTAACAGTTCAATAATTTATCAGGAATTCGTTTTACTATTTTTAACTTATGAATACAACTCTAAACATAGCACTCATTCAATCTGATTTGGTTTGGGAAAACCCTTTCAAAAATCGAGAAGTTTTTACACAAAAAATCAGGAGTATAAAACACGATGTCGACCTTATTGTTTTGCCAGAGATGTTCAATACAGGGTTTACTATGAATGCCGTTGAGGTAGCCGAAACCATGAATGGTGAAACGTTGCAATGGTTAACCGGCTTGTCCAAAGAGAAAAACTGTGCCATCGCAGGGAGTATGATCATAATAGAAGACCAAAAGTATTATAATCGCTTAATTTTTATGTTTCCAGATGGTACGTATACAAAATATGATAAGCACCAATTGTTCACGTTGGCCAAAGAACAAGAAGTGTTTACAGCCGGTCAGGATGAGGTCGTTGTTCACTATAAAAACTGGAACATAAAACTGCAGGTTTGTTATGATCTCAGATTTCCGGTATGGGCAAGAAATACTTCAGCATATGATATTTTGCTTTATGTAGCCAGTTGGCCAAAACTCAGAATTAATGCATGGGATGTTTTGTTACAAGCCAGAGCGATCGAAAATATGTGTTATTGCATTGGTGTAAACCGTGTTGGTGTCGACGGAAAAGGGTACGAATACAACGGTCACTCTGCTATATATGACATATTAGGAAACTCAATTATACACAAAAACCCTATAGAGACAGAAACCATAGGGTATGCAACTCTAGAAAAATCCCATATATCGGAAATGAGAGAAAAACTCCCTTTTTTAAATGATGCTGATCAATTTAAATTACTCTAGAATAAAAGTCTGCTTTATCTCCCAGTTTGCTCGTACATCAATTGTTTCAGGAAAATAACGTACAACTTCGGGTTGTATTCCCTGCAAGAAATTACCTGCATCCCATTTGCCATTGTTATTTGTATCAGAAATTACTCTGATAAGATACTTTGCAGGATCTAGATAATCAAAAGTTAAGGTTTCTTGTTTTGTAGAGACCTTTTCTAGAATAACTTCTTCTTTTTCATTAGTGACTTGAACCAACACCGGATAGGATTCAACATTTTGTAAAGTAAGAAAAATGGTTCCGTAATCTGCTAATTTCTTCGTTCTAAAATTAAATGATATGGTATCATTAACATTGCCTACAAAATCTTTGATCGCTTTGGGTAAAAATGTTAACGAATACACATTCTGCTCTGTTTTTTCAAAGATAACTTGTGCTTCATTTCTAATTTGGTCTACAGTTATTGAAAAAGGTACCGCTACAGTATCTTTATCTGTAAGTGTAATTTGCTTTTCGTTAATACTGTCTAATGGGGTGTTTGCCAGCACAGTAACATTTTTATGAAGAGGTAAGGCCGATCCATAAACCGAGGAAAGCTGTAACGAATCTTTATATTGATCTTTAAACCTGGCGATTAAAGTATCTTGATACTTTTTTGTATTCGTAACTTCAAAAAGTAAGGAATCCGCTTCAAAAAAAGGCCTAAACCAATAGTGTAAGGTGTCTTTTTCTTTATCAGGAATCGTTCTGGTTTCAAAATTTTCAGGCACCTGACTAAGCAGCTTAATTTTCATACTATCTGCATTTCCTTCATACGGGAAAATAAATTCATTTTTTGAGACTTGCTTAGGCTTTTTTGGCTTAAAATCAAGAGTTTCTTTAAATAAAGTAATATTAAAGACTTTGGCGGTATCTTCTGGCAAATTTACAATTTCTTGATAAAAACCAATCTTATCGAGTTTGGGTTCGTAGGTATAATTGTTAGAAGCATCTTGTAGCGCTACAAGTTTAAATTTGCCTGCTTTTAAATTATAAAAACTGAAGGATGTAGAGTCCAGAGTATTGGTAACGTATCGTGGTACTGTAGTATAAATTAAGGAGTCAGAATACTCTTTATTAATTTCGTATAAAGCAACAGTAATATTGGGATCTGTTTTTTTCTGTAGTGCATCAGTTACATTTCCCTTTATGCTTAATGAATCAAGATAATCTCCCGTAGAGAATACATATCTAAAGAAAGGATTGGGATTACCTTCATTATTATCAACAACACTTTCACCAAAATTGATACTATATGTTGTGTTTTCTAACAAGGTATCTAAAAACTTAATTTTTATAAATTTATTGGCACCTCCAAGAGGAGAAATAGTCGGTTTAGGGTCCATCGGCGGGGAGATGATGATTTGTTTTTGTGGGTCTTTTAATGTGATATATTCGTCAAAATAAATTCGAATTTCATCGCTATTAAAATTTGTAGAGAAATCTGGTGGCGTCGCTTTGATAAACACTGGGGGTGTTTCATCCTTGGGTCCGCCGTTTATGGATCCTTTCTTTGCACAACTAATCACAAGAAGCAGTAACACTAAAGGAACCAATACCATGTTTAATTTTTTTCTCATATCTCTTTAACCAATTTGAAGCACAAAGAAACAACTATATTAAAAAACAAAAAAACGTAATTAAACTCCTGATTTTAACAATGATCATAAATAGATAACTTAGAAGGAGTATTAAAATCAAAATTTTGACTTATTCTGTAATTGCCATTGTTGCGATACTGATTTTAATACCAGGGATTGATTCTAAAACGTGAACACAAGCTTCTATAGTAGCCCCGGTAGTAACAATATCATCAACCAGCAAAATATGCTTATTTTTAAAAACAGACTCATTTTGTATACCAAATGTTTCAAAAGTATTGTCCCATCGGGTTCCTTTTCCCCGTTTAGATTGTTTTTGAGAGTAGGAAATTTTTTTTAAGACAGAATCAACATACATTGCATTAAGTTTTCTGGCGATTTCAACTCCAAACTTTTCTACTTGATTATACCCTCTTTCTAGAAGCCTTTTCTTATGTAAGGGGACAGGGACAACAATATCAATATCTTGATATTCAGTGTTTTGAATCAGTTTTTCACCTAGCCATTTACCAAGTTCTTCTCCTATTTCTTCGTGCCCTCTATACTTTAGGTTATGAATTAAGTTTTGAACTCTCCCGTTTTTCTGAAACAAAAGTAAAGAAGCTCCATTTTCGATTTTGATACGGCCATAAAATACTTTTTCAATTTTTTTTGCGTTTACGTTATGAAAATCGCCCAAAGGGAGCTCATGTCGACAAGAAGTGCATAGCAACCTTTCGTTCTTATATAATGGGTTGTCGCAGGCAACGCAATAGGTAGGATAAAATAAGTAGACTAAGTCTCTTAGCATTTTATTAGGCAGATTAACATTAATTATTATATTTAGCGATTGAAAATAACCATCAAAAATTAGAAATTAATTATTATGACAACTCAAAACAATAACTTAACCCTTAAAATCCTTATCGGTGTTCTAGGAGCACTGTTGCTTATCTTAGGGATATTTACGTATAAGTTTTACAACGAAGAGAAGCAAAATAAAGCAATTTTGCAACAAGAAAAAGATCTTATTGAAAGCGAATTAGGAGAATTGATCACAAAATATGACAATGCTATCGCACTTAATGAAGTAATGGACGACCATTTACTTAAAGCAAAAGAGCGTATCGTGGTTTTATTAGATAGTGTGAAAGACAATGATGCGAATTTGGCTTTAATTTCTCGATACAGAAGAGAAGTAGGAAAACTTAAAAAAGAGCGCGAAAGATTATTCAAACTTGCTGACAGTTTAACAACTGCTAATACTCAGCTGGCAACAGACCTAGATAGTACTTCTGTGGCATTAAACCAAAGAATCATCTTATCAGACTCATTGCAAACGCAAAATAGTAAGCTTGCAGAAATTGTAGAAAGAGGTTCTGCGCTTACTGCTGCCAACATCAAAGCTGAAGGTGTTCGTGTACGTAATAGTGGTAAAATTTCAACATCTACGAAAGCAAGTAAGGCAGAAAAAGTGAGAGTATGTTTTACGCTTTCGCCTAATAAACTTACCGAAAAAGGAGATAAAGAGCTTTTTGTACAGGTTATTAATCCAGAAAACAATCTTATCGGTGATAAAATTTCTGTAAACTTTGATGATGCTGTACTTACCTACAGTGGTCGTAACAAAGTATTTTATGAAAACGAAGCCTTAGATGTATGTGTTCTTGTTGATGCTGCCGAAGGAGAACTAGTAAAAGGAAATTACGTAGTAAACCTTTTCTCTGGACCAAGAATGGTTTCTAATACACAGTTTGAATTGAAATAACTCTTTGATATAAAAAATTGTAACCGCTATATTTTAATTAATATGGCGGTTTTTTTATGCTTTTATCAGAAATTACCTACTGATATCATTAATTGGTCAAATTCATTTCCAATTCATTTAAATTCAACTATTTTTGCGGGACCAATTTTGAAAATAGGTGTCTCGATTATAAAGTGGCATAAGATTTTTAAAAAGAGAATAAATATAATGGCAAAACAAGAAGATACATTTAAGAAGGTTATAGCCCATGCCAAAGAGTATGGGTATATTTTTGGTTCTAGTGAAATATATGACGGTTTAAGTGCGGTATACGATTATGGTCAAAATGGAGTAGAGCTTAAAAAAAACATACGAGAGTATTGGTGGAAAAGTATGGTTAATATGCATCAAAATATTGTAGGATTAGATTCTGCGATTTTTATGCATCCTACCACCTGGAAAGCTTCAGGCCATGTTGACGCATTTAATGATCCACTAATTGATAATAAAGATTCTAAAAAAAGATATAGAGCCGATGTTTTAGTAGAGGATTTTAGAGAAAAAATCAATCAAAAAATTGAAAAGGATATTACCAAAGCTAAAAAACGTTTTGGTGATGCTTTTAATGAAGATGAATTTAGAAGTACCAATGCTAATGTTCTTCGACGTCAAAAAGAAATCGATAAAATTACAATTGAGCTTACCAGAGTTCAAGAAGAAAATGATCTTGTAGGTTTTAAACAATTAATAGAAGACCTTGGAATAGGTTGCCCGGAAACAGGTTCTAAAAACTGGACCGATGTACGTCAGTTCAATCTTATGTTCGGAACAAAATTAGGAGCTTCTGCAGACTCGGCAATGGATCTTTATTTACGACCAGAAACTGCCCAGGGGATTTTTGTTAACTTTCTTAATGTTCAGAAAACCGGACGTATGAAAATTCCGTTTGGAATTGCACAAACCGGAAAAGCATTTAGAAATGAGATTGTTGCTCGCCAATTTATTTTTAGAATGCGCGAATTTGAACAAATGGAAATGCAATTCTTTGTTCGCCCGGGAGAAGAAATGAAATGGTACGACTATTGGAAAGACACTCGATTAAACTGGCACTTATCTCTTGGATTAGGCAAAGACAAGTATCGTTTTCATGATCACGATAAATTAGCACATTATGCCAATGCTGCTGCTGATATTGAATTTGATTTCCCATTTGGATTTAAAGAACTAGAGGGCATTCACTCCAGAACCGATTTTGACTTAAAAGCTCATGAAGAACATTCGGGTAAAAAATTACAGTTCTTTGATCCAGAATTAAAAGAAAGTTATGTGCCTTATGTTGTAGAAACTTCTGTAGGATTAGACAGGATGTTCCTGGCTGTTTTTTCTTCAGCTCTACAAGAAGAAGATTTAGAAGATGGTAGTAATCGAGTTGTGCTTAAATTACCAGCAGTAGTAGCTCCTATAAAAGCAGCTATACTTCCGTTGGTTAAAAAAGATGGTCTGCCAGAAGTTGCACAACAAATTGTGGATGACCTAAAATGGAAATTTAACGTAATCTATGATGAAAAAGATGCCATAGGCAGACGTTACAGAAGACAAGATGCTAATGGAACTCCATTTTGTATTACTGTAGATCATGATACACTAAATGATCAAACCGTAACCATAAGGGATAGAGATACAATGCAACAAAAAAGAGTAGCTATTAGCGAATTAAAAGCGTTAATTTCTGAAAAAACCGATGCAGAATATTGGTTAAAATAATCTCAAAAAAACAATGCACCTTAAATATAAAGCTGTCAAATTATTTTGGCAGCTTTTTTGTTGCTTTAAAATAATAACTATTTGATCATTATTCATGTTTTGAAGTTTAATTGTATTTTAGTCAAAAGTATTGGGTAGTGCGTATTATAAATTCCTGACTATGATGCCAAAGAAGGTTTTAGCTGTTGTTTTCTTATTTTCTGTTTTCGTAGGTTTCTCTCAAAAAAAAGAAATCAATAAAGCTACGTTGATTACCGAAGCGGCGTATATGAGAAAGGTAAGTTCATTATTAGGAAAAAATCTAATTCCAGAACAAGCTCGTGCAGGAGGTAAAGAATATAGAAGAACAGACGGTAACAAACATGTGCCTGGTAAAGGATTGCCTTTAGGAATAGATCCATTACTAGTGCAACAAAAAAGGGCTCAAAACCTTAGGACAGGTAAGGCACCTTCGCTGGTTTTTGAAGTAAATTCTAGGGTTGAGTCGCCTTCAGATCCTACAGGAGCTATTGGACCAAATCACTATGTTAGTGCTAAAAATTCTGCCTTTGCTATACACGACAGAAATGGTGTTCCGATTGTTCCTTCGACCTCTTTAGCTAATATTTTTCCAGGAGAAACTGAAGGTGATCCCATAGTGTTTTATGATAATTTTGCAGATAGGTTTGTGATCACACAATTTAGCAGCACTCCAAATGGATTTCTGGTGGCGGTATCTCAGGGTTCAGATCCGGTAAATGATGGTTGGTTTACATATCGTTTTAATACAGGTACTTTTCCTGATTATACCAAATTCTCTATCTGGTCAGATGGATATTATATAACGGCTAATAAAGATCAATTTTCTCAAGAAACCAGTGAAGTGATCTATGTGATCGAAAGAGAAAAAATGTTGGCAGGAGAAGAGAATGTAAAAATGGTTGGTTTTCCATTGCCCGGAGCTAAAATAGATAATTTTTATAGCCCGGCATCGTTTAATGCTACAGGCAAAGTATTGCCTCCTCCTGGAGATGCAAAAATTATTTATTATCAAGATGATGGCTGGGCAGATGTTCCTGTTGGTGGTGATGAATTAAAACTTTGGACCATCAATGTAGATTGGATCACCCCGGATAATTCAACAATTGAAGAGGCTGAAGAACTTGCTGTTACCCCATTTGATTCGACATTTGATGGTGGGGATTTTGGTAATCTGCCACAACCGGGTACCGATGGGCAGGATATAGATGCACTACAAGGTGCCGTTATGCATGCCACCAATTATCGAAGATTTTGTAGTTATAATAGCGTTGTACTTAATTTTGTTATCGACATTGATAATAGAACCGATGGCTCGGGTGGAGACATCGATAATGTTGCCGGGATACGTTGGTACGAGTTACGACAAAATGGAGATGGCCAGCCTTGGGAAATTTATCAGGAAGGAACGTACACCTCACCAGATGGTAAAAGTGCATGGTGCGCTAGTATGGCCATGGATGTTTTTGGAAATATTGGTATGGGGTACACAACTATGGGTACTATAGCAGATGGAGCATCAGCAGATAGCTTTGCTTCAATTCGATATACCGGAAGGTTAGCAACCGATCCATTGGGGACTATGACCATTGCAGAAGAAACTATTATCATAGGAACCGATGTACAACGCAATAATGGAAAACGATACGGAGACTATGCGCACCTTAGTATTGATCCGGTAGATGATGCTACATTTTGGCATATTGCCGAATATTTTGAAGTTACAGGAGATAATGCCAGAGATATTGTAGGTGTTTTTAAAATTGCTCCGGATGTTACCAATGATGTGGGCGTCGTTAGTATAGATAATCCGTTGAATAAAATCTTTACAGCTACCGAAGAAATTGAGGTTACCATTCAAAATTTTGGAACTTCAACGCAAAGTAATATTCCTGTAAGCTATTCGATCAATGGAGACCCGGCAGTAAATGAAGTCTTTCCCGGCCCGATAAATGCGGGAGAGGTCATGTCTTTTATATTTAGTACTCCCGCAGATCTTACGCTGGATAATACGTTTGTCATCACCGCCGAAACCAATCTAACTACAGATAGTATGCCAGAGAATGACTGTGCTACCATAGAAGTATCAGGGCTGTTACAAAATGATGTAGGTGTTGTAGGATTGGTTTCTCCAGTAACGGGATCAGGGATTTCTTCTAACGAATCTATCACGATCACGATTCAGAATTTTGGAATAGCACCGCAATCTAATATTCCTGTATTTTACACACTGGATAACGAACAAGCCATCAACGAGGTTTTTAGCGGAACAATCGAGCCAGGAGAATCTGCAGCGTATACGTTTAACACCACCGCAAATTTATTAGAATTTCAAACATATCGTTTTGAGATAGGAACCGCTTTGGCAAGTGATGAAAACACTGAAAATGATGTAATTAGACAAGAAGTAGAACATCGATCATGCTTTCCTACATCAAATTGCAGATTGCAAAATGATGGTATTACATCGTTTATATTAGCAAATATCTCTAATACCTCAATACCCTGTACTACCGGTTATGAAAATTTTACAAATTTGATCATTAATCTGGATGGCCCGATAGGTTTATACAGTGTTACCGTTCAATCAGGGTTTGCAAGAGATGCTATAGAACAAATGTCGCTTTGGATAGATTTTAACGATAACGGAATTTTTGAAGATGCCGAGCGCATATTGAGTAACGAAGTAATTAAAGAAGCTAATAAAGATCAGAGTTTTGTTTTTTCTTTAGGAAGCAATGCCACAACAGGAACACATCTTCTTAGAATACGAGCGGGCGATACTCAGGAAAATAGTACAGAAGATCTTAATGATCCATGCTTATCTATGCAGTTTGGCACTACTCATGATTATACTGTAAACATAGGAGATAATCAACCTCCTATTTTAGATTTGATTGTGATAAACCGCCCGAATAAGCAGTTTTTAATCACGATGAGCGACGCGAGTGCAGAAGACCGATTAAAACTAAATGTTTTTACGATCACAGGTCAAATTATCGTTTCAAATTTCGTAGAAAAAAACGCTAACGGGAGATTCGTCTACGAATTAGATATGTCGTATGCCAGTACGGGGATTTATTTTGTGCGTTTAGGCGATAAGAAAAATAAAAATAGATCTGCTAAATTTGCCGTACAGTAGCATATTAGTTACGGCTACGGATTTCTATAATAGACACCGGCCTGGCATCATTGCACCTACTTGGCATCCTTAGATTAGCATATTGTACCCATACCTGATCAGGAACTTCATCACTTTTGAAAAAATCATTTAAATTGATAGGGTCTAAGTTATCTTTATACGTTTCAACATTCAGAATAAAAGGACAACCTTCAGATTTATTGGTTGTTAACGTACCCTTGCTAAATCCTTTTTCTATCATTTCATTTTCAGATTGTTGAATATCTGTTTTGGTCTCAGAAGTATCCTCGGTTGCAGCTTTCTGTGTAGAAGAACAATTAAGAGTGCTTAGTATAAGAATAAAGCAAGCGGTTTTAAGAAGCATGGTTTTCATGATTTGCGATTGTTTACAATAAAGATCATAAAAAAATATCAGAATACATTCAGATTTTAGTATCCTTATTCAGAATGTTTTTATACGATCAATGTGTTTATTTTATATTTAATAACGAAAGAATAGCAGTAAATTTTATTTTTACCAAAAAATTAAAAATCTAAAGTTCATGAAAATCATCTCCTATAATGTAAACGGAATCCGAGCTGCCTTAAACAAGGGTTTTCTAGACTGGTTACAGCAAGCAGATCCAGATGTTATTTGTCTTCAGGAAATAAAAGCGAACAAAGACCAATTAGACCTTAATGTGTTTGCCCAGGCGGGATACCCGTATAACTATTGGTACAGTGCCCAGAAAAAAGGATACAGCGGAGTAGCAATTCTATCTAAAACAGCTCCCGATCATATAGAATACGGTACCGGAATTGATTATATGGATTTTGAAGGACGTAACCTAAGAGCCGATTTTAATGGAGTCTCGGTAATGAGTTTATACCTGCCTAGCGGGACCAATATAGAACGATTAGATCATAAATTGAAATATATGGCCGATTTTCAGGAGTATATTAATGCACTTAAACAACAACATCCAAACCTGGTTATCTTAGGCGATTATAACATCTGTCATGAAGCGATAGATATTCATGATCCGGTGCGTAACAAAAATGTATCAGGATTTTTACCCGTAGAACGTGAGTGGATCGGCAAGTTTATTGAGAGTGGATTTATCGATTCGTTCAGGCATTTTAATAAAGAACCCGATAATTATTCGTGGTGGAGCTACAGGGCCAATGCAAGAGCCAATAATAAAGGCTGGCGTTTGGATTATGGCATGGTAGCACAACCCTTACACGATAAGTTAAAAAGAGCCGTTATTTTATCAGAAGCCAAACATAGTGATCATTGTCCGATTGTTGTTGAGTTGGATGTGTAATTGAACATATAGAATAAATTTTACCCGTTGTACATTTTGACTTTTTGTATCCAAAATTCGTCAATTCGAGTGCTTAGACCGAAGGGCGAAGTGTATCGAGAATAGGATTTTGGATAAAAAAGCTGTTCTCGATACATTTTGTTTGCATTTCATTACAACAAAAACACTCGAACTGACCCTTTAACAATGTTTCGTCAAAATGCACAACGGATTATTTAATATAAAACCTTTAAACCCCATAAAATGATTAAAAAAATTGCATTATTAGTACTTGCAGTAACATTAATGACCTCGTGCGTATCGTCTAAAGTTCATAAAGAATTAGAAGGAAAATACGCTAACCTTAAACGGAAATATCGTAAGACAAACGATAAATTTACTGCGTTAAAAAAAGCGAACGAAGCTGATAAAAAGGCATTAGCACAATTAGAAGCCCAATATCAAAAACTTAAAGCCGAAAGAGATAACCTGGAAGGAAAATATAATGCTGCCCAGGCCAATTATAACAACATTAAAGATTCTTATGATGCTTTAGAGCGCAATAGTTCTGCGGCCATTGCTGCTAATAGCAAAAAGAACAGAGAATTATTACGCCAGCTCGAAGAAAAAGAAAGAGCATTGGCAGAAGAACGCACCCGCCTGGATAATCTACAAAGGGATCTCGAAGCACGATCACAGCGTATTAACGAGTTAGAAAGCCGTATTGCTGCCAAGGATGCCAAAATGCAGGCGCTTAAAACGGCCATATCCAAAGCGCTGCGTAATTTTGAAGGGAAAGGGCTTACTGTAGAAGAACGTAATGGCAAAGTGTATATCTCTATGGAAAACAAACTCTTATTTGAATCCGGGAGTTGGGCGGTAGGTGCACAAGGACAAAAAGCAGTAAAACAACTAGGAAAAGTTCTTGCCGAAAATCCGGATATTGCGGTGCTCATTGAGGGCCATACCGATGATGATCCCTTTTTAGGCAATGCACAGTTATCAGGCAATTGGGATTTATCGACCAAGAGAGCTACGGCCATTGTAAACATCTTGTTGCAGAATAAACAAATCGATCCGCAGAATCTCACCGCTGCCGGTCGAGGAGAGTTTGCCCCTGTAGCCAGTAATGAAACGAACGAGGGGAAAAGTAAAAACCGACGTATCGAGGTGATCTTAACACCTAAGTTGGATGAGATTTCTAAGTTGCTAAACGATATATAACTAAGCAGTAGTGGTCAAAAAAATAGCGGCTATTTGGCCGCTATTTTTTTATTTTAATCTAAAATATTTCTTATTGAAATAAGCTATTTAAAATATTCTCTACATCAGCATCTTGATTCTCTGCAAGTGAAGTCTTTAATTCTGTTAGCTTGGCCTGAAAAGTTTCGATTACACGCTCAGCATTCATTTTATCTAATGGAATCGCTTTTCCAGTAGACGTCATCAAAGTATACTCATAATGTTGTAAATGCTTAGGTTTTGATTTATCCAGCTTTTTTTGCACAGATACCGTACCTTTAGCAGTAATTATAGAAATTACATTGCCATTCGCTACTACTTTATTAGTTTGTTCGCCTAGATCGGTAGCTAAAGAATATACTTGATCAAAAATTCCAGTAAGTTTAGACCAATCTTCTTGAGCTTGAGAAGTTACACTTGCGCCTAGCACGAATAGAAGTAGAAATAATTTTTTCATAATGTTTGGGTGTTAAATAATGTATTAAAAGTTTATAGGTTAATTACATCGGTTACCTTAACGCAAAAAATATATTTTTTATTGTTAAAACAACCTTAAAAAATTCGCCTCAAAATAGGCATTTTATTCGATAAAATCCAAAAAGTGTGCCAAGAATTTAGCAAACAAAAATAAAATCCTTAATTATGCATATGGCAAAAAGATAACCTGTTTTTATATAAGGATCTGTTATGTGTTTAAGAAAAATACACAAAGAAGCGTCAATTCTAGTGTTTTGTCGTAATGAAATGGAGTCAAAATGTGTCGACTTTAACAAATAATCCTTGTCATCCTGAGCTTGTCGAAGGGTCGATACTCTTCTCCTTGAGTCGAAGCACTCGAATTGACGGATTTTTGGTTAAAAAAACATAATAATAGAAAAACAGGTAACAAAAATATAGGTTTAGACGTTTATAAGACCCCAAGTAATCTAAAATGATAAAAAAATGAAGAAGCTATACATTTTATTAGTACTGCTAGTATTCGTGTTCAAAGGAGTAAGCCAGGAGAGCGAAGAAGAATATCAGAATGAAGAAGGGTACCAAAGCGAAGACGAAACTCAAAGTGAAGAAGAGGTACCCCAGGAAGAAGAGGTAGAAGTCAACTACATCGACATCTATGAGTATTTTAGTTTTACCAACGATGAGTATGCTAATGCCAACGATAAAGTAAATGATATGTATCCAGAGGATCAAAATGTCTTTTACGCATTTGTTTTAGAAGTCCAAAAGGATCAAGTATTAAAGGATCGTTTGTTTAGGGAGTTGATCGCCAAACCCAAAAAAAAGAAGCACTACAAAGGCAAAGACATCCCTGGTTTTCCCTGTATCTTGCAAGGCTTGTTAGAAAACAAAAAAGTATACGATGAGATTATAAAAGACGGCGTCGCTGAGGATCAGGCCCGAAACGTCGCAGCCCTTGCCGAGAGAACAGTACGCAGAAAGTGCGGAATCACCAAAAAAGTGAATACAGAAGAGCAAGAGTAGCGGGATTCAGGATTCAGAAGTTACGAAATCATTACGAGGAGGATACGACGAAGTAATCTTTTGTCTATGAAACGACAATTTCCATAACAATAAGATGGCTTCACCATGATCTCCTATCGTCAATCAAGTTAGCAATGACAAGTTGTAGGGGCACTGTGAACCTTCTAAAATAAAAATTTTATCCGATAAAAGATAATGACGTTTAAACGCAGTGCTTTTTCATTCTTTTTTCACCAGTATAAGATTTGTTTTTCAGTGTTACTGAAAAATACCTTTAAAAAAATGCCTTTTCTTTTGTTTCATTTTCTTGTGGCGAACAAAGAAATCATAGATTCATGAACTCAATATTATCAAATAAAAACCTCGTGAACTAAAATGAAAAGAAGGTTGAGTTAAAGAAAAATAGTTTAATCAAGGTTAAATTACATTCTGAAAATCTGAATATTATGAATATATCAATGGTAATGTTTTGTCATCATAAAATGGAGACAAAATGTATTGATCCTTCGATAAGCTCTGGATGGCAGAGCTTTTTTACTCAAAAGCCTATTTTTAATAGTCTTTTTGAGCGCTTCGACATAGCTCGATACAGACCAAGCACTTTTAAAGGATAACAGAAGTGTTATCTTATACTACATGAGTTCGAAATAAGAAAGTCACTTGTTTTCGATACATTTTTGCTAACGCAAAAACACTCAAACTGACGCGACTTTCTTATCTCAAATACGTTTCGATTCGTCATTCTCAATTATTATTCTATCTTTAGCGCACCTAAATCTATAAAAATTAACCTATTATGTTTATTATCTTCGGAACAAGAGGGTTAAAACATACTGTAAAAGACAGCCCTGTTTTATCCAATTCATGCCCAAATTGTAACAACGGAAACCTTCAAAACAAGTTGTATCGTCGTTGGTTTACTTTATTTTTTATTCCGGTCATCCCTTTGGATACGGTAGATCGTTTTTACGAATGCGACAGTTGCAAAAGTGCCTATAACGAAAACATCAAAACTATTTTGCAAAAATCTCAGGATGAGATCAATGAAAATCAAATGCACGCCAAATTAATTTTTGCCAAAGCCTTGGTGGCTTCAATGACGCATATGTCGATTATCGATGGAGATTTTGCTGCAGAGGAAGAACGTGAGATCATGGATGCGATCGAAGGGTTTCCTGAAATGAAGGATGATTTGATGACGGTGCATCACCACATAAAGGAGCATGCTAATAAAGACAACCAGGTCTTTAATTATTTAAATGAAGCCAGAAATGCACTATCCTCTGAAGCCTTACTTAATATTTTGGCCCAGGCAGCGGTAGTACTACTAGCTGACGGTTCTATCGAAAAGGAAGAAGAAAATCTAATGAAAGAATATCTCATCGCTTGCGGATTACCCAAAGAAATGTATCAAAATTTAATCGATCGGTTAACCCAAAAAGACATTATCGACCTTCAGGAAGGGCAGTTGAATTAAGAATCTAATTGCCTGAATTGACCTTGTTTCAATATAAGCAGGTTTACGTCAGCCTGAGTGATTTTCGGCAGAAAATTGTATCGAAGACAAGTAAACTTGATTATAAAAGCGTTGGCACCCCTCGTACTTAGACTTAGCTCACCGCATACCTGTCTAAGGGGATTGTACTTAGAATTTGCTTAGACAAAAGTAAGTATCAAACCCATTATTTATACGCCAGAGTAAAAGATAAAAAAAACAAATAATAAAATGATATAAACCCTTATATTTGTTCTTAATCCTACCCATGGATCATCTAAAAAAATACTTTTTAAATGATCTAAATTTTTTAGCACAGTACACTGAAACCCCTCCATAATGAGATTCAACTCTGTACGTGATAAAGCTACGATTATATTGTGTTTAATACTTAAAGCTCCTTTATGAAACCATTACCATCTCTTTTTCTAGCCTCTTCATTCTGGATTTTCCTTTTTATGATCTCATCAAATGTTATCCATGCACAAATAGAAAAGGATACATTATTAGCCTCACAGTATTTTAAGACCGGAGATTCTTTACTTATTGAGGGTCAATATAAAAACTCTATTGAATTATTTGAAAAGGCTTTAACACATTATAAAAAAGGTGAAGCTTGGGAAAAAACTGCAAGTTGTTATAATAAAGTATCCCATATACAAAAGTTAAATTCTGATTTTAAGGAATCTCTGGAAAGTGCTAATAAAGCTTTAGGGATTTGTAATCAATATTTACAAAAGAATAGTAGAGAAGAGGCACATGCCTATGACAATATAGGCCACTATTATGAACAAAGTGTTTCAGACTTTAAAACTGCTGAAGAGAATTTTAACAAAGCTTTTAAAATACGGCGTGAAATTTTTCCCAAAAATCATGAAGACATTGCATCATCCTATTATAAGATTGGAGGGCTCAAATATAGAATTGGATCAATTAGTGAAGCTCTAGAGCATCATGAAAAAGCATTGAAAATTAGAATCAAAACAATAGGTAAAAACCACCTTATTACTTCAGATTCTTATAATGCAATTGGTGATATATATAAAAGACTAGGCAATAACAAAGAAGCAATACAAAATTATCATAAAGCACTTGATATTAGAATTCGGACTTATGGCAAAGATCATTATCAAACCGCTTTTGTTTATTATAACCTTGGAAGCACTTATTTGTATACCGCAGAATATAAAGAAGCGGAAAAATATTTAAAAAAAGCACTTGATATTAGAGAAAAAAATAACACTTCAAAAAGCATATATCATGCTTCTACTTATTATATGGTGGGAACAATGTACAAGAATACTGGAAAATTTGATAAATCGGAATTTTTTTATCTAAAGGCTCTAGAATTATACAAAACTTTGCTAGGAGAAAGAAGTATTAAAGTTGCCAATACTTATTATAGTCTTGGGCTTCTTTTATCTTATAGAGGCTTATATGATAATCAGCTCCGTTACCTCCAAAAATGTCTGAAAATATATTTGAACAATAATGAAAACCATCCTAATCTTGGAATTATTTATAATAGTATTGGTAATAACTTTTTGGAAAAAGGTTTTCCTCAAAACTCGTTACAATTTTTTAAAAAGTCTTTAAATCTTTCTCTTATTACTGTAGGAGAAAATCATTATCAAACTGCAACTGCTTATCATAACATTGCATTAATTCATAGACACAAAGAAGATTTTGATCAAGCTCTTATTTACAATAACAAATCTTTGGATATTAGAATTAATACTCTAAGGAATGATCATCCTAAAATTGCGGATTCTTATATTCAAATTGGAGATATTTATTTTGCTAAAAAACAATACACTCAAGCTCTAGATTATTACATCAAAACTTTGAATATTAATATAAATGATTTGAATTATAATCACCCGAGAATTGCACTTTCTTTAAACAAAATTGGTGTCTTAAAACAAGAAATAGGAAATTATGATGAAGCATTAATTTATTATACTAAGACATTAGGGATTAATCAAAAATTATATAAAAAGAACAATAAATTTACCGCTGGGTCTTATAACCTTATTGGTCAAACATATTTTGATTCTGGAGCATATCAAAATGCACTTCATAATTTTAAGAAAGCTCAATTCAGGAATAGTGCCAAAGAAAATAATCTTACTTTAGATACATATTTTGATCTTAACATTCTATTAATCTCTCTCCAAGGCCAAGCCAGCACGTATATAAAATTATATCAGCAAAACAAGAGTATAGATAGCCTTAACAAGTCTATTCG
>CANMFM010000013.1 GCA_947497175.1 uncultured Aquimarina sp. | reverse complement strand
CAATAAACAGCTAACCTTATGCCTTGACAAATATGCATTAAAAGCAGCACTGTTAAGCATCGTTGATTTATCGATCAGCACCAAACCAACTCCACTTAATAATGCCGTCCAGATTTGTTCTACCGAAGCGTCAAAAACAACTTCGGAAAGTTGTAAAATCATATCATCGTCCCGCAGATCATACCTGGATTGTTGTGACCAGATTAGATTGATCACCGATTGATGACCTACTTTAACTCCTTTAGGAGCTCCTGTAGATCCTGAAGTATAAATAACATAAGCAGCATCTTGACTCGATATACTAACCGATAAATTCGCTTCTGAATCCCCAATAATCCCTGTACTATCTAGAGTAGTGATATCATCTTGATACACCGCTACCCTATCTGTATCAGTAAGTAATAGCAAGGCATTACTATCTCTAAGACTATGCAATACACGCTGTCGTGGTTGATTTACATCTAATGGAAGGTATACTCCTCCTGACTTTAAAATCCCAAGAAGCCCAACTACCATATCAAAAGAACGATTGAGCATCATACCTACAATATCGCCCTTTCTTACTCCTTTGTTGACAAGATAATGCGCTACCCGATTGGCACGCTTATTAAGCTCGCTATAACTAAGTTGGGTAGCTCCTAAAACCAAGGCTGTCTTTGAAGGAAAACTAGCTGCCAAAGACTCAAATACCGAAACAATTGTAGCCGTTCTTGGGTAGGCCTTGTACGTATCGTTAAAATCATAAATAAGTTGGTTCTGCTCCTGAGTAGACAAAATATTAATATCTCCAAGCTTGATATCTACATTATCTATGATACAATTTACAATGCGTTTGTAGTAACTAATAAACCTTGTAACTGTTTCTGAACTAAATAACTCGGTAGAATAGGCTATTTTGAACGTAAATTGATCGTTTTTTTCTGTAGTTGTCAAACTCAAGTCAAATTTTGATATCATATCTTCCATAAGATATGTCGATAATTTAAGTCCCGGGATATCCAGTCCTTCTTCCATAAAATTCTGGTAAGAAAACAAGACATCAAACAGTGGGTTGCGACTTGTATCCCGTTTAATCTGCAGCTCATCGATAAGCGACTCATATTGATACGACTGATTACCAATACATGCCAAGGTATTGGCTTTGATTATCGATAAAAACTCTCTAAATGTATATTCGCTTTTCAACTCATTTCTAAGAGGTAAAGTATTCACAAACATACCGATCATTGTATTTAGATCTTCATGCTCTCTCCCGGCAACAGGAGTACCGATAACTATATCTTCTTGATTGGTGAGCTTATAGAGTAAGATATGATACATCGATAAAAACAACATAAAACCAGTACTACCCAACTCCTCATTTATGGATCTTAATTTCTTTGTCTTTTCATTATCAAGTGTAAAACTAATTGTACCACCCTTATGCCCCTTTACCAAAGGACGCTTAAAATCTGTTGGCAAGTGAAGAGGCTGTACCTCATCTTTAAACAGGTTCAACCAAAATTCTTTTTGAGCAGAAATGTCTGATTGTCGACGCTCTTGTTGTTGCCACTCTGCATAATCCTTGTATTGAATCGATAAAGGTGCCAGGGTTTTACCCTGATATAAAGCCATAAACTCTTTTACCAAAATACTGTCTGAAACACCATCCGTAATGATATGATGCATATCCAACATTAAAATATGCTTTCTCTCACTCAATCGAATAACTTCAATTCTAATAAGGGGACCATGGTTTAGATCAAAAGGCCGAATAAAACGCTCAATCCTTTCTGGAATCTCTAATTCTGTTGAATTAAAAATCGCTATATCAACCTCTTGAGTATCGAGTATTTTTTGAACAGGTACTTCATCTACTATTTTAAAAACCGTTCTTAAGCTCTCATGACGTGCTATCAGGGTATTAAAAACGTTTTTTAAAAGATCTATTTCCAGATCGCCTTCCAGACAAACAACTTGAGGCATGTTATAATTTAGAGAAGTTTTATTATACTCATATAAAAAATACATTCGCTTTTGTGCAGACGACAATGTATAATAGTCTTTCTCTGGAGCCTTTTCAATAACTTTGAATCTGGAATTAACCGTTTGGTTATTTTCAATAAATCTGATAAGCTCAATCTTGTGCTTTTTGATCTCTTCAAGAATATCTCGAACATCTTTATCCTTAGGAACATTTAATCGTAATGTACCATTATCCAAATGTAAACCGATCTTATTCTTTCTTATTTTTAATAATAAATTTTCCATATTGGTGTAATTCTCGAAATTGGTTTATATTCTTACTAGTTGTAAACCGGTTCGAAATAGTGATTAAAAAATGTGATGTAAAAACAGGGGTGCAGAATATCACAAATATTCTCTCCTTAAACTTTGTGCTATTCAGATTAGATAGGTGCTTTTTCCTTTAAGTTATCTATATTATAACTTCTTGAACTGTTTCTAATGGATCACTTACTGCATGATCATTTAATAGCCATTGGTTGATATCAATAAATTCTGCTTGCTCTCTAATGGTAGGTTTTTCAAACACCTTTTCTAACGGAAATACCATATCAAACCCTTTTGCAATTTTATTAATCAAAATCATGGCTTTTAAAGAATGTCCTCCTAATTCGAAAAAGTTCCTGCTGATTCCTATTGAATTAACCGGTAAGCCAAGTACTTCAGACCATATTTCTTCTAATAGCTTTTCTGTTGTTGTTGTGGATGCTACAAACTCATTTTCTTTTCCTATTTTAGGTTCTGGTAGGTTCTTTCTATCTATTTTGCCACTCGAGTTCAGAGGAAACTCTGTTAAGTGAACATAAAAAGTAGGTAGCATATACTCAGGAAGATGCTTAGATAAAAACTCCTTTAAGATAGCACTGGAAAACTCTGAATCTGATCTGTAATAGGCTACAATAAATTTATCCCCAGAGGTCTCTTTAACCACCACAACACTCGTAGCAATCTCAGGATATTGATTCAAACAACTCGAGATCTCTTCCAATTCAATTCTAAATCCTCTGATTTTTACCTGATCATCGATTCTTCCCAAATATTCTATATTGCCATCTGGTAACCATCGTGCTAAATCACCCGTCTTATAAACACGCTGATCACCTAGATCAGCTATCTTTACAAACTTCGAGCTTGTTAGAGTTTCATTATTCATATACCCCCTGGATAAACTAGCTCCGCCTATACAAAGCTCCCCGGCTACCCCAACGGGAACTAACCTTGAGTTTGGATCCAAAACAAATAGCTTCATATTACTTAACGGCTTCCCGATAGGAACTCTGGATTGACCATGCCATGCCGAGGTAGAGTATCGACTACAATAAATAGTAGCCTCGGTAGGACCATAAATGTTTTCTAAAACAATACCCGTATTAAGAGCATTAAAATCTGATATCAAATCACTCGGCAAAGCCTCTCCTGCCAAGAAAATGTATTTTAAACTCGATAACTTATCAACCCCAGTGCTCTTTAGACCTTCTACAAAAATGGAAAACATCGAAGGAACAAAACTGATATGAGTAACCTTACTACGATCAATCTGCTCTATAATCTTATCTGTATTGGCCGAAAATCCTGAAGGAAGAATCAGTAATTTACCCCCAGAATGAAACCAGCCAAACAGCTCGGCCACAGAAACATCAAAAGAATGTGTCGTCTTAAACATATACACATCATCCGAAGTTAATGGATAGAGGCTATCCATACTCTGAATCGTATTCAATAAAGAGCCATGCTCTATCATAACTCCTTTGGGAGTACCTGTAGAACCCGAAGTATAGATAATATATGCTAAGTGGTCTGAAGATATTTCAGGATAGACATCTAAAACTGTAGATTGACTAATCGATCTAACTTCTTTATTTAAATCGATAACTTCGATCCCTGCAGCCAATACGGTTTCAGTCAAATATTCGCCGCGTGTAATTAAAACACGAATCCCTGCATCTTTTAATATAGCCTTAACTCTGGCAGAGGGTAACTTTGGATCAATAGGAACATATGCACATCCTGACTTTAGAATACCATATATCGCAGGAATCAAAATGGATTCGCGATCCAGCATAATACCTACCCGCTCTTCTAACTCAACTCCTTTAGAGGTTAACAAATACGAACTCATCTGAGATGCCTGTCTGGAAAGATCTTTATAAGATATAGTCTCATCCCTATAAGCAACTGCAATACGATCTGGTGTCTGAATAACCTGAGCATCAAAAATATCCAAAACAGAAGCATGCTCAGAAAAAACAACATCTGTAGCATTAAAACCTTCGGTAAGATCATAACGCTCTTCTTCTGATAATATACATATCTCTGATAATCTAAGGTCGGGGTTGGTAACTAATTCATTTAATGCATTAGAGAAATGAGCTCCAAAAGACGTTATAAATTCACGATCAAAATGTCCAGAATCAAAAACAAGTTTTCCAACAATGCTCTTCTTTTCCTTTTTTAACCACAAACAAAGATCCGAAGATTGGGTATCTAAGTAATTGTGCGACCATGTGTATTTAATATTCTCTTTGATTGCTGCTTCATTTTCATTTCCTTCTTCGAAAAGATATAAAGTGTTTATGTGTGATGCAGTATTGACGACCTGATTTCTCATAGCAAGCTCTGCCATGAGTTTTTTGAATGGTATAGCTAAGTGATCAAGTCCTTTTTCATAAAGCGCTTTGATCTCCTGTACGTATGCATTGAAGGTTTTTTCTGTTGATATTATGGTTTGCACCGGCATGATAGTATCCATGCCTCCAACAACATCTTTCAAAGCTTCATAATCTCTATTCTTTTCGATGGTTCCGATCGTAAGATTTTGTTGACGGCTATATTTATATAATAAAAATGTGTATGCTGCCATGCATACTACATTGGCACTTGTGCTATTCGAATCTGAAAGCTTCAATACTTTCTCTAGTACAGACCCTGAAATGTTTACATCTACCGTACCCGAAGAATACCCCCTTTGATTATCTTTTAAAAGTTGCTTTGGTAATTCTATAGGTTCTATGCTTTCTTTTAATTGATGTTTCCAAAACGCTATCATTTTAGGATATAGTTTCATCAATACTTCTTTTTGAAGAGAAATAAAACCAGAATAGTTTACAGCGTTATTGGAAGGTGTAAGCTTTTCTTTTTTGATGAATGCATTATATGTATCCAGAATTTCGCTAACAATTTTTTGCATTGAAAAGGAATCAATAATTGTGGCATGAATATGAAGCAAAAGTTTATCGTTACCATTTTTTGTCTGTAATATCCTTACCCTAAAAAGAGATTCATCTAAATTGAATGAGTGTTGTGAAACCGAATTGATAAACTCTAAAGTTTCCTGATTATTTTCAAAGACCAAAGTTTCAATTACATCTTGATATGTATTACGAATGCTTTGATGTAATTGTTCATCTTTAAAAATCATTTGAGACTTTAAGGCTTCATGAGCATTTGCAACCTCTCGAACACTATCTTTAAGAGCATCTACCGCTATCGCCTCTTCAAAATCAATGGCTATAGAAACATTTGACGGGTGAGTGTTTGGGTTTTCGTCAACACTATCTAACCATTGTTTTTGTTGCGTATATGTAGCCGGAATTAATTTTTCTGCATTTGTATTTTCTTGAATGTACTCATGTATTTTTTCTTCAACCAAATCGGTCATCGGGCTCCATAAAAAGTCTTGTTGGCAGATAGTATCTTGAGGAGATGCTACCATCCTGGATAATACACTTAGAAATATTTCATTATAGAGATCATATGTCTCTTTAGTCATAAAAGGAGAAGAGTATTCGTGCATGCAAATAATTCTATCATTGGTAACATCATAATTTGCATCAAAAAAAGTATTTCCTCGTAAAAACGTATCAAATTCTATTCTGTTACTCTCTTCATCGCTAAATTTTTCAAACAGCATCTCTTCTTTTACATGCCAATTAATGTAATTAAAAAACGTATCAAATAATGGATTACCTTCATTACTACCGCCTACAAGTTGATTAATTTCAAATAAAGAAAGGTGCTCATATTTTTTAACGTCTAAAACCTTTTTATCTACCAGCGCGATGAAATCTCTCCAGGATGTAACCTCGGGAATTTGAACTCTTAACGGAATAGTATTCAAGAAACATCCTAATACCTTTTCTCCATCTGGTTTTAAAGGCCTAGTAAATGTTACTAAACCTACAAGAAGGTCATTTTCTCCTGAAAGTATTTTCATTGCATATAGATAGGCCGAGAGCAGCATATTTTTAACTGTTGTGTTTTCTGCTTGAGCGGCTTTTTCTAAATCTTTTAACAACTTCTGAGGATATATATCTCTAACTGATCTAAACACCCTTGACCCTAGATCAGAATTTAACCTCAATCTTTTATAATCTTTGAGTTCTTCTTTCCAGAAATTTCTGGTTTCTTCATTTTTTTTGTTATAAAGTTCTTGCACAATATAATCTTTGAAAGTTGCTCGAAGTTTAGGCAATTCATCAACATTCGTTTTTAACAATTGTACATATGTATTGTTCCATTCGGTCAATAAGGAAGCAAAACTCCAGCCATCAATAATAGCATGATGATATTCGAATAAAACTTCATGGTGATCTTTTCCTATTTTATAAATAATAATCCTCCAAAGTTTTTCTGCATTGAGATCAAAATGTTCTGGCCTGCTTCTTTCTAAATCTTCATTGATTTTTTGATTTTGTTCTTCTTTAGAATATTGGCTATAGTCATAAAACTGAATAGTTGTATCCACTTTTTTATATACGATATGCGCAAATCTTTCCATATTAAAACCCGTTCTCAAAATCTCATGTTTATCCACCATAAGATCAAGAGCTTTTTGTAATATTTCGAGATTAAGATCTTTATAAAATACAGGCTGCATCAACTGTTCAAAATATAGTATATCATTGGGTCTCGATTTGTGAATGAAACACATTGCCATTTCGATATCACTCATCGGATACACGGTTTGAATCTGTTTGTTAGGATGTGCTTTTAAATAGGTCTCTCCGAAGTTCTCTACTTCTTTGATGACGTCTTCATATAGCTCGGGAGCAGTATTTGTAGCGGTATTCTCAATAAATAATGCCATTTTCTGAATGGTATCATTTTCATACAGATCTACCATTCTAATTGCTGTAGAAAGTTCGTTATTTAATATACCTATTAATCGTATAGCAAGTATTGAATCTCCTCCCGTCCTAAAAAAGTTATCATAGATTCCTATTTTTTCCAATGCAAGTGTTTGCTTCCAATAATACTCCAGTTTTTTTTCTAGATCTGTTCTCGGAGCAACATACTTATTCTCTCTTTCCCGCTTTAGTGATAACAATGCATTTCTATCTACTTTTCCGTTTACTGTAACCGGAATTTGATCTACGGTAATAAAATAAGATGGAATCATATACTCTGGTAACTTTGACGCCAAATTCTCTCTAAGATCATCTTCTGCATATTCTTGATTTGCAGAAATGTATCCAACCAATTGTAACCCACTTTGACCTTCTTTGGTTAAAACAACTGCACTATGTATTCCTTCATATGACTGAATAGCTAATTCAATTTCTCCTAACTCAATTCTGTTTCCTCTTATCTTGACTTGATTATCAATTCTTCCTAAAAACTCTATTTCTCCATCAGGCAGCCATCTTGCCAAATCACCTGTTTTATAAAGTATTGATCGCTCATCAAATGGGTTTTCTATAAATCGTTCCTGTGTCAATTCTGGTTGATTACAGTATCCAGGTGAAAGATTAACACCTCCTATAAATAATTCTCCAGGAATACCTATTGGTTGATGTTGCAACTCTGTGTTTAATATAAATAGTTGTGTATTATCAATCGGTTTTCCGATAGGGATCGAGCGATATTTTCTAGTTCTGGATACTTGATGATATGAAACATCGATAGTGGCTTCTGTAGGACCATACAGATTGTGTAATTGTGCATTTGGACAATAATCTAAAAATCCTTTGGCATCATGTACTTTAAGCTCTTCTCCACTGGTAAAAAGATTTTTTATACTGTGCAAGGTATATTTCTGATCATTTTCTAATAAATAGGCCAGCAATGCATTCAACATTGAAGGAACAAAATGCAATGTTGTAATTTTTTGCTTTTCAATAATTTCACAAATCTTTTGTGGTTCTTTTTCAGCTCCAGGATCCGCTAAAACCAATTTTGCACCACACATAGACCACCAAAACAACTCCCATACAGAAACATCAAATACTATTGGTGTTTTTTGAAGAATTACATCATTTTCGTTTAATTGATACTGGTTTTGCATCCAGTTTAATCTATTGACTAGAGAGGTATGTTTTATCAATACTCCTTTGGGTCTTCCTGTAGAACCTGATGTATAAATGATATAGGCAATATCATTTGGCAAAGCACAGTTTTCAAATACATTTGAGCACTTCTTTGCTTCTACAGGGTTTAAACAATCAATCTTATCGTTGAAATTTTCAAAATTTTCTGGTTTCGTAAATAAAGCTTTTGCTTCACTATTTTCTAAAGCGTATTTAATTCTATCTATGGGATGACTTGCAGAGAGTGGCAAATAGACATTCCCTGATTTTAGAATACCGAAAATTGTAATCATCAAACCTAACGAACGCTCCATTTGTACTCCAAAGACATTTCCTTTTTCTGGATATTTTTCGCTGATAAAATTTGCAACTTGATTCGATTTTTCATCGAGTTCATGATATGTCAGGCATTTGTCATTGATTTGAATTGCAATATTCTCGGGGTTGTTTAGAGTTTGTACATTAAAAAAATCAAGGATCGTTTTGTGATCAGGATAGGATATCGCTGTATTATTAAACTCTTCCAAAATCCTTTGTTTATCCTTAGAGGTAATCAATTCGATTGTTCTAATTGGCTTTTCTTTATTTGTAAAAAGCTCTGAAAGAAGGTTAAAATAATGCTCAGCTATCCCTTTTATATACCTCTCATTATACTTACTTGTGTTGTACTCTAGTGATAATGTAATGGTATCATTCAATTCAAACTTGAAAATAATATCTGGTAGTAGCGCACTTAGTAAATCTTCATCCTGAATCCCCTGTACAAGCATTCCTACAGTGGGGATGTCTTTTATTTCATCACTTTCCCTTTGTAACATTCGCTCTATTGGATAATTGCAATAGGCAGAGTCGTTTATCAAATTATCCCTTAAAGACATTAAAAATTCTGGAAAAGTTTTGGTTCCAAAATCACTCATGCGCACAGGAATTATTGATTGTCTCTTTTCAGAGTCATTATTTTCAGAATATGTAGGTGTAAATACGCAAATATCAGTTTGAGAAGAATATTTATATGCCAACACTTCTACGCCCGCTAATAATAACATGTGCTTCGCCTTAGAAGTACTCGCGATTCGGTTCAAATTTTGAACTAACTTCTCATCATTAGTACATACTTTGTATGTTCTTCGAGTATCGTCATTACTAAGTTCTGAAGGTACTTTATGATCAAAAAAATCATTCCATTCCATTCCTGCTAACCTATTCTTCCAATAGGTTCTTACCATTATATTTTTATTGGCTTTTATTGCTTCTAAATCTAAATTTGACTTTGCTGACATGAGCTTTATTTTTTAATGTATTTCTATAAAATGTATACTTCTTATTCTTTTTTGGATAGATAAGTAAGTAGAATTTATAATGAAGTAATCAGTAATTCTTGTGTGTTAAAAATCAAAAGCGATTTCCTCTTCTTTAAGTGAAGTAACTTTAAAATCACTATCAATATACTGGATGACTTCAGCTTCTATATTCTCTGCAACTTTGGTCACTAATTCCTTAAACTGCTCAATAATAACATCTATATCGGCTTTAGTAAAATGAGCTGAAGAATACTCCATCCTGAAAAACATCGCGTCATCACCTTCACTGGCAAATAAGGTGATCGGATATTTATATGTTGTGTTTTCAAATTCATATGAAGAAAAGTTTATTTCATCCACATTTACTTTTTTCTCTTCAAAATTTTGGAATACCAACATTACCTCGAACAAAGTATCTATAGTTGTTTTTTTACTAGTATTGATATCTTTTACAATGTTGGCTAAATCATAAATTTGTGCACTATTTGCTTCAACCAGCAATTGATGAATTTCTCTAACATAATCTTGAAATTTCGAATGGGGCTTCAATTTATATCTTATCGGTAGCGTTTTTGTAAACATACCAACGACATCCTGAAGTTCATCCTGAAGTCTCCCAGAGGTATTAATTCCAATAACAATATCTTCTTCTGCTGTGAATTGATAGAGGTATAGGTGAAATAATGAATATAATGCTGAAAAAGTAGTGATTTCCTTAGTCTTGAGGTTGTCTGTAATTTTTTTCAGTATGTTTTTGTCGATCGTGAAAGAAGTATTTCCTCCCTTGTTGGTAATTTGACTTGTATCAGCTATTGTTGTCGGAAAAGTAAGCTTTGGTAGCTCTCCTTCGAAAGTTTTAAGCCAGAACTCTCTATGTGAGATGTAATCATCTGTCATTTTGAATTCTTTTTCCCATTCTGCATAATCTTTATATTGTAATGATAATGGTGCAAGTTCTTCTTCTTTATATAGTTGTAATAAATCCGCAAATACATTATTTTGGGAAATCCCATCACACACAATATGATGAATATCTACTACCATTATAGTTTTATTTTTATCTACTGTGAGAAGACCACAACGTATTAAAGGAGCATTTGCCAAATCAAATGGTCGTATAAAATCTAAGATTTTTTGATTTGCTGTTTCTGGTGTAGTATCAATTTCTTCAATAGTAAAGGAAACTGAAGGTTTTACTACTTGCTGAAGTTTTCTGTTAACAAACTTAAATTCTGTTCGTAAGCTTTCATGTCTATCGATTAATGCCAAAAAAGCGTTTTGTAATTTCTGCTTGTCAAAATCCCCTTTAATAAGCCATGACATCGGAAGATTAAATGCTGTACTATTTTTATCCAATTCATAGTTATAATAGATACGCTCTTGGGCAGCGGTTAAATGATAAGTCTCTTTTTCATCAGCTTTGGAAATTGTTAATACATTATCCTTATTCGCTTGTTTTATATACTCAGCTTGCTTTTGTATCGTAAGATTACTAAACATTTCGTTCAATGAAATTCGAACATTATATTCTTTGTAAATCTTTCCAATCAATCTCATTATCGCCAGTGAGTTTCCTCCAATAGTATGAAAACTGTCATCTGTTGATATTTCTTTATCGCCTAATATTTCTTTCCAAATTACCAGAAGTTCTGATTCAGTTTTACTTTTTGGAAGTACAATTTCATTGGTAGTCAAATGATCTAATAATCCTGTATAATTAACTTTTCCATTCTCTAAGAGAGGAAAATCTGTTACCTCTACAATATCAGAAGGAATCATGTATGATGGTAAGCTTTCATTTAAGTAAGCCAAAACAGTCTCTTTAACATCTACCTGGTCTGCACGATTATTCTTAATCACAAATGCGATTAAAGATTCTGTACCGTGAGTAGTATTTGATGTGTTTTGTGTTTTTTCATCTCCAGAATGCTTTATAACTATTGCGTTTTTAACATATTCTGATTGTGTTAATACATTCTCTATTTCGTCTAGTTCTACTCGAATTCCTCTTAGTTTTACTTGTCTGTCTTCTCGCCCCATTAAATCAATTACACCTCCGGGCATCATTCTGGCTTTATCTCCCGTTTTAAAAGCAAAGGCCTCTCCTAAGGTTGGTGAATTTACCTTTAAAAATTTCTCAGAATTTAATTGATCATTATTTAGATATCCTTTGGTGGCATACGGAGTAATGATGTACAAATCACCTGGCACAAAAACATTACAAGGCTTTAGACTTTGATCGGCAACCAATAGTTGTGTGTCATTAATCGGAGATCCTATTGGCATTTTTGGTAATGTAACATCTTCTGGTTTTATATGATAACAGGTTCTGATCATTGTAGTTTCTGTAGTACCGTATAGATTTACAAGCTGTATTCTTGTATCAAACACAGAATACCAATTGGCTAACTCTGAAGGAATGATTTTTTCTCCAGACATTAAAACATGGGTAAGCGTTGTAAAATTATCAGTAGTAAGTTGGGGATTGTTGAACACTCTAAACAAACTTGGAACACAATGGATCAGATTAACTTTTGCTTTATCAATCCACGATACCATTTTTTCTGGTGTAAAGAAGTCTTCATCAGTCGGTGGGATACAAATAGTTCCTCCTGCCAATAAAGGAGCAAAAATATCTCTCAGGAAAGCATCAAAATATGGACTGATAAACTGGCTAACTCGCGTGTTGGGCGTAATAGAAAAAGTATCGATTTCCCATTTTAAGAATTGTAATAAACTACTGTTCTTACCTAGTATCCCTTTGGGCTTCCCTGTGGTTCCTGAGGTAAAATATACATAAGCACTATCTTGTGACTCATATTTTGGATACTGAACACTCTGATCATCAGTATCGTTTTCTGAATCCAATAAATCTTCAATAAAGATATATTCTACCGAAGGATATTTATCTACCAATGAACTATCCTTGCTAGTGATGATATACGATAACTCTATATCCTTTATAATATTTTTCATTCTTGCCTTTGGCATTGTGGCATCTAAAGGCACAATGACTCCTCTAGCATTTAATATTCCTACAATAGAATAAATCAGATTTGTTCTATCCTTCAATTGTATCCCTACAAAGGCTTCAGAAGGTATCTTTTTATTCAATAAAGCAGTAGTTATCTTGTTTGCAATTTTCAAGACATGGGCATACGTTACTAGTGTATTTCCATCATCAATAGCTACTTGGTCGTGATAGGTTTTAAAGCTTTTTATTAGTTCGTTTTGAAAAATCATAACAGTATTTTTTTCAGTTATTGTTGTTTATGAATGTTGTTTGTGTTTTTAAAGAATTGAAAAGCGCTTTTGATTTCATTCTTCAGTTTGTCTTGTTTTGTGAATAGAGAATCCCATTGCGGCGAGAAACTACTGATGAAACAGTAGTTTCGCTACATTCTTAAAATAATCTGGTTGTGTTAGAGGATTTCTTTATAACTCTTTTACATCAACCAAAATTTTTAGTACGTTGTATAGCTGATTTAAGATTCAAAAAACTTGTCTAGAAGCATTCCAAAGGTGATCACTATAATTAATAAATCACTCTCAAATGGAGCATTGACGGTAAACCCATCTTGGCTGTACTTCTTTTTAAGTTTTTCAATTTCGTCAGGATTAAAATATCCTTGTTTCTTTATTAAATCGTAAGATAAAAGATCATTGATGTATTCAATGTTTTTTTGTAGTAAATAGGGACTTCCAGGAGCAATAAAGTGGAATTTTTCTCTTTCAAAAACCTTCTTAGGTAAAAATCGAGTAGCCATCTGCTTCAAAATGTATTTTTCAGTAAATCCATTCAGTTTTAAATCTGAAGGCAAATGTGTGGAGTATTGAATGAGTTCTTTATCTAAAAACGGATATCGAACTTCTACAGAATTTGCCATGGCCATTCTATCACCATGATCAGAAACCAGATGATCTACTAATCGCATTTTGTAATCAATATATGCTCTTTTGTTTACTACATCTCTATTTGTTATGCGATCTGTATTAATAAGGGTGTGATTTAAACAGTTAACTTCGTCAAACGACGCGTTAACATCTTTTGAGTATAACGCTTTTTTTAACGAATTAAACTCAGTATAATTTCGTTCGTAGAAAAACGATTCATCTCCCCAAAGTTTTTTTCTCAATTCTCGTTCTTCTGCAGCAATAGGATCTTGCACGGTATTTAATCCCTTCATTTTATCAAATCTGTACCCTACATATCCTGCAAAAAATTCATCAGCTCCTTCGCCAGAGAGGATTACTTTGATATCTTTTTCTCTAACGGCCTCAGACAGGGATAACGATGCTGTATTATAGGTTTCCTTAATAGGGCACTCACTATGATAAACAGAATGTAATAATCTCTCACTTATATCATCATAGAAAAATGTTCTCTGGTTGAGTTTTGCATTACTTTCTTCTGCTATTAATTTTTGATAAACAGACTCAGAATATTGTGAATCGATAAAGTCGATTGAAAATGCTTCTTTCTTAATATCGGGAACTAATTGATTTACTTTTGCAGTAATCATCGATGAGTCTAACCCACCACTTAGATATAACCCGGAAGGAACATCTGCTCTTAATCTCAAATTGATTGCGTTATTAAACACTTCTTCTAACTCATCTATATAAGCAGCTTCGGGTTTACCATTCATTTTCATTTCTCCCTCTGGATAAATCAAATCCCAGTATTCTACATCTTTTATTTCTCCGTACGCATCTACTAAAAGAAAATGTCCGTTCTCCAGACTTTTAATATTCTTAAACATGGTTCTTGGACTTACCAATCCAGGAAATGTGAATACTTGATCCAGTCCAGTTAAATCTACTTCTTTTTTAACTAAAGGATGCTCTAGAATCGCTTTAATTTCTGAGCCAAAAATAAAGGTGTTTTCAACAAAAGTGTAAAAGAATGGAATAATCCCCATTTGATCCCTTGCACAAAAAAGTCGTTTCCTTTTTGTATCATATAATGCAAAAGCAAACTGACCGTTTAACTTATCTAAGAAATCAGTGCCATAGGTTTCATATAAATGAACGATCACTTCAACATCAGATTCTGTTCTAAAAACATGTCCTGAATTCTTTAGCTCCTCTTTTAACTCAATATAGTTAAAGATTTCTCCGTTGCATATCACAAGTATGGATTCATCTTCGTTATATATTGGCTGCATTCCATTTTCTAATCCAATAATACTTAACCGGGTAAACCCTAAGGCAACATTATCAAAAAGTAAGGTATCCTGGGCATCTGGACCTCTATGAATAAGTTTATTATTCATATTTTCAATTATTCTATTATCTTCTCCTGAAACTCTACTGTCAAATTTCAAAAAACCACAAATTCCGCACATAATCTTTTATTGTATTTTTTTAATAAATTAATGTTCAAATCGATTTTGAATGATTAAAACTCAAAACTAAAATCCGTGACTTGCTTTTCTAGCATAATATCCTGAATTTGAGTTGTATCATCTTCTAAAATTGTATTTAATATGTTTGAGAAATAATCTTTTAGCACCGCAATCATTTCTCTGTCATAAAGCTCTTTACAATAAATAAAATCGATATGCATTTGGTGATTACTTTCACTTACTTCAATTTTGAATTCATAGGGTGAAGTTCTGGTGTTATTATGAATCAGGATTGGATTAAATTTTAACGTCTCCAGTTCTTCTTCTCCTTCTACCGTATCAGAAACGGCAAAATGTACATCTACTATGGGGTTTCTTACTACACGCTCTTCTTTATCAATTATATCTACCATCTGATCAAATTGAAAGTCTTGATTATCGTAAGCCTCCAGTACAGTTGTTTTTACTTCTTCCAGAAATTGACGATACGACACAGTAGCATTGACTTCTATTCGCAAAGGCAGAATATTTACAAATGTTCCTACCAGGTTTTTAAGAGAAGTGTGGGTTCGACCTAATACATCTGTACCAATTATAACATCATTTTTACCCGAAATCTTTGATAATAAGATATAATATACCGAAAGTAAAAACATAAAGTTCGACACCTTAGCTTGTTGTGTTTTCTCTTTTATGCTTTTGTATAACGAGCCTGTAACATCTAATCTATCAACGTCTACATAAAAAGTTCCTACCTCGTTTCGATCTTTACATGTTAACAATTCGAGCCGAGGTAATTTACCTTTGAGCTTATTACTCCAAAATTCTTCTTGTTTTTCAATTTTAAGTTTCGAATTTCTTTGCCAAGAAGCATAATCTACGTAACGCGTTGCAATAGGTTCCAGATTTTTTTCAAAATACAATGCCGTAAAATCTTTAATCAGAATATCAAGTGATATTCCATCACAAACAATATGATGCACATCTATAAATAAAAGATCTGAAGCTTTTTTTCTTTTTAATAAAGCACAACGAAATAAGGAAGACTCTGATAAATCAAAAGAACGGACAAAGCTTGAAAAAGCTTCTTCTACATTAGTAAACAGATCTTCTTCTAACTGCTGAAGCTCAAAACCTACATCTTCATTTACTTTTTGTACCACCCCATCTTCTAGTAGTACAAAACTTGTTCTCAGACATTCATGACGATCGATGAGTTTTTGAAATGTTGCTTCAAGTTTTTCTGCGCTACTTTGATCACTAATCTCCAAAGCGGTAAAGATGTTCCATCCTAAATCTTCTGTATCCAAAGATTGCTGATAATACATTCTTTCTTGTGCCGGAGAAGTTGGATAAAATTCTTGTGTATCCACTTTAGGAATAACTTCTTCTTTTTGCACTGATGTTTTCTCAATAATCTTAGCTAACTTTTGCACAGACGGATTATCAAAAACATCCTTCAGATTTAGTTTAACTGCATTTAGTTTTCTAATTGCACTAATCAAGAGTATTACTCGTATTGAATTTCCTCCAAGCTCAAAGAAGCTTTTATGGGTGCTAACGGTATCTTCTTCCAGTTTTAATAACTTGGCAAATATTTGAACCAGTTCTTTCTCTAATGCACTTGAAGGAGCTACATAATCGCTATCGGTTAACACTTCTGGCAACGCTTTTTTATCAAGTTTACCGTTTTGGGTTAATGGCATTTCTTCCAATTGTATGAAATTAGAAGGAATCATATATTCTGGTAAACTATTTTCTAAAAACGTTTTTAGCTCTGATGCATCTATTTTTTTATCAGCCACATAGTAAGCAAATAAAGCTTGCTCATCTTGAATATTTTTTGGAATAACATGTACTTGTTTTATATGTTCATTACTTTCTATTTGTGCTTCAACCTCTCCTAGTTCAATTCTAAACCCTCTAATTTTAACTTGATCATCAATTCTTCCTTTATATACCAGGTTTCCATCTTCCAATTGGGTTACTACATCTCCGGTTTGATACATTTTTGTTCCATCAATAAACGGATTGTTCAAAAACCTTTCATCTGTTAGATCCAAATTGTTCCAGTATCCTCTTGAAATCCCATCTCCAGAAAGAAATAACTCTCCATCAACACCGTTAGGTACTAAGTTTAAGTTTTGATCCAGTACATACACCTGCATGTTATCAATTGGTTTGCCAATAGGTACGGAGTTGGTTTGTTCTCCACCATTGAACTCATAAATCATACAACCTACTGTTGCTTCAGTTGGTCCATATTCATTATACTGAACCATTTTATTGGCAAACTGTTCATCAATAGACCTTGCAAGAGAGGTTTCAAAATTTTCACCTCCAACAATAAGTGTTTTGGATGTTGTATTTGATGCAGAACAAGATGAGTTTTTAATGATTTTTAAATGTGAAGGAGTAAGCTTTATTACATCCACTTCCTTATTTAGAAAAACGTTCTCAACTAATATTTCATTTTCGTTTTCAGGATACAATACAATTTTATCTCCTGTAATTAATGGAGTAAAAATTGAAGTAATTGTTAAGTCAAAGGAAATAGAGGTGAACAATGCAAATGTCGATTTCTTATTATTTACATATGTTTTTGTCGCCCAATGGATATAATTAGATAGAGATTGATGTGTTATCATTACTCCTTTTGGAGTGCCTGTAGATCCTGAAGTATAAATAATGTATGCCAAATCGGTACTATTTACAGAATGATTTACATATTGTTTTTCGAAGGGTTCCAGATCATGAATCACCTCATCGAGATTAATCGTATCTACGTTCGCATCACGTAATGGGTTTTTATTACTCGTTATTAGCGCTTTTAAATTTGCTCCTTCAATAATTGTATGTATCCTCTCTTGTGGGAGCTTTAAATCGATAGGAACAAACGCCGCACCGGTTTTTAATGTCCCAAGAATAGAAGGGATCAAATATTCATCCCGATCTAGTAATATTCCGATCGTATCACCTGCCTTAATACTCTTTTCTCTTTGTAGATATCCATAAATTTGATTCGACTTACTTTGTAGCTCTTTGTATGTCAAGCACGTATTTTCATGCTGAATTGCAATTTGATTTGGATTGCGCTTTACTTGTTTTTCAAAAAGCTCTACAATAGTATCTTCTTTTTTATAAACCTGATCTGTATCGTTTAACAGCTCTAAAAGTTGTTCTTCTTCTTTAGGATCTAACAATTTTATATCGGCTAGCTTACAGTCTGGATTTTCTATAACCTGATTAATAATTCTCTTATAATACATTATAAATCTCTCCACTGTTTCGTGTCTAAAAAGATCATAAGAATATTCTAGTTTAAGTCTTAGATCATCTCCATTCTCCAGAGCAGAAAGTAAAAGATCAAACTTGGATACGCTGAGAATTTTTTCATCAACACCATTAAAAATGGTTAATTCTAGTTCAGGAATTTTTAACTGAGTTTCTTCGGTACTTATTTGATACTCAAACATGGTATCAAATAATGGGTTTCTTCCTTTTTCTCTTTCAATTTTAAGTCCTTCGACCAATTCTTCATAAGGATAATCTTGGTTATCAAAACATGCAATTGCCCTTTGTTTAACCTCTGCAAGAAACTCTCTAAATGTATAATTTCCCTTAGGGTAATTGCGTATTGACAGTGTATTGACAAACATCCCAATAACATTATCAAAATCTGAATGTTGCCTACCGGCAACGGGTGATCCTATAGTAATATCTTCTTGATTACTTAGTTTTGATAACAGTATATTAAATATGGACAACAAAACCATATAATTGGTCGCTTGTTCATTATCGGCAAGTTGTACCAAACCTTTTATCTCATCTTTCGCTAGTTTGATCCACACTGACTCTCCCTTATTACTGGACTCTAAGGGTCGAACAAAGTCGGTAGGTAAATTAGTTAATTTCACCTCATCTGAGAATTGTTCTAACCAAAATTCCTTTTGACCCAATATGCGTTTTTGTTGCTCTTCCTGGTGCTGCCAATTCGCATAATCTTTATATTGAAGCCTTAATTTTGGTAACTCTTCATTAGTATAGAGCTTCATAAAATCTGAAATCAATATTCCTTGTGAGATCCCATCTGTAATGATATGATGCATATCTACCATCAAAATGTGCTCTAAATCACTAACGTGAACAAGTCCTACTCGTATTAAAGGTGCTTTACTCAAATCGAATGGGGTAATAAAATCATTGATGATTGTACTTATCTCATCGGATTTGGCATTTATCTCTATTATCTCAAAAGAATTAAACTCCTCTATTTTTTGCATAGGCACTCCATTGATTAATGAAAAAGAAGTGCGTAAGCTCTCATGCCTTTGTAAAAGTCTTTCAAAAACCTTTACAAGGCGTTCTTTATTTAGATTTCCTTCTAATTTTACTATTTGTGGTAAGTTATAAGCTAAAGAATCTTTAGCATATTCGTAAAGAAAATATAAACGTTTTTGAACTGAGCTTAAGTGATAATACTCTTGAGTATCTGCCTTGGGTATAGTAACGTAATTGTTTGATTGGTCTTCTAATGCTGCTTTTTTCTTGTTAATACGTTCACTGATTAGGCGAACTGTTCCGCAATCAAAAAATTCTTTAATCGATAGTTCTACATTAAAGGTTTTATGAATTCTTCTAAGCATCGTTAATGCTTTTAAAGAATCTCCGCCAATTTCAAAGAAATTATCCTCAATCTCTATAGATTTCCCAAAGAAATCTTCCCACAATGCTATTAATCCTTCTTCAAGAGAATTAAGTGATACATGTGCAGCTTGCAGCTTTTCATCTAATATTGGAGAACTGCTTGCTTCGGTATCCTCTTCTTCTACATTACGTTTTATCCAATTATCTAATCGTTGTTGTAGATTAGATTTTGAAACGACAATTTGATGAAGATCTTTTACTGATAACACATTTTCGACTGCTTCTACTATTTCTGATGTATTCAGACTATCGTTATCTGTTGAGATCTCTGAAAAATTTAATCCATCAAAGTTTACACATTGCCAATTTTCTAGCTCACCAGTGGTTAATTTTTCTTTTACGAAATAATCCATAAAGCTATTGGCAGAAGCATAAGCCGCAAAACCTAATCCACCAAGAATTGAAGATAACGAAGATATTATTAAACTAAAATCTAGCTTTTTGTCTTTAAAAACCTCATTTAAAACTTTGATTCCTATAGTTTTGGCAAAAAACTGATCTTCAAAATCTTCTTTTGTTAAGTTTTCAATCAGATTGATCGAGGCTCCGTGTATAACCCCTGCAGCATGCACAACTCCATTTATTGAGTTTACTTTTTCGATCTTTGAGACTAGTTCTTCAAAATTTGATTTATTAATAATATCACAAGAATAATACGCTACCTCACCATTAAGTTTTTCGAGTTCCTGATATCTTTCAATTCTTGTTGCAACGCTACTATTTGCTTCTTTATTTGCCAACAATTTTGACCATTCGCTTCGGTTTGGTAATTCAGTACGCCCAGTAAGAATTACTTTAGCGCTAAATTTTTCTAATAGATATTTTGAGAGTGTATATCCTAAGTTCCCTAATCCCCCTGTAATTAAATATACACCTTGGTTCTTAAACACGCTTTCTTTCTTACCGGTATCTATAGTTATCGGTTCATAAATCTGCGACCACCTGCTTCCATTCCTTAATGCAACATTTTTTCCAGGTTCTTTGTACAAAATTTCCTGAAACAATCGTTTTGCCTCTTTTTTATGGTTATTTGAGTTTAATGTAATATCTATATGACCCGTAACCACTCCAGAGTATTCTTGTCCAATTACTTTTAATAAGCCGAGTTGCATTCCTTCTTCAGAATTTCCTTTTTCGTTTCCTGTAATTGAATGCAAATCATTAGTAATTACAATTAACTCTTTTTCTTCAAGATCAAAATGAGCATTAAAGCTTTTGATAACATTGAAAAGAGTAAAAAAGTTAGTTTCTTCAATTTTATAGTTTAAAGAAGTTTCAGCTTTTTTATCCGATATTGACCAACCGTATAAAATTCTATCAGGATATATTTCGTTTTGATTTAAGCTAGCAAATAACTCATTTATACTATCCTGACTTTCCGGATTTACGCAATATTTAGAATTGTTGATATCAAAGCTTCCTCCTTTGGAAACACAAATTACAGTTTCATTATTTTCTTTCAGCTCTTTCAAAAGTGATTCTCCAACTCCTAAATCATCAATAAATAACAAATTAGTTTTACTTGCAGCTTTCTCGTTAGCCGAGACTAAAGATATTTTTTTCCATGAAGGCTCATAGTATGTCGAAGCATCATTTTCTTTAACAGCCCCAGAGAGTTCGGTCATCATTTTATAAGCATCAACATTAGTTGGATATGCTACTTTATCAAAAGAATATGTGGGTAAAGATAATTTATGACGCACTTCATCTTTATAAAAAGAAGTCCAGTCTGGCTCAACCCCTTCTTCCCAAATACTTCCTAAACTTGATAACAAATATTGTTGATCATTAATCTCTTCTGAAGCATGTCGCACTAAGTTTATAGCTTTCTGATTCTTTTTGCGAGAAGAGTTAGCTCTCACTAAAGAGCTCAGTACTTTTCCAGGTCCCACTTCGACAAACAAAGTTTCTTCTTTTTTAGTAAGGTTTTCTACACATTTCGAAAACCTAACTGTACCCCTTACGTGATTTACCCAATACTCTGGATTTAAAACTTGAGAATCTGAAACTAACTCTCCGGTAAGATTTGAATAAAAAGCCTTTTGAGGAGATTTTAGCTGAATAGTTTTGACAATATTTCTAAATTCTTCCAAAATTTCATCCATCATATGAGAATGAAAAGCATGAGATGTTCTTAATTCTTTGCAAGAATACTCCTTTTCTTCTAAAATAGATTTGATGCTATCTATCTCTTCAAATTCTCCTGCTAATACACATAAATCAGAACTATTTACTGCTGCCAAAGAAATCTTTCCATTTTTTGTTAGATAAGGTTGTAACTCTTTCTCTGATATGGAAACACTTAGCATTGCTCCTTTTGAGGCTTTTTGCATTAGTTTTCCTCTCTGCGATACCAGATACAATGCATCTTCTAAAGAAAATACTTCACTTAAGCAAGCGGCTACATACTCTCCAATACTGTGACCCACCATAACTTCAGGATGGATTCCCCAGGACATGATCAATTGTGCTAATGCATATTCTACACTAAACAATAAAGGTTGTGTGTTTTCTGTATTATTTATTTCAGTAGCATCGTTTCTAAACAATATCTTTTTTAGATCTTGATCTGTAAAACGTGCCAGAATTTCAAAACATTTATCCAAGTTTTCTCTAAATACATCTTCTGTATTGTAAAGATCTAGACACATATTAGCATACTGAGACCCTTGACCAGAAAACATAAAAACCACATTTGGCTTTCTCTTGGAGGTAATAGATTTGTTTGTTGGTTCTACAGTTATGTTAGACAATGCTTCTATAACATCCTTTTTATCTTTACACACTATTGATTTTCTGTACCCCAGAGAAGCTCGTCCTGTTTGTAATGTATACGCTATATCAGCTAGTTTAGACGTGCTGGTCTTATCTATAAAACCTGAAAATTGTTTTATATTACTTTCTAATGCACTTGAAGTTTTAGCAGAGAATGTAAGCAATTGATACTTTCTACTATCAGAAGAAGGCGCTCTTTCAGGGGCTTCTTCTAAAATAACGTGAGCATTTGTTCCTCCAATTCCGAAAGAACTTACCCCTGCTCTTAATGGATATTTATCATTTACCCATTTTTTTAATGTCGTATTAACATAAAAAGGACTTTCTGAAAAGTTGATCTTAGGGTTAGGATTTTTAAAATGTAATGAAGGTGGAATTATTTTATCTTTCAAAGACAGGGTGGCTTTTATAAAACCTGCAACTCCTGCGGCTATGTCTAAATGACCTATATTACTTTTTACAGAACCGATAGCACAATACTTTTCTTCACTTTTTCCAAAAGAGTGTGTTAGTGCTTCTACTTCGATTGGATCTCCTAATTTAGTAGCTGTTCCGTGAGCTTCAACATAGCTTATACTTTGCGGCTCTACCTTACTCATACTCATAGCCTTATGAATAGCCTGAGATTGCCCATCAATACTAGGTGCGGTATATGCTATTTTGTTATCACCATCGTTATTTACTCCGCTTCCTTTAATAATGGCATAGATGTTATCCCCATCTTTAATGGCATCAGAAAGCCTTTTTAGTACAATAACTCCTACACCTTCACCTCCAATGGTTCCGTCTGCATCTGCATCGAAAGTTTTACAATGTCCGTCAGAAGAATCTATCATTCCCTCTTCATAAAAGTATCCTTTTTTAGAATGATTTTTAACTGTTACGCCACCAGCGATAGCCATTTTGCATTCGCGTAATAATAAACTCATACATGCTCTTTGAATGGCCACCAATGATGTAGAACATGCCGTGTTAATGTGCATTGAAGGTCCTTGAAGATTCAAAAGATACGACACACGAGAGCACATAAAAGTAATATCTCTTAAATGAAATGCATTAAAATTATTAACTGCATTATCCATATTAGATATCGAAGCGTAGGTCAACCAATTTACATTTGAAGAAGCTCCTGCAAAAAGTCCGATCTTGTCAGTATTTGTGGTAATATCGCACCCAGCATCTTCTAATGCTTTCCAACAATTTTCATGAAACAATCTTGCTTGAGGATCCATCAATTTTGCTTCAGAAGGAGTGTATCCAAAAAACTCTGAATCAAAAAATTCTTTATCTTCTAAGTAAGCATTTGCTTTTACATAAGAAGGAGTATTTATTGTATGAGTTGTTTCTCCTTCTTCTAAGAGTTCTTCATCGGTAAAAAAGTCTATTGACTCTACTCCGTTTTTGAGATTTTCCCAAAACTGTTCAACATTTTTTGCCCCTGGAAATTGCCCTGACATTCCTACAATGGCAATTTCTACACCGTTATATTTTTTCATATGAAATAAAGGTTATTCTTGTTCGATAAGATTAAACATACTTTCCATTTCTGAAACTTCGTCTTCAGCTGCTTTTTTATAATCTTCTCCACTAGGTTTAGAATTGTTTTTATATGCTATTAATGACGCGATTGATGGATATCTGAACATTTCTGGAACAGAAACCTCCCAATTAAGCTTTTCTTGCATTAAGGCATTTAGTTTTAGTATTTTTAAAGAATTACCTCCTAATTCAAAAAAGCTTTTTTCGACACTTATTTGATGTACTTGAAGTTCTAATACTTCTGACCAAATTTCTACTAAAGCTTCTTCTTCGTTATTTGACGGAGCTACAAAATCATGTTCCTGAATGGAGGTAGGATTTGGTAATGCCTTTTTATCTATTTTCCCGTTAGGAGTGAGTGGCATTTGATCCAGTTGAATAAAAAATGCTGGCTGCATATAACTTGGTAAATAATCAAATAAATAAGCTCTTATCTCATTAGTATGCAATGGTTCTGATGCCTTGTAAAAAGCGGCCAAATACTTTTCTCCTTCTTCTTCATTACACACTACCACAGATTGCTGAATTAAATCGTGTTTATTCAATTGAGATTCAATTTCTCCCAATTCAATTCTATGACCTCTTATTTTTACCTGAGCATCTTCTCGTCCGATTACTTCTATGGTACCATTTACATTCCATTTGGCTATATCACCCGTATTATAGATGGTATCATTTTCTTTAAATGGATTTTGAATAAATTTTTCGTTTGTTAATTCTTTATTTTTCCAATATCCTTTTGAAACTCCTTCTCCACCTATATAAAGTGTTCCTGGAACCCCTATAGGCACCATTTTTTCATTCTTATCTAAAATTAAGATTTGTGTATTTACAATTGGTGTTCCTACAGTAACTTTTGAATCCTCTTTTGAGAACTTATGTATAGATGACCAAACAGTAGTCTCTGTAGGACCATACATATTGAAAATACTTGCAGTTGTTTTTTCTTGTAGTTGTTCAACAAGCATTTTAGGAACTGGTTCGCCCCCTAATAATAATGTTTGTAAAGACCCTAAAAATTTGCCTGAACTCCCACCTTCTTGTGTCATTTTTATAAATGATGGTGTAGATTGCATCATCGTTATTGGTTGGTGAGCTTTATTACCTTTTAAGGCAAATAACTGTTTTAGTTCCTTTAAATGAGTTAAACTTTCTAAAACCTGATCATTATCTACCCCAAAATCAATCAAACATGCTATTTCATCAACACCAATCTTCTTTAGTTTTAAAACCAACTCGCTACATTTACTTTTTGTACCAATCAGTGAGCTATTTTGGTAATATCGTTTGAATGCATTCTTTAATAAAACCTTCATTTCATCACCATCAATATCATCTGCATTTAATCCAGACTGTTCCATCAGCAATTTATCTACCCCTATTGAAGTTTTTAAATATTCGGTAAATGGCTCCTCAACAATGCTCTCTACTTCTTCAATATCTTCGCCAATGAACGCATGCAACATCACGGCTATTTTCCCACCGTTTTCGTCATGACCATTTTCTACCCGAGCTTGTCTATAAAGTTTAATTTTTTCTTCGAGATCTTCTATATTTTGCCCTAACAAATGGGTTAACAAATTAGCTCCGCTCGCTCCTGCACTTTTAAAAGTTTCTGTATTACCACTTGAGGTTATCCATAAAGGCATTTCCTTTTGAATCGGTCTCGGAAAAACTGTAATATCGACTTCTTCTCCTAAACCGTTTTCTCTTTTAATAGATTCTCCTCTCCATAATTTTTTCATTACATCAACTTGTTCATGCAAGATTTTATGTCTCTCTTTATATGAATCTTTAGCCAATGAGAAGTCATTAGGGTTCCATCCAGAAGCAAATGATAACGATGCCCGACCGTTAGATAAGTTATCAACTACAGACCATTCTTCTACAATACGTATGGGATCATGTAACGGAGCCACGATACTACCACTTCTTAACTCAACTTGATCTGTAATCATGGCAAGTGCAGCACTTGTAATTGAAGGATTAGGATATAAACCACCAAATTCATGAAAATGTCGTTCGGGTGTCCATACTGCATTAAATCCTGCTTTATCAGCAAATTTTGCAGATTCTAATAATAAGTTGTATTTATCTGCCTCTTTGTTGTTATAACTAGAAAAGAAAAACAAGCTAAAATCCATCGATAAGTCTTCTCCCGGCATATATCTATCAAGACCTGATAGAGAAATATTAGAAGGATGTATTACGATTTCAACTCCATTACATATGGTCCAAAAAAGTTCCAATACGGAAATATCAAAAGATGTACTGGTCACCGCCAACATGGCATCTTTCTGATCAGCTGGAATACGATCATTAATTCCTTCAATAAAATTCACCACATTTTGATGTGTAATAATCACCCCCTTTGGGTTTCCTGTTGATCCAGACGTATAAATAAGATAACAAACACTATCAGGGGTTATATTATTAGCGACACCTGTTTTATTTTCATTAGTTGTTTGACTTAGATATACTACCTTTTTATCAGTAGTTATTTCACTTTGCACTTCTTCATCCACAAGAAGTACATTAGCTCCACTATTTTGTAAGACATATGATATTCGTTCTGTGGGGTAAGCCGGATCAATTGGCAAATATGCCGCTCCTGTTTTCAATATCCCCAAAAGACCAACTATCAAATTTTCTGAACGGTCCATCATAAAACCTACTACATCATTATCAGTAATATGGCAGTTGTTTTTCAAATAATGTGCTAACTGATTAGATTTTTCGTCGACATCTTTATAAGATAACGTTCGCCCTTCATATACAACGGCTATTTTATCCGGTGTTTTAGATGCTTGCTTTTCGAATAATGATACTAAAGTTTCTTTCTTGGAAAAATCTTTGTCTGTATCATTAAAATCTACTAAAAGTTTATAATTTTCTTCATCCGAGAGAACGTTTATCTCTTTAATTGGGATCTCCGGATTCGAAGTTACTTCGGATATAATTTCATTAAAATATGAAATAAATCTATCTATTGTCTCTTCTTTAAATAACTGTGTAGAATACTCAAATTGTACCTCAAGAGCAGTACCTATTTCAAAAACCTGTAAACTCAAATCCAGTTTTGAAACTTTATGCTCAGCCTCATAAGGCATAATCTCTAAATCTGCAATCTTTAATGTCTCATTATCAAAGTTTTGATAAGCAAATAATACATCAAATAAGGGGTTATGATTTATATCTCTACCTAATTCTAGTGCATCAATCAGCTCTTCATAAGGATATGCTTGATTATTAAAAGCAGCTATAACTTTGGCCTTAACATTAGATAAAAATGTAGTAAATGATAGATCGCCTTTTGATACATTTCTCAAGGCCAACATATTGATAAAGACACCGACCATAGACTCTAGATCAGAGTGTTGTCTTCCTGCCACAGGGCTTCCAATAGTTATATCTTCTTCATTACTTAATTTATTAAGAAAAATATTAAATATAGAAAGTAACACCACATATAATGTAGTTTTTTCTTGTTGTGCCAGTTTTTTTAGCTCATTGGTTTTTTCAGTATCTAAACTAAAATAAGCTACAGCTCCTTCATTGGTATTAACAGCAGGTCGAGTGAAATCAGAAGGTAAGTTTAAACTAGATGGCTTATCGTTAAATTCATTTAACCAGTATTCTTTTTGTTTTTGTAGTGCTTGTTGTTGTGAGTCTTCGGCCTGCCATTCTACATAATCTTTATATTGTATAGAAAGCTTTGATAATTCTTGCTTATCGTATAATGCCATAAATTCTTTAATCATGATACCTTCTGACACACCATCTGTAATAATATGGTGCACATCTACGATAAGGAAATATTCTTCTTTAGAAATTTTAATTAATCCTACTCTAAATAAAGAAGGTTCTTGTAAATTAAATGGTCTAATAAACTCATTAATTATGGTATTAACCTTATCTTCTTTACATTCATAATATTCTAATTCAAAATCTACTTTTTCATGTATCTTTTGAACAGGATCAGAACCTTGCATTAAAAAGGAAGTTCTAAGAATTTCGTGTCTTTCAATAAGCTGGCAAAAAGCCTTTTTAATCTTGGTTTTATTAGGCTTACCTTTTATTTTAATAACTTTAGGAATATTATACGTAACTGTAGTCGGATTAAACTCGTGTATAAAATAAAGTCGTTTTTGTGCTGAAGAAAGTGGATACACATCTTTTTTTGAACTTTGTTTGATCGGTTGATATACGATTTCATGCTGTAAACTTTCAATGTATTTTGCTAAACTTTTAATTTCGAGTCTATCAAAAACTTCATTCATTGGAACTTTTACGTTCAACTCTTTCTGAATTTTATTAATCATCAGCATTACCTTGATCGAATGCCCTCCAAGTTCTAAGAAATTTTGAGTGGTTCCTATTTGATCTTCTGGTAAGGTTAACAACTCTGCCCAGATCTTTTGCAATATTCTTTCAGTCTCACTTGCTGGGGCTACAAATTCTTTATTTGAAATAATATCAGGATGGGGTAATGCTCCTTTATCTAGTTTACCATTTACTGTAAGAGGAATTTCTTCAATTCTGGTAAAATAAGCTGGCACCATATAATGCGGTAGCTTCTCTTCTAAAAACTGCTTAAGGTCAGTTGGCTCTAACACTTCTTTTGACGTATAATAAGCAACTACAAATTTTTCATCATTATTATTTTTGGTCGCTACAGCACATTCATTAACTTTTGTGTGCTTAGATAAGTGATTTTCTATTTCTCCAAGCTCTATGCGATATGCATTAATTTTTACCTGATCATCTCTTCGTCCAGAAAAAACAATAGATCCGTCTGATAATCTTTTTACAAAGTCTCCTGTTCGGTACATTGTAGTTCCGGGTACAAAAGTATTTTTTAAGAAACGTTCATCGGTTAATTCCGTATTGAACAAATATCCTCTGGCAATTCCCTCCCCTGAAATGTATAGCTCTCCGAGCATACCATTAGCTACTGGATTTAAATAATCATCAAGAATATAAACCTGAGTATTATTAATCGGATTCCCTATAGAAACTGATACCCCTTTATCTTCAGGACTATATTTATAAATCATACATCCCACTGTAGCTTCGGTAGGCCCATATTCATTATAAATTTCTACGGCTCCTTCAAATAAGTTATAAATCCCTTTTGCCAAACTTATTGTAAGTTCTTCTCCTCCTACGATGAACCTTTTTATCTTAGTTCCTTTTTTGATTTGTTGCTTTAAGACAACACTTTCTTTCAAAATTTTTAGGTGAGATGGTGTCAACTTTATAGTATCACAAAGGTTTTCTTCTATAATCTTTTCAATAAGATTTGTAGTTTCATCATCTTTATATACTATGACGGTATTTCCTGAAATTAATGGTGCAAAAATCGAAGTAATGGTAAGGTCAAAAGAAATAGATGAATATAAAGGCATTACAGCTTTTTCTTCTTTGAAATAATATCTAGACGCCCAAAAGGCATAATTTATTAATGATCTATCCTCGATCATTACTCCTTTAGGGTTGCCTGTAGATCCAGAAGTATAAATTATATACGCTAAATCGGTATTTTTTCTTATAACCGGCTTCTTAGTTTTTTGAGCTTGTATCTTTTCTAGTTCTTTATCTAAGCTCAACACCGATAAATCTTTATCTACTGGTATATTCTTATCTCTGACTACTAGAGTAGTGATTTTAGAATTAGTAATAATTCTATCTATTCTTTCCTTAGGATACTTAAGATCTATAGGAACATACGTAGCACCAGCCTTGAGTACACCTAATACGACCGGAATCAAATAATATTCTCTTTCTAACATAATCCCCACAAGATCACCCGACTTAACCTTATACTGGCTAACTAAATATGATGCAAATTTGTTTGCCTCATCATTTAGCTCTTTAAATGTCATGGTTTTATCTTCAGCTTGAAAAGCAACTTGATTTGGTGTCTTTTCAACTTGTTCTTCGAATAAAGCCGTTATGCTCGACTCACTAGGAAAATCAGTATTTGTCTTATTAAACTCGTACAGATACTGATTCTTCTCTTCTTTGGATAGGAGGTTAACATCAAAGAGATTAATCCCTTTGAGATTTAATTTTGACTGTTCCAATTTTTTCTTTATTAAAAGTTAATATTTGATTTTTGAGCGTAGAATGCGTTAAACAACTTCAACTTCGCTAGGCAATATGATTTGAAGGATCAAATGATTTAAATGTGCTAATATGTTTTGTACTGTAGCTTTATCATATACATTAGCATTATATTCAATTTTCATTTCAATTTCATCATTAGGTACTACTACCAATGATAAATCATAATTTGATTGTACTAGCATTTCGACATTTTTCACTAAAAAGTCATTTTTACTAGCACTTGTTTCCTGATCTTCTAAAACCGGATAATTTTCTACAATTACAATATGATCAAAAAGTTCTCTTCCTAAGGAACTATAGGTCTGAATATCAGATAAAGGATGGTATTGGTGCTCCTCTTTTTCGAGGGCATTTTCTTGTATTGTTCTCAAAACCTCTCCTAAGTCTTCAACATTGCTATAATCGATTCGAACAGGAATGGTATTGATAAACAACCCAATCATGTTTTCAATTCCATCAATTTCGGTTGGTCTTCCAGAAACCACCGCTCCAAAAACAACATCTTCAACATTGTTATATTTGGCCAATAGCATTCCCCAAACAAATTGAATAATTGTATTAATAGTCACTCCATACTCTACAGTTAATTGTTGTAAAAGATTGGTTTCACTTTTCTCAATTAGTATATGTTCTATAGCCAGATCATAAGCTATTTCTTTTGTAGAAGTTACATTAGCCTTTGGCATAGAAGCCGAATGATTATATCCTTTTAAATAATTTTGCCAGTACGTTTTTGAAGATGTTTTATCTCTATTTTCTAACCACTCTATGTAGTTATAGTATGAGTGTACAGGCGGAAGTTGAGCTTTAATTCCTTTTCTATTTTTTGAGTATAACTCTCTAAACTCAGACAAAATAGTAGCAGAACACCAACCATCCATTAATATGTGATGATAATTCCATATTAAAGTATATTTTTCTTCGGCTGTACGCAAAACAACTAACCGCATTAAAAGATCTTTACTAAGATCAAAATTATTATGTTTCTGGTTTTCCTTGCAATTTTCGACCTCTCTATTAATGTCTTCTTGTATTGACATTTCATGGAGTAGATCTCTATATTGTACATTCGCTTTTCTCTCTTTTAAAACAAGTTGTACTGGTCTTTCATATCCTTCATAAAGAAAAAGAGTGCGCAAAACTTCATGTCTGTTTATTAAAGCATTCATACTTTCTTCAACAGCTTCTATATCTAACGCTCCATGAATCTCAAAAGTCATTTGCCCTAAATAACTTTCAGAATTCGGGTTCATTAAATAATGAAATAACATTCCTTCTTGCATTGGAGATAGTTGATATATATTTTGAATATCAAAACGCTCCGAAATATCATCTAACTGATTAAAAGAAAGCTCTTTATAGATGAAATCTGATGGAGAAAACTCTTTTTTACCATAATCAACACAATATGTAATCAGCTTTTCTAAGTTTGTTTTTAATCCATTTATTATTGCTTGGATGGTATCTTGATTATACTGCTTGCTGCTGTACATAATACTCATCGTTAGCTTTCCTTCGGTAACAATCCCTGTAAGATCCCAATCATAGTCTCTTTGCTTGTTTGGTGATATCTCATCTCCTTTATCTTCTTTTCCGATAGTAAAAGAGCTATTTTCTATATCTGAATCAAACTGACCCAGATAATTAAAGCTTATTTGGGCATCGTTATTCAAAAGAACTTCGTTTTCTGTAAAGTATTTATAAATTAAATAGTCTATTCCTTTATTTGGAATTTTTCGTAGCTTTTCTTTTACTTCTTTTACTGTTCTATTTAATTGATTTACATCCCATCTACCAGTACTTAAAAAAACCGGATAAAAGGTTGTAAACCAACCTATGGTTCGACTAATATTTTCTCCTAATCCTAAACTTTCTCTTCCGTGGCTTTCTAAATCAATAAGTACATTATCTGTATTGAAGAATTCACTATACGTCCATAAAAATGCTGTTAATAAGATATCATTAATTTGAGTGCCAAATGGATGATGAACGTCGGATAGCAACTTAGCAGTTGTTTCCTGATCTAATTGAAATTGTTCTACGGCTTTGTGTTTAAAAATATTTTCTCCGTTTGGATGGTCTCTTTTTAATGTTGAATGTTGCCTTTGTACTTCTTCATTCCAGTACGTTTTAGCCATTTTCATACTATCACTCTTCGAGTAACGTCGTAAATTATCGGTCCAGGTCTTGAAAGAGTCTGTTTTTAAAGGCAACTCCAGGTTTTGGTTGGATCTTATCTGCTGATACAACGTTTCTATATCCTCGAATAAAATGCGCCAAGAAACTCCGTCGACTGCTAAATGATGTATTACAATCAACAAACGACTTCCTTTATCCATTTTAAATAGTCCTAAATGCATTAAAGGGCCGGTATGTATATTAATACCCGACTGTATTTTTCTACTTTCAGATAACATAACCGCCGAAGCATCTTTGGCGCCTCTTAAATCAAAAACATGTAACGAAACCGGAGATTCATCAGTGTCTAAATAACAAGATGTTGGTTCTTCGGTATTTTCTTTATAAACTGTTCTTAAAACATCATGGTGTTCTTGAATCTTTTCGAAAATTATTTTGACCTCTTCTTCTGTAATACTATCAAAATCAAGTAATACAGATTGATTAAAGTGATGCTTTTCTTCAGGGTTGTTGTTAAAGAACCACTGTTGTATTGGACTTAACGTAGCTTCACCTACAACTGTTGACTGATCTGATTGTTTTTGTGTTTTTGTAATTTTTGTAGCTAAAGTTCTAATATCTCTAGAGGTTAAAATATCTTTTACAGAAACTTCATATCCTAATGATCTTAACCTTGAACTTATCTGTATAGATTTAATAGAATCTCCACCTATAAGAAAGAAATTATCAAGTACACCTATGTTTTTAGCTCCTAATACCTTACTCCACACTTCCACTAATATTTCTTCTTCAGGTGTTATGGCAGATGCATATTCTGAGGTATCCTCTGCTGGTTCTGGCATTAATCTTTTATCAAGTTTGCCATTTAATGTATACGGAAACTTTTCCATTCTAATGAAATATGAAGGAATCATGTAATCCGGCACCCGCTGAGATAAGAAATCTCTTAATTCATTTGCACTGATGTCTATTTCAGAAATATAATAGGCTGCCAGGTATTTTTGTCCTGATTTTTCTTTAATGATGACGGCAGACTGACTTACATGTTCATGAACAGTAATATGATTACTAATTTCTCCGGGCTCAACTCTAAATCCTCTTATTTTGATTTGATCATCCTTTCTTCCTTCTATTTCAATAGTTCCATCTGAAAGCCACCTACCAACATCACCGGTTTTATACATTTTTTCGTAGGTACCAAATGGATTTGTTATGAATTTTTCATTAGTTAATTCACTTTTATTAATATACCCTTTAGCAATTCCTTTTCCTGCAATATGTATTTCTCCTTTTACTCCTATCGGTAGGATATTGGATTTATTATCAAGAATATATATTGCCGTATTCCGTATTGGTTTTCCTATGTTGGAAGCTGAATCAATATCCAGTGTCAAATTATGTGTTGACCCTATTGTGGTCTCTGTTGGGCCATATTGATTTTCAAGACTTATTGATGGCAATATCTTTTTACTTTTTTGAATTAAATTAAGACCTGACTTTTCTCCTGCTAAAACAACAAATCGAATTTCGTTTTTAAGTTGCTGTACCTTTATTTCGTCTAGTATTTCATTATACAAACCCGGGAGAATAGCAAAATTAGTCACCTTTTTGGTATCAATTTGTTTTACAATATGTTGCACATCTAATTTTAACTCTCGTGGCACTGTAATCATTGCTCCTCCTGATAATATCGCCTGATAAAAGTTAGACCCAAAACCATCAAAATGATAGGACACTAACTGTAAGGTTACATCTTCATGAGTTAAATTATGGTAGTCTATCCCCCAAAGGGCATAATTTACTATTCCTTTGTGTCTGATTTCTACTCCTTTAGGCTTTCCGGTAGTACCTGATGTATAAATTGCATATAATAAATCATTCGTATTGATACTAAGAGGATCAACAGGAGCTTTCTCTTCCTGATTAATTTCACCTATAGCAACAATTTTTTCTTCTTCAATGATTAATGTGTTCTCTTCAAATTGATTGTAAATCTCTTCTTGCACAAGCAATAGGCTTGCTCCACAATCAGACAAGATATATTGTTTTCGATCATCAGGATCTTCTGCAGATAAAGGAACATAAGCGTAACCAGATTTGACCACTCCCAGTAAGCATGCCACCATTTCAATAGAATGATTGAAAAGTAATCCTATTTTATGGTCAGAGCCAGATAGTTTGTCATGAATACGATTGGCTATTGCATTTGCTTTTCTATCTAGGTCTAAATACGTGATTTGTTCATCATCATGAATTAAGGCAATATTATCAGGATATTTAGCTACTTGTTCTACAAATAATTCAGCTACATTTTTTTCTACATCATTTACTTGAGTATCATTAAAATCCTGTACTATTTTTTGTTTCTCTTCTATTGGTAAAATATCAATATCTGAAAGCAACACCTCTTGATCATTAATAATAGAAGTCACAATATTCTTCAGGTAAGAAACAAACCTTTGAACGGTTTCTTTATTGAATAATTCAGTAGAAAAAATAAGCCTTAAGAATAATTGATCCGCATCATCAACTGCCAAAAGTGTCATATCAAACCTGGAAGAAGTGTGATTAAACTGTTCGGGCTTGAAAACCAAACCTTCAGTTTCATTTTTAGCCTCTTCGTAATTTTGATATACAAACATTACGTCAAAAAGAGGATTTCTGCTAGTGTCTCTGGCTATCTTAAGCTCAGTAACCAACTCTTCAAACGGATAAGATTGATGTTGTAAACAGTCTAATGTTTTTCCTTTAACTTCAGACAAAAATTCTTTAAAAGTTTTTTGTCCTTCTGGATAATTACGTAAACATAATGTATTCACGAACATACCTATCAGATTTTCCAGATCTGCATGTTGTCTACCTGCAACGGGAGTTCCGATTACGACATCTTCTTGATTTGATAACTTACTAAGTAATACATTAATAACAGCAACTAAAACTGTATATATAGTTGTTCCATCGGCGGCGGCAATACTCTTTAATTTTTTAGTTTCTTCTTGTCCGATTTCAAAACGAATTACATCTCCTTCATTATTCCTTTGAACTGGTCTAGTAAAATCTATAGGTAATTCTAAAGGCTCTACCTCTCCAGAAAACTCCTTCAACCAAAAAGATTTCTCTTTGTCAGCTAGTGCTTTTTGTTCTTCACTATTTTGCCATTCGGCGTAATCTTTATATTGTAGTTTTAAGGGTTCTATGCTTTCTTCATTCATCAACTTATTGAATTCCTCCCGTATGATGAATCTTGAGGCTCCGTCCATTACAATATGGTGAGAATCCATAATCAGAAGGTGCTCTGTTGGGCTTTTTTCTAATAAACCAACCCTCAATAATGGCTCCTTTTCATCTCTTAAATCGAAAGGAGTAATAAAAGAGTCTACAAATTCATTTGTTTTATGTTCTGAAAGCTTTGATAATGTAATTTGAAAATCAAAATCATCTGATACTTTTTGTTTTAATTCACCAGCATCAAACAGGTATGAAGTTCGTAAACTTTCATGTCTTTCAATGATTTGCGTAAAAGCTTTTTCAACTTTATTCGTATCCAACTCTCCAATGATCCATAATATTTCAGTTTCATTATACAATGTACTATCTACATCAAGTTCCTGTAACAAAAACATTCTGTTTTGTTCAGAAGATACCGTATAATGTTCTTTTGAAGAGACCTTAGGAATATTGATGGTTTCTGTTTCCAAACCAGACTCTAACGCACTATCTAACAACTCTTTGATTGTTGGATTTTGATAAATATCATTGATCGTTAGATTCAAACCTAATTGATTTATTCTAGCAACTAAATTCATAGCTTTTAAAGAATCTCCTCCTAATTCAAAAAAGTTATCTGTGAGCTTAAGTTCTTTTCCAAAAAAGTTTGAATATTCGTTTAGAATAGCGTTTTCTATGCTATCTACTACTTTTATTTCGGTTTGCTTCTCTGCTTCTGATTTTGACTGGGCGTTTTGAAATTCTTTTAATCTATTTTGTTGAAATTGAATTTCGTCTTCTAATTTTTCAGGAAATATGCTGAAAGTAGTCTCTTTGCTGTCAAGACATCTGAAAAAAGTGTCTACTCCTTTATCTGGAGAAATAGCATGGCTAATTCTAGAATTAATTTCGTCAACATCTTCAATCTGATCCTGCTCTATTATTGAATTAAAGGTCAGTCCAATATCATACCAGTCACACCAATTTATGGTAAATGCATGAATACCCCATTGCTTCTTTGCATAATGTGAATAGCTTTCTAAAAACTCGTTACCAGCATTATATCCTACTTGCCCAAATTTTATTTGATAAATAACATTTCCGATAGATGAAAACAAAGCAAGAAAATCCAAGTTTGAGAACTCCATATATTTCTCAAATAATAAAACTCCATGAACTTTTGAAGTACTATACTTTATTAAATCATTCTCAGATCTATTGAGTATAATCCCTCCATAATCAACCTCTCCCGCTGCCCAGATTAGACCTTTAATTTGTTCATTGTTCTTTTGTTTATCTTCTAAGAACGCTTTTACACCAGATTCGTTAGCAACATCTAGCTGGTGCAATTCAATAGTAGACCCATCATGTTCGATTTTCTGAATTTTTCGAATCTTTTTTACAATATCATTGTTTTCACCATGAGTACTTATCCATTCTGACCATACCTCTTTTTTCGGAAAATCTTTACGGTGCACCAAAATAAAATTTCCGTTTATTCTAGAACTCATTTCGGCAGCTATAGAAAGTCCGATTCCACCTGTTCCGCCAACGATAAGATAAGTTCCTTTGTCAACAAGTTGAGTATTTGATACCGTTTTCTCGTTTGTCACTAATGAGGTTATATCTCTAGTCCAACGTTCTGCATACCTATATCCGACAAGAGCATCATCTGTTTTGTAAAACATTTCATTGATTACCTTTTCTGCGTAATCTGAATGTTCACTGTCATTACCAAACGGATAAGGAATATCTACTACTTTACATCGTAGAGTGTTCATCTCAGAAGGAATAATTTTTGCCGGCGAAAGTACTAAAGCCTTCAAAGGGTCTACAAAATCTGTGGGCATTATATTGGCTAAGTAGTTACTTAGTACCGTAATCTTCACCTCAGCATTAGGTTGATAGTTTGCAAGAGCCCTAGAAATATAAGATATCCCAAGATAATTTTCTCTTAACCCTTTATCAATCTTGTCATAATCAGGAGAGGTATATTTTTCAGATAGTGGTAAACCATAAATGATTTCGTTTGCATTGAAATTTATATTTCTAAGTGCATCCCATAATTGTTCTACCTGATCTAAGGCAGATATATTAATTTCAAATAATCCTTCGTTAACCTTCTTGAATTGTTCTCCAAGTTTAACCTCAATTACACCCTGCTGCTTTTCCTTTAATGTTTCAATGATAGCTTGACTAAAGTCTTCATTTCCTCTAAAAATCAGAAAATTTCTTTTTTGACCTTCTAGCTCTTTGGCTGTATTCGGAAGTGTGGAACGCTTCCAATTGTAGGTATTGATTAATTCTTTAGAATGCTCTGTGAATTCATCGACATTTGAAGACGATGTTGAGCTTAGTAGTCTTTCGAAGTTAAAATCGGTGGTGTATTCTTTTCTTTCAAAAGCATAGGTCGGTAATGAAATTTTACACCTTTTTTCTTCTCCATAGAATTGCTCCCAGTCGATTTCTATTCCAAATTCCCAAAGTTCTCCCAGTTTCTCAAGGAAATATTGTTGATCGTCGATAGTGTACTTTACATGTCTTACCGTATTTACAGTACGATGACGATCCGTTTTATGCTCATTTTCATTTACATAATTACTTAATACGCTTCCTGGCCCAACTTCAACAAAGCAAGCGTCACCTTGAGATAATAAAGTATCTACTCCTTGTTTGAAATTGACTGTACCTCTAAGGTGTTTTGTCCAATAAGACGGTTCCTTCACCTCATGGCCATTAACAAAATCTCCTGACACATTAGATATGAATGGGATCTTAGGAGACTTTATTGTAACTTGTTTTAGTTCTTCTTCGAATTCATTCAATACGTTATCCATCATTCTAGAATGAAATGCATGCGACGTATGTAACTTTTTGGACTGAATACCCTTGTCATCTAAGAAACCTTTAAACACATCGATATCCTCAATCGTACCTGAGACAACTACGGCACTATCACTGTTTACCACTGCTAAATCAATAGTATCGTATGTTTTTAGATATGAGTTGACTCTATCGCTATTGGAACTGATACTGAGCATTGCGCCTGTACTTGCTTTACTCATTAACAATCCTCTTTTTATGACCAATCGTATGGCATCTTCCAACTCGAAAACACCACTCAGACATGCTGCTGTATATTCTCCGATACTATGACCAATCATGTAATCGGGAGTCACTCCCCACTTGGACAATTGTTTTGCTAATGCATATTCTACAAAAAACAAAAGAGGTTGTGCGTATTCTGTTTGGTTAATCTTTTTGGAAGCCTCATTTGAAAATAGTATTGAATGCAAATCTGCTGTAGTATACTTTTTAGCTAGTTCCAAACAAGTATTTATTTCTTCACGAAATGTTTCTTCTGAAGAATATAGATCTGCACACATGCTAACATATTGCATTCCTTGTCCGGGGAACATAAACACAACATGTTGTAATTCTTCCTGGTAATTAGAAGAAATTGGTTGCATTACAGACAAGTCTTCTAATTGTTTTAAAACGCTAGTTGTATTTTCACAAACAATGGCCTTTCTAAACTTAAATCGTTCCCTTCCTGTCTGTAAGGTATATGCTGTATCTGCTATGTTTATCTGTTGGTTTTCTTCAATAAACTTTTTAAGCTTGGCTACATTACCTTGAAATCCAGAAACAGTTTTAGCAGATATTGGTAATAAGTGATTCTTTCTTTTTTGTTTGAAAGTTTCTTTAGCAGGTGCTTCCTGAAGTACTACGTGGGCGTTTGTCCCTCCAATACCAAAAGAACTTACACCTGCTCTTAAAAGATCTGATGAGCCTCCCCATTTTGTCAATTGATTGTTTACAAAGAAAGGACCTTGAGAAAAACTAATAGCCGGGTTTTGTTCTGTATAATGTAAACTAGGAGGTAATTCTCTGTGTTTTAGAGCAAGTACTGTTTTTATAAATCCTGCAACACCTGCTGCTGCATCTAAATGCCCGATATTAGACTTTACCGACCCTATAGCACACCCTTTTTCATTATTCTTACCAAATGCTGTATTTAAGGCTTCAATTTCGATTGGATCTCCTAATGAAGTTGCCGTCCCATGAGTTTCTACATAACTTATCGTATCAGCATCGATTCGCGCCATAGAATGGGCTTTCTTAATTACCTCGACCTGTCCGCGAACACTTGGAGCTGTGTATCCCACCTTAGCACTTCCATCATTATTAATAGCAGTCCCTTTTATAATTGCATGAATATTATCTTTATCCCGAATGGCATCTTTTAGTCTTTTTAATACAACAACTCCAACTCCTTCTCCTCCAACAGTACCACTAGATTGAGCATCGAATGGTCTACATGTACCATCTTTTGAGTGTATCATTCCCTCTTGAAACACATATCCTTTTTTGGAATAATGCCTAACATTTACCCCTCCTACTAATACCATATTACTTTCTCCAAGTAATAAACTATTACACCCTTCGTGGATAGCCACTAATGAAGAAGAGCATGCAGTTTGCACAAATATCGCAGGACCTTTAAGGTCGAATTTATATGAAATTCTAGAACTTAAAAAAGTAGCATCTATTAAATGAGAAGATGTAAAACCATCTACAAATTCATTCTGATTAGTGTTTTGCGATGCGCGCAACATCCATGGAATATTTGGGTATCCAGCAGAAAAAACTCCTATTTTAAGCTTTGGGTCCTTTGATGTATAGCCACTGTCTTCTAGAGCTTCCCAGCAACACTCATGATAAAGTCTTACTTGCGGATCCATCAACTCTGCTTCATGAGGGGTATATCCAAAAAACTCTGAATCAAAATATTGTTTATTTTTTAAATATGCATTTGCCTTTACATATGAAGATTGCTTTACTAGTGACTCTTTATCCTCTTTTAAAGCCTCTTCTTCAGTAAATTGACTAATGCTATTTTTGCCATTTTTTAAATTTTCCCAGAACTCTTCTATAGTATCAGCTTCTGGAAATTTGCATGACATACCGACAACGGCAATTTCTAATCCTGTGTATTTTACCATGGCTTCTTTTAATTTTGATTTAATAAGTTTAGAGTATCATTCATAATGTGTAAATGTTCTTCTGCGTCCTCTTTTTCTTTTGTATCCAGGACTTGTTTATCATTTACCAAACGGTCGACAAAATGTGCTAACATTATTATTTTTGGTGAATCAAAAACCTGAGACACGGTAACTTCTATATTAAAAACAGAACTAATCTTATCTGCCATTATCATCAATTTCAATGAATTCCCTCCTATATCAAAGAAGTTGCTGTGTATTCCAATTTTTTCTTTAGAGAGTCCTAATATCTCAGACCAAATATTCACTAATTCTTTCTGAATTTCATTTTTAGGTTTTGATATAGATTCTACATTATCCAATTGAGGTTTTGGTAACGCTTTAGTATCTAGTTTCCCATTAGAAGTTAATGGTATCTCATCAAGTTTTATAAAGAACGAAGGCACCATGTATTCTGGAAGTTTTCCAAAAACAAATCTCCTAAGTTCTTCAATATCTATAGTTTGATTTGATTTATAGTAGGCAATGATAAACTTATCATCAGACCATTCTTTCAATGCAACTACTACTTCATCTACCTTCGAGTGCGTTACTAATATACTTTCTATTTCTCCTAATTCTATTCTGTACCCACGTAATTGAACTTGCTTATCAATTCTTCCTTTATACTCCAATTCTCCAGAATTCAATAAGACTGCCAAATCTCCAGACTTGTATAACTTTTCACTAGGATTGTATGGATTCTGAATGAATTTTTCATTTGTTAATTCTTCTTTATTCAAATACCCTCTAGCTAACCCGCTTCCTCCTATATAAAGTTCTCCTGCTACCCCTCTTGGCACTATATTTTTATACTCATCTAATAAGATTGTAGATAACGTGGGGATAGGAACCCCTATATTACTTATGTTGTTTTCAATTTCGTAATCTGTAATTTCTTTAAAGGTAGCATACACTGTTGTCTCTGTCGGCCCGTACATATTTATCAATTTAATACCGGGATATTTTGCTTTCCATTTTTTTAACTTTCGAGGGTTTAATTCCTCTCCTGCAAGTATTACATGACTTAATTCTGTCAACAATTCTTCACTAACTAATTCTGCTTGAATTAAATTATAAAAAGAACTTGGTGTTTGATTCAACATCGTAACTTTTTCTTTCTTCAATATATCTAGATAAGCTTTTGAATCCCTAGCAATAGATTGAGGTATTACGATTAATTTTCCTCCAAATAATAGTGATCCAAATATTTCCCAAACACTGACATCAAAACAGTGACTATGAAACAAAGTCCAGATATCATTAGAAGTAAAATCATATAGTGGATCTTCATTAAAAAATAGTCTAACTACATTTCGATGCTCTATCATTACCCCCTTTGGATTTCCCGTTGTCCCTGAAGTATAAATGATGTAGCATAGATCCGACGAACTTCTTACATTATTAATTTCAAGTTCTTGAGGGGTTAATATCCTCTCAAATGCTTCTTCAATATTGATTACCCTCACCCCTTCTGCTGTTTCGGTTACTTCACCAGAGGCTGTAGTGGTTAATATTATGGAAGATCCACTATCTTGAATAATATATTCTTTCCTGTCTTTTGGGTAATTGACATCAATAGGTAAATAAGCTCCTCCCGCCTTTAACACTCCTAAAATACCGACAATTAAATCGATCGACTTATCCATGTATAGACCTACAACATTATCACTTTTAACACCTAAATCGCTCAATAAACATGCTACTTGACTACTTTTTTCATGAAGCTTTTTGTAGCTAATTGATTCATCTCCATACGTAACCGCTATGTTATCCGGATGCTCTCGTATCTGTTTTAAAAATAGGTCAACAAGCGTTTCATTTTTAGGATACCCAATTTGAGTTTTATTTGATTCATTAAGTAAATTGGTTCTTTCCTGATCGCTCACCAGTTTTAATTTAGCGATCGGCATGTTTACATCATTAATGAATTGCTCTAAGATGTTTTCGAAATGAGATAGAACTTCCTTAATTATTACATTACTATACATATTTTGATTATAATCAACCTGTACGTTGATAACTTCTCCAGGAATGATAATTACATTCAGATCATAATTCGTTTGCTCATGAACCTCAATTTCCGCTACCGAAAATCCATAATTGGGATCTTCGACTCCTTGAATTCCATTAGAAATAGGATAGTTTTCAAAAACCATAATATGATCGAACAATCTATTCCCTAAAGGTGTCTGTTCTTGAATTTCTAATAGAGATGACTCATGATGAGCTTGTGCTTCGAAAGCTTTTTCTTGGCTTTTTCTCAATATAGAGGCTATCGTATCTTGCTCCGTATACGCAATCCTTACGGGAAGGATTTTGATAAAAAGTCCCACGATACTATCTACTCCATCTATTTCAGAATTTCTTCCCGAAACGACATTACCAAATATGATATCACTTGTATGATTATACTTGGATAGCAAAATTCCCCATGCTGCTTGAAAGATCGTACTTAAGGTTACTGCACATTTCTTTGATAACTGCTGTATAGCTTGAGTATTTTCTTTATTCAACGAAAATGAGTGACTTTGCAAATCATAAGTCTCCTCTTTTACGTTATTATTTTTTGGAATGGAAATGGTCTTCTCGTAATTCTCCAAATACTTAAACCAATAGCTATTTGATTCTGGTTGATCTCTTTGTCGAAGCCATTTTATATACTCAGAATATTTAGGTACTCCTTCTAACTTTAATGGTGTATTTTTGCTAAATCCAACATATAGTTTCTGAAAATCATTCCATAATAGAGTAGTACACCAACCATCCATAGCAATATGATGGTTTGACCAAATCATTCGGTATTCTTCTTCTTTTACTCTGAGAAGAGTCACACGCATCAATACGTCTTTTGATAAGTCGAAGCTTTTAGCTCTGTCCTTTTGGATGTATGTATCGACAACTTTTTGTATAGATTGAGTGTTGCACGCTTCTTGAACATCAATATAATCGACATCTATATCTCTTTCCTTTAGTACAATTTGTAAAGGGTATTCTAGATTCTCATGCACATATACCGTTCTAAAAACCTCATAGCGATCCACTAAAGCTTGCATACTTTTTTTGATTGCATCAACATGTACAGTCCCCTGAAGTGTCAACACCTTTTGATCAAAATAAACTTTAGAAGTAGGCTCCAAAATGGAATGAAATAGCATTCCTTCTTGGGTTGGTGCCAATCTATAAATATCTACCACCTCTAAATTAGATTGTATTTGATCTAAATCATCAATAGACAATTCATTATATGTTAAATCTGACGGAGTTAATGTTACACTATTGCATTGACAACAGTGACGAATAATATCTTTTAGGCTTTCTTTGAATATTCGAATAAAAGATTGTATTGTGTCTTTTTTGTACTGTTGTGTGCTATATACGAGTTCTAATTTTAGTTTCTCATCAGAAACCCATCCGATAACATTCCAATCATAGGGTTGCTTCATGTTAAGAGAAATCTCATTTCCTTTGCTCTCATTTAATACCTGAAGGTTTTTATAATCTGACTCGAATTGCCCCAAATAATTGAAGCTAATATTTGAACTACTTTTAAGATGTAAAGGATCTACATCTGTGTAGTGTGAGATTAAATAATCAATTCCCTTATTAGGAACAGCTCTTAAGGTTTCTTTTATATGTCTAACCACGCTTGAAATATCTTCTCCTTTTTTCTCTAATAGAACAGGATAAATACTTGTAAACCAACCTATCGTTCGACCTACATTAATTCCTGAAGCAATTTCTTCTCTACCATGTCCTTCTAAATCAATACATAGTGTATTAACTTCAAATTGTTTATTGATAGCTAATAGAAATGCTGATATCAAAAGTTCGTTTATTTGAGTTCCGTAGGCAGCATGTGCCTCCGTCAAAAGTTGCTTTGTATCAGATAGATCTAATTCTAATATCTCGCTATGATGATCCTTATGGATATTTAAACCATCAGGAAAGTCTCGCTTGATGGTCGAGTTTTCTTTTCTTAATTGAGTCTCCCAATATAGTTTCCCTTTTTGATAACTTTCACTATTTGTGTATTCTTTAAGTGTTTTTGACCACGTTTTAAAAGAATCTGTTTTAAGTGGCAGTTTAAGAGAATCTCCATTCAAAATTTGACTGTATAAGGTCTCAATATCTTCTAATAAAATACGCCAAGAAATTCCATCAATTACCAAATGATGTATCACAATGAGCAAGCGACTTTCTGCATCGGTCTGAAATAAGCCTAATTTAACTAAAGGCCCATTGTCCAGATCTATCTGAGATTGCAGATTATTTGCATGATCGAGTAATGTTTTCTGCGGATTTTTTAATGACGTTAAATCGTATTCTTCTATATCAACAGTTATGGTATCTTCTTGATTATATTGATAAACAATACCTTCTTCATTCTTAAAAATCATACGAAGAGCATCGTGATGTGTGAGAATTTCAGAAAATATTGATTGCACCGTTTGTCGTGTTACTTTTGAATCAAAACGCAATAGAGATGATTGATTAAAATGATGGTGATCTGTTTTAGATTTATCAAAAAACCACTGCTGAATCGGGCTTAATTCAACTTCGCCCGTAACGGTCGACTGATTTACCGGTGTTGATAGAGGTTTAGTTACGGCTGCCAGTGTTTTGATTGTGGGGTTTCTAAAAATATCCTGTACAGAAACTTCAAAGCCATCAGCTCTCATTTTTGAACTTATCTGTATTGATTTGATTGAATCTCCACCAATTAAAAAATAGTTATCTGTAATACTGATTACCTTAACATTAAGAATATCAGACCAATGTTTAATCAATAATTTTTCGACAACAGTTGTTGGAGCTTGATAGTCATCTATCGCAAAAGAACTTGGTTCTGGTAATTTTTTAAGGTCCAGTTTTCCGTTTGAGGTTAGCGGTAATGAATCTAGCTTTATATAATACAGCGGTAGCATATAAGAAGGAAGCTTCTCTACGACATAGGCTTTCAATTTATCAACAACTATTTCATCGTCTGACAAATAATAAGCTACAAGTATCTTATTATGATCTCGTTCCTTAACAGCTACGACCGATTCTTTAATGCCTGGATAGGTAGAAAGGGTACTCTCAATCTCCTTTAATTCGATTCTGTATCCCGAAATTTTTACTTGCTCATCTATTCTTCCATAAAAAAGAATATGATTGCCCTTTTCTCGTTTAGCATAATCTCCTGTTTTATACATTTTCTGATCAGGGTTAAAAGGATTTTTGATAAACCGTTCATGGGTTAAATCCTCTCTGCCCAGATATCCTCTTGCTAATCCTCCTCCGGCTATATATAATTCTCCTTTTACACCAACCGGAACAGGATTCATATTGGCATCTAGAATATAGATTTGAGTATTATAAATAGGGCTTCCTAGTGATACCGATCCTGTGTTCAGAGAAGGGTCAAAATCATAAATCATACACCCAACAGTTGCCTCTGTAGGACCATACTCGTTAAAAATTGTGATATCTCCATTAAACTTTTCTACAATATCTTTTGCCAAATGATATTCTAATTCTTCCCCTCCAACGATGAGCTTTCGAATAGTAGTTTTTGCCGGATCAAACAAATTATTATCTCTTATTATTTTTAAATGAGAAGGAGTTAACTTAACGATGTTAATTCTACTGTCATTAAGTACTGCATCAATGGGTAATTGATCTGTTTCATCTTTATAAACTATAATTGTATTTCCGGTTATTAATGGTGTAAAAATTGATGTAACCGTTAAATCAAAAGAAATAGAAGAGTATAGCGGAAAAGTAAGCTCCTCTTCTTTCACATAATAGTTTGAAGCCCAGTATACATAATTTAGCAAAGTTGCATGTTCAATCATAACTCCTTTTGGAGTTCCTGTAGATCCTGATGTGAAAATTATATATGCCAAGTCATCATCTAGAATAGTTGTATGCGATATACTCTTAATATCCTGAAGACCTATCATTAGATCGTGTACATCAATACTTTCAGAAGGTATACATAAAGACGAATCTATATCTCTGTCTTTGGTAACCAAAAGCGCTAACCCGGACTGTTCCAGAATGTTATTAATTCTTGCCGTAGGATATGTTGGATCGATTGGAACGTAGGCAGCCCCGGCCTTTAGAACCCCTAAAATGATAGGGATCAAATTAAAATCCCTCTCTAACATTAAACCTACTAACGCTCCTTTTCTTATCCCTTTTTCTTTTTTAAGATAGGTTGCGACTTTATCAGATAACTCTCCTAATTCTTGATAGGTTAATTGTGCTTCACCGCATATGAGCGCAACGTTTTCAGGAGTAATACCTCGCTGCTTATCAAAAAGAGAAAGTATGGTTTCTGATGTTGGTAGCTCTTTTGCGGTATCATTAAATTCATTTATTTGCCAAGCCTTTTCTGTTTCATTAAGAAGCTCAAAAGAGTGTACTGGAGAAGTATAGTTTTCCCCAATTTGGCTAAGTATTCTTTCTAGAGAAATTGAAAACAGATCAATTTCATCTTCGCTGATTATTGAAGGTTGGTAGATTAATTCTATCTCTAACTCTTCCTTTAAAAATACGGTAATTACCAAAGGAATACCTGTATTTTCGTATACCGATCTTAATTTAACTTCAAAATCCGTATTCCCGTTGATAGCCTTCTCGTCTAAAGGATAATTCTCGACAACCACTACAACATCAAATAATTCTTCAGATCCTTTAAGGTCTAAAAGTTTTTTTATTTCGTAGTATGACGTATTTGCATTTTGGTTTCTTATAAGTCCTTCTTGATAAACGTTATTAGCCATATCAAGAAATGACTCACTGTTTTTGTTACTAAGTCGTAGTGGTATTGTATTTATAAAATTGCCTACAACATGCTCTAGGCCTTTAACAATACTATCTCTTCCTGATACTGTGGTCCCTAAAACAATATCAGAGGTTGCTGTAAGTTTTTGAAGTAATATCCCAATTGCAGAATAAATTATAGCTGATGGGGTTATTTTTTCTTCTTTGGATAATCGTTTAATTGACTGTATGTCAAATTTTAGTCTTTTCTTCTCAACAGATGTTTCTGTCTGATTTTTATTAGCTTTTTTAGAAAAACATGAGGTAATTTGATATGCTTCCAAATATTTCTTCCAATATGCATATTCCTGTTCTAGATCCTTTTCTTTTTGTTTAGATAAAATATACCTCTTATACGAAACGCTTTGATTTGTTTTTACAGCAATTCCATTAACAATAGCATTATAATTAACAAACAATTCTTTTAACAAGATACCTGTACTCCATCCGTCATATAAAATATGGTGATTCGTTAAACATAATACAAAAGATGTTTTTGATGCTTTGATTACAGTTACACGCATCGCAACATGCGAAAGATCAAAACGCTTTTTCTGATCTGTTAAAGCATATTCTTCTATATACATAGAACGATCGCTTTCACTTTTGTCAGAAACATCATAATACCGGATCTTAATAGGAGCCGTTTTTAAGATGATTTGTAAGGGCTTGCTTACTTCTTTCCATCTAAAAACTGAACGCAACACATCATGATTATTCTGTACCTTATTTAATGCTGATTGTAACACATTTACATTTAGATCACCATCAATATTAAATATCAATTGTGCATTGTATGTATTCGCATTCTCATTTTTTAAATGATGAAATAGCATTCCTTTTTGAACCATACTAAGTTCAAAAATATCCTGAACGTTTTGTTTTTCTATCTTGTTATCCACTTGTATTTTTTTATAATTTGGAGTATCAATATGAATTGAAGTTGTTTAAAGGGGTATACATAGAAATTAATCTTTGTATTTTCCATAAACAGGTTGACCGGGAAAAGTATTCTTAACAATCTTTCCTTTTCTTAGAACAGGAACTCCGTTAACTAAAACATATTCAATTCCTTCTGAAGGCTGTATTCCTTTTTCGAACGTTGATGTATCTATTATTTTATCAAAACTAAATATGGTTATATCTGCATCTGCATTTACCTGAATTCTACCTTTGCGTTTCATTACAGGAGCTATGACTTCTAATCTCCTGGCAGGCAGTAGTGTTATCTTTTCTATCGCTTCAATAAGGCCTAACACCTTATCTTCTCTTACGTATTTTCCTAATACTCTAGAAAAAGTACCAGAAGATCTTGGGTGCGCTAATTTTGCATACGGCATTCCATCAGAAGCTATAATGGTGCCTTTTGAAGCAATGCCCGATGCTATCCATTCGGGTTTCATATTGTGCATAACAACTGTACCTCCTTCTTTTCTGTATGTAGCAAAAGTTTCTTCTGTTAATCGCTCTCCTGTTGCAACCCACTGTAAATCGTCATAATTCATATTTAATTTTTGTTGCCAACCGGTATCAAAAATTGCAGACTTTAGATCGGTAGAACCTGCTGTATAAGGATATAATTCTGTTGTTATATCAAATCCGGATTTTTGAGCAGTATTCACCATTTCTATGGCTAGCATTATTTTACTTAATGCCATACTATTCATATGAGCAATATGAAGAGGAGCACCCGTTAGCACAGCATCAGAAATAACTTGTTGTATAGCAATAATCCCTCCTTCTCTAACATGTGCATATACAGGTGCTTTTAAAGTTCCTGCTAATTGATATACTCTAAAAACTTCTTCTGTACTTGCTCCCGGCAAATATCCTATTGGCATGCTAATCCCTAATCCACCACTTTTTAAAGATGCTTGAATATAATCCAACATTTCTGGTATTCTATCCAGAGGTAGTTCTTGATAAAAACTCCTTCCAAAAGCGGGCATTGTTTTCGTGACAGGTAGCCCTTTAGTTGACATTGTTTCTTTCAAAGAGCTTAACTGTTCTTGAAAAGAAGCTAACGATTGTACTCTGGTTATTGGCCAATTGACACTGGCTCCAAAATTTATGATAGATCTCGATTTTCTCAACTCATACCACTCTTCTAAAAATGGCAGCCCCCATTCTAATTCTAAAGCAGTTGTAACGCCGTCTTTGATCTGGTATTCTTGCTCGATATTAGTGATACCATGTACATGTATATCAATAAACCCAGGTGCTACAATTAGACCTGAAACATCGATAGTTTCGGTTCCGGATAATGTGTTGGTAGAAATTTCAAGAATTTGACCATTACGAATACCAATATTCCGAATAGCGTCAAAATTAGTTTCCGGATCTATTACTCTTCCTCCTTGTAAAACAATATCATATGGATTGCTTGGTTGCGCAAATGCTAATTGGACGACCCAATAAAAAAGGATATAACTCCTTGTTCTTTTCCTCATTTTTTTGAAAGGATTAAAAATACTATGTATCATTGTTTAAATTTTATCGATCATGTACCTTACTAAAGCATAAAGTGACCTATGACCAGGTAACAATTGTACCTTGATAGGCTTCTAAGTCGAACTGTTTTTATCGGCACACAACACTGGTGTCCAAAGTACTAGTGGAAGTAAATCTTTCCACATTATGGTGTGGAGTTATCGTATTGATTTGCTTGTTTCTCGAAGTATTAAAAAGCAGGTAAATAACGTATTTATAGATTTCGAAGTAATAATGAAGTACGGTTCTGGTACCAGTAATCGCGTTGAGCAATATTCTAAATGCAGCATTAGTGTATTATAAATTTGCTGATGCAATACTTTGATCTAATTGAGAACTGTATTTTTGAGCCATTCCGACAAGTATTTTCCTATTTCCTTCATAAGGTTCTCTTCCGTGGGTATACAGCATATTATCCAAAAGAAGTAAATCTCCTTTATTCCATCGAAAAGAAAACTTCGTTTCTTCGAATACCTTTCTTATGATCGAAAGTGCTTCTTCGTCAATTGGAGTTCCATCACCAAAGAATGAATTTCTGGGTAAATTCTCTTCGCCTAATAGTTCTATTAATCCTTCTTTGATTTCAGGACCTAAGCTACTAGAGTGAAATAAGTGAGCCTGATTAAACCACAACATTTCTTTTGTCGTTGGATGCATCATTGTAGCCTGATTTACCTGACTAGTCCTCAATCCATTCTCTGTCCATTCAAACGTTAGATTGTTTTCAGTACAATACTGTTCTACCTCTGCTCTACTGTTTGTCTGAAATACTTCTTCCCAAGGTAAATCTATATCTGAATAGTTTCTAACATACATGATATTTTTTCTTTCAAATTCTTCTCTTATTTCGAAAGGAATTTTTTGATATGCTTCTCTACTATCTGAAATCGGAGTATTTCCCATTTTATCAGCAGGGATTAAACAAGTGAAACCAATACGCATTGGCCACGCATTTGAGTATGCATTTTCATTATGTTGGGGAATTACCTCAGAAGCATGATATTCTGTAGCGGTATATACATTACTTTGATTTACTTCGGTACGAGGAGTGGATCTATACGTATAGTTTGCCAAATCTTCACCAAATAATAGTTTCAAGGCATCTCCAAATTCTTTATCATTAGAAATTCCCAAACCTCGAATTAACAATGCTCCATTAGTAGAAATAAAACTTTCTATATCATCTTTATATTGATCTAACCAATCTAAAACTGTACCTTGATTATCATCTACTTGTAACAGCATTTTTTTACCTGAAATTGTTTGTATATTATGTGATTTCATATTATTGTTTTTTAGCTTAATAATTCGAAAAATGAATATTTTATAAAAGTTTTTACGAGAATAAAGAGTCTAGTTCTTCCTGTTCCAGATCTATTGTTTCAAAATCTGAAGGCGTAAAATGAATTTCTTTTTGATCTTTAGTATGATCAATTATAAGGGATAAGTTCATTAAGAAAGATTCCAGAAATTTCGAGATAGTTTCGTTTTTATGAAACTTACTATTATAATTGGCAGAAATCTGTAATTTTTCTTGAACAACCATCGCATTAATCTCAAGCTTGGTTGTTACTATATTTTCAAGACTGACTTCACTTCCGTGAAATACCTGCGAAAATTCAAATAGATCATTAGTTAGTTCCTGATCAAATTGTCCTAGATAATTAAATCGTAATTCTGAGAGCTTCTCCTCACTATCTGTTAGTTCTGTATTTCTCATATATTTAGAAATACCATACCCCAATCCGTTATTTGGTACGCTCACAAGTTGCTCTTTAATACTTTTTATCTGATCGTCTATGGTTCCTTGAACTAATGCAATTTTTACTGGATACATCGCGGTAAACCAGCCACTTGTTCTAGAAACATCAACATTCTCTAAGTGTCTGCCATGATTTTCAAATTGAATAACAAATTCTTCTTTATTTATCCATTCTTGAAGTGCTAATGAGAGTGCTGTGCTTAAGAGTGTTACTATATTAGTTTTATAGGATACGTGTGCTTTCTTTACCAAATGGGCTGTTTGATCTTTATCAAGGTTGACTGTTATTTGTCTTGAATTTATAAAACGCCAATCATTTGTTTCTGTATCACATGGCAATTGAAAGTCTTCTTCTTCTATATTTTTCCAGTACTCAACTTCATTCGCTGTAAAATTAGTTTTTTGTACTAAGCTGGTAAGCGTAGTTTGCCATTCTTGCAAAGACATGGTTTTCATCGGGAGTTTGGGTTCATCGCCTAACAATAAAGACTGATAAATTGTCTTTAAATCATCAAGAAGAATTCTCCAAGAAATTCCATCAACGACCAAATGATGAGCTGTAATGAATAATTGTTCAGAAAAATCAGGATAGGTAATAATAGCCGCTTTAATTAGCAAACTATTTTCGATATCCATACTGTTCTTAATCGTTGTACAAACTTCAAATAATTGATCATCAGCATGTATATTATGCCTTTCTATTTTGAAAGGATAGTCAATGTACGCTTCATTAAACCATATCTTATTCTCATCTTGCTTATAGTTTATTCTTAATCCATCATGATGATTAATTAGCCTCATAAAAGCATGGGTTAACACCTTATTATTTATGGGCTCATTAAAGTTTAATAAAACTGATTGATTATAATAGTTAGGATTTGGTTGTTTTTGATTTATAAACCAGCTTTCGATAGGATGTAAAGCTTTTAGACCTTCTACGAACCCCTGATCGTACTTTTCATTTTCATGGTTAGTATCAGCATAAGGTGCTGTAATGGCTATAGTTTGATATGTTAATATATCTTTTACATCAAGAGTAATGCCTCTCATGTTTAATTTAGAAGAAATCTGAACGGCCTTGATTGAGTCGCCTCCCAATTCAAAAAAATTGTCTGTAACCGTAATATTTTCTGTCCCAAATATTTCTTGCCATACATCCAGGATAGTCTGCTCCATATCGTTTTCACAAACTGTTCTTTCTGTATCATTGTCTTTGAACTCTGGAGCAGGCAGTGCTTTATAATCAATTTTACCATTTTTGGTTAAAGGCATTTTCTCGATATGCGTATACGATCTTGGAATCATATAATATGGCAAACGATTTGCTAAAAAACGTACCAGATCTGAATAACTTATTTCTTGATTTTCAGTACTTCTGTAATACGCATGTAGTGCCTTTTCTCCAGATACATAATCACAAACGATTACGGCCTGTTTTATATCTTGATGGTCTAATAAACAGTTTTCAATTTCAGGAATTTCAATGCGATAACCATTAATCTTAATCTGCTGGTCGGATCTGCCAATGTACTCTAGTACTCCATTCGCACGTCTTACTGCAATATCTCCTGAGCGATACATTTTTTGACCTTCAACAAATGGATTGTCTATAAATTTCTCATCGGTTAAAAGATCATTATCAAAATAGCCATACGCCAGCCCATCACCCGAGATATATAAGTTTCCTCGTACACCAACAGGCACAGGGTTTAAATATTCATCCAGTATATAAATTTGAGTATTTTTAATAGGATATCCAATAGGGACAGTTCTAAAATCATCATCTGCCGAGAACTTATAAATCATACAACCAACGGTTGCCTCGGTGGGGCCATATTCATTGTAAAGTTCTATGTCTTTGTTAAATAGATCATAAATATCTTTTGCCAGAGAGGTTTCCAATTCTTCACCACCGATTATAAACCTTTTGATCGAATGGGTACTCTTTAGATTTAATTCTCTGATAATTTTTAGATGAGAAGGCGTTAATTTTACAATGCTAGTATTAGCATCATTAAGTACCTTTTCTATTAACACTTCTTGCTGTTCCTCTTCATATATAACTATTGTGTTTCCTGTAATTAAAGGCGTAAAAATAGAGGTCACAGTCAAATCAAATGATATTGATGTATACAAAGGAAATTTAGCTGATTTTTCTTTGATATATTTTTCTGAAGCCCAACAGATATAATTGGTTAGAGATGAGTTTTTAACCACTACTCCCTTAGGTTTACCTGTTGTTCCTGAGGTATATAAAATATAAGCCGGATTTTGAGAACTGTATTCTAATGCTATATTAGTATTTAGAATTTCTTTTGAAGATGTAATCTCATCTATAGTAATACATCTTGGCAATGCACTGGCAATATCAGAATCTATCCGGAATTCTTTACCCATACTGGTTATAAGAAAACTACATTGACTATGCCCTAAAATATAACTAATTCGATCTTCGGGTAAATCTACATCTAATGGCACATATATACCTCCAACTTTCATTACACTAAGTATAGTAATTACCAACTCAAAAGATCTAGGCAACAAGATACTTACGATATTTTGAGGTTCTACTCCTTTTTCCTTGAGGACCATAGCAAATTGATTTACTTTGGTATCCAATTCTTCATATGTCATTGTTTGGGAACCAAACTCCAGAGCTATAGATTTTGGAGTTCTTTGCACTTGTTCTTCAAACAGATGATATACACTCTTTTCTTCTGGATATGTTTCAATTTCATTATTAAATAAGTAGGTAAACTTATGAGCCTCTTTTGCATCTAGTAATGATAATTTTGCATATGGGACATCTGGATTTCTAAGAATTTCCTTGACTAAATTTTCAAAACATCTTTGAAAGTTAAGGATGGTGTCTCTCTTAAATAATGTGGTATTATATTCTATACCATATTTGAGAGCCTTGTCATTTTCAAAAACTTCCATTGAGATGTCGAATTTAGAATACCCTGGATCAAAAAAGTACCTTGATAAGGTAAAGTCTTGACCAATAACCGTAGTAGTTCCCATGTTTTGGTAAACAAACATAGTATCGAAAATCGGATTTCTACTGGCATTTTGAGTATTAGTTATAGTAGTAACCATCTGATCAAAAGGATACTCTTGATGTAATAAACCATTAGCGATGCGCTCGTCAACACCTCTTAAAATTTCGGTTATTGTTTCTTCTCCTTGTATTACATTTCGTATCGGTAGGTTATTAACAAACATTCCTTGCATAGTTTGTACATCCGGATGCTGACGTGCTGCAACTGGTATTCCGATTATTGTTTCGCTAGCCCCAGAATATTTGCCGATTAACACATGATACATGGTAAACATTAAGGCATGCAAAGTACAGCCTTGTTCTTTAGCGAGTGTTTTTAATTTTGTGGTGGTTTGATTATTAAGTTCAAACTCTATTTTCTCACCTTTGGGAACAAAAATTGGTGGCCTTGGATAATCCAACTCCATATTTAATTCTGGTAAATCTCCCTTTAATTGATCACTCCAATACGATGCGTTATAAGTTAAAACGTCTTCATCTTTACGGTTCTTTTCCCAAGTACAATAATCACCATAACCAATACTCAATGGTTCTACAATTTTACCTTCGTATCGCGATATCATTTCTTTTACGAAATGATGAATCGATACCCCATCCGAAATGATATGATGAAAATCTAAAAACAGAATGGCCTCTTTTTGTTCCGTATTTAAGATTGCCATTCTAAATAATGGTCCACTTGTAAGATCAAAAGGCATCACAAGTTTGCGAAGTTCGTTTTGAACGTTATTATCTTCGCAATTCTTAATATCAATAGATACTTCGTTTATGGTACTGGTGCTAAAAACGGGATTTGGTCTCTCATCAAATACCATTCGCAAAGAATCATGATTATTTACTAATTCACTGATTACCTTTTTTAACTTTTCGGCATTTATTCGTCCTTGTATTTTAAATGCTGTAGGCGTATTATACGCTATACTCTTTTTATCCATCTTCCATGCATAATACAGTCTTTTTTGTGCACTCGAAACCGGATAAAAATCTGAAGCCTCAGCTTTAGGAATTGCCTTGTACTCTTTTGGTTTTAATGTTGATAATACAGAGGCTAGACCTCTTATTGTTTGATATTTGTACAAAACATCCGGAGTGATTTCTACTTGAAATTCTTTTACCAAAGCCATCATCATTTCTGCTGCCTTTAGTGAGTTTCCTCCAAGTTCAAAAAAACTTTTTTCAATACTGATGTTTTCAAAATCTAAAACATTTTTCCAAATAGCTAGCAGTCTATGTTCTTTTTCATTTTCAGGCAGCACTATATTGTCGAAATTCTTTTCGGTTATCAAAGACTTTATTTGCTCATTTATTTCGTCGAAGATTCCATTTCTGTAATCTGATAATAACTTGAAACGCTGCAATTTCCCACTCGTGGTTTTAGGCATATTTTTTATGGGCACAACGCTATTTATTTCTAACCCAATTTCTGCATTTACAACTTCTTTTAATGCGGTTATGAGTGGAATAAATTTATCCAGACTTCCTCTGTGAAATACGAAGGCGATGATTTCTTCTTTTTGAGTTTTAGCGTTAAAAAAACCTCCAAAAGCAATCTTATTGAGTTCGATTCCTTCTACTTTTTCGGCTATGCGTTCTATATCATGAGGGTAATAGTTTTGACCATTGCTAAAAATAATGTCTTTCAATCTACCGGTAACATAAAGTTCTCCATCTTTGATAAAACCTAAGTCTCCGGTTATAACCCAACCGCTTTCGAGAACTGCATTTTTTGTGGCTTCTTCATTATTATAATAACCAGAAGTTACATTAGGTCCTTTGATTTGAATGTTACCTATGACTTCGTCTTTAACCGGCTCATTGACTTGGTTGGTAATTCGTAAAGAACAATGATTGATAGGTTTTCCTACTTTGACAAATGATACCGAATTTTTTTCTTGCTTAGCCGTTACATGTATCTTATCTCCAATTTTAAGTTGGTCTCTATCAAAATAATAAGAAACGATAGTATCCTCAAGATTTGATATGGTTACTGCCAGACTTGCCTCTGCTAAACCATACACCGGGCACATTGCAGATTTTTTTAAACCATACTTTGCTAGGCTTTCTAAGAATTGATCACATATGGTTTCTGATATCGGCTCTGCTCCGTTATAAATTAAACGAACGGCATTTAAATCCCACTGTTCTGAACTATCAACATTACAGTGTTTCAGCACATATTTATAACCAAAATTAGGAGAACATAAAATGGATACTTGATGTTCACTAGCCTTATCAAGCCATATAGATGGTCTTCTTACAAAAAGATCAGTAGGCATGAGATAATGATTCATCCCAATAAATAATGGATTCAAATGAAATCCTATAAGTCCCATATCATGTGTAAGTGGCATCCAACTGATCATAGAATCCTCTTCTGTATACCTCGAAGCTGTACTGATATCTAAGATATTTGTAAGCAAATTTTTATGAGTTAACACCACTCCTTTTGGATTTCCTGTAGATCCAGAAGAAAACTGAATAAAGGCAATATCATCTTCTTGTGCATCATATATTACTGTATTATCTTCTGTACTATATTCACCTTTAACATCAATAATCTTTGTTTTTATCTCTGCCAGTTTCTCTTCATTATCAAAAGCATCCAGTTTATTGATCTCATCTTCTGAAATTGCCAAATAAGGAGTATCTAATATTGACCAAACATTGAAAAGTTTTTGTTTGTGTTCTGAGTTTCTTCCAATACTTAGTGGCACCGGGATTATACCACCTAGTATACATGCCCAGTATAAAACAATAAATGTTTCATTATCATTTATCTGGAAGACCAACTCGTTCTGAGGTTTTATCCCTTCCTTTTGCAAATACGATAATTTTTTTATTGCCTTATGATACAGGTCCTGATAAGAAAGAAAACTTTCTTTTTCGCTACCTTCAATAAAGGTGATTCCTCGCGTTGAGTCTTTTCTAAATTCGAGCACTTGAGAAAGTGTCTTATATTTTCTTAAAGAATTCATTATGTATGAAATATTTGACAGATGTTAGAATTATAAAAGCCTACAATGTTTAGTTCTCAAAAACTCACAACAGATTTTTTGACCACAGCTTAATCCTTGTGGCATATTGAGAATAATAAATTGTAATTAAATGATGTGATATGTCCTTGAAAGACATGATATACCAATGTGCTGGTACTATTTTACCTAAATGATGGAAATGTTTCCAAGAGGTTGATCAGGTTTGGTGATAAGCTCATTAAGCGTTCTAAGATACATTGACAACATATGCTGCATAGTTGTTGGTTCAAAAATATCAGAATTATATTGCCATTCTAAAGAGATCTTTCTATCGGTTGGATGCACCAAAGAAAAATCAGCTTGCTCTAGTGTTGTATTAACAACTATATTAATATCAAACGTTGATGGTTCACTATGTTCTTTTATGATTTCGATTTCTGCATCTAACAATGACATATTTCGTATCGGAAAGTCAATAAAACTGAACATATATCTAAATAAAGCCTGAGGATTGAATTTTCTATCTGGACATACTGTATCCACAATTTTTTCGAAAGGAGTATCACCGCATGCATATGCATCTAAACATGTTTTTTTAACATGGTTTAAAGCTTCTAATAGACTGCTATCATAATTGAAACTACTTCTTAATGGTATTGTATTTAATGTAACCCCTAAAACTTCTTGATATCCTTGGTAGAAATTATTTATTGTTGAAGTCCCAATACAAATATCATATTGCTTACTATACGTACTCAACATTACTTTAAAAGCTGTAATCATAGTAATGAATAAGGAAACATTTTGCAGTTCAGAAAACTGTCTTAATTTCTCAGAGAACTCTAGTGAAAATGTATAAGGTATCCCTCCTCTGGTCTTGGGACGTTTATTGGGACGAATACTATCTGCGGGTATAAGTTGCTTATTTGAAAAACCATCAAACTTATCTTTCCAAAAATCTAATCGTTTGATAAGAGCGGCTTCATTTAGGTTCTCTTTTTCCAAAAAGGAATAATCTTTATAACTTGCTTTTGGTTTTTTTATCTCAAAATCTGGATTTCTCTTTAATTCATTATAAATATCTACAAAATCCTTAAACAAAATTCTTTGCGCCCACTTATCAAGAATCATATTATGGCTACAAAACACAAGAACGTTATCTGTAATAGAAAATTTTAGTATTTCTGCTCTAAAAAGCGGTGTTTTTTCAACTTCAAAAGAGACTTCCTTAATCGTCTTAAGACGATCAGAAATTATCTTTTTCTGATCCTTTTTCTTCAATCCTATATAATTCGTTACCGGAATACTAAATATATATGGAGGTAAAATCTTTTGAAAAGGTTCACCTTCAATGAGTTCAAAAACCGTTCTTAAGATCTCATGTTTCTCTATAAGTTTACAAAATGTTTTTTCTATTAGAAAATAATCTATAGTGCCATTTAACTTAATTGCCCTGGATTCGTAACAAAATTCATGAGTAGCGTCTGCTTGATCCAAAGACCAAATCGCTTGTTGAGAAAAGGATAATGGATAAAGCTCTAAATCAGATGCATCTATCTTATTGTTTGTTTTTTTTTGTAAAGAAGGAACTAATTTGCTAATTCCTTGAATAGTCGGAAATTTATAAAAATCTTCAATAGATAAATCAATTCCTTTTTCATTTCGTATGGTATTCACAAATTCGTTAGCAAGTAATGAGTGTCCTCCCAATTCAAAAAAACTAACGTTTACATCTACTTCATCCAATTTCAGTAATTCTTTCCAGATTGCAGCTATATTTTTTTCTTCACGTGTAGAAGGTAACGTAATAACATCTTTACTAGCACTAAACTCAGGATTGGGCAGTTTTTTTACGTCAATTTTACCATTTGGGAGAAGAGAAATTGCATCTATAACTACAAAGTGAGTCGGAATCATATAATCCGGCAAATATCTTTTCAGTTTAATTGTTAAGGTCGTTATATTTACAAAAGACTCATTAGCTATAAGGTACGCAATCAAAGCGGGTGTATTGTCAACTGTATCAACACGCACATAACAATCAACTATATATATATTAATACGCTGAATGGATTTCTCAATCTCTTTAATTTCTATTCGGTATCCATTATAAGTTGATTGATGATCATCTCTTCCATAAAAAATAGGAGCAGTAGTAATTCTATGTTCTCCAATAGTATGTACATAAGTAGCAAACTCTATTTGATTAGTTTCTGGTATGTGATAACCTAACCGATTATCACTCTGTACCTTTGAATTTTTATTTTTCATTACACTGCTTTTGAAATTTTTGACAAGAACTGAGGAGGTATTGTTGCAGTAATACTCTGATTAATAGAGTTTAACCTAACCAATATTTTATTCTCATTGTTTATCTTTAGTACTTCACATTCTAATCCGGCAAGGGATCCGTATTGAATTTGCATAATCTCTCCAATCTCCAGATCATGCCTGTCGTTGCTAATATTGGTGATATCATTAGATCCCAGAAAAAGTTTTATTTTCTGAATCTCATCTTCTTTTGCCAATGCGTACTGACCACCACATCGCACAAAGGTGCAAGCTCCTTCGATAGAAGAGGCTTTATAGAAGTCTTTTGCCGAGTTAATCTTTACAAAAACATATGACGGAAAGAGAGGAGCCTCAATTAATTTCTTTCTATCACTCCATTTTCTAACGGTTTTTACCAAAGGAAGAAAGGACTCTAAACCACTTTCTTTCAATAAATTATCGACTTTTTTTTCATGGCGTGATCTAACGTATAGAACATACCAACCAATTTTAAGAAGTTTGCCCATGATTGTTGTGTTTTTGATAATGTTTACTACTAGAATACGTATATAAACTTGTTTATTAATGATGATTATCTGAAGGAATTTAGTAAAAGGCTATAGCTTCGCTTCCTTGACTCACATCAAGTATATTCTCAAAAAATAAATGGTGATCGATAGTAAAAGAAGCTTCTTTTACCCTTACTTTCTAAACAGTAAATATTGATTACTGTTCTAAATAGGACTTTAAAATTAATTTCATTTCAATTTCACATAAATGATTTGTGATAAAATGATTTTATAAATCAAAAAGTTTAAAAACGAATAACCAAATATGATATGAATTAAATAATATCTGTTTCGTTATTCTGTTACAAACATAAATCAAAACTCAACCACGAAACAAATGGTCCAAGCCCGTTTTCAGGAATCAAGACCCGTAATTCGTGGAATTAAGGGACAGAAAAAAAATTATAAAACCCTTAAAATCAAATAATTGAATTGAGTCAATGCAAAAAAAACAATTCTAAAGAAAACTGTATATTTGTGTTCTTATTAACTGGGGCTTATTTATATTTTTTTACTTTGACACACAAAAATCCATATGTATTTTTCAAAGAATTTTGTATTCGGATACCTCTACTATCACTGGATTTTTATTATAACGTAACAAAAGGTAAAGAAATATCATTTGAAGAGTACAAGGACATATGGAATGATGCCGTAATTAAAGAAGCCATTTTTCTGGCATCTCCAGAACTTTTCTTGGAAATAGAAAAGTGGTTTTCAGGCAAAATAACGGATTCTAAAAAAATACAACGATTACAATCTTCTTTACTTAAATATCTCTCCCGAATGTCGTCGAGATGTACTCCATTTGGGATATTTGCAGGATGTGATGTTGGTACATTTGATAAATCAACGCATATAGAATTTGATCATTACACCAAAAATCGAAGGCAAACTAGGTTTGACATGAATTTTTTGGTTGCCTTTTCTCAAAAATTATCAAAAGAAGAACATATAAAGAATCAACTATTATGGTATCCAAATAATAGTCTATATATAATAGGACAGCAATACAGATATGTTGAATATACTTATAATAAATATAATAATAGGCAACATAGTATAGAAGCGGTGACACATACTCCTTATTTGGAAGTAATTCTAAAAAGTGCAAAATCAGGTAAAAAAGTTGAAGAATTATCATCGCTTTTGGTCAATGATGAGATATCTGAAGAGGAGGCTCAAGGATATATAAATCAGCTTATTGATAATCAAATCCTGGTTAGCGAATTAGAACCTTCGGTGACGGGTAAGGATTTTTTAATTCAAATTTGCAAAACATTAACAAAATTGAATGACACCGAAGCCCTGGTTAATCAAATTAATTATTTTCAAAGATTCCTGAATCAAATAGATCAAGTTGTTGGCAACCCTGTTGACGCATACAAAAAAAGTACTCAAGAAATTAAAAAGCTTGATGTAGAGTTTGAGCCTAAGTTTTTATTTCAGACAGATATGTATCCCAAAGCCTTGAAAAGCGAATTAGATATGCGATTTGCATATAAAACCAAAAGGGTACTGAGTCTTTTAAACAAAATAAGTCTTCCTCAAAAAAATTCTAATCTCCAACAATTTAAAAATGCCTTCACAAAAAGATATGAAACTCGAGAAATCCCTCTTGCAAAAGCCTTAGACATAGAAATAGGTATTGGTTATCTTCAAAATCAAACAGATGCAGATTACAAACCGTTTTTAGAAGATTTGAGCATTCCGGAGCAAAAAGAGGAGCATCAAAAAATTGTATGGAATCCTGTACATGAAATCTTACACAAAAAATTAATCAAAGTAAAAGAAGATCGTAAATACATCCTTGAATTGCATGATCATGATGTTGAACACCTACATGAAAACTGGAATGATCTCCCGGATACCATATCCTCAATAGCAGAAATTGTACAACTTAAGGGAGAAGATAAAATTATGTTAAAAAATGTTGGTGGCTCTTCTGCAGCTAATCTTTTAGGTCGATTTTCTACAGGTAATGCGAAAATCACAAAACAGGTTCTTACTATTACAAGTCTTGAACAAGAAATGTATCCTGATAAAATTTTGGCAGAAATAATACATCTTCCAGAATCCCGAACAGGTAATGTAATTCGTAGAGCTACAATCCGAGATTATGAGATACCCTATTTAGGAAAATCGAACCTTCCGGAAGAACAACAAATCTCTATTGATGACTTAATGATTTCTGTAAAATATAATACGATAATTTTACGGTCTAAAACACATAATAAAGAAATAATACCAAGGCTAACAAATGCTCATAATTACAGTGGACAAAATAGTTTGCCTATTTATCATTTTTTATGTGATCTTCAATACCAAAATTTGAGAAGTTCTATTGGGTTTAATTGGGGCGAATTGATGAATAAAAATACATTTTTGCCAAGGGTAGAGTATAAAGAGTTTATTTTTTCTAAAGCTAGATGGAAAATTACTGTAAAAAGCAATACGGCATTATTTGAATCTTTTACAGAAGAACATGCTAATATAGAAGAATTTAGAAAATGGAGGTCTTCGCTCCAAATGCCCCAGTATGTTCAATTAATAGATAGTGACAATACTTTATTAATTAATCTAGAGAATACCTCTTCTATTAAAATGCTCCTTAACATAGTCAGAAATAGAGTTCAATTTATACTCGAAGAATTTTTGTTTACTGAAGAAAGTATTATAAAAGGTCGTAACGAAAATTACTCTAATCAATTTATATTTTCTTTTTATAATGATAAAAAATTAAATCATTCGAAAAAGATAAACACAACACTAATAAAAAAACATGTCTAAAAAATGAAAAGAATCTTTTTATTAGGTGATGAATGGCTATATTACAAATTATACTGTGGGGCTAGAATGTCTAATATCATTTTAACCGACACTATAAAACCATTAACAGAACAATTGATTAAAACAAAACTAATAGACAAATGGTTTTTTATACGATATAATGATCCAGACTATCATTTAAGAATCAGATTTCATCTTCAAGAAATGAAAAAAATTAATGAAGTGATTTTTTTAGTAAATAATGCGCTCAGGCCTTATGTAGATGATGACATCATTTTTAAAATTCAGGTCGACACATACCAAAGAGAAATTGAAAGATATGGGTCCAACACTATCGAAGAATCTGAAAAACTATTTTATCATGAAAGTACAATGCTTTTAGAAGCTATAACATCAATACAAGATGAACAAGTATATTTCCTATTTATTTTAAAAGCAGTTCATCAATTATTAGAAAATTTTAATTTCGGACTCGAAGAAAAGATATTTTTGGTTTCTAGAAATAAGGATAATTTTAAGACTGAATTTAAGGCTGATAAAATCCTTAATAAGCAACTTAGTAAAAAATATGCAACCTTAAAAAAGGAAGTGGCTGACTTTTTTAGCACGAACCATTTGAATAAGACGTATGATATTTTAGATGAACTATTACTAAATAACACTAAAGAAACAGCTAGAATTATTAATTCTATTTTGAATCACGAAAAAAATAATTCTTTAGAAATAACAGTAAACAACCTTGTCAGCAGTTATATTCATATGATGATTAACAGAGCATTTAGATCACAACAACGTTTTTATGAACTTATAGCTTATGATTTTTTACACAAAAAATACAACTCTGACATCATGAAAACACTATCATTTAATTCTAATTGAAATACTTATCTATTAGGAAATGAAAAAAATCAAACACAAAATTATCTTTCTTGCAATTTTAATATTGCTTCAAAATATTCATGCCCAAGAAATTAACGAAAATAACATAACTGTATTAGCTCAAAAAAAATACGCAGAGCTTTTAGAAAAATTCAACCAACAATTAAATGATTCTGTAAACGCTCAAAAATATGCCAAAGCCTTTCTTTTAAAAGCTAAACAAGACACCGATATTATAAAAAAGGCTAACGGATATTATATGCTCGCAACGGTTTCTAAACACGATAGTGCTTTATCATATGCTGATAGCATCATTAGTATTACCAAAGACATAAATGATTTTGAATATCCAGCTAAAGCGTATTTATTAAAAGCCAGAGTTTTTGGATCAAAAGGAGATTATCAAAAATCTATGGATGAGTTAGTAAAAGCTAATGTATATGCCAACAAAAATGATAATATTGATCAAAAATTTAAAACCAAATATTTTATCGCTATTTTAAAAAATAATCTTGGCGAATACCAAGAAGGCCTGGAACTTTTAAAATCTACAGTAACATACTACGAAGACAAATTTGAACAAGACAAAGATTATGAGTATGATTATATAAAATCTCTCTATGCTACCGGTGTAGTATATAATGCAATAAAAAAATACGACTCCGCTTACACCATCAATAGAAAGGCTATACGCTTAAGTTTAAAATCAAAAGATAGTATTTTGTATACCCGTCTTTTATTATCTACAGCTATGGCGCATTATTATAAGAAACAATATCAGCCTAGCCTGGATAGCATTACTAAATTGAAAAAACTAAGAGATTATAAAACACAAGGTCCTGGTACTATAGAAAGAGTGGAACTTTACTTAGGTAAGATATACTTCTCGCAAAATGATTTTAATACATCTATACACCATCTTAAAAGAGTTGACTCAATAGCCTTCTCTACACAATATTTCTTTCCCAAAATAAGAGAAGCCTATGAATTACTGATCAAATATTACAAAGAACAAAAAAATACCGATCAACATATTTTTTATATTGATAAACTATTAACTGTAGATAGTATCCTCGATAATAATTTCAAATATCTATCCCGACAGATTAATGAAGAATATTCTACACCCAATTTAATATTAGAAAAACAAGAGATTATTGACTCTCTAGAGAAAAACAATAGAACAAAAATTATTGTTTTAGTAATTCTGTCCCTCGTTTCTTTTGCACTAATTATCATTTTGTTCTTAAACGAGAAAAAGAAAAGAACCTACAAAAAAAGATTTCTTGAACTACTTGATGACAATAAAAAACCTTCTATAAAAACATCTATTACACCAACGGTAGAAGAAAAACCGGAAAATACTAAACCTACTGATATAGGAATTTCAGAAATTATCGTAAATGATATCCTTAAAAATCTTGAATCTTTTGAAAATAATAACGAGTTCTTAGAAGCTAATCTAACAGTAAGTAGTTTGTCTAAAAGATTTAAAACCAATTCTAAATATTTATCTAAAGTAATTAATATGCACAAGGATAAAAGTTTTAGCAATTACGTAAATGAATTGAGAATTGATTATGTGGTAGACGAATTAAAATCAAATTCTAAATTTAGAAAATACACCATCAAGGCTATTGCAAATGAAATAGGTTTTAATACAACCGAAGCTTTTTCTAAATCTTTTTATAAAACTACAGGGATTTATCCTTCATTTTTCCTAAAACAACTCGAAAAACAGCAATATAATACGGAAAATCAATAATCATATTAAATTATTGATTATCAGATGTATACAAGTCTTTTTTCAGGAATCCAGACATCTGTATTCCTGAAAACCAGACTACTATAGCCAAAATTCCTCTTTGTTTTTGTGATTTACCTATACTTTAGCACCATCATAAATCATAAAAACAAAAACATGAAATCATCACACAATTCAAAAATTAAACTTACTCTAGACAAATTAAGAATTACAAAACTTGAAAATCCTGATACTATTAAAGGGGGGGCTCAGAATTTAGATAGGCTAGGTCAAAGTCGTACCGATACTTTCTGTACTAAAGACGAACATTAATATTCAGATTAACAGTATAGAGAAAGTTGGAGAATTCAAAAAGTTCTTAAAAATCACTCAATAATTACATAGTGTATGCAGCATTCTTTCATTTTGTAAAATGAAAGAATGCATACATATCCAAATAAGTTGAAAACCTAATTGCGTAGCAATTATAAAAAGTTGATAATAGTATCACCAAAAAAAATACAAACTCAATTCTAGCAAATGAATTTATTAAATTATGTGTAGAAAATTTGTATTCATTTTTATCATTGTATTGCAATATGTTGTCTTGGCTCAAGACAAAAAAAATATACTACCGGCTGAAGTTGTGGTTGAAATATACCACGGTCAAAAAATTGAAGATCCTTACCGATATGCCGAAAATTTAAATAATCCACAAGTTAGTCAATGGATCAAAACTCAAAATAAAATCTCTAAAGAGCTATTAAATAGTATTGAAAAAAAGCAATACTTAATAGACAAACAGATAGAATTTGATAACAAAAAAGAGTATGATATTTCTAAATTAAAAGTAACAGTTAATGATAATCATTTCTATCTAAAAAGATTGCCTAATGAAAATGCACCCAAACTTTATTATAGAAAAACATTTTCTAGTAAAGAAGAGCTTTTATATGATCCCAAAGATTTCAATCCAAATTCTAAGACAGAATATATTATAAATTATATACAACCAAGCTGGGATGGAACCAAAGTTGTAGTAAGCTTAACAACCAAAGGTAAAGAAGTTTCTGAGATGATTATTATTGATGTAGCTTTAAAAAAGGTACATCCCGAAATAATACGAAATGCATGGCCATCCTATATGGGCGGAATAGCATGGCTACCCGATAATTCTGGTTTTATCTATCTGCATTATCCTTGTATAGATGTAACCTCTCTGGACTTCTTAAACAATACCAAATCCGTTCTATATAAATTAAGGGATGATTCTAAAAAAATAAAAGAAATATTTTCTTACACCAATAATCCAGAGCTGGATTTAAAAGAAGATGATTTCCCCGTTGTTATCCTCAAAAACAGGGAAAGCAAATACCTGATCGGTCAAACTCCGGGAGTTGGCAGTCATTATAATTCATACTATTTACCCATCAGTGAGATTGAAACAAAGAATTGGAAACCTTTGTTCACAAAATCCCATCAAATCAGAAAGCATGTTTTAAGAGGTGATTCTCTCCTATTTCAAACTTCAAAAAATGCTCCAAACTTTAAAATATGTATTACTTCCATACTCAATCCAGATTTTGAGAACCCAAGGGTATTGGTAGAAGAGAACAAACAAGAAGTAATTACAGATTTCGAATTAACCAAAGATGGATTGTATGTTGTAAAAAGCAAAAATGGTGTAAAAGCAAGTTTATTCAAATATCAGGACACAAGCTTTAAAGAAATAAAGCTTCCAAAGACCTATGGTGATATAAATATTACAGCAAAAGGACAGGAACACTCTGAATTATGGATTACGGCAATTGGTTGGACTACAGATCACAAAAGATTTGAATATAATAATACTACTCTTGTAGATAAAAGTCTAAATGAAACTATTGATCGCAAACAGTTTGATGATATTATTGTGGAAGAAATCGAAATAGAAGCCCATGATGGAGAAAAAATACCACTTTCTATACTTTATAAAAAAGGCATGCAAAAAGACGGTAAAAGTCGTCTTTTAATGGATGGTTATGGAGCCTATGGTATTTCTTTTAAACCAACATTTTCACTACGTAGATTATTGTGGGTCTTAGAGGGAGGGATATTTGCTACCGCACATGTGAGAGGTGGAGGGGAGAAAGGTGATGCATGGCATAAGGGGGGGTATAAATCTACAAAACCCAACACCTGGAAAGACTTTATATCTTGCGCAGAATATTTGATATCAAAAAAATACACCTCAAAAGAGCGGTTGGCAATCTGGAGCGGAAGTGCAGGTGGAATAATGGCCGGAAGAGCTATTACCGAAAGACCTGATCTTTTTGCCGCAGCGATTATAGAATTTGGGTCTTTAAATATGTTACGCTCTGAAATGAGGGCAAATGGAGCTACAAACGTAAAAGAATTTGGAGCTCTTAGCGATTCTACAGAATTTAAAGGCTTGTTAAAAATGGATGCTTATCACCATATAAAGCACGGAATAGAATATCCAGCCACACTGTTAACTGCAGGTCTAAATGATGCAAGAGTACCTGCATGGTTTTCGGTAAAATTTGCAGCAAAACTTCTAAATGCTAACACCTCACCAAAGAAAAATTTATTATTAATAGATAAAGACGCAGGTCACGGAGTTGACAATACTAAGTTAAAACAATTTGAAAGATTTGCTACCGTTTTCACCTTTGCATTTTGGCAAACTGGGCATCCAGATTATCAGCCAAAAAATAGTAGATGATAGTACTACATTAATAGAATAAAAAAAACCTGAAGAAAATCTTCAGGTTTTAATTCTGTGGGCGCGAAGGGATTCGAACCCCTGACCCCTTGGGTGTAAACCAAGTGCTCTGAACCAACTGAGCTACGCGCCCTAATGTTTTTTTGCAATACTACTTCCTTATTGCGGATGCAAATATAAGACAGTTTTATAGTCTACCAAAAGAATTTTAAAGAAAAATTAAATTATTTCTGCAACTACAAATGTACTTCCGCCTACATATATTATATCTCGACATGCAGCATCCTGTAAAGCAGCATTGTACGCCTTTTTAACTGATGTATACTCTTTTCCTTTTAAATCAAATTTTAACGCTTTTTCTCTTAATATTTTTTCATCTAATCCTCGAGGTATATTAGGTTTGGCAAAATAGTATTGCGCGTCCTTAGGAAAAAGAGGTAAAATAGTATTCAAATCTTTATCGTTTACTACTCCTAAAACAAAATGAAGTTGATCATATTTTTCGTTCGTTAATTGTTTCATAACTGGTAGTAATCCATCTACATTATGAGCCGTATCACAAATTACTTTAGGAGCTTGTTTTAGAATCTGCCACCGCCCCAATAATCCAGTATTTGAAATTACATTACCTAATCCTCTTCGAATCTGCTCCTTTTTAATTTGCCAACCTTTTGCTTGTAAGACAGAAATCGTTTGCAAAGCTGTTATAATGTTCTCTTTTTGATAATCCCCTTTTAAATCGCTATCATATAATGGTCCAGTATAATCTTCGGCCAAATACAAATCACTCTTATGTATAGTGGCTTTTTCTTGAAAAACGGTTTTAGTTTCAGAGACAGTTCTTCCAATCACCACAGGAATATGATCCTTGATTATTCCAGCTTTTTCTTTAGCGATTTCGGCTATGGTATTTCCAAGAAACCGAGTGTGATCAAGACCTATATTAGTAATGACAGAAACTTCCGGGGTAATGATATTCGTAGAATCCAATCTTCCTCCTAAACCAACTTCAACAACTGCTATATCTATATCAGAATCTGCAAAAAATTGAAATGCCATGCCTACAGTCATCTCAAAAAATGACAACTGATTCTTTTTAAAATAGGATTGATGTTGTTCAATAAATGCAACTACATACTCTTTTGAAACTTTCTTACCATTAATTCTAATACGTTCTCTAAAATCCTTGAGATGAGGTGATGTATATAACCCAACCTTATAACCAGCCTCTTGTAATATTGAGGCCAGCATATGACTTGTAGAACCTTTTCCGTTGGTACCGGCTACATGAATGCTCTTAAACTTTGTTTCGGGATTGTTGAGATAAGAAGCTAAACTAAAAGTATTCGTAAGATCAATTTTATACGCACTGGCACCCTGACGTTGATACATTGGCAATTGGGCAAACATCCAATCCAGTGTCTCGGTATATGTCATAAATATTATTCTGAAAGTTTAAATTGATAGATAATGGTTCCGACTTGTTTTATTGGCGCTTTAGTGTCACTATTAAATCGTGTAGCTAAAGCTGCCTTTTTTGCAGGCTCCATCAAACATGATGCGCTATTTGTTGTTCCTTTTACTCCAGGGGTCGCTCGAATTACTTTTCCATTCTGATCAACTTCTATCTTAACTACTACGATACCTGACTCATTGCAATTTTGAACAAATTTTTCTTTATTTAAAGCTTTGCGCCCTCCAAGTCTATAATTACCATCTCCATCTAACCCCTTACCTGTACCGTAATACGACTTGGCATTAGGATCTCCATCAGGATTTCCCTTATCACCAGGCGATGTATCGTTTCCTTCACCACCTCTTGCGGTACCATCACTTTTTGGACCATTAGAAAAACTATTGAGGATTTTCAAAGTAGATTCGTCCGGCTTAGGATCTGGCTTTTTTTGCTCTACTTTTTTAATAGGTTTCTCAACTGTTTTTTCGACCGTTTTTTGTTCTGAAGATTTCTTTTCAGGTTTTTTTTGGGGCTGTTCTGCCTTTTTTTTCTTTGGTTTTTTATCTATCACCGGAGCATCTTCTATGTCCTGAGTCAACACTTTATCTCTAATTTCTGGGACGCTCTCTTGTACATCTGAAGTTACAGGTGTCGCTTTTTGAGACGCCTGTTTTGGAGCTGATTTAATAGGTTCATTAGGTTGAACTTCACCCGATCCGGTTATTGTAGTTCCAAAATTTAACGCAATACCACTATCTTCCTCCGGATCAATATAACTTAAGCCCAGATAGAATAATAAAAAAATGATTCCTATGTGTAAGATTACTGTTAACACAAAGGATTTTCTTTTATGTTTTGTATCGAGCTTTATCATTTCTATTCGGGTTTCACAGCTAATATCACTTTAAATTTATTCCGATTTGCTATATCCATAACACCTACTGCTTTTTCTATTGGAACTCCTTCTTCAGCTCTCAATATAATAGTAGGCTCGTTTTGTCCTTCCAGACGAGATAACAACATGGATTCTAAGCGACTTTGGCTTATTCTTTCATCATCAATATAATATTGTAACTTATTGGTAATACTAACGGATATGTTCTGCACATTAGAACTTTTACCTTTGGCCTTTGGAAGTACTAAATCCAAAGCTTCAGGTGTAATTGCAGGAGAAGTTAGTAAGAAAAAAACCAATAACAGAAATACGATATCGGTCATCGATGACATACTAAACTCCGGACTTACTTTATTTCTTCCTCTTAAATTCATACTATGCAGGTTCGTTTAATAAATCTAAGAAATCTACAGCATTTGCTTCCATGCTATGGATCACCTTATCAGTTCGCACTACTAAATGATTATACCCTATATAAGCTATAATCCCCACTACTAACCCACCTACTGTAGTCGTCATTGCTGTGTAAATACCTTCAGCAAGAACCCCCATATCAGCAGTTCCTGAACTAGATGCTAAATTATGAAATGCCAAAATCATACCAATAACGGTCCCTAGAAAACCAATCATAGGTGCAGCTCCCGCAACTGTGGCCAAAATACTTACGTTTTTTTCTAATTTATATACTTCTAATCGACCCGCATTTTCAATAGCTTTATTAATATCTTCTAAAGAATGACCAATTCTAGAAATTCCTTTTTCGGTTAATCTAGCCACTGGATTATTAGTTTGTGCACATAAAATTTTAGCAGCCTCAATTTTACCGCTGGCAACATTATCTCTAATCTTACTCATAAAACTTTCATCATATTTTGAAGCTGCTTTTATGGCAAAAAGTCTTTCAAAATATATATAAACAGCTACAAACAGCAATACAAAAAGAATAGCAATAATTACTATTGCTCCTGTTCCGCCACTAAGCAGAAGATCCATTATAGATAATGTTTTTTCTTCATTAGTTGCAGACTCGTTGGCTTTTTGGGCTAAAGCACCAAGCATAAATAAATTTATCATTTTAGTTTTGTTAATTTAGTGTTAGTATACTAACGTTATTTCTATAGGTTAAGTATATGTTTTTTGTATTTATAGTACATATATGATTCCGAGTAAACCCACCCCACCTAGTACTATAGTGTATGGAAATGCCATTTTAACCATTCTGGTATAGGACAATCCTATTAAAGGAGCCAAAGAAGAAGTTAATAGGAATAAGAATGCTGCCTGACCGTTAGGTGTTGCAACGCTTGGCAGGTTTGTTCCTGTATTGATAGCTACAGCCAGTTTTTCAAATTGATCTCTTGTAATAACACCATTATCAAAAGCTTGTTTAACTTCTCCAATATATACTGTAGCTACAAATACATTATCGCTTATCATAGATAACACTCCATTTGCGACATAAAACATGGCAGGTTGATCTTCTGGTTTTAAGGTTAAGGCCCATTCAATAATAGGAGAAAATAGATGTTGATCATGAATCATCGCTACGATCACAAAAAACACGACTAGCAATCCTGTAAACGGTAGTGCTTCCTCAAAGGCAGGTCCTAGCTGATGTTCATCAATAATTCCCATAAATGCAGTTTGTACTACGATAAGGGCTAACCCTATAAAACCAACCGGAGCCAGGTGCAACGCTAGTCCAATTATCAAAAGGATAGCAGAAACAGCTTGTACGATCAATCCGTATTTGGATTTATCCGATCGCTTTGCATCTTCTTCTTCAGTATAACTCTCTATAATTCTTCTGGCTACATCTGGTAATTTAGCTCCAAAACCAAATACTTTAGTACTTTCAAGAACTACTGTAGTCAAAAGACCCGCTCCCAGAACTGGTATTGATATTGGTGCCATTTTTAAGAAAAATTCAATAAAATTCCAGCCCATTCTCTCACCTATCAATAAGTTTTGAGGCTCTCCCACTAAAGTACAAACGCCCCCCAGTGCAGTACCTACCACACCGTGCATCACCAAACTTCTTAAAAAACTTCTAAACTGCTCTAGTGTTTCTCCACTTAATTCTTTTCTATCAAGCACCCCGCTATCATCATAGTCTCCAGATCCAGAATGGATTTTATGATATACACCATAAAATCCTACGGCAACACTTATTAAAACCGCAGTTACTGTTAATGCATCCAAAAATGCCGAAAGTACCGCCGACAGAAACACAAATAATAAGGAGAGAACCATTTTGGATTTTATCTTGGTAAACACTTTACTAAAGATGTACATGAGTAAAGGTTTCATAAAATAAATACCAGCAACCATGAAAACTAATAACAAAATAACTTCCAGATTTTGATCTACCTCATGATAGGCATTTTTGGGAGTTGTAAGATTAAGTATTAAAATTTGAATCGCCAACAATCCCCCGGATTGTAATGGATAACACTTGAGTGCCATTGCCAAAGTAAAAATAAACTCTCCTATAAACAACCAAGCCGTAATGGTAGCCCCTAAAGTGAAATAAGAAAATATATTAAAAATTAAAAATCCGATCATCACGGTTTTAAACCATTTCGGGCTGTTCCCTAGAAAATATTTAAACATAGTTATACTTGGTTATTCGATTAATATTATATCAGTTGTTTAAGAGCTATCTCAAACGCTGTTTTACTTATATTCGTTTTTGTTTGTAAGGTATTATATGTGTTTTCTATCGCTTTTTTTATGGTTTCTGAAGTGTCTTTAAAAATTGCCTCATCTGTCATTTGCACTTTACGCTCCATAAAGTACGCAAAAACTCTGGCCATTCCACAATTAGAAATAAAATCAGGAATTAAACTCACTCTTTCATCTGTATATTCCATAATTGGCCCAAAGAATATTTCTTTGTCAGCAAAAGGAACATTAGCCCCACAAGAAATCACTTCTAAACCTGCACTTATCATATTTGTAATCTGATCCTTAGTGATTAATCTAGACGCTGCACAAGGAGCAAAAATTTCTGTGGGTAATGACCAGATTCTTTCATTCATTTCCTCGAAAGAAATTAATGATTCGCTAAAGAGCTTATTTCCTTTTTTATTAAGATATAACTGTTTTATTTCTTCAAAAGAAAACCCTTCTTCCTTTATAAGTCCTCCGGCATGATCTATTATCCCCACAACTTTAGCTCCCATCTCAGAAAGATAATATGCCGCTGCGGAGCCCACATTTCCGAAACCTTGCACTATGGCTCTTTTTCCGTTTACATTTCCTCCATAAATATCATAGTAATGTCGTACGGCCTCTGCTACACCATACCCTGTAATCATATCGGCTACAGTATATTTTCTAGAAACATCAGGAGAAAAGGTAGTATTTTCTAATACTTTAATAACCCCTTGTCGCAGCTGCCCGATTCTATTTATTTTATCGGCCTCTGAAGGCTGAAAATGCCCATTAAATACACCTTCTTGAGGATGCCAAACCCCACATTCTTCTGTAATTGGAATAACTTCATGAATTTCATCAACATTTAGATCTCCCCCGGTACCATAGTAACTTTTTAAAAGAGGAGATACAGCCTTGTACCAACGTTTAAGTACTCCTTTCTTACGAGGATCATTAGGATCAAAATTAATTCCAGATTTAGCGCCTCCGATTTCTGGGCCGGATACTGTAAATTTTACCTCCATCGTTTTTGCTAAAGAAAGTACTTCATTCATATCAAGTCCTTTGCGCATTCTAGTCCCACCTCCTGCAGCACCTCCTCGCAACGAATTTATAACAGTCCAACCTTCTGCTTCTGTTTCAGAATCTCTCCAATTAAAGACAATTTCTGGAGTTTTATTTTCATATTTTTTTAATAGTTCTTTCATTGATAATGATTTCAATTTATTAGGTACTTAACACTGCGCTCTGTAAACAATACTACTAGTATAAGTAAGTATTGACTGTTTAATAAAAATAATCCCCCAAACGGAGGTTAGAGCTGAGTCATCTGAATGAATATTACTACACATTGAACTATTGTCGATAAGCGACCTCACAAATATAAAAAACTAAACATGGCAAAAGCCTAAATAAAATAAAATTATAGTTGTATTATTTCACTTTTTTCGATTCGGAACATTCAATTATATTAGATTATATCAATTTGTTTTTTAAACTTATAAATTAAAAAAATGATACTGTCAAAAAATAAAAAAAACATTAAAACTATTATATTATCAACTATATTTGTAGGATTAATAAAAATATCGAAGTTATCTCGATTTATTTTCATCAAAAACCGAAATTTGTGTGTTATGCACGCACAGTAAATTATAAAGAAATATGGACTTTAAATTATCCGAAGAACAATTAATGATACGCGATGCAGCTCGCGATTTTGCAAAAGCTGAATTACTTCCAGGAGTGATCGAACGAGACAATAAACAAGAATTTCCGACCGAACAAGTGAAAAGGATGGGAGAACTTGGCTTTTTAGGAATGATGGCTTCTCCAGAATACGGCGGAGGTGGCATGGATACCATTTCTTATGTTTTGGCAATGGAAGAACTATCCAAAATTGACGCCTCTTGTTCTGTAATCGTATCTGTAAATAATTCTTTGGTATGCTGGGGACTTGACACCTACGGAACTCCTGAACAAAAAGAAAAATATTTATCTAAATTGACAACTGGTGAATCCATCGGAGCATTCTGTTTATCTGAACCTGAAGCTGGAAGTGATGCTACCTCGCAAAAAACAACTGCCATAGATAAAGGAGATCATTATATTTTAAACGGAACCAAAAACTGGATTACCAATGGGGGAAGTTCAGATTACTATTTGGTAATTGCTCAAACTGATAAAGAAAAAAAGCATAGAGGTATCAATGCATTTATAGTAGAGAAAGGATGGGAAGGTTTTGAAGTTGGCCCAAAAGAAGATAAACTTGGAATACGCGGTAGTGATACTCATTCTCTTATTTTTAACGATGTCAAAGTTCCAAAGGAAAATCGTATTGGAGAAGATGGTTTTGGTTTTAAATTTGCAATGAAAACTCTTGCCGGAGGACGTATCGGTATCGCTGCACAGGCATTGGGTATTGCCGCCGGTGCATATGAATTAGCCAAAGAATATTCTAAGGTAAGAAAAGCTTTCGGGACTGAGATTATGAACCATCAAGCTATAGCCTTTAAACTTGCGGATATGCATACGCAAATAGAAGCCGCCAGGATGTTAGTGTATAAAGCTGCAATGGACAAAGACAATCATGAAAATTACGATTTATCTGGTGCTATGGCAAAACTATACGCTTCTCAAGTAGCGATGGATGTTACTGTTGAAGCCGTACAAGTACATGGTGGTAACGGTTTTGTAAAAGAGTACCACGTGGAGCGATTAATGAGGGATGCCAAAATCACACAGATTTACGAAGGGACGAGTGAAATTCAGAAGATTGTAATATCAAGAAGTATATTTAAGGACTAAGCAAATTAAGAATTACTTATAATAATAGCCCAAATTATTACTACTAGTTTGGGCTATTATATTTTAGTATTCTCTTACTACAGAAAACAAATTATCAATTTCTTCAAAAGAAAGTTTTCCTAATAATTTTCCTTCTGGAGAAATTAAAAATTTAGCAGGAATTTCAGAGACTCCGTATTTTCTTGCAATTGAAGATAGCAACACATATTTGTTCTGATTAACAATCTGGTTTTTCCATAAAAACCCATCTTTTTTGGATGCTTTTTTCCAGGACAAAGAATCCTTTTCTAATGCTATGGTCACTATAGTAAGTCTATCTGAATATTTTTGATGAAGTTGAACCAATTTAGGGTTTTCTCTTCGACAAGGGGGACACCATGAGCCCCAGAAATCAAGTAAGACATATTTCCCTTGTAAATTAGACAATTTAAAAGGTGTGCCATCGACTAAAGTTGCTTCAAAATCAGGAGCCTGCTCACCCTCATCGACTCCAGCATATTTGGTAAATAGATAAAATGCGCTAATACCTATTATAATAAGTATCATAAACCGAAATAGCCTTTTCATATATGAGATTGTTCATTGATATTTCTAAAAATACATATTCTATTGCAGGTAGCCCGTTAAAGTTCTACATTCAATAAAAATACCGTGTCCTTGTTTTATAGGCAAGTCTAACGACAGGAGTTTTTGATTTTGGTGTATAAAAAA
>CANMFM010000012.1 GCA_947497175.1 uncultured Aquimarina sp. | reverse complement strand
TATGCACAAGTGAGTGAGCGTATCGTATCTTCAGATCCTACTGCAGAGATTCGTAACGGAAGAACTGTCTATACCTTTGAGGATACCGAGATCTTTGAGAATATAGCAAATTTCAACGATTCATTGGTTCATAATGTTGTTCCGCGTGGTGAGGTAGAAGGCGCTATCCGAATCAAATCGATCCGTACTTATAAGCATATCGATGGTAACCCGCAGCCAACAGAACAATTGCTTAGCGAGAGGCGTTACGAATATATCCCGGTGCAAATGAATAGAGATGCATTCGGAAACTCCCTGGATCCTAACTATCCCTATGGCCTAAGAGTCCGTTCTAAAAAAGGGGTAAAACTCGAAATTAATATTAAAGAATATATTCGTAGAGAATTAGAAAGAACAGGCAGTGATTTTCTTACATATTTACCACAATTGGCGTGGGAGTATCGTACTATTTATCAAGAAGGCACCCAGGTAGAATATGAAGATTGGGCGCGGCATGTGATGAATGTATGCGATCTTACCATAGGGTTGTATTATACCCGATACACACTACCGGTAGGAGACAGTCTAGATGCTCCTAATTGGATGAAACGATATGATATATCTACCTACAAGGAAACCAACATCCAACCCCTACAAAAACGAGTGATCAGCAGGACCTATTCGGATACTGATTCCTCGCAGTATTCAGAAAGTAGTACTGAGTATGAGTATGATCAGTATCACCAGATGATCGGGCAAACCCAAACCAACTCTAAGGGAGAGCTGCAACAATCAAACTATTTCTACCCGTATCATCCTGATATTAACAATACCCAATTAGTAGGAGCACATCGTGTGGCTTCACCCATAAAGACCGAAACCTTTATCGGGCCTACAAAACAAGCTACAGCGGTAGTAAATTTTGATACTACTACTGGTGGGTATTACTTGCCATCAGTAATACAAGGGGCTAAAGAAGGTGCGCCACTACAAGATCAAACGATCTATCATAAATATGATACCAAAGGCAATGCCTTAGAAGTTTCTCAAGGCAAAGGCCCGCATACGGTCTATATCTGGGGGTATAATGATCTGTACCCTATTGCCAAGATTGGCAATGCCACCTATGATCAGGTTGCCGCTTTTGAGGCAGATCTAAAAGCCAAGTCTAATGCCGATACCGATCGTACTACAGGGTATACCGGAGCAGAAGGTGCCCTGCGACAAGCCTTAGACGGACTTCGGGATGCCTTACCCAATGCGATAGTCTCTACCTATACCTATGATCCACTGATTGGGATGACCAGTACGACTGATCCAAGAGGATATACCACCTATACCGAATATGATGGATTGTACCGTTTATTACACACTCGTGATGCGGACCATAATATCATCAACAAATATTACTACAATGATAGCGGGATACAGTATGACCCTATAGTTGCGAGTATGTCTTCAGAACGTAATTGGTTAGAAACCAATACCAGCTTGCAGATGCAGTCTACTGCAACAGGAGGGTCAGAACAATTTGCCTACCGTTGGGAGGTAACCAGGCCAGGAGTGGCAACACAGTATTTTACAACCAAAAACATTACGCTGCAAGCAGGAACAACCGCAGGAATGGCAACCGTAACGCTTACCATTACCGATATCATCACCAGTAAAACCAAGGTGATGAACAAGTCGATTAGTATATATACACCGCTTTCAGGGTCCTCAGGTCAGATTTCAAGACCTGCGAATCTTTCGGTTAACAATACAGCCTCATTTAATAGTACTCCAAGTGGAGGATCCGGCAGTTATACCTATAGTTGGACCATTAGCGGACGTGCCGCTTCATACACTAGTAGTCAAAAATCATTTAGTCTGTATATGAACTATAATTATTATGGCAATGTGAACATACAATGTGTAGTGCGTGATACCAAAACCGGGGATACCAAAACATTAGCAACCACCATGAATGTACACGATAGTTTTTGGACGGCATCCATAAACACCAGGCGTCATAGCTCGCCTACAGGAACCAAAAAACTTGAACTATTGGCTAAAGCAGGAGGGGGTTCTGGTAGTTATAGTTACAAATGGTATGTAAATGGAAATTATAAAGGAAACTCATCTACCTTATTTATAACCCTACGATGTAGTGGTCCAAGATCAGAAATGGTAAAATGTGTCATCACTGACAACATCACGGGTCAAAACCCATCTTCAACCAGAACCTTTAGTATTGCAGACTCAGAATGTAGTAGCTCTGGCGGTGGCGGAGGTGGTGACGGTGGACCAGATATTATAGTCCCCGATACCAATCAATAACCCCAAACCCGCCACAAGATGAAACAACGACATAAAAAACACAGTGTGATGAAAACAATATTCAAAACTTTCCTATATATCATAGGCATACTCGTCTCTATACAGACGGCCTATGCCCAGGGATTGGTCCCCTCTGAAGATCAGAACTATGTTATGGCCGTACAGGCACAAGCGCCTTTTACCACAGCCCATGCCCTAGAGACAGCACCCGAGGATCAAAAAATCCAAACCATCACCTATTACGATGGATTGGGCAGACCCATACAGCAAAATGCCATCAATGCCTCGACAAATAACAACGATATTATCTCGCATATCGAGTATGATGGGTTGGGGAGAAAAACCAAACAATACCTGCCTTTTGAAGCCACAGGCGTAACGGGGAGTTACAGAGAAGTGAATATCCACCAGGATATCAACGCCTATTACCAAAACAAATACCCTGATGATTTTGCAGGTGTACCACTAGAAGAGGTCAATGCCTATAGCGAGACGATCCTTGAAGCCTCACCGCTTAATCGGGTACAAGAACAAGCAGCACCAGGAACTGCCTGGAAGTACACCCGTCATAAAGATCCGATATATGCCAGTTTTCCAACCGATATAAGCTATGTGAAGAACTGGACCGCGTCTGACGTTTTGGATCCCTATCCACCAGCATATACTTCTATTAATTTGGATAATGTAGTTGCCGTAACCATTAACAATGCAGAACTTAAACTGAGTATATGGGCAAAGCCAGAACTCGATATCGAGGTATTGTCTACAGGAAAACTTCGAAAAATCGATGTTTACCCAGAAATCGAAGACCTGGATTTAGGACGTTTAACCGATGTAAATGATACCCCAATCGATTATACGGCGAGTATTGAAAATAATTACCTTATCATTACTCCAATAGGCGATACCCCAAGACCTTTGACTAATGGAATAAAACTACAAAGCACTCGTAATCTTAGCCATATTCAATATATTAAAGAATACAATGAATATGTGACCAACGAGCATACAGTAAAATCTGAATACGACCTTAACAACGCCTCAGAAGTATTACGTTTTGATGTAACGATCGCAAACGGTGTACCTACACTGATTGCTAATGGCACTTATGAGGCAAGGCAGCTAAGCAAGAGTATCGTTAAAAACGAAAACTGGACCTCTACCGATGGCAAGAACAAAACCGCAGAGCGTTTTACCGATAAAAATGGTCGCGTTATTCTAACTAGAAGCTATAATAGTTCCTCCCCCTCTTCAGGGGGAGGTGCCGCAGGCGGAGGGGCTATAGATACCTACAATGTCTACGACGACTATGGTAACCTTACTTTTGTAATCCCACCTAAAGTAAATACTGCTGATGGGATTTCTATCGAAGAACTCAGCGAACTCATCTACCAATACCGATATGACAATCGCAACCGTTTGATCGAAAAGAAAGATCCAGGCAAAGGGTGGGAATATATCGTCTATAACCAGCTGGATCAACCTATATTGACACAAGATGCAAATCAAAGAAAAATACATTCTGGTAAAGCTAAGGATGAATGGTTATTTGTTAAATACGATGCTTTTGGCAGGGTAACCTATACTGGGGTTATACAAAATGATAGCAACAGAGCTGCACTACAAGAATTTGCTGATAATACTACTGCCTATAAGCAGTACGAAACCAAACAAAGTACTGCCAATACTATTGCAGGAACTACTATTTATTATGGTAATGATGCCATCCCACGTGAAGTGACCGAAATTCATACGATCAACTACTATGACAATTATAATTTTGATATCCCAACCGAGCTTGCTAACCCAGGCACGGTATATGGTGAGGCGGTGACCGATCGAACCAAAACCTTGCCTACAGGAGGTAAAGTACGGGTGCTCGGCACTACCGATTGGACTACTACAGTGACCTATTATGATAAAAAAGCACGACCAATATGCGCAGCCAGCAAAAATGAGTATCTTAGTACAGTAGATATTATAAAAACTCATTTTGACTTTTCTGGGAAAATGACCCAAAGTACAAGTACCCATACCAAAGGCAATACTACTCCGATTGTAACAATCGATACCTTTACCTATGATCATATGGGTAGAGTGCTTACCCAGACTCAAAAGATCAATGATCAGCTCGTAGAAGTGATTGCCAGTAATGAGTATGACAATCTTGGGCAATTGGTGGCCAAAAATGTTGGAGGTGGCCTGCAGCATGTAGATTATACATTTAACATAAGAGGTTGGTTAAAAGGGGTTAATGATGTCAATACTATGGGGAATGATTTATTCTCTTATAAAATCAATTATAATGATATAGCCTCTGCATATAATGATAAAGCATTGTATAATGGAAACGTTAGTCAAATCTATTGGCGAACAGCCAATCTGGATAACACTATAAAAGCCTATACGTACACCTATGACGCCTTAGATAGAATTACAAAAGCTGAAAGTGGTAGTGGTAAATACGATCTTACAAATATTACCTACGATACCATGGGCAATATCTTAACCCTGGATCGAAAAGGACATACCAATGCACAAGCAACCACCTTTGGGCAGATGGATAACCTATCCTATACCTATGAGCCTACAGGGCATAAACTGCTAAGTGTAACCGATACCGGGAATACCACTTTTGGATTTAAAGACGGCAATACAGTAGGCAATGATTATCAGTATGATACCAATGGAAGCATTACCGCAGATAAAAACAAAGGCATCACAAGTATCGAGTATAACCATCTGGATTTACCGGTTAAAATTACCTTTGAGGAGGATACCAACAAAACCATCACCTATGTTTATGACGCTGGAGGTAGCAAACTCAAAAAGATCCTTAACGATGGCGGTACCATAACCACCACAGAATATGCAGCAGCACAATATAAAGACGGTGAGCTGGAGTTTATGGGGCAACCCGAAGGGTATATCGAACCTTCAAATGATGGATATCAGTACGTTTATCAGTACTCAGATCATTTAGGAAATATCAGACTCTCCTATTCTGATAAAAATAACGATGGGGAAATCTCTGCCGATGAAATCGTAGAAGAGAATAATTATTATCCATTTGGACTTTCACAACGAAGACCCAACATCCCGGTTAATGGACGTTCCCATCAATATAAATATAACAATACAGAACTCGAAGAAGGTCTGGGACTCAATTGGTACGAGATGCCATTACGATCTTTTGATCCAACCATTGCACGTTGGAATCGTATTGATCCAATCACGCATCATAGTTTATCGACCTATAATACCTTCGGGAATAACCCGATTTACTATAATGACCCTAGTGGTGGTAGCCATGTCATAAAAGAAGGTAGATATATGAGCAGTAGAGAATATGCTTTGGATGGTAATGCAAGCTCTAGTGTAAGTTATAATTGGAATACTGGGCAGTATGAAAATGGTAATGGAGATGCTGTTGGTTTTGGAACTGCGTTAAACTCAATAGGAGTATCTATAGATACGAATAGACATAGTCAAATGTCTGGGTTGGCTATGCTAAACGGAGCGTTAGCACAATATGGCCTTTCTGCTACAGATCCAGGAAAAAAGCGTACAGTAACCATGATGACAGGAGACCTTAGTGATCCTATTTTTGAAGGAGGAGAAGGTTGGACATCAGAAGTCACAGATCGTTATGCTTATGCAGGAGATAGAAGCCAATGGGATGCTGAATTTAATGCTGACGGTTTCTTCCCCGATGATCCTTTTGCAGCTTCTTCTTTATACCACTCTATTTATGGTAACCAACATACCGCTTTTGCTGATGGTATGGATCGTGCCAGAAATGCAGAAGTGCTGATGCAAAAATTACGTTTTTTTGTTTTTGGTTTTACTACTGCGGGATCAATGAGTATGGGGGCTTTAGCAGGATTACCTTCAATATCACCTAGAGTATTTAGCTATGTGCCTAGATATAGTAACACAACTGCCGCTGACGATATCGTATATGGATATTATGGTATAGGATCAGATGGAGTATCTTATGTGGGTATCTCTAACAATCCTGCCATTAGATTTAAAGCTCACGCCAAAGCTACCGATGGTAAACAGTTTTTGGATTTTCAAGTACAAGGGAATCCATTTAGATCAAGGTTAGATGCCCGTATTTGGGAGCAGCAACAAATCAATGATATGGGATTAAAGAATTTATTAAACCGTAGAAATGAAATCCGCAGATCACTATGGGGACAATATGGAATAAAAAACTAAGAGTATAATATGGCAAAGCGAATAAAAGCAGCCCAACCGGGAGATATTTTTAAGGTAACACTTGAAGATAAAGAAGTAGGTTTTTTTCAGTATATGCTTCTAGATCCTTGTCAATTAAATAGTGAAGTGATCCGAGTATTTAGGTATCGTTCTAAAGAGGTAGCTAATTATAACTTGGAAGAAATTGCTAAATCAGATGTTGATTTTTATGCCCATGTGGTGATCCCCTTTGGTTATGATCTTGATCTTTGGGAAAAAATCGGTAATGTGCCTTTAGAAAAAGGATATATTATTCCTTTGTTTAGGGATACCTCTGGAATCAAGCATGAATTTGAAGGAAGAAAAATTATCTATAAAAAAACAGATCAATGGCAAGTATGGCGTGCAGGAGACCCTTTTGATTTTAGAAAAAAATTAGGATGGATTACTGAAGAGAATGAAAGTATTGATCTAGGAATGGTTAAAGCTCCTTTAGAAATCATTCACAAGATGAAAACTGGGGAATATAGTTTTCCATATTATACATAGTTATGGATCAAAAATTAGTAAACGTAACCGTTCCATTAAGCAATGATGATGCTCGTAATATCAACCGTACTTTAGAGTTACGTTATTTATTAGCGGACACTATTGAGGAACGAGGATTAGGAGATATTATTAATGAAGGTACAGGTGGTAATTTTATAGATGTAAGTTTTATTACCAATGATGCAGAGCAATTAGAACCTGATCTTAGGAGTTTATTGTTGTCTCTTGGTTTTACAGGAGATAACCAAATAGTTATAGAAGATTATGAATAACAAAAAGCCCCCCGCTGGGTCATAGTATGTTTTGCTAGTGCTCGTTTGTAACGAGTACCAAGCATGAGTAAGAAAAGAAAATAGCCACAACATTTTTTTATAAGGTGTTGTGGTTTTAATAAGTTCATTGAAATAAAATTCAGCAGCACAATACAAAAATGGAGTGCTTGAGTTTATGGGGCAACCTGAAGGGTATATAGAAAAAGAAAGTACCTCGAGCGGAGCCGAGAGGTACAGGTATGTATACCAATACACCGACCATTTAGGAAACATCAGACTCTCCTACTCAGACCGCAATAACAATGGTGAAATCTCTACCGACGAGATTATAGAAGAGAATAACTATTATCCCTTTGGACTTTCACAACGAAGACCAAATATCCCTGTAAATGGCAGGTCTCACCAATACAAATACAACAATACAGAATTAGAGGAAGGTCTGGGACTTAACTGGTACGAGATGCCATTACGATCGTATGATCCAACAACCGCTAGATGGAATCGACAAGACCCTGTAGTACATCATGGCTTATCTACGTATAATAGCTTTGATAATAACCCGATTGTATACGCAGATCCAAGTGGAGCAGATAGTGAAAGCCCATGGAATCGTGATAATAGAGAAAACACCCTAGATAGTGGTGCTCGTGGTAGTTTTGGGTTTAGTAGTGTGATAGCTCAGAATATACAAGATAATAATAATGTTGAAGCATATAACTATGGTACGAATCTGGTTGCTGCATTACATGATTTAGGGTTATCAATACGCATAATTAGCCCTAATTGTACCAACTGTAGAGAAGGTCAATCTAGACTTGTGGAAAGGACAATTATGGGAGCTCACTTTTCCTACAATGAGTACTATCATTCAGGAGGTTTAGGTGAAGATGCAGGTTGGTATGGTGAACAAGATTATTATGAATTGTTTAGAACAATAATTAGAGCTATAGGTCAAGGACAAGCTTCTTTTGATGTTTTAGATGATTTTGGGTTTACTGAAGATGTACATTTAGCTATGGTAGGTTGGGCTGTACAAGCTCACGATTATTATGGAGGTGAAGTACCTCTAGCCAGAGGTAATATAAATGCTATGGATTTTGATTCTCCAGTGTTTATATTAAGTTCTTTACGAGCTGTTGGAGCTAGATTTTTAGGAGCGTCTACTTCTGAAATACCTATAATGAAGAATACCATAGGTGCAGCAAGAGCAGGGTTTAGTAGATCACCTTGGACACTTACTAGTGAAGGAGCTACTGCTATAAAAAGGCATTCAGAATTTGGAAAAATTTATAAGAGTAAATCAGATGGGTTATGGTGGTCTATAGATAATGCTAGTCATGGAGGTAGTCATTTTAAGGTATTCTTTGAGAGCAAGAAAGGGTTAAAATGGTTTAGAGATGCTGATGAATTTGGAGATTTTATTTTAGGTAAGCATAAGGGGCCTAAAGGGTTATTTATTCCTTGGGGACATTTAAAAACGATTAAGTAATGAAAGTCTTAAAAAAAGCAAAATATAAAGTCTATGACTGGCTGAACTTTGAAAGGTTGCCAGATAGCGATGGATATAAGTTTGAAGTATATCCTGAGGAAGATTTAGACACAGCTGATTATGCTATATTATTTTATTCTTTATTTAGAAAATATAAAGATAAGATTATGATAAGAACATTCCATCCAGAAGGTTCTTGGGGGAACTTCTGTCTAGATGTATGGGATATTAATAAGGATGAATATGACTATTCTCCCGAAGGGAAAAGCGAACCAACTTCAAACTATTTACAAATGTTAATTGATAGCGAAATAGAACCAGAATATAATGGTTTTTGTAAATGTTTAGATTGGGATAAGTTTTTAGTAATAATATTAGATTGTATTTTTAAACACACCGCTATTTATAGTTTGATGTTCTATATACCTAAAACAGATGTTGTATTTTATTTTCATCATACCCATAGTTTTGGTGTATATTATAGAAAATTGAATAATGACGTACTTTATATATTAGAAAGAATTAAGGAGGAAGGATTAAAAATTGAAAATACGAATGATAAAAGACTAGAAATTAGCTCTGCTGGGTCCTAGTATGTGTTAGTGCTCGTTTATAATGAGTACCTATAATAGGTAAGTAAATAGAGCTACAACATTGTAAAAGATGTTGTGGTTTAAATAAGTTCATTGAAATAGAGGTAAGTGTAATGTACCAACAAAACCATCGAATATATATACGATGCTACAGGTAGCAAACTAAAAAAGATCCTTAACGATGGCGGTACCATAACCACCACAGAATACGCAGCGGCACAATATAAAAACGGTGAGCTGGAGTTTATGGGGCAACCCGAAGGGTATATCGAGCCTTCAAATGATGGATATCAGTATGTCTACCAATTTAAAGACCACCTGGGCAACGTAAGACTTAGCTACAGCGATAAAAACAGCGACGGAAGTATCACTACCGATGAAATCATAGAAGAATCGAATTATTATCCCTTTGGGCTGCAACAAAAAGGATACAATACCACTGTGAATGGGCGCTCTCACCAATACAAATACAACAATACAGAATTAGAGGAAGGTCTGGGACTTAACTGGTACGAGATGCCACTACGATCCTACGACCCAACCATAGCTCGCTGGAACAGGGTTGATCCCGTAGTACACCATGGCTTATCTACGTATAATGCTTTTGATAATAACCCGATTGTATACGCAGATCCAAGTGGAGCAGATAGTGAAAGCCCATGGAATCGTGATAATAGAGAAAACACCCTAGATAGTGGTGCTCGTGGTAGTTTTGGGTTTAATAGTATTGCAGGTAGTGGAGGAATCCATTACAACAGTTATACTGGTCAATACCAAGATAGAATGGGTAGAGCAGTCTCTCCGGGAGAGGCTTTAGCTTCAAGAGGAATCTCAATTGATGCTAATAGTAGTGGAATGTCTGGACTAGCAATGTTAAATGCGGCTTTAGCGCCTTATGGGCTTTATGCTACAGATCCGGGAAAAAAGCGAAAGGTAACCATGATGACAGGAGATCTTAGTGATCCTATTTTTGAAGGAGGAGAAGGTTGGACCACAGAAGTTATGGGTGATTATTCATACTATGGATCAGAGTCGTCCTATGAAAGTGACTATCCAGAATTTGCAGGATTAAGTCTGGCAGATAAAAATTTACTTTGGAATGCTAAATACAGTAGTGCTTTTGGAAGTTATGCAAATCAGTTAGAAGGATTGTTACAAGAAAGAGAACGCCAAAGACGAGGAGCACATTTACTACATTTTGGTAAGTTTATGGCGATGATGTGGGGAATGGGGACTAATTATAATATCAGTTTAAAACCGTTACCAACAAAAAGTTTTAACTTTAAAGGAATATTATCAGATAGAATTTTTGCATACAGAAATTTTGGATCAAATGAATTGGCCGCTTTTAGAGCAGATGGAAATCAGTTTTCATTAAAAGGAGATTTTGGTAGGAAACAGTTTTGGTTAGATCATAAAGGTTTAAATATGTGGAAAAACTCTTCTTTTGCTAAACCACACACTATTCAAATAAGTGTTCCTCGATCACATATGAGGTTTTATAGGTATTTAGACGGAAACCATGCTCTTGATTATGGAGCAAATAGTCTTAATACTCTAAATAGTTCTTTCAGAATTCATTCTTTAGATTAACAGATATAAATGAAAACAATAAAATGAATAAGACAACAAAAAAGTTTCAATTTGAATTTTTCTTTTACAATGATTTTGCTTCGAATTTTGAAAAATATTTTGAAGAAAAAATGAGATTACCTGTTTGGAATGAAGATACACCTATGGATACAATGACTGGTGAATTTTTAGAGTTTGATATGAGCGAAGGTAAGATAATAGGTTTTATGAACCTTTTGATTAATGAGAATGAAAATTTATTTGATAAGAAAAATAGAAAATATCTTATGAATCATCCAGATAGACTTGTAGGGCATTTAATTTTATTAGATTAATTGCCCCCCTGGGTATCTAGTATGCGCTACCGCTACGTCTGTGACTAGTGGCGTTACAGCTTGGCGGGTATGAGTAATAAGATAAAGGTAAAGAAAAGAGCCACAACACTTTTTACCATATTGTGGCTTTTTGGACACTGGTATAAGTTTGCGTGGCACATTGTTTTGAGACACTAGCGGAAGGTGTTTTTATTGCAATAGATAAGAAACAAGACAGAACTCTTGGATGTCTATAAAATAATCAAGAGATATTCAAATCATTAAATATATAAAAATATGTTACACAACATTTTAAGTTTAGAAGGAGTACAAACCCTAGAAAGAACAGCATTAACCCAGGTTAAGGGAGGTAATGGTTCTGGTAGCCGAGAAAACGATGAACATGACGGAATTGTTGATACTGCAGGTCAAGAAGATTTCGGTAACATTCGCTAGTGTCCCCCCGCTGGGTCATAGCATGTGGCTACCGCTACGTCTTTGACTAGTGGCGTTACAACATTGCGGGTACGAGTAAGAGGATAAGTGTAAATAGCCAGTTACAATATAGGTTGTAGCTGGTTTTTTTGAATTTTGTAATACAAAATTCAAAAAAATAAATGTTTAAGTGCTTAGTATGGATATTCTTATATTAACAACCCGTTTAGTACTGCAAACAGGATGTTAACATAGAGTATTTAGGGTGTTCCAAACGGGGTATAGAGTACTAAGACACCCTATGCAGGGTGTTAAAAATGAGCGGCTTATTGTTTTAGACGTCCAAAAACTAGTATCACAACTTCCTTTTAGGCGTGCAAAACAAACAAAAGCTAGTAAGCTAACTGCCCATAGGGCATTTGTAACATGTTGCTATGGGTTTGCTAACCACCTATTGGTCATAAAATATGACATCATACCTGTTTAGGTACAACCCAAAACTCGTTTGGGATAAACGTAAGGGCGTTTATATATGATCCCTTGAGCCTTTGCTAGATCCCAACATATGTTACTAACTAGTTTGCTATCCCAATCACACGGATATTTACCTTAAATCTACGCTGTAGAGCAACAGTGGTAAAAAATGAAATTAAACCTATCCAAGAATATCACAATACTTTAAACTGAAACACCCCGGAGTCTGATGTGTTACCTCTCGAATCTTTCGTTATTATTTTCCAATAATACACCATATTTGAAACAATCGAAACCGTAAAAGTACTCTCTTCTATATCGCGTGCTATAATTTCTGGTGCTGCAGCGGTATCAAAATACAAATCATACCCTATAATATCATCATCTACGTCTGTAGCACTCCAGTCTAATACCAGCTCATTAGTAGTAGTTCTCACTGATGCTGCCATAGCCGGCGAAATAGCTTCGGCAGGAAATGGCGCATAAGATTCGATAGCATCTCCTGAATTATAAAATTTCCAGACTACACTTTGGGCTGTTTCTATAAGCGTATTTGATTTTGAAATCACAGACCAGCTGTACGGCGTTCCTCTACTCAAAACAATAGAGGTTTGGTTTTCTGTAGATGGATGTATCGTAGTCGTACCGGTGGTCATATTGGTGAGCTCTACCTCATAACGATCTGTGTGAGCACTGGCTTCCCATTCAAATAACACGGTACTTTGTGTTGAAGTAATATTTGTACCTACATTACAAAGTGAGTCTTCAAAAGGAAAAATTAGTTTAGAAGCCGTAGGATTTTGGATTGTTTGTTGCCCATCTGTATCCTGGTCACTATCACTACTACAATTAGAAAGTAATATGATGAAGCTAAAAAGAAATGTTAGTTTTTTCATTTTTTTACAATTTTAAATGTAGATTGAAAACTCTCTGAACCTACAGAAATCATATATACTCCCGATTCGAGAGATGAAGTATCAACACGTATAGATCCATTAGAAATTGTATGTCTTTTTGAGGTAACCACTTGTCCTAAAAAAGAATAGATTGTTATGTCTACCTCTTCTGCATCTTTATTACCAATTAATACATTAAGATGATCTTGTAATGGATTTGGATAAAACAATACCTCATCAGAGGTAAAAATCGTTTTCTCAAAGGTCCCCTGGCACTCTTTATCTGTATTGACCTTTATACTGTTTATTCCTTTTCTTAGCTCTAGAACAGTGAAAGGGTCTTGGGTGCTAAAAATCAATCCGTTGAAATCTATGATATACGGCGCCCCTCCAGACATTGCCAGGGATGCTTTTGTCTGGCTACTGTTCACACTAACCTCAACAGATAATGCTTCGGGTTCGGTAATCACTATTTCAAAACATCTGATGTAATCAGGCTCTTCGTTTATTGTGATACATAAGTTGTAGGCTCCCGCCCGAAGGTTTCTTATTTCGACGTCGTTGGTAAAATCATATTCTGCATTTACCTCATCACCGATAATAGTAGCCTTGTAGTTGAAAATTTCAAGGGCTTCAATATACACTTTCCCATTGTTACTACTTCTGCAATTTTCGCTAGTAGTTAAAATGGTAAAATTAGTTACGGGTAATGCAAAAAATGCACATCCAAATAAATCAACTACACTCCCAAACGGAGTATTTGGGCACAGATCCTCAACATCGGGCACACCATCGTTATCGTCATCATCGCATATACGTTTATAGGCTGCTGCTTCATCTTTGAACCAATTGGAATTACCATTTGCAGCGGCAATATCATCAACCAAAACACAGGTCAGGTTAGGATTATCTGTAAGGTCAAGGTTTTCAAGAGTGATATTAAATCCATTATTTATATTAGCTGTTACTAATTGATTTGATGCACATAACAACGTTTTAATATTTGGATTTTGAACAACATCAATACTGGTTAATTGATTGGATGAACAATTCAACTCTAGTAAAGCGGGGTTAGCACTTATATCGATGCTGGTTAACAAATTATCAGACACATCAATATAGGTTAGTACAGTATTTGAAGAGATATCTGTGCGATCAATACGGGTTAGTTGATTTCCTGAACATAATAACCTTTCTAAGGCTATATTGCTACGAATATCGATACTGGTCAACAGATTATTTTGGCAATTGAAAGACACTAAGCTTGTAAAATCTTCTAACCCTGTAAGATCTGAAACATCATTACCCCTAATATTTAAGTTCGTAATTGAGCTTATTACCGCTGTTGATACATAATCATCTAAGGGCCCCGAATCTATCCCAAGATTTATCAATGCCTGCTCAAAACCATCATCCGGGATAAAGGTTTGATTATAATAACAATTTTCACTGTATGTAGCAGCAGCATCTTTTTGCCAGCTTGCTCCAATAGTATTAATGTCATCAATCTCTATACATATTAAATCTGGGTTGTTCTGTGCATTAAAAACTAACAAACTACTATTATTTCCATTATCGACACTTAACGTTACCAATTGATTTGCACTACAACGTATTTCGGTTAACTTATTATTTGCGCTAAGGTTAAGATTAGTAAATTGATTATCATCTGCTCCAAACTTTTCAAGATCAGAAAATACTGTAGTATCAAAATCTGAAAACTGATTTGAAGAAATATCAAGTGTTTGTATTATATAGTTATCACTTACAAACAGACTATCAATTTGATTGTTTGTACATATAAGCGCTGTAAGATTGGTATTACTTCTTAGATCGAGAAGATTTTCAAGCGCATTATATGAGCAATTTAAGGATTGTAAGGCCACAAAGTCTTCTATTCCGGTAAGATCAGAAATCCCATGTTTACTAATGTCTAAACTGGTTAGTAAACGTATATTGGCCGCGGGCACATAATTGTCATTGGGGATATCATCATAGATAGCAAGAGCCTCTTCAAAACCGTCATCGGGCACAAAAGTATCGTCATACCGACAATTCGAGCTATACGAAGCACTATCATCCTTTTGCCAATCCTTTCCTACATTATTTTCATTATCGATCTGGATACAGCTTAGATCAGGATTGTTAACAGCATTAAATCTTAACAGATTATCATTATTCCCATTTTGAATATTTAACCTGACTAATGTATTAGAGGAAACGTTTATATCGGCTAACAAATTGTTCTCTATCCCTAAACGGATTTCCTCTAATTGATTTGAAGCGGCATTAAAATTTTTAAGGTGTATAAGTTTATCCAGATCATTGATGGCCAAAAATCGGTTAGCCGAAAGATCAAGAGTCTCTATATTGGTTGTATTGGTAAGCCCAATAGTTTCGATTTCATTATCAGGACACGAGAGTATTTTTAATGCATTATTTTGTTCAAGATCAAGGGTTGTGAGTTGTGCGTTTCCGCAATACAATTGCTCTAAATTAACATTGTTAGTCAGAATTAAATCATCTAATGGATTGTTAGAGCAATCCAGAAATTTCAACTCTCTGTTTTCGGTCAAATTAATGTCAACGATCCTGTTTCCCGAAAAATTTAGCGTATCTAATTGCGCATTAGAGATTATTTCTAGATCGGTAAGTTCATTAGACGCGCAACTAAGCATAGTAAGAACTTCGAATTGAGTTCCATCTATTCGCTTCAGCACATTATCATCACAACTCAAACTGGTAAAAAACGCATAAGGTGCTGTAGTATTATAGATCAAATCCGTTATTTGATTCGAATCGCAGCTAAGTGCTTCAAGAATCATATTCGCGCTAAAATCGATATCCTTTAAAAAATTTAAAGAACAATTCAATTTTTTTAAACCTGAAGCGGTTGAGATATCTAAGATGGATATGTTGTTATCTGCACAATCTAATTCTTCTAATGTACCGGATACAGGCTCTATATCGATGGCTACAAATTCATTTTTTGCACAAAGCAATTGTTTTAGAGAGGTGTTGGCAATATTTAATCCTGCTACTCCCCCTCCGGTGGTTGTTATATCATTAGAACTACAATCTACTGCTTCTAAACTGGGCAGGTTGCTTACATTTAATTGAGTAAGATTGTTATTATCACACACTAATTCTACTAAGTCCAATTTTCCCTGAACATCCAGAAGAGTCAAATTATTATTGCCGCAATTGAGCTTAATTAATGAATCATTACGTGTGATATCTAATTCTGTCAGATTATTACTAAAACAAGAAAGTTTTTTTAGAGAGCGGTTCGTAGTAATAGATAAAGACGATAGCTGATTTCCTGAACAGTTTAAAGAATCTAAAGCCACAAATGCCTCTATACCGGTAAGATCAAAAATATTTCTGTTACTCACATTGAGTGTTTCTATTTTGTGTATTGAATCTGTAACCACATAGCCATCTACTGAACCACTATCATAACCAAAGTCAATTAACGCTTGTTCAAAATTAGGATCAGGAACACGGGTTTTATTGGTGTTACAATCTAAACTATAAAATGTGGTTACATCTATAGACCAATTTGGCTCTGCTTCTGCCGCAGCAACATCATCAACCTGAATACAAGTAAGATTGGGATTTGTCGTGGCGTTTAGAAAATCGAGCTCTACTAACGGGTCATTTCGCAGCGTCAAATCGGTTAAATCATTAGAAGAACAATCCAGATATTTCAAATTAACCAATGAAGTTACATCCAGATTCTTTAATATATTATCTGCACATTTTAAAGAATCCAGCGCTACAAAATCTTGAATACCTGTTAACCTGGCAATGCCAGTGCTGACAATATCTAGAACAGTAATCGTATCAATACTTGAAGTTTTAACTAGATCATCCAATGGTCCTACATCATAACCTAAGTCTATGAGTGCCAGCTCAAACTTATCATCAGGCACAAAAGTTACAGGCTCGCATGTTTCTCTGTATGCGGCACTATTATCTTTAAACCATCCATCACCAATTTCCGAAATAGCATCAACCTCTATACAGTATAAATTAGGATTGTTTATTGCATTTAATGTTTTGAGTTCTTCATTATTACCATTGTTGATCTTTAAGGATCTCAATTGATTAGCAGCACAATTTAGTGAGGTAATTGAATCGTTTTCACTAATATCAATTTCAGAAATTAGGTTAAAAGAAACATCTATGGATTTTAAGTATTGATTTACATATACTCTTAGATCAGCTAATTGATTAAATGCCGTAATTAAACTTTCTAATTTGGTATTGTTATCAACCTCCAATAGTTTTAACTGGTTATTAGAGCATCCTAAAACCTTTAGAGAATCATTCATACTCAGATTTAACTCTTTTAATTGATTATCTGAACAAGTTAAATTGGTAATTAATCTGTTATTACGAACATCTAAGTTCTTTAATTGATTACTGGAAACATCAAGAAGAATGATCGAATCGTTCTCAACTAAATTCAATTCTTTTATTTGATTAGAAGCGCACAAAAGATTTCTTAAAAACAAATTCGCAGTAACCTCTAGAGCATCTAATTGATTATTAGAGCAGAACAATTCTTCTAATTTAGTATTACTATCCACCTCTAAGGTAGTCAATTGATTATTTGAACACCTGACACTTAACAGCATTTCATTTTTAGAAATATCAATACTTTGTATTTGATTAGAAGAGACATCCAGAGCTTCTAATTCTGGGTTAAAAGCTTCATTATTGGTAGTATTAATTAAACTAAGATTGGTTAGCAAATTATCTTGGCAATTCAGTTTTTTGAGAGCGGAGTTATTCGAAAGATCCAAGCTTTCGATTTGATTAGAAGAACAATTAAGATCTAAAAGAGTAATATTTTGCCTACTATTTAGAGCTGTTAATTGGTTATTTGAACAATTAAGTGCTTCTAAACTTTCGAAATCTTCGATACCCGTGAGATCGGCAATACCTTTATCCACTACATTTAGATTAGTAACGGTGCTAATATCTTCGGTTAACACCACTCCATTAACCTCTCCATCAGAATCAATGCCCAAATCTACAAGTGCCTGTTCAAAATTTGCATCGGGTATTGAGGTTTCTTGTGCAAATAATATACACAATGGAAACCACACCAGTAAGAGAAAAACCAGAATTTGTCTTTTCATGATATCAGCTTTATAATGAAATATTCTACCCCCTATAATTTATTTATTCTTTCACTTTCATATCAGTAAACTCATGAGCATATTCTTGATGAGTATGAAAAGCTTTTTCTAACTCCGATTGCATAAACCGTATGATCTCTTCTTTATATGCGGGATCAGAATCTATCTTTTGCCAAAATGGATGTTCTTCAAGAGGAATCTTAATCATATTTTCAATAGCACTGTTCGATTTGTTAGTCTTATTAAGTGATAGGATTTTTCCGGCTTGATCATCACTCAATATTGATTTGTATTGTTCTCTCGCCATGTCTATGGATGCCACCATATGATCTCTAGAAATATCGAAGTACACGATATCTTCTTCAGTGTGCCGCACGAAATTATTTGGTATAGTCTTAGGGATCTGACTTTGCTTAACATCCTCTTCTTTCGAATCCTCATTAAATCCAACGGCTTTGGCATATCCCGGCACCAAATTAGCCAATGCTATATTAGACTCTCTAATTTCTCTTTTCAAGGCGTCATATTCTGTCTGAAGCTGAAGAAGTGCTTTTTCCTGTTTAACTAATACCTCGCTTAAATCATTGGCATTAATACCGACTGCAACATTTACGAGACTCACACCATTTGTTATTTCGTAAATTGTTGACCAAGCTACTCCAGCTATTTTTTTATAATCCCTGGTTTTCATATTATCGGGATGTACAGCTTTAGCTAAGCCATTACCTAATTCGCTTGGCAGGATATAATCACCAGGCTTAACATTGCCAACTACTCTAGCCGGTACTTGCCCCATAAAGGCTATTTTTACACTATTTTTTTCATTGTTTTGCAGTGGCATATTCCCTAATACGATTGGTCGTGTAGAAACTATCATTACATTCTCTGCATCCCAAATACTTTTGGTAACCAAACCGTTTTTGACCCCTACTAACTCACCAGGGATGAATAATTCGTTTAAATTTTGTTTGGGTAACCACTCGGCATAATCTCCTGCCCCCGATTCATATGAAACACCGATATTATCTTCGGCTTCCTCTATAAATCTGGCTCTTTCATTTTCACTAAGCACCAAATCTATAACGGCAGTAGCCAGATTAGCAATTCGCATTGCCAGATTTGTTCCTGATGAAATTATAAACGCGGGGATTGGTGCAGTAATACAAGCTCCAAAACCAACACATGCCGTTGAGGAACTACTGGACGCTACTACATCTATAACAGCTTGTGCTACTTCAAGTGTCGATAGTGCTACTCCGGTTATATTCAGTCCAAGATTCCAATTATAAGAAGATATAGCATTTTTATAGTTGGATGAATTTTCTAATTCTTGTGTAGTCACCCCTTCTATTCTACCCCACATTTTGCCAGAATCTTGATCCCAAAATGAGATGTAATTATTATCAATTGATCCTTCTCCATTTACTTTAATTGCAATACCCTGGTTACTTCCTTGAACCAATAAAGGATATCTTTCAATATTGTTTTGCCCACCTTCACCATCTACATTTGCATTTATACTAACCTTTCCATTTAATTGTGAGGGACCATCTACATCAATAGCTACAAAAGTACTTGGCTCCTCAAAGGCAGTTGGTCCTTTAAAAGTTGCTTTAAGCCCAAAAGATGACTCTCCAGAAAAATTTGCAGGAGCATTATTGTTTACATTTAACCCATCATTAAGATCAGTTAACCCGTCTACACCTAGTGTACTTTTTAAATTTGTGATTCCATCTACATTTAACTCCCCTGTGAGATTAGTTGTATTGTTATTATTAACATCCAGAGTACTATTTAAACGGGTTGGCCCGCCGACCGTTAATTCACTATTTAAATCGGTCACATCATCTACGACCAGCTTACCCGTAGCTTTAATATCTCTATGAAATCCATAGGGTAAAAAAGTGAGTTTTTCTCGACTCATATCTATAAAATCTGAACCTGAACCACTAAAATCTATCTCGACTTTTAGATCCTTGCTGGTTCCATCCCAATTAATTTTAGTAAACTCATCGGGATTAACACTACCAATAGTTAAATTAATCCTACCATATTGATCGGTATTAGTAGTTTGTATCTCTTGATACTCCATACCATTATTAGCATCCATAATCGTAAATCGGATAGAAACTGTGGCATTAGGTAAAATATTCCCTTCGGCATCTACTCCTGGTAATTCTTGATTATTAGGACCTATGATAACCGCTTGGTAACTTATCCCATCTGTTTGTGCTAACAGATGTATACTTGCTAAAAAAAACAGTATACGTATTATGTTTTTCATGACTATGTTGGTTTTAGTTTTTTATTAATTCTATGAGTTCATCTAATTTTGGCGATAAAATAATCTCGATCCTGCGGTTTTTGGCTCTGCCCTCTTCGGTCGAATTATCGGCTATGGGATCGTATTCGCCTCGGCCCGCAGCGGTAAGGTTTTTTTGATTTAGATTTTGATTGTTTCTTAGTACCTCAACAATAGCTGAAGCTCTTTTTAAGGACAAATCCCAATTATTAGATACATCTCTGTTAGGGATAAGTGGTTGATTATCGGTATGCCCTTCGATAAGAATAGATATATCAGGGTTTCTTGATAACACATCACCTAAGGCATTAACCGCTTTCTCTCCTTCTGGTTTTATGTCCCATTTGCCGGAATCAAAAAGCAAGTCGCTTTCAAGAATAATCTTAATGCTTCCGTCATCTTTTTTTGTAGTAAGTTCATTTCCGGTATAGGGTAATAACGCTCTGGAAATAGAGGTACGAAGCGATTTGATTTCGTCTTCCTTTGTTCTTATCTCGTTTCGTAATTCTGAAATTTGTCGAGATTTATCTTCGAGTTCCTTTATTTTTTGTGTGTTGGTTTCTACTTCTTCTTTGAGAGTCATAATTTCCTGATTCTCGGTTTCTTCAATTTTTGAAAGATGAATGAGTACTCCCAAGCCAAAGTTATGTGCATTGATCTTTAAATCTCCCTGAATATCTTTAAAGGTTCCTGCAACACCATACATATATTGCGTAAAGGCGGTAAGCTCTTTAGACACCCTATATTGTACTCCCAATCCCGCTCTTAAGAAATAGATGGGCGTATCGAAATCCTCTTCTTCCGACAGATTAAAAACCTGATTATTTAAAGTCTGTGTCCCCTGAATTAAAAATTCGGCTGCGGCAGTTGCTTTTACATAAAAAGTAAAATCTCCCGGTTTATAAAATTCATAATCAAAGCCAGTGCTAACTCCCAAATAGCTAATGTCCCATTCAAAAAAATTATCCAAAGCCCGGTCACTCCCTATAGACCCGTAGGTACTATAATGACTTGTTGCATTTAGAAATAATCTTTCTGTGAAGATGCTTTTTCGATACCCCAGGCTTAGAAAAGTGTGGTTTGTAGCTTGAATATTTTCGAGTTCTCCTCCTAATGAATTCTTGAAATCAAAAGAGGATATTGTTTTTCCGGCCTCTAAGTATAGTTGTTGACTGTTTAAAGAAGATATACATAAAAAACAGGTCGCGATAAGTATTAATTTTTTCATAGTTATTCTTTAATAAGTTTAGCTGTACATTTTTTAGTCCCTGATGAGACACTTAAAAAATATACTCCCTTAGAAATTTCATTTAAAGGAATTGTTACTAATTGAGACGCTGTAAGTTTTTGTGAACGGATAGTTTTTCCTACGATATCAAATAAAACAACTTGTATTGGATTCTTAATTGGGTGACTAAACGAAATATTGACAGATTGTCGAAACGGATTTGGATAAAGCACTGCATTTAGAGTGCTCTCATTAATTGGAGAAATTATCTTCGCCGAAATAAAAGGTTGTTGATAGCCTTGACGCAGCGTATATTCATTTTTACTGTAGGTTCCAATTACACTGCTCTGCCCAATACTATGACTGATAATATAGTTGCCTGTGTTTGTAGAGACATGGGTTGATCCACCCCCAACACCAACTGTAGAACGTAGTAGTGCGTACTGTGTATTTTTATTTTTATCATGACTTCGACCAGAGTCTTGACTATAACTTCCTATTGCAAACAAACAAAAAAGGAGTATGGTATATTGTGGTTTCATTAGTTGACTAATTTGATGGTTACATTGTTTTTATATGCATCGACATATCTCAACTACTAATTGAGAAATAGAAATTCAGTTATTCGATTACACAAATAATTAGGATGTACTTAAAAAATAAGTACGTTGTTCTATAGGCTAAAAACACAGCCTAACAGAATTTGCATTGTGATATGGGACTATCTACTCATGTGTGGGATTATTCTCTGTAGTAGAAGTAGAGAAAATACCAAGACCCTAGAAATCATTTAATTGGGGAGTACAATACTCTAAGGAGTTCAAATGTCTTTGCTTAATTAAACTGATGTAAAAGTAATTGTTAGAAACCACAAAAACAACATTAACACCATCAAAACCAGTATTTTACACCTAAAAATACGTAGAAACACGTATATAATTAGCAATAGATTTTCATCACATTTAGCACATTTTGATAATACGAACTCCCAAATATATTGAGGTGTACCAAAAGATAATAAAGTTGCCAGATTGACAATCGAGCTTTCCAGTTTTCTGTTAGAGAAAAGATTTCGTTATATGAATTAAATACATCCGCATCAAAACCTCCGAAAAGATGCATCATCGCAATATCCATTTCTCTTGGTCCGTATGCTACAGCAGGATCGATTAAACAAGGCATACCATTCTGTGTTACCAAATAATTTCCGCTCCATAAATCACCGTGCAGTAGACTAGGCTTTTCTACAGGAATTTCATCTTCAACAATGACATAGAAGGAGTCTAGATTTGAAAATGAAAACCCATTTTGAATAGCCCGTCTAAATTGAGGTTCTAATCGCTGAGTAATATAAAATTCTGAAGCCGAATTACATCTGGCATTATATTGTGGTAGACTTCCTATGTAATTATCCTCTTCAAAACCAAAGTAGGGTTGATCTTTCTTATGCATCATGGCCAAATTGCTCCCAAATAGCTCCCAAAAATTATCGGTTTTATTTTTTGAATTTATGTATTCTAAAATTAAAAAAGCAACATCTTCTAATACTCCTGAATATATAACTTTGGGCACTACAAAGGTGCTTGTATCTAGTAAACATTCTAACCCTTTGGATTCGGCCCTAAACATTCCCGGAAACTTTGAAGCACTATTTATTTTTATAACAACACTCTGCACGGAGGTTACCACTTGATATACCTCATTGATATCACCGCCTGATAAAGGCTTAATAGCTACAATTTTTTCAGAAAGTATTTTTTGAAGATGTTTTTTTAGTTCTGGAGAGAACATTACTTTCTTTTATAGGTCAAATAGGTAAACGGATAGTTGTGTTTTTCATCTTTATCATGAAATTCTTCTTTTACCAATTCCCATACCTTGGTATCGATATCAGGAAAAAAAGTGTCCGCCTCAAAAGTTCCTTCATGTACTCGGGTTAACTCGATAGCATCTGCATATTCCAGTCCAATAGTATATATTTCCCCTCCTCCAATAATAAAAGGTTTCGGATCGTTTTTGGCGATTTCTAATGCTGCTTCTATATTTTGTACAACCAGAGCGCCTTCTGCTTTGTACTCTTTATTTCTGGAAATTATAACATGGATACGATTAGGCAACAATTTCGGAAAAGACTCAAAAGTCTTGCGCCCCATTATAATATGATGTCCTGTTGTTAGTTGTTTAAACCGTTTAAAATCATCTGGTAAATGCCATACCAGGTCGTTATCTTTTCCTAATTCATTTTGTTCTCCAGCCGCAGCGATCATGGTAACCACTTGTTTGGGTTCTTTTTTTTCTTCCATCTCAGAAGACTGTTTTGCTTTAATAAACTCTTCCTTCTTTTTAACAAGATTTTCTTTGGGGTACATCAAATCTACATCTTTTTGGATCAAAGCAATTTCTTCTTTCTGCCTGGCTATTAACTTTTCCATTTGACGATCCGTCCATTCTTGTCCCATAAATGTATTAAACAACCATACATTACAAAAATGTATGGTAAAAAGGAAAAACCAACATATAATAGCAACTATAGACCAATGAACACCAAAGAAGGTTAGTTCTTTACCGAATCCAAATACCAGATTGAGGACTGCAATAAAAATAGACCCCACTGCAAAAACAATAAAATGCTGAAACAGTCTTTTTTTCTGAAGTATTCTTTTTCTTGCATGCTCATATAGTTCACGTTGATGCGGATCGATTTGTGGCGTTTCTTTTTTTCTGGAAAACATTTTAGTAGTACCTTAGTAATGTACGAGTAAATATAAAGGTTTTAACAAAAAACCGATAACTAACTTATGAAGAATTTAAGAAAAGAGCTTCCTCTTTTATCTACAACTACTTATCTTAATACCGCATCTTCTGGTTTACTGTCTCATTCTATGTTAGAATACAGACAGCTGCACGATCAAATGTTTTTGAACAAAGGCAGTACTTTTAGAGACCAGCAACAGTCTTTTTTAAATAATGTACGCGAAACTATTGCTAATTTTTTCGGAAATACGAATGGTGAGACGGCATTAGTTCCAAATTTTTCTTTGGGTCTTAATACGGTATTGCACGGTTTTCAAAAGGATAACAAAGTGCTTTTACTTGATGACGATTACCCCTCAATTAATTTTGCTGTTGCCGCCAAAGGTTTTGAAATATGCTATGCAAAAATAGATGCTGAAGTAGAACGTACTATTGAAAATGCTATAAAAACACACAAACCAGATATATTCATTTTTAGCTTGGTACAATACATTAACGGCATAGCAATAGATCTTGATTTTATTAAGAATTTAAAATTAAAACATCCTAACCTTCTTATTATTGCAGATGCAACACAATTTTGTGGAACCAGAACCTTTACCTTTAATTCATCAGGAATTGATATTTTAGGATGTAGCGGATACAAATGGCTTTTGGGGGGATATGGTAATGGTTTTATACTATTTAATAAAGGGATTCTAGAGAAAATCACACCAAAAGAATATAAGATAGCCTCTGATACTTCTAACTTTGATAGTTCATATACTAACTTAACCGCTCGATTTGAATGTGGTCATCTTGATACCTTCAATTTTGGAAGTTTAAAATATTCGCTAGATCTACTATCTGATATTGGACTATCTAACATTGAAAAAAAAATTAATGAAGTAAGTGCGTTTGCCAAAGAGAAATTAGAAGCACTACAGCTCCTTGAAGAATCTGTGCTAAGGCGAAAACAACATAGCTCTATCTTCAATATCAAAGCCGATTATTCACTTTTTGAAAAACTAAACCAAGACCATATAATTACATCAATGAGAGGATCGGGTATTCGGATAAGCATACATTTTTACAACACTTTAGAAGACATTGAAAAATTGATCAATGCACTGCATCAGTATCGCTGATGATAGTATAGTGTGATCAATTTTCATTGGCTATTACCAGTTTAGTATAGATAGATGTAGATACAAAAAATATCAATGCTAATCTAATAAAGAAATTCTTCACAATACTTTATCGGCGTTATCGAGATGATAAAACAATGTATCATTACTTTGAGGAGCTTGTGATGGCTAGGTTTTTTGATTAAAAATTTACTTGTTTTCAATACCGTTTTTACCAAAAGCCGCTCTTACCGGCGCATTTTTTTATACCGTACGTTTTACCAGAAACAAAAAGTCAAAAGTTATACGAGTTTGGCACTATTACATGGATACCCTATTTATTTTATGAAAACGATACCAACAGAATGGAAGATGAGCTATTCTACCACCTCAACTCCTTTCCAGAAAGCCACATATCCTTTGATTTGTTTTGCTAAATCGCTGGTTTCCGGATAGTACCATGCGGCATCTTGATTTTCTTTTCCATCTACTTCAATTGTGTAATATGAAGCTACCCCTTTCCAAGGGCAGTTTGTATGCGTTTTGCTCGACTTAAAAAATTCTTTTTTAATTGTCGCCGGAGGAAAATAATGATTATTTTCTACAACTTTTGTGTCGTTACTTTCTGCTATAATCTGACCGTTCCAAATTGCCTTCATTTTTTTATTTTTTTTGTTTTGCTTTTCTAAGCAAGTAATCTTTGTAATCCTTATTCTGATCTGAGAAAGAGTTGACAATCTCTAAACCGGATTCTTCGGCTAACCATTTTACAATATCGTCATCATATTTCTGAGAAATTTCGGTATGTATAGTTTCCCAGGCTTCAAAATGAACTTCTAAAGATAGATCATCGATATCCACCTTTTGTCTTTCTGTACTCACCAAATAACTTTTTGCCGTTCCGCTTTCGGGGTCATAAACTTCCCAGTGAATAAATTTATCCAAATCAAAATTAGCATGCAGTTCTTTATTAATTCTGGTTAAGATATTTTTATTAAAAGCTGCTGTTACTCCGGATTTGTCGTTATATGCATCTAAAACTTTCTGAGGGTGTTTTTTCTGATCAAATCCCATAAAAACAAGATCATTTGAATTCATGGAATTACACAATTTTTTTAAAAATTGAATTGCTCTGGGATGCAATAAATTACCAATATTTGATCCCAGAACCATGATTACTTTTTCACGATTACTTATTTGTTTTAATCGGTCTAAAACCTCGAAATATTCACCAATTTGCCCTTCAACAAGTACCTCTGGCATTTCATAATCTAAATTTTTGACCAATCCGTCAACGGCATTTTCACTTATATCTATAGGTTTATACACGAAATTGTAATCATGATCCAGTAGCTCTTTTAGTAATACTTTTGTTTTTTTACCATCTCCTGCTCCAAGTTCTATCAAATCAAACCCTACCTTATTGTTATCAAAACTTTGTACAATTTCAGTTTTATGAGTTTCAAAAATCTCATATTCGGCTCTTGTAAGATAATACTCGGGCAATGCCATAATTTGTTGAAAAAGTTCATCTCCTACTTCATCATAGAAGTATTTTGATGATAGATATTTTGGGAATGCTGTTAGGCCTTCGCATACCTCTTTCTCGAAAGTAGATGTTATTACTTTTTGATCTTTAGAATTCATGTGAAATAGAAATTAATTATCTTTTACCAATCGCAATCCTGTAAATTGCCATCTAAGTTGTGGATGAAAAAAATTACGATATGTTGGTCTGGTATGGTTTTGTGGTGTGGCCACAGAACCGCCTCGAAGGACTTTCTGATTGACCATAAATTTTCCGTTGTACTCTCCTAATGCACCTGGGGCTTTTTTATAATTTGGATATGGCGAATATGCACTTTCTGTCCATTCCCATCGTTTTCCCCAGTTAAAATTAAGCTGTGCAACCTCCCACTCAAACTCTGTTGGCAGGCGTTGTCCTTTCCATTGCGAAAAAGCAAATGCTTCGTAGTATGAGATATGAGTAACTGGTGCATCTGGATGTAATTCTTTTAATCCCTGTAAGGTATACTGATATTTTTGCTGATCAATGGTATACCAATATAGTGGCGCATTGATTTTATCATTTTGTATCCAATCCCAAGCTTCAGCGTGCCAGAGCAGACTATTTTGATATCCTTTATCTTCTATAAACTCAAGATATTCTTTATTAGTCACTAATTCACTATTAATAGCATATTCATTAAGCAATACTTTATGTACTCCCTGCTCATTATCATAGCAAAAATCAGATCCTTCATACCCTATATCGTAAATCCCGCTTTCTATAGTAATATATTTAGATGGATTATGAGAAACAGGGTTTTCTGTAAACGTATCATTATACTTAGGAAATAAGGGGTTGTTCCCTAATATGAATTTTATATCCGTTAAAAGTAGTTCCTGGTGTTGTTTCTCATGATGTATCCCTATTTCAACCAATTTTTGTATTTCTTTATTGGTATTTTCTTCAAGAAAAGATTGTACATGTGAAGTCACATAATCCCGATATTCGTATACATCACTTACCGTGGGTCTGGAGAGGTTACCTCTATTGGTTCGTATCACCCGTTTCCCTATGCTTTCATAGTAACTATTAAACACAAAGGCATACTCCGGATGAAATCTTTTATACTCTTTAACATATTGTGCTAAAATAAATTCTTCAAAAAACCAGGTGGTATGTCCTAAGTGCCATTTTGGAGGTGAAACATCAACTATGGGTTGAATTACATAATCTTCGATTTCAAGAGGAGCGCAAATTTCTTCAGAATCTGAACGGGTCTTTAAGAAGGAGGTTAATAAGGTATCAGTAATAATCATAAAAAAAGTGTATTCGATTTACGAATACACTCAAATTTACTGATTTTTATTTTTGTTATTACCTTAACAAGGTTAATCCAATGTTAAAATATGCTCATATCCTACTATGGTTTTATAAAAGTAATAGGTACGGTGTAGGCAATTGCAATAGGTTTATTACCCCATTTTCCAGGTTCCATTTTAGGAATTGCTCTAATGATTCGTATCGCTTCTCTTTGCAAAAATCGATGAGCGCCTGTAACTTCTAACACTTCTACTTTTCCTTTTTTATCTATAATAAACTCTACCGTAACTGTACCTTCTAAACCTTCTGATAATGCGATGTCCGGGTACTCAAAATTGGCGATAATATGATTCCTTAGTTTGTTATCGAAACATTGCGCCGGAGATTGTCTGGATCGGTCGCATTTTGGCCATATCGGTGTAATTCCTTTTTCGGCAGCATTTTCCTGAGACAGAATAATTCCTTGAGAAAAGGAAAACGCTGAAAATAAAATTGTAATTATTAGTAATAGTTTTTTCATAGTATGTTACTTTAAATTTGGGGGGGTTAAACTGCCACTGCTCCTTTAATATGAGGATGTGGATCATAATCAACTAAAGTAAAGTCATCAAAAACGAAGCCAAAAATATCTTTCACCTCTGGATTGAGAACCATTTTGGGCAATTTTCGAGGCTCTCTGGATAGTTGCAGTTCTAGTTGTTCCAAGTGGTTATTATAGATATGTGCATCACCAAAAGTATGTATAAAATCACCAGCTTCATATCCACACACTTGTGCCATCATCATTGTAAATAAAGCATATGATGCTATATTAAATGGGACTCCAAGAAAGATATCTGCACTACGTTGATACAATTGGCAAGACAGTTTACCATTTGCAACATAAAACTGAAAAAAAGCATGACATGGTGGTAATGCCGCTTTTCCATTTGCTACATTTTCTGCAAATGATTTTGACGTATCTGGAAGCACACTTGGATTCCATGCAGAAACCAACATTCGTCTACTATCTGGATTATTTTTAAGTGTCTCGACAACTTCCTTTATTTGGTCTATATCATTACTATCCCAATTGCGCCACTGGTGCCCGTAAACGGGTCCTAAATCTCCATTTTCATCTGCCCATTCGTTCCAAATACGCACTCCATTCTCTTGGAGATATTCAATATTAGTATCTCCTTTCAAAAACCACAATAACTCATAAATTATAGATTTTAAGTGTAGTTTTTTGGTAGTCACCATAGGAAAACCTTCACTTAGATCAAACCGCATTTGGTATCCAAACACACTTTTTGTACCTGTCCCGGTTCGATCCTCTTTTGTATTCCCATTCTCAATTACATGACGCACAAGGTCAAGATATTGCCTCATATTCTCTCTTACTATTTATGTTAGTGTTTAAGTTGTATAGTCTTCTCAAATATACAAAAAATAGGTTTCGAGAGTGTCTTTAACCCAAAGATTATAAAATAGTTATAAACCTGTTATGAAAAATACGATTTTACTAAAAAACAAAAGAAATATTTAGCCTATTATCATTCCTGCTATTGTAGCAGACAATAATGAAGCTATTGTTCCGCCTAAGAGTGCTTTCATTCCAAACTCTGATAGTGTTTTACGTTGCCCAGGTGCCAAAGAGCCTATGCCCCCGATTTGTATACCAATCGAAGCAAAGTTTGCAAAACCACAAAGCATGTATGTGGCCATAATTACAGATTTACTGTACGTAAGATGTAAAGGGTTAGCCGGATTTTTTAGATCTGCTAATTGAATATAACCTACAAACTCGCTAGCAGCTAGTTTTATACCCAGGAGTTGACCCATCAAAGCGATGTCTTCTTTAGCGACTCCAATCAACCACATTAATGGCGCAAAAAGATAACCTAACATAAGTTCAAGAGATAAGCTTTTGTAAGCTGTGTTCGATGCTACCCAGGTATTTATAGAAGTGATATCTCCAACCCAACTTAAGATTCCATTTAGCATAGCAATAAAAGCGACAAACACTAATAACATAGCACCAACATTTACAGCTAGTTTTAAACCTTCAGTTGTTCCGTTTGCTATAGCGTCTAAAATATTGGATCCTATCTTTTCTGAAGAAACATGTACATCTGTATTAATTTCTTCTGTTTGTGGAAATAGTATTTTAGAAATCACAATAGCGCCAGGAGCTGCCATTACAGACGCTGCTAATAGGTGTTTTGCAAATTGTAATCTTAAAACAGGATCGTCTCCTCCTAAAAATCCGATATAAGCGGCAAGTACCGCTCCAGCAACAGTTGCCATACCCCCTACCATAACCAATAGTATTTCAGACCTATTCATTTTTTCTAAATATGCCTTTATTAATAGAGGTGCTTCTGTTTGGCCTAAAAAGATGTTGCCAGCCACACTCAAACTTTCTGCTCCGGATATCTTTAGTGCTTTAGTTAACAACCATGCCATGCCTTTTACTACTTTTTGAATAACCCCTAAGTAAAATAATAAAGAAGTTAAAGCTGAAAAGAATATTATTGTTGGTAATACCTGAAAAGCAAATATAAAACCAAAGGTGTCCATATCTACGACCAAACCTTCAAACAGAAATTTACTTCCTGCCCTGGTAAAGTCTAAAACACTAACAAATAAGCTTCCTACCCATTCAAATATTGTTTGCACAAATGGTACTCTTAAAACTCCAATGGCAATTATGACTTGAAACCCGACACCTAACCCAACGGTTTTCCAATCAATTGCTTTTCGGTTACTACTAAATAAATATGCTATGATTAACAGCACAATCATACCAAGTACTCCTCTCCATAAACTATTCAACGAAAATCCCTGATTGGGCACAAGTGTATTAACATCTGCAACCTGAACTGAAGCAGCTGTATCTTTTTGAGTGGTTAATAAATATGAAATTCCTTTCTTTGACACTACCAGCGTAGAATCAGTAATCGTATTTATTTTATATTTTATAATTGAATCTTCATCAATCTGAGGAAACAGAAGTAAAACATTATTTTGTTCCAGATAATCTCCTTGAACTGATTCTTCTGCATTAATAATATAAGAAAATTGACCATTTTCAAATTGAAAATAATCTCCCTTTTTAACCTTCATAACTTCTCCTGAAGGATCTATTTTTTTATCTAAAGTCCATTTCTTCTCAATAGATTGCGCAAATGATATTGTAAAAACAGAAAATAAAAACAGAAAAGTTAGTAGTCCTTTCTTCATAAAAATTGAACTTATTTAAAAAAATGTAGTTAGATCCCCAAGTAGTATGTGATAGTGTTGTGCAAAACTAAGCTCGTTTAGAAATTTCATCCCTTATCCTGGCAGCTAGTTCATAATCTTCATTGGCAACAGCCTGATCAAGCATTCTATTAAGTTCGTCTAGAGAAAGGTCTTTATAACTGGTTTCTTTACCTACCATTTCCACATCTTCTGATACCAACTCGTCTACCAGTAGACTTTCTGGATCATTGTCGTCTTCTTTTTTGGGATTAACTTTGAGGTATATCCCTGCCTGATCTAATATATTTTTATAAGTAAAAATTGGTGCTTGAAAACGAAGTGCAAGGGCTATAGCATCACTTGTTCTTGCATCTATAATTTCCTCGATCTTATCTCGTTCACAAATGATACTTGAATAAAAAACACCATCAACCAATTTATGAATTATGACTTGCTTAACCACAACTTCAAATCGGTCTGCGAAGTTTTTAAAAAGATCATGGGTTAATGGTCTAGGGGGTTTAATTTCTTTTTCTAAAGCAATAGCTATAGATTGCGCTTCAAAAGCACCTATTACTATTGGCAACTTTCTTTCCCCATCTACTTCACTTAAAATTAGTGCGTATGCACCATTTTGGGTCTGACTGTATGATATTCCTTTTATGTTCAGACGAACTAAACTCATAATGCTCTCAATAAAAAAAGGCTGTTTGAACACACGGACTTTTACCTAAGTTCAAACAGCCCTTAATTGGGCACAATTTATGAAAATTATGCGTTATTCGACTTAAATTCTTTTAATTTTTCTATAAGTTTTGGCACTACTTCAAAAGCGTCTCCTACTATTCCGTAGTCTGCAGCTTTAAAGAAAGGTGCTTCTGGGTCGTTGTTTATAACCACTTTTACTTTACTTGCGTTAATCCCTGCAAGATGTTGTATTGCACCTGAAACCCCTACAGCTATATATAGATTAGAAGCTACTGGTTTACCGGTTTGCCCAACATGTTCACTATGTGGTCTCCACCCCATATCACTTACTGGTTTAGAACATGCTGTTGCGGCCCCTAAAACTTCGGCCAGGTCTTCGATTAGCCCCCAGTTTTCAGGTCCTTTTAATCCACGTCCTCCAGATACTACAACCTCTGCATCAGCAATCGAAACTTTATCTGTAGCTTTATCTACAGATGTTACATTTACATCAAAATCTGCATCCGATAATGAAGGGGTAAAAGCTTCTGCGCTAGCTGCTCCAGAGTTTTCTTTAAGTCCAAATGCATTGTTAGATAATCCAATCACTTTAACATCAGTTGACATCTCGGTAATATTAAAGGCTTTATTTGTAAATGCTGTACGTTTTACCTTAAAAGGAGAAGCACTTTCTGGTAGTGCAACTACATTAGATGCATATCCTGCATTAAGATTTACCGCTAATAATGGTGCTAAAAACTTACTATCAGCAGAAGAACTAACCACTACAACTTTGGCTCCTTCTTTCTCAGCTGCTTGTTTGATTGTATCTGCATACGCTTTTGCATTAAACCCAGACAATTTATCTTCTTTTACTTCTAACACCTTATCAACACCATAGGCTCCTAACTCACTACTATCTCCTCCATTAATACTTACTGCTGTAACTGTTGTTCCCAACATTGCAGCTACTTCTTTGGCATAAGATGCTACTTCGAAAGCCGTTTTTTTGAACTTTCCGCCTTCACTTTCTGTATATACTAAAACTGACATATTTTTTTTCTTTTAAATAGCTTTTGCTTCGTTATGTAATAAATCTACAAGCTCCTGTACGTTATCTGGAGACACTAATTTCACATCTCCTTTTGGAGCGGGTTTCTCAAACTGAACGGCTTTAGTCTCATGGTCCGCATCAACCGGGTCAACAACAGTTAACGGTTTTTTACGCGCCATCATAATCCCTCGCATGTTTGGTATACGCAAATCACTTTCTTCAACCAATCCTTTTTGCCCCCCAATAACCAAAGGTAATTTAGTTGTTGATGTTTCTTTACCTCCGTCGATCTCACGAATAGCAGTTGCAACATCACCTTCTATTTCTAAACCGATACAAGTGTTCACAAAATTAGCATCAGTGATAGCAGCTACCATACCTGGCACCATACCACCATTATAATCGATTGATTCTCTACCTCCAATAACAAGGTCATAGCCTCCATCCTGAACAACCTTTGCCAATTGTTTGGCAACATAAAAACCATCAGTAGCTTCTGTATTTACTCGTATTGCATTATCAGCTCCTATGGCTAACGCTTTGCGCAGCGTAGGTTCTGTTTCGGGACCACCAACATTTACTACATCTACAGATGCACCTTGTTTTTCTTTAAACCACATTGCACGCGTTAAACCAAATTCGTCATTTGGATTAATCACAAACTGCACTCCATTAGTGTCAAACTTAGTATCACCATCCGTAAAATTAATTTTGGACGTTGTGTCTGGCACGTGGCTAATACAAACTAATATCTTCATTTTATATAGGTATTTTTTGTGAATTTAATAATAAATGCGAAGTTACAAATAAAATGTCAAATTTACTATGCACGCATAGTAAATTTTTTAATGTTCCAAGGCCTCCAAAGCGTTTTAATTGCTACTTTTGCCTTTCTTTATAGCCTAAAATAATTTTTTACACATGAAAACGATACAATTCAGAGAAGCAATTTGCGAAGCCATGAGCGAAGAAATGCGCCGAGATGAATCCATTTATTTAATGGGTGAAGAAGTTGCAGAATACAATGGAGCCTACAAAGCCAGTAAAGGTATGTTGGATGAGTTTGGCCCAGATCGCGTCTTGGATACTCCTATCTCTGAATTAGGTTTTGCCGGTATTGGTGTTGGAAGCGCTATGAACGGGAATCGACCCATCATAGAGTTTATGACCTTTAACTTCTCACTGGTAGGGATCGATCAAATTATAAATAACGCTGCCAAAATGCGTCAAATGAGTGGAGGACAATTTAATATTCCTATCGTTTTTAGAGGACCCACAGCTTCTGCAGGTCAATTAGGAGCAACACACTCTCAGGCTTTTGAAAACTGGTTTGCAAATACACCAGGGCTAAAAGTGGTAGTCCCTTCAAACCCTAAAGATGCAAAAGGATTATTAAAATCTGCCATCAGAGATGACGATCCGGTTATTTTTATGGAAAGCGAGCAAATGTATGGGGATAAGGGTGAAGTCCCTGAAGGTGAATATACAATACCTTTGGGTGTTGCCGAACTTAAAAGAGAAGGTAAAGACGTAACCATTGTTTCTTTTGGGAAAATCATAAAAGAAGCATATAAAGCTGCAGATGAACTCGCTAAAGAAAACATTTCTTGTGAAATTATTGATCTTAGAACGGTAAGGCCTTTAGATCTTGAAGCTATTTTTACTTCTGTTAAAAAAACAAATCGACTTATTATCCTTGAAGAAGCATGGCCTTTAGCAAACATTGCTTCAGAAATCACATATCAGGTTCAATCCAATATTTTTGACTATCTGGATGCCCCGATAATAAAAATTAACACCGCAGACACACCAACTCCTTATTCTCCTGTTTTATTAGAAGAGTGGTTACCAAACAGCAAGGATGTAATTAAAGCTGTAAAAAAAGTGATGTACAAATAAAATTTACTTTTCTATTTTACGTTTCATCAATTTTAGGAATGCAGCCTTGGATATCCTAACCCAAAAAGTGGTCTAAAAATTGATACCCCCACTAACTGTCATAAGTAGTAATTATAATAACTTTAGATGAAAAAAATTATTTTAGGAGTAATTCTAGCTGCATTTAGCTGCACGGCTCTCCTTTCACAAACTAAAGTTGGTGGGCAAGTATATGATAGTAACAAACAACCTATTCCCTTTGCGAATGTTGTTTTTAAAAACTCCACAATAGGTACTATTACAGATGAGAACGGTAATTTTTATATGGAGTCTGATGACAACCATTCTGAAATTAAAATTTCATTTATAGGTTTTGAGACTAAAACGATAGCCCTTACCAAGCGTGTTACATATAAAATGCAAATCACACTTGAAGAGGAAGCCGCATCATTAGATGAAGTCGTAATATATAAAGGTAAAACTTCTAAAAAAAACAATCCAGCTATAGACATTCTTAAAAAAATATGGGATAATCGACGCGTAAATGGAGTTAAAAAATTTAAACAATATACGTACGACAAGTATGAAAAATTAGAGTTTGACCTCAATACTATTGATAGCACCCTAATTAATAGTAGAATTTTTAATGGTATGGAGTTTATTTTTGATGATATAGACACCTCTAGAATTACTGGAAAAACGTATCTCCCAATTTTTCTAAATGAAGCCATTTCAAAAGTATATGGAGACAATCAACTTAATGAATACAAAGAAGTATTAACCGGTAATAAAAACGCAGGATTTAGTGACAATCAAACGTTAATTGCCTTTGTTAAAGATTTATATTCTGATTATGACGTATATGAGAATTATTTAAAGTTCTTTGACAAAAGTTTTACCAGCCCATTATCACGAACGGGTGTCGGTGTTTATAATTATGTTCTTTCTGACAGTGCATATATTGGTAACAAATGGTGTTATAACATCATCTACTATCCAAGAAGAAAAAACGAGCTCACCTTTAAAGGAGATTTTTGGGTTAACGATACGACTTGGGCTATTAAGGAGATTAATCTAGAAGTTACAAAAAGTGCGAATATAAACTGGGTAAAAGATCTATATATCGAACAAGAGTTTGATGTTCTAAATGATTCTATATTTTTAATTACTAAAGACTATTTTCAATCTGATTTTGCCTTTAGTAAGAAAGAAAAATCACGTGGAGTCTACGGAAAAAGAACCACACTATACGATAATTATAAATTTGATATAAAAAAAGATAAAAAATTCTATCAATCCCAGGTAGACCCATACGACCAGGACATTTATAATCGTGAAGATTCGTTCTGGAAAAATGCACGTATGGAAGAACTCAATAAAGATGAGAAAAAAGTTTACAAATTACTTGACACGTTAAGAACAGTAAAAGCATTTAAGCGCCTCTATAATATAGGAACGATATTAGCAACGGGGTATATAGAATTTGATGGATTTGATTTTGGCCCCTTATTTTCAACCGTAGGATTTAATGATATTGAAGGTTGGAGATTACGCGCCGGTGGTAGAACCTATTTTACTTCTAATGATAGATGGCGCATAGAAGGATACGGAGCCTATGGTTTTAAAGATAATAAATTCAAATATGGTATCTCGGGAAAATATTTGATAGATCGAAAATCCAGACTTATCGTTTCTGCTGGAAACCGTAGAGATGTAGAGCAACTAGGAGCCAGTTTAACCAATACTAATGATGTAGAAGGCAGAAGTCTTGCCTCATCTTCTGTAATAGCTACCGGGGATAATACTAGATTGACCTCCATTAATTTATCCGCATTTTCTATGCAATTAGAACCCAGGAAAAACTTTACCGTGGGGGTTACAGGGTCTTTTAGAAACCTAAAACCAGCAGATCGATCACTGTTTAGTCTTGATTTTATTGATCCGGAAACCGGAGAACTACAAACCGAAATACAGCAAACAGAAATTGCAACATCTCTTGCTTATTTTCCAGGTCGCAAAACAAGTGGTTATGGGGTAGATAGAGTTATTGTTAATGATGGTGATTATGCTACTTTATTTCTTAACTATAGTGTAGGGTTACAAGATATTATCGAAAGTGATTTTGAGTATCAAAAAATTCAATTCTTATATCAACAACCCTGGAATATTGGCGGTTTTGGTCGATTAAGCAGTACCCTGGAACTCGGGAAGACCTTTGGAGATGTACCTCTAGGCTTATTAAGCGTTATTCCTGGTAACCAAACCTATTTATCCATTTATAACACTTTCCCGTTACTTAATTTTTATGAGTTTGTGACCGACACCTATGCTACGCTACATTTAGAACACAATTTTAATGGACGAATATTCTCAAGAATACCATGGCTACGCAAACTAAACTTAAGAGAGTTAGTCGGAATACGAGGAGCCTGGGGTCAACTTTCTGACCAAAACATTCTGCTGAGCGCTCCTTCTAACGAAATTTTAATTGCACCCGAGGATGAAGTCTATTGGGAATACAGTTTGGGTGTAGGTAATATCTTCAAAATTTTTAGAATTGATTTTCATTTCAGAGGAAATTATTTTGATAACCCAGATGCACGAAAATTTGGAGTTACTGGTTCATTTGGTTTCTATTTCTAAATATAATACAGAATACATCACATTTAAACATCTAAAAAAATAGAAATGTTTTAATTTTTGTCGTTATGAAAACGTTATAGGTTAACCGTATATTAAGATTTAACAAAAAAGCCAAGATTTTCTTTAGATAAATTTTAACTAAACCCTTGTAATACTTATCTTTGCCGCCCATTAAATAGAAAACAAAAATTATGAGCGCAGCTACTAAAGAAAGCTTTGACGTACTTATCGAAATTCCAAAAGGAAGTCGTAATAAATATGAATACGATTTTGATATAAAAAAAATACGATATGATCGTATGATATTCTCATCTATGATGTACCCTGCTGATTATGGTTTTATACCAGAAACGTTAGCATTAGATGGTGATCCTTTAGATGTATTAGTATTGGTAACCGAGCCCACGTTTCCAGGATGTGTTATGGAAGTAAAACCTATAGGGGTTTTTCATATGGCAGATGAAAAAGGCCCGGATGAAAAAATTATTTGCGTGCCTGTATCAGACCCAATAGCAAACAGATTGGCCGATTTAAAAGAATTGAACCCTCATTTAATAAAAGAAATAGAACACTTTTTTCAGGTATATAAAGATTTAGAAGAGAAAAAAGTTGATGTTGGTGGATGGGGAAATATTGATGAAGCCAAAGAAATTATTAAAGCTTGCGTAAAACGCTTTGAAGAATTAGAGGATAAGCCAAAAGGGTTATTTAGTATCGCTTAATTCTTTACGACATATTACAAAAATTGAAGGGGACGAATTTATTCGTCCCCTTATTGTTTAATTAAAATTTACAATAGCTCACTATTGAGTCGCTTCGCACCTTTACTAACACAAGCTATAAACCTATAAAAGAATACTTCAAATAATTAAGCAGCTTAACCAAAAACAATCCTTTTACTATTAAAGTCTACAACCTCTATCCTATTGTCAGAACTTTTATACATCACTTATCTTAAAATATTTTAAACCATCTGAGATTAAAATATTTAAAAAAACAAACAAGCGCTTGTATTTTTCTTATAAAAAATCTTAAAAAAAAATCAGTTTTAATAGATTCATCTTCTTTTTTTGTATTAATACTAATTTCACTACTTTTAGCGACTAATTAACTTAAACTATAATTAATGGAATCAAATATGATCTTTGTGCCAATTGCATTGGCGATTTTAGGGTTACTTTTTATGTTTATCAAAATGGCTTGGGTCAAAAAACAAGCTCCTGGTAATGAAAAAATGCAAGAAATTTCTAAAAGTATTAAAGAAGGTGCCTTGGCGTTCCTTGCGGCAGAATATAGATTATTAGTAATTTTTGTAATTATCGCGTCGGCTGCCTTATTTGGTATTTCTGTAATTGTAGATACGACAAGTTGGATGATAGTTCCGGCTTTTGTTTTTGGAGCCATATTTTCTGCCTTGGCAGGAAATATAGGTATGCGTATCGCTACTGAAGCCAATGCCAGAACTGCAGAAGCTGCAAAGACCAGCCTACCGCAGGCGCTTAAAGTTTCTTTTGGCGGAGGTACTGTGATGGGACTTGGTGTTGCAGGTCTAGCGGTATTAGGATTAAGCCTGTTCTTTATGTTCTTTACCAGTCAGTTTATGGGAGAGGAAGGATCGTTTTATACTAATATGACTATAGTGCTTGAAGCACTGGCTGGGTTTTCTCTGGGAGCAGAATCTATTGCATTATTTGCGCGCGTTGGTGGAGGTATTTATACGAAAGCTGCCGATGTAGGTGCCGATTTGGTTGGTAAAGTAGAAGCGGGTATTCCCGAAGATGATCCTCGTAACCCCGCCACTATTGCTGATAATGTAGGAGACAATGTAGGAGATGTAGCAGGTATGGGAGCCGACTTATTCGGTTCTTATGTAGCAACTGTTCTTGCCGCTATGGTTTTAGGTAACTATGTTATTAGAGACATGTCGACCGTTTCTCCATTTACCGATGATTTTGGCAATATGGGACCTATATTACTTCCAATAGTCATTGCAGGTGTTGGTATATTAGCATCTATTGTAGGTACTTTCTTAGTTGGCGTTAAAAACAATGACGCGAAAGAAGCACAAGTTCAAAAAGCATTAGATTTAGGAAACTGGGCAGCAATTATTTTAACTGTTATCGCTAGTTATTTCTTAATTGATTTAATGCTTCCAAAAACAATGACAATGAACTTTTTTGGAGAAGGAGCCAAAGAAGTTTCGTCGATGAATGTATTTTATTCGACACTAATTGGTCTTGCTGTAGGAGCATTAATATCTGTAGTAACGGCATTCTATACAAGTTTAGGTAAAAAACCAGTATTAGATATTGTTCAAAATAGTTCTACCGGGGCAGCGACTAATATTATTGCTGGTCTTGCCGTAGGTATGAAATCAACCTTTTTATCGGTAATCTTATTTGCAGCAGCAATCTACGGATCGTATGAACTTGCCGGCTTTTATGGTGTAGCATTAGCAGCCTCGGCAATGATGGCAACCACAGCTATGCAATTAGCAATCGATGCCTTTGGACCTATTGCAGATAATGCAGGAGGGGTTGCAGAAATGAGTGAGTTAGAGGATCATGTGCGTGAACGTACAGATATTCTAGACTCTGTTGGAAACACAACAGCGGCTGTTGGTAAAGGTTTTGCTATTGCCTCTGCCGCACTAACAGCATTGGCATTATTCGCTGCTTATGTAACATTTACAGGTATCGACGGTATTAATATCTTTAAAGCGGATGTATTATCAATGCTTTTTGTTGGAGGAATGATCCCAGTTGTATTTTCTGCTCTGGCTATGAAATCTGTAGGTAAAGCCGCTATGGAAATGGTACAAGAAGTACGTCGCCAGTTTAGAGAAATTCCTGGGATTATGGAGGGTACTGGTACTCCGGAATATGCCAAATGTGTTGATATCTCTACTAAAGCTGCCTTAAAAGAAATGATTTTACCTGGATTACTTACCATCATTACTCCAATCATTATTGGGTTGTTATTTGGGGCAGAACCACTAGGAGGCTATATGGCTGGTGTCTGCGTATCAGGTGTTATGTGGGCAATTTTTCAGAATAATGCAGGTGGAGCTTGGGATAATGCCAAAAAATCATTCGAGGCTGGTGTTGAGATTGATGGAGAGATGACCTATAAAGGTTCTGATGCTCATAAAGCAGCAGTAACTGGTGATACGGTTGGAGACCCATTTAAAGATACTTCTGGACCATCTATGAATATTTTGATTAAATTAACATGTTTGGTTGCTTTAGTAATTGCTCCGATATTGGGTGGACACCATCAAGATACTGTTGTAGCAGAGCAAAATACTGAGATCATCAAATCGTCATCTCAAAATGAAACAAACACAGAAAAAGTTGAAGTATCTAATACAAAAATTGCAGCTACAGAAACTACTTTAAAATAAAAAACATAAAATTTTATGCATACAACCTCGCTCTTTGAGTGAGGTTGTTTATTTTTATAACAAAATCTACTTTTTTTCATGTTTAAGAAGAAAGCTTTACGTATTAACACCTACTTAGGGTATGGTACAAAAAATCATTTTCACGCTAAGGGCAGAGCCTTAGAAGACGAAAATGTAAGCTTTGACCCAAATCAGAAGATATTCAAAACATTAAAGAATATTTATAAACAATTAGAAAGTGATGAAATAAGAGATGCTGGTATTGAACTTAAACTTTCTAACGGAAAAAGTTATGAGACGATAAGTGATAAAGAAGGCTATTATCATTTCGACATTGAGATTTCTGAGCTTGAAAATCTTGCTAATGATAAAGGTTGGCTACCATACGTAATATCCTACAAATCAAATCACTTTTCTCGAAAGATCAGTCATAATAATATTTTCCCGGGGAATATGCTTATCCCATCTGATGATGCAGAATTTGGGATAATAAGTGATATAGATGATACTATTTTACACACAGGGGTGGCATCTTTATTCAAATGGAGAGTAATTGCTAACACGATATTTAAAAATTTTGACAAACGCTTACCTACAGAGGGAATGGTACATTTCTACAAAAAGCTACACTTAGGAAAGAACAAAATACCCTTAAATCCGTTTTTTTATGTGAGTAATAGCCCATGGAACTTGTATGATTATTTAAGTGCTTTTTTCAAAAAAAATCATTTTCCTCAAGGCCCTATTTTACTTAGAGATTTTAGAACGCCTTTTGACAAAACACCAAAACCAAAAATTCCTCATAAACAATCAGAAATTTTAAATCTTTTACATATGTATCCTGATATGAACTTTATTCTTATCGGTGATAGCGGAGAAAAAGATGCCGATATTTATATTAAAATTGCCAAAGAACATCCAGGGCGTATTTTAGCAATCTATTTAAGAAATGTAAATCATCGTCGTAAAGAAAAACGAATTAAAAGATTAATAGCATCTTATAATTCATCCCCGATTCTACTTGTTCAAACTTCTGATCAGGCCATAAATCATGCAAGAAAAAACGGATTTATACACTAGTTTTCAGATTTCTCACCTCTGAAGTTAACGCTAACATTGCTTCTTGTAATTGTTTAATACTAGCGGTATCAGAATTGGCATCAATATTAAAACTTAGCTTGCTGTTTACCTCCCAAAGTTCTACTATTTGATGAGTATTAATATTATACGGTAAATACTCTGCATTTAAAGAAACCAGTGTAATAATAGAAGAATCTTCATTTTTCCTAATTTTTTTCACCACCACGCTATCCTCCAAGACAATCACACAAATCGCATTGCTATTGATTTCAGAAAGGTTATTTACTGCTTTACCTATTACCCATTCTTTTGGTTCCAAAACAGGTAACATACTATCCCCTTCTACCTGAAACCCTCTGTATGTTGCATTTCTGTACTCTGGAAGCGGGATGTCAAACGCAGGTAACTGTTGATACCAATCTAAATCCTGAACATTGTGCGGGTACCCTGCGGCAGCCTTTACATTTACTAGCACTATATTCTCATTGTTCAGAGAATCGACAGTAATTACTTTGGGTGCGACGTTACCGGCATGTAATTCAAGTTTTTTTTGTTCACTCTCGCCAAATAACCAGAGTGGATTGATATTAAATTCTTGTAACAATCTTGTAACGACTTTTCCGGAAATTTTTGTCTTACCACGCTCAATATCTGCAGTAGAATTTTTTATCTGTAATACTTGTGCAAAATCTGATTGGGTATAATGGTGCTCCTCGCGGATTTGTTTAAACCGCTTAATGGTTTGGTCAGCTGAATTATCCATAAAATTCCAATTTAATTTTTAACCATAAATACGTATTTAACTTCTAACTATTATTTGGGATAATTACTTAAACAAAGATACATTTTTTTGGAATATTTCCAATTTTAACATAATTAAATTTTAATTTATATGGAAATTTTCCATAAATTTGGAAAAATTACTACTAAAAGCAATCTTATGTCTTCACAAATTATTCCGCTCCATCAAAAAGTCCCTGAAGAGGTTATTCGTCATTCTTTAAATAATACCAGTAAAGCCATTACCCTATTAGAGCATGAATTATATAATAAAGGATATCATTTCATAAAAAATCAAAAGATTGGGTCTTATAATTTCAATTTTTACTGTCCCAAACTAAGAATCGCAATTGAAATAGATGGATATGCTCATGAATTTTCAGATATACACAATCAGGATGCGCCAAAAAAGTTGTCTATTTCTTCTTTAGCTATCACAGTTTTACGCTTTACAGATTACCAGGTTTTAATTGATTTAGATGAGGTTTTTAGAATACTTAAAAGTCAAATCACATCCTCAGCTACCCATCACTATGTCGTTTGAAAGAATTAATGAAAAACTAACAATCCTGGCCGATGCAGCCAAGTATGACGTTTCTTGCGCCAGTAGCGGAGGTAAACGAGCAAATCCTAACAAAGGACTTGGTAACACTACTGCTATGGGCATTTGTCATAGCTATACAGAAGATGGACGTTGTGTTTCCCTACTAAAAATACTGCTCACAAATCATTGTATTTATGATTGTGCCTATTGTATTACAAGAAAAAGTAATGATATAAAGCGGGCTGCCTTTAAAATTCAAGAAGTTGTAGATCTTACTATGAATTTTTATAGAAGAAATTATATAGAGGGGCTCTTTTTGAGTTCTGGTATTTTTAAAAACTCTGATTATACCATGGAACGTTTGATCAGTGTTGCCAAAAAACTGCGCCTGGAAGAAAACTTTAATGGTTATATCCATCTTAAATCTATTCCCGGTGCCAGTGATGAGCTCATGAGGCAAGCAGGATTATATGCCGATCGACTAAGTGTTAACATTGAAATTCCAACAATTTCGGGATTAAAGCTTCTTGCACCAGATAAAAAGCATGATGATTTCATAAAACCTATGAAAAAAGTAAGAAATGAAATCATTCAATACAAAAATGAACGAAAAATTATTAAAAATACTCCCAGATATGCACCTGCAGGGCAAAGTACACAAATGATTATAGGAGCTACAGGTGAAACCGATCGGGACATTATGTACTCTGCTACATATTACTATAAAAAATACAATATGCGAAGAGTATATTATTCTGGATATATTCCAGTTTTAGAAGATAATAGGCTCCCCGCGCTAGAAACAGAAGTTCCTATTCTTAGAGAAAATAGATTGTATCAAACAGATTGGCTACTTAGATTTTATGGCTTTTCGGTTGCAGAATTATTAAATGACTCACATAAAAATCTGGATCTCGATATAGATCCAAAATTGAGCTGGGCATTACGAAATCTACACCTGTTTCCTGTTGATGTCAACAAAGCAGATAAAAGATTACTAGCCCGAATACCAGGAATCGGAATACAATCTGTGTATAAAATAATACAAGCAAGAATCTATCGAAATCTAGATTGGACACACCTTAAGGCTATTGGCATTGCGCTAAATCGAGCTCAATATTTTATCACATGTAGTTCAAAAGATTTTTATAAAAAAGATCTCACTCCGCTAAGTATTAAGAATAAAATACTTAAGAGTTCCAATACTAAATACAAGAAGCATTTCAATCAGCAACTATCTCTCTTTTCTTAAATCGCCTTTTATGAATCCGCAAACAATAGTACTGTATGATGGAAGTTTTGACGGGTTTCTGTGCTGTGTTTTTGAAGTGTATGCAAAAAGAATAACAGCACCAATAATAAGAAAAACGCATCAATCTAACAATCAGTTATTTACTGTAACCGAACAAATATTAACAAAAGAAAATAAAGCTCAAAGAGTCTGGAAAGCACTTAAGAATAAAACAACAAAAACCGAGCAAAATAATATTTTCAAGGCTTTTTTGAGTGAAATTAAAGGCGTTGAAAACACATTACTAAACTACATCTGTCATGTTTTTAACAGTGACTATAGCAAAAAATCAATTGATTTTAGTAATAAAGATATTTTAAAAATTAGTCAGGTTGCAAAAATGGTCGGTCGAGAAAAACATAGAATGGAAGCTTTTGTTCGATTTCAATTAACTCAAGATAATATCTATATATCAACCGTGGCACCAGATTTTAATGTACTACCTTTAATTATACATCATTTTAAGGATCGGTACGCCGATCAAAAATGGTTAATTTATGACACTAAAAGAAAATATGGAATTTACTATAATCTTAATCGGGTAGATATCATAACATTTGAAAATACTGCTGCTATAGATCAACAAATGGTTAAAAACAAATGTGGCGATGAAGAAATCGACTTCCAAAAATTATGGAGTACATATTACAAAAGTGTTACTATAAAATCCAGAAAAAATGATAGACTACATCGCCAACATATCCCTAAACGCTACTGGAAATACTTAACAGAGAAATATACCATATGATGATATTAAAACAACACGATCTGTTGAAGTAATGCAATAATCATTTGACAATCAAACTACATATTGATTTTCAGGTAAGTTGAAGATGTGTACTTTTTCCCCACCTTAAATTTCGAATAAACGAAATAAAATATTATGTTTGACGTTAAGTAACCAAATAACTATATCTATTTATTATGAAAAAAGTATTTTTAGGAGCAATCGCTCTAATGTTAGCTGTATCAGTAACATCATGTAGAGAAACTGCAAAACAAGCTGAAGAAGCGGCAAACGATACTGAAGAAGCTGTGGAAAACGCGGCAGAAGCTATGGAAGACGCAGCTGAAAGCGCGGTAGAAGAAGCTAGCGAGGCAATAGACAAAGCTGGTGAGGCTATAGAAAATGCAGGAGATGAAGCTAGTGAAGCTGCCGAAAAAGCAGTTAATGAAGCAGACAAAGCTTTAGAAAAAGCAGGTGATGCTTTGGAAAAAGCAGGTGAAGATACCAAAAATGCTATCAAGGAGGATCAATAAGATCCTATCATTTAAAAGTTAATGAAAAAGCCAACCTTAGGGTTGGCTTTTTTTATTTAAACCATAGTGTTTTCTCCTCAACGGCGTCACGTTTTGAGATCATATCGTGATCCTGATCATAATTACCCAGATAAAAGAACCCTAAACAGCGTTCTCCTTCTTCAAAATCAAAAAAATCATCCATAAAGTCAATCAGTTTAGGACTACTCCAATAACATCCTACATTATGAGCAGAACAGGTTAACCACATATTCTGTACAGCCATGGCTGTAGAAGCTATTTCTTCCCATTCCGGAATTCTGTTCTTCTCATCCCGTTGCATGCATATCACGATTATGGCACTAGCCATAGTACAGTTATTACGAATCTTTTTATGTTTAAATGGCGAAAAATCTTCATCAGAAGTAATATCCGTATAGGTATTGGACAGAAACGTTCCCAAACGGTCTTTTGACACTCCTTGAACTACCTTAAAACGCCATGGTTGAGTTAATCTATGTGTTGGAGCCCAGTTTGCATTCTCTAACAAAGTTCGAATAAATGCTTCAGAAACAGGTGTGTCATTATATTGAGGAGGAAAAACAGATCTTCTACCTCGAATAATCTCATTTATGCTTTCTTTACCCATAAAATTTCTTTTTTTTGTAAAGTTATTATTATTCTTAGGACTTAAATATCCCGAACTATTAATTAATATAAAATTGTGAATCCCCACATACGACTTCATACACCAGAACAACTTGATGATCTTACATTACACGGAAGCACTCTAAAAAAAACCCTTAATAGCCTGAAACTTATCAATATTCTATTAGGAAATCACAAACAACTTGGCAAAGCCGTTCTGAACTATTGTAAAAAGAATAAAAATAAAAAAGAGTTCAGGATTATTGATTTGGGTTGCGGTGGTGGAGATACTATAAGATATATTTCAAAACTACTTAAACACCATAATATTAGAGCAACTTTTATGGGTATTGATGGTAACCCTGCGAGCATAGCTTATGCAGTAGAACAAACTACCGAGATAAATAATATTAATTTTATAACAGCCAATATCATTTATAAAAATTTTAAAATCCCGGATTGTGACATTTTGATAAGTAGTCATTTTATATATCATTTTGATGATAGCGACCTTACTGATTTTTTAAAAAAAGTACATGCCAAAAAAATTAAACACATTATTTTTAGTGAACTGTATAGAAACAAAATGGCGTACTATTTATTTAGAATTCTAAGTGTTGCGCTTCCTATTTCTGACATTGCAAAAAAAGATGGTATGTTAGCCATACAGAGAGCTTTTTCGATTGAAGAACTTACAGATATCATCCAAAATAGTAACATTAAAAAGTTTAAAATCTCCAGAAAACCATTTTTTCGAACAATCACAGAAATTAACTTCCCGCATGAAAAACTTTCTTAACTATAACATTCAAAAATTAAAAAACACTTCAAAGAGCCTCTTACTTGTTTATCTAATTATCTATTTCTTTTGGGGTTTAGGAATGAATCGTTTTGGAGCCGAAATGGAAATTGCAAGATTCACCTATTGGTGGCAAGTAATCACATGCTACATTTTTTATATGGTTCCTATTTCAATCTTGCTTAAAGACCATAGTTTTTTTGATCAATATGCCTACGGGTTGGTCGCAATGGGCATTCTAGAATTCTTAGGATACTGGCTTCAGACGTCTTATGCTTACCCCAACAATATGTTAGATCAGGTATTTAATCCGCAAAATTTTAGTTTAGGCATGGCTTTATTTTTTGCTCTATATTTTCCTGCTGGAAATTGGCTTGTAACCAAAGTACATAGTCTCTTCTTTAAGAAAAAACGGGATAAAAAGGTATGAAGCGAACCACTATACTATTTTTTTTGGACCAGAATAAATTGCTTCTTTCCTTGTTTCTTAATCCTATAACGATCTTCGATATCACTTGCTCCTTTAAGATCGGATATATAATCCATCCAGTCTTGTCGATCCACAATGGCATTATCTAAAATTGCATCCGTTAAATTTGCATTTTCTAATTTGGCACCCCATAATGTGGCTTCAGAAAGATCTGCTCCGCTTAGGTCTGCTCCAAATAGATTTGCATTTGTTAAATCTGCGGTCAATAATTCAGCTTTATGTAGATTAGCATTATGTAACCTGGCTCTTTTAAGATTAGCGTCTGATAGATTGGCCTTACTCATTTGAACTTCTTTGAGCTCTGCTCTCTCGAGATTAGCAGCAGGCATTTGTGCTTCTGTCAAATCAGAATAATCTAATCTGGCATATTTTAAGTTGGCTCCTCTACCAAGATTAACTTTTCTTAGATTCGTATAATTAAAATCGGCAGAATTAAGAATATCCTGAGAAGACTCTGACCCCAAATCACTTTTTAATAATGTAAATAAAAGCTGACCTCGTTCTGGACTAATAGGCTTTTCGATTAAAACTCCATTTTCTATATACCGATAAGGTTTCATTGCCATACAAAGGCTAATTATTCTGGCTTCTAGCGTTTTGCTTATGTTTCGCCCACTATTTACTCCCTTATATTTTAACTCTTCATTTAAATCTGTTAGAACGTCCCCCATTACAAAAACTAAAGACGACCTTCGATCAGCCTCAACAAGATTATTCTGACTTGTAATTAAGGCATTTTGGTTTATTAATAATTTCGTCTGAAAAATTAAAACAGCAGCCGGTATTACCGCTACCATAAAAGCAAAAAGTCCTATTCGGGTTATTCTCCAGATAACAATAGAGGACACATCAGAAACCGTATCTACAGAAACTGTTTTATATTCTTTATACTCATGAATGGCATTACTTATACTATTCTTAAGTCGGTTCCCAAAAATTGGAACACTAGATTTTTTTAAGAGCCACCATCTAAATCTTCTCTTCTTCTGTTTTCCCTTATTAATCTTATCGAGTTTATCTTGGAGCAACTTATTCTCCTTCTTTAGTCGCTCAATATAATCTTGTTCATTCACTAGGCTATAGGTTTGGATATTTAAACGCTTAAGATATAAAAGTTATTATTACATAAAAAGAAAGCTTTCTTAATTCACTAAGAAAGCTTTCTCAAATCAACATAAAAACAACCAACCAATGGTTTCTTACTTTAGATACTTTGAAATATCGTTAGCTATATCCTCAACTAAAGAAAAATCTTCTTGTTCGTCTATCAGATATATCGTTTTAGCCAGCACCAGTATATATCCTAAAACGTATTCTTGTTTAAAATCATCATGCACATACTCTTTTCCTTCAACCACAATAAAGGCGATTAAATTGCGTACAATCAGCGTTATATCAGAACTATTTAGATCATTACCCATCTCAAACCTCTTTTAATATTTTATAGTTAGAAATATATATTGAAAGTATGATTATGATCTTTGAAATATGAAAACCACCTTAAATTAAAAGATCAATCTTCGATTAAAAGCGTTTTTTGTCGTTTTAAAGAAATTTATACTCTTTTTATTACCTTGTTCAATAATATTTTGATTTTTAATCATTCTAAAACACAGTATCAAGAACGCTAATTTTATCCTCTTTAAAATTGTGTTGATGACGTATAAAAAATGTGGTACAGCGTACAAAAAATAATAGTATTCAGTATTATCAGCAGTATTTTAAGTACTTCCTGCAAACAAAAACATAGCGATAAGCTAACTATTGCAGTTGCCTCCAACATGCAATTTACAATGAAGGAACTGTCTAGGGAGTTTACAAATCAAACGGGTATTACATGTGACCTGATTATTAGTTCTTCTGGAAAATTAACCGCACAAATTAAAGAAGGAGCGCCATTTGATGTATTTGTTTCTGCCGATATGAAGTATCCTAATGAGCTTTTTACCTCTGGACACACCACCACAAAACCTCAAGTATATGCATACGGTAAACTCGTATTATGGTCTGGGGTAGATGACATAAAACCATCAATTGACATTCTCACAACTTCTGAAATAAGTCACATTGCAATAGCTAATCCTAAAACGGCACCATATGGCATCGCTGCCATAGAAGTTTTAAAACACCACGGTATTTATGAAAATGTAAAAAAGAAATTGGTATTTGGAGAAAGTATCTCACAAACGAATCAATTTATTACTTCAAAATCTGCAGAAATTGGCTTTACATCAAAATCTATAGTGTTGTCACCACAAATACATGGTAAAGGAAATTGGATTACGATACAAGAAACAGACTATACTACTATTAGCCAAGGGATAGTTATTCTCAATCCTAAGAATATTAAACAACAACATGCAGAAGCGTTTCATGATTTTTTATTCAGCAATAGTGCAAAAAACATTCTGGAAACGTTTGGGTATTCGGCAAAAAGATAATAATCTTCATAACAAATACTTAATTAGTGTATTTTTATAGCACAAAACCGTAGTTGTGTGAACATTCTTGAGGGAAAAATTACAGATATAAAAACTCATGGCAGTGTATCGTTAGTTACATTACTAATGGGGTCTGTTTATTTTAATACGATTATAATTGAAACCTCAGATAGTGCCTCATACTTAAGGAAAGAACACGTTGTTAAAGTCATCTTTAAAGAAACCGAGGTAATTATCGGTAAAAATCAAAATTATCCCATAAGCGTACAAAATAAAATATCAGGAGCGCTTTTAGACATAGAAAATGGAATACTGATAAGTAAATTAACTATAGATACAGCAATCGGAAAAATAATTGCAATCATAACTACCGATGCTGCTAAAGATCTGCAATTACACGTTGGTCAACACGTCATTGCTATGATTAAAACAACAGAAATAATGTTATCACCATGATGGATTGGCAACCTTTAGTATTAACATTTAAACTTGCGGCAATAACAACGGCATTGTTGTTAATTATTGCGATTCCTATTGCATACTGGTTAGCCCACACAAAATCACAAATAAAACCCATACTCGAAACATTAGTTAGCATGCCTCTTGTTTTGCCCCCGACTGTCTTAGGATTTTATTTATTGGTTGTATTTAGTCCTGCAAACCCAGTGGGAAACTGGTTAGATGAACATTTGGGATTGCAGCTCATTTTTTCTTTTGAAGGGTTAATTTTTGCATCTATCCTGTATAGCCTCCCTTTTATGGTTCATCCCATTCAAGCAGGGTTTTCGAATCTATCTTCATCACTTACAGAAGCTTCTTATGTGCTCGGAAAATCAAAAAGCACAACACTATTTAAAGTATTGTTACCAAACATAAAACCCTCATTACTTACCGGAATTGTACTTGCTTTTGCTCATACTATCGGAGAATTTGGCGTAGTGCTCATGATAGGCGGTAACATCCCCGGAAAAACGAAAGTTGCCTCTATTGCAATTTATGATGAAGTCGAAGCCCTCAATTATGATATCGCAAATTGGTATTCACTTATTTTATTTGTAATTGCATTTATCATTCTATTGATGGTTTATTTAATTAATGGAGGATACCTAAAAAGATTCTGGAAATGATACAAATCGCATTGCAAAAAAAATTAACAGCTCCTCATGGCAGCATGCTTCTTGATATCGATATCAATATCAACAAAGGTAGCTTAGTTACCTTATATGGAGACTCTGGAGCAGGAAAAACCTCGATCCTAAGGATGATCTCAGGATTGCTTCAAGCCGATAAAGGGCGTATTACTGTTAATCAAAAAACCTGGCTGGATACCAATAAAGGAATCGTTTTAAAACCTCAACAAAGAAAAATAGGATATGTATTTCAGGATTATGGGTTATTTCCAAACATGACAGTGAAACAAAACCTTCTTTATGCCTTAGAGAAAGACCAAAGTAACCATACTGTAAGCGAACTAATAGACATTATCGAACTTGGTGACTTGCAGGAGCGCAAACCCGAAAAACTCTCAGGAGGGCAAAAACAACGAGTGGCCTTAGCGAGAGCGTTAGTAAGGAAACCAGAAATCTTAATGTTAGATGAACCCTTATCTGCATTAGACAATAAGATGAGAGCAAAATTGCAGGATTACATTCTTAAAGTACATAAACAATATAATCTAACCACACTACTTATAAGTCATGAGATCAGTGAAGTTATAAAAATGTCTGATCAGGTATTTATAATCGAAAACGGAAAAATTAATAAGCAAGGTAATCCTATTGAAGTATTTACAACCAAACAGATGAGCGGTAAATTTCAGTTTTCAGGAGAAATCGTTCAGATCGAACAAGAAGATGTGATCTATATTGTTACTATTTTAATAGGAATAAATTTTGTGAAAATTGTTGCTGAAGAAAACGAAGTAGCAACACTAGCGATAGGCGATAAGGTAATTGTGGCTTCAAAAGCATTCAACCCTTTACTTCAGAAGATTGATTGATGCTTTTTTAACCTGCTAATTAAAAACAAAGTTATTCTGTAGTTATTCCATAGTTATTCTTTAAGTACTCTATGAAACAAATCTGCCAAACGTATTTCGATAAACGTAATAATATGCGCTTCGGACTTTTTATTTTGATACATCGAAAACACTTTGGAAGCATTACGCATTTTGAGTATTTTAATATCTCCTTTAGGGTTTTCAATATCTTGTGGTCTCAAGTTCCACACTAATAATGACTTCAACAGTTTTTTATGAGACTCATAACGTTTTTCTAATAGTTTTTGTCGTTCGAGATCTTTAGGATCTTTCTTTTCTGCACTGTTTATTTTACCACTTAAAACCGTAAATTCATCTCGAATTTGCCGGTCAATCTCTTTAGCTTCATTGATTAGCTTGAGATAAGCTTCATACATCTTTTGATTATAAAATTCAGCAAAGTCAAAATATTGATCCATAGATTTAAGATAATTTATGGCTATTTCTTTATACACCCTTTTATCTTTTTCTTCTGTTTCTTTTAACTGCTCTCCCAGTTCAGTGAGTCTTCCTTTTTTGTCTTTAATAATGTGGGCAAATCCTTCTTTTTTAGGAAGCGCTAATAATGCCGGAGTAATCTCCTTTGGTATACCTTCATAACGATATTTTCTATATTGAATCCTGATTGAGTCATTATCCTCTTTAGGTTTTTTTTGTTTTTTTCTGAAGTTAATTTTAGGTTTCTTTACACCAAAAGCATAGTTATATCCAAAAGTAGCCGTAAACTCGCTCAGGTTGCCATTATTCCCTCCATTTCTAAATAATTGTATTGCATTTAGACTAAAATTATGCTGCTCCTGAAGTATATAGGTCACTGCTCCCCTGAAATTGGTAATGTTTGTATTTGATGTTGCACTATTCGAACTGTTATAGCTTGCCGAGATCCTTGTATTTAGAGTTTTATCAAAATAGCGCTTACTTACACTTAGTATTGGGCCCCAGGTGGTGGATTCTTCTCTTCCTATAGTATTGTATGTACCATTAATTGAAGTATTAATATTTAGGTTTCTTTCAGAGAAATCAATCGTATGCCCTATATTCATGTTATGAAATGTAGAAGCATCTCCTAGCCTTACAATACCTCCCTGTTCATTAGATACATCATTGAGTGAATAATTTGTAGTAAGGTTCTGTCGCGAATTTTTCTTATTTGATAGCACATAACTAACCGTAAGGGTGGCTGTTTGTGATAATTGTTTATAATCTAGATCTTCAATCTGTTCGTCGAGAAGGTTGCCGTCATTAATTTCGTCAAACTGGTTGGGTTTGATGTTGGTAAATGTACTAAAATTTGAATATGACCCTGCTATGTTTAGTCTCTCGGATACAACTAAAGTAGCATTCAATGATCCCACTGTACGGTTCGTATTATTCGCCTTAAGGTTATCAAGATCATCTCGTTGATATCCAATATTAAGGGCTAATGATAGTTTATCTTTAAAAAAAGTATTGGAAGCATCGAGGGTAATATTTTCAAAATCGTTATTAAAAAAATAAGCTCCTAATGTTTCATACCCTGGATCGATTCGCTCATATCCTACCCCTAGATTTGCACCACTTATGGTATACCCGAAGCGCGTTCGAATTGCATTATAATATTCTGTCGAAGCACGATTATCAAAAAAAATTGCTAGGGGCGAAAGTTCTGAAGTATTAATTTCTTCGGCACGCGTATCCTTGGTTATGGCCGTAGTTGCGTATTCTGCCTGTATACTAAAACTTTTACCTAGTTTTACCTCTCCTTCGAGGCTAACTACCAGATTTTCTTGAGGTAATACCCCTTTTGTTTCGGGGATTGAGTCTAATGAGTTTATATCGTCTTTTGCATAGAACCCGATAAGTCCTAGCGAATATCGTTCTTTTTCATATCGCGTTTTGATTCCGTATCCCATTCGATTAAACGCAGGTACTGTTCTGGCATCCTGATTATCTTCTGTAGCTTTGAGTAAGCGACCAGACATGGCACTAATTTTAAAGGCTCCGGGCGGTGCAAGATCAACACCTGCTCCTGTAAATTGGTGTGCGCTTAGTGTATATGGAGAAAAGGTCATGTTTACATTACCAATATGACCTGTTATCCATTTGTATTTAGGATGCAAACTAATGCGATTAAAATCGAAAGGCAATTGATACCCTAAATTCTCTCCCTGGTTAGAAAAACTATACGAAACAGGAACAGAAAAACTGTAAATACTTACATTAAGCACTCCTTGTAAAAAATAGGTAAAGGGTTCTCTACTTTGATTAAGATTAGAAGTATAATATACCCCACTTGCCGAAATTTGCCCACTTACCTTAAATGGCTTAGCATTCTTGATCGCATCATAGTCTAGCGATTGGCCATGGACAATACAAGAGATAAGCAAGAGTATGTATACTAGCTTTTTCAAAAAAATATATTTTCTGGATCTATTTATCTAGAGTTATAATTTTTATAACAAAAAAATCGGTTTAATACGTTATGTTTGAGACTTACTGGCTCTTATTAATGATTTCTTTTATAGCGTTATAACGCTCTCTTAGATGGTCATCTAGTATTCCAGAATCTGTAGCCTTACTAAAAGCTATTATATATCTAGCTTCAGCAATCTTTTTTAAGACGTTATTAGCTAGTTCAAGATTTGTCGTTTCTTTACTTTTTATAATCAATGCTTCGGTTTTAATACTAACTCTCATGATAGCATGATATAGATTCATCCCTGATAGCCCATCAATTTTTTCAAGAGTATCTATAATTTCTTTTTTCATGGTAAAAATGTTTCTATTTTTATAGGTTGATTCCAATGACCTCTATCAAGCACCAATGTTTGTTTAGCTCCTCCTGTAGTTCTGTAACCTCCTTGTATTGTTGAAGCAATAATACTTTCAAAATAATCACCGTTTCTATTTGCAGTTATTCGATACAAATCATATTCTGCAGCATGACTTCCTAAGGGCAACCCAAGTCGTTGTTCTAAATCTGGCAAATCTTTTACACTATCCCACTCAGATTTTGTGAACCAAAAAGGAGTATATTCTGTGACTCTACTTCCTTTTGGAACAATTTTATAGAGTTCATCACCTCGTTGAAAAGATTTGCGAACAGGTATTCTCGATCCTGATTGAATGAGTTCATTCATAATTCTTTCAAGAACTATTGGATCATTAATATTTGAAGTTCTATTCATATTATCTAAAACAACATCTGGCACATCAGATCTACTTAAACCCTGAGGCACAAAGTCTCTCTGGCCAAAACTATTCTGTAGTTCATTAATCCAAGATTCTCTTCTAGAAATTTTCCATGAATGATAACCACCTCTAAAATTTCTGATTTCATCTAAATGTTCTCCTACTAGTCTTAACTCTCTCGGGTTGGTTCTTTTACTAGCATTAAAACCTGCTTCATATATTATCTCCCAAGCTTCAGAAAAGTTATTATCTAGATTTCTTAACTGAGTTGCCGAAAAGTTTCCAAAATCATTAGTAAAATCAACAATTTGACGGTGAGTAAATGTTGTAATTTTATCCTTTACCTCATCAGCAACACCAGCATAAAATCGCAGAACATTAGTATTGGTACGAGCCGTTCTTGATCCAACCGCCTCATGTAAGGCTCTAAATTTCATAAAACCATTATCGTGGGCTCCAATAAAACTTTTGAACTCACTATTTCCAGGAGATTGTAAAATTGTGGTTAAATCATCTAGCCAACACCCTTGTTGCGCATTGCTTTGCCCAATACCTAATAGCAAGAGTAAGAACAGGCTGTATATTTTTATCTTGGAATACATGTTTTTCTTTTTTTTAATTACAGCGACCAATATTTCTATTCGCTGGATTGTTTCTGAATTTTATATATCCTTGAATGAATTCGTCACTTGCATTATTTAATGCACTTGGGTTAGGAAAATCCTGTCTAAAAACACTGTGGAGCTCATCAGGAATTCTATCCATTACATTGCCTGGAACAGTTCCGTTTCCTCCTCGGTAAGATCTTTGTAATAGTTCTGTAGGCGTATCATCAAGACGGCCACTTTTATTAAGGGCATTTAATTTTTCATCAATATCCGCTCTAAGTGCTGCTAACTGTACATTTGTTGGTGCTTTCACAAAAAATGCAGGTACTGAGGTAAACATAGATGCTATTTGAATCCTGGATCGTAAGACCGGGTCAATCGCATCCGAATTTAACGCGGTAACTAAAGCGCTTGCACTTGATGCTGCAATTTCACTAGCTAGAATTGTTTTAGGCACATAATGCCCGGCTAAACGAAATACTTTAATTCCACCACCTAAAATCGGAAAAGCTACCGACGCAACATCCAAGGTAAAAAAAGCACGATTCCAAACTACAATTTCTTGATTGCTTTCGCTCATAGCATACGCCTGAATAGCAGGTATCAGCAAAATCTCGCCACGTTTTTGCCGTTGTCCCAAAAAGTCGAAGCTACCACTAATGTGAACTAATACTATTTGATCATACTCCAAGTCTACCCCACCTATTCTAACCTTATTATCATCAAGCTTTCCACTAAAATTATTGAATTCAAACATGTTGGCTTCTAATTGTAGAAACTTTGATGTATCAAAAAACGGTATATCTTTTTGATTAACATAGCTGATTATATCTTCTGTTATCACGACAGGTCTTCCGCTGCCTGATGACATAATTTGCATACCTAACCAGACCGAAAATTCACTAAAATCACCTGTATTTAATTTGCGATCCACTACATCTAACCCTATACCTTCTAATTTCTTTAATATATCCTCATTAGAAGGTGAGAAGCTACCTAAGACTTTCATAAGACTATTTTTTGAATGTTCAAGGTTATGAGACAATGCATCAGTACCAGTAGTAGTAAAATAACTACACTCAAAAAAGCTTTGAAGAAATGAAAATTTCGCTTCATCGTTTACCCCTCGCAAAGTCTGAGCGTTTTCATTTTTATTTATATGCCTAATAGTTTCGGCGATGTTATCACAGGTTACAGTACCAATACGATTCCAAAATGCAGCATTACTTTCATTACCCACTTCCAGGTAATACAACAACTGCTCATAAAACATGTCTAAAAAAGCACTTGGATTTCTGTTGAAGGTTTCTTTACTATGACCTTCTTCAAGTAAATATCGATACCAAAAAACATACTTATTCAAATAGTTATCTTCCAAAATATAATCATCACCAAGTAGTAATCCAAAATGTCTTTGAAACGATGGGACATCAAAAAATGGCAATAACCAAGAAATATCTGCAGGACCGATAGCTTGACTACTTGTTGGTTCTTCATTCGGAAAAATGGAACCGTAATTAGGATTCTTTACCAATACCAAATAGTCAGCAATTGTAAAATTTCGAAACTGTTCTCTATGACTATTTCTAATACCAGCAATATCATAAATGATTTTATAGCTACTCAGAGAATTTGGAATATTTGCATCTCTTAGCATATCAATAAATAAAGTAGTACTAGCGGGAATTTGAGTCACCTGATCTTCTGTTTGACCGTTTAACGACATCAAAATATTTTGCAAAGCTAATGCGACATGATCTTCTAGATTTTCAAATTGATTTCTAATAATAATATTCAATACATTCCATTTTTCATTATTCGATAGTGCAAAGACAATTCTGGAAAGACCTGTTATAAAAACGCTATCCTCATTTCTATCGAATTCTGGAAAAGAAACATTTTTTGCTTTTGCAACTGTATTTCTTAAAGCTAATCCATTACTAGCCGCTATCATCTTATGAAAAAAATCGGTGTTTTTATCTTCTGGGATGAGTTGCATTAGTTTTACGATCGCCCTTTCTGTTTTATGCTTAGAGTCAAAGTCATTTTGTAACATCAAAGTGATCAAAAGCTTAGTAATATCTTCATAACTTAATTGCTTAAGTCCGCACATGTTCAACGCATTTACTTTATCGATAAGATCAGGTGTCGAGGATAAAGCGGTATTATTATCGATTAGGATAACATCACTAATCGCTTTTAAAGCATTGATCTCACGCTGCAAATCTGCAATTACAACATTGTCGCAAGAGGAGTCTGTAGAACAACCCGCTTTGCCAGAATATACAATGTTATTTGGCAAGCTATCTTCCGTAACATTTAAGTCCAATTTCACTTCATATCGATTAGCGCTTGAGTTTAGAATCAGATAATTTTGGGCTATAGTATAGTAGGAGGTTTCATAAATTTCATTAGCTTCACAGCTACCCTTATGCCAATATAATTGAATAACTGCGTCTCTCTCAACATCACGATCATCGGTAGTAAGTGATTCGTTTCCGTGCATGTAATCTTCCCAGGCTTCATTCCACTTATATAACTTATCATTTTCAAAAATAGCAAATACCGCACCGTTACTATAGTCGGGCATTTCGTCTGTAAATACTATTGTACCTTCTCCGTCATAAGTGAATTGATCTCCAAAAGGTGTTATTGCAGAAATTGTAAGAGCAGCATCTCCCTCATCCTGAAACAAATACAATCTAAACTCAGGATTGTGTATTTGTGCCCAATCGAGGTGTGATAATCGCATACCACTACCATAATCCATTAACCAATCGGTGCCACCGGTTGTTGTGTTTAACTTTTTAAATGGATGTTGTAGGGCAAACACGCCATGCCCCAACTCATGCGCCAAGGTACCTGCTAATGATGATTTACCTTCCTCTTGTTTAGAAAGATTACCTGAAAAGACAAATCCAAATTGGCGTTTTAATGGCATGAATCCTGCGACGCTGGATCGACTAGGGCTAACATCTTTACCAAAAACAAATACATAATAGGACTTACGATCTACTGGCCTATTTGTTTTATATGTATTAATTATATCTTTTTGATCAGCTGTATAGTTTGAGACTACTCCTGTTTCGCTTACGCCAATTTGACTTTTGTTTACATACATTTCCGGAGCAACGGTTACATTAAATGTCACCGATGCCTGTTTAAAGATTTTGTTGATCTTTGACCCTAGTTCTGGATCCATAGAAGAACCGTTCATATTCACTGGTACAATAGTTACATTTACAGCTTTATCAGCCAAATGCCATTGTGAGAACACTCCTGCTATGGTTTGTTTATCTGTACCATTTTTTTCGGGTTGCAGGGTGGCATAAATGTTTTCATGTTCAAAACTATAGTATCCTTTTAGTGTTAATGTAATTTCATTATCGCCTGAAATTATATAATCTACATTTTCTCCATGAATGGTTTTTATCACCAGATCACTTATAGATATATTGCTATCGCTTATGGTTACTTTTGCTTTTATGATATCTGTATCTCTGTTTCCAACTGATTTATTGATGATTGGATACAGATTACCTTGAGTATCTTTAATTCGTTTGTAGTATTTTTCTAATGGTTGTTCTTGCCCCTGGGGTATCCAATCATAACCATACGAATAACTGGTATCATTTATAAATTCAACCTTGATCCCCTGGGCGGTAAGTTGTGTCACCTCACCACTGCTGGTGACTCCATCTGTGTTTTGCGTGTTTATAGGACCTCCTGGCGCCATTTGGCCTCCTTCTGTTATGTTACCATCTGCATCAACATGAAAAATATCACCAGAGCGATCAATAATAGTTACATCATCACCTCCAGGTTCTCTTCTAGGTGTACCACTTACCGGGTGTTTAATTTCAATGGTTCCATCATCAGCAACGCTAATATCACTAATCGCAATATCGTAATCCAGATGTATGGTTCGCACGTCATTATCTCCCTCAAAAACATCGATTATGTCATTAACCGAGGTTAAACCTCCCCAGTTTTTGTCATAATCGGTTTCTACAACACCATCAATCAATTGATAATCGGTATTGATTTTAATATTTTCAAAACTTACTTTAATTTTAGTATCATCGAGATAGGGCACCACAATATATCCCCAACCTGAATAGGTACCATCTTGTGCATTTTCCTCGATGGCTTCTTCTATAGTTGGTTTATCTTCTTTTCCTTCATATGCTTCATTTATTTCATTCATAGTTACATAATCCCCGTTTCCGCGCACTACTTCTTTTACCGTTACCGGAAAATCTCCAGCAGTAAATTTCTCATTGATCATTAACTGCTGTAATGGTTTTTGATTGGTAATTACAATCTCGGGAAGTATTCCGCAATTGAAGGTGGTTTCAGTATCTGTAGGAAGTGTAGTTGTAAAATTATAAATCTGTGAATACGTATACGGGCCATTATCAATACACTGCCCTCCTACTCTAAACTCATAGGTTGTACCGGGCTCAAGATTAGCAATTGTTATCAGTTCATTCACTGTTGTTTTCTTAAACCAGGCATCGGCTTTATTTGCTGTAGCTTTTTTTCTGTATTGAATTTCATATTTATTATGATCTACACCTTGCCACTGAATTCTCTCACTGGTATTGCTTTTTGCATCGGCTATGATCAATTCGGGTTCTGCGCAACTACCGGTATAGATAAAGTAGTAAATCTCACTAAACCCATCATTCTTAAAAACGGAAGTTTCGCTAATTCCATCGCTGATCATCGCTCGAACGCGCCATCCATACTTTTTATCAGGCAATAACGGGGGTTCTGCTGGTCCGTATAATAGCGTGGTAGCAAACGTAGTCGTTTGATATAATGGGCGACCTATTAAAAACGCGGTTTGTGGATCCATTTGGTTGTCCCATAATTCGGTTAATGTAAATTCGTATGAGACATTGGTTGCATTGAGATGGCGTGGAGTCCACTGAAAAATAATGTTTTGTGGTTCTTTTATTAATACCTGTTCTCCCCGAATCGGCAAATTTAAAAACGGAGGATCATTTAATACCAGATATACAGGCACACAACTTTTACGAGATAATCTCACATCGGTTAAAACATCATAAACTTCAAAACAAAATTGATACAATCCTTCGGGTAAAGGGGTACTGTATTGTTGTGGACTAACACCTAATAGATTTTGTAAAGAAAAATAAGGTTGCAAATCAACATTGCTTAACCTTAATGGAATACCCCCATCTAAAAAGATAGGATTTGTACCTACTACAAAATCATTACTGCGTATGGATAATCCTGCATTATTTTCGATGTATACTTTTAACCGCACTTGACGATTAAATTCTCTCACATCTGTAAACAGGAGATTAAGAATTAGTTTTTCTGAAGTTGATGTATTATAATCTGATAGTTTCAAACTGTAGGGTGGTATAACCTGTGGAGTTACTTGTACCGGAAAGATCTGTGCGTTTATCCATAGAGGAGAAAAAAATATAATAATTATAAAAATTTGCAGGTATGCTCTCATCTGTGTGTTTATTTTTTACTCAAATTCATTATTTTAAACAGACTCTTTTAGTATGTTGATTACCTCAATCATGCATGAGTTTATTCTGTATTATACAAAGTCTTTTATTTTAATCACTCTCTTTTATTTCCCAAGTCTTACAAAGAGCAACTGTTTAATTCTTTAGAATTAATAAATCGTATATACTTAATTAATCAAATATGAGTTTACGGGTTTCTGATCCTTTTGGGGTTTCTAATAACATCAAATAGACTCCTGTAGGCAATGAAAGTGAATAGTCTAACAGAAATTCCTGACTATCTTTTTCTGATCTTTCATACATAGTTGTTCCCGATATCAGATGTAAAATTTTTACAGTAATATTGGATGCCGATGCTAAACTAATTTTTGTTTTAAACGAACCATTACTTGGGTTTGGATACAAAATAAATTCTTCTATAAAGTTTCTTTGAGAATTAGTTACCTCGGGACCTTCAATAGCAGGGTGTACTAAAATGGTTTTTTCAAAATCTTCGTAACAATCTCCTTGATATGATCTTAGATTAATATCATACGGCCCTTCTTTTTCAAAATTTAATACGATCTCTCTCTCAGTTTGGGAAATGATCTTACCGCCTTCCGGGATGGTCCACTCTACAATTTCACCCAGAGGATCGCTAACGTTAGTGAGAACTATATCCTCGCCTGTATATGCTTGGGTGGTAATAAAGAAATAAGAATCAATAGGCCTATCAAAGGTTTCTACTATAACTTCTTCTACGCCTACGCACCCTCTTCCAGTTGTGATCGTAGCTGTATATCTACCTGTTTCTGTAAGTGTAACACTACTATCAGAGCTAACAAAACCAGTGTCGCTTACCCAGGAATATATAGCCTCGGCATCATCAATACTGATATCTAGAGTAAGAGATTGATCACCACAAAGAGAACGTTTTGACTCTAAATTAACCACTACTGGATCTGCATTAAGCAATACCTCTTCATGAAAAGCTTTACATCCACTGGCATCTGTTATTTCAACGCTATATGTGCCTGCAGATACTCCTTGAATCTGAGCTGAAGTAGCTCCTGTATTCCATAAATAGGTATATGGAGGCACTCCACCAGTTACCCGTATATTAATTAAACCATCATTGCCTTCAAAGCATGTTGGCGCAACCACTGAAGCGGGTTCAATCTCAATATCATTTGACTGTTCAATTTTTACATTTCCTTCTATTTGACAACCTTTAGCATCAGTAACAAAAACCAAATAAGTACCAGCAATTAGAGTATTAATAGTTGCCGAGGTGTCACCATTACTCCAGCGATATGTGTATGGTGCTACACCTCCTGTAGCTATTACCTGTGCAATGCCATCGTTACCATTTGCGCATGTAACATCTGCTTTTGTAAATGCAAGTTCTAATCTATCAGGCTGTGATAAATATCTTTCGACATCCAGGGCCTCATCCAATTCATAACTACGCGAGCCGTCTGCTTCTATTATTGAAACATAATTTCCTAATACTATTCCATTTTTATCTGTAACATTTAGTGAATAATTGGCTGCAGTATCTAGAAAATCAATGTAATGATCATTTATAGCAAGGTCCTGCCAACTACCGTCGCTTAGTTGCATTTTCCAATGATAGAAGTAGGGTAACAAATCCCCATTACTATTGGTAGGAACAGGTGAACTATAATCAGGGGTTTCTATATCATACGGGACTCCTCCAGTAACGGTAGCTACTAAAACTCCGTCTTGAAATTGATCAGGAACTCCATCAAAATTTGTATCTATATTGTTACTATATTCATTATCAGCATTACAGGATATTGGATACACTTCTATACTAATTTCTAGTTTTGATGGTTGGATAAGTGCTATTGTCTCACTTATAACTGTACACCCTTCTTTGGTAGAAGCATTATCATGATTGGCATCTCTGATGGTCACAGTATACTGCCCTTCTCCAACACTATGTAACGTTACCAAATATCCCTGACCTTCATTATAGATTGCAGAAGTAGTAGTGATCACATTGTTATTTTCATCTCTCCATTCAAACTCGTAAGAATTATCATTGAGTGCAGTACCCCCGTTTATGGTAGCGATGATTCTACCATCTTCGAAACCATAAGCGGTTGGAGCATTCAGAATTTCGGTGGTAACAGACAGAGAAAACTCGGGTTGTGTAATGACTACCTCTTTAACAATTTCATCACCTAAGTCTATTTCACCATTAACTAAAGTCTGTTGTCTTGCTACACATTCATTAGCATCTCGTATTTTAATGTAATAGGTGTCTGGAAATAAATCTTCTATGGTGTGTGAAGTGGCTGAAGAAAATGATCTCCAAGAGTTTTCGTCCCAACTTTCATTTTGGCCTCTAAGCAAAAATTCATAAGTACCGGTTCCGCCTTCTGCAGTTAGTTCTATTTCTCCATCTTGTCCACCGTGGCAGTATACATTGATAGAATTATCACTTGGTTCTCCCACAAAAGATACAGGTGTGGGCCTGTCGATTGTAAAATTAGCCCTATGATAAGGGGCTTCAGTATAGTAAGGTTCCCCATTATTGTAACCAATCATTTCAACTAAAAATTCTGTACTACTTGGAGGTAGGTTTTCCAGTGTGATTTTATTTCCATCTTCAAAGTCGATAACATTGTTTAGATTGTCTACTACAACGCTGTCTGGGGTTGATAAATCTGATATCGTAAAGCTAAACAGGTCACCTTGCCGTAATGGCCTGTCAAAAGTTAACGTAACCGATCCGTCTTCGGCATCATAACAACTTACGGGTGTTGTAGATATTTCTATAATACGCGGAGCTGATTTTCGAATTTCATATCCCACGACGTTTTGTGTTCCTTCATTGTCACAGGCAGAGGTTCTAAAGAAAATCTCTTTACCAATTACTGATTCGTCGAATACATCTGCTAAAACGATTTCTCGAGTTGGACTGGATGGTCCGGCTAAATCTGTCCAAACAAATGGTGGTGTTCCTTCTAGAAAACTATATTGCCAGTTATATACATTATCATTAAATCCTTCTTGTGCATTTAGTGAAACAGGATCTTCATATCCTACAATATTAGATACAGATGGTCTTGTAATCTTAGGCATTGGGACTACTTTATAATTGAAAGTAACTCTCATTCTAGCATCATCATTACTACTTTCAACCCTTCTTCTGAATCTTCCACTATTACAAGCTTCATTTTCATTTAAGTTGATCCTATACGTTTTTTTTATTCGATTTCTATTTCCACTTTTACATCTTCTCCACTTTATTTTTTTTCCATCTCTTCCGAACATATAAACTTCCATACGTTCTACTTTTCCTTCAACATAGTATTCTCTACTATCAAAACGTATCTCTCTTTTTACATAGCTGAAACGTTCAAGCTCTATTCTACGACCCCCTTCTAAAACTGCAGTAATTCGTATTTGTCCTCTACAGTAATGATGTTTAAACCGAATGTCATCATATACAAAATTATCGATTGCGATTCGGGTCATTTGGCCATATTCTCTAACTCGTTTATTAATACTATTTGAAGATCCATTTCCGTCGCAAGTTCCTATTCTAAAAAACACTTCTCTTCCTATTACTGATTCATCTAAAAAATCAATCAATCTAATATCCAAAGTACGACTGGCTGGTCTGGGTATATCTATCCAATCGTCTGCTCCATTAAAACCGTATTGCCATTGATAAAGACTTTCGTTGAAACCTTCGCTTGCAGATAGCGTAATCAACTCTTCATACCCTATTACATCATCTTCAATATTAAATGTTCCATTTATAGAAATCTCTGGTTTAGGGCTGATTTCATAGTTGAAAGAAAAAGATTGGGTTACCTCTTCTGCATAGGCATTGGTATGCGCGATGGTATTAGCATCACAAGAATTAACATCGACTGGTATATCATAGGTTTCCTCTATGATTTCGGTACTATTTCTACACCTGGTGAATCTTCCTCCCGGTATGCGATCTTTAGCATACACAGAAACCACAAGCTTACTTACAACACCTTGTAATGTATATTCCTGATCTTCTGCATTAGTATTACCTCTAGTATAGTTGATAAAGGTGTTAGGGGCCTCTCCTGTACTAAAATGTGCAGTTACTCTTAAGTACTCAGTACATTTTCCGTTATTAAACGTTGAACTATATAGATAATCACTTATTTTAATACTCGTGCGTTGCGCAGAAAGCATACACGAGAATACTATTAAAAGAAGAGTAACTATATTTTTTCTGTATTTTTCCATGGCTAAAACTCTATTTCTTTAGTTGCTGTACCAGACTGATCACCATTGGCGGTCATTGCTATTAACTGATACTGATATATGTTATTTGGAGACACCGATTGATCTTCTAGTGAATTGATTGATCCCTGGATTTGTTTCCATAATACTGGCTTTTGTTCATTTTTAGATTTGTAGATTAGAATTTCTACCACCGTTGCAGGCATTTTTCTCCAATTCAGGTTTATTTTGTCGTTTTCTCGATCTGCGATTATTGTTAAACCTTTTATCAGACTAGTATTCTCAGGTGTATTTTGAGAAACTATAGTGATAGGAGTTGATGGCTCCGACATTAATTTACTGTCGTCTTCGGCAAAAATTGCATAACGATATTTACTTTTAACTTTGATTGCTTTGTCTGTAAATGAAGTTACCGTATCGGTTTTAAAAATCAATTGCCAACCCTCTTCTGGTTTTTTTGTGTTTTGGCGATATAATTGATGAGAAACAACATCATTGCTAGTACTATTGATCCATTGCAAAAAAACTCCATCTTTCTTTATATTATAAGTAGAAAATATAGGTGAGGTAGGCGGCACTACATCAGGCTTTTTTAGCATTATTTTTTCTGAATACTCTGACAGATTATAGCGTTTATCTACTGCAACCACCTGATAAAAAACTTCGCTATTCAAGGATTTGATTTTTACTGTGTCGGTAAAACTGTTTTTTGAGATTGGGGCAACTGTTATTTGTGACACTTCTTCTTTTTCAAGGTTACCCCGAAAAACGCGATAACCCAATATGTCTTTTTCTGTATTGGCTTTCCATTTTAACTTGACAACGCCCAAGGTGTCTATTACTCCAACCAAATCAATAGGGGCGACTGGAGGGATCGAGTCTACAGTTTGTATAAAAGCGGCTATAGATTCGCTTTTCTGATTGTTTTTTCCAATGGCTGTAATGGTAAAATAGTTAGAATCTACTAAGCCTCCATTGTAAGTAGTTTTTCGAGAGCTGGGTAAAAGACCTGTACGCACTGCTTTATACGGGCCTTCTTCTTTTGTAGACCAATTTAATTCAAACCCTCTTATCTCATTTTCGGCTTCTTTTAAAAATTCCCACTCGATACTAACAGTTCCGGATTTTTCAAGAGTATACTTTGAAATATGAGGTGCCGAAGAGAGTTTTTTAATCCCTTTTGCTGAAACCACTTCTGATGGCAAGCTTTCTTCTCCAAAAGCAGAAATCCCTTTAACTCTATAGTAATACATCTTCCCATTTTGTGACACTGTATCTACATATTGCATCCTCTTGGCCTGGCTGTCAGATTTGGTATTTAAATTAACTAATGGTGTATCTCCTAATCGTATGAAGTCATTTCCATTTTCAGATCTTTCTACATAGTAAGAAGTAAATAGGGTCCTAAACATCTCATAATCCCAGGTTAACAAAATAGTTTTATCGTCGGGTACTGCAATAAGGTCGATAGGCGATGGCAAAGGTTCTGGCTGACTTGATTTTATAACTACTGAACCGGGTACTATTTTCAATACAGCTTCAGGAACAGCGGTCGCAATCTTGTATACATATTCTTCTCCTGGTTTTATAGTTGTATCTTCATATCCCAAAGCAGCCATTTTAGCAGCGTCAAAACTCATATCTGCTGCAAATAAAGCAAATGAAAAACGTTGTTCGGCTTCTTTAGATTTATTTACAATTCGTCCTATATCGCTTTCTTCCTGCATTCCTTCAACCTCAAAACTTTCTCCATAAATAGCCTGAGCAAGGATCGCCGCATAATCGTTTGTATCGACAAGATTCTCCCATTCTGATAACACACGAGGAACTATAGGAGAAGGGGTTAACAGCTTCTTTTCTGGAGGTGATACTATTATGCCTTCACGAGATACAGTATATCGCAATATATGGTATCCAAATGTATTCGCTTTTAACCATGCAGAAGGCGTTGTTGCCGCCCATCGTAACATGATTTTATCTCCTTGAACTCTCGCCATAACTTTTACTCCAATTTCTTCAGTACTCTCCTGAGAAAATACCTGAAAACATATACCACTTAAGAAGAATATCCCTAGTGCTATGCATAAAAACCTGCGATGTATTTTTTCAATTGTTACCAAAACACTTCATATTTTTTACATGTTTGACTCTCCTTCATTTCACTTAAATCTGATACCACTTCGCTATTATTTTCTTATCATAAGGGGGTTTTTAAACTTATAATTAGCAGAAGTTCCTGTAATACCCCCTGGTAATTTATATTGTAATTTGATATTATATTTTCCAAAGAGCATGAGTTTATAATCTTCATTCATGATACTTAACTCTTGTGCATTACTACCGATTCGGCCTTCTACATAATCATTGGCTACTCTATCTCGTATGCTTATATAATCGTTATAGTATGCCTGCGGCAAGTTATATCTGTAAGGAAACCTGGTTGCCTTCCAATCCAGGTTAACATGGTTCTCTAAACTGGTTAGATAACTGCTTAAAATCGGTACTGCTTTTTTGGGTCTGAATCCTAAAATAGTTGGGTTTCGATTAATACTATATCGGCCTCCATACGGAAATTTTTGATATAGTATAGGGTCAATATCATACATAAAGTATGAATCTTTAAGATCTGATTCTACCTCAACCAGCGGTTTGTTTTCGGTATAAGAACTACCGCTTAATTCTATGAGATCAAATCCTTTGTGATTTTTAATTTTAGAGGACAAATAGATCACATCTGAGGTTATTTTCCCCCAGTTATCATCGGTAACATCAATACTTTTAACTTTATCTGCAAACGTTTTATATGTACTAATTCTAAAACTGTATGAAAGTCGTTCAATTTCTCTGTCAAGAACTACATCCTCTGCTGTATTTTTTCGGATGTTGACTACATTTTCATCTCCATTATCCTGATTTTCTGTTATAGCATCTGTTGTATTCGAATTTTCTGATGATTTAGAAAAACTTGTAATGGTCATTTTATATTCGGATTCTCTACGGGTATCAGGAATCTTGTAATGAAGTTTATTATCAGCAGCATTATAAGTAGATTCTGATTCTTTGATCTCACCATTTGCACTAATATACTTTACAACACTTTGCCATTTGGAGTCTTCAAAAAGATAATCTTGCCCTTGTCTAAGTTTTATGTAGCCGGTACCATACTCATCAGGATAAAATTGTGCCTGGTCTACTACCGGATAAGAGTATTGAATATTACGCAACGGAATATGATCTGGCGCCGTACCTGTTGTAAAATGTCTTTCTTCTTTTTCTATGGCTTTTACCCCATCTTCAAGTATAGGTGTAAAAAAACCATTGACTTTTTCCTGAAAACTTACCACTACGGTGGCTTTCAATTTTGTTGCCGGTGGTAAAATATCTTCTGCGATAAATGTGACCCTGTCATAACCATTTGACCACTCTAGTTTTCCCTTGATTTCTTCATCGGCTTCATTGGTTACCGTAAATTTTTCGAGAAGTACTTTGTATGTATTATCTCCATTATCTTCAGGAATTACAATAGGTCGGTTTACTTTTAGAGAAAATGTTGCTTGTGGTGCCGTAAAAACATCTACTTTATCTTCTCCATCTACCGGCGAAACATCTGCAATCATTTTTATCCCATTTAAAGGGGATTCATTTTCAAATTCACATTCTTTACCAATAGTCACTCTAAATCTAAAACGTCCGCTTACTAATCCTCCTAGCACATCAAAATTTCCTGACATATATCCACGCATCCAAAACGGATTTGGGAGTTTGGCTTGCATTAGAACTGCTGTACCACCTTTAAAAATTGAAATTTTCTTTTTCTTGAAAAACAACTTCACTCTGATACCAAGTTCGCCCTGTAGATATGCGTATGCCTGCCCGTTAGTATACCAGCCGTTAATCCCTACTTTTCTACCTGTATTTGAACATTTGGCCTCTCCATAATTTTTTAGCATAAGATCAAAACCAATACCTGCCCGTAAGCGAGCATAAAACATCAGAAATCGTATATCTCCGGTATCGACATGAAGATCAGATCCAAAAGCAAACCCCCGACCATCACTCAATGCATTTTCGTCACGCATATAATCTAATGAACTAGCGTCAACTCCTAAAATTTCTGCAACCTGAGGCGGTGGTGGCGGGCTATCTAATATTTTAGATCCGGTCATAAAATATCCCGAAACACCTGCAGAAATTGGTCCTACACCCATTTTAAGACCAATGCGATTTTTGGGAGTTCCCATATAAAAAAACCATTCGTCTTTAGATACTTTCATCTCTGCCCATCCTGCTCTGCCTCTCTCTCCGATACCCCTTAGAAACTTTCCTGCATTTACATATAAATCCAGGGTAGCGTGAAAAGAATCATTAGCAAAATCAAACTCCATCCCCATATATCCACTAATGGTTGCTTTACCATCGAGTTTTAGATCGTATTCATCTGTTGCTCTTTCTAAGAATGTTTTGCTTACTTTATGGTCTTCGATTTGATTTGCTACTTCGATGGTCTGGTGAACTACATCATAGTCTACCAATCTTGCCAGTTCACTTTTTAATTCTTCAAAAGGATTTGTAAAATCGAAAGGTTTCATGATCTGTGCCTCTCCGTAAAAACCAAGTTTATTTACCCCTCCGTTTTTATTAAACAATATTTCAAAACCGGCATTGAAACTAATTGCTTTTTCGGATCCTACTTTACCAAATGTTGCCGCCTTTAGACCAAGTCTTGAATTTTTACTGGGAATATAGGAGATTCCTGAAGGGGCAAATACTTTTTCGGTACCGGGTTTTCTTGTCATTCTATAAAATGCACCCCCCGCAAATCCTGTGATTTGCATAGGACCAAAGGGCAATGTTAAACCATGCACTGCGCCATCTACGTACCAATATCTAAAATCTTTCTTCCCAAAAACAGCTGTAGATTTTATTCCTTTCAGGTGTTCGCCAAACTTAGCTGTTACATCTCCTGAAAAACCATTACCATATATAGAATCATTATCGCGAATAAATAAAGACCCTTTAAATGCTATGGCACCTAAATTAGCATCTAATTTTATTTCAGATAATTCTACCCCATCAAATTTCCATTTTTGTTTCGACTCTGAAGCGTCATTTTTTCCTTTAATCCCTAATCGGGTTTCAGAAGAAAATCCTTTGTCTTTTTCTCCCATTAAATTGATATTGAGGTCAAAATCTAATTGCACTTGGGTATCATTAGCTCTTAGATCGATATTCGCGATCGAAACCGGAAACCCCGCCAGTTCGACTTTATCCTGATACCCAAATCGATCTACTGATATTAGAGGAGATTCTGTTTGTAGCACCAAGCGTTCGAATACTATTCCTTTAAATTCGACTAATTTTTTATTTCCTTCTTCATCAAGAACATATTCACCCTGCTCATTAACAATTTCGTCGCCTTCGTCTTTTAGTGATTTTTTCTGACTCGCAGAAATCGCCATTCTACCATTGAGTATCGCTTTGGGCCTAAAGCTACCATCAACAACTGCTAATTCTATTGCAGAGTTTGGCAGTAATTGTGCTTTTGCACTAAACATGTCTATATCCACAGCATCTGTAGTCTCTACATGCATCATAAACTCGTCTTCAGAAATAAGACCTTTATATTTTAGCCCTATCCTATTTTCTTGAATACTATCGTCCTGTTTTTGAACAGCTTTGGCCACCTTATCAGAAATGGGTAGTATCAGTTGTCCTTCGAATGCGGCTCCTACCAGATGATTTGACACCAGTTCTATTGACATTTTATCTACTGAGTATGCCCAAGCATTTGACTCTGAGGTTCTGCCTTCGTCAATTGGAATTAAATTATTTACCGAAAAATTTCCTGAAACACCGTGATTATCCAGAATCAGATTTGCGGCCTCAAAAGAGATTCTGTTTGCATTATTTCTTTTTTTGAAGGCTGTGGGCAACCCAATTTCCAGAGATTCTATGTATACTCCCCGCCACGTATCCGCATTATCTAGCCATCCTTTTTCATAATACATGTCTGGAAAAACCACATTTTCTGTTCTCAGATCGCTAAAATCTAATACCGCGTTATTGGCAGAAAATATAAATTTTTCTTTATGCTCTTTTTCGCCAGCCAAAACAAAAGGAGAAAGTGTTATTCCTACAATAAGATCATTCCAGCTGGTTCCGGTAGTATTAAATTCACCTTTTACACGGTTAGGTATCTGTACGGATTCTTTTAAGGCACCTTCATATGTTATGGTAGGCCTGGTATCTTCTTCACCATTTTCTTTGACCGGTAGGATTAAGTTTCTTGAAAATTGCACTTCGCCTGCAATTGCCATTTCTTTAACTCCATCACAATCAATGGTTATATAGGTTTTATTTTCAATGTCACTACTTTCATAATCAAATCCTCCTTTTAAGATCATTAACCAATTACCACTATTAAACGGAATAAATATATCACCAAGCAATACAAGATCTCCTCCTCCTATGATCCCTCCCTGGTGAGAAAGTTTTACATTATTAGAACCAAAAAAGAGTTCTACCGGCAATCCATCTTTATCGGTTTGAGGCAAAATAACTTTTACAAATACAACAAGTTCTGTATATGTTTTGGTAAAACTGGCTTTCATGAAACCAATTTGATACTCGACTTCATTGATTTTGTGCTTAATCCCAACAGGCAGCACCTGGATATCTTCATTACTAAACGTTGAAACCCATTTTCCAGTGCTGTCTATTTCCTTAAAACCCTCAGCGGCTTCTGATGTGTAATCGTTAAAACTTTCTACGGGTTGAGGAAACTCTTTTAAGATATTATCAAAAGTAAACTCAGGGGTCGTAATTGTTTTCGTATTATTTTTTAAAGGAAACTTTTTATCAAGTTTTGGAAAATGAAAAGACTGTGAAACAGCTTTATTCTCAATTGATGTTCCTTCTGTTTTGATTGTTTTAACAGCTAACGAATCTTTTTCAGAATTAGAATACAGAAATACAGGTACAATTAAAAATAAAATTTGGAGCAGTTTCGTTTTCATGAGGCAAAAAAAAGTTTGTGTGATAAAAGGAAACTTAAAAACCAGCCCATATACTTTTTTAAGTAGGTGCTGTAACTTTTAGAAAGGTATTGGTTCGGTTTTTTGAGTTTTAAGGTGGAAAAATAGGGAAGAATCGTGTTAAAAAAGGTTCAATTTATAATTTGGCACTTCTAATTTATATGATAAACAGATCTATTTCTTCAAAATGGATATGAAGACATTGGGTCAAAAATTTAATGTGTTGCTGGTAGTCGCTGTCTTAACAGTATCATCCAATTTTTACAAACAACTTTCTTTTCTATGTATGGTAACTACAATTTGATTGTTTTTTAATCGGTACTCAACGTATCTCTATGACTTATAGAAATTGAAAGATTTTAAGGCTACATATTATGTATAACCGGTGTAGTATTTGTTTTATTACCAGAACTACTTCATGCACATTAGAATCTCTAAATGATTATTCTAATCGTTTGTATTGATAGATATTATGAATATCTTGGCGTTTTAATGATAGATTTCAATGATAAATACCCTAAAAAACAAATACGATTTTGAATTGCGTCTTGCCTCTGAAGAGGAGATAGAAGCTATTACCAAATTTCTGGCAAAGAAAAATTGGCGAGATAGTCTTAATTTAACAGATAAAAAACGATCGAGAACAAAGAAAGCTAAAATAGAAGAAGAAAATTTTATTAAAGAAGAACAAGCAGTCATCCGTGAATTGATAGGAGACAGCATATTGGTACAAGATTATAAGAAGTTTGAGGTTTCGATTTTTGTCTATAATTTTATCCAAGAGTATGATAAGAACACCATCGCTTCGTTGACCTCTAGAGTGCTTAAAACTAAAAAAGGAATTGAGCTTTTAGAAAATGAAGATATTCTTTTTAACATAAAGGGTTTGAAAAACAGAAGATACCATACAAAAAAGGTCAAGTCTGGTAGACCCGCAAGACCAAAAAATGAATCTATCCAAAAAACCATCGAAATCAAAAATTACTTAAAAACAAATCCAGGTATACGGATGGATGATGTTTGTAAAAAATTCGGGTTTTCGAAAACAACCTATTACAGATCCTACAGATGGCTGGAAGCTCAAAACGCCCTTTGACCTTCAAGAGTTTTAGTTTGCTTTAATTCAAAATACTGTAACGTCAACAAAAAACGTAGCACATGATTATTCTTCCTGTTCAATAAAATAAAGTGTTCAAGGATAAATCGACTCAAATTCAATTACTTTTTTACTCATTCGAAGTACACAAAAGAATTATTTCTGTATTTGAAAGATTAGAGAAAATTGGCTTAGGACAAGAAATCATATTTGAGGAAATTGAAGGAAAAATTAAAAAATCCGAAAGTAAGGAGTGAACTTTCGGATTTTAGTTCTACATAGTTAAATTTGTTTCATAGGCACCTCTAATATAAGGCTCTAAGCGCCTTTTTATCTGAAGCAGTAAATTCGCCATCTTCATTTCCACTGAAACAGGCTTTCATAACCGAAGGTTCTCTTTCGGAAGTTGGTGTCCCAGGTATTAAAGCAATATAACCATTCTCAGAATTTCCACCACCACAGGTCCATCTTGTCCTAAAATCCTGATGCCTTAACCCTACTGCATGACCAATCTCATGAGTCATCAAATGCTCTAACGCATCAATGGTTAATCTCTCTGATCCGCTCTTAATTCTTATCCATTTACCCGGTCTTCCACTACTACCCGGAAAGCTTGCATCTCCTCCGGCACCACTATCAAAATACCTATAAACCACCATGTCCTGAGAATTATCTCCACTATATTTGAGGTTAAATTTTAATGATGTACCTAGGTTATTGTAGTTATTGACAGCTTGAGCAAGGGCGGTTCTCATCTTAAAGGTTAACGCACCGTTTCCTGAGTTTGAGGCTAATATCGTAATAGTTCGATGTTGTGGCGCAACTGTATATCTTGAACGATATTGTTTGCTTCTATTTTCATTCTTATTTTTTTTCCAAATCTTAAATTCTGTTATAGGAATTGTAATATCTCCAGACACTAAATATTCTTTAGTGATACCGTCAGGATGAACTATGTTTTCAATAGACGTATTACCTGTATTTACTTCCCAAGATCTCAAAAATTCTTCTTGCTCATCACTAAGGGCTTTTGTTTTAGTATTATGTTTAGTTATATCATCTTTTTGGCAAGAAATCACTAATAAGGCAAATAAGAGTAATGATAATAATTGAATCGTTTTCATAGTTAAAATAGTTTAGTTATGTTTTTAAATTTGGACAAAACTAGTAGCTCCCCTATCGCTATACAATGAGAAATCAATGCTTTACTTGTATGGGTTGATGGTTGGACTTTCTAGATAAATAAATTGATAATTTCGATCGTTAGACTTACCACTTTGGATTAATAATGAGCTAATAATTAAACTTTTATTCAAGTTTGTATTCTATATTTACATAAATAACAATCTGCTTAGATGTTTACGTTTACAAACCTAAATAGTGCATATCTGGTGGTAATGCATATCATATTATACCTGATATTATCATTGTCTGCTTCAATTTCTGCGAATGCCCAAGAAAAATTGTCAGGGTTGTTAGCGTTTCAGAGTGATAATACCCTGTTAAAAGAGCAAAAGCGATTAGACAGCCTAATAGATAAATTTTATAAAAAAAGCTATGACTCCCTGTTAAAATACTCAGAGTTGGCACTTCAAGTTGCGAAATTACGAAAAGACACCTTTGATATAGCAAAATCATATCATTATATAGGTATTGCAAACGAAGGAAAAAATAAAAAGACTGAAGCCATAGAAAACTTGTTGAATGCTGCAAAAAATTACGAACATATAAAGGATAGTATAAATATTGCTATTGCCCTAAATGGCGTTGGTGCATTATATGAGGATTCTAATAATTATGAAGAAGCATTAAAAGTATATCTTAAAGGTATTGATCTATTAAAAAATCATAAAACAGATCTTATATATTATAGTTTGTATAATAATGTATCTAACGTATATTCAAGTTTTGGTCATACAGAAAAAGCCAAAAAGTATTTAGAAGAGGCAATTACTATTGGAAACTCAATCAAAAACTCCAGAGGGCTGTCATTGGCACCTAACCTTAATCTAGGTAACCTTTCTTTGGATGAAAAAAATTATGACAATGCATTACGTTATTATCTTAAAGCTTTAAAAATAGCCGATTCTTTAAACTATGAAATTAGAATAGCACAAGCCAAAAGCAATATAGCCTATGCTTACTATCTGAAAAAAGAATACAATAAAGGAGTAAAATATTCTAAAGAAGCCATTGATCTTTACAAAAAAATAAAAGTTGAACCGTTTTATATAATCAGCACATTACACACCTTAGGAGTTTCTTATGTTGGAACCAAACAATATAGAAATGCAGAAAATGTTCTACAGGATTGCCTGTCATCTGCAAAAGAAAACAAATTTATGCTAGGATTAGAAGTCTGTAACCAAGCTATGTACGAGTTGAGACAAAAGCAAGAGAAATTTGACGAAGCATTATTTTATTACAAGGAGTATGTGAAATACAAAGACAGTGTAATTAATGTAGAAACTGTTAAGCAGTTAAATGCTATTGAGTCGGAAAAAATGTTAAGTGAAAAAAATCAAGAAATCAGCGAGCTTTCTGAGGAAAAAGCAAAAAGTGAAATTAATATAAAGAAAGAATATAGTATCTACATAGGCATAGCAGTTATCATTGCAATTTTACTACTTATAGGGTTTTGGTTCTATACATTTAGGAACAGGGCCATAATTGCAGAAAACAAACAAAAATTGATAGAAAGCGAACTTCATGCATTACGTAACCAGATGAATCCTCATTTTATTTTCAATGCTTTAAATGGAGTTCAAAATTACATATTAAAATCTGATACATATGAAGCTTATAACTATATCATTAAGTTTTCAGAATCTATAAGACTCATATTAGAGAACTCCAAGAAATCGTTCATCGAGCTTCATAAAGAGATGGAGTTAATTCGTATTTATATAGATCTTGAAAAATTGCGCTTCAGAGATAAAATTGAATATAGTGAAGAGATTAACTTTGAAATCCCAGAAGAAGGAATGCTAGTTCCTGCAATGATTTTACAACCTATCGTAGAGAACGCTATCATTCATGGTGTTTTAAATAGAAAAATCGGTGGAAAAGTAAAGGTAACCTTAGACAAGAATATTATTCATAGTAGGTCAAATGAAGAATATTTTATAACTTGTACTGTAGAGGATAATGGGATAGGTAGAGAGGCTTCATCAAAAATTAAACAACAAAAAATAGATAAACATCTATCACTGGCTACTACCAATACAAAACAACGAATAAAAATTTTAAAGGAAAATGGATATTCTAGTATAGATTATAAAATTGAAGATCTATATGGGTCAAATAAAAAAGCATTGGGTACACGAGTAATTTTACAACTGCCAATTCAGAAAAAAAATGATACAAAAAATACAAACAATGCTTATTGATGATGAGCCCAGTGGTATTGAAAATTTACATAAATTACTGAACAGGTTTTGTCCACAAGTTAAGGTGATAGCAACAGGAAGCAGTCTAGAAGAGGCAGAATCTATAATACACAATTCAACATTAGACCTGGTGTTCTTTGATATTCAAATAGGTAGCTCGTCAATTTTTGATTTGTTAAAACGCATACCGGAGATCAACTTTGAAATTATTTTTGTATCAGCTCATAATCATGCACTTGAAGCTTTTGATTACAAAGCAGTAGACTACTTATTAAAACCCATTTCAATTGAAAGCTTAATAAGAGCTGTTAATAGAGCCTTTACAGCAATAAATAACAAAGCTTTGACATACCATGCGAAACAGGTGATTTCGAAAATCGATTCTCCTCAAAAGAGCATAGAAAGTATAGCTATACCAACCAGCAATGGATATGAAATGATCAATGTAAATGATATTTTATATTGTATCGCAGATGGAAGCTATACTGAGATTAACATTACCGACAAAAGAAAAATACTTGGCTCTAAACATTTAAAATTTTATGTAGAATTATTACATAACTTTGACTTTATGCGCATTCACAATTCGATATTAATTAATCCTAAGCACATACGAAGAATAAAAAGAACTGATGGAGGTAGTATCGAGATGCAAGATGGAAAAATATTATCTATTTCCAAATCAAGAAAAGAAGATACCTTTAAAAGGTTTTCTTTAAAATAAGCTTAAATTAAAATTTGAGTATGTGCTCTATTTCCTCTAAATACAAACCTTAATTCAACACAGAATTATTACTTCTCTAATTTCAATCGATAAACAGCCCGTTTATGATGATATTCGAAAATTTGATTATACAAATTTTAACAATAAGAGAGTGATTTCATAATGACAACCATTGGCAAAAATGATATAGTCATGTATCTAAACAGATGATTTATAAATTCACTATTGCATAATTATAAGATTTTACTAAATTCTTTCAATAAAAACATATTGAAAATAAACATTCTATATTTTTTTTGTTAAATATTACTATATTAACAAAACTATATTGAGCCATATAGTTTGTTTTTGAATCTAATTAACCTAATCGAATCATGAGAGAATTTGATGTAATCGTGGCTTATGACGATCCTTTAAAAAGATTGGGAATAAGAGCCATGCTTGAAGCTCCGAAAGATCTTAAATTTAAACTACACGATAATATAAGTGATCTTAATAAATTAAGACAAGCTATAATAGATCTTCAACCACATTTTATAGTGATTGATGCCACATTAAACTCTAACAACTCGGGTATCGAGCTAGCAACATTTACCAAAGCTCACGCACATAATACTAAAATAGTTATCATGACTTTTGATTTGGATGATCAACTCAAAAGCACTCTTAAAACTCTTGAAATCAAGTGGATAATATATAAAGCTGATACGGTAGAAAGCATGAAAAAATCTGCATGGAGAGCTATACATAACAAACCTTATATAAGCAAAAGGTTTAGAGAAAAATGGTATGAAGAGGACACAGATGTTGATCTAATAAAAAAACACAATCCTCTTAAAAAACTATCTAAAACAGAAATTACTATTCTTCAACAGGTTGCACAGGGAAAAACCAATAAAGAGATTGCGCTAGAATTTTACAAAAGCATAAAAACCATTAAAAATCATCGTCAAAATATTTGTAATAAGTTAGGTCTACATGGAAGCAATGCTCTGTTAAAGTATGCAATAGAGCTAAAAAATGAAATAATACCACCAAGTATTCCAATGTTTTAAAGAGCGATTATTTAGATTATTCTTACAAAAACAGATCAAGCAATTCGTCCGACAATTTGAGCCTTTTATAGAAATAAGGACATGTGCCTATTTTTTTTGGAATTGAGTATAAGTAATTTTAGTGTTAAGAACACAATAATGTCTCTAACCTAAATCAAACTCATGAAAAAAATAAACACTACTTCAATGTTCATTAAATCCATTTTTAATTGAACCAAATTCTTTTCTGCAAATCCTTAAAACCCTTTTTTGCTGATTTCCACTTACACCCTATTTCTAAATCCCTAGACACATTTAACGATTAACTAATCATAATTACAAACTCACACCTAAAATGAAAACATTTACACAAAAATGTGCATTGCTTCTTTTGCTTTTTACTTCTGCAGTGCACTCTCAAGAACTCATGATTCAGAAAAATCAAGAAGTATTTATTATAAATACATCAGAACAAAAACTTAGTTTACTTCAAGACAAAAAAACAAGCAGCACACCAGAGCAGCTCTTATCTTTAGACAACATCGCTTATTATGCCAATCAAATTTCAAAAGATTTGAAGGTCACAGAAGAATATGACTTTTTTCAAGGACTACAAAGCCCTTTTGATTCAAATTTATGGGTGTATCTCGAGAGAGAACAAATAGGCGGAGCTTTTAAACTAAACAAAATAAATACATCACAAGGAAAGAAAAGTATTCTCATAAATAAAAAAAATGATAGAAGAACAGAAATTGCATTTAAACCTATAGCATGGACTGATGATCCTAATAAAATATATGTAGAAGGAATTTTTCTTGATACTGCAGATGAGCATAAAGGGATATGGATATTGGATCTAAAATCTAAGACTTTCGAAAGTTTGAAAATTCCTTTTCAGTATATGAGGACACCCTTGCTTTCTCCAATGAGAGATCGACTTTATTTCTTAAGTTCTATGGATCAAAATGTTGATCTTTTACATGGCAATACAGACATCATTTTAGAGTATGATATAAAGACTAAAAAAACAAAAAAGATTACTAGGGCAAAAGGTGAATATCTTCAAATCATAGGATGGAAAAATCGTATAAATCAGAACCATAAAAAACAAACTGCCAAATTTTCAAACCTAAGCTACTATCTGCCATGGGATGCAGGCGTAGACCTATGTGTTTCGAGACATGGTACCCCAGGTCCTGTGGGTTCGCATACCTTTATAGGTAGGTGCAATCGATTTGGGCCTGGCGGTCATCATGGATATGCTGCGGTAGACTTTGCTACATCGTTATCAAGTGATCAAAATGTGAGAGCCTCGGCAAGTGGAGTGGTGTCTTTTTCTGGAGTAAGCGGAAGTTTAAGTAGCGGTTATGGAAGATTAGTGATTATACGTCATAGCGATGGCACAAGAACCTATTACGCCCATAACAAAACCCTTTTGGTGAGCCAGGGACAATCTGTAAGTAGGGGGCAAATCATTGCAAAAGAAGGAACCACAGGAGGATCTACAGGGGATCATATCCATTTTGAGTGGAGAGCAGCGGGGGGTAATGCCTCTACCAAAGGGCGTTTTACAGGAATTGGAGAACCAAGACAAGATTATCGCTATCGATCTAATAATACCACAGGAACTCCTCCTCCACCGACAGATACTACCGCACCAACAACAAGTATTAGCGCATCTGGAGGAAATACGCCGTCAGG
>CANMFM010000011.1 GCA_947497175.1 uncultured Aquimarina sp. | reverse complement strand
GGACGCACAGGATTAACAGGTAGAACTGGATTAACAGGACGCACAGGACTTACAGGTAGAACTGGACTTACGGGTCGCACAGGACTTACCGGTAGAACCGGATTAACGGGTCGTACTGGACTTACAGGTAGAACTGGACTTACGGGTCGCACAGGACTTACCGGTAGAACCGGATTAACGGGTCGTACTGGACTTACAGGTAGAACCGGACTTACAGGACGAACTGGATTAACAGGTAGAACTGGACTTACGGGTCGTACTGGACTTACAGGACGCACAGGATTAACAGGTAGAACTGGATTAACAGGACGCACAGGACTTACAGGTAGAACCGGACTTACAGGACGCACTGGATTAACAGGACGTACTGGATTAACAGGACGCACAGGATTAACGGGTAGAACTGGACTTACTGGTGCAACCGGACCTACTGGAATTACAGGCGCAACCGGTCGTACAGGATTAACAGGTAGAACCGGACCTACTGGACCAACGGGACCTACTTACATAGAAAGCGTAACAAATACTATTGCTGGTAATAGAATAGCAACAGTAAACTTATTTGATGGAAGCACTGTAGATATTGATGAAACCATAACAACATTATCACAAAATGATGCTAGTGCCACTGGAGAAATCACGTATACTAACGAAGCCGGAACAGCAACTACAGCACAAGTAGTTAGCGCTAATACTGGTAATGATGTTGTAGCAGGAACTGATGGTGGAGCATTCTTTAACAACCCTGTAAAGGCTATGGGTAAAGTTGCCGGTAACGGAACTACAGCAAAAATATTAAACGCAACAGTTACTAGAATAGACGAAGGTGACTATCAAGTAACGTTTACAACTGCTATGCCTGATGCAAATTATATCATCCAGCTTTCTATAGTAGATTGTGGTGGAGACTGCCCTGGTAATACAACATCAAATTATGATGATCCAGGTATTACATATTATGATCAGACTACAGCAGGATTTAAAGTTAATATCGGTGATAGCGATAATGGTACAAATCAAAAAGATGATATTGATTTAGAATTTATGTTTACTGTACTTGATTTTTAAAAAATAGATATAAACTTAGAAATCCAGAGGTAGGATAGTTCATTAAAAGCAAATAATATTGAAAATGAAAAAATTCCCCTTTTATATAGTATTTTTTTTAGCATTACTGAATCAAGTTTATGCGCAAATAGGCGTTAATGATGCTAATGCTCTATTGGGGTTACCAACAGCAACAAACTTAGCCGAAATAAATGCTATTTTGAATCCACAAGTTGGTTCTGTTGTTTTTAATTTAGCTGATGAAGAAATTTATCGATACACCGGTATCACTAATGGCTGGCAAATCGCTACTGATAATCAAAATGCTGGAGAAGTTCCTTTGGTTACGAACATAGATGTTAACTTTGATGCTGCCACAGGTTCTGGTAGTACAGCTACAACACCTACAGAAGCAGCAGAAACAAATGTTGAAGAAGTGGTACAAGCCATAGCGCCTATTACCTCTAAAGCGGGTAGAGTCTTTTTTCCTCCTTCTATAGAAATTGACGCTTCTACTAATGGTACTGGAAGACAAATTAACTTATATCAACAATATTTAGATCAATATTCATTAACACCTCCGGGAGGAGCAATATCAGCAGTTAGTAATGGTGCACCAGCTACAATTCCCGTGTATACCGCTACAGAGCTATACTATTACGTAACTTATGCCGATCCTTTGGTTTTTAATAATATTTCTATTAATGAATTTGGAGTTATGACGTATGATATCGTAGGACAACCCGCGACTGACAATACTATTATTAATGTGGTATTTGTTGTAAAATAAAAACTGATTCAAAAAACAGATGAAGTATAACAAGATAATTAAATACCAAATTTGCTTAGTATTTTTGTTACTTATATACCCCTCATCAAATGTGTTCGCTCAGGATACATTTTCAGACACGTTCAGTGTAATAGCATACAATCAAAATAATGGCTCTCAAAACTGGAGTACAAATTGGATAGAGACTGGTGATGATGGCAGTGCGAATAATCCTGGTAATTTTAATGCCAGAAGAATTTACATTAATAATGGCCAAGTAGGATTTAACCAGAATCAATTACTATTTATAGACTTAGATGGAGCCACTATAGAAAGAGGTCTTGACCTTTCAGCTTATGGCGCTGCAAGTCTGACCTTAGATTTTGATTCTAGATTTAGAGGATCAGAAACTCTTGTAATAGAATTTTTTAACAATACCACTGGGCTATTTGAAACTGCAACCACAATTAATACTAGTACTATATCATCTCTGGAATATACACTAACACCTGATCAAATTTCAGCAGCGTCTAGAATAAGAATTAGAGGTGGCGACAACAACTGGCCTAATAACCAAGGTATTTTCATAGATAATGTACAAATAACTGCTTATATTGGTAGTATACTTGTCGATGATGTTACTGTTAATGAATCTGCTGGAACTGCAACATTTACTGCTACGTATACAGGTCCTTTCTTTTTAGGCGTACGGACTGTAGATTATACGACAGTTGATGATAGCGCATTTGCAGATTCTGATTACACAACCACCTCGGGAACTTTAAGTTTTACTACTCTCGATAGAACAGAGACCATCACCGTACCGATCATCGATAATAATTTTGTCGAAGCGACTGAAACCTATTTTATCAGACTAAGTAATCCTAATACGGGATCACTATTACTTTCAGATGGTACGGGAACAATTATAGATGACGTAGGTGATACCCCTGTCCCTGTCAACACTCCTTTAATATTATTTGATGAATTTAGCGGATACTTTGATTATGCCCTTACAGGAGGAACCTTAAGAGACAGTGATACTAACACCTGTTCTATAACTGCAAATTCTAATAATACACTCACTACAGCTATTCCGGCAGGCGCGATAATTGAAAAGGCTTATTTATTTTGGGCCCATTCCGGAGGCAACGCTGATGATGTAGTAACCTTTGAAGGACAAACTGTTGTTGCAGATATAGTAAATCAGGCCACATTTTTTACACAGCCTTATCATGGAATGGTAAGCGATGTAACCGCACTAATCCAAGGCATCCCTAATCCCTCAACTAACATATATGATTTTGGTGGTCTATCGGTTGACAATACTGATGATGATTTCTTTTATTGTGGGGGTAACACAACTTTAGGAGGATGGAGTTTGATGATTTTCTATACAGAATCATCCCTACCTTCTGTAAGAATTAATCTTTATAATGGTTTTGATGGAGAGCAAAATTCATCAACTAGTTACACATTAAATAACTTTTTCGCAATTGCTACAGCCGGAGCTAAAACAAGTGTTCTTTCTTGGGAAGGTGATCCGGGAACTGACAATAATGAAATACTTTCTCTTACAACTACGTCTGGAACAAATACATTGGTTGGAGACGGAGATAATGATGGGGCAACGGTTAATAACCCTTTCAATTCTACCATATTTGACAACACAGTGGTTCCTGTAGTAAATAATCTAAATGGGCGTGGAATCGATTTAGACACGTATGATATATCATCGTTCATAAATGCAGGAGAAACCACCGCAACAACGAATGTTACAGCCGGAGGAGATTTTATAATGTTAAATGCTGTAGTTTTAAAAGTCCCTGGGAATCTTATAACAGGCACCGTATTTGAAGACATTAACTATCCCGGTGGACCTGGAAGAAATTTAGCGATATCATCGGGTGTTCCGATTGAAGGTGTTACCGTTGAACTTTATGATAATACAAATACTTTAATACAAACAGTCACTACAGATATAAATGGTGATTATGTCTTTGGTGGAATGACCAATGGCAGTTATAGTGTTAGGGTGGTAAATAGTACCATTCAATCTACAAGAGGGGGAGGCGCAGCTTGTGCTACGTGTCTGCCTATACAAACTTTTAAAAGAAATTTTGCTGGAAGTACACTCACTGATGACTCTTCTGAAATCGGTGGTGCTAATCCAAGCGGTCAAGATGCCGGTATTGGCACACTTACAGGAGCACAAACAATATCTTCGGTATCTTTGGCCAATGAAGGTGTTGTTGATCTTGACTTTGGTTTCAACTTCAATACAATCGTAAATACAAACGAAAGCGGTCAAGGTTCTTTAGAACAGTTTATTATAAATTCTAACAACCTAGATGAAACGGGACTTGACATTTTGGCTCACCCAAATGATGCTACTCTCAATCCGGCCGCAGGAGAGGATACTTCTATTTTTATGATTCCTCCTGCTGGTGACCCATTTGGGAGAACAGCCGATGCAGGATATATAGCAGCAGATGGATATTTTGACATACCACTAACTGTAGATTTAACAGCGATTACATCAGCCAACACCAAAATAGACGGAAGAACACAAACAGCATATTCTACTGATACGAATACAGGAAACATTACTCCTTCCGTAACAACAGTTGGTACATCTGTAAATGCGCTACCTACTTACGCATTTCCTGAAATACAGGTACATCGTACCACAGGAACGGGTTATGTGTTTGATATACGTGCCGACAATGTAACCGTAAGAAATCTAGCCGCATATGGCAATAACAATGATTCAGATGGTATACGAGTGACATCGGGATCTAACATTGTTGTCACCTCTAATTTTCTGGGTGTTAATGCTCTTGGAGCAGCAGCAGGAAATACGAGGCATGGTATTCGAGTTAATCAAGGTGGCAGCACTTTAAGTAATAATTACATTGCTCAAAACCGAGTAAATGGGATACGAATTAACAACAGTGTTTCTGTTACTATTTCTAGCAATTATGTAATAGGTAATGGAGCAAATTGCAATCATAATATATCTATACGTGGAGGTTCTGGAGCTACGATACAAAATAATTTAATCGAAAATGCGGGTGCATTTGGTATTAATGATGAGGTTGGTAACTCATCGATTACAGAAAATACGATTACCACATCGGGTCAGGATCTTACGTCATGCACAAATAACTCTGGTATTCGCCTTAATGCAAGCAATACTGTAACCTCTAACAATATTATAAATTCTAGTGGAGGTTCAGGAATTAGATTAACTGGAGGAAACACATCTGGGAATCTAATTTCTCAAAACTCAATTTTTGCTAATGGAGTTACCGCCGATGCCTTGGGTATTGATATCAATAACAATGGTGTGACGATAAACGATAGTGGAGATGGAGATGCAGGTCCTAATACAAGTTTGAACTTTCCTATATTTGAATCTGCTTCGGTTTCGGGAACCACATTAACCGTTGTAGGTTGGTCAAGACCAGGAGCCACCATAGAGTTTTTTGTATCGGATATAAGTGTTGGCACCGCTGCTGTTGGAGATAATCAAGTTCCTAACACATTGAATCAGGATTATGGTGAGGGTCAGACCTTTATTGGCTCAGAAGTTGAAGGAGGTGTTAATGATACTGACCCAACAACGAATTCGTTATATAATGATGTCGATGGAAATACTGATACTACAAATAAATTCCAATTTAGTATTACATTAAGTACTCCAGTTCCTGTTGGAAGCACCATAACCGCTACCGCTACCATATCAAATAGCACTTCAGAATTTGGAGGTATTTACACGGTAGGATCTGCTACAGTAATCACCAATAGAAAAATTACGTATAGAGTTCGAAGAAATTAATTAATAGAAAGTAAACAATTTAAACATAGTCAAAATCGTTAAAACATTAAAAATTTAAAGTTTAGCCTCTCAAAAGTAAAGTACAGCTGCATACGTAATTAATTGTAAAGTTAACATGTTTAGCTGCGACTAAAATTTAGAATATCGTTAATGAAGTAATGCCATTAAATATCAATTATCGACAACAAATTGCTTTTCATCGAAAAAAAAGCGCATTTTGTCGTTATAAATTCGTGAAAGATAACTTTTTAATGTAATTTAGCAGTATGATTTTTACGGTAAAACCGTAAATTAAAATTGCCCCGTTATAATGAATCAAGTAAAAATACTCCTTACAATCTGCCTTATATCTCCAATTATAGTATTGGCGCAAAATGCGTTTCATAATTTTGGTGATATACAAATACACGATCAAGGAGCGATTGGTTTTCATATGGATGTCATAAATGATGGAGATTTTGATCAGAATCTTGGATTTACGGGCTTCTATAATGATGATACAAGTTTAACCGTATCAGGAAATAACAGACCAATATTTCATGATGTAGAAATTGACGTTCCTAATGATCTTTTCTTAGAGGTGGCTATGGGAGTATCCAACTTCCAGGAATTTGTTTCTGGCAGAGTTCAAACCCCACGAGATAGAAGAAATGTTTCTCTGGATTATATTAGGGATTCACCTTATCTAGGTGCTGATGATGCACGATACGTTGATGGATATGCTTCAATTGCAGGATTATTAGATTTTACATTTCCTATTGGAGATGATTTTCGTCTTCGCCCTATGAGAATAGAAAACCAAGCGGCTGTTAATACGGCCAGAGGAGCTTACTTTTTTGAAAACCCCAATACTCCAAACTTTTTTACAGAACGTTTTGATACAGATAATCGAGTTTCTACAATATTTGCTGTTAGTATATTCGAATTTTGGGATCTTAATGGTGATATCGAAACCAGAGTAACACTCACCTGGGATGATAACAGTAATATACCAACACTGGTAAATGAACTCGACGATTTAAGAGTTGTAGGATGGGATCGAAACCTGAATCAATGGGTCAATCTTGGAAATTCAAATTTTTCTGGTGATCTAAATAGTGGTGAAATCACTTCTGAATCGTTTATCCCGGATAACTATACTGTTCTAACATTTGGTACATCAGATACACTAGTCGATGGAGATCTTCAAATATTTACTGCAGTTTCTCCTAATGGTGATGGTTTTAATGATACTTTTATAATTCAGGGAATAGAACAATTTCCTAATAACGAATTATCTATATTCAATAGATGGGGAGTAGAAATATATAATAAGAAAGGATATGATAACAGCTGGGGTGGTATTTCTGAAGGTAGAATAACTATATCAAAAGACCAGGAACTTCCGGTAGGAACATATTACTATGTGCTAAAAATTGAAGGACAAAAAGATAGAGCAGGTTATTTATATATTAATCGATAATAATTTTCAGTAAGTTTTTTTCTCTAAAAAAAGTTTTATTTAATTTAAAGTTACTATTAAAATTGAGAGTGTTTTGACGGAACACTCTCAATTTATTTATTCTATATTAGCAATATTCCGGGTATGACACTCCGTCATTACATACTTGTCCACATGGATGTTCATACCACCAAGTGTTCGGGTCATAGCAATATCCCATTACTACGTCGTCACCGTTACCACCGCGCACATTCTTTTGTTGACTTTTCTTTAATTCTTCTACTCCAGATAATTTTAAAATGTTCTTAATCATAATTAATTAATTTAAAAGTTATTTAATTTTTATCTCAGATTTTTTAAAGACATTCTGAGTTATGTCTGTTTAAAATTCCTGCAAGAAAATTATTTATTCTATGTACGCTGTACTTTAAAGTATAACGAATCCATTTAGAAACTTAAATGATAAAAATTTATCATTTATAGTTTTGCTAAGAAAAGTCGTGTGAAGTATGTGTATATAAACCAAAAAATTAGATTTCATAAAAGGTACACACTAATTTATATTTATATTACTCTAAGTGATCGAGTAAAAAGCCCTGTTAAATATAAATTAAAGAAGTTTTAAAAATTAGTAATATTCTGATTTCTAAAATTCTATGAAACAAATATATAAAATCTAAAAATAAGCATTTTGACAAAAAACTATAATTTAATTATGGTTAAACCATAAAATAGCAATCGATGAAATGCAATAATCATCGTCAAAACACCATCATTGCTTAAGGAAGAGCGTTTGACATCCAAGTAAATCATTATTAAGGAAAACCCATAAAATTAACATTTTTTAACTTTTTTAACAAAAAATATTGAGGAAAACCGTAATAATTATAACTTTTTATGCTAAAAAAAGCATTTATTCCTTACATAACATATTTAAAAATTGATCTGTCAGTTTAAACGAAAAATACACATCGTTTCAAAAAAAACATATCAATCAACTATTGTGGACAATCATATAAATCCATATACTAAATCAAGTAAAAAAAGTTCATACGATATGAGAAGTTTTTATATAAAAACTTTTTTATTTTCCGTTAAAACTGAGTATCCAAGCCAATTGCCAAATATCAAAAGTATCGGTCATGAATTACGATCTAAAAAATTTGTGAAATGCTAAATCCATATGATGCTTTTCTGCAAAAATAATTATACATTTATCTCAAAGATGTTAAGAATAAAAAATCATAGGAATGAAAGAAAAAACAGGAAAAACGCAGGACCTGATCGATAAAAAATTTTTAGAAGAACGCAGCATATTCCTTTGGGGTCAAGTAGATGACAAATCAGCAAAACATGTTATCGACAGGCTTATGTATTTAGATATGATTAGTGATAAAGAAATCAAACTATACATTAATAGCCCAGGTGGATATGTTACTTCTGGCTTTGCGATGTACGACACTATACAAAGCTTAAAAAGCCCTGTGTCAACAATTTGTACAGGATTAGCAGCCTCAATGGGATCAATTCTTCTTAGTGTAGGTGAAAAAGGTCGTAGGTTTATTCAACCACATGCTAAAGTTATGATACATCAACCAAGCGGTGGAGCAAGAGGACAAGCCTCTAATATAGAGATTCAGGCCGCAGAAATTCTTAAAACTAAAGAATTAAGTGCTAAAATACTAGCAGATAATTGCGGGCAAGACATGGAGAAAGTTCTTAGAGATTTTAATCGCGATTATTGGATGGATGCCGATGAATCTTTAGCATATGGTATTGTTGATGAAATTCTAAAATAATATAATCGATGAAGTTTTGATGTTAAGACGAGATTTTATAGACGTTAGTATATTGGGAATTTTAGGATTTTCTTTAACATCATTTTCTATATTTCAGTCAAAATTCTCAAAAGACGATTTAATGGGTAAAGGAAATCCCTCGCTATATGGTGAGGGATTTAAACTTCGAAAAGAGGCTTACGAAGCATTTTTACTTATGAAAGCCTCGGCTTCAAAAAGCGGTTTTGATATAAAAGTTGTATCTAGCTATAGAAATTACGCCCACCAAAACAGAATTTGGGAACGTAAGTACAAAAAATTTACTACTGAAGGATTATCCCCTATCAAAGCTATTAAAAAAATTATCGAATATTCAACGATACCAGGCACCTCAAGACATCACTGGGGCACCGATATCGATATTGTAGATGGTAATGCTCCACAACCAAAAAGTTTACTTCTTGAAGAAAATTTTGAAAGCGACGGACCCTTCTGTAAATTCAAAGAATGGATGGATAAACATGCAAATTCTTTTGGATTTTATTTGGTATATACTGATGTTAAAAATAGAAAGGGCTTCAAATACGAACCTTGGCATTACACCTATGCCCCACTCGCTATCCCTATGCTAAAAGCCTATCAAAATCTTGCCATTATTGATGAGCTTAAAAAAACTAAATTGCTTGGCAACAGTTTTTTTACAGAAGCTTTTATACAAAAATATACTGTAGAAAACATACTGGATATAAATCCAGAATTATTGTAAATTTGCATACTAAAAAGATATTTTTTAAGTTATAGTATCGAAAACCCCATACTTATGAAAACTACTTTAATACGCTATTTATTAGCTTTTACTTTGCTTTGTGTTACATTTTCTTGTTCAAGTGATGATACCCAACCTTCATTACCTCTAGATAATTCTGGGCAGCCTGTAACTACCCCTGGAGAGGTTTCTATTACCGATCAAATATTTACACTAGTAAATGTGCACCGATCCAGTAAAGACTTAGCGCCATTAGAAAAAAGTGCGACCGCAGATATATTAGCAGCAGAACATTCACGATATATGATCGGTCAGGGTCGTATTAGTCATGATAATCGTGATACAAAATTTTTGACATTGCAAGAAAACGAAAATGCTACAAGATTTGGAGAAAATGTTGCCGCAGGACAGACATCTGCGCAATCGGTTATGACAGCATGGATTAATAGTACAGGACATAGAGAAAATATCGAAGGAGATTATACACATATAGGTATTGCTGCTATAAAAGACCAAAACGGAAGTTATTACTATACACAAATTTTTTATCGCTAAACTATGCAAACTCAACAATGCTAGTTAGCACTAATTTCGTTCGATAATTAAGAACGTCACCTCTAGTAGTTGCTTACTAAAAAGTGTTTAAAACATTTTATTAGTAAGCAACTTTTTTATTTCTTAACTTTAAATATTAATCCTAATTATATTGTCATGAGACGTGGTGGTCTAAAATTCCGAATATTAATTGGTTTAGCAATTGTAGCCTTTGCATTTTTTAAAAAATGCAATAATAAAACCTTAAACCCCTATACACAAAGAGTACAAAATATTAGCATGACAAGTGATCAAGAAATTGCAATCGGATTACAAAGCGCCCCAGAAATTGCTCAGCAGCATGGCGGATTATATCCTGACCAAAAATTACAAAGCTATATAGATATGATCGGTAACAAGCTTGTAAATTCGAGTATGGCCAAGCAAACACCCTATAAATATGAATTTCATTTATTAGCAGACCCCAATACCATTAATGCTTTTGCTTTACCGGGCGGACAAATATTTATCACCTATGCCCTCTTGTCCAAATTAGAAAATGAGGATCAGGTGGCAGGAGTATTAGGGCATGAAATAGGCCATGTATTAGGCCGGCATTCTGCCGAGCGAATCGCAGAACATGATTTTTGGAAAACTATATCTACTGGAGCCTCTGTAGGTGCTGATGCCGGAGGAATTGTCAATAGCATTGGTCAAAATGTACTTTTAGGGAACGGCCGTGATGATGAACTAGAAAGTGATAAATTGGGAGTCCTCTTTATGATTAACTCTGGTTATAACCCAACAGAGATGATAGGGGTAATGAAAATTTTAAAAGCTGCAGCAGGACCAAATCGTACTCCAGAATTTCAAAGTACGCATCCAGATCCAGAAAATCGTATAGAAAAGATTAAAGAGGCTATTAGAGAATATAGTAAATAAAAAAACCTGATTGCTAAAGCAATCAGGTTTAGGCTCTACTAAGAATATGCTTAGGATAATTCTTCAAGAAGCGCTATAGCTTCTTTAGCATTAGATAATTTTGCAAATTTCATTGCATTATATCCTTTACTATTTTTTGTTTTAATATTTGCTCCTTTTTCAACAAGTAATTTAATAATATCCACACGATTATATCGCGCTGCAAACATTAATGGAGTCATACCATTAGATTTTTCGTTAACGTCACTCCCTAATTCGATTAGTTTTTTAACAGTTTCGGTGTCACCCTTTACTATAGCCATACAAAATGGACTAGTTTGTGCCTTGGTTAGCTCATAAGTATACTGATTATAATCTACAGTACTGGTTTCGGTAGCAAAGCCTATTGATGAAATAAGCATAATTGCTAGGGTAAATAACAACGTTTTTTTCATGATGAATGAATTTAGAAATTAATTAATTATTAGTTCATATATAATAAGACCACCGAAACACCCATTTTGTTACAGCAAAAGAATCAAATAACAGAACTTTAACCTTTATATAACAAAATATCATAATATACGACTGTATTTCAAAGAAGTACTTATTACTGTTTTTATTCGTACCAAATTTTTACGGTGTAAATAAATTATATTATTCTTAAAAAAATCCGGTTAAAAACTAAGGATAACCTAATAATAAACTTTTCTACATAGATTCGTTAATAGTTTCATAAAAATCCAGCTATAAATAACCTTTAAGAAAAGTTTAAACTACAAAGTTATAATCTCTGTTTTTTGTATGCTTCTTCCCGAAATTGTAACTTTGCCTCTTATCTCATTTTTTGAGTATTTTACTAAAAACTAACCAACCAAAAATTTAAATCAATTGCATATTATGAACAAGAAAGTAATCTTGATGATTCTCGATGGATGGGGTACTTCTCCAGATCCGGAAGTATCTGCTATAGACCATGCAAAAACACCTTTTGTAGATAGCTTATATACTCAATACCCCAATGCATCATTACGAACAGATGGTTTACATGTTGGACTACCTGATGGGCAAATGGGAAATAGCGAAGTAGGCCACATGAATCTTGGTGCAGGTAGAATTGTATATCAAGATTTGGCCAAGATCAATCTGGCAGTCGAAAAGAATACACTAAAAGATGAACCCGTACTGGTTGAGGCTTTTCAATATGCCAAAAAGAATCATAAAAATGTTCATCTTCTTGGATTGGTTAGCGACGGCGGTGTGCATTCTCATATCAATCATATTAAGGGATTACTGGATGCCGCTAATTCTGAAGGACTCAAAAACGTATTTCTTCATGCATTTACTGATGGTCGCGATGTAGATCCAAAGTCTGGTAAAAACCATATACAAAATATACAAAGCTATATGTCAAAAACTACCGGAAAAATAGCCTCGGTTATAGGAAGGTATTATGCTATGGACCGAGACAAAAGATGGGAACGTGTCAAACTGGCCTACGATTTGGTTGTTAATGGTATGGGCGAGATTAGCGAAAATGTACTAAACAGTATTCAAAAAAGTTATGATAATGATGTAACAGATGAGTTTATCAAACCGATTAGCATTCTAGAAAATGGTACTCCTGTAGCGACCATTAAAGATGAAGACGTTGTTATTTTCTTTAATTTTAGAACAGATCGTGGTAGAGAGCTTACAGAAATGCTTTCGCAAAACGACATGCATGAATATAACACACATAAATTGCCCCTATACTATGTGACTATGACTAATTATGATGATACGTTTAAAGGCATCAAAGTAGTATATGATAAAGAAAATATAACCGAAACGCTGGGAGAAGTACTGGCTAAGGCAGGTAAAAAGCAAATTCGAATTGCCGAAACCGAAAAGTACCCACATGTAACTTTTTTCTTTTCCGGTGGGCAAGAAGAACCTTTTGAAGGTGAAACAAGAATTCTACGAAATTCTCCAAAAGTTGCCACGTACGATTTGAAACCAGAGATGAGTGCCTACGAATTAAGAGATGCTTTAGTTCCTGAATTAGAAAAAGGAGATGCAGATTTTATTTGTCTCAATTTTGCAAATGGCGATATGGTAGGCCATACCGGAGTAATGGAAGCTGCTATCAAAGCATGTGAAGCAGTAGACACCTGTGTAAAAGATGTAATTACAACTGGACTTGAAAACAACTATACCACCCTACTTATTGCAGACCATGGTAATTGTGAGACCATGATTAATCCAGACGGCACGCCCCATACTGCACATACCACTAATCCTGTACCTCTTATCATCATTGATAAAGATCAGATTACTATTACTGATGGTGTTTTAGGAGATATAGCACCTACCATTCTCGAATTAATGGGGGTTGAAAAACCGGATGTAATGACTCAAAAATCTTTACTAAAATAGAATTAATGCTGTTAAACTACTTCTAAAGTGCTATGTTTGATTTAATCATTATAGTATATTTAGTTTAAAGGTAAAACAGATCTTTACAGTAATGAAAAAAGTATTATTAATTTTTATTTCAATACTGCTAAATGCTTGCATAAGCACATCTTCTTCTGTCAACAATGGAGGTACCACTATAAATAATTCTAGTACCATGGCTAAAAAATCAAATCCAGATATCTTAGTTGGGAAGCAGAATAGAGAAGCTTTAAAACAGGAACCCTTTGCGGCATGGTTCAATAAAAATTATAGCGACTATACTGTAGATCCAAAAATCGTAAATGAGCTATTCCCTTATCTTGAAGGTGTATCTATTAAAGCTTTTATGGGAACCTGGTGTGGAGATAGCAAAAGAGAGATACCTACATTTTATAAAATTCTGGATACTGCCAAATACAATTATCAAAATTTTGAATTATTTGCGGTAAATAAAGATAAAAATACTCCTGAAGGTTATGAAAAAGGGGTAGACATTATACGTGTCCCAACATTTATTTTTTACAAAGAAGGAAAAGAAATTGGGCGATATGTAGAATTTGCAAGAGAAACACTAGAAAAAGATATGCTGGCAATTGTATCAGGAGCACCATACCAACATTCGTATGAGGATTAAATTATATATCTTAATATTCTTTGTAAATTTGCCAACCTTATAATTAGGATAGTATGATCATTGTAAAGACACGTGAAGAAATAGAATTGATGCGCGAAAGTGCACTAATTGTATCCAAGACTTTAGGAATGTTGGCCTCTGAGGTAAAGCCAGGAGTTACCACCCTGCATTTAGATAAACTTGCAGAAGAATGTATTAGAGATCATGGTGCAATTCCAGGGTTTTTAGGACTATACGATTTTCCAAACACACTTTGTATGAGCCCTAATGCTCAGGTGGTTCATGGTATACCTAATAACACTCCTTTAGAAGAGGGCGATATCATATCAATTGATTGTGGAGCTATAAAAAATGATTTTTATGGAGATCATGCGTATACTTTCCCTGTTGGAGAAGTATCTGCAGAAGTAGAGCGATTACTACAAGTTACTAAAGAATCTTTATATGTTGGTATTGCCGCATTAAAAGTCGGAAATCGTGTTGGTGATGTAGGATATGCTATCCAAAAATTTACTGAAGAAGCAGGCTACGGAGTCGTTAGAGAATTAGTTGGGCATGGTATAGGTCGAAAAATGCATGAAGATCCCGAAATGCCAAACTATGGCCGCAGAGGAAGAGGCAAAAAACTTATCGAAGGTATGGTTGTTGCTATCGAGCCTATGACCAATATGGGCACGCATCGTATTAAACAATTAAGAGATGGTTGGACTATTCTAACAGCAGATGGTAAACCGAGTGCTCATTTTGAGCATGATGTGGCTATTATCGATGGTAAACCGGAGATTCTTTCTACATTCAAATATATTTATCAGGCTCTTGGCATCGAATCTGACGAAGAAGACGCCTTTAGACAAGAAGTGTTGACGGTTTAGTATGATATTTAACACGCTTAGGTATCTTCGTGTAATCAATTATGAAAAAGCTTTTTAAATTTATACTAAACACGATTCCTCGACCATTACTTATACGATTGAGTTATGTAGTCCGGCCTATTATTTCTCTATTTTTAAGAGGGAACACCTTTACAGATCCTATAGACGGAAAAAGCTTTTCTAAATTTTTACCGTATGGATACGGAAAGCAAAGAGAAAATGTACTCTCCCCTTCTACGCTATCCTTAGAACGCCATAGATTACTCTGGTTATATTTAAAAAATGAGACCGATTTTTTTACCACTTCGTCCAAAGTATTACATTTTGCTCCAGAACAGGCTTTTTATAAACGTTTTAGGGCGTTAAAACATCTTGATTATACAACTACCGATCTTAATTCTCCGTTGGCTGATGTAAAAGCAGATATTTGTAATCTCCCTTTTGCAGATAATCAATACGATATTATTTTTTGTAATCACGTGTTAGAGCATATCCCAGACGACACCAAGGCTATGCAAGAGCTATTTAGAGTCTTAAAACCAGGAGGAATGGCAATTATACAAATCCCACAGGACCTTGATAGAGCAACTACTTTTGAAGACAACTCTATCACCGACCGTGCTACACGCGCAAAGATTTTTGGACAATACGACCATGTACGAGTGTATGGTAGAGATTATTTTGAAAAACTTAGATCAGTTGGTTTTAAAGTGGAAGAAGTTGACTATACCAATACGATACCAAAGGAAGACGTTCATAAATACCGTCTGGCACCAGGAGAAATTTTACCCGTCTGTTATAAAGAGTAAAAAATCTCTCCTTTGAACTAAGATTTTAACTTCTTATAACGTTTCATATGAAACTACTGAAAGTCTAATGTAATTTATCGATGACTAAAGATACCAGAAGGAGAAGTTATTTTTAATCGAGCTTTAGTTTCAAATTGCTAGAATCATCAATTTATGTTGTTCTAAATGTCCGGAAATTGATTTACTGACAACGTCTCTATTTCTCTATTTTGATTTTCATAAATAAAAAACACCTTAAACTCTGGATGTGTTTTTAAAAATTGGTTTGATTTTTCTAACCCCATCGACATGAAGGCTGTGGCATATGCATCAGCTTCCATACACGTTTTTGCAAGTACAGAAACGCTCAAAAGATTAGATTTATGTGGATATCCCGTTTTAGTATCAATTATATGAGCATAGCGATTACCCTTTTCATCAACTTTATATTTTCGATAACTTCCAGAAGTGGCCATAGCCTCATTTTCTAGCGAAATCACTTTACTGTACGATTGTTTTTCGTCAAAATTAGGGTCTTCCACTCCAATTCTCCAGGGCTTTTGTTTTAAGACATTACCTCCTTTTCCTCGTAGTTCACCACCGATCTCTACCAAATAATTCTTGATTCCTTTATCCTCAAGAAACTCAGCAAACACATCTACAGCATATCCTTTTGCCAAGGCATTAAAATCTATAAAGGTATTCGAAGTACTCTTTACTATTTTATTATTTCTAAGTTCAACTTTATTCAATCCAACAGAACGTAACAAACTATCAATTTTAAGACTATCTAACGACATTATTTCGCCTTCTGGCCCAAAATCCCATGCATTGACCAAAATACCGACAGTCGGATCAAAAGCCCCTTCAGTTTTATCATAAATCGCTTTTGACGTATTAAATACGTTTTTAAAATGATCATCAACAACTACTGTTGTATCCCCTTGATTAATCCGGGATATATCAGAATCCGTTACGTACGTCGACATAGATTGATTAATCTCGGTAATTAAACTATCAAACGATTTAGAAAAATCATATTCTTTATCATCCAAAAACTGAACTGAAAATGTAGTCCCAAAAGCCGCTCCTTTTGTAAAGTTTAGCTGCAGTTTTGAATCTTCCTTACATGAAATCAATAATATAACGACAATCGCTAAGATCAATTTTTTTATCATGTTCATTTAATTTAAATGTGTTTCTATAGCTTGTAATCCAGCATATTCTAACACATAATCTTCATTAAGCACTACTGGTTTATTAGGATTTTTAGCATTTTGAAGACCTACACCTGCGTAGAATACTTTAGCTTCTTGTTCTCGGGCGTGTTTTTTAAACGATTCCATCCAAATCATATCGTAATTATGAGGATTATCCGGATACGAAATGGCTTTGACCACTATAAAATATCTCTGATTTGTTTTATCTACACATACAAACTGAGGATGTTTGCCTAATTTGCTATTGATCGCAATAAATTCGAAGCCTCTTTTCTCTAATTCTTCGCCTACAATATTCATGGCGAGGTTATGCAATTCTTGTTTAGTAAGTATTCTAGTCATAGCAATGCAAAGATATTATTTTGAAAATATAATTCAGAAAAACAAGGATAGTAAAAAGGATTAAATGTGGATTCTGGTCTACGCCGGAACAGTAAAATCTATTTAGTTTTTTTAAATTATTTAAACCTTATAAAACGGGCCTCATCAAAATAATAACTGGGCGTATACACAGGTTCATTTTTATCAAAACGATACCATGGAGAAATTGAAGCCTCTTCAAAATTTTTAAGCAAACAAACACTTTGCGCAGGGGTGTTGCCTTGAGCCAATAGAAACATCTTATTCCCTTGATCATCTACGATCTCGTCTACAATAATTTCTATATGCCCCGGAGAACCCGGCTTGACCAACATATCCCCTATTTTGAGATCACTAACCGCTACTTTTGGAAGCTCATGGTACATAGATAATGTACCCGCGTAGGTATATATCAAATTCAGATATTTATAAAAGTTACTTTTAGTATCGTTTGGGGATGCTGTCTTATGAAATGTAACTTTATTTCCGACAATTTTGGGTCGGTAGCCTTGAGCATATTTAATCCAGGAACAGTAATGACCCGAGGTAAAATTAAACCCGATTTCATCTTTTCTATTTTGTTGCCATAAGTATTCTGATCGAATCCGCATCAATGCGTCTGCACATTGTTGCAATCCATTTTTTGGCACCGAAACTTCGAAAATAGCCTCATGCCAATCCTGAGCAAAATATTCACTATCATCATAGTTAATAATCTTACTTCCGTAAGGTTTCAAAGGATAGTAACGAAGATAGTTTTGAAACGAGTTTTTATCATACGCTACTCTTTTAAAATCTTTAGGAACAAGCACTCTTGTCGCGACAGAATCTCCTTTTGTATTGATGAAATCTGGTTCATAAATCATGTTTGCCACCACACCCCCTGCATAATTTACAGCCCTCTTTCTATTACTCATATGTCGCAATAGTAAAAGTAGTATAACGATAATAGATATAGATATAATGTACTTTTTCATAGGGACAAAATAGTATTACGAATTAAAAACTAAGGACCTTAAAAATAGCTTCATAAATTATAATTAACAAAAAATTAACAAACAGAGAGGTTTTGGCAATAGTCTCTTAAAGCATTCACTAATAAAATCTTAATACAAAATTTATGAATTTTAAAACAACTTACACTCTTTTAGTACTCACAATTACATTTTCTATTACCACCTACGCTCAAGAAGATCAAAGCTATGGTTTTCATAAAGGTGATTTTTATGTCTCGGGAGCTTTTAAATACAGTAGTTTAATAAGCGATGCGTTCAACCCGGATAATGAATTATTTGTAGAACCATCTGTTGGATACTTCATATCGGATCATGTTTCTTTGGGAGCTCAATCAGAATTCTTATTAACAAATACTGATAATTACGAATCGTTTGGGGTCGGTGTCAATGGGCGCTATTTCTTTATGCCCCAAAAAAGGTTTAATGTATTTACCGAGCTCGCTCTGGAGTACTCGAATTCCAAAATTAAGTTTCCTTCATTTAATAGCAACACGGAGGCTATTAGTGCAACTTTCTCGACAGGATTGAACTATTTTATTACAAAAAACCTATCATTGTTTACCAAATTTGAAATTCTAGATTTTAGCCACTCAGAAGTCGACACAAATTCTGGTAATTTTTTCCAGTTCCAAAGCCCACAGAGTTATGATAATAATACCTTGCGAATAGGACCAGAAAATCTACATTTAGGGATTTTATATAAATTTTAATCGTTCTGTATTTAGAGGATATGGTCATAAAAAAACCGATACATGAGAATGTATCGGTTTCTTAATTTTATATTTATTTAGAAGAATTATCCTCCAAAATCATCAAATCTTATATTCTCATCAGGGATACCAAAATCTTCTCCCATTTTTTGAACAGCTTTATTCATTAACGGTGGTCCACAGAAATACAGTTCGATATCTTCTGGAGACTCATGATGGTTTAGGTAATTATCAATTACACAATTGTGTATAAATCCAACAAAACCATCACCTTCTGTATCATTGATATCCTTCTTTACTTTCCAGTTATCTTCTTCTAAAGGCTCAGAAAGTGCTAAATAGAACTTGAAATTAGGAAATTTTTTCTCCAGGTCATAGAAATGATCCAGGTAGAATAATTCTCTTTTTGAACGTCCCCCATACCAATATGTAACTGTACGTCCAGTTTCTAGCGTTTTGAATAAGTGATATAAATGAGATCGCATCGGCGCCATACCTGCACCACCACCTACATATAACATTTCTGATTCAGACTCATTGATAAAAAACTCTCCGTAAGGACCAGAAATTATTACTTTATCTCCTGGTTTTTGAGCAAAAATATATGACGATGCTACACCAGGATTTACGTCCATCCATCCATTTTTTGCTCTATCCCATGGCGGCGTAGCAATACGCACGTTAAGCATAATCTCTCTTCCTTCTGCAGGATAAGAAGCCATAGAATAAGCTCTCTCTACCGTTTCATCATTCTTCATTACTAGCGGCCACAGACCAAATTTATCCCATTCTGCCTGAAATTTATCTGGTGTATCGTGCTCCTCAGGGTGCGCTGTAATATCGATATCAGAATATTTTATTTCACATGGTGGAATTTCGATCTGGATATATCCTCCAGCTTTATATCCCATATCTTCAGGAATACGAACGACAAATTCTTTAATAAAAGAGGCTACATTATAGTTACGTACTACTTCGGCTTCCCATTTTTTGATACCGAATACTTCTTCAGGAATTTCGATATTCATATCCTGCTTTACCTTAACCTGACAAGCCAGGCGTGCTCCATGCTGTAACTCTTTTCTCGAAAAATGAGGAGTTTCAGTAGGTAGCGCTTCTCCCCCACCTTCTAATACGTGACATTCACATTGGATACAGGTTCCTCCACCTCCACATGCAGATGGTAAGAATATTTTTTGACTTCCTAATGTAGATAATAATGTTCCGCCAGATGCTACTTCGATTTCTTTTTCACCATTAATGGTAATTTTTACCGGTCCTGATGGCAATAGTTTATCTTTTGCAAATAATAAGATTCCCACTAAAACAAGAATCAGCACCAAAAACGAAATAATCGTTATTGCTATTGTTCCACCTGTAGATGCTAAAAATATCATATTATTTAAGTATTGTAACGTTAGTATTTTCGGCGACTTCTTTTGCAGTCCCTTCTTCTTTTTCTATCTGAACAGTCTTTTGCTCTTTTTTACCTTCTTCTTTACCTCCGGTAAGCATTCCTCCAAAGCTCATAAAACCGATAGCCATTAGTCCCGTTAGAATAAAAGTGATTCCTAATCCTCGTAAAGGAGCAGGAACATTAGAATATCTAATTTTTTCTCTAATCGCTGCTATAGCTAAAATTGCCAAAAACCAACCGATTCCGGAACCTACACCATAGACAGCAGCCTGAGAAATATTAGAAAACTCTTTTTGTTGCATAAATAAAGATCCTCCTAAAATTGCACAGTTTACAGCGATTAACGGTAAAAAGATACCTAATGAATTATAAAGTGCAGGAGAAAACTTCTCTACTATAATTTCAACTAACTGTACCATAGTAGCAATCGTCGCGATAAACAAAATAAAGGTCAAGAAACTCAGATCGTAATCTGCATATTCAGGGCCCAACCAAGCCAAAGCTCCTTCTTGTAATAAATATTTATCCAGTAAGAAATTCAGTGGTACTGTAATAGCTAATACAAATATAACTGCGGCTCCAAGTCCCACAGCAGTGGACACTTTTTTGGAAACGGCAAGATACGAACACATTCCTAAAAAGAATGCGAATACCATATTATCTATAAAGATCGATTTTAAAAATAACTCTATATACTCCATGTTTCTTTATATTAATGATCCTCAATTAATGCTTTATTTCTACTTCTCTGTATCCATATTATAATTCCAACGGTAATTAATGCCATTGGCGCTAATACCATAAAACCATTATTTTCATATCCTATGGCATATAGACCTGTTTTTTCTATCGGATCTCCCAATACTTTTACTCCAAATAATGTTCCTGAACCCAGAAGCTCTCTGAAGAAAGCTACAATAATAAGGAGTACTCCATATCCTGCAGCATTACCTATTCCATCTAGAAAAGATTTCCAGGGGCCATTACCTAAAGCGAAAGCCTCAAAACGTCCCATAATAATACAGTTTGTTATAATCAGTCCAATAAATACCGAAAGCTCTTTACTTAATGTATATGCAAATGCTTTTAGCACCTGATCCACAATAATTACTAAAGCTGCTACAACAACCAGCTGTACGATGATTCTAATTTTAGAGGGTATAATATTTCTCATTAAAGAAATAACGATGTTACCAACTCCCATTACAAAAATCACAGAGATTGCCATTACAATTGAAGGTTTCAATTGAGCTGTAATCGCTAGTGCCGAACAAATTCCTAATACCTGAATGGTGATAGGATTATTATCAGCCAACGGATCGGTTAATAATTTTCTATTTTTCTTTGAAAATAGAGGCTCTTTAGGCTCTTTAACTTTAACCTGTTCTTCTGTTACTTCAGCCATTTGTTATTTTTTTAAAGTTTCGAAATAGGGTTGATACATTTTGATCCCTTTCTTTACCATAGCAGTTACACCATCGCCTGTAATTGTTGCTCCGGCTAATGCGTCTACGGCATTATCGTTTTTACGTTCATTTTTTGGATCTCCATTTCCTTTCTTAACAGTTATACCCTGGTAGTTTCCTGATTCATCAAGAATACTTTCTCCGATAAAATCATCTCTGAAGTAAGCTTCTTTAATATTAGCTCCTAGTCCAGGTGTTTCTCCTTTATGATCAAAAAATGCTCCTTTAACGGTCTTAAATTCTTTATCCAAAGAAACATAGCCCCAGATAGCATCCCAAAGACCATTACCTCGCATAGGAACAACATAGTATTCTTCTCCCTCTTTTTTTCCTATAAATAAAGGAAGTTTTCTTTGATAATTAGGATCCTGTTTTACCTTGTCGTTTTCCTTTTTAACCTCTATATCAAAGGCTTCTTTAGTTTTTTGAGCATTTCCATTAACAACTATATATTGTTCATCTCCTACATACTTATCAAACAATTCTTGTGCTTTTTCTGCCGGAACGAATTCATTAGGGTCTTCGGTGTCGGTTACACCCATAGCAAATAAAATATTTTGCTGCTTTTCTGTTCTCTTATTTGCAGCTATTCTATCTCTTAATGACGATGCAGTAAATGCCAGTAATGAACCAACTACTACCACCATTGCCACTGCAAATATGATTGTATATGAATTTTTATCTGTGTTAAATCCCATGATTAAGCCGTTTTAAGTTTTAAACGTTTCATTCTTTTCTTCACGTTACCTTGAACAACATAATGATCAATGGTAGGAGCAAATACATTCATTAGAAGTATAGCTAAGAACACTCCTTCTGGGTATGCTGGATTAAATACACGAATTAAAATAGATATAAATCCTATTAAGAATCCATAAATCCATTTCCCTTTATTGGTTTGCGATCCTGAAACTGGATCTGTGGCCATAAACACCACCCCAAATGCGATACTCCCAATGATTAAGTGTTGCCAAAAAGGTGTACTCATTAGTCCATAAAATTTACTAGACTCGGTAATCCATCCTGCATCTACAATACCGTTAAATAATAGTCCCATAATTGCAGCTCCTGCAAAACCACTCACGATAATTCTCCAGCTTGCAACTTTGGTAAATATCAAGAAGGCTGCTCCTAATAAAATTAAAAGTTTTGAAGTTTCTCCTACAGAACCAGGAATAAATCCGTAAAATGCTTCAGAAACAGAATAAGCAACTTCATTTCCTTTAGCTCCTACAGCGGTTAGAATTTCTTTTCCTTGTGCCAGGCCGCCCAAAATGGTTTCTCCAGAAATTGCATCTGGTGTCCCAGCTCTCTCAGCTGCTCCGTGCACCCATACCTTATCTCCAGACATCCATGTCGGATAGGCAAAGAATAAAAATGCTCTAATGGTAAGTGCAGGATTAAGAATATTCATTCCGGTACCTCCAAAAACTTCTTTACCGATGACAACACCAAAAATTACAGCGATGGCCAACATCCAAAGAGGAATATCAACCGGTACAATTAGTGGCACCAACATACCTGTTACCAGGTATCCTTCTTCTACCTCGTGCCCTTTGATGACAGCAAAAACAAATTCTGCAGCCAATCCAACTCCATAAGATACAATAACAAGAGGAAGTACAGTCCAGGCGCCGATAACGAAATTCTCCCAAGTAATAAAATGTTCGAAGAGAGAGAAATTTTCAGGAAAGCCATTTATTGCTGCATAGTGCTGATATCCCGCATTAAATATTCCAAAAAGCAGACAAGGAATAAGTGAGATAATCACAGTATTCATTGTACGCTTCAAATCATCTGCTGCTCTTACATGAGCTCCAGAATGTGTAGTCTCATTAGGTAAATATAAAAATGTATGGATCGCATTAAATGCCGGAGCCATTTTCTTACCCTTATATTTGAGTTTTAGTTTATGTAGTTTATCTTTTAATCCCATAGTATTAACCTATTTCTTTTAACATTATGTCTAAACCATCTCTTATTATCTGCTGATGCGGCTGTTTAGAAACACATACAAACTCTGTAAGTGCAAAATCCTCAGGAGCAATCTCATACATACCTAACTGTTCCATTGCATCAAGATCGTTTACCAAACAAGCCTTTAATAACTGTAATGGATAAATATCAAATGGAAAAACTTCTTCATAATTTCCAGTAACCACAAAAGCTCGATGCTCTCCATTTGTATTTGTGTCCAATTCGTACTTTTTATTTGGCATTAACCATGAAAATGTTAACGCTCTTGAAGTAGAAATTTTATTGAAAACAGGTTTATTCCAGCCAAAGAATTCATAATCATCGCCTTCAGGAATTACAGAAATAGCATTATGATAATATCCTAAATTACCATCTGGCTTTACGTTTTCACCGGTCAACACATCTCCGCTGATCACTCTAATATTACCTTCATCATGTACCCCAGAGTCATACACCATAGATGACACTTCGGCTCCAATGGTAGTTTTGTAATATTTTGGGTTCTTAACAGATGACCCCACTAATGCAATAGTTCTTTCTGCATTAAATTTACCTGTTAAAAGTAGTTCACCAATGATCACTAAATCTTGTGGATTTACAACCCAAACGGTTTCTCCTTTATTAATCGGGTCAATTTTTGCGATTTGAACGCTAACATTCCCTGCAGGATGTGGACCAGAAACTGTATGTGTTGTGATATTATTAAGACCAGACAAAGGAGAATTGCTCTTTTTTCCTACAGAAACATGCACCTGACCTTCGGTTAACTTGCTCAGTGCAGTTAACGCGGCCTGAAGCTCATTTTCTTTGCCCTCTAGCACATAATCATAATCTGCTGCAAGTGGTGCAGTAGCATATCCTGATACAAATATTGCTTTTGGAGCAACTTCCGGATTGGCTATTACATCATATGGGCGTTGCCTAATAAAGGGCCAACATCCTGAGGCTAAAAGATGAGATTTTATCTCATCACCACTCATGGCGTTTACATCTTTTGCTCCAAAATCAGCATACTGCTGCTCCTTATCTGCAAGAATTTTAAAAGCTAAAATCTTTCTTTTGGCACCACGCACAATTTCTACTACCTCTCCACTGACTGGAGAAGGAAAAAGCATTTTTTCATTAGATTTTGAGTGAAAAAGTGGTTCGCCGGCTTTAACTTCTGTACCCTGTTTAGCAATAACTTTTGGTACTATACCGTGAAAATCGTCAGGCTTTATTGCAAAAACATTACTTCTGATAGCATTAGCAGTATTTTTTTCTGCCTCGCCAACAAGCTTGATGTCTAAGCCCTTTCTGATACGAATGTCTTTTGACATATTTGTAGTCTATGTTAATTAACTAAAAAAATCGTGCAAATTTACTAATTAAAACACGCAAGTGAAAGAGTGTTGGGGTATAAAGTTTTATTAATAATGATTCTAAATAAAAATTTTAGCTTAAAAAAACCTCTATTCCGGTTTGGGCATACATTTTGTGTATATTTATACCTTAATAACCTATGAAATGTTCAAAATAAGTAAACAATTCTTAATACTTTCTTTATTGTGTATTCCGCATATGTTTTTTGCACAACCAGAAGGCGACAATCAGATTCAGGCCGATCATATTCGAACTATACAATTTATTTCTGACACAGAATTTGCAGGGACACCAATACTTAAATTAGGCAAACCACTGCGCATTACTTTTGATGATATTAATGGAGACGAGTCAGATTATTATTACAGAATTACTCACTATAATTTTGACTGGACACCCTCGTCTTTATATAAAAATGAATATTTAGATGGTTTTGATGAAGTTAGAATTGTTACTTATGAGAACTCGTTTAATACTTTACAAATGTATAGCCATTATACATTAACCATTCCTAATGAAGATACCAGGCGACTAAAAGTAAGCGGAAACTACCGCATTGAAATTTATAATAATGATGATGAAGTCGTGTTCTCCAGAAAATTTATTGTCTATGAAAACATGACCAGGGTAACCGTGAACATAAAAAGGTCAAGAGACCTCAACTATATAAACGCTAAACAATCTGTTCAATTTGAAATCAGCTCTCCTAATGAGATTCTAAGAAACCCAAAGCAAACCGTAAAAACCCTAGTGATACAAAACAATGATATAGAACAAGGCATTACTAATCTTGTACCTCAATTTACGATAGCTGATCAACTAGTATACAAATACGATCAGGAATCCAGCTTTTGGGGAGGAAATGAGTTTCTATCCTTTGACAGTAAAGACATAAGAGCTTCTAATGTCAATATTAGACGTATTGACCTAAAGGATATTTATCACCACTACCTTTATACCAACATTGTAAGAGCCAACAGAAGATACACCTATAATCCAGACATCAATGGAAATTTTGTGATTCGCAACCTTGATGCACAAAATAACAATGTTGAAGCTGACTATGTATGGATGCATTTTTTTCTTGAGTGCTACGAACCTCTTAATGATGGAGAAATTCATATCTATGGTAATTTTAACAACTACACCTTAGACGATACTACCCGATTAGAATACGATAAAGAACGAGCTATTTTTTATACCAAAAGATTATTTAAGCAAGGGTTTTATAATTATAAATATGTGCTTTTACGACCTGATGGAACTATAGACCCAGGGTTTATAAGCGGTAATTTTGATGAAACCGAAAATGAATATACTGTTATTCCTTATTATCGAGCTCCCGGGGCACGATATGATCGAGCTATTGGAAAAGGAGTAAATAATTCTACTAATATCACAAACTAAAAACCAAAACATTACAAAACATAAAACGGTTGCGTACTTCTCAATTTTTCAACAAAAATGTAATAAAATCGAATAAAAACTATCTGCCAAAATAACAAAAGTATTTGAATATCAATATTATAAAAACTATATCTAGCGTTATAGAAAAATAAAAAAAATATAATTTCTGAATAGCCAAAGGCGTATTTGCAAAAATGTAACACAACGATCAACTATTTTTTTCTAATTCAAAAGTATTCACAATACACATAAAACATTTATTTTAGGAGCTTGTAATACACTCATCGAAAATGAAAGAAAAGGGGAGATTTCTGAAACAATATAGAGGAAACAAATGTCTTAATTGCAATGTTCCACTAGATAGTATTGATCGTTATTGCCATAATTGCGGACAAATCAACACTACAAAAAAGCTATCTTTTAAAGATTTTTTTGATGAATTTTTTGCTAGTATTTTCTCTTATGATTCTCGTTTAAGACACACCATCACAACGTTACTATTTAATCCTGGTAAAATATCAAAGGACTATGTTGAAGGAAAACGAATTAAATATGCAAATCCCTTTCGATTTTATCTTAGCGTATCGATTATCTTCTTTATTATTAACGGGTTATTTATCGATTTTGATGGATTTAGTGCTGGTATAGAGGAAGATATCACCAAAGGAAAAGAAGCTTTAGAAAAAACAGGAATAAGTGAAATTGATAAAACTATTGCTCTAGACTCTATAAAAGAACACATAAACAAACAATTAGAAGCCTCAGAACACCTTTCACCGCAAGGAAGAAAAATCATTAATAACCAAATCACAAAAGCCGAAGGCGATTTATGGTTTGATAAAGAAAAAACAAAAGAAGAAGCCGTCGTTTATTACAAGCAAAACCAGATCGACACGATGAGTTTTGTTAAAAAAACCACAAGCCTATGGTCGATGTATGACGATTATTATGATAAGACAGGTCAAAAATCAGTCTATAAAGCACTTACAGAACTAAAACACAACAAAAGCCCGTTTAATAAATACATCTATCATCGGGCCATAAAGACAAATAGCATTAATGATAATTATGGGCGCGAATTGTTAGAATTCATTTTTAACAAATTACCTTTTATAATATTTTTCTTCTTACCATTTTTTGCTCTAGCCATATGGTTTTTATACGTCCGTAACTCCTTTAATTATATGGAACACTTAGTATTTACGTTTCACACCCAGACTATGTTTTTTATATTAATAGGAATTGCAATTTTGTTGGATCAAATTTTTGCGAGCAGCACAACATTAGGTATCGTAATGCTCATATTTTTATTCTATCTATACAAAGCGATGCGAAAATTCTATAATCAAGGTAGAGCCAAAACTATTGTTAAATTCCTGTTAGTAAATGTTTTATTTTTTATATTAGCAGTCGTAGGTTCTGTAATCACAATTACGGGTTCGGTTTTTATATTTTAAGATGGTTCAACAAATAACAAGAGGTATAAAGATTTCGGTGGATACCACCTTTGAAGGCACGTTCTACAAGAACTATAAGATTCATTTTGCTTTTGGTTATCGTATCACTATAGAAAATCAAAGTAAAGACTCTGTACAACTCACGTCTCGTTATTGGGAGATTAAAGATTCATTAAACAACACCGAAGTTGTAGAAGGCGAAGGTGTCATTGGCAAAAAGCCTGTTCTAAAACCTGGAGAATCGCATTCTTATAATAGTGGTTGTCTGTTAAGTTCGCCTTTTGGATCAATGAAAGGACATTACAATATGGTTAATTTTACGTCTACGCGAAAATTTAAAGTACAAATTCCAACATTTAAGCTAAGCGCTCCTTTTGCACTTAATTAAGTATTCTTTTTACTAAATCAAATCTTATTTTCTTATCAAGCTGTTCTATATGACAATACTTACAGTTCGAATCGTATACAAAACGATAGGATTCAACCAGATTAAACGAATGATCTTGAGTAGCAAACAATCCTTTAAAATCCATATCGCCATATTCTGTATATCGTGTTATAATATATAATCCCTTTTTATCGGAAGAGGTTATTGTAAAATACGCACTACTTCCTATTCCTGTCAGAAAATGAGCTTCCTTTAGATGGTTTAAAACTTTGGTTGTATGGCCTACTTTTAATTCAGGAATATTTTTATCAAAATAGTTGGTTAGATTTTCTTTAAATACGGATCCTGGATAGGTTTTTAACTGTCCGTTTTCGACCTGATAAATAGGATTATCTAGCGCAGCTTTTTCAACATTCCCTAAAGGACTGGGAGTAAACTTTTTATTACGTAACAGAGGTTTTCTTATTTTAGAATTATCGGTACTTTCTAAAATGGTATCCGTTACTATTCTAGAGCAATTACTTCCTTCTTTTCTAAAGGTAGAATATGGGATACTACCTCTATCCTGCGTTGTTATAACATATGCTCTTGCTCTATCATAAAAGATAAAATCACATACTGATGCTACCAAGCGGCCACTGCCATGAGTTTTTTCGGGATGAGCCTCTAACCAGAGTAAAAAGTCTTCAACATTAGCCAATTTCCCATCAGGTGTAAATGTAGCTCTAAAAGGTATTTCTAACTCTACATCTGTAACTGCACTTCGTACTCTACCGTAGCCATCTGGAGTAATGTATCGACCAAAATCAAAATACTCTGCGATACCTGTTTTGTTTTCTATAAGTACGAAAGCGGCATGACCTGCCTTAATAATCCCATTCTTACCTAAACCAAATAACTGCAATACATTTGATGCGTTTTTTTCATCAGAAAAACGAACAAAAGTATCTGGAAATGCAAGCGAAATTATTTTGCCCGTGTACTTCAAACTATACAATTTACTAGTGATATTTTCAGGCTGTTATAGCCTCAAAAACGACCGAACTTACTTCTTCATCCTGAAGATTTTCGTATCGCATTGTAAGTTCTTCTTCATTTTTAACGATTTGAGTAATGCTTATAGTTTTTAAAAAACCGCGATCGATTTGCAAATCCACATCTTTATCCCCAATTCCTGCATCTTTATGAAAATCAAGTAATGTTTCCGCTGTGAGCATGGTGTCATTTTGAAAATCAGCAAACCACTTCTGACGCATCTGTTTCATTTCTTTAGTATATAATGTAGAAGACGACCAAATATGCGTTGTCTTCTCTAAAGGTCGCAGGTGTTTTTGGTACCCGTCCCATACAAATTCAAAAAGTAAAAGGTCTGACTGCCAATTAGCCGCTACAATCGTAAAGGGTTCTATCCCATTACAATCGTACTGTCCGATCGCATGTTCTAAATCATTTGCTTGTAACAATTCTTTCACAACAACCCCTCTACTCATGCGGTATGAAACTAATCTTTCATGAATTTCGAACCCACCATTGAGCAAACAAATCATTGTGTTTTTATCACTAATCCCTATCCATGTCCCTCCAGCTAGTGCATCTTTAGGAAATAACATCCTGGTTTTTTCTATTTCATAAAATTCTGGAAGTAATGTTTTTCGATTAATGGCTTCATCTCGATTAGAAGTAAGGATGAAATTATTTTCTTGAGTAGGGATTAACGTAACTGTACACATAAATTCTGGGTCGGCTAAATATGCCACAACTTACAAAAAAAAACACATACTCCACAATCTTTATAAAAGGTTAAAACAGCTATTATCGTATATCACATAGCTCCTTTGAATTGACTCTATTAAAATATTCTTTTGGGATTTTTATTTTCTATCTTTGCTACCCTAAATGACGAACTCATTTGACAAACACATCTTACTAATTTAAAAATAACAAATTACATTATGGGAAAAGGTTTTTTTCAAGTTCCTACAGCAATAAATGAACCTGTAAAGTCATATGCTCCAGGAACACCGGAAAGAGAAGAAGTCCTGGCAGTATATAAAAAAATGTACAACAGCAAAGTTGATGTTCCTTTGTATATTAATGGTGAAGAAATCAGAACCGGGGATACTGGCACCATGGCACCACCACATGATCATAAACATGTTTTAGGAACCTATCATAAAGCCGAAAAACAGCATATCCAAAATGCTATTGATACTGCTATCGAAGCCCGTAAGCAATGGGCTGACCTGGCCTGGGAACAACGTGCTGCAGTATTTTTAAGAGCAGCAGAGCTTATTGCAGGACCATATCGTGCAAAAATAAATGCGGCAACTATGTTGGCGCAATCAAAGAATATATTTCAGGCAGAAATTGATGCTGCATGTGAGTTTATAGATTTCTTACGTTTTAATGTAGAGTTTATGACTCAAATCTATGAAGATCAACCTGACTCTACTTCAGGCGCATGGAACAGGTTAGAATATAGACCTCTAGAAGGCTTTGTCTATGCCATTACTCCATTTAACTTCACTGCAATCTCAGGAAATCTACCTGCCAGTGCTGCTCTTATGGGTAACACTGTAGTATGGAAGCCAAGTGATAGCCAGATCTATTCTGCAAAAGTTATTGTAGATATCTTTAAAGAAGCAGGTGTCCCTGATGGGGTGATCAATGTCGTATACGGAGATCCGGTTATGATCACAGACACTGTTTTGGCAAGTCCTGATTTTGCAGGAATCCATTTTACAGGAAGTACTCATGTATTTAAAGACATTTGGGCTAAGATTGGAACCAATATTCATAACTACAAAACCTATCCTAGGATCGTAGGTGAAACCGGGGGTAAAGATTTTATTATTGCTCACCCTAGTGCTAATGCGAAACAAGTAGCCACGGGTATTTCTCGTGGGGCGTTTGAATTTCAGGGTCAAAAATGTAGTGCCGCATCGAGAGCCTATATCCCTAAAAGCATGTGGTCTGATGTAGAGAAGTTCATAAAAGAAGATATTAAGTCCTTTAAAATGGGTTCTCCGGAAGATATGAGTAATTTTATTACTGCAGTAATCCACGAAGGATCTTTTGACAAGTTAGCAAAATATATAGATCAGGCAAAAAATGATGCCGATGCAGAAATTATTGCAGGTGGTAATTATGACAAATCAAAAGGATATTTTATTGAACCAACAGTGATTCTGGCCAAAGATCCAAAATATACCACTATGTGTACTGAATTGTTTGGACCAGTAATTACTATCTATGTATATGAAGATTCTAAATGGTTTGAAACATTAAAATTGGTTGATGAAACTAGTGAATATGCACTTACAGGTGCTGTATTTTCTACAGATCGTTATGCTGCAGCCGAAGCCACAAAGGCATTACAAAACTGTGCTGGTAATTTTTATATAAACGATAAGCCCACAGGAGCTGTCGTAGGACAACAACCATTTGGAGGTGCCAGAGCGTCTGGAACTAATGATAAAGCAGGGTCTTACCTTAACTTATTACGCTGGGTATCACCACGCACAATCAAGGAAACGTTTGTTACACCTGCAGATTACAGATATCCATTTTTAGGAGAATAATTTTTAACACCTGTAGCAAAATATCTCGGCGTAAGCCTGGGGGAGGACATTGGTTAGAAAATAATTTTGATTATCGAATAAAAAAGCGCCAATAGGCGCTTTTTTACCTTAAAATACTAGATTATGAATATAATAATACGCCCTGCAAAAATAGAAGACTTGGATATTCTTCTTGATTTTGAACAAAAAATCATAGAAGCTGAACGCCCTATGGACCCTACACTAATTCAAGATCAAAAAATAAGCTACTATAGTATCAAGGACTATATTATCGCTAATGATACTGAAGTAATCGTTGCAGAAGTTGATGGAGAAATCGTTGGTAGTGGTTATGGGCAAATTAGAGATCGTAAAAAGTTTTTTAAACAGAAGCAATTGGGGTATATCGGATTTATGTATGTAAAAGAAGAGTTTCGGGGTAAAGGTGTGAGCCAAAAAATAATACAGTATTTATACGAATGGTTTGCCAGCAAAGGCCTCGAAGAAATAAGACTTACAGTTTATGACGATAACCCTAGAGCGATAAGAGCCTATGAAAAAGCTGGATTTACAAAACACCTGATCGAGATGCGAAAAAATCTAAACGATTAAAGCTTATATTTTAAGGGTAAATACACCACTTTTTTGGTTTCAAAAAAATCTTCTTCAAAATAATCAGTAAGCTCATATTGAATAGCTTTGGGAAACGCTGCGAGCTCATCAGTTAAATCTCCTCCTTTTAAATACAGAATTCCGTTTTGAAGTTCATGGTTACTTTTTTTGGCTATATTTTTACGAATCCATTTCACAAAATCAGGCATATTGGTTACGGCACGACTTACAATAAAATCAAAACGATCATTAAACGTTCCAGCTCTGCGTTGTTCTGCTTTAACATTGTTTACCCCTAGAGCTCTAGCAACCTCATTAACTACTTTGATTTTTTTTGCAATTACATCGACCAGATAAAACTGTGTTTCTGGAAATAGAATTGCCAAAGGAATCCCAGGGAAACCACCTCCCGTACCCACATCCAACACATGCGTTCCTGCTTTAAACTCCATTATTTTTGCAATCCCCAAAGAGTGTAAAACATGCCGCTCGTATAGAGACTCAATATCTTTACGAGAAATCACATTGATCTTGGCATTCCATTCTTCATAAAGTGCTCCTAATTTAGAGAATTGTTCTTGTTGTTCTTCGGTCAAACCCGGAAAATACTTCAATATGATATCCATAAATATAAATTAAAGCACAAAAATACATGTTAAACTGATATATTTTACCTCTTTTTAAGAACTTAAAAAAATTTAAATACCTAACTTTACCCAATATAAGTATGGCAATTAACGTTTTGCCATAAACCTCAAGAACCATGACTACACCTAATGTCCGTTTTAGTAGAGCAGATTCTGCTAAATTTTTCAGAACACTTAATAAACGTGTAAATCAATATTTTAAAGAAAATAATCTCAAAAGAACAGGGAACTGGCGACTGCATTTAAAAACAATTGTCATGTTTTCTATCTTTTTAACTCCATATTTTTTAATCTTAACCTTAGATATTTCTCAATGGTGGATGCTGTTACTTACTGTTATTATGGGAGTAGGAATGGCTGGTGTTGGCATGAATGTAATGCATGACGGAAATCATGGTTCATATTCATCAAAAAAATGGATTAATAAATTAATGGGAAACACGATTTATATCCTTGCCGGAAATGTATATAATTGGCAAGTACAACATAATGTTTTGCATCATACGTATACTAATATCCATGGGCATGATGAAGATATGGACGCCGGTAGAGTGATACGATTTACCAAGCATGCAAAATGGAGACGCTTTCATAAGTTTCAACACTATTATTCTATATTTTTATATGGTTTATTAACTTTTAACTGGGCGCTAACTACAGATTTTAAGCAAACCAAAAACTATCTGGCACGCAAATTATCTTATGGAAAACTACCAAGCCCTTTAAAGCAATGGAGCACGATAGTAATCACCAAGATGATCTATGTTTTAATATGGATCGTAATCCCTATGGTATTCATGTCGATTGCATGGTGGAAAATCTTACTTGGTTTTTTTATTATGCACTACGTAGCAGGCTTGATTTTAAGCGTTGTATTTCAATTAGCCCATATGGTAGAAGGCGCAGAGATGCCTGTACCAGACCAAACCGGCACTATGAAAAATACGTGGGCGATTCATCAATTATTTACTACGGTTAATTTTTCAACCAAAAACAGACTAATTAATTGGTTTACTGGTGGGTTAAATCACCAGGTGGAGCACCACATTTTTCCACATATAAGCCATGTTCATTATACAAAAATCTCTAAAATTGTTAAGCAAACGGCTTTAGAATTTAATTTACCATATAACGAATACAAAACCACACGCAAAGCAATTATTGCCCATTTCAAACATCTTAAAGAAATGGGGATGAACCCTGCATTGCAATCATAACCTTTTATTTACCAATTAAAAATGAGTACACAAGTATCGGAGATGAGTACCAAATTATCAGACAGAATTAATGCGCTTGAAGCATCTGCCACATTAGCTATGGCTGCAAAAGCTCGAGAATTAAGAGCTGAAGGAAAAGATATTATTGGATTAAGTCTGGGAGAACCAGATTTTAATACCCCTGACTTTATTAAAGAAGCTGCCATACAAGCAGTTAAAGACAACTATAATTCGTATACTCCAGTTGATGGATATGTTGAATTAAAAGATGCGATTATCACCAAATTTAAACGCGATAATAACCTGGCGTATGATCGTTCGCAGATTGTAGTCTCAACAGGTGCAAAGCAATCCTTGTATAATATAGCGCAGGTGTATATTAACCCGGGGGATGAGGTTATTCTACCTTGCCCATATTGGGTAAGCTACAGTGATATCATAAAATTATCAGGAGGAGTACCTGTAGAAGTTAAAACCTCTATTGATACTGACTTTAAAATGACTGCAGAGCAATTAGAAGCCGCTATAACTCCTAAAACCAGAATGCTTTGGTATAGCTCCCCTTGTAATCCTAGTGGATCTATATACAGTAAAAAAGAATTAAGAGCGTTGGCTGACGTTTTACAAAAATACCCAGACATTATCGTAGTAAGCGATGAAATCTATGAGCATATTAATTATGTTGGAGATCATGCGTCTATGGCTCAGTTTGAAGACATGTACGATAGAACAGTTACTGTTAATGGTGTCGCAAAAGCGTTTGCTATGACCGGATGGCGAATTGGATATATCGGGGCACCAACTGCAATCGCGAGAGCTTGTAATAAAATTCAGGGACAAGTGACCAGTGGTGCTAATTGTATTGCGCAACGTGCAGTTATTACTGCCCTGGAAGCTCCTGTGAGTAAAATTCAATACATGGTTGATGAGTTTAAAGAACGCAGGCAATTAATCCTAAAATTATTATCAGAAATTCCTGGTTTTGAATGCAATGAGCCTGAGGGTGCGTTTTATGTTTTTCCAGATATATCATACTATTTTGGTAAAACGTTACAAGGCCATACTGTCGAAAATGCTACAGATTTTTCTATGTTTCTATTAGAAAAAGCAAATGTTGCAACGGTAACAGGTATAGCTTTTGGCAATCGTAATTGTATTAGAATATCTTATGCAGCCAGTGCAGAACAGATTACAGAAGCTGTAAAAAGGATTAAAAAGGCTTTGAGTTAATTACTCAAAAGCCATAAATATATTATTAAGCCCGATATCTATCGGGCTTAATTTTTAAGGCCAAAATTTTACACATTTTTTATATTTTTTTCACATTGCGGTGCATCAAAATTTAAAAAAATATCCTATTTTTATACATATCCAAGAATATCCTTATAATTCACCCTTAGTTGTTTTTCTTTATCTGAAAAACATTTTTTTTTGATTACTTGTTTGGCTTTTTCTGTGAATCGCATAATAAGATTTTTTTTATGAATCACACTGAAAAAGAACGTATTGTTAAAAAAAATATACTTGAAATTTTCAAAGAGAATTTTGGGGTTACCAAATCAGAATACGACATTCTGAATACATGTCCGGAAGAAGAATATGAAGCCAATTATATTTCATATTACGAATCTATCCTGGATATATTTTTAATTGATCATGAACACCTGGAAAGTATTACCGGAAAGGTAAAAGATACTATTAAAAAGGTAACAGAATTATGGACGATAACTTCTTATTCTTTACCCCCATGGTAAGTTGAATAATCTCATATAGTAATTTAAAATAATAATAATTATCTGTTTCGCCAGAAAAATGGGGTAAGAAGTATCAGTACCGTAAAAAGCTCTAATCTTCCGATGAGCATTAGAAAACAACACCACCATTTTCCAACAGCAGGAAGAACATCAAAATTATTAACAGGACTCAATTTACCGAAAGCAGGACCTACATTTCCTAAGGATGAGGCTGCACCCCCTATGGCCGTTTCAAAATCCAATCCTAGTGATCCTAAAACCACAGAACCAATAATAAAGGAAAGCATATACAAAATAAAAAAAGCTAATATATTGAATACAATCTCTTTTGAAACTGCACGAGTATTGTACCTAACAGGTAATACCGCTCTTGGGTGCAAAGTTCTTTTAAATTCTAAAACTCCATTACGTATAGTGATAAGATGCCGTACCACCTTCATACCTCCAGAAGTTGACCCAGCTGACCCGCCTAAAAACATTAAACCAAAGAAGAAGATGGTTAAAAAAGGTGTCCACATTGTAAAATCGGCAGTCACAAAACCAGTCGTTGTTATTGTAGCCAACACCTGAAACAAGGCATGTCTAAAAGCACTTTCTGCTTCGCCCCATACCATAGGGTGATCTATAGAAGATATAGATACATCTGCCTTAAAATAAATCACCAATGTCGCGATAATCGTAAATGAGATTACAAAAAATGAGTATAACTTAAACTCTTCATCCTTTATAATCTTTTGAATTTTTCCTTTAAAACCAAAATAGCTCAATACAAAATTCATCCCAGCCAAAAACATAAACAACATTATAATATATTGTATGAGTGGCTGATCGTTCCAGTATGCTACACTTGCATTTTTAGTAGAAAAACCACCGGTCGATAATGTACTCAAAGCATGATTTATGGCATCAAAAAAGTTCATTCCGGCCAGTTTTAGCAAGATAGTTTCTGCAGCAGTATATCCAAAATAAATCAACCATAATCGTTTTGCTGTGTCTGTAATTCTGGGGTGTAATTTATCTGCACTAGGTCCCGGTGCTTCAGCAGCAAATAACTGCATACCTCCTATTCCTAACAGGGGTAAAATAGCAACTGCCAATACAATAATCCCCATACCTCCTATCCAATGGGTTAAACTACGCCAAAACAAAACTCCTTTTGGTATTATTTCAATTTCATTAAGAATTGATGCTCCGGTAGTGGTATACCCCGACATGGTTTCAAAAAAAGCATTGGTAAAAGATGGAATAGCGCCCGAAAATATATATGGCAGCGTTCCACTAAGCGACATAAATATCCAGCCAAATGTTACAACAATATATCCCTCTCGTTTATTGAGTTCTTTTTGATGTTCTCTTGTCAGAAACATCATAGCAATACCTACAAATAAAGTAGCAAGAGATGCCATCATGATCTCTAAGGTGACTCCGTCTTGATAAATAAAACTGATTATTGTTGCAATAAGCATGAAACAACCATTACAAAGCAATAGAAGTCCCATGACATGCGAGATAATTTTATAATTTAATCTAGACATCTTAAAGGAATAGCTTTTCTATTTTTTTAATGGACTTAGGCAAACAACATACCACAACTCTGTCTCCTGCTTTTATATAAAAATCTCCTAAGGGGATCAGACCTTCTCCATCTCGAATAACACCGGCAATTATAGCTGAACGCGGAAAATCCAAATCTTTTATTATATTATCACTTACTTCAGATGTGGGCTTAACAATAAACTCTAACAACTCGGCATTCATATTATTGAGTTTAGTCATTGCAACGACTTCTCCTTTTCTAATAAATCTAAAAATATTATTAGCCGCGAGAAGTTTCTTATTGATTAGTGTATCAATTCCAATAGAATGAGATAGTTGAAAATAATCCATGTTTTCTACTAAAGCAATTGTTTTTCTCACTCCTTTGGACTTAGCCACCAAACAGGACATAATATTAGTTTCAGAATTTCCTGTTACCGCAATAAATGCGTCCATATCACTTATTCCTTCTTCTTCTAACAACTCTACATTACGACCATCACCATTAATAATTAGAGCATTTGGCAACTCATCAGCCAAATCAAAAGACTTATCCTTATCTTTTTCTATAAGTTTGACTCTAAATTTATGGTCGCACAGATCGCAAGAGGTTTTAAAACCAATCTTACTTCCTCCTAGAATCATTACATTCTTGATCTGCTCCTTTACTTTTCCGGTAAGTTTATAAAGTTCGTCTACACCTCCTTTAGAAGTTACAAAATATACCTGATCCCCTTCTTTAAATTTTGTATCTCCTCTGGGTATGATCGTATATTGTGTTCCTGAGCGCTGGATAGCAATTGGCATGAAATGCAATTCTGGAAAAACCTCAGCCGCTTCTCTTACTGTTTTACCGATAAATAAGGCTTTGTTCGATAACGTGGTACCTACCATTGTTAAGGCGCCTTCTTCAAACTCATAGCTGTCATGAAATGCAGACTGGTTAAGAAGTAATTCAATTTCGCTGGAGGCTAAAGCCTCAGGAGAAATTAATTCATCAATACCAAACTTTATAAAACCAACTTCTTCTTTGTTTTCAATAAATTCTGTATTGGATATTCTTGCAATAGTGCGTTTGGCTCCCATTTGCTTAGCAAGAACACAAACGGTAATATTGGTAGTTTCACTCGAGGTAACACTAATTACCATATCTACATTCTCTACTCTGGCTTCTTTCAAAATCGCAATTGAAGTAGAGTCTCCTTTAATGACCCTAATATCTAAGTGAGTATCTGCATAATTGAGACACTCTTTATCGGTGTCGATAAGTGTAATATCCTGGGACTCGAATGAGAGCAACTTTGCCAAATGAAACCCTACCTCGCCTGCTCCGGCAATAATGATTTTCATTGGTTTTGTATATTGTTTTCCATCTAAAGATAAAATCAAACTAAGAGGTGTTTTTAAAATATTTAATAACTTCTATCCCCCTTAGGATATAAAAAGTGTACAAAGATAATGTAAATTGACTAACTGATAAAATTTGATGATCATCAACTTAATTTAAATCTATTCTGACTATCCATATCAAAAATGTATATTTGCCTAAATTTTTTTGAATGCCTGAAAAAATAACTCCATATAAAGATCAAAAGAGATCTAAGAAAGAACAAGTTACCGAAATGTTTGATACCATTTCGGGAAACTATGATGGTCTAAATCGTGTTATATCTTTTGGGATCGATGTAAAATGGCGTAAAAAAGTTGTAAAGCTTGTTAGCCATACTAACCCTGAAAGGATTTTGGATGTTGCAACAGGAACCGGAGATCTTGCCATTAATCTTTCTAAAACCGGAGCTTCAGAAATTATTGGCCTCGATATTTCTGCCGGAATGCTTGAGGTTGGAAAAGAAAAAGTAAAAATAAAGAAATTAGATACTACAATTAGTATGGTTCAGGGTGATAGTGAAAACTTACCCTACGAAAATAATTACTTTGATGCTATTACAGTAGCCTTTGGTGTTCGAAATTTTGAAAATTTAGAAAAAGGACTTTCAGAAATTTTCAGAGTCCTTAAACCTGGAGGTATTTTTATTGTTTTAGAAACCTCAATCCCTACTAAAACGCCATTTAGACAAGGATATAGATTTTATTCTAAGATGATTTTACCACTTATTGGTAGAATTTTTTCCAAGGACCGATCAGCATACTCTTATCTAAGTGAAAGTGCCGCCGCTTTTCCTTATGGTGAGATGTTCAACAATATTTTGAGAAAAATCGGGTTTATAGATGTTGAAGATAAACCGCAAACTTTTGGTGTTGCTACAATCTATACAGCCACAAAATAATAAAAATCCCATAGTGGGTATTAAAAAAATAACTAATGCTAGTCAAAGCATGCTACAGTTTTTAGCTATTTGATTGGTAAATTTTTATTTAGATGAAAAAACTTTTTATCGCTATTGCCCTGTTAGTATTCACGCAAAATGTGAATGCACAATTATTTTCTAAAGAAAAAGTTCAAAACCTTCAAAACTTCGACAAACCAAGGTTTAGTTGGGGATATATTCTTGGGCTTAATTTTTATGATTTTAATTTTGATTATACTGCAGATAGACTTGATCCAGATGTTTTGCACGACGAGTCTCTTGGTTTTAGTGTGGGTCTTTTAGGTAATATGAGAATAAATGATTATTTAGATCTACGTTTAGAGCCCATGGTTACTTTCAATACGAGAACACTTACTTTTGATAATCCATTATTCTCAACAAATTTTGAAAGAGAAAGAGAGGTAAAATCAACATATGTGCATATTCCTTTATTATTAAAAATATCTACCAAAAGGATTAATAATATTAAGCCTTTTATCATTGGAGGGGTTTCAACTTCTTTAAACCTATCCAGTAATGCAGATAATCCTGATGACAATAGCGCTGGAGAATTTAGAATGAAAAATAATACAAATTACTATGAAATAGGCTTTGGAGTGGATCTTTACTTATATTATTTTAAATTTACTCCTTCAATACGAGGTGTTTTTGCCATGAGTGATGAATTAGTACCTGACAATGATCCAAATAGCCCTTGGACATCAACAATTGACAAAATGTCTACCAGAGGAGTTTTCATAAATTTCACTTTTCAATAATATCAACCTAGAGAAGATCGCTTAAATTCACTAAGAACAATTGCCGTTGCGGTGGCAACATTTAGACTTTCTGTTTTCTGAATTTGTCCAAATTGTGGTATGGCTAATTTTTGATTTACCAAGCTTTCGATGGTATTAGAAATCCCATTAGCCTCGTTACCCATCACTATAATCCCTTTATTAGGTAATTTTAATGAAAATATATTTTCGCCCCCCATAAAGGTTCCAAATATTTTAGAATTAGAACGTTCTTTTTTGAGGAATTGCTCAAGATCTGTATATACAATAGTGACTCTTGTAATTGATCCCATAGTAGCCTGAACCACTTTTGGATTATAACAATCCACGGTTTGTAATGAGCACACTAACTCTGTAATACCGAACCAATCACACAAACGAATTATTGTACCTAAATTTCCTGGATCTCTAATATCATCTAATGCCAGCACCAAACCATCGCCCTGTATTCTATTCTGTTCTGGTATATAAAATATGGCCAATGCGATTTGTGGAGTTGTTAAAAAACTAATTTGTTTTAATTCATCTTCGGTGATCTTATATTCTAACCTTTTAGAAATATCAAAGAGATCTTCATGTATTGTAAAAAGTGAATGAAGTTTAAGATTTGCCTCTAACAGCTCATGGATTACCTTTTTCCCTTCTGCAACAAATAACCCATGCTGTTTTCGGTATTTTTTTTGATATAAACTTTTTATTAGTTTCTTTTGACTTTTGCTAACCATTCAAATAATGTATTTTTGAATCAATAATAAACACGGATTGAAACAATTTCTGACAAAAATATTATTTATTACCCTAACCACAATCTTTTTAATTTCGTGTGACGCAGTAAAAAGAGTTCCAGAGAATGATTACTTACTGGAAAATCACAAAATTTTTATCGATAGCGTAAAAACCAACAAGCCCAAATTATATAATCAATTATACCAAAAACCAAACACTAAACTGCTAGGCATACCTTTAAGACTTCATATTTACAATGCTGCCAGTGTAAATCAGGATTCTTTATATCAAGATTGGTTAACTAGAAAGCCTAATCGAAAAAAAAGAATGATACGTCTTTTATCTAAAAAACAAGTTGACAGATTAGGTGATGGGTTATCAGGTATCAACAGTTGGCTAAAAAAAACAGGGGAGGCACCTACAGTTATTGATGAATCTAAAACAAAAAGATCTGTAAAACGATTGCAATCCTATTATTGGAACAATGGCTGGTTCAATAATGAAGTGAGCTATAAAATAAACAAGAAAGAGAATCAAAAAGCCACTATAAATTATTACATAAATCCAAATCGACCGTATATCATAGATTCATTAAACACCAAAATAGAATCCAGAGTCGCCGACTCTATTTATAAACTCAATACTGAAAAATCCGCCATTATCTCAGGAGAACAGTACAAAACAGTAGATATAGAAACCGAAAGAGAGCGCCTCACCGGCCTGTACAGAAACTCCGGATTATTTCATTTTGAAAAAGAATACATAAAATTTGACGCAGATACGGTAAACACAGATCATAAAGTAAACTTAAACCTTTTAATTAAAAACAGAGCGGTTACTTTTGGCGACTCTGTAAATCGAATCCCATTCAAGGTTCATAAAATAAGTGATGTTAATGTTTACACCGATTACAGTTATTCAAACAGAAATAAAAAACCTATAGACAGCATGAACTATAGAGGATATAATATTTATGGTTTTAACAAAATTAAATATACCCGAAAAGCAATTGCAAATTCGATATTGATAAATCCAGGTGAAATATACCGGGATAGAGATAAAATATTTACATATAATCAAATCAACAACTTAAGAACATTTAAATATCCTAACATACAATATGATGTTGATCCTCGTGATCCAACAGGAGAGTATCTGATTGCGAACATTTTGCTTACTCCAAGAAAAAAATACAGTGTAAATACGGAATTTGATGTTTCTACATCCAGTATTCAGGCATTTGGTGTAGGTTTTGGAGGATCTCTTTTAATTCGTAATGTCTTTAGAGGTGCAGAAATTTTAGAGATTTCTGCAAGAGGTAGTGTGGGTTCATCAAGTGACGCTGTAGATGGAGGAGAGAGATTCTTTAACATATCTGAAGTAGCTACCGATGTAAAACTATCTTTTCCTAAAATATTATTTCCTTTTAGAACGAATAAAATTATCCCAAAACGAATGTCCCCTACCACCAACCTCATATTTGGTATGAACGTTCAACAAAATATAGGTCTTGACAAGACCAATGTATCAGGTATCTTTAATTATCGATGGAAACCAAACATTGCGGTTACAAATCAATTTGACTTAGTCAATGTGCAATATGTTCGCAATCTACGTATCAATAATTATTTCAATATCTATGAAACTTCATTTGACGAATTAAATACTATCGCAGTGCGCGTCTTAGATGCAGACTCTCCTTTATTCAATTCTGACCCCAACACTCTCGAATTAAGCATTCCAACAGGAGCAGATCAGTTTATAGCTGAATCCTTGAGCACAAACCCCGATCCAGATCTCACCGCTGCACAACTGCAAGAAATTCGAAACATTAATGAACGAAAAACGCGATTAACCGAAGACAACTTAATTTTTGCCTCTAGCTATACGTATACAAAAAACAATAGAGAAAATCTTTATGACGAAGATTTTTCAAGATTTAGAGTCAAATTAGAATTAGCAGGAAACACGTTAAATACGATTGCTAATCTAGCTGGGCTCAAGAAAAACTCAAACGATCGTTTTCAAATAGAAGAAGTTGAATTTTCTCAATATGCTAAAACAGAAATAGATTATATTAAGCATTGGGATTTAGGAAGAAAAAACATTATCGCATTTAGAACTTTTGGAGGAATTGCCATTCCTTATGGAAATGCAAATAGTATTCCATTTGCACGTAGTTTCTTTGGAGGAGGACCTAATGACAACAGAGCCTGGCTTGCATATGACCTGGGCCCAGGAAGCACAGGAGGTAGAAATGAATTTAATGAAGCAAATCTCAAAATTGCACTAAACGCAGAATACCGATACAACATTTTAGGATCTCTTAAAGGAGCTCTATTTATTGATGCAGGAAACATCTGGAATGTTCTTGATAATGTAGAAGAAGAAGAGGCGGTATTCTCTAGGCTAGATGACCTACAAGAGATTGCCGTTGGTAGTGGTTTTGGGTTCAGGTATGATTTTGATTTTTTTGTCATTCGTCTGGATATTGGATTTAAAACATTTAATCCCGCCAGTGACAGGGATCAACGATGGTTTAAAGGCTATAATTTTTCTGAAGCGGTTTATAATTTCGGAATCAATTATCCTTTTTAATATAAGACTTACCTTATAATACGTATTCCTTCTACATAATTATATTTTAAATTATACCTTCCATATATGTTTCGTTTTTAACGTAAACTTTTTTATCTATTCTCACTAATAATTTTATATTAGCCCACAAATAGTAAAAACCATGCAAACAGATATTTTAACAATTAAAATGATCGAGAATAACCATCTCAAAGATTATTTTAATCCTATTTGTTTCAGTATAATTTTACTATTTTTGTAAGCTTATTAAACCAAAACTAAATTATGAGTCACAACATCAAACCAGGAGTTGCCACAGGAGACGAGGTACAAGCGATTTTTAAATACGCGAAAGAAAAAGCGTTTGCGTTACCCGCGGTTAATGTAATAGGTTCTAACTCTATTAATGGAGTCTTAGAAACTGCTGCAGCATTAAATTCTCCGGTAATTATTCAGTTCTCTAATGGGGGAGCACAATTTAATGCCGGAAAAGGCTTATCTAACGAAAATCAAAAAGCAGCTATTGCGGGAGCTGTAGCAGGAGCCAAACATGTTCATTTGCTTGCTGAAGCTTATGGCGTTCCAGTTATTTTGCATACTGACCATTGTGCAAAAAAATTGTTACCATGGATTGATGGGTTATTAGATGCAGGAGAGCAATTCTATAAAGAAACAGGAAAACCTTTATATAGCTCGCACATGATCGACCTATCTGAAGAGCCTCTTGAAGAGAATATTGAAATTTGTAAATCATATTTAGCTCGCATGAGCAAAATGGGAATGACACTTGAAATCGAACTTGGTATTACAGGCGGTGAAGAAGATGGGGTAGACAATACTGATGTAGATGACTCTAAATTATATACACAACCTGAAGAAGTTGCCTATGCTTATGAAGAGTTAAGTAAAGTTAGTGATAAATTTACTGTTGCCGCAGCATTTGGAAATGTACATGGAGTATACAAACCCGGTAACGTAAAGCTAACACCAAAAATCCTTAAGAATTCTCAAGAACATATTTCAGAAAAATACGGAGTTGAACATAACCACATCGATTTTGTATTTCATGGAGGAAGCGGATCTTCTTTAGAAGAAATCAGAGAAGCAATTGGATATGGGGTTATTAAAATGAATATCGATACCGATCTTCAATTTGCTTTTAATGAAGGAATTAGAGATTACATGACAAACAATATTGAGTACTTAAAAACTCAAATTGGTAACCCTGATGGGCCAGAGGAACCTAATAAAAAATATTATGATCCGAGAAAATGGTTGCGTGAGGGAGAAATTACATTCAAGAATCGTCTTAAAAAGGCATTCGAAGATTTAAATAATGTGAATACATTATAAAGACTGAAAAACCAAGCTGAAACTCTTTAAAGTGAGTTTCAGCTTTTTTAATACAATAATTTATGGCTTGGTTTAAGAGAACACAAAAAGGTATACAAACTGCTACCGAAGACAAAAAAGATGTCCCCAAAGGACTTTGGTACAAATCTCCTACAGGAAAAATTGTAGACGCAGAGCAACTCGAAAAAAACTTTTATGTAAGTCCGGAAGATGGATACCACGTAAGAATTGGAAGTAAAGAATATTTCGAAATTTTATTTGACGACAACAAATACAAAGAGCTTGATAAAAACCTTAGTTCTAAGGATCCTCTTAAATTCGAAGACAAGAAAAAATATGTTGATCGTCTTAAAGATGCTCAAGAAAAAACAAACCTAAAAGATGCAGTGAGAACTGCTGTTGGAAAATCTGGTGGTAATGACTTAGTCATTGCGTGTATGGATTTTTCTTTTATTGGCGGTTCTATGGGAAGTGTAGTAGGTGAAAAAATTGCACGAGCAGCAGACTACTCCTTAGAACACAAAGTTCCTTTTATGATTATTTCTAAATCTGGAGGGGCACGTATGATGGAGGCTGCGTTATCATTGATGCAATTAGCTAAAACGTCGGCAAAATTAGCTCAATTAGCAGATGCTGGAATCCCGTATGTATCGTTATGTACCGACCCCACCACTGGTGGTACCACAGCGTCTTTTGCGATGCTTGGCGATATTAATATTGCAGAACCTGGAGCCCTTATTGGATTTGCCGGACCTAGAGTGGTAAGAGACACCACAGGAAAAGAACTTCCAGAAGGTTTTCAAACCTCAGAATTTGTTTTAGAACATGGGTTTTTAGATTTTATTACTCCTAGACAACATCTAAAACAAAAAGTAAATCTCTACCTGAATTTGATTCTAAACAGACCTTTAGCTAATTAAAGTCTGCTTCAATACTAGATAAATTAAACCCGACAACTGTCGGGTTTAATTTTATAAAAACACTATATAGACTACATTCTTTTCTTCTCAATAGTTGTAGAGATATAAGAGATTATAATCTAATTTCAATCTCCTCTCCATTAGCATTGGTAAACACAGCCTTGTTATCGCATGTTGCCTCACCATAATTCAAGGATCCACTATAGTTTGTTCTCACCAAATCAACAACGCCACTTACCAAAAACCTACAACTTGCCTCTCTACGCAAAGGAGTCTTAATACTAGTACTATGTGTATTACCGTTAACAAAATTAGTTTCCCAGGCACCGGTAATTAAGAAAACATTATCCCCCCAATTACCATTAAAGGACCCCTCGATCCATTCTCTTGTTTTATTACCTGTTCTGGTAGCTTGAGTACCATCAGGAAACGTGATCAACAAATCCATGTTCATTGTATATTGAGGGTTTCCAACATTATTGGTTCTTTGTCGGGTCACCACTTTACCCCCTTCCAATTGAACATTGTCAATAAAGAAGTCTTCCAAATTATAATTAATCGTCAGGAGTTCTGTATCTGAATCTGCTTCATAAGACAGGTAGACCTTGCCTTTGAGGATGCGTCCTCGAACCTCACATCCTTCAGTTCCAAAATCTACCAGAACAATCTTAGAATTACCGGTAATTTCTATGGTTACCGAAACACATTCTGGTAAAAAAGGATGAATAGGACTTTTTTCCATACTTTCTTCAGCCTCGAACACTTGTAAAAAAGTATCGCTTATCACTTCGGTAGTATTATCCACTTTTGCGGTAAGCTCTGTTTCTTCAGTAGTTAGAGACTCTATAATTTCGGCACTAGAATCATCATCACTACAACCAATCCATGCAATTGATAAAAATGTGAACAAACCAAACTTTAAAATGCTGTTTTTCATAATATTTAATTTTAACGTTACCCTTCTAAGACCGGTAATGTTTACAAAGGTTTAATCGAATGATGATTTTTTTTAATAAAAAGCATTTCTAATTCAAAAAGTATTATATTTGCACGCTGATAGCAGAGCGCTATTGCATACATAAAAATCATTTAAATAATATTGGAATGTATTTAACAAAAGAAATTAAAGAAGAGATCTTCGCAAAACACGGCAAAGGAAAGAATGACAGTGGTTCTGCAGAAGGTCAAATTGCATTATTTACCCACAGAATAACTCACTTAACTGAGCATCTTAAAAAAAATCGTAAAGATTTTAATACTGAGCGTTCTTTGGTAAAGTTAGTAGGTAAGCGAAGAGATTTACTTGACTATCTTAAGAAAAAAGATATCATGAGATATCGTGCAATTGTAAAAGAATTAGGATTAAGAAAATAATAAAAGAGAGGCTGCGCGCCTCTTTTTTTATTATAATACTATATATTTAAAACGAAAACATTCACTACCAAAAAGTAGGAATGAATGCCTTAGTTTTTCATTGGTCGCGCAATTTACTACAACAACACAACCTTGTCCATCCGAGTAAGATGGAAACCAATGTTTAATTAAGCCTAAGAATGTACCATTATTTTTATGGCAGCAGTCGTAGGCATGAATCAAAAAAATATGATTCCACAAGTTTATAAAGAGGTCATAGACCTTGGTGATGGTAGAGAAATTTCTATCGAAACCGGAAAATTAGCAAAACAGGCTCACGGTTCTGTTGTTGTACAATCAGGAAAATGTATGTTATTATGTACAGTTGTATCTAATTACAAACAAAGTGATGTAGATTTTCTACCCTTAACAGTAGATTATAGAGAAAAATTTGCAGCTTCGGGGCGTTACCCTGGTGGCTTTTTCAAAAGAGAAGCCAGACCCAGTGATGGTGAAGTGTTAACGATGAGATTAGTAGACCGTGTATTACGCCCGCTTTTTCCAAAAGACTATCATGCCGAAACACAAGTAATGATTCAGTTAATGTCTCATGATGAGAATGTAATGCCCGATGCAATGGCAGGATTGGCAGCATCAGCAGCAATACAATTATCTGACCTCCCATTTGAATGTGCGATTTCAGAAGTACGTGTAGGACGTGTAAATGGTGAATTTATAGTTAATCCAACCAGAGCGCAATTAGAAGAATCTGATATCGATATGATGATCGGTGCTTCAGCAGATTCTGTAATGATGGTTGAAGGTGAGATGGATGAAATTTCTGAAGAAGAAATGGTAGAAGCTATCAAATTCGCTCATGAAGCTATTAAAATTCAGTGTGCCGCACAACTTAAATTAGCAGAAGCTTTTGGAAAAAAAGAAGTTCGTGAATATGATCCGGAAAAAGCAGATGAAGATTTAGCTAAGAAAGTTCATGATATGGCATACGATAAAGTATATGCTGTAGCAAAAGCGGGATCTTCTAAAAAAGAACGCAGTTTAGCATTTTCAGAAATTAAAGAAGAAATAACGGCTACTTTCTCTGAAGAAGAACTAGAAGACTTTGGAGATTTAGTTTCTAAATATTTCTATAAAGCTGAAAAAGCAGCTATTCGTGATCTTACTCTAAACGAAGGATTACGCCTTGACGGTAGAAAAACAACAGACATTAGACCTATCTGGTGTGAGATTGACTACCTACCTTCTACTCATGGTTCTGCTATCTTTACAAGAGGAGAAACACAAGCATTAGCAACGGTAACTTTAGGGACATCAAGAGAAGCCAACCAAATAGATATGCCTTCCTATGAAGGAGAGGAGACATTCTATTTACACTATAACTTTCCTCCTTTTTCGACAGGCGAAGCAAGACCTATTAGAGGAACATCCAGAAGAGAGGTAGGACATGGTAATTTGGCGCAACGTGCGCTAAAAGGAATGATTCCAGAAGACTGCCCATATACAGTACGTGTAGTTTCTGAAGTCTTAGAATCTAATGGTTCTTCATCAATGGCAACGGTTTGCTCTGGTACTATGGCATTGATGGATGCCGGTGTACAGTTAAAAAAACCAGTTTCCGGTATCGCAATGGGACTAATTTCTGATAGTGAAACGGGAAAATATGCTGTACTATCTGATATCCTGGGAGACGAAGATCATTTAGGTGATATGGACTTTAAAGTAACCGGTACGGCTGATGGTATTACGGCTTGCCAAATGGATATAAAAGTTAAAGGTCTGTCTTATGAAATCTTAGTAAATGCCCTTAAGCAAGCCGCAGATGGACGTTTACATATCCTGAGTAAACTAACCGATACGATAGCGACACCAAATGCTGATGTGAAAGCACACGCTCCTAAAATGGTGACTAAAACAATACCAGGAGAATATATAGGTGCTTTAATCGGACCTGGAGGTAAAGTAATTCAAGAATTACAAAAAGCTACAGGTACTACCATTGTAATCAATGAAGATCCTGTTACTGAAGAAGGTAATGTAGAAATTCTTGGTACAGATCAAGAGGGTATTGATACTGTTTTAGCAAAAATTGAATCGATTACCTTCAAACCTCAAGTAGGTAGTGTATATGAAGTAAAAGTAATCAAAATGTTAGATTTTGGCGCTGTAGTGGAGTATACCGAAGCTCCGGGCAATGAAGTTTTACTTCACGTTTCAGAATTGGCATGGGAACGCACAGAGAATGTTAGCGATGTTGTAAACATGGGAGATGTTTTTGATGTGAAGTACTTTGGAATAGATTCTAGAACACGTAAAGAAAAAGTGTCAAGAAAAGCTTTGTTACCAAGACCCCCTAGGCCAGAAGGTGACAAACCAAAAGGTGACCGAAAGCCAAGACCAGATAGAAAAGAAAAGTAATCTTTTTTTAGTTTAAAAAAAACACCTTTATTATCTTGATAGTAAAGGTGTTTTTCTTTGGGTATATATTAAAGTAATCCGATTTACCATATCGTAAAGTAGTATTCCGATTATTAAAGTGTAACAAAAAATAAATATCTCTAAATATTTAAAAAAACCAGTGTTAGTAATAGGTAGCAAGCACGACTAATAAAAAGAATGGAAATTTAAATAAAAAAAAAGAAACCTTTTTGTAACATTCTCGTGATATATTACGTATAAGAAGTAAAGGCCCTAAAATATTCACAAATAAAATTTCAAGGAGAACATAGATGAGACAACTTAAAATTACGAAGCAGGTAACTAATCGTGAAACTGCATCGCTGGACAAATATTTGCAGGAAATAGGTAAAGTAGATCTTATTACTGCCGATGAAGAAGTAGAATTAGCTCAACGCATTAAAGCTGGTGATGAAAGAGCCCTTGAAAAATTAACAAAAGCTAACCTTCGATTTGTAGTATCTGTAGCAAAACAATACCAAAATCAAGGACTTACTCTTCCAGATTTAATAAACGAAGGTAATTTGGGATTGATCAAAGCCGCTAAACGATTTGACGAAACCCGTGGGTTTAAATTTATCTCTTACGCTGTATGGTGGATTCGTCAGTCTATATTACAGGCTTTGGCAGAACAATCTCGTATTGTACGTCTACCTTTAAATAAAATTGGTTCTATAAACAAAATTAATAAAACCTACGCATTCTTAGAGCAATCTCATGAGCGCCCACCAAGTGCCGAAGAAATTGCAAAAGAATTAGACATGACTATTAATGATGTAAAAGAGTCTATGAAAAACTCTGGCCGTCATGTAAGTATGGATGCTCCTCTTGTAGAAGGTGAAGATTCTAATTTATATGATGTATTAAACTCTGGCGAATCTCCAAACCCAGATCGATCATTATTACATGAATCTTTGCGCACAGAAATTGAAAGAGCCTTAGAAACGCTAACACCCAGAGAGGCCGACGTAATTAGATTATACTTTGGACTTGGTGATCAACACCCAATGACACTAGAAGAAATTGGAGAAACATTTGACCTTACCCGTGAACGTGTACGTCAAATCAAAGAAAAAGCAATACGTAGATTAAAGCATACATCCAGAAGTAAAATATTAAAGACATATTTAGGATAAATTCCTAAATTGCAGTTACAAACAGTTTTATAATATAACTGTTCGTTTTTTGATTGATGAATGACCTCCGGCTGATTACCGGAGGTTTTTTCTTTCCTTTTTTGTACATCTCCATCTTGGTTTACAGACACGCAATAATCCAAACTTCTTTTTGTTATCAAAAACACAATAAACTAGTAATAACACTTTAAAATTCATATATTTAAGTATTCTTCAAATCTAAGAATCTACTTATGAGATACACCATAAGTTACGTTAGCACTGTGAACCCAGAGGTATCAAAAATTGATATTGCTAACCTTATGGATTATGTTAAAGTCAATAATCGTTTATTGAACATTACAGGAATATTAATCTATTCTGAAGGTAATTTTTTACAAGTATTAGAAGGAACTAAAAGAGATATTTTAGCCCTATTTGAAAAAATTAAAAAAGATCCCAGACATTACAACATCATTACAATGCTAGATAAAGAAATTGATGATAATTCTTTTTCTGATTATCATTCTTCTTTTACCGTTATCTCAGATCATAATGGCCCTATTGAACTTCAAAAGTTCTTAGAAAAAGAAAGAACCAGTAATCCTGTACACTTCAAAAGTATCGAATATTTGACTCAAAAATTTATGAAGCTTTCTTAGCGCATAATGTAAAACTTAAATAGTACTTTTGCCTGAAAATAACATACATAATTTTATGGCTTCAAAACGTATAGCACCTTCAGTACTAGCAGCGGATTTTGCAAATCTGCAACGCGATGTAGAAATGATCAATAATAGTGATGCAGACTGGTTTCATATTGATATCATGGATGGTGTTTTTGTACCCAATATTTCATTTGGTATGCCTGTTTTAAGAGATATCGCTAAACATGCTAAAAAAACAATCGATGTGCATTTAATGATTATTGATCCAGATCGATATATCAAAACTTTTGCAGAATTAGGAAGCAACATCTTAACAGTGCATTATGAAGCTTGTACACATTTACATCGCACGTTACAAGCCATAAAAGCAGAAGGTATGAAAGCTGGAGTTGCGATCAATCCGCACACTAATGTAAGCCTGCTTGAAGACACCATACAAGATATTGATCTCGTTTGTATCATGAGTGTTAATCCAGGATTTGGTGGACAATCATTTATTGAAAATACTTACGAAAAAGTAAAGCAACTTAAAAAAATAATTGAGAAAAAGGGTAGCACTACTCTCATCGAAATTGATGGTGGTGTAACCAGTAAAAATGCAAAACAGCTTATTGATGCTGGTGCTGATGTACTTGTAGCAGGAAGTTTTGTTTTTAAAAGTGAAAATCCAATCAATACCATTAAACAATTAAGAGAGGTTGCGAATATGTAGATAAAATACAATGGAACAGAGTCTAACACCATCTTTTGATACATGGACGTCAATGTTTTTACTGGTAAGTTCGTTGGGATTCTTTCTGAGCATTATCCTAAGTATCAATAAAAATGGAAGAGTAAATAATCTACCCATTATCTTACTGATTTCAGGATTTTCTTTGATACTCATACAATATGTTTTTTTCTGGACCAAATATGAATCCTTATATCCCTATGTTTATTTTTTTGATTCTAGCTGGTACCTGGCATTTGGCCCACTACTCTATAGCTACATCTTACGATTTTATCGTAAATCATTCGAAATAAAATGGGTTCACTTTGTACCGGCAATAATATCATTTCTATTAAATGGTTATTTTTTAATCATGTCGAATGGGTTTCAAAACCTGGACGAATATAGGAGTGATATCCTGTTTTCCATTTTTTGGTCATTAAGATCCCCATGGCTAGCTGCTTTATCACTTATCATTTATGTTGTTATAATTAAGGACTTTATTGCTCTTCACAAAAGTAACACGATCTCTCAATATGAAGCCTTAAGAAAAAACTGGTCCCACCTTCTACTAAACTTGTTTTCAGTTTTTATACTTTCTTATATCAGTTATTATATATTGGTAAAATTTCCTTTTTTTAATTTAGGTTGGGATTATACCATTTCTTTTTCCATGACGATCTCTATATATGCAATAGGTTATATGGTATATCGGGAACCTTCAATCTTTAATGGAGAATTATTATCTAACTTATTCCTGAAGGAGAGGACTGGTAATGGAGAATTGACAGAAAAAACGAAAGATGAGTTTTATACTAAACTACTGAGCTATATAACACAAAACAAACCGTATTTAAACAACAATTTACGATTGGTACAATTGGCTGATAGATTAGGATTTTCAACACATACGCTTTCAAAACTTATCAACGAAAAGGCAAAAAAAAATTTTAATCAATTCATTAATGAATACAGGTTAGAAGAAGCTCAAAAAATGCTTTTAGAGGATGCAGAAAGTAGCATCAAAACCATTTATTTTGACGTAGGCTTTAATAATAAAGCAACATTTAATACTGCATTCAAAAATAAATATAACTGTACTCCTTCAGAATACAAGAAAAAACACGTAATAGTTCAGGATAAATAAGTAAACAATTATAATTCTAAACCAGTTCTCATTTCTTTATAGTGAACTTTATTCTTATAAATCTTAAAATCCAGGCTTATGAGAATTATAATTTTATACTTTTGCTTCTGTGTCTCTTTTACAGTTTTTTCGCAAAAATTTACTTTAATTACAGACACAAACAATCCTGTTGTTTCTGAACCAACCATTGGTGGTACTTATTTCGGAACTTCGTGGACAGACATCGACAATGACAATAAACTTGATTTATTCTACGGGGGTGCAATTTATAGAAATCTAGGAAACGGAAATTTTGAAGTGGCCGAAGGCGGTGCTGCTATCCCCATTGCAACTGCGCTTGTAGGTTGCAGTTGGGCCGATTATGAAAATGATGGTGATTTAGACTTACTGTACTCAAGATTTTCTCTACCCGGCATTTTACAAACCCGAGTTTATACCAATACAGGTGGTGGAAAATTTGTTGAAGCCAACACAATATTGAACACAATTAGTTCAGGAACGTGGAGTGCACAATGGTGCGATTATAACAACGATAGTTACGTTGATTTCATTCTTACGTTTGCAGATGGTTTTTTAGATCCTTTAAGTTTTCCAAACCGATTATATCGAGGTAATTCTGATGGTACATTTACTGAAGTGACCGAACCTTACGAATTTTTGACAGACAAAGAAGCATATACAGTATCCAGCTGGACAGATTATGACGAAGATGGAGATACTGATTTGTTTATTGCAAGTGGTCCCGCTGCCGGTCCCACTGGTATAAAACAAGATTTCTTGTTTAAAAATTTGCAGATCGAAACAGGAAAAGAAGGCTTTCAAAAATTGACGAGTTCAGATTTGGCTTTTGCCGAAGACCCACAAGATGGGCAAAATTATAATGTTATTGATTATGACAATGATGGTGATCTTGATGTATGCCTAACAAACTATTCTGGCATAGAAAACAAATTTTATGTAAACAATTCAGGGAACTATATCAGTACCAACACCCCTTTTACCACTACTAATAATCAAAATTTATCAAATGTTTGGGGTGACTTTGACAATGATGGAGATTTAGATGTACTTATTACGGCTTCCAGCACAACAGGTAGTGGTTATTTTATCAATAATGGAGATGGCACTTTTACTGAAAGCGGCACAAACCTTATTAACTCAACTACGGGAGGAAATTCTACCGGTGCAGCCGCCGCTGATTATGACAACGACGGTGATTTGGACTTTTTTATTGTTGGGGGTGGGATTAAAGGTCTTTTTAGAAATGACCTGGCTGTAAAAAATCATTTTGTAAACATTAAACTTGTAGGAAATCCTTCAAACAAAGCCGGGTTAGGTGCCAGATTAGAATTAACTACAAGAATTAAAGGCAAAGCGGTCACTCTAAAAAGAGAAATCTCTGCTTCCAATACATTTATGGGGCACAATAGTTTAAGGGCACATTTTGGACTTAGCAAAGCTCCTAAAGTAGACCGTCTAACCATTTATTGGCCTTCGGGAAATGTGGATACGTACAAAAACTTAAGAGTAAACAGATTTTATACTCTAGAAGAAGGTAAAAAAAAGCCGGTGTTTCCACCTATTAAAGAAATAAAAAATGAAAAAATTGAAGTCATTGTATATCCCAATCCCTCAAAAAAACGAGTAAAAATTAATATCGAAAATTTAAAATCAAAAAACGAAGTTATCGTTGGTATTAGGAATGTAGGGGGAGTATTAATTTCGGAAGCTACATTTGGTTCTGATCAAAAGATAGAGCTCAACACGTCATCATTACCTAAAGGAAATTATTTTTTAAACGTAGCCATAGATGGAAAAAGGATTGTAAAAAAGTTAGTGATTCAGTAAACTGTTCCTATTTTTCATCTAAAAGGCAAGTTTTATTATGAAACTTGCCTTTTTTCGTATCCTCAGCTCAAAAAGTAGTAGATTTATAGATCTAATTAAGATTCGTAAAAAAAATACGACATATACTTAGTAAAATACCTTGGGGCAAGCCCCTGAGGTATCGGTTAGAAAATAATTTTGATTTCGAGGCAAGCCTTGGATCATTTTAATCTCGATTATCGAGTAAATAAAATTTCTTAATGTCACACATAGATCTAATAATTATCGGAGGCGGACCTATAGGAATTGCATGCGGTTTAGAGGCTAAAAAAAACGGCATTGACTATCGTATTATTGAAAAAGGCCCTATTGTCAATTCACTGTTTAATTATCCAATAAACATGCAGTTTTTTTCATCTTCAGAAAAACTAGAAATCGACGATATTCCATTTATAAGTAAGGAAGCAAAGCCAAAACGGAATGAAGCTCTTGAGTATTATCGTAGGATCGTCACTTCTAATGATTTGCATATCAATTTATTTGAAAAGGTTATTGCAGTAAAAAAACAAGAAGAAATTTTCTATATTGAAACTGATAAAGAAAGATATACCGCTTCTTTTATAGTCGTAGCGACAGGATTTTATGACATTCCTAATACTATGGATGTTCCGGGAGAAAGTTTATCTAAAGTTTCTCATTATTATAAAGACCCTCATTTCTATGCAAAACAAAAGCTAGCCGTCGTAGGCGCTAGTAATTCTGCAGTTGATGCAGCTTTAGAATGTTACCGCAAAGGAGCAGAAGTAACTATGATAGTTCGCGGACCAGAAATCGGTAAGCGCGTTAAATATTGGGTGCGTCCGGATATTCTCAACAGAATTGAAGAAGGGAGTATTAAGGTATTTTATAATGCTTGTGTTACAGAAATCGTCTCGGATAAAATTAAGATTACAGTTCCTGAAGGCGATATAAGTATCGAAAATGATTATGTACTTGCGTTAACAGGGTATAAGCCTAACTTTGAGTTTCTTCAAAAAATAGGGATACAGCTTTCTGACGATCACAAACTATACCCTCAATATGAAGAAAAAAGTATGGAAACCAATATAAAGAACCTCTATCTTGCCGGGGTGATCTGCGGAGGAATGGATACGCATGTATGGTTTATTGAAAACTCAAGGATTCATGCCAAAACAATTATACAAGATATTCTTTTAAAACAAGGGTTGTTTAAAAAATAGAGCCGGGTAGATAACCTGGCTCTATTGTATAGTTTATATCTTTCTAGTCACCACTAAATCTGGACAAAATGCTTAAAATATACCAAAACAACAGCATCAAGGAAGCAAACAATCCTAGTGATGCTCCGACATATTGATCTTCAGAATATTTATGAACCATATTTGAAGTTTGGTATAGAATCGAACCTGAGGCCAAAACTACCATACCAACGCTAAACCAAAGCCCTAAATTAAACCCAAATAACATTCCGGCTACGATTAATCCCACGGCAATAAAAAACCCAATAGTAAGGATAGATTTAAGAAAAGAAAAATCTTTTTTGGTTAGTAAGACGATGGCAGATAATCCCGTAAATAAAGCGAGGGTCAATATAGCGGCTTGATTAAGAATATGTACTCCTCCACTTTCAGAAATGATCATTGCAATTCCGATTAGTGGAATAAAAATAAACGCTTCGGCAACGACATAGAGTAATAACCCAAGGTATTGTTCTTTAATGTTATGGTTCCTAAAAGCCATTTTTTCGGCATAAGAGGTGGCTACCATAAAACCACCCAACATAAGCAACCAACGCCATCCTTGAGTCATCGAAAATGCAAAATCAACAATAGGTTCAATTTGAAAAAACACCCATTCGACAATTACAAAAAGTAAAACTGCCATGGCAAGATGTGTATACGTTTTTTTATAAAATGCTACTCTTTTTTCGTCTGTGAGTGAACTAACAGGCAATACTTGCTGAAACTCTTCCATAGTTTTATTATTAAATCATACTGTTTCGGCCATAAATATAATTGATTCTTGAGAACGGGATATACTTAATCTTCAAAATACCTAAAATTTAGCATCTGTACTACATATGCATATATTTTAGGAAATTTCTGTTTTAAATCGTCTGGAGATTCCATAAAAACCTCGATCAAAACCGCAATAAATTCAAACTTATCTGTAAAGGCATACTCTCTCAGTATTTTAGCATCTACTATCTGTTTTCTAATTTCTATAGCTCCAAGATATTCTTCCAATTCTAAAAATGTATCATAAAATATTTCAGAACTTATATTATTATTTTTTATAGAATTATAATGAATTGCATGTGTAATCTCATGGATTCCCAGGTTTCTGCCATCGTCTTCATGCAAATTTCCTTTTTGAAAATCTTTCCAGGATAGCGCTAGAGCCTTCGACCTTGGATTAAACTCTCCGATATTTTCAGTTTTATTTAAGATTGAATAAAATGAAGCCGGATATATAATTATTGTATTTAGATACTCTAATAAATAATGCCTCATTCCAAAGGTAAGCTGAATAACCATCATCGTAATTTGCATACGCATAAAATCATTGACGACCAGACCTTCTCGCCCCACAAAGCGTATATCATCTAAAAACACTGCTGTTCTATGGGCAAAGTATTTCTTACGTTTTTTATCCAGCTTATTATAAAAATCATTTTCTTCTATGAACAACTGTAAATGAGAAGGTAACTCTTTGATTGAAGGATAAAAGTGGATGAAGTATGGCTTCTTTTTATATTTGACGTAGACAGATTCCAGATATCGTAAAACATAATACACACAGATCGACACGATACCGACAGTAACAAGTATCCCCAAAACATTTTGGAGTAAAGAGTTAGAAGGTTCATCTTCTAATGATAAGATGGATATATAAACGTTCAAAAAAAGAAAAATGCAGGTTAAGACCTTTAAAAGTAACGTTTTAGAAACAAAAACCTTGTTAAAATAGTAATTTAACATTAATCCATTTTCATTCTGCTTATGATTACTTACAACCGTTAACTCCAAAAAGCAGTAAAATGTAATGATTAAAAGGCTTAATGCTATAAGTATTATTAATATTCCCGATTGTGTTTTGATCTTTTCTAAGATTAAAGTAAACTCCAATACTACTCCTAGAGATTAATATCATTTATAGTTTTGGAGTCGCAAAGAGGAACACTTTTATCTATTTGAGGCTTTTCTATCTCAAGTATTTAGTTTATGCGGTTTCATAAATTATATTAATTCTAACCTATTACTACACTTATTTAAAGTATCTTTAGTATTGGATTATTTATCCGTTGATATTATCATACTTGTAGGTTCTAGTCCTAGGAACCCAAAAGGTCACTTTTATGCACCTCCTTTCTGATTATTGATGCGCTATATCACTTAATGACTGATTTTTAGTAAGTAACCAATCATAAGAATCTTAATAAGACGTCTTGTTTATTTCATTAATAGCAGTCGTCGATTTCAAAAAAAAATTATATGACCTTATCAAAAATCGGTGTTATTGGAACCTCAAAAAAAGAAGACGAAAGACGAGTGCCTATTCACCCAGAACACCTAAAAAGACTTCCGGAAAACATTCGCAAAAAGCTCATTTTTGAAAAAGGATATGGAGCTCCATTCAATGTTAAAGATGAAGAAATTGCAAGTCGAACAGGGGGAATAGCAACGAGAAATGAAATATTATCAACTATTGGATCTACTATTATAGCCAAACCAGTAGTCTCTGATCTTAGAGAGTTAAAAGTAGGTGGTGTTCTTTGGGGTTATCCTCACTGTGCTCAGCAAATGGAAATTACCCAAACGGCTATAGATCGAAAATTAACCTTAATTGCTTTTGAAGATATGTTCGTTTGGAAGCCAAATGGAGAAGCGGGCAGACACACATTTTATAAGAACAATGAAATGGCTGGTTACTGTGCTGTTATCCATGCTTTGCAACTGAAAGGAATAGATGGTCATTATGGAAATCAAAGAAAGGTAATTATATTTAGTTTTGGAGCGGTAAGCAGAGGAGCAATTTATGCATTAAAAGCCCATGGTTTTAGAGATATTACTGTATGTATTCAGAGGCCAGACCATGAAGTAAGAGAAGAAATATTAGATATAAAGTATGTTCGGATTATTAAAAGCGAAATAAATGATCCCCGATTACTTATCGTAGAACATGATGGATCAGAAAAACCATTACTAGATTTGATAAATGAATCTGAAATCATAATTAATGGTACATTTCAAGATCCAAATAACCCAATCAATTTTGTGATAGAAGAAGAAAAAGACAGATTAAAGCCAGGTACACTAATCGTCGATGTTAGTTGTGATGAGGGAATGGGTTTTTATTTTGCCACCCCAACCAGTTTTAAAAATCCCATTATAGCTGTAGATACCATCGATTACTATGCAGTTGATCATACACCCAGTTATTTTTGGGAAAGTGCTTCAAGATCGATTTCTGCTGCATTAATAGTACATTTAAAATCGGTACTTGAAGGTCGAGCGAGTTGGTTAAAGAACAGTACGATCAAAAACGCAATAAATATTGATGAGGGAGTTGTAGTAAAAGAAGCCATTCTCAAATTCCAGAATCGCCAAAAAGCTTATCCACATTCAGTAAAATTGAGTACGGTAATCTAAATAAGGTTTGTAGTATTATAAGTAATTAGCGCATAAACGTATTTGAGCTTATATGAACTTGTTTCAAATCTGAGTTTGGTATAAAAAAAATTACCTCAGCCAAAATGATTTTCGATAGAAAATTGTACCGAAGACAAGTAACCTTAAAATCAAAAGCCTCGTCTTCCTGAGCATTCTAAGTTAAAAACAAATTTAAAATAGTAATTTAACATTAATATCGCTTTATACATCTACTTATTACTATTATGGTACATCACTAAAAATGCGTATACGTCATAATAGGTAATGGTGATGAATAGCTAATATTAAAGCATGTTATGAAACGTATCGGCAAGTTGTATTTCTATATATTTTACAATTCTTATATCAGGAACACGGTTTTGGAACATTTCGAACACTTTAGAGGCGTAATTCTTTTTGAATGCCCTCATTTCTTCTTTTGGGTTTTCAATATCCCTTAATTTTAGATTCCATTTGATCAAAGAGTTAAGCAGTTCTTTATGAGCTTCATATCTTTTTTCTAAAATAAATTTTCGTCTTAAATCATCTGGTTCTTTTTCTTCGGCACTATTGATCTTTGCACTTAAAACGATATATTCATCACGAATTTGTCTATCAACTTGTTGGGCCTCTTCGATTAATTTCAGGTAAGACTCATATAATTTTTCATTATAAAAATCCACAAAATCAAAATAGATATCCATCTCTTTAAGATACCGAATCGCAACTTCTTTATATACTCTTTTATCTTTTTCCTGAGTTTCTGATAATTGCTCGGTCAAATTATTGAGTTTTTGTTTTTCAGTAATTAAATGTGAAAATCCTTCTTTTTCTGGTATCAGCATTAATTTTGGTGTAATTTCTTTAGGAATTCCTTCAAAAAAATATCTTCTGTATCTTACCTTAATTGAGTCAGTATGGGTTCTTTCTCTTTTATGAAAATTAATATTTGGTTTTCTTAATCCAAATGAATAATTATATCCAAAAGTAGCCGTAAATTCATTAAAATTTTTGTCTTGATCTACAGACTTAAATAGTTGTACAGCATTTAGATTAAAATTATGTTTTTCCAATAGTACATAGCCTAGATTTAACCTGAAATTTGTGATTCTAGAATTTCCGGATATACCACTAGACTGATTATATGAACCGCCCATTCTTGAAATCAAGGTTTTATTAAAAAAATGTTTACCAATACTTAGTGTTGGCCCCCATGTTGTTGACTCTTCTCTTCCAATAGTATTATAGGTGGCATTGATTGCAGTACTAATTGAAACATCATTTTTTGGGAAATTTATGGTATGGGCACAACTTACATTATGAAAACTAGAAACATCCCCTATTCTTACATTTCCATCTTGTTCATTTGCCACATCATTTAGTGCATAATTAATCGCCAGATTTTGAATAAATGTTTTTTTATTTGAAAGCACATAATTCATAGATAATGTTGCATTTCTTGATAATTGCCTATAATTTAATTCTTCAACCTGCTCATCGAGTAAATCAGCATCATTAACATCATCAAACTGATTAGGTCTGGTATTTGTGTATGTAGTAAAATTTGAAAAAGATCCTAATAAACTTAATCGCTCAGAAAACATAGCCTGCGCAGTAACAGAGCCAATAGTACGATTTGTACTGTTTGCCTTTTGAGCACTTAAATTATCTCGTTGATATCCAATGTTTAATGTGATCGACAATTTATTTTTCAAAAATGTATTGGCCAGATCTAGTGTTATATTTTCAAAATCATTATTAAAAAAATAAGCCCCTAAGGTTTCGTATCCTGGATCAATACGTTCATAGCCCACTCCTAAATTAATAGATTTTAGGGTGTATCCTAATCTGGTTTTAATAGCACTATGATATTCTGTAGAGGAACGATTATCTAAAAAAGCTCCTGCGATAGATAGACCTGTTGTCTTTGATTTTGAAGCTCTCGTATCTTGTGTTATAGCACTAGAGGCATATTCTGCTTGCACAACATAATTTTTTGATATGCGAACCTCACCATTTACACTTAAAACTAAATTTTCTTTTGGTGTTATATTTCTAGCTTCCGGAATAGAATCAATAGAGTTTTGGTCATCTTTTGCATAAAAACTTATAAATCCGATACTATACTTTTCTTTTCTTAATTGTGTTTTGAGACCATATCCCATACGACTAAATGATGGAGTTGTTCTAGGGTTACCGTCATCATTAATTGCTTTTCTTAGCTCACCAGTCATCGCATTAATTACTAAAGATTTTGAAGGAGCCAAATCAACTCCTGCTCCTTTAAACTGATGATTATTCATCGTGTAAGGAGAAAAGCTCATGTTTATAGTCCCGAGATGGGCTGTTACCCATTTGTATGTTGGATGCAAGCTAAGTGTATTGTAATCAAAAGGAAGTGTATAATCAAGGTTTTCTCCTTGATTTGAAAAACTATACTCTATAGGCATCGAAAAACCATATACGCTTACATTAAGCATCCCTTGAAGAAAGTATGTAAATGGCTCCCTGTTTAGATTTTTATTGGCATTATAATAAACTCCGTTGGCAGAGATTTGACCGTTTATTTTAAGAGGTTTACTCTTAATAACGTTGATTACAGACTGATTATCTATATTCTGAGAAAACGAAAATATTGGAAATAATAAAAACAGGAATGCCTTTTTCAAATCTTCGCTAATTATTTTTCCGTATAAATAAGCCCATACCTAGAATGCAAAAGAATATTTATGATCAGTTCTATTTACTGGTATTGACAACGCCTTCAATCAATTGATATTCGGTGTTGATCTTTATGTTGCTAAAATCTACTTTAATTTTAGCATCTCTCATGTATGGAACCGTAATATACCCCTTACCACTAAAAATACCATTACCCCCACTTATTTCCTGTAATGTTACATCAAAGTCTCCTGCAGTAAAACCTTTACCCAAATCTAAACTTGCCAGTGGTTCTTGATTAGTAATTTTTATATCTGGTGGGATACCACAATTATAATTTGAAGTTACATCATCTAAGGCTGCTAGATTGGTTGTAAATTCTGAGATTGCCGAATATACATAGGGGCCATTACTTATGCATTGTCCTCCAATTCTATACTCATAGGTAGTTCCAGGCTCTAGATCATAAATAGTTATAGTACCATTTGTAGTATTACCTTTAAACCAATCATTCTGTGATCTTTTTTTTCGGTATTGTACTTGGTATTGTCTATGATCTGAAACTTGCCAGGTTATATTTTCTTTAGTCGTACCTTCGGATTCTGCTAAAATATACTTAGGTTCTTCACAGGTATCGGTATATATAAAATGATAAATCTCGCTAAAACCATCATTTTTAAATACCGAAGCTTGACTAATACCATCATTTACATATGCTCTTACCCTCCAACCATATGTTTTATTAGGTAAAAGTTGTGTTTCTCCTGGGCCATATAATAATGCTGTGGCTCGAGTTGTTGTCTGGTATAAAGGAGGACTTTTTAAAAAATCGGTTTGAGGGTCAGTAGTACGATCCCATAGTTCTTTTAATGTAAATTCGTATTCTACATTAGTCGCATTAAGGTGTCGGGGAGTCCAGGTAAAAAATATATTTTGCGGATTCTTTACCACAACTTGTTCGCTTCGAGAAGGTAGGTTTAATAAAGGAGGATCATTAAGTACCATATAAACCGTAGTACAATCTTTTCTTGATAGTTTTTTTCCGGATACGATATCAAATACTTCAAAACAAAAGCGATATAATCCCTCTGGTAAAGGTTTGCTATATTGTTGCGGAGTAATCCCTTGTAGATTATTCAATTCAAAATAAGGTTGCAGATCCAGGTTTCCTAATCGTGTTGGAATACCACCTTCTAGAGTAATAGGTGATACACCAGTTACGAGATCTCTGCTTTGAATGAACAATCCTGATGTATTCTCTATATACATTTTTAGTCGCACCTGTATTGTAGGCTCAACAACATCGATTAAAAGTATATTTAGTGTTATTCTATCGAGAGTTGCTGTACTATAATCTGACAATTTTAGGCTATACGGAGGTATTAGCTGCGCTGTAGATTGTACAGGCAATATCTGGCTATGCGCTGATGACCCCAATACTAAAACCATTACTAAACCACATATAATTTTTTCTTTCATTTGTTTGTTTTATTTTTTAAATCAGATAGAACTCGTCAAATAATCAACCTGATGTGTATCTAAAATTTGATAGGACTTATTTATACTCATCTTTTCTCTTTCTGTACTTTTATATCGACCAGGATGTAAGAATTTATCCCTTCATTTATAAACTCTTTAATTTTGATCGCTCCTCTTTTATTTTCTTGTGTTTTAAACAGAATAATTCTAGGTACTGTAGTATTATCAAAATATAAGTTATCATCGGTATCAATGCTAAGATCTCTAAGCAGCGTATCATCATTCATGCTATCAAACTGCTCAGGTGTTAACGACATTGAACAATTACATAACTCTTGTGTATTTACGAGTATCGTTTTCTTAGGATCTTTAATTACGTCAAATGGCGTACTTAATAATTTATCAGGGCTTACAATTTGATTTCTTTCATATGTGCTATTTAAGCCATAAAAAACCAGATCTATAGTTTTTCCAATCTCGGTAGTTATTTGTTGTTTTGTATATACTTTTCTTGTTGAAATGCTAAAAAAACTGCCTATCGTATTATTTTTATGGGCTGTATTGATCCCCAACTTAATATTTTTGAATGTTCTTAAATTTGTATTTTCAAAAAACGTAATGCTCCGGGTCGTTGTTTTAGTTTCTTTACCGTTAGACGTGGTGAGGGTAATGTTTTGCTCACCTGTTGTATTAAAAACAAGCTGTACCTCGCTTTCTTTTGAAGTCGTAATATTTGCACCTTCGATAGTCCATGTATAATCGGTAGCACTAATTGAAGTATTTTTTAAATTAACCTTTGCCGGGATTTGAAAATCATCATTTTCAAAGGCAATACTATAGTCAAAATCAGCCGTTAAATATGGGGCTACTGTCACAGATGTACTCTTAGTATACGTTTCTCTTCCATTACTGATCTCTAATGAAATTACATGCTCTCCCGGTTCTTTAAAAAGAACTTCTTCGGGATTCTGATCAGTTGCACTTGAAGGCTGCCCTCCTTCAAATTTCCATTTAAAAACATGTGCTCCTTCAGACAGGTTTTTAATACTATACTTAGCAGGAGAAAAAGTGTTGATCAGGTTGGTTACAGTAAAATCAATTGTTACCGGATCATCAATTTTAATTTCTAATGTCTTTGTATCCTCAGAACCATCTATATTGGTAGCGGTAAGGGTGATGGTATAGGTGCCTTTGGTCTTAAACTTAATAATCCCTGGATTTCTATCTATAGATCTGGAGAGGTTAGCACCTTCAAAACGCCACTCATACTGATCTGCCCCTTCTGTTCTGTTAAAGAAGATAATGCTTACAGGTACAGAATAATCGTTTTCAAGAACTTCGTATTCAAAGTCTGCAATTACTGGAACTGCTTCTTCTTTAAGACAAGACCAGAACACTATAATGAATAAGATATAACCAATATTTTTCATCTTTTTTAGCTCATTTTTTTTGACAACTTTTAATTCGGGCTACTCAATCACCAGTTTTCGTCTTGATGACCCTTGCGGTGTTTCTAATAGCATTAAATATACTCCCGAGGGTAACGAAATTGAATACTCTAATAAAAAGTCTACATTATTTTGTCCTTTCTTTTCGCTAAGAACCGCTCCCGAAGACAGATTAATAATCTGAACCGAAATATCTGATGCTTTCACTAATGTTATTTTTGATTGAAATGTTCCTGTATTAGGATTAGGATACACAATAAACTCTTTTATAAAACTATCTGTATCTGATGGTTTATATGATTCTATCGCTGGTTGTACTATAATTTTCTTACTAAAATCTTCAAAACAATCTCCCACATGTGATCGCAGATTTATTTCATAGGTTCCTTCTGTGCCGAAAATGACTGTTAATTCATCTTTATTTTCTGTAACTACGGTAACACCTTCGGGAATACTCCACTCAACCTCCTCTCCTATGGGATCACTAATATTAATAAGAGTTACTTCTTGATCTACATAAGCTTGTGTAGCAATAAGATAATGCGAATCAATGGCCGTGTTAAAAACCTCTACGTCAATTGTTGCTTGATTACTGCAGCCTGATCCATTAGTTACAGTTGCTGTATATAATCCAGATTGACTGATTGTTACCATACTACTTGTACTGGCAAATCCAGTAGTACTAGACCAAGAATAAGAAGCCTCAGGGTCATCGATTTTAATATCTAGCTCCAGAGTTTGATTATCGCATAATGATCGATTCTTTTCTAATTGAATACCAATTTGTTCCGGATCGTTTAAGGTTTCCTCATAAAACATTTTACATCCAGTCATATCTGTTACCTCTAAGATATACGTCCCTGCTGTTAGGTTTTTTATCTCGGTGGTCGTGCTACCTGTATTCCAAGAATACGTATAAGGTGGATTACCTCCTCTTACCATTACTTGTATTTGTCCGTTATCTCCCTGGTAACAAGTTGGCCCTGTAATATTTATCGGAATAATTTCTAAACCATTAGGTTGGTCGATAGTAACAACACCTTCAATAATACAACCTTTGCTGTCTGTTACATAAATTGAATGTTTCCCAGCTATGAGATGATCAGCAACTTCTGTATTTGAACCGTTACTCCAATAATAAGCATAGGGCGGAATCCCTCCTTTTACAATAACCTTGGCTGTTGCATCGCTACCACTAAAACAACTAATCACAGTGTTCTCAAAAGAGAGTTCTAATTTTTCTGGCTGTGCTAAATAGAAGGTGCTATCGATTGATCGTGATAGGGTATATTGTAATTCGTCTTCGCTGTTTTTTATTGAGGTATAAATTCCTAATACAATTCCATTTTTATCTGTAATATTAAGTGCATAATCTCCGAAACTTTGATGTTTAATAACACTGTCATTTACCGATATATCTTCCCAGGTATTATTTATTTTCTTTTTCCAATTATAGTAGTAAGGAAGTCGGTTTCCTGTACCATTAACAGTGCTATTATTAGGGCTTACTCCTTTTGTATGATAACGAACTCCTCCTGTAACATGTGCCACCAGCTCACCATCTTGAAACTGGTCGGCAATATTAAAGGGCTCTTCAAAATCCTTGCCATCGCTATATTCGTTGTTTATATTACAAGAAATAGGATTCGTGATTTCAAAAGTTACGTTAAGTGGATCGGGTTGTGTTAAGTTAAACGTTATATTTTCTTCAAAACATCCGGTCGTATAGGTAGCCTCATCATAATTTTTATCAGTAACTTTTAGTGTATATGTATCTGCTCCAATAGAATGCAGGGTGATTACATACCCCTGGTCATTTGGTAGCACCTCGGTATGAATAGAGTTTAGTGAGGTTCCTTCTGTGTCTTTCCATTCGTAAGTATACGTTCCATCGTCAAAAGAAGTACCTCCAGTAATGAGATATTTTATTTTACCATCATTAAAACCAAATGCAGATGGCTCTTCATGAAATATCTTTTCGACTCGCAACATGGCCACAGGTTCTTTAATAACTTGTGTTGCAATTGTGTTTGTAATGTTCTCCTTAAGATATCCAGTGCAATAAATATTTCGTACTTTTTTTCGAACCTGGATCTTATAAAGATCAGGATGTAAACCTTGTACTGTATGGATAGTATCATGATCAAAATCATACCAAAGTAAAGCACTAGTATCATTTGCACTTTGAATGGCATATTGATATGTTCCGGTACGTCCTCCTTCTGCAACAATTATAATTTCACCATCGTGGTTATTATTTGGGTTAGTATCACCATCATTACACCTAGAATCCTTAGCCGTAATACTATAGACCACCTGTGAAGGATCTATAATAAGTACTGGGTCTTTAGGATCTCTGGCAACAGTACTTAATAGGGTACCATTAATTGTCATATTTCCTCCAGCAAACTCTATGTTATATTCTCCAGCTTTTACTCCGGTAAATGTATAGGTGTATTTATTATTGTCGTTGTCAAAAGAAGTTATAATCCCACTAGAATATTTAATCCCTAAATCATCTCTAAGATTTATAGTTAACTTTTCTTGTACAGAAGTATATAGATTTCTGTTAAATGATATTTTGACCTCTCCATCACCTGCAAAACAAGCTGGATCTACTTTTTGTATATTACTTACATGAGGAGCTGATGGATAATAGGTAAATGATATAGGATTTGATACTCCACAACGGGTTACAGCTTCTAGTCGTACTCTTTTCCCGTAGGCCGCCTGAGTTAAAAAATCTTTTCCTTTAAGACGTAACACCCTTTTACCGTTTTGTGTCGTAATATATCTTTGCGAAATAGTATTGTACCCACCGTTACCTACTTTATATCTCCAATAGTAGGTGTAGGCATTCTTAAAATTATCTGGAAGAGCTACAGTGATATACTCGTCATCACCTAAAAACAAAGGCTCATTTGGAATATTGAGTTCTATTATTGGATTTGATTTTACTTTAAGATCTCGCATGTATACGTATGCAGCGTGGTAATAAAATATATCTCCATAATGTTGATTTTCTGGCTTCCAAAACCCTGTATAGTCTTGAGCATAACATTCACCATTATGTTCAACTTTTATAACGTCCATTCCTTTATTTTTGAAATCATCGGTATACCAACTTTTTGGAAAGTCATATATAGCAAACCCCTTGCATAAAAGTCTATCCACAAAATCACTATCGATATGAACTTTTATTGGAAACTGATCTTTAGTAAACTGATAATCGCCTGTATTGTATGAAAACTTACCTGTTTTCCCTCCAGTATTTACTGTCTTTAAGGGTGTACTATTTTTGTCTAGAAAACGTATTTCTTTAATTCCTTTATCACAAACAGTAGTGCCAAAAAACCATGGCCCATCTGAGTATGATCTATTTCCAGAAACAATGAGCTGGTAGTATGCTTCATTGTCATTGGTGATGGTGATACCTTCTTGACCAGAGAGTTTAGAACTTATGCTTGCGATACATAAGAATAGTATGATACACTTTTTCATGATAGTATGATTTGCTAGTAGGTAACTTCTATAGTTTTAGTTTGAGGTATTATTCCTTTATCAAATATTGTTTTCAAAATATAGGTGTAGGTATTGTCGGGGTTTATTCTTGTATCTACCAGCTTGTTAATGCCAAAAGGTATTTGTTTCCATAACATAGGTTTATCTTCATTTTTTGATCTGTAGACCAATATTTCTGCAACATGATCCGGCATTTTACGCCATGATATGGTTATATTTTTATTTTCTCTATCCGCAATAGCACTGAATCCTTTTATTATTTCACTGTGACCAACCAGGTTGGCAGTAATCGTAAGTGGTGTTGATGGCTCTGATTGTAATTGGCTATCGTCTTCGGCAAAAATTGAATATCGGTATTGCGCCCCAGATGTCACATCGGCATCGGTATATTGAGCAATGGTATCTGTTGTAAAAATTCGTTGCCAGGCATCCTCTTTTTCAGTTAATTCTTTTCTATATAGATGATGTGAAACTACATCATAACTGCTACTATTTAACCAATGTAAAGAGATCCCCTTCTCTGTAACTTTATAATCTTCAAATACTGGTGAAATTGGAGGTATTATATCTGGCTTTTTGAGTTCAATTTTTTCAGAAAAATCAGATATATTATATCGCTTATCTAAAGCCACCACCTGGTAGAAAACACTAGCATTCAATGATTTTACCTGAATAGTATCCACAAAAGTTGTTGAAGTGATCACACGGGTTGTAACGGGTATGGTTTTTTCTGTTTCAAGATTTGCTTTACGCACTATATACCCTCTTATGTCTTTTTCAATATTTGCTTGCCAGGACAAACTTACTATTCCCAAAGAATCTATGGTCCCAGTTAGACCCACTGGTGCATTTGGAGGAATTGAATCTATAGGTTGTACAAAATGCATTAACGAGGTAGTTTTTTGGTGGCTAATTCCAAGGGCATTAATTTTATAATAATTTGACGCTTCTACTTTTTGAATTGTAGTTGATCGATGATGATTTGGAATACCTGCTTTTATTGTAGTATAGGGCCCTTCAGCTTTTGGGGCCCAATCAATTGAAAACCCTTTGATTTGTTTTTTGGCCTCTTTGTCAAATTCCCAATGTAAAATCACATCACCAGAAGGTTCTATCTTGTTCGACAAAATTTTTGGAATTGTAGTTAGCTTCTCAACTCCTTTTACCGATAAAACTTTTGATGGAGGACTTGTTTCTCCAAATGAAGAAACACCTATTACTCGATAATAATAAGGTTTGTAATTTTTTGCAACACTATCGGTGAAAAACATTTGTTTATTTGAGGACCCTTCTTGATTGAAATTCATGAAAGGTAAGCCTCCATTAGCACTATAAAAGTTTACACTGTCTTCAGATTTTTCTACACGATAAGCCGTGTATATCGATTCATATGCTTCTTTATCCCAGCTCAGTGTAATTTTATGATCTTCAGGCAAAGCAAACAAATCAACTGGCGGCGGTAATACTTCATCTTTGGCTGTATCCACTAGTTTTAAACCTGTTTCTACTTTAAGTTTAGGGTCTAAGCTTTTAATTCGATATAAGTACACTGTATTTTGTTTTATATCCGTATCTACATATCCCAAACCCGCAAAGGTAGCCGCTTCAAAATTCATGTCTGAAGCCAGCAAAATAAATGAAAATCTGTTGTCTAAATCTTTCTTGAGATTAAACATGTTTTCGATTGGATTTGAAGCTGGCATATTCTTTTTTTCACCATATAATAGTTGAGCGATCATAGCAGCATAAGTATTTTTATTGGCTATTGCTTTCCAATCCTCTAGAGGTTTTGGTTTTATGGTAGCAAGAACTTTTTTATCATAGGACGGCGGCATTAATTTTCCATCTTTTTTCACAGTAATGCGCTCAACTTCATAACCATGCTTATTTAGTTTTAACCAAGTAGAAGGAGTGTTGGGGGCCCATCGCAGATTAACCTGTGTCTTTTTATTACGTGCTAAAACTTTTATCTTGGGAGCAACCTCAGCTTGATCTTGTTGAGAACATGCTATTTTAGGAATTCCTAAAAAGAAAATAAATACGATATAGAAGGCTATCTTTTTCATTCTAAATTGATTAATACACAAAATCAAACAATGCATACGATTTTCTGATTCCCCCCGGCAATACATAACTAAGGCGTGTTCTGTAGTTACCTTCTCTCATAAAACCAAATCTATGATCTAGAAATTGCAGGGCATTGTCGCCATCACTCAAAGCGCCATCATGATAATCATTACTAATACGCACCATGAGATCTTCGTAGTCATCTCTGTACGTTTTTGGTAACATATATTTGTATGGGAAGCTTTTTAAACGCCACTCAATATTTGTATTATTGGTGATACTCGCTACATAGTTCGTTCTTACCGAAATTGCCTTGGAAGGTGCTACCCCTAGTATATTGGTATCACGACTGAAATTATATTTTCCAGCTATCGGATAATTATTATAGAGCATAGGAGCTATATCTTGGTTAAAGTATGCATCCTCCATCGTCGAATTGGCAATGACAAGAGGTTTATTTTCTGAATATTGACTGCCTTTTAACTCAAGAAGATCAAAACCTTCATCGTGCTGCTCTATGGTAGATGATAAATAAACTGCATCTACATACACTTTACCGATAAAGTTTTTATCCGTCTTAATAGCCTGCATTTTATTTCTAAATGTAGTATACCTACTAGAACTAAAATTATAGGTTAATCGTTCAATTTCGGCATTATCTCTTACTACATTCTCTGCCTGATTGTTCCTGACAGTAAATGTACTTCCACTATCATCGTCATTACTAGAGATATCTCCATTATCTGAAACTTGTTGTGTACTGGCCGGATTGCCGGTAGCGGTACTGATCATTTTTATGGTATATGCGGTTCCTTTTTCAACCTTTGGAATAGTATACGATAACTGATTACTGGTTTTATTATATTGTATTGGTGTTTCTTTTGTAGTATTCGCATCTACATTAATATATTTTACATGTGTTTGCCACTGAGAGTTTTCAAACAAATAATCCTGTCCTTTTTTAAGCTTCAGGTATCCTGTAGGATGTTCATTTCGATAAAACAATTTCTGAGCTACTACGGGATATGAATATTGTACATTAGATAATGGGATATACGTTGGTGCATTTCCAGTAGTAAATTTTAACGTTCTCGGTTCAACATACTCTTCACCATCAATTTTATACGCCCTAAAAACTCCATCTATTTTTTCCTGTAAAGTAACCGCTACATGAAGTGTAAGCTCTTGATTAGGAGGAAAAATGTCAAAGGATTCAAATGTAACTTTGTCATTCTCTGGATTCCATTCTAATTTCCCGGGAATTTTGTTATTATTATGATCTGTAACTGTAAATGTCTTAACTATTATTTTATAAGTTTTATATTGATCATTTACATCTGGAATTTCTATTGGGGTATTAGCCTCCATAGCTAATGCTAATTGTGGTGATGTGAACACATCTACTCCCGAATCATTATCTGTTGGGGATACACTTGAAATTAGCTCTACGCCTAACGCATTATCAGGAACAGGGTTACATACCGTTCCTACAGTAATATTTTCGTTTATTCTTCCTCTGATTAAACCTCCTAACACGCTATAGTTTGCTGCAAATCTTGCCTGAAACCAATTAGGGTTTGGCCCACCAAATTTTCCTAAAAAGGCTCCCCCACCTTCGATAATTGGAAATCTACGGTAATCTCCAAATACCTTAACCCCAATCCCCAATTCTCCTTGCATAAAGGCGTATATTTGGCCTGTAGCATAAAAACCGTTACTACCTATAGGTGATATCCCATTACAACTCATTTTATTGTGATACTTCTTTAATAAAACATCAGCTCCAAGTCCAGCAGTGAAACGAGCATATAAGGGGCCAAATACCAAATTACCTGTATCAAATTCATACGCCAAACCAAAAGCCGCGCCGGTTCCTGCAGCTAACTGATCTTTATATCGATTTTGCTGTTCTTCTAAAACACGTAATTTATCGCCTAAAATATTTAATACCCTATATGGAGGTGGGATAGCTTTAGGCAGATTTTGCCCTAGCATAACATAACCAGAATAATCCAGTCTAAAATCACCAAAGCCTGATGAAAGTCCCATTCTGTTAAGAGGATTTCCAAAATGAGCATACCATCTCTCTTCATTGATTTGAATAATTCCTTCTACAGCTTTTTTAGCTCTTCCTTTACCTATAATTAAACCATCTGCTATATCCGTATACACGTCCAGATATGTATAGAAAGCACGATTTTCGAAATCTAATTGCCCAAACAAATACGCATCTACTCCGTCGACATCGGGCATCGATTGTATTTCTGTTACGTCTGTACCTGCTTCTTCTTCAGAGATTCTTTCAGAAAGAGATCTGGTATCTCTTATTTCATTATTAGTTGCATGATCGTATTTTCCTCTTTCATTTCTTCCTTTATCGTCTTTGGCATCTCCTAGAATTTTGTTGCCGTTTTTATCTAATTTGTATAGATTACCGTTATTGCCATTAGCATATTCTACCTCTATTGGTTTTCCATTTTTATCTCGTGCTACTTCATAAGCTTGTAATTGTTTAGATAACTTGTTCTTCAAAAACATTTTAGGGTTATCCAGCTTATTGAGACCTCGTGCCTGCCCAATAAAAGATAAGCTGTTAATTCCTCCATTTTTATTAATATTTAATTCGGCACCAGCTCCACAGCGCATTAAATTTTCTCCTCCGTGATGCCAGAATACTATAAATTTGATACCAAAATGCCCCATGGCCGGTTTGTAAGAAAACCCAGATGGTGAAACTTTTGCACTAGCATTACTTGGGTCCATTCTACGGGTCATATTATTGTATAGGCCCCCTCCGAATCCATTAATAGTAAAACCTCCTTTGGGAAGATTTGCTGTCGATTTGCTGAATAATTTTTGAGGGAATTCAGCTGAGAAATCAACATACCAGAACGATGCATCCTCTGCAAATAATACTTTTGACTTTATTCTTAGATTCGTATTACTGTTATCCTCTTCATAGTTTTGTTCAGACTTCTTTCTTTTTGAATCTGTAAAATCAAATTTTATTTCGCCATCGCCAGCATAGGCATTTCCGTAGATAGAATCACCATAGGTTCTCTTCACAAAAGCCTTAAGCTTAATAAATGTCCATCGCCCTTTTATTGCAATTTTTGCCCAGCGCGTATCTTTATACTTAAAACTTGAGACAAGACCATCTGTTACGTCATCTTTGGCGATAACATCAATACTTGTACTTCCTCTTATGAATTTTTTTTCGTCTCCTCCTGTAAAATCCATACTAACATCAAACCCTAATGCTTTTTCATTTTTTTCGGGATTACTTTTAAATGTAATCGCATCTAACGAGATGTTAAGTCTCTTTTTTTCTTTTGAAGTTAACCGGCCGGTTTCTGGATCTCTTTCTGCATTTTCTTTGCTATTTCTTTCTTTTGTATTGCTATTATTACCCATAGATAAACCTTCAGTATATCCCAAATAAGCGATATCCAAAGTGGGTGCTACGGTTTGCATCTTTAATCCTTCAAATGTAAGTCCTTTAAATCGAACCATATCGGTCTCATCTTCTGTGATTCCTTGATCTGTGGTGTAAGATTGAGTAGCATTTTCTGCAGCTTCTCGTTGTTTTTTTGAAGAAATAATGGTGGTCATTATTCCATTGAGATGGGTCTGAGGTCTAAAATTATTATCGTCTACTGGCATTTTTATATAAGATCCAGCTCGTAGTTTTACTGAAGCCAAAAATGCAGGAATATCAATTTCATTCAATGTCTTGATTTTGGTGCTATATTCTTCATCTGAAATCATACCCTCATACTCTAAAAGAGAAGTATCGTTATGATCTGGCAAAAGACCGTTTGTATCATTGTATGAAGTCTGTATGACACCATCTGTGCTTTTTTCTAAATCTTCAAAAATAGGAAGACGCATTCCTCCTGAGAATTTAGCCGCTACAATATTGTTATTTAGCAATTCTAAGCTAATTTCTGAAACAGACATTGGCCAGCCTTTAGGCTCTGAGGTGATGCCTTCATCTATAGAAATAATATCTTTGGCAGAAACGTTACCAGAAATACCATTATTATCAATTAAAAAGTTAGTAGTCTCAAAATATACTCGATCTTTAGCTTGTATGCTTTGCTTTGTTTTAAACACTTTGGGTAGTCCTACTTGTAACGATGTAATATAAATACCTCTCCAGGTATTTTCGTCCGGCAACAATATCCCTTGCTCATGATACTGCTGCGGAAAAGTTACGCCATCCGGATTTCTGCTATCGCTAAAATCAAAAATAGCTTTACTGCTTGTAAACATAAATCGATCTTCCTGATTAGCTAGTACAAAAGAAGGCAGATCAACATCTACAACTAAATCATTCCAAGAGTCTGCCACTGCGGTAAAAGAACCTTTGACCTTATCCAAGTTACTTTGTGTTGGTTCTCCGTTAGCCTGCACCGGTATCAATAAGCTCCTTGAAATATGTACTTCCCCGTCAATACTCATACCAGTTACCCCATTACAATCGATAGAAACATAAGAAGTATTTTGTATATCAATACTACTATACTCACTGGCACCATTTAGGGTCAATAACCAATTTGCGGAATGAAAAGGGATTTGTGAATTTCCTAATAATACAAGGTTAGCATTACCCAAAGCACTTCCATTGCCTATAAGCCCACCGTGCTTAGACAGTTTTACATTATCAGCCCCAAAGAATAACTCGATAGGTCTGCCATCTATATCAGATTGTGGCAATACCACTTTTACGAAAACCTTAAAGATAGTTTCTATACCAAATTGGGCTTCGGCAAATACTAATTGATACTCTACTTCGTTTACGACTTGTTTAATTCCTGCCGGAAGTACCAGACCACCATTATTAGAAAATGTAGAAATCCAATTTTCAGAATCTTCAATTTTATTAAATACAGATTGCGCTTCGGATATGGCATTTTCTATCTCTATTATTCCAAAAAGTTCTTTTAATTTCTGATCATGTACACTGTTAGTAGGATATCTATTTTTGAGATGATTTAGAATCTTATTTTCGATTGTATCAAAACTAGTATGTTGTAAAGATGCTTTTTGTGCTATACTACGCATTGATAAAGAATCAGAAATATGAATTCTATCATGACTCTTGCCTATAAAACACAATAAACAACTTAACAATAAGGACAAAAGCTTAGTCTTTTTTGTAAGCACTTTTGGAAGTATTTAGGTTGATGATTAGTGATGTTATTTTGGCAGATGAAAATAAAACTCTTATCGACAAGGTTTGTATCTTTTTTGTTATCTTATGTTAACCATTGTATTATGCCGTGTTCATTTAAATACTTCTAAGGTAGAATTTCGAAATAAATATTCTCTTGAGTAAAGAGGGTAATATTTGCTCTTCGCCATATCATTGTGAAGTCAAAAATGTAGAGCAGTATTTTTGATACTTAAAAGATTAAATTGGATCTTTCAAAAACTGTCAAGCTATTTTAGAACGACTAAAGGCAATTATAATCAAAGAAAAAACCAGATAAAATCACCTGGTTCTTTAAGAATACGATCTTTCCTAAATTAAATTATGATGCAGGATTGAGATCAACAAGCACCCTCTACTCTTATTTGTGTTATAAGTAGTTTGATCAAACGCTTTGAAGTGTGTTGTCTATTTTCATACCTACATTTACATCGATGTAAGAAGTTTCTAAACTCATAATTGAAAAAAAAAGTCCTTGAAATACTGTTTCAAGGACTTTTTTTGGGGAATGATAAAGGTTTACTTATCAGAATTTTCTTCTGTTGATTTCTCTTGATCTTCCTTCATCATTTTTTGATCTTCTTCGGTAATTTGTTTATGCTCGGCTATTATTCTTTTATGTTCGTTCTCCATATTTTCATGTTCAGCTTTCATAGACTCATGCTCCGTTGTCATTTGTTCTAGCGTAATCTCACCAGAAGTATGTTTTGTTTCTAACTCAGCATGTTTTTTTATCAATGCCTCATGAGCAGCAATAAGTTCACTGTGTTTTGCTAATAAAGCTTTATGGTTCTTTTCTGTTAACAAATGAATAGAATCATTTTCGATAGCTTTATGAGCTGCTTCCATCTGTTGATGATCATCTTTCATAGAACTGTGCTCTGCCTCCATTGTATTATGAGACTCTTCCATTTCAGAATGTTCAATTACCATTGCTTTATGCTCTGGAGTTTCAGCAGGATTTTGTTTGCAGGATACAAATAAAAGGACTGTTGCAATTACTGTTAATGTGCTAAATGTTTTCATGATTTTGGTTAATTGGTTTAAAATTCAAATTGTATATAAAACTAATTTTTTACTAATTTATTTTAACGTATTGTGCATTTAGAAAAATTACTATAAAAAAATGTACAATCAAGTATTCCTATGGTAATGAAACAAAGACAAACTAGGCTATCCTCAACTTGATTGGGATATCGGGAACAGCTTCCTTTTTAACAGACACTATCATTTTCGATATACTCCACCTAGAGCCGAAGTAGCAAAGTATAACTTTTTTCAATTTTATAGAAAAAAATCTCTAATGACTAAAAAATTACTATTTTCGATACTGTAACGGAGTTTGAATACGATGTCATGGAAATTAAAAAATCAAGAAATACTGAAAAGCAAAATCTTGTTAAGAAAATCCTTTCTGAAACAGAACATGCTATGTCTGCAGAAGATATTATGGCTGCAATACCTATAAAGGTCAACAAAACAACCATATATAGAATTTTAGATCGATTTGCCGAAAAAGGAGAGGTTCATTTTGTAACTGGTAAAAATGGAAAAGCATATTACGCACTTTGTCATAGCTGTGGCACATCTCATAAGATTCATAATCATGTCCATTTTGAATGTCAGGTATGTAAAGAAGTAACCTGCCAGCCAAATACATTACATATTCCAAATTTAGAAGGTTTTACCATTCAGGAGACTCAGTTCTTGGTCATCGGTATCTGCAATAAATGTAAATAAAGTGAAACCATCTGCTCTCCAGCTGATGGTTTCATAACTACACTTCCCAACTTAAAATATAAAGACGGTGTCTTTTATCTTACAGCTATAGGATAGTTTTCTCCTCTGTTACTTACCGTACCAGACGTTCTTGGTCCGTTTCCTCTGGCATGCATAATTCCTGCAACATGAGGCGATGCCATTGAAGTCCCGCTTAATGTAGCATACCCCCCATTTAAATATGTACTTCTTACACTACTTCCTGTAGCAATAACATCAATCGGATTCATATTAAAATTAGAGAAAGATGAAAACCCTCGACTACAGGTCATCGAAGCTACTGTATATATATTTGTACCATTAACACAAGCTGGTTGATAACTTGCAGCATTAGCGCTACTATTACCCGCAGCAATGGCGATACGAGTTCCTGTACTGGCCAAATTTAATAAAGCGTTACGGTAAGAAGAGTTGTTCGCACATCCAGACCCAAAGAAACCACCTAAACTTAGATTAGCTACATCACCCGCAATAGCATTAGCTGCTACGTGATTGATTCCATTTAGAATAGTAGATGTAGAACTACCTCCACTACAGCCAAAAACTCTAACTGAAACAACGGGAGCACCAGCAGAAACACCTACAACACCAACATTGTTATTGATTGCTCCGGCAGTTCCCGCAACGTGGGTTCCATGGCCATTACAGTCGTTAGGAGAACCTCCGACAAAAGTTCTTGAATATCTTGAATCTGTAACTACATTAAGATCTGGATGATCTAAGTCAATGCCACTATCGATTATCCAAATCCATTCGTTTCTATTAGCTCCGTTAGCTGCTCCTCCTGCTCGTGAGACACCACAGGGTGTTTGTTGTGCCATTTTCGAAGAAATTTTACTTTCAGTTATTTCTTCAATCTCATACTTTGGTAGTTTTATTTCTCTATCATATTCAATAGATGCAACATTAGGATCTTTAGAAAGTTTCTGAAATTCATTGTCTCCTAACTTTAGCGCCATTCCAGAAATAGCAGTCGTGTAATAATTTAAAACTTTAGATTGATCCACATTATAATCCAATAAAATTGTATTCATCTTTTGGATAGAAACTTCAGAAATTTCTCTAACTGATTTGGCTTTTGCATCTCTGCTGGTAAAGGCCGATTTTGCAAGAGCTTTCGAAGTCGGTTGTATTTTAGAATCTTTGAAAACGACAATATACTGACCTGGAATTATTTTCCCTTCTGCACTGGTTGGTTGTACAATTGTTTCTACAGTTCCATCAGAGATATTTTCATCTTGACAAGAAGTCATTACTAAAGCTGAAAGTAGTGTACCTAAAGCTAGCTTACTTAAATTTTTCATAATTGAGTTAAAATTTGTGTTAGAATTCAAATGTATAAATTCAAATGAAAAAAGCATTATGGTAAAACCGCAGGTTAAATCACTGATAAACAAGAATTAATAAGGAAATTACATCGTAAACTATTTATTATTGCAATTTTGTTGCTTTAGTAAAAACAATGTATTAATACGTATTTAACCAGAAAAATCCTTCAACACAAATTCGTAAAAAAAATACATATTCAGAGTGTAAATTATTAACATTTTTTAACGTTAATTAACTTTAAATTAACAAAAATTGAATCACAAGTTGACTGTTCGAATGTAACCAAACTCCCCTAAGCTTGTAATTTATAGCTCCACTTTATAGAATTTCAATAAATGCAACATAGTTGCATTTATTGAAATAATACTATATTTGTTATAATTTTTAAAAACTTACTTACAATAAGACCACCAAATCCATTTTGAGAATTCGGACAAGGTATGAATGTTAGTAAGGAGTTTGTATTTAACAGATTACCATATTCCTTCTTATTTAATACAGTAAAATGTGTATGACTTTTAATAAACCAGAATCCAGTAACTGTCTGTTTATGATTTGCCCAACAGACCATTTAGAAAGCGTTTTAAGAAAAACTTCTAGTAATAAAGCATATTTCTACACGGCACTTGGGGCCAATTTTAGGTGGGATATTGATACCCAGCAAAGTCTTATTACCTTAATTGAGGATCAAAATATTACTCAAGTTATTTTTACAACAAAATATACCAACCTTTTCTATAGAGAAGTACTTGAACCAGAAATTGAACCTTTTTTTACCATTAATGAGACATTCTTACAAATAGATAAAACCTTGCCAGATTATTTTCTAAATCAAAGCCATCCCGTTTTAAGAATAATGCTATTTGCGTCTCGTCATTTACAAAGACAACAAAATAATATACTGGAAACCTCAATACTTGGAAAGGCCATAAAATATAATAATATTTTTACACAAAGCTTTGTATATCATCCTGGTACCCAAATTTTTTATCCCCCAAAAGTAATCGAAAAAAAAGTGTTGCTATATGGTAAAGTATCCCCTAACTAGATACTACTATTATCCTCTCATATTCTAAAGTAACATTCGAATTAATTAAATAATGTAGACAATGAAAAAAGCAATTATTTTCACACTATTGATACTTTCTTCCTGCAACTATATTAGAAAAAACCAGAACGACTCCAGAGAAAATAAATCATTAACAAAAAAAATTTCTTACCACAGTTTTAATATGTTATTAGGTCGTATCATTTTATGCATGTTATGTTGTTTTACCTTCATTTCATGCCATAAACAAACACGTGAGCCTAAGGAACCTTCGATTATTGATCGAGAAAAAATTGATGCCGCTTTTGGTGACGATGTATCCAAATTATTATTAGATCATTTATATATCGTTGTGGATAGCATTACTTATAAAAAATTAATACAGAATAATCAATGGAAAAACACATATGCCACTCTAGACTTGGGATTACCAGATTTTGCTCCCATACATGAGAAGGCATCCATTTGCTATTTACGCGGGCATCATCATTACATTGAGATTTTAGGTCCAAAAAATTCATACAACGAACCTATTGGAAAAAGCGGTATCGGTTTCTCTTTAAAAAATAAAAATGAGCACTTCCATCTGGGAGTTAAACCCAAATTAAAAACCGCTGTTGACTCATTTCTTTATGCTACCGAAACGGTGAACATGCCAATAAGAAATATCGAAAATTTATGGTTTAAAGCTTTCTATACACCAAGCCCAGGTACAGCTTTGCACACCTGGTATGGTTTTTACAATCCTGCTTTTTTGGACAGTCTTTATAAGAAACCTTATACTATGTATAAGCGCGAAGCATTTCTACAACCAACCTACTCAGACCAAAAGCTTTTCAACGGAATTAAAGAGATTCATCTAAGCTGCACTATAGATGATTACCGCCGCATAGTTCAAGAACTGAAATATTTGGGGTGCAAACTCTTAGACAGAAATGGTGACAAACTTACTATAGCTGGTGGTGATGTCAAGATCCATATAGAACCTTCAACAAAGATAGAATACAGTAAAATTACCCAAATAATTTGTCGATTAAACAACAAAGACAATAGTATTACCCAATTAGGAAATATTACTATTACTAATCAAGGGACCGAATCTACTTGGAACTTTAATGAACTACATAAAAAGAATCTATAAAAAGAATTTAACACTAATTAAAACTAAAATAAAATGAAGAAAAACACACATCATCTAATTATTGCTTTATCCCTGATATTTTTTATCACTACCGCTTGTAAGCAAGAGAAAAAAGCTGCTAGCGAAGATGAAAGCGTAACCCACAATGTTGAAAAAGAAGTAGTAGAAACTGCTAAACCAAAAATTACACTAGAAAAACTAGAAGGTTCTCCATCATATGCTGATGCTGCTCTTGTTTTAGATACCCCAGAGGATATCAAAGCAGCAAAGTCAGGAGAAATGGAGTTTTCCTTCAACGTAGAAAATTATGAATTAGGTGCACAAACAAAAGGTCCAAATGCCCAGAAGCTAGCTAACTCTGGAAAAGGACAACATATACATTTCATTTTGGACAACCAACCCTATTCTGCTCATTACGAACCAAAATTTAAAAAAGAAGTTCCTGAAGGGGTACATCATTTGGTTGCTTTTTTAAGCCGTTCATTTCATGAATCTGTAAAAAACGAGAATTCTGTAGTTGTTCGTAGGCTTATGATAGGTAATGATCCAAAAGATACTTTTGGCTTAGATATGAAAGCACCAACACTTATTTATAGCAGACCAAAAGGAGAATATACAGGGAAAGACACACAACAAATTTTATTAGACTTTTTTGTCCTCAATACAACGCTTTCAGAAAACGGTCATAAAGTTCGTGCCACTATTAATGGTGAACAATTTATGATTACCGAATGGGCTCCGCAAGTAATCAAAGGGCTCCCAATGGGAGAAGTTACCATTCAATTGGAATTACTTGATGAGACAGGGAAACTTATTCCAGGGCCTTTTAACAATGTAACTCGAACCGTAACATTAAAAGAGTAAATTTTAAATAAAATATTCATGTCGATAAAAAAATTGCCCGTAACTGTATTAAGTGGATTTCTTGGTGCAGGAAAAACAACACTTTTAAATCATATTTTACATAACAAAGAAGGACTCAAAGTTGCCGTTATCGTTAATGATATGAGTGAAGTCAATATTGATGCACAACTCGTTGAAAACGAAAACACGCTCTCTAGGACAGAAGAAAAACTTGTAGAGATGTCTAATGGCTGTATTTGCTGTACTTTAAGAGAAGACCTTATGATTGAAGTAGAAAAACTAGCTAAAGAACAACGTTTTGATTATCTGATTATTGAAAGTACCGGGATTTCAGAACCCATACCTGTGGCACAAACCTTTAGTTTTGTTAGTGAAGATGGAGCACTGGATGTAAGCCGGTTTAGCTATGTTGATACCATGGTCACTGTTGTAGATGCCTTTAATTTTCTAAAGGATTTTTCCAGCCCACAATATTTGACTGATAGGGATCTTACAAACATTGAAGGAGATGACCGTACTATTGTCAACTTGCTGACCGACCAGGTAGAGTTTGCAAACGTGATTTTGTTAAATAAAGTTGATTTGGTTACCGAATCCGAATTAAGAAATCTATATGATATTATCCATAAATTAAATCCTAATGCCCATATCCTTCCTGCTCAAAATTCTCAAGTTGCACTGCATGAAGTAATAGATACAGGTCTATTTGATTTTGAGGAAGCAGAAGCCTCGGCAGGATGGATTCGAGAACTTGAAAACGAACACATCCCTGAAACCGAAGAATACGGAATAGGTTCTTTTGTGTATAGAAGGCATAAACCCTTTCACCCTAAACGGTTTTTAGATTTTGCTACGCAACATTTCCCATCTAATATTATTCGTAGTAAAGGTCTATTCTGGCTTGCTTCACGACCCGATCAAGCTCTTGTTTGGGGTTCTGCAGGGGGATCACTTAAAACTGACCCCGCAGGAGTTTGGTGGGCTTCAATGCCTTTTAGCGAAAGAATCGGTTATGCCCCTTTTGTTAATAATCAAAAAATGATTGAGGCGCAATGGGACCCTCTTTTTGGTGACCGAAAGATAGAACTTGTTTTTATTGGTCAACATATTGATGTAAACCGGGTAACGAAACAACTAGATGACTGCTTGCTTACAGAATCAGAGCTTACCCAATGGAAAAAGGGAGAGTTTGCAACCAATGATCATTGGACTATTCTTAATTACCAAGAATCATAAATATAGTGGATAAAGGTTAAAAGGTACAAAGCAACAGTCTGGTTTGCTAGCGATCTTACCGAAATTATTTCGTTAAAACAACGTGAGTTCAATATACTTTTACCTCAAGTAATTGATTTTTTGTACCGAAACGAATAAAAATTGTATCGATCCTTCAACACGCTCAGGATGACAAGACTTTTGGCTGAAAATGTACCTGCCTTCTACACAATCCACTACAGCGGATCACTCACACCGATGTGATCTTTCTTATTCTGAAATCACATTCAATTTGTGAGCCAAAAATAAAATTTTGAGAATTTTAAATAATAATAGAACTGCCTTCTGAAGTTTTTCTTTTTTTGCTGTCAAAATAAAAATCTATTCTTCCTAAATATAAACCATAGCAACCCACCTGATTTACAAGCACATCTTTGTCTTTTCTGTTTTTTACTACCGTTGGTTCTTTGAGAAAGGTATGTGTATGCCCCCCGATGATAAGATCAATGTTTTCAGTAGCTCTGGCAAGACTCAAATCACTTATTTTATTTGGTTCATTTTTGTAATCGTACCCCAAATGAGACAGGCATATAACCAAATCACATTTTTCCTCATTTTTTAATATAGCACTCATATCCTGAGCAATATCGATAGGATTAAGGTATTTAGTTTCTTTATATAGGTCTTTCATTACTAATCCTTCTAATGCAATTCCCAGACCAAATATTCCTATTTTGATAGTATCTTTTACTATTATTTCGTAAGGTTTAACCAACGTATCCAGTACTGTATTAGAAAAATCATAATTGGCAGAAACAAATTTAAATTCTGCATAAGGCAATTGTGCATGCAACCCTTCAATACCATTATCAAAATCATGGTTCCCTATTGTTGCGACATCATATTTAAGCATACTCATTAACTTAAATTCTAGTTCGCCTCCATAAAAATTAAAATAAGGAGTTCCTTGAAAAATATCACCTGCGTCTAACAACAAAGTATTTGGGTTCTCATTTCTGATATTTTCAATAAGGGTTGCTCTTCGCGCCACACCTCCTTTGTTGGAATTCCTACCTTCTTCAGGACCAAATGGATCTATATGACTATGTACATCGTTTGTATGTAAAATTGTTATTTTTTTTGCCTGGCTCGCAGAAAAAGATGATAAACCAACTCCTCCGATAGTCATCAAACCTGCTGTTAATGCTGTATTTTTTACAAACTCTCTTCGTTTCATTTCTATTTTTGTTAATTAATTTGCAAAAATCTATCATCTATTATTGGTGTGATCGTATCTACCTTTTTAAAATAGTCGATCATTGCATTCCGAATTTTATAATTTAATTTATGTGTTTTCTCGGCGTGTTCAAAAAAATACATCTCATCACCGCCATGATACAGATAATCATTAGTAGCAACAAAATAAACTTTTTCGTCCTCAATATCCTTTTTATTGATCGACGCTTTAACCACATTAAAATCATTATCAACGGTCAGTTTTAATCCTGAAATAGGATGCGCTTTTCGAGATTTTTGCAAATACTCAATCAGTTTTCTAATACGGATGCCTTTCATCTCAACAACAATAATACTATTCTCAAATGGCATCACCTGATAGGCCGTACGTGCCGTGATATTACCTTTTGGAATTGGGGCTCGTATTCCGCCGTGGTTTAATAGTACCATATCAATTGTATTTTTAGTCTTTGATATAAAAAAAGGATTGGCTTGCTCTAAAATAATATCGGCCATTAAGTTACCTATGGCGGTATTTAAGATCCCATCGTTTTTAGAATATGTCTCTGGCGCATAAGCCAAGACACTATCCAAAGTCTTATTTACATGTGCCCTGTATGGTTTGATAAAAGCCTCAACACCCGAATGACCAGGAGTAGCATCGTTGATTTCAATTCTTACTCCTTCTACTTGTACAAGGTGTTCCTTTTTCTTACAAGATAAGAGAAGTATTATAAATGTGACTAAAAATAAGCTTTTACAAAGTATGCTTTTTAGCAGGCCATTATGGTATGTTCTTTTGTTCATATAGTATAGCACTTAATTACTCCTTTCTTCTGACCGCTAAAGTATGATTTTAATTCAATTTACTGTATTAATTTGCCTTTAGCCTCTTTTAGTATATAATTACAGTGATCTACATCATCTACGTTAAGCTCCAGAACACCTGTAATCTCTACAACCTGATCCATTTTAAACTTTGGCTTTTGCTTAAAAACAACCTCAACAACACTTTCTGGGCCTGCTCCTCCACAAAAGAAACAGGAAGATCGAGGGTTTTTAGAAATCAAATAAAATTCGTCTTCCTTGATAGAAAAGTCCAAAAAATAACCTTTGATACGAATCCGAGTACCTTGATACGACTTGATAATTGGTCCAAATCTAGGTTTTAAAAAAATGTCGTCATAAGCTGCGCTATAAACATTATAAAATTTTACATCGGCCAAATCATCCCATGTCAATTTTTCTTGAGAAAACATACAGAATGAGGACAGCGTAAAAAACAGGACTAGAAAAACTACTTTATGCATCAGATATTGTTTTAGAAACATTTAATTTATATAAAGACATTGAGGCTAATACTGCTGCAAGTAAAGTAGTTAAAACCACTACTAACAAAACGATCAACTCCTTATTATTAGGAAGGCTAAATACAAAGTGATACCCATATAGATCTTCAGTAAAAATTGAAAAAAGCCATATACTTATTCTTCCTAAAAACCAACCTAAAGTAGCTCCTAATAAAGATAAAAAAAGAGCTTCCAAAAAAACCAATTTTATCAACTGCAGGGTACGAACACCATAGGTACGTAACAAGGCTAACTCTTGTTTTCTTTCTCTTACGGTTTTGATTAAACTTATAAATATACTTAGTACCGCCACCAATAATACTGTTATAGAAATACCATTAACCACCTGAAAACCAACACCCAAAAACCTCATCAAACGTTCGATTTCAAATTTGGGAAGTGCTGCTTGCATAGTAGTTTTATCATTAATAAATCTAGACATTTGCAGCGCTCCAAAAGGATTTCTGAATTCTATTAATAAAGACGTAATTTGGCGTGCTTCTCCATATGTATCTTTATGATTACCATGTTCATCAATATGGTTCGCTTTATGTTTTTCTTCATGATGGTGTTGCTCATCATTATGTTCATGTACTTCCCAAATACTTTCAAGATTAGTGACTATAAGATGATCAACAATAGTACGTGTTGGTTTTAATATTCCGGTAATGATAAAAGGTTTTTCATGATGTGTTTCTAATCCGTTTTCGGCTAAACCGTGGGCGCTTACAAAGGTATCCCCTATTTGTAGATTATTATTTTTTGCTACACCATTTCCAACAACTACTTCGAATGGTTTTTTATACAACCTTCCTTCTTGTAAACTTGCTTTGTATTTAGCTAAATACTCATATGTCGTACCCAAAATTCGAATTCCTTTATAATTATCGCCATAAGAAACGGGTATCATTTGTCTGACCATAGGATTTTTGGCAATACGTGTGGCTTCTTCTAATGAGATATTCCCCGTAGGGTTATCGATATGCAAAATCGAGGAGAGTACAAGTTGTAAAGGGCTTCCTTTTGCACCTATAACCATATCAAATGGCTTACTATTATTTTCTAAATGCTGGTTAAGCTGATTTTTTATCTGTAAGACAAAGGTTACCAACGAAATGCTAAGCATCAATAACAAAGTACTCAACAAAGTGTTTAGAGGTTTAGAAATCAGATTTTTGTACGCCAGGTATAACAATTTTTATAAAATTATATGTTTGTTGAAATGTGATTTAACTCTTTGATCATGGGTTATGATTACTAAATTACTTTTGCAGATCTGAGCCTCTTTTTTCAATAAGGAAATCACTTTTTTACAATTAATATCATCTAAGTTTGATGTAGGTTCGTCTGCTAATATAACTTTAGGTTTATGTATAACGCCTAAGGCAATAGAAAGGCGCTGTTGTTGACCCTCACTTAGCTGATATACCTTTTTGTTTTGAAGATCTGAGAGTCCCAGATGTACGATTAATTCTTCTTTTCGATAACGATCACCCTTCTTTTCAGAAAATCGCTCACGTAGGCTTAAATTCTCGAGCAAGGTCAACGACTTTATGAAATGAGCTTTTTGAAAAATTAGTCCTATGTGCTGTCCTCTAAAATAATCAAGTTGCCTTCTTGTAAGTCTGTTTAAACAATTATCTGCAATAAACACATCTCCAGCTTTAGGAGGTAAAAGCCCGCCCAGAAGATGCAATAATGTGGTTTTACCCACACCTGAAGGTCCTAGAATTAATATGTCCTTTTTTGCAGGTAAATTAATATCTGGAAAGCAAAAGGTATTATTTTTTGTATTCTGATATGTAAACTGCAGGGAGGTCGTTCGGATCATAAAATGATTTTGGTTAAAAATAAATAATTTTATTAAAGCAACAAAGTTGCATTAATAAAATTATAGTATCTTTGTAACGTAAACAAATACCTTTTCTTGTGAACATATCTCACATACGTAATCACTCAGATACTTTAGGAATCATAGCCAGTAGTTTATGCTTGGCACACTGCTTAGCTACTCCTTTTTTATTTTTAGCGCATACAGGATTAATAATTTCTGAAGAAGCACATCCTTTTTGGTGGAAATCGTTAGACTTTCTTTTTTTGGGCCTATCTTATATGGCTATTCGGAGATCCTCTAGAACCACCTCCAAACTAAAAATGAAATATGCTTTTTGGATGAGTTGGCTACTATTATTTATTATTGTTATTAATGAAAAGTTATCAATCTTTTCTGTACCAGAAGAAACAATTTATGTAGCATCTTCTTTATTAGTGATTTTACATGTCTTTAATCTAAAATATTGTCAATGCCAACAAGAATGTTGCAAACATTAACACATGGAATAATGAAAATGACCCGAGAAGAAATAGAATCAACAGGAGATTTACATTTTTCAAATACCATCGAAACGCCTTTACGAGCAGATGCCTTTGATACCTCTGACGATGATAAGATTAAAAATATACAACATCATTTTGCAGAAATTATGAAGGAGCTAGGGTTAGATGTAACAGATGATAGTCTCTCTGGAACTCCCTACAGGGTAGCAAAAATGTATGTTAAGGAATTATTTTATGGTTTAAATCCTAAAAATCGCCCTAAAACTTCCATTTTTGAGAATAAATATCAATACAAAAAGATCTTAGTAGAACAAAACATCACTATTAATTCTTCTTGTGAGCATCATTTCCTGCCAATTGTAGGTACTGCACATGTAGGATATATCCCTAAAGGAAGGGTAATTGGCTTATCCAAAATTAATAGATTAGTAGATTATTATGCACATCGCCCCCAAGTACAAGAGAGACTTTGTTTACAGATTCTAAAAGATTTGCAACAAACTTTAGAAACTGAGGATGTAATTGTAGTTATACAGGCTAAACATCTTTGTGTTTCTTCAAGAGGAATTAAAGACAAAAGCAGTTTTACTACTACAATCGAATATAGAGGAAAGTTTATGGAACCTGCTACTAGAAAAGAATTCTTTTCGATTGTAAATAAACCTTTTGATGTATCGTAAATGTTGTATATCCTAAAACAAAATTCAATATGAGACATGCATTAATAATACTTCTGCTTTCAATCTTTTTGAAGTGTTTTCTTTCTCATGCTCAGAATGGGAAGATTATAGAAAAAGAAAGGTTAATTTTAAGTGATTCAACCATGGATAAAATTCATAAGGCTGATTCAACAATGATTAAGGCTCTTAAAAATATTGAGTTTTTTCGAATTACCTACCTCTCTGATTCCCTTAAAATTAAAGGTTTTATTGCTAAACCTATTCAGAAAGGTAGTTTCCCTTGTATTATTTCTAATCGTGGAGGAACTGGCGAGTTTGGGAAATGGAATGAGACTGGAGTAGGTTTCTTCTTAGGAAAAATCGCTAGTTGGGGTTATGTTGTTGTAGCGAGTCAATATCGCGGAAATGATGGTGGCCAAGGACAAGAGGAAAGAGGCGGAAAGGACTTAAATGATGTATTAAGCCTTATTAATACTCTTGAAGAAATCGATAATGCAGATACATCAAGAATAGGTATAGAGGGAGCTAGTAGAGGGGGTATGATGACATATCTTGCGCTCAAAAAGACATGTCAATTTAAAGCTGCGGTTGTCCTTGCAGGAGCTGCTAACGCTTTTGAACATCTTGTACATAGACCCGATTTTGAAGAAAATGTATATGCCAAGGTTATTCCAAATTATTATAAAAATAAAGAAAAAGAACTCAAAGCACGATCAGCTGTATTCTGGGCGGATAAAATGTGTAAAACGACCCCAATATTAATAATGCAAGGCAGTTCTGATTGGCGTGTTCCTGCTTCAGAATCACTAGAGTTATTGAACAAATTGTATGCATATAAACATCCTGTTCGTTATATTTTATTTGAAGGAGCTGATCACAGAATAAGCGAGTTCCGAAAAGAGTTTTTTATTCAAACCAAAAGCTTTTTCGACTATTATGTTAAAGACCTTAATAAACTACCTAATATGGAGTTACACGGAAGATAACCAACTTGTTTCTAATGAAATACTAGGAAAATGAGAATAATCCGAAGAGAAATTATTAATTATATTCTCGCATAGCTATCTTTGTTTATATGGCTAAGACTAGAACTCTTTTATTCACATTTGTACTTACTTCTATTGTTGCAATAGCTCAAAAACCCTTCATTTTCCAAAATGAATCTATTACACCTGGTAATAAGCGTTATTTTAAGATCCCAGTAATGAGTAAGAAGGACAGTACCTTTATTCCCGTTACTATATTTCATGGTTCAAAACCAGGACCAGTTCTCGGGATTACCGCAGGAATACACGGTTATGAATATCCACCGATTCTTGCGGCTCAACAATTAAATCAAAAAATTGACCCTAAACAATTATCCGGAACCATTATTTTGGTGCAAATCGCTAATGTTCCTGCATTTTTAGGAAGGAGTCCGTTTATAAATCCGTTAGATAGAAAGAATTTAAATCGTTCTTTCCCTGGAGATCCTCAGGGGTCAATTACTCAGCGTATGGCACATATCATTACGACAGAAGTGATTGCCAAATCAAATTTTTTTGTCGATATGCATGCCGGAGATGCACCAGAAGATTTACGCCCATATAATGCGTGGTATGACAGTAATGCTCTAGCTGAAGTTTCAAAAAAAGGACGAGAAATGGCTTTGGCTATGGGATTTGATTACTCAATTATTTTTAATATTACAGAAGAGCGACTCGAAAAACCTAGTTTGTATTGCTCTCAAGAAGCTTTTCACCGTAAAATTCCATCAGTAGATATTGAGTGTGGAAGACTAGGTATTCCCAGTAAAACCAAAACCGATCGAATTGAAAATGGAATGTTTTTATTACTAAAACATCTTCAAATGTTAGATAGTACTACTAAACCTACTAAGATCAAACCAACAATAATAACCAAAAGATTTACAATTAAAAGTAAATCAATTGGTCTTTTTTATACTAAAAAAAAGGCCGGTGATTTTATCAAAAAGGGAGAGTCTCTTGGTTACATTACCGACTTTTTTGGCAATACATTAGAAAATATAAAAGCACCACAAAGTGGAATGATTTTATATATGATCGGCACTCCCCCTATTAATGAAAATGACACTATTATGAATATAGGTGCCTTACCATTAAACTAATTATTATAATCGTTTTGTCATTGGTATCGAAAATAGTATCAAAATCACTGATGCTACCACAAGCGGCACAATAGCTTTTAGTGGTTTTAAAGTTGTTTTTGTCTTATAATATTCTGGTACGAATTGATTCCAATCTATAGTATCAGCAAGTTGACTTTCAAATATTTTCGGGTAAAAAAACAGCCTCAATTCTTCGTGAAATGCATCAGTGGCATTTAGATATTCTTGTTGTTGGCTCATACTTGTTCCGGCCAATTGATTAAAAGCTAGTTGCAGATGCATACTAGGGATTACAGATGCTATTTGACTACTCACGTTTTCTCGTAATATAAGCTTAGTACTAAAAGCCTCTTGCTGCTCTTTTGAATCATCATCTCCCATCTGTTGCATTGCATAATACCATAACCAGTTGAACCCATCAGTAGGATATCCATACCTTTTAAATTGTGGATAATGTTGATAAAACTTCTCAATAGTAGCACGCTTATCGGTATCCCACTTAACATGATAACCATCTCTTTGTGCTATCGCAGTACTTAAAGCCTCTGGTACAGGATATTTTGAGGTTACATACGCATTGATTCCCGCTGGCAAAAGAATCATTAACACCAACCAAACGGATAAAAGTAATAACGCATTAAAACCAGAAGATTTTTTAAAAATTATGATAAAAAAGCTTACCGTAAACCAGAAAAGTATATAAAGTATAGACAATCCGAACATCCAAAAAAACCGAGCATCCAGAGATAAATTCAGGATTAGTTTTGCCACAAAAAAAAGAAAGATCAATATGGTACATAATAGTATTAATCGTACTAAAAGTTTGGAGGTAATGAATCCAAGTTTAGATTTTGATTGAATAGCTATGAGCCTCCACGTACCTGTTTCTGTTTCTTCAGAAACTGCATTAAACGTCAACACGATGACCAACAACGGAAAAAGATAAATGATCACAAAAGAAAGGTCGAGATTACCAGACTGCAAGTTCATTGGGTTTACCAAATCAGTATCGTACTTTTGAGCTTCAAAGGTTTTAATTGTGATTCTTTTTACCGTAGGATATACATCTGACTGACCTATGGACAATCCAGCTAATGGATTTAAGGTATTGATATAGGCGAAATTCGCATAATATAATAATAACCCTAAATCATCATTATGCAACGATACTTGTCGGTCAAAATGTTCCTCTTGATACGTTTTTACTTCAGCAATTGCATCCTGTTGTCTTTTTAGATGTTTATTGCCAATAATAATTCCTAAGACACCTAATAACGTTATTAATATCAGGCTGATCCATACTTCTTTGGATCGAATACATTGTTGTAAAAATAATTTATATAACATCATATTGCTTTTACTCTTTTTGAAACGAATAGTACTAATCCTATCGTACCTATCGCCCAAAACAAAATAGACAGTACCGCAGGAAAAGCTTCTTTCATGGAATTAGCAAATACCATAGGTTCGTGTTTAAAATCCTGAAACGCTGACCAATGCTCATGTCCAACTACATGGGTTTTCCCTTCAGAACCGCTTTCTTTTTTAGGACTGATATATTCCATTTGCAATTCATTCATGGTTTGCGCTAGTTGGTATCGATAATCATCTGTTTTATCCTGAAAATCGATGTACGATGAAAAATCAGTACCAGACATCGTCATCGATATTACTTTTATTGCCGTGAAAGGGTTGATAAATGATGAAAATCTAGTGAGATCATTTTGATTTTTATATAGGTTTACCAACTTAGAATGATGTTTTCTATACAAAGCGGCCGTTATCTTCTCCCCTTCGCGCATTACGAAACCTGAATAGTTGAAAGGTAGATCAGTTATCTTACTTACCTTATGAACTGCTAATACAGAATCTCTTAAGTGATTATAATGAGGGTCATTAGGATTATGACTATCACCTTTTTGGACTACTTCTTTTTCGATAGCGGATTGAAAGGCTAATTTACTAGGAGTAGGAAACCAGTAATTCCCCATCGCTTGAGCAGATTTTGGCAATAGGATCACTAATAATAACCAAATTCCCAATAATCGCAATAATGCATTCTTTGGAATATTACTACTCGCCGATATAACCACAGTAATAGAAGATACAATAAAAAGGAATATCAAATAACTCATACCAATTATCAATAGACGCAACCATCTAAAATCATTTACCAAAGGAGTTTCAAATAGTAAAAGGGCAAGAATTACCACTAAAAGAATGGGGATAAAAAATAGTAGAGAAATTGCAAAAAGTCCGATAGATTTTCCGAATAATATTTCTTTCCATGTAGCACCTTGGGATAAAAGTATTTTTAAAGTTCCATTCTGTTTATCACCTGCAACACTAGAAAAACCTATAAAAAATAGTATTAGTGGCAATACAATTTGTAGTAATAATGCCAAACTTAATTCACCAAATCGTAGCATGCCTGTAGAAAATGTAGCTTCAGAAAAATTAACACTATTTTGTCGATGTGCTTCTAAAAAAACCATATTTCCTGTAAAACTTTCTAATCCATAATCAAAGATCCCCAAAGTGGGGTGTATTCGAAACGCAAATGTCCCAAAATGAGCCATTCTGTGCGGATGTTTATCGGGATTTGCTTCCCAGCTTTGTCTTGCCTTAATCTGGTGTTCTTGTCTAATATCATTTTGAGTCGTATGATTTTTTATACCGCTAACAGCTGAATACGCTGTTAACAGTATAAAAATGAAAAATAATAGATAAAAACTTTTGGGTGCTGTCGCGTTACGCCAAAAGTGAACTGCGAATAATCGAATAGTTACCCATTGCATCTTTTTAGAATTTATATGTTGTAGTTAGCAATACATTTCTGGGTGCTCCCGGAAAAACTCTGGATGCATTCAATGCTCCATTCCAATACGTTTCATCGAATACATTATTAAGCTTTAGAGCAATCTGCATATCTATACCTGTCGGGCGATAATACACAGCTGCATCAAATACAGTATATGAGGGCAATACAATACGATCTCCATACCATGACAAACGATCTCCACGATACACCGTACCCAAACCTATTCCAATATTTTTTAGGGCTCCACTCATAAAATCATATCGCCCCCAAAAATTGGCACTATGTTCTGGTGCTCCTCCGATACGTTCACCAATTAAAGTAGGATCATCATCTTCAATAATTTCGGCATCGATAAAGGCGTATGAAGCACTAAGTTGAAGATTAGGCAATACATACCCTGTAAGATCCCATTCAAAACCTCGGCTACGTTGCTCCCCTCGTTCTATTAATAAAGATTCGTCATTTGGATCTTGCTGTAATAGATTCTTTTGCGTTATCTGATATACAGCAGCATTCATTGTTAATTTTCCACCTAAAAATTCTCCTTTACCACCAAATTCTATATTATTACTTTCTAAAGGGTCAAAACTGGCAGGCGAACCGGCCCAGAAAAAATCTTCAGTAGCCGGTGAAAGTGTAACTGTGTTAGACTGTGGCTGAAACCCTTCTACATAAGAAGCATATATACTAATTGCATCTGTAGCCTCATAAGTCAACCCGATTCTTGGTATAAAAGCCTCATTTTTAAATGATTGTTCATTATTTGATTCGTAATCGAATATATCTTCATACCAGTCATAACGAAGGTTAAAAAGAGCAGAAAGTTTACCTATTTTAAATTGGTTTTGAATATAAATACCGTTTGAAGTGGTAAGATTTGCCGGAATTGCAAATTCTGAGATAATATAACCAGAAGTTTCTCTTGCTGTATTATTAGGATTAGCAAGATCAAAATGATCAACATTAGGCCTTGGAGCAGTTACCCCATCTATTTCTATAGTTTCGAATTGATCTGCTTCTTCAGCATTGAAGGACGTTGCTGCACCATTCAACCTTCGATAACGACGAGCACCATTAGAAGCTCCACCAACAGTTCTTTCCCATCTACTACCATCATACCCAACCAAAAGGGTATTGATAAACGTTTCATTGTCAACTTCAAAATTGATATATGTGGTATAGTTATCTGTTATCCAAAACTGCTGCCTCTCGGTATAGCGTAGTTCAGCAAGTGTTGGAATAGCATTACCATCTATATCCACAGCAGCAGCACCTGCAACACGGTGTTCTGCAAGATCTTCTTCCCAGGTTTGTTTCATATAAGAAGCATTGAATCCTATGTTATCAGTAATCTGCTTACTAAAATTACTGATCACCATAAACTCTTTTGAAGCGTAAAAATCATTGGAAGCAGCCACATTAGTAGTAATATCTGTACTATTAATATCAAATTGACCATTGATAGCTCCAAAAAGCGGTTGACCACGATCAAGATTTCCTACTCCATTACTATATATCATTTCTACATTAAGAGCAGTAGTACTATTAGGTAAAAAAGTGATGGAAGGTGCGATTAAAAATTGATTATTTTCTACCAAATCTCGAAAAGATCTAGCTTCTTGAATAGCCGTATTAAAACGGTATAATAAAGTTTCTGAATCATTTAAAGGTCCTGTAAAATCTGCAGTTGCTCGTAAAGTTCCGAAACTTCCGACGGTGGCACTTACCTCATTTCTTTTTTCTTTTAAAGGTTTTTTAGTGACTAAATTAACAGATCCACCAGGATCAACACTAGAAAAAGTTACTGAAGATGGCCCTTTAATAACTTCTGCTCTTTCTATATGAGATGTAATGGGTTGTAGAAAATAATATTGACGAGTTCTCATACCATTAACAAGCTGACCATCTTCGGCTTGTATGATACCTCGAATGTTAAAATGGTTGTAGAATCCCGTATGTGTAACACTACTAGCAGTTTTTATAGCATCTGCTATCTGAAATGCCTGGCGATCATTAATTAATTCTTTTGTGATTGTAGAAACTGCCTGAGGGAGCTCTTTATTCTTAATTGCAATTTTCGTAGACGAAAAAGAGTAATCACTATTGTAATCTGTTCTAGGGCGACCTACAATTTCAACGCTTTGAAGCTGTTCAGTACCTTCTTCTAATTGAATAGTTCCTATATCATATGTAGTGCCATTTCCAATTTCTATAACATTCTTATACGGCTGAAAACCTAAATAACGTACTTCTATAGTATACGTTCCCGATGGAGCATTTATTTCAAATTGTCATGAGCTATCTGTAAGTTTTCCAAAAGTGTTGGCTTTGTCTTTTAACAAAATTGAAGCTCCCACAACTGAAATATTCTGAGTGTCGACAATAGTGCCTGTTACCTGTACTTGTGCAAAAGTTGCACAACTAAATAATAGAAATAAAAGTGTAGATGAAAATTTAAAAAGTTTCATTGTATTCATTGATTTGATTAACGTTTAGATGGTTTTCAAGTATAAATCTTGTAATTCGGTTGCATTGATAGTATCTGTGTTTGATGTATGAACTAATTGACCTTCTTTCATAATACCAATTTTAGTCCCTACATTTACCGCATTAAAGATGTCGTGGGTAGCCATAAAAATGGCTTTACCATCATTGCTGAGTTCTTTACATGTTTTAGTGAACTCTAATGTTGCTTTAGGGTCTAAACCAGAAATAGGCTCATCCATAAAAATATAATCCGCATTTTTAGAGAGTGCGATGGCAATACCAACTTTTTGCCGCATCCCTTTTGAATATGTGGACAACTTATTTTGATGAGCGGTTTCCTGAAGCCCGGCTTTTGATAAAAATTCAGACAACTCAATGTTTGTATATTTAAACCCGGCTAACCTGCTAAAGAAGTTCAGGTTTTCGACACCCGAAAGATTGCTATACAGTTGAACAACCTCGGGTATATAGGCAATCATGTTGGTGGTTTTATTACTATTGGTCCTAACTGTAACTCCGTTGATCATTGCCTTGCCACTAGTGGGCTCGATTAGACCTAAAAATAGATTGATCGTAGTTGTTTTTCCGGCACCATTTTGACCTAGTAAACAAAAAATTTCTCCTTTGTCAACAGATAAATTCAACTCACTTAGTGCTGAGTGCTTACCATATGTTTTGGTAAGATTTATTGCTTTAAGCATATTTATGATGTAAAAGTTTGACGATTTGTGTTTGTAAATTCGGTAAAAACCGAGAATAGTTTGACTATAAAGAGAGGAGTACTAAAGGTGAATGCCCAGTATGCTTGTATAAGTGATGTAACATTTGTTATGCTAAAGCTAGAATAACAAATAAGAATACACAAAATCTTTGGTGCAAATAAAAAACTCGCATCATTCAAAAAACTTTAGAACCAATTGGTGTCTCCTTTACACAAAAGGGGGAGGCTTATTATAAATACAAGTTGGAGAAACGATCTTTTCTTGTGGAGTATTGTATTGGAGTACTATAACAAATGAACTTGGTATACTTTGTTGTTCACTTTCTAAATAAGAATTAGTATCATTGATGAGATCAAACTGAGGAGTATCAACTATAATATCACAAAGCTCACAAGAAACAGCACCGTCATCTGACAAATGACTTAAAGCATGCAGGTTGGCTACTCTCGGAACCAGGAATGCAGCTATGCATAATAGCGTAATGATATGTGTGAATACACGTCGATGCATCAGCGCAATTTCAGAAATAATAAAATAGGATTTCTTGTTTTAACAAAACTTTAAATCACTCATTAGGTTTTATCTAAACGATTCTTTGCAGTGTATTCAACCTTATTAAGAGTATTTGGAATTTACTAATTACGGGATATTGATTCGTGCTATAAAGAATATTTTATCAAAAAATGATAAAAAAGTTCAAGATAAAGGAGTAGAAGTAAAGTTTGAATTAGTCAGGTTTTTTAAAAAAGCAGATTACAATAACGACTGAAATAAAATAAAATCGCCCTGACAGTGAATAAAAAATAATAAACACCTAATTAGCATGGATTTAAACTAATTAAATAAATATTTATCGCCTTTTATGTAAGAGTTCTGGTAATTTTTGTTTCACCGCGTTTTAACCGAGAATTAATTAAATCAAGAACGTTTTGTACAACAAGCCTAAGCTTATTGAAACAGCTATGATTTGCTAAACAGTGTAGCGTGTAAGTCGTTTTTAGTGTGCAAATACATCATAATGAGTTACTTTTTCCTCAAATTCAAGCAAATAATCTTTATCCCTATCATAGTATTTAGCAATTTCATAATCCTCTCCAGCAAAATTTTTAATGACTTCTAAGTTTTCCCAGAAGGTTATCAAATTGAAATGAGCAATATCTCCTTCAATACGCCTTAGAAATGTAAGCTTTACAAAACCTTCGGTCTTTTTATAATCGGGAATAGCCTTGGATTTCATAAATTCGGTATACTCTTCAAAATGTTCAGCTTTGGTCTTTCCGTGCCATATTCTTGCTATCATATCATTAGTTTAATGTTCATTCCCTTTAAAAATCCACATGGGTTCTGTTTCACCAGCTCTTTCAAAGCCAACTTTTTGGTAGAACTCAATAGCCTTTCCATCAGCAGTTAACATCTGCATATGAAATTTTTTATACTTTTTCTTCATTTTAGCCACAATCATTTGTCCGATTCCTTTTCCTTGGTGATTTGGGTGAATTAATAAATGCGGATAGTAAACTACCAAGTGTCCGTCAGAAATTGCGTTTCCAATCCCAACCAATTCGTTTCCAATCCAGGCAGAAACCAACGAATGAGAATCCATTAGAGCACTATACAATTCAACGGGTTTATTAGCCGAGCTCCATTTGTTTGCCTTATATAGTTCAATTATTTGTTCCTTGTCAATATTTCTTGTTTCTGAAATTTCAATTTTCATTATCAATTTTATGTTTTCGATATGTAAATAACCATAGAATTAAGAGCAATTGCTTTTATTTCTTAATTATAAAAGTAATAATATCTAACAAAAAACCGAGACAATATTGCCTCGGCTTGGTAAATCTTGTATCATTTGCGATCGTTGAGGGATTAACTAACGCCAATCCTATTACACACACTGCTGCAAATATAGACCAACTATGAAATTACAGGTTTTGTGCTTGGTTTGCCCCTATACATTCACGGTTCAAACTGTATAACAGAATGTTTCGAAGATCTAGAGTAGGTAAAAGAGCATCAAGCCATACTAATCGCTTGTTAATATCATTTTGAAAAAACATATGTTAACTTTCAAAAAGAACTTAAAAAAAGAGTAAGTATAACGCTTATTTTCGAATAATTTCAGTTCTATGATTTTGCCCCCAATATATGATCTCACCGATTAGGTTGTCTAAAGTTTTTCCATGTTCTGTCAAAGAATATTCTACAGTAATGGGCTTAGTTTCCTTGACCTTGCGAGTAATTAGTTTATTTAATTCAAGTTCTTGTAAATCATTAGATAGTTTTTTTGGTGCAATCCCATTTAAACTTCTCTTTAATTCCATAAATCGCATAGTTCCACCACGAAGTAATGTACCTATAATTTGTATTTTCCATTTCCCAGATAACAATTCCATTGTGTCTCTAATAGCTAGTAACTGTCCAATACATTCTTTTGATAGCTTTTGTTCTTCTTTCATTTTCATTGTTAAATAATCATATAGTTTCGTATTAGAAACTAGTATCTTTTTGTAAATAAGTATCAAAAATAAACTATTAAATATAAATTTGTAGCGTAAATCAAAAAAGATATGGATATGAGTACTAAAACATTTTTAACAATACATGGGGTGATTTATGCCCTTTTTGGATTAGGTTTATTTTTTATTCCTAATCTGCTATGGCCAAATTATGGGCTTGAGTTAAATGATAAATATTCAGTTTTTCTATCACAACATACTACTATTTTTTTAGGAGGAATTGCAATCACTAGTCTTTTATTTAGAGATGTGAAGGAAAAAAGTATTTATGCAAAGAAAATATTAACCGCTTTCTTATGTACTAATATATTAGGAGTTATTATAACACTTTTTGCTATCTATAAGGGTATTTTTTATGGATTAGGCTGGTCTGACCCTGCATTCTTTACTATACTTACTATTTTATGTTTTATAAATCTAAAACGAAATCAATAATTAAAATAATAATGATATGAGTATACAAAAAATTTGGGATTTACATCTAAAATATGATGGCCCGGTTACGCAAGAATTTATGGAAGGAAATAAGCAATTAGCGGAAAGTATTAGCAAAGAGGAAGGTATTATTTGGAAGATATGGACTTACGAAGAAGGAACTAATCATTTTGGTTCAACATACTTGTTCAAAAATATCAACTACTTAAAAAGGTATAGAGAAATGCATATTAAAAGGCTAAATGCTATTGGGATAACTGATGTTACTGACCATATTTTTGATATTTTCGAAGATTTAAGTAAAATTAACAGTGCACCTATAGCTTAAAAGCTATGATCTTTTCAGATAACGGACGGCTAGCATCTATAAATACAATCAAGTTTATTACCCAAAAAACCGAGACAATATTGCCTCGGTTTGGTAAATTTTGTCCAACCCTGTTTTATCCGAGAATTTGATAAATTAGGTTCATGGTATTGTTTATGAAAAATAGCGGATTTTTATTTAGTATTATCAAAAATCCAATACACTTAATTCATCGTAAAACGCTTTAGGTTTTCAACTAAACCTTTATTTTTTAACTACACTGTTAGCAAAAGTTTTAGAATCTACCCAGGATTTCCTTTCCGGCTTCTCCTAAAGTTTCTCCAATAGCTTTCATAGCAAGTGCTCTTCCATTATCTCCATTTGTAAACACTATCAGTCCTCTTTTGGATTTAGGTAAGAGAACTATCAAGGCATTTACACCTACATCACTTCCCGCATTAAACAACGCATACTCATCATTAGGTAAGTTATTGAAAACAATCCAACCCAATCCAAAATTTATTCCTTCACGAACTATGGATTGTTGACTTATCATTTCATCATATACATTTTGGTCAAGGTACTGTTGATTAATGATAGTTACTCCAAGATTTCCAAAGTCCTCGATTGTAGTCAATAAATTATCGGCTGCATTTGTTTTAAAAGATTTAACATAATCATAGGCTTTTCCGGATTTGTCGTGAGTACCTGCGAACCTAACGCTATCTATGTTTTTATTCCAAACTAGATAACTGTCGTTCATTTTGTTTGGCTTGAAAATCAAAGAATCTGCAAGTTCTTCAAAGGGTGTATCAAACCTATTCTCTAAAGCTTTTCTCAAATACTCAAAACCTTCTCCAGAGTATTGAAATTTAGAACCGGGTTCGAACTCAAAAGTTAATTTTTTAGTTTGGTGCATCCATCTCCAGTTAGCAAAACCTGTCCTATGGCTTAAAACATGCCGTGTTGTAATCTTTTTATAAAGCGAATCATTTTTCACATCTGGATCTATCCAGTAATTAAATAGAGGTTCATCCAAATCCCAAGAACCATTACCAACTAATTTAAGGGTTAGTACTGTTGTTATGGTTTTTGTAAGTGAAGCGACATCAAATATGGTATTCGATTTAGCAGGTAATCCACCTTGAGTATTTCCGTATGAAAGTAGATGATTTAATTTTCCGTTTTCAATAGTGGCAATAGCAATAGCGGGAACATTATTTTTCAATAGCCATTCGTTAATGGTGTTGGGATCTAGAGTGGTTACCGAACTATTGTATTGAGCGTTTGATTCTATACTATAGAATAATGCAATAAATAAAAGTACTCGTATCGTCATAATATATTTTCGATTTATACGCTTATGACGATTAATTAATAAATTAGGTTACAGCATTTCGTAAATTTAATTTTTGCTATCACCTAATGTATGTGCGTTTGCATTCGGAAAAGTGCACATGCAATTTACAAATTGTCATCTCTTGTTTTATTTACTTTATAATTCTCTGAAAATCATTACAAAAACTTATCAATTTAATCCGTTTGCTTTTTTGTATTCATAGCTTTTGCTTTTAAAGAATTCCAAAATTCGTAACGCATTTATAGTGTTCGGCAATTTAGAAAAATCGGGGTGATTTAAGCAAAAGTCAAGAAAATCAGTAATATTTGTTTGAGGAATTTCAAGTTCTTGGGATAATACTTTTTTTGAAAACAAATTGTCTATTTCGTTTTCAATTTTGATATGTTCATCAAGTAAGATTCTATCTTTAAGTTCTTTTGTTCTTCCTGAAATCTTATTAATTAATTTAGAAACGTTTATGGTTGCAGCAACACCATAAAATTTAATCAATCTTCCATCGTCTGCCTCAAAAAGCAGCCTTTCATTTTTAGTCTTAACTTTTATTTTTGCTTTAGGCAACCCTAAAGATGAGGAAGTAATACCAGGCTTAGTTTCAAATGTTTTTATATCGAGAGCGACTTTACCTGTTAAATGATGGGGTAAAATTATTACTTCGTCTAACTGGACCACTTTTTCTTCTAAATCAACTAGTATGGTCTTCTGATTCAAAATTTCATCGATAATAATGATTTTTTTCGTTCTATATTGAACAGCAGAGAATTGTAATGTATCCTGCGATTTAACTTCAATACTGAAAACCCCGTCAATATTAGTTATCGTTGATTTTTTAGAATTTATATTGACAATCAAAATATTAGAGACACTAGTATTTTGACTAGTAACGGCACCGGTTAATTCAATGACATTTTCTTGACTATATCCGATCATCGAAGCCAATAAAATAGGTAATACTGTAAAAAAGCAAAAGGAATCTTTAGTATTCACATATTGAATGTTAGGTTTTAATACAAAACCTTAAAATATTAGGATTGTTGCAGATTTATATCCGTAAGAAATGACGTTTACTATATGTGTCGGAGAAAGATCAATACACTTGAACCTATTGATTTATATGTGCATTTCTATTTCCTTTTCAATTTATAAAAATACAGCATCCCCCATAAAAAGGAAAAGACCTCTTGATCTAGCGCTAAACTTTGCTCTGATTTCATATATGATGTTACCTACTGGCTTTTCTTTTCACTTAGTTTTTCAAATTCAGCTTGCGTAAGTATTTCCGTTAATTCTAATTCAATTATGGCACCATTTGGATGATATCTTCGATATTCCACCATTCCTTTGCCTTTTGAGTAAAAAGTTAGCTGATAAAATTCATAGATTCCATTTGAATCGAGAAGTTTTATAACATACTCATCCAAAAACTTAACTGTTGAATATTCAGTACCATTAACATCAATTTTCTCAAACCCTTTTTTTGTCGGTCTTTTATAAATTGTTCGTTTCCATATTTATTTTTATACTGAACAGAATACTTATACTTGTTTTCTCCATTCCAGATATAAACGTCTTTATTAAGTATTTTAGCTTGAATTTCGATTAGTTTTCCTGAGTCATTTTTCTGATAATCCTTGTAATCAATTAATTCAGCTCCTTTTTCCGTTATTTTTTCTTTAAAGACGTTATAAAGAGAAAAATCAGTAGTAAAAGACTCTGTCAAAATCTCGTTTTTTTTTTGGTCGGTTGTGACTTTCCAATATTCAACTCTTGAAGAGTCATTTTTATCTTGATATTTGTAAATATTTACTTCTTTTTTATTGGTAATTGGATAGTAGTACTCTTTAAGATTATCTTGAGAATTACAGCTTGAGATAACAAAAGTTAGAATAAGAAGGTTTAATATTTTATTCAATTATAATTTTTAGATTTGTAGATAACAACCATATAATAGCAATTGCTATTATTTTCTGAACATAAAAGTACTAATATCCAACAAAAAACGAGACAATATTGTCTCGCTTAAGTAAGTTTTGTATTAAAAGTGACTGTGGGTGGAGGGATTAACTAACGTTGATCCCATTACACGCAATGCCGCAAATACAAAAACCTGCAATATAATTGCAGGTTTTGTGCTTGATGTGACCGTGGAGGGATTCAAACCCCCAACCCTCAGAGCCGAAATCTGATGCGCTATTCAGTTGCGCCACACGGCCAGTATGTAATTATTTACGATAATTTACTTTTTACGATTGCAGAGATTATTTTTCCGTCTGCTTGTCCTGTCAATTCCTTAGAGACAACTCCCATTACTTTACCCATATCTTTCATTCCTGAAGCTCCAAGGTCTTCAATAGTCATCACTACTACTTTCTCTATTTCTTCTTCAGAAAGTTGTTCTGGCAAAAACTGCTCGATTACCTTAGCCTGATCGAGTTCTGGTTGCGCCAGGTCATCTCTACCCTGCTCTGTAAAGATGGCGGCACTGTCTTTACGTTGCTTCACTAATTTTTGAAGTAATTTAAGCTCTTGATCTTCGGTTAACTCTTCTTTGGCACCACTTTCTGTTTGAGCCAACAAAATAGCCGATTTAATGGCACGTAATGAGGTTAATGCATTGGCATCTTTGGCTTTCATCGCCTCTTTCATTGCAGTCATTACTTCTTTTTGTAAACTCATAGGTATTGATTTTATTCTATTGGATTGCGAAGATAAAAAATAAACCGATAATCTAAGACTAGATTGTCGGTTTATCGATTATTTTGAATGCATAAAATTCTTAGTCTACATTATCGTGCAAAAAAGAATTGTTTTTACGCAATTGTATATCATCATTACTATCAGTACCTAAAGAGGTTCTAGACAGACCAGAGTCCTCAGGTTTTGCATCTACATCAATTCCGGCTCTCTTATACGCGGGTTCTTTTTCTATATCATCAACCTTAGAGTTACTGTTTCTAAATTTATAATTAAATTCTTTCATTTTAGCACGACGCTCTGCTGCTCTGGCTTTAAGCGTTTCAGAAATGGGTTGATTTATAGGATCAGGATCTTCTGATAGTTCTGTTTCTGGGGCGGGAGCAATAGTTTTCTTTTCAAAAACTACCTCTTCGTCTTCTTCGATAACTTCTGCAGGTTGTGCATTTGTTAATCGTTTTTCTTCTTCCATGTAGTCTTCTAAACTATACTTACGCACTCCTCCAGTTGCAGTTTCTCCCACCGGAACCACCTCTATGGGATCGTTAACTTCCATATCCAAAATATCATCGCTGAGATCAAAAACAATAGGTTCTTCTTCTGGAGTTTGATCTTGAGAAGCAATACTTGATTTCCTATCTGTTTTATCACTCTCTTCGCTTGCAGGCATATCAAACGCTAATGAAAATTGATCTGCTTTTTCTTCTTCCTCACGCACTTCTTTAGCATCATTAACTTCAATCTGCTTAATGATATCCTGGGTATTGATAATGACAAAATCACTATCTGCAGAGAATGGATCAACCACTTCATAATCTACATCAATATTCTTTAATAAATCTGTCGTAGGTAAAAGCAAAGAATCTTCCTCTTCAATCAATTCGTGTTTTATAATAGGCTCTTCTACTTCTTTTTTAGGTAGTTGAGAAAATACAGGAGTAACTTTTCCTGTAGATTTTGGCGTTAAATCCTGCACTGCTGTACGCTGCTCATCTTCTAGCGTATGGATAATTTTTTTCGTTTCTGTATTTACAATTTCATCTTGTTGTTCTACATCAAAACCTGTAGCGATTACAGTTACTGAAATTGCATCTTCTAAAGATTCATCTTCTCCAACTCCCATGATTATATTTGCACCATGGCCTGCTTCTTGCTGAATATGATCATTAATTTCACCAATCTCATCGATTGTGATTTCTTCTTTTCCGGAGACAATTAGAAGAAGTACATTTTTAGCACCGGTAATTTTATTATCATTAAGTAAAGGAGAATCTAATGCTTTGACGATTGCATCGTGAGCACGTTTATTACCAGAGGCATTAGCAGAGCCCATGATTGCAGTACCACTATTACTAAGAACTGTCTTAGCATCGCGTAAATCTATATTTTGCGTGTAGTGATGTGTGATTACTTCGGCTATACCACGAGATGCCGTAGCAAGAACCTCATCTGCTTTTGAAAAACCAGCTTTAAATCCTAAATTACCATAAACTTCTCTTAGTTTATTGTTGTTGATTACAATTAAAGAATCTACATGTGCCCTCAGTCTTTCTACTCCCAAATGTGCTTGTTCATTACGCATGCGTCCTTCGAACTGAAAAGGTATCGTTACAATACCCACAGTCAGGATATCAAGTTCTTTTGCCATTTTTGCAATAATAGGGGCCGCACCAGTACCGGTACCTCCACCCATACCCGCAGTGATAAAAATCATCTTGGTATTGGTATCCAGCATTGTTTTTATATCCTCATAACTCTCTACCGCAGATTGCTCACCTACTTCTGGATTGGCTCCCGCACCTAATCCCTCAGTTAATGATACTCCTAATTGTATTTTATTAGGTATCGGGCTATTTTCTAATGCCTGTGCATCTGTATTACAGATTACAAAATCAACTCCTTTAATCCCTTGCTGAAACATGTGATTAATGGCATTACTACCTCCTCCACCTACTCCAATCACTTTGATTACATTAGATTGATTTTTAGGCAAATCAAACGAAATATTTTCGAACTCCTCCTTATTACTCATAATTGCTAATTTTATGGTTCTCCTACTATTTTTTTATATTTTCTTACAGTTCTAATTAGAACTTTACTTATCCAATTTCTCAACGCCGGCACCTCGCTAAAAATGTCCACAGACATTTTCTTTACTTTGCCCACCCCTCAGCGCTGGCACCTCGCTAAAAATGTCCACAGGACATTTTCTTTACGCTCGGTCCTATTCTGCATTATCCAAAAATTCTTTGAATTTTTCTGTCCATTTCTCCAAAATATTCTTCCTTGGTTTTAGATCAACTCTTGGGTTTTCTTGTTCTTCATTCAATATAGAGTCCTCAACATCTGTTTTAGCGGGTTCTTCTGATGGAGTGCTAGCTACAGCATGTTTTTGTGTCGTTTTTTTCTGTTTTTTAATATGAACTAAACTATCCATTACTAATCCCACTGCAGTAGCATACATTGGACTAGTAGTCTCTGAATCACTATTACCGGCCAAATGCTCATTAGGATACCCTATTCTTGTATCCATACCTGTTATATACTCTACAAGTTGTTTGAGGTGCTTTAATTGCGACCCCCCACCGGTTAACACAATTCCTGCAATTAGTTTTTTCTTTGGTGACTCATGGCCATAATTTTTGATTTCTAAAAATACCTGTTCTATAATCTCAACCACTCTTGCGTGAATAATTTTTGACAGATTTTTTAAAGTAATCTCTTTAGGCTCTCGTCCTCTTAGACCTGGTATCGAAACAATTTCATTATCTTTATTTTCTCCTGGCCAGGCAGATCCAAACTTAATTTTTAATAACTCTGCTTGCTTTTCAATTATAGAGCACCCTTCTTTGATATCTTCGGTGATCACATTTCCACCAAAAGGAATTACCGCTGTATGGCGTATAATCCCATCTTTAAAAATGGCAAGATCGGTAGTTCCTCCACCGATATCTATTAAAGCAACTCCCGCTTCTTTTTCTTCCTGACTTAATACTGCATTCGCAGAGGCCAATGGCTCTAAAGTAACTTCAGACAATTCTAACCCTGAACTTTTTACACATCGCCCAATATTACGAATTGAGGTTACCTGCCCAACAACTACATGAAAATTAGCTTCTAATCGTCCTCCATACATCCCAACGGGTTCTTTTATTTCGGCTTGACCATCGACTTTATATTCTTGAGGTAGTACGTGTAAAATCTCTTCTCCGGGTAACATGACCAGTTTATGCACTTGATTACATAATTTATCAATATCGTCTTCATCAATAACTGCATCGGCATTAGGTCTGGTGATATAATCACTATGCTGTAGACTACGAATGTGCTGCCCGGCAATACCAACAGTAACATCGTTAATTTTCATTCCTGAAGCACTTTCTGCCTCATGAACCGCTTGTTGTATTGATTGGATGGTTTGTGTTATATTATTTACGACTCCTCTATGTACTCCTAAGCTTTTGGATTTACCCACACCCAATACTTCCATCTTTCCATACTCGTTATAACGTCCTACCATAGCAACAATCTTTGTTGTTCCTATATCTAATCCTACCGCTATTTCATTTACTTCTCTTTCCATATTGGTATTATTTTATTGTGCATACCACTTGATTACTAAATTGTAAACTTACTTTCTTATACTTATCAAGGCTTTGATCCTTTATCGCTTTTTGATAAAATGCTTTAAAGTTTCTGACTTTAGTATCTAGATTCTCTATTTTTCCAATTACTACTCTAAAAGAATACACTCGCAACTCAAGTTCGTAGTGTCCTTCAAATGTTCTAAAAACTCCAACTACGTGCTTTTTTAGAAATTTGTCATCCTGAATCTTTTTCAATAAAGGAAAAACTTCAGGAACTTCTCTCTCTGATACATTATGTACTAAAGGCACGTGTGCCGAAAAACTATTGGATAAAGGCATTGTACTACCGGTAACATCTACATAAAAAGAAGTAACCGCGTTAACCCTAGCAATGGGGGAGCGTTGCTTGATTCGTGCCTTAAGTTCTCCATTTACAGTTAGATACACATCAGAATGTTCAATCATTTTGTGTGCATCTAGCCCCTTTTCTACAGTATTCAAAACTAAAATTTCTTTGCCCACGCTCGTCACCCTCTGCTGATTTTGTATTAACAATTTATTAACCGTCGCTTCATTTACATAAGGATCCTGTTCTTCAACAAACTCTACAAGCACTTTATGAATCTTTCGTTGTTTATTTCGCTTACTTGTAAAAGCGAAAAGCACAATAATCAAAATAACAAGACCGCTAAATTTCAAATATGTATATACCTTTTTACTCATACCAATAATGCTTTTTTAATTCGACCCACCTCTTCTCCAATATCGCCAGCTCCAATAGTCAAAATTACTTGCGCATCACTATCTGTGATTTCTTCAATTAATTTGTCTTTTGTGACTAGTTTTTTGTTTTTATTATCAATCATTTCTAATAACCAACCAGAACTTATCCCTTCAATAGGTGTTTCTCTTGCCGGATATATCTCCAAAAGCAATACTTGATCAAATTGACTCAAGCTTTTTGCAAAATCTGATGCAAAATCTCTAGTCCTACTATAAAGATGTGGTTGAAAAACGGCTAATACGCTTTTGTCAGGATGCATTTCTCGTACTGCCTGGTGCAATGCATTAATCTCTGTTGGATGATGCGCATAGTCATCTACATAAACTAAATCTTCTGTTTTAACCTGATAACTAAATCTGCGTTGCACACCTTTAAAAGTAAATAAAGCCTTTGCCAAAGATCCGGTTGGGGAGCCGTAAAGCCTAGCTATGGCAAAGGCTGTTATAGCATTTAACAAGTTATGTTTACCTGGCAGGTTTAAATGCAAATCTTTTATTAACTGATCTGGTGTTTTTAAATCAAAAACATAGGTACCATTATGTATTCTTATATTTTTTGCACAATAATCAGAAGTATCCTCAATTCCAAAAGTGATTCCAGAAATTGGCAACCCATTACAAACCAAAAGATAATCCTTTGCCTTAGACGAAAACTCTATAAATGAATCTTCTAAAGCATTGGCTTTTTCGTATATATCCAGATGATCTGCATCCATAGATGTAATGGCTGCAATATCCGGGTATAATTGCAAGAAAGATCTATCAAACTCATCTGCCTCTACGACTACAACCTCATTTCCTTCGAGAATAAGGTTAGAATTATAATTCTCGCTTATCCCTCCTAAAAATGCAGTCACTTTAGCACCACTTTCTTTCAATAAATGTGCTAAAATTGCTGTTGTTGTAGTTTTTCCATGAGTTCCCGCAACTGCTAGCGTATATATTTCTTTGGTAATAATACCAAGAACCTCTGCTCTCTTTTTCAGATTAAAACCATGCTCTCGAACATACACTAATTCTTTATGATCATCAGGAATAGCTGGTGTAAATACAACAAGAGTTTCTTCTTTATTTAAAAATGCCTCAGGAATAGCCTGAACATCGTCGTCAAAATGAATTGCAATCCCTATGTCTCTTAAATCTGAAGTAATTTGAGTAGATGTTTTATCATATCCGGCAACATTTTTGCCAAGAAACTTAAAATATCGAGCAAGTGCACTCATCCCGATACCGCCGATACCGATAAAATAAATATTCTTTATATTTTCTAAGTTGTTATTCATTTATACTAGTTCTTTACAGAACCATTTTCTATTAATTTTTCTATTTGATCAGCTATATCCGATGTAGCATTAGGTAATGCCAATTTTTTTATTGCCACTCCAAGTTGTAGTTGCACATTCTCATTCTTTAATAATTCTGAAAGAGTGTGCCTAAACCTGCTATCCAATTCACTTTCTTTAAGCATTAGTGCTCCACCTTGATCTACTATTGCTTTAGCATTTTTGGTTTGATGATCTTCGGCTACATTAGGTGAGGGGATAAACAACACCGGTTTTGCAACAATACATAATTCTGAAACCGAACTAGCTCCGGCTCTAGAGATAATCACATCAGCTGCTGCATATGCCAAATCCATAGTGTCTAGAAATTGATGCACCTGCACATGATCCCGATCAGTATATTTTTTATATTCATCATAATACAACTTACCACACTGCCAGATCACCTGAGCACCTTGTTTTTGCACAAGGAAATCAAGTTCCTTTTCAATCAATTGATTAATCCTTCTAGCCCCAAGACTACCCCCTAGAATCAAAATTGTTTTTTGGTCTTTATCCAGCTTATATTTTGATAGTCCTAAATTTCTTTTCCCACCTATACTTAATAAATCCTGACGAACCGGATTTCCTGTTTTAACAATCTTATCTTGTGGAAAAAATCGATCCATGTTATCGTATGCCACACAGATTTTTTCAGCTCCTTTTGATAACCATTTATTGGTAATCCCCGGAAATGAATTTTGTTCCTGAAGCACCGTTGGAATTTTTTTTGCATTCGCCATTTTAAGCAAAGGGCCACTTGCAAATCCACCAGTACCGATAACGATATCTGGATTAAATTCTTTAATAACTTTTCTTGATTTCCATAGACTACTTAATAGTTTTATCGGAAAGAGAAGATTACTCAATGTTAGTTTTCTTTGAATACCACTAATCCACAATCCGACAATTTCATAACCAGCCTGAGGGACTTTCTGCATCTCCATTCGATCTTTGGCCCCTACAAATAAAACTGAAGCTTCCGGATACCTACTGCGCAATTCGTTTGCAATGGCTATTGCAGGATAAATATGCCCACCGGTACCTCCACCTGATAATATGACTTTCAGTTTTTTACTCATACATTTCCTCTCAAAACCTCTAATGGGTTTTCTTCCTTTTCTTTTATTTGTTGTTCTTCAATTATTTCTTCTCTTCTACTACTTACACTTAGTACTATTCCAATAGCAAGACAGGTCATCCAAATCGATGTCCCTCCACTACTTATTAGTGGCAGTGTCTGACCGGTTACCGGAAACAACTCTACTGCGACCGCCATATTAATCAAAGCCTGAAATACTATAGGAAGCCCCACCCCAATAACCAGTAATTTTCCGAATGCATCTTCACTTTTATGCGCCACAACCACCAATCTAAAGAGCAAAAACATATATAATAACATTAGAAATACCCCTCCTAAAAACCCCCATTCTTCAATAATGATGGCATAAATAAAATCTGAAGATGATTGCGGCAAAAAGTTTCTTTGTACACTCTTACCTGGACCGGTACCAATCACTCCTCCTCTGGCTATTGCAATTTTTGCCCGCTCTATCTGATAATCTTCCTGCGTTTCTTTATTATCTGTAAAGTTTTCTATTCTGCTTACCCAAGTATCAACACGATTAGGAAACATTCCCGGAAAGGCCTTAGCAAACAGTATAAAAAACACAAGGACTAGAAAACCTGTACCCAGTACTACTGAAATATATTTTATAGGATATCCGCCCAAAAATACCAACATTATTACCATCGAGAATATAATGCCTGCTGTGGAGAAATTAGCAGGCAAAATCAACATCAACACTAAAAAAACAGGCAACCAAAGAGGCAATAAGGTTTCTTTAAATGAGACAACTCCATTTTTAATTTTAGAAAGATATCTGGCAACATAAGCCATCAAAACCACAGCTGCTAATGTTGAAGTCTGAAACGTAACCCCGACAAAAGGCACTCGGATCCATCTACTGGCATTTGCTCCGTCTATAGTTGTGTTTTGTGCCATTGTAACCAATAGCAAGAGTAGTACCACCGGAATCATAATTATTGAAAGCCCTTTGAAATAATGATAGGGTATCTTATGAACCCCATACATAATTAAAAACCCCAACACCAAATGAGCAAAATGTTTCACCAAAAAACTAAACGTATCACCATCTCCATACAAATATGCCAGGTTACTGCTTGCGCTATACACTGGCAGAAAGGAAAACAACGCCAACAACGCAGATACCGCCCATATCACTTTATCACCTTTTATATTTGATAGCATTTTTGTCATTTGATCTATAACTCTTGTAATCGTAATTATCTATTCACCATATATCATTTTTAGTACGAAAATGACTTATAATTCTCTTACTGCTTCTTTAAACTGCCTTCCTCTCTCTTCATAATTTTTAAACAAATCAAAACTTGCACATGCAGGAGACAATAGCACATTTTCATTTCTTTCAGCTATTTTGTAGGCGATATTAACTGCTTCTTTCATTGATTGGGTCTCTACAATGTTATCAATACAATTACCAAAGGCATTAATAATTTTTGAATTATCTACTCCCAAACAAATGATAGCCTTTACTTTTTCATTAACCAAAGGATATAACTCTGTGTAATCATTACCTTTATCTACTCCTCCTACAATCCAGACGGTAGCAGATTTCATAGCATCCAAAGCATAAAAAGTTGCATTTACATTGGTGGCTTTAGAATCGTTAATGTATTGCACATTATTTATTTTTAGCACGCTTTCTAAACGATGTTCTACCCCATGAAAATTCTCTAAACACTCTCTAATCGTAGCTTTTCTAATTTTCAACAATTGTGATACCGTGGCAGCTGCCATCGCATTTTTCACATTGTGATTCCCCTTTAATGATAAATTTGTTGTTGACATGTTGAATTCGTTGTTGTCTATAGTTATTTTTATATTTCCATTTTCTAAGTATGCTCCGTTTTCTACCTTTTTTGTTAATGAAAAAGGCAGCAATCTTGCTCGAACAGGGTGGCTCTTCAAATACGTTACTATAACCTGATCATCTGCATCATAGATGAAATAGTCATCTTCTGTCTGATTCATCGTAATTCTAAATTTTGATGCGATATAATTTTCAAATTTATTCTCATATCGATCCAGATGGTCAGGTGTGATATTGGTTAACACAGCAATATGAGGAGCAAAATCAAGTATCCCATCTAACTGAAAACTACTGAGTTCTAGCGCATAAAATGGAGCGTCTTTTTGTGCTACTTGTTTTGCGAAACTGTCTCCGATATTACCTGCCATATTTATATCCAACCCTCCTTGCTCCAGCACATAATGCGTAAGCATAGTCGTTGTGGTTTTTCCGTTACTACCTGTAATACCAACTATTTTTGCATTGGTATATTTGGCAGCAAATTCTATTTCAGATACAACAGAAATTCCTTCCTCGGTTATTTTGGTAATCAATGCAATCGCATCAGGAATTCCAGGACTTTTCATCACTATATCAGCATTCAAAATTTTACTCTCGGTATGCGTTTGCTCTTCCCATTCGATTTCAAAATTTCTAAGAACTTCTTTATATATTTTTGTAATTGTTCCTTTATCGGAAACAAAAACGTCGTATCCCACTTTTTTTCCTAAAATAGCAGTTCCTACTCCACTTTCTCCTGCACCTAACACTACTAATCTTTTCACGTTATCTTACTTTTAGTGTAATCACAGCAATAATCGCCAGAAAAATCCCGACAATCCAAAACCTTGCAACAATCTTACTCTCGTGTATCCCTCGTTTTTGATAATGATGGTGCAGTGGCGACATTAAGAATATCCTTCTTCCTTCTCCATATTTTTTCTTCGTATACTTAAACCAGCTCACTTGCATCATTACCGATAGCGTTTCTATAAAAAAGATTCCACATACAATTGGAATCAAAAATTCTTTACGAATTGCAATTGCTATTACCGCTATAATCCCCCCGATGGTAAGACTTCCGGTATCCCCCATAAAAACTTGAGCCGGATACGTATTATACCACAAAAACCCAACTAAAGCTCCCGCAAATGCTGTAATAAATATGGTCATCTCTCCAGAATTTGGGATGTACATTACATTGAGGTAGTCTGAAAAAATAATATTACCGGAAACCCAAGCGAACAACGCTAAAGTCAACACTATTATCGCTGAAGAACCTGCTGCCAACCCATCAATACCATCAGTAAGATTAGCCCCATTTGATACCGCCGTAACAATAAAAATTACTATCGGTATAAAAATAAGCCACGCATATTTTGCCAGATCTGGACTAATCCAGGTGATTAGATCTGCATAATCAAACTCATTATTTTTGAAAAAGGGCAGCGTCGTTTTGGTCGACTTAATAGCCGGATTAAAGTCAGAATCAGCTTTATCTACAGCAACTTGCACTACCTCAGACGGTGCTTTTTCCTGCCTCACTGTTATATCATCATGAAAATACATAGTACAGCCAACGATAAGTCCCAGTCCTACTTGCCCTATAACTTTAAATTTTCCAGCCAGACCTTCTTTGTCTTTCTTTTTGATCTTTAAAAAATCATCAGTAAAACCTATAACACCCATCCATAGTGTTGTTATGATAAGCAGGATGACATAGATATTATCCAATTTTGCAAATAGCAACACAGGAACCAGCGTTGCCAGAATGATAATCACTCCGCCCATGGTAGGTGTACCTGCTTTCTCAGCCTGACCTTCTAATCCTAACTCGCGGATGCTTTCTCCCATTTGTTTTTTTCTTAGAAAGTTTATGATTCGTTTACCATAAATTGTAGAGATCAACAGCGACAAAATTATTGCCATTGCTGCTCTAAAAGTGATAAACTGAAACAAGGAAGCTCCAGGAAACTGGTATTCGCTTTCTAAATATTCAAATAGATAATACAACATAGGTTACTACCTTTTTACACTCTTATACAAGAGTACGTTTAAGGATTTTATTTATTTAGCTTCTTAAGTTCTTCTTTTACAATTTCAAAATCATTAAAATCAAATCGTTCACCATTAATTTCCTGATAAGTTTCGTGGCCCTTTCCGGCGATCAGAATAATATCATCCTTCTCTGCTAATTGGCATGCCGTTTTAATCGCTTGTTTTCTATCGGTTATTGACAATGTCTTTTTATAATCTTGTGGTTCTACTCCCTTTTCAATATCTTCTATAATCTGTTCGGGATTTTCTGTGCGTGGATTATCGCTTGTGAAAATCACCTTATTACTTAATCTGGCGGCCACGTTTCCCATTACGGGACGTTTCATTTTATCTCTATCACCTCCACAACCTACTACAGTGATAAGCGTTTCGTTATTAGTTCGAATATCATTAATGGTTTCTAATACATTTTTTAAGGCATCGGGAGTATGGGCATAATCCACAATTGCGGTTATATGTTGACCAGAAATCAAATATTGAAATCGACCACTTACACTTTTTAAATCGCTCAATAATCGCAGGGTTTCCAGAGTTTCCAGACCAAGTAATTCTGCTGTGCCAAATATTGCCAGTAGATTATAGGCATTAAAACTTCCTATAAGTTTGGTCCACACTTCATGATCATTGAGTTTTAACAACAGGCCTTCCAGATTATTTTCTAAAATCTGCCCTCGGAAATCTGCATACGATTTTAGCGCATAACCATATGGTTTTGCCTTTGTATTTTGAAGCATAAACGCTCCATTTTTATCGTCTCTATTCGTCAAAGCAAATGCATTTGATGATAACTCATCAAAAAACGTCTTTTTTACATCACGGTATTCTTTGAATGTATTATGATAATCTAAGTGATCATGTGATAGATTCGTAAAAATACCACCCGTAAACTCTAAACCTTCAGTACGTTTTTGATGAATCCCGTGTGAGCTCACTTCCATAAAACAATACTCTACACCTGCCTCATTCATCTCTTTGAGATAGCGATTAATTGTTAACGAATCCGGAGTCGTATGCGTTGCCTTATATTCTTTTACATCTACCCAAATTTTAACAGTAGACAGTAATCCAACTTTAAATCCAGCCTTTTTGAAGAGCTGATACAATAATGTTGCAATCGTAGTCTTTCCGTTTGTACCCGTTACTCCAACCAGTTTTAAGTTTTCTGAAGGGTTTTCGTAAAAGTTAGACGCCATTATGGCTAATGCAGACTGTGTATTTTCTGCAACTATATACGTAATATTATCAATTTTAACGTTGGGCAATTCTTCACAAACAATAACTTTTGCCCCGCGAGCAATAGCCTTTTCGATAAAATCATGACCATCAGAAACAGAGCCTCGAATAGCAACAAACACATCGTTCTCCTCTATTTTTCTAGAATCGAATTCAATCTTATTAATAGTAAGCACTGTGTTTCCAACTACAGCATCAATAGCGACTTTGTATAGTATGTCTTTTAACTCGATCACGATAATTCTAATCTTATAGTTTGATTAATTTCTACTTTAGTTCCCGGTGCAATAGATTGTGTCTTAACCCTACCAGATGCCCCTTTTAATTCTACTTTTAGCCCCATATTCTCTAAAAGTGAAATCACATCCATGGCAGGCATACCTTTTACATTTGGCATAATCGTTTTATACTTTTGAGCTTTTTGATAATACGCTTCATAGCTTTTGATCACGGGAGCATTTTCTATTACAGCATATGATACTTCATCGATTACAGGTATGTCATTATATATTTTTGTCGCTATAGTTTCAAAAACTGGAGCTGCTACTTCACTACCATAATATCCTTTCTCTTTATTAGGTTTATGAATTACAACAATACAAGAGTATATAGGCTTATCTGCAGGAAAATAACCTGCGAAAGATGATATATACTCACGCTCTTTATCTTTTCCATAATTACCCCAACATGTACCTGTCTTACCGGCAATTAGAAAATTATCTGTGTTAATATTATCTGCAGTACCTCTTTTGACCACATTAAGCATCATCTCTTGTACTATTTTTGCCGTTTTTTTAGAACAAATCGTTGGATTTAAAACTTCTTTGTCAAATTTTTCACGAGTTTTATCCCAAGTTTTTACTTCTTTAATAAATCTTGGTTTTACCATTTCACCATTATTGGCAATAGCATTGTAGAACGCCAGAGTTTGTAAAGGCGTTAGGGCTACACCATACCCATGAGCCATCCAGGGCAAGGTAGTTCCATACCAATCATCATCCCCGGGGTATGGTATTTTAGGTTTTCCTTCTCCTTTTATTGATAAGCCAAGCGTTTCAGACAACCCCATATTTATTAATCGATCCACAAACTTTCTAGGATTATCTTTATATTTTTCGTTAATCATTTTAGCAAAAGCAGTATTCGAAGACACTTCAAAAGCCTTGGCAGCAGATATTTTACCGTACCCTCCCCAACGAGAATCCTTCACTACCCTATCATAAAACTTCACACGTCCATTTTCGGTATCTATTACATAACTAGAGTCAATTGCCCTATCTTCTAGTGCGGCTACCATAGTCATTAGTTTAAAAGTAGATCCGGGCTCATGAGATTCTCCAACAGCGTAATTAAGTTTTTCATAATATTTCCCGGCCCTGGTACGACCAAGATTAGAAATCGCTTTAATTTCACCTGTTTTTGTTTCCATAACCACCACAGTACCATGTTCTGCCTCAAATCTTTCTAATTGTCCAAGGAGCGCGTGGTGGGCTATGTCCTGAATATTTACATCAATGGTAGAAATCACATCGTAACCATCTTGAGGTTCTACTTCATTATCATCTCCGATTGGCTTCCATTGGTTTTTTGCAATCTTTTGTTTTTTACGTTTTCCATCTTTACCTCTTAAAAACGGACCATAAGCGCCCTCTAAACCAACTCTGGTGTAATAGCCTTGATCATCTCTTCGCTCATAACCCACAGTACGCTCGGCTATTTTACCAATAGGATGCTCTCTAACGGTTCGTTGCTCTACAATAAGCCCACCCCTGTTAGCCCCAAAAGCAAACAAAGGAAACTCCTTAACACGCATGTATTGCGAGTAGCCCAGGTTTCTACGAATCAATAAATATCGATTCTTATTGGCTCTGGCAGTTCGTATAATCTTATCGTAGTATGAAATGGGTTTCCCGAATTCCTTTGATAAGGCTTCGCATAAAGGCTTAACGTATTCTCTAAAATCTTTATCTGTTACTGTAAGAGCATCAAACCGAATGTCATATTTTGGCACTGATGTAGCTAACAAATTACCTTTGCTATCATAAAGATTACCTCTATTTGCTGGTATATCAAACGTTTTAAAAACTCGTTCTTGAGCTTTTTTACGGTACATATCTCCCTGCACAAACTGTATATTGACTAATTTTACTAATACAGCAACGGCAAAAATAAACATACATGCCGCTATAAAGTACAACCTGTTTAATATGTTTCTTTCTTTTATCGCCAAAACAGCTTAGTTTTTTACAATTATTTTTCGAGGAGGTCTTGTGGGTCGTTTTAATCCTTTTTGAGTCATTTTTTTAATAATAGAAGACTCCATTTTTAACCTCATTAATTCAGTTTTTCCATCCACAAATTGCGTTCTTAATTCTCGTACCTCATTATTCAATGCAGCAATTTTGTGCACTTTACTTTCTGCATTATGAGAACTAGCAATCATTATTATTGCCAAAAAAGACAAAAACAATAACATTCTCCAGTTTTTCATGGCATCATCTGCAATGAGAAACTTACCTTTTAATATGTCATAGATTGTTTGTTTCAAATCCTTTCTGCTATTCTTAATTTAGCACTTCGTGCTCTATTGTTTTCTTTAATTTCTTCTTCTGCAGGGATAATTAACCCTCCTACTTTCTTAAATGGAACCGAAACATTACCAAATACATCTTTCTCGGGCTCTCCTTCAAACATTCCATTTCTAATAAATCTTTTCACCAATCTATCTTCTAGCGAATGATAGGAGATCAAACTAATTCTGCCGCCTACATCCAAAAGCTCTTCTGTTTGCATTAAAAATTCTTTAAGCGCCTCGATCTCTTGATTTACCTCTATTCGTATTGCCTGGTATATCTGAGCTAAAATCTTATGCTCTTTATGTTTTGGTAAAAACGGTTTTAAGATTGCTTTTAGCTGCGCACTGGTTTTAATGAGATCTGTTTTTCGGGCTCCAACAATTGTTCTGGCCAATTTAGGAGCGTTGCGCAATTCTCCATATTCTAAAAACATGGTTCGCAAACCAGACTCTTCATACTCATTAATTACATTATAGGCAGAGATTGCTCCGCTTTGATTCATCCTCATATCCAGATCTGCTTCAAATCTTGTTGAAAAACCTCTTTCTGCTACATCAAATTGATGAGAAGAAACTCCAAAATCTCCTAAAATACCATCTACTTTTCGTATTCCATAAAATCGAAGAAAACGCTTGATGAACCTGAAATTTTCATTTATAAGCGTAAATCGATCATCATCTATAGCATTTTCTAACGCATCCTGATCTTGGTCGAATGCAAACAATTTTCCGGTAGGCCCCAATTTTTTGAGAATTTCTTTTGAGTGTCCTCCACCTCCAAAAGTCACATCCACATAGACCCCATCTGGTTTGATAGCAAGGCCATCTACAGTCTCTTTTAATAAAACCGGGTTATGATACTCCATCTGTTTCATCTATTCTTCCTCATTAATTTTAGGTAATTCGATAGCTCCGAAATCAAACCATTTACCTAAGGTCTGCTTTCATTAATCAAGGCTTGTTTCATCATCTAGTCCCATTACTTCTTCAGCCAAGTCTGCAAAATCTACAGCCACATCATCAATCGCTTTTTCGTATTTATCTTTATCCCAAATTTCTATGATATTAACTGCAGAAGACAATACCAGCTCCTTGGTTATACCGGCAAAACCTATTAAATCTTTAGGGATCAACAAACGACCGGCCGAATCAATTTCTACTATTTTTACCCCAGCAGTAAACCTTCTTATAAAATCATTATTCTTTTTCTTGAAACGATTAAGCTTATTTATTTTTTGCATTAAAAGATCCCACTCTTCCATTGGATACAGCTCCAAACATGGTTGAAAAACCGATCTTTTCAATACAAAACCTTCCTGCAACACGGGCGCCAATTGCTTTTTAAAAGCAACAGGCATCATCAAACGCCCTTTGGCGTCAGCTTTACACTCGTATGTGCCGATAAGATTTACCACTTAATTTCACTAAACGTTTAATTAGTCAAATATATTGAAAAAATTACCACATTTTACCACATTTTACCACATTGTTAATAAGTTCCCTTTCCTAAAAGGCATTTACACAGATCAAAATCTTTAATATTTTGTTTATCAACACTCTATGTAAAGGCTTGTGAAATCTTGGCTTTAACGATTTTAGAATAGAAATAAATGGGTAACAAAAAAAATTATAATTTTCATTCGGTAGTATTAATAAAAAAACATAAAACTAATTATGAAAATGCTATATTTGCTTTTAATTCTTGTAAGAAGTATTAATGAAGCACGAATTAAAAAAAGACGGAAAGTTTAGCTATCTAGACATAGGAGAAGGTACACCGATCATCATTTTACATGGGTTGATGGGCGGGCTAAGCAACTTTGAAGGTGTAGGTTCATACTTTCCTGAACATGGCTACAAAGTGCTTATACCAGAACTCCCGGTCTACACACTACCACTAATAAAAACTAAGGTTAGTACTTATGCCAAATACCTAAAAGATTTTATAGATCATTTGGGATATGGTAATAACGAAGTTATTCTTTTGGGTAATTCTTTGGGTGGTCACATTGGTCTTTTATGTACCAAAATGTTTCCAGAAAAAGTAAAAGCACTTGTTATTACAGGTAGCTCAGGATTATACGAAAGTGCCATGGGTGAAAGCTACCCTAAACGAGGCGATTATGAATATATTAAATCTAAAGCTGAAAATGTTTTTTATGATCCCGCTATAGCCACTAAAGAAATCGTAGATGAGGTTTATGCTACAGTTAATGACCGAAATAAACTCATCAGAACTCTTGCTATAGCCAAAAGTGCAATTCGACATAATATGGCAAAAGATTTGCCTAATATGAAAACTCCTACCTGCATTATTTGGGGCAAAAACGATAATGTTACTCCGCCTGAAGTTGCAGATGACTTTAATCGATTGTTACCCGATTCTGATCTATATTGGATAGATAAATGTGGACATGCCGCCATGATGGAACATCCTGACGAGTTTAACACATTACTTCATGATTGGTTACAAGAACGTAATTTTTAATCCTAATTACAGCCTATGAAGATTAACAGCGCTGAATTTGTGATAAGTAACAGCGATGTTGCTAAATGCCCTAAGGATAAAATTCCTGAGTACGCTTTTATTGGACGATCTAATGTAGGAAAATCGTCTTTAATCAACATGTTAACTGATCGCAAGAGTCTTGCTAAAACATCTGGAAAACCCGGGAAAACTCAATTAATAAATCACTTTATTATTAATAACAATTGGTTTTTAGTTGATTTACCAGGGTATGGCTATGCCAAGGTATCTAAATCTGCTAAAAAAGTATTTCAAAAGTTCATTACCGCCTATTTCTCAAAACGAACTCAATTGGTTAGTGCTTTTGTTCTGGTAGATTGCAGGCACGAACCTCAAAAAATAGATCTTGAATTCATGCAATGGTTAGGTGAAAACCAAATCCCTTTTTCTATTATTTTTACGAAGGCCGACAAGCTTTCTAAAAATAAACTTCCTATTCAGATTAATGACTATATAAAAGAAATGCTTAAATACTGGGAAGAAATGCCAAACTACTTTATCACCTCTTCTTCTTCTGGTTTAGGAAAAGAAGAAGTTCTTAACTATATAGAAGGAATTAATTCTCAGCTTAAGAATTCTTAACTAAAATCTTTTCGTTTAAACTAATAATCAATGCTTCCGTTGATTGTAATGATGCCAACGCAAAGGAATCCAATACCACATGGACTCTTTCATTTTCTTTTTGAAGAATTACAGGAAACCCTATTTCGTTTACGCCAGGAAATTTTTCTTTGAATTCATCTTTGTACAAAAATGCCATTTCTATATTTGAGTTTTGCCTAAAACTTCTCCAGACTTTCTTTTCTGTAAAATTATTATGTGTCAAACTACATAGATTACACAAATAGGTGTCAGGGCTCACAATTTTATGAATATGGTCAATATATTTATTCCGAAAACCCGACTTGGCATTGTATACAAAAATTAACATTTTCATTTTAAAAATACGATTAAAAAAAGAGCTGCTCCATTTAGGCACAACTCTTTTGGCAAATTAATCATATTATTCCAAATTCAAGAATATTAAAATCTACCCCCTACTACAATTTGTCTCGTAGTCGAAGCTCCTGTTAAATTATCTCGTACTGAAAGCAGATACATCCCAGGTTGCAGGTTACTTATATTAATGCGAATAAAATTTCTTCTTTGAAACGTTTGTATATCAACAGGATTTCCAGACAAATCAAAAAGCTGTATTTCTGGACTACTATTAATGACTCCTCTAAGAATAACATTTACAAATCTAGAAGCCGGTATCGGAAAAACAACTACATTTAATTCTATTTGCTCATTACGTACTACCGCTATAGAATTGGACAGATCATAACATCCTGATAAATCTGTAAGAGCATTATTACCTGGACTTAAACCTTCTAACCCATCTTCATATCGAATATACCAAATTAAACAAGTACCGACTCCGGCACCATCAAAATCAACTCCTTCTAAAGCTGCAACTGTGGGAGGCAGACCAAGTATTGTTCCCTGATCATCGGTAATCACCCAACTTGCATTGCTGCCTGAACTGCCCGATACCGAAACGCCACTTACAAAATCAGGAGAACCATCTACTATAAAATTAAAAGGACCACCCGTGATTTCGCCGCCATTAGGTGCATTGCGGGTGACACTGATAGAATTGGATAAATCAAATGTCCCAGATAAATCTGTTAACGCATTATTTCCAGGTTCCAGACCTTCTAAACCATCCGCATAACTCAAATGCCAAATCAGGCATACTCCACCTCCGGCGCCATCAAAATCAACTCCTTCTACAGCGGCTATCGTTGGTGGTATCCCTAAAATCAAGCCCTGATCATCGGTAATAACCCAAGTTGAATTATTTCCAATAGCTCCTGATAATGAGATATCACTAACATTATCGGCTTGGCCATCTACACAAAATACAAATGGACCGCCAGTGATCTCTCCTCCATCCACTTGCTCATTACGTACTACCGCTATAGAATTGGACAGATCATAACATCCTGATAAATCTGTAAGAGCATTATTACCTGGACTTAAACCTTCTAACCCATCTTCATATCGAATATACCAAATTAGACAAGTACCGACTCCAGCACCATCAAAATCAACTCCTTCTAAAGCTGCAACCGTGGGAGGCAGACCAAGTATTGTTCCCTGATCATCGGTAATCACCCAACTTGCATTGCTGCCTGAACTGCCTGATACCGAAACGCCACTTACAAAATCAGGAGAACCATCTACTGTAAAATTAAAAGGACCACCCGTGATTTCGCCGCCATTAGGTGCATTGCGGGTGACACTGATAGAATTGGATAAATCAAATGTCCCAGATAAATCTGTTAACGCATTATTTCCAGGTTCCAGACCTTCTAAACCATCCGCATAACTCAAATGCCAAATCAGGCATACTCCACCTCCGGCGCCATCAAAATCAACTCCTTCTACAGCGGCTATCGTTGGTGGTATCCCTAAAATCAAGCCCTGATCATCGGTAATAACCCAAGTTGAATTATTTCCAATAGCTCCTGATAATGAGATATCACTAACATTATCGGCTTGGCCATCTACACAAAATACAAATGGACCGCCAGTGATCTCTCCGCCATCCACCTGCTCATTACGTACTACCGCTATAGAATTGGACAGATCATAACATCCTGATAAATCTGTAAGAGCATTATTACCTGGACTTAAACCTTCTAATCCATCTTCATATCGAATATACCAAATTAAACAAGTACCGACTCCGGCACCATCAAAATCAACTCCTTCTAAAGCTGCAACCGTGGGAGGCAGACCAAGTATTGTTCCCTGATCATCGGTAATCACCCAACTTGCATTGCTGCCTGAACTGCCCGATACCGAAACGCCACTTACAAAATCAGGAGAACCATCTACTGTAAAATTAAAAGGACCACCCGTGATTTCGCCGCCATCTGCCTCACAAGCTTTCCAAAAACGAAGTCCATTTCCTGTCCCATTTCCAATGTAGTTGTATGGACCTGATCCAGAGATAAAATCTCCTTCTGTCCATAACCCTTGAGCCACAGCCAAAGGCTCTCGAATATTACCAGCGGCTCCCCATTGCACAAAGTCTATCAAATTAGTAGCTTCACTAAAGCCCCCATTTGTTGTAGTATCGGGAAGATACAAAGACAACCCATCATTAGAAACCCCAACAGCCACATTGTAAGAAACTGTTACTGAACCAGAAGGCATAAGATTTAAACTACCGTCAGAGCTCAAGGTTTCTAATTGCCTGTACGTTCCTGGCCGAAGACACAACCAGTACTTACTCATATCGATAGCTACAGTACCAAAATTAGTAATCGTAACCGTAGCCAAATTAGCTTCGGGATTTACTGAAGTTAAACGAGGGGTTGCTTGTGAAAACCCGTTGTAAGCCGTTCCTGTTAAAAAAAGAAGAACATAGATCGTCCTTAAAAATAAATTTGTGTGAAGGAAAAGTGTTTTCATTTTAAGTTTGGTTAAAGATTAATATTTGTTATTCTTCATAGAAGAATAACAAATATATCTACCAGAAAACACAAAAAGTGTTAGGCAGCTAACACTTTAATTATCAAATATTTATTATTTAACTTATTTGTTTATAAGTTCTAATTTTTCAGCAAAGTAATCACAAAAATCTTTCATGGTTGCAGTCATTTTTTCGTCTTGGGTAGCTCTATGAAAAGTATCGCTCATAGCTACCAAGGTCTGATGAAAAAAAATCTTCATCTCATCTACAGGCATATCTTTAGTCCATAAATCTATACGAAGGCTTTCTTTATTCTTACTATCCCAAACAGACAATAGTAAAGCTTTGGTTTCTTCATTTTCTACACCACCATCTTTTGCTGTCCATTGCAACTTTTCTGGGATACGATTTTCGTCTAATTCAATATCAATTTTAATTTCTGACTTATGTTCACTTGCCATTATCTCTTAGGTTTATATTTTGAAGTGTTAAAAATTGTTTCGGCATCCGCCAATAATAACTGCCGCAAAGATACATTGTTATTTTTCATATACGAAGCGACAATTCTCCAACCAATAAATTGCCCGACTCTATCCGGAGCTTCTTTATCTATTTCTTCTAGGTAAAATTTTGAAAATGGTGCTGGATATAGGAACCGGGGCATTAAATCACTATCTGTGCTATACAGCAATTTTCTATCTACGAAATACCTCCAGATCTCTTCTTCATTTGCTTCTACCCAAGCGTATTGGTCATCGGTGTAGCCTATTTTCTGAGCATCACTATACTCTGGTAAAAACAAATCCATAAGATATAGTTCTTTTCCAATGGATATAAGATTTCCTAAAAATGTCCTATCTCTAATTGGTCCTACCAGGTTTTTAGCATACATAGAAGCTACATCGGGTACTATTTGCTCTTGCTTAAAATTCTTTTTTAAATATTTCTGAATCCCTTCATAAAAATGATGTTCTTCACCAAGATAGGTATCTAATGAAATAATAAGCAATCCTTTAGAGAGGATAACTCTGTTTCTATAATTTACATCTGAAGTAACCGTAATTATCCTTGGCTCTTTAATCTCAGGGAAATAAAACTTCAGATGCTGAAAAAAAGATTCTAATTTTTCCTTTTCTAAGGATAGGTTCGGAAATGCTTTTTCTACTTCCTCATTTACTTCTATCTGTATTGTGTCTTTAACCTTGTTGAGCCAGATACTATCAGCATATTTCTCTGAAAATAAGAAAGGGTAATTTTCTTTGAGCTCGGATAAGTTTTCTGGTGTTAATTGAGCAAATGATTGATCAAATCGTTCTATATTTACTTCAACAGGGATTTTAGCAATTTCTTTTTCTACCTTACTTTTTGTGTTGCAAGCAAATAGTAAACAAAAAAAGATAGATAATTTTAATAATATGTTAGTATTCATTCTCAAATTAAGATATCTTTTCAAATCATGTGTGTTACTCCAGAACGCCATGTTTTTTTATTAATTTTATAATCGCAAAGTTAAAGTAAAGAATCTATTAAAAATAAAAATATGCAAACAGAAAAAGTAATTGATCATATCGTGAATTGGCTAAAAAACTATGCTACCAAAGCAGGTATTGATGGTTTTGTAGTAGGAGTTAGTGGAGGAATTGATAGTGCAGTTACTTCGTCTTTATGTGCTAAGACAGGCTTAAAAACCTTGTGTGTTGAAATGCCAATCCATCAAGCGGCCAGTCAAGTTACAAGAGCTCAAGAGCATATTGCGCAGCTAAAAGATAGGTTTTCTAACGTTTCTGATACAAAAGTGGATCTTACACCAGTATTTGAAGAATTAAAATCTGCTGTTCCTGTTGTAGAGCCAAGTGCACAATTAGACCTATCTTTAGCTAATACCAGAGCTCGATTACGAATGACAACTCTATACTACTTTGCTGGACTACATAAATACCTGGTTGCAGGCACAGGAAATAAAGTTGAAGATTTTGGAGTTGGATTTTACACCAAATACGGAGATGGAGGTGTGGATCTTAGCCCAATAGCGGACTTATTAAAGAGTGAAGTATATGCTATTGGCAAAGCCCTGCAAGTGCCAGAATCTATACAAGTAGCGGCTCCAACTGATGGTTTGTTTGGAGACAGTCGAAGTGATGAAGATCAAATCGGAGCCAGTTATGACGAATTAGAGTGGGCTATGAAAATGAGAGAGCAAGGAAAAACATCAGAAGATTTTGAAGGCCGCAAACGGGAAGTATTTAAAATTTTTATTCGTTTAAATACCGTAAATCAACATAAAATGAATCCCATACCGGTCTGTAAAATACCCATTAGTCTATTATAATCAACACTTTATCGATAAATCGGAAAAAAAAAGTTTACTAGGACTAGTTCTTATTAATTTTGCATGTAAGATTACAAAATTACCCCTAGCCTAACATGTTAATAATTAAACCAACATTAAGTAAACAAGAATGACAACCGTATTAATCGCTGATCATCATCCAATTACCAGGAAAGGGATCGTTTCTTTATTTAGAAACTCTGAAGACTATGAAATTACTGGAAAAGTAAGTAATGGTAATGAAATGTATGATGTTTTAAAAGCCAGTACTCCAGATGTGCTTATTATGGAGCTAGACCTACCACAGATCAATGGTATTATGGCGTTGCGAACCATTAAAAAAGAATTTTCCGGAATAAAAGTTATTATTTTTAGCTCTCACCCTGAAGAAATGTATGCGCTAAGTGCCATAAAAGCCGGAGCCTCTGCTTATTTATCTAAAACTGTCCCGACAAAAACACTTAAAAAGGCAATTGAGCGTGTTGCCAGAGGTGGTATCTATTTAAATGACAATCTTACACAACAACTGGCAAATGGTAATGCCAGCGAAAACAACATGGTTGTAAAATATAAGAAATTATCTTCCAGAGAAATAGAAGTTCTAAATCTTCTATCTTCAGGGAAACGAAACAAAGACATAGCCACTACACTATCTATTAACGAAAAAACGGTAAGCACTTATAAGACCCGATTGCTTAAAAAATTAAAAGTAGATAATCTTGCTGACTTAATTCATCAATCAAGATTATTGCACATCAGCTAATAGTAAAAATGAAAGGCTTATGTATATGATTTCTTACACATAAGCCTTGTATTAAACTACTCTATTAAGTTTTTGAGATAAAATTTTCTTAAGAGATTGATAATCCATAATATCTTGAATGGTTTCCTGATTATCTTCGACAGTTTGAGCTTTAACCTTCTGCGATAATTCTTCTACTTTTTGGCTTATTAAAAACCTTCGTAAGTTTAATATAATATCACTTACATACTGAGGTACGGTATACTCTTTTTGTTTCACATGGATCTCCATATCGTGCCAGCGATGTAATGCATATCGTTCTTCGTTCATCATAATAGCCGTAATTTCTGAAGCTATTTTGGGGGGAGTGTGATTAATAAAATTTTCAATTTTAAAGTCTTCTTCCTGATGCAATTTGTCGATCAAAATAGCATATACTTCTTTAAAATTGTCATTAGTAAACTCGATCTCATCATCCTGCAAATCCAGATAAACTTTCTCAAAAACCTTTACCGTATGCGCTTCAGGTTCTAAGACCAGGTCTCCTTCTTCATTTTCTTTCAAAATAAGATCTTCAAACTCTTCTTCACGCTTTCCATAAAGCAAGAGGATCTCAATGATTTTTCGTTCTAACTCAAACTGTTCATCAACTTTAGGAGCTTTTTGAACATCAGGCTTTACAACTTCTAAAGATTTTTGTTCTCTCTGTTGTTTTTGTTGATCTTTAGCATCGACTTTTCGAATTTGCGCCAGGGTGTTAAACAAAACATCTTCAGAGATATCCATAATTCGGGAACACTCTTGTACATATATCTCTCGTTTGATGACATCAGGAATTTTAGAGATGCTAGTAACCATATCTCTTACCAATTCTGCTTTTTTTATTGGATCATTCTTCGATTCTTGCTGAAGTAAAGAAGCTTTAAAACTTATAAAATCCTGAACATTTTCATTAAGATACCCCGTTAGCTCCTCAAGTGTATTTTGTTTAGCAAAACTATCAGGATCCTCCCCATCTGGAAAACTACATACTTTTACATTCATGCCTTGCTCTAGAATAAGATCTATACCACGTACAGAAGCTCTCATACCTGCAGCATCGCTATCAAACAATACCGTTATATTTTTAGTAAGCCTGCTAATTAAACGAATTTGATCAGAGGTTAATGCGGTTCCTGATGAAGACACGACATTTTTTACTCCGGTTTGATTAAATTGTATTACATCGGTATATCCCTCTACCAAGTAACAATTATCTTCCTTAGCAATAGATTGTTTGGCATGATAAATCCCATAGAGCACTTTACTTTTATGGTAAATATCACTTTCGGGTGAGTTTAGATATTTTGCTGCTTTCTTTTCGTTAGTCAGTATTCTTCCTCCAAAACCTAGCACCCGACCAGACATAGACTGAATCGGAAACATCACTCTGCCTTTAAATCGATCAAACTGTTTTTCTTCTTTAACGATTGTAAGTCCAGTTTTTTCAAGGTATTTTAACTGATAACCTTTCTTAATAGCTTCAGAGGTAAAGGCATCCCACGAATCAGGAGAATACCCTAATCCAAACTTTTTTATCGTTTCTTCGGTAAACCCACGTTCTTTAAAATATGTTAGTCCTATCGCCTTACCCTGCTCTGTTTTATTCAATGAATTTTGGAAAAAAGTATTCGCAAATTCGCTAACCAAATACATGCTTTCCCGCTCATCTGCCTGTTCCTTTTGCTCATCGGTTTGCTCGGTTTCTTCGACTTCTATATTGTATTTTTTTGCTAAATATTTTATCGCTTCCGGATATGTAAAATGTTCATGTTCCATAAGAAAGGCAACAACATTCCCTCCTTTCCCACTAGAGAAATCTTTCCAGATTTGCTTTACAGGAGACACCATAAAAGATGGAGTTTTCTCGTCGCTAAAAGGACTTAATCCTTTGAAATTACTTCCAGCTTTTTTTAATTGCACAAAATCTCCTATGACCTCTTCTAAGCGAGCAGCGTCAAAAACAGCATCAATGGTAGATTTATGAATCATTTTTTTAATTTAGGTGTATTCTTCTTGACTATTCAATATTGGTTGGGCGTTACCATCTCGCTAGGCTGATGGTCAGGCTTTCGGCTTTATCTTTTTTGTTTATTTCATTTACAACAAAAAAGGATATCACCTCTATCCTTAACGCAAAAATAGTATAATCTGGGATACAAAGTATGTTTGAATAAGGTCAAAAAATCCTAGGTGAGTGTTTTTAGATTATTTTTCATTTATATCTACTAAGAAGTAACCATACCCTATTTAATAAAACAAAAAAGAGGCCGCCCAAAGGCCGCCTCTTATTAATATTTACAAATGGTATTAAAAAATTATTTTATAACATTAAATTTTCTAGTCACAAAACTTTCATTCTTTCCTGTAATTCTTGCAAAATATGTACCCGCAGAGAATGTTGTTACGTCTATTTTAGAGTCAGATCCCTGATAAACTCGCTGACCAAACATCGAGAAGATCTCAACATTAAGAATCGCTTCTTTACCGACAGAAATATTCAAAATTCTTTCTGCAGGAACTGGAAATAATTTAAACAATCCGGCATCTTTAGTATCTATATCACTTAATGGATATGTACTAAGTCTTGCTGCAGTTGCAGCCGAACCTGTTACACAGAAGTCTGTAGCTTCAGAGTTTGCAAATTCTCCTCCAGACACGATAGTTCCTGCACTACTAGATAATGTATAAGAGCCATTACCAAATCCACAGCAAATACCATCTCCAAAAGAATCTGAAATAGTGAATGTATAACTCCCATTGGCCAAGCCGCTTATGGTCTCATTAACTGTAGATCCATCTGGATTAGCAGTAGAATAACTTTCGGAAGCCACTGTAGCACCAGTACTATCTGTTACCGTCCAAGAAGTTTCTTGTGGATAATTATCAAATGTAATACTTAATGTTACATCTCCTGAAGCACAATTTCCGCCCGGACCACCATTACCAGCTGTTAATGAAATATTATCTATGGCAGCATCGGCTCTCCAGGTGGTACCTGTTAAACGATTAAATCGTAATTGTACTCCTGTGCCCACATATGCCGCAAGATCAACAGTAGCAGTTTGCCATGAGTTTCCTTGGTTTCCACTTCGATTCCATACGCTAGTCCATGTTGCACCTTCATCATTACTTGCTTCAAGATCTAAGGATCCAAAATTACTTGCTCCAAACATATGATATCTAAAAGAGAATGTAGCAGATGTAGCCGCACCGAGATCAAAACAAGGTGAATTAATAATTGCACGCTTATTTGGAAATCCTGTTCCATTACCTGAAGCTTCAACATAAAGATAGAATGTACCATCATCAGCACTAGCCGGCCCTGTATTTCTAGACGGGGTTCCGTTGGCATCTCTTGTCCAGTCCAAGTCATCCCCGGAGTCTTGAGTCCAAGCGCCTAATCCAGCTTCAAAGCTTTCACTGTAAGGAGCCGCAACACCATTTAAACATCCCGTAGCCAGTGGTGTTGTAATTCTAAGTGGTGCACTTGCTGCAGATGCATTTCCTGCTGCGTCTTTTGCCACTACTGTAAATTCGTAAGTAGTTTCTGGAGTAAGACCTGTTACGGTGGCCGTAGTTCCTGTCACAGTATCAACTACAACTCCATCCTGTAAAACATCATATTCTGTAACTCCAACATTATCTGTAGAAGCATCCCAATCTATGGTAACTTGATTTGCCGAAAGATTGGATTCAACTAAGTTAGCCGGAACAGAAGGTGCTTCAGTATCCGGAGCTAAAGTAGTCACTGCTAAAACAGCACTCGCTGGTGATTCATTTCCTGCAGCATCTTTTGCAACTACAGAAAAATCATATGACGTATTTGCAGTTAATCCTGATACATCGATAGTAGTATCTGCAACGGTATCTATCACTACACCATCTTGATATACATCATAAGCCGTTACTCCTATATTATCTGTAGCGGCATCCCAGCTAATCGTTGTAGAAACATCAGTTGTATTAGACGCCACTAAATTTGTAGGAGCAGTTGGAGCTTCAGTATCAGGAGTATCAGGTTCTAATTTGAAAGCCACCACATGACTTCTTCTTACATTAGGAGAAGGTCCTTTCATGTATTCGGCTATATGCCAGAAGGTCATATCATCTAAAGGATCTATAGTCATTTGACCATAATCTCCATAACGACCATCAGAACGGTTGTTTTGAGCATCTCCGTTTGCAGAAACTTGTTCTACTGCCGTCATTGTACCAAGCGGATCACTTGCGAGTCTTCCTGTATAGCGTAAAGAAGTAAATACACTGCTACTAACCACAGTATACCCTAATCCTATGTTACCTTGAGCATCTTGTGCTATACTTCCGCAAAAAGCACTAAGACCATCTGGCTGAACATAGGTCCCTTCCTGAAAAATTGTCCATGGCTGATTATCGGCTGTTTGTCTTAATTCGTACCAACGGATACCCGCCAAACTATCAGTACCGTCTAAATCAACTACAAAGTTTAGCACCATAGAATTATGTGTGGCAAAGCGTCTGTATTGAGTCATGTACATCATTGTAGCCTGTAATGCATCGATATCAGGACCATTTCCTGGTTCATCTAAGTTTTGGAAAGAACCGCCATCAAATACACTATCAAAAGGAGTCGTCGAAATTTCTTGTGGCTGAGAGATCGTAGAACTTGCCGGATTTGCCCAGTTCACATCTGTAGTCCATACTTTTAAATGATCATTAGACACTCCTGACCAAGAATCATCCTGAAGATAAATTATAGAATGACTGGCACCTACAGGAGGTAATGTTGTTCCTGTAACATTAGATCCTCCTGGGCTATAGAACCCATTAGTCTCTGCTCCAGGAAGTGGAAATCCTACAAATTGCGCGTTAGGATTACCTGCAAGCATTTCATCTCTTTCTACTGCAAATACAACATCATTGCCGCTAGGATTGTTCTGATCCTTATTTGCCGTAATATAATACCCGTCACTCCAAATAGAAAGTTTTTCATAATCTGGAAAGGAGCCTGTATTGAATCTATAGGTAAACCATCCATCATTAACTGGATCTGGGCCTTGACCAACGGCAATTAAGAATCCATTTGGCGTGTTACTAAACTGCATGATAATAAATCGATCTGCAAAATTATCATATACCACAACCGGATCTCCTAGTGATTCTCCCGGAAACAATGTAGCTAGCGAAGCCTCTGGCAATAAAACATTACCGTTTCTATCCAGAATACCAAAACCGGAGTTAAATGCATATACATAATGATTAGGGCCAATGGCTCCGGTGGCGTCATTTAGCACGGTACCAATATGAGCATCAAACGAAGCGATCTCATTGGTAATGGCTGCTCTGGAAGCACTTTTTTGCTGAATAGCTTTTAATGGATCTCCATTTTTTGGAAAACCTTTACCGGCAACAAATTCATTCTTCCCCCTTCGTTTTGGAGGTGCTACATGTCCAAAGTTTTTTGCAGATATAATATTTTTCATACTTGCGAGTGCGGGGATATCTATTTTGTATGCCGCCTCACCGAATGAGCTGGCTTTCATAGAACCCCGTTGTTGAGCTAGCAGCCCAAAGCTGCAAAACACGAATAATGTCAAAAAATAGAATTTTGTTTTCATTGTGTGAATTTTGGTTAATTGTTTGTATTAAAAAGTATTTGTATAAGTTTAAAAATAAATGGTATGGTATGCCCATAGTGATGATATAAATTGTAAGCCTTTTTATGAACATATTTTGAGAAGAATTACTTCAATCATGACGACTCTAAATATAGAATATTATATGAAGAAACAAAAAAATAATATGTCATAAAATACTTACAATCAAATAGTTAAGTTTAAACCGTAATTAAGATAAGGGTTTTGTAGATGTTTAAATATTTAACAAATATGCCTATTCAGTGTATTATTTAACACAAAAAAGCTATGGCCGTCGCATCTACAAAATTGGAAAAACACTAGTTATACTAAGACTTTAGAATCACCATCTCTATTAAGTTTTACCTGTAAAAAATTAAAAGAGTGACATAATAATGTCACTCTTTTTAAGAATATTTAGCTAACATTTATATTACAAAATGAAAATAATTTTATTGATCATTTATTTGAAAATCATTAAAATACATGAATTATCTCATGATTTTTCTTATCGATTAAAGGTCAAAACGCAATCCTAAAGACACATTGTTTTGATCAACCTCTGCATTTCTGAATATTGGAGACACATCATATTTAGCATAAATCGACAGGTCACCAAAACCAATATAACCACCCCATCCATAAACCAAATCAGTTGTATTGTAATCGCGCTTTATTTTATCTTTTATTTCGTCCCCATTTTCTTTGTATTTTAGTTTTTGTCGAGTGCTAACATTAACCCCGACGTATCCTCCTAACCCAATTTTAAATTTATGAGAAGTAGAATATCGAATCGTATTTTCTGTTTCTTTTACTGATGACGGCCCAAGTTCTAAATACAAAGGTGCCACAATATTATCCATTCGAAACTTAGACTTATCTAATTCTAATCTAAACTCTTCTAATTGGGTTTGATTATTATTTTCGACAAAATATCTATTGTTCGTAGGTTTTAATCCATTAGATTGATAGGATACCCCATACTTTAATCTTAAAAAATTCGAATTCTTAAAAACTCTGGTATTCCAAACCCAGCCAAGTTCAAAAAATCTGCTTCCCGCAACTTTATAATCAGAATCATCTAAGGATTGCCCTTCTAGCAAAGCATTATTTAGTCCAAAAGCAACGACAAGATTTGAATATGTCCTTTTATCGTATTTTATCTTTTTCTCTTTCCCCGTGTTTATTGCCATTCCGAAAAGAATATCCCCATTATCGTTATCTTCAGCTCCAATCCCTATTTCAACCTTACCTTTGGCTTTACCCTTTAAAACATCAGAATACCCGACACCATTACGATTTAAAAGTTCAATTTTATTATCGATAATTGCGTGCAAGTTTTCAATATTTAGTGCTCTTTTTGTTGCTACTGCTTCTTTTTGTTGTTGAGCCTCTTCAACTGTTATTTCTGCATTTACTAATTTTTCGTTAATAGCTTCAACTTCTTTTTTAAGTGCTTCTTTCTCGGCATTTGCAATGTCCTCTTTTTTCTGAACAAGTAGCTCTATCGTATCGGCTTTATTGGTTTCTTGAGCCTTTACTAATTGCGCATAGAGTGACAGTACCACCATAGTGGCAATGGTAATTATTGTTTTCATTAGACTAGAATTTGTTTCCTGCTTTACCCCTCCTTTAAGCGAGGGGTTAGCAGGTTTGATTGATGAATGATTTTAATTTTTCCTATCAGCCACAGCAGTTTTAACTTTCTGAAAACCTGTTTTAAGCACCTCAAAAACTCGTTCTTTGAAAGTCTCATCTAATTCGTCTTCTACATCTTGTAAAAGAGCAGATGCACTTATGGTGTTGGATTTTATTATTTTTTTTGTGGTGATTTCTCGTTGTGCTTTGAGCAGTAGTTCATTAATTTCCTCCTCGGTTACCTGTATATTATTATTCTGAAGGTCTTGAAGTTTGGCTACTATACCTGCTACTTTATCTTTTATAATTTCAGAATCTATTGATAATTCATCTTTTTGCTCGATAATGACCGTTTCATTATTATCACCCTGAGCCAGAGTTGTGTTATTGTTCTCTTTTTGTAAATCACTATTATTAACCAAATGCTCTGATTTAAATTGAGATGACACTCTCTCCTCTTTTTTTTGCGATATAATCTCTTTTTTCTTAGAAGAAAACTTTACAATCTCCTTGCCGGTCGTTTTGATTTTGTCAATTCCTTTTTGTTTGACTTCATCTTTTTCAACTAAATCTGTATTTTTGTGCTCTTTGACCTGATCATTTTGATCTACATATTGAATGTTTATTTGATCTGAAGCTATGCTTGTATTTCTAAATATAGATGTCAAAATCAAAACTCCTATAAAAATTGCTGCTATACTATACCACCAGACCTTTGTAAAACCTCTCTTTTGATTTTGGGTTGTATCCAATTGCTTAGACAATTTTTCCCAAGAGTTTTTTGAAGGTGTTATAGCGCGTTGCTCTAGCTTTTCCTGTATCGTTTCTTCAAATTTTAATGGCGCCATTATGTATTTTATTTTGTTCATTTACTTTTTGTTGTAACACTTTTCTTGCTTTAAAGAGCTGTGATTTTGAAGTGTTTTCAGAAATTTTAAGCATCTCAGCAATCTCAGAGTGTTTGTACCCTTCTACAGCATATAATACAAACACCATTTTATATCCTTCTGGCAAACTATCGATCAATCCCTGAATTTGTTCTACCTCTAATTCTGTATTGATATTATTCCAGGACTCTTCATTGTAACTGGTTATCTCTTCGGTAAAGAAAATTTCTTTTTCCTTTCTTAAAAAGGAAATCGACTCATTGACCATTATTCTACGCATCCAGCCTTCGAAACTACCATTGAATTTAAAATTCTTCAAGTTTGTGAAAATCTTAAGAAATCCATTTAGCATAACTTCTTCAGCAAAATGAAGGTCTCTAATATATCTCCTGCATATACTTAACATTTTGGGTGCATGCATTTCATATAACAGACGCTGCGCTTCACGTTGTTGTTTTGCTGCCTTTTTTATAAGCTGTGTTTCGTTTTTATAAAACTGAATAACTTTCAATGCTAAATCAATTAAATTCGATCTTCTATTTACATAGACGCGATTAAAAACAAAATGGTTGCCTGGGGAAAGAAAATTTTTAATTTTAATGCATAAAATGATCTATAATACTCGCATCAAGGATTATTTTTTTCGATCAATCACATAGGCTACCATCAATTCTAAAGAAGATTTGTAATCAGATTCTGGATATTCTGACAAAATGGAGAGGGCTTTATCTTTAAATTGGTGCATAACCTTTACGGCGTACTCTAACCCCCCGCTTTTTTTAACAAAATCAATAATCTCTTTAACCCGCTTTTTATCCTTATTATGATTCTTAACAGAATTAATAAGCCATTTCTTTTTTTCTTTGGTGCAATGATTTAATGTATAGATCAGAGGAAGTGTCATTTTCTGCTCTTTGATATCGATTCCGGTTGGTTTTCCAATAGCAGTATCTCCATAATCGAACAAGTCATCTTTTATCTGAAAAGCCATACCAATGAGTTCTCCAAATCTTCTCATTTTTTGAACATTATCTGATTCTGGATCAACAGAACATGCTCCTAAACTACAGCACGCCGCAATTAATGTTGCCGTTTTCTGTCGTATAATCTCATAATAAATCTCTTCGGTAATGTCTAAGTTTCTTGCCTTCTCGATTTGAAGAAGCTCTCCTTCACTCATTTCCCGAACTGCTACTGAAATAATCTTAAGAAGATCAAAATCTCCATAATCTATAGACAGTAACAATCCTTTAGACAGTAAATAATCTCCAACAAGAACCGCTATTTTATTTTTCCAGAGTGCATTTATTGAAAAAAAGCCTCGTCTACGGTTAGAATCGTCTACTACATCATCATGAACCAAAGTGGCTGTGTGGATTAACTCAATAACTGATGCTCCTCTGTATGTTCTTTCATTTACTTCTCCTCCCGAGACCATCTTAGCGACCAAAAAAACAAACATAGGGCGCATTTGTTTACCTTTTCTATTTACTATGTAATGCGTAATCCTATTAAGTAAGGCCACTTTTGAAGACATTGATTCTGAAAACTTTTGTTCAAAAAGCTCCATTTCATCAATTATCGGTAGTTTTATTTGCTCTACAACTTTCAATACGCTGTATTATGTTCTAATTATTATCTATTGCGAAGATAATGTAAATAGTTATTTCTTAGAAGTTGATCCTATTATAATACTGAATGTATACGAATTGTTTACGATTTGTTTGCCAACTGTCCGCAAGCAGCATCTATATCTTTTCCTCGACTACGGCGTACATTTACGACTATCCCTCTTGCTTCTAATGCATTAATATACTGATCAATAGCGATATTTGATGCTTGTTGAAAATCTCCATCATCAATTGGGTTATATTCTATCAAATTAACCTTACTGGGAACATACATGCAGAATCGGATCAAAGCGTCTATATCTTCTTTGCGATCATTGATTCCTTTCCAGACAACATATTCGTACGTAATGCGGCTTTTGGTTTTCTCGTACCAATATTCGAGCGCTTCTCTAAGATCGACGAGTGGAAACGTTTCATTAAAAGGCATTATTGAAGTTCTTACCTCGTCTATAGCAGAATGTAACGATACGGCAAGCTTGAATTTTACTTGATCATCTGCCATTTTTTTAATCATTTTTGGGACCCCCGAAGTCGATACGGTAATCCTTTTTGGTGACATCCCCAATCCTTCTGGAGAAGTAATTTTATCGATCGCCTTTATTACATTATTATAATTCATTAAAGGTTCTCCCATGCCCATAAAAACAATATTAGACAAGGGTCGGTTATGATACAATCTGCTTTCATTATCTATGGCGACTACTTGATCATATATTTCATCCGGATTAAGATTTCGCATTCTTTTTAGTCTGGCGGTGGCACAGAATTTACAATCCAAACTACATCCTACTTGAGAAGAGACACATGCAGTTGTTCTTGTTGATGTAGGAATTAATACCGATTCTACAATCAATCCGTCATGCAGTCTAACCGCATTTTTAATGGTTCCATCAGTGCTACGCTGCATTTGATCCACATGGATATGATTGATTACAAAATTTTCTTCGAGCATCTTTCGGGTAGCTTTAGAAATATTTGTCATGTCCTCAAAGCTATGTGCTCCTTTACTCCATAACCATTCATAAACCTGGTTTCCGCGAAACGATTTATCACCATTCTCTTCGAAAAATGCTCGCAATTGATCTTTTGTAAGTGCTCTTATGTCTCTTTTCTTGATACTCATAACTTTTGCAAAAGTATGAAGATAAAACGGTACGTTTGTAATTCTTGTATGAATAATAAAAAAACCCCTGATTAATAAAATAACAGGGGTTTCTCTTATATATCGAGGTAAATTATTTTTTCTCTTTTACTCGTCGCCATTCATGCACCCCTTTTTCTCCTTTATGCTTCATCTTAAGGATATCGGTATTATCGTTATCAAACCATATCTCACAATCGTAAACGCTACCATCCTTAATATTGGTGTAGGTTCCTCCTGCATATTTATTTTCTCCTTTAGCCACCATATTTTTTATAATCGCTAAACCTTCAACTTTTTGGTTTTTATCTTCTCCTTTACAGTCATAGCAAATATCATCTCTTTCCGATTCTCTTAACATTCTCTCTATGGTGCCATAAACTTTATTTTTTATCATGTATACCTGAACAATATTAATTGCCACCCCTGTATTAATATCATATGTTTTCCACTTTCCTAATACTGGATTAGGATCTACAGACGATAGTAAATCTTTTTTCAATTCTCGTTCAACAGGATTGTCTCCAAGCCATATTTTGAATAATGCTTTCTTGAAATCTAAGCTTTTCATAGACCCAAGAAGCGTTTTGTTTTTAAAAACGGAAATTTCTCCTCCTTTTTTATGCAAAATTCTAAAAATATCAAACTTCTTTACTTCATTAGGGATGAAAGCTATAAAATCTCTAATTTGATCTTCTAAAACATAACTATTACCATCGGTGGCTCTTTCTAATCCGTTTCGAATGGTCTTTTTTAGTTCATCACCTTCCATTGAGGAAATAAGTTTTAAAGTAATGGCCATCGTAGCATCTTTGTCTGCTACTTTATTACCATCCTCTAAGTCATCAAAGTCAAAATCAAGATCCAAGTACAATGCCATAGCATACATCTTTTCTCGTTCTCCTGCACCATTGAGCATAAGTTCAGTTTCACCAAAAACATCTTCGTTGTTGAAGTATACATTTCCAACCTTGGTTTGTGCAAAAGAGCACACAGTGATAAAAAATGTTAGGTAATAAAATACTTTTTTCATTATTATAAGTTTAGGTTTAAGTTCAGGTTTCATTTTTGGATTACAAAAAACGGTCCAAAATTTAAAAAAAGTACATATCAGATAAACAAATATTTTACTTTTTTCGACAAAAAACAGTTATTCCCGCTATAATACACAGCATGCAAATTACGGTAAAACCGTAGTTTTTAGCAAATTGAACCTTAATATTTTACAGATAATCAACAATTTAACATGTTCTTTTAGATATATATATATAAAAACCTGTTCAATTTATAGCTAAACAGGTTTTTTGTATTTCTTTGTTGTATACCTTAAAGTATTAGCATTGCGTCTCCGTAGGAGTAAAATTTATACTTCTCTTTGACCGCTTGTTCATAAGCTTCTTTAATAAAATCATGGCCTGCAAATGCCGAAACCATCATTAATAATGTTGATTTTGGCGTATGAAAATTAGTGATCATAGAATTGGCGATACTAAAATCGTAAGGAGGAAAAATAAATTTATTGGTCCATCCTCTAAATTCATTCAATGTTTTTTCTGATGACACTGAGCTCTCTAACGCTCTCATTACTGTAGTACCCACAGCACAGACTCTTTGTTTATTAGCAATACCATTATTAATTGTTTCTGCTGCTTTTGCTGTTATATAGGCTTCTTCGCTATCCATTTTGTGTTTAGAAAGGTCTTCTACTTCTACAGGATTAAATGTTCCTAAGCCAACGTGTAACGTTACTTCTGCAAAATCTACTCCTTTAATTTCTAAACGCTTCATCAAATGCTTAGAAAAATGTAGACCGGCAGTTGGTGCTGCTACTGCTCCTTCGTTCTTAGCATATATAGTCTGGTATCTTTCTTCGTCTTCGGGTTCAGTTTCTCTTTTGATATATTTTGGAAGTGGTGTTTCTCCCAAATCAGTAAGTTTCTGTCTAAACTCGTCGTAAGAACCGTCATATAAAAATCGTAATGTACGCCCTCTGGATGTGGTATTATCGATTACTTCGGCAACTAAACTTTCGTCATCACCAAAATAAAGCTTATTACCTATTCTTATTTTTCTGGCTGGATCTACAAGCACATCCCATAGACGTGTCTCAGAATTTAACTCACGTAATAAAAACACTTCAATTCTTGCACCGGTTTTTTCCTTATTTCCGTACAATCGGGCAGGAAAAACTTTAGTGTTATTGACTACCATAACATCATTAGGCTCAAAATAATTGATCAGATCCTTAAATTGCTTGTGTTCAATAGTCTGATCTTTTCGATTAAGAACCATAAGGCGTGCCTCGTCTCTGTTTTCTGCCGGATATTCCGCCAATAATTCCTGTGGAAGGTTAAAATTGAAATGTGATAACTTCATTCGTGTTTATTTTTTTAAAGGTGCAAATATACAATCTCACCATAGGGGTTGTCAAGTAAAATCAGATATATTTAGAATTTAAAAAGTTTTAAAGCCTAATTTCTTCAGATCTTCCCAAAAATCAGGGTATGATTTTGATACCACACCGGCGTCTTCAATAGAAAGAGATGTTTTAAGCGCTAATGGTGCAAATGCCATTGCCATACGATGATCATTGTATGTTGAAATTAAAATATCTTTATGGATTACTGAAGAAGGCTCTAACTGTAATGAATCCTCTGTAACATGTACTTCTCCACCTAATTTTTTAATTTCGGTTTTTAATGCTTCTAATCGATCAGTTTCTTTAATTTTTAAGGTATGAAGACCCGTAAGATAACACCCAATACCTAAGCCGAAGCATGTTACTACAATCGTTTGTGCTATATCAGGTGAGTTTGACAAGTCTAACCCCGTTGGCAATTGATGTTCTGCGTTAGAAACCTTGCGCAAAGTAATCGTATTTTCTCCGAATATAGTCTCTACTCCAAGATGCTTGTATATTTCTACCAAAGAGGAATCCCCCTGATAACTTTCTTTTTTATAACTTCCTAGCGTAACCGAAGCATCGTTAGATAATGCTATTATACTATAAAAGTAAGAAGCAGAACTCCAATCTGATTCTACAACTACACTTTTAGACACAACTTCTTTGGTTGGTTTAATAGTTATTATATTATTGTCATACGTACCTTCTATCCCAATATCATGCAACAGACGTAATGTCATAGTGATATAAGGAACTGAAGTCACTTTGCCTTCTAAAGAGATTTCTAATCCTTCGGGTAACGAAGAAGCGATTAACATCAGGGCAGAAATATATTGACTACTAATATTGGCTTGTAAAGAAACTTTATTGGTTTTGGGTTGTTTACCTTGAATTCTTATCGGAGGATATCCGCTTTCTTCTTCATAGTGTATTACACATCCTAATTGTTTTAATGCATCAACCAAAATCTCAATCGGCCGTTCTTTCATTCTTTTACTGCCAGTGAGAACGGTCTCACGTGCTTCTTTAATTGCAAAATATGCAGTAAGAAATCGCATAGCTGTTCCTGCATGATGTATATCTACAACCTCATCACTACTTGCTAATGCTTTTTGCATTAATTGAGAATCATCACTATTAGATACATTTTCAATTTCGATATTTGGGTATAGTGCCTGTAGAAGTAACACTCTATTTGTTTCACTTTTTGAGCCCGTTATCTGTAATGTATTATTTTTTATGTTCGAAATATGTTGTAATGTCAAATTCATGCTATCGATTTGATTTTCGTTTTTTTAGTTCAAAATAGTATCCCATAATCATTCCATATAACAATCCACCAACTAGTCGAGATAATACATACCTAATCCATCGCCCGTTTTCAATTTTTTCTTTTAGGAAAGAATCAAAGGCAATCCCTCCATATTGCATCAGGTGTTCAATACTACTAAAAATAATTATAAAGCCTATCCCTATAAAACAAACTGTAATCCAATATTTTTTTGAAGAAATTATATCTGCTATCATTACTTTAGTTTTTCATTGTTATGATGGCGATCATGATCTCGCTTGGTTTTGATGTCTAATTTTTTATCGAAGGCTTCTTGCAAATTTACTCCAGTTTGGTTAGCTAAACACAACACTACGAACATCACATCGGCTAACTCTTCACCCAGGTCTTTATTTTTGTCGCTCTCTTTTTCACTTTGCTCACCATAGCGTCTCGCTATAATTCTTGCAACCTCTCCCACCTCTTCTGTAAGCTGGGCCATATTGGTTAATTCATTAAAATATCGGACACCATGATTTTTTATCCAATCATCTACGGCTTGTTGTGCATTTTGAATGTTCATAATTATACCTTTTTAAGTACTACTTGCTCGCCCTCTTTTTCTACTATCTGGTTATAAAATTGTTTTAATACCGGGTAATAGTTCGCAGGCACAAAGGGAGTGCTTAATGTTTCTGTTACCGAGATCTGAATAGAATCTCCTATTACACTTGATCTGTACACAAAGTTACCCATATTTTCTGGTAGTTTGAAAGCTGAGCCTTTTGGAGCTTCAACTATCTCATAACCTTCAGGTATTTTGATATTTAGCATAACACTTCTCGAATATCCATACCCAAAATCAATAGGATATTCTCGTTCATCCGACTTGAAGATATTCTCGCCATTTCTTAAAAACAATAAAGGCGAAAAAAATAGTTCTTTATCAATAACTTCAATTCCTTCTTCAATATTAAATTCAAAACGTTCGCTAACTGCTTTACCAATATCCTTAACTCCTTTAAGTTCATACGAATTGATATCATCAAATTCATAATTTTTTTGAACTCTCTTTATATGAGCTTCATTTTTTTCACTACCATGTTTAGCTCTAAAATTATGTGCTAAATAAAAGGACCTATTTGTACTTTGTTTTCCTCGTATTGCTCCTTCTTCGCTAAGTTGACACGTAACAGAGTGATGAATCCTTGATACTTTATTTGGTCTAAAATTAACTAATTGAGATGTTCCATTCTCTGCAATTACTCGTCCTGAACCATGAATTACTCTATCTGGTAAGACATTAGGCTCTCCATATTTATCTGTAGCATCTAAATAAAGTATTTTCTTATCTAATTTTACTCTTGCTATTACATAATCAAACCCCTCTAAAGTAGGAAACAAGGATATTGTTTTATTAATTGAACTTACTAATACTGGTTTAACATCAAGCCCTGCATAATCTAATATAGAAATCAACATAATATTAATTTCTGCTGAGTTACCCACCCCTTCGTTATATGCTTTTTTTACACCATTCCTTGTAATTGAAGCATACTTACGGTTCCATGTCATTTTGTGTTTTACAAAATCATACAACAACGCTGTTCTTCTTACCGGATCACTTATCTTGCCAATTATTTGATCTACTTCTTCTTTAAAGTAGCTATTCTTTTTTAACTCTCCTCCAAACTTAGGGTGTTTAAATACAGATTTAGCTACTGCTTCCCATGTTGTGGAATAATGTTTTATAGGTCTATTAGGGTATCTTTCAAATTGTAACTCATAGACAATAGAGGATAAGTAATTATCAGAATTGCCACAATAGGGCTCTACTTTAAATGCTGGTATATTAGTCGCTGTGATAGTATTTATGTCGATTGTATAATCGATCTCATTTCTAGACACTGTGTTCACTCCATAATGTCTTCCAGCTCCGGATTTAGTATTAAATGCAATTTTTCCATTACCTCTTGACTGTTTTAGATCAATAGGTAAATACCCTGTCATATTTTTCTTAAAATTAAAATACTCTGGCATTGAAATTTTAACATTCAACTTTTTAATAGGAATTTTTTGCTGTAGATATATTTTATCAATATTGTAAATAAATGGTGATATAATCTTGTACTTAAATTCTACAATAGATCCCTCGGTTAATGATGGCATTGTAAATTTTAGCTGATCCCTGTTTTCTGAGTACTCATCTTCAAAAACACCTTCTTTTTTAAGTTTGGTTTCTACTATTTTATTGTCAATTAAGCTATACGTAATACCCTTTAATGAGCTTATTTCTTCTTTTGTCCCACTTGATTTGTACAAAAATATTTCTTCGCTTGCATTTTCAAATCCTTTTTGATTATAGAACTTTACTCGCTTATACACTTCGGTTATTAACCTGAACCCATACGATTGGTTATAATCATAATAAATATTCTTACTCTCATACAAAATAGCGGCATTAGCAGAGCTATCTGTTGGATACGATATTTCTAACAATTCGGCTTTAGAGACTTTTCCGAATTTATATTCTTGTGCAAAGTTGTTTACTGATAATAGTAAAGCGAGACTTAATAGTAGTACATTAAAATTTTTCATTGTAATTATTGGTTAGTTTTTATGGTCGATTAATACAATTCTTGTTTTATCTATTTTCTTTATATCTGATCTAAATTTTCTATACTCTTCGTATTTTTCTTTAGTGAAGATGCCGTCGATAATTTTCAAAAACCTTTTGAATTTAATTTGTGAATCTGTAATCTTTTCCAACTCATAAGTATATGAACCAAATTCTGTTTCAATAGATTTTTTTTCGGGTAAGCTTTTAAATGTATACCCGTTAGGCAGGTTTATAATATATTCGTCAGTATTTATATACCCATGTGATATCACCATCGAAGTTTTTCTATTTTCATATCTAGGCAAATTACTTTGATCACATCCAAAAAGATTAGGAGTTACCAATAAACGTTTTCCGACTTTTTTGGCATAAGACAAACTGGATACCTTTATATTTTCAGTAAACTTGATACTATCTTTATTGTCTTTTAGATTTATTTCATGTATTGCTAAGGCATTTATATATCCCCAATATTCTTTATATTTCAATTTCTGATCTTTTAGAGTTTCAAATTGAATATTACTATTCCAACCATATTCTAATCCTTCAGAAACTTTTTTTATACCTGCGACCATGGATTTATCTGTTTTTAATTTTACTGTAGCAGTCGTTCTTAGAACATTTTCTTGAGGCTCATATTTCTTGGTTTTTTTTATTTTTCCTCCATCAGGAGTAACCACTAAAACGTTCCTGTCATCGGTAAAGTCTCCTATAAAATTAAAGGGCATTGTTTGATTCGTACATTCTAACCACAGATCTTCATTTTCTTCCGGAATATTTAATATCACATGATTACCCTGCATAGAGGCAAACTCAGCATCGATATCTCTTTTATTTCTACCTCCGTAAACTACCGCATAATAAGAAGGTATACCCTGACTATCTAATAAAGCTTTGGTATAATTAGTAAGCGCTTTACAATCACCATACCCTAATCGATCTACATCACTTGCCAAAAACGGCATCCATCCTCCAATACCTAATTGCACACTTACATATCTGGTCTTATTCTGAACGTATTGATAGATTAACTTTGCTTTTTCTTTATTAGTTTTAGCTGCAGAAACTAATTCATTAACTTTTTTAATGGTTTCTTCAGACAATTGGTCTCGACCAGATAACAATTCATCAAATTGCCATTTTCCTAAAGATTTCCAATCGGAGGCAGCCCCTTGAACACCTTCTAATGAAAATTCATCTAAGGCCACTTTAGCAACCGGGACCAAATCATAAAACGAAGGACTATATACTTCTTTTACCTTAGCCGATACGTTAGAAATGAAATAAGAAACTTTTTGATCACTTTTAGTAGATTCTACAGAAAATTCATCAAAATTTGTTTCTTTTAATCGTATTGAAATACTAGCTGGATTCAAAATTTTGAAATTCGATTTTTCAACACTTAATCGATATCCAAAAATTGGCACCCAGGGTGCAATAAATGCGGTCGAGGTTGTTTCAACTTCGCTTTCATAGACTAATGTATATGGATACCTTAAAGGAGTATATTCAAAAAACTTTACACGGTTATCGTTCATTAACGAATAACCATCATAAGCACTTACATCACTAAAATCTTTCTTCTTGTATGTTTTGATTTTGTTTCCAGAAGCATCATAAACAATTGCCTCTAACTTTTTTATTTTTATCGACGGACTGTAAGACTCGTATACGTCTGCATAACCTTTACCATCTTTATTAAGTACTGTTACAATTCTTTTAGTTCTCGTTGTAATAGAGTTAATTGAGTTGATTTCAGTAATTACTTCTTCAGACCTGACCACCGCATTGGCATTTTGAATAAGTGTAGAATCAATACGTGAAATGTTTAATTCTGGCTTTTCTTGAGCAGTAGTTACCTTAAAAAAAAACAATAAAGTAGCTACCACGAGGTAACGTAGTGTTTTATTTTGCATATAAATTTATTTTGGGGTAAGGGTTATTCTTTACTTTTAGTGTCGACAATTATAGTAACCGGTCCATCATTAAGTAATGATATTTTCATATCGGCGCCAAATATACCAGTTCCGACTTTTTTTCCCAAATCCTTTTCAAATTGTTTAATAAAACTCTGGTATAGTGGTATAGCAATATCTGGTTTAGCCGCCCTAATATAACTGGGTCGATTTCCTTTTTTTGTACTTGCATGAAGTGTAAACTGACTTACAACTATGGCTTCTCCTGCAATATCAAGTATGCTTTTATTCATAATCTCATTTTCATCTCCAAATATTCTTAATCGCGCAATTTTTCCCGACAACCATTCAACATCTTCTTGACTATCTGCTTCTTCAATTCCAATCAGAATCAGTAAGCCCTGATCGATACGTGAAATCAATTTGTGGTCAACAGTTACCGAAGCTTCAGAAACTCTTTGAATTACTGCTCTCATCTATCCTTTACTTATATTAAGGTACAAGTTTACGTTGTTTGTGTTTCATTTTTTGAAACTGAGAATTATTTTTTTTATAAAAACAAATATTATGTACTGGAAGCATCTAAGAATCTAATTAAAAAACTATTCTTCATCATAATTGTTTTTCCGATAATGCTCTTCTTCTCCTTCAAGTATTTGCAGATAACTTTTGTACCGTGACCATGCTATTTCTTCGTTATCAAGAGCTTGTTTCACGGCACATTTTGGTTCATTAACATGAAGACAGTTATTGAACTTACATTTTGATTTTAATTCGAAAAACTCAGGGAAATAATCCCCTAATTCTTCTTTATCCATATCTACTACCCCAAATCCTTTAATACCCGGAGTATCTATAATTCTTGCATTAAAACTAAGATCAAACATTTCTGCAAAAGTAGTGGTATGTTGACCTTGTTGGTGTTGATCACTGATTTTAGCCGTTTTTAGCGACAATTCTGACTCTATCGTATTGATTAAAGTAGATTTCCCAACTCCACTATGCCCAGAAAACATACTCACTTTATCAGTCATTAATACCTTAACTTTATTTACATTCTTGCCCGTCTTCGCCGAAATCCCGATACATTCATAACCAATTTCTCTGTATAAAGCTGCCAGGTATTTAATCTCTAATAACTCATCATCAGAATAGGTGTCAATTTTATTAAAAAGTAACACCGCTTTAATTCTATACGCCTCGGCCGTTATCAAAAACCGATCTATAAACGCTGTAAATGTAGGCGGATTATTAAGTGTAACCAACAAAAAAACCACATCGATGTTTGAGGCTATGATATGGGTTTGCTTAGATAACTTTACTGATTTTCTAACAATGTAATTCTGGCGCTCATGTATATGCTCGATAACCCCAGTAACCTGATCACTTTTGGTTTCTAACTTAAAATCGACTTTATCTCCCACAGCAACAGGGTTAGTACTCTTGATATCCTGGATCCTAAATTTACCTTTTATACGGCACTCATATACCGTACCTTCCTGTGTTTTTACAGTGTACCAACTTCCGGTAGATTTGTATACTATACCTGTTTTCATAAACACAAAGATGCAAATATTAAAATTTTTTGATGCTTTTTTTCTTAATTAAAAAAATTAACGTATTCTTGGCGAATTATAACTATGGCATGAAAATTGGAATATGCCCTATTTTTAATCTTTAATACAAACCGAATTATGAAAAAAAGTTTATTATTTATTGCTCTAGTTTTAGCTGGCCTAAACACTTCTTTCGCGCAAGACACGTATGAGTATCAACTTGTTACCGTAGTAGAATCAATAGTTCCTAATGGTTTAGGAAGATCAAGAATGATTACTACTAACGATAAGCGCGATTACAAAGATTTTACATCTACTCGCTCTGAAGAGAACAACGACAGAAACAAATCTGACCGTGGTGATATTCGCGTAAAAGGTTTTGATGAAACTAAACTTTTAAACTTCTTCAATATCGGAGGAATTCGTTTTCAAAACATTGCTGCAAATGACGCAATCGTAACTTCAAAAATTAATACCATGGCTGCTGAAGGATGGGAATTAGCTTTTGTTAACAGTGGTGTTGAAGGCTATGCAGGAAAAGGTGACAAAAACGGAATTTATATTACTCGCTATACGTTTAGAAGAAAAATATAACAACCCTATATTCTTTTTAAAAATGCCTTTTGATTCATCTGAATCAAAAGGCATTTTTTTTATCCTCGAGCAATTTTTTTCTGATGATTAATTGATTCCTGATGAATTGCTTTATAAATTCTAAGCATAAACTCTTCACTTAACCCTTTTTCTTCTCCTTCAAGGATCATTTTCCCCAAAATTTCATTCCATCGTTTAGATTGTAGGATCGCTACATTTTGTTTTGCTTTTACTTTTCCAATCTCATCAGAAATTTTCATTCGCTTTGACAAAATATCTAACAACTGATTATCAGCAACATCAATCTTAGCCCGCAATTCACTTAATGCCTTTTGGTACGCCTCGTCGACACCAATTTCTTTACGGATTCTTAAATCTTTCATAAACTGAATTAAAGTCTCTGGTGTAATTTGTTGTTTCGCATCACTCCACGCATTATCCGGATCATAATGTGTTTCAACAATGAGTCCATCAAAATTAAGATCTAAAGCAGTTTGTGAAAGGTCAAAAATCAACTCTCTATTACCAGCAATATGAGATGGATCCAGTATTAATGGTAAATCTGGAAAACGATTTTGCAAATCAATAGGGATTTGCCACTCAGGAATGTTACGATATTTTGTCTTTTCGTAAGTAGAGAACCCTCTATGAATAACCCCTAAGTTTTTAACATCTGCGGTGTAAAAACGTTCCACCGCGCCAAGCCATAGAGAAAGATCTGGGTTGATTGGATTTTTTATCAAAACAGGGTTATCAATTCCTTTACAAGCATCAGCAATATCCTGAACAATAAAAGGTGATACGGTACTTCTGGCTCCAATCCATAAAACATCTACCCCGTGTTCTAATGCAAGTTCTACATGATGCGGATTTGCAACTTCTGTCGCAATTTTTAAACCTGTTTCTTCTTTTGCGCGCTGCAACCATTTCAATCCCAATGCACCAACTCCTTCAAAATTACCAGGTCTGGTTCTTGGTTTCCAAATCCCAGCTCGCAATACCGTAGCATCAGAATCCTTTAACTGATGTGCAATTTTTAACACTTGATCTTCTGTCTCTGCGCTGCAAGGACCACCAATCACTAATGGATGGTCTAAATTATATGCATCTAACCAGTTTCTAAGTTCTTTTTTATTCTCCATCTCTATTATACTTTATTTTTTATGCTTTAATTATTTATGAAATTCCTTTTAATATAGTTTTTATATGATTTGTATCTTTCATCTCATTGTAGATGGTATCAAAATCATCATTTTCTATTAGCTCTTTAAATTGAGTTAGATTTGCTATGTATTCTTCTAAAGTTTCTACAACATTATCTTTATTCTGTTTGAAAATTGGAGTCCACATTGCCGGAGAGCTTTTTGCTAAACGTACCGTTGATGCAAAACCACTCCCTGCCATATCAAATATATCTCTTTCATTCTTTTCTTTTTCGATTACTGTTTTACCTAACATAAAAGAACTAATATGAGAAAGATGAGAAACATAGGCTATGTGTTTGTCATGAGATGCAGGATCCATATACCTAATCCTCATCCCCAATCTAGAAAAAATCTCCATTCCTTTTTCCTGTAATTTGAACGCTGTTTTTTCTACCTCGCAAATAATATTGGTTTTCCCTCTATATAAATTTGCAATAGCCGCCTGAGGTCCTGAGAATTCTGTTCCTGCTATAGGGTGTGTTGCTAGATAATTTCTTCGTCTTGGATGGTTAGAAACAATCTCACAAAGCCTTTTTTTGGTCGAACCAACATCAAAAACAAGGCAATCATCATTTATTTTGTCTAAAACTTCGGGTAACAAGTCTACTGTAGTATCAACAGGAATTGCTACGATAACTACGTTGGCTTCGCTTAAATTATTCAGATTCGACTTTTCATCGATCAACCCTAAAGATAAGGCTTTATCTAGATGTTCATCGCTATGATCAATACCGAAGATAACAGCCTCGTTAAAAGAAGCTTTAATATCTATGGTAAACGACCCTCCTATTAATCCGATTCCGATTACAAATACCTTCATACGTTTGCTTGTAGTCTGTTTATAGCTTCTTTTATGTTTTCTTTAGTTACACATAGCGAAAAACGAATGTATCCCTTACCCTTACTCCCGAAAATATCCCCGGGAGCAATAAAAATATCATTTTGATAAAGTATATTGTCAATAAAACCTATCGCATCTATACCTTTTGGCAATTTTGCCCAAACAAACATTCCTTTGGCCGTTTTATCATAAGTACATTCTAAAAGATCAGCCAACTCCCAGATCAATTCTCTTCTTTCTTTATAAATTGTATTTATTTTTTGAAACCAATCATTATTCATCTTCAACGCGGCAATAGCTCCCTTTTGTATCCCTTGAAACATACCGCTATCCATATTGCTTTTTACTTTTAGAACAGCTTCAATCTTATCTGCGCTGCCGCTTACCATACCTACTCTCCATCCAGCCATATTGAACGTCTTACTTAAAGAATTTAATTCTAAAGCAACTTCTTTGGCACCGTCTATTGATAAAATGCTCAACGGACTCGCGTTCAAGATAAAGCTATATGGATTGTCTTTAACCAATAGAATACTATGTTTTTTAGCAAAATCAATCATTTTTTTGAACATATCTACATTGCCCGAAGCCCCTGTTGGCATATTTGGATAATTAACCCACATAATCTTTACGTTTCGTAAATCTTTTTTTGAAAGGCTATGAAAATCAGGTTCCCAACCGTTTTCTTCAACTAAATCATAAAAAATTGGTTTTGCTCCTACCAGATTTGTTACCGAGGTATAGGTTGGATAGCCCGGGTTGGGTACCAAAACCTCATCACCAGGATTAAGATATGCTAACGAAATATGCATGATCCCCTCTTTTGATCCCATCAAAGGAAGAATTTCATTATCGGGATTTAAAGACACTTTATATTTATCCTTATAAAAGTCTGATATTGCACAACGTAATTCTGGAAGCCCTTGATAACTCTGGTATTTATGTGCGCCATCAACCACTACTGCTTCTTTAATAGCCCGAACCACTTCTTCTGGAGGATCCAGATCGGGACTACCAATGGCCATATTAAGAATTGGTCTTCCGGAAGCTACAAGCCCCCTAACTTCTCTTAATTTTTTTGAGAAATAGTATTCTTCTACTGTTTCTAATCTTTTTGCCGTTTGAATGCTCATCCGTTTTGGTTTTTATATTCTCCCAGTACTTTTAACTCTAAAGCCATTATCTTCAAAATTGACATTGCTTTCTCATAGTCTTTATAATTATGAAATGTAACATCCACAAAAAATGAATATTTCCATGGCATATCAATAATTGGCAACGACTGTATCTTGGTTAGATTCAAATTACAATCACTCATTACATTAAGTACGGTGGCTAAGCTACCTCTTTTGTGATCTGTAAGAAATTTTAACGACGCCTTGTTGATTTCTTCTTTATCAACTCCAGATTCTTTTCGTGTATGTAAAATAAAAAAACGAGTGCTATTAGACTTAATTGTCTGAATCTCTTTGGCCAAAATATCTAACTTATAAATATGTGCAGCTGTCTCTCCAGCTACCGCTGCAACGTTCTGTAATTTTTGCTCATGAATCCTTTTTGCAACATCAGCCGTATCTGCATCCTCGACCAATTTGATATGAGGTTGTCCTCTAAAAAATTCTTTACATTGCAATAAAGCCATTGGATGAGAATACACTTCTTTTATATCCGAAATTTTTTGGCCTTCTAACGCCATTAAGCAATGATGAATTGGTAAAAAGTACTCGCCACTAATAGTAAGATCATGCTCATCAATATATGCATAATTAGGGATAATTGATCCTGCAATAGAGTTTTCAATTGCCATTACTGCATCTGTACTTTTTTGTTTTTCAAGACTATGTACTAATTCTTGAAATGACATACACTCGTCCACATCTATATGTTCTCCAAAATATGCCTGTGCAACACCGTGGTGATACGAACCTTTTATTCCTTGTATGGCAATTTTTCTTTTCATTTATAAATTTTATCCTCCTTTTGGTGATCAGATAGAATTACCAATAACATTTTAGCTCCTGTGGCGGTATTTGTTATGGTATATTTCAAACGTTTTAAATTTTCTTATCAAAAAAAAATCCCGACTTTTCATCGGGATTCTAACTATATTTTAAACTATTATTTACATAGCAACCCCGATCTTACTTTTAAAATAAAAGAAGAAAAAATAAAATCGGTTCCAAGTAAATAAGTTGTTCATTCTTGTCTTTATATTAACATTGCTAAAGTAGCCAAAACCATTACAATTCAAAATATTTTTTTATTTTTTTCACGACTTTCAATGTATTATCATCAAATTCTAAATAATCCAGCGATATCAATACAATTATGAAAACAAAAGGCGCAAACTTTTAATAATCTTCTATCATTCAACACACTAACAAACGTTTGTGAATGCAACAATATCAAATAGTAAGAAAAATGCACGTCGTCCTTTTCCATTGACCCCTAAAAATCATATCTCAATATCTCTAAGCGGTTTCAGCAGAACTTTATTTTCCAAAGCTTAGTACACCACGTTTACGATACAACAATATAATCTATATTACTCCCAACGCTTTACCTACTTTGGTAAAGGCATGTACGGCTTTTTCAAGATGATGTCGCTCATGACCTGCTGATAACTGCACTCTAATTCTTGCTTTTTCTTTAGGTACAACTGGATAAAAGAATCCAATTACATAGATCCCTTCTTCCAATAATTTGGCCGCAAACTCTTGAGCTAATTTTGCATCATACAACATTACCGGCACTATAGGATGATCTCCAGGAATAATGTCGAACCCGGCATTGGTCATTTCGGTTCTAAAATACTTGGTATTCTCTTCCAGCGTATCGCGAAGTTTGGTCGAAGAACTAAGTATGTCTAAGACTTTGATTGAAGCCCCGACAATGGATGGCGCAACTGTATTAGAGAACAAATAGGGTCTTGAACGTTGTCGTAACATATCAACAATTTCTTTTCTGGCCGCAGTAAATCCACCAGATGCCCCACCTAAAGCCTTCCCATAAGTACCTGTAATAATATCTACACGCCCCATGACATTGCAATATTCATGGGTTCCTCGTCCTGTTTTCCCAAGAAATCCAGTAGAATGACACTCGTCTATCATCACCATTGCTCCATATTTGTCTGCCAGGTCACAAATCTTATCTAATTGTGCTATTGTTCCGTCCATAGAAAAGGACCCATCTGTAACAATAAGCTTTCTTTTGGCATCTTGGGCTTGCTTTAATTGTTTTTCGAGATCTACCATATTATTATGTTCATATCTAAAGCGTCTCGCTTTGCATAATCGTATCCCGTCTATAATAGACGCATGATTCAAAGCATCAGAAATGATTGCATCATCAGGTCCTAATATTGGTTCAAAGAGGCCCCCGTTGGCATCAAAAGCAGCAGCATACAAAATGCAGTCTTCCATGCCCAGAAACTCTGCAGTCTTTTGCTCTAATTCTTTATGTATGTCCTGAGTACCACAAATAAAACGCACAGATGATAAACCATATCCATGAGAATCGATTGCTTCCTTACCTGCTTCAATAACTTCTGGATGAGAAGAAAGCCCTAAATAGTTATTTGCACAAAAATTTAATACGTGCTTTACTTGCGTAGTATCTATTTCTGCACCCTGCGGAGTTGTAATTATACGCTCTGACTTATATAAACCAGCAGCCTTTATTTCATCGATTTCTTTTTGTAGATTTTCTTTTATATTTGAAAACATGCTTTTATTTTTTATTCTTTAGAGTATAATTTTAGTATTTCTTTTTTTTTGATCTAAAATCAAAAGAGTAACGTTTCCAGGTTTTTTGAACCTGTTTTATATTGTTCTTTCAGCTTATTAATCATTGTTTTTGTAATCATTTCGAGATCAAACCTGGGTTTCCAACCCCAATCTTCAACTGCAACAGAATCAACAATTGTTTTTGGCCATCTTGAAGCGATATCTTGTCTAAAATCTGGTTGATATCTGACTTTGAAATCAGGATATAATTTACGAATTTCTGTAGTCACTTCAGCAGGAGAAAAGCTTATTCCTGCTATATTGTATGAAGTTCTTATAGATATACTTTCTTTTGGAGCATCCATAAGCTCAATAGTAGCTCTTATGGCGTCATCCATAAAGATCATGGGCAGCGTTGTATCTTCTTTCAAAAAACAAGTAAACGTTTCTTGCAGCACGGCTTTATGATAAATATCGACAGCATAATCTGTTGTTCCTCCTCCAGGTAATGACTGATAACCTATAACACCAGGATATCGCAAGGATCTAACATCTAGCCCGTATCGTAAGAAATAATATTGTGCCCAATTCTCACCTGCTGCTTTACTTATGCCATATACTGTAGCAGGATCTAAATAGGCATCATTAGGGGTATTATCTAGTGGAGCTCCTTCACCAAATACGGCAATCGAACTTGGAAAAAAAACCTTATCTATTTGATTTATTCGGGAAACTTCTAAAACATTAAACAATGTTTTCATATTGATATCCCAGGTTTTTAAGGGGGTTTCTTCTCCTTTTGCAGAAAGTATTGCCGCGAGATGATATATTTGGGTTACTTTATATTTTGTAACTATTTCCTGGATTCTATCTCTATTGGTGGCATCAATAACTTCGAAAGCTCCTTCAAAACCATCCCTACACCTAAGATCTGAAGCTATCACATTATTCTTACCATATTTTTGCTGTAAAGATTTTGTCAAAACAGATCCAAGTTGACCATTAGCTCCAATTACTAAAACAATCGTGTTCATAATTTATCCTTAAAATTAAAAAGCAAAAAGTGTTATTTACTTACTAAAATACAAAATGTCAATTTTATATTCGAATATTTGAAATAATTAAGTAATTATTACTTTAAATACAGTCTAAAAAAGGTATTTTTACTTTATTTATAATCGTAAAACCCTTATAAAAGTAATTTTTAAAACCACATTATGGAGCAACTGGATCAAACGGATATTACAATTCTAAGAATTTTACAAAAAGATTCTAAAAAAACTGCTAAAGAAATTGCCAGAACCCTTAATCTCACCTCTTCGCCTGTATATGAGAGAATTCGAAGATTAGAAAAGCAGGGGTTTATTAAAAAATATGTAGCCATTTTAGATAAAAAACTAATCGATCGATCGATCACCACGATATGTCAAGTTTCTATGCGCTATCACAATGAGGCTTTTATAGAAAAATTTGAAGAACAAATACAGGCTTTAGAAGAAGTACAGGAATGTTACCATATGGCGGGTCAGGTAGATTTTATTCTAAAAATCAACACAAAAAGCTTAGAAGAATATCATGATTTTGTAAAATACAAGCTTTCAAAAATTGAAAATATTGGTGTGTTAAACAGTACTTTTGTCTTAAAAGATATCAAACACACATCAGAGTTTTATATTTAATTTAGTAATCATAATATCAAACAATACCCATTAGTATTAGAAATCTAATTTCCTATTTTTGGATAAAAATAAGTTTATATGTCAATTTCAGTATCAAATATATCAAAGTCTTATCATGAACAAAAAGCATTAGATCGTGTTAGTTTTGAAATTGAACAAGGAGAGATTGTTGGTTTTTTAGGTCCAAATGGTGCAGGAAAATCTACAATGATGAAGATCTTAACTACATATCTTAATCCTTCTGAAGGCAAAGCCAAAGTAAACGGATTTGATACAGATTTACATGCCATCGATGTTCAAAAAAGTGTAGGATATCTTCCTGAGCACAATCCCTTGTATCTTGAAATGTATGTTAGAGAATACCTGATTTTTAATGCACAAGTATACAAAACCTCTCCATCACGAATTGAACAAGTAATTGATTTAACAGGATTAGCAACACATGCCAATAAAAAGATCAAACAGCTCTCTAAAGGATATCGCCAACGTGTAGGATTAGCTTGTGCGCTTTTGCATGATCCTGAAGTTTTGATTTTAGATGAACCCACTACAGGACTAGATCCAAATCAACTATTGGAAATCAGAGATCTTATTAAGTCTGTTGGCAAAGAAAAAACCGTTTTTCTATCAACTCATATTATGCAAGAAGTAGAAGCGATGTGTGATAGAGTTATAATTATTAATAAAGGAAAAATCGTAGCAGATAAAAAACTCAGTGATATTTTAGACGATACCGAACAAATCATCCAGGTAGAGTTCGATTATCGTGTAGAAGAAGCTTTTTTATTAAAACTACCACATGTTACAGAGGTAAAAAACATACATGATTTTATGTATCATATAACTTTTGATACGCAAGTTGATATGCGCTCTACAGTTTTTGATTTTGCTCATGACAATAAGTTAAAAATATTACAATTATCTCGAAAGAATAAAAACCTGGAGCATTTGTTTATCGAATTAACAAAGGATTAATTAAATCACTTGTATTTTATAGAAAAATTAGTTTTCCGGTAAAAAATTGTTCTACCGAAACAGTTTCTGGTCTGTTTGTAGAGATTACATCACCAGTACTTCTAATTTCGCCAATAATAGATTGTTGTGGGTTTACGATAATTTTATTAGTCCCCCGGTGAAAAATCTTTACATTTTCTGCAATTAAATCGGCACCTTCAAATCTTCCTGTTCCTGAAAACAAGCTTACAGAAAGGTTTTTTGTAAGACCTTTAATAAAAAAAGAAGCAATATTATTTCCTACCACATTGATCGATTCACTATTAACTTCAAGCGTAAAGGTGCCATTTGTATTTCCTCCTGATACATTAAAATCTTCAGAGAGTAAATTTAACGACGAATAATTCAAAACCCCATCAGAAGATATATCAAATTGCGTAGCACTACGTATTTCTGTGATATTTGGCGCGGTAACGAAAACTTTGGTCTGATTAAAATCTCTAAAAAAAGCACAATCGTTAGTGTCACTTACAGTAAGTTGTTCTCCTTCAACCACAGCCGAAACTTCATTTAATAAATTATCTCCTGTTTCAATAAGTACAGAAGTACTCTCGCCTTGTTTTAGAATCAGTTCGACATTTGGATTTACCAAAATTTTGGTGAAATCAGAAACTTGAACTTCTCTTCTTATACTATCCCCCGTTCTTTGAAAACAATCTGAAGCATCCTCAGAGTTACATCCAAAAACTAAAAATGATAGTAATATGTAGTGTAGTATTCTCATAACCTATATCCTATCGAAAATTCCATAGCCTCAGCTTTTGCTGCATGGGATCTCACCGTAAAGGCTGTAAATATGTTCTTTGTAAAATAATACTGAAGTCCCGCTCGTAGGTATGTCTGCCCTTCAAAATCATAAGGGTAATATATGTAATACCCAAACTGAGTAAGCACCGAAATTTTATGTACACGTAATTCGTGCCCCAGATACACTCCTACACGTTTTGAATCTTCATCGCCTGTGGTTCCGTCATCGAAACCACCAGACGCACGGAAATCAATATATCGTTTCAATGCTTTAGAAAGAAACAATTCTGTCCCGAACTGAATCGCACTTTTCTTATTCAATCTTTTATCTATAAACCCTCCAAATGTATAAAATGGGAACCTTCCTGACCCCACAACATCGCTTTCATTAATACCACTTCTAAAAATAAATCCGTATCCAAAAGGTGCTGCTCCCCTGGACAGTCCTTTTTCTTTTTCTGTATACTCCGGAGTTTCAGAATCCAAAGCATATGTTACACCAGCATTTAGAAACAAAGTATTTGTACTTTTGTTCGGTGCTTTAGAATTTCCGTTAGAATAATGTACCACACCTAAGCCAGCCTGTAGTCCAAGTCTCTTAAAGATGTTTTCTTTTTTAAAGTTCAGCAATGCATAAGTTGCGCTTGTTAGATGAGTACCATGTGCTATATTTCTGAAGTTTTTGTCTTCATCATATGGATTTGTACTATATGCTATCCCTTGACCTAATCTAAGCAATACATGTCGCTTAAGAAAATAAAAATTATAGTGCACATACAGACCTAGATGTTCGCCCAATACGGGATTATCCATATCCTGATACATAAAAGAAATCCCATAATCAGGAGCATTGTATAATCGTTGCCATTCTTGTTCTCCAAAAGTTTTTTTCTGAAACGAAAGAAACACTCCCGACGGATGCCCTGTAATTAAATGGGCAATATCTGGGTTATGCTTTAGGATAGTCCCATAAAAATTATTGACATCCAATGTATAATGCGACCTACTTTCCTTCTGAGAATAAGCACTATAGCATATAATAAATAACGTGAGGCAAATCCGCTTTATCATCCGGCAAAAGTAGCAATACTTTTTAAATAGCCTTAACGTTTTCTTAAAAACAGTTTCTCTATACTAGAAAACCTCTGAAGCTATTCGTTTAATATTATCCGATTTTCCCATAGAATAATAATGCAATACAGGAACCCCATAATCCATTAGCTCCTTAGATTGTTGTATTGCAAATTCGATCCCTACTTCTCTCACTTCTTTATTTGTCTTACATTTTTCTACCGCTCTGACTAATTCATCTGGCATATCCAATTTAAACACTTGTGGCAGTAATTGTAAATGTCTTTTTACCGCTACTGGTTTAATCCCCGGGATTATCGGCACGTTGATTCCTGCAGATTTAGCTTTTTCTACAAAATCAAAGTACTTTCTATTGTCGAAAAACATCTGAGTTACCACATAATCAGCTCCTGCATCAACTTTATTTTTCAGCCATCGTATATCAGAGTCAAACGAAGGAGCCTCCATATGTTTTTCTGGATAACCGGCTACTCCAACACAAAAATTAGATTGGTTATCACTTTCTATAACCTCGTGAAGAAATTGCCCCTTGTTCATATTTACTATTTGCTCAACCAACTCACTGGCATAACAATGCCCTCCATCTGTAGGATTAAAATACTTTTCTTCCTTCATAGCATCTCCTCGCAGCGCCATCACATTATCTATACCAAGGTAATGACAATCGACTAACAAGTATTCTGTTTCTTCTTTAGTAAAACCACCACAAAGCACATGGGGTATAGTATCAACATTATACTTATGTTTAATAGATGCACATATCCCTACTGTACCCGGACGCATACGAGTTAATTTTTTATCTAAAAGTCCATCTCGATCAATATAAATAAACTCTTCTCTAGAGGTTGTAACATCAATAAAAGGAGGATTAAACTCCATCAACGGATCGATATTATCATACAACTCTTGTATGCTTCTTCCTTTTTGAGGGGGTATTAATTCAAAAGAGAATAGTGTTTTTCCTTTCGCTTTTGCTATATGCTCTGTAACTTTCATTTATATAATTGTAATTCGTTTTTCTTTTCTTTAAGCAAATTCATGGCAGTATTTGCACACAAAGACCTATTTAGTCTTGTATGTTCGGATTTAACCATTTCCTGGCATATTCTAAATCAATATTCTTTCGCTCTGCAAAATCTTTAACCTGATCCGCTTTGATTTTCCCTAATCCAAAATATCGTGCTTCAGGATTTCCAAAATAATATCCAGATACCGATGCAGCCGGCCACATGGCGAGACTTTCGGTCAATTCGACTCCAATTTTTTCTTTAACCTGAAGCAATTCCCAAATTGTAATTTTTTCGAGATGATCAGGGCACGCAGGATACCCGGGGGCAGGTCGAATTCCTTTATAAGCCTCTTTAATAAGCTCTTCATTGCTTAACACTTCATTAGTAGCGTAGCCCCAATCGTCTTTACGCACTTTCATATGCAAATATTCTGCAAACCCCTCGGCTAAACGATCTGCCAGCGCCTTTATCATGATAGCATTGTAATCATCATGGTCGTCTTCAAACTTTTTAGCAAGTTTTGCGGTTCCAAAACCTGTTGTTACACAAAAACAACCTATATAATCTTGTATGTTAATTTCTTTTGGCGCTATAAAATCTGATAGTGCAAAATTAGGTTTGCCTGCATGTTTTTTTAATTGTTGTCGTAATGTCCTGAAGGTGTATTTGCTATTTTCAGAACTAACTTCGATATCATCATCATGTACAGTATTTGCTTCAAAGAGGCCGTAGACGGCTTTAGCTTTCAGTAATTTTTCGTTAAAAACTTTTCGCAACAACTCTTGTGCATCATTAAATAATGAGGTCGCCTGTTCTCCTACAACTTGATCTGTCAAAATAGCTGGATATTTGCCATGTAAATCCCAGGATCTAAAAAATGGTGTCCAATCAATATAAGGCTCCAGTTTTTTGAGATCAAAATCTTCTATGACCTGGATTCCAAGTTGGTTTGGTTTTATGATTTCAGAATTTGGCCAATCGATAGTGAATTTATTTTTTCTAGCCTCTTTAATGGTCAGGTATTCTTTTTGTTTTGTTCGTTTTAAAAAGCCCTCTCTAAATTTTTCATAATCTTCTTTGAGATCTCCAACATAGTTCTGGTTACTTCTTTTATTCAATAAATCTCCAACAACAGTAACCGCTCTTGATGCATCATTAACGTGCACTACGGCATTTTTATATTGTGGGTCAATCTTAACCGCAGTATGTGCTTTTGAAGTTGTTGCACCACCAATCAATAATGGGATCTTAAAATTTTTACGCTCCATTTCTTTGGCGAGATATACCATTTCATCTAATGAGGGGGTTATCAAGCCACTAAGACCAATGATATCAACCTGTTCATCCATTGCAGTCTGAATAATTTTTTCAGGAGGGACCATAACGCCAAGGTCAACGATCTCATAATTATTGCATCCTAATACCACAGAGACGATGTTTTTACCGATATCATGTACATCTCCTTTAACCGTTGCCATCAGAACTTTTCCTGCCGATCCGTTTCCTTGGGCTGTTTCGGGATTTTTCTTTTTTTCTTCTTCAATAAAAGGAAGTAAATACGCTACTGCCTTTTTCATTACTCTGGCAGATTTTACCACTTGTGGCAAGAACATTTTTCCGGATCCAAAAAGATCTCCTACTACATTCATCCCGGTCATCAAATGCCCTTCGATAACTTCAATAGGTTTATCAACACTTTGTCGCGCCTCTTCTATATCTTCTACAATGTACTGATCAATTCCTTTAACAAGTGCCCTTGTTATTCTATTTTGTAACGGTTCTTCTCGCCAGGAAAGATCAACAGTTTGTTCTTTTTTGGTTCCTTTAACTGTTTCCGCAAAATCCAATAATCGCTCTGTAGCATCGTCTCTTCTGTCTAGAATAACGTCTTCGACATGTTCTAATAAATCTTTAGGAATATCATCATATACTTCTAACATCGCTGGGTTTACAATTCCCATATTCATTCCTGCTTTGATGGCATGAAATAAAAACACCGAATGCATTGCTTCTCGTACTGTATTATTACCTCTAAATGAAAATGAAACATTACTCACCCCGCCACTTACACTACAATGAGGAAGATTTTCTCTAACCCATCTTGTTGCTTCAATAAAGTCTACAGCATTTTTCCGATGTTCTTCCATACCTGTTGCCACCGGAAAAATATTCAGATCAAAAATGATATCTTCTGGCGGAAAATTTACTTTATTAACCAACACATCATAAGATCTTTTAGAGATCTCTAAACGCCTATCGTAATTGTCGGCCTGGCCTACCTCATCAAATGCCATTACGATAACAGCCGCACCGTATCTTTTTATTGCCAGGGCATGTTTGATAAATTCTTCTTCTCCTTCTTTAAGACTGATAGAATTTACTACGCATTTTCCCTGAACGACCTGAAGCCCTGCTTCTATGATCTCCCATTTTGAACTATCAATCATGATAGGAACTCTCGCGATATCTGGTTCTGCCATAATAAGATTCAAAAATCTTACCATGGCCTCTTTACCATCAATCAACCCATCATCCATATTAATATCGATAACTTGTGCCCCTCCTTCTACCTGATGCCTGGCAATATCTAAAGCTTCATCAAACTTTTCTTCTTTAATCAGGCGTAAAAATTTACGTGATCCAGCTACATTAGTACGCTCTCCTACATTGATGAAATTTGTTTCGGCAGAAACAATCATAGGCTCTAGCCCAGAAAGTTTTAAGTATTTTCTTTTTTCTGTAGTACCCATATCCTATACACTAACCCCAACAAGACGTGGTTTATAATTTTTAGCTAATTCGGCAATTGCTCTAATGTGATCAGGAGTTGTTCCGCAACATCCGCCAATAATATTGACCAGACTTTTATCCATATATTCTTTAATCTGATCGGCCATTTGTTCTGGTGTTTCATCGTACTCACCAAATGCATTTGGTAATCCAGCATTAGGATGCGCAGAAATTCCGAAACTTGCTTTTTGAGATAACACTTCTAAATGAGGTGTTAATTGACTCGCCCCAAGGGCACAATTAAATCCTACAGATAACATTGGTATATGCGAAACGGATATCAAAAATGCTTCTGCAGTTTGACCAGAAAGTGTTCTCCCACTGGCATCGGTTATAGTGCCGCTGACCATTATCGGAATATCAATATTTCTCTCGTCTTTTACCTCTTCAATTGCAAAAAGCGCAGCTTTGGCATTAAGCGTGTCAAAAATAGTTTCGACTAATAGTATATCAGCGCCGCCGTCGATTAGTGCTTCTACCTGTAGTTTATAGGCAATTCTTAATTCGTCAAAAGTAACTGCCCGGTATCCTGGATCATTGACATCTGGTGACATGCTTGCTGTTCTGTTTGTAGGCCCAATAGACCCTGCAACAAAACGTGGTTTATGTGGCTCTTTGACAGTAAAATCATCAGCTACTTCTTTAGCTATCTTAGCAGATTGATAATTGAGTTCGTAAACCAATTCTTCCATCTCATAATCAGCCATTGCAATTGTAGTCCCAGAAAAAGTATTGGTTTCTATAATATCGGCTCCTGCTTCAAAATATAACCGGTGTACTTCTTTAATGGCTTCAGGTTGTGTGATACTTAATAAATCGTTATTCCCTTGGAGAGGAACAGGCCAGTCTTTGAAACGTTCGCCTCTGAAATCTTCTTCTGTAAACTTATGACGTTGTAACATGGTCCCCATAGCTCCATCAAGCACAAGGATTCTTTCTTCGAGTATTTTTTGTATATCTTTCATTTAAATAATTGTCGGGCTGAGCTTCTCAAAGCACATTTTTTATTATCAATAACAACAAACACCCTAATAACCCAGGTGTTGAATCATTACACAATATTTGACTCCCCAATACAAGGAAAAATCAAAATTATATATCAAGAAAAATTGTGGAAAACATAGTTAGACTATGAGTCTTGGTTATCTATTCCGCACTAAACGGATAGAATGTAGCACCTTCTTTACCAGATAAAGGGTTGCTAAGGTTTCATCGGGTCTATTCCCTCCACCTTTCTTGATAACGATTTAAATAATTTTATGAACTACCTGCAAAGTAATAGCATAGTTATTTGTTATCCAAATTAAATTTGAAAATATCATAAAATCTATCGTTTACACAAAATACAGTCAATTATGATCACATTTTATCAAACATTCGCATTAAAAAGCATGGTATATCATAAATAATCCTTTTTTGACAATCACAACATAGTCGTTAATCTGCAACACACCTATTGGATCTACAGTTTATATTTTACGACATCAAGATTAAAATCACATGAACGAAACAATACTTAAAAGAAGCTGGTGGATAAGAAATTGGAAATGGCTATTGGTTACTTCTGCAATGCTCTCTTTTATCACCTTCTTTTTTTTAATGACTGGCAATGCAACTTTTAGATATGGATCGGTCCTAGTACAACCAGACCTTATTCACAATGCACATAGAAAGGCTCAAGTAAATGAAAACGTTATCGAAAAGTTAGGTCACCTGTCTTCTCATAATTTTTTTCGTCTACTAGAAGGCGAAGTTACCTATGCAAACGATTACAATACAGTAACCATAACTGTTGGTATTAGAGGCACCAAAGGAAGGGGCAAACTGGATATCATTGCCAATAGGGATAAAGAAAACTGGCAATATCAAAAGATTACAGTAAGAATAAAAGGTCCATATAAAGTATGTATTCCAATTTTAGAGCACTAAAATTTTAAGATTCCGGAGCCAATTCAACCTCTAATCCATCCAATTCTGGAGTTATGGGAATCTGGCAGCCTAACCGGCTATTATCTTCTACGTAAAAAGCTTCGGCCAGCATCAAATCTTCATCATCACTCATCTCAGGAAGTTTATGATCAGATAAAACATAACATTGACAAGACGCGCACATCGCCATCCCACCACAAGTACCTTCAACAGGCAGTTCATAGGCCTTACAAACTTCCATTAGATTCATATTCATGTCTGTAGGTGCCTGTACCTCATGCACTTCTCCTTCTCTATCTTTTATTTTTATGGTTACGTCTGACATAATTCTTGTGCTTATGCTATAAAAATCCCCGCAAATATACCAAAGATCGGTATGCTTGCGAGGAGAATTAGTGCATTAAAATTATATAATAGCTTTTACAACTTCTTTTTTGGCTTCTTTTTTAGTACCATCAAATCCTTCTACACCACCTACAGTTGTATATTTCATAACATACTTTTTATCTGGGAAAATTCTTTGATATGCACTCTGACACATTATCGCCGCCTCATGAAACCCTGAAAGAATCAATTTTAGCTTTCCTTTGTATGTATTTACGTCACCTATGGCATATATACCCGGTATATTGGTTTGATAATCATATGAATTATCAACTTTTATTGCATTTTTTTCGATCTCCAGTCCCCAATTTGCGATTGGACCCAGTTTTGGAGACAATCCAAATAATGGAATAAAATAATCGGTATCTAAATGAATATCTCCCTTGGTTTTATGCTTAATACCAACGGCAGTAACATGATCATCTCCTTTTAGCTCCTTTACTTCGGCTTCGGTAATTAAATTTACTTTACCCAGCTTTGATAATTCTGCTACTCGTTCTACAGAATCGAGAGCGCCTCTAAATTCATTTCGTCTATGAACCAAAGTTACTTCACTGGCCACTTCTGCTAAGAAAATTGTCCAATCCAAAGCAGAGTCACCTCCACCAGCTATGACAACTCTTTTATCTCTATACACTTCTGGGTCACGAATGATATATGCAACACCTTTATCTTCAAAATCTGTGATATTAGGAATTGGTGGTTTGCGTGGTTCAAAAGAGCCTAATCCTCCTGCAATAGCTACTACCGGGGCATTATGCTGAGTTCCTTTGTTGGTTGTCACCAAAAAGGTATCATCCTCGAGCTTCTCAATGGTTTCGGCTCTTTCGCCCAGGGTAAATCCAGGGTTAAAAGGTTTAATCTGCTCCATAAGATTATCTACTAATTGCCCGGCTAAGATTTCTGGAAAACCTGGGATATCATAGATTGGTTTTTTTGGATATATTTCTGAACACTGCCCTCCTGGTTGTGGTAGCGCATCGATAAGATGTGTTTTTAACTTCAATAATCCTGCTTCAAAAACAGTAAATAAACCTGTTGGTCCTGCTCCTATGATTAAAATATCAGTCTTTATCATTTACAACTTCTTTTTTTCCTATTAATCCTTTAGTAAATTCGTTGAGTGTTTCTACTTTCTCTTCAAAATCACCTTTTATTGTTTTTCTATATTCATTTAAATTTTTGACCAAATCATCTATATTTTCAGGAATTACTTCCTCAAAAAACTGACGCAATCTTTTGGCTGTCGTAGGTGACTTCCCGTTGGTAGAAATAGCCACTTTAACATTACCTTTGGTTACAATACCACCCATATAAAAATCACAATACGGTGGATTATCCGCTACATTAACCAGTTTACTTCTTTTCCTGCAATCTTTATACACTTGTATATTAACTTCAGGAATATCGGTAGTAGCAATCACAACATGCTTTCTTTTTAAAAACCGTCTGTGATATTTTTTGTGTATCATTTCTACACCAAATTTCTGTGCTAATTTGACCGTACCTTCTCTGAACATTGGAGATATCATGGTCACGTTAGCATTCGGACTAGATTTTGTTAAGAACGTTAGTTTTTCTTCGGCTACATTTCCTCCACCTACAATTAGGATTTCTAGATTTTTCACCTTCAAAAAAACCGGATATAAATTATTTCTTTCTTCCATCTTATAGCTATCCTGAACTATCAAGATACGATTTCTTGGTTAATCTGTTTACAAATCGAAGCTAGTTTCACTCTTTGACGCACTACTTCTCCGATTACAATTATTGCCGGAGATGATAATTCTTTTTCTGAAACTACCTTTTCAATTGTAGCCACAGTACCTAATCCAAACTGCTCCTTTTCGGTAGTTCCGTTTTGAATTATGGCCACTGCAATATTCTGTTTATTTTCGGCTGCAAAGATACTAACTATTTCACTTAACTTACTCATTCCCATCAAAATTACAACAGTTGCATTGGATTTTGCCGCCAGGTATACATCCTGTGATAATTTATGGGATTTTGTGGTTCCTGTAATTACCCAAAAGCTTTCAGACGTGCCTCTTTTAGTCAATGGTATCCCTTGATATGCCGGCACTGCTAAAGACGAAGATATCCCAGGAATCATATGGGTTTCTATATCAAATTGCTGGACATAATCAATCTCTTCGGCTCCACGACCAAAAATAAACGGATCTCCTCCTTTTAATCGTACGACATGCCCATGACTTTTAGCTCTACTCACAATCAAATCATTAATTTGATATTGCTGATAAGCATAGCACCCCTTTCTTTTACCTACAAAGATTTTTTCTGCAGCGGGAGCATAATTTAACAGCTTTTCATTAATGAGTGCATCATATAACACCACATCGGCAGAAGCCAGGGCTTTAAGCGCTTTAAGCGTAATCAGATCTGGATCTCCGGGTCCTGCGCCTACGACAGTTAGTTTTGGTGTTTTAGTATTCATTTTTTAATCATTTGTGCAGTATATTCTTAAACTATTTACGGCATCTTAAATATATTATACATTTTCTACTTCGAGGGCTCTAAACGCTTGCACTTTTCGCAAAAATTGCTCTGATTTTTTAATATAATCCACTGCAAAATCCCGAGTTGGTGCGTTTTTTTGAAGTTGGTATATCAAATCTGCAAATGTTCCATCAAGACTAATTTTTCCGCTTGCGACAAATTCTTCATCAAACTGGCTAATTATCCCAGCATGCGTATTGGTTTTTTTATTCTCTGCCAACAACAATGCTTTTGCAGAGTTTACCAAAGAACTATAGGCATGATATACAGCGTCAGAATAGATGCCGTTTTCAAATGAAGCTTTAGCATTCTCTATTTTCTCTTCGCTTTCTAAGAATAAAGTGGCAATTAAATCTATGACTACTCCAGCACATTCTCCAACACCTATAGCTTTTACATACTCCTCGTCGGTTCCCCAATCAATAAAATCTTCTTGAGTTAGGTTATCTACATTTGACAAATCGGTAAGAAAATTGTAAAAGTACTTCTCTCCTTTCTCTACATAATAATCGACAAAAAGTTTGCCATTGGCATTAGCTTCAAAGTCATCTAGAATTCTACGTAATGCTTCCGGACCTCTTCTGCTGGGTATTTTTACTACTTTGTCAGCAAAGCGGCCTTTTCCATCGCCCAGATTTCCACCTCCTAATAAAACTTGTAATGCAGGCGCTACTAATTTATCCTTAGTACGTACTGACATCCCCTGGAAACCTATATTTGCCATGTTATGCTGACCGCAAGCATTCATACACCCACTAATTTTAATTACCAAATCGTCTTTTTCAAGATATTGCGAATATTCAGTTTTGATAACACGTTCTAACTCTTCGGCGATACCTGTACTACTTGCAATACCCAGGTTACAGGTATCCGTTCCGGGGCAAGCGGTAATATCGACTGCTTTATTATAACCAGCTTCAGTAAATCCTAATTTTTTCAACTCTTGATAGAAAAAAGGAAGCAAATCTTCTTTTACAAAAGGAATCAAAATATTTTGACGCAGTGACAACCGGATTTCTCCTGCAGCATAGTTCTCTACCAAATCAGCTAATAATCTTGCTTTATCTGTATAAAAATCCCCAAGTAACACTTTGATCCCAATAGCCACATATCCTTTTTGTTTTTGGGTTACCACGTTTGTTGATCTCCATAAATCAAAAGCTTTTTGATCCTTGATTTCAACGTACGGAGCCTTGACGGGAACCGGAACCGAAGTTTGATATGCTTCAGCATCAATTACTACTGTCTTTTGAAGAATTGCGGTTTGCTCGGCTTCTACCAGTTTTTTAAACGCTTCTAAACCGATATCTTTTACCAAGAATTTCATTCGAGCTTTGGCTCTGCTTTTACGTTCGCCGTGACGATCAAATACTCTTAATACTCCTTCCATTAAAGGAATAATTTTATCTGAGGGCAGGAAGCTATACAACTCATCTGCATGTCTTGGCTGTGATCCTAATCCACCTGCTAACATGACTTTAAAACCACGAATACCATTTTCAGTTTTAGCAATAAAACCTAAATCGTGCATATACGACAACCCTGTATCTTCTTCTGTACCTGAGAAAGAAACTTTGAATTTACGTCCCATTTCCTGACAAATCGGATTTCTTAAAAAGAAGCGAAATAATGCATCGGCATATGGAGAAACGTCAAAGGGTTCTTTAGGATCAATACCGGCAGTCTCTGAAGCTGTAACATTACGAACAGTATTACCGCAAGCCTCTCTAAGCGTTACGTCATCTTTTTCTAATTCTGCCCACAGCTCTGGTGTTCTATTAAGATCAACATAATGAATCTGAATATCCTGTCGTGTTGTAATATGAAGACGTCCTCTAGAGTATTCGTCTGAAACCTCACAAATGCGTCTAAGCTGATTACTAAGCACTTTACCATACGGTAATTTTATTCGGATCATTTGCACACCTTCTTGACGCTGACCATAAACTCCACGAGCTAAACGTAGGCTACGAAACTTTTCTTCATCAATCTTCCCCTTATGGAATTGCTCTATTTTGTTTGCTAATTCTATAATGTCTTTTTCGACTATTGAGTTTTCTATTTCAGTTCTAAAACTTTGCATCTTTTTCCTTGTTTCGGCCCTTAAAAAAGGGCATAATTATGACTTTTGTGTAGCACTATTTTTACTTCAATTTTCTTTGTTTTCTTTTTCTCTGTTATAGACTAAAACCTATTCTATAAAGCCTACTCCCGCAGTGTTATTGGTTTGAGAATCTATTAGTATAAATGATCCTGAAGCTTTATTCTTACTGTATGAATCAAAAGCTAAAGGTTTGCTTAGTTGTATTTGCACTTTCCCAACTTCATTTAGTTGCAAAGCGTTTTCTGAAGTGTTTTCTCCTGAAAAATCGGTTGCAATGGTTCCGCTTATGCTTTTTACTTTTGCAAGAACGCGATTGCTTCCACTTTGCACAAAATAATTGGTTCCGGGATGTAAGTCTTTGCTATCCATCCAACATACTGTAGCGGTAAGTTGTTTTTCTACTTTTGGTTTTTCTGAAGACTTTACAATCATATCCCCTCTACTTACATTTACATCATCTTCTAATGTAATTGTACAAGAACTTCCTCTACCGGCAGTATCAAATTTTTGGTCAAAAAAGTAAATTTCTTTTACTTTTGAAGTTGTTAACGAAGGTAAAATAGTCACTTCATCGCCTACCGTAAGATCACCTCCATACAGTTTACCTGCATATCCTCTAAAATCATGAAACTCGTCTTTTTTAGGTCTAATTACGGTTTGTACAGGAAATCGTGCTTGTGATTTTTCAAATACATCCTGAGCATCTAACTCTTCTAAATGTTCTAAAAGGGTTTGGCCAGTATACCATGGTGTATTATTTGATTTGTCAACCACGTTATCCCCTTGCAATGCACTAACTGGAATAAAAGTGATATTTTGTTCTTTATAATCACTTTTTTCAATTAACGTTTCAAAATCTGCTTTTATAGTATCAAACTTCTCTTGAGAAAAATCGACAAGATCCATTTTATTGATCGCAACAATCACGTCTTTAACCCGTAAGAGGTTATTAATAAAGAAGTGTCGGTATGTCTGTTCTATAACTCCTCTACGGGCATCTACCAAAATAATAGAGGCCTGTGATGTTGATGCCCCTGTAACCATATTTCGGGTATATTCGATATGACCCGGTGTATCCGCGATAATATAACTTTTGGATTTAGTAGAAAAATATATATGAGCTACATCAATCGTGATACCTTGTTCTCGCTCGGCTACCAGTCCATCTGTAGCCAGAGAGAAATCCAGATAATCAAAACCATTGGCCTTACTTCTTTCTTCTATAGCGGCTAGTTTATCTGTGGTTAATGATTTTGTGTCATATAAAATGCGCCCAATTAAGGTACTTTTACCATCATCTACACTTCCTGCTGTTGCTATTTTTAGTACTTCCATCTTTTATTTTGTTGATGGTTGATAGTTATTTGTTGATCGTAATCAATTCTAAAACTACCCCCTTTTGTTTTCTTACTTAATTCACATTTTTATCAATTATTAGAAGACTATCAACTGTCAACTAACAACTATTAACTGATCTTAAAAATACCCTTGCTGCTTCCGTTTTTCCATGGCGGCTTCTGATCGTTTATCATCAATACGAGCCCCTCGTTCTGAAATTGTTGATTCTCTGATTTCTGCAACAACTTTATCGATAGTTACAGCATCAGATAGTACCGCAGCGGTACAAGACATATCTCCAACCGTTCTAAAGCGTACCATTCGCTCTTCTACTACCTCATCATCTTCACGATAAACAACATCATCTTCTGCAGACCAGATCATTCCGTCTCTTATAAATGTTTTACGCATATGCGCAAAATATATCGATGGGATCTCGATTTCTTCTTTTTCAATGTAGCTCCATACATCGAGCTCTGTCCAATTGCTAATTGGAAATACGCGTACATTTTGTCCAAGGTCGATTTTTCCATTAAGGTGATCAAACAATTCCGGACGTTGATTTTTTTCATCCCACTGACCAAAATCATCGCGTACAGAGAAAATTCGCTCTTTTGCCCTTGCTTTTTCTTCGTCTCTTCGAGCACCACCAATAGCAGCATCAAACTTAAATTCTTCTAAAGCATCAAGAAGCGTGGTTGTCTGCAAGCTATTTCTACTGGCATATTTTCCTTTCTCCTCAACCACTTTACCTTGATCTATAGAATCTTGCACATTACGAACAATAAGTTCTACTCCTAATTCTTCAACTAATTTATCTCTAAACTCTATGGTTTCGGGAAAGTTATGCCCCGTATCAATATGTAATAATGGAAAAGGAATTTTTCCCGGATAAAAAGCCTTTTGTGCTAATCTTACCAAGGTGATAGAATCTTTTCCTCCAGAAAAAAGTAGTACCGGTTTCTCAAATTGGGCTACTACTTCTCGAAATATATAAATAGCCTCACTCTCAAGAGGATTTACTTTAAGAACAGAAGTTTCTCCCAAATTTTTGGCAGATCCATTTAATTGTTCTAATGTCTTTTCTAATATTTCCATATTATTTTTTCATCATTTATTAGTTAGTGTGTAACCCACATTCTCTATTATCTAACACTTTAGTCGGGTCAAAATACTTAAATTCATTTGGCAACTCATTTTTTTCTAAGTACACATCTAATTCTGCATCGCTGTAATAATAAAACGGGCTTACTTTTAAAACTCCATCTTTACCCATACTTAAAATATCCAGAGAGTCCCTTAATGCAGTCTGGCCTTTTCTTAGGTTTGTAAACCATACATCTGGAGTAAAATCACGCATTGCCCTTTTAAAAGGCTCGAGCTTTACCTGTTCTGTAAACACTTTATGTTGTGGGTCCTCTATGTCTGGAATACCAATAACAGCGTCTCTGTGTGCAGAAGTTTGTTTAGGAACATATAATTGTATATTTAACCCAAGTTTTTCAATTATGTCTTCGGCGTGCTTATATGTATTTGGCGTATTATAACCAGAATCGCACCAAATCACAGGAATATCTTTTTTTGCCTGTACACAAACATTTAAAATAGCAGCTTCGTAGGGTCTAAAATTAGTCGTTACTACTGGCTTTTTAGCTTTACTCACTGCCCATTGTACAATTTCTAATGGGGTTTTGGATGTAAGCTCTCTATTTAAATTTTCTATTTCTTTTTCTGTAAAACTCATTTTCAAATTAAATTCAGGACTTTTTATTTCACACTTAGAATCACAATTACCTACCCCACTTTACACGATTCCATATTCTTTCATGAAAAAAATAGAGAATCATTTTAGTAATAAAATCAATAGATGCTATCGAGGTAGCTAATACAATCTCACCTGTTAGAATATAAGACACTATCAAAGTATCCAGAGTTCCTATCACTCTCCAACTCACTGCTTTTGCAATACTACGTATTGGTTTCTCAGAGGTTTTATCACCCTCGAAAGTTGTTTTCTTTGAAGCTACTTTATCTAATATCATTTGATCTACAATCATATCAATCTTAAATTCTATTACCCTATCGGAATAGTAGGATATTAAACAAATGTATATATAAAAATCTATTTCTTAGTCTAATTGCTTGTAAAATCTTACCAGAATTTTAAGAATTGTGATATTATTAATAAATACCCCAGTAATTTAGTAGATTATTAAGGCACACCTTTAATATCCTAATAATTCAATATATTAATTTCCTTAATTCGTTCTAAAATTCATTACTAAAAAGAACGTTCTATCCAAAAAAAGCATAGTTAAGTATTGATTTGCTATCTTAGTACAATGTGAACTCGATATAACATTTAGCCCCAAAGAGTCGTCCGATAGCGTGATTTTTCGTAGTGAAACAGAAAAAAAATTATCTCAATCCTTTAACACACTTGTGACGACAAGGTTTTTACATAATAATTTACTTGTTTTCGACGCAATTTTCTATCAAAAATCACTCAGACAGAAGTAAATTTTCTTACATCGAACTCACATTAGTATAGTATTAAAATCATGAATCATGAAAAAAATCGTTCTAATTTTATGTGTAGTATCGACCATTGTGTTTACCTCTTGCAGTAGCGATGATGATGCTGTTTTATTTGTAGCCGATGCGTCTCTTATTCCGGGAGAATGGAGTTTAGAAGAAGTAAGATCTGAAAACGGAACCTTTACAACAACAGTTCAAGGCCTTCCTATTAGTGGGACCTACAGTATATCAGGTAAAGATTACAATGCATCTATTACGCTTACAGAATCAACAGTAGAAAATGAGCCCAACACTTTAATTAGCAGTGGAGGTTTTACCCTTGTCGCCACATTTAGCATACCTTTACAAGAACCAATTACGGTAGAAGAAACAATTCCTGAATTTCTTGGTACAGGAGAATGGTCTATTAATGGCAATACTCTTACAACAACAGCTCAGGGAGAAAGTTTATCGTATGAAATCATAGCACTAAGCACACAAGCAATGGTATTAAAAACAGTTATCAATGAAGAAACTACAGTAGAATCTGCCTTAGGAGAGCTTAGCGTTACCATAACCGGAGATCAATTCATCGTGTTTAGTAAGCCATAAAGAATCTGTAAAATCATAAAACTATAACATAAGACAAATGACACACCCTACATTTTATCATAGTTTCTCTAAAGCCTGATCAATATCATTAATAATATCATCGATATGCTCTAACCCTACAGAGCATCGTACCATACCATCAGTAATCCCAACAGCGATTTTGTCTTCATCTGCTAATTTACTATGAGTTGTAGAGGCCGGATGGGTAACGATCGTTCGTGTATCTCCCAAGTTGGCAGAGAGAGAGCACATTTGCAAATTGTCAAAAAAGTTCTGCCCGGCTTTAACTCCTCCTGTTACTTCAAAAGCAACAATATTACCTCCAAGTTTCATCTGTTTTTTAGCAACTTTATATTGCAAATGCGACTTCAAAAATGGGTATTTAACCCAGTTAACTTTAGGATGTGCTTCTAAAAACACAGCAAGCTTAAACGCATTTTCACAATGACGATCTACCCTAACCGCTAGGGTTTCCAGACTTTTAGACAACACCCAAGCGTTAAAAGGAGATAGTGCCGGCCCGGTATTACGAGAAAACAAGTAAATCTCTCTGATCAGGTCTTTCTTTCCTACAGTTACTCCTCCTAATACTCGTCCTTGTCCATCAATTAATTTTGTAGCAGAATGAATGACCAGATCTGCACCAAACGCAATTGGGTTTTGCAAATATGGTGTTGCAAAGCAGTTATCTATAATTAGCAGCAAATTATGCTTTCTGGCTATATTACCTAGCCATTCCAGATCCAGGACATCCACTCCCGGGTTTGTTGGGGATTCGGCATAAATGATCTTTGTGTTGGGTCGAATGAGGTTTTCGATTTTTTCTACTTCATTAAGTGTAAAATAGCTAGTGTCTATATTCCATTTCGGAAAATACTTGGTAAACAGCGTATGTGTTGATCCAAAAACAGATCGCGCAGAAACAATATGATCTCCCGAATTTAGTAATGCCGCAAACGTCGAAAAAACTGCCGCCATCCCTGTAGCAAATGCATACCCATCCTCTGCCCCTTCAAGTTTACAGATTTTATCTACAAATTCTGAAGTGTTTGGATTACTAAAACGGCTGTACAGATTACGTTCCTTTTCTTCTGCAAAGGATGCTCTCATCTCTTCGGCGTCCTCAAAGACAAAGCCCGAGGTCAAATACATAGGTGTCGAATGTTCCAAAAACTGGGTCTTCTCTGTCTGCGTTCTTACCGCTTGTGTTTCAAAATGCTGACTTTCTTCAATCATACTTCTACATTATTAACCACTACTCTATATGTTACTTTGGCTGTCGGTTCTAAGGTTTTAGACACAGAACAGTATTTTTCGAATGATAATTGCGCTGCCCTTTTAGCTTTTTCGGGAGCTATTTCACCTTCAAGGTATACCGTAACATCGATTTCTTTAAATGGTTTTGCCCCATCTTTCTCTACTCTGGTTCCGTCAACCTCGGCGCTGTAGTCTGTAATTACTTGTCGCTGTTTTTTAAGAATAGAAATTACATCTATCGCACTGCATCCTGCCACTCCCATTAAAACATACTCCATCGGACTTGGAGCCAGATCATGACCTCCTACCTCGGCTTTACTATCTATATGCGTAATATGTCCTCTCTCATTTTTTAATTCAAAATGATAATCATTATCTATTCTTTTTAGTTCTATTTTCATCTTTATTTATTTGGGCGTTCCCTTGATTTGATCAAGGCCGGGCTTTCAACTCTATCTTTTTTAATCTATCTTTTTGTTGGCAATCTCAAAGGCCTTTGTAGATTAAAAAAGGATGCCGTTTCAATCCCTAACGCATTAATTACTTACTTTATCGGCCAATCGCAGTACATCTCCAAAAACTCCTCTTGCGGTAACTGCAGCTCCTGCTCCTGCTCCCTGAATAACTAGAGGTTGGTCTCCATAGGATTCTGTATAAATCTCGAATATAGAGTCGGAACCTTTTACTTGTCCTAACGCGCTATTTTGTGGAACAGAAACCAGTTTTACATCTAAATTTCCTTTTTCCTGAAATAAATCCCCCCAAAGATCACCAATATATCGCAATACATGATTAGGCTTTTGTTCTTCTTTAACTTTTTGATATACTATATCTAGCTCATGTAGTCTATCCAAAAACTGCTCGGCAGATCCTTTTCTTAAATCATTAGGAATTAAGTTATGGATATCAATGTCTTCGAGCTCATTTTTTAAATCCAGCTCTCTAGCCAGAATCAATAATTTTCTTGCCACATCATTGCCGCACAAATCCTCTCTAGGATCTGGTTCTGTATACCCCTTATCAATCGCTTCCTTTAGAACCTCACTAAATAGCCTTTTTTCTTCAGAAAATGTATTAAAAAGATAACTCAAAGATCCCGAAAACACACCTTTGATACGGGTTATATTTTCTCCAGACAAATGGAGCAATTTGAGAGTATCTATTAGTGGCAATCCGGCTCCGACATTTGTTTCATATAAATACTGTTTTTGACTTTTTTCGAGCCTGGACCTCAATTCTTTATAAAATGTAAAACTAAGGGTATTTGCAATTTTATTTGAAGACACCAAATCAAACCCATGATCCACCAACTTTATATAATTTTTGGTAAATATTTTGCTTGCTGTATTATCGATCGCAATTAAATTTTCCAGGTGATTTTTATCAGCAAATTCTATAATGTCCTCTATCTCATACCCAATACCCTCTGTACTAATTTCATCCTTCCAGCGATGATCAATTCCATTTTTATCCAAAAGCACCTTTCTCGAGTTTGCTACTGCAAAAATGTTCAATTTTATTTTCTTTCGTTTTTCGATTTGATGTACCGAGTTTAATATCTGATCAATCAAAGTTCCGCCAACAAGTCCATGACCAAAAACTACAATATTAATTTTTTTTGAAATTTCAAAAATCTCACCATGAATTACATTAAGCGCCCTATGTAATTGCTCTTTCTTTACAACCAAACTCACTGTTGCACCACTTACTGTATTATTAAACAGCAGCGGAACTATCTGATTCCTGATCAAAGCATTGTAAGGCTTATGAAAGGTGCTGAGATCCTGACCAATAATCGAAATTACAGATACATTTTCTTCGATAGTAATGGCGCTAACATCTTTCTTCTGAACATCTGCCTCAAACTCCTGTTCAAGAGCATTTTTTGCCTCTACAGCCTTAGAAGCATCCACCACTAGTCCGATTCCTCGCTCTGAAGAACCTTGAGAAATTATGCTTACACTAATATTCTTATGCGCCAACACTCTAAAAATACGTGCATCAACTCCTACTCTGCCCAAAAGACCTCTACCCTCTAAATTAATTAAAGCTACATGCTCTAGAACGGATAACGATTTGATACCTTTCTCGTTTGTTTCGGCAGTAATCAGTGTTCCTTCATTGGTATGATTAAATGTATTTAATATCCTTAACGGAATATTTTTTTCAATTAAAGGGATAATAGTTTTAGCATGTAAAATGTTGACTCCAAAATATGCTAATTCATTAGCCTCTTTAAAAGATAATTTTTCAATCTTTTTAGCTTCTGGCACTAAATCTGGATTTGCGGTGTAAATCCCATTAACGTGTGTAAAATTCTGTAGCTCTTCTGCTTCAAGATAATTGGCTAACAAAGATGCCGTGTAATTACTTCCATTTCTTCCCAGGGTTGTGGTTTCATTTTTAACATTGGCAGCAATAAAACCAGTAACTATATTAACGGTAGAACCATTGTGCTTTGAAAAATGTTTGATAACATTCTCTTTAGACACCTGATCAAGTGGTTGCGCATCTCCAAATTGCGCATCAGTAACAATTAAAGTTCTGCTATCTGTAAAATTAGCATTAATCCCCCGGTCTTTTAAAATTTGAGTGACTAGTTTTGCCGAAATGACTTCTCCTTGAGACAAAATAAGATCGTTAATTCTTTTACTATAATCACCAAGTAAAGAAACTCCAGAGAAAAGTTTATCCAAAGTTTTAAACTCTTCAGTAAAATCAATGTTATCAAAAGTCCCTAATTGATATCTCTTAAAAGCATCTAACTGATGTTGATAGTCTTCATTTTTAGAAGCTTTTTTCAGAATTTCCTCAAGCTCATCAGTAGCGTTTCCTCTGGCCGATAAAACAACAGTGATCTTTTCGCCATTTTTGACTTTGCCCTCAATTATATCAACAACAGTGTTGATTCCTTTTCCGTTGGCCAATGATGTACCTCCAAATTTTAAAATTTTCATTTTCACTTTTTTTAAAAAACATCTGCTAACAGCCCACTTAATTGCTCAAATTCTATCAAAAAAGCATCATGACCATGAATGGAGTTAATAATTCGATGTTCAACTGTTTGTTTTACCTTTTTTATTTCCTGATATGTGATCAGGTCTTCATCTAGTGTAAAAAACATATCAGAATCCACACTTACGATAAAAATTTTTGATTCGATAGGTTTTATCACCTCTAAAAAACCGTCTCTTCCACTTACAATATCAATATTGGCTAGTATATGATTTAATTGTTTATACGCAGGCAACGTAAATCTATCATCTAACTTTTTGCCATGATGTAATAACCAACTTTCGATATTAAACACGTTCTTTTCAACATTATATGTACGATTAAACTTTTGTTTCAATGAATTTGGAGATCTATATATCAACATGGCATGCAGTCTTGCGTCATGTACAGGATTATGAGAATTGAGTAAAATTTGTTCTTGTACCAGACAATTAGCTCTTAACCAATCTGAAGACTTCCAATCCGTGGCAACAGGTATTAGGTTTTTAATCAACTTAGGCTTAAGAGCTGCTAACTCCCAAGCTATGCCACCTCCTACAGACCCACCAATAACGGCATGTAATGAGTTGATCTCAAGTAGCTGTAATCCTTTAGCAAAAATAGCTGCGATATCCCTGGCATTAAATATTTTATAATCATGATATAGATACTCATCATTGTGATTATATCCATTTCCGGGAATATTAAACGACATTATGGTATATACATTAGTATCAATACATTTGCCTTTGCCTATTAAGCCATTCCACCAGCCATGATCACCACATACCGTTGAGTTACCGGTAAGTGCATGATTAACCAACACTACAGGTGCGGAATGCATAGGCCTACCAAAAACCTCGTAGGTTAATGTAATCTTATCAATACGCTTATTTTTTGTCGTATTGTAGTTTAGGATCTCTAGTTTTTGAAGCATGGATTGAAATCAAAAGTTATTTAAGCGGTTTGTTTTATTTTAGCGAACGCCACTTTGAGATCAGCTTTTAGGTCTTCTAAATCTTCAAGACCTACAGAAAGTCTTATAAGATCCTGAGTTACTCCGGTTGACTCTTGTTGTTCCTGATTTAGCTGTTGATGCGTGGTACTTGCCGGATGAATTATTAAAGATTTTGAATCTCCGATATTTGCCAATAATGAGAAAATTTTAGTTTCGTTGGCTACTGTTTTTGCAGCATCAAAACCACCCTCGACACCAAATGTAATAATACCACTTTGTCCTTTAGGAAGATACTCTTGTGCCAATTTATGATACGAGTCATTTTCCAGGCCAGGATATTTTACCCAAGATACTTCGTTTTGTTTTTGAAGCCATTTTGCTAATGCTAAGGCATTTTCGCTATGCTTTTTAATCCTTATTTCTAAGGTTTCCAGCCCTTGTAAAATTTGAAATGCATTAAACGGACTCAAGGCAGCTCCATGATCTCGCAATCCTTCTATTCTTACCTTTGCAATAAAGGCGGCAGGGCCTAGTGCATCATGATATACCAATCCATGATATCCTGGTGATGGCTCTGTAAATTCAGGAAATTTTCCACTTGACCAATCAAAAGTACCAGCATCTATAATAGCCCCTCCTAGAGATGTCCCATTACCACTGATGTATTTTGTAAGAGAATGAATAACAATATTAGCACCATATTCAATTGGGTTTAATAATGCAGGTGTAGCCACTGTATTATCAACTATCAAGGGCACATTATGCTCTTGGGCTACTATCGAAATTGTTTTTAAATCCAGAACATCAAGCTTTGGATTCCCTAAAGATTCGACAAAAAATGCTCGTGTATTTTCTTGTATCGCGTTCTCGAAACTATTAGCATCAGAAGGGTCCACAAAAGTGGTAGTAATCCCAAATCTGGGTAAGGTAACATTTAAAAGATTATATGTCCCTCCATACAGGCTACTAGAAGCAACAATATGATCTCCAGCTTTTAACAAGGTTAGCAATGTCGTATTAATTGCCGCAGTTCCCGAGGCCGTGACTACTCCCGCAATACCACCTTCTAACGCTGCTAACCGTTGTTCTAAAATATCATTGGTTGGATTGTTTAATCTTGTATAAATAAACCCTGTTTCAGAAAGATTAAACAGATTTGCAGCATGGTCTGCATTATCAAAAACATAGGATGTCGTTTGATAGATAGGAACCGCTCTTGTTCCTCCATTTATGGTTACGTCGTGACCGGCATGTAAAGCTTCGGTTGCAAATTTTTGTGCGCTCATAATTTTCCAATTTAAATTTTATAATTTGATAAAACTCAAATACATAAAACACCTTAATGCGTGTATGTAATAGAAAAATTAAAAAGAAAGGAAAAACAAATACTTGAGATAAAGTAATTGCATCGAGTTATCTTTTCCCAAAAAATTGAGATAGAATGTAGCACCTTCTTTAAAAATTTAAAGGGTTGCTAAGGTTTCAACGGGTCTATTCCCTCCACCTTTCTTAATAACTTACTACTATGTATAAGAAACTTATAAGCAAAACTAGTAATAATTTTGAAACTGCATCATTTTTCTCCAAAAAATATTTTGTAACTAAAATAGGATCGCAAAAAAGCTTTTAAAATCAAGAGAAATTAATCCTTTGTTAAATCCTTTTGAATGTGATCATTTTTTTTACCTTTGCCGAAATATTTTTAAGGGATAGATTTGACCGATTGCAACCCAATATACTGACATACAGTATCTAAAAATGCTAAAGCGCTTGATACATTATTTTACCAATAGCTTCGCATTGCAATTCTGTCCAAAATAGTACTCAAAACAAAACAAAAAAGAATGGCTTATTTATTTACTTCTGAAAGTGTATCAGAAGGACACCCAGACAAAGTTGCAGATCAAATTAGTGATGCATTATTAGACAACTTCTTGGCATTTGATGAAAACTCGAAAGTAGCATGCGAAACTTTAGTTACTACTGGTCAGGTAGTTTTGGCTGGCGAGGTAAAGTCTAAAACATATCTGGATGTACAACAAATTGCCAGAGAAGTAATCAATAAAATAGGATATACCAAAGGTGCCTATCAATTTAGTGGAGATTCTTGTGGAGTGATTTCATTAATTCATGAGCAATCACAGGATATTAATCAGGGAGTTGATCGGGAGACTAAAGAAGAGCAAGGCGCAGGAGATCAAGGGATGATGTTTGGTTATGCTACCAAAGAAACAGCTAATTATATGCCTTTAGCACTTGATATTTCTCATAAAATTCTGATCGAATTAGCAAAATTAAGAAGAGAAGGTACAGAAATACCTTATCTACGTCCTGACTCAAAAAGTCAGGTTACTATAGAGTACAGTGATGAAAATGTCCCACAACGTATTGTTGCCATAGTAGTATCAACGCAACATGATGATTTTGATAAGAACGACGATAGTATGTTGTCAAAAATTAAAAATGACGTTATTTCGATATTAATACCAAGAGTCATTGCTCAATTACCAGAGTATGTTCAGCAATTGTTTAATGATAAAATTGAGTACCATATTAATCCAACTGGCAAATTTGTAATTGGAGGTCCTCATGGAGATACCGGTTTAACGGGTAGAAAAATTATTGTAGATACCTACGGTGGAAAAGGAGCTCATGGTGGTGGAGCGTTTTCTGGTAAAGATCCTAGCAAAGTAGACAGATCTGCAGCATATGCCTCCAGACATATTGCAAAAAATCTTGTTGCTGCAGGGGTAGCTAGTGAAGTTTTAGTCCAGGTATCCTATGCCATTGGTGTCGTAGAACCTACTTCAATTTTTGTTGACACCTATGGAAGTAGCACATTGGGTCTAACCGATGGTGAAATTGCTAAAAAAGTAAGTGACATTTTTGATATGCGCCCTGCCGCAATAGAAAGTCGTCTTAAACTTCGTAACCCAATATATCAAGAGACTGCAGCTTATGGACATATGGGTAAAGAACCAAAGGTGATTACTAAAGTCTTTGAAAGCCCTTATTCTGGTAAAATTGAAAAGGAAGTTGAGTTGTTTACATGGGAAAAATTAGACTATGTTGAAGCTGTCAAAAAAGCCTTTGAAATATAACATACGTCTGGTTTTATAGTGCTTCATCGATTTTGTAAAAACACTCGAAAAAAATGTGGTTTTTCCGTATTAACAAACCGGAAGAATATCACTATCTTTGTCTATTGATATTTTAAATATCTTAATTGGGAAAATACTATAAACTTATTCGTACATACTGGTAAGTAATTTGGTAATGTACGCTGAATGTAAAAAACAAAAAGGTAATATAAATTTAGGGCAATGAAATTAAAATTGTTAATGACTTTTTCTTTGATATGGGTTTGTGCAACTTCATTTAGCCAAGAGTTTAAGGGTACTTTAACCTCTGTAAAAACTATTGATGATCAAATTCAGGAAGAACGATATAGCGGTGGTGAGGTTCCTACAATAGATAGACTCGTATTTAAATCTCCGATCGAAAATATTTCTCGAAAAGACAAACAATTCTATAGTAAAAAAGAGTGGAGAAAAATAAAAAATCAGCTTAAAAAGAGTAAAAAGAGAATTTCAAAACTTCAAGATGGAATTCATACTACAAAAAGAATAGACACCATCTATTTAAATGTTCCCAGGCCCACAAAAGAATCTAGTCTATCTGGCTGGTAAAATATTAAGAATCTAAATATCCAGTTTTACGAATTTATCAGGGGAAAATACCCCATGCTTTTCTATTGTTTTTCCCCTACCAAAATCAAAATAACAACACTATCTTTGTAACTATATATCAATTAGTTACACCTTTCCTGTCTTTAGCAGTATATCCCGGTGTGTTAATCCTAAAAAAACTGAAAAAATGAAATTGAAAACTTCTATAACACTGGTAACATTTTTAATATCTTTTATTACTTTAGGTCAAAGCAATACAGACAATCAACTCTATAGCACTACAAATCATGAAATCGTCTTAAATAAAGAACCAAAAAAGTCTTTATTAACTGAAAAAAAGTGGAGAAAAACAAAAAGACAACTTAAAAGAAATAAGAAAAAGTTTACTGCTCGTAAAAACGCAATACATACTTCAAAAACCATAGACACTATCTACCTCAACGTGCCTTTAAAAAAAAATGAAACACGTTTATCAGATTGGTAATGGTAAGAAACTAATGGCTTCTTGCTTATTGCTGCATTTTAAGGTAGTAATCTGCCGAGTGTTTTCCTGAGCCATAAAGCAAAAAGAAAATACATAACACCAAAATTATACTGGCGATAATTAGATTTGCTACATTCATTTCTCCTATAAAATTGATAATAACGGCACCTATCAATAGCGGAAGTTGAGCAGCAACAGACCATCTGGTTAACAACCCAAAGGCAATAAGTATCCCTCCGATAAGGTGTGCAGGAGCCACATAATGAATCATAATCATACCACCAGCAAGATTTTGTACTGGTTTTATCAAGTCTACAAGGATTTGGCTATTGCTTATAAAATTTATTCCTTTTATAAATAAAAACACTCCCAAAGCAATTCTTAACAGATCTAAAGGATAATACGAATGCGCATTAGCCCATTTATTTAATGATTTTATAGTTGGCATAACAAAATAAGTATTGATTAGACCACTATAAGATACTGATTTTTAGAAGAATAAAAAACAGTTTTATCATTTATAAGAAATCCTGAATTCTAAATCTATTACCTATCTACTATTTTTATATCGTCGAATTAGGTTACTTTTTACATCTTTAAAAACTTCAAATAATGAGATTTTAAGTTTTTGTCCTATGGCTACAGTTAAAGAATGTAGTTGAAATTTTAATTTTTCTTCATGTTTATAATAATTCAAAACCAACGCGCAAATTCCAACTACAAATAATAATGCCCCAATTACTACTTGTGTTGGTGTTAAATCATGATAAAAAAACCTAGTAAGACCTAAACCAAACCAGCTACCGTACAGGACAAAAAAATGAATGATATATATAGACAAAGTCTTCCCTCCTATTTTGGTTATAGTTGGATTAGACAAATAGCTTTTTAACAGCATAAAAATAGCAAAAAGCACGCTCACATTTCCTAAGCGAATAAATAAAAAGTTGTTATAGGCCACAGATTTAAAAACACCAATATTGGTAATATTATGTAACAGCATCAATAGGCTTGATGAAGTAAATATCAGTAACATTCCTATTGACAAAAGACTGACAATAGCGTAGGGGTAGAACAATTTACGCATACCGTATTTCAAAAACAACGTAGCCATAAAACTTCCAAAACTCACATAACCAAACCAAGGAAACAGTGTAAAAATAGATCCGTTTCGATTTGTGAAATAATTAGCCACTGTTTTTGGTAAAAATTCAAGTATGCATGTGCCATATACGGGCTGTAAAACAAAAACAACGATACCAATCACAAGCATAGCGTTTTGAAATAACGCTTCATTATATTTATATAAAATGAGATAAATACCTATTAACAATAATAATGATGTCCCTATACATTGTAGTACATCGACATAAAAAAACGAAGGATTTACGGTTCCTGTAAAAACTGCATAAAAACTCAAACGAAGTAAGTATCCCCAAAAGATAACTTTTATCGCTCTTTTTACTCCTTTTAAAACCCGTGGATTATCTAAACCTTTGGTGTTTTGTTTTAAGAGTAAATAGGTAAAAATAAATCCGGTAATAGTAAAAAATGTTGGAGCTGTCATTCCTCTGAAATATTCCCAGATATTATAAATGACAAGATTACGATCTCTGTACGAATCTCCTAAAAGAGCATGTACAAAATGGCCTTGAAGCATCATTACGATAGCAAAAGCACGTATCGCATCAAGAAAATGCAATCGACTACTAGGTTTAGTCATAATTGAGGTCTTTGGTTAGTTGTTGCCCCAAAAACGAGTTTAGGGGTGCATTATTGTTTTAAAAAGCTGCAAAACTAACTTTTTTATTTGTCTTTACATTGATTATTAGATATTTATACACTTAACGCCGTAAATTTGTAGGATTTTACGACACATCATATAACAAAAACTGCGATTATAACTGACTTTAAGCTCATTATGACCCAAAAAACGCACAGTGACTATTTTATTACCGGCAATTTAACAAAGGTTGTTACGTTACTTATTAGTATGAATAACCAAAAATTCAATCACTATGAATGCAAAAGTAATCTTGGGAATACAGATAGTCTTTGGTCTAGCCATTCTATTCTTTGGATGTAATAAATTGTTTTATTTTATGGATCCTCCTGCTCCTTCTACAAAAATTGCTTCAAGCTTTTTAAGAGCTTTAGTTTCTTCAAAAACTATGATGCTGGTAGCAATAGTAGAGATTTGTGCCGGAATTGCACTTTTAGCAAACAGATTTGCTCCATTAATGATGGTACTATTAATGAGTGTATCCGTAAATGCATTTTTGTACCACATAAAGTTAGACACAAAACATTGGTATATTGGTGTAGTATTTTTAGCATTAAATATCCTTATGCTATATCTCTATAAAGATAAATACAAAGAACTGCTCAAAGCATAAGCACGTTAATCACCCAACAGCATAAAAGGTGTCTCAACCACACCTTTTTTTGTTTATATAAAGTTAGATACTGTTGATTTTCAAGTCTTTATTGGTATCTTTAGGTAAACATAAAATCTTATCCAATGAAAACCGATATGTATACCAAGTTTATCTTTACCCTTATTGCGATATGTCTTGTAATCATTGTAGTTAGGGATCTGGAAATTATTCCAAAAGCACATGCTAATAGCTCCACTGGTACTACCTATGGCAGTATACCAATCAATAGTGACGGAAGTATAAATGTACGACTAAGCAACACAGATGAAATTGATGTAAACATTAAAAACATTGCTACTTATGATAAACTCAAAGTGGATCTTAATGCGATCAGCACCAGAGATGAACTAGATGTTAATATTGATGAAATCGGAGGAAGTTATGTGTCTAGTGGAGGTCCTGTTAAAGTGAAACTTCAAAATTAAAATATATTAATTACCAATAGCCTTATTGGTGAGCCCATCTAAAGCACTACTAACTTTTTGAAGTATATCTTTTTTTTCTTCAATGTTATGCCTCTCTTGTAAATAAGTCGGATCATTATAAGACACCTTTACTTTGCCTTGATCATCTTGCCAAACTAATATCTTTTGAGGCAAATCCAATCCTGTTATTGGTGAGCTTTGCATTAATGGTGTACCCAAATTAGGGTTACCAAACATAATAATTCTTGTTGGATTTAATGGTAACCCAACTGATGCAGCATTTGCGTGATGATCTAACTCTGCCACAATCTTCAACTTGGGATTATTATTAATTACACTAACTAATGCAGTATAGGTATCTTCAAAGTTTTGAGAACTTATTTTAGTAATTACACCTTGATAATTCATATGTTTTTGTTTTAAATCTATTTGTTCTTTATTCGTTACACTCTTTTGATCAGAATTACAGGATGTAATTAGTAATAGAAATGACACCATGAATATTGCATTTGCCTTCATATTTATCTTTTTTGTGTAACTGAGTAGTCGTGAGGCTATATACTATAATTACAAATAATACCTCTTTATGTTCATTTTTAACAAATTCATTATACAATCAACATTTAGAAAAGCTTTGAAAATAAATCTCTTTTTTAAATTCTTATCCATCCTTTTCTAGTTACTCATAAAATCCACTATATTTACAACCGAACTTTAATTTTCCCCCAAAGAAAAACAATCGAATATGCATATAGCAATAGCTGGAAATATCGGTGCCGGAAAAACTACGTTAACCCGATTACTTGCTAAACATTACAAATGGGAAGCTCATTTTGAAGATGTATTAGAAAACCCCTATTTAGAGGATTTCTATAACAAAATGGAGCGATGGTCTTTTAATCTTCAGATTTATTTCTTGAACAGTCGTTTCAGACAAATTTTGGATATTCGTGAAAGCGGGAAAGATATCATACAAGATAGGACCATCTATGAAGATGCCTATATTTTTGCTCCAAACCTTCATGCCATGGGGCTTATGACGAATCGTGATTTTGAAAATTACAAATCACTATTTGATCTTATGGAAGCTGTAGTAGAAGGACCAGATTTATTAATTTATCTTAGAAGCAGCATCCCCAATCTAGTTGCGCAAATCCATAAACGAGGCCGAGAGTATGAAAACACCATTAGCATAGACTATTTAAGTAGACTCAACGAACGATACGAAGCCTGGGCGCATGATTATGATAAAGGAAACCTTCTAATTGTGGATGTAGACCATCTCAACTTTGTTGATAATCCCGAGGATCTGGGAAATATTATTAACCGTATTGATGCAGAACTTAACGGTTTATTTTAAAACCTGCCTAACTCCTACTCAAAGTTATATGGATTTCGAAGCACTATTTCAATTTCTAAATGATTTGCAAAACAACAATCATAAAGAATGGATGGATGCACATAGAAAGCGATATCAGGCTGTTAGAAGTTCATTTATTACATGGTTAGATGAATTAGATGCAAAACTAGCTGCAATCGATCCTGAATACTACCCGACTCCTGGTAAAAAAGGAATCAACCGTATCAACAATAACCTTCTTTTTCATCCAAATAAACCGGTGTATAAGGATCATTTTGGCGCAGGATTAGATCAAAAAACGAAGCAAGGCGATTTTTATATCCATATTGGCCTATCAGAATGCCTATTAGCAGGCGGATATTGGAAACCTGAAAATAAAATAGTATCGAGCATACGAGAAGCAATTGATTATAACGGTGAAGAGCTTGTGAGAATTTTAAACAAAAAAAGCTTCAAAAATACCTTTGGAAACTTATATCATGATAACGACATGTTGAAATCTGCACCTAAAGGATATAATAAAGATCATGAACATATCGATTTATTGCGACATCGAACTTTTGCTGTAGTACATGAACTAAAAACTGAAGAGGTTCTTAAAGACGATTTTATGGATAAAGTGATTATGGTGTATAAAGAAATGCTTCCTTTTAGAAAATATTTGCGCCAGGCAGTAACTGTCTAAATTATAAGTATTCGTTAACGATTTGAGAATGCTGTAATTTTAGCTTCCAAATATTCTACGATCATATGTGTAGCTCCGGTATTACTATTGATAAAATGCCCGGCGATCATTCCGGTTTTTTCTCTGAACTTTTTATCCTCAACAAGTTTATTAATAATCTTTGAAAACTCTTCTGATTTAGATACAGAAAACAATCCAGCCAGTTTTTGAAGTTGCTTCGCTTCTCTAAATTTATCAAAATTCTTACCTATGATAATAGGAATACCAAATGTTGCGGGCTCTAAAATATTATGCAAACCTCCGGTTCCCATAGCCCCTCCAACGTACGCTATGTTTGCATAACTATATACTCGCGATAAATATCCTATGGCATTCATGATAAACACCTGATGCTCTGCTAGATCGTGTTCGTCTTTTTCAGAATACAAAACGGTGCTCTTTTCTATTTTATGCCTGAGAGCTCGTACGCTACTGTCTTTAATCTCATGCGGAGCAATAATAAAACAAACTGTATCTGAAGCCTGATTTACATAATCAATAAAAACAGCCTCGTCTTCTGGCCAGGAGCTCCCCATTACAATACAAAGTCGATCACTAATAAATTCGGATATAAAATCAACGCGATTATCCATTTCGATTTGATGGCTTACCCTATCAAAACGAGTATCACCACTCAAAGTAACATTTTTAAAACCCTGGCTTCTAATCAAGTCCCTCGAGATTGTATCCTGAACAAAAAAGTAATCTATCGTTTTTAAAGCTTTTCGCATAAAACCGCCATACCATTTAAAAAATACCTGGTTTTCTCTGAAGACAGTAGATATAAACACTGCTGGGACATTTTTGGATTGCAGCGTTTTTAAGTAATTAGGCCAGAACTCATATTTTACAAATACAGCCAATTCCGGATGCACATATGCAATAAATTTTCTTGCATTCGATTTGGTATCCATAGGCAAGTATACAATAACATCAGCAAGTGTACTTTTTTTCTTTGCCTCATAACCCGATGGCGAAAAAAAAGTAACTACCAATTTATAGTCTGGGTATTTTTTCTTTAAGGCTTCCATAACAGGAACACCTTGCTCATATTCTCCTAAAGATGCACAATGAAACCAGAAAACATGATCCTTTTCAGATATTTTTTCTTTTACTATCGTAAAGCTTTCCTTTCTTCCGCTCACAAACAAGCTGAGTTTGGGCGTTAGCAATCCAATAACTGGCAGAATACCATTAAATATCGAGATAAAGAAATTGTATAAAACACTCAAGAATGACCGGTTTTTATGAATTGCTAAAATACAGCTCTTTTGTTGTAATACAATACTGATTCTTCTATTAAACTATTTAATCTATATTGACAATACATCAAATTATGTATTCAAAAATTAATCATTATATATAATTATTGTTAAAAAATAATTAATTTAACACCAACTAACACACAAACTCATCAATTATGAAGTTAAATATTACTTTAATTACATTTTTTTCCTATGCCTTATTATTTTCTCAAAGTTTTTTAGAAGTACAACTTCCAACTCCCGATAAGCTTAGTTCATTATTTATAGGCCCATTGGTCAAATCTACGATTCATTATGGAGTAACGCCACCCAACTACAACGGAAAAGTAATTGTATTTAACCATGGATACATTGATCTAAACCAAGGCCAATTCTTATTTGATAATTCTTTTTATCAAGACACATACAATCAAGGGTATCAAGCCGTTTTTGTAGCCACAACAAGAGGTAAAGGTATATGGATCAATGGACAGCTTCTTGCTGAATCTATAGATATTGTTACCGAAAAATTTCATGTGTCTCAAATATATCTGGTAGGACATAGCAATGGAGGAAAAGCTTCAGAAGCGGCCATGTTTCAGTATGGAAAAAAAGAGAAAGTAACACGGGCATTTGCACTGGGAACACCATTTTGGGGAACATATCTGGCTGATATATCACAAATGCCATGGCTTAATTGGGCCTGGAAACTTACAGGCCTTAACGAAGGTGCAAGAACATCTACCACATATTATTGCAGAGATGTTGTACGCCCAATCCTGGATAATCACCCGGATAATGAACCAGAAAAATTTGTAGTTCTTGGCGCTTCCGGTTTTTACAAGGGATCTACAATTGCCGCACCTGCATTTTTACTTACCGGTGGAATTTTATTTCCCGTACAAGGAGTGAATGATGGAGTCGCACCGTATAACAGTACATTACGCCCAGGAGCAGACTATGTGTTTGCAAAAAATGACCCGAGAGCAATCTTTGATCATTTAGATGTTGGATTGGGACAATTTAGTTGGCCATATATTACATCTTATCTTGAAAATCCATCGCAAAGAAGTAACGTTTCCTCCAAAAAAAACAGGAACAGATACAAGATTGAAAGCAATTACTACATCGTACATTCTGAAAATGAATATGATCAAATTGTATTGGACAAAAACTCTTCGTACGCAATTGCAGAAATCATCCATGAACAACCAAATACCCAGTTTGATATTTTTGACCTAACCAATAAAAAAGTGATCACACCAAAGAGGTATGCTTCAAAAAAGCATCAAACTGTTATTCCGATCAGTGACACTAACTTAAAATTAAAGGGCAATTCACGATTTGCAGCTTTTATAAAGCAAAACAATGGTATAAAAATGTCATTGGAGCATATACAGAAAGACAAATTTCAATTGCTTAAAGTAGATATCCTCTCTGACCATAACACTAAAACATTAGTGTCTAAAACTAAGGTATGGGGAGTAATCACCAGAACAGCAACCCTTGCGGGTAAAAAATCAGAAAAATCTCCTGAAATTATATCTTTTGATCACAAAAATGGAAGTTACTATTTTGATACTTCTGTTTTAGAAGATGGTGTGTATAGTTTATTTTTAAATTCAGAACATAAGAATAATTTTAAGAGGGCGTTAATCTCAGGGTTTGTAGTTGGAGATGTCAAAAAAGAAATGAGCAATATTGAGATAAATGATCAAAATGAAAATGTGAAAAACAATATAATCATTACACCTAATGCTGTTAAAAACGAAGCTAGGATATCGTTTACAGGCAACCTATTACCTAAAGAACTCACTGTCTATATCCATGATATTACCGGCAAACAAATCAAAAACTTTAAAATAAAAACATATCAAAAGTCTCAATTTGATATTTCTAATCAATTACAGAACCTGGACAAAGGTATGTATCTGATGAGAATACATGGATTTGAAACTTTACGATTTGTAAAAAAATAACTCTTAAACCTACCATAAACTTTTAGTTTCCCTTCTGAGGCGAAGTATCTTAGAAAGCGTTCTGCATAAGATACTTCGCTTTATCAAAATTCTATAGATCACAAAAATTCGTCAAAACCATTACATAGCATTGGCAATAGCACCAATATTTTGTACTTTCGTAAGGTTACAATACACGCATACATGAAGAAAATACAAATGGTTGACCTTAAGGGTCAATACGAACAAATCAAAGACCAGGTTGATTCGTCTATATCTGAAGTTATAAATTCAACAGCTTTTATCAACGGCCCTGAGGTTCATGCTTTCCAAAAAGAATTAGAAGACTACTTAGATGTCAAACATGTGATCCCTTGTGCAAATGGCACTGATGCATTACAGATAGCCATGATGGGATTAGGTTTAGAACCTGGTGATGAAGTAATCACTGCCGATTTTACGTTTGCTGCTACTGTAGAAGTTATTGCATTATTAAGATTAACTCCTGTCTTAGTGGATGTCGATCCTGATTCGTTCAATATAGATCCCGAGGCAATTAAAAAGGCAATTACGCCAAAAACAAAAGCAATTGTACCTGTACATTTATTCGGACAGACTGCCAATATGGACCAGATTATGAGTATTGCTAAAGAGCACAACTTATTTGTAATCGAAGATAATGCACAAGGTATTGGTGCCAATTATAAATTTGATAATGGCAAAGTAACTAAAACCGGTGCTATAGGTCATGTAGCATCTACCTCATTTTTTCCATCAAAAAACTTAGGGTGTTATGGAGATGGAGGTGCAATTTTTACAAATGATGATGATCTTGCGCATACGATAAGAGGAATTGTAAATCATGGGATGTATAAACGATACCATCACGATGTTGTGGGAGTTAATTCGAGATTAGACTCTATACAAGCTACTATTTTAAGAGCAAAATTACCTAATCTGGACCACTATAATAATGCCAGAAGAGCTGCGGCAAGAAAATACAGTAATGCTTTTGCAGGAATTGAACATATTATTACACCCCGAGTTGAAGGAAATCACTGCAACACTGATCACAATACAATTTGTGACACTTGCGATTGTCACGTATTTCATCAATATACCTTAAGAATCACCAATGATAAACGCGATGATTTAGTACAGCATCTTAATGATAATGGCATACCTTGTGGAGTCTACTATCCTATCCCTTTACATAGTCAAAAAGCATATCAGGATGATCGTTACAATGAAGCCGATTTTCCGATTACTAATCAATTAATTAATGAAGTAATCTCATTACCTATGCATACCGAGCTAGACGATGAACAAATCGATTTTATTACTAAAACTGTTATTGATTTTGTAAACAAATAAACGTTTTCAGAGGTTTATTCAGTTTGTGATATAGTTTAAAGGCTGTCTCAAAAAAACATCATAACGTCATTATGAAACGTTTTAATTTTGAAGTAATCTGCGTATCAGTAGCATAAATGTAACAGATTCCTTCACTTCTCTTGAAGTGACGATTTTTTAGACAGCCTCACTAAAAAAATGCCCTATATAATACGTACCTACTGCAATGGATTCATTTTGTATCTGCTATACCATTTTTGACCATAATTTTCCTGAAGTCCCACCTTTACCAGAAGTTTATATTGTTAACACAACGGTTGATTCTTTAGGGTATATAGAAAAGCAAGCTACTCCCGAAACTTTAGAAAGCTATGGTATTTCATATATAGAAACAGCCCATAAGCAGCTTATCGAAATCTGTACTGACCTAAAAACTGTTTCATTAGAGCAACGATTTAAACCTGTAAAAAAAAGAAATACCTTACCGCTATCCGCGCTGTTACAAGATCAAAAAACAAAAGAAGTTATAGTCGGGTTTATAACCAGAAAGTTGTCCTCTTTTTATAAAATACTCCAAACCAATCAATATCCTATATCCTTAAATGCGAAGAGAAAAGATCTTGTAGAACCTTATAAAATAGCTACAGGAAATGATAAACTTTACCCCCTGCTCGAATTTACCAAAGTCGAAGAAGGGATTGATTATGCATTCTATATAAAAAATAAAAGAGACATTCTAACCCCAAAAGATCATGACATCCATATTTTACTGAATGATCCGTCTTGGGTTATTGTAAACAAACAGCTTTATCAAATTGATCATCTGAATGCTAATAAACTAAAGCCGTTTTTTAACAAAGAAAAAATTACGATTGCCAATAAACACCTTAAAACTTACTTAGAAAAGGTAATCGTGCCAATTATCAAAAATATAGATGTCATCACTCATGGTTTTGAAATTATCACATGTCAACAAATAGTTTCGTACCAAATCGAAATCATCCAGGATTTTATACAGAACACCTTTGTAGCAAAAGTTATTTTTGAATATGACCATGCCACTTTCGAATATCATAACCCAAAGATGACAACTTCTCATGTGCAATTTGAAAATAATGATCACATTACTATTATTCAGACCAAAAGAGATGCACAAGCAGAAATTGAAATTATTGATCGATTGCTTTCAAAAGGTTTGCAGATGAACCATAATCTATTCCTGGAAACTCGAGAATCAGCATATAATGATCCTTACGAAATTGTAGCATGGCTGATTCAGAATCAATCCCAGCTCAAAAAAGACGGATTCACAATCAAACGTCCTGTTTTTGAAGATAAAACAATAAGTATCATGCCTTATAATATTCAAATAAACACCCATCAAAAAACCGATTGGTTTGATATTAAGGGTAGTATTACGATTGGTAATCATGAGATTCCTTTTTCTAAATTTATAACCCACATCAAACAAAATAATCGTTTTTATTCAATCAATGATGAACAGGTTTTCATCATCCCCAAAGAATGGATGACCCGATACAAAAAACTCACAGATTTTGGAAAAACAAAAGATGATATAATACGGGTGGCCAAAAGCAATTATCCTATACTCAAAAATATCATTCCTACGCAACAGATCCCACTTAAAAAGACTACAGACGACCAGCGCTACAAAGTGCCTTCAAGGCTCAAAGCAACTCTACGCCCCTATCAACAAGAGGGGCTAAACTGGTTAATTAACCATTACCATAACGGATTGGGCGCATGCCTGGCAGATGATATGGGATTAGGAAAAACATTACAAACAATAGCTATGCTGGCGTTTGCAAAAGAACAACTTACTCCTGCAGATCAACCAATCCAAACCATACGCTTGGATTTATTTAGCGATCCTCTTGAGGTCAAAACATATCTAAAAACGTTAATTGTACTGCCGTCTTCTTTAGTTTTTAACTGGGCTCAAGAACTATTAAAATTTGCACCACATCTCAATATCACTAAATACACAGGAACCGATCGCAAGAAGCTGACCCCTTATTTGGAAACCTACGATATTATCCTAAGCACCTATACTACAGTCTCTAAAGATATTGAGGCATTGAGAACAATAGAGTTTACCTATTTAATTACTGATGAAAGCCAGCAAATTAAAAATAAAGAGTCTAAGATTTTTAAGGCGATCAATAGTATACATGCAGATCATAAAATTTCATTAAGCGGTACGCCTATAGAAAACTCGCTCTCAGATCTATGGTCTCAAATGGAGTTTATAAACCCAGGTATGCTAGGAAGTTATACTTTTTTTAAAGACTACTTTAAAATTCCGATAGAAAAACAGCAAAATCAAGAACGAATTGAAGAGCTAAGAACCTTAATCGATCCCTTTATCCTGAGAAGAACAAAAGAACAAGTAGCAAAAGACCTACCCGAGCTATCCGAACAAATCATGTATACACAAATGCTTGTCGAGCAACAAAAACAATATGAATCTCAAAAATCTGCGGCACGCAATGTATTATTAGGAATTGATTCGGCAAACGCTTCAAAAATTCATATCATCAACACACTCACCAAGCTTCGCCAATTGGCAAATCATCCTAAACTCATTGATCAGGATACAGCACATCAATCAGGCAAATTTGAAGATGTAACCAATCATTTACGTACATTAGTAAAATCGAACAAAAAAGTACTCATTTTCAGCTCTTTTGTTTCTCATCTTACGATCTATGAAGAATGGTGTACAGGTCAAAACATATCGTATGTAACATTAACAGGACAAACAAAAACTACAGACCGAGAAAAAATCGTAAATGAGTTTCAAAATAATGATCAGATCTCTTTGTTTTTTATCTCCTTAAAGGCGGGAGGCGTAGGCCTTAATCTTACCAAAGCATCCTACGTAGTGATCCTGGATCCCTGGTGGAATCCTTTTATCGAAAAACAAGCCATAGCGAGATCACATCGCATCGGGCAAACCAATAAAGTAATGGTCACCCGATTTATTACTAAAAACAGTATTGAAGAAAAGATCATTCAATTACAAGAAAAGAAAAAAGGGTTATCAGACGAAATCATTGACATCGATACAATCCCCGACTATATAGAGCACGACTTGGCAACATTACTAAAATAAAGGCCATTTATACTATGTGTGAAGCGTGCAGACTGGTTTTGTCAACTCACTCAATTGGGCTATATTTAGCGTAAATCAGTTCATTTATACAAATCATTTATTATGAAATATTTCTATACGCTAATATTTTTATTATCAAGCGCCTTTATTTTTGCGCAAGACACCTACATTCATTGCGGTAAGTTAATAGACACTAAAGCTGGAAAAGTACTTTCTAAAAAAACAATAATCGTCTCTGGTAATACCATTAGTACAATAGAAAACGGTTATATCTCCGGAAAAAAAGGAGATACAACCATTGATCTAAAAGATAAAACCGTAATGCCAGGCTTAATCGATATGCATGTGCATCTTGAGGGAGAAACGAATCCTAAAGCGTATCTTCAACGCTATACTGATAGCGAAGCCGATATTGCTTATGGCTCAGTTAATTTTGCACAAAAAACATTGATGGCTGGCTTTACCACGGTAAGAGATTTAGGAGGTAGCGGTGTAAACATCTCCTTAAAAAAAGCCATTGCTCAAGGAAAAATCGAAGGACCTAGAGTTTTTACTGCCGGAAAGATACTCTCAAGTACGGGTGGACATGGAGATCCGACCAACGGAAGCAAAAGATCCCTGATAGGAGATCCAGGACCAAAAGATGGAGTGATAAATAGTATAGAAGATGCCAAAAAAGCAGTGCGCCAACGGTACAAAAATGGAGCCGACCTGATTAAAATTACAGCAACCGGAGGCGTACTTAGTGTTGCCAAAAGTAGTTCTAATCCGCAATTTACTGTAGAAGAGATAAAAGCGATTTGTGAGACTGCAAAAGATTATGGGTTTCATGTGGCTGCTCATGCTCATGGCGACGAGGGTATGCAAAGAGCTATTTTGGGCGGAGTTAAAACTATTGAACACGGTACTCTTATGAGCGAAAAAACAATGGATTTGATGAAGCAATATAATGCCTATCTCGTTCCTACCATTACAGCAGGAAAAGAAGTAACCGAAAAAGCAGCAATCAAAAATTATTATCCCGAAATTATAGTGCCTAAAGCCTTAGAAATTGGACCTAAAATCCAGAATACATTTAAAAAAGCATATGATCGTGGTGTAGGTATTGCTTTTGGCACCGATGCAGGAGTATTTAAGCACGGTCAAAACGGAAAAGAATTTGGATTTATGACAGAAGCCGGTATGCCGGCCATGGCCGTACTGCAAAGCGCTACGATTACCAATGCTAAAATTTTAAATATGCAAGATCAATTAGGACAAATTGCTCCGGGATTTTTTGCTGATATTGTTGCGGTTAACGATGATCCAACTCAAAAAATCAGCACCATGGAAGATGTGGTGTTTGTTATGAAAGAAGGTAAAGTATATAAAAAACAATGATTGTTTGTTTTATATACTACTAATCATCGTATTTAATGTATTCCTGAACGTATATTAGAATCTCATAACACTTATAAATATTTGATGATGAAGAGTTGAATAAAATTCCGAATACAATAAACTAGATCCAGGCCATTTATTTAATGACATAACTGCACAAGGTAATGAGCAACAACATAGAAATTACGAACAAAGAAGTATTATCCGATAATTGGTATACTTTGTATAAAGTCACTTATACGTTTCTCAATAAAAATGAAACCTACGAAACCCACATTCGAGAGGCTTATGATCGAGGCAATGGGGCCGTCATCCTACTTTATAATTCTGATCATAAAAGAATCATTCTCACACGACAGTTTAGACTCCCTACATATATCAATGGTAATAAAACAGGCATGATGATCGAAGCCTGTGCCGGATTATTAGACCATGATACCCCTGAAGACTGTATCGTAAAAGAAACGGAAGAAGAAACAGGATATAAAATCGCTAATGTAAAAAAAGTATTCGAATCGTACATGTCTCCCGGGTCAGTGACCGAAATACTGCATTTCTTCATTGCCGAATACAATGAGGATATGAAGATAAGTGATGGTGGCGGCATCCCCGAAGAGCAAGAAAATATAGAAGTTCTTGAATTAGATTTTGATAACGCCATAGAAATGATGTACTCCGGAGAAATAAAAGATGCTAAAACCATCATGTTATTGCAATATGCCAAAATTCATAAGCTGTTATAGTTTATGCTTTTTTACTTTAGTATACCTTTATCCTATAAAAATAACGAAACATAATGATAATACAGCTAGCCGAAACCCATCTTAAAACAAAATTTGGCGACTATAAAGAAATTCTTTTTTATGACGGACAAAAAGAATCTCATGCTCTGATAATGGGCTCTATAGAAAAAGAAGAAAATGTACTTTGCAGAGTACATTCATCGTGCATATTTGCACATCATTTTAATAGTATTGAATGTGATTGCAGAGAACAAATGGAAATATCGCAACAACTTATCCAGAAAGAAGGAAAAGGAATCATCATTTGGCTGGAACAAGAAGGTAAAGGCAATGGCCATTATGCTCTTCTAAAAAGTATTGAACACAAAAAGGCAGGATTATCACAAGCCGAAGCCTACGAAGCAGCAGGATTTAAAAATGATGCCAGGGATTTTGCACAAGCTGCTAAAATTCTTAAACATACAGGTGTTACATCAATCCGAATGCTCACTAATAATCCTAAAAAAGTAGAAACACTCACACAACATGGAATCATAGTGGCTGGCACGTGTCCAACGGTATTAGAAAAACAATGATAGAAAAAGTAAGAACGTATAGAATCTGTAGTGACCGATATGTGGGAGTATGTTGATGTTACTACTTATAATTTTAAGGCAGGTAGCTACCTATGAACAATGAAAACAGGTCTATCTGGAGACTCAGTTTAAAGCCACTAAAAAATAACCCTAAACTCTTAATGTCATGCAAATCTTAAAACCAGATTTTTCTCGTTTCGAGTCGATCAAAGATTTTCCATACCAGGAAAACTTTGTAGATTTCGAAAATCTTAAAATGCATTATCTTGATGAGGGTCATGGAGAAACCATTCTTGCCCTTCATGGAGAACCTACATGGTCATATCTCTACAGAAAGTTTATTCCTATTCTAAACGATTACCGATGTATCGCTCCTGATTTTATTGGGTTTGGTAAGTCTGATAAAATTGTTGGTCACAAAAATTATAGCTTTGACCTTCATTTTAGGTCTTTAGAAAATTTAATAAATACGCTTAACCTAAACGATATCACACTCGTTGTACAAGATTGGGGAGGCCTGCTGGGATTGTCACTTTTGGGCAAGTATCCCGAACGATTTAAACGTGTGGTCGTCTTAAATACGTTTCTTCCAGTAGGAAAAAAAATACCACTCCCGTTTAAAATATGGAGAATGTTTGCAAAATATCACCCCTCATTACCGGTAAGCGGCATTGTGCAATATGCATCACATCGCAAACTATCTAAAGAGGTCTTGTATGCATATGATGCCCCGTTTCCGAATAAAAAATATAAAGGAGGCGCAGTTGCCTTTCCTCTTTTGGTGCCTGCTCACCCCAATGATCCCGCAGTAAAACCAATACAAAAAGCAAGAGACGTACTTTCTAGATGGGACAAACCGGCATTGGTCATGTTTTCTGATAAGGATAAAGTTCTGGGAGGGCTTCAAAAGTTCTTCTATAAATTAATTCCGACAAGCAATGATCAACAAAAAATCATAATCAAAGATGCAGGTCATTTTTTACAGGAAGAAAAAGGAGAAGAAATTGCATCGTATATTAACAAATTCATGAAAGATGAATTAAGAGCATGAGTTCGATGCAAGAAAATTTATATTAGTTTGATTTTCGGTAAAAAATTGTATCGAGATACATAAATTTTCTTACGTCGAGTTTACATCTAAACTATAAAAGTAAAAATGTGCTAAAAAAACCTCACAAATCTTAAAGGTTTGTGAGGTTTTAAATTTTGTACTATAAAAATAGTTCTACTCTTTCTCAATCGAAGCAATCGCTGTTTCTACAGATCGATCAATTTTTTTAACCAATCCAGACAGTACTTTTCCTGGACCAACTTCAGTAAATAAAGTTGCCCCATCACTAATCATATTCTGTACACTTTGTGTCCATTTTACCGGAGCCGTTAACTGCGCAATAAGATTCTTTTTAATTTCTGAAGGATCTAGTATTGCTGTAGTGGTTACATTTTGATATACCGGACAGTTTGGCGAATTAAACGTTGTTGCTTCAATTGCTGCGGCCAACTCTTCTCTGGCTGGTTCCATTAATGGAGAATGAAAAGCTCCCCCAACAGGTAACACTAAAGCTCTTCGTGCACCTTTCTCTTTCATCCACTCACATGCATTATTAATCGCTTCAACTTCTCCAGAGATTACTAGTTGCCCCGGACAGTTATAGTTTGCTGGCACAACAATACCCTGGGTTTCTGCACATCCCTGCTCTACAATCTCATCCTCTAATCCTAATACTGCAGCCATAGTAGAAGGCTTTAACTCACAGGCCTGTTGCATGGCCAGTGCTCTCTTCGAAACCAAACGTAATGCATCTTCAAAGTGTAACGTTCCATTGGCCACCAAAGCAGAGAACTCTCCTAATGAGTGACCTGCAACCATGTCTGGTATAAAACGATCTCCCAGCACCTTGCTTAGAATTACCGAATGTAAAAATATAGCTGGCTGGGTTACCTTGGTCTGTTGTAATTCTTCTTTGGTTCCTTCAAACATAATCCTGGTAATTTCAAAACCTAGAATTTCATTCGCCTTATGGAAAAGCTCTTTAGCTGTTTCTGAATTTTCATATAGATCTAGACCCATTCCTGGAAATTGAGCCCCTTGACCCGGAAATACATATGCATTCATGTACTGTGTATTTAAAATTTTGACAAAAATAAGGATTAAGTTGTTAGTTGCTCATGGTTCACTCTTAGATTTTTAAATCTTTATCTTTTTATTTAGCGGGAGTTCGATATAAGGGTTGATCGTGAATAAAAACTTTAACATTTTAATTTTCTGAGTTTCAAAAAATGAAACAGAGATGTCTTAGTATTGCATCATAAAACTAAAAAACCGCAACAAAACGATGAGGAAAACCGTAACATTTGAGAAAAAACATCACTTTTTTGTGTTGTTGATCTAAAATACCCAACCCCTTAACGAAATGTTGAAAATACAGGGGGTTTTTCCCCCCATGCGGTTTAAAAATTAGCATTAGTTTTGCCACTTTGTTTTAAAAAACCTCAAAATAAATCATTGATATGAACCATTCATTAGCTGGCTATGTATACCTTATACTTAGCATTTTATTTC
>CANMFM010000010.1 GCA_947497175.1 uncultured Aquimarina sp. | reverse complement strand
ACGACTACCTGCATATGCAGGGTTAACACTAATCGTGTTATACATGTATTGGGTATATTGGGCATCTTGTTGGGCATGTAAGAATGTTGCATTACAAGCAGACATCAACATTATAAATATAAGTAAAGGTCTATTCATTAGTATTTTAATTGATCCAGGGACTAACAAATATATGGTATATTATATAAATACCATATTTTAAGTATACTATCGCCTGCAAATTACCTCAAATATTGAAAGATAATTTGATTCTTACATTGTGTTTTTAGTGCTATATTTGCACCCTTATCACTAGATATATCATGAAATTTACAGACGAAATAGGAAGAAGGAGAACCTTTGGCATTATATCACACCCAGATGCAGGTAAAACGACGTTAACAGAGAAGTTATTACTGTTTGGAGGAGCCATACAGGAGGCCGGTGCAGTAAAATCAAATAAAATCAAAAAAGGCGCTACCAGTGATTTTATGGAAATCGAGCGCCAGCGTGGTATATCTGTAGCAACTTCTGTACTAGCTTTTGAATATAAAAATATTAAGATTAACATTCTTGATACTCCAGGGCATAAGGATTTTGCAGAAGATACATTTAGAACCTTAACCGCTGTAGATAGTGTGATTGTTGTGATTGATGTTGCAAAAGGTGTAGAGGAGCAAACCGAAAAGTTAGTATCGGTATGTAGAATGCGCAATATTCCGATGATTGTATTTATCAATAAACTGGATAGAGAGGGTAAAGATGCCTTTGAACTTCTGGATGAAATTGAGCAAAAATTAGGCCTTACGGTAACCCCTCTTAGCTTTCCTATTGGAATGGGCTATGATTTTAAAGGGATTTATAATATTTGGGAGAAAAATATCAATCTTTTTAGTGGAGATAGTAGAAAGAACATTGAAGAAACTATTGAAATTTCTGATCTATCATCCCAAGAGCTTAATAAGATTATTGGAGATGCCCCTGCAGATACCCTAAGAGAGGAAATCGAACTTGTTGAGGGTATCTATCCTAAATTTGAAAATGAAGCCTACAAAAACGGAGACTTACAACCTGTATTTTTTGGATCAGCATTAAACAATTTTGGAGTTAGAGAGTTATTAGATTGCTTTGTTAGTATAGCACCCCCACCCAGGCCAAAAGAAAGTGATGTACGTATCGTTAAACCTGAAGAAAATGATTTTACCGGATTTGTATTTAAAATTCATGCAAATATGGATCCTAAGCATAGAGACCGATTGGCTTTTGTGAAGATTGTTTCCGGAACTTTTGAGAGAAACGTACCCTATTTGCATACACGGCATAATAAAAAACTTAAATTTTCCAGTCCGAATGCCTTCTTTGCAGAAAAGAAAGAGATTGTGGATATATCATATCCTGGTGACATTGTAGGTCTGCATGACACAGGTAACTTCAAGATTGGAGACACTCTTACAAAAGGGGAGATTCTTCATTATAAAGGCATACCAAGTTTTTCTCCAGAACATTTTAGATATATCAACAATGCAGATCCAATGAAATCTAAACAATTGGCTAAAGGGATAGATCAATTAATGGATGAAGGAGTAGCACAATTATTTACCTTAGAACTAAACGGCAGAAAAGTTATTGGTACCGTGGGAGCACTTCAATATGAGGTTATTCAATATCGATTAGAACATGAATATGGGGCAAAATGCACTTATGAAAATCTAAATGTTCATAAAGCATGTTGGGTAGATCCCGAAGATCCAAATAACGACGAATTCAAAGATTTTAAACGAGTAAAAAGTAAGTTTTTGGCAAAAGATAAGCAAGGACAACTTGTTTTCTTAGCCGATTCATCATTTAGTTTACAAATGACCCAACAAAAATATCCTTCGATACAATTTCATTTTACTTCAGAGTTCTAGGGGTTACCGAATACATTTGATAAAAAAACCGGTGAGAAATGTATTTCTAACCGGTTTTTTTGATGTTATTCTTTTTAAAATTAAGCTTCGCCAGTAGGACCAAAATTCATTGGTATTGGTGGTTGTTCATAATCCTTTATCTCTCCGTGAGCAGCTTCAAATCTATTTACATTATCATTAAGAGCTTTTAATAACCGTTTAGCGTGTTGTGGAGTCAAAATTATTCGGCTCTTCACTTTACTTTTAGGTCTACCCGGCATAATGTTTACAAAATCAACTACAAATTCAGAAACTGAATGATTTATAATAGCCAAATTGCTATAAATCCCATCTGCAATTGATTCATCTAACTCTATGTTTAATTGATTTTGCTTTTGATTTTTATTGTCTGCCATTTCAAATTCTTTGGATTTTACTTCTTTTCTTAAAAAAAGAAAGCCTGCCCAGAGCGGCAGGCTTTTCGTATTAATTATAATTAACTTCTTGTCGTTGTTCCATTCGATCTTCAAATTCTTCTTTGGAACCTACAATAATACTTTCGTAGTCTCTCATTCCTGTACCTGCTGGTATTCTATGTCCAACAATTACATTTTCCTTAAGACCTTCAAGCGTATCAACCTTACCGCTTACTGCAGCTTCGTTTAATACTTTTGTAGTTTCCTGGAAAGAAGCTGCCGAGATAAATGACTTCGTTTGAAGTGAAGCTCTAGTAATACCCTGTAAAATAGGAGTTGCAGTAGCCGGAGTTACATCTCTGGCTGTTACTAGATTCTTATCTTCTCTACGCAATACCGAATTTTCATCTCTTAGATCACGAGGAGAAATAATTTGACCCGGTTTAAGATTTTCACTATCCCCGGCATCTTCTACAACCTTCATTCCAAAGATCTCATCATTCTCTTCAATAAAGTCAGATTTATGAACGAGTTGATTTTCTAAGAAAATCGTATCTCCCGGATCCTGAATTCTAACCTTACGCATCATTTGTCTAACAACTACTTCAAAGTGCTTGTCATTAATTTTCACACCCTGTAAACGGTATACTTCTTGTACTTCATTAACCAAGTATTGTTGTACAGCAGACGGTCCTTTAATTTTAAGAATATCTTCTGGAGTAATAGAACCATCAGATAACGGCATACCCGCTCTTACGTAATCATTTTCCTGAACAAGAATCTGATTCGAAAGTTTCACAAGATATTTCTTGATTTCACCGATTCTGGATTCAACGATGATTTCGCGATTACCACGCTTGATTTTACCAAACGATACTACACCATCGATCTCACTAACAACAGCCGGGTTAGATGGGTTACGTGCCTCGAATAACTCAGTTACTCTTGGCAGACCTCCTGTAATATCACCTGCTTTTGCTGATTTACGAGGTATTTTAACCAAAATCTTACCTACTTTGATCTTATCATTATCATCTACCATTAAGTGGGCACCAACCGGAAGGTTATATGAACGTAATACTTCATCTCCTTTACCGAGTACATGAAGCGTAGGTATTTTTTTCTTATCACGAGATTCAGAAATTACTTTCTCCTGGAAACCTGTTTGTTCATCGATTTCAACCTGATATGTAATTCCTTGTTCGATGTTTTCATAGCTTACCTTACCAGCAAACTCTGAGATAATAACACCATTATAAGGATCCCATTGACAGATCACCTGATCTTCTTTTAACGTATCGCCATCCTTAATGAATAATTGAGAACCATAAGGGATTAAGTTTGTACTTAAAACAATCTTAGTTTTTGGATCAAATACTTTTACTTCTGAAGTACGAGAGATTACAACATCTATTTCATTTCCTTCGGCATCTTCTCCCTTAACCGTCTTCAGTTCTTCTATTTCTGCTTTACCAGCAAATTTAGATCTTAATTGGTTTTCTTCAGAGATGTTACCTGCAATACCTCCCACATGGAATGTACGTAGTGTAAGCTGTGTACCAGGCTCACCAATCGATTGCGCAGCTACAACACCAACTGCTTCACCTCGTTGTACTGTTTTACCAGTGGCAAGGTTACGACCATAACATTTTACGCAGATTCCTTTCTTAGCCTCACAAGTAAGCGCAGAGCGAACTTCTACAGACTCCACAGGAGAATTTTCAATAACTCTAGCTGTAGCATCATCTATTTCTACTCCAGCTTCAACTAGTATTTCTTGAGTAAGTGGGTTAATTACATCCTGCAAAGAAGTTCTACCAACAATTCTTGCTGCTAAGCCTTCAATAATCTCTTCGTTCTTCTTTAATGGAGTTACTTCTACACCTCGCAGTGTTCCACAATCTTCTTCATTAACAATAACATCTTGCGCAACATCTACCAAACGACGTGTAAGATATCCTGCATCTGCCGTTTTAAGAGCGGTATCTGCAAGACCTTTACGAGCACCGTGAGTAGAGATAAAGTATTCAAGAATCGAAAGTCCCTCTTTAAAGTTAGAAAGAATAGGGTTCTCGATAATTTCACCTCCTGCAGAGCTAGCTTTTTTAGGCTTAGCCATCAATCCTCGCATTCCTGTTAACTGACGAATCTGTTCTTTAGATCCCCTAGCTCCAGAATCAAGCATCATATATACGGAGTTGAATCCTTGTTGATCTTCTCTAATACGTTTCATCGATAACTCGGTAAGATTTGCGTTTGTTGTAGTCCAAACATCAATTACCTGATTATATCGTTCGTTATTAGTGATCAGTCCCATGTTATAACTCCCGACGATTTCATCAACCTTTTTATTAGCACTTGCAATCATCGTGTGCTTTTCTTGAGGTATGATTATATCACCTAAACTGAATGATAATCCACCCTGGAATGCAAAGTTATATCCTAATTTCTTGATTTCATCTAAGAAAGCGGCTGTTTCCGGTACACTTGTAACTTTTAAGATATCACCGATAATATCTCTAAGAGATTTCTTAGTTAATACCTCATTAATATATCCAGCTTGTTCGGGAACTTTTTCATTAAATAATACTCTACCTGTAGTAGTTTCAATGATTTTAGTTACTGACGCTCCTTCTTCATTAATATCTTTAGTTCTTACTTTGATATTAGCATTGATATCTAATCGTTTCTCATTATAAGCAATCACTACTTCTTCAGGAGAATAGAATGTTAAATCTTCTCCTTTTATTTCTAATTCTGGAGTAGATCTACGTGATTTGGTCATATAATAAAGACCCAATACCATATCCTGAGAAGGTACGGTTACCGGTGAACCATTAGCCGGGTTTAGAATGTTATGTGATGCAAGCATCAATAACTGAGCCTCTAAAATTGCTTCAGGTCCTAGTGGTAAATGCACCGCCATCTGATCCCCATCAAAATCTGCATTAAATGCAGTACATACGAGTGGGTGTAACTGTATTGCTTTACCTTCAATAAGTTTAGGCTGAAATGCCTGTATCCCTAAACGGTGAAGCGTTGGAGCACGGTTTAGTAATACCGGATGTCCTTTAAGAACATTCTCTAAGATATCCCAAACAACAGGCTCTTTTCTATCTATAATCTTTTTAGCAGATTTTACAGTTTTTACGATACCACGTTCAATCAGTTTTCTAATCACGAAAGGTTTGTATAGCTCTGCTGCCATATTTTTTGGGAGACCACATTCGAATAATTTCAATTCTGGTCCTACAACGATTACCGAACGAGCAGAATAATCCACACGTTTACCCAATAAGTTTTGACGGAAACGCCCTTGCTTACCTTTTAATGAATCAGACAATGATTTTAATGGTCTGTTAGAATCTGTTTTAACGGCAGACGCCTTACGTGTATTATCAAATAATGAATCTACAGATTCTTGAAGCATACGTTTTTCGTTACGAAGAATTACTTCTGGAGCTTTGATCTCCATCAAACGCTTCAAACGGTTGTTACGTATAATTACACGACGATATAAATCATTTAAATCAGACGTTGCAAAACGACCACCATCAAGTGGCACCAATGGACGCAATTCTGGCGGAATTACAGGTACAACTTTAAGGATCATCCATTCAGGACGGTTTTCTCTATTTTTATTAGCATCACGGAACGATTCTACAACCTGAAGACGTTTTAAGGCTTCCGTTTTACGTTGTTTTGATGTTTCGTTATTTGCTTTATGTCTTAACTCATAAGAAAGTGCATCAAGATCAATTCTTCTCAAAATCTCAATCAAGCACTCTGCTCCCATTTTAGCGATAAATTTATTTGGATCATTGTCATCCAGGTATAAATTTTCTTGTGGAAGGCTATCTAAAATATTAAGATATTCTTCTTCTGTGAGGAAATCCATTTTTTGTACTGGTTCTCCTTCCTCATTTTTGGCAATACCAGGCTGAATTACTACGTAACGCTCGTAGTAAATAATCATATCTAATTTCTTAGAAGGAAGACCTAATAAATACCCTATTTTATTTGGTAAAGAACGGAAATACCAAATGTGCGCCACAGGAACTACTAAGTTAATATGACCCACGCGGTCTCTACGTACTTTCTTTTCGGTAACTTCTACCCCACATCGATCACAAACAATACCTTTGTAACGAATTCTTTTATATTTACCACAAGCACATTCAAAGTCCTTTACAGGGCCAAAGATACGCTCACAGAACAAACCATCACGCTCAGGTTTGTGAGTACGATAATTGATAGTTTCAGGTTTTAACACTTCGCCATTTGATGCTGCCAAAACAGATTCTGGAGAAGCTAAACCAATAGAGATCTTATTAAATCTCTTTACTGTATTCTTATCATTATTTCTTGCCATAATATATGGTTGCTAAAGAATTATTGTAATTTAAAATTGAATAATACATGGATAACAAACTGTCTCCTTCGACAAGCTCAGGATGACAGTTTGATTATTTTTATATTATTCTTCTAATCTGATATCCAGACCCAGACCTTTTAATTCGTGCATTAATACGTTAAAAGATTCTGGTAATCCCGGTTCTGGCATAGGCTCTCCTTTAACGATACTTTCGTAGGTCTTAGCTCTTCCTATAACATCATCAGATTTCACAGTCAATATCTCACGAAGCGTACTTGAAGCTCCATAAGCCTCTAGGGCCCAAACTTCCATCTCTCCAAAACGCTGACCACCAAACTGAGCTTTACCACCAAGTGGTTGCTGGGTAATCAATGAGTACGGACCGATAGAACGTGCGTGCATCTTATCATCAACCATGTGACCTAACTTAAGCATATAAATCACACCTACAGTAGCAGCCTGATCAAATCGATCACCTGTTCCACCATCATAAAGATACGTATGTCCAAATCTTGGAATTCCTGCTTCATCGGTCAATTCATTTATTTGATCAAGAGAAGCACCATCAAAAATCGGAGTAGCAAATTTTCTACTTAATTTTTGTCCGGCCCATCCCAATACAGTTTCATAAATCTGACCAATGTTCATACGAGAAGGTACCCCTAGTGGATTTAATACAATATCTACTGGTGTTCCATCCTCTAAGAATGGCATATCTTCTTCTCTTACGATACGAGCAACAATACCTTTGTTACCGTGACGACCTGCCATCTTATCCCCTACTTTTAGTTTACGTTTTTTAGCAATGTAAACCTTTGCCAGCTTAATGATTCCTGAAGGTAATTCATCTCCTACTGAGATTGTAAATTTCTCTCTTCTCAGGTTACCTTGTAAATCATTTTCTTTAATTTTATAGTTATGGATAAGGTCGGCAACCATACTATTAAGTTCATCATCAGTGGTCCATGTTCCTTTAGTAAGGTGCGCATAATCATCAACACTATTAAGCATTTTTTGAGTATACTTTTTTCCTTTAGGAAGCACTTCTTCTCCTAAGTCATTCATAACTCCCTGAGAAGTTTTACCACCTACAATCGCAAACAATTTGTCTACTAATTCTGATTTTAACAATTCAAATTTTGTATCGTAAGATCTCTCTAGGATATCAATATCTTCTTTGTCTTGAGAACGCTTTCTCTTATCTTTTATAGCACGAGCAAATAATTTTTTATCAATTACCACACCGTGTAATGATGGAGAAGCTTTTAAAGAAGCATCTTTAACATCACCTGCTTTATCACCGAAGATCGCTCTTAACAGCTTTTCTTCTGGTGTAGGGTCGCTCTCTCCTTTTGGAGTAATCTTACCGATAAGAATATCACCAGGTTTGATCTCAGCTCCAACTCGGATCATTCCATTTTCATCAAGGTCTTTGGTAGCCTCTTCTGAAACATTTGGAATATCGTTTGTTAGTTCTTCATGACCTAGTTTTGTATCTCTTACTTCAAGAGAGTACTCATCGATATGAATAGAGGTAAAGATATCATCTCTAACTACTTTTTCAGAAATTACAATTGCATCCTCAAAATTGTATCCTTTCCATGGCATAAATGCCACTTTCATGTTTCTACCAAGCGCCAGCTCACCATTTTCGGTAGCATATCCCTGACAAAGAACCTGACCTTTTGCTACTCTGTCTCCAACTCTCACGATTGGTTTCAGGTTGATACTGGTTCCCTGGTTGGTTTTACGGAATTTAATAAGGTTGTATGTTTTAGAATCACCGTCAAAACTAACCATTCTTTCCTCGTCGGTTCTATCGTACTTGATTGTGATTTTTTGAGCATCCACGTATTCTACAACTCCGTCTCCTTCTGCATTAATCAATACCCTAGAATCTGAAGCTACCTGGCGTTCCAGTCCTGTACCTACAATTGGAGCATCCACTCGTAATAATGGTACTGCCTGGCGCATCATGTTTGATCCCATCAATGCACGGTTTGCATCATCATGTTCTAAGAACGGAATTAATGATGCCGAAATCGATGCAATCTGGTTCGGTGCAACATCAGCATAATTTACGTTTGTTGGCTCAATTACCGGGAAGTCACCTTCCATACGAGCAATTACCTTATCAGATTCAATGGTTCCATCATCTTTTAATGGAATGTTAGCTTGTGCTATCAGTTTTTCTTCTTCTTCCTCTGCACTTAAGTATCTAAACTCGCTAATATCAACTTTACCGTCTTCAACTTTACGATAAGGAGTCTCTAAGAATCCCATTGAATTCACTTTAGCAAATACTGCAAGCGAAGAAATCAGACCAATATTTGGTCCTTCAGGAGTTTCGATAGGACATAAACGACCATAGTGCGTATAGTGTACATCACGAACCTCAAATCCAGCTCTTTCTCTAGATAAACCACCAGGTCCAAGAGCAGAAAGTCTACGTTTGTGAGTAATCTCTGCTAATGGATTGGTTTGATCCATAAATTGAGAAAGCTGGTTCGTACCGAAGAACGAATTAATCACAGAAGATAAGGTTTTAGCATTGATCAAATCAATTGGTGTAAATACCTCATTATCTCTAACATTCATACGCTCACGAATGGTACGTGCCATACGAGCTAAACCAACCCCGAACTGTTGAGACAATTGTTCTCCTACAGTTCTAACACGACGGTTAGAAAGGTGATCAATATCATCAATCTCAGCTTTTGAATTAATTAACTCAATTAAATATTTTATGATGGTAATAATATCTTCTTTGGTAAGCACCTGCTTATCCATGGCAATATCAAGACCAAGTTTTTTGTTCATTCTGTAACGACCTACTTCACCAAGATTGTAACGTTGGTCCGAAAAGAATAACTTGTCAATAATACCTCTTGCAGTCTCCTCATCAGGCGGTTCTGCGTTACGTAACTGACGATAAATATGTTCTACCGCTTCTTTTTCAGAATTGGTTGGATCTTTTTGTAGTGTATTATGGATAATCGCATAATCTCCTTTTTGATTATCCTCTTTGTGCAATAAAATAGTTTTTGCACCGGACTCTATAATCTCTTCCAGGTGATCTTTGTCTAAAATAGTGTCACGATCCAGAACGATCTCATTTCGTTCTATAGATACTACCTCTCCTGTATCTTCATCTACAAAATCTTCATGCCAGGTATTTAAAACACGAGCCGCTAACTTACGCCCCAACACCTTTTTTAATCCTGACTTAGAAACCTTCACCTCTTCTGCAAGGTCAAATATTTCTAAAATATCTTTATCTCTTTCAAAACCGATTGCACGGAAAAGCGTAGTAACCGGTAATTTTTTCTTTCTATCGATATATGCGTACATTACACTATTAATATCGGTAGCGAATTCTATCCAAGAACCTTTGAAAGGAATTACTCTGGCAGAATACAATTTAGTTCCATTGGCATGGAATGATTGTCCAAAGAATACTCCTGGAGAACGGTGTAATTGTGATACAACTACACGTTCTGCTCCATTAATACAGAAAGTACCACTCGGGGTCATGTAAGGAATTGTACCTAGATATACGTCCTGAACAATAGTCTCAAAATCTTCGTGTTCCGGGTCGGTACAGAATAACTTAAGACGTGCTTTTAATGGCACACTATAGGTAAGACCTCTTTCAATACACTCCTGCAAATCATATCTTGGAGGGTCTACGAAATAATCTAAAAATTCTAGTACAAATTGATTACGAGTATCAGTAATCGGGAAGTTTTCCATGAAGGTATTATATAAACCTTCGTTTCCTCTTTCTTCAGACTTTGTTTCTAATTGAAAGAAATCCTGAAAAGATTTAATCTGGATATCCAGAAAATCAGGATACTCAGGTCTATTCTTTACGGAAGAGAAATTCAATCTTTCTGTTTGCGTTGCTAACATCAATGGACGGAATTAAATTAAAATTTTAAAAAAGGGATGCATATTTTAATGCTTAACATTTATATATGCAAAATGGTTTAGACCACTGAGAGTACTCCCAGGGTCTAAACCTATATGTCAATCTATGGTAAGCTTACTTAAGCTCAACCTCAGCTCCAGCCTCTTCTAATTGAGCTTTAAGAGCTTCTGCTTCGTCTTTAGCAACTCCTTCTTTTACAGCTTTAGGAGCTCCATCAACTAATTCTTTAGCATCTTTAAGACCAAGACCAGTTAATTCTTTAACAAGTTTTACAACTGCTAATTTAGAACCACCTGCAGCCTTAAGGATTACATCAAATTCTGTTTTTTCTTCAGCAGCATCTCCACCTCCAGCAGCAGCTCCACCAGCTACAGCTACTGCAGCAGCAGCAGGCTCGATACCATATTCTTCTTTTAATATATCAGCTAACTCATTAACTTCTTTTACTGTTAAGTTAACTAATTGTTCTGCGAAATCTTTTAAATCTGCCATTTTCTATCGTTTTAAATAATTTTTTTAATTGAAATATAATTTGTTAAAAAGTGCGTACACTACTATGTATTATCCTTCTTTTTCGGATAATGTTTTAAGGATACCAGCTATTGTACCTCCTCCTGATTTTAATGCTGAAATAACATTCTTAGCAGGCGACTGTAATAAGCCAATAATATCTCCGATAACTTCTTCTTTAGACTTGATATTAACTAAGGTCTCAAGATTGTCGTCACCGATAAATATTGCTTCTTCGATAAAAGCTCCTTTTAATAAAGGTTTCTCTGATTTCTTACGAAATTCTTTGATTACCTTAGCAGGTGCATTACCGGTTTCAGCAAACATTAACGAAGTATTACCTTTTAATACATTTGGTAAGTCTCCAAAATCCTTATCAGAATTCTCCATTGCCTTAGCAAGAAGCGTATTCTTTATTACTTTTAATGATACATTAGCTTTAAAACAAGCTCTACGTAAGTTTGAAGTTGTACCTGCATCCAGACCTGAAATATCGGCTAAATAAATATTAGCGTTTTCAGCTAACTGAGCAGTTAAGTCTTCAATTACTAGTGATTTTTCTTCTCTTGTCATAATCGTTTATCTTAATTACCCAGCAAAGTTTTTAGCATCTATTTCTACTCCAGGACTCATTGTAGAAGACATATATATTGATTTAATATATACACCCTTAGCAGCCTGAGGTTTTAACTTTACTAACGTTGTTATTAATTCTTTAGCGTTACCAGCTATTTTCTCAGCATCAAAAGAAGACTTTCCTATTGCTGCGTGAACAATACCTGTTTTATCTACTTTAAAATCTATTTTACCAGCTTTAACATCAGAAACAGCTTTTGCTACATCCATTGTTACGGTACCGGTTTTGGGGTTAGGCATTAATCCACGAGGCCCTAATACTCTACCTAGAGGTCCTAATTTACCCATAACACTTGGCATTGTGATGATTACATCAACATCTGTCCAACCGCCTTTGATTTTATCAAGATATTCATCTAAACCAACAAAGTCTGCACCTGCTTCTTTAGCCTCTGCTTCTTTATCTGGTGTTACTAATGCTAATACTTTAACATCTTTTCCTGTTCCGTGAGGTAATGTTACCACACCACGTACCATTTGATTTGCTTTACGCGGATCTACGTTCAAACGAACGGCAAGATCTACAGAAGCATCAAAATTTACGCTTGTTATTTCTTTTACTAAAGCAGAAGCTTCATCTATTGAATATGCTTTGTTACTATCAACTTTAGCACGTGCTTCTTTTTGCTTTTTTGTTACTTTTGCCATTTTGTAAACGTTTTTGGATTAAAAAGGAGCTTGTCCTTTTACAGTTACACCCATTGAACGAGCAGTACCAGCAATCATTTTCATAGCAGATTCTACTGTAAATGCATTTAAATCCTGCATTTTATCTTCAGCGATTGCACGAACTTGATCCCAAGTAACACTAGCTACTTTCTTACGATTAGGCTCTCCAGAACCTTTTTTCTGTTTTGCTGCTTCCAGTATCTGAACAGCTGCAGGAGGAGTTTTAATAACAAAGTCAAAAGACTTGTCTTTGTACACATTAATAACAACAGGTAATACCTTACCCGCCTTATCTTGTGTTCTACCATTGAATTGCTTACAGAATTCCATGATATTTACTCCGGCAGCACCTAAAGCAGGCCCAACTGGTGGGGATGGGTTTGCCGCTCCACCACGTACTTGTAATTTTACAACCTTACTTAACTCTTTAGCCATTTTTCTAATTTTAAATTAGAATTGTTCTACATGTGGAAGCAAAAGAACAACTCTGGATATATAATGTAACAATTATTATACTTTTTCTACTTGCATATAACTCAATTCTAGCGGTGTCTTTCTACCAAAAATCTTAACCATTACTTCGAGTTTACGCTTTTCTTCGTTTACTTTTTCTACAGTACCGTTAAATCCATTAAAAGGCCCATCAATAACCTTCACAGTTTCTCCTACCGTATACGGTATAGCAACATTATCAGTCTTAACCGCTAGCTCATCAACTTTACCTAACATTCTGTTGATTTCCGATTTTCTTAGAGGAACAGGATCTCCTCCTTTTACCTCACCTAAAAAACCAATAACACCGTTAATAGATTTAATGATATGCGGAATTTCTCCTGACAAGTTAGCTTCTATCATAACATATCCAGGGAAATAAACCCGCTCTTTATTTATTTTTTTTCCATTACGGATCTGTACCACTTTTTCTGTAGGAACAAGAATTTGGGAAACATAATCCTGAAGCCCCATATGAGAAATTTCTCTCTCAATATAGTCTTTTACCTTATTTTCCTGCCCGCTAACCGCTCTTACAACGTACCACTTCTTTGAATTATCCACCTCGGCCATTTTGACAATTTAAGATTTAACTAGAGTAAAATAATACTCGATCAAATTACTAAATACAGTATCTATCCCCCATATAGCAAGAGAAAAAATAACTGAAAAAACAATCACAACAAGGGTAAGCCTTTGCGCTTCAGCCCATGGTGTCCATGTTACATGATTTTTCAATTCATTGTATGATTCTGTAATATAGTTTATTAATCCAGCCATCTTTTTTATTATTTATACGAATCCTTGGACAACCCTTGAAACTCGCTACATAAATTCTTTATCTATCGCAATCACAACCTATCTATGATTGCTTTTTACAAATTTGGAGAAACACCCTTAGACTATGCTAAGTACAGACTCTCATAACCTGTTACTTTTACTTTATTCACAACTTCCTAAAAAACGTATGATCTTCATTAAAAATCTTACATTTTCAAAGCACGGGTTGAGAGGCTCGAACTCCCGACACCTGGTTTTGGAGACCAGTGCTCTACCAACTGAGCTAAACCCGTATACATAAGTCAAGGTATTCGCCTAAACGAATACCTCACTTATATGTACTATATGTATTAGTCTAAAATTTCAGTTACCTGACCGGCACCTACTGTTCTACCACCTTCACGGATTGCAAAACGAAGACCAACATTCATTGCGATTGGCTGAATTAGCTCAACAGTAATTGTTAAGTTATCTCCAGGCATTACCATTTCTACTCCGTCAGGAAGCGCAATGTTTCCAGTTACGTCAGTTGTACGTACGTAGAACTGAGGACGGTAGTTATTATGGAATGGAGTGTGACGTCCACCTTCTTCTTTCTTAAGGATATACACCTCAGCTTTGAATTTAGCATGTGGAGTTACAGATCCTGGCTTAGTAATAACCATACCACGAGAAATCTGAGTTTTTTCAATACCTCTTAAAAGAATACCTACGTTATCTCCAGCCTCTCCTCTGTCTAATATTTTACGGAACATTTCAACCCCTGTTATAGTAGACGTTAATTTTTCTGCTCCCATACCAATAATCTCTACAGGATCTCCAGTATTTGCTACACCAGTTTCGATACGACCAGTTGCAACAGTACCACGACCTGTAATAGAGAATACATCTTCGATAGGCATTAAGAAATCTTTATCAACATCACGCTTAGGTAACTCGATCCAAGAATCAACAGCTTTCATAAGCTCCATAACTGTATCTACCCATTTTTGTTCTCCGTTAAGAGCACCAAGTGCAGAACCAGAAATTACAGGACCATTATCTCCATCATACTCATAGAAAGAAAGAAGATCTCTTACTTCCATTTCAACAAGCTCTAATAATTCCTCATCATCAACCATATCCACTTTGTTAAGGAATACAACGATTCTAGGAATACCTACCTGACGACCTAAAAGGATGTGTTCACGAGTTTGTGGCATAGGACCATCTGTAGCAGCAACTACTAAGATTGCACCGTCCATCTGAGCAGCACCAGTAACCATGTTTTTTACGTAATCGGCGTGACCTGGACAGTCAACGTGAGCGTAGTGACGGTTTTCTGTTTGATACTCTACGTGAGAAGTATTAATTGTGATACCTCTTTCTTTTTCTTCTGGAGCGTTGTCGATAGTATCGAAATCTCTCGCTTCAGAAAGACCAGCTTCTGCTAATACTTTAGTAATCGCAGCAGTTAAAGTTGTTTTACCGTGATCAACGTGTCCAATAGTACCAATATTTAAGTGCGGTTTGGAACGATCAAAAGTTTCCTTTGCCATAATTAATTTATTTAATCTTAGTTATATATTAGTGTTCAATTTATACTTCTGAACTCAGAGCCAATGACGAGATTTGAACTCGTGACCTCTTCCTTACCAAGGAAACGCTCTACCCCTGAGCTACACCGGCTTTTTAACGAGTATAATGATAAATCAGAGCACTTTCATAACTTTGAGAAAGAAATCTGATCAATCATTATATCTATTTTAAAAATCCAACCTTTGAATTACACACAAAGGTTAGCCCTGTTTGAGCGGGAGACCGGGTTCGAACCGGCGACATTCAGCTTGGAAGGCTGACGCTCTACCAACTGAGCTACTCCCGCCTATACATTTCAGACTAAAGCCTTAACGATTTTTGAAATTTATATTCACCAATCTTAACTCTAAAATCTTTACTCTAAAAAATATACTTGTGGGGAGAGCAGGATTCGAACCTGCGAAGGTAAAAACCAACAGATTTACAGTCTGTCCTCGTTGGCCGCTTGAGTATCTCCCCAATTGATAATTCAATATTTTAAAATGAACTTTAAGAGTTTTGAGTGCGCAAAAATAGTCATTTATTTTACAATTCAAAATTCTATCAAAAAAGCTTTAAAATTTATTAAAAAATTTTGCTTTTTTTGAGCCGATGGAGGGACTCGAACCCACGACCTGCTGATTACAAATCAGCTGCTCTAGCCAGCTGAGCTACATCGGCTTTTCACTATGTTTTAGAACATAAAAAAGTCCGCTATTTCTAACGGACTGCAAATGTATAATAATTTATTTTTTAGACAAAACTATTTTCAAAAAAAATAGCTATACATGTGCATTTAATTTTTCTTTTCGTTTCCTCAACTGTCTTTCTAATGAACTAACACACTCATCCACACCTTCTTCGAATGTTTTATTGATTTTTTTAATTATAAATTCATCTCCCGGCACACTTAACAAAATTTCTGTGATTTTGTTTTCTTTGCTACTTGTATTCATAACTTTTAAGAATACATCGGCATGAATAATACGATTAAAATGATTTTCAAGTTTATCTAATTTAGCTTGAGTGAAATCTACCAACTTTTGATCTACATTAAAATTAACGGATTGCAAGTTCACTTTCATAGGTATTAGTTTAATTGGTTGAACAAATATTTTTAGCCAAAAAAGATCGATAAGCTTCATTTCTTATCCTTTACTTTTTATTCCTTGGGTGAGATTGTTTGTAAACTTTTGTTAGCTGAGCTACACTATGACTGGTATATACCTGTGTAGCCGCCAAACTGGAATGACCAAGTAATTCTTTTACAGCATTTAAATCTGCCCCTTCGTTAAGCAAATGAGTCGCAAATGAGTGTCTTAAGATATGCGGACTCTTTTTTAACTTCGAGGATGCCTTACTAAAATAACTATTTATGATTCGATACACAAGTGTTTCATATATTTTAACTCCTTTTTTTGTCAATAACAAATAAGGAATTTCTTCCTGACTATCTATTTCCAATCTTAGTTTTAAATACCTGGTTAATGTATCACAAACCGACAAAAGTAATGGTAAATATCGTTCCTTATTTCTCTTTCCTAATACTTTTATTTGCTGTTTACCTATATCTATATCAGAAAGTTTCAGGTTCACTAATTCGATTCTTCGTATACCAGTAGCATAAAAGAGCTCAACAATTAATCTATCTCTTACACTTTCAAAATCTTTATTACTACCAAGCTCTTTTAAAACATCATTAACTTCTTTTGTAGAAAATGGAATCTGAAGCTTTTTTGGAGCTTTAAGAGCCTGATGTTTTGCCAAAGGGTTTTTATCGATATGACCGGTTTTAAGCAAAAATCTATAATAGCTCTTAAGCGAAGACACTTTTCTATTTACAGAACGATTAGAAATACCTTTATCTACCAACGCAACAATCCACGAACGGATTTGAGCATAATTTGCCCTAGGTATATCTGTAGTATCATATGTTTTTTGATAGAATTCTAAAAAAGAAAACAGATCTGTCTTATAGGCCGTGGCCGTATGTATTGAAGACTTTTTTTCAAGAAGGAGATAGTCTATAAATTCAGTAATAAACATAAAAAACCGTTAGAAAACAAAAGTATGAAACTTTTAGAATCCTAACGGTATATTTTATACTGAAAAACGGAGTCTTCTTCTATTAAAAAGAACTATAGACTACGTTTCAACTTTTTAAATTTCTTCCTGATCTCTTAAATGCTGTATGTACTGCGCTTTTTGGATCTGAGCTCTTCGCTCTACAGAAGGTTTAGTAAATTGTTGACGTTTACGAAGCTGACGCATCGTTCCTGTTCTGTCGAATTTACGCTTAAAACGTTTTAACGCTCTATCTATATTCTCTCCGTCTTTAACTGGTATAATTAACATAGTTGCACCTCCTTTCTTTAAAAATTAGGATGCAAAGATAATACAATACTATTATCTACAAAGTCTTTTTTACTTTTATTTTAAAGACCAAACAGAATATCCTTTTGGTGGCGCCTGAATCTTTACCCATCGCCCCCCTTGAGTTACGGGTTCCCAACCTGAACTACCTGTAAAATCTTTAATTCTTCTATTTGACCAATTCGTTTCTACCCATCTTTCTTTCCAGGAATTAGAGTTGTTTATATAGACAATTAAACCATTCTTTCCATTCCCTCCGTTTCTTTTGGCAATATATTCATCAGTATCAGTCCATAGGTTAGTAGTACTACCACCTGCAAGATTATTATGGATCCAAATTAAGTTATTAAGCTTATTCTTATCCAACCAATCTTCATAATCCCTATAAAATAGTGCAGGGTACCCTTCGTGTGTTAGTATGTAGGCATACGCTAAGATTTTATTATTGATAATCTCATCTGTATCATGATTTGCTACAAAAGTTACTGCTCGAGAAGCGTTTCTTTTCCACAACATATCTCCACTTAGAGCATTTAAATTATTACCCATAAACGCATCTCTCATTTTGTAGTAACAACCAAAATCAAAAGCGGACATTTGGGCTTCATTTACCCACCAATTTAAAGTATTTACATTTCCATCCCAATATTCACCAACTGCAAATCCACCCACAGCTCTATTAAACTCTCTGGGAACCCAAGGTGCAAAACCTTTAACATAATCAAATCGCCAACCATCAAATTTCATTGTATTCTTATAATACTTTGCCACCGAATTTGATCGTTTCCACAGCCAATCCTGTACGTAGGGTTTATTATGACTTAAGTCTGGAAACCCGCCAAAAAAACCACTATCGGCATTGTATTGATCATTAGGATGAAAATCATATTTTGTTCGATTAAATTTACCGGATAAAGGAGTAAATTTTGTGTATGTACTTTTTCCTGCAAACTCGTTAGATTCGAGATCACCACCACTATTATGATTTATCACAATATCTGCGATAACACTTAACCTATTATTGTGAGCTCGGGAGATTAAAGATTCTAATTCAGACTTTGACCCAAAACGAGTTTCAGTACTTCCCATTTGATTGTACTGACCAAAATCATAATAATCAAAAGGGTCATACCCCATAGAAAACGCTCCATTTTGAGCTTTACTAGCAGGCGGCAACCAGATTGCGTCGATACCTGCATTACTCCATGCACCAACTTTACCCTTAACAACATTCCACCAGGTACCTCCTGCCGGAACATCCCAATAAAATGCCTGCATCATTACCCCAGAACCTATGGGCTTTAAAGCTTTTGATGTAATTTGTTCTTGTAAATCACTGGACGCTGCCTCGACGGGATCCAGGATCTCGTCTTTACTACAACTAAAAAATAAAAAAGCTACAGTAAGAAATCCGTAAAAAAGATGATTAATTTTCATAATTAATTAGTGTTTTGTGTTAAATTATTATCAAATTAAGTATTCTAACACTAACGAAAACGTTTGAAAAAAAGCGAAAACGTTTTCGTGTTAATAAAATAATAAGAATAACCATTTTTTACTTGTAATAAATGTGGGTACATGGAGTGTATACCTAAAAAGTGCGGCATATGCCGCACTTTTTAGGTATATATAATCGTCTTATAAAAATAAGCCTTGAAAAGATTTTAAGTTGCCGGTTTATATTCTTTTTTATCGATAACAATCTTAGCTATAATCTCTCTTAAGATCTCTGAAGTCCCACCACCTATTGGCCCCAGCCTACTATCTCTAAATAATCTGGCAATAGGATATTCTTCCATATAACCATATCCTCCTAATAGTTGCAGGCATTTATAAATAGCTTCGTCGGCCATTTTTGTCGAAAGCAATTTTGACATACTCGCTTCTTTAACCACATATTGTCCTCGATCAAGTCTTTTTGTTATTGAGTAATTAAATTCTTTACACATTTCAATTTCGCTAGCCATATCAGCTACAGAATGCCGAAGTGCCTGAAATTTATCAATAGTTCTACCAAAGGCTTCTCGCTCAGACATATATTTTATTGTATATTCTAAGGCATACTCAGCGCGTGCATGTGCGTTAACACCCATAATCAACCTTTCTAAGGCAAAATGCTGCATAATGTATGAGAATCCTTTGTTTTCTTCTCCCATTAAATTTTGTACGGGTATTTTTACATTATCAAAAGCAATCTCACCAGTATCTGAAGCTCGCCAGCCTAGCTTATCCAGTTTTGTTGCAGAAACTCCGGTCGTATCGCGATCAATAACAAAGATGCTAATCCCTTTATTTCCAAGCTTTGGATCCGTTTTAGCGGCAATAACCAAGTAATCGCTGTACACCCCATTGGTTATAAAGGTTTTGGAACCGTTAATAATGTAATAATCTCCTTCCTTTACTGCGGTGGTTTTCATGCCCGCCACATCAGAACCACCAAAAGGTTCTGTAATGGCTAAACATCCTATTTTCTCTCCTGATATACTGGGTGCAAGATACTCTTGCTTAATTCTATCATCACCTTCTTTATTGATATGCGTCATGGCCAAATATGCATGCGCCCATATAGCCGCAGCAAAACCACCCGAATGTATCCTCTGTAGTTCTTCTAATAAGATAACGGTATAGAAAAGATCTAAATCAAGTCCCCCATATTCTTCTGGGTATGCGATACCAAAATATCCCATTTCACCAAATTTCTCCCAAATAAATCGATCAATTTTCCCGGTTTCTTCCCATTTTTCAATATGTGGAACTACTTCCTTTTTAAGAAACTCTCTTAGGCTTTGCCTAAATAATTCGTGCTCTTCTGTAAAATACATACTATTCATATGATAACTTTTGCTTTTGTAGTTAGCATATTACCATGTAAAATGATTAATTATAAAATAACTTTCGTATCGAATCAATGATTTTTAGTTAACGTTTTTAAAATTTCTCAAAATTCACAGCAATTTTTTCCGATTATTAATTTAATGTCAAATATAAAGCTATTCTATCTATTTTTTCTAAAGAAAAACCTTCGATTTTTTCTAATTCTTTAAAACTAGAAATATTGCCATTTTGTTTTATAAAATCTCGTATTTCCAAAACTGTTTCAAACGTAAAATATGGCACTTCTATCAACTCATTTACAGATGCAGTATTTATATTCACCTTTTTAATTTGTTTTGGCGTTTTTACAGTAAAAAGCGATACTATTTTTTTTCTCTGGTTATCATATAATCCAGAAATATCTTTGAGTTGTATATCGCTCGCAAAGCCTCCCAGTGTATTTCTATACTTAATTATTCGTTCTGCAATAAAGTCTGGTACGTTTATTTTTTCTTGAAGCTGTTTTGCTGTAACTGTATTTAAATCATCTTTTTGAGCGTATGATTTTATCTCATACGTTCTGTGCGAAAAGTGTTTATTGGCAGCCGATTTTTTTTTCCAGTCAGGAAATTTGAATAAAGGAGAAATTATTGAAAGAAGAGAGTCTGAAACTTTGGTTACCTTCTTGAATTCTGAAACAGAATTAATCCATTTATTTTGTTTTCTATATGAAAAAAGCCGGTCCAACTGTTCTGGAGAAAGGCCAAGTTGATATCCTTTATGATCAGAAATAAAATTAGGATTGAAGGGTCTAAATTGGTATTTCTTTTTTTCTTGACTTGCAATTAATTTTAAAGAATCTATTTGATTTTGAAAATTGGTTAGTTCCACAAAATTCTGATCCGATTGTACTTGCTTGGGATAAAAGTAATATCCAAAAACACTGATTAAAAGAATAATTGACAAAAGAAAAATCCCATTTCGGAAACGTGAATGTATCTCAAAATGGGATATACTATCTTTCATAAAAGTGTACTTATTTCTGAGAAGCTTTTATTGCTTCAAAATATCTTGTCAATTGCTTTTTAACCACAGGGAATAAGAAATATAATCCAATCATATTAGGAAATACCATGGCAAAAATCATAGCATCAGAAAACGCCCAAATAGAGTTCATACTGGCTGCAGCACCAATAACTACAAAGGTTAAAAACAAAAATTTATAAACTAAATCTGCGGTTTTCCCTCTACCGAATAAAAATTTCCAGGACTGCAATCCATAATAAGACCATGATATCATTGTTGACACGGCAAAAAGAACAACAGCTATAGTAAGAAATATATCAGAATATGGGATATATTCTGCGAATGCCATTTGCGTAATTCCTGCTCCTTCATAAGGCATACCTTCAATAAAAACAACTCCTGTACCGTCTCCTCCGTATTCAAAAGCACCACCAGAATTAAAGATAATGATTACCAAGGCAGTCATGGTACAGATCAATACTGTATCGATAAAAGCCTCTAACAATGCTACTAAACCTTCACTAGCTGAATATTTGGTCTTAACCGCAGAGTGAGCAATAGATGCCGAACCAGCACCTGCTTCGTTAGAAAATGCCGCTCGTTTAAAACCAACTAATAAAACACCTATTAAACCTCCTACTCCTATTGCAGTTGGATCAAAAGCTTCTCTTATAATTAGGCCTATAGCATCATCTACAAATGAAAAATTACTGAATATGATATAAATACATGCAAGCACATACATTACTGCCATAAATGGAACAACCTTTTCGGTTACTGAAGCTATGCGTTTTATCCCTCCAATAATTATTATACCTACTAAAATTGCTAAAACTATACCTATCCAGAAACCTGCACCAGCACTATTCAACCCTAACATTTCTTTCAAAACAATAGTGGCTTGATTAGATTGCGCCGCGTTTCCTCCTCCAAAGGATCCTCCAATACAAAAAATCGCAAATAATACTGCAGCAATTTTTCCTACCCAGGCAAAGCCTTTTTCCTTTAAGCCTTTATTAAGGTAATACATAGGCCCACCGTATACGGTCCCGTCCTCTCCTACATCTCTATACTGTACTCCTAATGTACATTCTACAAACTTAGTAGACATCCCCAATAATCCACAAATGATCATCCAAAATGTAGCTCCGGGGCCGCCCAATGCAATTGCCAGCGCCACTCCTGCTATATTTCCATTACCAACCGTACCTGAAACCGCTGTCGCTAACGCCTGAAAATGAGACACCTCTCCTTCTTTAGATTCGTCTCTTATTGTATCTTTTATATCGCCTTCTACGATATTTACTTCTGCTTTTCCTTCTATTCCATGTCCTTCAACATCATCATATTTCCCTCGTACCACATTAATTGCCTTTCCAAAATATCTGATATTTGGAAAACCAAAATAAATTGTAAAAAATAACGCACTCAAAACTAATAATATAATCACAAAAGGTGCCCCACTAAAAACTTCAAAAAAGATGATATTAGAGAAGAAATCAGAAATAGGCTTAAAAGCTTCATCTATTCTCTGGTCTAAACCTTTTTCTTGGGTTTCTTGTGCAAATGTTAAAAATGGAAGTGTGAGTGCTAAAATTGAAAGAAGAATTCTCTTCATGATTATGTACGTTAATTGAATTTAATTATTAAAGAAGTCAGCAAGATGCTAAAAAAAACGGTTGTGTACAATTTTTAAAGAGTTAAATGTTCTGTAATCGTTAAATATTAAACTCTTTATTTAGAAGATTAATCTGTTCGGGACGACCAAGAACTACAATCTTAGAACCAGGTCTTAGTAATGTATCGGCTTCTGGGTTTACAACATATTCTCCATCTGGAGATTTATATCCTATAATTGTGCAGCCTGTTCTGGATCGCATATCAATATTAAGGATTGTTCTTTCTTGCAAATCATCAAATAATTCTTCAAAAGATACTTCTTCTATGTTAATAGATCGTTTACCAACAATAGAAAGGTTGTCTAAAAACTCTATTAAATCAGGAACCACTACTAAGGATGCCATATGGTCGCCTCCTATTCTATCGGGCATGATAACATTATCTGCACCTGCCAAACGTATTTTTTTATAAGAGGTATCCTGCGAAGCCCTACTTATTATTTTTAATTTTTTATTAATTTGCCTTGCAGATAGTACTATAAATAGATTGTCAGCATCTTCGGGTAGTGTACAAATTAAACACGTTGCATTTTTTATTCCTGCACGAATCAAAACCTCATCTTCTGTAGCATTACCTTTTAAAAACAGTATTTTCTGATCTTGATATCTTTCAATGATTTCTTCATCTTTTTCAATAATAATAAACGGCTTATCGTAGGCCATAAGTTTGGCTGCGGCTTGCTTTCCGTTTCGGCCATAACCAATTATAATTATGTGATTTTCTAGTTGATGTATCATTTTTTGTGTTTTTCTGAGCAATACTCTTTTAGGATCATTTTTACTTACAATATATTCTGTAATAACTGAAACCGAATAGGCAAAAATGGCAACGCTCGTGGAGATGAGAAATACTGTAAATAGTTTTCCTTGATCATCCAGAGGCTGAACTTCTTCAAAACCAACTGTAGTCATTGTGATCACAGTCATGTACAGCGCATCGACCCAAGAGTAATCAGAAAAAAACCGAAAGCCTAATACACCGATAGAAATTACAAGAATTAATAAAATTAATGCAATATAAATTCTAGGTCTTCCCCATTTATAAATTTTTATCATAAATCAAATACCGAAGTTCTTTTAGTATATACCAAATCCTTAAGCTTCAACCAAAATGCCATATTAAGGTAGATCACAAAACCCAATCCTGCTGTTGCAAAGGTTAGATAAATAAAGAACAAACGTACATTTTTTGCTCGCATACCAAACCTCTCTGCTAACCTGGTGGACACATAAAATCCGTTACGTTCTAAAAAATGTCTAAGGTTATATAACATACCGCAAAATAATTATATTATCCTAAACTTCGATCTTGATTTAATAAATAATTGCCAATCGCACACTTGAGACAGCCTTTTTGATCACAATAATTATTTTTGAGTTGAATCATCGCTTGAGAATGCATTGCGTTATCAACAGGCATCTTTAAGGCAAGAAAATTGTCTGTAATTGTGTTTTTTTCATACGACAATTGAGATAATAACTCAAAAATTTCTTCATCACAATCCTTACCCTGACTCTTTGCATACATAAATTTGACAGGAATCACTGTATTGATTAAAATAAGATCTACAAATGAATGTGTTATCCTTTTTTTTCTTGAAGGTGATTCTCTTTCGAATGTATAATGGTTTTTCCAAAAATCACTTACATCTACTTGAAAAAGGTCATAAAAGTCTTTGATATTTATTGTTTTTATAACTAAACTGAATAGTTGTTGATGAGTAAAATACAAACTGGCAAGCTGTGCCAATCGAATGGTCGGAAAATTTGAGGGTCGCAACCTAAAGAACTGAGCAGGTAAAACTCCCTTATTATTTAATCGAAATTTATTTTTCAAAAAATCATATTCTTTATAGAGTTTTCTAGAGTATGCAGTCTCATTTTTGACCGCTAACAAATCTGCTTGACCAAAGAGTAATGCTTCTAATCTATACATGTCTTTACTACATTTTTGAACTACCGAAAAATCAAAAGAATTTGAAAGACTAAAAAAAGATGCTCCATTGGCCGTTAACCCAAAGTTTTTTGCCAAAAGTTTAAAAAATACCGCTTCCCAATTATTCGCAGAATTCTTCAATAACTCTAAGATCAGAAATGATTTTTGCTCAAGCCTTTCTATGTACAACCTTTCTTGCCAATTAGAGATTATAAAACTTGAAACCTTGGATACTTCTTTTTCGCATTGTATCCAATTATAATGGAAACTATCAAAAAATGTATCATACTTTTTTAAAACATGTTGCGCCGTATAATCTCTAAGTTGTAATGTGGGTATTATCGTATTATCTCTTCTAAAAATTTCTGTATCATCTTCCCAAACCACATGTAAAATTACATTGTCATAAGACGGGTCGTTTTCATGATTATGAACATACCAGTCACTGGACTTATGATGAACTTCGACATTACCAGCCCATTTCTGCCCCTCTATACTCATTTGAGCATTAAAAAAATCAGGACCTGAATTATCTGTATTATGAACACCTACGTGCTTCAGAACAATCTCTTGCTGATGCGTCGTTTTTAAATTAGAAAGCTCAAATTTTTTATGTTTCCATAGATATTGAAGAAAATCTTCGCTCATTAGTACAACATTATTTAGTTATTACTCCATTTGCCATTTTGTAGAAAAGCAGCGTAAACTATTAATGTTTTTTTGGGTAGGAAGAAAAATTCGAAATAGTTTATCCGAAATAGTTCTCGAAAATAATAAAAATTTATTCTAATCTTGTAAGCTGATCATCAAACTACAGACAAAAAAAGAATCAATATCACTTCTATGAACACTCTTTTAAAATCAATATTTATTTCTGTATTTCCTTTAGTTGCACTGTATTTTACTATTGATGGGGTCTTGCATTTAATCAATAATGGCATATCATATAGATATATTGGAAGAATTTTGATCGCCTTTAGTGTTGTATTTCTTTTTGCAATGATTTTTATTAAACCTGTAGCGCGAACAGATGCAAACTTGAGAGCATTTACGCTACCGATAAGCCTAGGTTTTATAATTAGCATTGTATTTGGCGGAATTATTGAAAAAGATCTTAACGGTTCATTACCAAGTATTGCTCTGTTTCTTGGGTGGGTACTTTACATCAAATGGTACTCGACATTTAACAATAGAGCGTCAAATAAAATAATCAAAGTTGGAAATATATTACCCGATTTTGAATTACAAGATGCTAAAAAAAACAAAGTAAATGTTTCTAAATTTATCGGAAACCCTTCAATTTTTATGTTTTACAGAGGCAATTGGTGTCCTCTATGTATGGCACAAATCAAAGAAATTGCATTACAATATAAAGAGCTCGAAAAAAGAAATGTGAATATGATTCTTATCAGTCCGCAGCCACATAAATATACCCAATCTTTAGCTAAGAAGTTTGATGTAGGCTTCAATTTCTTAGTGGATCAAGGTAATGCAGTAGCCAAACAGTTACATATTTTCTCTAAAAATGGAATACCAATGGGATTTCAAACTCTTGGATATGATAGTGACACAGTATTACCGACCATTATAATAACAGATAAACAAGGAAAAATAATTTTTGCTGATTTAACTGATAATTACAGAGTACGACCAGAGCCAGAAACATTTTTAAAGATTTTAGATCAAAAAGCTGTTTAAGCATGAAAAAAGATGAATAAATGTGTTTAAAATGAGCAAACACCCCTAATTATTCTTAAAATCAAGTTAATACTGCTCTAAAATGTACTATTGGTAACATAATATGTATTAATGGAAACTTAAACAACAATTTCATTTCTTTACTTTGTTCCCAGAATTAAAGGGAAAATAATTCACAACAACATAAAGATTACAAAACCCTAAGCTAAGTTGAGTTTGTGTTAGGTTATAGAAGGTTGTCATATTTTGACGACCTTCTTTATTTTTAAATATTGATATCGGGATAAATATCAAACTTATTAAAAAATGCTTTTTTAAATTTTGAAGAATTCGAGTAATTAAGAGCATCCATAACCTCCTTTATTGATAATCCTTCGCCAAAGATCATATTATAAGAGCTTTCTAATTTTTTATTATTAAAAAATTCTAGTGGTGTCTGGTCATGTATCTCTTTAAACATATTAAAGAAATTTGTACGGCTCATATGTGCCATAGTAGCCAATTGGTCAACGCCAACAAAAGGTTCGTGAAGATTCTCTTTAAGATAATTACTCACCTTATAAATATTACCTACTTGAGCACTATTAACATTAAATGGATTACTTTCGGTTTCCCATCTGAGAACATCTTTCCAGAAGGTTTCTAATAATCGTATTCCTCTGGCAATATAATATAGATAATTTTCTATTCGATCAAGGTCTGGTTGTACAATCTGGTCAAAAAGGTTAGATTGTTTATACGAAAGATAGAATTTATGAATATGCTGATGAGAATAACGTATATATTTATCTACTTTTTCTGCCATATCATTACTCTTCATAAAATAGGCTTTGGTATAAGAGCTTTTAAGTACAATCATGGTAGATCTCACTTCGGCTCCCTTAGTAATAAATACTTGTTCTCCTTGTCGCGCATCCATACATCGCATATTACCTGGAGTATAACTATCAGAATATGTACTAATTATTTGATCTTCTTCAATTTGATGATCTAATGCATATTTTCTAAAATGTAGAATAATATCTTTTTCATCGATAGGTCTTCTGATATATTCTATATCAGTATTGGCTTTATAATTATTTACCAAAAGGAAAACCTCGGGAGATATTTTATAATATGATAAGTATCCCTCTCCTATTTCTGGCGGAAAATAAATTCGATCAGAACTACTATTTGGATTCAATTGAGACCTGAAGTATCCCCTTAATTTATCTATATCAGAAAAATCGAATACATATTTACACATACACTACTACCATTATAATATACTTGCTTTATGTATTTAAATAAATATTCCAACAAAATACAAAATCAAGCTATAGAAACAACCCCTTTATCAGGAAATAACGCTGATAGAGGGGTTAAATTATATTAAATATAAGGATTTATTTTATATGACTGATAACGTCATACTTAGTAATGATATGGTAATTTCCATTTTCAAGTTCTACCAAAACTGCCGGATTTCCGTTTTTTATAAGTTTGGAGATCTCATCTAAAGAGGTTTTTGCATTCACAACCGGAAAAGGATCTTTCATCACCTCTTTTATTGGTGTACTATCCATATTCTTATCGTCCATAAAGGCTTTAAACAAGGCGCTTTCGTCTACTGATCCTACAAAACCATCACTATCTACAACAGGAATTTGAGAAATTTGGAATTTACGCATACGTTCTATGGCATGCGAAACCAGCTCTTCTGTCTTCACGGTTACCAAAGGTTTTTCTTTATGGTCTTTTACCAAATCAACTGCGGTTGATACTTCTTCTTCAAGAAAACCACGCTCACGCATCCAATCGTCATTAAACATTTTACCGACATAACGGCTACCATGATCGTGAAATAAAACAACAACTACATCATCTTTGGTAAAGTGTTCTTTTAATTGAAGTAATCCTTTTATTGCAGCACCAGCACTATTTCCTAAAAACATTCCCTCTTCTTTAGCAAGCTTTTGCGTATACACCGCCGCATCTTTATCGGTTACTTTGGTAAATCCATCGATTACCGAAAAATCTACATTTTTAGGAAGAATATCTTCTCCAATTCCTTCAGTAATGTAAGAATAGATTTCATTTTCATCAAAAATACCTGTTTCATGATATTTTTTGAACACCGAACCATACGTATCTATCCCCCAAATTTTGATATTTGGATTTTTCTCTTTTAAATACTTTCCTACTCCAGATATAGTCCCACCAGTACCTACTCCTACTATAAAATGTGTTACTTTGCCTTGGGTTTGTTCCCATATTTCTGGTCCTGTACTTTCGTAATGAGCCACTGCATTTGATGGGTTATCATATTGATTTACGTACCATGAATTTGGCGTTTCTTCAGCCAAGCGTTTAGAAACCGAATAGTACGACCTAGGATCATCGGGTTCTACATTAGTAGGACATACCATCACTTTGGCTCCTACGGCACGCAAAATATCCATTTTTTCTTTAGATTGCTTATCAGCCATTACACAGATAAGCTTGTATCCTTTTACTATGGCTACTAATGCCAATCCCATGCCTGTATTTCCTGATGTCCCTTCAATGATCGTTCCTCCAGGCTTTAACCTACCATCAGCTTCTGCATCTTCAATCATTTTGAGAGCCATACGGTCTTTTACAGAGTTTCCTGGGTTAAATGTTTCATATTTGGCCAATACCAAGGCATCAACGTCTTTTACTAAGGCATTCATTTTAACCAAAGGCGTATTACCAATAGTTTCTAATATGTTATTTGCGTATTCCACTATGTATAATTTTAACAACCCAACGTCTAGGGTATTTAACTTCGCAAAGATACAATCTAGAATATCGATTTCAATATACTTTGAAGAACTTTTTATTTTAAAGCCGCTTTTATAATTTCGGTTTTATATGATATCCCTTTGTCGATTTGTAAAAGAGTAACGTAATATTGGATAGCGTATTCGTCTGTCAGTTCGAGTGGTTTTTCATAATGTAATGCCATTACACACCTACCCATCAGTTCGAGTGTTTTGCTGTAATAGAATGGAAGCAAAATGTACTTCGACAGGCTCAGCAGAGCTATCGAGAACCATTGTAATAACGAAAACACTTCGACCCTAAAATCTGTCACCCTGAGCCTGTCGAAGGGGGCCATACAAAAATCTTTTTAAAAATGCTTACGGTTTCCCACATCAGAAGGTTAGAAATATTGGGGTAGATTAGTGGATATAAAAAAAGATATATAGGTACTAAAGGTAACTATATACGATTGTTGTGTGCAATTTGAGAAATGACAGACTTTAAAGAAACAAATAAAATATTACAAAGAATTTTAGAAATTCTCGCAACAAATGAAGCAAGAATCTCAACTAATGAATTGACAGCCGAAGGAGATAAACTAATTCAAAAAGCTGAACGAGAGGGAGAAGAAGCGAGCAAAAAAATTCAATCCACATTTGACCGTATTCACGACAAACTTTTTACAATTAACGGAATATTAGTTGCTTCATATTTTGGACTTGGAAAATTCCCAACTGACAATCCAATTGTAAGTCTATGGTTAGCTATCCTGCCAATTTCAGTTCTAATTTATTTAGTGTTTTTAGAACAACAACAGATGGAAATATATCGACACGCTTCGCAAAGAATGAATTGGAATTTAGACACAGATGTTACGAAATATGGTAAAATGATTAACAGACAGAATTTAAAGTCTCTTCTTGCAATTATCGTAACGTTCCTATTATTTATCTATTTAGCAATCAAAGTAATCACTTATTAAAACCAAGAAATGACATACGAAGATAAATACGCTGAACTACATTCTAAATACCAGAAGTCTGGTAAAGAATTAGAGCAGGCAATAGAGAAACTTTCCGAAACTAAAGGTTTTGGAGATTTGAATGATATAAGTAACTATGAAAAAGCTCATAGAAATTTCAAATACGCAGAAAATCAATTTCAAGGACTTCTAAAATACGTTATTGATGGTAAAGTTGACCCGAGTACAGAATTCAACACTTGTGAATATATTTTTGGCACGATAAAAAATGACCAACTTAAAAAAGGAATAAAACTAAAAGACTACGAACCTTATCCAAACGAAGATGGTGAATGGGAATATTATAGTTGTAATGTCGGACTAACTAACAGTGACGAGATAAAAAAAGAGTATCAGCACTCATTTTATTTATTTCCAGTTTTGAATTTGGAACACGGGAAAGAGTGCTATGCATATTTGAGCGACAAATTACTAAATAACCCTGATAAGGAGGTTGATATAGAGAGTTTAGATTTTAAAAAAGTGATTGACGAAACAAAACCAATTTTTCTAAAAGTATCTCTAGGAATAAAATAAAAAACTGCGCACCACAATTTGTATATTGCATATGCCGCCTTCGGCAGGCAAACGCAACATACAAGAGACGTTGTAGGTAACTCCCTATATAAAGAAACTCTATTAATTTCTTTTGTTAACGAGTTAAATTTTTGTGTTGAATTTTATAGTAAATTTAACCGTTAGTCAGAATTATACATTTTAAAAATCATCAAATTTTAAATGCAAGAGAAATTCAAACATTGGAATAAGTATAGCCTAGAAGAGGTTCAAGAAATTTGGGATAATTCTTTAATCACATTTGACACAAATGTCCTTTTAGGTTTATATCGAATATCTCCAAAATTAAGTGATCTTTTCTTCGAATTAACCTCCAAAATTAAGGATAGAATATTTATTCCATATCATGTTGCTTTTGAATTTCACAAAAATAGGTTCAACGTAATAGTAGATAACTATTCTCAACTCTCAAAACTAAAATCAGAAATCGATAGATTCGAAACGGATGTTCAAAAATCGAAATTTTATAATTACCTATCTTCTAACATTAAAAGGTTAATTGACAAAGACATAAAAGCAAAAATAGAAAATATTAAACATCGAGAAGCTTACTATAAAAGCTTAGAAGCAAAAGATTCTATTTATGAAAAGTTAGACCAAATACTTAAAGATAAAATTGAAGAACGCCCTACTGAGGAAAAGCTCCTGCAACTACATAAAAAAGGAAAGGATAGATATTCCAAAAAAATCCCACCTGGATTTCAAGATTCGGAAAAAGAAAATGGAAATAAATACGGTGACTTTATAATATGGAATGAAATATTAGAAAAAGCTAAAAAGCAAAACAAAAATGTCATCTTTGTTACCAATGAAAAAAAAGAAGACTGGTTATGGGTACTTAAAGATGGGAAAAGAATTGGCCCTAGACCAGAACTAAAAGAAGAGTTTCATAATGAAACCTCCAAAAAATTTCAAATTTGCAACTTAGAAAATTATATTTTTAGTATAGCAAAACTAATCGCAAGTGCTATTAATTTTGATTCTACCAAAAAGGAATTCAAATTCGAATCTCTTTTTGAGAATAACTTTCTAAAAGTTACTCTTCCGAAGGTTGAAAATAATCAACAAAATAATAATTTGCTTCAATTACAAGAAGAGGGGGGAAATATTCAAAAAATGATTGAAGATATTGTTCGCAAACCTGAAATAGACGAAAATCAAAAAAAATTATTAGAGGACTTACGATTTAGAAAGAAAGTTATAGACGAGCAAATCACAAAATTATTTTCTGTAAAGGTAAACAAGTAAATGAATAAAATACTTTCAACAGGAAGAACTGTATTGAAATTAATTTCTGCAAAGGATTTTGAAGATATTTACTTATGGCTTACAGATTTTGATTATAATATGCTTTGGTCAAATATTAGGGAATTCCCTAGTAAAAAACACTTTTTCGAATTACTTGAGTTTAATATAGAAAATGAGTTCTCATTTTATTTTATGATTCAAAACAATTTAGAGGAGAATATTGGGACAATATTTATTCATGATCATAATAAGACAGATAATTACGCTTCAATTTCAGCATTTTTATTACCAAAATATCAAAATAGCTTCTTTGGTGTAGACGCATACAAATTAGTTTTTGATTTTGTTCACCAGAATTTACCAATTAGAAAGCTATATTTAGATGTTTTTGAATACAATATCAAATCAATAAAGCTAATTGAAAAAGTAGGGTTTGATCTTGAAGGAATTTTTAAAAAACATCGATACTATAAAGGCGATTATCACAATGTTAGAAGATATTCTTTTTTTCTTAATGAATGGAGTGACTTAAAAAAACGATTTGAATAAAAACTACCTACAACAATTTGTATATTGCATATACCGCTTTCGCAGGCAAACGCAACATACAAGAGATGTTATAGCTAACCCAATCCCACACATTAAAATCATAAATAGACCAATACAAAACGTAAAACATATCCTTTCCCTCCTCATAGGCCCCAGATCAGACCTAGAATGCCAATAAAAATTAATATCCCGCATTCAAAAACTAACGAAACTACTTGTATATCAAAATATTATCTCTATATTAACCATTGCTTAATGGCACACCCACCCCGATGCAATCGTCATATTGCAGATAAATACATATACAAACTAGTAGTTCATTCATTTTTGTCAAGAAAAGCTTCCGCTTTGTCAAGAGGGGCTTCCGTCTTGTCAAAAGAGGCTTCCGTCTTGTCTCTAGAAGCTTCCTCCTTGTCAAGAGAGGCTTCCGTCTTGTCTCTAGAAGCTTACGCTTTGTCAAGAAAGGCTTCCATCTTGTCTCAAAAGGCTTCCGCCTTGTAGAGAGAGGCTTGCATGTTATCAAGAGGAGCTTCCGTCTTGTCGAGAAGGGTATCCTTTTAGATAATTTGTCTGACCGCCAGTATAAATGTGTTTACAACAAAAATTATTTACTAACACTTTTTAAAACCTAAAGAAATGGCAGAACGTAATTTCAGATTAAAAGACAGTAACCTTCTAGAATGGGGAGACACTACAGTAGAACATTTAAAACTAGATATTGATCAATTTACCGCCTTTGATCCTAAACTCAACAAAGGATTTATTACTGCGCTAGAGCTAAAGGTAGCGCAAGGCTATAAAGAAGGTGGCGATGACCTCAACGTAGCGCAGCTACAAGAAAAAACAGAGATCGTAGAAAAGGCCATGCAGGATTGCCGTACGTATTTTAAAAAGCTTCGATATTGGGTATTAGATGCATTCCCGGATAAAAAGGCGATACAAAAGCAGTTTGGTATTGGTCGTTTTAGAACGGTTACGAATAACCAGACCAAAATGATTCAGTTTATGGAAGGGTTATCAGATACCATCGCTCAACATCGTACAGCTTTAGAAGCCACGAGTGTGCCGGTAGAAATACTAAAGCAATCTGCTATCCTGGCACAAGCCCTACGCGAAGCCAATAAAGAGCAAGAACAGAAAAAAGGCACACGTATGGTAGATACTGCTGAGCGCATAGAGCAGCTTAATGAGCTCTATGCCATTCTGCAAAAAATCAACGCGGCAGCCGATAATGTGTTTGATGAGTCACCAGCAAAACGAGACCTGTACCGCACCCCTTCCCGATCTGGTAGTTTACTATCCGTTGAAGAAGAGGAGATAGTATAACCAAATAAACAATATGCGAAACCTCACAGGTCTTGAAGACCTATGAGGTTTGGTTAAAGTATGAGGCTTGATTAAAAGTAGCTAAGATATAAGGAGCACCATAGATGATGTTCCCTTTTTTTGGACTTTTCGGTTCTAAAACATCTCGATACACCCCGCTAGGGCGTGGCACTCGATGTGACCTCGCATGTTAGCCCGTCAGTTCGAGTGGTTTTTTGGAATGGAATGGAGAAAAATTGTACTTCGACAGGCTCAGCAGAGCTATCGAGAACCTTTTTAGTTACGAAAGCATCTCGATACACCCCGCTAGGGCGTAGCACTCGATGTGACGTAGCGTGTATGTTTGATCTGTGTTGAGCTTAATCGCAACGTCAGTTCAAGTGGTTTGTTTTAATGAAATGATGTATCAAGTAAAAATCAATTTATAAAAAAACGGAAGCTACATTAGGATCGCTTCCGTTTACACGCCAATAATTGATTGTGGTTGTTATTTATTAGTTTGGCATCATTACGGATTCTGTAGTGTGAATTATCCCGTTAGAGGCTTCAATATCGTTAATCATTAATCGACCAGCGTTTCCTCTCTCATCGATCAAATAGATTTTATCCTTTTTCATAGTGGCTGTTAATTGATCTCCGGCAATGGTTTTTAATTTTACACTTCCGCCATACTCCTTAATAGCCTTGATTATATCTTGTTTGTTAATTAATCCTGAAATGATATGATAGTTTAACATTGAAATTAATTTTTCCTGATTTTCAGGTTTCTTTAGACTTTCTAATGTCTTTGGGTGTAACCTATCCAGTGCACCATTGGTTGGAGCAAAAACAGTATAGGGGCCTTCTCCTTCAAGTTTTTTGATATACCCGGTAGCTTGCATCATTTCTGATAACTTAGTAAATCCAACATCAATGGATATAATCTCTGAAAGCGTAGGAATTTTTTCTTCTACAGCATCAATGTTAGCTTGTGCAATTAACTTATCATTTTGATTTTTAACAGTGGTTTTTTGTGGTTGCGTACAAGCGCTAAAAAGTAATACTCCCGAAATGGTAAAAATGTAAAATGCTATTCTAAGATTCATAGGTAAAATTTTGAAGTCAAATATATTTTACCGAGACATAAATTAGATCTATAAATGAGAATTCGTAGTGTTTTAATTAGTAAGTGTTTTTAAATACAAAATTACTAATAAAGAATTCACACCTTCATAATTTGGATTTGCAACAAGAATTTAGCAAGAGTCTTGAGAATTATGGAAGGATTTTCATAAGCTACTTACTGAAAACGAATAGACTTAGTAGGTGATATCTTAGCTACTATATATGAAGGAATAAGCAACATGATTAAACATAATACCATAGTTCCTAAATTAAGTAATAGAATATATCCGAAATCTATAAATACCGGAGCCCTATTTACATAATATGTTTCTGGGTTAAGGCTAACAATTCCGTAGTAATCCTGTAAAAAGAGTAACCCAATCCCTATTAGATTGCCCCAAAACAAACCAACTAAAATTAGATATGCGGCATTGTATAAAAAGACTTTTCTTATACTCCAATCACTAGCTCCTAACCCCTTTAATATTCCTATCATAGGAGTTCTTTCGAGTATCAACACTAAAAGAGCAGTTATCATATTGATCCCAGCCACCAGGATAATAATACTTATGATTCCTATAATATTAAGATCAAAAAGTTTTAGCCATTCGAAAATGGTGGCATATTTTAAGGTAATAGTCTGACTATCGAGTACCGACGGGATGTTTTCATATATTTCTTGTCCTTTTTGATCTATCTTATCAAAATCGTCTATGAATACTTCAAAATTGCCTATCTCATCATCGCCCCACTTATTCATTCGTTGGATATGACGAATATCAGCAAATAAAAACTTTTCATCAAACTCCTGAAATCCCGAATTATAAATACCCACAATTTCTAGAGCTCTAATATTTGGTCGCGAATTCGCAGCATCATTTTTCTTTAAAAAATAAGTGATCGCTTTATCCCCCACATGTAATCCCAAACGTTTGGCTATATATTCTGAAATTAAAATCTCCTGATTTAGATTTTCTGAAAAATCCGGTAACCGACCCTCAACCAGGTATTCTTCAAAATGTCCCCAGTTATAATCTTCACCAACCCCTTTCATTACAATTCCTTCAAAATCAGAAGCCGTTCTAATCACTCCGATCTTGGTCGCAACACCACGAATATGAGTAATTCCTTCAACACTATTAAAATTGGGATAGAAATCTTGTTGTTTTTTGATTGGGATCCAGGATTCCAGATTATTATTGTTGTCAAAACTGGAAATTACCACATGCCCATTAAAGGCTGCAACTTTTTCACGAATTTTACGTTGTAAACCTACACCTGTAGCTACAGTAATCAGCATCATAATCATACCCATTGCAATTGCCGAAATCGCAATTTTTATGATTGGAGCCGAAATGCTACTTTTATGTTCCTTACCTTTGATAAGGCGTTTGGCAATAAAATACTCGAAATTCAAGCTTAACTATGGTTTTTATTAGAAATGCATTCAAAAATACATTTTTATTCTTTTGTACCGCTCTTATTTCTTGCGGAAGTGGAACAAAATTATCCTCACAGACTTCTACTGTGGATATTACAAACACAATACCTAAAGATACTATTGTAAAAGATACTACAAAAATAATAGCTCCCGTTATTATCGGAGCGAATCAAACAGAGCGATATCTGCCGTTACTAAAAGATAAAAAAGTGGCCATTGTGGGTAATCAAACTTCGGTGATTTTTAAATATCCCAATCTGTCTTCCTTACAAGAAAATGTTGAAAAGATTCAACCGCCTGCGCTTCAACAATACACTCATATTGTAGACTCATTATTATCTGAAAACATCAATATTATAAAGGTTTTTGCACCCGAACATGGCTTTAGAGGCAAAGCTGATGCAGGAGAGCTGGTCTCTGATGGAAAAGATATTAAAACCGGATTGCCGATAATTTCATTGTACGGCAAAAATAAAAAACCGTCAAAAGATGCTTTAACCGGTCTGGATATTGTTGTTTTTGATATCCAGGATGTAGGAGTACGATTTTATACCTACATATCCACATTACATCATGTAATGCAAGCGTGTGCAGAGCAAAATATCCCGATGCTAATTTTGGATCGCCCAAACCCCAACGCACATTATATAGATGGCCCAACGCTAGAACCAGAACACTCTAGTTTTCTAGGCATGCACCCTATACCTCTTGTACATGGCATGACAATAGGAGAATATGCACAAATGATTAACGGCGAAAAATGGCTTGAAGAAGGGCTAACATGTGATATCACGATTATACCGGTAAAAAATTATACACATACAACTTCATATAGTGTACCCATCAGGCCTTCTCCAAATCTTCCTAATGATAAATCTATCAACTTATATCCCAGCCTTGGTTTTTTTGAAGGAACTACCATTAATGCCGGTAGGGGTACCGAAACGCAGTTTCAAATTTTTGGTTCTCCAGATTTAACTATAGCAAAATATGATTATGCATATATACCTCAACCAAATTTTGGAGCTAAATACCCAAAACACCAAGGCGAGGTATGTTATGGGAAAAATTTAAAGAACACTCCACATCTAAATGCAATACACCTGGAATGGCTTGTTTATGCTTACAAAAACTCTACTAACCAAGAGAAGTTCTTTAATACAAAATCATTTACATTGCACGCAGGTACTCAAAAACTACAACAACAAATAGAAGAAGGTTGGAGTATTACACAAATTAAAAAATCATGGCGCGAGGGTCTTATTAAATATAAGGCCATGCGAAAAAAGTATTTGTTATACCAATAATACACGCTGCATCATTTGATATTCGCTTTCATTTTCTCAACTATGTTATAAGCAGCCGGACAAATAACTACGTTTTTTAATGTTAAGTTTGAAATCTGTTGAAATTTTTTACGATCAGTATGCGGATATTCACGGCAAGCCTTGGGTCTTACTTCATAAATAAGACAATAATTATCAGCTCCTAAAAAAGAACAAGGAGTTTGCTGAAGTATCAAATCACCTTCTTCATCCATTTTTAAATATTGCGCTTCAAACTGCTGCGGTTTCATTTTTAAATGTTTTGAAATACGTTCTACATCTTTATCCGTAAATAATGGCCCGGTAGTTTTACAGCAATTCGCACATTGAAGGCAATCCGTTTGCTCAAACTCTTCATCGTGGAGTTCTTGCATGATGCTATCTAATTTTTTAGGAGGTTTTTTTTTAAGCTTCGCAAAGAATTTTTTATTCTCGTTATGTTTATCTTTGGCCAGCTGTGGTAATTGATTTATAAAGTCCTGCATACTGCAAAATTACAATTTAGTATTGACGAATTCTTATATGAATAGAATAAATAATAAACTTGAGTTGTTTGTTCCTTTTAAATAGCCGAGATTAGGTTTCTCTCTCAGAAAGAGAAGGGATCTGAATCGTATATGTAAAATATTGAACCAATTAAATACTAAATTTATAATTGCATAACATGTCGTAAACTACAGATATAAAATCTAAAACATGAAACAAGATATCTTCGGAACAGCCATTAGGGATTTTTATAATCAAGAGTATTTTGAAGACATTATTGTACAAGCTCCAGATTTTGATGATGACATTATCCCCGTATCGTACCTGTTTAGAACGTATTCAGAAATGCCTGTTATAGAACAAAAAGCCTTAGATCTTGCGTATGGTAAAGTTTTGGATATTGGCTGCGGGGCAGGGAGTCATGCACTCTACCTTCAAAATGAAAAAAAATTAACTACAAAGGCAATCGATATTTCAGAAGGAGCAATAGAAACCTGTAACAAACGGGGTATTACTAACGCAGTAATTCAGGATATTTTTACACTTAAAAACGAAAAATTTGACACGCTGTTATTATTAATGAACGGAAGTGGCATTATAGGCACACTAAATAATATCGATAGATTCTTTACTCAAATTAAAACACTTTTACATCCTGGTGGACAAGTTTTATTAGACTCATCAGATATTTCATATCTCTTTGCAGATGATGATGGCAGTTTTTGGGTCGATGCTTCTGCCGCCTATTATGGTGAAATGCGATATAAATTAAAATACAAAAAACTAGAATCCGATTGGTTTGATTGGTTATATATTGATTATAACACATTACAAAATGCCGCAAATGCCAACGGATTCTTATGCGAACTGTTATGTAATGGAGAAAATAACGACTACTTAGCAAAACTTATTATAAATTAACAGAGTGAGCATATTTGATTGATGGTATAATCTTTGTGGAAAAGCAATACATAAAGCAAAGTGCATCTGTATAAGCCCTGTAGCATTTATATCTCAATTATTGAGTAGAATAATATGAACACATAAGAATAGGCGCTTCTATGACTATGCTTATTTACTAGTACTAACAACGTTAAAAATAAATCTTGTGCAGCTATTAAAATTTTTAGGTTACCTACTTCTATCGTCATTTATCCTCGTGAGTTGTTCTGATGATGATGATACTACACCGATTAACGACAGCACCTCTCAAGTTGCAAATCTAAGACCTCTGGGCTCTTCTGCAAATGATCTTTTAAGTGCGACTAATTTTAATAGTCTCTCTATAGAAATTGTATCTGTTCAAGGCTTTGAACCTACGGTAACAGCGGTAAATGAATTTAGACAATTTTTACAAGAACGACTTTTTAAACCAGATGGAATCACAATTACTCAACGTACCGTACCTTCTTCTAATGATACTTCTTTTACCATTGAAGAAATAGCAGAAATAGAAAATACTCATCGAACACTTTTTAATCAAGAAGATGATATTGCTGTTTATGTATACTTTGCCGATGGTAGTAAAGAAGACGACACCGATGAACAGGTTACTTTAGGTAGCGCTTATCTCAATACTTCTATGGTTATTTATGAAAGCACTTTACGCAGATTAAGCACTAGACCCAATGCACCTTCGTTAAGTACTATCGAAACCGCAACCTTAAATCACGAATTTGCACATCTGCTCGGATTGGTAAATATTGGTACTCCACTGCAATCAGAACATGAAGATACAGATGCAAATGGTGATGGTAACAGCCACTGTAACGTTTCGAAGTGTTTAATGGAAGCCGCTATTGAGTTTGGTAGTGGTATTATGGGTATGGGCGAAATGATCCCAGAACTGGATGCACAATGTATTGCAGATCTACAAGCCAATGGTGGAAGATAACGTACAATCTCTTGATAAGCATAGTATGACAAGCTTGAGTTAATACCATTACACTCGAGTTCAATGTAGTTTGATAACACAAAGAAAGTGGTCAAAGCGATGTTGATAGAATTCTCGTTTTCGACACATCTTTACTGCTACAAAAATACGATGACTTATGTAAATTTTCTTACACCGAAATTAGTTAACATCTAAAGAATACACGTTCTCCCCGCCAACATAGGTAGCAAAAACGTTAATATTTGGGATTTTATCTTCCTGAATCTCCATAATATCATCTTCCAGAATAACAAAATCTGCAAATTTACCTGTTGTAATACTACCTTTTTCGGTTTCCTCAAAATTGCTATATGCTGCCCATAGTGTCATTCCTTTTAGGGTTTCTTCTCGGCTGAGTGCATCTTCTTTCTGAAAACCTCCTTCGGGATATTGTTTAAGGTCTTTTCGGGCCACAGCGGCATAAAATGTATAGAAAGGACTTACATGCTCTACGGGGTAATCGGTCCCTAATGCTATTTTTCCCGTTTTTTCTAAGAGCTTTTTATATGCATATGCACCTTTAATGCGTTGCTCTCCCAGTCGCTCATCTGCCCAATACATATCACTAGTTGCATGTGTAGGCTGTACGCTCATCACTAGGTTATCATTGAGTATGTCAAACTCTTCTTGAGCTACAACTTGTGCATGTTCTACTCTCCATCTGCGATCTGATTTATTTTTGAGCACCTCATTATATGTTCTCATAACAACAGCATTAGCAGAATCTCCGATAGCATGCGTATTCATCTGAAAAGGAGATCCTGCTAATCGTTCAGCTAAAGCAGTAAATTCTTTTTGACCAATAACCATAGCGCCGTGATGCCCTTCTTTGTCAGAATATGGTTGTTTTAAAGCAGCACCTCTTGATCCAAGTGCTCCGTCTGCATACACTTTAAATGAAGAAACGTTAAGTTTAGCTGTTTTATATACTCCGTTTTTTAAGTAATACTCTACGTAATCGGGAACATTGCTTACCATGGCATACATTCTAATTTTAAGCTGATTACTTTTTTGAAGGCTATCTATCAAAGAAATCACCTCTGGACTTAATCCTGCGTCATCTACGGTAGTTAACCCATAACTAAAATTGATTTTTTGGGCATCCTTTAACGCTTGTACTTGTTCTAATTGTGTAGGCTCAGGGATAATGGCTTCGATTAACTCCATAGGATTGTCTACTAAAACCCCTGTAAGCTGCCCGTCTTTTTTAAGGATTTCACCTCCGTTTACTTTTGTATCCACGGTTATATTAGCCATATCTAAAGCTTTTTGATTAACCAACAAAGCATGACCATCTACTCTGGTAATAGCTACAGGAGTTTCGGGAAACAAACTATCTAATTTTTCTTTAGTGGGAAACTCTTTAACCTTCCAATCATTTTGATCCCAACCACGACCTGTGATAAAAGAAACATTTTTACTATTCTGAAACGTTACAATACGATCTAATACTTCATCATAACTTTTTGTTCCTGTAAGATCAACTTTTTGTTGTTGCATCCCTAATCCATAAAAATGGCAATGCGCGTCAATTAATCCGGGTACTATTGTTTTTCCTCTAGCGTCTATAGTATCTGTTGCTGTATAATTCTCAAGAATTTCATCTGTATTTCCAACGGCAATAAATTTACCATCTTTTATTGCAAATCCAGTCGCTCTTGGAATTGTATCGTCAACCGTATAGACATTGGCATTTATTACCAACATATCTACCGCCAACGGTTCTTGACAAGAAACAAATAAAATAGTGGTTACGAGTAAAAAAAAGATTCTTAGCATTGTATTTTATGGTTGATTTGTGTTTATACAGTTTAAAAATAGGGATATCTGAATAGTGTAGAGGTTAAGATTTTCTTAATATAAAAAGTATAGTATCGTATTTGACTAAAATAACAAACTAGATATTCACGAAAACATACATTATTCTACATATTTGATTGAACCTGTATAGTTATGGGTATCGATCACTCCTTCTAACGCCTTATTCAGAAAAAGTTCGTTTACCTCGGTATTTACAGGGATATAAAGTAATTTATCAAGCGTTCTTAAGTCTATGGTTTGGTCAGTATTACAAATTTCTAAACTCAAGTACATTAATGATTTTAGTCTGGCAAGGCTATTTATAAACTCTTGGCGATTATTCAATTTACATAATCCAAGTTTTAAAAGTTTAAGATTTGGTATATTTTGTATCCTCACATGTTTTGGATACGATAAATTCAAATAAAGGTCACTTAGATTTTGACAATTGGAAATCGTAATGTTTTCAATATTTTTTCCTGATTTGGCGGTAAAAACTTCTAAACTTGGATGATCGGCTATAGTAATTGTGCTAATATCTGACTCGTTAATATCAAGATATTCGATACCTTCAATTTGCAAAAGGTCATTTAACTCATCTATATCTTTTACCGGAGATATATTTATTCTTTTTAATCGAGGAGCATTTTTTATTGATGCAAATTGAGTTTTTGTTATAGTATCTGTATGGTATCCCAGGTAGGAAAGATTTGGTAAAGAAGTCATCTTGTCAAAAAGTTCGTCATTAAATGATTCTCCGCTTAATTCGATCCCCTCAATATTTTTTATAGCATCAAAACCCGATATTGAAAAGTTTCTGCCAACTCCGGAAAGATAAACTCTTTTAAGACTATCCAATCTTTTGAAATTTAGTTTTTTTAATGTGTTTGATTGTACTAAAAATTCTGAAAGTGAAGGAAGATCATCTAGGGATACTTTTATCAAAGGTGTTGTATCCTTACCCGATTCGTAAATACCTTGAATATGTATTTTTTTTAACTTAGATAACCCTTTAAAAAGAATCTCATTTATATCTGAATCTACTATTCTAAGATCGGTCATACGATCAAAAGACGAGAAAAAATCTGGAGCACTTTTTGAAAAATCACAATGATAAAACCCGAGAGAATAGTAACTGCTATCACTACTGATATTCATAGGGGTCATCATATTACTATTACTAAAGCTAATAATTGGTGTTCTGGAGTTTTCTATTTGTATAGATAGTGGGTTTGTGCGTGCACCACTATTTACAGTAAGAGTTACAAGTTTAGGTGAATTTTTAAGATGTATATTTTTTAATTTAGGGCATCTTTCTATATCTACACTTAACCAGTTCTTTTGCGAGCTGATGATAATAGAATCGATATCGGGAATATTGTATAGACCAATTGAACCGATTGAATCCAAATCTTTAAAAAGTGTGTTTACTATACGATTATTGATGGGTAGCTCTTCAAGTCTGAGTAATCTTAAGTTTTTTAGTTTTTTTAATTTTTTATACCCTTCAGCTGTAACTTTTGGAGCATTTTTGATAGTAATCTGCTCTAGTACCTCAAACTTTGGATTTTCTATAATATAACTCATAATTGAATCATCGACTATGGGCAACGGATCTAAACCACTACCCTCTTCTAATGCTAAATATTTGTAATTGGCTTCAGCATTAATGATATCGATACTCTCTTGTAATTTTTCTTCGTAAGTTTGGCTACAAGAAATTGTAAAGAAGGCAATACCAAGTAGGATGCAGATACTTTTCATACTGTTAAATATATCATATGTGCTTTGATTATAAAAATTAAAAAGCCATCTCGGCTCAAAGGGTATCAAATATCGCTTTCAATCTTTTAAATAACAAAAAAGAAGCTGTCTAAAAAAATGTAATACTGTCATTACGAAAATTTCAATTCTGAAGTAATCTGCTCATAGCTAACGTTCGCTCAACAGATTCTTTCGTTTCTCTCGAGATGACCTTTTTTTAGATAGCCTCTTTAAAACTCTTAAATCAAAACAACTACTCAACAGTAGTAATCCAGTTATTAATTTTATCCTCGAGTAATGCTAAGGGTACACATCCTGTCTCTAATACTTGATTATGAAATTTACGAATATCAAATTTATCACCTAACTCCTTCTTTGCTTTAGCTCGAAGTTCTATAATTTTTAATTGCCCAATTTTATATGACAAGGCTTGTCCGGGATTGGCCATATACCTTTCGATCTCTGAAGTTATTCCGGCTTCAGACTCGGCTTCGTTATCCAAAGAGTATTGTATAGCTTGTTCTCGTGTCCATCCTTTAGAATGTAACCCCGTATCTACCACAAGGCGAATTGCACGGTGCATTTCTGCTCCTAACATACCAAAATATTGGTAAGGATCTGTATATAAACCAAGTTCTTTACCGAGTGACTCACTATATAAAGCCCAACCTTCTCCGTAGCCACTATACCATAGCGTCTTTCTAAATTTTGGTAATACTTCGCTTTCTTGCGTTAAGGAAATTTGATAATGATGTCCCGGGATAGCCTCATGTAAAAATAAAGATTCATCACTATAGATATTATATTTTGTTGCATCAGGAATGGGTGTATAAAAAATACCTGGGCGTGTTCCGTCAAGTGATCCTGGATTATACTCTGCACTAGCTGATTTTTCTCGAAAAGCCTCGGTTCTACGTACCTCAAAAGGAGTTTTTGGTTTGACATCAAATAATTTTTCAATTTGTGGTTTCATACGATCATGAATCGCATTAAAATTGTCGATCACCTGTTGTGGTTCTTTAAATGGCATCAATTCTTTCTTATTCCGCACGTACTCAAAGAAAGATTTCAAATCCCCTTGATACCCTACTTGTTCTTTTACCTTCTCCATTTCTGAAGAAATACGAGCAACTTCAGATAATCCCAGCTTATGAATCTCGTCGGCAGTCATATTGGTAGTTGTATACAACTTAATTTGATAGTTATAAAAATCTGATCCGTTAGGAATATCAGCGATACCTGAGCTCTCTCTACCTGCATCTAAATATGCAGTACTCATAAATTGATGTAAACTTTTGTATGCCGGGATAATTTTATCAGAAACCATTGTGCTGTAAGACTTGGTTACTTGTTTTTTCTCCTCTTCAGAAAAACCTTCAGGAAAGTTCTTTACCGGAGTATAGAAGAGATGGGCATCCAAATCCTCAACGGTTAACGCCTTTAATTGCGGAAGCACTTTAGCAATTAAAGATTTTGGTAATACGTATCCCTGCCTGATACCTTCCTTCATTTTCTCTTGCGCAGAAGCCATCCATTTCAAATAGCCTTCGAGACGTTTTAACCAATTCTTATAGTCCTCAACAGTTTTAAAAGGCTGAGCGCTTGCTCCGCTTGCTAACTGCCCTGCTATTAAGTTGATTGACCACATTTGATCAATTGGAAAATAATCAGTTCTGAAATTAAATTTTTCGAGGTTAATATCACACTCCCATTTTAGAATTGCTTTACTCATCTTTTCACTATCCGATAACATAGTGTCATCAAATGTTGCTAATTCTTCCTTATATTTAGTATAGTATGCCTTTGTCTTGTTTATTATCTCATCTGAAAGTGGATTAGGAAACTGATCATTAAATCGATTATCTCCCGCAAAAGTAGCTTGTACAGGGTTAAGCTTCAAACCTTCTTCATAATAGTTGTTAAGCATCTCGTTAAACCTAATGCTTAGATCACCATCTGTTGTAGGTTGTTCGGTTGTTTTCTCATTTTTACAAGCAGTAAATGCTATAGCCAAACAAGCTATAGTTATCATTTTTTTGATCATGATATGATGTGTTTTTGTTTTTACGGTAGGAAAGGTAGGAAAATTAGTAGTAATAGAAATATCTCTTAACAATATACCAACACCCTTGCCAGTTCAAAAAAAGTTGTTTTACTAACTACGATGGTTTTTAATCAATACATTTACACCTCACAAGAGCGCAGTATTTGATATTGCATTCTTGTAAGAATTGTATCTGCTGTCAAATAGGTTATATAGAAAATTTATCCAGAGTCACTTTTTCTGTTTGATTGTAGAGTTTTATAAATTTCATCTCTTTAGTCTCATCAGGTAAGCCAAAGTTTCTGTAGATCGTATACTTCATGAATGTAGGATTTACTTTAGTAACGTCATCATACGTTTGTATGTTTACCCTCCATTCTCCCGGAACCGAATTATCGACAATAAACTCCTTTGAAGTAATACCGTGTTTTACCTCCTGCATCAGAGATTCTTTAGAATCATCAAATCGACGTACCCATTTTTGATATTTGTTTTCGGGAGTTACAAATTGAAACTCAAACTCGGCCTGCGGATCATTCCAATCGAAAACGATACGAACAGGCACCCCTTTTACAACCAAAAGTTCTGTAGGGATATCATTGTAGGGTATATACAACCGGTGATGGTTTAGCAAATACTGCAACTCTGATTTTACTTGTTTTTGAACTTCAGCTAACCCTTCTACGTATTGAAACTCTTCTAACGTTCTTTTATACATATCATATGCTTTTGCATATTCTTTGTTCTCTTTATATATTCGTCCCAAATCTAGATAAGACTGGGCAAAATTTGGTCTTAAATCAAATAAGTTTTCATAAATAATTGCTGCCTGTTGAATATCCCCTTTTTCTTCTAGCAAAAATGCCAGCGTTCGTAACACCCAATAATTATCATCAACTATTTCGGCTAAATTAGAGATTACCTCGCTTGAGAATTTTGGATTCGAGCGTTTGAAATATTCAGAACAAAAAACATAAAAAGGCACTTCATTTATATGTGTTTCTCTAAGCGCGTAATATACCTCCAAAGCGCGAGCATAACTAGTACTTTCCCATAACCGGTCGAGATATGCCGGCCTGTTTAGGTTGGGATTCAATAAAAAGGTGGATTCATTATAATCGTTTCCTTTGACTAAAAGTGTATTTTTTGATTTATTATCCGATCCTAAAGAAGGTATCATATTGGTTTTAATAATAAAAACCCCATTTCTTGCTCGCCCACCATACATTGTAGTTCCCGAAATTCCGGGTATCAAAGTTATACTTTCAATCATGGGAGGTAATAGATAAAAAGGAAGTCTAGTCTGTATCGCACCATCAATTACAAATAGCGGATCATTAACTCCTTCGATTGTATTTTGCCCTCGAACTAAAATTTTGGTTGTTGCGCCCGAACCAAATATCTGAACTCCCGGAAATTCTCCCTTTATAAGATCTACGAAATTAAGAGCCGATGGCGGAAATTCTTCTTTGGTGATCATATAGGCAGCAAACCCCATCTTGCGTTTCTCGGTAATATTATTACCCAGGTAGATTTTTTTTTCGGGTTGATCATTCTTTTTTTGTTTTAGAGTGACTTGGCTAAGTTTCTCGTATTTTGGAGTAAGCTCTATCCTTAGCGTTTTTGAATCATCTAGCAATACTTCTTTACTTTTCATACTAAAATGTTGAAAAGATAGTACTTGATCTGCTTCGGCTTTAATACTAAAATTACCATCGCTATCGGTTTCTGCAGCGATAAGTGTTTCTTTTACAAAAACTTTACACCCTTCTACCGGAATATTTTCGGATATGACCACACCCTTAACTACTTGTGGTGATTCTTCAATAGTATATACTATTGGATCATCTGATCTTTTAAAAATATGAGCTAACCCTTCTTGCGGCGGTGTTCTTAAAAGATTTACATACTTGCCATTTGCAAAATGTGCCGCCTGTTGTAATTCTGAAGGATTGGCATCTATGGTACTACTAAGGTAAAAAACAGGTACATTATTAGTAAACTCTGGTTTTCCGAAATTATAATTTCCATCTGTAAACACCAGATATTGGTCTGTCTTATCATGCGCTTTAAAAAGGGTTGAAAAATTTGTAGCTCCGTTATATTTAACCCCCTTAATTTCATTAATTAAATCTGTACTTTCTCCATTTTGGATCATGAAGGTTCTGGTCTTAGCGGATTGATTAGAAAACATAATCAAATCCACCCTTGTTTTAATAATTTGAGCAAAGTAATTCTCAAGAAACTCTACTTCTCTTTCGATATTTCTATTTTGCATAGAGAGTGATGTATCCCAATACAATGTGATATGTGTTGGCTTTTCATACTCACTAGATGTATTCTGTGATAATGCATTTAGGGTTTCGACTCTGAAGGCAACTCCAATATTTTTTCTAAAATGCCAACGATCCTGACTTGCATTTTTAATAAAAGAATGTCCAACGTTACTCCCCGATACCGCAAAACGAAAATTCTTACCATACACTTTAACCAGTTCAATACTTGCTATAAAATCTCCATCAAGGATCATGTTATGGGCTGAAAGGTCGACAATTTCTTCTCCATTTTTTCGAGAAATAGTATGATAAATATTATCAGTAACTATATTAGGACCAATAGCACCTTGATCATTTTTAAAGATATTAACTCTAACCAATAGACTGTCGGCAGTATTTTCGACTACATTAAATTTTAGGTTTAATAGTTTTGTAGTTGTTTTTGGTGCTCTTATAAATGCCGCTATTTGGCTTCCGAGTGCATTTCTACCCCTCCAATACACCTGAACATCAGAATCATACGTTATATACCCCAAGGTTTTTTGTTTACCTTCTTCAATAGCGGTGTACTCTCTCTTATCACTAATATCTAGGGGTTTTAGATAGATTTTATTACTTTGCTGTAATGTGTTGTAAAGCTGTTTATAAGTAAAGTGAAGCGGTTCGTATCCAACGCCTGAAAATTGCAGAGTATCGTTGTCTTTAATTTTATCTTCATCATAGCGCAAATAAAATCTTCCGTTCTTGTCGCTTACGGTACCCACTCCTTTATCGACAAAACCGACATTAGCATAAGAAATTGGTGTATTAGTATCTTGATTAAGAACAAAAGCATCTATAAGTACTTCATACTGCCCATAAGAAAAAAGTGTAGTCCCCAAAAAAATAAATACAAATAAAAGTGCCCTATTCATCATAATATTTTGATTAAAATCATTCGTGTTTTCTAAAATAAAAAACAATCATCTGTAAATCAATAGTTTTAATGTTAAGAATAGTTAATTTTTGGAATGAATTACATGGTTTTTCAATTATTGATTATTATAACAATCATGCTCATCATATACTATTATTTGTGATAAGAATTGGATCTACGAACAGATATCATATAGAAAATTTATCCAGAGTCACTTTTTCTGTTTGATTGTAGAGTTTTATAAATTTCATCTCTTTAGTTTCATTAGGCAACCCATAATTGGTATAAATGGTATATTTAAGAAAGGATGCTGATGATTTAGCTGTTTTTCTATTTACATTAAGGTTTACAACCCATTCTCCTTCAAATGATTTTTCGATAATAAACTCTTTGGATAAAGCTCTGCTGTTTGAATCTTCTTTATACGATACTTGATACTCTTCGGATTGGTTAGACCATTCATAATAATTCATTTTCGGGTTCACAAACTGAAGAATAAATTCTGCCTCTGGATCGTTCCAGTCAAAAACAATACGAACAGGAGCACTTTTAACAACAAGAAGCTGCGTGGGTACATCGGTGTATGACACTTGTACGCGATGATTATTTAATAAATGTTGTATTTGTGATCTTACTTGTGGTAAGAGTGCAGTAAAATCTACATCATTATCATTATTCTGAAGCATTATTTTATAAATTTCAAACGCTTCCTGATACTTCCGGTTTTCTTTATATGTTCTTGCTAAATCTAGATAGGATTGTGCATAATTGGGTCTGATTTCAAAGATGTTCTCATAGACTAGTAATGCACTTTTTTGATCACCAAGCTCTTCTAACCTAAAAGCTAACGCTCTTAAAGCCTCATAATCTTTACTATTAGAAATTTCAATCAAACTCGATAATACTTCTCTAGAAAAACTGTTGTTCCACTTTTTAAAATACTCAAAACTATGTATAAAAAAGGCTGCTTTTTTTCCATGGTATTGTATTAATTCAAAATACTTGTCTACAGCCTCTTTGAATGTCTGACTATTCACTAATGCATCTAAATATTTAGGTCTTTTATCATCAAAATTATACGTCAATTTTGGATGAGAATAGTTTTTTGCGCTTTCTGTAAAATCTTCGTACCCCATATTCTGAGACGCTTTGTTATTAGCAAACAGCATGGTTTTTATATAAAAAACTCCATTTCTGGCTAACGGTCCATATTGAATAGTACCAGAAAAACCAGGTACAAAGGTTATGCTTTCAATCATTGAAGGAAGCAAATACATAGGAACGTCTCGTATTGGCACGCCATCTACCACAAATAGAGGAGTCAGGCAGGATCTATTAAAAGACCTTGAGCGAGTATTACAAATTATATTACCATTACCTCGAGTTGCAACCGATGGAAACCGGGCTCTTATAATGTCGGTTAAAAAAATGGCAGAGGGTAAAAATTTGTCCTTTGTAACGGTATACGCTGCAAAACCCAGTCTTTGTTTTTCTTTTTTTATTCCGCCTAAATCAATCACTTCTTTTGAACCATCATTATCGTTACTACTTACTTGTACCTGACCTAAATCATTATACTTAGATTTTAGATTAATCTTAATATCTTCAGGAGCATCTACTAAAATCTCTTTGTCTTCAAAACCAAAGTGTGTGAATGCCAACATATCGCCTTCTTTTGCATTTACATAAAAAACTCCATCTTTATTGGTTTCGCTATGCAATAATGTGCCCTTTACTAATATTCTGCAACCTTGTACAGGGATATCATCTTCTGATAATACGACACCTTTAACTACTTCTGAAGATTTTTCAAAATCATATGCTAATGAAGCTTCTGTCTTATTAAAGATATAATCAAATGCTACAATTGGATCCGTTTTCAAAAGATTAATATATACCCCATTTGTAAAACTTGCCGATTGTTGCATTTCTCTATGATTCGAATTCAATTTGCTACTCAAATAAAAAACAGGTACATGATATGTAAATTCTGGTTTTCCATAATTGTAATTCCCGTCTGTAAATACGAGATACTGATCGGTGTTATTCTTTTCTTTAAAGAGTGTTGAAAAGTTAGTCGCACCGTTATATTTAATCTCTTTTATCTCGTTAATCAACTCTTTACTTTCTCCATTTTGAATTACAAATTGTTTGCTCTTTGCCGATTGATTAGAAAAAGTGATCAGATTCACCTTGGTATTGATAATTTCTGAAAAGTAGTTCTTAAGAAATATAACTTCTTTTTCAATATTCTTATCTTTCATCGATAGGGATGTATCCCAATACATAGTAATATGATGTGGTTTATCTCGTTCATTAGAGGCATAGGAAGATAACGGATTTTGAGTATGGATTTTAAACGCTACACCTGCATTTTTTTTGAAGTGCCATTGATCATGGCTCGTATTTTTTACAAATGAATGTCCTACTTTGCTTCCAGAAATAGCAAATCTAAGATTCTGTCCATAGACTCTTAGCAACTCGAGACTTGCAATGAAATCCTCATGAACAACCAAATTATAGGCAGAAAGGTCGATAGTTTCTTCTCCCGTTTTTCGAGAGATCATATGATAAATATTATTTGCAACGATATCAACTCCCGGTTTACCACTATCATTTTTAAAGATATGAACTCTAACCAATAAACTATCTGCTGTATTTTCGAGCACATTAAACTTTAAACTTGTGAGCTTTGTATTTTTTTTTGGCGATCTGATAAAAGCTCCTATTTGACTTCCCAAAGCATTCTTATCCTTCCAATATGCCTGAACATCTGAATCGTATGTAATATATCCTAAGGCGTCTTGTATACTTTCTTCAAAAGATTCGTTAGTAGGATTAGGAGTAGTTTTTACTGGTTTAAGAAAAATCTTATTATTATTATGTAATATTTGAGAAAGTTGCCTGTATGTATAACGTGTAGATTGGTATCCAATACCCGAAAATTGTATCGTGTCGTTGTCCATGATTTTATCTTCGTCATAACGCAAGTAAAACCGCCCGTTATTATTAGTTACGGTACCCACTCCTTTATCGACAAAACCGACATTAGCATAAGAAATTGGTGTATTAGTATTTTGATTAAGAACAAAAGCATCTATAAGTACTTCATATTGCCCAAAAGAAAAAAGTGTAGTCCCCAAAAAAATCGACAAAAATAAAAGCGTCCTATTCTTCATAACATTTTGATTTAAATCATTCGTGTTTTCTAAAATAAAAAACAATAAGCTGTAAATCAACAAGTTTAACGTTAAGAATAGTTAATTTTTAAGGCAAATCAATTCTTAAGGATATTTTTTATTGTCTGAAAGGTGTTTTATTATCAGTTGTTTATTTAGAAGTTATCAATCAAATCTATAATACAGAACAGAATATTTATTGCGGTATCAAATCACTTCAAAACATGACGTTTCTTTATATGTTTAAGTCTGAGCATAAGGTACGCTATGCTCAGACTTAGAGAATATCATATTTTTTTTAGTGCTTTTAAACCCTCATACCAAAGTTCGAATGTATTATGAAGGTTCAATAAGAGTCATTTTGAGTACTGGCCAAAAGCTACTTAGAATAACCCTGCCGACAGAAACCCGACAAGTTCAGGTAAAACATGTTTTAATATGCTCTTGTATATTGTTCTTTTTCAGTAAGTGCAATGGCTTTTTTACCGCTTCCGGTTAAGAATTTTGTTTTTAATGTTTCTCTATCTTTTAATCGCTGAAAAAATACAATAAAATGAAGGTGTGGCCCTGTGGCCCATCCAACATCACCGCTATAGCCTATTAACTGACCGATTTTTATTTGATCCCCGATGTTGACGCTAGCACCATTTTTCTTGATATGTGTATACTCTGCAAAGGTACCGTCGCTATGGTATATTAAAATAAAATTGTTGAATTTAGCACATTCTGCCGTAGTACAACTTTTGCTATAGCTTTGCTCAACATCGATAACAATACCATCGCGAGCTGCATAAATTTTTGTTCCTGTAGGCATTTTAAAATCTAATGCATTTTCATTTTTATGAGAAGTAGTGCCATTATACCCTTGAGAGAGCCAAAACGTATTTCCTTTACCAAAAGGTAAGTAATATTTGAAATCAGTATCATAGGTTTTTAACGTATGATCGCCATGATTGAAAGTAGATTCGTACCCTAATTTAATTCTCTTCTTGCGGTCGATTACATTAAGATCTGTAATGGTATATTTTTTAGTTCTTGCGGGTATAACAAAAACTTTATTATTACCGTTGGTAGAATTTAAGTTTTCTAGTTTAAAATTTATTTTTGCAGAAACAGGGCTGTACTCATCATTATCAGCTAAGATTCTAAACCCATTGTCGGTTTCTTCATAATACAACTTAAAATGATCCTGAGAATAGGTAAACATTGAAAAGAAGCTAAAGATAACTAGAGAAATACTTTTCATAGATTTTATTTTTTATCTAAAAATACAACAAAAATCATACCTGATCATATATCAATACTGAGTACGCATCTTTTTTAACAATGAACGTAACTTATTTTTCAGCCTTCTAAACAACTTCCGCCGGTGATGTAACTATAGATATATTGGACATATTATCTTTTAATTATCAATTATAGTGACTGAAAGCTCTTTCATCAGTCGGATCAAAAGATCATCTTGGTCTTCTCTGTAGGCATTAGAAGCTAGAAACACAAAGAGGTCCTCTTTTATTAAATAGGTAAAATCAGCAAAGAAAACACCATTCCCTCCATTATGTGTAGCCGCCAAACCCTTATCAGTATCGAGTATTCCCCATCCTAACCCTCTGTAGAGCGCACCCCTATCATCATCTTCCTTAAGATATTTTGTATACAGCATTTGTTTGCTCGACTCAGCGATAAGGTTTGATTTTATAGATGTATAGTATTTGATAATATCATATGCAGACATTAATAATCCACCATTCCCCTTTAAGTGCCAATAAGGGCCATCGATGTCCCAAGGCTGTTCATTAGGTTTCCCTAGATTGGTACCAGGGTTCCCAAATATTCCTAAATCGTCATATCCATTAGCAATTACTGCATTATTATAATTAGGTATTAAATATCCTGCAGTTTTCATCTCTGAAGGAAGAAAAACGTACTTCCTTAAAAACTCCTCATAAGATTTTTCACTTACTGTTTCAATAATAATACCCAAGATACTGAAAGCAACGTTTGAATATTCATATCGTTCTCCAGGTAGAAATAACAGCTCTGTGTCAAAACTTTGAGTGAGAAATGTTTTTTTAGCTATTTTTTCATAATCATCACCTATTGCATCAACAAACCCTGAACTATGTGTAAGTAATTGTTTAATTGTGATATCCTTTTTGTCCTCTGGAACTTCAGGAAAAAACTTTTCCAGAGTGTCATTATAATTTATCAACCCAAGTTCTTGACATTTAATTATAGCGATACTGGTAAACGGTTTTGTTATTGATCCTATATCAAAAAGGGTATTTTTATCAAACGCTATCTGGTTCTCTCTATCTGCAAAACCAAATCCTTTGCTATAAAAAATGTTATCTAAATTGCCAATACAAACTACTCCTTGAAAATCAGCTTCTTGATTCATTATTTTATCAATTCTGGAGGTAAGAATTTCTCCAGAAATATGATCATCGCCATTACATCCAAGTATGAGGTAAATGATAGAAGTCAGAATTAAATTAAATTTAGTCATCATGTTTTTTTTTAACGTTAAGATGACTCAAAGCTATTCTATACGATGTTAAATCTGCTTCTCAAGAGGTTGGAAAAAAGTTGGAAAAAGGTTGGATCTCATAACATACTAAGCATTGTGGAAGCCTAGTAGTTTAGCTAGCAACTCTCTTTTATTCTTAACACCAAATAACTTATAAATCTTATTAGCATGCGATTTAACCGTAGAAACTTCTATATATAATGTTTCTGCAATCTCTTTTAAAGATTTATACTTTAATATTTCATCAAAAACTTGTCTTTCTCTAGATGAAAGAAGTGCAAGTTTTTCTAAATATAGGTCTGTGGTATTTCGAGAGGCATAATTTCTCCTAATCTTTAAATATAAAAGGATTCCCGCGATAACCATAATGGTCAATAACAGCAGTACAATACTGGGAAACAGTTCTACAACTTCAACTTCTATACGTTCTTCCATAGCTGATCAAATTGAAATTAACTAAAGATAATTTTCTGCAATTTAATAATCAAATTTATAGGTAGCCCCCCCTAAAACCTGTATCCCTTGCACAGGAAAATTGACCCAGCGTTCATAATTTTCTCCCACTAGATTATTGCCTTTTACGAAGAAAGAGAGTTGATCATTTAAACGATATCCCAAATTAACATTGGCATCAACATATGCATCTAATGTAGTAACTGCATTAGTAATTGCAGGTAATGTTACTGTATTATCAATGTCTTCTCGTTCTCCTACATAAAATAATTGTGCACCAAAATACCATTGTTCGTTGATTTGATAATCTAACTGCGCGGTTGCTTTTATTTCAGGCAAATTCCATGCTTCTTGTTCATCTTCAGTACGATAATTAAAATATTCTGCAGAAGCTCCTAGTTTAAATTTTTTACTAATCTCAAAATTTATTTCTCCGTACCCAACTAAAGTAGTAACATCATCATAACGATATGAGAAAGAATTTCCGTAATCATATCCTTCAAACTGAAAAGCTGATCTTTCATTGCTTACAAACAGAGGTTTCTCATCTTCTGAAATATAACTTCCTCTAAAGTTATAACTCACAAGATCTGATAGTTGCCCTTTTAATCCTATGTTAGCATTATACAAGGTATTGGTTTGTTCTATAATTAGGGTTGGAGATACAAAGGGATTGGTTTTAACAGCATCCCGATACGAATTCTGATTTAATTCACCTTCTAAGCCACCATACACAATAACATTGTCTTCTACTACGCTATATGAAGCTGTTATTTTGGGGTATATAAAGAAATCATTATCTTCATTTTCGGTATCTATACTATAATATGCAGCTGCCCCAAGGTGCAGGGTAAGGTTATCTCTTAATATAACTAAGCTTGGATTTATTCCCAGATTTAAAATACCATAGGCATTTGGAGTTGCCAAAATGGGATTAAGATCACGATCAAAACTTCCGCTAAGATAATCAACAATAAAGTTTGTAGTAATAAGCGAATTTCCCATTTCAAACTCGAAGGTTGGTTTAGCAACGACGTGATGCTCTGTAGATTTTAAGGCATCGCCAAAAAAATGATACTGGAGAGACGCTTTCTTAAAATACAGGTCATCAAACTGAAGTTTACCTCCTAATTTTACTCCAAAATAATTTTGTTGCGGATCAATAGCATTAAGTTGTTCTGTAGTTAGTTCAGGAGTTTCTGGTAATCCGTACCAATTGTACAACATATGTTCTGCTCCTACTTCGAGACCATAGGTATACTCCCGATTACGTGATGTATAATTAAGATCTAAAGAGGTGTTATAGAATTTATCGTCTAATTGTACCTCATCGATTCCACCTTGAGAAGAGTTATGATGCAGATAGAATCCTAAATTATCAGAACGATTGAGTTGAAAATTACTGTAGAACTCTGCCAAAGCTGATGTAAAATTACCAAACCCTAATGTTGCGTAGTTATCATAGATTTCTAAAGGCTTAGGTCGGTCTATGTTAGCAGCTCGACCTTTTGCCGGGGTATATGTAGAGGCCACCGGAACCGAAAAAATACTATACCGTAGTTGCTTTTTCTTTTGGGTAACCGAATCATTGAGAACGGGAGAAGATTTAATCTTAAAGGCGTCACTTATCGTGGGAGTATAAGCCTTCACGATAACAACTCTTTCGGTTTCCAGATCTTCGTTTTCTTTTTCTTGTGCAACACTTAGTGTACTTAGCAATATGCTTAGTATAAAAAGTAATTTTCCAGACTTTACAGGTCTTGACCACCTGTAAGGCCTACTTATGTTTGCAAAATATCTAATCATAAGATACAAATCGTTTTAAAACTGATAATTATTGTTCGGTTTGGATGGATGAATTAGTCTTTGCCTCTTCGGCTTTAATTTTTTTAAGTGTCTCTTTAGCTTCATCAATAACATCTGGATAATCAGAGAAATTTTTAATCACACTTTCTAAGATGTATGTCGCCTGATATGCATCCTTAAGTCCATAAAAATTCTTTGCCATAAGGACTAGGCCTTTAGATCCATATAATCTGTATCCCGGATAGTCTCTGGATAGTTTTTGTATGATTTGGTTCGAAGCCTTATAATTACCTTCTTCATTCTTGAAATAAGCTTCATAATACAAGGCCTCGGCTGCTAGTTCTCCGGTTGCGATTTTTTGTACTTCGGCATATGCCGCTTTTGCTCGCGATATGTTATTGGTCTGTAATGCGGCTCTCGCTGTAAAAATCTTTGCATCACTTTTTACATCTTTCTGGATTTTGGGATTGCCTAACACCTTATCTGCATACTCGATTGTTTTTTGATAATTAAGTAATTGATAATATGCCTTCATTAAGTTAGATTGCGCAAAAATGATATTTTGAGGATAATCTGCATCATTTTCTAATCGCTCTAATACCGGAATCGCTTTTTGGTAGCTACGGTTTTCTAAATAAATTTGTGATACTCTTGCCAAGGCTTGTTCTGTAAACTCTGTCCGATCTTTTTGCAAAACATATTCGTAATGCGGAATACTAGTCTCTTTATCTCCTTTGCTGAAGTATAACTGTGCTACGTAAAAATGACTTTTTAAGGCATGTAACCCATTTGGAAACTCGCTTAGATATTTCTCAAATCCATTGATAGCGGCAGTTTCATTATTCTCAAGAAACTGTTTCTCGGCAGCTTCAAATGTAGTGTTGTCTAAATCCGCGTCGCTTACTTCTACAAAGCTTAACCCCTTAACCCAAGAAGCATACTCATCGGTTCTTCCTAAATCCACATAAATAAGTCTAGCCGTATTTACTGCCTGTATTGCCTCATCAGTACCGGGATAATCAGCTACTACTTTCTTAAATTTTGACAAAGCGCTATTACCTTGATCTCTATTATAGAAAACTAAACCTTGTTTCAATAACGCTTTGGACACGTATGAGCTTCTGGGTATTTCTCTAATCAAGCGATCATATGCCTCAATTCCTCGGTCTATTTTATTTTCAGAAATATATACATCTCCAAGGGCAAACATAGCATCATCGCGATACGTAGATCTTGGGTATTGCAACAAGAACATCTCTAAATCTTTGATTTTTTGACTATGCTTATTTACGAATCCGTAACTAATGGCTTTTTGATAGTGTGCATAATCAGCATCAGGTCCATTTCTTTTAATCGCTTCATTGTATGCTTCCATAGCGGGCCAATACTTACTGGAAATAAAGTGACTATCACCTAATCTAAGATAGGTGTCTTCTTGTTTAATTTCGTTTATGGTGGTCTTTTTGCTATAGGTTTCAAAATATTGAGCTGCTTGCTGATATTGTTTTAATTTAAAATACGTATATCCTAAATTATAATCCAAATCTTCTAATTCTATAGTTGATGATGCACCTGTGCTGCCCCGAAACTCTTTAAAACCGATCAACGCTTCATCAAAATTGTTTAATAGATATTGACATTCTGCTTTCCAGTACATAGCCCGGGCAGCAAAATTGCCATCTACTTGTTCTTGTAAAGATTTATCAAAATAAACTATGGCTTCTGTATAGTTATTTTGAGTGTACAATTCGACACCACGGTAGAAGGCAACTTTTTGATACACCTCTTTGTCTGCAAAATTTCTGCTTCCTTCAAGAAGATCCATTGCTTCTTTATAATTTTTTGATGTAATGTATGAACTGACTAAAAGCTCTTTAATTTCATCTTCAAATTCCGAATTTGGATATTGGTCTAAATACCGTAATAAAATACTTGGAGTATTTTCATATGAGTTTCCTATTTCATAACTCAATTTGGCATAGTTATATAGGGCATCTTCTTTAATTTTGGCTTCAAAATCCATTTCTGAAGCATTTTTAAAAGCATTTAACGCCTGTTGCTTTTGATCTGTTTTTAGGTAGGATTCTGCCAAATGATAATAGGCATTTTGTGCCGTAGCATTGCGCCCATCTACAATTTTATTAAATTCTGAAATTGCGTTGTTGTAATCTCCTTTTTTGTAGTAAGCATATCCAAGATAATAGTAATCCGTATTATTCCATTTTCCTTTACGACCTTTATATTCTTTAAGGTACGGAATAGCTTCTTCGTACTGTCCCAGATTAAAATAACTTTCCCCGATAATTTTATTCAATTCAGATTTTTCTGAAGGTTTTGATTTAGGCAATTGAATTAACCCTTCTTTTATGGCATCTTCAAAGTTCCCTGATTTAAAATTCATATCACTCTGGAAGTACGATAAGTTTTTATTGTACTGATCCAAGTCTTTAACTTCGTCAAAAAGTTTATCGGCCTCTTTATAGTGATCACCTTCATAGGCTATAAATCCAAGATAGTACTTTGCCTTTGCCCCATATTCTGGAGAATCTTGTACTCGATTCAAAAACTTTTTTGCCTCGTTAAATCTTTGAATTTTAAAATAAGCATACCCATAATTGAAATTATATTTTTCTTTTTCATTTCGGCTCAAATTAGCGGCATCAACTTTATCATACCATTTGCGGGCGTAGGCATATTTTCCGTTATCAAAATAGTAGGTTGCTGCATCAAGATATGCCGCATTTCGTTTGATACTGGTAGGGTATTGTACTACGAAGTTCTCTAAGAGTTGATCGGCATTTTTTTGATTAAGCCAAACAGCACAATTGGCGATATAATAACTGCAATTGGCATCTATATTTTCGTCATTAACAGCATCTCGCACCTTGTCAAAAAGATTTTGAGCTGCTAAAAATTGTTTATTATTATACAATTCTAACGCCTGGTTATAGTGCACTAATTCATTTGTGTAAATTGCAGATTGCTGTGCAGATATAGTTCCAGACAAGCCAATCACAAAAAGCATCGAAGTGATGTATTTGTTCATCTAAATATATAGGTTTAGATTCCGGTACAGACCGAAATGACAATTTAATTGAATCAAGGCAAGCCTTGAGATTTTTTTTAAGTAAATATCGTTTCCCGCGAATAAATTTTGTGTTAAAGATAGCCTAATCTTCATAGTAATAACGAAAGATTTTAAAGATAATTACATGATAAAATAGAATTATGAATTCTTTATGAATGTTGGCTTCTTTGAAAAGACCATTAAGGAGTTTCTAAAATATTTGGTATAAAAAATGGTTATCTAGATAATGTAGTTAAAAACTATTTTTAATACCCAATTGTATTAGAAGAAAACTTTTTACTTTTACCAAGTACTATTAATTGATAATCATAAACTATGTCTAATACGGTTTTAAGCCTTAAAGATGCTTCAATTTATCAACGCGAAAGCCTAATTCTATCTGATGTTAATGTAGAGGTTAACAAAGGCGATTTTGTCTATCTTATTGGTAAAACAGGTACGGGTAAAAGTAGCTTTATGAAAACACTATATGGTGATCTTCCTCTGTTAGAAGGAGAAGGAAGCATTGTTGACTTTGATTTACCTACGCTACAAGAAAGTCAAATCCCTTTTCTACGTCGTAAATTGGGCATTGTATTTCAGGATTTTAAGCTGCTCAATGATAGAACCGTAAAAGACAATTTATTATTTGTGCTTAAAGCTACAGGTTGGACCGACGAAATAGCAATGAGTGACAAGATTGATAATGTTTTAGATAAAGTAGGGATGAAAACCAAGGGTTTTAAGTTTCCGTATCAATTATCGGGTGGAGAACAACAGCGTATTGCTATAGCCCGAGCTTTACTTAACGATCCTGAGTTAATATTAGCAGACGAACCCACAGGAAATTTAGATCCTCAAACCTCTGTAGAAGTTATGGAAGTACTACAAGATATCAATAAGAATGGCAATACCATCCTTATGGCCACACATGATTATGCGTTACTTCTTAAATATCCCTCAAAAACTTTGAAATGTGATGGAAATAAAGTTTTTGAAGTAGTACAAAGAAAAGGGTAGTCTTATACTCTTTTTTTAGCTTTCTCTTTTACACAATATTATAAAACTCAAATCAACTATAGGAAAACACATCAAAATTTTAAATAATACTTGTTTTTTGTGTTTTTTATCGATAAAAAATGTTTTTTACCGATTATTTGTTGATTTTTACAAGTTATACCTGTAAACTACTTCCTATATTTGTACCATAAAATTACGGAAGTGTAATAAGCACTTCGCCCCGAAATAAAGAGAACCCCAAACATTACCCCAAAATATTTGGATTACCCCCCAAATCATACCCCAAAATATCGACTATAAATCCCGAGCCCCCTCTCGGGATTTTTTTTACCACTTCTTAATTATTCTACTTACAATCAATTATTTATATATTATGAGATATCAAAAAAGAATATATTTCTTGTGTATACATCATCTCTTTTATTTACAAACAATGTATTGAAAACTGTAGGTTAAAAATTAAAAAAACATGATTTTTATGCATTTTATCGATAATTACATGCTTTTTACCGAATATTTATTGATTTTTACAAGTTGCGGTTCGAGATAACCCATTATATTTGTACTATAAAAATTAAAGAAGTGTACAAAACACTTTACCCCAAAATAAAGAATCCCCAAAATTACCCCAAGATATTTGGATTAGCCCCCAAATCATACCCCAAAATATCGATACAAGTCCCGAGTTTCCCCCCTCGGGACTTTTTGTTTTACAGGCTCTTTACACAAGTATTAAATTTTTTATAAAACTTTGATTCATTTGTAATTAGATAAAAATTCTGTCGTATCTTATAATAGACAAAAAATTATATCATTTAAAAAATAGGCTTATGAAATTATTTTACGGAATTATGATCGTAGACCTCAAAGCATTACGGAATTTTTTAAAGCACTTGCCTGGCGCAAGTAGATATGCAATGAGGAAATAGACCACTTTTTTCAGTTGTTATACTGAATAGATTAAAGACCCTGTATTAGGTAAATAATACCTACAAAATAAAACCCCTTAAGTAAGAGATTTCTTAAGGGGTTTATAATTATAACCGTGACTAAAAAAGTTAATGTATTACACGATCTTGTTTCGTTTACGCTCTACTTCTGTAAGAAATATTTTTCGTAACCTAAGGTGATTAGGAGTAACTTCTACATATTCATCTTTTTGTATATACTCTAAAGCTTCCTCTAAAGAAAACTTGATCGCAGGTACAATTTTAGCTTTATCATCAGCTCCTGACGAACGTACATTAGATAGTTTCTTTGTTTTAGTAATATTAACCGTCATATCATCACCTCGAGAGTTCTCACCAATCACCTGACCTTCATAAATGTCTTCTCCGGGATCTACAAAAAACTTTCCTCTATCTTGTAATTTATCTATAGAATATGGTATGGCGGACCCTTTTTCCATAGAAACAAGAGAACCATTAATACGCCCTGGAATATCGCCTTTTAAAGGTTGATATTCTTTAAATCGGTGCGCCATGATTGCTTCTCCAGCCGTAGCAGTAAGCAATTGGTTACGAAGACCAATAATACCTCTAGACGGAATCATAAACTCACACACCATACGGTCACCTTTAGCTTCCATACTCAGCATCTCTCCTTTACGCATTGTTACCATTTCTACAGCTTTTCCAGAAACAGATTCGGGAAGATCTATGGTTAGTTCTTCTATAGGTTCACATTTTACTCCATCTATCTCCTTGATGATCACTTGGGGCTGTCCTATTTGTAACTCATATCCTTCTCGACGCATAGTCTCTATCAATACAGACAGGTGCAATACACCGCGACCAAATACTAAAAACTTATCGGCACTATCGGTTTCATTTACTCGTAATGCTAGGTTTTTTTCGAGTTCTTTTGCTAAACGCTCTTTGATATGTCTTGAGGTTACAAATTTTCCATCTTTACCAAAGAAAGGAGAGTCATTAATGGTAAACAACATGCTCATCGTAGGCTCGTCGATCGCAATTGTTTTTAATCCTTCAGGATTTTCTATATCGGCCACTGTATCCCCGATTTCAAAACCTTCAAGCCCTACTAGTGCACAAATATCACCAGCTTCAACCTTTTCTACTTTTCTTCTTCCTAAACCTTCGAAAGTATGAAGCTCTTTAATTTTTGATTTTTTAACGGTTCCGTCGCGTTTTACCAGTGAAACCTGCATCCCTTCGGTTAAGGTCCCTCTTTGTAAGCGACCTATTGCGATACGCCCTGTAAAGGATGAAAAATCTAAGGATGTTATTAACATTTGAGGAGTACCTTCTTCTATTTTTGGAGAAGGAATATGCTCGATAACCATATCTAATAATGGTTCAATATTATCTGTTTCGTTTTTCCAATCATCGCTCATCCAATTGTTCTTTGCAGAACCATATACTGTTGGAAAATCTAACTGCCACTCTTCTGCTCCTAACTCAAACATAAGATCAAATACTTTCTCATGTACTTCATCTGGTGTACAGTTTTCTTTATCGACTTTATTAACAACAACGCATGGTTTTAACCCAAGGTCAATTGCTTTTTGAAGTACAAAACGTGTTTGCGGCATGGGTCCTTCAAAAGCATCTACAAGAAGTAATACTCCATCTGCCATATTTAAGACACGTTCTACCTCTCCTCCAAAATCGGCGTGACCAGGAGTATCGATAATATTGATTTTAGTCCCTTTATACGTAACTGATACATTTTTTGAAGTAATGGTAATACCTCTTTCACGCTCTAAGTCATTATTATCAAGGATTAAATCACCTGTATTTTCATTTTCACGAAATAATTGGCAATGGTACATAATTTTATCTACCAACGTAGTTTTACCGTGATCTACGTGTGCAATTATTGCAATGTTTTTTATAGCTGTCATAAACGCCTCATTTTTAAGGCTGCAAAGGTACGAGTTATTTTGACATGTTGTACATGTTTTGCTTGTTATTTAAAATGTCGTAGAATTTGAGACAGAAACTCTTATGCATAATGCATTAATTCTCACAATAAAACTTCTATCTTTGTACCTTAAAATAAGCTATCATGCAACTAGAGAACATCCCTAATTTAAAACACCTTGACGCCAATAATTTCTTTCTTCTGGCTGGACCATGTGCTATCGAAGGAGAAGATATGGCTTTGCGAATTGCAGAAAAAGTAGTTGACATTACATCCAAATTAAAAATACCATATGTGTTTAAAGGGTCTTTTAAAAAGGCAAATCGTAGTCGCATTGATAGTTTTACAGGAATTGGAAATGAAAAAGCCTTAAAAATCTTACGTAAAGTAGGCGAAACTTTTGAAATCCCAACAGTAACCGATATTCATGAAAATGAAGATGCTGTATTAGCGGCCGAGTATGTAGATATTCTGCAAATCCCGGCATTTTTAGTACGTCAAACCGACTTAGTGGTAGCTGCCGCAAAAACAGGTAAAACTGTTAATCTTAAAAAAGGGCAATTTATGAGTCCTGAAGCCATGCAGCATGCAGTTAAAAAGGTAAAAGATAGTGGAAATGACAACGCCATGATCACCGATAGAGGCACTATGTTTGGTTACCAGGATATGATTGTTGATTTTAGAGGTATACCAACGATGAAACAATATGGAACTACTGTACTGGACGTTACTCATTCTTTACAACAACCTAATCAATCCAGCGGTGTTACAGGAGGAAGACCAGACATGATCGAAACTATCGCACGCGCAGGAATAGCTACCGGAGTTGATGGGCTATTTATGGAAACACATTTTGATCCTGCTACTGCAAAAAGCGATGGCGCCAATATGCTGCATCTTGACTATTTAGAGACGTTATTAAGCAATTTGGTAGCTATTAGACAAACAGTTAACCAGTTATAAACTTTTCATTTCTAAAGATATAGGCTTGTTCTAGAATTTCGATAAGCACTTGATCTTCTATGTCTTCAAGGTTTTGGTAGCGCAAGGATTTAACATATTTTCTTTTATCAGACTCTAGCTTTTCTGAATGTTTGGTAAAATATTGTGCTCCCCAAAAACCAACATCTACATATCCTTTGGTTACGTTAAGATAGCATATAGGACTTTTGCCTACATAATAAAAAGGTACTCGCCATTTATACAATAGCTCAATATCAGGAAGTGTAGTTTGGACAATTACCTGAATATGAAGAAGCATTGATTTAAAAGGTTCTGGTTGTTTTAGAATGTATTCTTCTGCTGGATTCATACCCCAAAAATAAGTTTTTGATCATACTAATTGAAAAATCATTTGCATACTTCGATATTTTACTTTTACTTTGTTTTTCAAAGTACTTTTAAAATGAGCACAGAAGATTACTTAAAAGACATAACAGAGATCAAAGATATGATGAATAAATCATCTCGTTTTTTCTCACTTAGTGGTTTATCCGGTATTATGGCCGGTATCTATGCCATAATTGGAGCAGCTATCGCATATTACCTGGTTAGCATTAGCGATAGAGATTATCTAATTCTTGACGGAAAAATTTTTAACTATATTTTACTCGACCTGGTTACTGTCGCCCTGCTTAGTGTTATTACGGCAATATTTCTAAGCACCAGAAAGGCTAAAAAGAATAATGAAATCCTATGGAACGGCACCTCAAAAAGGTTACTTATTGCCTTTCTAATTCCTTTAGTTACTGGTGGAATTTATATCATGATTAAAATATATAGCAACCACTATGGTCTCACAGGTTCATTAATGCTTATTTTTTATGGACTAGCACTTATAAACGCATCAAAATACACCATTGGTAATGTAAAATATTTGGGATATATAGAAATTATGTTAGGTTTGATCTGTGCTTTGTATCCCGGGTATGGCTTTTGGTTCTGGGTCTTAGGATTTGGAGTAATGCATATTATTTATGGAAGCCTTATTTATTTTAAGCACGACCGATAAAGACAAGATCATAAAACTGTAAAAAGTATAAAAGATTTTCGCTCCGGCGGAAACAAGGATGAAAAATATAATAGGAAATATAAATAAAGCTTTTGATCATCGTATCAGATTAGGCATTATGTCAATTCTGGTTGTTAACGAATTTGCAGATTTCAAAACCTTAAAAGAACTTCTAGGAGCAACCGATGGTAACCTTGCAAGTCATACGAAGGCATTAGAAAAAGATGAATATATTTTGGTCGAAAAATCATTTATAGGTCGAAAACCTAATACACGATATAGCGTAACTAAAAAAGGCCGAGAAGCTTTCAAAAAACATGTAGAAGCTATTGAAAAGTTATTAAAGCAATAATCTATTTTTTTTACCCACATACTTTGAATTTCAAAGTACTTTTAAAAATTTAAAATGAGAGCATTACTTTTAGAAACGATTTACGAACTAAGTAAAAAACCATACCAAAAGTGGTTTAAAACCGAAAAACCCTGGGACATTTCTGTTTCGAATTTACTACAACAGTACCCCAAAAATAGTTTAGGTTTTCATTTGGGATGTTTTCTGCTTATGCATGATTTTTCTCCACAACCAAAACTAGAAGACCATGATGTTTTTCATGTATTAACCAGTTCGGGCATTTCTGTTCCCGAAGAGATAGCGATGCAGTACTATCTTTTGGGAAATGGAAAGCGAAGCATCTATCTATTTCTGGTGATTTTTATAGGCACCCTACTCTATCCAGATAAAATCAATCTTTTTAGCACGGCTTATAAAAAAGGAAAAACAGCATATTCTTTTCATCAGATTAACTACAAAAAACTGTTACATCAACCTGTTGATGTACTAAGAACTATATTTTTAATCGCTCCATTATGCAAATAAGACAATCCATCAATAAAAAGGCTCTACTCCTTGCTACCCTTAGTCTTCTACTAGGAATATTCCTGTTACTGTTATATTTAATCTTTGAATCTGAAGCCTTTCTGGTAGGTGGGGTGTTTTATGTTTTAGTCGTATTCGTCATCAATGCGATTACTCTTATAGGATTATGTACCAACGCTATTATCAACTACCAACATTATAGAGAAAACATAACTACCATACTACTTTTCTTGATCAACATTCCTATAGCCATAGGATATATAATGATTGTGATGAATAATCCTTTTTAAACACCTATAATAATGAATACTACATACAGACAAATGTCTTTTATAAAAAGTTTTACAATGGCTGTTACTTTTAGCGGAGCCTTGTTGCTTACCAGAATCATAAAGACTGATTCTCTTTTTTTCCTTTTTCTGGTCTGGAACCTATTTCTTGCAGGAATACCATATCTGATTACTACATTACTTAGCATCAGAAAAGTAAATAACGTTATTTTTTGGAGTGGTTTTATAATCTGGTTAGTGTTTTTACCAAACTCTCCATATATCATAACCGATCTACAACATCTTCGATTAAGCACATTACATTCGGTCTGGTTCGATGTTCTGCTTATTCTATCCTTTGCCATTAATGGTCTGATTATAGGCTTTGCTTCTTTACAAATGATGCAACAACTATTATCAGAACGACTGACTCAAAAAACCACCAAGTATGGCGTGCATATCATTTTACTTCTTTGCGGATTCGGAATCTATCTAGGTAGAGTATTGCGATGGAATAGTTGGGATATTCTTCAAAATCCCATTGGTATCCTATCAGATATCCTAAAAAGAATCTTATTCCCCATTCAACATATAGATACATGGATATTTACAATTGGTTTTGGCAGTTTTTTAATTATAACCTACCATTTGATTGCATACTATCAGGATAAAAATTGACACCTAAGCATTATAAGAAATACGAATACAAGAAACTTTATACATATGGAAACCCAAAAACAAAAAAAGTCCTTCGGGCAATGGTTAAAGACTTCGATTACCGTACGCATGTTGATGGTAGGAATACTAATTCTGGTGCTGCTAATTCCATTATCATACATTAAAAACCTAATACAGGAGCGAGCCTACAGACAAGAAGAAGTCGTTAGAGAAATCAATCAAAAATGGGGAAACGAGGTATTATTGTATGGACCTATACTCAAAATTCCGTACCAAGTACATACCCTTAAAAAGAGCTGGGATGAAAAGACAAAATCCTATATCGAGGAGGATCTAATCGCTATAAAACATGCATTCTTTTTCCCCGATATATTAAACATCAAAACAAATGTCGAATCTGAAACTCTGGGAAGAAGTATCTATGAATCGGTGGTATATACAGCCGATATGCAAATAAAAGGTTCTTTTACCATTCCAAGCTTTGAAATGCAAGATATAGCTGAAGCTGATATTTTGTGGAATAAAGCTACCATATTACTAAATTCTACAAATTTAAAAGGAATAAAAAGTAACTTGGAATTAAAAATTGGGCAAGACATTTATGCGCTACAATCGAGATTTTTGCAAAAATCGCACACCAATGCTTTAGAATCAAAGTTTCTTAAAGAAAGCTCTATTCCAAAAGAAAATCCAATCGATTTTAGTTTAAATCTTATAATCAATGGAAGCGAACAACTACGTTTTATACCTGTTGGAAAAGAGACTAATGTATCAATAACTTCCAATTGGGCATCACCAAGTTTTAACGGTAATTATCTACCCGATACCAAAACAAAGAAAATTACAGAAAACGGTTTTGAAGCCAACTGGAAAGTACTGCAAATCAATAGAGAATTTGAACAAGAATTTTTTGAAAAACTCCCTTATATTGATTCTTCTGCCTTTGGTGTAAAACTTTTAATTCCTGTGGATGAGTATCAAAAAAGTGAACGCGCAACCAAATATGGACATCTGGTTATTGCACTTACATTTTTAGTTTTCTTTTTAATACAAACCATTAGCAAAATTAATATCCATCCTTTTCAATATATGATGATTGGTTTAGCATTAACGATGTTTTATACACTTCTCATATCCATATCAGAACATTCCAGCTTCTTACAAGCGTATATCACAGCAGGTGTTGCTGTAGTATTACTCATTTCAGTATATTCGAAAGCAATTCTCAAAAGTTTAAAATTTATGGGATTCATAGCGGCATCTTTAGCTATACTCTATACGTTTATTTTTGTAATCATACAGCTAGAAAGCTATGCTTTACTTGTAGGCAGTATAGGGTTATTCTTAATTCTTGGCACCATCATGATGATATCTCGAAAGATCGATTGGGGAAATGATTAATAACCATCTACAACAAAATAAGAAAAGCTATGCTTCAAACTTTTGAAGTGTAGCTTTTTTCAATACTTTTAGTTCTTCAAAAAAAATGAAACTCATGAAAAAAAAAATAACAATTCTGGTTATAGTGTGTGCAGTACTAAGTATACTTTCTTGCAAAACAGATTCTAAAAACACTAAAAACCTTGTAAAAGAAGTAACTTTCACTAAAGAAGGAGAACTTACATTATTTGATACGAAAGACACCATACCAAGTACAATTGCTACGTTAGATATCGAGATTGCTGATGATGACTATCAAATCCAAACAGGCCTGATGTATCGCAAATCAATGCAAAATAATCAAGGAATGCTATTTATATTTTCTGAAGAAGCTCCACGCTCTTTTTATATGAAAAACACAGAGTTTGCATTAGATATTATATTTATCGATTCTAAAAACAAGGTCGTTAGCATCCAAAAAAACGCACAACCATTTAATGAATCTTCTTTACCTTCTGAGGCTCCTGCCCAATATGTTTTAGAAGTTAATGCAGGATTGTCGAATACCTGGAATCTAAAAGCCGGAGATTCTATTTCTTTCACAAAATAAAAGCAGTAGGTGTAATCCCAGACGTAAAATATTCTTTATTTCATTTGAGCAAAACAATTTATTATAAAAGCTAATGCTCAACTCCGTATATAAGTACCTTTTGTCCATTAAGTATGTTCATTAATAAACATGTATTATAAAAAAACATAAAATGGATCAAAAAATAAAAACAGTAGCCCATATCGGATATACTGCAAAAGGAGTTGTATATGCCCTTACAGGAATTTTGGCTCTTATGGCGGCACTAGATCTTGGCGGTCAAAAATTAGGAAAATTACAAATTATAGAATTTCTTGAAAATCAAGCGTTTGGCAAGATAATTTTAGCATTACTTGGATTAGGGTTATCTTGTTATGCTTTCTGGAGATTTATACAAAGCTTACAGGATCCAGAGGGCATTGGCAATGATGCCAAAGGCATTGTAAAGAGAATCAGTTTTTTTATTAGTGGGGCCGTTTATCTGGGTTTGGGTATTTACGCAATAACAGAAATTTTTCGAGAAAACGAAGGTGGTGGTAACAGTATGCCGGCAGGCGGACAAACCGAAACGTATCTTCTGGTTATCATCGGACTTGGTTTAGCAATCAAAAGCATTTATCAATTTATTAAAGCCATAAAAGGAGATTTTCTTAATAAGTTTGATTTAAACTCTATATCAGACTCACAAAAAAGAGGAATTATAAAAAAACTGGGGTATTCCGGATTAGTCTCAAGAGGAATTGTCGTTGGTATCATTTCATATTTCTTTATTAAAGCTGGTATGGATCTATCTTCATCGGGAGATATAAAAGGAACCAAAGAAGCCTTCTCATTTTTAGAACAAAGTACATCTGGCCCATGGTTATTTGCACTTGTATCAATTGGCCTTTTGTGTTACGGAGTTTATATGTTTGCCATGGCAAAATATAGATCTTATGATGACTAAGAGCTTATATAACGATCAAAAAAAAGTCCATCACAATATGATGGACTTTTTTAAGTATATATGAAAAAACTACTTTTTCTCTTCAGTATTTTTCTCTTTGATTTTTAAACCAACTTTGCTCACTGTATCATGCATTATTGGAGTTGCAATAAATAATGATGAGTACGTACCTACGAGTACACCAATAATTAACGAGAACATAAATCCTCTTAAGGGTACTGCAAATATAAATATAGCTACAAGTACTAATAAGGTAGTTAAAGATGTATTTAATGTACGACTTAAAGTACTATTCAAAGCTCCATTTACATTTTGTGCTAACGGCCATGTTGTATGTTCTTTGAAGAATTCACGAATTCTATCAAATACAACCACCGTATCATTCAGAGAGTAACCAATCACTGTAAGTATCGCCGCAATAAATGCTTGATCAATTTCCATATTGAACGGCATAAATTTCCATGTTAATGAAAATACTCCAAGCACCACAAGTACATCATGGAATACAGCGGCAACCGCTCCTAAACTAAACTGCCATCTTCTAAATCGGAATAAGATATATAAGAATACTACAATTAACGATCCTAATACAGACCAAAAAGCAGCTTGCTTAATATCATCTGCAATGGTAGGTCCGACTTTCATAGATGACATGATACCAACTTGCTTATCTTCATCGCCATTTGCAAACTCATCGTAGGTTAATCCATCAGTTAAGTAAGGTTTCAGGGCTTCAAATAATTTATTCGAAATCTCTGTATCCACAGCTTCACCCGTTTCATTTACCTTATATTTTGTGGTAATTTTTAACTGGTTATTTGCTCCTAGAGTTTTTGCCTGAGCACTTTCAAATACTGCAACCAGATCTTTCTCAACAGTTGTAGGGACAACATCCTTTGCAAAACGAACTGTGTATGTTCTACCTCCAACAAAATCTACTCCGTAATCTAAGTTATTGGTAAATAAAGAACCAACACCCGCTAAAATTATAACACCAGAAATAACGTAAGCGATTTTACGCTTCTTCAAGAAATCAATATTGACATTTTTAAACAAGTTCTTTGTTGCGCCAGTAGAAAAAGCCAGTTCTTTACCATTTTTACCGTATCCATCAATGAATAATCTGGTAATAAAGATTGCAGTAAATAAAGACGTCAGAATACCGATTAATAAGGTAGTTGCAAAACCTTTAATTGGTCCTGTACCTATAACTAATAAGATCAAACCTGTAAGTCCTGTTGTAATGTTTGCATCTAATATCGAAGATAATGCATTACTAAATCCATCTTTAATGGCATCGGCCTGAGATTTTCCTTTAGCAAGTTCTTCCCGAATTCTTTCAAATATTAACACGTTGGCATCTACAGACATACCAATCGTTAGTACAATACCCGCAATACCAGGAAGTGTTAACACGGCTTTTAAACCTGCTAAAACTCCAAATATAAACAGAATATTAACAACCAATGCAACATCGGCAAATGCTCCAGCTTTGCCATAATAAAATATCATCCAGATCAGGATTAATACCAATGCAATTGCAAAAGACATGATACCACTATCGATTGCTTCTTGACCAAGAGAAGGTCCAACAACCTCACTTTGAATAATATCTGCTGAAGCCGGTAATTTACCCGCTCTTAATACGTTGGCCAAATCCTGACCTTCTTCTACAGAGAAATCTCCAGTAATCTCACTTCTACCTCCGCTGATAGCTCCTGTAGTAACTCCTGGTGCAGAATACACAACATCATCAAGAACAACAGCAATCTGGCTTCTTTGGCTAAATGCACGACCGGTCATTTCTTCCCATTTCTTAGCCCCTTTACCATCCATTTGCATAGTAACAGTTACTTTTCCTAACTGGTTATATTCTTGTCTTGCATCGGTAATAACACCACCGCTTAGCTCTGGCTCATTATCTCTATTTCCTTTAATTGCATAAAGATCAAGAACTTCTGAGTCCTTTTCTGGTTTACCCCAGGCAAATTTCACATAACGTTGTTCTACAGGCAATAATGCCCTAACTTTTGGATCATTTAGATATGCCATAAACTGATCAGCATCCTTCTTCAAAACAGATACGACAACTGGACCACCCTGACCGCCTTGACCGGCAATTAGATCTAATAAAGGATTAACCTGAGCTTCAATATCTGTAGAATCTTCTGCATCTTCTAATAAGTCTTCGATGGCAGCATCAGCATCTGATTTGGTAGTATCTATCTGCGTCGAATCAATGACTACTTCGCTTTCTTCTCCTTCTTTAACTTCCTCTTTAACTTTTTCAACAGTATCAATTTGTTCTTTTAAAAGGTTATTTGCTGTAAATAAGAACGGAAAGATTTCTTCTGCCTTGTATACATCCCAAAATTCTAACTGTGCAGTACTTTGTAGCAAACTTTTTACTCTTTCTACATCTTTTGCTCCTGGTAATTCAACCAAAATACGCCCAGATTCTCCTAAACGTTGAATATTGGGTTGCGTCACCCCAAATTTATCAATACGCTTACGTAATACTTCAAAAGCTGAAGTTACCGATTCGTCGATTTTTCTTCTTAGTACCGGTCTCACTAAATCGTTAGTCATATCATAAGTGATATCATCACTGAGCGTCTTATTTGCAAAAATATCTGGTGAAGCTAATTTTGCATCCGAAATTTTTTCAAACTCTGTAAAGAAATCCTCTATATAAGTATTCTGGCTATTCTTTTGTACTTCATCTGTAGCAAGCAACGCCTGATTAAAAGACGGATCTTTAGAATTATTAGAAAGTCCTTTTAATATATCCTTAACTGAGATTTGAAGAATTACATTGATCCCCCCCTTAAGGTCAAGACCTTTATTAAGTTCTTTATTTTTAGCAAAGTTATAGGTAATACCAGCAAAAATTTCTTCTTTACCGATAGAATCTAAGTATGCTCTTTCTGCTGTTTCTCTAAACTTTGAATAATTGTCTAGAGTTTCAGGGTACTTTTGCTCTGCATAGGCTTCTGCCTCTTTTTCTTTTGTGTAGGTTAAATACGTATAAGACAATTGGTATACACATACCAATCCGAACAAAATCGCAAATACCCTAACAAGTCCTTTATTTTGCATTATTTATTTGTTTAAGCCAAACTCACTTAAGGTTTGACAATGATTATTAATTAGTAAAAAATTTATGGTAATATTTTATATCAAACTACGGATACACGATAATTTTAAAAGGCTAGAAGAGCTTTCAAGAGCAGTTTCACTCTCCTTTTATAGCTTTTTAAAAAAATTGGTTTTTAGGAATTTGTAAAAGCTCTGAATTCCAACTAAGAAATTGGTCCAGCTCTCACTTCTGGGATCGTATGTGATATAGTATCTATTGCAATTACAATAGTTGAATTTAATTTTTGAGCTACTTTTACAAGCCGATCTAAGTTATCATCAGTTTTGGTAATTAAACTATACAAATTAGTACTAGAATCTGCATCTTGTTCATGTTTTAGTTCTAAAACATACAAACCATTATAATCAGAATCAATATCTGTACTTTCCTGGATTTTATAAACATCCAGGTTATAGTCTTTAGAATTTTTAGGTAGAGGAAATTGACTATCTTTTTCAGTTTGATCGTAAAAAACGTGATCAAGTGCTATATTTTGTGCTTCAGAAAGTGTTCTTTTTATAAATTCTACATCTTCGTCACTATAATAGGCAATTTTGAGGGTGCCATTTTCTAACTCTTTTGATACTATGGTATTTTTTACCCCTATAGATTGCAATTGTTTTTTTACGTTTGCAATAGCATTCTGGGCTTCTTTAGAAGTGATCTCTATATTAACAAACTCTAATACAATCTCTTGATTAGGCACTACAGTTTGTTGTTGAATAACAACAAGTACTGCAAGTGCAGTCATTAATATCCCGAAGTACCATTTTTTCTTCATGCGGCAAATATAAAAAAATTAAAACTTCATTTCTAAAGTCTTCAAGTAAATATGTTCTGTAATTTTTGGAACATCACAAATCCTTAAAAAAGAATAATAACTCAAAAACTATAAACAAATTGTATATAACAATAAAAGCTGCAGTGTTGCAGCTTTTATAATAAATTATAGATTGAATTAAAAGCGTACTAAAACTCTAATAACCCATTGGTTTTCTTAACACCTTCTGCACTCTCAGCTAATTTAGCTTTTTCGGCATCACTAAGTTCGATTTCTACGACTTTTTCGATTCCATTTCTTCCTAATACTACTGGTGTTCCAATACAAAGATCGTGTAAACCATACTCGCCTTCTAGTAATGTAGAACAGGGGAAAATTTTCTTTTGATCACAAGCTATAGCCTGCACCAATCCAGAAACAGCCGCTCCTGGAGCATACCATGCCGATGTTCCTAATAATTTAGTTAGTGTAGCCCCTCCCACCTTAGTATCTGCAGCTACTTGCTCTAATCTGTCATCAGAAATAAATTCTGAAACAGGCACACTATTTCTAGTTGCTAATCTGGTTAAAGGCACCATTCCTTTATCACTATGACCTCCAATTACCATTCCGTCAACATCAGAAATAGGAGCTCCTAATGCTTCAGCCAATCTATATTTGAAACGTGCACTATCCAATGCACCTCCCATACCGATGATTCTATTCTTTGGAAGATCTGTAGTCTTATGAACCAAATAGGTCATTGTATCCATAGGGTTACTTACTACAATAATAATTGCATTTGGAGAATGCTCGATTAAACTAGAAGATACCGTTTTAACAATTCCAGCGTTGATCCCAATCAACTCTTCACGAGTCATTCCTGGTTTACGCGGGATTCCTGAAGTAATTACAGCGATATCACTTCCTGCAGTTTTAGAATAATCTCCTGTAGTTCCTGTTATTTTTGTGTCAAAACCATTAAGAGAAGCCGTTTGCATAAGGTCCATTGCTTTACCTTCTGCATACCCTTCTTTGATATCTAACAATACTACTTCTGAAGCAAAATCCTTAATTGCGATGTATTCGGCGCAACTTGCACCTACTGCACCAGCTCCTACTACTGTAATTTTCATTATGTTGTGTATATTTTAAGTTAATATTAATTCGTTGTATTAAAAAATTTCAATACTTGCGCGAAAATACAAATTCTTTAACGAATTAATTCACAAATACACGCTAAATTACCATCCAAAAGCAAGTCCAAGAGATAGGTTATTATAATTCTGAAGGGTATAGTCTAGATTCGCATTAAAAACACCAAACTTCACTCTGGCGCCAATGGTCGCTTTAACTCCTATAGTTTTGTTTTTTACGCTAATAGGATCAGTGATAACCTCTGAAGCAAAGGGGCCATTCTGAATTTGATATACTCCCAGCACATCGGCATCGCTTGAGCCAAAATAATACCCTAAACCTCCATAAAAATTTAGTTTGGGTAATTTTGTAGATACAATACTGGTAATCAACCAAGAATTAGAATTGAGTCTAACTTCTTGAGCAACACCCGGTACACCGCTACTGGTGTTTATATCATAAAACCCTTTTACGTTAGTATACCCTATTAATCCAGCCAATTTCACGGGCCATCTTTTTAAAGGAAAAACCCAGTCTGTAAATTCGTGTTGAAAAGCGACTCCGTACAATTGTATTTCTGCATCTTCTACAGCTTTAATTCTGGGTAGAAAACGCACTTTGATTTCGGTACTTTTTATCAACCCCAAAGATCCTTGTAAAAACCCTGCAGGGATAGAGTTAATCGGCGCACTTCCTATGCCGTCGGGTAAAACCACCTCTAATTCATCAGGGTCACCTTCGTTAATAATCACTGCTACATCGCCTTGATTAACACCAAATGCATTGGTTACCTCTTGACTGGTTTGCCCATTCCTGAATGTAATGTTAATATAGTCTGCAGTATTGAGAATAAAAGATTGCTTTTCTTCTCTTACAAAAGAAAGGTTACCAACAATACCAGCTTCAAAGTGCCAAAGTTTTTTTGTCTTTGCAGTACTGTACCATCCATTAGACATGCTATTCACTAAAGACTCACCAGCAGGAACAAAATAATCTGCACTAAATCTTTGAGCATTAGCAATTCCGATCTCCAGAATTTGATCGATGTCGGTTTGAGAAGAGGCCATCTGACCTAAAATTAATGCCAACAATACTGTTAACTTTTTCATTAGATTTGGGTTTTATCGGGGTTGCAATATAAAAAAAATCCGCTACACATATAGATATAGCGGATTTTGAATAGATTTATTATATGTTATGCATCAATATTCGCATATACTGCGTTCTTTTCGATAAACTCTCTACGTGGTGGCACTTCATCTCCCATTAACATTGAGAATATACGATCCGCTTCGGTAAGATTATCAATACTTACACGACGCAATGTTCTAAATTCAGGGTTCATTGTCGTATCCCACAACTGCTCTGCATTCATCTCTCCAAGACCTTTATAACGTTGTATTTTAGAATTTTCTCCAAACTCTCTTACAATCTGGTCTCGTTGGTCATCGTTCCAGGCATACTGTTTTTTAGCACCTTTTTTAACTAAGTAAAGTGGCGGAGCAGCAATATAAATATGTCCGGCTTCAATTAATTCTTTCATATATCGGAAAAAGAACGTAAGAATCAAGGTAGAAATGTGACTACCATCAACATCTGCATCACACATAATTACGATTTTATGATATCGTAATTTTGACAGGTTTAATGCTTTACTATCTTCTTCTGTACCTATGGTTACCCCAAGTGCTGTAAAAATATTTTTGATTTCCTCATTTTCAAAAACCTTATGATGCATCGCTTTTTCTACATTGAGAATTTTTCCACGAAGTGGAAGAATCGCCTGAAACATTCTATCGCGACCTTGTTTTGCAGTACCCCCTGCAGAATCACCCTCTACAAGAAACACTTCGCATAATGCCGGATCTTGCTCTGAACAATCCGATAATTTTCCTGGAAGACCACCAATACTCATTACTGATTTACGCTGCACCATCTCACGCGCCTTTTTAGCAGCGTGACGTGCTTGAGCAGCAAGAATAACTTTTTCTACGATGGTTTTGGCATCGCTTGGATTTTCTTCAAGGTAATTTTCTAACATTTCAGAAACTGCCTGAGAGACTGCAGAACTCACCTCTCTGTTACCCAGCTTAGTCTTGGTTTGCCCTTCGAACTGGGGTTCTGCAACTTTTACAGATACGATTGCTGTTAATCCTTCACGGAAATCATCTCCAGCAATCTCAAACTTTAACTTATCCAACATTCCTGAAGCATCTGCATACTTCTTGAGTGTAGAGGTCAAGCCTCTTCTAAACCCTGAAAGATGTGTACCTCCTTCGTGCGTATTAATATTATTTACATACGAATGAAGATTCTCTGCGTAGGAATCATTATAGATCATAGCAACCTCTACAGGGATATCATTTTTCTCTCCTTCCATAGAAATTACTTCTCCTATAATAGCACTACGACTAGCGTCTAGAAATCTTACAAATTCTTTCAATCCTTCGTCAGAATGGAAAATTTCTGAAACATAATTGCCATCATCATCCTTATGACGCATATCGGTGAGTGTAATCGTAATCCCTTTATTAAGATACGCCAACTCACGCATACGACTTGCTAATGTATCGTAGTTATACTCTGTAGTTTGCTGAAAAATTGTGGTATCAGGCTTAAATGTTACCACCGTACCTCTAAAATCTGTATCACCTGTTAATTTTACCGGGTATAAGGGTTTTCCTCGTTCGTATTCTTGCTCCCAAACTTTACCTTCTCTATGTACAAAAGCATGTAAGTGATCAGAAAGTGCATTAACACAGGATACACCTACACCGTGCAAACCACCGGAAACTTTATAAGAATCTTTATCAAACTTCCCTCCTGCACCAATTTTAGTCATTACAACTTCTAATGCAGAAACTCCTTCTTTTTTGTGAATCTCTACCGGGATTCCACGCCCGTTATCTTTTGTTGTGATAGAATTATCTTCGTTAATAGTAACTTCGATAGTATCACAATGCCCTGCAAGGGCCTCATCAATTGAGTTATCAACTACTTCATATACCAAATGGTGCAATCCTCTAACTCCAACATCACCAATATACATCGACGGACGCATGCGCACATGCTCCATTCCTTCTAATGCCTGAATACTATCGGCAGAATAATTACTTTTTTTATTTTCTTCGCTCATAAACCAGCTTTATTATTATGATAATTTTGGTTAACGAACAAAGATAAAAAAACAGCAAAAGGATAAAAGGATTTTATCAAGGATGATTTAAAGAGTTATCAACAATTAATTAAGATTACTACCAGAAAAAAGAAAAATGCTCTTAAAACTTATAAAAACAGCCTTAAATGGATTTTATAATAATTTTATAATTTTCCTAACACCTCAAAAATCTGCTTTCAATTTGTTAAATAGAAATGAAATAGAACTCACAATGCCAAAGTATTAAAAGTACATCTTTTCAGATAAAATGATTCATTTCTAAGTAGAATAAAAACCTGTTGTACATCACAAATACAAGGGGCTACATACGATTACTAGACCACACCTTACGGATACTCAAAGGTTAACACAAATTAACATTCTTTACAATAATTTTAACCTGTTCATTTGTAATAACCCAGATAAGAACTTAGTTATCACAGCTGAAATAAACACAAACAAACTCAAATTTTAAATTCAAAATGAAAACAAAAAAATTAATTTACCTAGGTAAAGTAACAGCATTATGTTTAGGACTTTTTGCAGCTTCCTGTTCTAATGAAAGCTTTGAAGAAACTCTTCCAGAAACTACAGAAGCTCCACAGCTCGTAGAAAAGTACTTTAGAGGACATCTAATAGAGGTTGAAGAACTCGAAAACGGCATATTTAAATGGGGAGATGTAGAATTTAGCCCAGAACAATTACAAGATGAAAAAATACCTTATGACCCAAACTTTGTTCCAGGAGAGATTGACGCCAAACTTGGTCTTGCCTCTGGAGTTAGAAAATGGCCTAACAATACCATTGTTTATGTATTAGACGGTAGTCTTACTAGCAATCAGCGTGACGTTACTTTTAGATCTATGGAAGAATGGACTAATAAAACTAACATCAAGTTTAAAGAAAGGACTAATGAAAATTATTATGTAACCATTAGAAATAGTGGGCGAAATTGTAATTGTGCCTCTGCCAGTTTGGGAGTTCAGGGCACAAGAGGAACAATAAATATGGGTGTTAGAACCGGTACAGGAGTAATGACACATGAAATCGGACATACTTTAGGATATCTACACGAACAAAACCGAAGTGACAGAGATCAATTTGTTGATATTTTCCCCGAAAATATTCAAGATGGTGCTATCAGTCAATTTAGAGTAGATAATAATTCGGTTAATCCTGGTCCTTTTGATGTAGAATCTATAATGATTTACAGTAGTTTTACCTTTAGTAAGAATCGTCAACCTGTAATGTTAGAAAAAGATGGGAGCCGTATACCATTTAGAAGTGTATTATCTGCAGGAGATATTGCAGGCACCAATAAACTATACCCAGCCGGTGACGGTGGCGGTGGCGGTGGAGACACCGATACTTGCGAAGGCGTTGAAGAATGGGTAAGAGGTCAACGATACGAAGTTGGAGATCGCGTTACATATCAAGGTTCATTGTACGAGAGAGATTTCTCTAGATGGAATCTTATTAAAGAATGTGATACCACTACTCCACCAGCAGATATTTGTGACGGAGTTAACGAATACAGCAGAAGCACCAGATACAGTGCTGGAGATAAAGTTACATATAGAGGATCATTATACGAATTACAAAGTAACTTTAGATGGCGTAATTTAGGTCAGTGCAGAAACTAGACCATTCAAACATTTCTATTAAAACCTATTCATCAGCAGGTAAGAAGGCTATAGCATCATCTATAGCCTTCTTTAGTTGTAAACATTAAAAAACCCCAAGAAAATATTCTCGAGGTTCAAAATCTTAATTAATTCAACTTACTGCTACAAAATAGTCTGTAGCATCTTTACTTCTAAAAGATGACTAGTAGGCTTCTTCATGCACAGCAGCAACAGCTCTTCCGCTAGGATCATTCATATTTTTAAAAGCTTCATCCCATTCTAGCGCAATTTTAGTACTACATGCTACCGATGGTTCTTGCGGAACACTAAATGCTGCTGCATCACTAGGGAAATGCTCTTCAAATATAGAACGATAATAAAACTCTTCTTTATTTTGCGGTGTTTGAATCGGGAATCTAAAATGAGCATTTGCCATCTGCTCATCAGACACCTTTTTATTTACGACTTCTTTCAAGGTATCGATCCAGCTATATCCAACTCCATCAGAAAACTGTTCTTTTTGCCTCCAAGCCACACTTTCCGGAAGATACGACTCAAAAGCCTTACGAATCACCCATTTCTCCATTCGTTCTCCATTAATCATTTTATCTTTTGGATTCATACGCATGGCAACATCCATAAATTCTTTGTCTAAAAATGGTACGCGCCCTTCGATACCCCATGCTGCAAGTGATTTGTTTGCACGTAAACAGTCGTACATGTGTAATTTATCTAATTTTCGCACCGTTTCTTCATGAAACTCCTGGGCATTAGGTGCTTTATGAAAATACAAATAACCTCCAAAAATTTCATCAGCTCCCTCGCCAGATAATACCATTTTTACACCCATTGATTTAATTACTCTTGCCATTAAATACATTGGGGTGGAGGCCCTTATCGTGGTAATATCGTATGTTTCAAGATTGTAAATCACATCTTTTATAGCATCTAAACCTTCCTGGATCGTAAATTTAATTTCGTGATGCACGGTTCCGATATGATCAGCGACTTTTTGCGCAGCAGCTAAATCAGGAGACCCTTCCAGACCTACAGAAAAAGAATGTAATTGTGGCCACCATGCTTCTTTGGTATCATTGGATTCTATACGTTTATCTGCATATTTTTTTGCAATCGCAGAAGTCACCGAAGAATCAAGACCGCCTGATAGTAAAACTCCATAAGGCACATCTGACATTAACTGTCTGTGTACTGCTGCTTCTAAAGCATCTCTCACCTCATCAATACTCGTTTGGTTTTCTTTTACATTTTGATAATCAGACCAATCTCTAACGTACCATTTCTTTAGCTCACCATCTTCACTAGACAGATAATGACCTGGAGGAAATAATTCTATTTTGGTACACACTCCTTCAAGTGCTTTTAGTTCTGAAGCTGCATAGAATGTTCCGTTTTGATCCCAACCCATATATAATGGTATAATACCCATATGATCTCTTGCGATTAAATAGGTGTCTTTTTCTACGTCGTACAAAGCAAAAGCGAAGATCCCATTTAACTCATCTATAAAACAAGTACCTTTCTCTTTATATAAAGCTAAAATTACTTCACAATCTGAATGTGTTTGAAAATTATACTTTCCTTCAAACTGCTTACGAAGTTCTCTATGATTATAAATTTCTCCATTAGCTGCTAAAACCAATTTTTTATCCTCACTAAATAAAGGTTGTTTTCCTGATGCCGGATCAACAATTGCTAATCTTTCATGTGCTAAGATTGCCTTTTCATTTGCATAGATACCGTTCCAGTCTGGCCCACGATGACGAATTTTTTTAGACATTTCTAATAACTGAGGTCTTAATACCTCTACATCTTGCTTTAAATCAAAAGCAGTAACAATTCCACACATACTGATAATATTTTATGTTAGTTAATAGTTCAAAGATTCATATATAGTTAATAAATAAAAACAATAATACAACTTTTGATTTAAATTTGAAACAAAAATATCAAAAAAGAATAAAAATTGAAACCAAAACATGACTATTTACCAATATGTACTACTAAATTGTTATTTACAACATTTAACAGAATTTATAGACTCGATTAACATTTAGCACATGAGTTCAGGTATATCTTTACATTCAAGAAAAAATTCAAAATCACTATTATGAAAAAATCACTCTTATTAGTTGTTATTATGTTTGTAGGAACCATAACAACAAATGCACAAAAATTCGCGGGTCTACAAAAGAGTCCAACCGATATCTCTTATGCAAAGGCTGATCGCAATGCTAAACCAGAAATTAAAGTAGTTTATAGTCGTCCACAAAAAAAAGGGAGAACAATATTTGGAGATCTTGTAAAATATGATAAAGTATGGAGGACTGGTGCAGATGAGGCTACAGAAATTAAATTTTTTAAGGATGTAAAGATGGGAGATCAGTCTATTAAGGCGGGTACTTATTCTTTATATACAATTCCTGGAGAAAAAGAATGGACAATCATTGTTAATTCTGACCTGGACAGCTGGGGAGCTTATTCTTATGACAAAGGTAAGGATGTAGCCAGAATAAAAGTTCCGGTAGCATCTGGTGATGCTCTTGAGGCATTTTCGGTTGCATTTAAAAAAGTTGATAAAGGCTATCACATGGTTATGGGATGGGATACTGCTCGCGTAGAAGTCCCTTTTTACATGTAGTACGTTACTCGTATTAAGTAAAAAGAAGCTTGGTAAATTTTACCAAGCTTCTTTTTTAAAATAAATTATATTATGCCCCTAAATATAATTGATTTTTGATTATCCCAGTATGGAGATAATAATATCTTTTTTGATACTATCTATTGATAGCATGACCTGACGCCCCAGGTAATTCTCTTAGAAATTCCATTACAATTCTAAAAGTTAATCTAAATTTCGTGTAAAATAGCCCCATATTCATATATTAAATTAATATTACTCAAATATACCACCCAAATTAGGTGATGTCAATATTTTTTTAAGCTTTTAGATATAACCTGATATTTTATCGACAATCAACACAAAAATCTATATATCAGAAAGTTCCAATTTTTGATATTGATGTTTTGCACAAGTAAAATGGGGTAATCTCCCCTAATTCTATACTTTAAATCGCCCTACTCCGACACAAAAATCTCTTTTTTATCTACTCGCTGTCATTTTTTAGATTTCTCTAAAATTCTTATCTGTGAATTGCATTACTGCAAGCCGAAGGTAATTGTCTTAAAAAAGATTTTAAAGCTTTCATATCAATTACCATAATACCGTAAAATAACTTCATAATCATTTGGTTTATAATTTGTTATACAAAGATAACTGGTATCTTTATTGAAGAAAAAAAATTAACACCATGAAAGCAAATTTTTAGACAAAAAATAATTTTAGCACGACATAAGGCATAAAAGCTTTTTGATATGTTAAATTTTGAAGAAATTACCTACAGCTTTAGGTGGTGATTTAGGGGGATTTTCCCCTTTTTACTCATAAAAAATAATCCTTAACGCTATACCAAATCTTAAAAAAATCTAAAACAAACTTGATTAAACCTTTTACTTTATAATAGCTGAAGAAAAAAAGACTATACGAATATGTATAGTCTTTAGTATTTAATAATAAAACGTTTTTTTTTAAATAGGCTATTTTTTGTTATTTACGCATTGCATAAATGGATGCCCCGGGAAGATCTTTCAAAAATCTAACCACTGCATTAAAGTCAAGCCCTCTGAAAGTAAAAATAGAATTCATAGATTTTCTTTAAAAGTTAATTACTTTAAAATTAACCAGATAGCCTTAAATAATCAATATAATTGTTAAAAAGTTACTTTTTTTTTGACATCTCATGGTTTTTCATAGATAAAATTCAATCTGTTATGAATGCTCATATTATTTTGTAATACAAAACTTACAAAAATTTAAAAAAATCAAATGCTTAGCCACGATGTAGTTACGGAAAAACCACAATGAAAATTATATGTAAAAAGAAAACGTAAAAAAAACGACAAAAACGTCAATTTTTCTTTAAGGAATATTTAAATATTTGTGTGTTTGTAGAGAAACTTTCCATTTTGGATTATTCATCACATAATCAACAATTAACGGAATCATTTTTTCACGCACACTCCATTCGGGTTGTAGATATAATATGCAATCATTAGAAACTTTGGCTGCCTGTTCTTCAGCAAATTCAAAATCGTTCTTATTATATACGATACATTTTAATTCATTCGCTTGATGATATATTTCTGTTTTTGGTAGCTTCACTTTTTTTGGAGAAAGGCAAATCCAATCCCATTGTCCTGTAAGTGGGTAGGCTCCCGAAGTTTCTATATGAGTTTTAGCGTTTCTGTTTTTAAGTTCTTCGGTCAGCAGTGTCATATCCCAGGTTAACGGTTCTCCTCCGGTTACTACAACTACATCACTATACCTTGTTGCATTTTCGACAATGGTTTCAGTGGCTGTTGGAGGGTGAAGATCTGCATTCCAACTTTCTTTAACATCACACCAATGACAACCAACATCACACCCTCCTATTCTGATAAAATATGCAGCTGTTCCTTTATGATACCCTTCTCCCTGTATGGTATAAAATTCTTCCATCAAAGGAAGCATTTTCCCTTCGCCTACTAATTTTTGTATTCTCTCTTGCATAAGTTTGCAAAGGTAAATAATAAAAATCATGAATCATGAATTACCATTTATGATTTTAGAGAAATTGAGTAAAACAGATTAGTAAAAATTCTTTCATACAAGATGCTATTAAAGAAATTACAGGAGTAATAAAACAACATGATCATGCTGTCTGATGCATAAACTCAGCCTTACCTACTTCATAAACATTACCCCCTATTTTGCCGCAATGCATTCAATTTCAATTTTAGCGCCTACAGCTAAACCTTTGCCTGCAAAAGTAGTACGAGCAGGTTTTTGTGGAAAATACGTTTTATAAACTTCATTAAAGGCTGAAAAATCTTCGATATCTGACAGAATCACTGTGCATTTAACAACATTATTCATCGTCATTTCATGATGTTCTAAGACCGCTTTGATATTTTCTAGGGTTTGTCTGGTTTCTGCTTTGATCCCACCATCTACTAATTTTCTAGTCGTTTGATCCATACCGATCTGGCCAGCAAGAAAAAACAGATTTCCAACTTGAACAGCATCAGAAAAGGGAGCATTTTCTTTTTTAGGCTCATGAGTTTTATGAAAAGTAATATTTGAAGGCGCTTTAGTACAACTCACTAAAAGTGTATATACGACTATTAATAAAATTGTGTTCTTCATAGCTATAAAAAATAAAACCGTGTTCGTTATTGAAAGTTCTGCATTAAAAATAACGTATAATTTCAATAGAAAAGTTAAGATTCCTATTTTTATCAAAAAATATATCCATTATGAGTGACCATCAGGCATTTCTAGATCATATCAATAAAGGTTATACAACCAAAGGTGATTTTATAACTATGGGAGCTGCCATGTATAAAGGCGAAACCATAACCAATGCACATGTAAAAATACCGCTAAAAACCTTAAACCGCCATGGATTGATTGCCGGTGCCACAGGTACAGGTAAAACCAAAACGTTACAAGTAATTGCTGAAAACTTAAGCGAAAAAGGAATTCCTGTACTGCTCATGGATATCAAAGGAGATCTTAGCGGTATAGCGGCTGCAAGCCCCGGGCATCCAAAAATCGATGAGCGTCATGAAAAAATAGGTATCCCTTTTGAAGCTAAAGAATTTCCTGTAGAAATTCTCTCTTTATCAGATCAAAATGGCGTAAGACTTAGAGCTACCGTAAGTGAATTTGGCCCTGTTCTTTTATCCAGAATTTTAGATGTTACAGAAACCCAGGCAGGTATTATTGCAATAATTTTTAAATACTGTGACGATAATAAATTGCCTTTACTGGATCTAAAAGATTTGAAAAAAGTCCTACAGTTTTCTACTGCCGAAGGTAAAAAAGAATTAGAAAAAGATTATGGCCGAATTTCTTCGGCATCAACAGGTTCTATTCTTCGAAAAATTATTGAACTCGAACAGCAAGGTGCCGATATCTTCTTTGGCGAAAAATCATTTGAAGTAGATGATTTATGTCGTATTGACGACAATGGCAGAGGAGTCATCAACATAATAAGACTAACCGATATACAAGATAGACCAAAACTATTTTCAACTTTTATGCTTAGCCTACTTGCCGAAATATACAGTACATTCCCTGAGCAAGGTGATAGTGACAGACCAGAATTGGTCATATTTCTTGATGAAGCTCATTTGATCTTTAAACAAGCCTCTAATGCATTAATGGATCAGATAGAAAGTATCGTAAAATTAATACGATCAAAGGGTGTTGGATTATACTTTGTAACCCAAAATCCAACAGATGTGCCTGATGGTGTATTAGGACAACTTGGTCTTAAAGTTCAACATGCACTTAGAGCTTTTACAGCCAAAGACCGGAAAGCCATAAAACTTACTGCAGAGAACTATCCAGAATCCGATTACTACGATACTAAAGAGATCTTGACCTCTTTGGGGATAGGAGAAGCATTGATATCGGCATTAGACGAAAAAGGACGCCCTACCCCACTTGCAGCTACTATGTTGAGAGCTCCAATGAGCAGAATGGATGTTTTAACAGAACAGGAACTAAAAGCTTTACTTAAGAAATCAACACTCAGTTCAAAATATAATGATATAGTAGACAGAGAAAGTGCCTATGAATTATTAGTGAAAAAGATTGAAAAAGCAGAAGCTGAAGAAGCCAAAGCTGCCGCCAAGAAAGAAAGAGAAAAATTAAATAAAAGTTCTTCTAGTTCTCGATCCCGAAGTAAAAGAACAAGTGCTACTGAAAAAGCAGTTTTAAAAGTTTTAACTAGCGCTACTTTTATTAGAGGTGCTCTTGGTGTACTAAATAAGTTGTTGAAATAAGATTAAAATATAGTTAATCTTGATCTAAAAGCTCTTATTTTAATTTTTATTAGACAATAGAAGCCTATACTTATATGTTGATGAAATAATTTACGTTACTGTATTAGGTCTAATCATAATCACTACATCATGAAAAGCAGAATTTTTCAAATACTTATTATTTCGGTCCTTTTTTGTGGATGTCAAAAAGAGAAAAAGCAAAGCCAATTTGATATCGCTATCAACCGAATAGGGTTTCTAACTACTGAAATTAAAGTTAATCAATTGGATTCGGTTTTTGCAAAAGACTCTATTGTAAAATCAATTATGAGCAAGAGTTCTCTGGGCGGTTCTAATGAGATTGAAATCTATGAAAAAGGAGGTGCCAAACTACTAATATTAGAAGCCAAAACCCCATCTGATCCTACATCAACAATAGAAAACATACAAATAATTGATCCGAGGTACAAAACAGGTTCGGGTTTATCTTCGGGGAGTATTTTCAAAAACATTAAAGAACACTATACAATTTCAAAAATAAATAACACACTAAGCACCGCTGTAATTTTTGTGGATAGTATTCAGGCCTATTTCACTGTTGATAAGAAAGAATTACCAAAAGAATTTCAACATACAACAGACATTAAGATCAAAGCTTCGGATATACCCGATTCGGCAAAGATTAAACATTTCTGGATCAGTTGGGATCATAATGATTAGAAATAAAAACTACATGTTTTTATTTTAGATTATATTACGCAGCCAAAAAAATTATACTTTTGAGCATGGCAAAAAATTATACGATTCAAAAAACTCCGTTTACCGTTCCAACTACTGACGGCAAATTGATTGAAGAGCATTTTGGAAAAGCTACAGACGGTACAGCTGAAATTAGTATTGCGCATATGATTGCACCTCCAGGATGGAGCGAACCTTTTCAAACTCCTGAGTTTGACGAATACACTTATATTATTCGTGGTAAAAAGCAATTTATTATAGATGGAGAAAAAGTAATCCTGGAATCTGGAGAATCTATTAAAATTAAAAAAAATACACGAATTCAATATTCTAATCCCTTTAATCAGGAATGCGAATATCTTGCCATTTGTCTTCCTGCATTTACACCAGAAACTGTACATAGAGAAGATGAATGAAAGAAAAGTTTAAAAAATATGTACCCGTCATACTTGGAAAGTATATTCTGTTCTTATTCTTTTTTTCAAAAAAAAAGGCACTAAATAAGGCTTATGTTTTGTTTTGTACTCCCAGAAAAGGTAAAATACTACCTGAACAAGAAGATTTTCTTGAAGATGCAGAAGATGAAATCGTTCGTATTGAAAACTACAAAATCCAAACGTACAGGTGGCCTAACCTGGGAGAGACAATCTTATTGATTCATGGATGGGAAAGCAATGCACATCGTTGGAAAACGCTTATTCAAAAACTACATAATCAGGGATATAATGTAATTGCATTTGACGCTCCGGCACATGGAAATTCTTCTGGAAAAATTCTCAATGTTCCGTTGTATACCAAGTGTCTTCAAAAGATTGTTGAATTATATCGCCCAAATCATCTTTTGGGTCATTCTGTGGGCGGAATGACGACTATATTTCATCAATACACCTACCCAAACTCTGAGATCGACAAGTTAATCGTATTAGCCCCTCCCGGAGAATTAGCCAGAATTATGAGTGGGTATCAAGAACTATTACAACTCTCTCCTAAATTCATGAAATCACTTGATCAATATTTTAAGGATATGCATGGTTATTATTTTAAAGAATTCTCTGCCGCATATTTTGTTAAAGAGAATACTCATAAAGGGCTTTTGATTCATGATAAACATGATGATATTGCTCCTTATAAAGAAGCAGAAGCCATTTCAAAAAACTGGAATGGAGTACAATTTATCTCTACAACGGGTTTTGGCCATTCGTTATTCTTTGACGAGGTAGACGCTTTAATTCTTGATTTCTTAAAAAATTAAAAGGGCTGATCCCCAAAAAACTTGTGATCTTTCCAAAGATGGTATACATATGGGGGTATCTTTATTTACGCTTAAGGCTCACAATTTGACCTTAAATAACATGAATTCGTATCATCAAAGCCTTTAAATAGTATCTTTGCCTATCATTTTTAGTACTATGCCTGAAAAAACATTCATCAGACTTAATAAATACCTTAGCGAAGTTGGTTATTGTTCTCGTAGAGAGGCAGATAAATTGATTGATCAGGGACGTGTAACCATTAACGGAGAAATACCGGAAATGGGAACCAAAGTAACTCATGAAGATGTGGTACATGTTGATGGAGAATTAATTAACAAACCTAACGAAAATCATGTATACCTTGCTTTCAATAAGCCAGTAGGTATCGTCTGCACGACCGCACAAAATGAAAAAGATAACATTATAGACTTTATTAATTATCCCAAACGAATTTTTCCCATTGGGCGATTAGATAAACCTAGCGAAGGCCTTATCTTTTTGACAAGTGACGGAGACATCGTTAATAAAATTCTTAGAGCCCGAAACAACCATGAAAAAGAATATGTAGTTACAGTAAATAAGCTAATTAGCCCTCAATTTGTAAAAAGAATGGGGAATGGGATTCCAATTTTGGATACCATAACACGTAAATGTGAAGTTGAGCAGATTAGTAAATACGATTTTAGAATTGTACTAACCCAGGGGCTTAATCGACAGATTAGAAGAATGTGCGAATATTTAGGGTATGAAGTCGTACGATTAAAACGAATTCGCATTATGAATGTATCCTTAGATGTTCCTGTTGGTACATGGCGGTACTTAACCGATGAAGAATTAAAAGTAATCAATACCGATGTAGGAGAGTCTAGCAAGACCGAAGAAGCGTCAGTTATAGAAAATCCGGAAGCAAAACGACAGTCAAAAATAAAACCTATTACTACAACCAAAGGAAAAAGAAGTTATATAACAAAAAAAGATACTTCGCGACCTGCTAAAAAGAAACGCAAAGATCGTAGAAAGTAAACTACCTCAGGGCAAGCCCATGACGCATCGGTTGAAAAATAATTTTGATTTCGAGGCAAGCCTCAGAGCATTTAAATTTCGATTGTCGAGTAAATACTATTGTTAATTATATCCTAATTTAATGGTATAAGAATTTCTAGTTTCTCAAAATAGGTAAATTTAGGTATTCAATATTTTATTAGTATGAATACACTATCTCCTTTTCATCTGGCAATTCCTGTCGATGACCTAAAAAAAGCAAGAAAATTTTATAATGAAATTTTAGAACTAGATGAAGGTAGAAGCAGTGATCAATGGGTTGATTTCAATTTCTTTGGTCATCAATTAGTAATCCACTATAAACCGACGATTGGTTCAGAAAAAAAATATAGTAATCCGGTCGATGGTAAAAATGTACCTGTTCCCCATTTTGGAATCCTCTTGGATTGGGAAACCTGGCAGAATCTGGCTGATACGCTCACAAAAAAAGGGATCGAATTTGCAATAGCCCCTTACATACGATTTAAAGGAGAAATTGGCGAACAGGCCACCATGTTCTTTTATGATCCCTGCGGCAACGCTCTTGAGTTTAAAGCTTTTAAAGATACTTCGCAAATTTTTGCAAAATAATAATTCTACATTTTTACTTACCAATAATTGTCTATACTATACCAAGGGTTTCGCATACAATTATGTGTGTTAACACTTTTTTAGTATATTGAGAATCAATATGTAATACAAAACCTATTAAAATGCCCTTATTCATAAAAACCATGAGACTAATATGCTATTTCCTGTTTTTAATACTTGTTAGTTGCGGTATCCCACAAGCCGAATACGACAGATTAAAAAGAGAAAATGAAAAACTTAAAAACAAACTAGCAGAATGTGAGCTTACACCAGCTGAAATGTACGAAAAAGCAGTTAATTATTATGATACCGAAGAGTACACAAAAAGTCGAAAACGGCTTTTGACCTTAAAAGCAAAATATGTCAATTCTAATGAATATAAAAAGGGTAAGGTCCTATTAAAAAAGGTTGAGCAAAAAATATTAGAGACCGCAAGAAGTAATAAGAAAGCAAAAATTAGTGAAAAAGAAGACAACGAAGGTATGTCTAACATACAAGACAATCCAGACAGTGAAGCAAATAAAAAAGCACTGTCTAGAATGGAAAAGAAATATGATATCGATAATGATGTTACCTGGTACAGAGATAAATCCTCGACCAAATTAAACACCAAAAATTATATACAAGCATATATTGGCAAAAAAGAAAAAAAACCCTGGTTGGGGATATCTATAAACTACTTTTCTAAAAAGAAATCACTTCATATAGAAAGAATAGAGATAACTGTGGATGGAGAAATCTTTGAAATTATAGAAAATATCCCTGGAGAGTTTAAGGAAAAACAAGAATCTGGAGGAAAAAGGGAATGGTTAGATCGTGTCGTAAAGAACGAAGATTTGACGTTAACTCGAAAAATTGCCTCGAGCAAAATTGCACAAATAAAATTTGTTGGCAAAGATGACGTGTATCAAAGAACAATAACTAAAGTTGAAAAAAAAGCAATTCAAAATGTGTTAAAAGCTTTTGTAGCGCTTGGCGGTAATCTGTAGATTAATCGTACTATCTTTTTTTTTAATCGTTAAAAAAACCATCATACTTATAATAGAACGAGATTGTTAAAGGTATACTTAAAAAATCTTCCTATCTTCTGCCCTTGTTATGAATTGAAAAAAGAATGGATTTTACAAACCCCTTAGTCTATGGAGTACCATGTTTTCTTGGACTAATATTACTTGAGCTTACGTATAGCAAAACTCATGATCATAAGCATAAAGATCTGTATCAATGGAAAGACCTTAGTGCTAGCTTGTTTATGGGTGTTGGTTCTGCGATATTAGCTCCACTGATTAAAACAATTTCTGCTATCGTAATTTTTAATTATGTGTATGAAATTTTTAATCCGGAAATTGACGGTATACGTACCAATATCATGGGATGGAAATCTTTTGGATATGCCTGGTATATTTGGCTCGCTTGTCAATTACTCGATGATTTTACATATTATTGGTTTCATAGGCAAAATCACATGGTGAGAGCATTATGGGCCGCACACATTGTACATCATTCTTCTGATAACTTTAATTTGGGTACTGCTGTTCGTAATGGTTGGTTTACCATTCTGTACAAACCACTATTCTATATGTGGCTTCCTGCGATAGGTTTTCCTCCAGAAATGGTTGTTGTATGTCTGGGTATAGAAGCTTTATGGCAATTTCAATTACACTCTGTTTATATTCCTAAAATGGGATTCATAGAAAAGATTTTTAATACACATACCATGCATCAAGTGCATCATGCCAAGAATATAGAGTATATGGACAAAAATCATGGAGGGTTTCTCAATATTTTTGATAAAATCTTTGGCACCTGGAAAGAACTTGATGAAAACATTGAAGTGCAATATGGAGTAACTCATGCACCAAATTCTTATAACCCCTGGGTGATTTTAACTCATGAATATAAAGATATCTGGAAGGATACCAAAAAATCAAAAAATTGGTATCATAAGTTTATGTACATCTTTGGTCCTCCCGGATGGAGCCATGATGGTAGCACGCTGACTGTTAAACAAATGCAACGCCAACTTGAATTGGAGAAACAAAAAACGTAACTTACACTCAATACCTTTATAATCATTGAAAGCCTTTACTATGAATTATCAGGAAATTATAGATAAGCATCAGCATTTTTTCAATACCCATGCAACCAAAGAGATACCTTTCAGAATTAAAGAATTAAAGCGTCTTAAGAATATCCTGAAAAAAAATGAAACGTTGTTGTATGATGCTATTTATAAAGATTTCAAAAAATCTGAGTTTGAAACGTATATAACCGAGTTGTCAATAATTTATCATGAAATTGATCTGGCCCTGGTAAAAGTTAGTAAATGGGCTAAGAAAAAGAAAGCCTCTACGGGATTGGCTAACCTCCCAGGAAAAAGTTATATCCTCCCAGAACCCTATGGTACTGTTTTAGTTATCGGCGCCTGGAACTACCCGTACCAATTATCACTTTGTCCGGCTATTGCCGCTATCGCCGCAGGATGCACCGTAGTGCTTAAACCCAGTGAAGTGCCCTCCAGAACATCTGCGGTAATGGCAGAACTTATAAATAAAAATTTTGATCCTCACTTTTTCAAAGTAGTAGAAGGTGGAGTAAAAGAAACAACTGAATTATTAGATATAAAGTTTGATAAAATTTTCTTTACAGGAAGCGTTCCTGTGGGCAAAATTGTTTATCAGGCCGCTGCAAAGCACCTAACACCCGTTACATTAGAGCTAGGAGGTAAAAGTCCGGCGATTATTACAAAAGATGTAAACATTGATATGACAGCCAAGCGACTAGTATGGGCTAAATTTCTTAATGCTGGTCAAACGTGTATTGCCCCTGATTATGTGTTGGTAGAATCAAGCATTAAAGATAAAATGTTATCTTCGATTAAAGAACATATCGAGAAATCAGAGTATCATGTCGACAATGATAATTACACTCAGATTATTAATGAAAAGAATTTTGATCGGCTTCGTAATATGATTAATACCGATAAAGTTTACGTTGGTGGTAAAGTAAACAAGGAAGAAAGAGTGATACCCCCAACCGTGATGAAAGATGTTGAATTTTCTGATGATGTGATGCAAGATGAAATTTTTGGTCCAATCTTACCTATACTTACCTTTGATACTGTAGAAGAAGCTATTGACAAAGTGAAGCAACTATCTAAACCTCTGTCTTGCTATGTATTTACAAAAAGTAAACCTACAAGAAAGAAAATTCTAAATGAGATTTCTTTTGGTGGCGGTGCAATAAATGATGCTATGATGCACTTTACAGAGCAAACTCTTCCGTTTGGAGGTGTGGGAAACAGTGGTATTGGAAACTATCATGGAAAATACGGATTCGAAACATTCTCACATTACAAAAGTATTTTACAAAAACCATTCTGGATCGAACCCAACTTTAAATATCCCCCATACAGCACTAGAAAGTTGAATTTTCTAAAACGATTTATTGGTTTATAGGGTAATGCAACATACAATTCCAAACAAAAAATGTCACTATATCGGTTGTATTGCTAATTCTTAACAGGAAGTTTTTCGTCTAAAAGTTCAAGAATATGGCGTTCTACCTCTTCGGTATTCCAGACGTTTTCTATATTATCCATTTGCATCACCCTATCCATGATCATAGCTTGCTTGTCTCCGATTTTTAGAGCCTCAGCATACGGTTGATGACTAAATGTAACTCTAGAGTATAATGGCAACCATTGATCAGGATATTTTTCAGAAAACTGCTTTTCGATCTTTTTTCTTAAAATAAACTCTGGATCAGCTGTTTTACTACTCATTTCAATAAAATTACGGTACGAAAGTTCAGCTATGGCATCAGCATTAGGTTTTCGTGACTCTTGATAGGTTTCAAAAATTGTTTGCCAGTTCTCATCCCCATGCGTATTTATGATTTCATCTAAAATAGAAATGTCTTCAAATCCGGCGTTCATGCCTTGACCGTAAAAAGGCACGATAGCATGGGCAGAATCCCCCACCAAAGCTACCTTATCCCAATAGGTCCATGGATAACATTTCATGGTCACCAAAGCACTTTTAGGATTATTTTTAAAATCGTGGAGTAAAGTTGGCATTAAGTTGATCGTGTTCGGGAAATGTTTTTCCCAAAATTTAATGACCTCATCATCATTAGTAAGCTCTTCAAAAGAGTTTTTACCTTCATGCGGCATAAAAAGGGTACAGGTAAAACTGCCGTCCAAATTTGGTAATGCAATAAGCATAAATTTACCACGGGGCCATATATGCAATGAATGTTTATCTAATCTATGAGTTCCATCTTCATTAGGAGGAATACTTAACTCCTTGTAGCCCGTATCTAAAAATTTTTGAGAATAATCAAACCTACTTCTTCGTTGCATCTTATGTCTTACCCTCGAAAAAGCGCCATCACAACCAAAAATCATATCATATTGATATTCGGTCCATTCGCTTTTTTCAGTTTCTCCAGTATAGATTTTTGCTTCAGGTAAGTTGATATCCCAAACTTTTTCGTTGAATCTAAAGACCACTCCTGCTTCTTCGGCCAGAGTAATCATTCTTCTATTAAGAACTCCCCTTGGTATTGAAGAAATAGCTTCTCCTTTTTTTCCATAATATTGATGGTATACCGGTTCTCCTGTTAGATGTATGGTTCGCTTATCCATCGGAATAGCCAATTTTCTAACCTCATCCCCAATTCCGATTATATCTAGTGTTTTCCAGCCACGCACAGACATTGCCAAATTAATAGAACGCCCACTAAACTGTACAGTGCGTATATCAGGTCTTCTATCAAAGACAGTAACCTGATACTCACGTTTTTTGAGATAAAGAGCTAATAACGAACCTACGAGTCCGCTTCCAACTATAGCGATATTTTTTGTTTGCATAAATTAATCGTGATTCACAACCCGCTGGAATATTATAAAGAATCATAAGAAGATTCGAGTCTTAATGTCTCCAACAGGTAAGCTTCTCGTATCTAAGAAACTTATGCAAACATTAAAACCTTCGGTAAAAATAACAAATATTGCTGAATTATCCTTTTATTGCTTTCACAGCAAAAATTAATGGATACAATTTATCTCGGGTTTCAAACATTCCGTCTTCTTTTTTTACTAACCCTGGAAATATTTCATACGGTGAAGCATCATACTCTTTGAGATATTTAATAGATAATCCGGGGGCCGATAAGGATGAAACCACCTCACCCAATCCATGATTCCAACCGAATTCTTTACTTATTATTTTTGCGTTAGTATCGGCATATGTGCCTTTATATTCTTCATAAATCACTTCCTTTTGATGATATCCATATTTCATTACGGGGATAGCTGCATCATAATCAAACATCCATACAATAGGATGAAATTCAACCAGATACAATGTACCTCCCGGCTTTAAACGCTCCGCAATCATTTTTGCCCAGGGTTTCAAATCAGGCAACCAACCTATTACTCCATAACTGGTAAACACAATATCAAACTGATCCTTGACATAGCGAGATGTCTCTAAGACGTTGCAACAAACAAAATTTGCATTAAGCCGTAGTTCTGTGTTTAATTGCCTGGCAATTGCAATACCTTTTTCAGAAATATCAACCCCTGTGCATTGCGCTCCCATTCTACTCCAGCTCAAAGTATCTTGTCCAAAATGACACTGAAGGTGTAGTAAGGATTTACCTGAAACATCTCCCAATGCCTCTAGCTCATACTTATTTAATGAAGATTTTCCTTTTTTAAATGCTTCCAGATCATAAAATTCACTTTTGGTGTGCACATCGACCTTTTCATCCCAGGTTTGTTTATTGGTTTCAAAATATTTATTGAATTCTTCTGACATCATTTACGGATTAATTAGCTTTGAAATATAAAAAAATTATCGCATGAATCATTTTACGACACAAGATTTACTAGAACTTCCTTCAAGATACAGAGCAAATTTGATTAATAGTTGCACCGGATATAAATCTAGTAATCTTTTGGCTACCAAAGATACCGAAGGAAATACGAATGTTGCAGTTTTTAATTCGATCGTTCATATTGGCAGTAACCCGCCTATGTTGGGCTTTATTTTAAGACCCACTACAGTCTCCAGAGGAACCTATAAAAATATAAAACAAACCAGTTTCTTTACCGTAAATCAAGTACATAAAACCATAATCGCTGATGCACATCATACAGCGGCAAAATATGATGAGAACATTTCTGAATTTGATAAAACCGAACTCCAGGAAGAATATCGAGATGATTTTTATGCTCCGTATGTAAAACAAAGCCCTATACAGTTAGGTTGTACGTATGTAAATGAATATTTGATCAAAGAGAACGACACCATATTGATCATCGCAGCCATAGAACATGTGTATATAGATAACGATTTCATACATACGGATGGATGGGTTCAATTAGATAAAGCGCAGACAGTTTCATGCATTGGATTAGATGGCTACGCCTTGCCTACATTGTTAGATCGTTTTGAATATGCAAAACCTGATGAAGAGACACGATCGATAATCAACAAATCATAGCCAATTTTATAAAAACCTTAAGAATTGTAATATAACAGGTGATTTTTTATTAATTAATTTTAGAAGATGAAAATCACAGTGCAAGATCTTAAAGAAATACCCGAGTTTATTCATGTTCCTGACCATCAACTCAATTGGTTACTCAAAAAATCTAAAATAGAGTCTTTTAAGCAAGGGGAATATGTTTTTAAGAAAGGAGATATTATCGATAAACTTTCTATCATTCTTGAAGGGACATTAGAAATTAAATTTGAGCAAAACGGAAACTACAAAGTAATTGATCAAATAACTAAAAATGGAATAGCAGGATTGTTGCCTTTTTCCAGAATGAGCTCTGCTATGGGTTATGGAGAAGTTATCGAACATGCAAACGTTTTATTTCTTGATAAATCATTTTTTAGAGAAATGGTTGCTGATCACTACGAGTTAACAGAGAGTTTAGTACATAATATGACCTCGCGAGTAAGAGAATTTACCAAAAATAATGTACAGTCAGAAAAGATGATGGCATTAGGTAAATTATCTGCGGGATTGGCCCATGAGCTTAATAATCCGGCTTCGGCGATGTTACGCAGTGCAAAAGCACTAAAAAAACACTTGAGTAATGTTCCTGAAAAATTTAAAAAAATAACTTCAATTAAAATTTCTGAAGAAGAAGTCGATATTTTAAATAATATTCTTTTTGATAAAATTAATAACCGTCCGGAAAATAACATGAAACTTACCGAACGTAATGAAAAAGAGGATGAATTAGAAGAATGGTTAGAAGATCACGGGGTGGATAATGCATTCGAACTTACAGAAACTTTACTGGATTTTTGTATGGATATCAATGCCATAGAAGAAATTCATGAAGCCATTGGAGAACAAAATTTTCCGAATGCCATAGAGTGGATAGAAAATGTATTGACTACGGAGAAAATGGTCGATGATATTGAAGAAGCTTCAGATCGTATTTCAAGTCTGGTACAATCCATCAAAAGCTACACTCATATGGATCGTGCCCCCGAAAAAGTAGCCACAGACATCCACGTAGGGATCAAAAGCACTTTAACCATGCTTAATCATAAGCTGAAAAAGAAAAATATTGCTATAGAAAAAGATTTTGAGAACAATATGCCAAAACCCAAAATCTTTGTGAGCGAAATGAATCAGGTGTGGACCAACCTTATCGACAATGCTATTGATGCCATGGAGCATTCAGGAACGCTCCAAATCACAACCCAAAAAGACAATGAGTATGCAAAAATTGAAATCTCAGATGATGGTCAGGGAATCCCTGAAGAGCACTTAAATAAAATTTTTGACCCTTTTTTTACCACCAAAAGTATTGGTGAAGGAACCGGGATGGGCCTAGAAGTAGTACAACGAATCATCAAACAACATAACGGAAACATCAAAGTCGCATCAAAAAAAGGAAAAACAACATTTACGGTATGTATACCACTAAACTAAAAACAGATGAATACGATAACAGATATACAAGGAACTTTTAAACTACATAATGGTGTTGATATGCCTTATCTTGGACTAGGTGTCTATTTAGCCGATAACGATGATGAAGTTGTAGATGCTATTCATTGGGCACTAGAGACCGGGTATCGCCATATTGATACGGCGAGCATTTATAAAAACGAAGAAGGAGTTGGAAAAGCAATCCGAAGCAGTACCGTACAAAGAGAAGACATTTTTGTGGTAAGCAAAGTTTGGAACGCTGATCAGGGATACCAAAACACGTTGAAAGCATTTGAGGCTAGTTTAGACCGATTACAACTAAAATATTTGGATCTTTACCTAATTCATTGGCCGGTTAAAGGCAAGTATAACGACACCTGGAAGGCATTAGAAAAACTGTATCATGAAAAAAAAGTTAGAGCCATAGGAGTAAGTAATTTTATGCAGCATCATCTCGAAGATCTCATGTCTGTATCAGAAATTGTACCCATGGTTAATCAGATGGAGTTTCACCCACACCTTGTACAACAAGATTTAATTGATTTTTGCAAGCAACATCATATACAATATGAGGCATGGTCCCCAATGATGCAGGGAAAAATCTTTGAATTAGATATATTAGACGATCTGGCAAATAAATATCATAAAACCGTAGCTCAAATCGTTTTACGATGGAATCTTCAGAAAGGAGTCATTACGATTCCTAAATCGGTCAAAAAAGAACGAATCGTCGCTAACGCAAATCTATTCGATTTTACGATATCTGATGAAGATATGCACTATATTGATGCTTTAGACAAACATTATCGAAACGGGCCGGACCCTGATAATTTCAATTTTTAACACATGAAGAAACCAATAATATTTGCTCTAGATGATGATCCACAAGTATTACGAGCAGTAACTAGAGATCTAAAATCAGAATACCGCAAAGAATACAGAATCATGAGTACCGAATCTGCTAACGACGCTCTTGAAGCTTTAGTAGATCTTAAAAAGAAAAATGAAGTTGTGGCTCTTTTTTTGGTAGACCAAAGAATGCCAGAAATGCTTGGTGTTGAATTTTTAACAGAAGCAAAAAAACAGTATCCAGAAGCAAAAAAAGTATTACTTACTGCATATTCTGATACCGATGCAGCAATCAAAGCCATTAATGATGTACAACTAGACTACTATCTTACAAAACCCTGGAATCCCCCCGAAGAAAAACTGTATCCTACCTTAAATGATCTGCTCGATGTATGGCAAATGAATTTTCAACCTGAGTTTGATGGCATCAAAGTGCTGGGATATCAATTTTCGCCAAAATCGCATGACATCAAAGATTTTTTATCTGCCAACCTGTTCCCTTTTCAATGGCTAGATGTAGAAACCAATGATAAAGCCAAAGAAATTATATCCCTTTATGATTTGAAAACTACAGACATGCCGGTCGTATCCTTGCAAAATGGAGAGTGCTACAAAAACCCTGATATTGTAGCGTTAGCTACGGCTTTGGGGCTAAATGCCCATCCTAAAGATAATCTCTACGATGTAGTAATTATTGGTGCAGGACCTTCTGGACTTGCCGCGGCCGTTTATGGCGGGTCTGAAGGTTTAAAAACCTTACTAATCGAAAAACATGCTCCAGGTGGCCAAGCCGGAACAAGCTCCAGAATAGAAAACTATCTTGGTTTTCCCAATGGACTAAGCGGACAAGAATTAACACACCGAGCCATTACTCAGGCCAAACGATTTGGAATTGAGTTTTTATCTCCTCAGGAGGTTACTTCAATTTCTGAAAAAGATGGTTACAAAAGTATTTCTCTGGGTAATGGAGAATGTATTAGTACCAAAAGTGTGGTAATAACCACAGGCGTAAACTATAGAAAATTAGAAGCCGAAGGTGTTGAAAACTATACTGGTGCAGGCATATATTATGGTTCGTCGATGACCGAAGCACAGGCATGTGCAAACAAGGAGGTCTATATCGTGGGTGGTGGTAACTCTGCCGGGCAATCAGCGGTGTATCTTTCTAAATTTGCCAAAAATGTATATATAATTGTTCGAAAAGAAGATCTTAGCAGTAGTATGTCTAGTTATCTGATAGATCAAATTAATTCGATTGATAATATTACTGTATTAGGCCACACCAACATTACCAAAGCTAAGGGGAAAGATGATCGGTTAACCGCCCTAGAACTGACAAACAATGAAACTTCTAAAACCAAAGAAGTTGCTGCCGATGCATTGTTTATTTTTATTGGGGCGCGGCCGTATACAGATTGGATTGCTTTAGATATTATTAAAAATGAAAGAGGGTTTATAGAAACAGGTAGAGATCTTACCCGTTATAATGACTTTAAAAAAATCTGGAAAAAAGACAGAGAACCATTTTTATTAGAAACCTGTAGCCCGGGAATTTTTGCCTCTGGCGATGTACGAGCTGGCGCTATGAACAGAGTAGCCTCTGCGGTAGGCGAAGGTGCTATGGCGATCAAATTTGTGCATGAATATCTGGCAGAAATTTAGTAATAAACAACTAGGTATTACAAATTGCTTATGATAGATACAGATCATTTTTTATTTTAAAAAAGAACATATGAAACTACGTACTAAAATCTGTGAGCATCTCGAAGACATAACCGCAGACACCATCAAAAAAAGTACTGCGTATGAGTGTGCCGAATGTATAAAAAAAGGAGATACCTGGGTGCATTTGCGCACATGTCAAAAATGTGGCATAACACTTTGTTGTGATTCATCGCCTAACAAACACGCGAGTAAACACTATATAACCCATAACGAGCATAATGTCGTTACCTCGGCAGAGCCAAATGAGAAATGGGCTTGGTGTTATGAGCACAAGTCATTTGTAGAATATAAATAATATACATCATGCCTGCACCAGAAACCTTAGAAAAATTTATTAAAGCTGTAGAAGAAGAATCACATGACAAAGTCATTGAAAAATTCTACACTGAAGATGCTTCCATTCAAGAAAATCAAAATACTCCCAGGGTGGGTAAAACCGCCTTAGTAAAAAATGAACAGCAAATGCTGGCGAAAGCCAAAACAGTAACTTCCAAATGTATTCGCCCATTTTTTATACAGGATACTAATGCGGTCATTAAATGGAACTTTACGTTTGTATGGAAGGATAACTCGATCACTCAAATTGAAGAGATTGCGCATCAGATTTGGGAAGGTGAAAAAATTACGAAAGAACAGTTTTTCTATGATCCAAAACAGTTTATACCCAAAGAAAAAACGGAGTGAACATCTCAATTTATAGCGTCTTGAAATGAATTTTATTGAGAACCCAAAAGTTGCAGAAATTCTTGCTGATTATCCTAAAGTTATTCAGGAAAAACTAAAGATACTAAGGCAACTTATAATAAACACTGCCTTAGAAATAGAGGGTATCAACACACTCGAAGAAACTCTAAAATGGGGAGAACCTAGTTATGTCACAAAAACAGGAAGTACCATCAGAATAAACCAAATAAAATCATCTCCTGATCAATTTGCCATGTATTTTACCTGTTCAACACGTTTGGTAGATACGTTTAGGGTTATCTATAGAGATGCATTTACTTTTGAAGGAAATAGAGCCCTGATATTTGACATTAACAAAAAGATACCCGTTATCCCCCTGAAACATTGTATAACATTGGCGTTAACCTATCATAATGTAAAACACCTCCCCTTGCTGGGAGCCTGATCAAAAGTTTAAAATATTAGATATACTCACGCTATATCGCAACATTATATCTATTTTTATCACCCTATTCTGTAGCGCAAACAAAAGCAATCAAAAATAATCAATGTCAAAAAATAGTCAGATCACTGCTCAGGTTTTTACCGATATTTTTTTTACTGCTGATGAAGCTACATTTATCAATAGCAAATTTGAACATATAATCGTAAAAAAAGGGGATGTTGTATTAAAAGCGAATGATTTAGTGACACATCAATATTACGTTGCAGAAGGCTGTTTACGTACCTTTTTTCTGGATCACCACGGAAAAGAATACACATTACAATTTGCTATTCAAGACTGGTGGATTAGTGATTACACTGCGTTTTTTGAACAAAAAAACGCTATTCTCACCATAGATTGTATTCAAAATGCACGACTGTACAGCATATCCAAAGATAGTATGAATGAAATTTATAGTACCATCCCTGGGGTAGAGACGTATTTTAGAAAAAAGATGGAAAAAGCCTTTGCCAGTTTTCAAAATAGGATTTTATCAAACCTGGCAAAACCCGCAAAAGAGCGATATCTAGATTTTATCTCCACCTATCCTAATATCGAACCACAAATCAAAAATTATCATATCGCTTCATATCTCGGAATTACCACTGAAAGTCTAAGCAGAATTCGAAAAGAATTAATCACGCCCTGATTAATTATCATAGATCAATTTTTTTAAGGATAGCATTCTATACTTTTACACTCTATTAATTAATCAGAAAAATAATATGAAAAAAATAATCATTTCAATGTTTACCATAGCACTTTTCGCTTCTTGTGGAAACAAAAAGAAAAATGACGATACTTCGGTAGCAACGGCGACTACCGAAACTAAGGAGACTCCAACAGCAAAAAAAGTACTTTTTGTGTTAACAAGTCATTCAGAATTGGGAGACACCGGTGTTAAAACTGGATTTTGGGTAGAAGAATTTGCAACCCCATATTATCAGCTAAAAGATAAAGGAATTGATATTACGCTGGCTTCTCCAAAAGGAGGTCAACCCCCTATTGACCCTAAAAGTGAATTAGCTGATTTTCAGACAGAATCAACCAAAAGGTTCAATCAAGATAAAGAAACACAGGAAGCCCTTAGCAAAACATTAAAATTAGAAACAGTAAACCAGGCAGATTATGATGCTGTATTTTACCCGGGAGGTCATGGGCCCTTATGGGATTTATCTGAAGATAAAACCTCTATCGCTCTGATTGAAGCGTTTTATGCCAACAACAAACCTGTCGCTGCCGTTTGTCATGCACCGGCTGTATTCAAAAATACCAAAAATGAAAACGGAGATCCTTTGGTAAAAGGTAAAAAAGTAACCGGTTTTACCAATACAGAAGAAGCTGCGGTAGCATTGACCGACGTAGTTCCGTTTTTAGTAGAAGAAATGTTGAAAGAAAATGGAGGGATCTATTCTAAAGGTGATGATTGGGCAGCATATGCTGTAGAAGATGGATTGTTAATTACAGGACAAAATCCGGCTTCAGCAGAATTAGTTGCAGAAATGTTACTTAAACAATTAAACTAATACATACTCCACGTAGGTATAGTGTATATAAAGCGATTTGAGCCTCGGTTCAAATCGCTTTTGTTTTTTCCTCTATTTTTAATGTAATAAAATGGATTAGTTTTGTACATATTACATCAGACGCACAAAACAACCCACCCGCATGAAAATTATAGACATATCAAAAACCATTCAGTATAACCCTGGCGATCCTTTTTTCATGAAAGTGAAAATTAAACACAAACCTCATCGCAAGGCAAAGTGGCTTATTCGGTATTTAGGACTTCCCTTTAGACTATTTCCTAAAGGGTTTATAGGTTGGGCCGATGATAGCATAAAAAAAATGGGAGTTCATTCTACAACTCATATCGATGCCCCCTGGCATTATGGCCCAACTTGTGAGGGCAAACCTGCCAAAACTATAGATCAGATCCCTTTAGACTGGTGTTTTGGACAAGGAGTAGTTATTGATATGAAACATAAAGCCGATTATGACCCTATTACAGTTAAAGACATCGAAACTTTTCTAGACAAAGAAAATATTACACTAGAGCCCAATATGATTGTACTTATAAAGACTGGTAGAGATCAATATATGGGCACCAAAGATTTTTTTCTAAAAGGAACCGGCATGAGCGCCAAAGCTACAGAGTGGCTCATTAGTAAAGGAATAAAAGTAATGGGCATCGATCAATGGGGTTGGGATTTGCCCCTGCCCTTTTTAATTAAAGAAGCCAAAAAGAATAATAATCGAGAGTTGTTTTGGGAAGCTCATCTGGTCGGTGTAGATCAAGAATATTGCCATATGGAGCAACTTACCAATTTAGACGCACTACCCTATCAGGGGTTTAAAGTAGCCGCTTTTCCTATAAAAATTAAAGGAGGATCGGCAGCTCCGGCACGAGTGGTAGCTATACTGGATGATGACTAAAATAGTATTGCATACAATACTACCTTAACTTCTTAAACACATGACTCATGAAAAGCAAACTTGTCTTACAAAAAATCTCCATTACGTTTAGTGTAGTTTTATATGCTATCGCGGTTCCCTATCTCGAAATTAATACGACTCATGTTTTTAATCCCGACTGGACTCCCCATGCGCGTATTCACGAGGTATGGCAACTCTTTACCAACACCAGTATTGGGATTGTATGCCTTTGGTTAGTTTGGAAAAAAAGAGAGGTCATTTTAAGTACGGTAATAAGTATGATTATTACTGGTAGTTTTTTGATTGCTTTTGCCTTACGAGATACGTATGGCGGCGCTATGAAATTTTTAGACGGAAGCGAAAAAACGATCCTGGGTATCAATATTGGTGTTTTTGGATTTGGTTTAGCCTTTATTCTATTGACGGTATCCATACTATTGCACTTCAAAAACAATCAAAAAGCATTATAGATCTACGATATATGCGTAAAAATTTGGTGGTAAATCGTTTGCACTAAGCCTATACAGAACCCTTTTTTAGCATGCTTACGGTTTCCCAAATTGCAAGGTTACAAATATTAGGGTAAATTAGTGGGGGATACAAAAGTAATAATAGCAATTGTTATTATATAATTGTTGCATATAATTAAAACAAACTGTAACGAAAGGTATTTAGAACTACCTTTGAATTAAATAATAAATTTTCTATGAGACTAAAAATCCTCTTAGTCCTAACACTATTTTCAGCATCCCTATTAGCTCAAAGAAAGCCAATTAAAAACCTTCCTTCTATTAATCCTGTAGAAGTTGGTTTTAGTCTAGATTCTTTAAATAAACTAGATGATTTAATAGATAATTTCAAACAAAGAGATTATCGAGCACTGATAGTTATCAAGGACAATAAATTAGCAATAGAATATTACTATAATTCATTCTGGAGAAATCATATTCACGATATACGCTCCGCTGGAAAGAGTATCACTTCATTGCTATTGGGTGTTGCCATACAAGAAGGTTACATTGAGAATTTAGACCAAGATGTATATTCTTTTTTCTCGAAAGATAAATACCCTTCTATAAATGAAGACTATAAGAAAGTCAAACTGATTCATTTATTGAATATGGTTTCGGGTTTAGATGCAGATTCAGATAATTATAATACACCAGGAAATGCAGGCCATTGGATTGCTAAAGACGAATGGGTACATTATTTACTAAGTATTCCACTAGCTAAAAAACCAGAAACGGAATGGGTTTATGCGGATATCAATGCAGTTCTAATCGGAGCAATTATTGAGGAAAAAACAGGGATGAGTTTAAACGATTTTGCTAAGCAATATGTCTTTGACCCATTGGAAATTAAAGAATTCTATTGGTATACAAATGCTTCAAATCAAACAGGAGGTGCAGGAAATCTTTACATTTCTGCGCTTGATTTTGCCAAGCTTGGTTATTTAATTTTAAATCAAGGGAAATGGGGCAATGAACAAGTTGCAAATTCTGATTACGTAAATCGTTTAATCAATGAAAATTCAAATGCAATTGGAGATTATAATCCTCTTGCAGATGGATACGGAATGTTATTGTACAAATCGAAACGAAAGTTTGGAACAAAGGAACTAGAATACCTATGGGCATCAGGTAATGGTGGAAATCATTTAGTTATAGTTCCTGAAAAGAATATGGTAATTGCAATGACTTCTGGAGCATACGGGAATTGGTTCCCACATCAAAGAGCTTATTTGATTTTAGGAAAAGTTATTCAAGCTTTAGAAAAAAACGAATAATAACGGAAGGTAACAATAAGTATAACTAATTTTTAATCAGTTGCCGAACCAAAGTATAACATATTCGGAAAGTCGCCAAATTTCTAAATTTGACGATTTCCAAAAAGTAAAATAAATAGTAAGATTGGTAAAATCTGGCTTGTGCTTAACTAAAAAAAGAATTGCTAGTTTATACGCAACGAGCCATAAACAAGACAGTTGCCTGCAAGCTCAAAAAAAGTGAATATAGAAACAGCAAAATATATTACGAATTACTATCATCAATTTTTGAATGAAAAGGAAAATATTGCCCATCGCCATTTGTATTCGATATTCAAGCTTAATAGCGAATCTGAAAATTCACCCAGATATAAAATTTATAAACAAACAGGTAAAATAACATCTGACAAAGAAGCACTTGAATTGATCAAAAATGGAGAAACTGAATTCTTTATAAACACGGCCAATAGAATACTAAAAGAACATAATAAAGAAATTTTTATAAATAATTGTCCTAATTGCCAAAAACTAGCTAGAACGCCCAAAGCGAGACAATGTAGACACTGCGGAAATAAATGGTTTGATAATGAAAATATTTGAAAAAATAAACTGAATTTTAAGTAATGTTTGACTTTTATTTAATAACTGACGAACAGAGAAAACCCGATTATCCTGAACAAGTAGGTTTAAAATTTATTGCAGGAATTAACCTCAAAACATACGAAAATCTAATTAAAAAAGGAAGTATTAATTCACGTTTTGATTATTACTCCGGGTTTTAGATGGAATAGAAAATTAATAAAATAAGTTTATGGCAAAATCAAAGACAGATCTGATTCAGATATTAAAAAACTTGAAGAAATACTAACTCCAAGCAATGAACCCAAAAAACGGACGTATTGCATATTGTGATTAAAAAAGCCGGCCGGTAAAATTATATATGAAATCAGAGCAATATTTGGTTCGAATCGAAAGGTCATTTTCTTTTTGCATTAGCGCCAAATTTTTATAAATTGAATAAAAAATAAAAATGCGCAGATCGATCGATTGGTTCAGACTTACTTGCTTTGCTCCGATTTATGTATTTGGCGTTATCTCTCATTCGAATTAATCCGAGCATAATTTGAAAGAATTGAAAAATGAAATCAAAATTGAAAGCATATTACCTTGCGACACATTATCAGAAGCTGTTAGAGAATTCTTCTATTTACAAATCAATAGTAATGTTAAACAAACTATAGTAGCAATTGACGATGGATGCTATGATTTTATGTTCTACAAAGAAAAATATGCAACTATTGAGTTTGAACATACTCATTCTATAAAAATTACCAATAACTTTTTTACTGCTCATCAATTAAACCCTCCATTAAAGTACAGATTTGGAGAATCCGTTTATTACTTTGGTATAAAAGTTCAACCTTGGTTGAACAACTTCTTTTTTCCAAGTCATTATGACAAAGGAATCCTCGATCTTGAAAAGATTTATAATAATCAAATAACCGAAATACAATCGGCTATTTTTGGAGATATACCTTTCAAAGAAAAGGTTGAGATCGCAAAGAAATTCATTACTCAGATTAAACCAGATTTTAACGAAGACCTACACTTAGTGAAACAGATTTGTGAAAAAATATACGAAAGAAATGGAATGTTGACCGTTCATGAGTTATCGGAGAAGTTTGAAATCAATAGACAATTACTGAATAAATTCTTTAAAGGACATGTAAATTATACCCTTAAAAAATTTATCATTACTGTTAGGATTATGAGCCTCGCAAAATTCAGAATAAACAATCCAGATTACTCTCTAACCGAAGTCGCACTTGAGTTTGGTTATTTTGACCAAGCACATTTCAATTACGATTTTAAAAGAATCAGCGGTGTTTCTCCCAGCGAATTCTTTAATAATTTACCTCCTTTTTTTCATAGACATAAAAATTAAGCCCCTCTACCATTTTTACAATTATTCCCCTCGTGTATATTTTAGATTTGTATTCAAATTTTATGTATGAAAAAAATATTTCTATTATTCATTTTTATTTTTCTTTTACTACAAGGATGTATTAGTAGTAAAAGGTTTTCTAATACTACTCTGGTCAAATCGACACCTTTAAAGCATCAAAAGGCTACGGGTCAGTGTTGGAGTTTTGCTTCAACTTCCCTATTGGAAGCAGAAGCCATGAGGTTAGGTTATGATATTCCAGAATTATCATCTTTCTATTTTGTATACCTTAATTATTTAGATAATGCTGAAGATTATTTGAAAAACAATGGCACTTCTCGTTTGAACAGAGGTGATCTCACATTTTCCGTACTGGAAGTTTTTGAGAAGCACGGTGCAGTTCCTGAATCAGTATATGATGGGAATCTAGGTGATCTTACATCCAAAAAACAGATGATGAGTAGGTGGAAGGAAGAAGATGAAATGAATGCTTTAATAAAGGAAAAGTTAGATTCACTTATCAAAACAAATGCGAGTGTTGACAAATCCTTAGAAATAGTCGAAAATATATTGATTGACTATATTGGAGAAATTCCAAAGAATTTCACTTTTCAAGGAAAAACAGAAACTCCCAAAACATTTGCCAATAAATTTGTACCACTGAATTCTAAAGATTATATAGAACTAACGTCCTATAATCACCATCCCTTCTACCAAAAAGTAATGCTCGAAATCCCTGCAAATTGGAGATTTAAAAAATACCTAAACTTACCAATTGAAAGTTTTATGAATACGATAGACAACGCATTAAATAGTGGTTTCAGTTTAGCATGGGATGGTGATATTGGTGCTAAAGAAGGTTTTAAAGACAATGGTTACGTAAGGGTTAAAAATGAATATGAAGACGAAAAACTCATATCTCAAGAACAACGTCAAAGTGCTTATAAAAGAGGAACAACACGTGATGATCACAATATGCATTTGGTTGGATATACATATGACCGTAAAGGTGAAAAATTCTATATTCTAAAAAATACTTGGGGTAAGAACAGAGGAATAGATGGGTCTTATTATTTGTCAGAAAATTATTTTAGATTAAGAACTATTTCTGTTACTATGCACAAAGATGCATTCCCAACAGAGGTCAAAACAAAAATCGAACATTAAAACGAGAGATAATAATGGCTATAATTCATCGCTATGAATATACTAAAATAATATAACTAACTTTAAACCAACTTGATTTCTAAACTGGAAAATCTATTTATTTTCTGCCCGCAATGTAATCATAGCCGAAACGTTGGCAATAATTTGAAAAAATGACCGAAAGCGAATTCATAGACTATTGGAACAAGGAATATCCAGAATCGTTTCCAATCAATCACGAATTAAAAGAGATTTACCCTAACAGATGGTTTAGAATTCACAGCCTTCCTAAATCAAAAAGATATGCGGACTCTGAGGACGAATATAAAATCTTACTCGACCGTCAAAATCAATTGATTAATGACCTGATTGGAAAAGAATCTGAAGTTACTATTTCCTTTGGAATCTACTCAAACGACATTACCAGTGAGAATTACGAAGAATTGACTGACTTTGCAGAATTTCTAAAAGTCTTGACCATTGACTTGCGCAAGGAAAGACTTGAAGAATATGAAGATAAAATGTACTTTGATATTTACGTCAAGACTGAAAAATGGGAAAATGGAAATAGAGATGAAATTCTCAAAGCAATTGCTGATGATGAAATAAGAGCAATGTTTATCTGTCCTTCAAAGAAATGTATTATTGCACCTTATGATGGTGGCATTGATGTGATTATTGATTCGATCGAAAAAAAAGACAGACTTAAAGCTAAATACAAGGATTGGCTTTCTGATAGAGAAGATGGAATGTAAAAGAATAATAAAAAATACATAACAATTTGTATATTGTATTTGCACCCTTCGACAAGTAGACACAACGTACAAGAAACGGTAGATATAAGCTAATAAATAATGAATTTGCAACCAACAACGTATTTTGGAAAAACAAGACATTTACGTGCTCTGGAAAATTACCATATCACTTTTTCTTATCATAACTCAAAAGAAAATATACCAAAACATCATCATGAAAATCCTTATTTTTCGTTGAATCTTGGAGCACCATATCTAGAAAATAATGGTTTTTCAGAAAAAATTATCGAGCCAGGAACTGTTTTGATTAGACCGTCAGGCTATGAACACCAAAACTCATTTACAAATAAGCCTGGATTATGTTTCAATATAGAATTGGTTTCTACTTCTAATCTCAATTTATTACAATTATGTATAGCTAATAATATAACATTTTCTGGTATTGAATTTCTTCAAATATTGGCTAGAGTTTATACTAATTATTATTTAGACAATGAACTGGATATTTATATCACAGAAGTTTTAACTGGAAAGTTGAATACTAAAACCTCTATTAATATACCCTTCTGGAACCGCCAAGTTATTGACAAAATCGAAGAGGATTATAGTAGCTCGTTAAGCTTAAGAAAACTTGCAGACTCTGTATCACTGCACCCAAACTACCTCGCAAGAAAATTTAAGATCATTAACGGAGTTACAATCGGTGAATATATAAGAATGACCAGAATCAAAAACGCCTGTCTCATGTTTTATTCTAAAAAACGCCTTACAGATATAAGTTTAGAGTCAGGGTTTTATGATCAATCTCATTTTTCTAATGTATTTCAATCAACATTCAATATAGCACCCAAAGAGCTGCGAAATTTCATTTAGGTTAATTTGATACAAGTTTGTGTCCTGAATAGAAATTAAATTTGTTTTCTATAACTAAAGTATAATGAAAACATTGGTTTATCTTTTTTTTCTATCCTTTCTAATCTCTTGTGGAAATAAAAAATATTCAGAAACAATAGCAGATTCAGACAATCCAAATTTTAAAACTATTTATCCATTTGCTCTTAGAGGTGAAATGAATACAGTTTTTGATATTTTGGATACGTTAAATGTGAAACAGCTTAATAAAAAGGAAATTCAAATAAAAAGAAGGTATTACGAGCGATTTATTAACCAAACTGAAAAATACGACTACAAAACTAAGGATGCGGTTATCATACCTATCGTTGATATGTTTCATTCTTACTGGAATGATGTTATGATTAACAACGAGCAGCTTAACATAGCCGATTCAATACTTATTGAATCAATGTCCCAGTATTTATTTAGCAGTAAATATAAATCCGAAAATATTTCCCTCGATACCATTAGAAATGATATACATAAATTTAGTAATTCCTTCCTAAAAGAAAAAGGGTATTTTTCTAACGCTTTTGGGAAAACCGGCCATCTTTATGACTTATTCCTTTGGAAAAATGAAAATGTAAAAAACTATTCAGTAGAATTAATTGATGAAACCATTAATGTTACCGTTCATTTAATGGAAGATTTCATTTCGACAGGATGGTCTCACTATACTACTTTTGGGAGAAGCTATGCTAGTGGCTGGGCAAATCGAAAAGCTTTATATTGTGTTACCAGTGCCTATGACACAGAAAGTGAAAACTATAAAATTAGTTATTTAACTCATGAAGGGCAACATTTTTCAGATTACAAGAGCTATCCTAACTTACTGCAAAAAGATTTAGAATATCGAGCAAAATTAGTTGAATTAGCTAAATCTGGTACTACTACTAAACAGATGATCAAAAAATTCATCACCAATGCTTCAAATCAGCCAGAAAATGCTCATGCTTTTGCCAACTATTGCGTTATTAGAGATTTGTCAAAGCTTGTTTTAGATAAACGCTATACTACAAAAAAGAACGATTGGATATCTGTTGACTCTCACGTTATAAAAGAAAGAAGCAAAGAGCTATTCCGTATAAATACAAGCAAGTTAGATTCTATAGGTAGTAATATTGTGATTGATTTTATTAAATAAGTCTATGCCTGCCACCGTGCGAAATTAATCGCTATGGCAAGACTGCTTACAAAAATCCGCACGGATTTTCTATTCGGTTTGTATTTACTAAATTAGTTGATCCAATAACGCAACTGATCTTATACAAACATGTTACTACACATTTGAAAAGGAAACTACAAATAGAAATTGGGAGAGAGTTAAGAATCATAAACGGAGTTGGATTCTTTCTGACAATTATCGGAATTTTAGTTTTCCTTATTACCGGCATTATTCTTTTAGCCGGAACTTACCTCCCGCTAGATGTAAAAGTGATTTACTTTGTAGAAATAATAAGCAGAGATTTTTATCTGACTTTTCTTTCTTCAATCATAATAATACTAATTGGAACTAAAGTAATGTCATTACGCAAATATGAATTAACCGATGTAGTGCTTTATGAGGATCGAATAGTTTTTATTAAAGGAAATGATAGAATTGAATTATTAAACCAAAAAATTCATAAGCTTTTACCAAAAAAAAATAGTTGGAGTGGAAAAAAGCGCCTGAAAATAAAAACAATTGGATTAAAAATGTATGAATCTCAAATGAATGAAAAGGCTTATTCAGAATTGATTGATTTGTACTCCGAAAAAGTGTTTAAATACTAAAAATGGCGGTAACACCATATTAATCACAACCGTTACGTGATGAATCGAAGGGGTTTTGTATTTTTATAATAACGCAATGCTTGCTAAGATTAAAAGTAGGCTGCCAAGGTAAAGAGAATTCAGAAAATAAAGTGATATTTTGCTCTGCTACGACATACCTATTAAACATTGGCAAACCTTTAGGAAATGATTCGAAAATCGATTAAATATTTAATAATAGTTTTAATAAATCTTATAATTCTGACGGGATTATTGGCGTATTGGACTGACTTTGTTGAACTAACTTTCAATAGTTGGGTTCGACCGATTGAGTTTTTAAAAATAATCGGATTCACATTACTTTCCCTAATTGGAATTAGAATCGCAACCGTACTTTTTAGAAAAAGAAAAACATCCATCAAGAAAAGAATACAAATTTCCGCTTTGATAACTGTTTTGGTTTCTTCGTTTCTTTATTTTGATTATTCAAAAAAAATTTACAAAAACCGAATCCAGAAAAGAGAATTAAGAAAAGAATTGGCATTGAAAATCGAACCAGCAAATGGACTTGCTTTTGGTACTAAAGCTGATAACTTGACTTTTGAGCAGTATCAAGAAATCACCAGAATTAAGTGGTTCCCGAAATTGCAAAAGGATGCTGATAGTATTTCTTACTATTATACTTATGATGGTTTTTTACCTGATTATTCATTTAATGTAAGTTATAATTTGCCCAAAAATATAGAAATTGACTCAACCGAATTCAAATACGGAAAAATAGAGATAGACACAATCGGAAATAAAAAGCGGATAAGTTATAGCGAGTAAGAACAATAAAAATCCACTACAACACGACATAAAGTAAATAGAGTGGTTATACACATAAAAAATTCGCTTGTGGCTAAACCGAGAATAATCGATTGTCTTCTGCTCTACTTACTATATATTTAACTTTGTACACAATACGAAAAATGAAAACCGGTAAAATATTCTTAATTCTAATTCTGACTTTAATCTTAGCTTCTTGCAAAGGTCTGGGACCAGAAACAGATGATAATAAATCTACTCCTGAATTTGATTTTTCAAAAATTGAAAAAATTAGAATATCAAAATTTACTGGACCGATTGTTAGCGATTTTGATAGCTTATTTACTCCTACCCAAACCACTGAATTAACAGAACTCATATTTAATTACGATTTAGAAACGACAAGGCAAATTGTAGTTGTAACAATTGATAGTATATTACCTTATACAGAAATTCAAAAATATGCTTCTGATTTAGGCAATTATTGGGGAGTAGGAGAGAAGAACAAAAATAATGGCCTTACAATTGTAGTTTGCAAACCTTGCAGGCAAATCGGTATTGCAACTGGAACAGGTACTGAATTGATTTTAACAGATGAGATTTGTAACGAAGTAATTGACAAAACTATCATTCCCAAATTCAGAAACGGCGATTTTTATGATGGTATTAAGAATGGCATAGTTGAATTAATAAAAAAGTGGAAATAAAAATACTGTAAAACACCATATTAATCACAACCGTTACGTGATGAATCGAAGGGGTTTTGTATTTTTATAATAACGCAATGCTTGCTAAGATTAAAAGTAGGCTGCCAAGGTAAAGAGAATTCAGAAAATAAAGTGATATTTTGCTCTGCTACGCCACCTACATATAACGTTGGCAATACATAAACTTAATTGAGATAAACATAAGAATGAATCGTGAAATCATCGACATAAATGATTATACCGTTTTATTAGAAGAAGCCTCTTCTGATAACAAATTAATCGATTCATGCTTTTTTGACGAACCTGTAATAGCCATTGCCTTTTATGGTGCAGGAGATGTTGGTCTTAATGTAAAATTTGATAGAAAAATGGAAGAATTCCATCATACCAAAGGCATGGTTTTATCATTTTACGCTGATGACAAAGTAGAATTTGAACATCATGTCTCGAGATTGAAACCTCTTCAATGCTTAGTTATAGCAACAACCATTAGAAACGTAGATAAATTACCCAATGGTGAAGGTCAATTTTTAGAAAAATTTTTACATCAGTTAATACACCCAAAGGATCATTATGTCGAAGGCCCGGTGTTTACTATGAGCCCAGAAATGTTTCTGTTAGTAGAGCAATTCTTTAGCAATACCTACGAAGGGGAGATCAAAATGATGTTCTATAAAAGCCATATCGCAGCGTTACTCTCTCATTATTTTGGGCAATTTGCAAAACAAAAAAACACAACGCTTAACACTTCACTTCTAAAAAAAATTAATCTTGCCCAAGAAGTTTTATTATCCGATATAGAAAATCCACCTTCCTTAACAGAGTTGGCTCAGAGAATTGGAACGAACACCAATACACTTAAAATAGAATTCAAAGCACAGTTTGGTGTTCCTGTTTTCAAATACTTACAAAACCAACGATTACAGAAAGCTTACAATTTAATAAAGAACGAACAAAAATCTATTCAAGAAGCTGCCTGGGCTGTGGGCTATGATAGTTTAGGTTCTTTCTCAAACGCTTTTGAAAAAAAGTTTGGCTATAGACCTAGCCTGGTATAGGATTCTTTTCGAATAAATCATAATTCTTTTTAAATAAGTCGCTGGTTTAAAGCTGCAATAGATTTGTATCATAATTTAAAAAACAAAAATTATGAAATCAAAGATTTTAGTTGTCGGCGGAACAGGAAAAACTGGTCGTCGTGTGGTAGAACAATTAAACAACAAAGGATTTGAACCCAGAATTGGATCAAGACAAGCATCGCCTGGCTTTGATTGGGATAATAAAGACACATGGGTAGATGCTTTGAACGGTATCGAAAAAATGTATGTGACCTATTATCCTGACTTAGCGGTTCCCGGAGCCAAAGAATCCATTAAGAGTTTAACATATTTGGCTAAAGAGTTAGGAGTAAAAAAAATGGTTTTACTTTCTGGAAAAGGTGAAAGCGAAGCAGAAGCTAGCGAAAAAATTGTAATGGATTCTGGTTTAGATTATACCATAGTAAGAGCCTCTTGGTTTAATCAAAATTGGAGCGAAAGTTTCTTTTTAGATGCTATTCTATCCGGAGAAGTAGCATTACCAATGTCTGATATTTTAATTCCATTTGTTGATGCTAATGATATTGCAGAAGTTGCGGCTACCGTCTTACTCGATGATGTTTATAACGGCGAAATCATTGAGCTAACAGGTCCAGAATTAATAACGTTTAAAGATATTGTCGACATCATTTCTAAGACTAGCGGCAGAAGATTAGATTTCTATGACATCACATTAGAACAGTATATCAGTGGCATGAAGCAAATGCAAATACCCAACGATGTGGTATGGTTAATTGAGTATTTATTTAGTCATGTTTTAACCAATCCAAAAAATCAGGTGGTCGTTCATGATATTGAACGAATCTTAGGCAGAAAAGCAAAACCATTTATTGAATATGCACAAGAGGTTGCTAAAACTGGGGTTTGGAATCAGGTAACCGTCAAATAACGATGGCCAACAACATATACAGATAATAGCGATTTGAATCTCAATTCAAATCGCTATTTTTTATTATTTTGTGATTTACTTTCCGGAAAAGTATGGTATATAAACCGCTACTATTCATAATCAAAAGCGTAATACTAATTTAAAATACTGCAAGGAGGTTGAGTTGTATAGAAATTTCTTCAAAGCAACCATTTAAGAAAAAAAGGCGTCTATATAGTAAACTACACCTCTCAACAAATGAAAAAAACAATTTTAGTCACCTTAACCATCTTCATCCTTATTTCTTGCAAGAAAGACCAACCGATACTAAAAAAACATGATGGGATATTCATAGCAGATGTTGAAGAATTTTTAAGGAAGGAAATTCCAGAACTACAATCCGAACAACATGTGCCTGCAGTTGGAGTTGGGTTAATTGAAAATGGATCCATCAAATTTATACACATCTCGGGGGAGCATCAGCTTGGAAAAAAAGCAACAAAAAATACAATTTTCAATGTAGCCTCAATAACTAAGGCCATCACAACAATGACCGTTTTGAAATTGATAGATGATGGAAATTGGAAATTAGATGAACCACTTTATACCTATTGGGTCGACCCCGACATCATCAATGATTCTTTGCATAGAAGAATAACAACAAGACACTCTTTGACCCATACCATAGGCTTTAAGAACTGGAGAAGAATGAACGATTCTGGCAGACTAGAATTTGATTTCGAACCTGGAGACAAATATCAATATTCAGGAGAAGGTATGGAGTATCTGAAGGTGGCTTTAGAAAATAAGTTCAATAAGGATTTAGAAGAACTGGCTGATTCACTTATATTCAAACCGTTGAATATGAAAGATGCCACTTTAAAATGGATTCCTGAAAACGACACATTGAGATTTGCCAAATGGTATGATGGCAAAGGTCTTGAACACAACGTTACTGACTATAGCACACCAGATGCGGATGCAGCAGATGATTTATTAATTACGGTCGAGGATTTAGCCAAATTTGGAATTGCCGTTATGGATACTTCCATTATAAATAAATCAATCTTTAATGAGATGATAAAACCTCAAGTTAACATTCATGATAATGCAAAACAAGGATTGGGATGGACCATCATAGATGGTTTACCTGATAAAAATTATGCCTTAAATCACGATGGGGGCGACATGGGCGTGGCAACTACAATTATTCTTTTCCCGAGATCTGAAAGCGGAATCATTGTATTTACAAATGGGGATAACGGTCGCATTCTCTGCAATACAATTGTAAAAAAAGCGATTACATTTGGAGAGCAAATTATCAAAAAATTGTATTGGGGCGGTGAAATACCAGAAGTAATAACAATTAATAATGACCTATTACAAAAATATTCAGGAACGTATCAAACAAATCAAAATACAGAATTATCATTTGTCAAAAGAGATAATGCCCTAAAGATTGAGGGCGAAGGCGTCCCTGGGGTAGAAATTTATCCAAAATCCGATATCGAGTTTTTTCCAACTGACTTCGAAGTCTTTTTCAAATTTATGAATGTTGAGGAAGGAATAAAATTTGAATTGATAAGTCAGGGTAAAATTATTTTAGAAGGAATCAAAAATCAATGAGTAAGAAAGAAAAATCAACAAAAGGGAAAGTAATTGGAATACTAGTTGGCATAATTACTTTTGCCATTTCTTATTACGGAATTCAACAACTATTTAAAAAAGACCTAGAATCGGAATTAAAAAATGCAGCACTGGAATTAAACAAGCAAACACCAATGCAAATTGACCAGTTCTCCAGACTGGATAGTGTTTCTTCAAAGGGAAAAACCAACTTCATTTATTATTACACCCTTATCAAAGTAGAAAAATCTGAAGTTAATTTAGATACCATAAATAAATACATCCGTCCCAACGTAATTGAAAACGTAAAAAATAATCCAGGCTTAAAGCCATTTCGAGATAAAAATGTTTCATTAGACTATACGTATTATGACAATAGAGGTTTTTTTGTTACAGAAATTAATGTAACACCTGATTTATCTAACTAAAATATATACCTACCAACATTATATATAAAATCAGAGCAATTTAGTACCTTAACCAAAGGCCATATTCTTTTTGTAATAGCGCTAGATTTTTATAAATTGAATAAGAAATAAACACGCGTAGATAAATCAATTGATTCTGGCTTATTTGCCCCGCTGCGATTCCTGCATTTGGTATTGTGACACATTTTAAACAAAACTGTAGATTAGATGATATGGAAAATTTTAATGAGATATTCAGAAGCGCTAAAGCTAAAGAAATGGGAATGAAATTGAAAAATATCGTAGAGTCCTATTTTGACAATATCGAAGGATATGTTGTTGGCGGAGCAAAAGTAAAATTGGCCTTATTTTCAAGAAATGGAAAGAATAATGTGCTTTGCGGTATTCAGGAGGGAAGTAATGAATCTTGTATGTTTTATGTTCATCATGTTGACAAAATAAATCACGAAAGACTGAAATTTAGTGGAAAAGGTAAACACGCTAAACGGATAAAATTCGATAATGTTCAGGAAATTATTGAAGAGGATATTCATTGGTTATTGTCCAAAGTAAACAACCTTAGGGCGAGCCCATGAGGCACCGATTGAAAAATAATTTTGATTTGGAGGCAAGCCTCGGAGCATTTAACTCTCGATTATCGAGTAAATGATAATGCACCATTTTGAATGAAGCAGACTTATTCTAGACATCATATCAACCTACCAAATCGTTTGAAGACAACACCATAACAACACCTATAACTAATGGCCCCGTCTCTCCTACCCCTGGATTTCTCGATGGATTTTCAGTACAGTGTGTAGGCGTAAAGTTATGTGTTAAATGACCTGAACCAGTATAAGCCAAAGGCGATTTAGATTTCATACTCCAAAAAATAATTCCTGTGGTTGCTGATGGCTACTGCACAACAATACACCCGCGCCCCGCAATCATCGTATTGTGTATCAAACCGCTATTGTTTTATATGTTGTGGTACGCTATGTTGACAGATAGTGCATTCACAAATTTAAAACGAAAAATATCTTCATTACATCCAAAAATTAAAAAATTTTTTTGATCTTTCTGTCTCGTTTTGTGTACTACTGATATCAGGTAACGTCATTCTGAATTAATTTCAGAATCTCATTATCTATATCTATCGTTGATTATCATTAGAACCTGAAACAAGTTCGAGTCAATAATGATGATTTTTATACCTTACGGATATTCAAAAACTAAATAAGAACAACAATTATGTCTTCAAAACTATTCGATTTTAGTAATATAAAAGGTGATTTCACAGGGGGGTTAGTCGCTGGTGTGGTTGCCTTACCCTTAGCGCTTGCTTTTGGTGTACAATCAGGAATGGGAGCTACAGCAGGTCTCTATGGTGCAATAATGGTAGGAATATTTGCTGCACTTTTTGGAGGAACACAAACGCAAGCCAGTGGCCCTACAGGACCAATGACCGTTGTAGCGGCTGCCTTGGTTACTGCTGCGATTGGGATTACAGGAAGTCTGGAATCAGCAATGGGAATCATTCTTTTAAGTTTTTTATTAGGCGGAGTTTTGCAGATCGTTTTTGGACTTATAAATATTGCAGGCTATGTAAAATACTTTCCCTATTCTGTAGTGTCAGGATTTATGAGCGGTGTAGGTTTGATTATAATCATTTTACAAATATTTCCTTTTGTAGGGCTATCTTCAGCAAAATCGACCTTATCGGTTTTACAAGATTTGCCCAGGCTTTTTAGTGAGCTAAATGTATATTCACTGGCGCTTGGTGTTTTAACAGTAGTACTCTATTATGTATTTCCGTTGATTACCAAGGCGATTCCCAGTGCTTTAGTAGCACTTGTAGTTGCTGCGCTTACGGGCTATTTTTTAGGGTGGGACGTGCCGATTATTGGAGAAATCCCTTCAGGAATACCAAATTTGCAGATAGATACCATGTTTACCAATATCCCACCAGAATCCTATACATTGATACTGGAATACGCAGCCGTACTTGCAGTTTTGGGTAGTATCGATTCTTTATTAACGTCGGTAATTGCAGATAATATGACAAAAACACGGCATAATAGTAATCGGGAGTTAATTGGACAAGGAATCGGTAATATGCTGGCAGCTGTTTTTGGCGGAATACCGGGGGCAGGTGCAACAAAAGGTACCGTTGTCAACATTAATGCCGGTGGTAAAACACGAATTTCAGGTATTATACACGGCTTGTTTCTATTGGCGGTACTTTTAGGATTAGGATCTCTGGCAGCCTATATTCCACTTTCTGTTTTGGCGGGATTACTGATTCCGATTGGTTTTAAAATAATTGACACCAAGGGATTAAAACACCTACTTCGGGTACCAAAAGCCGATGCTGTGGTTTTAGTCATAGTGTTACTGGTAACCACCTTTGGTAGTTTGATCCAGGCCGTTGGGATAGGTGTCGCCCTGGCGTGTATCTTATTTATGAAAAAAGCGAGTGACCTTGGCGAAAAAGGTATTGTATCAGAAACCGTAGAAAATTTGGAGGACGAAAAGCCCTGGCAAGATGAGTTACCTTTCTACGACAGGTATAAAGATAAAATTCTGATCAAGCATTTAAAAGGCCCTTTGTTTTTCGGATTTACCGCACATCTAAAAAATCAAATAGCGTCTATAGATAGTAAAATTAAGGTATTGATCATTCGTATGGATGAAGTGCCGTTGATCGATCAGTCAGGTCTTTATGCCTTAGAAGATATCGTATTTGATCTCGAACAACGCGGCGTAAAGGTTTTGTTTGTAAATCTGCAAGAGCAACCTATGGATAAATTACGATCGATAGACATCATTCCTGATTTGGTGGAAGAAGACCATATCTTTAAAACTATAGAAGATGCCTTTGCCTCTCTAAAATTAACTATTGAAGAAGTATAAAACCCATTAAGAAGTCGTACAAGCGTACCAAAAGCTTCGCACAAAAATCTTTTTTAAAAGACTTATGATTCCCCACATTGATAGGTTACAAAGTTTGCCTTAGGTTAGTGGGTACTATAAAAGATCTACTAGCAATTGCTATTATTTAGTTGTTGTACAATACATCAATAAAGCTCGATTTTGAATTACATAATAAATTATTCAGAAGGAAATTACAAAAAAGATTATAAGAGTTATCTGTTTTTTAATCGAAGAAAACAATGGTATCAAATTTTTGGTTTTTTAATCCTAAGTGGAATTATCTTTTTAGTTTCCTTTTTTCCTATAATTGAATTTGACATTAAAGGAATCGCATTGGCTATTGTTATTTTTGGAATTGTTCTCCTAATTTTTGAATTGATTTATACCTATTCCGCTTTAAAATCTATAAATCAAAGTGCTAAAAAGTTTAAAAACGGCTCGCAAAATTTGATTATTGACTCTACACAAATGAAAATATCCTACGGAAAAACTAACTATGAGTCAGTGTTTTATAGTCAAATAAAAAAGTGCTTGATTTTAAAGAATGTAATGTTCGTTATATTCACATCAGAAAAGGAATGGCCTTTACGAATCAATAAATCAGAGATTAGTGAAGAGGGGTTTTCTAAATTAATAGACCTTTTTAAGAGTAAGAAAATAATTATCGAACAAAAGTAAAACGTTGTACAACATTAAGTATATGTCATAGCAGGTTTTGATGATAGATCGAAAAGTCTGTGTGTTTTTACAATAGAACAATGCTTGCGAAACGAAAAAAAACAGCAATCAATGCGCAGAAAAACCTAAAAGTGATGTAACATTTTGCCTTGCTACGACATATATACTAAACAGTTTAAGCCATTGCATCAAAATATATGTAACACAATAGAAAAGAACATACCTAATTGAAAAATAGAAACGGAAATGAGTGAAACAACAGCAACGGTTTCTCCTGATGGCAAATATTTATTTTTTGACAGAGGAGTAGAAAAGAAAGGAGAAGATGGAAGTAGTTATTGGGAATCCAACATCTATTGGGTAGATTTTAATCAGTTAAAAAAGGAACTCCTAAAAAGAACAAACAGCAACTAACCTAGTGTTAAATAATAGCCGTTTAAGTGATAGAACGAAAGTATGAACATAAAAAGGTCACTGCAAAATTGAAAAGCTAACGAGTAGAAATCCGCTACAACTCATACACGAGACCGTTAGGCTTCATACCCAAACAACAATCAAACTTAATTTTTTCGTATTTTTGAAATAAAGGAAAGGAAATGGATATTAAAGCTTCTAAAATTGAGTTAGTTAAAATGATTTTGAATATCGATAGTATTGAATTCATTAAAAAAGTGACTGACTATATTAATAATGAAAAAGAAGATTTTTGGAATGATTTAAGTGCATCAGAAAAAAAAGAAATTAAAAGAGGCATTGAGGAACTCGAAAAAGGGCAGCGAATTTCCTATGATGATGTTTTGAAAAAGATTTCTTAATGAAGATTTACTTATCCAAACTTGCCGAATCTAAACTTCTAAAACTCACTGAATATCTTACAGAAGAATGGAGTCTAAAGGTTAAAAACGAGTTTGTAGCTAAATTAACCGAAAAAATTAATCAAATAACTCTACAACCCGATAGTTGTCCACGATCTGAGGAGTTAAATGGACTTTATAAATGTGTTGTCACAAAACAAACAACTTTTTATTACAGAGTTAATTTCGAAAAAAAAGAAATCGAAATAATTACTCTCTTTGATACAAGGCAAAATCCAAGCAATCTTAAAAAACAATTAAAATAGTACGAAAATCTAACATTTTGTATAGTTCATATATTCCTCACTCCCACTAGACTGTGACTAGTGGCCGCATAGAAGATCAATTTGCAGGTAGGCATATCTACAAAGGTATTCATACAGAGCGTATCGATAAGAGTAGTACTCGCACCGGGGGCTTTACAAAATTTTTTTTTAAAATATTTACAATGTCCCACATCGAGAGGTTACAAAGTTTGCCTTAGTTTAATGGGTGCTATAAAAGATCTACTAGCAATTGCTATTATCTAATTGTTGTCAGTAATTTAAAAACAGAATATGGATACAGAACCAACATCTGGAGTTTACGAGTGATTAGCGATATTGAAAACTTTAGCCTGGCTATCTCAACTGGTTATATTTAATAGTTAAAAAATTCAAAGTGCTGTATTTAGCTAACTGTTAATTCGTTATCTTTAATAACGTTTAACTCTTAATTCTTTTTACTATGTTAGAAAATATTTCAAATCTTGGCAAACTTTTAAGTCGATCAGAGCAACAGTCCATTAACGGAGGTTTTCAAGAACCCCTTCCTTGTGATGATAGACCTAATAGTTGCTGCGGTGCTTGGTATCCAGGTATTGGGTGTGTTGATTAATTTAAAGTGGGTTTATCCCGCTTTTCTTTTGTTAACCGTTTCCATAAATTATAGGTAATCCAGATGAAGACGTGGAGATTGGTTTTACCTCACTCGGACCAATTTTTAATATTCAAATTGCATTTTTAGCCGAAAATAAAAAGGTACTAATAAAAAAGTGAAGATTGAATTAACTCACGAAAATAACTACACTCAAAAATTCACCTGGGGCTGGTTTGAATAAACACTTCTCGAAGTTAGTATTCTTAATTCTGGGTTAATTTCCACACTGAAAAATAAAAAGGTGATAGTTATAATTAGTAAAGCTTAAAACAATTAGTTCTGGTTTAACTCAATAGCGAAAACTAAATAATAACTACTGTCAACGATGACTATGAGTTTATCGCAGCGAAATTCCTTGACGGAATTTCAGGTGTATTTGCTATCTTAGGCTCATGAATCGGAATGGCACTCGAGTACCATTTCCCAACAAACCATAGCCAAAATGTTACCCACAAGCTGATAAACCATGAACAAATTAAATTCTAAGAGTTTTTGGCATTTATTTTCAAACTATAAAAGCCCAACCTTTATCAACTATTTTGGTCTAAACATCGTTTTGGTCAATAAACTGTGTATACAATGAAGATCTCAACTAAAGGAAAATACTATGGTAGCCTAAACTCAGAGATGGTATATAATGGTATTTTATTGACCCGATATCACTATCACGAAGATAGAACTCCATGGCATTATCATGAAAACCCCTATTTCATGTACGTATTAAGCGGTAATATGAAGGATTGCAATAAAAAAGTAACATCATTGTGTCCTGCCGGAAGCTTAATGTTCAACAATTGGCAAGAACCTCATTATGGTTCTAAACATTCTGCTAAGGCTAGTGGTTTTCATCTGGAATTTGAAAGAAAATGGCTTAGAGAAAACAGAATACCACAAAATCTATTGGAAGGAAGTCAACTAATTGAAAACCCGAAACTACACTTACTCTTTGCAAGGCTATATCATGAGTTTTTAATTTCGGATACATACAGTGATGTGTCTGTTGAGGTTTTATTACTTCAAATCTGTGAAGCGTTGAGCAACTTAAAAGAATTTAACGCTCAAAAGAATCCAAGCTGGGTAGATGACTTAAAAGAACTACTACACTATGACACTTCTTCACTAAGTCTTGATTATTTATCAAATGAGCTAAATGTACATCCTGTACATATCTCAAGAGCTGCATCTAAACATCTTTCAATGAGTCTTGGTGAATACATAAGACAACATAAAGTTAAAAAAGCCATCCCACTGCTTCTGGACTCAAAGAGTTCACTAACCGAAATAGCGTACGAAACAGGTTTTTCAGACCAAAGTCATTTTAATCGTGTATTTAAATCGATTTTCAATATTACGCTAAGCACATATCGAAAAAATATTACTAAAAATTTATAATGTTAATTTCATTCTATTAAGTAGTCATCGTATTCTCTAAGTTTGATGATTCACTAATTAAAAAATGTAATATGAAATATACACTTCTAACAATAGTTTTCTGTTTATGTGTTTTACCTGCTAATGCCCAACTCAATTTTTCTAAAACCAATAAAAATAATATTCCGCTATTAAATACGATGGATAGTGTTGTTTCTTCTGGAAAATATGAGCGTATAACAAGTATTCTAATCGCTAAGGATGGCAATGTTTTATTTGAAAAGTATTACGCTGAAAATGACGTTAATTCTAAACATAATACGCGTTCGGTTACCAAAACCATGGCAACTCTGCTAACAGGTATAGCTTTAGACAAAGGGCATATAGGGTCAGAGAAGGATAAAATCTTTGACTATTTACAGCACAAACTTCCGGTAAAAAACCCAGATAAGCGCAAACAAGAAATTACAATCGAAGACCTCTTAACAATGAGCTCTGTTTTAGAATGTAATGATGATAACAGATACTCTAGAGGTAATGAAGAACGCATGTATATCATAGAGGATTGGTCTCAATTCTATTTGGACCTTCCTGTGTATTCGTATCCTTGGGGACCTCAACCCAAAGAACGACCTTATGGTCGTGCGTTTAGTTATTGTAGTGCCGGAGCGGCTTTAATGGCAGAAATTTTACAAAATGCCATTAAAAGTGATTTGGCCGAATTTGCAAAGCAGCATCTTTTTGAACCTTTGGCAATTACAGACTATACCTTGCACTATACACCTCAAAAAATATTAAATACCGCCGGAGGTAGTGAATATAAAAGTAGAGATCTTTTAAAGCTAATTGAGTTATGCTTAAAAAAAGGACAATGGAACGGGAAACAAATTATTTCATCGTCTTGGATAGAAAAAGCGACAACAACAAAACTCGAAGCGTATGATGCCGAATATGGTTATCTCTTTTGGTTAAAAAACTTTGGTAAGGATAAAAAATACAACGCTTTCTTCATGTCGGGTAATGGTGGAAACAAAGTTTTAGCATGTCCCGAATTAAATATGTCTGTTGTTATTACTACAACAAACTATGGCAATAGAAATGGTCATCAGTATACTAATGAAATTATGAATGATTTTATTATTCCGGCTATGCAAGTGCTGGATAAAACCAGAAAGTAACAACATATTTAGCGCATTGCTTGTGGATTTTCGAGTAGGAAATTTACAAGCAATGCGCTATCTTGTTTTCTTAATCAGAACATCATCCGGATTTTGCGCAACACGCCATACTTATGAATATTACTTGTACTCAATTCTTCACTTTATTTATTGTCATTTGATCCCTCTTCCCACAAGTCCGCGACTAGTGGCCACATAAAAAATCAATCTACAGGTTAGACTCATCTACAAAGGTATCCATACAGAGCATATCGATAAACGTAGTACCGGCACACCAAGGCCCCATACAAAAATCTTTTTTAAAATGCTTACGGTTTCCCACATCGGGAGGTAACAAAGTTTGCCTTAGATTAGTGGGGGCTCTAAAAGAAATACTAGCAGTTGTTATTATTTAGTTGTTGTGCCCTATATAAAAACGAGAAATGAAATATCGAGATAAGAAAATAAAGAGTGTTTCAGAGTTGATTAAGAAACTAAAAGATGATTCTGCTTTCTATGGTGGTCCGATTTGGTACAGAGGACAATCGAAAAAGGATTATACGCTTATCCCTTCATTCTATCGCAAAGCGACAAGCACATCTGAAATGACATTAATAAAGAAGTTCAAACAAAACGCGACCTTATTAATGAATCATCATTCCGGTAACGACTTTGACTGGCTGTTTATAATGCAGCACCATGGTGTTCCCACAAGACTTTTGGACTGGACGGAAAGCTCCCTTATAGCCTTGTATTTTGCGTGTTGTGATAATCCAAGTTCAGATGCTGCGTTATGGGTGCTATTGCCAACAGAACTGAACAAACACTCTGGTATTGAACCGGAAGAAACCTACGATATTCCAGGCATAGCGGATCTTGGCAATCATGATCCTATAAGCTATCATGCAGACAGAACTAACACCATGGGACCTGCAGCAGCAATAACCTCAAGAAACACATCTCGAATGCAAGCACAACAAGGAACATTTACCATTTTTCACAAAAAAACTACTGCTATAGAAGAAATTGGAGACAAAATGCATGTTTGGAGATATATAATTCCATCAGAACACAAGAACGATATTCTAGGTGAATTGAAAATTTGTGGAATAGACAAATTTCAGATGTTCCCGGAGTTAGCGAGTATTGGTGAAACTTTAAAGAAAGAAATCAAATGAATTACATATCAACATTTCCAAAGAAGAACAGCAATATATTAAGGTTAGTTTATGAAAAGGAATCTATTAATCTTAGTCCAGAATATCAGAGAAATGGTGAAATATGGCCATTAGAAAAAAGGCAACTTCTGATAGATTCAATCCTAAATGACTACGATATACCTAAATTGTATTTCCATGTCCTAACATTAGAAGAAAAGAAGAAATCAGGTTATGAATATGCTGTAATTGATGGTAGGCAAAGAATTGAGACAATTTTCAAATTCATAAACGGAGACTTTCCATTAAGTGATGACTTTATTTTCTTACCTGAACCTAAGCTAGACGCAAAAGGGCTGTATTATAAAGACATAGCTGAACACTATCCAAAGTTAAAAATGGTATTTGAATCGTTCGAAATGCCTATTGTATGTGTTGAAACTGACGATTTAGAATTGATTGACGACATGTTTCTTCGTCTAAATGAAGCTGTACCACTAAATGCTGCAGAAAAACGTAATGCCATTGGTGGACCATTAGTCCAATCAATTAAAAAGTTAGGAAAGCATAGTTTTTTCAAGAAAAAAGTCAAGTTTTCAAACAAAAGATATCAGCATCTTGAAGTTGCCGTAAGGCTCCTTTTTATTGAACACTACCTTAGGGAAGAGAATAAAGTTTACGACACCAAAAAGACGTTTTTAGATTCCTTGGCTAAGAAGTACAAGAAAGACAAGAATTCGAATGCTAAGAGTATCGAACGGGCCGTTTCGAATATTCTTGATGAACTTGTCTCAATATTTGCTGATAAAGATGCATTACTTAGAACACAGAGTATTATCCCAATTTATTATTTAGCTATACGTAGCGCTTTAAATACAAGTGACTTAAGTAAAATATCAAGACCAAATCTGTTAAAATTTAGGGAGGACATAACTCGTAATAAAACGATAGCGGAAGATGATATTTCGAAGGCGGATTACTCACTAATTGAATTTGACAGAATGTCTTTGCAGGGAACGAATGATGCAAGTTCAATAAGGGAAAGAAGTAGAATCTTGCTTGAATACCTTGAAATTGATAAGAAAATACTGGGCACAACAAAACCTAAACTGCATTAAAACGCAGTTTAGCTAGACCATTCACAATCCACCCCCCCGCCCCTATTTCCAAATCATGACAATATCAATGTTAATTATTCATAATCAGTAGTTTATATTCAAAAAATAATTGTTATATTGGCAGTCGCTTAACGGCATACTCACCCCATGCAATGGTCATATTGCGTCTAAATACATATACACTTTAGAAGTTAATACATTTTTGTCAAGAGTGTCAGCTACACTGTCAAGAACGTCAGCTACATTGTCAAGAGCGTTGGCTACATTGTCAAGAGCGTCAGCTACATTGTCAAGAACGTTGGCTACATTGTCAAGAGCATCAGCTACATTGTCAAGAGTATCAGCTACACTGTCAAGAGCGTCAGCTACATTGTCAAGAGTATCAGCTACACTGTCAAGAACGTTGGCTACACTGTCAAGAACGTTGGCTACATTGTCAAGAGCATCAGCTACATTGTCAAGAGTGTCAGCTACACTGTCAAGAACAACAACTAGTGTGTATGTGTATTTATTTAATCATTTTACTCATAAAATTAAAACCTAAAAAAATGGCAGAACGCAATTACAATTTTAAAGACACCGTGCTTTTAGAATGGGGAGACACCATTGTAGAACATCTAAAACTAGACATCGAACAATTTACAACCTTTGATCCAAAACTTAACCCAGGCTTTGTAACCGAGCTGGAGCAAAAAGTAGCACGGGGGTATAAAGAAGGTGGTGATGAGCTTAATGTGGCTAAATTGCAAGAAAAAACCGAGGCCGTAGAAAAGGCAATGCAGGAGTGTCGTACCTATTTTAAAAAACTCAAATATTGGGTATTAGATGCATTTCCGGGCAAAAAGGCGATACAAAAACAATTTGGTATCGGTCGCTTTAGAAACATTACTGGCAACCAAACCAAAATGATACAGTTTATGGAAGGCTTGTCTGATACCATAATACAGCACCAGGCAGCCTTAGAAGCTACCGGTATCCCAAAAGACATCATAAAACAACCCGCTATTCTGGCACAAACCCTACGTGAGGCCAACAAAATACAGGAGCTTAAAAAAGGAACACGCACCGTAGATACGGCCGAGCGTGTAGAGCAACTTAATGAGTTGTATGCTATTTTTCAAAAAGTGAATGCTGCCGCCGATAGTGTGTTTGACGAATTACCCGCCAAACGCGATCTTTATCGCGCTCCCAGCCGAACTGGCAGTGTAGCCGCAGAAGAAGAACAAGAACAAATACAACAAGAAGAAGAAGAAGAAAAGTTGGTATTGTAGCGTATGATGTCTGTACATGACACCGTATAAAAGGGACACCATTCGTGTTCCTTTTTTTGTGTTTAGGCTTTTCGGTTCTAAATGCATCTCGATACACTGCACTACCGTGCAACACTCGATGTGACGTAGCGTGTAGGTTTGATCTCTTGTCTCGCACAGTTAAAAATACATCCCGCTCGTCAGTTCGAGTGGTTTTTTGAAATGTAATGGAAAAAAAGTGTACTTCGGCAAGCTCAGCAGAGCTATCGAGAACCCTTGTCCTAACAAATACATCTCGATACACTGCACTACACAACGACTCAAAACACGCCTACCTCCATTTAACATTACTTTATTAATTTTGATTGTAATATTTTTTAATAAGTAACGACCTATACTACATGATCAAAGAGTTTACAGAATTTTCGACAGCGGCCATATTAAAAACAGGAGATGAGGAGCTACTGGCATCGTTTAGCACTTCAAAATTGATAGGGTTATATACCTTTATTTGGGTTAAAGATTCTGAAACTACTTTAGAAATTGACGGTATTGTTACAACGATTGGAAAAGATACGATTGTCGTACTTACACCCAATCAATATTTTAAATTTATAAGTGGCTCGGGCCTAATTGTATATCAGTTTAACCGAGAGTTCTATTGCATTAAGGATCATGATAAAGAAGTGAGCTGTATGGGGATCCTTTTTTACGGCAATAGTACCATCCCCATTATAGAATTAAGTACTAAAGAGCGTAGCAAACTTGATGTGTTTCACCAGATATTTTTAGAAGAATTAGATACTGTCGATACGATACAGGCAGAGATGCTACGTATGCTTATGGCAAGATTTATTATCACCACTACGCGATTGGTTAAACAACAGGGTGATTACGGTACGAACGAAAATCAGGTAGATCTTATTAAAGAATTTAACGCCTTGGTCGAGTTTAATTTTAGAAAAGAACATTCTGTAGGATTCTATGCCGAAAAATTATTCAAATCTCCCAAGACACTCTCAAATAATTTTGCTAAATTTGATAAAAGCCCACTACAGATCATTCATGATCGAATAATTTTAGAAGCCAAACGCCTACTTATTTATACTGATAAAACTGCAAAAGAGATCGCATACGAGATTGGTTTTGAAGATGCATCCCATTTAAGCAGAATGTTTAAAAAGCATACCTCTTTTTCGCCATCAGATTTTAGAAAACAGCCTAAATCTGTACCTGTCGGGAATTATTGACAAGTATTTAGGAAAAAGTGCCATAGCATACTATTAGTTTTTGCCCCAATTTTGTATAGTAATTAAAATAACGCACCGATGATATTCGGGTAAAACATATAGCCATGAAAACATTCACACACCACTTTAATACATATCTAATAGGATTTTTATTATTAACCTTTTTTGTGGGTACTGCCCAGGTCGAATTAGAAACCGTATATCTTAATAATTACGTTGAAGAAGAAGTATATACCAATAATTTTAGTAGTTTTAACAACGATTTAATCGCCGAAGATGTTATCAATTTTAGAATTGAAATAAAAAAAGCGAAAGAAGATAACAGTTCCCTGTTGTTTCTTTCGGAAAGAAATAATCTTGAAATATTGACTGCTTCCTATTTAAAAACTATCCGTAAGGGTGCCAATAGAAGTATTGATGCAGAAGCATTTGCAAATTTTTTAAGAGAAAGACTTCCTGAATTAATTAATCAATTTAAGAAAGATAATAATCTTGAAGAATTATATAGTATTTCTCGTAAAAACACTTTTAATGGTAAAATAAGCGCTTTGCCTGTTGTCCTTTAATTTTTTATTATTTTTTTATTAAATTCGGGATGCTAACAAATTACCCCTATTAATGAAAAATAAACTATTCTTATTGCTGCGCATTGTCGTGGCAATTATTTTGATTCAAACTCTCCGATTTAAATTTACAGCACATCCTGATAGTGTTTATATTTTTACCAAGGTCGGTTTAGAACCTTACGGTAGAATCATCACTGGAATTACTGAACTCTTTGCCGGAATTTTACTTTTTATACCAAAAGTTATCTGGGTTGGTGCCACGTTAACACTTGGAATTATCGGGGGAGCCATCATGATGCATCTCACCAAATTAGGTGTCGAAGTAAATAATGACGGAGGCACTCTTTTTATTACTGCCGTAATTACGTTTATCTTAAGTGCTCTTATTCTTTGGACCAAAAGAAGGGAAGTCAATTTTTTCTAAAAAGATCCAATAACAGTAGGTTATCTAAAACATAAGTCCTTGCCATGGCAAGGACTTTTTAATTTCGGGAAGAATTGACACGCCCCCGGGAAAATCTTCCATTTCTTATCACCACAGTCTGATGCATCTTTGTAGTGTTAATATAAACTAATAGAAAGATGACAATTCAAAATACATCCATTTTTAATCTCATAGAGATTTTTAGACAAGGAAAGAAAAAAATCACGAATACACTACATCCTGAAACGCATTGTGAGCAAAAAGGGATTCATGATTTTTATTGTGAGACCGAGAAGCCATTTGTAAAAGAGCACCGATAACAATTAAATTCAACTTCGGGAACTTTTGACATGTGCCCGGGAAGAATCAACATTTTATCACCGCAGTTTTCACCGGATCTTTGTATCAAGAAAATTAAAAACAAAATAATACTGATCTTAAAACACATATAAGACAGCACTAAAAACAAAAAAATAAACTATAAAAACTTTAAAATTATGAGCACATTTAATGTACCAACCAGAGAAGAAGTAAGCGCTAACAATCAAGCGATATTTGACAACTTAAACAAAGCCTTAGGATTTGTTCCTAACCTATATGCAACTTATGCCCATAGCGACACGGCTTTAGAAAATTATCTAAATTTTTCTAATGCAAAAACATCATTATCAGCAAAAGAAAAAGAAGTAGTAAACCTTGCGGTTAGCCAAGTAAACGATTGTATTTACTGTTTATCAGCTCATACCGCAATCGGAAAAATGAATGGCTTTACCGATGACCAAATACTTGAACTTAGAGCCGGATATGCTTCTTTTGACAGTAAACTGGATGCATTAGCAAAATTAGCTAAAAATGTTACCGAAAACAGAGGAAAAACAGATCAAAACGTAATCGAAAACTTCTTTGCAGCCGGATATACAAAAGCAAACTTGATCGATACCATTTCTTTAGTTGGTGATAAAACGATCTCTAACTATATCCATAGTACGACTCAGGTTCCTGTAGATTTTCCTGTTGCACAACCACTAGAAACTACCGCCGTATAAACGTTAGTTCGACCTAAGAAAATTTATGTTAGTCAGAGTGATTTTCGTTAGAAAATTGTATCAAAGACACCTACATTTTCTTACACTGAACTCAAGTTAAAAGGATAACCACCACAACATAGTAATCCCTTTTATATACTTCCCGGAAGAAGCAAGAAGTAAACTGCCTCAAGGCAAGCCTTGGAGCATTTAAATCTCGATTATCGTATCGAGTAAAAAGAGTCTTTCTTTTTTCGGGAATCCTTTAAAACATAAAGTAATACATCATTTATAAACATTCATAATTATTAAAACCATGAAAAATTTAATCTCATTAATTACCTTAATTTTAGTAATCACTTTTAGCGCACAAGCTCAAGAAGTAAAAACAGTAGACTTAGAGCAAACCAAAGGCGAGTTTACTCAAAAAGAAATCAAACTATCTGAGGGTAGTTATATTTTCAACATTACCAATAATCAGGCAGGAACAGACGTAGGCTTTGTATTAGTCCCACAAGGAAAAGATGCCTCTGATGCAAAAAATCATATTAAAGAAGCATATGTAACCAAAGTGGTAGCCGAAGGCAAAACCGAAAGCTCAAATACTGTTGCTTTACAGAAAGGAACGTATACCTACTTTTGTCCGTTAAATAAAACTCCGCAGTACACACTGGTCGTAGAGTAAATAAAGTTCTTTTTAAAACTTAAAACCTTGTTAATCTGGATTAACAAGGTTTTAAGTTTTATATTTTAGCAAAAAACTAACCCTGATGAAAAATTTGTTTGTATTCTTACTATCCACCTTTGCAATTGTGGCCTGTAAAACTGAAGTTAAAAAACAGAATCAATACGAAGAAGATGTCGAGGTTCGAGATCCTGAACGCGTTGTTGATACTCACAAAAAGAAAATGCTTACCACCGCAGAAGCCATTGCTTATGCCAATGGTTTTGAACATTGGGATACTGTAAAAGAGATCGCGTTTACTTTTAATGTAGATCGAGATACGATCCACTCAGAACGTTCTTGGATCTGGAGACCAAAAGAAAATAGGGTTACAATGACCTCTGCAACGGATACGATTACCTATAACAGAACTCAAATAGATAGCACAAATCAAAAAGCCGACCAGGGTTTTGTTAATGACAAATACTGGTTGTTGGCTCCCTTTAATTTGATTTGGGATAAGGCTAGTTTTACATCACAACACCAGGTCAAAGCTGTAGCACCTATAAGCAATAAAGAAATGCAAAAACTAACCATTGTGTATAATAATGAAGGTGGCTATACTCCGGGAGATGCGTATGATTTTTATTTTGAAGGAGATTTTATCATCAAAGAATGGGTTTTTAGAGAAAAAAACGCAAAAGAACCCTCGTTAATTACTTCGTGGGAAAATTATGATACGTACAACGGTATTAAGATTGCTAAAACTCATAAACGGAATCAAGGCGACTGGACTCTTCATTTTACCAATATCAAAGTAGTTACTAAATGATACGCATCGCCTTCTAATTGGTCATGTTTCTTTTTTCTTTAAAAAAAATGTAAGTATCAGTGCGATACTGGTGGCTATAAGCAAAGCTATAAAACTAAGTTGCAGGCTATCAATTTTTGACAAAAACCCCAACAACGGCGGACTCAATAAAAAGCCTAAATACCCAAAACCGGCAACAAAAGAGATCCCTTGTGCCGAAGAAATACCCTTGGTTTTTCCTGCTAACCTAAACAACTCAGGAATAATGACAGAAAATCCTAGTCCGACAAATCCAAATCCCACAATACTGATTACCAATTGAGAAGCAAGTACCGCTGAAAACCCAAAAATACTTAAGATACAGCCACCCATAATAATGATTAGCGATCCAAATCGCTTGCTAATTGCATCTCCCAAAAAACGTCCTAACGTCATGGTAGCAGAAAATGCTACAAATCCAAACCCCGATATTTTCTCTGAGGTAACGTTAATTATATCTTGCAAGTACAATTTGCTCCAATGCTCTATAGCGCCTTCGCTACCCATAATTAAAAAAGCAATAATGGTAAGGCCCAGCAAGGGGCGTATGAGATTTAAATCATATGAGTTTTGTTTCTTTTCGGAGGCCGTACCTTTGATCTTAAAATAGGCCTTAAAGATCATCAAATTAGTAAGTATAACAAAAATCACGACATACAACATATGCACCATTGGAACGTCAAAATAATCGATTATTAAACTACCAATACCAGCACCCAGTACTCCTCCTAAACTAAAAAATCCGTGAGAAGCCGACATAATATGTATTGAGTCTTCTTGCTCTATATCTGAAACCAGAGCATTCATAGAAATATCGGTAAGACAACCGGACAACCCAACCAAAAAGAGAGAAAAACATAAGGTAAGATAGGTAGGCATTAGTAGAGGGATCAAAAATAATACTGAAAATAGTACAATAGCAAAAAATGTGGTTTTACCCACCCCTATCCTATCAATAATTAATGACGACAAAGGAATCATCACAAGGGTACCCAAAGCAAAACAAAATAATGCGATCCCAAGCTGTGCATCATCTATTCCTAATTTGGATCGTACCTGCGGGATATAAAGTACCCAAGTACCCACAATAATGTTTAATGAGGCAAATACCCATGCCGGACCAAAGTAGCGTAGCTTTGTGAGGATCAGTTGTAGTGAATTCATTAGTTAATTGGTTTGAACATTCTCTTGTTATCATCTCAAAATTAAGGGTATAGAGGTAGTAATTCATAAAACAAAATATTCCAACAGTGCCACAAAATATTCAATTCAACACTTTTTAAATAAAAAAAATGATAATTTTATTACATGAAGATGTCTTATGAACAAATTTATTTAGAACAATCAAAGTCTTTGAAAATAGAGACTTATACGTATGATTCGTTATGTAATATAATTAACTGGCATTTGCATCCTGAGTACGAGATTGTTTTCATTAAAAATGGTAATGGTAAGATTCAGGTCGATAGACATTCTAAAGAATATACAGATGGATGTATTATCTTTTTAGGGCCTAATATACCCCACATGCCTTTTGGCAATAAACAATTCAGGAATAATGTAGAAGTTGTGATCCAATTTCCTGAAGCTTTGGTGACAGAAAAATTGGTTCATTTTCCAGAGTTTACATCGATGATTAAATTTATACAAAAATCATCTCAAGGAATTATTTTTTCTCCCGAGGTTCATAAAAAATTATCTTCTGCTTTTCTGAAGTTCAAAAATCAAAATAACACCGAAAAGCTCTTGAATTTTATACAAATATTGCATCAACTTTCAATTTCTGAAGATCACCAGACTCTATTTAAAAACCACTATTCATTAGATATCAACAAGCATTCTCTTAAGAGGATTGCTAAAGTATATCACTATATAAACGAAAATTACAATAAAGAGATACGCTCAGAAATCATTGCTAATCAATTAGGGTTAACTCCAAACTCATTTTGTAGAATGTTTAAATCATCTACCAATCAAAGTTTTATTAATTTTCTTAATGCCTTTAGAATACAAAAGGCACAAGAGTCTTTTGAAAACAATAAACACACTACAATTTCGGAAGTTATGTATCAATGTGGATTTAACGACCCTTCTTATTTTTCAAGGCAATTTAAGAAATACACAGGGGTGTTACCAAAAGAATACCGTAAACGACATATCGAAGGGAGGAATTAATTTTTAAGCACTTCATTCTTTTTTAAAATCCCTTGTTTTAGTATCTGTCCAAATCGATACATATCTTCAAAAGAACAATAAAAAGGTGCAGGTGCAAGTCGGATTACATTAGGTTCTCTCCAATCGGTTATTACGCCATTTTTCATGAGATATTCGAATAACGCTCTCCCTTCACCGTGTAAAAATACTGAAAGTTGGGTTCCGCGTTCTTCTGGAGCAGTGGGAGTAATAATTTCAAAAGTACTTTCTACTTGCGTATCTATTTCTTTAAGAATATACTCTAAATAAGCAACGATTAGGTTTCGTTTTTTGAGTAACGCATCCATACCCACCTCATCAAATAATTCTAGAGATGCCAAATACGGTGCTAAGGATAAAATGGGAGCATTACTTAACTGCCAGGCATCGGCATTAGGCATGGGTTCGAATTCTGGTTTCATAAGAAAACGTGTTTCTCTGCTTGTCCCCCACCATCCTTCAAATCTTGGAATATCTTTTTGATTATGAAAACGCTCATGTATAAAAGTACCTGATGCATTACCAGGACCACTATTCATATATTTGTAACTACACCAGGATGCAAAATCAACATCCCAATCGTGTAACTTTAATTTGATATTTCCGGCTGCATGAGCAAGATCCCAACCTACAAAAGCGCCAATATCATGCCCGGCTTTTGTGATGGTTTCCATATCAAAAACCTGTCCTGTATAGTAGTTTACACCACCTATTAAAATAAGAGCACACTCTTCGCCTATTTCATTAATCGCGGCCAGAATATCTTCAGTTCTAAAATTGTGTTCTCCTTCTCGCTTCTTAATTTCTACAATTGCATCGTTGGGATCATATCCATGAAAACGAACCTGGCTTTGTAGCATATATTGATCACTAGGAAAAGCTTTTTCTTCGCAAATAATTTTATATCTTTTTCCTTTGGGTCTGTAGAAAGAAACCATCAACAAATGCAGGTTGACCGTAAGGGTGTTCATTACAGTTATTTCTGAAGGTTTTGCTCCAACAATTTTTCCCAGAGGTGTAGCCAATCGCTCATGATAATCCCACCAGGGTTTTTCTGCATAAAAATGCCCTTCAACTGCAAGTTCTGCCCAATCGTGCATGACCTCATCTACAAATTTCTTAGTATTCTTAGGTTGAAGACCAAGAGAATTTCCTGTAAAATATATGACTTGTTTTTCATTTACCTTCGGAAAAAGAAAATGATCTCTATACGATCTTAATGGATCCTTCTGATCTAGTTCTTGAGCAAATTCTAAAGTATTCTCAAACTGCATTCTTGGTGTTTTGATTCAAAAATACAGATTAGAAACAACATGAAGAAAAATCTCTTCCTAATGATACGATATCTTTTATGTCATTTCATAAAAGATTAACATTTGTATAACAGCCAGTGTCATAATATGAGACTGTGATTTAATAAATTTATATTTATCTAATATTTATACAATTGACATTGGCGTATTGAAAAAGATTCCATTTTTGAAACCTCACAATATTTAAGACACAAAACCTGAGTGTCTATAAGTGTTCGGGTAAAATTTATCTCATAAACTATGATATCATGTTAAAAAACATTTTAAAATTAAACGGAGTTAAAACCCTCAAAAAAGACGAGCAACAATCCATTAGTGCAGGTACACATCCTATAGGGCAGTGCCAGACGGACAGTGATTGCCCTCCAGGAACAGAATGTATTGGTTGCTTCTGTTTAGATCCAGGAGGTCCATATTAATTTTTTTAAATTTTTTAAGGAAGGCTATCTTATGTATCAGGGTAGTCTTCTTATTGGGCAATCCCTATAGCTTATCGTAGTAGCAACTGAATCAATAACATGAAACACCTGATTTCTAATCGGTTACTCTCCTTCACCTTAATTAAAGTAAAACCTAGCAAGCACAAATAAAATCCTATTTATGTGTAGAGCATGTTTATAAACAGAATTAATCAGAGCGCTTTAGGATCTATACCATATTTAAATGTATGATGGATACTCTAAAGATTTCAGGATTTGTCTTAAGATAACTAAGACAATTTAGATGGGTAAAACTTTCAAATTTTGAATAATTTATCTTTTTACCGGGATTAAATACATTCAGAGAAAGCTTAACTTTGTTTAAAAAAGTTTTTTACATGCATTTCATTTCTGAAGAATTAGACAATTATATAATAAAACATACACAACAAGAACCCGAATTATTACAACAACTTACCCGAGAAACCTATCAAAAAATCTTACAACCTCGAATGCTTAGCGGTCCATATCAGGGGCGTGTTCTAAGCATGTTATCTAAACTTATCACTCCAAAAAATATCCTGGAAATCGGAACATATACAGGGTACTCTGCCCTTTGTTTAGCCGAAGGAATGCAAAAAGATGGGGTATTGCATACTATTGATATTAATGAAGAATTAGAGGACTTTCAGAGAAAATATTTTAATCTTTCTTCTTTTGGAAAACAAATTTATCAACATATCGGTGATGCGACCAAAATTATCCCTAATCTCGATATTTCATTTGATTTAGTATTTATTGATGCAGACAAACCTAATTATCCAACGTATTTCAAATTAATTATCGATAAAATGAATACTGGCGGGGTCATCCTATCTGACAACGTCTTATGGAGTGGAAAAGTAATTCAGGAAGTTGCAGAAGAAGATCTATCTACAAAAGCCCTTCTCGAGTATAACGAGCTTTTAGTCAAAGACAAGAGAATAGAAACAGTTGTATTGCCGATCAGGGACGGGCTTACCATTAGTAGAGTTGTATAAAAAAGAAAAGGAACTTTTAAAAAGTTCCTTTTCTACTCTATTTCAATTACAATACAATACTATTGAACGGCTTTGAGGGCATCAATATTACCATAGCCATATCTTCTATTACGATTAGGATAAAACTCTCCTGCTCTTCTTAATTTATCAAGCACCTGATCTCTACTCAGATTAGGGTTACGTGCCCATACCAAAGCTGCTATACCTGCAGTTGTTGCTGTCGCTACAGATGAGCCTCCTACTACATTTCTATCGTTTGTATTAAAGCCAACAACAGGAACGGTTCTATCATTATTTGAAGCTCTTTGCATTACGATAGTAAAATCGATTTGTCTACCGCTATGACAATTACTACAACGATTATAGCCATTATCTTTAATTCCTGTAACCGCTACAGTTTCTGACATACTTGCCGGAAAAATTACAGGATACCAATTAGTAAAACCAGTAGATGTACCCCCAGCGGCAATAATAAGTTTACCTCTATTATGCGCATATCGCACCGCATCTTTTATACTACCAATAGACCATAAATACCCAATCGACATTGAAATAATACGTACATCTGATCGATCACCAAGCTGTCTTAATGCATTGCTAACCCCTCTGCGTTCTCTAGAACTTTCTAACAACACATCACCTGTGCCTCTGTACGCAACAAGATTAGCATTGTAAGCTACTCCTACTGGCATCCCATCATCATTTCTAGGTGAAGCCATAGCAGATGCCATAGAGGTACCATGACCACATTGATCACTATCAGAGCCATCAAATGTTCCAAATCGTTGTACAGTTCTGCCGGTAGAAAACCCATCATTAAACCCGCTACCAAGTAGATTTTGATTTGATGATATTCCTGTATCTATTAAACCGATAGTGATACCCGCTCCGGTACTGTAATTCCATGCCTGAGGCACTTTGTGAATATCAAAAGACCAAGGTAACCATGAATTAGGGGATATCACCCTATAGTCCTGGCTATTAATTGTAATACCACCTCTGTCACAGCCAAAAGATTTTGGCTGTATTTCGTCATCGTTTAATAAAAAAGACTCATAGCCCAAAGGATCAAGATATCGAATCTGATTTGCAGATTTTAATGCTCTTATAGTTTCGATATCTGAAATTTGAACATCAATTGCATTAAGCACATCATAATCATAGACAATTCCATCAGATTTTGATATGTCTTCAGAAGATCGTACAATATTTAATATATTTTTCTTGGCATCTATTAATCTAGAGGATTTTTCAATAGAAAAGCTTTCTCCTTCATTACCAAAACCAACACTTAAAACTTTATCGCCATGCATTACAGCACTGTATAGAATATCATCAGGAGCCTCCATCCAGTTAACATCTCCATGTTGTCTTAATTGGCTTTCGATATAATCATTAATTACTTTCTTGGATAATAACTCTTGAGATTGAGAAAAATCTGAGGTTGGATCAATAATTTCATTAGGGTCTTCTTTTGAACATGAGAACACAAGAATAAGCCCAAAGGCAAAAAGTGCAATTTTTTTCATTTTGAATAAGATTTATGAGTTTGTGTATAAAAAGCCTACGTAATAAAAAATCCTTGGGACGCGGAATAATTATCATTTAGTTAATTTAAAAGCTAATATATTAAATATTCGTTAAATAATAAGACTGTTTATTAAGATAATACCAATAAAAACTAAAATATTATGCTTGCACAGTATCTTTGGAAAGGTTAAAATTTCCCTGAAACCCAGATAAACATTGAGGTTTAATAGCGAAGAAAACATATTTATGGTAATCCTAAAAAAAATGATATTTTTTTAAAGAATACTAAAAAAAAGCATACTCATATTAAGTAAATCTTAAAAATACAGGGGATGTTTAGAGGTTTCGTTTTACCGGACCGGTAATCTTGTTGATATCGTCTTTGACTTGATCAACCTCTTTTTTGATATCTGAAGTAATTGAATTCGGTATATCTGTATCTATACCATGCTTTTCTGCACTTTTGGTGATTTCAGTTTTGATGTCATTCGTTGCATCTTTAACGATTCGCATACCTTTACCTAAGCCACGAGCAATTTCGGGGATTTTATCAGCCCCAAAAACCATCACCAGTATAAAAACGATGAAGGCTATTTCTGTTCCGCTAATAAATAAAGGTATAGTAATCATAGTGCAAATATATAGAATATCGTTAAAACAAAAGCCATCCTAATTGTATTGGGATGGCTTTTTATAAAGAAAATAGACTTTTTAACTATTGTCCTTTGACTTTGTTTTTGAATTCTTGAAACTTTCCTGATTTTTTTTGTCTGGGCCAACTATTATTAGAGGTATCTATATCTGCTGTCTCATTATTCGGATCCACAACTATTTTTGAAATTGCTTTCTCTGTAGCCATAGCTCTTTTTATAGAATTATCATTTTTACGCCAGATCTCTGCAGGATATGTAATTGTTTCAGAGGTACCATCTTCATAGGTATATTCTACTATTAGAGGCATTACCAGCCCTCCGGGTTTTTCAAAGGTAATCTCATAGAAAAATTTCGGACTTTTCATTCTTGCTCTTTCTTCAGCAGAAAAGTTATCCATTAAATACTCTTTAAGTTTTTTTGGATCTTCAATAATACCATCATTCCCTTTAATTCTGGTATAATCACTGCTTCCCTCTTCTACCATGACCACTAAATCTGTTGGATCTGCAAACCTTAACCTTCTATCATTGGCAGCAAATTTTTGTGATTCTAACGTTGGAATTTTTGAAACCACAAACTTTTTAACCTTACTCACACCTATATCTGTATAATCGGTGGTATAAAACCAGCCTCTCCAAAACCAATCTAAATCTACTGCTGAAGCATCTTCCATGGTTCTGAAAAAATCTTCGGGTGTTGGGTGCTTAAACATCCATCGTTGAGAATAGGTTCTGAATGCGTAATCAAAAAGTTCTCTACCCATTACCGTTTCTCTAAGGATATTTAATCCGGTTGCAGGTTTTGCATAGGCATTGGGGCCAAATTGATGAATATTATTAGATTGTGTCATTATAGGAGATAAACGGTTCTGGTTACCACTCATGTAAGGCACAATTTTTTCTGCCGGTCCTCGTCTGGACGGATATTTTTTATCTTTTCCTAACGCAGTGGGATACCACTCTCCAAAATCTTGCTCTGCAACATATTGTACAAAAGTATTAAGACCTTCATCCATCCAGGTCCATTGACGCTCATCACTATTTACGATCATCGGAAAAAAGTTATGACCTACCTCGTGAATAATAACACTCATCATTCCGTACTTAACCCTATCAGAATACGCACCATTGGGATCTGGTCTACCATAGTTCCAACAGATCATGGGATATTCCATCCCCTGATTTTTAGCGTGTACCGAAATCGCTTTATGATACGGATAATCAAATGTCATTCGGCTATAGGATTTTAAAGTACTCGCTACTACTTTTGTCGACCAATCTTCCCATAGTGGATTTCCTTCTTTCGGATACATGGACACCGCCATCACATCTCTATCCCCTATTTTGACTGCCATCATATCCCAGATAAATCTTCTTGAGGTTGCAAAACCAAAATCACGAACATTTTCAGCTTTTAATTTCCAGGTTTTCTTTTTATCTGAAAAAGATGTAGAGGCTTTATCTGCTTCTTCCTGAGAAACGATAATTACCGGATTGTCGTATGATTTTTTTGCTTTATCATACCGACTCATCATCTCTTTTGTAAATACTTCTTTTCTATTTGTTAGCACTCCTGTACCGTCTAAAATATGGTCTGCAGGAACCGTAATATTTACTTCAAAATTACCAAAAGGCAGGGCAAATTCTCCACGTCCCCAGAATTGATGATTTTGCCATCCTTCGACATCGTTATAAACTGCCATTCTTGGGTAAAACTGAGCAATAACATAAGCTCTGTTGCCATCTTCAAACTCTTCATAACCCGACCTGCCGCGTCCGTTTACATGATCATTGATATTGTACCACCAATCTATTGAGAACACAAACTTACCTCCAGGTTCTAAATCCTTTGGCATCTCAACTCTCATCATGGTTCTGTTAATAGTATGCCTTAACGCCTTACCATTTATATCTTTCACAGAAGTGATATTAAACCCTCCGTCAAAAGGTTCTGACATGTATTTAGTTAAAAAACCCTTGGGTGTATTTGCAAGGTCTACACCGCTTCCTTGAATGAGTGGAGTTTTAGAATCTTTTGCACGCATATTTTGATCTAATTGCACCCAAAGAAACTCTAAGTTGTCTGGTGAGTTATTGGTATAGGTTATAGTCTCTTTACCTGTAATTTTTTTATTTTTATCATCGAGCTCTATATCCATTTTATAATCTGCTTGCTGCTGATAGTATGCAGACCCCGGAGCCCCTGAAGCAGTTCTATACATATTTGGAGTAGCAAACTCTTCGTACATCTGCTTGAATTTATTCTGATTGGTGTGGCCCAATTCGCGAGTTTTCCCCGAGGTATCCTGATTTTGAGCATATGTAATAGTTCCTGACATTAGAATGGTTGCCAAAAGAATCTTAAATACATTTTTCATTTGAGTAATTTTGAGTTAATTGAAAATAATTTGCAAAATAGTCGTTTTTTAAAAGTTTAGCGTTTCATTTGCTAAATTTTAACACCCCTGTACTTCTACCATCTTCTAAAATTAGGCTCTTTCGCTGATCTTCTTTTTTAACATGCACAATGTTTTGTTGTTCTTCAAAAAGATCCATTAAAATTTCATTCGAGATTTCTATAGTGTCTAAGGAATTAATATTTTCGATTTCTAAATAACTTATAACGAGATCATCTTCGTATTCTTTACCTAAAAATATAAAAGAAACTTCTTTACCATTTACGGTAAATTTTAATTTCTGCTTAAAATACTGTCCAAGATATTGATCTACTTTATCCGTTTCTTCAGTAGAATTGAGGAGTAACGAGTTGTCATAGCGTTCTTGTAACACTTCTTCTATATCATCAATAAAAATCCTCGAGATAATTTGCAAAGACTTCTCTTCCTCATTATAATCTACTTGTGTAACGCTAACATAAAACTTATGGGCTACAAATGAGCTTAAGGTAAGACAAATTGCTATTAGAAATAACAGTAATGATTTATTCGCCATGTATACAATGTAAAATGCTAAATGTAATTAAATTTGGAGATTTGAGTTAAAAAATTGTGCCAAAGTTCTAATTCTTATGTACAAAATATCAAAAATTATATTAATCGATCTTCTTATGTTCTTTATACAACCTGGCATTTTGCTGAAAAAACTCTAACAACCTTAGTTGTTTCGAGTTTTCGAGAAGGCTTTCAAAATTATCCTCTTCTGCACAATAATACACAAAATCTGATATTAGTTCTTTTGGTATCCCCAAAACATCAACATAAAATGCGGTGCTAAACATTGTTTCACCTTTTTGTATAATTTGCTTTAAGTCTTCCAGAGCTTTTATATGTTTTAACTTTTTCAATGTACCATTAAGGTAATTGATAGGCAGATCTAACACCCCTGATCTTGCAGTGTAAATTCTTCTTTGTATTAATGTTGGCTGGGGTCTATCACTAAAAGGCAAACCTAATATTTGATTATCAACATAAGGTAATAATGCGATACCTGCTGCATCCTTATCTAAATTACCTGATAATTGAATGTTACTCACATTCACTTGCTCTAGTTGTTGCAACACAGGAAGCAGTGCAATAGTAAGACTTTCTTCCTGAAGTTGTTTCCCTGTAACTATGATAGAGCGAATTTGATATTGAACCGATGAAAAAATAATAGAATCTCCTTCTCGGGCAGGTATTTCAAAAAAACCTTGATCGTCATTTGTGGTGCCGATTTTTTGAGTAAAGTTTACAATATTAATAGCAAATCCTTGCAGAGAATCTGCATAAATTCTTCCTTTAAGGTGTTCCTGCTGCCCACAGGCATATAGCGTTATACCAAAAAACACGAAACTTAATACTCTGGCCATGTAACCTATTATTATCTGCTGAACTATATCTTAAAAAATAGAGATCACTATACTAAAGACGGCACCGGGAGTAAAATATTACAATAGCTTAAATACACTATTATTGTCGTTGACGATAAAGTTTACTTTGAACAACTAAAAATTGCAGCAAATCCAGTTCTTTTCCAGTTTCGAAGTATGTTGTATTCAACCCATTATCCTCGGCAAAAAACAGAAAATCATTAATTTGATGTATTTCTAATGCCAAATAGTCCTTAAAGAAATCGTCATTGTACATATTCCTAACTTTGACATCAATATCTTTTGGTTCTTTTTTCTTTTTTGAATTATTTTTATTATCAAAAGCCAATTTAAAAAGATTTACAAAATTTAACCCATTTATAAATCTATCTTCTGGTATTGCTTTATTGTCTGGAGTGGTTAATTCATCAGGGGTAAAATCATAATCTGTATCATTAATCCTGGAAGAAGTCTCTTTAGCTGCCTCTGTGATACCGCTTTCACTATATCCTATTTTCTTAATATCGACAGATACATTACCAAGCAAATCATAAGGCGTAACGACTACTTCTTCTAATTGATTTACAGATTCATTTAAAAAAACATTCAATCTTTTATTCTTTACAATCCCTTTATCCACCAAAATAACAAAATGCTGATATTGCATTGCAACCACTTCTATTCTGTCATTAATCCCGGCACTAATTCTAAAAACTCCATCTTTATTACTAATAGTACCTTTATTCGTACTACGATTATAAACAACAACGCCTTCTACATCATCTCCGATGGGAGCACTTATTTTACCATCGATCATTACTCGAGAAGTTATTTGTGCCATTGTCATAGATACTGCAAAACAGATAAAAGCCAGGGATAGTTTTATTTTCATCATATGTGATAATTTAATTTTTCTTCAATTAAGATACTACATTTTTTTATCTTCTATCAAGATTTCGATATAAGAAAACGTTAAACTACCTTTACAAAAAAAACTCAATGACAAACTGTATAATTGCCAGTACTTCGACTATCCATGGAAGTAAACCATTAGAGTACTTATCTAAAGCTTTGATTGAATTATATTCGGGAATTGATGAAATATTATTTATTCCGTATGCCAGACCTGGCGGAATTACACATGATGAATACACCGCTAATGTGAGTGTAGCTTTTGAAAAAATCAATAAAAAAGTACTAGGACTGCACACGTTTTCGAATCCCACTGAAGCTCTTAAAAATGCGCAAGGAATATTTACCGGGGGCGGAAACACATTTCTTCTGGTAGATCAATTATATAGAAACAAGGTTATTGAACCTCTTAAAGATGCCATACATGCCGGAACCCCATACTTAGGAACCAGTGCCGGAAGTAATATTTGCGGGCTTACTATGCAGACTACAAACGATATGCCTATTATATATCCCCCAAGTTTTAAAACCTTAGGGATAGTCCCCTTCAATATTAACCCACATTATCTTGATCCTGATCCGAATTCTACGCATAAAGGAGAGACAAGAGAAACTAGAATTAAAGAATTTCATAACCTAAACCCTCAACCTGTTTTAGGTCTTAGAGAAGGAAGTTGGCTTCATGTCAAAAACGAAGAAATTTTATTGAAAGGTAAATTAACGGCAAGAGTTTTTGAGCAAAATAAGTCCCCGTACGAGGTCGAACCGCAGGTTTCATTATCTAAATTAAATTAAAACTACATTATGGATTATCAACAAATCCTTAATCAAATCGAAGCCGAACTCTCAGCTAAGAAAAGCACAGGCAAAGTGGCTTCATATATTCCTGAATTGGCTAAAATAGATCCCGAAAAATTTGGCATGCACCTACATTGTATCAATTCTGGACATTATTATTTTGGTTCTAACAATGAGCGGTTTTCTATTCAAAGTATTTCAAAGGTATTTGCGCTTACTCAAGCCATGTCTTTATTAGGAGATGATCTCTTTAAACGCGTCGATGTAGAACCTTCAGGAAACCCTTTTAATTCTTTGGTACAATTAGAATACGAACGAGGAGTCCCCAGAAACCCTTTTATCAATGCGGGAGCATTAGTAATTTCTGATATTTTAATTTCGCAACTAAAAAACCCTAAAAAAGATTTTCTCGATTTTATCCATCAAATTACAGATGACAAAAGCATAGAAATTAACACCCATGTTTTCAAATCAGAAAAAGAATATAGTTATCGCAATGCTGCTTTATTAAATCTTATGAAAGCTTTTGGTAATATTGAAAATGATATCGAAACGGTTTTAGATTTCTACATTTACCAATGTGCTATAGAAATGTCTTGTAAAGAGCTCTCAAAAGCTTTTATGATCTATGCAAATCAAGGTAAAAAATTATCAGACAACACTCAAATACTGTCAGCCCAAAAAACCAAACGTATTAATGCCATTATGCAAACCTGTGGATTTTATGATGAAGCCGGAGAGTTTAGTTTTAGAGTAGGTCTACCGGGTAAAAGTGGTGTTGGAGGTGGCATTGCATCAATACATCCTGGTCAATATTCGGTAACTGTTTGGAATCCAAAACTCAATCCAAAAGGTAATTCTGAATTGGGTATGTTTGCATTAGAGAGATTAACCACACTTACGGGGTATTCTATTTTTTAACTACAGCTTTCGCTTCTTGTTATTCTGGTATTTTTTTTCATGTGTAGCAATCTTATTTTTATAAGAGTTGTAAACTTCTATTAAAATAATGACCAAAACAAAATATACAAACAGAGAGTTATACGTTGTGCCTTTCCCAGAATGTACAATTATAGAAGTAGCAGATAAGGGAAGAGCCACCAGAATAAGTCTAAGGTATGACCATTTTTTTCTTTGAAACAAAAAATAAACCAAAGGAAACAATAACCAACCCACATAAGGAATTGGAATCGTAGTAGTCAATGTTTTTACAATTCTCTTAAAAACAATAGTAGCGTACCATATAGGATCTTTTTTGATATCACCTAAAACCTTTTCTTTTACAACCTTTTCATAATTCGAAAGCTCTTCTGGTTTTTTATAGTACAATCTATGATCGTCATAATAATCATTTGTAATGTATCCTCCAGAATAATTGATATCCATACCATACTCTTTTTGTAAAATAGGAATAGCATATTGGTACGCTATTACATCATACCATTGATATCCGTATTTAGTATCAAAATCGCCTAAACCACAAAAAACCGGGTGCCAAAAATTATGCCCACTCAATCGTGGACCATTGTAGATATGTCCTCCATGGTTACCCACCAAATGCATCGTTTGTTCAAATTTTAAACTAAAATGATGCCTGATCATTGTTTTGGTGGCATTAAAACAAAAAAGTACTATAAAAACATATATGATTTTAGGTATCCAACTAATGTTTGATGATACCATATACATTAATAAGACACAAGCGATCACAATTGAGATTTCATTTCTGAATTCGCTAAAAAAGCCAACAACAACTCCAGAAATTATGGCAATAATTGCAGATTTAAAATAAGTAATTGATTTAGCAAACAAAAACGGTAGATTTAGCCCCAGAATAATAAAGAAAGATGAAGCCATCAATCCAAATATATTCTCTCTGCAATACACTTCATAAATAAAAAATGGAGTACAATTAATTAGAATCAATAATAAGAGTCCGAACAAAGGTTTTTTGATGCGCCAAAACCCGATGTATAATATAATGAGTCCTAGTACAAATATTATTGTGTTAAATAATTTAATCGATGGGTTTGCTGGAGATCCTTTTAATAAAGCATTAGGCATATATGCCAGAATTCTTGCAGATTCTCCCAATCTGGACCAATGCATATACTCCATAATAAGATCATCAGGCCTGCTTTTTATTTCGTTTTTAGCACCTTCTTTGGAATAATCTAAATCACTATTTAAAGTAGCTAATGGAAAATGATCCAAATAATAATAAAAATAAATAAACCGATATGCTTTATCTGGCGAAAATCCTGCAGCATCTTTTCGAACCTGAATTTCAGGGATTTTTTTATACTCAGTTCGTATATAAAGAAATGCATTAAAAAGAATTATCGACAGTAAAATAATCCTCAATCCTTTTTTTGCCTTTAAAAATAATTCAAAACGACTGATTAAACCTATTACTTTATCCATATTAAGCATTCTTATTTTTTATAATATAAATAGGCCTTTTACGCATTTCCTGAATAAGTTTTTCGAAATAAAGTGATAAAATAGATAGTGTTACAAATAAGATTGAAAAAGATGCTGACATAAAAATAATGATTGTGTTATATCCAGATGGTGCTGTAGTTCCATACCAATATGTATAAAGTGTGTAACCAATCATACCCGTAGTGAACAAAATAAAAAATACAGATAAGAAAACGCTAATTCTTAAAGGCTTATTTGAAAAGGAAAAAATAGCATTAAACGCTAGCTTTGTAAGACCTAAATACGAGTAATTACTTTCTCCATAGGCTCTGGCAGGAGCATTAAAAATCAATATTTTTTTTGAAAACCCCAGAGATTGAATAAACCCACGAATAAACCTGTTTTGATCTCTAAAATTAGATTCTAATATCTCTTTTATCTGCTTTGATATCAAAAAGAAGTCGGTAGAGTTTTCTTCAAATTTTACAGCAGATAAAAAATTAATAACCTTATAAAAAAAACTGGAAAACCTTTTCTTAAGAAAACTGTTATCATGACGAATTATACGTTGCATTAAAACAATATCATTCCCTTCAGTATAGGCTTGTATCATTTTTGGAATCTCTTCTGGAGGGTGCTGCCCATCAGAATCAATACATATTATAGCTTCTCCTGTGGTATTATCAATTCCTGCAATCATAGCGGATTCGTGACCAAAATTCTTTGAAAACTCTATAGAAACATGGTGTATATTTTTAAAAGATGCTTTCTTTCTAATTTGATCAATCGCCAGTTGTGTTTCATCTGTACTTCCGTCATTTACCCAAATTACTTCAAAATCAATATTATTCTCCTTAAGTAATATTTCTTTTAATGAACCCCAGAAATGATCTATACCCTCTGATTCATTGTATAATGATATGACTATGGACACAAGTTGTTTTTTCATTTCTTAAAGTATCACACTAAAAAGGATTATTGAACATGCTAAAGTTTTTGGTATATGTTTCGACATATTTCACCTCTTCAGTTAAAACATTAATATTTATAAAGAGGTACTCAAATATAGTACAATTCATATTTCTTTATTGACGCGAAGTAACAATTCGCAAAACAATTATTTTTTTAGACGGCATAAAAGTCTACGAACTTAAGATTATTCTCATTCAGATGCACAAAAAAATTCTTCCAAGAATTAAGAAAACAACATAAAACTACTATATTTAACTCCAATTCGTTCAAATAAAAATTTAGCAAAGCGCGAGTAATATTGCTATCAACAGAATGAAAAAGTTTCCCAAAGCTGTCTAAAATTCAAAAAAGAATATGTTTAAAAACTTTACCTCTAAAAAATTTGAGTACTGGGCTTTAATAACAATACTGGTTGTCACCTTTTTTGTGTATCTTAATCATTTTGACAACCCTTTCTTTTTTGATGACACTCACACGATTTCAGAAAATGAATCAATACGAAGTTTGAGTAATTGGACTGAGTTTTTCACTAACGCTGATACATTTAGTTCACTTCCTGCTAATAGGGCATATCGCCCAATGATTACCCTAAAAAACGCAATTGACTATGCCATTGCAGGAGGTCTAAACCCTCGATATTATCATTATCATATCTTTTTTTGGTTTTTGGTTTTAATTACGCTATTATTTTTATTATCCAAACACATCTATAAACAATCTGATCCTAAAAATAAAATAATAGGAGTTACAGCGCTTTTTGCAACAGCTTGGTTTGCACTTCATACTGCTAATGCTGAGACTATCAATTATATCTGCGCCAGGTCTGATTCTTTTTCAACTTTGTGTATTGTAGCTTCGCTCCTGTTATATATTTATCCTACTACAAGAAAATGGTATGCATATCTATTCACAATGATCATAGGGATATGGACAAAGCAAACAGGAGTCATGTTTTTCCCTATTCTCTTTATCTACGTTCTTTTATTTGAGGAATATGATCTCATTTCAGAATTTAAGAAGGATATAAAACAAAAAAGCATCAAAATCTTCAAAAAAGTAGCTCCGGCGGGAATTATTGCTGCCTCACTTTTTTTATTTAATCAATATTACTTAACACCTAAGTCTACAGATTCTACTAATTATTTTGTCACAAAGTTTGAATACATTAGCACTCAATGTTACGTAATCATACATTATCTTGGAAACTTCATTCTTCCTATAAATCTAAGTGCAGATCCAGATATCGCAATTATTACACCGTGGTATAGCCCGAAAATAATATTAGGTTTCTTTGTTATTTTAGTTTTGATTTTTATAATGATAAAAACGGCTTTACATAAAAAAACAAGACCTGTATCATTTGGGATTGCCTGGTTTTTTATTGCTTTACTCCCAACAACACTAAACCCTTTATTTCAGATCGCAAATGATCATCGAATGTTTTTCCCTTTTGTGGGTCTGTTTATTGCCGTACCTTGGGGCTTCAAAATAGTATTAGAAAAATATAATATCCTAGGAAAAGGTAAAAATTATATTACATATCTTATATCCATATCTACATTTATATTAGTCGCACATGCATATGGCACTACTCAAAGAAATAGAATTTGGGACTCTTCAGATTCATTATGGCTCGATGTTGTTGTAAAAAGCCCAAAAAACGGAAGAGGTCTTATGAATTACGGACTCACACACATGGCCGATGGAAATTATGAAGTTGCGCTAGAGTATTTTAACAGAGCACTGGAGTATACTCCTAATTATTATACATTATATATTAATCTAGGTATTTTAAATGGAGGTATGAACAATCACAATAAAGCAATTGAACATTTTAAATCTGCAATAGCTCTTAACTCTTCTTCTCCCGCTCCAGAGTTTTACTACGCAAGATATCTTGTTGGTCAGAAAAAATATAAGGAAGCCGAAGTCTATCTAAAAAAGGCTATTGAAAAAAGTCCAAATCACACAAAATCGAAAGAGCTTTTATCCTTAGTTGCTAATAATAGTAAACAACCTGAGGAAGAAATTAATACCCTTCTTGCAGAAATTAAGAACAACCCCTCTCCAAGATTATATATGGATCTTAGCATAAAGTATTATGAAATTCAAAATTATGCGATGTCGATTGTAGCCAGCAGAGAACTATTAAAATTAGACCCGAATAATGCTGATGCCTATAATAACATCTGTGTAGCATACAATCAATTAAAACAATGGAAGCTTGGTGCAGAAGCATGTGCAAAAGCAATTGAGATTAATCCTGATTTTCAGTTGGCAAAGAATAACTTAAAATGGGCCGAAAACAATATTCCTAATAAATAAAAATTAAAAACATAAATAATGCTGAATAACAAAACAATCGCAGTAGTCGTGCCTTGCTACAACGAAGCTAAACAAATAAAAATGGTATTAGATAGTATGCCAGATTTTGTTGACCGAATAATTGTTGTAGATGACGCATCTAAAGATGACACAACGGGAGTTGTTATGAAGCATTTAGAAGAAAATCAGTCTTCTCTTAAACTAGTATCTAATATTTCTCAAGAAATTATACCCAACCTATATAACCGAGCAGATATTGAGGTTCACAAAAAAAGCATCGATGAGATCCAAAAATTCACGCCTATTGAAGTTTTAAACAAAGATCCCGAAAATGAAAGAATTATTGTTATTAAGCATCTTATCAACGGAGGTGTTGGTGCTGCAATTGCTACGGGGTATAAATGGTGTAAAGATCATGATATTGATTGTACTGCAGTTATGGCCGGTGATGGACAAATGGACCCTGATGAACTTGAGCCAATTTGCAGACCTGTTATTGAAGAAGGTATAGATTATGTAAAAGGCAATAGATTGATCCACAAAAGTGCATGGGTTATCATTCCTAGAGTACGTTTTTTAGGAAATTCCATTTTGAGTATTCTTACCAAAATTGCTTCAGGATACTGGGGAGTTTCTGATACACAGAGTGGATATACAGCAATATCAAACAATGCTTTAAATTCTATTCCTCTTTATGATATCTATAAAAGATATGGTATGCCCAACGATCTTTTAGTTAAACTCAACATCGCTTTTTGTACTATTAGAGAAGTCAAAATTAAGCCGATATATGGCGTTGGCGAAAAATCAAAACTAAACATTCTTAAAGTTTCTATTCCTATTTTACTTTTGCTCGTTCGTTGTTTTTTTAAACGCTTACAAACAAAATATTTATACAGAAGCTTTCACCCATTATACCTCTTATACTGGATCTCTTTTATAATCGGAACAGTCAATATTTATTTTCTATATCAATTAATTGTCAATTTTATTAATCCAGATTCGAAAACACCAACAGATTATTTAATCATATTTATTTTTCTTACCATATCAGGATTTCAGTCATTATTATTTGCCATGTGGATGGATATCCAGGACAATGAAAGGTTATCAAAATAATACTATTTTTTTAATGCTTTAATTTGATTTAATTCTACTGGTGAAAGATAAAACCAAATCGCCCCTGGAATAAATGAGATTATTTGCAATAAAAAAATTATTAAAGATAAAGCTATTGCATCTTGAGAAGGAAGTCCATACAATTGAAAGATAATGACTAATGATGTTTCACGAATACCTATTCCTAAAATTGTAACAGGAAGCAATGAAAGTATTCCTAAGATAAAAGCCCCTAAAAACAAACCTAAATGATCAATAGGTAACCCCATTCCCCAGGCAATATAATTAAAGACACCATAAATTAGGATCATACTTAAAAAAGTAATACTAAGTGCCTTTACACCGCTAAACCCTTTTAGCGTATGAGAATTAAAAGCCGCTAGCGAAGGTTTGATAATTTTCTTGATCTTTTTCTTAAAGACAGCAAAAACAAGAATAATTATCAAAAAAAGAACTCCCCATAGCAAGAAGGTCCAATAATTGTTTGGGAATTTTAAAATTCTAAAGTGTATTTGATAATAAAAAACAGATATACTGCAAAAAAAAGCCAAGCATATCAAATCAAAAATACGGTCCATAATAAGACTGGACCAACCAATCTTTTGACTTGGCAACAAGTCTTTAATATAGAACAACCTGCCAAAATCGCCTAATTTACCGGGTGTAATATTCGCTAAAAAAAGTCCAATAAAAAATATTTTAAAAGCCTGAAAATCCTGTAACGGTATTCCATACGAGTTAGAAACAATCTTCCATCTCATACTTTTAAGATAAAAAGCTATCCACAAAATACATGTAGCAACGAACACATGAATGACAGAAATTTTCTTAACAGAGTCAATAGTTTCATTCCATCCTACTTTATAAAGTAACACAAAAAAAAGGGCTATACCTATAAGCTTTACAAAAAAACTAAATCGTTTCAAGAGATAAAATTATTTTGACTAATTGATGTTTATATTCTTTTCTTTCTCCATATCTCCAATAAAGACAAGATCCCCATGAATTTTTTCACATGTATAAAACTTCATTTTCATTTCTTGCTCTAACATCCATTTATATGGAAAAAACCTCACATGCTCATCAAGAGTATAATAATAAGCTCTTTGGCAAGGAACTACTACACACAAGGTTTGTCTTGTAATACGCTTTAGCTCTTTAACAGCTTTCTCAAAATCGATAACATGTTCTAAAGTATGTGTAGAAACCACCACATCAAAAGCATTGTCGTCAAATGGTAAATTTTCGATATTTGCTTGATAATAATCACTATGTTCAAAACTCTTCCCTCCTATAATATCACAACCTGTAGTTTTAAATCCTTTTTTATTAGCATATTCAAGTAAAAAACCATTACCACATCCCACATCAATAAAGGTAGTATCACTAGCTTGGATTTTGTCAAACATATACTTGATACATTGTTTAGACATATCTGTCAATCTACTGTTAGAAAACCGTGTATCTCTAGTCGAATAAAAATCCGAAAATTCTTTATCGGTCCATTTAAAAATCATGGATTTTAGATTCATTATAGTCTTCATATTTTTACCCTTATATGCATAATAATAAAAAGGATACATAAAAAATTTTGAATCTCTAATGGCTGGAGGAAGCCATTCATCCATAAAGTATCTGATCGTATTTGTAAAACTTCTGCTATTCATATTTTAAATAATTTATTATAGAAATATTCTTTAACAAATAATAAAAGTACATATTACAAATAATAACTTTTACAATAAGAAAAATAAAGAAAGTTTGAAACAAAAAAAAGACCTTATTTTAAATAAGGTCTTTTCAGAGCGGGAGACCGGGTTCGAACCGGCGACATTCAGCTTGGAAGGCTGACGCTCTACCAACTGAGCTACTCCCGCTTTTGTGATAACAAATGTATTAGATTTCTACACAAAAAAAAATTAAAATCAATTTATTTTTAAAAATCAAGTAGTATTAAATTTTAACAAAAAAAAGAAACAACTGCATTCAAACGAGGTGTTTTATCGATTAAAATTGTATTTTACCGAAAAAATTGTATATTTGTTTTATAAATTGCATTTTAAAGAATTAACATTTTATATTTATCTTTTAAATATAACCAGATAAACTAAATACGTAAACACACCTACGGTTAAAACGTAAAAATTTACGGTTAAAACGTAAAAAACCAAATATGAAGATAAAATTACCCCTCATAATCTTACTTTTATCTTTAGTTACTGCTCAGGCCCAGGTCAAGGTGGGTGATAACCCGAACCAAATTGAGCCAACCTCATTATTAGAGCTTGAGAGTATTAATAGAGCTCTTGTACTAACCCGAGTAACTACTTCTCAAATGAATGCTATCACTCCACTTAACGGAGCTTTAGTATATAATACAGATGACGATTGCGTATATCAATACAATAACAACTCCTGGAGTAGTTTGTGTACTGGAGGCCCCACGGGACCTACGGGTGCTATGGGACCAACTGGAGCAGCGGGCCCCACGGGAACTACTGGTAGAACCGGATTAACAGGTAGAACTGGACTTACAGGTAGAACTGGACTCACAGGTAGAACTGGACTCACAGGTAGAACCGGATTAACAGGACGTACTGGATTAACAGGTCGCACAGGATTAACAGGTAGAACCGGATTAACAGGACGCACAGGACTTACAGGTCGTACCGGATTAACAGGACGTACCGGACTAACAGGTAGAACTGGACTTACGGGTCGTACAGGACTTACAGGACGAACTGGATTAACCGGTAGAACTGGACTTACGGGTCGTACAGGACTTACAGGTAGAACCGGATTAACAGGTCGTACAGGACTTACAGGACGAACTGGATTAACCGGTAGAACTGGACTAACGGGTCGCACAGGATTAACGGGTAGAACTGGATTAACAGGACGTACCGGACTAACAGGTAGAACTGGACTTACAGGTAGAACCGGATTAACAGGTCGTACAGGACTTACCGGTAGAACTGGACTTACCGGTAGAACTGGACTTACCGGTAGAACTGGATTAACAGGACACACGGGATTAACAGGTAGAACCGGATTAACAGGACGTACTGGACTTACCGGTAGAACTGGATTAACAGGTAGAACTGGATTAACAGGTCGTACAGGACTTACCGGTAGAACTGGACTTACAGGACGCACTGGATTAACAGGCAGAACTGGACTTACGGGTCGCACAGGATTAACAGGACGCACGGGATTAACAGGTAGAACCGGATTAACAGGACGTACTGGACTTACCGGTAGAACTGGATTAACAGGTAGAACTGGATTAACAGGTCGTACAGGACTTACCGGTAGAACTGGACTTACAGGACGCACTGGATTAACAGGCAGAACTGGACTTACGGGTCGCACAGGATTAACAGGACGCACGGGATTAACAGGTCGTACAGGACTTACAGGTAGAACCGGATTAACAGGACGCACGGGATTAACAGGTAGAACTGGATTAACGGGTAGAACTGGATTAACAGGTAGAACCGGACTTACGGGTAGAACCGGACTTACAGGTCGTACTGGACTTACAGGACG
>CANMFM010000009.1 GCA_947497175.1 uncultured Aquimarina sp. | reverse complement strand
ATCTGGAATACTAAGAGACGTTACAGATAATCTTTAAATAAATTCATCAATCAAAAAAATAAAAATATGAGAACTTTGGACAACAATCAAATCACCAAAAAATTAGCGGCGACAAAAGGAAATATCTGGAATACTAAAAGACGTTACAGATAATTTATAAACAAATTCATCAATCAAAACTATCAACTATGAAGACATTAAGAAACATCAAAAAAAAGTTAAGAGAAACGAAACAAAAACAAACTGTTTTTTTAGGTTTCACACAGAGTAGCTATGATTACGAACAACAAATACGTATACGATTAAATCGGTATGCTTATTAACAATGGGGTATTTCAAAAGAATAGAAAAAGGCCGGATTATAATGAAATCTGGCCTTCTACTTTTATAATTGCTTTTTATCTTCTAAGGTTTTATGCTCAAACTTAGCTCCAACCGGCGCCCGGTAACCGTCAAATGGAAGTTTTAATAATGTTCTTATTTTGGAGTTAGAGTCAACATCTGGATATGTGTCCACACCATATACAAGGTCTTCATTTTTAATTTTAGCGAAAGTACCAAACATTCGATCCCAAATCGAAAAAATATTACCATAATTTGTATCCGTATATGGCAGAACATAATGATGATGTACTTTATGCATATCGGGTGAAACAATAATCCAACTCATAATATCATCTACCTTCTTTGGTAAGGATATATTAGCGTGATTAAACTGTGATAGCACAACCGATAAAGATTGATATAACATTATAATACCCACTGGAGCTCCAACAATGAAAACAGCAAGTGTGGTGAAGACAAAACGTATTACACTCTCTCCGGGATGGTGTCTATTAGCAGTAGTCGTATCCACATGGTTATCGGTATGATGAATCAAATGAAACATCCATAGGGGTTTTACCATATGCTCCACATAGTGTGCCAACCAAGCTCCAATAAGATCAAGTAATGCTACACCTAATACTATGCTAGCCCATAACGGTAAATCCAACCATTGTAATACTCCAAACTCATTAGCTACTGTCCAATCACTGGTTTTTAATAAAATAAATGCCAGAAAAAAATTAATTAAGATCGTAGTTATGGTAAAAAATATGTTAGGCCAGGCATGCCTGAATTTTTTATAATCAAATTTAAATAATGGTACGGCATACTCTACCAGCCAAAAGAAAGTAATCCCACCTACTAAAATTAAACTTCGGTGAGACGATGGGATCGTTTCAAAGTAATTAATAAGCTCTTCCATAAAGGAAAAATATTATATTTTTTGAATGTAAACAACCTTTTTTTGAAGATTATGATATAAAAATCGTTCATTTTATGAAAACTTCAAAAAAGAGCAACTAAAAAGTTACGTATTGATCTTTAATTTTTTATCATGAATGATATCCTAAGTAAGGAGCGCATTTTTAACCAGCTTATAGATAAATTTTGCGGTGCGTTAACTAAAGAAGAAGAGATTTCTGCTTGGTTTAAAAAAGCTGACTTCAAAGCTGAGCCAGGTTATAAGTACACCTTTACCGCTTCAGCACAACAGAACTGTACTTCGATAACCGGTGGGGTCAAAAATGCCCATCCTTATACCTTGATTTATACCTGGATTGTTGCCAATACGGATACAGAGACTATAATGAAATGGTACCTGGAAAAAACCGAAAAACGGAGGGACTAAATTACATCTTAAACATTCGGGTATTTCAAATTTCCCCGGCGAAACCGCTGTAAATATCTTTAACAGTTTTAATGGCGGTTGGGATAACTGAGTTTCAGAATTGAAACTATATTTAAAACAAGTGGTACATGCAGCATAAGATCACTAAAAATCAAACATCTAATCACTTTAATATGAGTAGACAAGCTATTTCTAAACATTTTAAACCTTAGAGGGCGTAGGATTAATTAAAACAAATACCAAAGGCCGGCAACATTTTTGCTATGCAGATGCTACTCCTCTATACAAGGTTAATCATGGCTCAAATCCTACAAACAATTTTGGGATGACACATTACATAATGTAGGAGCATATTTAGACGACAAGGCTTAAAAAACCATGGCGTGGCTTCTCTAATATTATTTTAGTTCGCCCTCAATCCATGTAACAGCGTCATCTATATGCTCAAAAGTGACCAAACCATCTGGATGAAACATGTTCTCAATTCTCACACTTGCTTTCTGAGAGTTCGTGTATGCAACTACGGCAAAGGCTTTGATGTTTGGTAGGATTTCTTTAATTTTTAAATAATCCATAGGTTCTAAGGAGTACGAATTTATTCTATTCGAAATATATCCAAAAGGACGGTTCTCAAAATGTAAATCTATTAACTTAGATAACTGTTTTGCTTTTTCTTGATTAAAAGAAATACCTTCAGCTACTTCTATGACCAAAAAATTTTTATAAAAAGATACTTGTCCTATTTCCAGATCATACTTTCTCAAAAAACTTCCTTCATTTATAGGTTTCAACATGTTTGATTAGGGGTATTTATAATTCAGGGATAAAATAAAACTTATGCTTTTATTTTTTTTAGTATTCTAAAACTACTTAAAAACTTGTTAAATTGAACAATTTTATAATTTCAATAACATTTGTGTCTTAAAAATAGATCGTAATGTAATATTTTCAAAACCCCAAAAAAAAAGACTGTTGTATACACACAGCCCTTTATTAATTTGATACATATAATACCCCATTTCCTTTTAGCTGTTCTCCTCTAAATCTTTGATCAAAGATTCTGCAGAATTTACATTATCGGTATAGCACTTTATTACCCATCTCGAAAAGAAAATAAAAAAGAAAATTCCTATCGGTATAGCAATAACAAGGGTCCATACTGAATTTGTTTCTGAAAAGAAATCTTTTCCGTTGATTAATTTCGAAGTGACTGGCATAATTGTAAACATAACGATGAAACCAAGATAATAACTTGCTCTAGTGACTTTCTGAAAGTTTTTTTTGGCCTTTGCATACTGCATAAGGGTTTGCTTATAATTATTTGTTGCCACATCAAGTTTACGCATCCTGTTAATTGTACCTAGTGATAGTATAGGTAATATTGATACTATAAGTACTGTAATGACACCAGACAACATGGTATACCAGTTATCCAATTTTGATAGATTAAGGAGTATAAAGAGTGCCATGATATAGCAAATAATTGCTCCTATCATCTCTGGATATACTATACTGTTCAATTTGTTTCTATATTTTTGCTGAGTCATCATAAGTATCATTTTATCAGTTAACTTTTTTTGTTGCTCCAGCTGATTGCTCATTTCAGACCACACAGCTTGTATTTCTTCTAATTCCATAGTCTGCTTATTTTTGATGTATTTGCGATTTCAACTTTTGCTTAATTCTTGAGATTCTTGTTCCTACGTTACTTGGTGATAATCCGGTAATTTTGGCTATTTCTTCATATTTTTTTCCTTCTAAAAGAAGTAACATCAATCCTTTTTCCAACTCATTTAATCTGCCGATACAGGTATACACTATTTTTAATTTTTCTTCAAACTCTGTGTCATAAAATTCAGTCTGTTGGATGATGACTTTATCGATTCCTATCTTTTTTCCTCGCCTTTTTTCTTTTTTCATTTTGGTAATAGCGGTGTTAAGAGCAATGCGATACATCCAGGTGCTGATTTTTGAATCTCCTCTAAAATTATCATAAGATTTCCAGAGCTGGTAGACGATCTCCTGATATAAGTCTTTCTGATCCTCTTGATTGTAAGTATACATGGTGGTTATTTTAAAAATAACACCTTCATTCTTTTTTATGACTCTAGTAAACTCGTATTCTTTACTCATCCACCGTTTTTTCTTATTAGTATCACTAAGAATTTAAAAATCACAAAATATGTGAAGAAAATTAAAATTTGTATTAAAAGTATTGAAAACTACCCCTTGAAGATTTTATGTACGCTACCGTAAAGAGGAGTTCATAAGAGATACGTGTACTCAATCTTTAACCACAATCATAGTGGCTTTACTGCCAGTGGAAAGGTTCCAGGCATTAAGGGTAAGAAGATTTCCTTGGTCATCATATAGATGAAACTCTGCGGTATTGGGTGATGCTGCCCCCTCATTTAATGCCAATATATCTATTCTATTAAATCCTTTGATAAGATTGATTTTAGTTTTTTTAAAACCACCGGTAAGAACGACTCTGGAGCCTATGATGTCTTCGTTAATAAACACACGAACTATATCTCCGTCTACTTGCCCATGATCTCGATATACTAAATGAACAAATTTTCCGTTACTCTTAAAGTCTCCAAAATACTCATCTCCTGTAGTTTTTGATGCGTCGTCTTCAGTTTTTTCAAACCATTTGGGCTTGATATCTTTTTCAAACGTTAAAAGACCATTTTCACCCGTCATATCAAAAGCCTTTTTATTACGACGGTTATACTCTTCAAGCCCTTCAGGTAAATTATATAATTTAGAATTTGTAGTGACATCAGAATTTGATATGCTGTATTTATCTGAATTGAGATCGCTTTCGCTATCAATTCGTAATGACGAGGAGTTTTCTATCTGTGCAGATAAAATCCCGACGGCAAACAATAATATACTTTGAAAAATTCTAAACTTCATATTTCTATTATACGCATCATTACAATGTAAATATATATAATATAGACGCTATCCATGTTAATTCCCTACAAAATCTTTGCCAAGATATTGACAATAATAAAAAAACATTCTTACAAACTTGTAAGATAAAACTGATATGATTTATTTTGCTATCTAAATCATGTACCTATGGCCTATTATATAATTATAGGAATACTTCTAGCCATAACTCTTTTTTTATGGATGCAATCCACAAGTGCGAAAAAAAAGCTGAAAGATAAAAACGAGGAATTACAAGCTTTACATACTGAAACTGAAAAACAATTTCAATTACAACAAGAATATATCTCTGAAATGAGTCAGGAATTAAGAATTCCATTATATGGAATTATGGGACTAACCAATCTCCTGGCCGAAGATCACCCTGAGCTTAAAAATAATAGAAAACTAAAATCCCTTAAATTTTCGGGAGATTACTTGTTAACGCTAATTAATAACATTTTACATGTCAATTATCTTGATTCTGAAGAAATCGAACCACAGCACATCCTTTTTAACCTAAAGGAAATTACTCAAAATCTAGTGGATTCATTTAGTTATGCTACAGAAAATAGCGACAACGTATTGCATTTCGATTTTGATTCAGAAATCGAACAGTATGTAAAAGGGGACCCTGCTATTCTCACTCAAATTTTAATGAATCTTATTAGTAATTCTTTGCGATTTACTAAAAACGGCAATGTATATTTTTCTGTTAGTTTGATAAAGAAAAAAGGAACTACGGCAACGATCTCTTTTAAAATTAAGCATGATGGATTAGAGGTAACCAAAGAAGATAAAAATTCAATATATCAAGAATTTATTGGCGTTGACAAAGCTAAAAAATCATATCTGGGTACTGGTTTAAATGCTACAATAGTTAAAAAAATGGCAAAGGCTTTGCAAGGGGAAATCATTATTCAGGACGACTCTCAAACAGGTTCTGAGTATGCTTTTGCGGTAGATTTCGAGACTTCACCCAATGAAGATTTTACGAATCAACACCCTACGATATCAAATGGTGATGCTAAATCAAAAGTGCTTATTGTAGACGACAATAAACTTAACTTATTGGTAGCAGAAAAAATGTTATCCAAAGAAAATTATGATTGTACCACTATTGATAATGGTTTTGACGCTATAGAGTTAGTCAAAGAAAACTCATACGATATTGTATTAATGGATATTAATATGCCTAAACTAAATGGTATTGGCACTACCAAGCGTATACGTGAATTTGACTCAAAAACACCGATTATTGCTCTTACAGCGGTAGATGTAACTCAATTAAACAGTCAAATTATTCAGGCTGGTCTTAATGATTATATTTTAAAACCATATCATAAGAGCCATTTATTAGAAATTATTTCCAAAAATATAATTTCTACGACTTAAGTTATCAATCCATTTGTAAAGAAATGACCTCATACTAAGATGTATCATGATACCTTTTTACCTTAGTATAATTCTATTTTCAGAACATAGGTTTAGCTATTTGGACCTATAAAACGCAATCAAAATTATAACATATTTTAACTTTTAAAAGAAGAAGATCTTTTCGCGCTTTAACATAGGCACAGGTCCCATCTCTTCATTAATTACTGAGAATCAAATTATTATTTTATCATTTCATCATAAAATGAAGTGCAAAGCCAAAATTGAGAGAAAAATCAATTAACATTTTTTAAGATATTCATATGAAAAGATTAATATTTTGAGTAACAATAAAAGAAATCCGAAATAGTTACAATAACACAAATATTAATTAGATAACCATGAAAAAATCATTCACATTAATCGCATTGTCAGGTATCATAATGACATCATGCGTATCGAAAAAAAAGTATGTCGCTTTAGAACAAGAATTACAAGATACACGTAGTACACTACAAAGAACTGCGGTTGAAAAAGATGAATTAGAGGATAAATTTGCAAAAATTGAAGCAAGAGTAGCCGATTATAATGCAAAAATAAATTCTCTAAGAGATGCTAGTAACGAGAAGATGGTTATGGTAGATGATATTGTAGCGATTTCGAACAACAGTAAAGAAAAAATGAGGGAAACCCTTACCAAAGTAGATCCTGATAAATTACAAAATGCTAAAACATTGAAGGATTCTATGAACCTAGCCGTTTCTCATAATTTAAAAAGTTCATTAGATGATAGTTTAAAAAATGATGAGGATATATCTATAAATATAGATAACACAGTTGTGATGATCTCTATTTCAGATAAAATGTTGTTTAAGACGGCTAGCTATAGAGTAAGCGAAAAAGCGAATGGCATTCTTGAGAAATTAGCTAACGTGATAAATTCAGAACCAAGCATTGAAGTTATGGTTGAAGGTCACACAGATCCAAGAACTATTAGTAATGCTGTGGTGCAGGATAACTGGGATCTAAGTGTTAAAAGAGCAACATCAATTGTAAGGAAGTTACAGAATAAATATAACGTTGCACCGGAAAAATTAATTGCTTCAGGTAGAAGTAGCTATAAACCACTTGTCGAAAATAATTCTGATGAAAATATGGCTATAAATAGACGAACAAAAATCGTTTTATTACCAAATATGGATAAGTTTTTTGCGATGCTTTCGGCTAACTAACTATATCGTACTTTTATTAAGAATAGGGATGAGAACAGAAATGTTTCATCCCTTTTTTTATACCCCACGAGTATTACTATTTTTATAGCTTTCTAATTAAACCTTTTTACAATTTTCAGGTCTTAGAGATATAATAACTATAAAACTGAACGATTATGAAAAATATCTTACTCAAAAGATCAGCACTTGTATCCGTATTACTAGTAATACTATTTTTAGGAAGTGGTTTCACTACTACATACAGATGGGATCATCTGGGTTCCAGAGTAGTGAATTACAGGTTAGATAAAGATGTTATCAAAGTAACTGCCAAAGAGGGTGGGTTTAAGAAACTAAAAATCAAAGTGACAGGAGGTGCACTTACCATGCATAGGATGGTTGTTCAGTATGGGAATGGGCAGAAAGATGTGATACAGTTAAGGCATAATTTTTACCGAAAAAGCGCTACCAGAATCATTGATTTAAAAGGAAACAAAAGAATTATTCGTGATATAACGTTCTTTTACGACACAAAAAACCTGTCGCGCAAAAGAGCTAAAGTTCATGTGTATGGCAGACACTAGAACACCAAAGTTTTAAATACAGAAAAGCAACCTTAGTCAGGTTGCCTTTTTCAATGCATTTTATAGTAGCCACATTTGAGATAAGCTCCTTCAGTAAAGGTTATTGGATGATCTATATCATGATATGTCTTTTCAACGATTTCAAAACTTCGCCCGGACTCTAACAAATTTTCTTCAGAAACCTTAAAAAATTCGTCAGCGATCACACGAGAAGAACAAGATGCTAGTACCAATATACCATTTGAGGACACCAATTGAGCTCCTAATCTTGCTAATCTGGCATATCCTTTTTTTGCTTTAATAATTTCACTTTCCCTTTTTGCAAAAGAAGGAGGATCAATAATTACAATATCAAATTGTTCTTTTTTATGAATAAGGCTTTGCAGCCCATCAAAAGCATCAGCGACCATAACAGCATGCTCACCGTTAAATGTGTTTAGTGCTGCGTTGTCTTTTGCCATTTGTAAAGCATGTTTACTAATATCAAGACTAATTACTTTTTTTGCACCACCACATAATGCATGAACAGAGAATCCACCTGCATACGAAAAAACATCCAATACACTTTTACCTTTTGAGAGCTCCCCCACTCTTTTCCTATTATGTCTGTGGTCCAAAAAGTAACCCGTTTTATGTCCTTTAATTACATTGGCAGAAAATAAAACTCCATGTTCTCTAAAAATTACAACTTCACTCTCTAAGGTACCATAAATTACATCTCCATCATGCAAACCATATGTATCTCCTTTGGATTGTAGTAACCTGCTTAACCTAAGCACCACTGCATTACAACCTGTAACCGTAACTAAATGTGGTATTATCCAATTTAGATATGGAAACCAAATATGAGAATACAGTTTTATAACTAAGACATGATTATATGTATCTGCAATAAAACCAGGAAGACTATCATTTTCTCCAAAAATCAATCGATAACTATTTGTTTTCGTTTCTAGAAGTGGTTTTCTAATTGTATATGCATCATTTATTTTTGAAATGAACCAGGCTTCATTAATCGGGGTTGATTTTCTAAACTGAATTAATTTAATACAAATAGGAGAATATGGATCATATAACCCGCAAGCCAAAAAATTATTTTTCTTTGTATCATAAACAATGACCAAATCTCCTGCTTTAGCTTCAGAACTTTGCTTAATTATACTATCTTTAAAGACCCAGGGATGCCCTCGTTTTACCATTTTTTCTGCAGATGGTCTTAGCTTTACAGCCAACCTTTTTGTGTCTATATCCTGAATGATCTTCATATACAACAAGAATACTGATATTTTTTTTATTCTTACATATAACGAAAAGAAAAAAACACTTATTCCAATGAGTACTGAAACAAGTGTTTTATGTATGTCGTAAAAACTAAATTTTAAATAGGTAGTAAAAAAATACTACCTGCTTATACCATTTAGACGAATGGCCTTCAGTTTTGTTACATAAAATTCAATTTTATTTAACATATTTACAATATTAAATATATATATTTGTATATGGATGATAGAAAAATACTTGAAATTACCAAAGCAATATCAAATGCGACGCGTTTAGATATTCTTAAATGGCTGAAAGATCCTGAAGCTAATTTTCCACCGCATAAAGAGCTAGGGCACTTTAACGACGGAGTTTGTGGACAGCACATAAAAAACAAATCCGGGCTTTCTCAACCCACTATTTCTCATTACTTATCAGGAATGCAAAGAGCTGATCTTTTGATCACCACTCGACATGGTAAATGGACATATTTTAAGCGAAACGAAGAAGTAATTAAAGAGTACCTAAAAGCTATTAGTAAGCAGCTTTAAAAATTTTGAATAACATATTTAAAAAATTAAATATATAATTATGAAAATTCCTTTGTATCAAATCGATGCCTTTACCAAAACGCGTTTTGAAGGTAATCCCGCTGCTATATGTCATCTTCCCTATTGGTTAGATGATACTACCCTACAAAATATCGCTATAGAGAATAATCTGTCAGAAACGGGATATTTTGTAAAAAAAGAGGAGCACTATGAGATCAGGTGGTTTATGCCACATGCCGAAATTGATTTATGTGGTCATGCAACGTTGGCTTCGGCATATGTGATTTTCAATTACATTGAGCCATCTATAAACGAAGTAACATTTTCTTCAAAAAGTGGAACTCTAAAAGCAAAAAAAGAGGATAATGGTGCTATTACTCTGGATTTTCCATCAAGACCTCCAAAAGAAATAGAAATTCCTGAAGAAATACATCAAGCACTAAAAGCTAAACCCTTGGGGGCCTATGCTGCCAGAGACCTAGTGATTACGCTTTCTTCTGAAGACGAGGTACTTGAAGAAAACCCGAATTTAGAACTACTAAAAAGCCTACCCTATCTTTGTATTATCATCACGGCGCCAGGAAAAAATGCTGATTTTGTATCCCGTGTTTTTGATGCCAATGCCAAAGTGCTACCCGAAGACCCGGTTACAGGCTCTGCACATGCATCTTTGGTACCATTTTGGGCAAAAAAACTAAAAAAAAATAATCTTAAAGCTTTTCAATTATCACAAAGAGGTGGTAAACTTTACTGTAAACTAGATGGAGATCGTGTTTTTCTCAGCGGATATTCGGTTTTATATCTAACAGGAGAAATTTATATATAATTAAAAAAACAACTCATATGAAAACTATTGGACTAATCGGGGGAATGAGCTGGGAATCATCAGCAATATACTATGAACTAATTAACAAACAAGTAAAAGAAAGACTTGGTGGATTTCATTCTGCAAAATGCATACTAATTTCTGTTGATTTTGCAGAAATTGAGAAATTACAACGCAATGATGATTGGGCTCAATTAAATACGCTTATGGCACAAGCTGCCAAACAGTTAGAGGCTGCCGGAGCCGATTTGATTGTACTCTGTACCAATACCATGCATTTGTGTAGCGAAGAAATCAGTAAACAAACTACCATTCCCTTTTTACATATAGCAGAGGCAACTAGTACTAAAATTAAATCTGTAGGACTAAAAAAAGTAGCTCTTTTAGGCACAAAATTTACTATGGAAAAAGAGTTTTACAAAAAAACCCTAAATAATCATGATATTGAAGTAATCATACCAGATGAAAAAGATAGGGATATAATTCACTCCATAATTTACAAAGAACTGGTGTTGGGCACTATTCTAGAAACTTCTAAAGAAGAACTTAAAAGAATTATAAAAAATTTAGAAATTCAAGGTGCTCAAGGTATTATATTAGGATGTACAGAGTTACCCATGTTGATTAAATCCGGAGACGTTGATCTCCCTATATTGGACACCACCACAATACATGCAGAGAGCGCAGTAGTACAAGCGCTAAAAGAAGAAGATAATGCATCTTAATCAAGACACATGACAGTATTTAAAAATAAACAATGGATATATTCCAAAAGACCAGAGAAACTAGTTGATAATAGCCATTACACTTTAAAAGAGCATACGATTAGCACAGCACATATGAAGCAAGGGCAAGCTTTAATTCGATCCGAATTCTTCAGTATTGATCCCTACATGCGTATCCAACAATCAAGTCAGAATACCTGGGAAAAACCACATCCTCTTAATACCGTACAAGGTGGCGCTGTTGTAGCTCAAATTATAGCTATAAAAGACCCAACAGACAAATTAAAAGAAGGAGATTGGGTACTATCCTATACCGGATGGCAGGAATATGCAATGGTAGCGGTAAACATTCTTCGTAAATTAGACCCTAATACAGTTCCTCTTACTACAGCATTAGGAATCTTAGGTATGCCGGCGCGTATAGCTTATTTTGGACTTCTTGAATCAGGAAGGCCTCAAAAAGGGGAAACATTGCTAGTTTCTGGCGCATCAGGTGCTGTAGGGCAAGTTGTCGCTCAAATTGGCAAAATTAAAGGGTGTAAGGTAGTTGGTATTGCCGGATCTGATGAAAAAACGAGCTATCTCAAAGAAATACTAGGCGTAGATGAGGTGATCAACTATAAAAATTACCCTACATCTGTAGCAATGAAAAATAAGCTGTCAAGAGTTTGCCCAGAAGGAATTGATATGTACTACGATAATGTAGGAGGATATATTACAGACGCTGTTTTTGAAACGATTAATCTTGGAGCAAGAATTATCATTTGCGGCCAGATATCACAATATTCTGGTGGATTGGATAATCCAGAATTAGGCCCGAGGTTCTTACATAAAATATTATACAAACGCGCTACCATACAAGGAGTTTTAGCTCGTGACTATACTGATCGAATGGATGAAATGCTTAGAGAGATGACACCTTGGATCCTAGACAGATCACTAAAATACAAAGAAACTATTGTAAACGGATTTGAAAACTTACCTAATGCACTCAACATGCTTTTCTTAGGCAAAAATATAGGTAAACTCATCGTAAAAAGATGATCAATCATCCATAAAGAGTTGGTTGATTTTTGATCTCAGCTTACGTTTGTAATCTTCTTCTAACCAATCTCTGTAGTTTTTGGTACTTTTGCTAATACAATATGAATATCTGCGTACTCGATATTCTATATCCCGATCAAGCAATCTACTAAGAATTCTGGCATCAAAAACATCTTCACTGTTTTCGACACACATCTTGGCATGTTGTTCAATTGATTTTTCTAAAACCGTAAGACTTCTAAGATTGTACCTTTTCGTTTTTGCATACTCTTCTTCAATATCAAACTCTATGTCGACTGACTTTGCAAATTCTTTTCGGATATCATCTGGTAAAACATACTTAAAATTTCTTTCAATCTCTTCATCTCCAACCAGACTATCATAATAAAAATCCGGAGACCTAAATATAGACTGCCAATCCATCTCTGCATTCCATAAACCAAATCTAGCGGTATTATTTCCTAAATCAATAATTGAAAATTCTGGTTTGGTTGGAAGTACACGCGATCCCCTTCCAATCATTTGAAAATATAAGGTTAGGGATTTTGTTGCTCTATTAAGAATGATACTTTCTACTGTAGGCTCATCAAAACCAGTCGTCAAAATACTAACTGATGTTAATATAGCATCGTCAGTTTCTTTGAACCACTTTAAGATATCTTCTCGTTCTTGTCTGCTATTGGTATTATCTAAGTGGCGAATAGGATATCCTGCTTTTTTGAAAGTATCATACACATAAACCGATGTATTAATACCATTATTGAAGATCAATGTTTTTTTACCTTTTGACCGTTCTTCATATGCATGTAACAGTTTATCCTGCATCATCATATTGGTATACAGTTCTTCAGAGGATTTTACCGTATAATCACCATTCATTCCGATTTTAAGAGATCCTAGCCCCACATCGTAGGTATACGTTACCGGTTTAGCTAAAAAACCACTTTGGATTAATGAGTCAATAGTATCGCCCACAATAAGCTCATTATAATTATCCTTCATCGGAAGTTTCATATTTGAGCTAAGAGGAGTTGCTGTAACCCCAAGGATAAAACAGTTCTTAAAGAACCTAAAAAGCTTTCTGAAAGAGTTGTAATGAGCCTCATCTATAATAACCATTCCGATATCATGAAGCTCAAGCTTATCATCGTTGAGTCTATTATTTAAAGTCTCAACCATGGCAACAAAACACATGTATTCGCCTTGGTCATAAAGCTCTTTGACCGCACTATTTATAATTTTATTCTTAACCTGAAACTCAGAAAGCATCTTAGAAGTCTGTCCACAAAGTTCTATTCGATGTGTAAGCACAACTACTTTCTTCTTGGTAGCCGCTATATATCTTCGTACAATCTCAGAAAAGATTACGGTTTTTCCTCCACCTGTCGGCAGTTGATAAAGAAGATTATACTTTGATGGAAACTCTTCCAGGCGGCTAAATATCTTATCGATATCCCTTTGCTGATAGTCGTATAAAACTTTTTGTTCCTTTTTTTCTATTTCGGTGGGTAATATTCCCATTAGGTTTTCTTAAAAATAAGCTACAAAATTAAACACTTTAAGAGGTTATACGAAACAATTGTCGAAATATATTTTTTTCGATTGGTGATATAAAATGTTAATTATTCATAATTCCTTGATTCAAAACCTGATGTTATGTTAATTTTGAGATGTAAATTTCTAACTATAATTAATGAATACATCGGATAAAGATTCAATTCCAATTCAAGCGCTTTTAGTTCCTAAATCGATACTACTTACCGGAAAAATACTAAATTGGGTATCCCCGTTTCTTGCTTCAAGGTTTGCGGCACGAATGTTTTTAACTCCTTTTAGTTATGAGATGCCCGAACGAGAAAAACCGATGTTCGAAAAAAGTAAAAAAACGCGAGTTCACATAAAAAAAATTAACCGGGAGGTCATGGTTTATGAATATGGCCAATCAGATAAGAAAGTATTATTAGTGCATGGATGGTCTGGTAGTGGTACTCAACTTTCAAAAATTGCTGATCGATTATTAGAACAAGGATATAGCACCGTAAGTTTTGATGCTCCTGCTCATGGTAAATCCCCTGGAAAAAGAACAATTCTGCCGCATTTTCTTGAAGTCATATATCATTTAGAACAAAATTACGGGCCATTTGAAGCCGCTATAGGGCATTCTCTTGGTGGTATGTCTTTACTTAGAACGACTAAATTTGGTTTAAAAATTAAAAAATTGGTCATCATTGGTACTGCCAATAGCATAACAGCAGTAACAAAAAATTTCACGCATAATCTTCAGCTTGGTCCTAAAGTGGCTACACTTTTAAAGTCTTATTTTGATAAAAGATATGGAGAAGATCTTAATAATTATTCAGGGGCAGCATCAGCTAAAGGAGTTAAAATACCTACCTTGGTCATACACGATAAAAATGACGTAGATGTTCATTATAGTGCTGCTCTTGAAATCGCTGAAGAATTAGAAAAAGGAGAATTATTATTTACCGAAAAACTAGGTCATCGCAAAATTCTGGGTAACGAGGAGGTTATTTCTAAAATTGTAAAATTTATTTTGGAATAATTCTTGATACGTTATTTGTAAGAAGTTTGTACGACTATATAGAAATAAAAAAGCTAAACCTATGAAACAATTAATATTTTTACTCCTTGTAGCTATGGTTATTAGTTGTACAGGTACTGCTCAACAGGAGTCAAAAAAAGAGCAAAAGGCCTATACGGTCTCAAAGTCTAAAGCTGAGTGGAAAAAAATTCTTACATCTGATCAGTATTACATTTTAAGACAGGCAGGAACAGAAAGGCCATTCTCTAGTCCATTAAATAAAATATATGCAGCTGGTACTTTTCATTGTGCGGCATGTAATACACCCTTATATGAAAGTAAATATAAATTTGATAGTGGTACAGGCTGGCCTAGTTTTGATCGAGCGGTCAAAGGAAATGTAGAAAAGGATGTAGATCATAAACTAGGGTATGCTCGTACCGAAGTATTGTGCAACACATGCGGGGGACATTTGGGACATGTTTTTAATGATGGACCAAGAGAAACAACCGGAATGAGACATTGTATTAATGGAGATGCCTTAATTTTTATCCCTAAAGAATCAAAAAATGAGTAAATATCCCGTACAAAAATCTGAAGCCGAATGGAAATCTCAGCTCAGCGAGGAAGAATATAGAGTTCTTAGACAAAAAGGAACCGAGAGACCATTTACCGGTGAGTATAATATGCATTTTGAAGAAGGAATATATACATGTAAGGCGTGTAACACACCTTTATTCAAAAGCAGTACTAAGTTTGATTCTGGTTGCGGCTGGCCTAGTTTTGATAAATCTATAGACGGTAATGTTGAATACATTAAAGACACATCACATGGCATGATTAGAACCGAGATACTATGCACGAACTGCGGAAGTCATTTAGGGCATATATTTAATGACGGACCAACACAAACCGGTCAACGATACTGTGTAAACTCAGTAAGTATAGGTTTTGACAAAAAATAAAATAACACTTAGGCAAGCCCGCTGGGCATTGATTGAAAAATTATTTTTATTTTGAGGTAAGTTTTGGAGCGTTCAACCTTGATTTTCGAGTAAATTCACAACAAATAATTAATATTTATGAAAAAGATTCTTTTTTTACTTAGCGTATCTATCATTCTATTCTCTTCATGTGAAGGAGATCAGGGACCTCCTGGACCTCAAGGCGAACCTGGAAGCATTTTTGTAGCAGAAACTTTAGAAATTGACAATGTAAACTTCGGTGTTTCAAATCAATTTGTAGAACGTGTTTTTTTAGACCCAAATATTGGTAATGATGATGTAGTTTTGGTATATCGTTTAGACCGAATAGATGAAGGACTAGAAGTCTGGGAGCCATTACCTACAGGATCCGTATTCTTTTTTAATGATACTACAGGCGCTGTAGAAGGCTTTCTGTATTATCGATTCGACTTTACCATCGGAGATGTAGATATTATTTTAGAATTTGACGTTCCTGACGCAAATCTTGTGGGTCCTGAATTTACAAACAACCAAAAATTCAGAATTGTAATTATTCCATCAGAACAAGCACAAAACCTAGATATAGATCTAAATGATTTTAATGCTGTACAAAGTGCATTAAATTTAGAATTTAATTAATCAACTGATCTTTGAAATACTAGTATCATAATATTAAAAATTAACACTATCCCACAGATAGTGTTTTTTTATTTCACGGCTTGGCATCATCCATATTCTTAGGGAATACTTAATTCCTTTTCAGGTTAGCCGAATTATCCTTAAATTCGTGACTTCAAAAAAATCGACATTTATGAGCACATATGATATCATTGTTTTAGGAAGTGGTCCTGGTGGTTATGTAACCGCAATCAGAGCTTCACAATTAGGATTTAAAACTGCAGTTGTAGAAAAAGAAAGCCTGGGGGGCGTATGCTTAAATTGGGGTTGTATCCCTACCAAAGCCCTATTAAAAAGTGCTCAGGTATTCGAATATCTTAAACATGCTTCAGATTACGGCCTTACCGTTGAAAAATTCGACAAGGATTTTGATGCCGTAGTAAAACGTAGCCGTGGTGTAGCAGACGGAATGAGCAAAGGTGTGCAGTTCTTAATGAAAAAGAATAAAATAGATGTGATAGAAGGCTTTGGAAAATTAAAGGCAAATAATAAGGTAACCGTCACTGATAATGATGGCAAAGCCACAGATTATGAAGCAAAACATATCATTATTGCTACTGGTGCCAGATCACGAGAATTACCGAATTTACCTCAAGATGGCAAAAAAGTAATTGGCTATAGAGAAGCAATGACGCTAACATCTCAACCAAAGAAAATGATTGTAGTAGGTTCTGGTGCTATAGGTGTTGAATTTGCTCACTTTTACAATGCAATGGGTACAGAAGTTACTATCGTTGAATTTTTACCTAATCTTGTTCCTTTAGAAGACGAAGAAGTGTCTAAACAATTTGAACGTAATTTCAAAAAAGCAGGGATTAAAGTAATGACTAATTCTTCGGTAGAAAGTGTAGATACTAGTGGTGATACTGTAAAGGCAACTGTAAAAACTAAAAAAGGCGAAGAGGTTCTTGAAGCTGATATTGTTTTATCCGCCGTAGGAATAAAAACAAATATAGAAAACATAGGATTAGAAGAACTGGGAATTGCTACCGATAAGGATAAAATTGTGGTAAATGACTGGTATCAAACCAATATTCCTGGTGTGTACGCTATTGGTGATGTAGTTGCAGGGCCAGCACTAGCCCACGTTGCATCAGCAGAAGGGATTACTTGCGTAGAAAAAATTGCTGGGATGCATGTCGAGGCTATTGATTATGGCAATATCCCTGGATGTACATATGCCACTCCAGAAATAGCGAGTGTGGGTATGACCGAAAAACAAGCTCAAGAAGCTGGCTATGACATCAAGGTGGGTAAATTTCCTTTCTCTGCGTCTGGGAAAGCTAGTGCTGCTGGTACTAAAGATGGTTTTGTAAAAGTCATATTTGATGCTAAGTATGGAGAATGGTTAGGTTGCCATATGATTGGTGCCGGAGTAACAGATATGATTGCAGAAGCGGTTCTGGGTAGAAAATTAGAAACTACCGGGCATGAAGTATTAAAAGCAATACACCCTCATCCAACAATGAGTGAAGCCGTTATGGAGGCAGTAGCTGATGCATATGATGAAGTCATTCATCTATAAAAAAGTATATTCACAAAAAAATCCGCTTATACAGCGGATTTTTTTTATTTTAATGTGTGGGGTTTACGACTTATTCGCCCATTGCAGCGGCAACAGCTGCAGACATGCGCTTATAGATTCCACTTTCCAGTCGTTCACGTATTGCAGAAAATGCAACTAATGTTTCTTCGATATCTTGCATTGTATGAGATGCCGTTGGGATCAGTCGTAGTAAGATCAACCCCTTCGGAATAACCGGATACACCACAATCGAACAGAAAATACCATGATTTTCTCTAAGATCTTTTACTAAAGCCATAGCTTCAGGAATACTCCCTTTCAAATAAACGGGCGTAACACAACTTTGTGTAGTTCCCAGGTCAAAACCTCTATCCCTTAATCCATTTTGCAATGCATTTACGTTTTCCCATAATTTAGCCTTAAGTTCTGGCATGGTTCGAAGCATATCCAAACGTTTTAAAGCACCAACTACTAATTGCATTTGCAATGATTTTGCAAACATCTGAGAACGTAAATTATATTTTAAGTAATCTATAATTTCTTGATCTGCAGCGATAAAAGCTCCAGTACTGGCCATAGATTTGGCAAAAGTTGCAAAATACACATCTATCTGATCTTGTACTCCTTGCTCCTCACCTGTTCCTGCTCCAGTTTTTCCTAATGTACCAAATCCATGAGCATCATCTACAAAAAGTCTAAAGTTATATTTTGCTTTTAGAGCTACTATTTCTTTCAATCTTCCTTGCTCTCCTCTCATCCCAAAGACACCTTCAGAGATTAGTAATATACCCCCTCCTGTCTTTTCGGCCATTTTAGTAGCACGCATTAGGTTTTTTTCGATACTCTCTATATCATTATGACGATAGGTATATCGTTTACCCTGATGTAGTCTTACTCCATCAATAATACATGCATGTGCATCTACGTCATATACAATAATATCATCTTTACTTACCAGCGCATCAATGGTAGAGACCATTCCCTGGTAACCAAAGTTTAATAAATAAGCCGCTTCTTTATCAACAAATTCTGCAAGTTCATTCTGAAGTTGTTCATGTAAATCAGTATGACCACTCATCATTCTTGCTCCCATCGGATAAGCCGAACCATAATTGGCCGCAGCCTCAGCATCAACCTTACGAATCTCTTCTTTATTAGCTAATCCCAAATAATCATTAATACTCCAAGTGATCACCTCTCTTCCTTGAAACTTCATTCTATTTGATATAGGTCCTTCTAATTTCGGAAAAACAAAATATCCCTCTGCCTGATCTGCCCATTTTCCTAATGGCCCTTTGTCTTTATAAATTTTATCAAATAAATCTCTCATCTATCAAAAATTTGTTTCTTATAAGTGTGCGAAAATACGGAAAATTGATTTGATGACATAATTATATTTAAATTGACTTTTACAAAGTTTCATTTTAACAAATCATTATCTCAATCCTCTGAAATAATCGAATATACTAATGTTTTCTGTTAATTTAATGATTAAAAAGTAACCAAACACACCTTTGGTTGACGTTTTCCAGTATTTGTATTTAAAAAATGGTATAAAAAAATGCATTTGATCAGCGATCAAATGCATTTAATCTTTCAGTCTTCTATGTTTTTTACTTAATAAACTGAACTTTAGTAGCATCAACTTCATGCTGGCTATCAAAAAAGCCTTGTTCCATCATCCAATCATCACTAAAAACTTTACTCATATATCTTGAACCATGATCTGGCAAGATGACAATAACGTTACTATTTTCATCAAATTCTCCTTGAGCTGCGAGTTGCCTGATCCCTTGAAGTGCTGCACCACTGGTATACCCAAGAAACAAGCCTTCAGTTCTTGCTAATTCTCTGGCAGTATGCGCGCTATCCTCATCATTTACTTTTTCAAACTTATCAATAGCCTCAAAGTCTGTGGCTGTAGGAATTAAGTTTTTTCCTAATCCTTCGATTCGATATGGATATATTTCTTCACGATCGAATTCTTTAGTTTCATGATATTTTTTCAAAACGGATCCGTAAGCGTCGATTCCTAAAACTCGAATATCCTTATTTTTTTCCTTCAAATATCTTGCTGTTCCAGATATTGTGCCACCGGTTCCACAGCAAGCAACAAAATGAGTAAGATGTCCATTAGTCTGCTCCCAAATTTCTGGGCCGGTAGAATTATAATGGGCATCAATATTCAATTCATTAAAGTATTGGTTTATGTATACTGAACCTTTTATTTCTTCATGTAGTCGCTTTGCTACCTGATAGTAAGATCTTGAATCATCTGCACTAACATGAGCCGGACAAACATAAACCTTTGCCCCCATATTTTTGAGCATAGCTATTTTATCTTTAGAAGATTTTGAGCTTACTGCCAAAATACAGTCATATCCCTTTATCACACTTACCATTGCAAGGCTAAACCCAGTATTACCACTGGTAGTTTCAATAATCGTATCTCCTGGCTTGAGAATACCTTTTTTTTCAGCTTGTTCGATTATGTAAAGAGCAATTCTATCTTTTGTAGAGTGCCCGGGGTTAAAAGATTCTATCTTGGCATAATAATTCCCGGGAAAGCCTTTCATAATTCTGTTCAGTTTTACAAGTGGGGTGTTACCTATAAGTTCTAAAACATTATTATAAGCCTGTATATTTTCTCTCATATAGTTGTGTTTTAACAGGGTTGTGGATTATAATTGGGGGCCACTAGACCTGTTTCAAAAAACGGTACGAAGTTACATTATTTTTTTTAATTAATCTTTGATATCTTCCAAATCTAATAAAAATGCATATTCTTCGGCTATTTCTTTCAATGCTTCAAACCTACCCGAAGCACCTCCATGACCTGCCTCCATATTAGTATGTAATAATAATACATGATCATCTGTTTTTAATTCTCTAAGCTTAGCAACCCATTTTGCTGGTTCCCAATATTGTACTTGAGAATCATGCAGTCCTGTGGTGATCAGCATATTTGGATATTCTTGAGCCACAACATTATCGTAAGGAGAATATGATTTCATGTACTGATAGTATATTTCTTCATTTGGATTACCCCATTCATCATATTCACCAGTAGTCAAAGGTATACTATCGTCTAACATTGTAGTAACTACGTCTACGAATGGAACCCCGGCCACTACTCCATTATATAACTCTGGAGCCATATTAACAACTGCACCCATTAGCAAACCTCCTGCAGAACCTCCCATTGCATATAAATGATCGGCAGAAGTATATTCTTGATCTATTAAAAACTTAGAACAGTCAATAAAATCAGTAAATGTATTTTTCTTTTTCAAAAGTTTTCCTTCTTCATACCAAGATCTTCCTAAATATTCGCTTCCTCGTACATGAGCAATCGCAAAAATAAACCCTCGATCGAGCAAACTTAATCGTACCGTAGAAAAATAAGGATCTATAGTAGAACCATATGATCCATAACCGTATTGTAGTAATGGATTTTGTCCGTTTTTTTCGATTCCTTTTCTATAAACCATAGACACAGGAATCTTTGTTCCATCATTAGCGGTGGCCCATACTCTTTCAGAAGTATACTTATTTTTATCAAATTTGCCCCCAAGTACCTCTTGCTCTTTTTTGACCTCTTGCTCTTTGGTTTTCATATCAAAATCAATCACCGAATTAGGGGTGGTAAGAGAATTATACGAGTATCTAAGTGTATTTGTTTCGAAATCAGGGTTTGTACTTACATAAGCTGTATATGTTTCGTTATCAAAAGGTAAATAATAATCTGCCGTACCATCCCATCTTTTGACATTAATCTTATTCAAACCATTACTTCTCTCGCTTATGACATAATACTCTTTAAAGATTTCTATATCCTCTACCAATACATCTTCTCTATGTGGTATAAGATCTACCCAGTTTTCTTTATGAGTATTTTTCTCAGAAACTTTCATTATTTTAAAATTGGTTGCCTCATCGGCATTCGTAAGTACATAAAAGTTCTCTCCATAGTGAGCAATACCATATTCTAAACCTCTAATTCTGGGTTGAAAAATTTTAAATTCTCCATTTGGATCATCCGCTTTTAAAATCCTGTACTCTGAAGTAAGTGTACTACTAGAACCTATTACTATGTATTTTTTTGATTTTGTTTTGTAAACAAACGTATTAAAGGTATCATCTGTTTCGTTATAAACTTCGACGTCTTCTGCAGTATCGGTACCCAGAACATGTCTAAATATTCTATCTGACCGCAACGTTTCATCATCTTTTTTGGTATAAAATAAAGTTTTACCATCTGCTGCCCATGTGCTGCCACCGGTTGTTGTTTCTATACTGTCTGGATATAACTCTCCTGTTACTAAATTCTTAATCCTAATCGTATATTTACGTCTACTTACTGTATCGACTCCAAATGCTACGTGTGTATTATCAGGACTTATATTAAGACCAACCATTCTAAAATAGCTATGCCCTTTTGCCTCTTCATTACAGTCAAACAAAACCTCTTCCTTGGCATCTAACGTTTCTTTTTTCCTGGAATATATTGGATAGCCCTTTCCTTTTTCATATCGAGTGATATACCAATACCCATTAAGTTTGTAAGGAACTGAAGAATCGTCCTCTTTAATACGGCCTTTCATTTCTTCAAAAAGCGCTTCTTGAAATTCTTTGGTATGCGCTGTCATTTTATCATTGTAATCATTCTCACGCTCCAAATAATCGATCACCTCAGGATTCTCTCGTTCATTCAACCAAAAATAATTATCAACACGAACATCATCATGTTTTTCAAGGTTTATAGGTTTTTTATCTGCAACAGGTGCCTCTATTTTGGTGTCTGGTGTCGTCATTTTATTATTTTTACATGAAGTTGCAAAAGTAAGTGATAATAAAAATATAATATATGAAGTTCTCATCTATTTATAACAATTTTATGTATTCATTAGTAGCCAACTATAGGATTACGATTTGCTATTCATGAACTATTTCATACGAATTCTCCTAGCTTATTTGTGACCAAAATACTAATTTTGTTTTATTAATCTTAAAAAGACGCAGACATGTTTGGAGATATGATGGGAATGATGGGTAAATTAAAAGAGACCCAAAAGAAAGTTGAAGAAACTAAGAAAAGGATGGATTCTGTTTTAATAGACGAAAGCAGTACAGATGATCTACTAAAGGTTACCATAACAGCAAATCGAAAAATAACTGGTATATCAATTGACGATACGCTATTAGAAGACAAAGAACAACTTGAAGATTATTTGATCCTCACCCTTAATAAAGCAATTACTAAAGCTACTCAAATACAAGAATCCGAATTAGCTGCTGTAGCCAAAGACGGAATGCCAAATATCCCTGGATTAGACCTGTTTAAATAATTTTATCAGATCAAGAATCGTCTATTTTTAAAAAAATATGCTTCTTTCTTTTTACATTTTTCTTTTTCCATTTAATTCTATAATTTTAACAAAAGCTAAAAAATTAACTAAAATCAAATAGTATGTTTGAACTCAAAAACAAGGAAGGGTCAAGTTTTCACTTCACATTAAAGGCAAAAAATGGACAAGTAATCCTTAGCAGTGAAGTCTATAATAGTAAATCAGCAGCAGAAAACGGAATTGCCTCTGTAAAGAAAAATGCTTCAGAAGATGGAAGATATGAGCGTAAAACAGCGAAAAACGGTAAATTCTTTTTTAATTTAAAAGCTGGTAACGGACAAGTAATCGGAAGCAGCCAAATGTATTCTTCAGAATCAGGAATGGAAAACGGAATAAATTCTGTAAAAGAGAATGCGCCTGATGCCGATACTAAAGAAATTTAATATTTTTAAGTGTTACGTTTATTTATAAAACCAAATAAAGCTGTTCAACTATTATAGAACAGCTTTATTTAGTTTTATAGACATCAATTCTTCTAAAAAATACTCATGCATTTCCTGGGTATACTCTAAATGAGTAACAAATCTCAATTTACCTTGTCCCATTCCATAAAAATGAATGTTTTTTGTTGACATTTTAGCAATAAACTCCTCTTGATCACTATCGATTTTAAATATGATAATATTTGTATCTATGGGCTCAACATGGGTTACAAAAGATAATTCTGTCAATACTTCTCCTATTTCTTTAGCTCTTTTATGATCCTCTGACAGTCTGCTTATATGATTGTCTATTGCATATAATCCCGCGGCGGCCATATAACCAACTTGTCTCATGCCACCCCCTAAAACTTTGCGAACTCTGATGGCTTTTTCCATAATATTCTTATCGCCAACCAATACAGATCCTACAGGCGCCCCTAAACCTTTACTTAAACATACAGAAATAGTATCAAAGACTTCTCCATATTGTTTAGGGTCTTCTCCATTAGCCACCAAAGCATTCCACAATCTTGCACCATCAAGATGATAACCAAGTTTATGATTTACACACACGTCTTTGATTTTTTTAATTTCTTTAAAATCATAACAAGCTCCACCTCCCTTATTGGTTGTATTTTCTATACAAACCAAGCTAGTTAATGGACTGTGATAAAAATCTGGAGGATTAATTGACTCTTCTACCTGAGAAGCCGTAATCATCCCTCTATGACCATCTATTAATTTGCAAGATACGCCACTATTAAAAGACACCCCTCCTCCTTCATAATTATATACGTGTGCATATTTATCTGCAATTAGTTGTTCTCCTGGTTGTGTGTGTAGCTTTATGGCTGCTTGATTTGCCATACTTCCGGTAGGAAAAAACAAGGCATCATCCATACCAAACATATCGGCTATCCTACGTTCTAATTCATTTGTTGCTGGATCTTCTTTATACACATCATCTCCTACTTCTGCATTCATCATAGCGGTAAGCATCGCCGGAGTTGGTTTGGTTATGGTATCACTTCTAAGGTCTATTTTCATGTATACAAATTTTGAAAAAACATTTAAAAATCACATCTAAAACTTCCGATTGGAGAACCGTCAGGAATTTTAGGCGAAGGTACTACTTTAAAATTTTCAGGTTTATCTAAAAAGTCATTCATCTGCTTCACATAATAAGCATTGTACATCTTACCTAATCCATCTATGCTTTTACCTTTTAGCAGTTCTAATAAATCCATTATTTTAGAATATGCTATCGCATTCACTTGTGGATATGCACTCTTATCATTACTTAATTTTATGAGATGTTTGATTACATTTGCCTTTACTGTATGTTGAATTTCTTCATAATACCGAGTGCCAGATGTCTTTTTAAAAGTATATATAAGTAACTGATCTAACATTTCTGATAATCCCAACTGATTTTGATCTAAACTTTTTTGTTGTACTAACCGCGAAGCTCTTTCCGGATGCAACAAAAGCGACAAACTCATATCACTAGCCGTCGAAACCGCACTTAAAGGGTCGAAACCTACCCCAGTTTTACTTTGAAAAGATTCTCTGGTTCTATCATATCTGTAAGCTCTAGGCGGAAATAACTTTAGCTTATCTACCGGAATCGATAATACCTCTGGCGATAATGTTTTCAATACCTGCGCTAAAGCGTTTCTCTGTTTTTTTGAATCAGTCGTTTCAACAATCGTCTGGTTATCTCCTTTTACAGCGTAATTATAATGTAATCCTCCGATAAGTTTTACCGCAGCTTCGGTTTGATATCTATGAAAGAAATAAAGAGGCACAAAAACATCTTCTAAAACCGAATATGGTTCTTTACTTCTTATATTATCAACTGAAAAATTGCGTATCGCTGTTTTTCTAACTTCCAGAATATTTTCTAGTTCCCTGGCAGCACTTGTACCGTTATCCCAAAGATGTGCCAACTCATGTGCCCCACCGATTGGTCTGGCATCACTATCTGAAATAAACCGCAAACCTGATTGATACGCGTTATTTAGAATTCTATCAAGCTCTTTATTCTCATCAAGGTTTTTATCAAACTCAGAATAACTATAGGCAACAGTAACCTTATCCCAATCTCCAATTTTAGTATCATACGCATTAGACAAATCAATAGTTCCATTTTTAAGAGATACCTTTGGATGTGGATAATCCATCACAGATGCTCTATTATTGGTGCTAGCCGCAAAATTATGAGCAAAGCCCAAAGTGTGTCCGACTTCATGCGCTGATAATTGTCGAATTCGCGCTAAAGCCATTTCTAACATCGGTTGATAAGTATCATCTCTATCTTTAAACGGTTTGTTTAGTAATGCCTGTGCAATTAAAAAATCTTGTCGAATTCGCAAACTTCCAAGGCTTACGTGCCCTTTCAATATTTCTCCCGTTCTTGGATCGACAACACTAGCTCCATAACTCCATCCCCGGGTAGATCGATGCACCCATTGGATTACATTATACCTTAGATCCATTGGATCTGCATCTGCGGGTAACATTTTTACTTGAAATGCATTTTTAAAGCCAATTGCCTCGTAGGCTTGATTCCACCATCGTGCACCATCTAACAAAGCAGATCGTACAGGCTCTGGAGTGCCGGGATCCAGATAATATACAATCGGCTCTTTTGCCTCGCTGATGTTTTGATTTGGAAATTTTTTCTGAAGCCGATGTCGAATAACATATCGTTTTGTTATTGATTCCTGAATTGGTGTAGCGTAATCCATATATGAGATTGATAAAGCACCACTTCTAGGATCAAATTCTCGCTTATCATACCCCTCTTCTGGTAATTCTACAAATGAATGATGTTGAACTAGAGTCAAAAACTGCGAATTTGGTGCTACTGATTTAATATTCGATCCTTTTGCAATCCCTTTATATGTTAGTAGCGCTTCAAACTCTACGTTTTTAGGAAAAGCCTTTGTACGCTCGAGATGCAGTGTACTTCTTTCTTTATCAACACTATAAACTCCTTCTTTTTGAGACTTCAATCGCTCAATCACGCTATGGGTATCTTGCATTAAGAACGGAGTGAAATCAATAATATATTTTCCTGATTTTTCTTCTTTAATAGGAAAACCAAATAAAACTGACTTTGCAAATGCCTGCTCAACGCTCTTCTTTTCTAAAAGATTATCTGTTATTGCCCGATAGCGCTGACTAGGTTGCACTAAGAGCAATTTATTACCCGCTTTTTGAAATTTAACGATCACTCCGCCTCCGATTTGACCTCTATCCAAACCTATATCATTAGATCCTAAACCCGTCGTTAAAGAATGAACATATAGGAACTCCTCATTTAGTTGACCTACTTCTAAGAATATTTCATCCTTTGCCGGGTTATAATGAAACGTAAAAAAGCCCTCGAAAGAGGTTAGATTTTTAAATTGATCTAAAAATTGTCCTGATATTGACCCCGTAACTAGTAAAAATATAGAAAGAAAGAATGGCTTCATAAATGATGATTTGCGTGAAAGTATTAACAAAATTTTTAAAGCTATAAAATAATCCAAAAAATGTTTCTTACTGAAGTGTTAAATCCTATTTTTGCCATAAATAATTAAATTATGATCAATACTGAGACTTTACAAGATCTTAGAGAGCGCCTGGTTGCGTTAAGGAGGTATCTTTGACATTGATGCCAAACTCATAGAAATAGCTAACGAAGAAGAAAAGACATATGCCCCTGATTTTTGGGATAATGCCCAAGAGGCAGAAAAACTAATGAGATCCCTGAATGCCCAGAAAAAATGGGTTTCTGACTATCAAAAAGGCGAATCACTTGTTGATGACTTAGAGGTACTTTTTGAATTTTATAAAGAAGGAGATGCCTCTGAAACCGAAGTCTCTGAACGCTTTGAAGAATCCAAATCATTAATAGAAGACCTGGAATTCAAAAACATGCTTAGTGATGAAGGAGATAGTATGAGTGCAGTACTGCAAATTACTGCGGGTGCTGGTGGTACCGAAAGTTGTGACTGGGCCAGTATGTTGATGCGTATGTATTTAATGTGGGCAGAAAAACAAGGATACAAAGTTAAAGAACTCAACTATCAGGATGGCGATGTAGCCGGAATCAAAACAGTAACTTTAGAAATTGAGGGTGACTATGCTTTTGGTTGGCTCAAAGGTGAGAATGGGGTGCATCGATTAGTTCGTATATCTCCATTTGATAGTAATGCAAAACGACATACCTCTTTTGCCTCTATTTATGTATACCCTTTGGCTGATGATAGTATAGAAATTGATATCAATCCTTCAGATTATGAAATCATCACCTCCCGGTCCAGTGGTGCCGGCGGGCAAAATGTGAATAAAGTAGAAACTAAGGTGCAGCTTACGCATTTCCCAACCGGGATTCAGATTTCTTGCTCTGACTCAAGATCACAGCACGATAACCGCGAAAAAGCACTACAAATGCTTAAATCACAGTTATTTGAAATCGAACTTCAGAAACAAAGAGCACAGCGAGACGAAATTGAAGCTTCCAAAATGAAGATTGAATGGGGTTCGCAAATCCGTAATTATGTGATGCATCCATACAAACTGGTGAAAGATGTAAGAACCGCAGAAGAAACTGGTAATGTAGATGCTGTGATGGATGGAAATATCGATCAATTCCTGAAAGCGTATCTGATGATGATGGGGCAAAAACATGAAGATTAACCCGGTTACAGCTAGTAAAAACGAAATTATATTGAGTATTATTCTTAATCTACAACGATGACAACAATATATCATAATCCAAGATGTCGAAAGTCAAGAGAAACTCTTGCCATACTTGAAGAACACAAAGAAGAAATTAACATGGTGAAATACCTTGAAACCCCACCTTCAGAAAAAGAGCTCACCAAAATAATCAAACTTCTTGGTAGTACTCCGGCAGAATTAATACGCAAGAATGAATCTGTATGGAAAGAAAATTTTAAAGAAAAGGACCTAAACGATACTGAGCTGATTAAAGTCATGGTTAAAAATCCAATATTAATTGAAAGACCTATTGTTATTAAAGACAATAAGGCAGTACTTGGCAGACCCCCTGAAAAAGTAAAAGATATATTATAAGTTTAGCAACAAAAAAAGGAAGTCAAATGACTTCCTTTTTTACATATATTTTTAATCCACTATGCCTGCTTAGCCTGGCGCTTAGCCTCTCTTCTCATCTTAAAATTTTCAAGATTAGCACCTATAATCCAGTACGGGATTACAAAAGTTAATAAAAAGATCATTAACCAAAAACCAATGGTAAGGATAGTTAAAAATGCTAAAAAACCAAGATACTGATCAAATTCAAACATAACGATATTCTAATTTTCAATTTTGACAAAGATAATAAGTCTTATGTATATGTCATAACAGAAATATAATTTATTTTAAAATCTATTTTTATCGCTATAAATATCCGAAAAAAACAAGACTTTAAATTCAGAAATAGCTTAACAAATGCTTAAATTTGCACTCTTTAAAAAAACAAATCATCACAAGCTATGCAATATAGAATAGAAAAAGATACAATGGGCGAGGTTAAAGTGCCAGCAGATAAACTTTGGGGGGCTCAGACAGAACGATCCAGAAATAATTTTAAGATTGGCGCTCCGGCTTCAATGCCATTAGAAATAGTATACGGTTTCGCTTACCTTAAAAAGGCAGCTGCATACACAAACTGTGAGTTAGGAGCGTTACCTATAGAAAAAAGAGATCTTATCTCGCAAGTATGTGATGAGATATTAGAAGGAAAACACGATGATCAATTTCCTTTAGTGATATGGCAAACAGGTTCGGGTACCCAGAGCAATATGAATGTTAATGAGGTTATTGCCAACAGAGCTCATCAATTAGCAGGTAAAACAATTGGCGAAGGAGAAAAAACATTACAACCTAATGATGATGTAAACAAATCTCAATCATCTAATGACACCTTCCCTACAGGGATGCATATTGCGGCGTATAAGAAAATAGTGGAAGTAACCATTCCGGGGGTTACTCAACTAAGAGATACCTTAAAAAAGAAATCAGAAGAGTTTAAAAATGTAGTAAAGATTGGACGTACACATTTTATGGATGCTACTCCACTTACTATCGGTCAAGAACTATCAGGTTATGTTTCTCAATTGGATCATGGGTTAAAAGCTTTAGAAAACACGCTACCACACATGGCCGAATTAGCTTTAGGTGGTACCGCCGTGGGAACAGGACTAAATACTCCTAAAGGATACGCTAAACGTGTGTCAGAATTTATAGCGCAGTTTACCAGTTTACCATTTATAACTGCCGAAAATAAATTCGAGGCCCTTGCTGCTCATGATGCTTTTGTTGAAACCCATGGAGCATTAAAACAATTAGCAGTTTCTCTTAATAAGATAGGAAATGATATTCGAATGTTAGCTTCTGGTCCTAGAAGCGGTATTGGAGAACTAATAATTCCTGCTAACGAACCCGGGAGTTCTATTATGCCTGGAAAAGTTAACCCTACCCAATGTGAAGCCTTAACTATGGTATGTGCACAGGTTATGGGTAATGATGTTGCTATCAATGTTGGTGGAATGCAGGGTCATTTTGAATTAAATGTATTTAAACCTGTGATGGCAGCCAACCTTTTACAAAGCGCACAATTAATTGGTGATGCCTGTGTATCTTTTGATGTACATTGTGCACAAGGTATTGAACCGAATCAGAAGAGAATCACTGAGTTATTAAATAATTCATTAATGTTAGTTACTGCACTTAATACCAAAATTGGATATTACAAAGCTGCCGAAATAGCAAATACAGCTCATCAAAATGGTACTACTCTGAAACATGAAGCCGTTGCTTTAGGTCATGTCACCGAAGAAGAGTTTGAAGAATGGGTAAAACCTGAAGACATGGTAGGGAGTTTGAAATAACGAACATGTAAAATACCATGAGTTTCTACATTATACTATTAAAAAATCCGCATGATTTAACATGCGGATTTTTTGTTCCCCCTTACTGTTCTTGCTCCCCCAAGCAATCCCAGTAATTTTTCAAAACGTTATAGTACTTTATCTATGAATAGCATGACTACTTGCTTTTGGAAGTTGTTGTAAAAATTCTTGTATAAACCTGAAATTAACCCGAAATAGTTTCATAATGCTTTTGTGTAATAGTGTTTTATAATAAATTGATTTTAATGTAAAAATACTTGCTAAGTATCTGAAATGAAATACGTAAAGCTACGTATATTTAAATATTCTTATCTATGTATAGCAAAGCTAGATGCTTTTGGTAGCTCTTTAAAAAATTCTAGAATAAAATTAAAGTTGATAGTAAATGTATTCATGGTTTCTGGGTGTAAAAATGTTATTAATGTGTTTCGAATAAGCTGGTGTAAAGATACTTTAACAACACACATCGCGCAATGGGGAAAAACACCCTTTTTGTATAGTTTATACCCCCTGATAGAATTATTATTCAGTAAACGATCAATTAGTGTATAAGCAAAAAAGCACGGCAAGACCGTGCTTTTTTTTAAAATAGGATTACACCCTATCACACTTTTTCTACTTCTAATCCAGTACTATGTTCAACTTTTTCTAAAGCCTGTTCTACATCCCATATCAAATCTTTTGCATTCTCGACTCCTATAGATAATCGTACTAATTGGTTTGTAATATTCATGCGCTTACATTGCCCAGGATCTACTCCTGCATGTGTCATTGTTTTTGGATGTTCTGCAAGACTTTCTGTACTTCCAAGACTTACCGCTAATTTCATCAGCTTCAGGTGATTTAAAAAGGTAAATGCTTCTTTTTCTCCTCCTTTAATATCAAAGGATACCATGGCTCCAGGTGCAGAACATTGTTTTTTGTACGTAGTATAAGCCTCTGTTCCCTCTTCTAATACTCCCAAATAATAAACATTCTCTACTTTAGCATGATTTTGTAAATAATTAGCAACAATCTGTGCATTTTTAGTTTGTTGATCCATACGCACTTTTAATGTTTCAAGACTTCTTAGCATTAACCAAGCTGTATGGGGGCTCACCATATTACCTAAAAAAGTTCGTAGTGTTTTCACTCTAATCATTAATTCTCTACTACCAAGAACAGCACCGGCTATCAAATCACTATGACCTCCTATATACTTTGTTGCAGAGTACAATACCAAATCGGCTCCACATTGTAGGGGATGTTGCCATAAAGGCCCCATGTATGTATTATCCACTGCAACCAAGGTTTTTCTTGTATCGGTACTATATATATTAGCTAACTGACTAAACTTTTCAATATCAACAATATGATTAGTTGGATTAGCAGGCGTTTCAAGATAGATCATGGCAAGTTTATCTGCTTTACCCGAATCTTCAATCATTTTCTCTACTTCTGCCATATCCTGATCTGGCATTACTCCTATTGTATCCACTCCTATTTTATCCAAAAAATGATGAATAAAATGATCTGTTCCTCCATACACCGGATTACTATACACTAAAAGATCACCCGGTTTAAGGAACTCTAATAAAACCGTACTAATAGCAGACATACCGCTTTCAAAAACCGCACAATCATCAGCTTTGTCCCAAAGACAAAGACGATTCTCCAGAATCTCTAAATTAGGATTATTAATTCTACTATAAATCAGCCCTAGTTCTTCTTTAGGTGATTTTTCTCTTAAACCATAAGCAAGCTCAAAAAAGGCTTTTCCTTCTTCGGCCGTTTTAAATACAAAAGTTGAAGTTTGAAATATTGGGCATTTTATTGCTCCTTCTGATAATTCTGGTTTATAACCATAGGTCATCATTAAACTTTCCGGATTGAAGTTATGTTTTTCCATGGATTAAAATTATTCCAAAAAGAATTAAAAACCATGCTTTAATATATATTTAGAATAATATTATGTGTTATAAACATTTAAAGAATTTTATTCTATTTTTGACTCTATTAGAAAATGAAAATAGAATAATTTTATGGACCCAATCGATCGATCAATATTAATAGCATTACAAAAAGATGGTAAAATTACCATAAAAGAGATAGCAGAACGACTGAACCTAACCACTACTCCTATTTTTGAACGCGTAAAGAAATTAGAACGCGATGGGTATATTAAATCGTACAAAGCCATTTTGGATCGAAAAAAAGTAGGACTACAGCTAATGGCATTTTGTAATATTACATTGAATTTGCATCAAAAGGATTTTATAAAGAAATTTGAAAAAGATATCCAACAATTCCCAGAGGTAGTTGAGTGTTATCATGTTGCAGGAATGTTTGACTATTTGATTAAAATTTATGCTACAGATATGGAGCAGTATCAGGATTTTCTTTCTAATAAACTGGCATCATTAGAAAACATTTCTAAAGTGCAAAGCTCCTTTGTCATGACCGAGGTTAAGGATTTCTCTTATTTGCCAATTACTTAAAATTATTTTTAAGCTTAACAAAAGATTTAGAACTCAAAACGTAATTTTGATACTCAAACTAATAACGCAATTATGAATATTAAAGATGCAAAAGTGCTAATTACAGGTGGAAATTCTGGGATTGGGAAAGCCACAGCTAAGCTTCTAAAAGAAAAAGGAGCACAAGTAGTTATTTCCGGAAGAAATGAGTCTACTCTCAAAACTGCAGCCAATGAATTAGAAATTGATTACATAAAAGCTGATGTTACCAATGAGAGTCAGGTTACTAATATGGTACAAGAAGCAAAAGATAAAATGAATGGTCTTAATGTTCTGATAAACAATGCTGGTTATGGCTATATTTCAAAACTTATTGATATCGAGGCTGATAAATTTACCGATCAGTTTAGAACAAATATTTTGGGAGCTGCTTTATGCGCTAAAGAATCGGCTAAACATTTTATCGATCAGGAGTATGGTAATATTATAAATATTGGTTCTACTTCTTCATTAAAAGGTTCACCAACAGCATCTCCATATGTAGCAACTAAATTTGCACTTCGTGGAATGACAGAGAGTTGGAGAAATGAATTGCGCCCACATAACATACGTGTGATGCAAATCAACCCAAGTGAAGTGATGACAAGTTTTGCTGATAATCGAGTTGACACTAATGTTTCTGAAAAGAAATATACTCAAGCCGAACAACAAACTAAACTAAGAGGCGAGGAAATAGCACATACAATAAGTAGTCTTTTAGAAATGGACGATCGAGGGTTTATTACCGAAGCTACAGTTTTTGCTACAAATCCTAAGGTATAGTTATGTTGTTTTAACAGAAGTTTCCTGTTGAAAGACCGTTTTTTTGGTTTTAAAATGATTTATAATAATCAATAAAAAAATCATAAGAAATATCCCTGATCCTATCGTAAATATGGTCGTTTGCATACTTTCAAAAAGAACACCTCCCAGAATTAATCCAAAAATACTGGCAAAACTTCCCATACTATTTCCATATCCCTGTATGGCGCCTTGCATTTGATGATTTCCCGTTCTGGATAAAAGCGATAAAAAACTAGGCCACATTAACCCATTTCCTAATGATAAAAACGTATTTGCCAGATAAAGAATGATTATATCAGAGACCGTAAGAAGATAAAAGCTTAGCGCAAGCAAAATAGATCCAATACCAATAAAAAAGATATTAGATACTTTTCCTGAAAGATAAGATAATAAAGGCCCCTGAACCAAGATCATTATGATACTTGAGTACGCTAAAAATATACCTAACTCTGTGGCCGACCATTCTAAAACAGTTGAGGCATAGATTGGTAAACCGGCATAAAAGAGGCTAAATGCCAGAAACGTAAGAAAATATACGCTATATAAAAGTGGAATATGATCTAACTTGAGTATTGCCCAAAAGGTGTTCGTAGTATTGGTATTAGTAATATCATCGGTATAACAATCTTTATGCTCTACCTGAAAAAATCTTCTAAATGATTTTAACCCAACATTTCCAGTATCTACAATACAGGGATTACTTTCTGGTAATTTTAAAACAATAACAAATATGGCAATTAACGAAATAATGGCTGCCAATATAATGGGAAGCGCTTCTCCAAGAAAAGTTGATGCCAAAATCCCAGCAACTGCAGGCCCTAACACAAACCCAAGACTCGTAGAGGCACCCATCATTCCAAAGTTTTTATCTCGATTATCATCTGTTGAAACATCAGATAAATAAGCATTAGCAACAGATACATTGCCTCCTGTAAATCCATCAAAAATTCTTGCCAAAAAGAGTAAAAGCAATGGCATAGTCATAATATAGCTTCCGCTTATTTCCGAATCTGAAGACCACAATTGGGTTTCGGGAAGTATAAAAGCTAACAAAAACAACATCCAGGCTATAAATGTACCCGCCTGACTTATGATAAGAACCTTTTTTCTTCCTACACGATCTGATAATTTTCCTAGAATAGGAGCTCCTATTAATTGAAAGAAAGGATACATTGCTCCCAATATTCCATAGATAAAACCATTTCCTCCTAAATCAATGACAATAAATATAAGAATAGGAATAACAATACTATAACCTAAAATTCCAATAAAATTAACTAATAAAATAGGAAAGATATTTTTAGAAAAGAAAGCGAATAATTTCATCCTCTAAAATAAGGTTGTTCATTCTAAAATTCTGTTAAACTATTGCTAATAAAGCGAGATTCGATATCATCCCATAATCTTTACCAAAAGCTCTTTAAGAATGTCTCCCTGAGAAAGATTTGCAGCACCAACCCCCTTACTTTTTAAATCGGCATCCCTGATAAGCCCTATAATCTGACTTACTTTTTTCATAGGATAGTGACGAGCAGCTTCTGTATAATCTTTTACAAAATATGGGTTTACCTTTAATGCACTTGCTACACTACGCTGGGATTTATCAGACAACCCATGATATTGTAATACTTGTGAGAAAAAACTATACAATAACGAGACAGTGACGACAAGAGGATTGTCTTTTGGATTTTGAGCAAAATAGTTAATAATCTGATGTGCTTTTATAACATTTTTAGCACCAATAGCCTTACGAAGTTCAAAATTATTGAAATCTTTACTTATCCCAATGTTTTCTTCTATTTGATTAGCCGTAATCTGTGACCCGGCAGGGATGATCAGTTTTAGTTTTTCTAATTCATTATTGATCTTGCTGAGATCAGTTCCTAAAAACTCAACTAACATCTGTGATGCTTTGGGTTCTATACTATATTTAGCTCCGGCTAAAACTCTTCGGATCCAATCGGCTACCTGGTTTTCATAAAGCTTTTTACCTTCAAAAATAACCCCATTCTTCGCTACGATTTTATAGAGTTTTTTTCGCTTATCAATTTTCTTATACTTGTAGCACATCACCAGCACAGTAGACGGCTGTGGATTATCGGCATAATCGGCTAATTTCTCTATCGTTCGAGATAAATCCTGAGCCTCTTTAACGATAACCACTTGTCGCTCTGCCATCATCGGAAAACGTTTTGCATTAGCAACAATATCTTCTATGGTCACATCTCTACCGTATAACACCATTTGATTAAATCCCTTTTCTTCTTCAGCCAGAACATTTTTATCAATAAATTCAGAAATTCTATCAATATAGTACGGTTCTTCTCCCATCAAAAAATAGATCGGCTTTATGTTTCCGTTCTTTATATCGGTTACAATTTGTTTTACTTCGTCCATTCAGAAAAAATCATCAAATTTGTGCTATGCAAATGAAAAAGTTAAACTTTCCGGCATATCAATTCAGGTTCAAAAGTAGCGAAAATAAAGTTTCTATTTTTGACAGGATTCGCAAAAAATTTATCATCCTTACACCAGAAGAATGGGTTAGACAACATACTGTTCATTATCTTATTGAAGAGAAAAAATATCCAGAAAGCCTTATTAATGTAGAAAAGCTAATCAAAGTTAATGACCTTAACAAGAGGTATGATATCATCATTTTCAATCCTGACGGTAGTATTTATCTCATTATTGAATGTAAATCCTATTCGGTAAAAATCACACAAGATGTTTTTGATCAAATCGCCAGATATAATCTTGCTTTAGATTCAGAATATTTAATGATTACTAATGGTATGGATCATTATTATTGCCAAATGAGTTACAGCGACAAGCGCTATACATTTCTAAAAGATATTCCTGATTATAAAAAATAAATCTCATTACTTTGCACATGTGAATATCGCAATAGTCATATTAAATTGGAACGGAAGATCATTATTACAAGAATTTTTACCATCGGTCGTAAAGTTTTCTAAAGAAGCAACGATCTATCTTGCTGATAATGCATCAACTGATGATTCTATATCCTACGTAAAAGCATATTTTCCTGAAATAGCTATTATTCAAAATAGCGAAAATGGAGGATATGCAAAAGGATACAATGATGCACTTACTAAAATTGAGGCTGATATATATTGTTTGCTAAATAGTGATATAGAGGTCACCAAAGATTGGTTACCCCCTATTATAAAAACTTTTGAAGCCGGTGATGACATAGCAGCAGTGCAGCCAAAAATCCTGGATTATAAAAAGAAAACTCATTTTGAATATGCAGGAGCTGCAGGAGGATATATCGATAAATTAGGATATCCTTTTTGTAGAGGGAGATTATTTGATACTATCGAACAAGATCAAGGGCAATATAACGATACAACAACAATATTTTGGGCTAGTGGTGCCTGTTTATTCATAAAAAAAGAGGTTTTTGAAGAAGTTGGGAAACTTGATGAAGATTTTTTTGCTCACCAGGAAGAAATTGATTTATGTTGGCGTGTTCAGAATCATGGGTACAGAATAGTATATACTGGGGCCTCTACCGTATTTCATTTGGGCGGTGCTACTTTAGACAGCATGGATCCAAAAAAAACATATCTTAATTTTAGAAATAACCTCTATCTATTGCTTAAAAATGTTCCTGGATATAAGGTGTGGAGTTTACTTTTTATTAGAATGATATTAGATGGATTAGCCGGCTTCAAGTTTTTATTAGACAAAAAGCCTTCACATTTTGTTGCTATTCTTAAAGCACACTTCAGCTTTTATAAGCATTTAGGTATTTTTCTAAAAAAACGTAAAAAACTTTCGAAGTCGGGGAAATATTATTCGTTTTTTTCCGTTGTATGGCAGTATTTTATTTTAAAACGTAAATATTTCAATCAATTAAAAGGTTAGATACATTAAATTATTGTTAATGCACGAACATTGCGTCACATTTTTAATAATTTTGAGTTATAAACCTGAATAAGACTTAAAACAAATTTTCTAATGAAAAAAGTAATGATTATTGGAGCCTCTATGGCGGTATTATTATCTTCTTGTGTATCACAAAAGAAATTTTCCGAACTGGAAGCCAAGCAAAAAGAAACTGAAGATCTATTAAATACAGCTACGGTTAAGTTGAATAGTTGTTTAGAAGAAAAAGCAAGTTCTACTTCACAACTTAAAGTATTACAAGACCAGGTGTCAAATCTCAAGAACCAAAACTCTGCATTACTAAATAACGTTGGTAATTTGGCTACGCTTTCTACTAAAGAGGCTGAAAATCTCGAAAAATCTTTAGAAAGCATCAAAGAAAAAGACATGCAGATAAAGACAATGCAGGATGCACTGACTAAAAAAGATTCAGTAACCTTAGCTCTTGTTACCAGTTTGAAGGGAGCTTTAGGAAATCTTGCTGATGAAGATATCGAAATCAATGTAGAAAAAGGTGTTGTTTATGTATCAATTTCTGACAAGTTACTTTTCAAAAGTGGAAGCTATAATGTATCTGCCAGAGCAAGAGAAGTATTAGGTAAAGTTGCAAAAGTTGTTAACGACAAACCAGATATCGAATTTTTAGTAGAGGGACATACGGATAATGTACCTATCAAGAACAAAGTGTTACTTGACAATTGGGATCTTAGTGTAAAACGAGCTACATCAGTAGTAAGAGTATTACAAAACGACTTCAAAGTAGATCCTAAGCGTATGACTGCAGCTGGTAGAAGTCACTATGTACCTGTTGCATCAAATGATACAGCGGCGAACAAAGCAAAAAACAGACGTACAAGAATTGTTGTGCTACCTAAGTTAGATCAATTCTATAATATGATCGAAGATGGGATGAAAAAAGCTTCGCAAGGAGGAAACTAGATTCTATCAAAAATAAGACAAGAAGGGTTACCTGCATGGGTAACCCTTTTTTTATGTATGCCTAAACCATATATAATGCCGTAAATACACTATCAAGACTTTAATCAAGCTCGAATATTAAAAATTTAAGATATATTTGCTCGCTGAAAACCAAATCTAAATTCGAAAAAATGAAAAAACGTATCCTTACCGGAATATTTCTGGTATTCATGTTTTCTGTAAAAGCTCAATCTTATATGGGCTTTCTAACCGACAATTATAGTGGTGTACATGGTGTTATTAGCAACCCCGCCAATATCGTAGATTCACGATTTAAAACAGACGTCAACCTGGTTGGAGTTAGCGCTTTTGCTGGAAATGATTATTTTGGTGTAAGCGTTAGTGATCTTTTTGATGATGATTTTGAGTTTGAAGATGATGCTAAAAGATTTCCAAAAGATCAAAACAATTTGGTTGGAAATGTAGACGTATTAGGTCCTGCATTTATGTTTAATATCAATGAAAAAAACTCTATTGCTGTATTTACAAGAGCCAGAGCTTTCTATACTGTAAATGATGTAAACGGAGAAACCTTAGAAAGTTTGATTGATGACCTGGATGATGACATAAGCTTTAATGTAAATCAAGGAGACTTATATGCCAATGCTCATGCCTGGGCAGAGGTCGGTATATCGTATGCCAGAATCCTCATGAACAAAGATGAACATTTTTTAAAAGGAGGTATTTCTTTAAAATATTTACAAGGATTAGGAACCACTTATGCCAGAGGTACTGGTTTAGCTGTTTCATTTGATGCAAATGAAATTATAGCAGGAAATGGTAGTGTAACTACTCTAGGAGAAGCGGCCTATGGGTATAGTGAAAATCTGGAAGAAGATTTAGAAGATGTAGAAATTGTAAGCGGGTCTACTGGGATTGGTGTTGATCTTGGTTTTGTATATGAGTGGAGACGAGATTATAAAGAATATACTTCTACTGATAGTAAGGGAAAAGTCTTTTCTCCAAAAGACATTAACAAATACGTATTAAAATTTGGATTATCCTTAACCGACCTGGGGGCTATCTCTTATGATGATGGTACAGAAGAAAGATACAATTTTAATAATACACTTACACAGAATGATTTTGAGGATATTGATATCGACGAATTAGAAAGATTTTATGGAAACCCTATTCTTGTTGAAGCCGAAAAAGCCGTATTACCAACAGCACTACATGCCAATGTCGATTGGAATATCAACCAAAAGTTTTATTTAAATCTAAATACTGATTTTTCGCTTACCTCAAAAGAAAAAACAAACAGAAGCAGAATTGCTAATGTAGTATCTTTGACACCGAGATTTGAAAGCAAATGGTTTAGTTTTTACTCTCCTATAAGTGTTATTCAACATAGTGGTTTTCAATGGGGAGCTGGACTTAGAGCCGGACCATTGTATGTAGGTTCAGGATCTGTATTATCCTTACTTATTAGTGATGAATCTAAAGCTGCTGATGTATATGTAGGTCTTAAAGTACCAGTATACCAATCCAGACCAAAAGATAAAGATGGTGATGGTGTCTTAGACAAGGTAGATGAATGCCCTGAAAAAGCTGGGCCAGAAGAAAATTATGGTTGCCCATGGCCTGATACCGACGGAGATTCTGTATTAGATAAAGATGATAGATGCCCAGAAGAAGCTGGAGAAGTAGATAATGATGGTTGTCCATGGCCTGATACTGATGGAGATAGTTTATTAGATAAAGACGATAACTGTCCTAATGTTGCAGGACCTACAGAAAATCAAGGATGCCCATGGCCAGATAGCGATGGTGATGGTGTATTAGATAAAGATGATAATTGCCCTAATGTTGCAGGAACAGTAGCTAATAATGGTTGTCCTGAAGTGACAGAAGAAGTACAAAAGACACTAAATGAATATGCAAAAACAATCTTATTTGATTCTGGTAAGTCTTCTATAAAAGCAGAATCTGATCAAGTACTTAAAGACATCGTTTCTATTCTTAACGAGTACCCTACCGCCAAGTTTACCGTAGAAGGTCATACAGATAGCGCGGGTAGTGCAAAACTTAATCAAAGGTTATCAGACTCTAGAGCTAATGCTGTAAAAAATTATCTGATAGAAAATGGAATCGATCAGTTTAGACTATCGGCAATCGGTTATGGAGAAGATAGACCAATTGCAACGAATAAAACCAGAGCGGGAAGAGCGCAAAACAGGCGCGTAGAAATTAATCTGGTGAAACAATAAAAATGTAATATATATTCTAAAAGCACCTTGATCGTTAATCAAGGTGTTTTTTTATAGAAAAAATTAAAAACAAAAGGCAATACAGATGTATTGCCTTTTGCATTGTGGTCAAGTTAATAAAACAATCAAATACTAACTTCTTTTATAAACTGTCTATCTTTTAAGGAAAAATATATACTATACTTCCCCGATGGCACATCAGAAAAACTGTACGTTCTCTGAAAAATTAATTCATCATTATTAGCTTTTTCAGTAAATAATAACACTCCATCTTCATCATATATAGTAATAGTAAGCGGAGATTTTTCAGATCTGGTAAACAATACCTTTGCGATAGCATTTTCTACCTTCACTTTTGGTTTAAATACAGTAACCGCAGAATTATTTATTAATGCCACTCCTTTTGTATTTTTTAATACCGGAGTTACTTTGATATCAAATTCTGTTTCAGTTTCTACAAAATAAACACCATCTTCAACAGTACTCATATTAAAATATTTTCTATAAGAAGACATTGCATCTAATGTAATATTGAATAGTATCGTTCCTGAATAATTTTTTAAATACAATTTCTGCCCTTGACTTATATTAGACAATGAAACATTAATTGTAGAAGAGTTCTCAATTTTTACAGATAAAACATCTGAAGCTTTAACAATTGTACTAAATAGAATAATACATGTAAGCAGGCATAGGTTAATTACTCTTTTCATAACGTTCTAGTTTTAGTTGTTAATATTTATACTGCAAATCTACCATGAGAATATGTTATGAAATACAATTATATTTACATAAATATGTTCTATTTTAACCTACAAAACAACGGCAAAACCATATTAATGTTAATTTAACACATTTTTAAGGTTAATGTTACATTCTTTTAACAAATGCAATACAATAATTTCATAAACTTGGTAGTACCCTAATAACCAAAGATCGTGTCATTGTATACAACCATAAATTTTTATAGTAATGAGTACATTTTATAACGCAAAGCCCTCATTAGAAAAAATAGTCCCAGAATTTGGTAGCTCTTTTTTTTATGAAACGTTTTCCAAAGAGAAAATAAACAAGGATCCGATATGGCATTATCACCCCGAAATCGAAATTGTATATGTAAATGGTGGTACAGGTAAAAGGCAAATAGGTAGTCATATGTCATATTACCGTAACGGAGCACTAATGCTCATAGGCTCTAACCTTCCTCATTGTGGATTTACAGATAGCTTTACCGGCAATAGTAGCGAGACTATTATCCAGATGTTACCTGATTTTTTAGGAGCCTCCTTTTTTCAAATTCCTGAAATGAATACGCTAGGAAAATTAGTAGCACAGGCCAAAAAAGGAATTGTATATCATGGAGACACCAAAAGAAGAATTGGTGCACAAATCGAATCTTTGAAAAACCTTGATCCTTTTGAAAAACTTATAGGAATCTTACAGGTAATGAAAGAAATGGCAAAAACTAAAGATTACACCATCCTCAATGCAGAAGGGTTTATTATAGAAACTGAAATTCAGGATAACAATAGAATCAATTTAATTTTCAATTTTGTTCAGGAAGAGTTTACAAGACCAATCCCTTTGGACGAAATAGCAGATAAAGTTAGTATGAGTGTCCCTGGTTTTTGTAGATATTTTAAAAAAATCACTGGTAAAACTTTTGTACAATTTGTAAATGAATATCGCCTGGTACATGCAGCAAAACTGTTACACGAAAAACAAATAAGTATTACTGATATTTGTTATGAAAGTGGTTTTAGTAACTTTTCCCATTTCAATAAACTATTCAAAAAGTTTACAGGAAGAACTCCCAGCGAATATAGAAACGAATTGATATACACCGTATCTTAACGATATATTTTTTAAAGAGGAAATGCCTGAATTAAATTATATCCGTACTCCCCTTCCCTTCTCTAAGTAAAACGGGCTCAGACTCGGTTAAGTCGATAACCGTAGAAGGGATGTTATCGCCATAGCCTCCATCAATTACAATATCTACTAACTTATCCCATTTTTCCAGTATTAATTCTGGATCGGTCGTATATTCAATAACTTCATCTTCATCATAAATAGAAGTCGATACAATAGGGTTACCCAACTCTTCTACTATAGCAGTACAGATAGTATTATCAGGCACACGAATTCCCACAGTCTTCCTTTTCTTAAAAACCGTAGGTAAGTTATTACTTCCAGGCAAAATAAAGGTATACGGGCCAGGAAGCGATCTTTTCAATAATTTGAATGTACTATTATCTATTTGCTTTACATAATCAGAAAGATTACTTAGGTCTTTGCAGATAAAAGAGAAATTAGCTTTAGCCAGTTTTACCCCTTTAATTTGCGCAACACGCTCTAGGGCTCTATTATTAGTAATATCACAGCCTAATCCATAAACAGTGTCTGTTGGATAAATGATCAATCCTCCATCACGTAAAGATTTTACTACTCTTTGAATTTCGCGAGGGTTAGGATTCTCTTCATATATTTTAATGAATTCTGCCATAAAAAAATATTCGTATAAATGTACTGTAAATTATAATAAAAATAACATGCTTTTAGTATGCCGCTTTCGTCACTTAGACATGTGTATTCTACGATATTGATCTTTGGTCAATTCGTAGCTATTTACATTTTGTAAAAAATTAATCCAGCCTGGTATGGTTTCATATTTTTTTATAAACTCAAACCCAATCTTTACCAGCGTTTTATTTGGTGCAATATTTTCAGAATAAGGTTCGCAAATTAACTTTTCTAATTTAAAATTTTCAAAGTAAAATGGAATCGTTTTCTTCAAAAACTCCGCTCCCAATCCTTTTTTTCTTTTGCTATTCTTCCATAGATGTAGGTGCATTTTCGCCGTTTTTCCATATGCAATCGTATTAATGTTTGAATGCCCTACAGGTATTTCATCCAGTAACCATATAATATAATAGAACTCTTTATCGGTATAGGATTTTTTCAATTCCAAATTTAGTTTTTTAGTCCATTCAATGGCATCAGGAAGTTTATTTTTATCGGCTCCCATAGATGTAAGAAATTCGGGATCTGCATTGATAAAATAATCTACTATTAAATCAATATCCTCCTTTTTCATTTCTCTAACCGATAGACTCATCACATTACTTTTTAAAGCACTTTCAATTTGGCAAAACGAAGCAGAAGCTTTTTAATTCCTCCTTTTTCAAAATGAATTTCCGCTTTTTTATCTTGTCCAACCCCTTCAATTTTAAGAATTTTACCTCGACCAAATCTCATATGCTCTACTGCTGTTCCGGGTACCAGATCATTATCAAAAAGGTTTGTTTTAGTATCATTGGCTACTTGGTCAGAAGTTGGCCTTAGTTTACGTAATTTTCGCAGTTGTTCTTCATTGGGTTTATGAGCCAGTGGAGGTGATCCAGAAATCGGTTTTTTGAGTCTTAACTTACTCTTATCTACTTCTCCAAATATATCTGAATCTATTAAAGGTTTATAGCGATATCCTTCTACCGGAGTCATGTATTCCAGATATTGATCATCTATCTCTTCAATGAATCGGCTTGGCTCTGCATCTACCAGTTTACCCCAGCGGTATCGAGATTGAGTATAGGTAAGATATGCTTGTTTTTCTGCTCGTGTTAATGCCACATAAAACAACCTTCGTTCCTCTTCTAGTTCACTTCGGGTATTCATACTCATACCCGATGGAAACAGATCTTCTTCCATACCTACAATGTATACATGAGGAAATTCTAATCCTTTTGCCAGATGTATGGTCATCAATGCTACTCTATCATCATCTCCTGTATCCTGATCCAAATCTGTTGCCAGTGCTACATCTTCCAGAAACTCTGCCAGTGATCCTGTTTCGTCTGCTAATTCTTTTTGCCCTTCAACAAAATCACGAATACCATTAAGTAATTCTTCAATATTTTCTATACGGGCTATCCCCTCTGGTGTACCATCTTTCTTGAGCTCTTGTAGCAATCCAGTTTTTTTAGCAACCATTTCGGCCAATACAAATGCATCAGATGTTTGGTTAGTTACCTGAAAACTTTTAATCATTGTCATGAAGTTTTCTAACCGTGTTTTGGTACCACTGTTAATCTTCAGGTTGATCCGGTCTAAATTTTCAATTACTTCAAAAATTGAACGATCATAATGATTTGCTGCAACAATCAATTTATCTACTGTTGTAGCCCCTATACCTCTTGCCGGATAGTTTATCACCCGCTTTAATGCCTCTTCATCTTTTGGATTAATGATCAGGCGCAGATACGCCAAAACATCTTTGATTTCTTTGCGCTGGTAGAATGACAACCCTCCATAAATTCGATATTTTATATCTCTTTTACGCAATGCATCTTCTATAGCTCTGGATTGAGCATTCGTTCTATAAAGAACTGCAAAGTCCCCATTGGGTAATTGATGCTGCATTTGATTTTCAAATATAGAACTTGCAACAAACCTACCTTCATCTCCATCAGTCAATAATCTATTCACAATAATTTTGGGTCCGGGATCATTTGCGGTCCAAACTACTTTATCCAATTTGGTTTTATTTTTATCAATGATAGAGTTTGCCGCTTCAACAATATTTTTTGTTGATCTATAATTTTGCTCAAGGCGATATTGTTGTACATTGTCATAATCCCTCTGAAAATTCAGGATGTTATTAATGTTTGCCCCTCGGAAGGCATAAATACTCTGTGCATCATCCCCAACCACACAAATATTCTGAAATTTATCAGATAGAGCGCGTACAATTAGATATTGGGAGTGGTTGGTATCCTGATACTCATCTACTAAAATATATCGGAATCGATTTTGATATTTTGCCAAAACTTCAGGAAACCGATTTAACAGCTCATTGGTCTTTAGTAATAGATCATCAAAATCCATGGCACCTGCTTTGAAGCAACGTTCTACATAATTTTGATATATCTCACCCATTCTAGGACGTTTCGCCATAGCATCTGCCTCTACCAACTCCGGGTTTTGGAAATAGGCCTTCACTGTAATCAAACTATTCTTATACGAAGAAATGCGTGAGTATACTTGTTTATATTTATAGATATCCTTATCCAGGCCCATTTCTTTAATAATAGAGGCTATTAATCGTTGAGAATCCTGGGTGTCATATATTGTAAAATTTGAAGGATATCCCAATTTATCAGCTTCAAACCTCAAAATTTTGGCAAAAATAGAGTGAAACGTACCCATCCACAAGTTCTTAGCTTCGCTAGGTCCCACAATGCTGGCAATACGTTTCTTCATCTCACGTGCTGCCTTATTCGTGAACGTTAATGACAAAATATTGAAAGAATCAACACCTTGATGCATTAAATAAGCAATGCGATATGTGAGTACTCGGGTTTTGCCAGATCCTGCTCCGGCTATTACTATCATGGGTCCATCTTTCTGAAGAACAGGTGCCCTCTGTGCGTCATTTAACTCTGCTAAATATTCTTCCAATGTAACAATTTTTAAAAAGTGAAATTTAAGCAAAGAATGATGGTTTTAAAACCATAATCAGCTCTTTTTGTGAACAAATCTTAGTCAATAACTTTTACTCTTAAAACCCTGTAAAAAATCAGTTTGATCTTAATTTGAATTTGGAGGCAATACCAGGTGAACGCCCGATTTTTGAATTTAAAACGAAAATATCAAATCTTTAAAAAAGAAGGTTTATTCTTACGTAATATCAATTTAAAAGTAAAAAAAATAGATAAAAAGCATTATTTTAAGATAAAATTAATATATTTATGAAAAATTTAAATCTAAAATCAATTTTTATACGATTAAAAATGTAACCAAATCTAACACTATGGCCCCAAACTTGAATGTACAAATTATTGAAAAAGAACAGATCAAATTATTGAAGTTTCCTAAAAAAGATGTCTTAAACAAAAGAAAAGATCAGATCGATCGTTTTTTAGAACTTCAAAGAGCACTTTCACTTGGCAATCTCGAACATCAAAAAGTACGAATCATTTTTGTAGATGATCAAGGTTTTAAAAAAGTAGAAACTACCATATGGGGTATAACTGACAAAGAGGTTATACTAAAACAATCCACAATTATACCCTTAGAGAGAATCATAAGTATTACATGATTTTTACCCCAACATCAATACCCTATGCAATTGATATAACAAAATTCGAGTTTTTTTTTTAAAACTCTTATTTTTTGGTAGGAGACGTATTTTGTTAACAAAATACGTCTTAACCATTTTACAATACAAGATATTTAATCTTTAGTCGTTAGTAAATTCATATGAATACCTTAACGTAACCTATACCATGCGAAAATCAAGTAATTAGAAGAATACCAACTTACAGAACCAAAAAAATTAATGCTAAATAACCCACAAAAATGAGAAAGAAATTATTGAAGTATTTTCTTCTAATCTTTATACTTATTAATGCTCATGTTGCTAATGCACAATCAGGCGAACCCCATTTAATATCAAAGAATCAAAAAACATTTATAAATACTCTACTCAATTCAAAAAAATCTAAATCTGCTGCACTAAAAATTAGTACCGGTCAATCTTTCACTTTTAATCTTAAGGTAAAAAAGGAATTTGATCAAACACTTACTTTAATAGGAGATGTTAATGGGGAGCAATTATCCTCATTTACTTTTTCAGAAATAAATGGCAAACTTGAAGGGTCTATTGTTTTGCCTAAAACTAAAGAAGCGTATTCTTTATATTCTGAAGATGATGGAAAGGTATATATTAAACCCAAAAACATTGACTCGATTCTGTGTGTAGACCTGGAAAAAACTCCTGAACAAAAAAGAATATCAAGAAAATCATCATCAATAGCGATGGCAGCGCCACAACTTGAAAGTTTACCAGGCGCAACTGGCATTATATACTTAGACTTTGATGGTGAGGTAGTTTCTAATACGAGCTGGTTATCGGGCGCAACTATAGATGCAAAGTCTCCAAATTATACAAATGCACAGATTACAGAAATATGGAAAATCATGGCCGAGGATTTTCGCCCTTTTAATCTAAATGTTACCACACGTAGAGATCTTTTTGATGCGGCCCCCAGAAACCGTAGAATGATGTGCATTTTTACTCCTACTACAGACGCTGCTCCGGAATCTGGTGGAGTAGCCTATATAAATTCATTTTCTGCTAATAACAATAATCCATGTTGGGTATATAATTTATCGATACGAGCTGCCGGAGAGACTGGATCACACGAAGTAGGTCATACATTAGGACTAAGACATCACGGAAAAGGATCTACAACATATTATCGCGGTCATGGGCAATGGAGTCCCATTATGGGATGGAGTGCTAGCAAACCCATAGGACACTGGAGTGCCGGAGAATATGAAGGCGCCTCTAATCCCGGGCAAGATGATGTAGCCATTATCGCGAATAGTAGAAATGGAGTGGGGTTTCAGGATGATGATCACGGTGATGATATTAATACCGCTACATCAATAAAAGTGAGTCCGGCCGGAAATGTAAGTGCTAGTCAGAATTTTGGACTCATAAGCACAAGAGATGATCAAGATGTTTTTACTTTTGCCATAGAAACCGGTCCTGTGTCTTTTTCTTTTGAACCAGACCCTGATTATCCTAACTTAAATATACAAGCAAGAATCCTAAACGAGCTTGGTCAAGAGGTAGCTATTTCAGATCCTGCAGGACTTTCGGCATCCATAACACAAAATCTTACTGAGGGTATTTATTTTATTGAGATTGATGGTGTAGGCGAAGGAAATGTAAATAACGGATATTCTGATCTTTCATCCTTGGGTAACTATACTATTTCTGGAAGCTATATTCCCGGAGATGATAACAACCCACCTTTATCAGAATTTGAGGCTTCACAGGATTGTACACAAATTCAATTTACAAGTACTTCAACAAACAGAATAAACTCATATTTATGGAATTTTGGAGATGGCCAAACCTCTACACAACAAAACCCTTCACATACATATACTACTGAAGGTGACTTTACCGTATCATTAACCACAACTAATGACTCGGGTAGTGATACTGAAGTGAAACTTGATTTTATCACGGTAAGAACTCCAGATCAGCCGGTTATTTCAAATCAAAATAGTTGTAGCGGAGAGTCGATTACGTTATCAGTTACCGGAAACAGTGATTTTAGATGGTATACAACTCCGACAGAGGGTAACCCTATAGCTTCTGGAGCAACCTATACAACTCCTGCGCTTACTTCTAATCAAACCTATTATATCGAAGGAGTAATTGGAGGGTGTACCACCGCTACCCGAACACAAGTAACTGTAAATGTTGCTCCCGGTCCAAATCAACCAACGGCATCTGATCAAAGGATTTGTAGTGGAGAATCAGTTACAGTATCAGTATCTGGAAATAGCGAGTATAGATGGTATGATACATCAACTGGGGGTACAAGTATAGCTTCAGGAAGCACGTATGAAACCCCTACCCTCACTTCTTCTAAGACGTATTATGTTGAAGGTATTCTTGGAGATTGCACTACTTCTACAAGAACTGAAGTTAGAGTTGAAGTAGCACAATCTATTAATCAACCCACAGCATCTGACCAAAATATTTGTAGTGGAGAATCTACTATTATAACCGTATCTGGAAATAGTAATTTTAATTGGTATGATACCCCAAACGGAGGTACAGCAATAGCTACAGGAGATAGGTTTGAGACTCCGACACTTACGTCATCAAAAACATATTATATAGAAGGTGTAATTGGCGACTGTATTACAACGACAAGAACAGAAGTTAATGCTATCGTATCAGAAAACCCCGGTATACCGAGCATTTTTGTAAGTCAAAATCAGAACTTAACCATTTCTTCTGAGTTTTCATCATACCAGTGGTATTATAATAACACTCCGATAGAGGATTCAAATCTGGCTTCTTATCAACCCTTACAAAGTGGAGAGTATCAGATAGAAGTGTTTAATGATGCGGGATGCAATGCTATTTCAGAAAAATTTGCAGTAAACGAGTCTATGCTAAATGCAATTAGAGGTACTAAAGTATATAGATACTATCCTAATCCAGTAAAATCAGATGGCCTTTTAAATATTGAAGGGTTTACAATAGATGATTATGATGTGCAAGTTGTAAACATTCAGGGTCAAATATTATTAAAATCGTCCCCTGTTTCTCAATTAAATTTATCAGAATTATCAAATGGGTTGTACATTCTTTTGATCAATAACAAACCTGTAGGGAAGTTTATCAAAGAATAAAAGACTATTGTCAAAGATATCAAAGCATACTATCAGTTAACCGATAGTATGCTTTTTTTGCATATAAAAATTTCTAGGCTTTATTTTAACTTTCCTTTAATAGATTTTTGAATATCTTTAGAAACCAAAAATCAAAACATTTGAAAAGCAAACTAGCAACGTATTTTATTTTTGTAGTACCGTTCCTCATGTTATCTCAAAAAAAGGGTAACGTAATAACAGAGTACGGTAAGACCTTTACAGTAGTAAATCCAGAGTATAAAACTGATACTATCAATAACTTAAAGGTTGTATTTGATATCGGAAGAACCTTTGCGGATAGTTCAAAGGTCAATCCCCTTATCAATACGGCAGCAAGATTTCTCAATATGCACGAAGAAGCAGGTGTTTCTCTTGAAAAGTTAAAAGTGGCTATGGTCATTCATGGTAGCGCTGCACACGATATTTTAAATAACAAGAACTACAAAACGAAATATGGCATAGATAATCCAAATACAAAACTGGTATCTGCATTATCTGAAAAGGGAGTTCAAATAATTTTATGCGGTCAAACTGCAGCATATCGTAAGATTACAAAGACACAATCACTTCCAGAGGTTCAATATGCACTATCAGCCATGACCGCATTGGTACAACTACAAAACGAAAACTATAGACTTATTAATTTCTAAACCTGATGAACACAAACACACAATCTATTTTATTTCTAATTCTATTATTTGCTTTTTGTTCTATACAAGCACAACAGATTAATCCCGAGATTAATTCGATGGCCGAAAAGTTAGAAGCTAAAGTAATTGAATGGAGAAGAGATTTTCACCAAAATCCTGAACTTTCGAATCGTGAATTCGAAACAGCAAAAAAAATTGCAAAACATCTTAAAGAACTTGGCCTTGAAGTAACAGAAAATGTAGCTAAAACAGGAGTTGTGGGTCTTTTGAAAGGGAACAATAAAGGAAAAACCGTTGCGCTACGAGCAGATATAGATGCATTACCGGTTACCGAAAGGGTTGATGTTCCTTTTAAATCAAATGTAAAAACCACTTTTCTTGATACCGAAGTTGGCGTTAGTCATGCCTGTGGGCATGATACCCATGTTGCTATATTAATGGGAGTAGCAGAGATTCTTTCTAAGCATAAAGATAAAATTAATGGTACGGTTAAATTTATTTTCCAACCTGCAGAAGAAGGTCCGCCTCCTGGAGAAGAAGGTGGTGCAAAACTAATGATTAAAGAAGGGGTATTAAAAAACCCGAATGTAGATGCTATTTTTGGATTACATATCAATTCTGGTACCGAAGTCGGTAAAATTCGCTACAAGCCCGGAGGTACAATGGCCGCTGTAGAACGTTTTGTAATTAATGTAAAAGGAAAACAAACTCATGGTTCTGCTCCGTGGTCAGGTGTTGACCCTGTATTAATTTCGGCTAAAATAATTGATGGACTGCAAACTATCATTAGTAGAGAATCACCATTAGTTAAAGAAGCTGCAGTGATCACAGTAGGTAAAATAACGAGTGGGGTGCGATTTAATATCATACCTGAAAGTGCAGAAATGATTGGGACGGTTAGAACACTGGATCCAAAAATGAGAGAACTGATTATTAGAAGAATGAATGAGATGGTCCCTGCTATTGCCAAAGCATATGGTGGAGAGGCGACCATAGAATTTCAAAATAATACATCAATCACCTATAATGATCCCGATTTGGTAAAAAAGATGCTACCCACTCTTCAAGGTATCGCAGGTAAAGAAAATGTAATCTTATCAAAAGCGACTACCGGAGGTGAAGATTTTTCATATTTTCAGGAGGTAGTGCCAGGTTTCTATTTCTTTTTAGGAGGAAAATCTAAAGGGGTAGAAAAGGCAGCCGCACATCATACTCCAGATTTTTATATAGACGAAAGTGGTTTGTTATTAGGTGTTAAAGTGATGTCGCAATTAACCATTGATTATCTAAATGCACAATAAACTACCTCAGGGCAAGCCCATGAGGCATCGGTTGAAAAATAATTTTGATTTCGAGGCAAGCCTCGGAGCATTTAAATCTCGATTGTCGAATAAAAATCAGGTAGCTTAACTATGGAAGATAGTATCAACTTTTTGAGTTCAATACCATGGTGGATGTGGATTATTATTGCGTTGGTGATCATAGCGATAAAGGATATTTTTTTTAGTAAAGAACACACCATAAGGCATAATTACCCGGTTGTAGGACACCTGCGTTACATGTTGGAGAGTATTGGTCCAGAAATGAGACAATATTTTGTAGCAAATAACCGGGAAGAACTACCTTTTAACAGAATTGAAAGAGGGTGGATTTATGCTTCTTCAAAAAATGAGAATAACTACGAAGGTTTTGGTACTGATCGGGATATTTATTTGCATCAACATATTTTTATAAAAAATTGCATGATTCCTTTTAAAATGGAAAAAGGCCATCCAAATAAAAAGGATAAAACTTTTCTTCCCTGTGCCAAAGTAATGGGGCTATACAACCAGCGTAAAAAACCATACCGTCCTGGTTCTGTTGTTAATGTTTCTGCCATGAGTTTTGGTTCTCTTTCTGCCAGGGCAGTAGAATCACTAAATATTGGTGTGCAAAAAGCTAATGCTTTTCATAATACCGGAGAAGGTGGTCTTTCTCCCTATCACAGCAATGGTGGAGATGTTGTTTTTCATTTTGGAACAGGATATTTTGGAGTTCGAGATGAAAATGGTAATTTCTCAATGCAAAAATTGAAAGAATTAGTAAGTAAAAACCCTTTTATCAAGGCAATCGAAATTAAACTTTCGCAAGGGGCTAAACCGGGTAAAGGAGGTGTGCTACCAGGAACAAAAATCTCTTCAGAAATTGCTAAAATACGAGGCGTTGAGGTTGGCAAAGATGTACTATCACCTTCTTCGCATACAGCTTTTACCAATGTTCCAGAACTATTACAATTTATTGAAGATATCGCTCAAGAAACCGGGCTTCCTGTAGGTATTAAAGCCGCTATTGGCAAAACCGAACAATGGGAGTTACTGGCAGAACTTATGAGTAAAAGCAACAGAGGCCCTGATTTTATAACCATAGATGGTGGCGAAGGTGGCACTGGTGCCGCTCCACCAAGCTTTGCTGATCACGTATCCTTGCCGTGGGTCTATGGCTTTACTGCAATCTATAAAATTTTTCAGAACTATAATCTTACAGAACGTATCGTTTTTATTGGAAGTGGTAAGCTCGGATTTCCTGGCAAAGCTGCTATGGCATTTGCAATGGGTGTTGATTGTATAAACGTTGCTCGAGAAGCCATGATGAGTATCGGTTGCATACAAGCACAGGTATGTCATACAAACCGATGCCCCAGTGGTGTAGCTACACAAAGCAAATGGTTACAAAGGGGAATTAATATCCCTCTAAAATCAGATCGCTTAGCGCAGTACTTTAAAACATTTAGAAAAGAGTTTATAGAAATTACACACGCCGCAGGATATGAACATCCTTGTCAATTTACTATGCAGGATATCGATTTAAATGTTGATGATGGCGAATTGACCAAGACTCTTGAAGAATCTTTTAAATACGGTAAAACTCCGGTTACTTATACCTGTGCTCAAGATTTGAAAGATTGTACGTATCTTGGCGGATATTACAACAAATAAAAAGAACTTAAAATAGTACATTACTAAACCACAATAAAATTAACGAATGGATTTCGATATTCTACCTTTAGTCTTTTCTCTGATTCCTGCATTACTGGTAACACTCATTGCCTTTTATTTTTTCAAACTTCATACTACAAACGAAGAAAGGCGCCGTCGTTTTATTTTACATAGAGAAAATCAAAAGCAGGCATTACCGTTAAAACTTCAGGCGTATGAACGTATGGTACTCTTTTTAGAAAGAATTTCTCCGGGTAAATTACTTACCCGAATGCCACCCGTAGGAGAAGACAAAAAAAGTTATGAGTCTCTGTTGGTCCATACCATTGAACAGGAATTTGAACACAATCTTACGCAACAGATATATGTATCCGACGAGTGCTGGAATGCTATCAAAACGGCAAAGAATACCACCATTGCAATCATTAGAAAAACGGTATTAAAAGACGAGGTGACCTCTGCTGATAAAATGAGAGAGATTATCCTTACTGAAATTATAGAAAAGGGTGCCCCAAGTGATACAGCACTGGCATTTATTAAAGAAGAGATCGGGGATTTGTTTTAAAAGCACTACCCTGCCATATCAATATCTTTTAGCTTATTTTCTTCGGCTTGTTTGGCTTTTCGTGCCGCATAAGTATATCCTTGTCGCCACCAGTTACCCATTAATTTTTTATCAAAAATTAATGAATTTTCAGTGAGCTTTGATGGGGTATAATATAAATTTAAAGGAACATTTTTATTGATTGCCGCTAACTTACCTACCACAGTATCGTGACCTTCGACCTGATCGAGCATATAACCAAATAAATTGACCATCAAAGAAAACGGATTTTTACCCAATACTTTGTTATGCTCCATATTCTCAGACTCTAAAATAATCGCATCAACTTCGGTTGCTCCTCTACGTATCGCCTCACGTATGGGAACCATACATCCAAAACCTCCATCTGCATATTCGTATCCGTTTTTGGTAACCAAACTCATAAAAGGTACATAATTACATGATATCCAGATCCAATCACAAAAATCTTCATACGAAAAATCATTAATAGATTTATATTCTGTTCTGTTTTTAGTGAGGTTTGATACCGTGACCACTACGTCAACAGATTTTCTACGCGCCAATCTAAATTCAGCTTCAGAGAAGTTTTTGCGTATAGAATACCTTAGGTTTTTGCTTTCTCCAAAAGTTCGCTTTCTTTTAATAAATTGCCATAACGAAGCAAAAAAGTTAATAGAAACGAATTCTCTATTTCCTTTTCTGCGCACTACAAACGGATTCACATTAAAAATGGTATGTTGATTCACATTTGTATAGATGTCGTACATCTTACCAATATTACCTAAAGCAAGTTGAGGAACTAATAAGCTACCCGTAGAAGTACCCAAAAACAAATCGTACTTTCGACCTGCCTCATTCATTAAATATTGTGCTACGCCACCAGCATAAGCGCCTTTACTGCCTCCTCCGGAAATCACCAATGCTCGCATATAATTTTTACTATGGGGTTAATTTTTTTTGTAAAAAATCTTGTTGATTCTTTGATAAATCATTCTTTAAAACTACATATTTCTTTTTATATTTTTCATTTTTTAATAATTTATCAAGGATTTTCCGGCAGGAGTTTCTAAATCGCCAATTATGATGTGTAGCGCCATCTATAAGATCTTTTAAGGATGGGTCGGAAAAGGCTTGTAAACTTTCTAGATAGGCAAAAGCATTTTCTCTGACGCTAAAATGGTGTTTTGGTGAGGTATACCCAGAAAGTTCATTAAAAAAATTTTGATGCTTATCGGTTTGATAGTCCTCGGTGCTTAGCGCCAGAACCAACCAAAGCACTCTTATATTCTTATCACTAAATCCGATAATTTCTTTGGTAGCATCCAGATATTTTTTACGATCTTCTGGAAAACTAGACCATAAATGATATAAAGCAGGCTCTATAGTCGCATAAGACGAATCTTGTAACAAGGATTCATATTGTTCTTTTAATTCTACTGGTACTCTACTTAACGTATTGGCAATAGCCTGTCTAACAAAAATGTTATTGGTAGCAAAACCCTTATCATAGAGCGCTATCGCTTCTGGAGACGTTTTTCCTTCTAATTGATAGATGGCCTCCTGCCCCAGATAATCATTAGTAGGGAACCTCAAAGCATTCTCTAAAGTTTTCCACTTACCCGCCATAGGCTGCGTACGCTCTTGCGCTAAACTCAAATATTTTTGAATAAATGAAGATTTGGTAAGGATATCCAAAGCTTCCTGCGAAGGAAATGTAACATTTTCTAACCATACCATTTTATAGTCTGATAAATCCTTGCCACTCACCTCTTCTGCTATGCTAATAAAATTGTCTGTTGTAGCATTCTTAAACTTATATTTCTCGAGATAATTATGAACCGTAATTTTAAAATTGGTATTGCCTATTAAATTTCTTAGTGCATGAATAGCCCAGGCACCTCTTTGATAAAAGGTGAGCGAGCTGGCTTTTGGATCTAATAACGGGGTTGCATTTGGTGTTTTAGAAAGTGCGGTAAGCTGTTCTGCACTTTCATAGAGCTTATATAGAAAATAATCTTCTCCGAAAATCTCTTTTTCGACTAGTAAGGCATAATAGGTGGCAAATCCTTCTTGCAGCCAATGGTGAGTCCCTTCAGTTTCTGTGACCAGATCTCCAAACCATTGATGTGCAAGCTCATGAGCATTAACATTGATATAATTGCGATCCACATAGGCAATTTCATCTACTACAAAGGCATCAGAAAAAATGGTCGCCCCTGTATTTTCCATACCGGCGTATAAAAAATCTTTTACCGGGATCTGCTTATAATTTTGCCACGGAAAAGCATATCCTATTTCGTCTTCCAGAAAATCAAATATCCTTTTAGTATGTCTATACGTTGGCTCAAACTTATCTTTATGCGTTGGATAATAATACATTTCTAAAGGAATACCGCTGGCCGAAGTTTCTACAACTTTATCGTATTTACCAATCGCTAATGCCAATAAGTAACTACTCATGGGTTGTTGCATATCATAATGCCAACGTTGGATTGAATCGTTAACGGCTTCATTTTTAATTAATTTGCCATTAGCCACTACTTCAAAACCTTTGGTGTAATTGATCGTGAGATCAAACGCTACTTTTTCATTCATGTCATCAAAACTAGGGAGCCAATTTGATGTGTATTTTCCTTGTCCCTGGGTCCATATTTGATTATTCCCTTCATAATCTTTAACAAAGTAAAGCGCCTTTTTAGGAGTGGCAGTATAGCCTATTGTAATACTGTGATCGGCATCCTTTTTGAAATTTGAAAGTAGTGTAATTTTTTTATCATCATATTCAAAATCGATATTTTTTCCATCGAGTTTGACACCAGCTACCGTCATCTTTTGTGCGTCGATAAAAATAGACTTTGTAGGTTCTAAGATCTTAAAAGTGTAGGTAACTTCTCCTTGCACTGCTTTTGCTTTAGCATCTACCGTAATATCAACCTGGCCTTTTAAAAAATCTACCGAATTGACTTGTTGTGCAACGCCTCCAAAAGAAATGAGACTTATAATTATGTATACAATACTTCGCATATTCTGATATAATCAAATGTTTTGCCAAAATAACGATTTTAGACTACTAATGTGACAAATAACATAATAAACCCTGATAGGTATCGGAACGATATCATAATGACATCCATACACAAAAACAGGTTGAACTATTTTCTAATAAGTACTATATTCGCTTTAATGAATTCTAATATTTTACAAACTCCGATAGATTATCTCAAAGGCGTTGGCCCTTCTCGTGCAGCATTGCTTCGATCAGAGTTAGGAATTCATACCTATCAGGATTTGATCAATTTATTTCCAAATCGATATATTGATAAAACACAGTATTATAAAATCAACCAACTACAACGCAACTCTGCCGAAGTACAGATTATCGGAAAGATTATTAACCTCAAAACTGTAGAACAAAAGAAAGGAAAACGATTGGTTGCAAAATTTATCGATGATACCGGGGAGATGGAACTGGTTTGGTTTAGAGGGCAAAAATGGATTCGTGAAAATTTAAAGCTGAATACTCCTTATGTCATCTTTGGAAAAACAAAATACTACAACGGGTTTAGTATGCCCCATCCTGAGATGGAACTCCTTGAGGAGCATAAAGGTAATCTAAGAACAGCCATGCAACCGGTATATCCTTCAACCGAAAAACTTTCAAATAAAGGAATTACCAATCGGGTACTCATGAAAATGATGCAGCAACTCTTTGTTGAAACAAATGTGCGGTTTTATGATACGCTAACTAAAGAAATTTTGGATGAGCTTAAACTGATTTCAAAAAGCGAGGCCGTTTTTAATGTTCATTTTCCGAAGAGCCAGGAATTATTAGCCAAATCTCAATATCGCCTTAAATTTGAAGAGTTGTTTTATATTCAGCTACAGCTTATTACCAAAAAATTAATCCGCAAACAAAAAATTAAAGGGTTTCCTTTTACCGAAGTAGGAGAACATTTCAATTCTTTCTACAAAAATCATTTGCCATTTGAACTTACTAATGCTCAAAAACGGGTGATTAAAGAGATTAGAAATGATATTGGTAGCAGTGCCCAGATGAACCGGTTGCTGCAAGGAGATGTAGGTTCGGGTAAAACCATTGTAGGGTTGATGACTATGCTATTGGCTATAGATAATGGATTTCAGGCTTGTTTGATGGCTCCGACCGCTATCCTGGCTAATCAACACTACCTCGGGATCAAAGAACTCACTCAAGATCTGGATATCAACGTAAAATTATTGATGGGGAGTTCTACTACCAAAGAACGTAGGAGTATTCACCAAGAATTAGAAGACGGTACCTTACATATTTTGATTGGTACACACGCCATCCTGGAAGATAAGGTACAGTTTAAAAACCTGGGATTGGCCATTATCGATGAGCAACACCGATTTGGTGTGGCGCAACGCGCAAAATTATGGCACAAAAACACGTATCCACCACATATTTTGGTCATGACTGCAACACCCATCCCCCGAACTTTGGCGATGAGTCTGTATGGAGACCTGGATATTTCGGTAATTGATGAGTTGCCACCAGGAAGGAAATCAATTAAAACAGTACATCGCTATGATAGTAATCGTTTAAAGGTGTTTAAGTTTATTGCCGATGAGATTCAAAAAGGAAGGCAAATTTATATTGTGTATCCGTTGATACAGGAATCTGAAGCCATGGACTACAAAGATCTTATGGATGGATATGAAAGTATTTCGCGCTCCTTCCCTACTCCAGAATATCAAATTTCTATTGTGCACGGCCAAATGAAACCGGCTGATAAAGATTATGAAATGGAGCGTTTTGTAAAAGGAGAAACCCATATCATGGTTGCTACTACAGTAATTGAGGTTGGGGTCAATGTACCCAATGCCAGTGTTATGATTATCGAAAGTGCAGAGCGGTTCGGGTTATCGCAACTGCATCAATTGCGCGGACGTGTAGGTCGAGGCGCAGAACAAAGTTATTGCATCTTGATGACCAGCCATAAACTATCCTCAGACAGTAAAACCCGGCTCGAAACCATGGTGCGCACTAACGATGGATTTGATATTGCCGAAGTAGATCTAAAACTTCGAGGCCCCGGTGATATTATGGGTACCCAACAAAGTGGCGTATTAAATTTAAAAATAGCCGATATCGTTAAAGACAATGATATTTTAAAAACGGCTCGATATTATGCGATGAAAATCCTGAATGAAGATCCGGCATTATCTGCAGAAAAAAACAAAGTATTGCTGTATACCTATCAGCAAATGGCAAAGCATAAAAATATCTGGAATTACATCAGTTAATAGCGATGATCTTTTAATGTGAAACTATAAAAGCAACCCTGTAGCAGAGTTGCTTTTTTTTAAGGTGATTGATAATCTATGCTATAAAATCTTCTGTAGTATCTTGTGGATTGTTGGTTTCTGAAGAGGACTCACCTTTTCCTCTTCGGTCCAATACGACCTGGTTATATTGATCAATAGTCGCATTGATATCATTGATCAGGTTATCTGCATGATAACTCTCATCCATCTCTACAATAGCATTAAGTCTGATTATAAAAGCTCTATAGGATTCTTCGAGGGTAGTGATCAAGTCTGCCATTTCTGCTTCTATTTGCTCTCCTTTTTCTTGGGTACGCTTTACAAATATTTCGGCAAAATTACTATTTGCATGTTGCAGTGCTTTAATATAATCCCGAACCACAAGGAGTGTGTTTACATCGGCATCAAATTTTTTGTCTGTAGTCAGCGCATTGATAAGGTCTTTGGTCGTTTGTGTTTGTAACTGGTAGTTGTACCGATAAATAGCTTTACCATAACTATCCAATCGCTCTAGTAGACGTTCTGCAGCTTCTTGATATTGCAAAGAAGGATGTTTGGTAAGCCCCACAAGCAGCGTACGCAATCCTATGGTAAGCTCATCTCTGCGTTTATCGATAGCAATAAGCTCTTTTGTATTAACAAGTTTTCTACTAGGCTCAAAGGCTTCTGAAGCTTTAGTGTTTGCAGTTCTCAATTCGATATATCGAATGTGTAGTTTTTCATGTACTGGCCCTCTTTTTTGAGTAAGTACTGTGATATCATCTACGAATTGAATTAATTCACCGTTTCGGTATTTGTTGGTGAAAGCAGTTTTAATAGTTTTCATAAAATATAGGTTTAAAGAGTATCTACAAACTACAAAAATGATTTGGAAATCAAAATGGTATATATAAAAATCTTACGAAAACTATACGCAAAAATACCCTATTCTTTTTAGTACTCAAAAAAGGCCCCTATAGTTTGCAGGAGCAAATCGTGGGTTGCCGAAATTTTCCTGCAAACTTCAGGAGCAAATCGCGGGTTGGCGAAACACTCCTGCAAACTTCAGGAGCAAATCGCGGGTTGGCGAAACACTCCTGCAAACTTCAGGAGCAAATCGCGGATTGGCGAAACACTCCTGCAAACTTCAGGAGCAAATCGCGGGTTGGCGAAACACTCCTGCAAACTTCAGGAGCAAATCGCGGGTTGGCGAAACCTTCCTGCAAACTTCAGGGGCAAATCGCGGGTTGGCGAAACACTCCTGCAAACTTCAGGAGCAAATCGCGGGTTGGCGAAACGCTCCTGCAAACTTCAGGAGCAAATCGCCGGTTGGCGAAACCTTCCTGCAAGCTGCAGGGGCTATTTTTATATTGAGAACGCCTTACCGTTTAGGGCATATACACTTAAAGATGCCTTAAGGCAAAGCCGATAGCATGTAAAAGAATACTTTAAAATAAAACAAATTGACTAAGACCGTACCCCAAGTTGCCTTAAATTCTTTCGAGTCGATCAAAAATCCATTAGATTTGTAAATAAACATACATGAAATATAAAGGATATATATCCTTTGTAAGATTGTTAGGCAATATTAAAAAATGACAAAAGAAGAATTCTTATTTCATCTACAAGGAGCGAGTTTAGTAGCTCTTAAGTTTGCTGAAAACTATGTCAAAAATAAACTAACTACTGACTTCAAATATAATGTTATTCTAAACGCCTCAACGGACGATCCAAATCTACCACAATTTGATATTTATCCTGAAGATACTGGTAAAATGCAACTTGACTTATCGGATAATGAAGTGGTAGATTTGTTATATAGAAAAGGTAAAGTTCCAGTATGGATTGATATAAATGTGTTAAAATCTAGTAGAAAAAGTACAACATTTAATCTTCTTTGTGCAGGAAGATATTCGGACAACAAAGAAGAATTTTATTACAATCATAATGGATCTGGACCTTTCGGAATTAAAAGTCCCAAATTACCAGTTGGATATAAGGAAGGGAGTAAATTTAAGTTAAAGTAAATCGAAAATACAAGAATTTAATGACTGAAAAACTTGAAATATTTGAAATGTCCGAGGAGGAACTTAAGAAGTTATACACTAACAATTCTAATGATTTTTTAGACACCACTAAATCTCCAAACGTTAAAAGAGATATCGCAAACTTATCTCATAATGAATTAGTAAGAAGATCAAATAATGAATTTGCAAAAAAATCTACCAAGCTTACAAATTTTGTTATAGTTCTATCAGTAATCGCAATTATCTTATCAATAATTGGTGTTGTTTTCGCTAGTATTGATTACAGAGGAGATCAAAAATGGCAAAATGACCAAATTAACCAACTACAACAGATAAACAAAAAATTAAGTACCCAAAACGAGATTATACGAGAGCGGAATAATTTACTTGAAATTCAACTGAATTCATTAAACGATAAAATAGATTCCGTAGGAAAAAAAATGGATAAAAAAACTGAATAATAAAACATTGCCTAACATTATATATGCGATCATAGCAGCTAAGTGATCAATTGATTGGTTCTTGTATATTTGGTAAGGCGCAATGCTTGCAGAATGGAAAAGTTAGCAACCAATGCGCAGAAAAATCAAAAAGCAAGGTAACATTTTGCCCTGTTATGACATATATATTAAACGTTAGGCAATGTTGAGATGAAAATCTTTTATAAAAAATTAAGAAGAGAACATTTAGAACAATTCGATAAAGATTTGGCGAAAATTCTTGAAAGTGAATTTCCACTTTATAAAGAAACTTTGACAATATCAAAGTTTGATGGAATTGGATTTCCAAAAAAACAAAATTCTATTGCAATAAGCAGAAGTTTTGATAGCAAAACTCATAAAAAAACTAAAGATAAGTTTAATAGAAACTTCGATTTAAATGGAGTTTTACTTTGGCATAGGAAAACGAAAAAATATACCCCAGTTAAACTAAGGTTTCATTTCGAAGCTCTAAGTCAAATTCTCATTGAAAACCCCACTAATTTTAGGGAAGAGTTTAATCTGAAAAAGATATTGATTGAAAAATTAAGTATGACGGAAATAGAGAACATTGCCTAACATGATATATAAAATTAGAGCAATTTACTACTGGATCGACAGATTATTTCATTTTTTTGCAAAAGCGCTAAGTTTTTATAAGTTTAATAAGAAATAAAAATGCGCAGATAGATCAATTGGTTCAGGTATACTTGCCTTGCTCCGATTCATATATTTGGCGTTGTAGTGCATTACCAAAAGAAAAATACTTAAATGAAAAAAAGTGAAAAAATTCTAATTGGAACTATTCTTTTACTTTTCCTTGGGGTCTTAATATTCGGAAATCATTTTACAACACCTTTACTGATAAGCACATCTATTCTAAGTATATGCTATATCATAGGTGGGTTTTATTTTTTAAGTTACCAAAATGACCAAGATGAAGTGAACATATTAGTAGGAATAATTTTAGGCTCAGCTTTAGGTATTTTCGCCTTTACATTATGGTTACCAGTATCTATTTTCAGAAAAGTTCTAATTTCAATAAATATTATCTTTTCACTTACATTAATTGGCTTATGGATTTATAAAAAAAATAATTTTACTAAAAAACTTAAATACATATTTTACCGATCCATAGTTATTGCCATTTTCACGTCATTTTTTTCTTTTTCCAGCATTCATTTTAATATGTATAGAAACATCTTACTAAGAATGGTTTCTCCTGATTCTAGTGTTTATTATAACTTATTAATGTTTGACAGAATACATAATTACGAGGACTTAATGAATCTTAAAAAATATGACAAAGCTATAATTAATGCTAAAGAGGCAATATTATATGGCAAAGAATGGAGGAATTATGACACTTTACGCTATCAAGATTTTTCTGGAACATATGAATTTTTAGCAGATGCCTATATAGCCAACGGAGATAACTTTTACGATAACAAAAATTACCCCCTTGCTTTAAAAAATTATATTAAAGCAGATAGTATTTTAACTCATAAAGAGCATAAACCAAAATATATAAAATCCACAGAAAGTGATATCTATTGGAACAGGTATAATCTTTTATTAACATACAATAAGCTGTTAGATTACGATAATTATGATTCTGAATTTGAATATTTAATAGATAATTACTCAAAAGTAAAAGATACCGTCGATATTGACTACTACTATATTATAGAAAATGTAGCTGAAAATTCCTATGACCGTTCATTTTATGGTGATGCAATATCATTAAACAAATTATCTTTGCAAATCTTAAATCATGACAGCATAAGTAATCTAAATTCATTTGAGAATACTTATATCCGGTTAATTAAAAATTATCTAGCTACCGATAGTATTCAAAATGCTAAAACATATTTAACAGAATACGAAAACATAGTTTCAAGTAACAACTGTAAATATTTGCTATATAAAACTAGTATATATCAAAAAGAAAACATCAAAGAAGCTTTAAAGCTAGCTAATAGAACTTGTGATTGTTATAAACAAGAAAACAAACCTTCTAGTTTACTTGTTTCAAAAATTCTACTACTGCAATTAGAACTTAAAAACTCTGATTTTAAAGACTTTGAACAGGAAATTCTAATCACACAAAGTTTAATTTCAAAAACCAAGAACAATAACTACGGCCAAGCGTATATAGATGAACTTTTAGGTCAATATAATTTCATAAAAGGGAATTATGTCGAATCTAAAAAACATTACAAAAAAGCTCTTAATTTCTATAAAAATCTTAATGTAGTTAAAAAAAATTCTCTTGAATTAAATATAGCTCAAATAAATGATGAATTAGACATCAGTTATGATAAAAACAGTATTAGCTCAAGTGTTCTCAACTTTTTAGCAGAATACGAAACTACTTATCCAAGCAATACGGTTTTTCATAATGATTTAGGTAACATTAATATCGGATTTAACTCAAAACTATCTGATTCTATTTTTAAAGTAACAATTGAGTGTCATAAGAATTTTGGCATAAGTAAATCTTCTAATTTAGGAATTGCATACAATGGCTTAGCAACCAATTTGATGCATTTTGAAAAATATAAAAAAGCTGATTCATTATATAAAATTGCTATAAAAAAACTTGATGATTATTATGGTAAACAACGGAGTGTAAATCAGCTTGTATGTTATTTAAATATTATAGAATCGAAATTAAATCAAAGAAAATATATTGAAAGTTTGGACTTTTTAAAAAAAGCACGCTTAACAAAGGCAAATTGTTTTAATAAAGATATAACGATATATGATGCATATTTACTAAACTTAGAAGGAGACATAATTAAAGAGAATCAACGAAACAATTCTCTAGCAATTGAAAAATATAATCAAGCATTAGATATAGCTAAAGATTATTTTGATAACAACCATACATTTATTAAAAACATCGAAAATAAATTAAAAAAATAACGCACTACAACAGTTTGTATATTTCATTTGCTTAATTGGGAAGCAAACGCAACATACAAGAAACGTTGGCCACAATTAAAAACAAGAAAATGGAAAAATTTTATTCTACATTATTAATTATCTTTTTAATAATAGGATGTTCGAAAGATGATTCTATAAATGAAATTATAGAAGAAGAAGAAGAAGAAGAAGAAATAATTAATCTTGCGCCGAATAATTTTGATATTGAAATTATCAATGTTTCATCTGAAGGCGCAACACTTAATTGGAATCAAGCTACTGACCCAGAAAATGATACGGTAATCTATGATATTTATTTAAACCAAGAATTAGTTATTGAAAACATTACTGAACTCACATATGAATTTATTGACCTTGAAGAATTAACTGACTATTCTGGAAAAATAATTGCAAAAGATACTGAAAACAATCAAACAGAGGTTACTTTTTCTTTTCAAACTGAAAAATACTATTTAAAATACCTCAAAAAATATGATTATGGTGAATATAGTTATGGCCCGAATGGTTATGCTTATGGAGGTCCTAATACCATGATAAAATCCAATGACCAAAATTATATTATCGCTGGAGCATCTGTATTTCCAAATGGAAATGGGTATCGCCTTTTCGTTTCAAAAATTGATTATGATGGAAATGAATTATGGAAAAAATTTTATGATTATGACCTAACTGATGGTTGGAATCCAACTATTATTAATTCACTAACTGGTTTTATTTTGGTTAGTCATCATCATGTTTTAAGTTTGGATAGTGAAGGAAATATTATCTGGTATAAAAAAATTGATAGCTATGGTATTCTAGATGGTTCTGCTGATATAAAATCTGTTGCCCAAGATTCTGAAGGAAGTATATTTATTGTTGGAGGTAGAGGTTCTGATAACTCTCTGATAAAACAACAAGCTGTATTGACAAAACTTAATTCTTCTGGAATAATTCAATGGGAGAAAATTTTTGAACCCTCACGACGAAATTTTTTCTACGATATTATTATTACAAATGCGAATAACCTTATAGTATTAGGGTCAACTGAAACGAATGGAGCAACTTCTACACAAGATGAACAAATTGACTTCTGGGTTTTAAAGCTAACAAATGATGGAGAAACTTTATGGGAAAATACTTTTGGAGATGGTCGTTATGATTTTCCGAGAAAAATAATAACAAAGAGTAATGGAAATTATGCTTTTGCAGGATATAGCTGGGGTGCTTATGACATAAGTGGGGGTAGAATCTTTGAAATCGACCCTGAAGGTACAGAAGTTTGGAATGTTTCTACAGAATTATCTTCAACTTTCTCTATAGCTGAAACCATGGATGGTGGATTCATTACAACAGGACATGTTGATTTAGGTAATTATGGCGCATTAGGAATTTACAAATTTTCTAGTTCGGGTACAGAGGAATGGAACAAGAAATATCAAGAAAGTTTCACCTACCTATATGGTCGTTCAATATTGCCTGAAGAAGATGGAGGATATAGAGTTGCAGGAAGTTTGAGTAAAAACTATTATTATGGAGAAGAAAAACCAGAACTATTAGTTTATAAAACAGACCCAGAAGGCAATTATGAATAACAAATAACTGTAGCCAACAATGGCTATAAGTAATTGCTGGTTCTCACCTACTTCTGAAAATCCTCGCGGATTTTCTATTCGGTTTTTATTTGCTAAATTACGTGCTAAACCACGCAACAAACCATATACAAACACGTTCTAAGCCATTAACGAAATTTGGAAATTAAAAACAAAATACTACTAGTACTGGATTTGGACGAAACTCTTATTCACGCAACTGAACATAAACTCGAAATTGATTTTGACTTTCAATATGCTGATTATTTCATTTATAGAAGACCAAATCTTGAATGGTTTTTAGAGTCTATGAGTGTTAATTTTAAATTAGCTATTTGGTCATCTGCTGACGATAAGTATGTTAAGGAAATAGTAAAAAAAATAAAACCTGAAAATATTGAATTTGAATTTGTTTGGGGAAGAACTCGCTGTACCACAAAAAGGGATTATCAACTTGACGAATATGTTCACGAAAAAAGACTTAAAAAAGTAAAAAAGAAAGGTTTCTCAATTGAACGGATACTGATGATTGACGATTCTCCTGAAAAAACAAAGGATAATTATGGCAATGCGGTATATGTGACCGCCTTTGAAGGAGACCAAACTGACTCGGAATTGAAAATTCTTGCGGAATATCTGAACTCAATAAAGGATAGTAAGAATGTGAGAAGTTTTGAAAAAAGAGGATGGAAAAATAAAAAAACGACTTAGAACAACACCTATGCGATAATGCGGAATATAGGTTTAATCGAAAGACTATTGTTTATTTGATTTGTCGCCAAAGATTTAAATTTAGTATTTTAGAAAAGATAAAAACAAAACATAAACTTTGGCTAAGTGCTTGATCGAAAACCAATGTTTTTTTGCTCCCGCACTACGCATAGCTGAACGTTAGCAAATATTAAAAAAATGAAAAGAAAATTTACTACCTTATTTTTATTAGTTTCTCTATCGATAATCGGACAAACTACAGAATTAGTAATACTTGGAGGAGTTCAAGATAATAATCCAACTATTAATAATGTTCTGTCAGATGCGATTTCTGAATTAAATGGTATTGGGACATTAACGATTAAAGGAGACATTATTTTAAAAAATAATTTTATAATTCCAAAAGGTATAGAACTCCATTTTTTTAACGGAAATAAACTAATAATAGATAATAACGTCAAATTAACCCTTAATGGAAGTATTGATGCCGGATTACAACAAATATTCAAACTCAACAACAATGCAGAAATATTAGGAAATTCAAAAATTAAAAAAGTATATCCCCATTGGTGGGGTGCTGTCCAAAATGACACTATTCCTGATGATGATAGCATAAAACAATCTTTGAATTTCATTATGCGGAGACAAAAAGCGGTTACAAGGATAAAAATTAATGATACAAAAACTAACAACAGTAATATTCTTTTAGATTTTGCGGGAGGAGAATTTGTCTTAGAAAACAAAGTATTACTTCCAGAAACTAGCACCTTTCAATTGTCTAATGGGATTATAAGAGCAAATGATAGTTTTACAGGTGATTTCTTATTTGATACGTATATTGAAAAAACATCTTCAACTGACGAAAGAAGGTTTAATAGAGAAAATATCATTTTCAAAAACATTACACTCAACTGTAATTACAAAACTAGTGGTATAAGGTTAGCTAATAGTATTAGATGGGTATTCGATAACTTTTCAGTTTTTGATATTGATAAGGATATGAGCGGAGTTTTAGTACACGGAGAATCAAATGAAATAATTATAACGAATTCTTTTTTTATTAACAAAGATGGAGATTATTTTGATGAAGGCGTTGAGCATAGAACTGGAACAGGTATCAGATTAGAAAACAATGGAAATTTCTCGAATTCGGATCACCACTTTACTAATATTGCAATGAAAGGACTAGAATATGGTGTTAGGTCCATTGGATCTACAGCAAACGTATACGATAAAATACATATATATGATTCATTTTATGGAATGAAATTAGAAGGTAATACTTCAGCCAACAGAATAACGGCTTGTTATTTTGATAATTGTAAATTGAATATTGGAGGACCTAAAATGACCTCAGTTACTAACTGTTATTTCATTTATGTTGATGATGATACCAATTATGCGCCTTTTGAAATAGAATCAAATTGGACAAATCAAAATATTCGAGGATTTACAGTTACAAACAATATTTTTCAAAGTAATATTCAAATAGAAGCATTTAAAATTCTTACACCAAGAAATTTTTATTTCAATCAAGATCAAATTTTTGATACATATATTACGAATAATACTTCTGATGGCAATGTTAATATGCGAGGAACTCATTATTCAATCAAGGAATCAATTACAACTCCTCCAACAAATAATATTTCATTTATTGATATAAGTAAAAAACATCTAATCGGTAGAGTTCAAGAATTTTATCTAGGAGTTACTAACTATTTTGGCGGAGAGCCTGTCATTGGTAATTTTATAGGAGTTGATGGAAACTCTCTAAAAGTTAAACTTTCAAAACCAATAACTGGTAACTTACACCTAAAAGTCGTTACCTCGAAGAATATGGAATAACAATTTGCTAACACGATGTATGAAGTTATAATGCTCTAAAGAGACATTCACCTCATACATTTACCGTTAGCAAACATAAAAACTCAATGAAATACATAAAACTATTCTTCATTCTGATTTTAATAGTTAGTTGTTCTAATAAAAAACGAATTACTGAATTTGAGAATATTTTGGGAAAAGAAAATAGCGAAACTTTAACTTACTTAGTATCTGACTTTGAAAATGATTTTTTAAAAAGGAATTATCCCAATTTAGACATTGAAAAAGCTTATCGAAAAAAAGCAGAAAGGTATTTGACAATAGTAATTTAAAATTACAAATATATGGGATTCCCGATTCTGTTTGGATTGAAAGAAATCCCGATACCTTAAGTCTTCATAATTCCGTTCCAAGGATTAAGACTCGTCTGAAATTCTTAAAACAAGATGGAACATATTGGATTGGAAGGTCAGAGTCTTCATTTAACGACCTAAAGTCCCAGAGTGATGATTCGATTATAAAGATATATAAAAAGTATATGAGCATCAATTATCATGGAAAATATAGAGCTGCTCTTAAATCTGTGGCTAACGACAATAAATTTATTGCAAAATATTTAGATATGACAGAAGCGGCAGGAATCTTACATCCTCCTATGCTTGCTTATGAAATGCTAAATGATAAAGTAGATTTTTCAAATTATTTTATCAAAAGGTTAATTGTAACGGAGATTATATATTAAGGACATTTGCTAAAACTTTATATGTGATCATAGCAGCAAAGTGATCAATCGATTGGTTGTTGTATATTTATAAAGGCGTAATGCTTGCAAAAAGTAAAAGTTAGCAACCAATGCACAGAAATATAGAAAATCAAGGTAACATTTTGCCCTGCTACGACACATATATAAACGTTATAGTGCATTAAAACAAACTTTATGGAAATAGGAAATAAGATGATAAAACTTAATTGGAAGTTTAGAATTGTGTCAGCAATTTTAACAGGATTTTTATTTATTGGGATAATTTGTCTTATGGATTATTTCTTAGATGGAGAATTTCAAAGTCTGAATAGTTACTTATTTCAAGGAATATTTTTCGGAGTTTTTATGGGAATCGGATTTCCGTATATAACACAAAAATTTGGAACGAAATTTACTTCTAAAATCGGTAAAAATATGAAACCCGAATTGACTCAAGACGAAACTATTGAAATTGAAGGTCCTGCAAACTTATTTCGTGGAATTGAAGGTGTTGGCGGAAAGTTGTTTTTAACTAATAAAAAAGTAGTATTTAAGTCTCATAAAATAAATATCCAAAAAGGACAAACTGACATACTTTACAAGAACATTACGGAAATAATAAAAAGAAAAACGGCGAAACTAATTGACAACGGAATTAGAATAAAAACTAATGACGGAAATGAATTTGACTTTGTTGTTAATGAAAGAGAAAAGTGGATTGAAAAACTGAACGAAAAAATAAATTAATGCACTACAATACAGTATATCAAAAATTGCTGTTTTAGGCTTAACCAAAGTGAGTTGCTTTGTCTGCTAGCTTCTGATTTTCCTTCGGAAAATACTCGCACACAAATACGCAACATTTTATATACATAAACGTTGTGCCTAATTTGACAGAATTGAGAAAAAATAGACTAACTAATAAACTTATATTAATTCTGATACTCATTATCGGACTCATTTCCTGTAATTCTTATAGAAATCTTCCGAAAGGACAATCTAATGTTTCTTTCCATTCTGTATTTGAAAATGATACTTTGCACGTAAAAGTTAATAACAGCATAAGATTTAAAAATCACCGAATTGAAATGATGCCTGAATGGGGAATTTCTAAAAACTCATCAATTTATGTAAGTGGAAAAGAGTTTCGAGTTTCTGGAACCTTCAAAACGACTGAAATAATTGACAGAGCATTAGGTTTAAAAATCAATCGAACTCTAAATTTTGATACGATTTTAAAAGCCAAAAATGGACGATATATTGACATCGGAGCGAATAATGAAAAAATACTAATCGAACAGCGAAAAAAAATAAGAATCGTTATATAAAAAACTAAGCACAACACCAAGTATGATGTCATAGCAGCTAAGTGATGAATCGAATGGTTTTGTATTCTTGCAATGACGCAATTCTCGTAAGAAGTAAAAGTTAACAATCAATGCGCAGAAATATCGATAGCTCTGTAACATTTTGCTCTATTACAACACATATATATTGAACGTTGTGTAATATTATACATACACATAAAGAACTAAATCAAAATGATCTCAGAACTTTTTGTAGAAAACAAAAAAGCGCCTCAACAAACAAAAATATACTTATCTAAAAACTATTATTATTGGCAAATCTTAATTGCAATATTCTGGATTTCTATTGGCGGTTATTTTTTATTCCCTAAGTACTGGATACTTGGAATACTGTTTGTTTTTTTATATATTATTTACATTTAGGGATATACCAAAGTTTTTAAAATTAGTAAAAAGCAATAGAATACAAATTGAACTCTCCAATAAAGGAATTTCAATAGAAGGTCGAAGACCTATAAGTTGGAATTCTATTTCTGAGGAAAAGGTTATAATTGAACCCTATATGGCTTCTCCATGGAATGCACCTGAATATTTAACTTTTAAAGCGAGATCTAGAGAATTCAAAATATTTATCAATAACTTGGATACCAACTCATCAAGATTGGAATACTTATTAAAGATCTATCGCAAAAGAAATGAAGAAGAGAAAAATTAAAAATATTATACAACGCCATATATGTGCTCATAGCAGCTAAGCGATGAATCGAAAGATTGTTGTATTTTTATAAAGGCGCAATGCTTGCAAAAAGTAAAAGTTAGCGATCAATGCGCAGAATATATCGATAGCTAGGTAACATTTTACTCTGTTATGACATATATATTAAACGTTGTGTACCATACGAAATTAATTTACGCTAAGCGTTCCACTTGATGACATCGACAAGAGATTTAAAATAATAATCACGTAAAATTCTCATTATTCAAATGAGTAAAGGCTCCAAGATATCACTCCTAAAAAATGGAGAAATAATTCCCTCAGCTCCCAAATCTTCGGTTAATAATTCATTGGATTTTAACGGAGTGATAGTTGAACATCATTTTTTGCAAAAAGGCGAACTACCAGAACATACTATCATAGACCACAGACTCGCTATAACTTTGGGTAGCAATTCAATACCTTTTGAGCACAGGGAAAAAGGGACTTGGAAGCCATTATCACTTCATCCTGGTTCTTTCAATATGCAAAACCACGGTGATTTTGGTGTTCCAAGATGGATGGAGGACTATCAATTTTTGGCAATAGCTATCAAACCAAAGTATTACGAAAAAATCCTACCCAATACAAACTATCGTGAATTGGAATTTATGACCCAGAGGGGTACTCTTGACAAAAACATAATTCTTTTTACAGAGCTTTTTCAAAATGAGCTTTTAAAAAATAGAGGTCATGCAAAGCTATATCGAGATACACTAGGAATGGCTTTTGCAACATATCTTTTGAACCAATACTCAACGGGTGGCAAGAAAATTAAAACCCCCACTGGAAAACTTTTCGGCATACAAACAAAAAACATATTGGACTATGTAATGTCCAATCTCTATCAAGACCTTAGTTTACAATCTTTATCGGAGATAGTTCATCAGAGCCCTTATCATTTTGCCAAGGTATTTAAAAATACGACCGGACTATCTCCACATCAATTCGTTCTCAAGCTACGACTTGAGAAAGCAAGTGAGCTCATACGTTTAAAGAAAACAAGCCTGACCGAGATTGCCCATTCTATAGGATTTTATGACCAAAGTCACTTCACCAATAGTTTTAAAAGATTTTATGGAGTAACGCCAAGACAATTTTATAAATCTGTTTAAATACCCCAAGAATTTACAATTTTTTGGTTTTGCTCATCTCTAATTTTGAGTTGTATTAAATGTATAACCAAAAAAAATAGATATGAACAGAAAAAACTTTCTTAAATCAATAGGCTTGGCCACCGCAGGAGTTGCCGTCAGTACTACAGGTGCTTTTGCACAGAGAATAGATAAAAAAAACCTAACAGACCTAAAAGGAAAAACAGCCTTAGTGACTGGTGCCGCAAGAGGTATTGGGCTTGGTATAGCTGTCGATTTCGCAAAACAGGGTATCAATGTTGCATTATTGGATATTGCTGACCCTAAAGGTGGAATGGCAATTGAAGGGTATCGTTTAGCAAACAAATCGGAACTTGATTCAGCCACAAAAGAAATTCAAAAACTGGGAGTGAAAGCTATTGGCATTCAAGCCGACGTTCGGAATCTGGAAGCTATGAAAAAAGCTGTAGACAGAACCATTTCGGAATTAGGTGGACTTGATATTGTGGTCGCCAATGCCGGTGTGGGTATTTGGTCCCCTTTTGAGGATATGAATGAAAAACAATGGAAAGATGTTATCGATGTTAATCTAACTGGAGTGGCAAATACGGTATGGGCTTCACTTCCTCAATTAAAGAAACAAAAAAGTGGAAGTATTATTACGCTAAGCTCAATTGGTGGAAGACAAGGTGTTCCTGGAGTTGCCAATTATGCATCCACTAAATGGGCGGTAATAGGGCTTACCAAAACGTTGTCCTTAGAATTGGGAAAGTATAATGTTCGAGTAAATTCTATTGCGCCAACAGCCGTCAATACTCCGTTATATAGAAGCGAAGGTCAATACACGTCTACGGGAATGTCGTCCTTTGAGGATCAAGATAATGCAATGATGGGTTACCACGCATTACCTACACCAGCTTTGGACCCTGTAGACATTGCACAATCAGCAACTTTTTTAGCTTCAGATAATTCAAAGTTTATTAGTGGTTTGGTGTTAGATGTAGCAGCAGGAGGTAATGCCAGATATACAGGATAAAAGTAAGTTCAATAAAAAGTAAATAGATATGACGAAAGAAAATAGTAAAGTTTGGTTCATAACAGGAGCCTCTTCAGGCTTTGGAAAAGCATTCGCTCAATATGCGGTCTCTCAAGGCTATAATGTAGTGGCAACCGCAAGAAGGCAGGAAAAATTGGAACAACTTGCCAAGGCAGCATCCGAACAAATATTACCAATTTCAATGGATGTCACTAAACGCGAAGAAATTAAAAATACCGTTCAAAAAGCCATTGAAAAATATGGTAAAATAGACGTACTGATTAATAATGCGGGATATGGCATTGTTGGAGCTCTGGAAGAGACTCCTGAAAAGGAACTTCGAAGTCAAATGGAAACCAACTTCTTTGGTGCCGTTGCCGTGACGCAAGAAGTTTTACCCTATTTGAGGAAACAGAAAAGTGGTGCTATAGTTAATATAAGCAGTATGGGCGGTAATATGAGTTTTGGGGGTTTCAGTGCATATTCAGCTTCAAAGTTTGCATTGGAAGGAGCTTCGGAAGCTTTAGCTCAAGAGGTAGCTCCATTTGGAATCAAAACTATGATAGTGGAACCAGGTGCCTTTCGAACGGATTTTGCTGGAGATGGATTCAGGCATATGCCAAAAATAGAGGCATATAACGAAATTGTAGGAGGAACTCGCGATTTTGCGAAGGAAATGGATGGCACCCAAGAAGGTGACCCTTTGAAAGCTGCTAAAGCCATAGATATTGCCCTTCAATCTGATAAAACACCTCTAAGACTTCAATTAGGTGAGGATGCTATAAATGCTGTAAAGGAACATGCAGAGCATTTGCTGAATGAATTAAAAACTTGGAAAGAAGTTGCTATAAATACAAATTTTGATTGATGCTTAGTTCTTAGTGGTTATTTCTGAACAAGTCTTTAAACTAAAATATGTACTTTCTTATAGTGAAATAGTACGGTACATAACAAGGTGTATAAGTAATAGCGGTTTAGGTGCTAACCCGAACCGTTTTTACGTTTAATTTACTATATTTCTTACCGAAACATAGTTAGTCAAAATCCGCTACTACTTATATACAAAACCGTTGGTAAACATTAAAAAAATGGAAAGAATATTAATAATACTATTATTTGTTACAAGTTTTATGTTTGGACAAGATATCAAATATCACAATCCATATTCTGACTTCAATAATGGAGAGTATTATTACCTATTTGGTGACAATGTCAAATTTAGAAATCTTCCAGATCTCAAATCTGAGGTGTTAGAATTATTAAAAATTGGAACTGAGGTTAAAATACTTAAAAAATCAGGAGAAACTATAAAATATAATGGAATTGAATCTCCCTTTTACAAGGTTAAATATAAAAATCAAGTTGGTTATATTTTAGGAGGTCTAATATCATTAGAGAAAAAAGAAGTCGGTAGTTCTAAGTTCTTTTTTGTTTATAAAAAAGATCGAGAACAATATTCACTTATAACTCGACATCTTAACCAACAACTTCAAATCAAAGAAACTATAGTAGAATTAACCACAAATGACCTCTCAATTGAACTCCATAATAACAAAGGAATTGATGGAGTAAGCCATATACTTTTTATTAATTATTTAGCCGAAGCTTGCGGTATAGATGGAGGCGGTATATATTTCTTTCAAGTAAAAGATGAACTTAAAAAAGTATTCGAAATATCTCAAATTTCGGATGCTGGAGTTTATTGGCTCTCTGAGGATTTAATCTTTCCAGAAGACAAAAATGGAATAAAAGGTAAAATTGTTTATCAAAAAGAAGTTGGAAGTTACAAAGACGAAACCACTAATTGGATGGAAGTTAAAAAAATAAGTCGTGAATTGCAATGGAAAGATGGTCAAATTCTTCCTCAAATGGAATCTAAAAAATAAAACGATTTACCAACAGCATATATGATGCCATAGCAGCTAAGCGATGAATCGAAAGATTGTTGTATTTTTATAAAGGCGCAATGCTTTCAGAATGAAAAAGTTAGCAACCAATGCGCAGAAATATCGAAAATCAAGGTAACATTTTGCTCTGCTACGATACATATTTAACGTTGCCAGTAATCTGAGAAACGCTCTTTTTGAAATTGAAAACTATGAAAAAATAAGAAACCTAATTATGGAAAAACATTTTGATCTTTCTGATTCCGATTTTGAAAAAAAATTCATTAGTTGCGGATTAAATCCATCGGACTTTACTCACGAAGCTCACTTGAGATTAGCGTGGATTAACATTAATAAATACGGAACTAAACAAGCTGAAAAAAATATCCAAAATCAATTGCAAAAGTTTGTAGAATTTGTCGGAGCAAAAGACAAATACAATATGACTTTGACTTTGGCAGCTGTTAAAGCAGTAAATCATTTTATGCTCAAATCAAATTCTGACAATTTTAAAGACTTTATATACGAATTTCCACGACTGAAATATAATTTCAAAGAATTAATGGATTGTCACTATGGATTTGATATTTATAACTCTAAAAAAGCCAAAACGGAATTTTTAGAACCTGACTTGGTTCCTTTTGACTAAAACGAAATAAAAAACTACTGGCAACACCGTGTATAATTCATCGCTAGTACTCGCCTACCTACGAAAATCCTCTCGGGTTTTCTATTTGGTTCATATTTGCCAAATTAGTTACTGAAACACGCAACGAAATCATACACAAACACGTTAACAACAAACTGAACGAGTCAAGACTTTGAAAAATCTTCCTCAAAGTTGGAAATAAAGTCATTTATGTATTTTTTATCTTTGTCAGATGTACGAAAAACTAAATAATGTGTTCTTTTCAAACCATTCTGACTTATTCGTCTAAACGCTAAACATTCAGGTAATTTGAATGACTTTAACGCCCATTTAGGCATACACATAACCCCCATATTGGCAACAACCATTTCCAAAGCAACTTCTGTTAGGGGAATTGCGGAAATCTTTAATGGAGTAATCCTATTCGGTTTTAAAAACTGGTTATAGACCGAGACAGTTTCTAATGGAAAAGAATGAATTATAAGATGAATATCTGAGAAATCGTTAGCTTCCAAAAACTCGACTCGAAGTAACGGATTTTCTTTGTGGATAACAGCAAATATTTCGTCCTCATATACGTCTATAATTGATAAACCTTTGTTCATAGGTTTTTGGCTAACAATAGCAATATCAATCTCATTTGATAAAATTTTTGAAATAGGTTGATGTGTGGCTTCAAGAATTAAATCAACTTCAATTTCGGGATACAGAAGCCCCATTTTCTGTATGAAAGAAGATAACCCTTGATAAAAGCTATAACATTCTGTACTAACTTTAATAGTACCAACAGAACCTGTTCGCAACTGTTCTATATTGTGAAATCCTTGTTCAATACTATCAAGTATAGAATTACCTAATTTATAAAGTTCTGCACCTTCTTCTGTTAACTGCCATTTATTACGCTTTCTATAAAATACTTTAAATCCTAAACGCTCTTCCAACTCTCTTAATTGGTGACTTAATGCAGATTGCGTTAAAAACAATTTATCAGCAGAATTGGCGATACTACCCTCTTCTTCGATTGTTTTTATGAGTCTGAAATATTTAATTTCCATAGGTTACAAAGTTAACAATTAGCAGCATCCTTCAATATGAAAAAAATTCAACTTCAACTTTGAAACATTCAATTTCAAGACTTTAAATCTAATTATTGGCCATATAATTTTGTCGAGAACTAAAATTTAGAAATTATGGGAAAATTAAATTCACCTACCGATTTAATAAATGCAGTACAAACCTATTTCGATGCCCTTTATTATTGTGATACTGAGCTTCTCAACAAAGCATTTCACAAAAGTTCTAGCCTATTTGATGTTGATACAAGTAAGGTTTTTGTCGAATCTATTGACAGTTTTAGTAAAGACGTGGGAGGAAGAGTATCACCTGCAAGCAAAGGACAAGAGCCCAAAGCTGAAATTCTAATGATTGACTGGTTATCATCAAACTGTGCAACAGTAAAAATAAGAATCAGAGCTCACAATAATGTATTTGTAGACCATCTTGGTTTTGTTAATGGAGAAGATGGCTGGCAGATAGTATCCAAAATTTGGCATTTAGAAAAAGTGATAGACTAAATTCTTATTACAAATAGATTCGTTTTCTGAACATTTGGACAATAAAAAGCCAGCAGCTAAAATAGTATAAACGCAATAGCGGTTTGCATACAAACTCGAACTGCTATTGTATTTATTTAAGTAGATTACCAAAATAAAATTTAATATGTATAATCCGCTACTACGTTTAGACAAGACGGTTACCTACAATTAAAACCAACAAAATCAGAAAATAAATTCAGAATTTCTATCTTTGAAGTCTGTTATACTAATTAAACATACTATCTGAGTCTTTCTCAAAAGACATACTCAAAAAAATGAGTAACTAATGCATAGAAATCTTTCTAATTTTTAATGCACAGATAATCGTATCAAATTTTAAATAAATCAATTGATTATAAATCGGTTTTATCACTTTGTAATGTATTCGACATTTCAATATGTGATGATAATATAATAATTAGAAATGAACCATAAACAATTAATTAGTAGAAACATAGAACTATTCTACAATAAAGCATCAGAAGAAACTAGACTTAACAAGGGCATGGGAGTTTTTGAATTTGAAAGAATTAAATCACTTATAGAAAAATACATATCATCCTCAAGTTCAAAAATAATAGATGTTGGAGGTGGCACTGGAAAATATTCTGAATGGCTTGCAAAAAAAGGACATCAAGTTTATTTAATAGAACCTATTTCAAAACATATTGAAATAGCTAAAAACAGAGCAAACAAATTAAAAAACAAATTTTGTGTTCAATTAGGCGAATCTCGAAAATTAGAATTTCCTAATAATTTTGCCGACTTGATAATCTTACACGGCCCTCTTTATCATCTTCAAAAAAAAGAAGATAGAGATTTAACCATACGTGAAGCTAAACGTGTTCTTAAAAATAATGGAATAATTTTGGGGTTTGCCATTAATTATACTGCATCAACTTTGGTTGGTTTATTAAACGGTTTAATTCATAAAAAGACATTTTTTGAAATGTGTAAACAAGAGTTGACAAGTGGAATACATAATCCACCTGATGATTTTCCTTGGCTATTAACTGAAGGTTATTATCATAAACCAGAACAACTTAAACAAGAATTTACAACTCAAAAACTAACTTACATTAACACATATGCAGTAGAGGGAATGTCTTGGCTAGATAAAGATTATTTTATTAATATGCTACATGATAAAAAGAAAAAAACGCTATTAGAGCTTATAAAAGTAACAGAAAACGACAGTAACTTATTATCATTTAGCCCACATATGATGATCGCTGTAAAAAAACAAAACACTTATGGAAAATAAAAAACGGTATTATGACGCATTCATAAAAAACAATGGTCGGCTAAATGAAATTGACCTTGGTGAAAAATTATATCTTGACGAAAATGAAACGAGAGAAATAATTTCACAACTTCTATCTGAACATAAAATTGAATACGCAGAAAATAGAGCTTGCAATTATAGACCTGTGAAAAAATAACTCCGGGCATGATTCATTACCAGTACTCGCCTACTTGTAAACATCCAAGGGAACTTTCGATTCGGTTTGTATTTACTATATTAGATACTTAAACAGCATAAATATTACTAGACAAACCCATTACAAGCAATAAAGTGAAACCTCTACTAGAAACAGAAAGATTATTGTTAAGAAAAATCACTCTGGATGATAAGGAGGAAATATTTAAGTTACATTCAGATCCAGAGGTACAAAAATATACAGGAGAACCTGTAGTTCAATCTATAGACGAAATAGAAAAGGCAATACAGATAAGAATTGCCAACTACAAGAAGTATGGATACGGAAGATGGGCTACTGTGCTGAAGAATGGGATGCAATTTGTAGGTTGGGCTGGTTTGGCATATCTGCCAGAATTTGATGAAATCGACATTGGCTATAGATTCTTACCTGCATTTTGGGGATCAGGTATTGCAACAGAAGCATCTCATGCAATTTTGACTTATGGATTTGATAAACTCAAATTAGAAAGGATAATTGCGATTGCAATGAAAGAAAACAAAGCATCGATCAGAGTACTGGAAAAAGTCGGGATGGAATTTGACAAATTTGCTCCCTATGAACCTGGGAGTGAAGATGCCGTCTGGTATTGGTGTAACAAAAAACGTTTAACAAAAAATAACCGTGACTAAAACGAGTATTTATTCAGAATATTAGCAATACTGAAAAATGAGGAAGTCTGACAAAGCTATACATCATATTTCTGTAGCTTCTATAAAAAGAAGTACCATTAAGCCGTATGACTTTAAATGGACCAAGTTTTATGAATCCAATGCTGAATTTCAATATTCTGGACTTCAACTCGAACGAATAGAAAATGAATTAATTATCTGCTCAACCGTTATTGATTCTGAACACTACAGCATTTTGACAACTCAAAAGCTAATCACCAACGAGAACAAAATTGAAAATATTGGAAATGTGAATGGTGCAACTCTCAAATCATACGGAGACTTTAAAGGGTTAAATGGGGAACCTCTTACATTTGGTCTTTTACAATTAGAAAATGGAACCGAAATCAAATACTTCATTGAAACTGGAAAAGCATCAATGATAATGATACACGGATTAAGAACACTAATCCAAATACAATAAATGATTGGTAAAAATATTGAGAATGTAACTGGAGTTTTAAAAAAACAAAATAAAAAATAACTACCATTAAAGCCTAAGCAACAGTTTGGTAAGGACATGTTTCCAAAGATTAGAAAGGCTCTGACTTTTGAGACACTTAAGCTCATAGAAAGACTATAGAATTTATTGAAGCAAAAGTAGCTGACCAACAATGTTCTCAATTATTGCCTGTTCTCGCCTACTTTCAAAAATCTTCAATAATTTTCACTTTGGTATTGCAAGGTCAAACGTCACTCTTTACACAATTACTCAAAGCTCAGGGCATTATGCACTGATATCTAAATTCTAAAAACAAACACAAGCAATCATTAATTCACCTCGGTAGCTTTACAAAATTATTTTTAAAAAAAACCAGATATTACAAATATGGAATGATAGCAACTGATATTCTTAATAGAATTTCACATGCATTTGTTACCTTTGAGCAATGCGGAACCTTAATTTTAGACCATCCCGCTACAAAATGATATAGTAACCGTTGGTCGTAATTAAAAACATGTTAAACATTGAGAAATTACGTAATCATATTTTCTGTACTGGTATTTTCATTACTTCTAAATGCCTGCAATACTCAAAAAACAAACTCCAAAGAGAAGCGTTCATCAACTCAAGACAGTCCTTACCTTGGCCAAAAAACTCCTGGTCTCATACCTGAACCTTTTGCTCCGGGACTCGTTACCACAGATGGATGGGAAAATTGTGGTGGTTTTTCACCTGACCTCAAAGAATTTTATTTCCTTAGACAAGCTGAGGAGAAAGATGAAGATGATAAAATGAAACTAGTGGTCGTTCAAAATAACAATAATCAATGGCAAAAATCTGTCGTATCGCCAAGATTGGGAACACCTTTTATCTCTCCCGATGGAAAAACTATGTATTTGAGCAGAAAATATAGAGAACGTACCCATAATGGAAGCTGGTCCGAAATAAGAAAACTCGAACCTCCTTTTGACAGTTTACCTACAATGCGTCTTACCGTTTCTTCCAAGGGTACTTATTTTTTTGATGAATTTAAACGTGACCTTACTGGCGATATTCGTTATTCACGAATTATAAATGGAAAACATGAAGAACCAAAGTTGCTAAATAAAAAAATTAATACAGGAAAAAGTTTTCATCCCTTTATTGCGCCAGATGAATCTTACCTAATATTTGATAGCACTAGAGAAGATGGATACGGTGATTCAGATATTTACATTAGTTTTCGTAAGCAAAATGGTTCTTGGGGTGACCCTATTAATTTAGGAGATAAAATAAATACAAATGCTTGGGAAGCCTGTGCCAGCGTTACACCTGATGGTAAATACCTTTTCTTCAATAGAAATATGGGTTCAAAAGATTACGAAAATGTAGATATTTTTTGGGTAAGTACACAGGTTTTAGAAAAATTAAGATCAAAACAATAATAGTAGTATTGCTATCGATATATCTACCTTAACAAATATTATGAAGAACTTCAAAATTCATTTTTTATTAACGCTTTGCATTGTTTACTCTTGTTCTAAGAATAACTACATTGATATACATGAAGTTTTAGAATTAGAAGTTGATATTGTCAATAATATAACTCAAAAGAAATACGATTTTTTGAATACAAATACGAACCAAAAAGTATCTGTATTACATCATTTGGAAGAAACTGGATTTCATTTCTATAACAGTGTAAAGTTTAAAACGGAAAATATAGGTGTATTAGTCGGAGGAACAGGGCTTAGAGTAAGAATAACGGAAAACGGAGGCGAAACCTGGAAACAATTTCGTTTTTCAAGCTTTGCTAATTCGTTTCATTCTATATCATTCTCTGAAAAATCACTTTTCATTGTTGGTGAAAGTAAATACATTTTTAAAAGCTCAGATTTTGGAGAAAACTGGAGTGTATTTAATACAGAATATCTTTTTAAAACTAATGATATACTTCAAGTCAAATATTATAAAATACATTTTTTTAATCACCTGTTAGGTTTTATTGCAGGAGAACAAAACGGACATTCAGTTTTGCTAAAAACAATAAACGGAGGAGCTGATTGGAGTATTATTGAAACAAAAGGATTAGTTGGTAAAGAGTCTGCCATAACAGATTTTAAAATAATGTCAGAAAATGAAGTTATCCTGGTTACACAATCTGGGAAATGTTATAAAAGTATAGATCAAGGCAATAATTGGGAATTACTTTATAGAAGTGAAAATGAATACAAGCAACTAAATTCTATTGATTTTAAAGATATAAATACAGGTTTTATTGGTGGATCAAACGGTACATTATTAAACACAAATGATGGTGGAAAAACTTGGAATACGATCGAAGTACCCCGAGAGTCTGTTAAGAGCAATATAAGCGATATTTTGTTTTTAAAAGACCAGATCTTAATTACTTCAGCTCAATCATTCAATAACGAAGAGAGGGAGACGTTTGTTTACTCTATAAATGACAAAGAAAGCAATTTTCGACCTTTTTTAACCAAAACCGACAGCAACGTATTTTTTGTGGGAGATTCTTATGGGCTTGATGTAAGAAATGATACTGTTTATATTATAGATAGAAATAACCTGTATAAAACTCTTGTAGGTCATAAAGACTAAACTTCTTATAATACGATATATATGATCTTAGCCACTTTTGATCAATAATCGAAAGGTTGACAAATATTTGGTATTACACAAATATGGTATGCCAGTAAATTACAAAAACAGTTAACACTCATCCAGACTTTAAAATAAGAGAGCCTATTAACATATTTATTTATGTTAGAAATTGTTTCCATAATTATGATATCAAACTCTAACCATAAGCAGGAATAAATTTGCAAAAACTACCGTAGTAGACAAAAAATGTTTATTGAGAAAGTGTAGAATTAGAGATGCAAAATTTCCATAGTTGAAATTCATTTACATTAATTATCTTTAAGAGCAATATGAAGTCCTGATATACATTATCTCATTTAATTATAAACAAACCGACTGAAGGTAATTAAAATAACTAGCCATATGAAAAAACAAAAAATAAAAGCGGTTTTCGGAATATTATGGTTGCTAGCTACATGTTCGTTTGGACAACAACAAATAAACTTGTCAGACCAATTTCAGAACAAAAAAGTAAAAGCTATAAACCGCAATATATCAGTGTATGGAGATCTTAAGAATGCGATTGAAATGGATGCAAAGAATACTGATGGCCTTGGAATTTTAGAAGGTATCGAATTCGGGCAAGGGATCATTGAGGTTGAACTTCTAGGCGAGAATAATCCGGGTAAAAGTTTTATTGGAATAGCTTTTAATATTCAAAATGACCAAACATATGAAGCTATATATTTCAGGCCCTTTAATTTTGTCGCAAAAGAACAAACAAGAAAAGCGCATATGGTTCAATACATTTACCATCCCGAATTTACATGGAGAAAACTTAGAGAAGAAAATACAGGAGAATTTGAAAATGAAATTAAAACACCACCAAATCCTAATGATTGGTTCAAAGCAACACTTAAAATTGATGACGATAAGGTACAAGTATATGTAAACAATATACCAGAGCCAGTCCTAGTTGTTGATAGATTAACTTCAATAAAATCAAAAACCATAGGAATTTGGACAGGGTTCGGTTCTTCTGGAAGATTTAGGAATATGACTTTAAAAAAACGATAAGGTCGTAAACTAATTTAGCACGTGTACCAAATTTTTATCTTTATCAACAACATATTTTGACAAGAGCACTAACAAAGTACTAAGAATCATTTCGCAATTACATTCAATAGTATTCATAAAAAATAATCATTAACCTTTAGGCTACTGTGGTTCATGTAATTTGAAAACAACAATCTATACATAAATGAAAAAATTGATTTTAACGTTTATTAGTATTCTTAATTTTTCTTGTGCTACTTCACAAGACAGCAAAATTGACCCGCTAAAAATCAAAGAAGATGTAAACGAAATCATTGCCGATATATCACAGAATTACGTGTATCTACAAGAAAAAAATATTGACTTAAATTGCATTAAAGAATATTATGAGAAACAAATTCCAAAGATTAAAACCGAAGATCAAATTGTACTTTTCTTCGAGTATTTGTTAGACGAATTTTACGATAGCCATTTGATTTTAAATACCAACAGAAGCTCCTCTTTTCGATTATTCTCACCAGTATATGCAACTCTTAAAAGTGGAAAACCTATCATTTCTAATGTATGGCAAACTCAAATAAAGGATTTTGAACAGAATATAATTGGAGCAGAATTACTAAAAATAAACGGAGTAGATTTTCATGTAGCCATTGAGCAATTTCCAACCCATTGTAATGATAAAAATTCTCAAAACGTAAGAGAATGGATTGCAAACAAAATTTTAGCAGGTCGTTATAATCAACCAAGAATTCTGACTTTAAAATTAGAGAATAAAAAAACGATCGAACTTGATCTGGATACACTCAAAAGTAAATTGACTTCAGAACTTCTAACATCAACTAAAGAAAATGGTATCGGAATACTGCGCATAAATAATTCATTAGGAAACAATAATCTGATACACTTATTTGATAATGCCCTTGATAAATTAATGAATTCTAAAGGTTTGATAATCGACTTGAGAAATACGGTTGACGGTGGAAACTCCTATGTTGCTCGCGCAATTATGGGCAGATTTATTAAAGAAATGAAACCGTATCAAAAACATTGGACAACCGAACAATATGGTAAGAATCCAAAAATTGAAAGAAGCTGGGTTGAGTATGTAAGCCCAAGAAAAGAACACTATAAAAACCCAGTAGTGATTCTGGTTGGACGATGGACAGGAAGTATGGGTGAGGGACTTGCTATTGGCTTTGATGGGATGAAAAGAGCAGAAATTGTCGGTTCTGAAATGGAACGATTGGCCGGTGAAATGAGCGGATTTTCATTTAAAAATCAAACTTTTGGATATCGTCTTTCGACGGCTAAACTTTTTCATGTTGATGGAACGCCAAGAGAAAAATATGTACCCACCTACTATGTGAAACAATCGACGACTAAAAAAGATGAAACATTTGAAAAAGCAATTGAGCTCATGAATAGTAAAATAGAATAAAAGCTACGTAAAACAAGGTGTACAATGTATTACCAATATTCAGCTACTTACACTTATCTATCGGGGTTCTATTCAACTCATACTTTATAAATTAGGTATTGAAATACACCATAAAAACATACAGAAAACTGTTAGCAATCTTTAAATGAAGCCAATAAAAGATATTGATTTAAAAGTAAGTGTCGGATTAAGTCTTCTAGGAATTCTGGCAACTTGCTATTTATGGACTTTTGTAAACCAAGGAAGTCATTGGGAGTTGTTTGGAACAAAAATTGAAGAATTTTTAAAAGGATATGGCAGGGGATTAATTGCGCTTTTTTCAGGCATTTTATTACTTCCAATATTCTTAAAAAGAGATAGAAAAAGAATAGCTCTTAGCGGAATATCAATACCTGTTTTTATTTTTCTATGCTACTCCTTAACCATATTTTTAGATTAAATTCATTTAAATATCAAAGTCATAAAGCACATTTCTGAAAAGAAAGAATATAGTGAAGATAACATGAACGGTAGAAAGTTATATTACAATGATGACAACCAAATAAGAACGTTCTGGCGAATAATTATTTTTGTTTTATTATTTTCTTTCGCAATTTCACCACTTATTCTAATCAACAACTCATATTTACAATTTATCGGAGCTGTATTCATATTACTATTTGCTTTATATATCAATTCTAAATATCTTGATAAAAGAAATTTTTCTGAATACGGTATTGTACTCAAAACAGAAACTTTTGTATATGTTTTTATAGGTATTCTAATCGGAGTTTTTTCAGTTATCCTGCTAGTACTTATTGGAAAGATAACTGGAATTTTAAAAATCTCTGACTTCTTGTCAATCCCAAAATTGTCAGTAGTATTGCTTTTTGCTTTTAAAATGTTTCTTGTAAGTATCCTGGAAGAAACATTTTTTAGAGGATACTTATTTACTACCCTCTATGGAGGTTTTACTTCAGAAAAAACATCCGAAAAAAAAGTATTTTTGTTCTCTTTATTTCTCTCATCTGTACTATTTGGACTTGCGCATTTCGGTAATCATAATGCATCGATTCTTTCAATTGCATTTCTAACAATAAATGGAATGGTTTGGTGTATACCTTTTGCAATTACAAAAAATTTAGGACTGTCTATCGGATTACATTTTGCATGGAATTTTACTCAAACTTTATTAGGATTTACGATGAGCGGAAACAAAGCTATAAATTCATTATATCGCATTGAGAATCAAAAATCAGATTTACTTACAGGGGGTGAATATGGTCCAGAGGCTGGCGTATTAGGCCTTATAGGCTTTGGTACTATGCTGCTATTTTCTTTATCTTATTTAAAAATAAAGCAAAAAAGAACATTGCAAAACACCGTCTATAATTCATAACTAATTGCATATGAAAACAATCACTTGGAAATTACATCTAAAATCTGACCCAAATTCAGTGTTTAACTTCCTCACAACTTCTAGTGGCAGAAGTAAATTCTGGTGCGAAAATGAAGTCGAGAAAGGTAACATCATTCAATTTTTATTTCCTAACGGTCAAACCTATGATAGTCAGATAATAAAAATTACTCCGAATAAAGAATTCCATTTGGACTATTTTAATAGTTTGGTGAAGTTTCTATTAATTCCTTTAGAGAATGGCGGAACTGATCTTACCTTAATTAATGAAAATGTACCTGAAAGCGAGTTTTGTGAAACCAAAGCAGGATGGGTTTCGGTACTTATGAATCTTAAGGCAACAGCCGACTTCCAATGTGATCTTAGAAACCATAACCCCGGAAAAACATGGGATCAAGGCTATGCCGATAATTAATGAGAATATGCACAAAACATCAAAGATTTACAGGTATGCTTTTGTGATTTATTTAGAATACTATAATGAAAAATCAAATCCATATTAACAGAAATTTTGGTTGGTTCATTGGCCATTTTGACAATAACCAAAAACATAAACACTATGCCTTACAGCTCAGCATTCCGCTTGAGAATAAAATCATTATAAATACAAGAAATACCACTTTCGAATCTGAAAGCCCAACACTAATTAAGTCAAATGTACCTCATCAAATTGTTTCGGTTTCTCGACATTTTCTGCTATTAATTAATCCTGCTTCCACCCTTGGACACTTTTGGAATTGTACTTCTGACAACGAAATTCGAGAAGTTAGCTTTGCTCCTGCCCTGGAGTTGAAAAGAATTTTGGCCGATCAGAACCAGTCATCATTACCCATAGCTGAGTTGAACTCAATCATAGAAAAATACGACTGTTCTTGTAGTTCTGCGGTTCATATGGGTGATAAGCGAATAAATGAAGCTATCGTCTATTTATCTAATCATTTTGAAAGAATCGTACCACTTGATGAAATTGCAAATCATTGCTGTATATCACCGAGCCGATTTCTTCATCTCTTCAAAGAAGAAACAGGAATTACATATAGAAGAGCTCAATTATGGAACAAACTTTTACAAAGTTTGCCCTATTTCGGAAAAAAGTCTCTTTCAGAAATAGCCCATCTGGTCGGTTTTTCAGACAGTGCTCATTTTAGTAGGGTTTTTAAAGAAAATTTTGGCTTTAGCCCACGTGAATTTTTAAAGATTAGCCAGTTTATTCAAGTATAAGTGTTCTTACCTTCTGAACTTTGTTATCAATAAAGAATCACTTATTATGATACAGCAACTCAAAAATTCAGTGGATTTCAAAAATTATCTTAAAAGCACGAAGATCTTAGATTACGATGCGCCCACTATAAAAGATTTAATCCAGGAAAAAGGCTGGAACAAATTAACAGATACCAAGAAGATAAAAAACGTATACAACTATGTGAGAGATGATATAAAATTTGGGTATAATATTGACGACAGTATATCTGCTTCTCAGGTACTGGATGATGGATTTGGTCAGTGCAATACCAAAGCCAATCTTTTTATGGCTCTCTTAAGAGCAGTTGGAATACCTAACAGAATACACGGTTTTACAATTCACAAAGCCCTGCAAAAAGGAGCAATTACCGGTATTTGGTATATGATAGCACCCAAAAACATTCTTCATAGTTGGGTTGAAGTATACGTGCATGGAAAGTGGTTTAACCTGGAAGGGTTGATACTCGACATGCCATATCTAACCGCTTTACAAAAAAAGTTTTCGAATTGTAAAACAACGTTTTGTGGGTATGGAGCATACACAGATAATTTCCAGAAACCAGAAATCGAATGGGAGATGAACCATACATATATTCAGGATAAAGGAATTAATCAGGACTTTGGATTATTTGATACACCTGATGAATTTTATAGCAAGCATCAACAAAAATTAAATTTTTTAAAAAAATGGATGTATCAAAATTTTGTACGATATTTAATGAATGCTAATGTAGATAAAATAAGAAAAACCGTAGATAACAAAATGTATCCACTACTTAAAAATAAGGAATTAAAAAATGACGGACATTTGGTTAAAAAGATGGGATGATAGGTATCGGCAAAAGGAATTTGCCTATGGAATCCAACCCAACAAATTTCTTGAAGAACAAATCCAAAAATTTAAAACTGGAAAAATTCTTTTTGGAGCCGAGGGTGAAGGCAGAAATGCGGTTTATGCCGCAAAAATGGGTTGGACTACATCTGCATTTGATATAAGTATTGAAGGAAAAAACAAGGCACTCGAACTTGCAAAAGAAAATAAGGTCTCAATCGACTATCAAATCGGACAATTACCTGAATTGAAGTATGAAAATGAAGAATTTGATGCAATAGCCCTTATTTATGCTCATTTCCCATCTAGTATCAAATCCAAATACCACAAATTACTAAGTAAAAAATTGAAAGAAGGCGGGATTATAGTATTCGAGGCCTTTAGTAAAAACCATCTTAAATATCGAAACGATAATCCCAAAATTGGAGGACCTTCAGACTTAAGTTCGCTATTTTCAATTGATGAACTCAAATCAGATTTTGAGAATTACGAAATTCTATTATTGGCCGAAGAAGAAATTGAATTAAATGAAGGGCTTTATCATAATGGAAAAGGCGCTGTTATACGATTTATTGGACGAAAAAAATAACGAGCATCGATCAGAACAAAAAAAATGTAGATCAGTTTGGAGATAGCATAGAGAAAAAACGAGCAAATTAATCAATTCGTTTAACCCCACATACCCACGCTCCTATTCCTATATAATTCTATAAAATGAAAAGAAAAAACACTACCCGATTTCTGAAACAGAATGTTTTGTGGATTCTGTTTTTTGGCTTTGCATTTTTTGCAATTTGCTCAAGAGAAGATACGTTTATTTTTGCTAGTCAAAGTCCGTTTGCCATTGGAAAATATATGAGCTGGGTAATCTTCTTTTGTTTCTTAACGTACTCAATTTATGCAAGTTCTAAGGAAAATTTTTTTAAGACGCTTATTGGTGTACATAAAATGCTTTGGGGACGTCAAATCGTAATTGACTTATATATCGGACTACTCCTACCCTTACTAATTGTCTTTTTACATGGAGGAACTTTCGTTTTCTTAGTTTGGCTTATCCCTATATTAATTTATGCAAATATGGCAACCCTATTATATTTGACTCTAAATTATGACTCACTAGTCAGTTATTTTATGGTGTAAATAACTCCTGTCAATAAAGTCAATAGTCTACTACCCTCGGCCTAATTTAATAAAATTAATTACTTTTATATTGGTTGATTATTTCGTAAACACATCTGTAAAAATTATGAAATCATAGAGATGATTCTAGTGTTAAAAATAGAATGAAGTATCCTACAAATGGAACTTTAAGAAGCTGGTAATTCATTTTGATTTATAGCCTATATTTCCATAATAGAGTTAAGCGTAGAGACGGTTTATAAAGCCTTCGGGCGTGGTTATTTTAGAAATCGTAAAGGATTACCTTTCTTCTCAAGATATTTTTTTGCGATCAACCTTGCTCCACTTATATTTAAATGATAAAAATCACGATACACAATTTGATTATTTATCATGTAATCACATACTTCTTCATCACACATCACATCATTTAAATCAATTATTATTACTGACGGAAATCTTTTTTTGATTTCATTTACAATATATTTTTCCGGACGTTCATAACGTGGAACTAATAAATCTTTTTTTACAAAATCAGCCCCTAAATTGGTTTTGTACAACTTCATTTTATGTACATTTGCTTCGGTTGTCATCCGTAAGTGATCAATGATCACTACATTTTTCTTCAAAGCTACTAGCTCTTTTATAGATTTGAGTATTTGATAATAATTTTCTGAATCAACTCTTATAGCTTCCCAAAATGCTGCAATGCAAATAATATCCATATGTTTAGCATATTCGAATCTTTTCTTTCCATAATCATCACCAGAGCTATCAGGAAAATCCAAATTACGCAATAATGGATAACCAGCCGCCGCACTAACATCAAAAAATAGGTTTGCATCTTTAGCCAATACGTCAACAAAATAGGTCGAGTGATTCGCAAACGAGTCCCCTATCAAAATACCGTCAACTTCATTTTTAACCACTCCAACAGCACACGGTGTACTACTACCAATGCTATGCGTATTGTAACAATCAGACCTTACCTCATCCGGAAAATTTGATTTTCTATTAAATTCTACCAAATTAGGAAAACGATTAGGAAACCCATCGTTACTATCAATTATTCCATAAATCAAACCAGTAACCAACAAACTTGGTAAAAAGATAATGTATATTGTTTTTGAAAATGTAAATTTAAATACACGTCTAAATGGCTGTTCGACAAATTTCCATGAAAAATATGAGACTAGAATTGTAGCTGTAATAATTATCATAATGAGCGGTAATGTGAGCTCAAAGCCTAAATATTTTATAAATACTATTATGGGCCAATGCCATAAATACATAGAATACGATAATAAACCTAAAAATACGATACTACGCAACTCTAATATACGATTAATAATACCTTTTGATCTTTCTTCTTTACCTGACAAAATTAGGAATACTGCACCCAGACATGGCCAAAAAGCGTTCAACCCCGGAAAAACACTTTCTTCGGTTAACAGTATAGAAGGTATAAAAACCAGTAAAATCCCTAAAACGGAAAGGGTATGATTTGAGGATTTTGAAAGTTTTGGAATTTTATCCCACACTATAGCTAAAAGTGCGCCCATTAAAACTTCAAAAAATCGGGCCGGTAATAAAAAATAAGCCATCGATTTATCTTCTGCTGTCAAATAAATGGATAATAGCAGTGTACTCATCAAAAAAACGGCAATTACATATACCCTATTTTTGAGGTTGAGAAACCGATGAAGGAGTACTAAAACGATGGGCCAAACAAAATAAAATTGTTCTTCAACCGATAAGGACCATGTATGCAATAAAGGCATTAACTCGGTATTCTCGGCAAAATAATCAGTACTGGCAGACCACAAATAAAAATTATTAGTGCTCAACATAGTATGTAAAACCGTACGAGAATAACTTTCAAAATCATTCGGAAATAAAAACAAATAGGCAGGAATAGTGATCGAGACTAAGACAAAAACCAGAACAGGAATAATTCTTCGTATTCTTCTTAAATAAAATTCTTTGAACGAAAATGTAGCATTATGAATTTGCTTGTTTATTGAACTAGTAATCAGATAGCCTGAAATCACAAAGAATACATCGACACCAACATATCCACCACTACATAATGAAAGATCGACATGAAAAAGAATCACAAGAAACACCGAAACTGCTCTTAAACCATCAATATCGGGGCGATAGCTAATAATCTTACTCACTTACTTTAAAAATATTATATTTTTGCATTCCATATTGCTCAACCACATATCAAATAGTACAGCACTTAAAAAGATATCGTTGCTACAATTTCGAAAATAAGAATAGCAAAAATAGCATTTTGCATTCTTATTAAGAATAAATCGGTTATTTCTTATTTAGAGTTTGGTAAAAACGTATACTTACTGATACTCTTCAAAAATTTAAAGAAGCCCATCAGAAACACTATTAACAGCAATCTTAGTGTTTATAGTCCAAGTATTATTAAGTAAAATTGGTTAACTTATTTTCGGTTTGGTCCTTTAGAATGGGTTTGGAGATGTTTGACCTACAAGGAACTTCTTCCCATTAAAAAAACTACTTAGAAACGAAGATTATTATCTGGTAACACCCCCTGACAAAGACAATGTTTGCTATATTTACCAATATTTTAAATTGGAAAAATGACAATGGTAGAAGAGAAAATTCTAGCTGATTACAAAATTAGGATGAATAACGTTTATCAATATATTGATACAAATCTGGATGCTTCTCTATCATTGAATACAATTTCAGAGATTGCCTGTTTTTCTCCATTTCATTTTCATAGAATATTCAAATATATTCACTCAGAAACCTTAAATGAATATATAACAAGACAAAGAATTGAAAAGTCGGCTTCTAATCTATTGCATACCACTCTTAAAATATCCGAAATTTCTATTGCCTATGGGTTCAATAACAATTCATCGTTTACAAGAGCATTTAAAAAATACTACGGGGTAAGCCCTATAGAATTTAGAAAACAACATCCAAATAAGTTTAGCAAGATATGTCAACTTCAAAGCAAGAATGGTAAAGAGTATCCAAACAGGGAAGAATATATTTGCATCATGAATAATCTTAAAAATTGGACAAAAATGAATGCAAAAATTGAAATAAAAGAAATGCCAAAAATGAGTTTGGCTTATGTCTCAAGCATCGGTGCACAAAATATTGAAATTGCGTATCAAAAATTAATTCGATGGGCTACACCAAAAGGATTAGTTGATAAACAAGCTAAAATGGTTACAATTTATCACGACAGCTTCAAAATAACAGAAGCGGATAAAGTAAGAACTAGTGCTTGTATTATACTAAATAAACCCGTTGAAACAGAAGGTGAAATAGCTTTGACTGCAATAGAGCAAGGAAAATGTATTATAAGTCGTTATGAAATCAGAATGGATGAATTTGAAAAATCCTGGACTGGATTATTTGTATGGATGAACGAAAATGGATATAAAAAAGCGAATAAAAATCCTTTTGAGATCTATCATAATAATTTCAATGAACATCCAGAAAAGAAATGTATTGTTGACTTTTGTATTCCTATTGAATAAAAACCATAATCTGAAAGAATCACATTCAAAAAATATAAAGGTAAAAAATTCGTTTCTGATAGTAGTGATACTATTACTTGTTAAATAAGACCTTGATCAAATACCATAAAAAAACATGAAGTATTCATTAATTATTAGTCTTCTACTTATTGTAACCTCTAAACCAATTTTTGGACAATATCTAAACGAACAGGAATGCGCTGTATTGACAAATTTTTCTAGTTCTAATGATATGAAAGGGTTACGTGATTTTTTACAAACAAAGGATTTTATAAAAGATACCGAAGAAAATAAAAAGTATATATTCTACAATTGGAAAAAAACTGATGGTTTTTATTATGGTGTGCGCATCAATAAAAACTCAAAGCAGGTCACTTACTTAACCAACGATCAAAACTATGTATTGCGCTTATTATCTCGTTTTATGACAGACTACTCAAAAATAAAATCTGAGAAACAAGGAGAAAATAAAGCACTTCATATTTTTGATACTAAAAAAAGCACCATTGCGGTTATGCTGGATACTTCTGCAGATGCCGGTAGTCATTTGTTGTATGTTGTGAACAAATCATAAGACAAACACTCATTATAAAAATAATATGTATTCATTTTTAAATTGGTAAAATAAAATTCTTGATAAACCGTACGATCCCGTTTTTTGAAGGACCTTTCATATCGGCATCTATTAGGATTAAATCATGTTCTTTCTTTTTGAGGTAAATACCGCTCATAAATACATCGATCAGGTTAAGTTCTGATTCTACATTAAAGCGTGTATTTTTTTGCCAGGCCAAAATTCTACTCGTTGCTACACTAGCATTGGCATTAGTATGTTCTGCTGTAATAGGTTCTCCTTTGGTCATTAAAATCAATTTTCCTGGTCCTTTTGCAGTTGTAAATAGTAAACGACCAAAAAGAAGCGATGTTAGTCTAAGGCTTAATATTGCCGAGATTTTTATACCCGCGCTCATTCCTACAAAATTTTTAAAGTGAAAAACGACTTCTTCTCCTTCTTTGATATCCCATTCTACGAATTCATGACTTCCCATAGTTTTAAAATGTACTGCTTCGGGTCTTGATTTCATAATTATCTTATTCATGGCATAGTTACGCGTAAATATTCTAGCCAAAAAAGCTGATTTCCATTGAGGTAATGAGAATTTTGGCGCTCTGCCACTAGGCTCGAAAGAACGAGAAATAAAATAGTTTTCTTTGGTAGAAGAAGGGTCAATAGAATATTGATTTCCGGCATTATGAAGTGATCCATCTGAAGTATAATCATCTGCTTCTAATAAAGTTACATAGTTTTCATCATCAGAAGAAAAGGCAACTCTAGAGAATACATATAAAAAACTCTTAAGAATCAAAAAACCAAAAGCTATGTCTAGAAGGAGGTTTATAAACAGTAGCGTATCAAATGTAGATTGAATGGTGAATTGTACCTTATCTATGATAGCATCAATCTCTTGTTGCATTAGATCATTAATCCCATCTGTCGAGCCTTCAACTCCATCCTGAATACCTTTGGCGGATTGATCAACTTCATTAACCAAAAGCTCCCTCATTCGATTACGTTGTTTTACATAAGATGTGTTGACACTTCTTTTTGCACTATTTTTGGCCTGACAAGTAAAATTGAGTTTCCCCCAAAAGCCGCAATCTTCCTCTTTAAAAACTGGAGCCATTTTGGGCAATGTTGGCTTAAAAATTCCTTTAAATATTGCATCGACCTGAGAAGGAATACTATCAGTTTTACGATTAACGATACTCACAATTTCTTTGTTTCCTTTCTCTATAGCTTCATGTAGACAAATGACTTCAGCTTCAAGAGAAAATTTAAGATCCTTCTCAAATTGATCTCTTTCATACTTCCTGCTATCGTTAGTAGACATTATAAATGTGTTATCATAGAGCTGATCAATAGAGGCTTTGTTCATTTTACTATTTAGTATCGCGCCAGGAATGATAAAAATTAACAGTGGTGACCAGTATAAAAATGACTTTAAAGCCAACGTGCATGTTTTTTTGAACCCAGTTTCTTTAAAAATGGTAATATTTTGCTTGAAAGCAAGAAATAAGAAGCGAATAAGTACCGTATATGTTAAAAACAATACTAAGTGTTGTATATCGAGTAAAATCCAGATTAATATTAGGGTTAAGAAAAAAGGTACAGAGCGTAGTTTACCTTTTACAATGAAATAAAGAAATGCGATTTTATAACACAAAAAATGAAGAATTCCTATCAATGCTTGATACTCCTCTATTGACACTTCTTCGGAGTTTCCTATCACAAAAACATATGCTGAAAAAAAAGTAGGTAGTAATCCTAAAATACGATAATAATTTTTGCCTCCCATGGTCAAGGCTAAACCTATAGGAATCAGGTATAATGATATCGTATATAATGACCGAAACTCTTCATGAACATGAAATGTGGATATTGAAAAACCGAATACAGCAAAAAGTGAAAAATCTTCAACCGCAGGGAGAATACCAACGAGTACAATAAGCAAGAATAGAGTCTTTGGCCCTTCTTTTACAAGAAGCCTTTTTAGCCGGTTAATATTGTACATAAAAGAGGTTTGTGTTGGTTATTCCTCTGCAAGATAAGTATTTACAATTAAAAACATTAAATATAAATAAGTCTCTATATTTGAATCATTTCATTTTAAAATGAAAAACCCTGTATTACTACAGGGTTTTTTCATCATTTCATAGTACAACAAGGTTTATTCGATTATTACCTTTTCTGAAATAATTCGTCCATTATTATTAATTTCCAGTATATACATCCCTGGCTTCATATTGTCCACAGCAATGTCACTTCTTGTTGTCGTTCCAAACTTTAGGATACTTCCTTTTAAATCGATTAATCTGTACTTCACTTCTCGATTATCAGCTGTACCAACACTGATATAGTTTGTTGCCGGGTTTGGATATACATTTGCGGTAAATACTTTGCCTTCTTCCTCTAATTTACCATCAATACTTATTTCTGAAGTCCTTTTTGTTCTGACTGTTTCTGATCCAATAGTAACCGTATAGTCCTCTACTTCGCCGTATCCAAAAGTTTCACAAGAAGCAGGTGCTCCATTCCATTTCATAGAAACCCTCATTCTCGTATTACCGGCTTGCACTGTTGAAGGAATAGAAAAATTGTACGACAAGTTACCCGGGTTTGATGTAGAACCGGTTACAACTTTCTCAGAAGTTTCAAAAGTTCCATTTTTATTAAAATCAATCCATACTCCCCAATGCTCTGTATACGAAGAACTCACAAATCCGATGCTCAATATGATGGTATTTGTGCCGTAAGAAAGATTTCCTATTTGAGATGTAAAATCTCTATATCCGCCATTTGCCCCTGTTGCATTAGAAATTCCACCTATCTCAACATAATCAATAAACTCATAATTTGTAGTATTTCCTTTTGAAGCACAATACGAAACAACGACATCTTGTGTTGATACCGAAACCAAGTCACTTAATCCAGATGTATTTTGAGAAGCATCATACGCGCTTACTTCAAAAGTATATTGTGTACCAGGGGATAAAGAAACTACATTATAATTTGTTTCTGTTACTGAAGTTAAGAACACTCCATTGCGATATACATTATAACCAGAAACTCCTGTATTATCATTCGCCGCAGTCCATGAGAGACGCACACTAGTTGTACTCACATTAGATGCAATCAAATTTGTCGGTACAGATGGTGGTGTAGTATCTGTGTTACCTTCTCCTCCGTTAAACGTATGCGCTCCCAAATTATTAAAGGTATTTTGTGGATACGAATCCCACTGGGATGTAGTATATGTTGTAGAAGGAGTCGAAATGGTAGGTTTTCTTCTTAATGTTACATCTTTTGCAAAATTTGATGAACCTCCATTAAATGTTCCTATGACATCAATTAAAACTCCATTTTTAAATAATCCGAGCGCGTCATTTCCATTAAACACCATTTCTGTAGAAGATGATAAAACATCGGCTTGATTTTTAATTGTAGCAGAGGCTGAACTATTAGCAGCAACATAAACATCATTATCTGCTATACTTCCCGAAAGATTTAATCCCCCTGACCAAGATCCCGATCCATTCGTTTGTTTTTTAATAACATAACCAGAAAGGTTTCTTGAGGTTCCTGTAAAATTAGCTATTTCTAAAGCCTTATTATTTGAAGAGCCCTCTATATACTCAGAAAAGAATAATTCTGTAGCACCTCCTCCACCTGAAGTATTATCCTGAGTGGTAACGTTAATTGAGGTACTGGCAGCAGATATATTTCCAGCTGCATCTTTAGCTTTTATAGAAAAAGTATAACTTGTATTTGCCATTAATCCAGATACCGTATAACCTGGAGAAACTGTAGAGTCAATAAATCCTCCATTTTGATATACAAAATATCCGGTGACTCCTACATTATCTGTAGAAGTATTCCAAGATAATGTTGTTGTGGTTTGTGTAGTATTGCTTGCAACAAGGTTTGTAGGAGTGCTGGGTGGCATTGTATCTACTCCCCCTCCTGTATTTCCAAATCTATCTTCGGCTTGTGGTCCACCCCATATTTGCGTAGCAAAAGCCGGATTATCAATAAAAGGGTTTCTATTACCCTGGATATTTTCTAACAAGGGATTACGTTGTAATTCCAGTTGTGATACAGGATCTTCAGCATTCCACTCAAGAAACACCTGTAGCATATTATTATCACTACTGGTTGTCGCCCCTTCTCCTACATTAGAGGGTAAGCAGCGATTAGGATATCGTATATACATGTACATCATCATACGGGCGACATCTCCTTTAAACTCGTCTCCGGGATACCAATGTCCCTGATTTGTTGCACCAGAGTTTCCTGACCCATCCGCAAACTTTCTATTTCCTCTTGATGAGTTACGTTGCACATCTGCGGGTCTTAAATGATGCGCATCGGCCCCAGGACCTTCTGTACCCAAATTTGGTGTTCCCAGTGATTTTGGATATACATGCTCCCGGTTCCAGTCTGTAGACCCACCTCCATTATTCTCTATGCCTCTTGTTCTGTCTGTAGTAGAGTTTCCATCGGTATCATTATATCCATAAATCAAAATAACTTCTGAAGGATTGTCGGGATTTATATCGGTTTGTTTTAATGCTTCCCAAACACCAGGTGTATAAGTAAGAAACGTAGTGTGGGTATTTGTCACTTTTGCTCCTAATTCATTTTTAAGAGCATTTCCTGATAAATTAAGATTAACATCATTATAATATGTTGGTACCTGACTATATCCAATAGTCGACACCACCAACATAAATAGTAGTACTTTTTTCATTGTGTGTTGTATTGTGAGTTTGTTTATTTAATCCAGCCCGAAACTAAAATTATTTTATTAGACTCACCAGCACCGTATGTTACCATATCGTTATGTAGTATGTTGATAATGTAGTGTTTAGTTTAAAAAACATTGATAAACAATTAATATACAAACACTTAACCAATTTAACATTTGTTAATAAGTTATTTCTTACAACAGGAATCAAAAGTATACGTCAACATTTTTCACGAAAACAACACTAGACTGATAAAAATTTATCAATCAACTTTATTTCTTTTTAAGTGATTAATCATATGATTATCAATATTCTAAATTACATATGTGTGCTAACTTAAATATACAGAGCAAATGAAAAAAATCTTAAATTTAACTGGAGTTCGTATACCAAGTAAAGAACAGCAAAAACAAGTTAGAGGAGCATCTTTTAGAGTAAGATGTTGTCTTTTTGGCGGAGGGTGTTTTAGTACATAGGATGGGACCTTCTGTGAACCCAGAAATTTTGATAGATAGGGGCGTTCTATTTTTGCATAAATAGAAGTATGGTCATAAGAGGCAAACATAAGGTTTGCTTTTTTTATTTTTCAAGTAGATCAAAAGACTGTTTGGCTATTTCAAGCTCTTCATTGGTTGGAATTACAAGAATTTTCACCTTTGAAGATAAAGTACTAATATCTCTGGTTTCTTTAGACCGTTTACTGTTTTTTTCTTTATCCAGCTGAATTCCTAAAAATTCTTGATCTTCACAAACTAATTCTCGTACCACGTCTGAATTTTCTCCTATACCTGCTGTAAATACAATCGCATCTAATCCATTCATTATTGAAGCATATGCTCCTATAAATTTTTTTATACGATATGCATTCATTTTTAAGGCTGAAATACAATCTTCATTACCTTTTTCGGCCTCAGACTCTATATCACGAAGATCACTATAGCCTGTAAGTCCGAGCATTCCGCTTTCTTTTTGTAGAAGTGAATTAACCTCAGCTAAGGTATACTTCAAGGAGTTGACCATATAAAAAATAACTGCCGGATCGATATCTCCAGATCGTGTTCCCATGATTAATCCATTCATAGGAGCAAAACCTAAAGTATGATCTATACTCTTACCATTTTTTATGGCTGTCATACTACAACCATTTCCTAAATGGATCGTAATAATCTTGGAGTTCGGTTTTTCTAAATATTGAATTGCTTTTTCAGATACATACTTATGACTAGTACCATGAAAACCATATACTCTTATGTTATTTTCAGACAAAAACTTATTGGGAATAGCATATTTATATGCTTCTATAGGAATCGTTTGATGAAATGCTGTATCAAAAACAGCCACCTGCCTGGCTTTAGGAAAAATTTCTTCGGCTACTAAAATTCCTTCAAGATTAGCTGGATTATGTAATGGTGCTAAAGCAGAGAGTTTTTCTATTTTTTGTTTCACTTCTTCTGTGATTTCTACCGTTTCGGCAAAAGTACTACCACCATGCACCACCCGATGACCAACGACATGAATCTCTGAAGCCGATTGAATAACTCCTACTTCATTATTCATCAAATATTGAGCTATTAATTGTAAACCTTCCTGGTGATTTGCAATACTTCCTGTTTTTTCTATTTTTTCTTGCTTAGAAGCAGCATATGTAATTTTAGCATTTTCTAGACCAATACGCTCGACCAGACCTGAACAAATTACTTGTGCGTGTGGCATAGAAAATAATTGAAACTTTATAGAAGAGCTCCCCGAGTTTACTACTAATACTTGCATTTCCCTTTTTTTGTTTTTTAAAATCCCTGTGCCTGTATCGCTGTGATGATAACTGTGTTGTATACATCATCTACTGTACAGCCACGGCTTAAATCATTTACTGGTTTATTTAACCCTTGCAACATTGGGCCGATTGCCAGCGCACCAGTTTCTCGCTGTACTGCCTTATAGGTATTGTTTCCTGTATTCAAATCTGGAAATATTAAAACACTAGCCTGTCCCGCCACTTCAGAATCAGGGAGCTTACTTTGTCCAACTCTCATATCCACAGCGGCATCATATTGTATAGGACCTTCAATTTTAAGATCAGGCCGTTTTTCTTTAACAATAGCGGTAGCAGCTCTTACAATGTCTACGTCTGCTCCTTTCCCCGAAGTTCCAGAAGAATATGACAGCATTGCTACTTTAGGTTCTATCCCAAAGGCTAAAGCTGATTCTGAAGAAGAAATTGCTATTTCTGCCAATTGTTCAGCATCTGGATTCGGATTTATCGCACAATCGCCAAACACAGAAACCCTATCTTCTAAACACATAAAAAATACGGAAGAAACTACTTTTACACCAGGTTTTGTTTTGATAAACTGTAGAGCGGGTCTTATCGTGTGCTGTGTGGTATGTATCGCTCCCGAAACCATACCATCTGCATGGCCTTTATAGATCATCATTGTTCCAAAATATGAAACATCTGCCATCATATCCTTGGCCATATCCAAATTCACATTCTTATGTTTTCTCAACTCATAAAATGTTTCTACATAATCGTCGTAATACGGAGACTTGGTTGGAAACACAACATTGACCTTATTAAAATCAATGGGAATATCAAGCTTTACCGCCTTATTCTTTATTTTCTTTTCATCACCAATCAATGTGATCTCTACTACATCTGAAGCTAATAATCTGGAAGTAGCTCTTAATATTCTTTCATCAGCTCCTTCCGGTAAGACAATACGTTTTTTATGCTGTAGCGCTCTTCTTAATAAGTTATACTGAAACATACGAGGTGTAAGCCCTTCAGATTTGAAGGTAATCAATCGATCTGCCAAGCGATCTTCGTCTACGTATTTTTCGAATGTACTGATCGAAGTATTGATCTTTTGAAGATTGTCGACGTATATTTTTGATTTAATAGCTCCTATCTGGTTAGTAATAGAGAATGTTCCGCTAGAAACTGATATGATAGGAAAAGATAAAGAAACCCCTTCTATTAACTTAAGAATAGGTTTTTCAGGGATAATTCCACCGGTAAGTATAATCCCCGAAATTTTTGGATAATTATCTGAAATATTAGCTTGTAATACCCCAAGGATTATATCTGCACGATCTCCCGGTGTTACGACTAAACTATTTTCTTTAAGATGTGTTAGATAATTACGCAGCTGCATGGCTCCTACTCCAAAATTACCGGCTTGATTATTTAGATACTCTTTACCAAATAGAACGGTACCCTTTAGTTCATTTACGATTTCTTTGATCGTAGGATTGATTAAAGAATTTATCCTTGGTATGATTATTCTCTCTACCTCATTTTCAAAACTCTTTTCAAAAGCGGCATTCAAGTTCTTTTCGCAACCGGGTGTTACTTTGTTAGCCACCATAGCCAAAACCTCTACATCTTTGCTATTAAACGTATCAAAAGCCAGTTTTAGGTTTCCTACAATTTCTTCATTTTTCTTATCAATGCCACTGGCAACAATAACTGCGGGTATTCCTAGATTCTTGGCAATGATTACATTGATATCAAATTCGATAATACTGCCTTCGTCAGAAAAATCAGTTCCTTCAACTAAAATAAAATCGAATTTTTCTTCAAGGTCTTTATATTTTCTGATGATACCATCAATGACTTCTCCTGATTTGCCTTGATTATATTTTTGTAATACCTCACTTCTGGTATAGGCATACGCGTTTTCAAAATTGATATCTAATTCGAAATGGGATATCACGGTGTTGATATGATTATCCACCTCTCCCGAGGCAGGATCATCAATAATCGGTCTAAAATATCCTACTTTGGCTATTTTACCCAGTAGCATACGCATCATTCCTAAAACAACTATAGACTTACCACTATTTGGCTCAATAGTGGCTATATAAACGGCTTTACTCATGTGGTTAAATTTGGTGATACAAAGATACACTAATACAACTTTACCATAAAACTATTAAGGAATAAAACTACTTTATACCACCACCAAATCTTTATGATTTTACTGTAATCTCAGTACAAATAGTTTAGAAAATTCTTAGCCTTTTGAATACTCAATTTTAGAAATACTATCAATTGTTCTTTTCCCTTTTTTTGGTTTTCTGTATTATCATGAAATTTGTAATTGATCGTTACACTGGTTTATTCTGTTACCAATTGATTTACAAACTCCTCGAAATCCTTTTTGAAGTCAATATATTTCTGTCCTGTAGCCGGACCATTAAAACCTGTGTGTATTTTACGAACTTCTCCTTTTTTATCAATAAAGATAGTGGTTGGATACGATAAAACATGGTTAAGCATTGGTAATTTTTCTTGTGCTTTTTGTTTATCTGAGGTCCCGAATTGGGCAAGAAGAATAGGGTATTCTACATTTAATTTTTCTTGTAATCTCTTTATAGAATTAAAGGCTTTTTCTTTGGTTTTGGCATACTCGAAAGCTAAGGCCACGATCGCTATACCTTTTTCTTTATTCTCATTATAAAAATCGACATAATACTTGGTTTCATCCATGCAATTAGGGCACCATGTTCCCATGATTTGAACAATAACAACCTTATCCTTAAATCGTGAATCTTTTAGAGAAACCTGATCTCCTTTCACATTAGGAAAATCAAAATCAAAGGTATCATACCCCTTTTTAAGAAAAGTTAATGAATCTTCTGATGGTAACTTATACTTTTCATTTTTCTTAGCCGTAAATGGCTCTTTCCAATGATTACCTGAATAAAAATTACCATTAATTGTACTGTCGTTTACTTGAGCTGTAAACAAAAATGCATGGGCGCCGTCAAAGGTTGACAACTGTAGTTGATCGTCGTTGAGAACCCCCTCGAGATATCGATAATCTCCTGTTGTTGTTCTAAATGTTCCTGTAACAATATTACCGTTTTGAGAAAATATCCCTTTGGCTACGTAACGATCTTCTGCATTACCTTCACTAAAAACAGTCTCCCAGTTACCGGTGATGTCTTTTGAGGGTTTTGAGGTAATTTTAAACCGATCCTGTTGCCCATATTTTGCCTCAAAAGGGACTACCCTACCAAGACTTTCTTTAATAAAACTACCGGAGATATTCATCGAGTCTATAAATTTTGCAGCAACATACCCTTCAAAAACAGGAAATTTAATTTTTATAGAGTCTCCATTTATTTCTATTTCATTTACATCTATAACTTCTTCGGCGTTAAAGATTTTTAAACTCTGATCATCCATAACTTCAAATAAAAAAGGAAGTTGTTTGTTGTCTTGCACCTTCAATGTTGCCCTCCAGGGACCACTTTTGAAATCAAAAAAAGATTGTTTCTCATTTTTCTTACAAGATGCTATTAAAAGCGTAAGAACTAAAAAACATAGGGTGTTGATTTTCATTGAATAAAATATTATTGTATGGGATTAAAAGATAAGTCCGCAAAAAACCAGGCAATATCTTCTCTCTATTAAAAAGTATAGAACTAATGTTATTTATAAATCAGATTTAATTTAAAACAGACTCCTTCTTAATTCTTGGATGACTGCTTTTTTGAGTTTTTAGTACTAGTTTTCTTCTTTCTTTCTTTTTTCGTTGTATTATCTTCAGCTTCACCCAATGGAAATACTGCCTGTCCATCCTTACCAATGTAAGGAGTTAAGCCCTCTTTCGAATAGCGTTCAGCGGTAGTATTGAATTCACTTTTCCGAAAAAATTCCTTATTGTTTTTTGTATCCTCCCGAACCTTGTCAGGTTGATCAGTTTTTATTTTAATAGTACGTGTATCTTTTTTTACATTTACTTTTTCCTCTTGCGAAAAGGTACACCAACAACTAAACAAAAACACAATAATGAGCCAATTCTTACTTTTTGCCTTATTCATATCTGATACTTTTTGAATTCAAAAATATGAAAAATTAAGTATTAATAAATTGGATAAAAAGATAATCCTGGTATTTATGTCCAAGAAGGCTTTATTAGGATCTTTTTTAATGAATTTACGAAAGATAAAATGGTTCTTATTTGTAACCTCTATTCAATATATTATCTTTACCGACTGAATTTAGAATAATCATCAATGAAGATTTCATATAACTGGCTAAAACAATTCATTAACCCAGATTGGGATGCTGAGAAAACAGGTGAATTGCTTACAGATTTAGGCTTAGAAGTAGAAGGAATTGAAGCCTACCAAAGTGTTAAAGGTGGATTAGAAGGTGTTGTTGTAGGACAAGTTCTTACTTGTGAAAAACATCCCAATGCAGATAAATTGAAAATAACGAAAGTTGATTTAGGTACCGGAACCCCTGTACAGATTGTTTGTGGTGCTCCAAATGTTGCTGCTGGTCAAAAAGTACCCGTAGCCACAATAGGTACAAAGTTATATGATGATGACGGTAAAGAATGGGTTATCAAAAAAGGGAAAATTCGTGGAGAAGAAAGCCATGGTATGATTTGTGCCGAAGACGAATTAGGTCTAGGAAAAAATCATGATGGAATTATGGTTCTTGATACTAATATCACCGTAGGCACAAGGGCTGCTGAAGTATTTGATATAGAAAATGATCAAATATTCGAGATAGGACTTACCCCTAATCGTGCAGACGCTATGAGTCATTGGGGCACCGCCCGTGACCTTAAAGCAGGGTTACAACAAAAGGATATCAACCTGGAATTTATTACTCCATCTGTGAGCAATTTTAGAGTGGAGAACAGGTTGCACAAAATTAATATTGAGGTTAATGATCCCACTTTGGCTCCTAGATATTGTGGAGTTACTATTTCTGATATTAAAGTTGGAGAATCCCCCTCTTGGTTACAACACAGACTAAAGGCAATAGGAATAACTCCAAAAAATAATGTTGTCGATGTTACTAATTATGTATTACACGAATTAGGGCAACCGTTGCATGCTTTTGACGCTCACTACATCGAAGGTAACATTATTGAAGTAAAAACAGTAGAGGCTAGAACTAAGTTTACCACTTTAGATGAGGTAGAAAGAGAATTGCATGAAGAAGATCTAATGATTTGCGATGCTGTAAAACCACTTTGTATTGCAGGTGTGTTTGGAGGTATTCACTCTGGTGTTACAGATAATACTACATCAATATTTTTAGAGAGTGCTTATTTTAATCCAATAAGTGTACGTAAAACTGCAAAACGTCATGGATTAAATACAGATGCCTCTTTTAGGTTTGAAAGAGGTATTGATCCAAATATTACCGAATACGCTTTAAAAAGAGCTGCCCTTTTAATACAAGAATTAGCCGGAGGGCATATTTCTAGTGAAATTATAGATTTGTATCCAAAAAAGATTGAAGATTTTCAGGTGTTTTTATCCTTCGAAAATACTGCTAAGTTGATTGGAGAAGAGCTTCCACAGGAAACCATCAAATCTATACTTACATCGTTAGATATAAAAATAAACAGCATAACTGAAAAAGGTATCGGACTTACGATACCAGCATATCGAAATGATGTGCAAAGAGAAGTTGATGTCATTGAAGAAATCCTTAGAGTATATGGCTATAACAACATAGATTTTACACAGAAGTTAAATGCCTCGATTTCTAATATTGATAAATTCTCTGACCATAAGATACAGAATACCATATCAAATCAATTGGTTGGACAGGGATATAATGAGATGTTGGCTAATTCGCTTACCACTCAAGATTATATTAATTTAAGTGAACAACTTAAAATGGAAAATAACGTCGAGATGTTAAATCCTCTTAGTAATGATCTTGCAGTTTTAAGACAATCTATGTTATTTTCAGGTCTAGAAGCAGTATCATATAACATCAATAGAAAACGCTCTGATTTAAAGTTATTCGAATTTGGTAAAACCTACCATGATTACGATAATGGACGAATCGAAAACAAACATCTAAGCATTATTATTTCTGGTAATCATATAAAAGAAAACTGGAAAACCAAGCAAGTACACGGTGATTTCTTTTATCTTAAAGGTGTGGTATTATCTATTTTGCAGCGTCTTGGACTAACAAAAATCAAAACCACTCCTGTTAAGAATGATCTATTTTCTGAAGGACTTTCTCTTAGTTTGGGCAAAGCCAAACTTGTAGATTTTGGGATTATCAAAAAATCTATTCTAAAGCATTTTTCTATTTCACAGGAGGTACTATATGCCGATTTTAACTGGGATGCTATAGTAGACTTTGCCAAACACAATAAAATCTGGTACAAAGATATCCCTAAATTTCCAGAAGTGCGCCGAGACTTTGCCCTGCTTTTAGATGATTCTGTTAAATTTGAGGAGATTCATACTATAGCAAAGCAGACCGAAAAACAGCTTTTAAAAGACATAAATTTATTTGATGTTTATCAAGGTAAAAACTTACCTAAAGGAAAAAAATCATATGCCGTGAGTTTCACATTACAAGATGAGAACAAAACACTTACCGATAAACAAATAGATAAAATTATGAATAAGCTACAACATAATTTCGAGAGCAAATTAGGAGCTGAACTCAGATAACCTGAGTTCTGAAAATTGACACAGCACCCATAAGATCCTTTATGCATCTATATCAGAACGCCTTTACATTAAAAAAGGCGTTTTTTACTTCTAATTTTTCAGGATATCAGTTTTATTTTCAGACAGAAAAACATGTATAAAAACTTTAAGATAAAAAAAACGGGATCAATAACATGATCCCGTTTATTCTTTATTTTGCCAAAGGATTAATTACCTCCTTCTAAAGCTTTTAATTTATTTTTTAAAGCATCAGCTTTTGGGTCATCTAACTGCATAAAAATATTCATCAATGTACGCACAGCTTCAATGTTATCTGCATCACTTTTTAGTGCCCCTTCTAAATAAGGCACAGCACTTTTATACAATTCTTCTCTCTTGATTTTTAACTCATCATAGCGCTTATAATCTTTACTTGAAGTACCAAGGTTGTTCATTTCTTCAACAATTGCCTTTTCACCACCAAGAATCAATGCAGCCATATTGATTTGGGCTGAAGTATAATCAGGTTTTAATTCTAGAGCTTTTTTATAATACTCCATGGCCTGATCATTATCTCCTAAACGAGAAGCACTAACACCTAGATTGTATAATAAATCAGGATTTTCAGGATCATTTGCAACGATCTGCTCCATAATTTCTTTATACTTAGCGATGTTACCCTGCTTGTAAAACATATCTGCCTGTGCTTGCATCAAAGCAGTATCTTCAGGATTTTCTTGTCTAGCTTCTTCTATAGCCTTCATAGCTTCCTCGTCTTTACCTTGAGACATATAAATCAAAGCGATGTTTTTAACGATTTCTCCTTTTTTAGATTCTAATTTGCGTATGTCTGGCTTGATATATTTACCTGATTTGACAGAAAGATCTCTGGTTTGCTTAGAATCGAAAGGTTCAACCTCTCCTGTTTCTTTATTAGTAGCCACAAATTCTTCAGTAATACCAGTAAACCCAATGGTTTTTAATTCTTCATAATACTTTAACGCGGTATCATAATCCTTACCGTTTACAGCATTACCAGCAGCATAATACAGATATATAGTATCCACTTTATTAGTTGTATATCCCAAATACAGCTTTTCTGCAGCACCTTTGTAGTTTTTAGCATTTTGATCTTTAATCGCATTTTCTATCAATGACTGACGTATTGTCTGAATTTTTTGATTAGCTTCTGTCGAATACTTAGAAATACCTGACTCATTTTCTATTTCGATTGCTTTCGTATACGCACTAGCAGCATTTTCCATCTTTTCTAAAGACGTATCTGCAGAGGCAGAAAGAACTTGTCCCTTTAGAAAATAATATTGAGCTTTCATTTTTTGATCTGCAGTCTCTAAAAGACCCTCAGCCGCTTTTAGCGCTTCAGTAGCTGCTTCGACATTACCGGATTTTATAGCTTTAGAAGCTGATTTTAGTTCTTGTTTCTGAGAAAATCCTATAGTACTAAATGTTACAAATAATACTACGATAAATTTAGTTTTCATTACTTGAGTTTTTTTTAAAATTGGGATTTAATTATTCCTTTGTTTCCTTATCAATAGTTGTGCCATCTGATGCAGATTCTGAATCCTGAACAGAAATATTTTCATCTTCTATTCCATTTTCATCAATATCATCTTCATCATGCATTACTTTTGCTACCGCTGCTATTGAATCTTTACCTTTTAAATTAATCAGACGAACACCTTGTGTTGCACGCCCCATAACCCGTAAATCTTCAACAGACAATCGAATGGCAATACCAGATTTATTGATAATCATTAGGTCATCTAAGTCAGTTACATTTTTTATAGCGACCAAATTTCCGGTTTTTTTGGTAACCGAAATTGTTTTTACTCCTTTACCACCTCGATTGGTAATCCTGTAATCTTCTAAGCTAGATCGTTTTCCGTATCCGTTTTCAGAAACAACCAAAATATTGCTTTCCATATCATTTACGGCTACCATTCCAATGACTTCGTCATTTTCATCTGCTAGACGAATACCTCTTACTCCAGAAGCACCACGACCCATCGGTCTGGTTTTCTCTTCTTCAAAACGAATTGCTTTACCAGATTTAACGGCCAGCATAACTTGACTCTTTCCGTCAGTTAATTTAGCTTCCAGAAGCTCATCATCATCTTTTATAGTGATCGCATTGATACCATTAGTTCTTGGTCTAGAATATTGTTCTAATGATGTCTTTTTGACCTGCCCTTTTTTGGTAGCCATTATGACATAATGAGAATTGATATATTCTTCATCTTTAAGATCCTGAGTACAAATAAATGCTTTTACTTTATCGTCATTACTAATATTGATAAGGTTTTGTATGGCTCTACCCTTGGAGGTTTTACTTCCTTCAGGTATTTCATAAACCCGCATCCAAAAACACTTCCCTTTTTGGGTAAAGAACAGCATATATTGGTGATTTGTACCCACAAATAAATGCTCTAGAAAATCTTCATTACGTGTTGTGCTACCCTTTTGACCAACTCCTCCTCTATTCTGTTTCTTGTACTCATTAAGAGAAGTTCTTTTTATATAACCGGCATGAGAAATCGTAATCACCACTTTCTCATCTGGGATCATATCCTCTATACTTAAATCACCTCCGGCATATTCAATCTGAGAACGACGGTCATCTCCATACTTATCTTTTACTTCAATAAGTTCTTCTTTGATAATATCCATTCGACGTTCCTTTTTAGCAAGAATGTCTTTTAGATCTTCAATGGTCTTCATTAACTCATCATACTCTGCACGTAGCTTATCTTGTTCAAGACCTGTAAGTTGTCGCAAACGCATCTCGACAATGGCTTTAGCCTGTAGTTCTGAAAGCTTAAATCGATCGATCAGCTTTTGTCGTGCCTCATCTGCATTTGCTGAAGCACGAATCAATGCAATAACTTCGTCAATGTTATCTGAAGCAATAATTAATCCTTCAAGAATATGTGCTCTTTCTTCAGCTTTTTTAAGTTCAAATTTTGTACGGCGTACAACAACTTCATGCCTATGCTCTACAAAATGGTGAATCATCTCTTTTACATTCAGCAATTGTGGCCTTCCGTTAACTAATGCAATATTATTTACACTAAAAGAAGACTGTAATGCAGTGTATTTATATAAGAGATTAAGTACAATGTTAGGTATTGCATCACGTTTTAAAACGTAAACGATACGCATCCCTTTTCTGTCTGATTCGTCACGAATCGTAGAAATCCCATCAATCTTTTTATCATTAACCAGATCAGCAGTTTTTTTAATCATATCTGCCTTATTGACCTGATACGGGATTTCGGTAACAATAATGCTTTCTCGGCCATTTACCTCTTCAAAAGTAGCTTTGCCTCGCATTACTATTCTTCCTCTACCCGTTTTAAAGGCCTCTTTGACTCCATCATATCCATATATAATACCACCTGTCGGAAAATCAGGGGCTTTGATATGGGTAATCAGCTCATCAATTTCTATATCATTATTATCAATATACGCTACTGTACCGTCAACCACTTCACTTAAGTTATGCGGAGGCATATTTGTCGCCATACCCACGGCTATCCCTGAAGCCCCATTGATCAACAATCCCGGCACTCTTGTAGGAAGCACCGTTGGTTCTTGTAGAGTATCATCAAAATTAAAGGTATGATCAACCGTATCTTTTTCGATATCGGCAAGCATATCTTCTGATATTTTGCGCATTCTTGCTTCTGTATATCGCATTGCTGCCGGGCTATCCCCATCTACAGAACCAAAGTTACCCTGACCGTCAACCAACATATATCTTAAACTCCACTCTTGAGCCATACGTACCATAGTATCGTATACCGAAGTATCCCCATGTGGGTGATACTTACCAAGAACTTCTCCTACGATTCTAGCCGATTTTTTATGGGCAGTATTGGCTCTAACACCCAATTCATACATACCATACAAAACACGTCTATGCACAGGTTTAAGACCATCCCTAACATCTGGAAGAGCTCGAGATACAATTACTGACATCGAATAATCGATGTATGCTGATTTCATCTCATCTTCTATATTGATAGGTATAAGTTTTTCTCCTTCTGTCATAAAAAACTTTTTTCTAAAATTGAATTAATAAACGCGCTAATTTAAGTAATTTAAGATGGTTTTAACGCTTAATAAGCTATGTAATATACGTAATTTATTAACAAAAATAATGTAGGATATAGTTAATAAGTCTAGATGTATAGGTTTTGATTATTACAGCTTTTTTTGTCTATTTACCCATAGTAAAGGTAAAATACGCATATTTTGTCAGTAAATTTATAAGGCTTTTTGTATAAAATTCTCATTTATATGACATTATGTTGCGTTACTGTCAGATATTTGTTAATGATCAGGTAAAAGGAATAGTTTTTGCCTTACTATCCTAAAAAATTACTATTTTAGTTAAAAAGAAAGAGATTAATCTTATGGATGATAATTTTTCACCTAGAGTCAAGGATGTTATTGCTTATAGTAAAGAAGAAGCCCTTAGGTTAGGGCATGACTTTATAGGCACAGAACATCTTATGCTAGGTTTATTAAGGGACGGTAGCGGAAAGGCAATTAACATCCTTGATGCATTAGATATTGACTTGACTAATTTAAGAAGGAAAGTCGAAATTCTTAGTCCGGCGAACCCCGATATAGCCATTGTATCGAATGAGAAAAAAAACCTGCATTTAACCAGGCAAGCAGAAAGAGCTTTAAAAACTACTTTTCTAGAAGCAAAATTGTTTCAAAGCTCTTCAATTAATACTGCACACCTTCTTTTATGCATCTTAAGAAACGAAAATGACCCAACTACTAAACTTTTAAATCGCTTAAAAGTAGATTATGATAACGTTAAAGACCAATTTAAATATATGATTGCTAACGACGAAGAATACATAGACAACCCAAAAGCAGAATCTTTCTCTGACGACGACGATGATTTAAGCGGAGATTCTTCAAAAGAAAATCCTTTTAACTCTCCTTCCGGAGGAAGTAAAGCTGGAAAAAAATCTAAAACCCCGGTCTTAGATAATTTTGGACGTGATTTAACTGCCATGGCAGAAGAAGGTAAATTAGATCCTGTTGTGGGAAGATCTAAAGAAATAGAACGTGTTTCTCAAATATTAAGTAGACGTAAGAAAAACAACCCGTTACTCATAGGTGAACCAGGAGTTGGTAAATCTGCTATAGCCGAGGGACTAGCATTACGAATTGTAAAACGAAAAGTTTCTCGAATTTTATTTGACAAACGTGTTGTTACTCTTGATTTAGCGAGCCTGGTTGCCGGGACCAAATATCGTGGGCAATTTGAGGAGCGAATGAAAGCAGTGATGAATGAACTTGAAAAGAATGATGATATCATCCTTTTTATAGATGAAATTCATACTATTGTTGGAGCAGGTGGAGCCACCGGTAGCCTGGATGCTTCTAACATGTTTAAGCCTGCATTAGCAAGAGGAGAAATACAATGTATTGGTGCCACAACACTGGATGAATATAGACAATATATCGAAAAAGATGGTGCCCTGGAAAGACGTTTCCAAAAGGTGATTGTTGAACCAACAAACATTGAAGAAACCATTGAAATCCTTAATAATATTAAGGAAAAATATGAAGAACATCACAACGTTAGTTATACAGACGAAGCTATTCAGGCCTGTGTTACGCTAACGAATCGATATATGACCGATCGCTTTTTACCAGACAAAGCCATTGACGCCTTGGATGAAGCTGGTTCCAGAGTTCATATTACAAATATCGATGTTCCTAAAAAAATTCTTGATTTAGAGAAAAAACTTGAAGAGGTAAGAGAGCTTAAAAACAGCGTTGTTAAAAAACAAAAGTATGAAGAAGCTGCAAAACTGAGGGATGATGAAAAAAATCTAGAAAAAGAACTTGCTGTAGCTCAAGAGCAGTGGGAAAAAGAATCCAAACTACACAAAGAAACGGTTGATGAAGAAAACGTTGCAGATGTAGTATCTATGATGACTGGTATTCCTGTTAATCGTATTGCACAAACTGAAAGTAATAAGTTAGCAGAATTACCGAGCCTAATCATGGGTAAAGTAATAGGTCAAGAAGAGGCGGTTAATAAAGTGGTAAAAGCCATACAGCGTAATAGAGCCGGACTTAAAGATCCTAATAAACCTATTGGATCCTTTATTTTCTTAGGACAAACCGGTGTAGGTAAAACACAATTAGCTAAAGTACTTGCCAGAGAACTTTTTGATAGTGAAGATGCTCTGATTCGAATAGATATGAGTGAGTATATGGAAAAATTTGCTGTCTCAAGATTGATAGGAGCTCCTCCAGGATATGTCGGGTACGAAGAAGGTGGCCAACTTACAGAAAAGGTCAGAAGAAAACCATATGCGGTTATCCTCTTAGATGAGATTGAAAAAGCGCATCCAGATGTTTTTAATATGATGTTGCAAGTATTAGATGATGGATATCTTACCGATAGTTTAGGTCGAAAAATTGACTTTAGAAATGCGATAATTATCATGACTTCAAATATTGGAGCAAGAAAATTAAAAGATTTTGGACAAGGAGTAGGTTTTGGTACTACTGCCAAAAAAACTCAAGCCGAAAACTACGCAAAAGGTGTTATAGAAAACGCTTTGAAAAAGGCGTTCGCTCCAGAATTTTTAAATAGAGTTGATGATGTTGTCGTGTTTAATGCTCTTGAAAGAGAAGATATACACAAAATTATTGATATTGAACTCGATAAGTTGTACGGCAGAATTAAAGGTCTTGGATACGATCTTACGCTAAGTGAAAACGCCAAAGACTACATTACAGAAAAAGGATTTGACAAACAATACGGAGCAAGACCCCTTAAAAGAGCTATACAAAAATATATTGAAGACGCTCTTGCCGAAGAAATCATTAATGCACAATTACAAGAAGGAGATAGTATATTTATGGATATAGATAAAGATTCTGGAGAATTAACTATAAACATAAAGAAACCTGAAAAATCTACAGAATCTTAGTAAGCAGGATACTAAATCTTAATAATAATTCATGAATAAGAGGTTGTTAACAAGTAGTAGCAACCTCTTTTTTCCTGTTTTTTTAGAAAAAAAATGAACTGATAAGTTTTGTTTATATAAACAAAAAGTAACCTCTAATCTATTTCTCTCCAAAGATTTAATTCTATTATATTAACCCTACTATTTTAAGCTAATTTAGTTCAATGATCGCTTCGTATGATTTAGGCTTTTGCCAAATGGATATATATGAAAATTATATAATTAATGTAATGAACGAAGGAATTACAGTTTTACCAGAGTACAACGAGATTTTCGTCGAGATTACCGACACGCATTTTAGAGATAAAAAATTTGTTTATATCACACACAGAATCCACTCCTATTCTGTAAATCCTACGATATACCTGGAAACCGCAAAAATTAAAAACTTAGTAGGTTTTGCAGTTGTTTCGAACACCTCTCTTCAAAAAATGCAAACAAAAATAGAAAAAGCTTTTTTCAGAAAAGAGTTTCTACAATTCGATACCATAGAAGAAGCCTTGAAATGGAAAGATGATATTATTAAAAAACACACGTTAACTGGTTAATTATTTAGTAATTTATTGTAACTTAATACCATATACTCTTACACCTATCTCTACTAATGATTACGTTCTATGATTTAGATTTTTGTACAGCTGAATTATATAATGACTATGCTATTGTTGTCATGAAACATGGTGTTACAGTATCACCAAAATACATAAACACGTTTCTTGACATTGTAAACAAACATTACAAGAATAGACCTTTCGTATACATCTCTCATAGAATTAATTCTTATTCTGTTAATCCTGCTACTCATCTAGAATCCAGCAAAGTTCCTAGTTTAATAGGTGTCGCTGTTGTTTCTAATGACCCATTACAAGAAGCACAAACTAAAGTCGAAAAACCATTTTTTAAAAAAGAATTTGAGCATTTTAACTCACTAGATGAGGCTCTACAATGGAAAGATGAAATCATAAAAAAATATAACGATTAACTTCTTTAAACAGGTACATCATATCTGGTAAAATCAAAATATCATATTTTTTTCCTATCTTATAGTGGGAAAAAAAGGGAAACTTTGCTTTTTCTTCAAAAAGTGAAGCTATATTATGAATTCAAATGATTGTATCTTACAACTTCGACTATTGCCTGGCAGAAATATATGATGATCATGTACGGGTGTACATCAATGAAGGATTTACTTTGGCTCCAGAACATATATCCGAACTAAACTTTGTTACTAAAAAACACTTTGAAAATAAACCCTTTGTGTATCTCGCAGTGCGCATCAATTCTTACACAATCAATCCTATGATTTATCTCGAAAGCAATAAAATTCAAAATCTATTAGGTGTTGCTATCATTTCTAAAGATCCCAAACAAAAAAATCAGGCAAAAATTGAAAAAGCGTTCACCACTAAAGAATTAGAACACTTTGAAACCCTCGAAGAAGCATTGGATTGGAAAGATGAAATTATCAATAAACACAAAGACTAAAAAAAGAGAGCAAGTATACACCTACTCTCTTTTTATCTTGTACTTTATCGTTTTTTAGATGCCAGAAAATTATTTAGCTATATTAACCGCCCTGGTTTCTCTAATAACAGTTATTTTCACTTGCCCTGGATACGTCATATCCGTTTGAATTTTTTGAGAGATTTCAAAAGATAAGCTTGCCGCTCTTTCATCATTTACCTTTTCACTCTCAACAATTACACGTAGTTCTCTACCTGCCTGTATAGCATATGCCTTTTTAACACCGTCAAAGGCAAAAGCTATTTCTTCTAAATCCTTTAATCTTTGTATATAAGAATCCAGAACTTGCCTTCTTGCACCAGGTCTTGCTCCACTAATTGCATCACACACCTGGATGATAGGAGATATCAATGAGGTCATTTCAACCTCATCGTGATGGGCACCGATCGCGTTACAAACCTCAGGTTTTTCTCCATACTTTTCTGCCCACTGCATACCAAGAATAGCATGCGGTACTTCAGTTTCGGTATCTGGTACTTTACCAATATCATGAAGCAAACCGGCTCTCTTTGCAAGTTTAGGATTCAATCCTAATTCTGCTGCCATTACACCACACAATTTAGCAACTTCTCTGGAGTGCTGTAATAAATTTTGACCATACGACGATCGATATTTCATTCGCCCCACAGTTTTAATTAACTCTGGGTGGAGTCCATGAATTCCTAAATCAATAACAGTACGCTTCCCTACTTCTATAATCTCTTCATCAATCTGTTTTCTGGTTTTTTTAACTATTTCTTCAATTCTTGCCGGGTGAATTCTCCCATCGGTTACCAATTTATGAAGTGATAATCTTGCTACTTCTCTTCGAACAGAATCAAAGCATGACAGGATAATTGCCTCGGGAGTATCATCGACGATAATCTCAACACCCGTTGCTGCTTCGATCGCTCTAATATTTCTTCCTTCCCTACCGATAATTCGGCCTTTTACATCATCACTCTCAATATTAAAAACAGAAACACAATTTTCTACAGCTTCTTCTGTACCAATTCTTTGTATGGTATTAATTATCACTTTTTTAGCCTCTTGCTTCGCGGTCAATTTAGCCTCTTCGATAGTATCTTGAATGAGCGCCATTGAATCTGTCTTGGCTTGTTCTTTTAAGGACTCTACTAATTGTTCTTTTGCCTCTTCTGCAGATAGACCAGAGATTACCTCTAACTGCTGAACTTGGCTTTTATGAAGTTTTTTAAGTTCACTTTGCTTCTTTTCGAGATATTCGTTGCGATGATCGTAATTCTTGATCTTCTCCTCCAGTTCAGCATTCAGTTTTTTATTTTTAGACAATTCATTAGAAACCTGAGATTCTTTATCTCTTGTCCTTTTTTCTGCCTCAGCAATTTTTTTATCTCTGGAGAGTATTACCTTTTCATGTTCAGATTTTAATTCAATAAATTTTTCTTTTGCTTGGAGTATTTTATCTTTTTTGATGGTCTCTCCTTCACTTTTAGCTTCTCTTAGAATACTATCTGAAGTTTTCTTTGCGTCTTTAATAATCTCTGATGCTCTACTACGTTCCAGCATTTTAGCAATAATAAATCCTATTACTAACCCCACAACTGAAGCGCCAACCAGATATATAATGTTATCCATAATCGTTGTTAATGTTTATATATAAAAAAGCCTGCACTAGCAAAGGTTCTGTATAAACTCTGTAAAAACAGGTTTAGGGCTAACAAGCTGCTCAAGAATCTGCTCATAATGGCAGCACGCTTTTACAACTTAAACTCACCCTTTTTAATTAATTCTTGTTGAGTTTATCAAAATAACAACTAGTGCAGGCAGTAACCTTTATTTATTTTTAATGAACGTTATGATAAATGGTCATGTAATAATTCGTTTAATGCATTTAATCTGCTTTCTACATTAACCATATCATCATTTTTATCTATAGCCTTTTGTTCGACCTGTGCAGCAAATTGTAAAGCACACATTGCCAATACATCTTGCTTATCTCTAACTGCATAACTCTGCTCAAATTGCTTTATCATTGCATCTATCTTCTTTGCTGCTTTACGCAAACCTTCTTCCTGATCAGGATAGATCGTCAAAGGATATACTCTATCTGCAATTGATAGTTTAATTTTGAGCTTTTCTGCCATATTTTACTTATTCAGAGAGTTGTGCTATGCACATATCTATCTCTCTTATTAAAGCGTTTATTTTGAGCTTGGTCTCCCTTTTATATTCGTCACTGCCAAGTATTGCATTTGCATTTTTGAGCGCACTGAATTTTTCTTCCCAATGCTTTAATTGATCTGCCTGAAGGTCTGAATTAGACTCTAATTCCTTGATTTTATCTTTGAGATTAGCATTTTGTTGTTTCACTAATTCATATTTATGAAGCAACTTACTTATCCTATTTTCAAGAGAATCAACAATTTCAATTAAATCACTCATTAATTAATTTTACACAATACTTCGTTACACAAAGTTAACATACCAATTGAAAAAACCCAATAGTTTTTAAACTAATTTTAATGTCTATTGTTATTCTTGTTTTGACATTGATATTTCTTCTACTTTGGCCAAAGAGGATGCTATTATTTGATGCATATCATAGTATCTATACTCTGCAAGTCTACCCCCAAAAATTACATTTTTTAGCTTTTTTGATTCTTCCTTATAACGTTTAAACACCTTTTGATTATCTTCATTATTTATGGGATAATATGCTTCTTTCCCCTTGTTCCAGTTTTCTGGATACTCTCTGGTGATTATTGTTTTTTCCTGTTTCCCAAACTCAAAATGCTTGTGCTCTATAATTCGTGTATACGGGTATTTGGCATCATTGTAGTTTACAACCGCATTTCCCTGATAATTTTCGGAATCATGTATTTCATGTTCAAATCGTAAAGACCTGTATTCTAATTGTCCGTATTTGTAATCAAAAAATTCATCAATTTTTCCGGTGTACACAATGGTATCTGCAATAGATTCTAAATGCTCTTTATCTTCAAAAAAATCGATACCTGTTTTTGTTTCTATTCCTTCTAACAACCCATTAATAATAACATTATACCCTCCTGTTGGGATACCTTGATATCGATCGTTAAAATAGTTATTATTGTAAGTAAACCGAACTGGAAGTCTTTTGATTATAAAAGCAGGGAGTTCTGTTGCTTTTTTACCCCATTGTTTTTCTGTATACTCTTTTATAAAAGTTTCATAGATATCTTTACCAACCAATGACAAAGCTTGCTCCTCGAGATTAGCCGGAGATTTCACACCATACTTTGCTATTTGTTCATCAATTTTTTGTTTTGCCTCTTCTGGGGTTTTTGTTCCCCATAGTTGATAAAAAGTATTCATATTAAAAGGCAGGTTATACAAATTACCTTTTGATAGTGATAAAGGTGAATTAATATAATTATTAAAAGTTGCAAATCGATTTACATAATCCCATATTTTTTTATCATTAGTATGAAAAATATGCGCTCCGTATTTATGGACATTTATTCCTTCTTTTTCTTCGCAATACACATTACCTCCTAAATGATCTCGCTTATCAATTACAAGACACTTTTTATTTAGTTTTGTCATTTCATGAGCAAAAACGCTTCCAAATAGCCCAGCCCCAACAATTAAATAATCATATTTTTTTTCTATCACTTTTCTCTCTTTTATTTAAAATAATCATTCTATCACTTATATCGTCAAAACTAATGTTTTTAATTTATTTAATTTTCAACACCTACACTTAAAAAATTCTAGATCAATAATCTTAATAAGTTATAGTATAAAAAAATAAAATGTATGTATCTTTCCTTCCTTAAATTTATTTAGATAGACATAAATACACATATTAAATGAAAGGATATTACATTTCCAGAAATTACAAATCCCTTTTTAATGCTGCGGGAAAAGCTAAAACCGATTGCGAAAACATTCTATCAGAAATGGGATTTAAGAATTTAGGATTTAAACAATCTTCGATACCCAGCTCTGCAAGAGGAACTATAAAAAACTTTTTTGGAATAAGCCTCGCTTTAATACGTTTACCTTTTAAGAGTACACTTTGCACACAATATCCACTAAATAAATTTAGAAAATATGTTCTTTTTGGTGCAAAACTCAAAAGATGTAAAATAATTACAATTGTTCATGATGTGCGATACCTAAAAGGACGAACAAGTAGCGCAGAAAAAGAACTGAAAAAAATAATTTCGTCTGATGCAATCATTGTTCATAATCAAGCTATGAAAAAATGGTTTTTGGATCAAAATGTACAAATACCAATTATTGTTTTAGGTATTTTTGATTATTTATCAAATCAGGGATTACCAGAACAAAACAATACTAAAAATGGCGAAAAACCATTCGAGATTGTTTATGCCGGTGGTTTTGGTGAAGGAAAGAACTCTTATATCTACGATCTGGATACTTTAGAGAAAAATGAATTTAAAATGAACTTATATGGTCTTGGTTTTGATTACGAAAAACTGAATGTTGCTAAAGACAAATCTATTTTGTCGTATAAAGGAGCTTTTCCATCTGATGTTGTGGCCTATAAAATTGAAGGTTCTTTTGGTTTGGTCTGGGATGGGATTTCTACCGAAGAATGTAGTGGACAATACGGGCAATACTTAAAATACAATAATCCTCATAAAACATCATTATATCTTTTATGTGGATTACCTGTTATAGTATGGGACAAGGCTGCAATAAGCACTTTCGTACTCGAAAATGGTATCGGCATTACAATATCGAACTTAAAAGACTTAAGCGACACTCTTGAAAAACTCTCTGAAAAAGAGTACAACAAAATGAAGACTAATGTAAATCACGTTAGAAAAAAAATAATCTCTGGAGGGTACTTGAGCGATGCCGTACATCAAGCAATGCAAAATATGTAGCCTCACAAAAAACACGTACTTTTACAATATTACAAAACTTTTTTACCCCCTATGCGTTCAATATTAGCTTTTATAGTATTTGGTTTTTCAGTGTGCCATTGTCAAGAAAGAATTATTAAAGATTATTTTATTCCCCCTCTAGATATTCCTTTAACAATCTCAGGAACGTTCGGTGAGCTAAGATCTAATCATTTCCATTCTGGTTTAGATATGAAAACTAATGGTGAAGAAGGATTAAATGTCTATGCATCGGCAGCAGGAAGAGTGAGTCGTATAAAAGTTTCTCATGGTGGGTATGGTAAAGCAATATATATTGCGCATCCAAATGGTTACACCACAGTTTATGCACATCTCAAAAAATTTTCTCCTGAAATAGAAGCCTATGTAAAACGAAGTCAATATAAAAAAGAATCGTACGAAATTGAACTCTTTCCTAAATCTGGTACATTAACTGTGAAGCAAGGTGATGTCATAGCATATAGTGGAAATACAGGAGGGAGTTCTGGGCCTCATTTACATTTTGAAATCAGAGATACAAAATCCAGACCTATGAACCCTATGAGTTTCGGTATTGATGTTGAAGACACCAAAAAACCAATAATTAATAGCCTTTGGGTATATAGTCTGGATAAAGATGCACATGTCAACAATGCGCAACAGGCCATAAAATTAAGGTTAACCCCTCAAGAAGATGGAAGCTACAAAGCAGAAGGTATAGAAGCTTTTGGCACTATTGGCTTTGGGATCTCAACTATAGATAAACAAGATCTGGCCGCAAATCATAATGGCGTTTACAAAATCATCACAGAAATTAATGGGCAAGAAAATTTCAAATTAGAAATGAATCGTTTTTCTTTTGCTGAAACGAGATATGTTAACAGATTGATTGATTTTGGATATTACAAGAAAAATAAAAGTAGAATAAGTAAACTTTTTGTAGAAAAAAATAACCCTTTAAGCGTATACAAAAATAAAACAAACAATGGGTATGTTACTGTAGAAGACAGTCTTTCCTATAATTACAAAATTCATATCAAGGACTTTAAAAATAACACTACCATAATTCATGTACCCATACAAGGCAAATACTCAAATTCCATAACAAAGTCCGAAGTTCTGGAAACTGCAAATTATGTTCAATCAAACGAAAACTACACCTTTAGTTCTGGAATTTTTGACCTTTTAATTCCAAAAGGAAGCTTATATGAAGATACATATTTAGATATCTCTGTTCAAGGAGAAACGGCAAAAATACATAATGATGCCACTCCTTTACATAAAAACATGACATTAGTTTTTGATGTTTCGCACTATAAAGAAGAGGATAGAAAAAAATTGTATATAGGAAGAATTAGTAATCATAAAAAAGTATATTTCTCTAGAACTTACAAAAAAGGAAACCAGTTTTCTACCAGAACTCGTACTTTTGGTACCTACTCTTTATTTTCTGATTATCAAAAACCGACAATCGTACCGATAAATATTGCCAATGGAAAGTGGATATCAAAAGAAACTCATCTCAAAATAAAAATTAACGACACAGAATCTGGAATTAAAAGCTATAGAGGAACCATAAACGGAACATTTGTCCTGATGGAATATGATTATAAAACAGGGATGCTTGTTTATGATTTTAATGATAAAATTAATACGGATTCAGAAAATAATTTTAAACTTGTTGTGTTAGATAAAACAGGCAATAGAGCCACCTTTGAAGCAACATTCTATAGAAAACCATAAATACTCTTACTTTTTGAAAAATAAAACCTTACTCTTTTTAACCGTACTATTTTTAATCAGTCTTTCTTCTTTATCTCAAACAGCTGTGCTGAAGGGTGTGATTCTAGGCGAGGATAATTTCCCGATACAAGGTGCTAATATTACATATAACGCGCTAGGAGTTCAATCAGATGAAAACGGAGTTTACCAACTTAACATACCTGCAAATCAGGACATCAATATTACCATATCGCATATTGGCTTAAAGGATATGCAGTTTAAAATCAACCTTGAAGAAAATCAGGAATATGAACTAAACCCGGTTTTAAAAACTGATGTGGAACAAATAAGCGAAGTAGTAATATCCGGTAGAGAAAAAAAAATTGTAGAAGGGATTACTACATTAGATCCAGAAACCATTAGAAACACGCCATCTGCAAATGCGGGAGTAGAAGGCTTACTTAAGAGTTTACCCGGTGTTAGTTCTAATAATGAGCTTAGCACCCAATACTCTGTAAGAGGAGGTAACTTTGACGAAAATTTAGTTTATGTAAATGAAATTGAAGTATATCGACCGTTTTTGATTCGATCGGGACAGCAAGAAGGGTTGAGCTTTGTGAATACCGACCTGGTAAGAAATGTAGATTTTTCTGCAGGAGGGTTTCAGGCCAAATTCGGGGATAGACTTTCTTCTGTATTAGACATTACTTATAAAAGGCCTACACGATTGGGAATTACGGCAGACGCAAGCCTTCTTGGCGCCAGTATATCTGCAGGAGGTATTTCAAAAAATAAAAAATTAGCCAGTATAGTTGGCGTAAGATATAGAGATAATAGCTTATTGGTCAATGCCAGAGACACAGAAACCAATTTCAGACCTAGATTTGCCGATGTACAAACGTACATCTCGTATACTATTACTAATAAATTTGAATTGGGGTTCTTAGGTAACTTAGCCATCAACACATATGACTACGAACCCTTGAGACGGCAAGTTAATTTTGGCACCTTGCAGACCGTGCAAGCACTTACGGTGCGCTATCAAGGAGAAGAAAGAGATCGTTATGATACTTATTTTGGAGCCTTGAAAGGAACATATAAGGCTAACGATAATTTAACTCTAAAATTAATCGCTTCCGGATATCAAACTCAAGAACAAGAATACTACGATATCTTTGCCGAATATGCCTTGGGTACAGTAAATACTGATATTGGAAGCGAAAATCTAGGACAAGTTGAATTTAGTGAAGGCGTAGGCTCGCAGTTAACTCATGCCAGAAATGACTTGGATGCGCTTATATTTAATATAGAACACAAAGGAAGTTATACAGCAAATCAGCATCAGCTCGATTGGGGAATTAAATTTACTTCAGAAGATATTAGAGACCGCCTGCAAGAATATGAAATTGTAGATTCTGCAGGGTTTTCGATCAGGCCCCCTATACTAGACTTTGTAAACGATCAACCGTACACACCTTTTAGCAGTCCAATAGTTCCATTTACAAATGCCAGAGCTATTAACAATCTCACTACTGAAAGAATATCAGGTTATATACAATACAACATCCGCTCTGCTATTAAAGAACATGATGTTTGGGCAAATATTGGGGTAAGAGCTCATAATTGGAACATTTCTGGTGAAACAGTAAATAGCTCTGATTCACAAACTGTATTTAGCCCTAGAGCTCAGGTGGCCATAAAACCAAACTGGAAAGCCGACATGATTTTTAGAATATCCGGAGGGTATTATCACCAACCTCCTTTTTACAGAGAACTAAGAGATTCTTTGGGCCGTGTAAGACCCGAAGTTAAGGCCCAACAATCTATTCACTTAGTCCTGGGCAATGACTATAGCTTCAAAATGTGGAATAGGCCATTTAAGCTTACTACAGAAGTATATTACAAATCGTTAACCGATGTAAATCCATACACTATCGAAAACGTAAGGATTCGGTATCGTGCAAGAAACAATGCAGAAGCATATGCGCAAGGATTAGACCTTAGACTTAACGGAGAGTTTGTGCCTGGTACCGAAAGCTGGGTTAGTTTGGGATATCTAAAAACAGAAGAAAATATTGATGACCGGGGGTATATATCCCGACCCACCGATCAAAGATTAAAAATCGGGGTATTGTTTCAGGATTATGTCCCTACGATTCCTAACTTAAAAATGTACCTAAATATGGTATATCAAACCGGAGTACCTGGAGGGTCTCCTAGTTATGCAGATCCGTATAGTTTTCAGTCGCGATTAAGAGACTATAGAAGAGCCGATCTAGGAATATCCTATATTGTGATAGATTCTGAAAAGCAACAACGAGAACGTCATTTTTTAAATGCTTTTAGAGAACTTAGCCTTGGACTTGAAATTTATAACATTTTTGATAACCAAAATGCCATCACCAATACCTTTGTAAGAGATGCTTCTAGCCAGGTTCAATTTGCGATACCAAATTTCTTAACCCCGAGAGTTTTTAATGTGCGGTTAGGAATGAAGTTTTAAGATTCTAATATTCTTTCCCGGATCCAAAATACTTGCCGATATTGTATACGTTAACTTTCAATAAATTTTTTTAATACATCAACTACATAATCTACCTCTTCTTTGGTATTAAATTTCGAAAAAGAAAATCGTATCGAAGGTTTTTGCAGGTCTTCCTCAGAAAGGATTTCTGATAATACATGAGACCCTTTACTGCTTCCACTCTGACATGCACTACCCTTAGAGCAAGCGATTCCATTAATATCTAAATGAAATAGCAATATTCCAGCTTTGTCATCAGAAACAGGCAAGCAAACATTAATCAAGGTATAAGTACTATGCTCATGATCACAACAATTTGCATTAAATTTAACACCATCTATAGATTTTTTAAGCGTATCTATAAAATATTGTTTTACTTCTTTAATGTATTGCTTTTCTTCGTCCATATTTTCATAGGCCAAGCGCAAAGCTTCATCCATGCCCACGATGTTATGAACGCTCTCGGTTCCTGCGCGATACCCTCTCTCCTGCTCTCCTCCAAATATTAGTGGTTTTAATCCCGAATTTTTTCGAATATACGCAAAACCAACGCCTTTGGGACCGTGAAACTTATGAGCGCTTACCGCAGTAAAATCAACCTGTAATTGACTTAGATCAACCTCTAAATGTCCGATAGACTGAACCATATCACTATGAAATAGGGCCTCGTATTCTTTACACAACTCGCCAACTGCTTGTATATCTAAAATAGTTCCGATCTCATTATTGACATGCATCAAACTTACTAACGTTTTCTCATTTGAGATTTTTAACAAGGACTCTAGATGAGTATAGTCTATAGAACCAGTATCAGTAATATCTACATAGCTTACTGTAATTCCAAAATGAGATTCTATCTCTTGTACGGTATGTAAAACGGCATGATGCTCAATCTTAGAAGTTATGATGTGCCTAACATTAAGATCTCTGACGGCACTATTAATGGCCAGGTTATCTGCTTCAGTACCTCCTGATGTAAAAATAATTTCTGAAGCTTTGACTCCAAGATAATTTGCTATGTTTTTTCGTGTTTGCTCGATGTGATTTTTGGCAGATCTACCAAAGCCATGAGTAGAAGAAGGATTACCATAATCTTCATTTAAAACCGCAACCATCTTTGATACAACTTCTGGTCGCAGTTTTGTTGTGGCTGCACTATCAAAATAGACTTTTTGCATTAAATTCAATACATTAATCGTTTAAACAGATATTTAAAGGTTATACGCAAAAATAAGCCATGTTTTTTTAACTATCCATATTTTTGCGGTTACAAAACTAACTTAAATAAAATTATTTTCAGACAGACTCGTTATAATCTTTCAATTACTTTACTTTTGTCAAAAATTGTTAAAATATTGAAATGTTAAAACATGTTCTTTTTTATTTCGTCTTTAGAATAGAAACAAGGTCATGACAATAAATATTCAATAAAACTTTCAACTACGTGAAAAAGCTTTTTTACTTTCTTTTTTCTATTCTGGTAGTGTCTTCTTGTGATGATGGCGACATTATCATCACCAGTTTTGAATTTGATGATGTAGATTTACAACTGTGTAAAGGTGCAAAAGATAATGAATTTGTGTTTTTTAAAATCAATGAAACTAGTAATGAAGCGATATCATATAATTTCATAAGTGAAACGTATTCAGACACTATTGCTACTGCCACGCCCATATCAATTGAACTCAATAGTGAAACAAACAATCTAATTTATAGAAAATTTAATACCAGTATAACAGCAGATTATTATTGTGCTAATATTCCGCCAAGTAACATTTTAATCACAGAAGAGCTAGTAGGTACGTCCGGTACATCAGAAATATTTACAGAGATCATTGAAGAAGATGATGATGATGGAGTTGCGAGTGCAGATGAAGGCAATAGAGACACCGATAACGACGGGATTCCTGATTTTAAGGACCAGGACGATGATAATGATAATATTTTAACCAGTGTAGAATTATCCAATGGTATCCCAGATAATGATGATCCTAGAAATACAGATGGCGATGCTCTTGATGATTATCTTGATCCAGATGATGACAATGATGGTATTTTGACAATAAATGAAGATTTTAATAATAATGGTAATCCAAGAGATGATGATTATGATAATGATGGGATTCCCGATTATCTCGATAATGATGATGACAATGACGGTATTTTGACCATTGATGAAGACACAAATGGCAATGGTAATCCTAAAGATGATGATGATGACAATGATGGAATTGCCAATTATCTCGACACCAACTCAGTGGAGGATTCAAACAATTCTAACGATGATATATCACCTAGTTTAGACAACACCGTACAAACGACCTTTAGAACTACAGTTACAATTAATCGAATTATTTTTGGTGGTGGTAATCAGAATTTTCAGGATGAGAATTTTTCATTTGGTTTTAGAGATATTACTATTCCTAAAACAACAACAAAAATGTAGTCTAAAAAATAGTTTAATAATATGAATAAAGTTTTTGGTCTTATAATTTCTGCTTTACTAATTGCCGGTTGTAGTGAAGGTGACATTATTGAAAATGAAATAAACTTTAGTGCTTCGCTAGAAAAATGCTCAAATCTTAATGATAATACTTTCGTATTTTATAAAATCGATAATACTATTAATCAGGCGTTATCAGTTGGTTTTACAAGTACCACTTTTAGATTGGATACCGTTCCTGAAGATCTTTTGGTGACCATAATACTTAATGAAACTACAAATACTCTTTTTTATCGACAATTTGATTCAGCAATTAACGGGGCAGACTACTTTTGTGCGAGCGTTCCTCCAAGTGGTATAACCGTTACTCAAGAATTAACGGGCACTGATGGTGTTATTGAGATAACATATACTGTTGACAGCACAACCGATACAGAAACGATCTATACTAGAACTATCGTATTAAAAAACATAACTATAATTGGCGAGGATAAAGTAATACGACAAGAAGTACTAGATTTTGGAACAGATCAGGTTACTATCACCAACTAGTTAATTTGGATTCTGAACTATATAGATTTCCATAGCTCCTAACCCATATTTCTTGTAATCCGCTTCAGAGATTTTTACATTATCATATCTGCCAAAAAGGTAAGTCAACTCTTCTTTCAAAACTCCTTGCCCTACACCATGTATAAAAACCACTTTGGGAATGCGCTTACTAATCGCAAAATCCAGCTGTCTTTTTGCAGTATCCAATTGCAAAGTAACCATCTCATGATTAGTCATCCCTTTGGTGGATTTAACTAATTTGTGGATATGCAAATCTACCTCCATAGGTGGTAAATGTCGTTCTTTGGGTTTGGGGGCAGGTCGTTTAGGCTTTTTCTTAAAAATTTCTTTTTCTTGTAGGTTTCGATGTATTTCCTCATAAGATGGAGCAATCATTTCGCCCGATTGTATTTTGACGACTTCATTAATAAAAAAAGTCATATCAAAACCGTCTTCTGTTTCAATTGTAATTTCCTCGGTATTTACTGAAACGACCTTTCCGGTAATCGGTTCGTCTAATACTGATACCGTATCGCCAACTTTAATCATAACTATTCTTCTTCAACATGAGTATCCGTATGAACTTCTGTCTTAGGTTCTATTTTTGAATTTAAATAAAATAATCCTATCATTAATAATACAACTCCAATACTCTGAATGTAATAATTCTTATTTTCTGAAGAGATTTCAATAATAAGAGCAATAGCACTACTACCGATACAAAGCAAACTTAGTATTCTCTTTATTCTTTTTTGTTTCATTTATGCAATTTTTATCATTCTTAAAACGAGATACGCCATAATACCCTTTGACTGACACTATGTTTGGCCAAAATACCTCATTTCATTGTACAAAAGTATCAAATAATAGTTTTTTAAGCCTTCAAATATTTTAAATAACTTAATTATGTATATTGCAAATGTTAATCAATAATGAAATTGCTTTTGGAAAAGTACATGCTTCCTTGTGTAAACAAAAAGATTCTTGGTATCGATTGTTTAGGTTGCGGCATGCAAAGAGCCTTGGCGCTTTTGTGTAAAGGAGAATTTACAGCTGCATTTTATATGTATCCAGCAATTTATCCACTTTTAGTATTGCTAATATTTCTGGGTTTCAATTTTTTTTTGAAGTTTAAACACGGTAATAGTATAAAAATTACCCTTGTGGTCGCCACAGTATCAACTATGATTATTAGCTACATCATCAAAATGAAAATCATTTTTAACTAATCAATTAAAATTATGGAAAAACAAACATTACCCAACTCCACCCTTATCTTAGTTTTTGGAATTCTATCTATTGTAGGATGCTGTTGTTATGGATTATTAGGAGTTATTTTTGCTATTGTAGCATTAGTGCTTGCTAAAAAGGCCACAGCTTTATATACAGAAAACCCGGAGTTGTATGAAGGATATAATAATGTAAAGACCGGTAAAATCTTAGCAATTATTGGTCTAATGCTTAGTATTATCTATTTAATTTTTGTGATTATTACATTTGCAACTGTAGGAATAGATGGATACCAACAAATGATCGAAGAGATGGCCCGAGAATATCAATAAAAAGATATAAGCAAATAATCCACCGATTATATGAATAAAAAAACCTCGCAAATTGCGAGGTTTTTTATTGATACTAAAACTTAAATTAAGCATTAACAGGTTTTTCTGAGGCCGTAACCGCTAGATTATAAACAACCAAACCAAAACCGATTTTATTAATTGCATCTCCTATATTATATACTACATCCATGGCAAGGCCTCCAAATATCCCATCGTACCATCCAGGAGTACCGGCCATATAACCTATAGGATAAATAGCCCATCCCACTAACACAAACCAACATAACGTTTTATGTGCAGAAAGTACGGCTCCTCCTGCTTCTACAGCAAGTTTTTTAGCTTTACCAAGCCAAATATCGTAAACAATGATAAAATAAGCAATACCAGATATTAGACCCCATAACCAAGCTTGGTCTCTATACACGGCTTCTCCAAAATATCCTGTAACTAGCATAATAACCGATAAACCAATCAATCTCCACATTAAAGATTTTTTTGCTCCGGCCACTTTTAGAATAAGGTAAAATTCAACACACATAAGTGGTACAGTAAGTATCCAATCCACATAACGGAAAAATGTTGGAGAGCTTACATTAGCATACCAATAGTCCCTCATATACCAGTAATGTACAGCAGCGATAAACGTAATCAATCCTGAAATTAGGATAGAGGTTCTCCATTTTCTATCATAACTATTCATAGTGAAAAAGAAAAATACGGATGCAGCCATCATGGCCATACAACCAACAAAGAATGTAAAACCCACATAATCGTCAGTCGCAATCTCCGGTATCGAGGTAATTGACATTAATAAATTTTTCATAACATTTATAATTTTGTTTAATCGAATTTAAGAAACATTAAACAAAAAATGTTTAACTTTAAGACAAATTTATTAAACAAAATGAAAAGTCAAGCTTTATTTTTTACGAACCTGAAAAGTTTTATCTTAATTGCCACTTTTTTTTCATTATGGTTTGCAGTTTATTTTGAGGATAGCGTAGAAGATTTTCTTGCCTATTTTCTTATACTATCCTTAGGAATTTTACACGGATCAAATGATATAAAATTGATTGAAAAGACTTCAAAAGCACATAAAAAAAAGAATTCCTATAGAACACTTATAATATACATATCTATAATAAGCATTAGTATACTCCTTTTCTATTTTCTTCCTATTATAGCACTATCATTATTTATAATATTAAGTGCTTTTCACTTTGGGGAACAACATTGGAGTTCAAAAATTATTGACGATAATATTTACGGAAAACTAATTAATCTATTTTATGGGATGATCATTCTTTTTATGTTGTTTTACACCAATCATCTTGAGGTCTCTCCTATTATTGAAAATATCACGGGCATAAATCCACATAAGGATTTTTATAAATATATATTAGTTTTCTCTTCTTTGTTATTTGCACTCTTTGGATTCGTTACGTATTCTAAGAAAAAAATCAAAACCAATATAATTGAAGAACTTTTTTACCTCGTTGTCTTCTTTATAGTGTTTTATACTGCTTCCTTGCTTTGGGCATTTGCTATTTACTTTATTTTTTGGCATAGTATACCATCAGTGACAGATCAGGTATATTATCTTTATGGTAATTTAAAAAAGGAGAACTTCTATAAATATTTGAAATCCTCCTTTTTGTATTGGTTTATATCGATAATTGGTTTATCAATCTTATACTTCATTTTTTATAATGAGAGCCGCATGTTTTTAGCTATATTTTTCACCTTAATTGCTGCTATAACCTTCCCCCATATTTGGATAATGGCAAAATTTAATAAGCAGTTTTAAGAGCTCTATTCAAATTCTTTTAGTGTTTTAGTAATAATAGCAACACAATCTAATAGCTGTTCTTTATTCATCACTAATGGTGGCGCAAAACGAATGATGTTACCATGAGTGGGTTTAGCTAAAAGCCCGTTCTCTTTTAAAGCAACACATATATTCCATGCGGTTTCGCTTTCTTCAGAATCATTAATTACGATGGCATTTAGCAATCCTTTACCACGTACTAAATTTACAATAGACGAATGTTCTATATATTTATTGAGCTCTGATCTAAAGAGTTCTCCTAGCTCATAAGCGTTTTCTGCAAGCTTTTCATCTCGTACTACCTCTAATGCAGCAATTGCCACTGCCGCAGCGACCGGATTGCCTCCAAAAGTACTTCCATGGTTACCTGGTCTAATAACCTGCATTATAGGATCATCTGCCAGTACTGCCGAAACAGGATATGCACCACCGCTTAATGCTTTACCCAAGATTAGAATATCCGGCTTTACTTCTGGCTCTTTAGAGCAATTTTTATCGGAACAGGAACAATTACCACACGTGGCCAACAATCTTCCGGTTCTTGCAATTCCGGTTTGAACCTCGTCGGCGATAAACAATACTCCAAACTTTGCGCAAAGCGCTTTGGCTTTTGACAAATAATCTTCTGAAGGTACATACACCCCAGCTTCACCTTGTATAGGTTCTACTAAGAATCCGGCAACATTCGTATTACTTTGTAGCGCTTGCTCTAAGGCAGCAAGATTGTCATATTCTATTTTTATAAATCCTTCAGTATAAGGGCCAAAATTCTTTCTGGCTACCGGATCATTAGAAAATGAAATAATCGTTGTTGTTCTTCCATGAAAATTATTTTCACACACAATTATCTGTGCTTCATTTTCAGCGATCCCTTTTTTCTCGTATGCCCATTTTCTACATATCTTCAGAGCAGTCTCTACAGCTTCTGCTCCGGTATTCATTGGTAAAAGCTTATCAAAACCAAAAAACTCGGATGCAAACTTCTCATATTCTCCTAATTTATCGTTGTAAAATGCTCGAGAGGTTAATGTCAATGTTTGCGCCTGATTTACCATTGCTCCTACAATTTTGGGATGACAATGACCTTGATTAACTGCAGAATATGCACTTAAGAAATCATAATACTTTTTTCCTTCTACATCCCATACATAGACACCTTCTCCTTTATGTAACACTACAGGTAAAGGATGGTAGTTATGAGCTCCATACTTGTTTTCTAAATCGATTGCTTGCTGAGAAGTTAATTTTTCTAAAACAGCCATTTTTGATAATTTAAATTGATAAAATGTCCATTCCTTCTGTACCTTTATCCTTTCGAAAAGAATCGAAAATTCAGCGTGGGAGAGAAATCATCCCTAAGAATGTCGCAAATTACTAAATCTTTATCTAATTTTTGATTTTGCACCTTGATAAACCTCAAAATTTTAATCTTTACACGATTGTCTGTTTGATGAACTCATGATATTATTTAGCGTCATTCTGAATGTATTTTCAGAACTTTATTACTTGTATACATAATGGATGATGATAAGGTCCAGAAACAAATTAAGGTTAAACGTTTTAGATTGTTATACAGGATCAATATTCAAAATCGTTGGTATTCGAGGTATACGCTTAACTTGTGTTCGATGTAAAAGTTTAATTTTAAACACTTTCACAAGGGATTTTTTTTTCAGCGACCTCTCGACGCTGCTCGAGCTGACATGGCAAGAAATAGTGATGAGCATTACTAACAAAGAGTCAAATACCGCATCCCTATAATCTATAGTATAGCGCCGAAGAACGACTAGATAAACTCATTTTTTTATAAGATATATTGAATAATTAATAAGTATATGCTTTCTATTCTTATTTTTGCGCTATGGCAAGAAAAAATAGAAGACAAATCTTTGAACATATCGAAGTACTAGATGCAGGCGCTAAAGGAAAAAGTATTGCCAAAGCTCCTGATGGCAAAGTGATATTTATTAACAATGCCGTTCCTGGTGATATCGTAGATATACAAACCACCAAAAAACGCAAAGCATATTATGAAGGCTCTGCTACGGTTTTTCATAAGCAATCCAGCAAACGCGTAGAGCCTACTTGTAAACATTTTGGAACCTGTGGGGGTTGTAAATGGCAATTTATGGCCTATGAGCATCAACTGGCATACAAACAGCAAGAAGTTGTAAATAATCTTACGCGTTTGGGCAAAATAGAACTACCCGAGGTAAACCCGATATTAGGTTCTGCAGATCAGTTTTTTTATAGAAATAAAATGGAATTTTCTTTTAGTGATAGCAGATGGTTAACCTTAGAAGAAATACAAAGCGATACAGAAATTGAAAACAGAAATGCATTGGGATTTCATATGCCTGGTATGTGGGACAAAATCTTAGACATTGACACCTGTTATTTACAAGAAGATCCCAGTAATGCGATAAGAAATAAAGTAAAAGCTTTTGCTACAGCCAATAACCTTTCTTTTTATAATGCCCGTAAGCAAGAAGGCTTTTTACGTACATTAATGTTACGTATCGCATCTACCGGTGAGATCATGGTGCTTTTACAATTTTTTAATGAAGATGAAGAAAAAAGAACACTTTTATTAGATTATATTGCTTCAGAGTTTCCAGAAATTACTTCTTTGCAGTATGTTATCAATGGCAAAGGAAATGATACCATTTATGACCAGCAAGTAATATGCTATAAAGGAAAAGACTACATCGAAGAGGAAATGGAAGGATTACGATTTAAGATTAACGCGAAATCTTTTTATCAAACCAATTCTAAGCAAGCCTACGAATTATATAAAGTTACTCGAGATTTTGCGGGTCTTACTGGCAATGAACTTGTATACGATTTATATACAGGTACAGGTACTATCGCCCAGTTTGTTGCTAAGCAAGCAAAAAAAGTAATCGGTGTTGAAGCAGTGCCCGAAGCTATAGAAGATGCTAAAACAAATGCAAAAAATAATCATATCTCAAATACAGAATTTTATGTAGGCGATATGAAAAAAGTATTTACAAAAGAATTTATTGCTCAACATGGTCAGCCAGAAGTAGTAATTACAGACCCTCCAAGAGATGGCATGCACAAAGATGTTGTAGGACAACTACTCAATATATCACCCGAAAAGATCGTGTATGTTAGTTGCAACAGTGCAACACAAGCACGTGATTTGGCGTTATTAGATGAAACATACAAAGTAACCAAAGTACAACCAGTAGACATGTTTCCGCAGACGTATCACGTAGAAAATGTGGTTTTATTAGAAAAAAGATAGCCTATGACATTATTTAAATATCTACTACTAATATCAACAGTACTATTTATTATCCTTACAAGTTCTAGCTGCGAGCGCGATGACATCTGTGCAGAAGGAACAGCTACGACTCCGCTACTGATTATAAAATTTCTTGATTTTGATACGGGAACAGAAGCAAAAGCTCCCGTAGAACTGCAGGTAAAAGCAGTAGATGTAGAAGCTATTTTCGCCTTAGATGGTGTTACAGATTCGATTGCAATACCTTTAAAAACAAATGAATCTATAACAGATTATGAGTTTACTATAAATTCAATCTTTGAAAATGATTCTATCCCATTAAACACAGATACTGTAAGTTTTCAATATACATTAGAACAAGAATATGTAAGCAGCGCTTGTGGGTTTAGAGTTAACTATAAAGGTCTTACAGTATCGCCACCCGAAGCTGGTGATGATGGTAGTTGGATTAGAAGCATAACAATACAAAGAGAAGACGTAACAGATGAAACAACTACGCACATATTTATTTTTCATTAGCATTCTACTTGTTGCAGTCCTTCAGGCACAGGAAGAAGAGACCAAAGAAAAAGCAATATCCCAGGATACTCTTGCTCCATCAGAAAAGTATGGACTAAGAGCAGGAATTGATATTGCAAGGTTGATCAGGTCTGCTGTTGATGAAAAGTATGAAGGATTTGAAATCGTTGGAGATTATAGATTTTACAAAAAATTCTATATCGCGGCAGAGGTAGGTAATGAATCCCTGATTAGAGACGAAGATAATATTAACGTAGAAGGTTCTGGAAGCTACATTAGAGCTGGTGTCGATTACAACACTTATGATAACTGGCGAGGAATGCAAAATAGTGTTTACGTGGGACTGCGCTATGGCTTTTCTACATTTAATCAAACGCTAAATGAATATTCTATTTTTACAGGCACAAACTATTTTGGAGAAAACAGAATAACAGAAAGCCGAGAATCTGACGGATTAACAGCGAGTTGGATTGAGTTGGTTTTTGGTATTGAAGTAGAGATTATAAACAACCTATACCTTGGAGCCAATGTATCGTTAAGAAATTTAGTGAGTGAAGAAATTCCGGAAGGGTTTGACAATCTTTATATCCCTGGATTTGGAAGAACTAATGATTTTAGTGAAATAGGTGTAGGATATGGATATACTGTAAGTTATCTAATACCTTTTTTCAAGAAGAAAAAATAGAACAAAAAAAACCATCAATTTTCTTCCTGACACTGTCGGGAGCAAAAAAAAACCATCAATTTTCTTCCTGACACTGTCGGGAGCAAAAAAAACCGTCAATTTTCTTCCTGACGCTGTCGGGAGCAAAAAAAACCGTCAACTTTCTTCCTGACGCTGTCGGGAGCAAAAAAAACCGTCAATTTTCTTCCTGACACTGTCGGGAGCAAAAAAAACTGTCAACTTTCTTCCTGACGCTGTCGGGAGCAAAAAAAACCATCAATGTTCTTCCTGACGCTGTCGGGAGCAAAAAAAATCGTCAACTTTCTTCCTGACGCTATTGGGTGTCAATTGAATCAAAATTAAAGACCCCACAGATTTCAAAGATCTGTGAGGTCGTTTTTTTTGGTATACAAAACTATAAATTTATTCTTCTACATAGGGCGCTCCGGCTTTTTGTAAAGCTTCTGAAAGCGAATCAGCTTCATTCTTCAAATTAGTATACATTGAAGTAATGGTATTGATTGACGTATTGATTATATTCATGGTTTCTAAATGTGTACTGGTTGGGCCATAAGTCGAACGATCTACTCCTCTGTAGATGGCAAACATGCGATCGCCAATTGTAGGTTTGGTCTTCTCTCCTACTTGCTGTTTGGATTGATTTCCTTTAAATTCTGCACTTAAATTATCAACGCGTTTTTTTAGAGATGTAAGACGAGCATCCAAATCACCTGGTGCTGTATTAGCATTTCTCAGGGCTCTGTTCATAGCGCTGACACGTTTTTCTAGTTTTCCAATCTTGATATCTAATGCAGAAACTTTTCCTTGAGCTTCTTCAAAATTTCTCCAAAAAGTGGCAGCTTTTTCAGGCGTAGCGCCTTTTAATGCTCCTTCTCGCATTTTCTTCACTGTAAATGATTTAGGATCCGAAAGTTGCGTTGTTTTCCCGTCTACGACTTTAGATAATGTTGCAGTATATTGTCCGGGAACCGCCATAAGTCCGCGTGGCGCACCATAGGGATACTCTTGTTCTTTAAGTGTAATCGACTCGGTTGCCGGGTAACGCAAATCCCAGGACACTCTATGAAAACCAGAAGTAATTGGCCCTTGTATTCTTCGAATAGTTTGGCCAGCACTATTGGTTATGGTAAGAATAATTTGTGGTTTAGCCGCTGTACGTTCTGCCTCTACTTTATCCCAGCCAGGAAAAGCGATATCCTTTCCTTCGTTTTTCTTTTCGGTTTCCTTTCGTTTTTCTTCACTGGTTTTAAAACCATCTTTTAGATAATACGTAAAAACGGCTCCAAAATCAGGATTGGGTGCCACATAATGCGATGCTCCCTGGCTTCCTTTTTCATCATCAAAACTAAGATCAGGTCTAGGAATATACCACCAGGCATCCCGGGCAGGAAACAATACAGCTTCTTCTTTAAGTTTTGCTTCAGATACTGATCTTAAAGCGGTATAATCATCAAATACAAAGAATCCTCTTCCAAAAGAAGCTCCAACTAAGTCATTCTCTCGTCGTTGTATAGCCAAATCTCTGAAAGAAATCGTAGGCATATTCCCTTTCAACTTTACCCATTGGTTCCCTCCGTTTACCGTAAAATAAATCCCGAACTCTGTTGCTGCAAAAAATAAATTTGGTTGTACATGATCCTGTACAATTCGCCATACCAATGTTCTCTTAGGAAGATTACCTTTTATAGATTTCCAGGTACGCCCGTTATCGACACTCTTTACTACATAAGGGTTAAAATCACCGTACTTATGATTATCTAATACAACATACACGGTATTCGCATCAAAAAGATCCGCTTTAATATCGTTAACAAAAGCAGTGGCAGGCACACCTGGTAACGACCCAACATTAATTTTTCGCCAATTTGCACCTCCATCTTCTGTGGCTTGTATAATCGCATCATCAGTACCGATATATAAAACATTTTCATTCTTTGGTGACTCTGCTATCGAAGTAATCGTATTATAATTAGACATTGCCAAAAAATCCCAGGGGGCATCCCACGATTGTTTTTTACCCATGATGGATAATTCTATTCGCTCTTCGTTTTTGGTTAAATCTCCAGAAAGTGCGGTCCATTTGTCACCCCGATTATCAGACCTCCATAATCGTTGTGATGCAAAATATATACGCTTTGGATCATGAGCACTTACCAAAATAGGAGCATCCCAGTTAAAGCGTTCAAAACTTTCATTCGCTCCGGGTTGTGGTTGTATATCTATAACTTCTCCTGTTGTTAAATCAATTCGCGAAAGATTTCCTTCTTGTCGCTCGGCATACATAATATTTGGGTTGCCAGGCTCTGTAGCGGGTTGATGTCCGTCCCAATTGAGTACAATTTTCCAGTCAGAGTTTTGGATACCGTGCACATTATCGGTTCTTGATGGTCCTCCTTGCGTACTATTATCCTGGGTTCCTCCATAAATATTATAGAAAGGCTTTGCATCATCTACGGCGACTTTATAATACTGGGTAACGGGTAAATTATCGATAAAACGCCAATTTTTGGTCAGATCAAATGTTTCGTATAAACCACCGTCTGTACCTACTAAAAGATAATCAGGGTCATTCTTTTTAAAAGCTACTGCATGATTATCTCCATGCTTATGCTTAGAGTTCATTCTATAAAATGTTTTTCCTCCATCATCAGATATCTGCATTCTGCTATCTACCAAAAACAGTTTTTCAAAATGATGAGGCGAGGCATATAATTCTTGATAGTAATGAGGTCCGGTTGCTCCGGCTACTGCATCAGAACATTTTTCCCATGTAGTACCGCGATCTGGAGATCGATATACGCCTCCTGTTCTTCGATCTAATTCTATGGCTGCATATAAAATGTCTGGGTTTTGGGGTGAAATAGCGAGACCTATTTTTCCCATCTGTGATTTTGGCAATCCGTTTTTGAGTTCCTGCCAGGTTTCTCCTCCATCGGTACTACGATGAATTCCTGATCCTGGCCCACCCCCCATATAGGCAGCTACAGTTCTGTGGCGCTGCCATGTGGCGGCATAGAGTCGATCTGGATTACGGGGATCAAGGATCAAATCGGTTACACCCACCCATTGATCATCTCCCAGTGTTTTCTTCCAGGTTTTTCCTCCGTCGATCGATTTGTATAGCCCTCGTTCTCCTCCTTTCTTCCATAATGGTCCTTGTACCGCAGCCCAAATCACATCAGAATTCTCTGGATGTATCACAATTTTAGAAATATGCTCAGATGTTTTTAAGCCCATATTCTCCCAGGAAGCGCCGCCATCGGCACTTTTGTAGATCCCGTCGCCATATCCTACATGGCGTCCTCCGACATTTTCGCCGGTACCGACCCAAATAATATTATGATCATTGGGATCAATAGTTACGCATCCTATAGAATAGGATGTTTGATCATCAAAAACGGGATTCCAGGTCGTACCAGAATTTATTGTTTTCCATACACCGCCAGAGCCGACTGCAACATACCAGATATTTTCATTTTTAGGATGTATAGCGATATCTGCAATTCGTCCAGACATAAAAGCCGGACCTATATTTCTTAATTTTAATCCCGAAAAAATAGAATCTGTAAATGCCGATTCTACTGTTTGTTTCCCTTTGGATCGTTGCCCTGTGGCCTGATAAGAAATCGTAAATAAAAATGCTAAAAATAAGAGATGAGTGAGTTTTGTTTTCATATAAACAGGAAGTATTAGTTGTTTGTTGTGTTTGAACCAGAAAATTATCGTTATTTCAATAATAATCTCTTAACAAAAACATAAAACTACTTCCTGCCAAATTGATTTTAAGAATTAATTAACCAATCGTTATTTTACGCATCGCCAGAAATGACAAAAACTACTTTTGCTGAAACTTGGTTCTTTTGCTTCCGGCATACATCTCATATTTTACTAAACGTGATTCAAGTTTACCATTAAAAACCTTTATTTTTCTAGAGGGTCGAAGTCCAACATACTTTAAAGCCTCTAGGTTTCCTGTTATAAACCATGCATTGGTACCGGGATATCCTTTTTTTAGCGTATCTCCTATTTTAGAGTAAAAGTCTTCTATATCAATTTCTAACCGCTCATCATACGGAGGATTAAAAACCATGTGTAAAGGTCCTTCGACATGTTTTTCAGATTCGAAAAAATCACCTTGTTGTATTTTTACAAAATCTGTAAGGTTTGCATTTTCAACATTCGTGAGTGCCTTTCTAGCGGCAGACGGAGCTTTATCCATACCTAGTATTGAATGCTGAAAATCTCGGGTTTTACTTAGACATACTTCTTCAATTTTTTCAAATAAATCCATATCCCAATCCAACCACTTTTCGAAAGCAAATTCTTTTCGGTTTAGGTTTGCCGGAATATTGCATGCAATCATCGCGGCCTCTATAGCCATGGTACCACTACCACACATCGGATCTAAAAAATCACATTGACCATCCCATCCTGAAAGTAACAATAAACCCGCTGCCAAAACTTCGTTAATAGGTGCGATATTGGTCGCAGTTCGATACCCCCTTTGATGTAACGACCCTCCTGAGCTATCAAGAGACACAGTACACATATCTTGTTGGATATGTATATCAATCGAAAGATCAGGGTGATCCAGATCAATACTTGGTCTTTTTCCTGTTTCTTTTCTAAATTTATCTACAATAGCATCCTTACTTTTTAGTGCAATAAACTTAGAATGATTGAATAGTGTAGAATTTACGGTTGCATGAATGGCAAAAGTATCATCAACACCCAAATACTCATCCCATCGGATACTCTGGATAAAATCGTATAAATCTTTCTCGTTTCTGATTTTTTTAGAGGTAATAGGTTTTAGGATTTTAATGGCCGTTCGTAAGCACAGATTTGCTTTGTACATAAAACCGGTGTCTCCATAAAAACTTACTACACGATTACCTACTTGAACTTTTTGAGCTCTTAAATTTCTAAGTTCGGTTGCTAGAACTTCTTCAAAACCGTAAAGGGTTTTGGCTACCATTTTAAATGAATTACTCACTATCTTCGAATTCGATATAATTAAACCGCAAAAATACATTAATTTTGCGCCCTATGCTAAAAGATTCAACAATGTGGTATGCGTCATGGTTTGACACTCCCTACTATCATATATTATATAAAGATAGAAATCATACTGAAGCCCGTAATTTCATGGATAATCTCACAACGTATCTTAGTTTAGAACAAGGTGAGAAAATTTTGGATCTTGCTTGTGGTAAAGGTCGCCATAGTATCTATTTAAATACGCTGGGATACGATGTTACCGGAGTAGATCTTTCAAAAAATAGTATTGAATATGCATCACAATTTGAAAATGAAACCCTAAAATTTAGAGTTCATGATATGTGCCGCCCTTACTCTGAGAAATTCTCTGCGGTTTTTAATCTTTTTACGAGTTTTGGATATTTTGATAAAGAAGAGGATAATTTGAATACGATAAAGTCCATAAAAGCGGACCTTAATACAAGAGGTTTTGGAGTTATTGACTTTATGAATGTAGAACATGTGATAGATAATCTTGTTCCTGAAGAAAATAAAGAAGTAGATGGAATCCTTTTTAAAATAAAAAGATACCTTCAGGATGGGTACATATTTAAGGAAATTAGGTTTAATGATAAAGATGAAGATTTCTTCTACACAGAACGGGTTAAAGCCATTACGCTCAAAGATTTTGAAAACTATTTTGATAAAGCTAATGTAGATCTACTGGATATCTTTGGTAATTACCAATTACAAAAATTCAATTCAAAAACATCACACAGACTTATATTAATATTTAGATAGTGCACAATTACATTTTATCAATATCTGCCGTTTTTATCGGGGCTCTAATTGTTTTTATTTTTAGACCCTCAAACCAGAAGAATTTAAAATTACTTTTGGCGTTTAGTGGAGCTTTTCTGCTAGCCATTACAATTTTTGATCTATTACCCGAAGTCTTTGAAGATAATCCTTTTGCAAAACGAACCGGCGTTTGGATCATGATTGGGATACTTCTTCAAAAAGTTCTAGAATATTTTTCAAAAGGTGCAGAGCATGGTCATATTCATTTAGGTGCGAACAGCTATCGAATTCCGAAGTTACTGTTTATTAGCCTTGGATTACATGCAATACTAGAAGGATTTCCTATACACCATACTGATGGAATTCTAATCGGGATTATTATTCATAAGATTCCTATTGCCATGATTCTTACTACTTTTTTATTGAACACTAAAATTAAAAAGACAGTAATAATCTTAACACTTACTATTTTTGCTTTTATGACACCTTTTGGGACTTTTATGAGTGAATATATTGGTGTGGTTCAAAATTATTATAAAGAAATTACGGCTTTAGTTATAGGTATTTTTCTACATGTTTCGACTACTATTCTCTTTGAAAGTAATGAAGGCCATAAGTTTAATGTTTCAAAACTTCTTGTTATTCTTATCGCTACATTTACCGCCTATATATTATAATTATGTTTAGTAAAGAAGAATCTAAAAAAATAAGGCAAGAGTTCTGGATTCGTTTTGGAAAGCAATATCCCCGTAAATGGTTGTTGTATAATACCAAAATTAAAGATGTCTCACTAAAATTTACTTTCACAACAAAAAAAGCTCAGGTATCTATGGATATAGAGCCATATGATGAGGTGATTAGAGCCTATTATTACGACAAGCTTTTAAGCTTGAAAAATAGTATCAAAACTGAATATTTAGAACATATTATTTTTGACGATCAATACCTGTTGGATAATGGAAAAGTTATTTCCAGAATATATGTCGAAGAACAAAACGTAAGTGTGCACAATAAAGATACCTGGGACAAGACAATGCACTTTTTAAATGATCGTATGAGCAAACTAGAGGCATTTTTTGTAGAATATAAAGACTTCATTTCACAATAAAATCATCTATTTTTTGTTTTTACATCTTAACATATTCAAAACCTATAAAAATTAGAACTAAACTGTTGAGGATAATCAAATTTATTGAAGAATGTTTTATCAAAGATTGAAAATATAATAAGAATTTAACAATAGATTAAAAATATATTAATACTCTTACAGTCAACATATTATAAAATCATTAAAAAACATAAGTATAGATATTTATCTATATATTTGTAAGGCACAAATTATTTTTAAGAACAATATTTAGAAGAATTAACCATGCTTGATAAGGAAAGGCTTACTGAAAAACCTGAATCCTCTGACAACTCATCCCAAAAGATATCTGAAGTTAGATTATATGGTGCTGGCGGTCACTCACAAGTGATCAAAGAAACACTGGGCTGTGAAGAGATTGCCGTTCATGAATATTTTGATGATAATCCAAATCGAAAACACCATTTAGTACCCAAAGTAAATAAAGGCGTTAGACAAGATATAGACTCTTTTCCTCATCAAGGGCCCCCGTTTATTATATCGGTTGGAAATAACCGTGAGCGATTAGAGATTTCTCAATTACTGAAAAGTGGTTTTTATACTGCAATTCATGATACAGCAATAATATCACCAAAAGCAACCATAGGAGAAGGAACCGTAGTTTTTGCAGGTGCAATAATTCAACCTAATACTTCTGTAGGAAAACACGTTATTATTAATACCGGCGCTAGTATTGATCATGACAATATTATAGGAGACTATGCACACATATCACCGCAAGCGGCCCTTTGCGGGCACGTAGAAATAGGTGAAGGAACTCATGTAGGGGTAAGCGCTTGCGTAATTCCCAAAGTAAAGATTGGTAAATGGTGTACCATCGGAGCTGGAACAGTAGTGATAAAAGATGTACCTGATTATTGTACAGTCGTTGGCAATCCAGGTAAAATTATTAAAACCAGAAAACCCTATAGATCAAATATACAAAATGACTTAACTTTTGTTGGATCTGGTATTTCTACATCGTTCACTATTATTAAATTATTAGATCTTTACAAGACTAAGAAACATCCGCTAAGATTATCTATAATAGAGAAAAGTAAAGAATTTCATACGGGTATACCGTATGGATACAGGTCTACAGACACTTCATTATTAATTAAACCGTTATCTCAATTCTTGTCGTCTCAAGAATTAAATCATTTTATTAAATGGCTAACATTAAATAAAAAGGAACTAGTTGAAAACGCTCTTGTACAAGGTGGTAAATTAACTCAAAAATGGTACGAAGATAATTATAATGCTATCGAAAAAGATAAATGGTTAGAACTGTATATCCCTAGAAGTTTTTTTGGTAACTATATTTCTGAAGTAGTAGAGAAAAAAATACAATCAGCCGTGAACCAGGGGATGTTATCAATAGACTATATTACTGATGAGGTTCTTTCTGTCGATAAATTATCTGATAATTATACCATCAATTTAAAGAATAATTTTTCCCCGGTTTTATCAAAGAAGGTAGTACTTGCCACTGGATCGGCACCAAATCGTAAATTATTCTCAACAAATGATTTGCTTGTGGGTAAGGATAATGGTATTATGATTGAAGACCCCTATACTCCAAGTTTAAACACCATACTAAATGAAATAAAAAACCTTATAAACAAAAAACAAAACAGGAAAATCAATGTTTTGATAATTGGTACAAATGCCAGTGGTATAGAACTGGTATACAAACTTAATGATGACCCGGATATTACCTCAGGTATTCATCATTTTTATGCCTTGTCAACTCAAGGCAAGTTTCCTGATGCCAAAATGGATATAGACCCCTCTATTACCTTTACTCCAACAAATCTTATAAAGCTTAGCAAAGAAGAAAAAATTACAGCATCTGACATAGAAAAAGCTGCAAAAAATGATTTGGATTATGCAGATCAACATAAGATAAGTTCAATATATACCATACAACCAATATCTGAAGTATTTTGTTCTTTGCTAGATAAACTAAGTGCTGCAGAAAAAAGAAAATTTGCCACACAAATTGGCAATGAAATCGGAAAAAGGCAAAGAGAAGCCGGATCTCATTATTCACAAGTAGTACAGAATCTTCACGCTCAAGAGCGATTAACGAATATTTCTGGTAAATTTTCGGGTATTGTATCTAGCACCAACAATGGATTGCAGTTTGCTTATGAAACAAATAATGAAGTAATCAAGCATAATAAACCTGTGGATGTTATCATTAATTGTTCCGGGAGTTCAGATATTAATGATCCAAATAATGAAAATACCTTACTAAGTAGTTTAATTAAAAATAATATTTGCGAAATTAATGGATCGCGTAGAGGGATTGCCGTAAATACCTCATTAGAAGCTTCTACAGGATTTTATGTCATTGGACCATTATTAGGAGGTAATTTGGTAGATGATAAACCTATATGGCATGTAGAACATGCCGGTAGAATCTCGTCTTTATCTGATAAACTTGCTGCAATCATCCATAAGGAATTATCAACTAAAGAAATTCAACAAAAGAATCTTATAAAAGTTTAATTCTTAAATGATGTGGCAGACTATTAATAGATAATGAAAAACACTTCCTGCGATCACAAAAAGATGCCATATAACATGGCTAAATGGTATTTTTTTTAATGCATAAAAAACGATGCCAATAGTATAGGCCAATCCCCCCATTATTAAATAGTTTATTCCTTCAGTACTAACTTTTTGGTGTAATGCATCTATATCAAAAACGATTAACCAACCCATGATCAAATAAAGAATTATGGATAAGAACTGAAATCTTCCGGTAAAAAACAACTTCAAAAAAGATCCAAATATAGCAATAGACCAAACTACTATAAAAAGTAAAATTCCATTACTATCTACTAAGGTGATCAAACAAACAGGGGAATATGTACCGGCAATGAGAAAATAAATACTAATATGATCCATTATTCTTAACTTTTTCTTCAGAGCAATCTTAGAGGAGTAATGATATGCTGTTGAAGCAAAATATAGCATTGATAAAGATCCTGAATATACTATAATTGAAAAAGTGCTGTATTGTGTTTTATTAGAATTTTCAGTGATCAATAGAAAGACGCCTATAATAGATAAAACAAATCCTAATCCATGGGTTAGCCAGTTCCATCTTTCTTCTATTTGAGATTGTATTTTCATTGTAAATGTTAGTTAAAAAGAGTGAAACTAAATAATATTACCCACCAGAGGCTTTTAGTTCTTATTTGTTCTATTCCATTCAATAAAAATACCGTGTCCTTGTTTTATAGGCAAGTCTAACGACAGGAGTTTTTGATTTTGGTGTATAAAAAAACCCTTCATTAGTATAATGAAGGGTTTCAAGGAAGGCGGCGACCTACTCTCCCACGATTGTAGTACCATTGGCGCTAACGGGCTTAACTTCTCTGTTCGGAATGG
>CANMFM010000008.1 GCA_947497175.1 uncultured Aquimarina sp. | reverse complement strand
ATCGAAGCACTACCCATCGGGAAACTTCGAAAACTAGACGTCTATCCAGAAATTGAATCTGCCGATCTTGGGCAATTGACCGATGTAAACGATGTCCCTATTGATTATAAAATCAGTATCGAAGATAACTTTGTTACCATTACTCCACTAGGGGATAATCCAAGACCCTTGACCAACGGAGTTAAAGCAAGAAGTATTTATGATCTTAGCCATACTCAATATATCAAAGAGTATAATGATTATGTCACAAACGAGCATACCGTAAAATCTGAATACGACCTTAACAACGCCTCAGAAGTATTACGTTTTGATGTAACGATCACAAACGGTGTACCTATACTGATTGCTAATGGCACTTATGAGGCAAGGCAGCTAAGCAAGAGTATCGTTAAAAACGAAAACTGGACCCCTGCCGATGGGCATAATAAAACCGCAGAGCGTTTTACCGATAAAAATGGACGTACCCTTTTAAGCCGGTCCTACAATAATGGAGCGGCCATAGACACCTACAATGTCTACGACGACTATGGTAACCTTACTTTTGTGATCCCACCTAAAGTAAATACTGCTGATGGAATCTCTGTCGAAGAACTCACAGAGCTCTGTTATCAATACCGATATGACGAGCGTAACCGTTTGATCGAAAAGAAAGATCCAGGCAAAGGATGGGAGTATATCGTCTATAACGAGCTCGACCAACCGATACTCACCCAAGATGAGATCATGAAAGCTAAGGGGCAATGGCTCTTCACAAAATATGATGGATTGGGTAGAGGTGCCTATACCGGGATGTATACCGACACCCGAGATCGACCAGCACTACAACAAGAGGTGAATACTCTGACCACCCTTTGGGAAGAGCGAGGCGCCCCGATCGATATCGACGGGACACCCCTGTATTATAGCAATGTGGCATTCCCGACTACCAATATCGAGTTGCATAGTATTAGTTATTATGACGATTATAATTTTGATATCCCAGCCGAGCTCGCTAACCCAGACACGGTATATGGTGAGGCGGTGACCGATCGAACCAAAACCTTACCTACAGGAGGTAAAGTACGGGTGCTCGGCACTAACGATTGGATCACTACCGTATCGTATTATGATAAAAAAGCACGACCAATATGCGCAGCCAGCAAAAATGAGTATCTTAGTACAGTAGATATTATTAAAACTCATTTTGACTTTTCTGGGAAAATGACCCAAAGTACAAGTACCCATACCAAAGGCAATACTACCCCGATTGTAACAATCGATACCTTTACCTATGATCATATGGGTAGAGTGCTTACCCAGACTCAAAAGATCAATGATCAGCTCGTAGAAGTGATTGCCAGTAATGAGTATGACAATCTTGGGCAATTGGTGGCAAAAAATGTTGGGGGTGGCCTGCAGCATGTAGATTATACATTTAACATAAGAGGTTGGTTAAAAGGGGTTAATGATGTCAATACTATGGGGAATGATTTATTCTCTTATAAAATCAATTATAATGATATAGCTTCTGCATATAATGATAAAGCATTGTATAATGGAAACATTAGTCAAATCTATTGGCGAACAGCCAATCTGGATAACACTATAAAAGCTTATACGTACACCTATGATGCCTTAGATAGAATTACAAAAGCTGAAAGTGGTAGCGGTAAATACGATCTTACAAATATTACCTACGATACCATGGGCAATATCTTAACCCTGGATCGAAAAGGACATACCAATGTACAAGCAACCACCTTTGGGCAAATGGATAACCTATCCTATACCTACGAGCCTACAGGACATAAGCTGCTAAGTGTAACCGATACCGGGAATACCACTTTTGGATTTAAAGACGGCAATACGGTAGGCAATGATTATCAGTATGATACCAATGGAAGTATTACCGTAGACAAAAATAAAGGCATCACAAGTATCGAGTATAACCATCTGGATTTACCGGTAAAAATTACCTTTGAGGAGGATACCAACAAAACCATCACCTATGTTTATGACGCCGGAGGTAGCAAACTCAAAAAGATCCTTAACGATGGCGGTACCATAACCACCACAGAATACGCAGCAGCACAATATAAAAACGGTGAGCTAGAGTTTATGGGGCAACCCGAAGGGTATATCGAACCTTCAAATGATGGATATCAGTATGTCTACCAATTTAAAGACCACCTGGGCAACGTAAGACTTAGCTACAGTGATAAAAACAGTGATGGAAGTATCACTACCGATGAAATCATAGAAGAAAATAATTTCTATCCTTTTGGGTTAAAACACAAAGGATATAACGGGATGATCAATGGGCGATCACACGGGTACAAATACAACAATACAGAACTAGAAGAAGGATTAGGACTCAATTGGTATGAGATGCCATTACGATCATATGATCCAACAACCGCTAGATGGAATCGACAAGACCCTGTAGTACATCACGGCTTATCTACCTATAATGCTTTTGATAATAACCCAATTGTATACGCAGATCCTAGTGGAGCGGATAGTGAAAGCCCATGGAATCACGATAATAGAGAAAATACACTAGATAGTGGTGGACGCGGTAGTTTTGGATTTAGTAGTTATATAGCACGTAATACTAGTGATAGTAATAGCTCCGGCGGTAGTGGAGGAACTACATCTTTTGATACACTGATGACTTTATTTAACAACAGTAGTGCTGATGGTGTAACAAATTGGTACAATAATCGTGGTGGGTGGATGCAATCTGCTCATGGATATGTAGGTCTTTATGGTAGCGGATTTATGTCTCATGCCGATTATAAAGCTTATGGTGGTATGACACAATTAAATGAAGTTTCTGTTATAGTTGGAAATACTGCCAGTTATGCTAATGCCGCTCTTGATATTGTAGGTCAAATAAGGTCACTAGGTGATAATGCCCAGTATGCTTCTTTCGGGTCAAGAGCTTCCGCTATTGGAGATTTACGAGGTTGGGATAAGCTTTTTGCAGAAGCACAAGAAAACATACCTCTCCTTTTCGGAAGAAGAAAATCTGATGATGGCAGGTTTTATGTAGATCCTGCCGGAAATCCAATGGGAATAGTTCCTATAGGAGCACCTGTTAATCTTCCTTTTGGGCCTGGTAGTGCAACGACTGTGGCGACAAAAAGCATTAATTTTATGCAAAGTAGTATTAAAAACACTACTGGAAATTATACCGTTTTAGGCAATGCTAAGTCTTTGGCTAATGGTAGCCTCAACCCAGATGTTTTGCGTATAAGCGTTTGGAGGGATGCAACTGGAAAGATTTGGACTCTTGATCATCGGCGTCTTGCTTCATTCAAGTTGTCTGGATTAAAAGATGTTCCGGTAAGATGGGCCACTCAAGCAGAAGTTCAGGGGCAAATGTGGAAAATGAGTACTAGAACAAATGGAACTTCTATTAGATTAAAATTAGGAAATGGAAAAAATATGATTGTTGAATAAAACTATATTATAATATGCATAAAGAAATAAATAAAATTAAAAGCAAATCTGATTTTTTAAATTTTCTCCAATTATATATAAAAGATTTTAAGGAGAATAAAGATTCATGGGAAAATAAAACAATAGATACTTTTTTAGAAGGTATGGAAAGCTGGGTAGAAGATATGGAAGGGTATTATATTAATATGAACATGTCAGTTCCAGAAAACATAGATTGGAAAACTTTTGCAGATATACTATATGCTTCCAAGATGTATGAATAAATAATTCAGTGCAAAACTGATAAAGTAATGCCTCGGAGTTATAAAAAACCTTTGGGGCTTTTAAGCTTGAAGTAAACTCTCAACTTTTAAACTACTTTAAGTTTACGGATATGTAAAGCCTTATATTAAAGAAAATAAAAGTTTCATTATTACTGTTTCCCAAGTTGCTTTATAAAATAAGAAGGATATAACCCGGTTATTTTTCTGAATGCAGAAGAAAAAGATTCTCCGTTATTATATCCCATACTATCTGCTATTGCTTCAACGGTATATAAACGAAGTTCTTTGTTATTAGTTAGCTCTTGAACTGCATATTGTATACGAAGTTCATTAAGATAAGTGGTGAAATTTTTGTTTTTATAAGAATTAATCACCTTTGATAAGTAACTTGAGTTCGTATTTAGTTTTTTTGCTACTTCGTGCATTGTAATATTTTTAATCAGAAACTCTTTTTTTTCTTCAAAAACATCTAATTCGTGCAAAATGTCTTTCACTATCTTTTCAGGGATTTTAGTTGCTTTTTTTGGATTGGTTTCAACTTCTTCTACTGTAATATTTTCTTGTCGATTACTTATTAATTCCTCAAACCTCCTTTTATAATTCTTATTTCTTGTATAAAGCAATATTCCTATAGCTATCAATACTATGCTGAGGAATAATACTATATAAAAAAGTAATTGTATTTTCAAACGTTTGTTCTTTTCTTCTAAGGCCTTTTGCTTTTCCTTAGCTATATTATACTTTGCTTCAATAGTATTGATCTTCTTTTCTGATATATTTTTAGATATAATTTTTGAAATTTCATGGGTTTCATTTAGATAGTGATAAGCATTATTATAATCATTAAGTTTCTCATAATTTCTAGCTATATATTCCAAATTATCTTTTTTTATACTAAGAGACTTATCTTTAATAATTAAATTAGATTCCTTAGCAAATTCAATGGCTTTTTTATAATCTTTCTTGTAATGATAAATGTTACTTAAATTGTTTAAGGAAATGGCTGTTCCAAATTGATTATTGATATTTTTGTTAATACTTAGAGCTTTATTGGCATAATGTTCAGCAGAATCAATACTTCGTGTATTGATCTTTACTCTACATAAGTGATCATATATTCTTGTCAACAAACGATTATTTCTTGGGGTCTCTGGAAATTGTAATGTTTTGTTATAATAAAATAATGCACTATCAACATTGTTATTATAATATTCAGGTGTGTTAATATATTTTACTCTGTAGAAGCATCCACCAATTTTTAAACAACTGAAAATAATATCCAGAGTATCGTTTCTTTGTTCAGCATTTTTTAATGCTTGCTTATGATAATAAATAGCTTTTTCGAAATTTTTAGTCGTTTTGAACACCTGTCCTATAAAAGAATTATATCGATAATAAAGCCTAGATGCATTATTTTCTTGTAATTTTTCCAGGTTTACTAATAATTGATTAATACTTTTTTCATTATTATGAGCATAATATTCTATTTCAGCAATTCTAAGGTCTATTGCAAACCTATTCTCAAGGCTTAATTCTTTATAATTATTCTCAATTTCTTTTATTAATAAAGTAGCATTATCATAATCTCTATTGTCTAGATCTTGATCAATTTTATTCAGAATTTCTGATAGTTTAGCTTCATCATAGTTGTTTTGCCCAAATAAAGATAAGTTCAAAAAAAGACCAAATAGGAAAAGCTTAAAATAATTTTTTAAATATTGAGAAGGCGTTATTTTCATTTAGATAGAAGCTATGTTTTTTGTTTAAAAATGTTGTCTTTCTAATATAATGGAGTTTTTTTAAAAACTTAAACTTTTGGATTTAAGTTTTCTAATTATTAGTCGAGTTTTATAAATTTCGAGTAGTTTTGTTCGCTTTAGAGAAATACTAAAACCAATTATTTAATATTACTATAGTTTCACTTTTTGAAACTAGGATCTTGTAATTTAGCAAGCAGATTAGAAAAATATGAGCCTCTTCAAGAAAAATAGCGAGAACGAGAATAGAAAAAGATTAAAAAAAATATTTGAAAATGTAAAAGTTCAAAATTGTCCAGATGGGTGGGAGTTTAAACACTTTGCGGTTGGTGGACTTACAGAAATAGGGTTTTCTTATTTAAATCCAGATATGTTGTTAGTAATTTCTAGTAGTGGTAGAGGGTTGTTTGATTGTTCGAATTTAACAAAAATTGAAAAAGATTATAACAATGATTTTGAGATTGACTATTCAGAATTAATCTGTTACGGTATTGGAGAATTAAAAGATGAACGAATTAGAGTTTCTGGATTACACGGTGGTGGATTACCTTTAGGAAATTCCAATGGAGATAGTTTAGATGTTATGGCATTAGATTGGCCGGATGTAGATATTATTTTTCAGCCTGAATTTTCATCGTTTTATTCTGAAAAAGATGTGAATAAGTGTTGTAGGATTTATAAAACAGGTACTTTAAAAGCATATGGATTTTCTAAAATTGGGAACTACTTTGTAATAGCTACTAGTAGTGATTTGCTACTGTTTAAAAAAACTAAATGACGAAGACTTAAAGAGTACACTCATACTATTTGGAAAATAGTAATCATTTAGAATCAATAATTGAAAAACAGAAAGCATATGAAAAGAACTTGTTTACGGTGTTCTGATAGAGAATTTGAAGTTCCCAACTATACTATCGAAGAAAAAAGTATTATCAAATTTAAAGGCTAATAATAAGTTGGGAGAGTTGATTCAAAAAATTGAATCCTTATATTCGATAGAAAGTATCGACGTTAAATTTTCATTAATGCATATTAATAAAGAGTTTGGGAAATGTCATCGTTGTCATGTTGATTCTCTAGAAGGAGAATATGTAAGTTGTCCAAAATGTAAAGCATTAAACTTTAATTGGGACATTAAATAAAAACAGATTAAGGAATGAACAAAACTCAAATCCAAATAAGTAAACTCATAAGCTATTGGCTCAGGCATAAACCTGAAGAGGGCAATCTTACATTAGACGATTTTGGATGGGCTACTATTGAAGATATACTAGTTGCCTTAAAAGAAAATGGTACGGAGTTTAACAAAAGCGATCTGATAGAACTAAGTAATAGTTTTGATAAAGTACGGTGGAAAATTGATAAAACAAACAACAAAATAAAAGCTACACACGGCCATTCTATATCAATTCTACAAGAATTAGAACCAAAAACTCCTCCTGAAATTTTGTATCATGGTACTGCAACCAAATTTTTAGAAAGTATTATTGTTCAAGGACTAAAATCTAAACAAAGACAATATGTTCATCTGTCAGAAACCATTGATATGGCCAAAGAAATTGGTGCCAGACATGGTACCCCTTTTATTATTGAAATTGAAACAAAAAAACTTGTCGACAATGGATGGGATTTTTACAAAACAGAGCAGGATGTATGGTTAACTTCAGAAATACCTGTAAAATATCTAAGTTTTATGCCATGGGATTTTACAATAGATAATAAAATCAAAGATACGCTTCTTAATCAATTAAAAATAGAAGTAGGGAATAAACACATTCTTTATGCTAAAACGAATATGCTGGTTTTGGTAGCAAAATATGGACCAAGTGATGATTATCTGTTTAATAACCCAGAAACTAATGAATATTTTGTAGTTCATCTCACCTGGAGTAATAGAAAAGAAAAAGATACCTGGCCTATTACTAAACAATATGATAGTTTCAGCGAATTTATTAGCAAAAGATTGATGGCAGATCAGAGTGACTGGAATTTATGAAATTATAGTAGTTATAGTTAGTTTTTTATATTCTTTTATCTTACTGTTGATATATGAATAAACATAATAAACACAAAAACCGCCCCTGGATAAGGGGCGGTTTTCTATAATAACCAAATAGTAACACTAACCATCAACTATGAATAATACTTGATTATTATTAAGTAACTAACTAACTAAATTTATGAAAAATCATATCTTTTATAAATAAGACGGAGAGCTTTCATTTGTGTTACAGACTCGCTTGGTTTTTAACATTTTTGTTTGCTTTTTTAACGTTTTAGTGCTTAATTTAATACTTCTAAAAGAATACTTAATTAGTATTGTTAAAACTGATTTATGAGTAAAAAAACATTGGTGCTCGGGGCATCGCTAAAAGTAGATCGATATTCAAATTATGTGATTAATAAGTTGGTTCAAAATAATCATAAAGTTATTGCCGTAGGATTAAAAGAAGGAACAGTCGCAGGGGTGCCTATCAAAACAAATACCAATGGTATTGAGAATATTGATACCGTAACTTTATATCTAAACCCAAAACGGCAACAACCCTATTACGACTACATTTTAGATCTAGCTCCTAAACGAGTAATTTTTAATCCCGGAACCGAAAACCCAGAGTTTTATCAAAAGCTTAGAGCAGAAAATATAGATGTCGAAGTCGCGTGTACACTCGTCTTACTTTCTACGAATCAGTATTAATCCTAAAAAGGTTAAAAAACCGTTCAGGATTAGAATAAAAAAGCCAAATTCAAAACCAAACCAGATGGCACTATTATCACTTATAATATAAGATAGAATAGGAGATATTATAGCTACTATTGGAACTAAATTATCCTTTACCTTTAGTTTTGTAAAGAGTCCAAAGGCATATAATCCTAGTAGCGGTCCGTAGGTATATCCTGCAAACACAAATAGTTTGGCAATTACACTTTCATCTTTGATAATATATTTAAAAGCAATAATCACTAACACTAGAACAAAAGAGAACAAAACATGAATCTTTTTTCGTGTTTTTACCTGTTCTGTGGCACTATATTTCTTTTCAATATCAAGAATATCAATACTAAATGACGTTGTTAACGAGGTTAAGGCACTATCGGCACTGCTATATGCTGCAGCGATTAGCCCCAGTACAAAGAAGATGGCAATGCCAAAACCTAATCCACTTTGTGTAGCGATCACAGGAAACAATTGGTCCTTATGTGCATCAATTCCATTTTGTGACGCATACTGAGTAAGTAAGAGACCTAAGCCCAGAAAGATGAAATTTACTATAGTTAGTACAATGGTAAACCAGAACATGTTTTTTTGTGCATCTTTTAAACTTCTGCAGGTCAGGTTTTTTTGCATCATATCCTGATCCAAACCAGTCATTACAATAGCTATAAATGCGCCCGAGAAAAACTGCTTCCAAAAATAGTTGGCACTCTTAAAATCTTCAAAGAAAAACATTTTAGAAAGGTCGCTGTCCAGTACATGCCCCAGTAGATTTGATCCCGTAATTCCTAAATCATCAGATACATAATAGATTGCAACACCAACGGCAATAAGCATAAATAAAGTCTGCAAGGTATCTGTCCATACAATCGTTTTAATCCCCGATTTAAACGTATATAACCAAATCAATAAAATCGTTAAAATTACTGTAACCCAAAAAGGAACTCCCAAAGCATCAAAAAGAATCGCCTGTAACACATTAGCTACTAAAAATAATCTAAAACTAGCACCAACTACTCTGGAGAGTAAAAAAAAAGAAGCTCCGGTTTTGTATGAGTAATTGCCAAAACGCTCGTCTAGATAGGTATAAATAGAGGTAAGGTTAAGCTTGTAGTATAATGGTAATAATACGGTACCAATGATAGCATACCCTAAAATGTATCCAAAAACCACTTGCATATAACTAAATTGAGAAGCTTCTATCCACCCGGGAACCGAGATAAAAGTAACTCCGCTAAGAGAAGCTCCAATCATTCCAAAGGCTACGACATACCATGGTGATTGCCGATTAGCTTTAAAAAACGCATCATTATCAGCATTTTTTCCTGTGAAATATGATATAAGGATTAGAACTCCAAAATACGCTGCAATTAAAAGCAGAATGTGTGAGGGTTGCATAAATTTTGGTTAAAATACCGGAGCAAAATACAAATTAAATTTTGGATAACATCTAAATTGTAAGAATTTGAGAGGATCAAATGGTTTAAAAATAGCAGTGCTAAAAGTGCTGCTTCCATTTTATACGCATTGAGATTTCTTTGATGGTATGGTGTTAAAAAATGACCAAACTACCAGAAGTATTATACTCTTGTTAATTTGTAGTGTATTTAGAATTTATTTTTTACTAAAATCCTTCAATTCGGGTGCTTCGATCTGGGGAGAAGTGTATCGGGAATAAGGTTGTTGGCAAAAAAAGCGTTGTCATCCTTAGCTTGTCGAAGGGTCGATACATTTTGTCTTCATTACATTATGACAAAACACTCCCTTAGACGCTTTTTTAAAGTAATTCTTTTAAATGCACAACAGGTTCGTATTAAAACTATGATTTTAGTCATTCATTGAGAAATATGTTCCTTTTAGTTTTGTCGCAAATCATGAACAAATAGTAATAAATATGAAAGTACTAAGACGCCCAGAACCTATTAATGTTGAGATTGTTTTAGATTCGAAAAAGACCATCATGAGCAAGACCAATCCTAAAGGTATAATTGAATATGCCAATGATTATTTTATGGAGATATGTGGTTATGAAGAACATGAGCTTATCGGACAACCCCATAACGTGATTCGACATCCTGATATGCCAAAAGTGATTTTTAAATGGCTTTGGGAGCATTTGCTCGCAAAAAAAAATATACATGCTTTGGTTAAAAATTTAGCAAAGGATGGTCGGTATTATTGGGTAATCACAGATTTTGATGTAAAAGTAGATGATCAAGGAGAAGTTACCTCATTATTTGCGAGACGAAAAGCACCACCACGTGAGACTATAGAAATCATTGATGGGTTGTATCAAAAGCTTTTCTCTATTGAACAAGCTAGTGGCGTAACAATTGCAGAAAAATATTTGATTGGATTTCTGGAAGAAAAAGGCATGACCTATAACCAGTATATCGAAGAGATTTGTGAGCAAGAAGAAAAAACATCATATAACCCAAAAGAACTTCAATATCATAAGCGAAGAACAGTGTTTTCCAGAATGTTTAGATAAGTTTTTTGATTATGATATAAATGCTACTTAACAAAAAAATAGATGAGCCTTAGATTATACTTTGATTAATTTAAGGCTTTTTATATTCGTATAGTAAAATGCTCTTTTGCTTGTTCTTGTCTAATAAAAACGAACCCTAAACTAAACGTATCTACAGTTACAGTGATTTTTGGATGTAGTTTTATTTCATTCCAAAGTATTACATTATGTTTTGATTGATACATGGCATCTGTAATGATTATACTATCATTATGCGCTATAGATAGTAATACTTCGGTTTTGAGATAATAAGTAAGAGTTTCTAAATCAACAAAGATCAGGTCGTAATGGCCCTGTGGCTGAATTGAATCATGAGTCTCGATGGCATTGTTTAGGGATAATATTTCAGAAACCGAATCTGCATTTTTTGATAGAATTAGTGCTTTTTTAGAATTAAAATAGGCAGGAATGCGATGTAGTAGTTTTGCCATTTTTATACTGAAACGTTTTTTGTCGACTTGCTGCTTCAATATCAATGAAATAGCAGGATAAGAAGCTCTTTTCTGCTTGTTATAAAAACATTTTGTAACCAAATTATAGGCAAACGGCGAGTGTACCCCATGCTGATTGGTAGACTTGATTAGAAAATTTAAATAAGATTTGAATTTAAAAACCATTCTTAATGTATGCTAGTATATTTTTGACTTGTTTGTCATCCCATGGCAGAATAGGATCTAGTTTAAGTCAAGGTTTACGTTTTTGGCTTGTAATATTGTTCTTTCGACCTGTGATAGAATAAAAAAACGAATCACTCTTCCATCTTCTCAGAAAGTTCGAACCAGCGCATTTCATTTTCTTCAATTTGCTCGATAATTTTCTGAAGTTTTTGAGATTCTTCATTGATCCTTTCTTCATCCAGATCACTATCAACAAAAAGGGCTTCTATTTCTTTTTTCTGAAGCTCTAACTTTTTGAGATCACGTTCGATTCGATTAAATTCTTTCTGCTCATTATAGGATAAAGCAGCTTTGTTGTCTTTTTTCCAGGCTTTTTTTGCTTTTGGGTCTTCAGTTTCTGTTTTTGATTTATCTGGTTCGCGACTATTTTCATATACGCGATAATCAGAATAGTTACCCGGAAAATCCTGAATAACCCCATTGCCTCTAAAAACAAATAAGTGATCTACAATCTTATCCATAAAATAACGATCATGTGATACAACCATCAAACATCCCGGAAAATCTAATAAAAAGTTCTCTAGCACATTTAGTGTAACAATATCCAGGTCATTTGTAGGTTCGTCAAGGATTAAAAAATTAGGATTTTGTATCAATACGGTACAGAGGTATAGCCGTTTTCGTTCTCCACCGCTTAATTTTTCTACAAAATCGTATTGTTTTTTTCGATCAAATAAAAAACGTTCTAAGAGTTGTTGTGCAGAGATTTGTCTTCCTTTTTTTAAGGGGATATAATCTCCAAATTCTCGAATGACTTCGATAACTTTTTGACCTTCTTTTATAGCAATACCTCTTTGGGTATAGTATCCAAACTTTATAGTATCACCTACCACTATTTTTCCATGATCAGGAGCAATGCCACCGGTAATCATATTTAAGAACGTGGATTTTCCGGTTCCGTTTTTTCCTATAATACCAACTCGTTCTCCTTTTTTGAATACGTATTCGAATTTATCGAGTAGTACAAGATCTTCAAAACGTTTAGAAATTTTATGCAACTCCAGGATTTTACTTCCCATTCGCTCCATATTAATTTCTAGTTGCACCTCATGATCATTACGACGCTTATGTGCTCGTTCTTTTATCTCGAAGAAATCATCTATTCGCGATTTGGATTTGGTTGTACGCGCTTTGGGTTGGCGACGCATCCAATCCAATTCTTTTTTGTAAAGTTGTTTTGCTTTATCTGTTGCTATTTGTTCATTGGATATACGGGCTTCTTTGTTATTAAGGTAGTAGGCATAATTACCTTTATAACTGTATAACTGCCCGTTTTCTAATTCTACGATCTCATTACAAACATTTTCGAGGAAGTAACGATCGTGAGTTACCATAAAAAGTGTGAAATTTTCTTTAGCAAAATACTCTTCTAACCACTCTATCATCTCAAGATCCAGGTGGTTTGTGGGTTCATCGAGATATAATAAATCGGGTTTGCTTAATAATATATTGGCCAGAGCAAGTCTTTTCTTTTGTCCTCCGGAGAGTTGACTGACTTTCTTGTCAAGGTTTTCTAATTTAAGCTTAAAAAGTATTTGTTTGTATTGTGTTTCAAAATCCCAGGCACTACTGGCATCCATTTGTTCAAAGGCTTTTTGGTAAGCTTCAGCATCATTGGGATTTTGTAATGCTTTTTCATAATTACTAATTACTTGCAGCGTAGGGTTATCTGAAGCAAAAATGGTCTGCTCGATAGTAAGACCTGGATCCAAATCTGGTTCCTGCGGTAGAAAGGCTACCTTCAGGTTTTTTCGATATACGACCTGACCTTCATCTGGATCTTCGTCTCCGGCAATGATATTGAGTAAAGAGGTCTTTCCGGTTCCGTTTTTGGCAACAAATCCAATTTTCTGTCCTTCATTAATTCCAAAAGAAATGTCTTTAAAGAGTACTCGTTCTCCAAAAGATTTGGCAATATGTTCTACTGATACGTAATTCACGGGTGTTTTTTATAAGGCTTCAAAGGTACAAAGTTGAAAAGAAACACCATGATTAAGTTAACGATTTTAGTTTGGGTTATTGCATTTGTTATTTTGAGTTGGCGAAACCTTCCTGCACGCTGCAGGAGCAAATCTCACGTTGGCGAAACCTTCCTGCAAGCTGCAGGAGCAAATCTCACGTTGGCGAAACCTTCCTGCACGCTGCAGGAGCAAATCTCACATTGGCGAAACCTTCCTGCACGCTGCAGGAGCAAATCTCACGTTGGCGAAACCTTCCTGCACGTTGCAGGAGCAAAATCTGAGTTGTCGAAAGTTTCCTGCACGCTGCAGGAGCAAATCTCACATTGGCGAAACCTTCCTGCACGCTGCAGGAGCAAATCTCACGTTGGCGAAACCTTCCTGCAAACTGCAGGAGCAAATCTCACGTTGGCGAAACCTTCCTGCACGCTGCAGGAGCAAATCTTGCGTTGGCGAAAGTCTCCTGCACGCTGCAGGAGCTAAATATATAGTATTTCAAAGCGAGTTGTACGTGTATTATAAGGATGTTATGGCCTTTTTTCGACGGGTAACAGAAAACAGAAAGATAAATACGGATAAGAAAATTGAAACTCTTGCGATGTAGTTTCCGGCTTTTGTATAGAAAGTGATCGTATCGTTTGTTTTTAAGGTTCCTTTTAAGGTTCCTCGTTTTTCATATCCTAATTGAGCAACAATATGTCCTGTTTGATCAATAATTGCAGAAATACCCGTATTGGCACTTCGGGCGATACTTCTTCGGTTTTCGATGGCACGTAATTTGGCATACGCCAGATGTTGTTTGTGTCCCTGTGTGTTTCCCCACCAGGCATCATTGGTAATTATAGCGAGAAAATCAGCTTTGTTGCGAACATAACCGGTAGAAAATTCACCATAGATACTTTCATAACAAATCATAGTACCTACACCAATACTATCTTTGGTAAAAAAAACTTCGCGATCATCTTGTATTGTTTTTTTGGCAACAGTACCCCCAAGATCAATCATTACATCCCCCAGAATAGGTTTTAATACACTTTGATATGGAAAATTTTCGACACCTACTACGAGTTTACTTTTATGATATAACTCGTCGGTACCATCGGGACGAACAAAAAATGCTGAATTATAGTCATCATAAAATACATTTTCTTTATAAACATTAGTTTGAGGGCGAATTCTTGCAGGATCATTAAATATATCGATTAGTGAGATGCCCGAAAGAAAATGCGCCTTAGGATGTGTTTTTATAATCTCTTGTGCGGTTCTTTTTGCAGTGGAGTATTGGAAATCATAAAGCCTGTTACTATCTGCAAAAACAGTTTCGGGAGCAATAATAAAATCAGTGTTTTGAGTAATTGCCGTATGGCTTAATGAATCTAATAAAATACTTACACGCTTATCTGTGGTGTTGTATTTTTCGGTATACGGATCAATATTGGGTTGTAGAATCACGACTTCTATATCGTGACCTTCTTCGGTATATGTTTTTAGAATAAGTAAAGAAATACCAATCGGTAGAAGTATAATCAATCCGTTACGAATGGCCGATCGATATAGGATGGTTTTATCCTTGTGCTCTTTAAATAACAGGATACTCTTAAACACACCAATATTAACGATCCATATCCATAAGGTTCCTCCAAAAGTTCCTGTATATTCATACCATTGTATCCACGAGGTAAAACCTGCAAAACCATTTCCTAAATTTAGCCAGGGCCAGGATACTTGCCACTGCAGATGAAAATATTCAAAACTCATCCAGATGCATGCCAGAAATATGCCCCCAACAGTAAACGTTGTTCTCTTTGCTACGATATGAAAGAGTAAAAAAACAAGCGTCATTAATAAAGTATTCACGAGTTCTGCAAACCACATTCCGAAAGGCGATGAATTATAGATCCACCAGGTAGTACTAACATTCCAGATAAAAAATGCGAGATACGCAAGCCCAAATACTTGAGTTTTGCTATATTTTGCTGAACGAACATTGTATTCTGCAAGCAATAGTGGAACAAATCCAAAGAATAAAAATAATGGAAAGCCATAAGTAGGCCAGCTCATTGCAAGTAAGAGTCCAGAAATTATGGACAGTATGATGTTTTTCATAAAAAAGACTTCCTGATAAGGACGAAATTAAACTTATTTAGTTACAAATAATAAAATTGAATACTACTTTTTTGTTAAGCCTAAGATGGTATTGACCAAAATAGTTTGTTATTTTTACCCGATAATCGAGATTTGAATGCTGAGAGGCTAGCCTTGAAGTTAAAAATCTTTTTTAACAGATGCCTTGTGGGCTTGCTCCATGGCAGTTTACTCAAAAATCAAATGTATGTGGATTAAAAAGCAGATTCCGAATTGTATTACCCTTCTTAATCTTTTTTGCGGATGCATTGCAGTTATTTTTGCCGTGCAGGGTGCCTTAGAACTTGCAGCTCTTTTTGTAATGCTCGGGATTGGGTTTGATTTTTTTGATGGTTTTGCTGCACGAATATTAAATGCGCAAAGTGAGATTGGCCTACAATTAGACTCTTTGGCAGATATGGTTACCAGTGGTCTTGTTCCCGGGATAGTGATGTTTCAGTTGTTATCTCAGGTTTTTGGCAACCCGTTTTATGTAACATCGGCATCATGGGGTTCTGATCAAATTATTGCAAACATGGATGTATCCTATCTGTCTTTACTGGGTTTATTAGTAACGTTAGCTTCTGCATACCGCTTAGCAAAGTTTAATATAGATACGCGTCAGACCACTTCGTTTATAGGGTTGCCAACTCCGGCAAATACATTATTGATTATTAGTCTTCCACTTATACTTAAATTTCAGCAGGAACCCTGGATTGTAGCAATTGTATTGAATAAATGGTTTTTAATACTATTAACCTTAATGAGTTGTTATTTACTGAATGCCGAAATCCCACTATTTTCTCTGAAATTTAAAAGTTGGGGTTTTCGTGAAAATAAGGTGCGTTACAGTTTCTTACTCCTTACCGTAGTACTGATCGTTTTACTGAAGTTTATCGCAATACCAGTGGTGATTTTATTGTATATATTGATGTCACTCGTTTTTAGAGATAATAAATGAGTATTCGAGGTTAGTTTTTAAAATTATATTTTTACTCGATAATCGAGATTTAAATGCTCTGAGGTTTGCCTCGAAATCAAAATTATTTTTTAACCGATGCCTCATGGGCTTGCCCTGAGGTAGTTTATTTACAGACTAATTAAAATCCAGTTTCTTTTTCCTAAGCTCGAAGTTTTGACCCAGATATACTTTGCGTACCATTTCGTCTTCTGCAAGTTCTTCAGGAATTCCCGCTTTAAGAATACTCCCTTCAAACATCAAATATGTTCGATCGGTTATCGCCAGAGTTTCTTGTACATTATGATCAGTAATTAAAATACCTATATTCTTGTTTTTTAACTGGGCTACTATACGTTGTATGTCTTCTACGGCCACAGGATCGACACCAGCAAAGGGTTCGTCTAACAAAATAAAATTAGGGTCTGTGGCTAGTGCACGAGCAATTTCTGTTCGTCTACGTTCACCACCACTTAAAAGATCCCCGCGGTTTTTTCTGATATGCCCCAAACTAAACTCTTCTATTAGCGCTTCCATTTTATGAAGTTGCTCTTTTTTAGAAAGCTTTGTGAGTTGTAATACACTTAAAATATTATCTTCAATACTTAATTTTCTAAACACCGAAGCCTCTTGTGCCAAATAGCCAATTCCGTTTTGTGCACGTTTATACATCGGAAATTTAGTAATATCAGTATTATCTAAGGTGATTATACCGCCATTGGGCTTTACCAAACCAACAATCATATAAAAAGAAGTCGTTTTACCAGCTCCATTAGGCCCGAGAAGCCCAACGATTTCTCCTTGATTTACTTCAAGAGAAATACCTTTTACTACTTTACGCCCTTTGTAGGACTTCATTAAATTATCTGCTTTCAATTTCATAATACAATGACTTCTTTATGTTTTGAATGTTGCTACAATGTTGCTGTAAATGTATCGCACTACTTTTTAACTAAAAACTTCAAACTATGAAGCTTTTGCTTCTAAAGCATCCCAAAACTCATAAGCTCTTCGCAAATGCGGAATTACAATAGTGCCGCCAACCAAAGTGGCAATGCTAAGCGCCTCGGCTACTTCTTCTTTGGATAAACCTTCTTTATGGCAGGTCTCAAGATGATAACGTACACAATCATCACATCTAAGCACTGCAGAGGCTACTAAACCTAATAGTTCTTTAGTTTTTACATTTAGAGCGCCTTCCATAAAGGCATTGGTGTCCAGGTTAAAAATCCGTTTAATTATTTTATTGTTATCTTCTAAAATTCGAGAATTCATTTTTTCCCGATAAACATTAAATTCATCAACTATATTGCTCATGTAGCTTGTTTTTGTAATTTTTTCTTTTCTTTTTTAATGACAATTTTTGAAATATAAATACTTACTTCATAAAGAATTAGTATTGGTATCGCAACAATAACTTGGCTTGCAATATCTGGCGGTGTGATTACAGCAGATAGAATAAGCACTATCACTAAAGCAAACTTTCGATATTTCTTTAAAAACTCTGGAGTTACTAACCCAATTTTAGTTAGGAAAAACATAATAACAGGCAACTCAAAAATGAGCCCACATGCAATTACTGATGCTCTTAACAACGCAATGTAACTATCAATATCAAATTCGTTCAAAACTTCTTTACTTACCTGGTAACCTCCTAAAAAATTAATTGATAAAGGTGTGATTACATAGTATCCAAAAAGAACGCCCAGAAAAAATAAACATGAACAGATAATTATAAACCCTTTTGAATATTTCTTTTCGGTGTCATACATGGCTGGGGCTATAAATTTCCAGAATTCGTAGAGTACATACGGAAACGCCATTATAAACCCTGCAGTGATAGACGTCCAGATATGAACCGAAAATTGTCCGGCTACTTTTCTACTTTGTACACTAAAAGGAAGTTCTTTAAAGCATAGACTTTCGTCTAACCCCAGAAATTTTGATAAATTACACAAACCTTTATAGGTCGGAAAATCTGGCTTTTTTGGTCCAAATATCAAAACATCAAAAATAAATTCTTTTGCGATAAAAGCAACAACGCCAGCTATAAGTACAGCAACGGTAGCTCTTATGAGATGCCAGCGTAACTCTTCCAGATGATCTAGAAAAGACATGGATTGAGGGTCTTTTTTTGTGTTTTTTACCATTATAAAATACCTTCTCGCATTAGGTCATGAATATGTATAAGTCCGGTATACTTGCCATTTTCTTCGGCGAGTAATTGAGTAATCGAATTTTCTTCTAATTTTTCTAAGGCATCTACAGCCATGGCATTATTATCAATACGTTTGGGATTAGAAGACATGATATCTTTGGCAGTAAGTCCGTTAAATGTGGTGTTTGTCGTAAGCATTCTTCGTAAATCGCCATCAGTAATAATGCCCAAAATAGTACCATTATCGGTAACAGCTGTTGCGCCCAATCTTTTTTCTGTGATCTCAACAATCACAGTATTAATACTAGAGTCGGGTGAGACTTCTGGTTTTTCATTACGAGATGTAATGTCGCTTACTCGTAGATATAGTTTTTTTCCTAAAGATCCGCCGGGATGGTATTTAGCAAAATCACGACTCGAAAACCCTTGTAGATGTAATAAGCACACTGCTACTGCATCTCCTATAACCATTTGAGCTGTTGTACTTGTGGTTGGTGCCAAATTGTTAGGGCAAGCTTCTTTTTCGACAAAAGCATGTAATACATAGTCCGCTTCTTGGCCTAAGAAAGAATCTTTGTTAGAGGTCATTCCAATTAAGGTATTTTTGAAACTTTTTATAAGCGGGACTAAGACTTTTATTTCTGGAGTATTTCCACTTTTAGAAATACAAATCACAATGTCATCTTCGAGAATATTACCTAAATCCCCATGAATAGCATCAGCAGCGTGCATAAAAACAGCTGGAGTACCTGTAGAGTTCATTGTTGCAACAATTTTAGAAGCGATAATAGCACTTTTACCTATGCCTGTAATGATCACTCTACCTTTCGAGTTATATATCGTTTCTACAGCCTTAGAAAATTCTTCATCAATAAGTTCTTCTAAATAAGCAATTGCCTGAGCTTCTTCGGCAATGGTTTTTTTGGCATATGAGATTATAGTATCTTGGGTGTTCAAAATTTAAAAAATTTGAGTGTTATAAATAAAGATTTTATTATCTTTAATTTACGCAAAGGTATACAATACCTTATTAATTTTAAATAGTGTCAAAAAAAAGCATATTAATTTATGCTTTCATTATATTTGACATACTGAAATTAAAAATGAAATATCCACTAAATCTGTGTTTGGGGAAACGGGTTTTAGTGTTAGTGAAATCTTTATTTAATTGGTATATAAAAGTTAAAAGATTTAATGAGTTTGAACGAAACTGACTTACAAAATGCGCTAAAAAAGTATTTTGGATTTAGTCAATTTAGAGGATTACAGGAAGAGGTAATTAAAAGTATTCTTGGAAAGCAAAATACTTTTGTAATAATGCCTACAGGTGGAGGAAAATCCCTATGTTATCAGCTGCCTGCTTTAATGTGCGAAGGAACTGCTATCGTGGTTTCGCCCCTGATCGCACTCATGAAAAACCAAGTCGATGCCATACGTAGTATTTCATCTCAGGATGGTATAGCGCACGTACTAAATTCTTCATTAAATAAATCTGAAGTTAAAAAGGTTAAAGATGATATTATTAAAGGAGTTACAAAACTACTCTATGTTGCTCCAGAATCATTAACCAAAGAAGAATACGTGGATTTTTTGAGATCTCAAAAAGTTTCATTTCTCGCTGTAGACGAGGCCCATTGTATTAGTGAATGGGGGCATGATTTTAGGCCAGAGTATAGAAACTTACGTACGATTATTAAACGGATCGGTGAAGATATTCCAATAATTGGGTTGACTGCTACTGCAACTCCCAAAGTACAGGAAGATATATTGAAAAACCTGGGAATGAGTAATGCAAAAACGTTTAAAGCTTCATTTAACCGTCCAAATTTGTTTTATGAAATACGACCCAAAACCAAAAATGTAGACGCCGATATTATTCGTTTTGTAAAACAAAATCACGGAAAGAGTGGAATCGTATATTGTCTTAGTAGAAAACGTGTTGAAGAACTAGCACAAACCCTAGAAGTTAATGGCGTAAAAGCTGTTCCTTATCATGCCGGATTAGATGCAAAAACAAGGGCCCGGCACCAGGATATGTTTTTGATGGAAGATGCCGATGTTGTTGTGGCTACCATTGCCTTTGGTATGGGTATCGATAAGCCGGATGTACGATTTGTAATCCATCACGATATACCCAAAAGTATCGAGAGTTATTATCAAGAAACCGGTCGTGCAGGACGTGATGGAGGAGAAGGACATTGTCTTGCTTACTATGCTTATAAAGATATCGAAAAACTGGAGAAGTTTATGAGTGGTAAACCGGTTGCAGAACAAGAAATCGGTCATGCATTGTTGCAAGAAGTTGTCGCTTTTGCAGAGACCTCTATATCCAGACGTAAATTTATATTGCATTATTTTGGAGAAGAGTTTGATGAGGTTAATGGAGAAGGTGCTGATATGGACGATAACGTTCGTAATCCAAAGAAAAAACACGAAGCCAAAGATGAAGTAAAGTTATTACTTGAAGTAGTAAAACAAACTGGCGAAATATATAAATCCAAAGAAGTAGTCAATACACTTATAGGAAAAAGTAATGCGTTGATACTGTCTCATAAAACGGATAAGCAATCCTTTTTTGGAAGCGGAAGTTCTAAAGAGGATAAATACTGGATGGCACTAATAAGACAAGTGTTAGTGGCTGGATACCTCAAAAAAGATATAGAAACATATGGTGTTATTAAGGTAACTAAAGCAGGATTAGATTTTATTAAGAATCCGATAAGCTTTATGATGACCGAAGATCATATTTATAACGAAACTACTGATGATACTATCATTACGGCATCAAAGTCTAGTGGTAGTACCGACGATCGTTTAGTAGGAATGCTCAAGGATTTACGGAAAACGGTCGCTAAAAAACTAGGTGTTCCTCCTTTTGTCGTATTTCAGGACCCGTCGCTAGAGGATATGGCCTTAAAATACCCTGTAAACATTGAAGAATTGGGAAATGTTCACGGTGTTGGCGAAGGTAAAGCCAAAAAATATGGAAAACCCTTTGTGGAGTTTATTGCCAAATATGTTGAAGAAAATGAAATTATACGTCCTGATGATTTTGTTGTTAAAAGTACTGGAGCCAATAGTGGCCTAAAACTTTATATTATACAAAATGTTGATAGAAAGTTGCCTCTTAATGATATTGCATCAGCTAAAGGGATGGAAATGCCGGAGTTTATCAAGGAAATGGAGGCTATTGTGTATAGTGGTACAAAACTTAATATTACGTATTGGATAGATGAAATTCTGGATGAAGATCAACAGGAAGAAATTCATGACTATTTTCTTGAAGCTGAAAATGATAAAATCGATATTGCGATTGAAGAGTTTGACGGCGATTATGACGATGAAGAACTGCGTTTATATCGAATCAAATTTATCAGCGATGTAGCAAATTAATACCATGTTTGACTTATATATAAAAGGCTTTGGGATTTCCAAAGCCTTTTGTCTTTTACACACCGTTCATTATGGATTGATAGGGACACAAACACATTCTTGAGATTTCCATCCTACGCATAGGCATAATGTACAATCTGACGAAATCGCTGTTGTACAATTTGGGCTACTTATGCTACTAGCTTTTTTATTCTTCTTTAGAGCTTTAACATTTTTGATCTCTAAAATTTTCTATACCATACTACATGATACGGTTTTAAGAGTATACGCTACAATGCAATTATAATTTTTTGAGGCCATTTTCTCGTTCTGTTAAAACTATATTAAGTCTAAGCTAAAAGTAAAGGCACAAACTTTAAAAACCAATAAATTTCTATAAACCATCATCATTTACCTATCTTTGCAGCTCAAAAAATTAAAACGCTTAAAACAACGCTGTTATGCAAGACGGATTATACGCAAAATTTAAAACAACAAAAGGGGACATTCTTATTAACTTAGAATATAAAAAAACTCCAGGAACCGTAGGAAACTTTGTTGGCCTTGCCGAAGGTACTATTGAAAACCAGGCGATACCACAAGGAAAACCTTATTATAACGGATTAAAATTTCATAGAGTAATTGCTGATTTTATGATTCAGGGTGGCGACCCTCAAGGAACAGGAGCCGGTGGTCCCGGATACCAGTTTGATGATGAAATACACCCCGATCTTAAACACGATGGTCCCGGAGTGTTATCTATGGCAAATGCTGGCCCAGGTACAAACGGAAGCCAGTTTTTTATTACTCATGTAGAAACGTCATGGCTCGATGGCAAGCATACTGTCTTTGGAAAAGTAGTAGAAGGGCAAAATGTAGTTGATACAATAGCTCAAGGTGATACGATTGATGAGGTAGAAATTGTACGGGTAGGAGAAGATGCAAAAAACTTTAATGCTGTAGAAACTTTCAGACAATTTAACGGAGCAAAAGCAGAACGAGAAGCTGCAGCTAAGAAAAAAGCTGAAGAGTTACTAGAAGAGCTTGCCGCTGGATTTGATAAAACTGAAAGTGGGCTACGATACAAAATAATTCAAAAAGGCGACGGGGATAAAGCTGAAAAAGGAAAAACAGTTTCAGTACATTATAAAGGTAGTTTGCCTGATGGTACTGTTTTTGATTCATCGTTTAAAAGAAATCAACCTATTGATTTTCCATTAGGAATGGGGCAAGTAATCCCGGGATGGGACGAAGGTATTGCCTTGTTACAGGTTGGAGATAAAGCACGATTTGTAATTCCTCCATATCTTGGGTATGGTCAAGCTGGAGCAGGTGGTGTTATTCCGCCAAATGCAACACTTATTTTTGATGTAGAATTAGTAGAGGTGAAATAACCCTTTTTTTTAATACTATTTTTTAAATGTCCCCGAAGATGCTTCGGGGACATTTTGTTTTTAAAAAAGCCATATATTTAGTGGATAAAAAAATGTGGTACGCTTTATGATTACTCGTAATTGAGTTTTTTGTTAGTAAAACCTATTTTTTATCTGATTCAAAATCATTACTTTGGTCAACTCAGTGATGTTTGAAATGTTAAATTTTTGATTGCCCTTAGATATTTATGCTTCTTCTTAATTGTATATGGGATGTAAAGAAGAAGTCTTAACCTGTTATTATGAAAAAGACACTTACAACTTTTTTGGTTCTTTATTTTGCTAATATTTCCTTTGGACAAGACAAAGAAAGTATTCTTAGCAATATTAAAGACCAAATGGAAATTATTGATAGCTATATAGAGTTTGAAACATTTTTCCTGGATCCAGAAGAATTCCTGGATAAAATGCCTGATAATGCTGCAGAGCTCAATGGGTATTATGAGCATGAACGACTCAAAAAAATTGTTAGAAAAGTGGGCATGCGTGCTGCCGACGTATTGACTACATTTTATTTCTGGAATGATCAACTGATCTATGTAAATTATAAGCATAATCCTTATTTGAGTTCAACAAATTCGAGAGGACAAAAGGTGATGGATTATTCTAAAACATTTACAAAGTATGAGTCAAAACACTTTTTTAATGGTGGAGAAGAAATCGATACCAAAAAGATAGGAACACCCGTTCCCGGACTTACTTTGGAAGAAGATTTTTTATCATATGCCAATAAAATGAAGGCTTTGTTAGATAATAAATTTTATAATAAAGAAACGTATGAAGCACTTCAGGGTAGATGGCTATTTATACAAAATACAGATGATTATATCATTTTTGAAGGGACAATACGCTTTAACTTTTATAACGGTAAATTTGCCAATCGTTTGAAAACAAGAATAGACGAAGGAGTCTTAGAGTGTTTTTTTCCTATGGATGACCGTATTTATAGATATAAAATTGAAAATGTTGATGAGAACGTCCTTACTTTAATTGATCTCTTCTCTAAAGAAGAATTTGTATATGCAAAAGTAGAATAAATACGATTAGTTATGGATGCCAGATACCCAATAGGTAAATTTAGATGCCCAGATAATATAACAGCGGCACATATAAAACAATGGATATCTGATATAGAACATGTACCTGTAAAAATATCAGATCTTGTTTCTGATTTTACCGAAAAACAATTGGAGACTCCATATCGCGAGGGTGGCTGGACTGCTAGACAAGTAATTCATCATATTCATGATAGCCATCATAACGGTTACATTCGCTTTAAATGGGCAATGACAGAAAAGAACCCGGTCATCAAAGCATATAATGAAGCATTGTGGGCAGAACTTTTTGATACCCGATCGGCACCAATTTATTTATCATTAGATCTCATCAAAGCATTACATGCCAAATGGGTCTATTTTTTAAAAGGGTTATCTCTTAAAGATCTTGAAAAAACATTTATACATCCGGAAGGTGATGTTACAATTTCATTGGCTGAAGATATTGGTATTTATGCATGGCATGGTAACCATCACCTGGCACATCTAGAGATTATTGCACAGTTAGGCTAACGGCAAAATCATTCGTTGCATTTCTCTATATCCATCTTTTAAACCGGGGTAATCCAAATCATATAATGAGATGGTATAAAAACCATTCTTCTGATAAAAATCGAGAGCAGGGCTGGTGGTCATAACATCTAGCCAGACTACTTTTTTGCCTACGCTTATTGCATAATTTTTGGTAAATTCTAGTCCTTTTTTACCAATGCCCAGACCTGTGGCTTTTTGTAAGAGATAAATTTTCTCTAACTGCATCGCTTCACTACTATTAAAATTACTTACACGTTCATCTTTTCTGATTTTTAATAATCCCAAGTTATCACCTTCTTTTTGAATCAAGAAATAATCAATATTTTTGATTTTTAAATCCTTTTCAAAAACATCTTCGTTGAAACTTAAATTGAGGTAATAGCTAGGGTCGTTATTCTTCCAGATATGTGCATAATGTTCTGGGTAAAATTGTTGACTTATGGCTGCCAAACTTTCAATATCTGCTTTAGAGCATTTTTTGAAAACAATCTCAGAATGCATACCCTATTCTTTCCACTTAATGTTACAGCCAATACTTGGTTTTTGATTTTCAGACACCTGCGCATTACGTAATACTGCATCTAAGGCTTGTCTAAGATCGCGACCATTAACAGGAATCCCATTACCAGGTCTCGAATCGTCGAGCTGCCCTCTGTAAATAAGTTTGTTTTCTGCATCGAATAAATAGAAATCAGGAGTACATGCAGCATCATACGCTTTGGCTACTTCCTGGGTTTCATCAAATAAATAAGGAAAAGTATAGTTATTTTTTTGTGCAGTTTTCCACATGTGCGCGGGAGCATCTTGCGGGTATTTTTCAATATCATTACTGCTTATAGCTACAAAACCAAATCCTTGAGTGCGATAGTCATTAGCGACACGTACAATTTCTTCGTTTACATGAATCACAAATGGACAATGATTGCATATAAACATAATTACTGTACCCTTTTCACCACAAACCTCTTTTAGGGTTACAAAATTATTTGTTACTGCATCGATCAGTTTAAAGTCTGGAGCAGTGGTTCCCAGCGGTAACATATTGGATGGAGTTCGTGCCATATTTTTATAAATTATAGAGATGCCAAATTACAATTTTCTACAGAATAAGTCTAAAAATTACTACCTTCGTTACAACTAAATTTAACTTTATGAAGACTTTAGATACTTGGTTCAAAGAATATGCTGTGAGTCATCAAAACAAGACCAATATTGCAATTCACTTTATATGTGTACCTGCTATATTTTTTTCTATAGTAGGACTACTAATGAGTATACCTGATCGTTTTTTGGCTTCAATTATTCCGGGTAACAATCCGTTTATAGAAAATTGGGCTTTTGTAGTTTCCTTATTTATTTTACTTTTTTATATCAGATTATCTGTAAAAATGGCGCTTCAGATTCTTATTTTTATAGCTTTTTGTATCATAGCAAATTATTATATTGGACAATATGCTACCTTATGGATGGTGTCTTTAATCATTTTTGTGGTTGCCTGGATTGGACAATTTTATGGACATCATTTAGAGGGGAAAAAACCATCCGCAGCGCAAGATCTACAGTTTTTGCTAATCGGCCCCGCTTGGGTAATTCAAAAGATGTTTGGAAAAAAATAGTATGACATTAGAACGCTGGAAAAACTCAGGTGCGTATTTTGAATATAAAAATAGATATCAAATATTTTATAAAAAATCAGGTAATGGAGAACCTTTGCTATTGGTACATGGTTTTCCGACATCATCCTGGGATTGGGAAAAAATCTGGGATGCGCTAACAGATCGATATGAAGTGTATACTCTTGATATGATAGGGTATGGGTTTTCTTCAAAACCAAAGGATTTTAACTATACTATTGCAGAGCAGGTTAATCTTTGGGAAGCTTTTCTCGAAGATAAAAAGATTTCTTCTTTTCATATCCTTGCGCATGATTATGGGGATACTGTAGTGCAGGAAATGTTGGCTAGAGTTAAAGAAAATCCAAATTATGGATTTGATATTAGATCTGTCTGTTTTTTAAATGGTGGATTGTTTCCTGAGACTAATTTTCCCACTCTTACACAAAAACTGTTGCTTACTCCTTTCGGATCTATTCTGAAACATTTTATGGGACGAAATACGCTGGCTAAGAATTTTAGAAAAATCTTTGGAAAAAACACACAGCCTAGCGAGCAGGAAATAGATGATTTCTGGGAGGTTGTAGATCATAACGCTGGCAAAAATGTGCTCCCAAACCTTATAAAATATCTTACAGAAAGAGATGTTTATAAAATCAGGTGGCGAGAAGCGATACAATACACTAAGATGCCAAAACGATTAATTGATGGAGGATATGACCCGATTTCTGGAAAACATATGGCAGAATTTTATAAAGAAATTATACCTGATGCAGATGTTGTGATTTTAAAAGAAATAGGACATTATCCTCAGGTAGAAGCTCCTGCCGAGGTGTTAGTATATTACTTTGAGTTTAGAGATCGGTTAGACTCTTTTTCTTGATAATCAAGATTTAAATGCTCTAAGGCCTGCTTTGAAATCAAAATTATTTTCCGACCAATGCCTCTTAGATGTTCCCCGTAGTATTTTACTATTAGGTATTACATTGCTTTACTGAAGAAAATGGCATTCATTAACAGTTTGTTGGTTCCATACCAAAAAGCTCTGAAATTCGTATTATCCGTAAATAAAATGATATCGCCTTTTCCGATATTATTATGTCTAAAAGGTACTGTGCCTGATAATGAATCTAAATTCTTTTGACTAATATATCCACTCAATAACGGTTTTTTTGTGTATTGAATAGGGTTATTATAGCTTTGCTTATCTGGTTTTATAAATAATGCGGTATTTCTGAATAGGGCAATCTTATCGTTTTTATATCCAAAATTAATCGGGTGAGAGCGATCGATTTGGGCTTCAAAAATAGCACCTCCAATAATTTGTGCGCCAGAGAAATCCTGCTTTTGTTCAAAAGATATATTTTTAGCGTTGTTTTCGGGTTTAGCAAATTCAATATTCATAAGCTCATTATTAGCAAAAAACTGTGCTGCATTTCTATATCCAATCAATGTGCCACCATTACTGATCCAGGTTTTAAGTTTCTCTGCCTCTTCTTTGGTAAAACTCTGTCTTCTGCTATTCGGTAGGATGATATGAGTATATTTTGATAACGTGGTTCTATGAAAATTATCCGTTTTTAGTTTTGTTATCGGTATGTCATAACGTTGATCCATAAGGTGCCATATTTCACCGGCATCATAGGATGTGATTCCTGCACCTGTAAATAGCGCAATTTTAGGCTGTTTTAGAGGTTTAAATTGATTGCTTCCTAAATCGATACCTAAAGTAAGCCCTGTAGCTACACCGGTAATGTCTATATGGTTTTCTGTGGCAATTTCTTGAAGAAATGTATGCAACTCTCTTGTATTTAGCCTTTGATTTTGTACAGGAATTAAAATGGTTCCGTAGTCGTAGCTATTATTTTCTAAAGTAAAAGGTTTCATCCCGACTTTGGCTATTATCCCTTTTGACACTATTTGATACAACGCTTTAGGGCTATAATATTCGTGCCATTGCATGATATAGGCATAATTGCTTGGGTTTACAGGTTTGATCTCTCTATGCGTAAGCGTGGAGACTTCATCACCTAAATTGGTAGTAGATTGCTTGTCTGCGTATTCGAGATTAAAAGCCAAAGGAAATGTCCAGGCAGAAATATCATAAAAAAGACTGTCTTGAAATGAGGTTCTTTTTTCAAAAATAGCTTTTATGAGTCGGCTTTGTCGTTGATTTTTAGGTACTATAAAGCTATATCCTTTTTTGAATGTTTTGGTTCCGGAAGTTATATCTTGTTTAGGTTCATAAAATTTAATTTGATGTCTTTTTAAAATTTCTGCCAGATGATATACAGAAGCGGCATCTTTTGAATTCCCAAAAATATAGGCATCCTTTGCAGATTCTTTTCTTGCATTGTTATAAAAATCTCTTTGGTATTGTAATAACTCTTTTCGCATAGACCTGGCAGCCTCTAGTGTAGAAAGCGTAGCCGTAAATTGGTTTCTGATCGTAAATGGAAATGTTAATATCCCATTGACTGTTTGCTGTGCGTGCCCCCGAGAACTTCCTTGCTCAAATAATATCCCGATTCCTCCATTGATATCAGGAAACGTGGAGCCTTTTCCATAATAAAAGTCATCAAAATTTTCTTCGGTGTAGTACAAAGATCCGATCTTATCTAAAGCTTTGGCATGATAATTTGCGATCTTCTTGGTTAGTTGTTGATTTAGTTTTGGAGTAAGTGGATGTGTTCTGGATTGTATCCCGGGTTGGAAAAAAAATGTGCTATTGGATCCCATTTCGTGATGATCAGTTAAGATATTGGGATACCATTGATGAAATGTTTTAATACGTGCTCTTGATTCGGGTAATTGTACGGGTAACCAATCTCGATTCATATCAAACCAGTAATGATTGGTTCTTCCTCCTGGCCATACCTCACTATATTCGCGATCCTGAGGATCTGTGCTTACATTCTTGCTTTTATTTGTGTTAGCCCAATATGCAAAACGTTGCAGGCCATCTGGATTAAAGGAAGGGTCTAGTAAAATTACGGTGTTGTTCAAAAGATTTTCAATTTCTGGTCCTTGTGCTGCGGCTAGATGATATGCTAGTACCAGAGCTGCATTAGATCCACTAGGCTCGTTACCATGAATAGAAAATCCTTGATATACAACAACGGGTGCATTGTTTATATCTAAAGTTTCAGAACCGATTTCTGTAAGCTGAAGATGTTTTTTTTGTATTTCTGATAGATTTTGATGGTTTTTTTCTGAAGTGATAGTCATTAATAAAATTGGGCGATCTTCAAAAGTTTTTCCTCGATCTTCTATGGTTATTCTTGAAGAAGCATTAGCCAAAACTTTCATGTATTCAACTAATTTGTCATGGGTAACATGCCATTTTCCCGGGACAAAGCCTAAAACACTTTGAGGTGTTGGTATTTCAGAAGCATAAGTTGTATTTTTTGGGAGATAATATTCTAAAGAAAGGGAATTTTGAGCGGTTGAAATAAGGGTCGATAGCGCTATTAAAAATGGAAAGATGTATTTCATTGAGTGGTTCTTTTGAAGGTGTGAATATAAAAAAAACCGCTTCAGGCAATGAAGCGGTTTACATAACTTTAACTTTAATACGTCTTAGTTGTTTTTTTATATATCATCAAAGTTTACGTCTGTAAAACTTTCTGTAGAAGCAGAGATTTTCTCTGTAGATTCCTCAGTAGCGTTCTCGTAAGATTTTTGATAATCTTTTTGATGTCTTTCGCTGATTACCTCTTCACCTTTTTCTTCAACAATGTAACTTGTCATTTCATTTAAGATTTCGGTAAACCCAGCAAAGTCTTCTTTGTACAAATAGATCTTATGTTTCTTGTAATGAAAAGATCCATCATCATTAGTAAATTTTTTACTTTCTGTTATTGTCAAATAGTAATCTCCAGCTTTTGTAGCCCTCACATCAAAGAAATATGTTCTTCTTCCTGCGCGTAAAACTTTTGAGAAAATTTCTTCTTTCTCCATCATTTCATTATCATTCATAATCCTTATTTCTTAAATTAATTAATATGCTATGATGGGTTAAAAATCCAAAAAAAATGTTAATCGGACAAAAAAAACTCAAATTTCTTTTTCGCTAAGTTGTTTTAAATAGAGTTCTTTATAGTATCCTTCGGCATTGATTAGTTGATTATGAGTGCCTTGCTGGATTATTTGGCCATCTTCAAGAACAATGATTTTATCTGCATTTTTGGCAGTAGATACTCGATGACTAACAATAAAAGTGGTTTTATCTTTAGAAATATTGTTGAGATTTTGTAGTATTTCTTCTTCTGTTTCGGTATCGACAGCAGATAAGCAATCATCAAAAAGAAGAATTGATGGCTCTTTAATAATGGCTCTTGCTATAGATATACGTTGTTTTTGCCCACCAGAAAGTGTGATGCCGCGCTCTCCTAAAACCGTATCGTATCCTTTGCTAAAACCGATAATGTTATCATGTACTACGGCATTTTTTGATGCGCTGTATACTTCATCATCTGTTGCTTTTTCTTTCCCGAATTTTATATTATTTTTAATAGAATCACTAAATAAAAAGGCATCTTGTGGGACATAACCAATACATTCTCGAAGGTTACTTAGATTAAGATTCTGTATTGGGGTTCCATCAACACGAATTTCGCCAGAAGAAACATCATATAATCTCCCAATTAGATCTAGTATAGTTGATTTTCCTGAGCCTGTTTTACCTAATATTCCGATAGTTTCTCCACTTTTGATTTCAAAACTCACCTTTCTTAAGGCCGTAATATTGGTATCATCGTAAGTAAAAGAAACCTGGTCAAAACTAATGTTGCCTTTGATTGGAGTTGTGTGCGATACGGTATTCGTGATCTCAGGTTCTTGGCTAAGAAACTCGTTAATTCTAATCTGAGATGCTTCAGCTTGCTGTATAATCGAACTAACCCAACCCACAGTGGCAACAGGCCAGGTAAGCATGTTGACAAAAATTATAAATTCTACGATAACACCCAGATCCTGTATTGTGCCATCTAAAAATTGCTTTCCTCCAATATAAATAACCAGGATATTGCTAAACCCAATCAATAAAACCATTAACGGAAAAAATAATGCCTGTACTTTGGCCAGATCCAGATTTTTATCCTTACTTGTATTCGATAGATTTGTAAAATTTTGATGAGTTTGGGCTTCTATCCCATATGCTTTAATTACCGTAATACCACTAAATGACTCTTGAGTAAATGTGGTTAGTTTTGATAAAAACTCTTGTACAATTGTACTGCGTTTATGGATCGCAACACTTAGTTTATAAATCGATATCGATAGTATTGGTAAAGGTGTCACCGTGTACAAAGTGAGCTCTGGAGCGATACTAATCATATATCCAATAACAACTACAAATAGAGTAATAGTATTAACACTATACATAATTGCAGGCCCTACATACATTCTTACTTTAGATACATCTTCGCTTATGCGATTCATGAGATCTCCGGTTCTGTTCTTTTTATAAAAATTGAGAGATAGTTTTTCATAATGCTGAAAAACTTCATTTTTTAAATCAAACTCGATAAACCTGGAGACAACAATAAAAGTTTGTCTCATTAAAAAGGTAAAGAAAGCTGAGATCAGAACTGCTCCTAAGATTAGAAGAATGTTGAGTATAAGCCCATTTTTTACTTCAGATAGATCTGTGATATCGTTATTAATATATTGTTCTACAACATCGACAGAATCACCAACCAATGTTGGAACCAGAGTAGCAAAAATCCTGGCGATAATTGTGATCGCGATCCCAATTAGGAGGCGATATTTATATTTCAAAAAGTATTTATTTAAATGGCGTAGTGCACGCATAAAGATTATTTTTAAAAACTGTTTATTAAATAATTCGTAAAATTTAATAGCTTTAAATTTGAAAATCGTAAAAAAACATTATTTTAGCAACCTGATTTTGAATATAATATAATTGTAAAATTTAATTTTTCACAATATGATAACCGAAGTGCTTACTGCAAATCAATTAAAAAAAGAAGCTCCAGTTTTTGGGCAACTATCTTTTGATAACCATGAACAAGTTGTTTTTTGTCAAGACAAAGATACAGGATTGAAGGCAATAATTGGTGTGCATAACACAATTTTAGGACCTGCTTTGGGAGGAACCAGAATGTATGATTATAAGACCGAGTGGGATGCTTTAAATGATGTTTTAAGATTGTCAAGAGGAATGACCTATAAAGCGGCTATCACAGGATTGAATCTGGGAGGAGGAAAAGCAGTGATCATAGGAGATCCAAAAAAGATAAAGACCCCTGATTTAATGAGACGTTTTGGTAAGTTTGTACATACATTAGGGGGTAAATATTATACCGCCGAAGATGTGGGTATGGAAACTTCTGACATGGATACTGTAAGAGAAGTTACACCTTATGTTACCGGAATTTCTGAATCAAAAGGAGGAGCGGGTAATCCATCTCCCGTTACTGCCTACGGAGTGTATATGGGAATGAAAGCCGCGACTAAATTTGCTTATGGTAATGATAATTTAGACGGAAAACGAATTTTGGTTCAGGGAATAGGACATGTTGGTGAAGAATTAGTTCGTTTAACATCAGAAGAAGGAGCACATGTTGTGATTAGTGATATTAATGAAGAAAGGCTTGCCGAGGTAAGCGCTAAATATGGAGTTGATATTTACAGAGGAAATGATTTATATTCAGAAGCTGCAGATATTTATGCGCCTTGTGCTTTAGGGGCAACAATAAATAACGATACTATTGACAAATTAAAAGTTAAAGTAGTAGCGGGAGCAGCTAATAATCAATTGGCCAACGAGGCTATACACGGTCCTTTATTGCAAAAGAAGGAGATTGTTTATGCTCCGGATTTTTTAATCAACGCAGGTGGTATTATAAATGTGTATGCAGAAATAGAAGGCTATGGTAGAGACCAAATTATGTCTAAGACCGAAAATATCTATAATACGACATTAGATATATTTAATAGAGCAAAGGCAACTAATACTACAACTAACGCCGCAGCTATTGGTATTGCTGAGGATAGAATAACGGCTCGAAAAAACAAGCAATAATCAGATTGAAAAAATAAATTATTAGCTAGAAAAAGAACTTTTTAGACAGCTAGATTAAAAATAATAGTATTTTTGCAGGGCGAAAGTAAGATATGCTTTCGTCCATTTTTTTTAATATAAAGTTCTTTGTAATTTTTTCTATGTTAACCAGAAGACATATTAGAGTAAAAGTAATGCAGTCGCTATATTCGATAGGGCAGACGCAAAATGACAACCTCGATAAAGAAGAAAAGTTTATTCTTTTTAGTATTGATCAGATGTATGATTTGTTTCTAATAAATCTTCAGCTTCTGGTAGAAATTAAAAAGCATGTTGTTGATTTTTTAGCCAAAAGTCAAAAAAAACACCTTGCAACTTCAGAAGAAAAAAATCCAAACACAAAGTTTGTTACTAATGAAATCCTGTTACTTTTAGAGAATAATGTGCAACTCAAAACAGAAATAGAACGTAAAAAACTTAATTGCTGGGAATTGGATGATGAGTACGTAAAGATATTGTGGGACGAAATTAAAGAAAGCGAGTTGTATAAAGATTATATGAGTACAAAACTTAGTTCTTTTAGAGAAGATAAAGATTTTGTGCTAGATATCTTTAAAGAAATCATAGCTCCTAATGATAAGCTATACGAATATTTCGAAGATAAGAAGCTAACATGGGTTGATGATCTGCCGCTAGTAAATACGGCTATAATCAAAATGCTTCGTAAAATTAAACCATCTCATGACCAAACCATGTTGTTGCCCAAGTTGTATAAGGATTTAGATGATAAAAAGTTTGCTACAGATATCTTTAAAAAGACTGTGCTCAATGGTAGTGAATTTACCAAAGAAATTGATGGAAAGACCCCAAATTGGGATAAAGACCGTATTGCCGAATTAGATAAAGCAATCATAAAAATGGCCATTTGCGAGTTTGTAAAGTTTCCTTCTATACCCATAAAAGTAACAATTAACGAATATTTAGAAATCGCAAAAGAATATAGTACTCCTAAAAGTAGTATTTTTATCAACGGTATCCTTGATAAGATATCTAAAGAGTATCAAGAGAGCGGTAAACTAAATAAAGTTGGCCGTGGACTTATGTAGTTCAAAAAAAATAGTATTTTTAACCCTCAATTTAATTAAAAACCCAAGTAATGAAAAAAGGAATCTTAATTTTAGCCGGTGTTTTTGCTATGACATTTGTGTCTTGTAAAGATGAAGCGGCAAAAAAAGTTAAAGAAGAAAATGTAGAAATAGCAGCTGAGCGTGATGCAAAAAATACAGATTTTCCTGTAATGACTTTTGCAGAAACTGAGCACGATTTCGGAACAATCAATGAAGGAGATGTTGTAGAGCACAAATTTAGTTTTACAAATACAGGTAAAGCTCCTTTAGTTATTGTAAGTGCAAAAGGAAGTTGTGGATGTACTGTGCCAGAATGGCCAAAAGAACCAATCGCACCAGGTGCTACAGGAGAGATGCTTGTTAAGTTTAACTCTAACGGAAAGCCAAACCAGCAAACTAAGCAAGTTACAATTACTGCTAACACTGAAGCTGGAAAAGAACTTCTTAAGATTAAAGCTATGGTAACTCCAAAGGCTAAACCAGCAAGCGGAACACCAATTAGCAAGTAATTTTTATGGAACAAATACAACAGTTTCTTCCTTTTATATTAATATTTGTGGTAATGTACCTTTTTATGATACGTCCGCAGATGCAAAAGGCAAAAAAGGAAAGAAAATTTGCTGATGAACTTAAAAAAGGAGATCGAGTAGTTACGAAAAGCGGTCTTCATGGAAAAGTTTTCGACTTCAGTGAAAAAAATAACGCTGTTATTATAGAAACAGGATCTGGTAAATTAACATTTGATAAATCGGCAATTTCTTTGGAGATGAGTCAAAAATTAAATGCACCACCTGCTGATAAAAAGTAATAACAGGATAATCAATCTATTAAAAGCGCGATGAGATCAACACTGATATCATCGCGCTTTTTTTTAATAGTATTTGATATGCTTTAGATTATTGTTTTGCGGTTAATTCTGCAATTTTAACGATAACCTCTACCGCTTTTATCATGCTTTCTACGGGTACATACTCGTATCGTCCATGAAAATTGTGACCGCCAGCAAAAATATTAGGACAAGGCAGGCCCATAAAACTTAATTGAGAACCATCTGTTCCTCCTCGAATTGGCTTTATCAACGGGGTGATGTCAAGAGATTTCATAGCTTCTTCTGCGATATCAACAATATGCATCACAGGCTCTACTTTTTCCTTCATATTATAATATTGATCCTTTATTTCGACATGTACCGCGTCTTTGTATTGAGTATTCATTTTCGAAGCTAAAGTTAACATGGTTTCTTTTCTGGCTTCAAAATTTTCTTTGTCATGATCTCTTATGATGTATTGCAATTTGGTTTCTTCTACACTACCTTTTATATCGTGTAAATGAAAAAAGCCTTCGCGACCACTAGTATGCTCGGGAGTCTCTTTCTTAGGTAAAGCATTAATATATTCTTGTGCTATATACATGCTATTTATCATTTTGTCTTTGGCGTATCCGGGATGTACTATTTTTCCTTTAATGGTTACTACTGCACCGGCTGCATTAAAGTTTTCGTATTCTAATTCTCCGATTTGACTACCATCCATAGTGTAGGCCCAATCGGCTCCAAACTTTTGAACATCAAACTTGTGGGCTCCGCGGCCGATTTCTTCATCAGGTGTAAAGCCAATACGAATTTTTCCATGCTTGATTTCTGGATGTTGTATAAGATATTCCATCGCAGTAACTATTTCAGTAATTCCCGCTTTGTCGTCAGCTCCAAGAAGCGTAGTTCCATCTGTAGTGATAAGGGTTTGTCCTATGTATAATTTTAAATCTTCAAAATAATCGGGAGAGAGAATAATATTTTCTTCAGGATTAAGAAGTATATCTTTTCCATCGTAATTTTTTATAATCTGAGGTTTGACATTAGCACCTGTAAAATCCGGGGTGGTATCAAAATGAGATATAAAACCAATGGTAGGTACTTCTTCTTCTACATTAGAAGGTAGTGTTGCCATGATATATGCATTTTCATCAATGGTTACTTCATCTAATCCGATTGCTTTTAATTCTTCAACTAACTTGTTTGCTAAATCCCATTGCTTCTCTGTGCTTGGTGTTGTATTGCTTTCTGGATCACTTTCAGTATCAATGATTACATAACTGATAAACCTGTCGATGATATGTTTCTTAGAGATCATAAATATTCAAATATTAACTGAATTAAAGATTTCAAAAATAAGCTTTTATTAGAGCCTTCTAAAACTTATTTTTGCTCAAGCAAAATCATGATCAATGTATAAACTTTTAATTCGCCCAATATTATTTAGGTTTGATCCAGAAAATGTTCATCATTTCACATTTAAGACGATTAGATGGTTGGCAAAGATCCCTTTAGTATCTTTGATAATCCGAAGTTTATATCAAAAAAAAGATGCTAGATTAGCAAGAGAAGTCTTTGGTTTAAAATTTAAAAATCCTGTAGGATTGGCAGCTGGATTTGATAAAGATGCCAGACTGTTTAACGAATTGTCTGATTTTGGTTTTGGATTTATAGAGATAGGTACCTTAACTCCAAAGCCCCAGGCAGGAAATCCTAAAAAACGATTATTCAGACTCAAAAAAGATAGTGCTATCATTAATAGAATGGGGTTTAATAATGGAGGTGTAGCAGATGCGGTAAAGCGATTGAAAAAGAATAAAGGAGTTCTCATAGGAGGTAATATTGGTAAAAATAAAATTACTTCTAATGAAAATGCTGTAGAGGATTATAAAATATGCTTTGATGCATTATTTGATGTTGTAGATTATTTTGTAGTCAATGTAAGTTCACCAAATACTCCTAATTTAAGGGCTTTGCAGGATAAAGAGCCTCTTACAGCGTTATTAAATACACTGCAACACAAAAATCAACAAAAACCGCAACAAAAACCTATTTTATTAAAAATAGCCCCGGATCTAACAAACGAACAGCTTCTGGATATTATTGAGATTATTAGAGAAACCAAAATCGCGGGTATCATAGCAACAAACACTACAATTTCCAGAAGTGGTTTGAAATCGAATCCCGAGTTGTTAAACGAAAAAGGAGGGCTTAGTGGTAAACCGTTAACCGATAGATCAACGGAAGTTATTCGATTTTTATCTGAAAAAAGTAATAAGGCATTTCCGATTATTGGAGTGGGGGGGATTCATACCGCCAAAGATGCGATCGAAAAACTTGAAGCAGGTGCCAGTTTGGTGCAATTGTATACAGGTTTTATATACGAAGGCCCTAAGCTGATTAAGGACATAAATACAGCTTTATTAGAGACGCAATCGTAATGGATATCAACTACGAAATTATCTATACATTTATTATAGCTTCATCAATTTTGGCTATTACTCCCGGGCCAGATAATATATTTGTATTAATGCAAAGTGTGGTCAATGGTAAGAAATACGGATTGGCCGTAGTGGGTGGGCTTATGTCGGGATGTTTTGTTCATACAACACTGGTGGCATTTGGGGTGTCTGTTCTAATACAGCAAAGCGATACGTTGTTTTTTATAATTAAGTTTCTTGGAGCGTCATACTTGTTTTTTCTGGCTTTCAAAGTATTTAAGAGTGATGCTGCGATACAACTTTCTGGAGAAAAAGTAGAAAGAAAGAGTCTAGGGCAATTATATAGACAAGGCTTTATCATGAATGTTTTAAATCCAAAAGTATCTATATTTTTTCTCGCCTTCTTTCCGGGATTTCTGTTTAGTAAAATAATAAGTAACGTTACTCAATTTTATGTATTGGGAACTTTATTCGTAGTTGTGGGAATCATTGTATTTGGATTAATAGCAATATTGGCAGGAGCGATTTCTGAGTATTTAAAAAAAAATGCAAGGGTAGGGATAGTTCTAAAATGGCTACAGGTAACAGTCTTTATAGGAATTGGAATTTTTATCCTTTTTTCTAAAAAATAATGACATACAGAGTTTATTTTATTAATATAATTTTTTGAAGCGTCCTTATTGATTTATGACGCTATCAAAAAGCCTAAAAAGATTTAAACTATTTCAATACTTTGATTTTTGACTGGAAAAAGAACTGTATTATAAAAAAAGTATCATAACTAATTCGTTATGATACTTTTTCTAATGCGTAATCGAGAATAATTTCTAATTATAATTTTTCGATCTCTTCTTTAAGTTCTTCTTTTGTTTTTCCTGTTTTTTCCTGTAGTTTTCCTAACATTTCATCAAACTTTCCTTCACTGTACGTCGTGTCATCATCAGTTACTTTTCCATATTTTTGTTTAAACTGACCTTTAACCTGTTTCCATTTACCTTCTAATTGCTCACTATTCATAATATTTTTTTTTAAGATTTATAGATATAAAATTACGTATAGTGTGTCGTTTTGTTTAACGCATATAATCAAAATAGGTATTCATATCAGATATAATTAATTGTACTTAATGACCACAAAAAGGTGAAAATATATTTCAGAAAAATAGATTGTGATACCTTACACTTTCTGAAAAATAATCATATTTTTATACTCTAAGTTGAACTTCTTTTATTTTGATGCTTTAAAATGCCCGAAAAAGTAAAAATTATTGAATGCCCAAGAGATGCTATGCAAGGCATTAAAGAGTTTATTCCTACAGAGAAAAAAGTTCAATATATCCAGGCGCTATTACGTTGTGGTTTTGATACGATTGATTTTGGAAGTTTCGTTTCTCCTAAAGCCATACCTCAAATGGTTGATACGGCAAAGGTATTGGCTCAATTAGATCTTTCTACTACAAAAAGTAAATTACTTGCTATTATTGCAAATGTAAGAGGAGCTAACGATGCTTCTCAATATCCTGAAATTGATTACTTAGGATACCCGTTCTCTATTTCTGAAAATTTCCAAATGCGAAATACTCATAAAACTATAGCCGAATCGGTTGAAACGCTACAGGAAATATTAAATATTGCAGATCGGGTAAACAAGCATGTTGTGGCCTATCTGTCTATGGGGTTTGGTAATCCTTATGGTGACCCCTGGGATGTTGATATTGTAGGTGAGTGGACCGAGAAGCTAAGTGGTATGGGTGTCAAAATTCTCTCTTTATCTGATACAGTAGGTACGTCTACTCCCAAAATCATTGACTATTTATTTTCTAATTTAATTCCTAAATACCCGAAAATAGAGTTTGGAGCACATTTACATACGACTCCCACCACATGGCACGAAAAAGTAGATGCAGCCTATAAAGCTGGATGTAGACGGTTTGATGGGGCAATTCAGGGGTTTGGTGGATGCCCCATGGCAAAAGATGAGCTCACAGGCAATATGCCAACAGAACGTATGATTTCATATTTTACCGCAGTTAATGCAGATACTAATATACGACCAATGAGTTTTGAGTCTGCATATAATGAAGCTTCAAAGATATTTTTAGAATACCATTAATAATTTAGTATAGAATGAAAAAAAACAGTAAGATTATAGGTTTATTAGTGCTAGTTGCGCTTATTATTATGCAATTTGTCAGACCCGATAAAAATGAATCGGGCTATGAGTCTGTTGCTTATTTTGAAAATGAAACAAAACCTACAGATCAAATTAAAACAATACTAAAAAATAATTGCTATGATTGTCATAGTAATCAAACTATATACCCATGGTACGCAGAGCTCGCTCCGGTTTCATATTGGCTTGCGCATCATGTAGATGAAGGAAAAGAACATTTTAATGTGTCTGATTGGAAGGAATATACAGCTAAAAAAAGAGATCATAAGTTAGAAGAGCTTATTGAAGAAGTAGAAGAAAGTGAAATGCCTCTCGCTTCATATACCTGGATTCATGGAAACCTTACACAAGAAGAAAAAGAGATGTTGATCAATTGGGCAGAAGCATTGAGAGCTCAATATAATAGTACACAATAGTATTTTTATTAATATTTGATATTCAGTATTTTAGTATTGTTTCAAGAATAGGTGAGTTAATTTTATTTAGATTTATTACAAATAAAGTTTGTCAAATACTTTTTGATGAATATATTTGCACTTTAAAAATCAACTATTTGTAATAAGTCTAAATAAAAATCAATGAAAATCAATAAATTATTAAATCTTGCATGTTTGTCTGGGGCGCTTATTTTTGGATCATGTTCTGATGATGATGATACTATTCTTATACCAGACACACAATTTGAAGTTCCGGCCACTTATGTTTTTGAACGCAATGGTGAGAGTACAGTAAGTTTTAGTGGCCAAAGTACTCGTATTGCTATGTCTGAAGAAATTGTAAGTGCATTAATAAACGAAACACTAACTGAAGAAGTTTTACTGGATATGTTTGCTCATGTAGAAGGGGCGAACGATTTTTCGGATGCGTCTCTTAATGCTTCGGATAAAAGTGTGCGTAGTAAGACTGCAGCATCACGAGATTATTTTTCCTCAAATACTACCATTGGTGATGCTATTAGAGTCGAGTTTGATAGTTGGATAAAAAGCCAGGTGGCCGAGGTATTTACAAATTGGACTACTCCCGCAACAGAAGGTGTAGCTGGTTTTATCGAAGAGGGTGGAGCAGACCCTGCTACGCGATATGTAAATGCAAAAGGACTAGAATTTAATCAAGCTTTCGGAAAAAGTTTAATTGGTGCGTTAATGACCGATCAAGCGTTAAATAATTATTTAGGTACTTTAGTTCTTGACGAAGCAGATAATAGAACAAATAACGACAATGGAGTAGTAGCAGACGGTAAAAATTATACGACAATGGAGCATAAATGGGATGAAGCTTATGGGTATCTATACGGTGCTTCTGCTGATCCGGCTAACCCTAATGCAACCATCGGTGCTGATGATAACTTCTTGAATAAATATATTGGTAGAGTAGAAAACGATAAGGATGGTGATTTTACAGGTATAGCAGCAGATATATACAATGCTTTCAAATTGGGAAGAGCAGCTATCGTCGCAAAAGAATATGATATTCGTGATACACAAGCCGCTATTATTAGAGAAAAGATATCAGAAGTTATAGGAATAAGAGCAGTATATTATTTACAACAAGGAAAAAACGCTTTAGAAGCTTCTACAATTGATTATGCAAGTGCTTTTCACGATTTGTCAGAAGGGTATGGATTTATATACAGTCTACAATTTACCAGAAACCCGGGTACCGATGCACCATATTTTACAAGAGCAGAAGTTCAAGGGTTTATTGATCAACTAATGGGTGGTACCAATGGATTATGGAATGTAACTCCAGAAACATTGCAAAGTATCTCAGAGGCTATCGCTGCTAAATTCAATTTTACGGTAGAGCAAGCTGGAAGTTAAAAGATTAAACAAAGTATAAAGTGATAAAAAAAGAGGTAGAAAATTGATTTATTTTCAACCTCTTTTTTTACATTTGCACAGCTTTATTAAGAATAAATAAAAATAACATGAAGAGGTTTTTGGTTTCATTTTTTGTTTTAACACTATTTTTGTCAGCTTGTTCATCTAATGACGACGCTGGAAATGCATTGCCAGGAGACAGTTTTGATAGAAAGGCCATGCTTGAGAATATGGCAGATAATATTATTATCCCTGCATATCAAAGTTTTTCTGTAGAGATGACTGCTTTAAAAAATGCAGCTTCAGAATTTACATCAACAACCAATGAAGAGAATTTGACAGCGTTAAGATCTGCTTGGTCTGATGCATACATTTTATGGCAATCTGTAAATATGTTCGAAATAGGTAAAGCCGAAGAGCTTTCTTACAGAAACTTCATGAATGTATACCCTGTAAATACTACAAATATAGAGGGTAATATCACTTCAGAATCTTATGACTTGACTGCAGTTTCACAACAAGATGAGCAGGGGTTTGCGGCTTTAGATTATATGATCAACGGATTAGCAGATACCGACGCAGAAATAGTCGCTTTTTATACTGAGGCAACCAATGGTAGCAATTATAAAAATTATCTTAACGACTTGGTAGATCGAATGGATTTGTTAACCACAACCGTAGTTGCAGATTGGACTGGTGGATATAGAAACACATTTGTGAATAATAATGGATCATCAGCTACAAGTTCTGTCGATAAAATAGTTAATGATTACCTTTTTCATTATGAAAAACATTTGCGTGCCGGAAAAATAGGAATTCCAGCTGGAGTTTTTGCACAAAGAGAAACTTTTCCAGATAAAGTAGAAGCGTTCTATAAAAGGGATTTTTCTAAAGAACTTTTTATAGCAAATCTTGATGCTATGAAGGATTTTTTCAACGGAAAGCATTTTGGAAGTACTGCAACGGGAGAAAGTTTTAAAACCTATTTAGACGTTTTAAATACTGTCAAAAATGGAGAAGATCTAGCAAGGATTATTAATGATCAGTTCGATACTTCGCGAGCAGCAGCTTTAAATTTAAATGATGATTTCTCTGTTCAGGTAAAAACAAATAATACATCAATGCTAGAGGTGTATGATGAGCTACAGAAAAATGTTGTTTTCTTAAAAGTGGATATGCTCCAAGCATTATCAGTTGCTGTCGATTTTGTTGATGCTGATGGAGATTAGGTAGTTGCAGCGCAAATATGAATTTAACCATAAAACAATATTTTCAAAAACATACGGAGGCTGCACCACTTGCAGTCTTTCGTATTTTTTTTGGCCTAATGATGCTCATCAGCATTGTGCGTTTTTATAGTTACGGATGGATAGATAAATTATATATTCAACCTAAATTTTTCTTTTCATATTATGGGCTCGAATGTATTAAACCCATTGGCGAGTATACCTATTTGATTTTTTTGATCTGCGCCATTTCTGCTGTTTTTGTGGCTTTAGGGTATCAATATAAAATTGCAATCATTTCTTTCTTTTTAAGCTTTACGTATATAGAGTTAATGGATAAGACCACATATCTTAATCATTATTACTTTATTAGTCTTTTAAGTTTTTTAATGATTTTTTTACCTGCTAACGCCTATTATTCAATAGATGCAAAACAAAAAGGAGTTTCATTTCAGAAAATTCCTAAATGGACTATTGATGTGATCAAATTGCTATTAGGGATCGTATATTTTTATGCAGGACTGGCAAAATTAAATTCTGATTGGTTAATTAAAGCTATGCCGCTCAAGATTTGGCTGCCCTCTAAATACGATATTCCGTTATTAGGAGAATTAATGCATCAAGAATGGGTGCATTATCTATTTAGTTATACCGGAGCGATTTACGATCTTACTATTCCTTTCTTATTGTTATATAAAAGAACACGAATCTTTGCTTTTGCATTAGTTATTATATTTCATGTGCTAACGCGAGTACTTTTTCCTATAGGGATGTTTCCTTACATTATGATCGTTAGTACATTGATATTTTTTGACTCAGGATTTCATCATAAAATACTGAGATTCATAAGTACTATTTTTAAAATTGATAAAGAATTTTTTGATACCAGGAAAACGTTATTTTTCACCGCAAAAAAAGAAAAAATAGTGGTATCAATAGTGTCTGTATTTTTAGTAATTCAGTTACTTTTGCCGTTTCGTTATGTGCTCTATCCGGGCGAATTATTTTGGACAGAAGAAGGGTATCGTTTTTCGTGGCGAGTCATGTTAATGGAAAAAGCGGGATATGCTAATTTTAAAATTGTGGATGGTAAAACAGGAATGAGATTTTACGTCGATAATGATGATTTTCTTACTGCATTTCAGCAAAAACAAATGGCAACGCAACCCGATTTTATTTTAGAGTATGCACAGTATCTAAAAAAACATTTTGAAAGCGAGGGACATCAAAATGTACAAGTATTTGTAGAAAGTTATGTAGCGCTTAATGGTAGATTAAGCAGTCAATATATAGATCCAAAAGTGGATCTGGGAAAACAAAAAGAATCATTTAAACATAAAACTTGGATTATTCCATTAAAAGATGAAATTAAGGGATTGTAGTGTATTTGTACTTACTTTTTTTATAGTAAGTTCTGTCTTTAGTCAATACAAAGTAACCGGAACGGTATTAAATCAAAATAATGAACCTATAGAAAATGCAGAAGTATATAATCAAAATACAGGAGAACAAACGGTAACAGATGCTAATGGTACCTTTGTCCTTACTGATCTTGATAATGGAGCGTATTTAATAACTGTCTTTAATTATAACTACGATATACTTGAAAAACAGGCTATTGTTGATGGTGGTGACACTGTTATTAATTTTGAACTAAAACTTATAGGCGAGGAACTTTCTGAGGTATTGATTACACAACGAAGAGAACGAATTTTTGGGTTAAAACAACTAAAACCTGTTGAAGGAACCGCAATTTATGCGGGTAAAAAAAGTGAAGTAGTTTTGCTGGAAAACGCAATTGGTAACCTAGCTTCGAATAACGCGCGGCAAATATATGCACAAGTGGCGGGATTAAATATTTATGAAAATAGTGTTGGTGGGCTACAACTTAATATTGGTGGTAGAGGTCTCGACCCTAATAGAACTGCTAATTTTAATACCAGACAAAATGGCTATGATATTAGTGCTGATGTGCTGGGATACCCTGAGAGTTATTATACTCCACCAGCAGAAGCACTAAGCGAGATACAAGTCGTTCGCGGTGCCGCTTCTTTACAATATGGTACTCAGTTTGGCGGGTTGATTAATTTTAAAATGAAACAACCCAATCCCACTAAAAAAATAGAATGGGTCACGCGCCAATCCTTAGGTTCTTTTAATTTATTTACCAGCTTTAACAGCTTAAGTGGTACCTTGGGGAAATTTAGCTACTACACCTATTTTAACTATAAAGAAGGAGACGGTTTTAGACCAAATTCTGAATTTGATTCTAAGAATGCATATGCACATTTAGGATATCAAGTATCAGAAAAAACCAAGCTTACAGGGGAGTTTACATATCTTAATTATTTGGCCAAGCAACCAGGTGGGTTAACAGATACACAATTTGATATAGATCCCGATTTTAGTAACAGAACAAGAAACTGGTTTAAGGTAGATTGGAAATTGTTTTCCTTAAAATTAGAACATGAGCTTTCTGAAAAAACAGACTTTAGTCTCAATCTATTTGGACTTGACGCTTCAAGAAGCGCATTAGGGTTTAGAGGAATACCAACAAATCCTAATTCTAATGCAATTACAGAACCCGACGAAGTAGATACAGAAGGTAATTTTGTAACGCCAAGAGATTTGATTGTAGGAAATTTCCAGAATTGGGGAGCAGAAGCTCGTTTACTCAGTCATTATAATTTATTTGGAAAAGAATCTGTATTTCTTATTGGATCTAAGTATTATCAGGCAAATAATGACGCTATACAAGGTCCTGGTAGTTTAAATACAGATGCTAATTTTGATTTTCAAAATGATAGGTTTCCCGATTATCCCAATCAATCAACTTTTGATTTTCCAAATCTTAATGTGGCGGTATTTGGAGAGAATATTTTCAATATTACAGATGCACTTTCTATAACTCCAGGAATACGATTTGAGTATATTAAAACAGAATCCGAAGGTACATATAATGATGTAGCTTTTGATAATGCAGGAAATCCAATAAGTAATATTACCAGAACAGACAATCAAACTCTAGAAAGATCTTTTGTGCTTCTAGGAATCGGTTCTAGTTATAAACTAAGACCGGGATTGGAATTTTATGCTAATGTTTCTCAAAATTATAGATCGGTAACCTTTAGTGATATCCGAATTGTAAATCCAACTTTTGTAATAAATCCTGATATTAGTGATGAAGAAGGGTTTACTGCTGATCTTGGATTTAGAGGGAAAATTAATAATAAATTTACTTTTGACGCAAGTTTGTTTGGATTATGGTACAAAGATCGAATCGGTGAAGTTTTTGATGATCGCGCAAGACGAGTACGTGGAAATATTGGAGATGCTTTAATATACGGTATCGAAAGTTACACGAACTGGAATATTGCAAATACATTTTTTGAGAACAATACGAATTATGTCTTCAACACATTCGTAAACTTGGCTTTAACAGATTCAGAATATACACAATCCGAAAGCCCTATTGAAGGGAATAAAGTAGAGTTTATCCCGATGATTAACCTGAAAACAGGAATAGGGTTTGGATATAAAAACCTTTTGGGAAATATCCAATTTACGCATCTTTCAGAACAATTTACCGAGGTTTCTAATGCAGATAGAGCTACACCAGGTAGTAGAGAAGAAGGTACTTTGGGTAAAATCCCTTCATATTCTATCTTAGATATTTCATTTTCATATACATACAAGAAATTTAAATTAGAAACAGGGATTAATAATGTTTTAGACGAACGTTACTTTACACAAAGAGCAACAGGATATCCAGGACCAGGGATAATTCCTTCAGAGCCATTAACATGGTATGCTACGTTGCAGTTCAAGTTATGATTATAAGAAAGTTTAACCTTTGTTTAATCTAAGAATTAACTTTTGTTCAATCGGGCATACCGGTAGAATTGTATACTTTTGATTAAAATGATGTTTTATGGAAGATTTTAAAGGATATGACCTAATGATGGCCGGATATTATAAAAAAATGTCCAATCATACATTACCCTTGTTGTCATGGGAATTCTTGGGAGAGCATCATACTACTTTAGAGGCTTTTAAAGAAGATTTTAGTACGCTAAAAAAACTGACTAAAGATTGGAACTTTACCAGAAACTATCATAAGGAGTTTACAGAAGAAGAATCAGTTATTATTATTACGAAACCTAATTTAAAAATTGTATATGCTTCTCAAAATATTCATCAGTTAAATGGATATAAACCTAATGAAGTTATAGGTCAAACGCCAAAAATGTTCCAAGGAGTGGGGACCTGTCAAAAAACATCTGCAAAAGTAAGAGATGCTATAAATAATAAAAGTTCTTTTGAAGTATCAATCCTTAACTACAAAAAAGATCAGACTACCTACAAATGTATTATCAAAGGTTTTCCGGTTTATGACAAAAAAGGAAAACTGATCAACTACATAGCTTTTGAAAAAGCCGCATAAGAGCACCTAAGCTTGGTCTTTATACTATTCTGGAGTACATAATATTGATAATTAGTTTTTTATAGATTTCGGTATGTTATATTTTCTGAAAAAGTAAGAGGTTTTTAAATAAAAAATCTTTTATTTATGAGGTTAAGTTATGTACTTTAGTCATACAATTAACAATAGAAATACATTATGATACCAGAAATAGAAAAATTATTAAACGAACAAATTAAATATGAGGCCAAAGCTTCTGCACAATATCTTTCTATGGCAAGCTGGGCAGATACTAGAGGGTATAATGGCGTAGCCAATTTTTTTTATACCCAATCTGAAGAAGAACGAGTACATATGACCAAGTTGGTAAAATTTATTAACGAACGCAGTGGTACCGCAGTAATTCCGTCTATAGAAAAACCTAGAGATGATTTTAAATCACTTATGGAACTTTTTGAAACATTCCTTGCTAGCGAAGAGTTTGTAACGGCTAAGATTAATAATGTAATATATGAATGTCTTCAGTTCAAAGATTATAATGTGCATAACTTTATGCAATGGTATGTAGCAGAACAATTAGAGGAAGAAGCAGTAGCGCGTACATTATTAGATAAATTAACAATTATTGGTGATGATAAATCTGGCCATTATTTGTTTGATAGAGATATCAATACTTTTCAGGTAGATAATGAATCTAAGTGATTGTTAATAAGTCAGTAAAGAAAACATAAAATTTTTATTTTTACGTCTCTTTTTTTTCTATTTTTGTGCTTTATTTAGATTTAATAAAAATTAAAAAGAGTGCAGAGTACTACAGTCCCATCATTATATTCTCCTTGTGCTGCGATGAATTGTGAAGTAGCTTGTGGAGGGAAAAAGAAAAAATGTTGTAAGAAATATAAGAAGAAAGGAAAATCGAATTGCAAAAGATGTCCTAAGCTTTAGTAGAAAATTTTAAAACGATACATGGATGTCAGAATCCATCTTGTAAAAGCGAAAATACAATTGTGTTTTTCGCTTTTTTTTTTGCGTTTGATGGTTTTATAATTCAAATAATAGAATATATAACCAGGTAACTGTACCGTAAAGGAAACTTATTATGTTTTTATAGAAATAGAGTGTTCTAGCATTCAAAAATTCTAAACATCATGTTATTAGATTTGCTATGTATTATAATATAGACTAGATTTATACAAATATGAGAAATATAATTATAGCTATATCAGTATTATTTTTAACTGCTAGTCACGGGAGTGCACAAGAATGGTTAACTAATTTTGAAGATGCTAAAAATATCGCTTCAGAAGAAAATAAAAATATAATTTTGGTATTTTCGGGATCAGATTGGTGTGCACCATGTATAAAATTAGAAAAACAAATATTAGACACTCAAGAATTTCGGCAGTCCGCCCGGGATCATTATATATTAGTTAAAGCAGATTTCCCAAGAAAGAAAAAAAACCAACTATCCCAAGCGATGCAAGCTCAAAATAAGAAACTTGCAGAAATCTATAATAAACATGGAGGTTTCCCAATGGTAGTGGTTTTAGATAAAACAGGTAAAAAGTTGGGTGAAACCGGATATAAAAAAATGACACCAAACTCATATTTATCCATACTAAATAAAATAACACTTCATGAATAAGTTATTAATAAGCGTTGGGATACTACTATCGATGAACTCTTGTGTAGTTGTAAAAGAGTATGAAAAAGTGCAACTTAACGATCCTGATATGGAGCTTACTGCAAAAAAGTGCGACCGTTTTGAAACTAATTTTCAGGCCTATAGAGAGGCGGCAGCCGGAGCCAATGGAGGAAAAACCGGGGGAGGATGTGGTTGTAATTAAGTACGTGAAACTCTGTTTTGAAAAGTCTGTAAAATGCAATCGAAGTAGGAAGTTAAACGTATGCTGTTGAAAAACACGGTCTATAGAATTTAATAACGGATCAAAATATATCTTTTTGAAGCAAATTACCTTAATAGTATTCTTATTATGTTCTGTCTTGGCAGTAGCACAAGAAATAAAAGAAGAAACAACTGAAGCATATAAAAAGAGAGTATTAGAAACTACAGAAGTAGATTACCTTATGAGTTATTATACTCAGGATGGTGTTAATGCCGCTGTAACTGGAGGCATCGGTACAGAAGAACTCACTGACCTTACACCTACAATTGTGGTTTCTGTGCCATTAAATGATGACGATATACTAGCAATCGATGCCGGAATATCTGCATATACCTCGGCATCCTCTAGTAACGTAAATCCTTTTGATGGCGATGGTCCCGCTAATCCTTTTGTTGCCTCAACCGGAGCCTCAGAAAATGATGTGCTCACCACGATTTCAGGTACGTATAGTCATAGCAGTGATGATCGAAATACCATATGGTCTGCCAACCTGGCTGTAGCGTCAGAGTATGACTATTTTTCGTTAGGTTTTGGAGGAGGGTATACCCGTCTGTTTAACCAAAAAAACACCGAAGTATCCATTACCGCTAATGTGTTTTTAGATACCTGGAATGCGATTTATCCATCAGAGTTACGAAGTCTGCCAAGATTTGTTCCCTTTGAAGATGAGTCTCGCAATTCATATTCTTTAGGATTGGGATTTTCACAAATAGTATCTAAAAAAGCACAAGTGTCGTTATCCTTAGATTTGATAAGGCAAGAAGGATTATTATCAACTCCCTTCCAACGCGTTCAATTTGTAGATGTAGAAGATATTATCGTGCAAGAATTTACGATTGCTGATGATGTAGAAAGATTGCCAGATGTAAGATTTAAAATAGCCGTAGGCGGTCGACTTCATTATTATATTAATGAAATAGTTACCGTGCGAACATTCTACAGGTTTTATACAGATGATTGGGGGATTAGTTCCCATACAACAAGCATAGAGGTCCCTATTAAGATTACAGATAAACTTACGATCTACCCAAGCTATCGATTTTACACCCAAACGGCAGCAGACTATTTTGCACCGTTTAATCAACATTTGTCTACACAAGAGTTTTATACTTCTGATTATGATCTCTCTGATTTTGATGCTAATCAATACGGTTTTGGAGTTAGTTATACCGATATCTTTACCAACCTACAGGTCTGGAAGCTGGGATTGAAGAGTGTTGATTTAAGATTTAGGCAATATGAAAGGGATTCAGGCCTTAGTTCTAGTCTTTTTTCTGGTGGATTTAATTTTGTGGTAGAATAATTATAGATAGCAAGTTTTGGGTTTTGTACTAGTAAAGAGCACGTTATTTTTATAATGTTGTTTAAAATAATGTACTAATGATAGCAGAAAGTAATATTAATTATAATCGTATAGCCGAAGCGATTGTATATATAAAAGAAAACTTCAAAAATCAGCCTAATCTTGATGAGGTTGCAGAAAAAGTGCATTTAAGTCCGTTTCATTTTCAAAGACTTTTTACAGAATGGGTTGGAGTAAGTCCTAAAAAATTTCTGCAATATATCAGTATAGAACATGCGAAGCAAACGCTTAAAAATCAACAGGCCACGTTATTTGATACAGCTTATGAGACAGGACTTTCTGGCACAGGTAGACTTCATGATCTTTTTGTAAAGATAGAAGGAATGACCCCGGGAGAATATAAGAATGAAGGAAAAAACTTGGTCATTACGTATAGTTTTACCGAAAGCCCCTTCGGAAAGGTGCTTGTCGCTTCAACCCAAAAAGGGATTTGCCATATGGCTTTTGTAGATCATGAGGAACATGCTTTTAAAGGGTTGAAAATGCTTTTTCCTGAAGCAGATTTTGATCAGAGAGTTGATCGTATTCAGCAAAATGCATTATGTATCTTCACACAAGATTGGAAAAACCTGGATCAGATTAAACTACACCTTAAGGGCACCGATTTTCAGCTAAACATATGGAAAGCGCTACTTAAAATTCCTAAGGGCGGATTAACTACCTACGGAACCATAGCAAAGTGTATAAACAAGCCAAAAGCATCAAGAGCTGTTGGTACTGCAATTGGGAGTAATCCTGTAGCATTTTTAATCCCTTGTCACAGAGTAATACAAGCTACGGGTGATACGGGGCAGTATCGTTGGGGAAGTACAAGAAAAACAATAATGATCGGTTGGGAGGCTACACAAGTTGATGATAATTGAGCAAGATTCGGGTGTTTTATCTTTTTATTAGAGATCATATTTGTATACATCCAATAAAAAATCAGTAGTTATGAACCCATTCAAAATTATTCCATTAACAAAAGCATATGCTTCAAAAATCAGAGAAACAAAAATAGATGATTTCGGACATCCGGTAGTAGAACAACTAGCGACCGGGCTTGGACCTTGCAGAGTTTCATTACAACCTTTTAAACCCGGAAAAGATCAACGAATTTTGATTAGTTATAGCCCTTTTGAAAAAGCCAATGCTTTTAATCAACCAGGACCAATCTTTATTCATAAAAAAGAGATCGAACCGTATAAAAATATGAATCAGTTTCCGCCGGAGATTAAGAAAGACAAGATAAACTTTCCCTTGTCATTAATAGGATACAATAAAGATCAGGAAATGATTTTTACAAGAATGGTGGGTAATGATGATATAGATCTTTTAATACCCGAAATATTTCAACAACATCCTGAAATTACATATTTACACGCCCGTAATTCTGAAGCCGGTTGCTATATCTGTAAAATAGAAAGAGGCTAGAGAGATAAAATGTTATAGTCATTAAAAGGGGCTGGCCGAAAAGTATATAATACTGTCATTACGAAAAATTTTAATTTTTAAGTAATCTGTGTATCAGTAAGTTGAATTTAACAGATTCTTTCACTTCGCTGAGAATGACGACTTTTCAGACAGCCCTCTTTTGCCATTTACATGATATAGTTAGGTCATGGGCGTTTCATATAAAAACGTTTTAAAAGAATAATACCCTACCATAGCTTCCAGTAGTTTAGCATTACTATAATTTTTCCGTTTTGTGTTATAATCATAGTATTTAGTGTTATTCCAAACATATTTTCTAAATCTCATTATTGCCAGTACATAGTTGATTGTGATAAGCACCTAAGAAAAATTCAGGTTGACAATCAAGGTTTATTATACACTGCCAATATTCGATAAAGAATAGGTACTCAAAGTATAATGCAAGGATTAAGTTTTTTTTATGAATAGGATCAAAAATGTTTTTCTACTTTAGAACAATAACATTTCTAATGAGTTACTGAAGATTTAAACTTTAAAAAATGAAGAATATTGGCATATTTATAGTAATAGTTGTCTTTATAATTGGTTGCGTATCCAAAGAGCACGAGTTAAGTAATGGAAATCAAAGCCAGATAATAAAAAAAATGATAAATGCGGTTAATCAAAAGGAAGCAAATAACTACGTAGAAGGATTTGCAGAAGATGTTAAGGTGTATGTAGAATCACAGCTTAAGATTAATGGACGAGAAGCATTACAAAAAAACAGAGCAGCACATTTTGAGAAACATCCTAAAGTACGTTCAGAAATTCAATATCTAATCGAGATTGATAATAAAGTGATCATGCATGATAAAGTGTGGTTAGATGATAGCAAAGAAGCGGGTCAGGATATTGTAGAAATATTCACATTTGATGATGAAAAGATAGTCAGGGTTGATGTGGTTCAACCCAAAGATTTATTTAAATAAAATAACCTTAACCAGTTGTGTACTTTGATGTTTTTATCTAAAATTCGTCAATTCGAGTATTTCGATTTTAGCAGAAATGTATCTAGAAAAGCTTTTTTAATTTAGAATCTGAAAAACGTACAACGGGTTATTCTTAATGTTTAATATAAAAAATATATAAAATGAAGCATCTATTCACGCTACTTCTGTTGTTTACGATTTCAATTTCAATAAATGCTCAAGAATCAGATTATGCGATGGTCGAAAAGACTGTACGATACTACTTAGATGGTGGGACCAACAATGATTTTGAAACCCTTAAAAAGGCTTTTCACAAGACCGCTACCATGCGTTATATCGCCGATGAGTATAAAGAAGTAAATGCACTTGAGTTTTTTGGAAGAATGAAACCGGGACCAAAACAAAACCGTAAAACTAAAATTGACTATATCAATATCACTGGTCATGCTGCTAGTGCAAAACTAGAGATCGAATATCCAACATTTACCTTTATCGATTATATGAATCTGCTAAAAATAGATGGAGAGTGGAAGATTGTAAGCAAGATTTTCTATAAAAAAGTACAGGATTCAACAAAAAAATAATCGTTGGATTTTATGTCATTAAGTTGGTATAGTGTTTGATAAATCGTTACAGTCACCAAACCTATAATCAGTTTTACAGCGTGTCATTAGGCATTAAAACTTTAGATTACCAAAAAAAATAGTAAATTTAGACCTTATAAAATTCGAATTATGAAAAGATCCCAATCTACATTTGTAATTTTTGCTACGTTTATGTTAGCTTTTGTGCTAACTAGTTTTACGGCAAAATCTACGCAAAGCACTATTCTTGATAGTAAAGACATTACTATTGAACAAACAAGTTCAAGTTTTTTAATTGGAAAATGGGTTAAGCGTGATGATCCCGATACGGTTATTATTTTTAAAGCGGATAACACTGTAATTGAAAAAACAAAAGAAACAACTACTAATAATACCTGGACCCATAATGACAACGAACGTGAAGTTTGTATAGGTAGCTCAGAGTGTATTTATTATGAAGCAACAGAAAGCGCACTTTTTTTATATAAAGGTAAAGGTAAAAAGAAGACAAAGACTGTGTACTTTAAGTCGAGAGAAAAAATGTAAAATTAACGTATAAAGATCAGGCTATGAGATAATCATGGCATTGGTCAACTATAAAGAAGGGTATTCGTAAAGAGTACCCTTTTTTGTTATATGCAATTTGTCATATCTTTATATAGTGTTGCGAATTCTTAAAATGAAAAAATGCTTTTATACATGTCCAAATCCCCAAAGGATGTTCGTCATATTAGTACAAACCATAAAAAATAAACAAATGAAACAATTTATTTTTCTTTTTAAAGGAGGAGACGAATTATGGGATAGCAAGTCCCAAAGAGAACAGGAAGAACACATGCAACACTGGATGCAGTGGATTGATGGAATAGCCAAAAAGGATCAATATCTGGGAGGTGAGCGTTTATATCCTGGCGGAAATACAATTCACCCGGGAGGCACAAAAGTAACCGATAGACCTCTTACAGAAACCAAAGAGTTAGTAGGAGGCTATATAATTGTCAAAGCAGAAACCTTAGAAGAAGCAACAGAAATGGCAAAAGGATGCCCGGGATTACAATGGGAATCATCTGTAGAAGTAAGAGAAGTTTGGCCAGAAAATTAAAACGACGATCATGAAAGAATTCTTATATTTAATACGTGGCGGAGAAGAAAAGTACGAAAAAAACTCACCCGAAGAGATGCAGAAACACATGCAACACTGGCAAGAATGGATGGGCGGCCTGGCACAAGCGGGGCAACTTGTGGGAGGCCAACCTCTAATGCGCGAAGGTAAAACACTTAGCGAAGGAGGCACAAAGATCATTGATCGACCGCTGGCCGAAGGCAAAGAATTAGTCGGCGGATATTTGTTAATAAAAGCAGACTCACTGGAGCAAGCCGCCAAAATTGCTGAAGGTTGCCCAAGTTTTGAGTATGGATGCACTGTTGAGGTGCGTGAAATTAGCCCGATGTAAATTTCTTTGAAAGAAAGTGAACACATAGATGATACGGTTAACCATCTTTTTAGAAAAGAATCTGGAAAGATGGTTGCTGTACTGGTTAAAATATTTGGTACCGAAAATATTGAGATGGCCGAAGATGTAGTACAAGATGCTTTAGTCAGAGCCCTTGAGACCTGGAAGTATAGAGGAATACCCGATAACCCCAGGGCATGGTTATATCGTACTGCTAAAAACAAAGCCATCGATATTATTCGCAAAAATAAATATAGTACACTCATAGATTTTTCTGACCCCGATAAACAATTGCTTACCTCGGGCTATACACTAAATACGACCATGGATAATTATTGGAAAGAAGATCAAATACAAGATGATTTTTTGGCCATGATGTATGCCTGTTGCCACCACGATATTTCAGAAGAAAACCAGATTACTTTTATATTAAAATCACTTTGTGGGTTTAGCACCAAAGAAATAGCACGATCTTTTTTAACCAGTGAAGATACCATATCCAAACGTTTATATCGTACCAAAGAATATTTCAGAAAGCATAAGATTCGCCCTAAAATACCCACCTCTAATGAAATTGTAGACAAGACTGAAACTGTATTAAATGCAATCTACTTAATGTTTAACGAAGGGTATAATTCAACTCATGCCGATCAGCTTATTCGCAAAGATCTGATAGAGCAAGCTATGCTATTATGTCGATCTTTATTATCTGCAGAGCAAACACAATTACCCGAGGTGTATGCCCTTATGGCGCTTATGTGTTTTCATGCTGCAAGAGTGGATAGTCGTCTTACGATAGAGGGCGAACTTATTTTACTGTCAAAACAAGACAGAACACAATGGGATACTGCAATCATACAATCCGGACAAGCCTACCTTAATAAGGCAGCTTTTGGATCTAAACTTTCTACCTACCATATCGAAGCCGCTATTGCGTATGAACATTGTATTGCCAAAGAATATAAAGACACAAACTGGCCTATGATATTAAAGTACTATGACATATTTTTAAATCTTACTTATGATCCCGTAGTACTTCTTAACAGGTGTATGGTCGTTTTAGAATTGCAAGGAGCTGATAAAGCATTGATGGCTATAAAAACCATTAAAAATAATAAAGTAATAGAGAAGTATTATTTATATCATGCCACTTTAGGTGAAATTTATATGCGAATGCACCAAAATACCAAAGCGGTGATTCATTATCAAAAAGCCATTCAGCTCACCCAATCCAAACAAGAACAACAGTTTTTTAAAGATAAGATAGCAGGTGTTCTTAATTAAGACGTTAGAGATAGTTGCAGCGTATAGCAATATTAATGGAGATTCAGATAACAAGACCATCTCATCTAAATTCAATAGTAGAAAACTACATCAGTTTGAGTGTTTTTGTATTAGCAAAAATGTATCGAAAACAAGTAGTTTTCTACTATTCAGCGCTATCTTTTGATCATACTGTTAAGTTTTGCTTCCTCAGATTTCTATGGAATACCATACGAAACATATACATCTGCTATGCAACACCAACTTTTGGCACACTACCCTCAAAAATTCTGCATGCGATCTCAAAAATAGGGGTTGACTTTCCAAAAACAATACTCCAGACTTCAAATTGTATAGGCTGTCTTGCAAATCTACTGGGCCGACGCGCAAATGAAGTGGGCCAACTGACAAAGCTACCGGGCCGACCCGCAAAGCTACCGGGCCAACTGACGAACTTACAGGAAGCTTTAACAATTGAAGTACCCCCACCCACTAAACTACCGGGTTCTTTAACAAATTTTGCAGCCCATCCCGGTAATCAAGTGGGGAGGGGGACTTCTGAAGTGGATAGGGGTACTTATCCAAGTACCCCCCTATCTAATCATAAAAATTGCAAAGTATCGGTATAGCTCAACCACTCTAATAGTTGTTTTCGGTTGCCATTCCAGATTATCACACCGAGCTTTTCAAAGTGTGATCGATGGGGTGAATTCTAACTTTCATATCTTTCAAGAGAAAACTAAGCTACAATATTACAAGCAGTTTTGTTACCTTGCGGAAGTAAATTGACAGCTGGTTTTAAAGGCAATATGTTAAATGAAATGAAGAGAATATACATACATGCCGATGATTTTGGTATCGGTAATGAAATCACAGACAATATATTAGATTGCATACATAACGGAGTAATTAATAGCACCAGTATCGTCTGTACTACAGATTCTTTTTCTTACGGAATAGATAAGTATAAAAGCGTTTCTGAAAAAGTAAGAGTTTGTCTTCATCTTAATTTGGTAGAAGGTACTCCATTAACTCCAAAAGAAGAAGCAAACCTTATCGTAGATGAAACAGGAGAATTTAAATATTCCTTTTTAATGTTGTGGTTAAAGTATAGTTTGTCTTCAAACACTATAAAAACAAAATTTAGAGAACAAATAAGAAAAGAAATAGAATATCAAATTATTAAATACAAAAATGCTATTGATGATCAAACACCTTTAAGAGTGGATAGTCATATGCATTTTCATATGATACCTTTTGTGTTTGAATGCCTATTAGAAGTTTCCGAAAAATATAATATTGCCTTTGTAAGAAATCCTTATGAGTTGAAATATGGTTATGGATATGTCAGGATGAGAAATCACCTATCTCTTAATTTTATTAAAAATATCTTATTGAATAGACTTTCAAAAAAATACATAACTAAAGCTCAAAAAAAAGGGATACAGACTAATGAATATTTTGTTGGGGTTTTATCTACCGGTAGAATGACTTATAGAGATGTATCCTCTGCACTATCAAAAATAAAAAATAAAAAAAAGCCTGAATCAGTTGATGTTTTATTTCATCCAGGTGGAGTTAAAAGTAGGGAGAGTGTGCTTTGGACAAACAAAAATGCATTTAAATCATATTATTCATCGCATGAAAGAAGCATGGAGTCTGAAGTACTTAAGGGGGATGAATTAAAAAACCTAATAGAAAACTATGAGAATATTTTTAATAATTGATGAAACTTGCTTTTACCAACCTGACTTTGTTGCAGAATTTATAAAAAAAACAAAACATGAAATTGTCGGTGCTGTTTTAGTAACCAAAGTATTACCCAAAAGTAATATTGAACTTTACATGATTAAGCACTGGTATTTTTTAAAGCCATTAGAGTTTCTCAAATTAGGTGTTAAAAAGGTGTATTTTCTTCTTAAGAACATCATACAGAGCCCTAAAAATAATTCTGGTTTTTATAGTGTTAAAAAGGTATATAGACATTTTAAAATAGATTTTTTTGAAGTCCAATACGATATTAATACAAAAGCCAATCTACAAAAAATTCGGGAAGCAAATCCAGATATTATCGTGAGCTCCAACTCACTCATTTTTGGAAATGAATTATTAGGAATACCTAAATACTGTATTAATCGGCATAGTGCTTTATTGCCATCTTATGGTGGTTTATGGCCCGTTTTTCAAGCCGTTAGAAAAGGTGAGCAGATTGTTGGTGTTTCTGCTCACACTATGGAAAAGAAAATAGATAAAGGAATTCTCTTAAGCCAGGAAATTGTATCTATAGAAAAAAAGGATACTATAGACACTATATATCAAAAATGTTTTAAATGTAGCGCTGAGGTAGTCATTAGAGCAATTCAAAAGATTGAAGATGGTGATATGACACCCCTTAAAAATGAATACGAACCTTCATACTATAGTTTTCCTAAAAAAGAACATTGGAAACAGTTTAGGGAGAAAAAGATAAGGTTCATTTAGATTATCTACATCGTTTACTTCATAACTTCTAGATTGCAACTCCCAACTATTAGTTTCAAAAAAAAAATCCCAGTATCAAAAATTGAAACTGGGATATCCTATTATTGCATCAGAAAATCATTATGAAAACAATAAGTATCTGGAAATCAGTATAGAGTTCATCGTGATGTTATGACGGTTTTAATAAAATATTAACAAAATGAATTTTCCTGAATGGGAATACCATAATATTCATATATTTGCGCCCTCTTCATACGACCCCAGAATAGAAGAACATGTTTATATCATTTTTTAATTTACCCTTATGAAAAAAATATATTTTATTTTTTTTACACTGTACTCGTGTACATTGTTTTGTCAAAATCTTTTAAACCCCTCAACATGGGAAGTAGGAAGCGGCATTCTTCCTGATTATAAAAATGTAGGTCTTGCTCAAGAAAATTCTAGAGAATCGGGCGTTGGGCCATACGGGAATAATGTAGTAATGTGGAAGGGGAATCCAAGTGGTGACGGTAATGCTGATGGTGGGTATGAAAGCTCATACGTTACAATAGACCATGCAAAAACATATAGGTTGTCGGTATGGATAAAGAAAACAAACTCTGGCAGCGGTACTTCGTATTTTGGACTTTATTCTAAAGATAATAATTTGCAGCACAGTACCCTAGGGCTTAATAACTCTCCGGTAGGTAACGCTTATTTTTGGTATGGAGATTTACCAACGTTGGATAAATGGTATTTGTTGGTAGGGTATATTCATCATAGTGGTTATAATGCTACAGCAAATATTGGAGGGATTTATGATGGTGTAACGGGAGCAAAAGTTTTAAATGTACTAAATGATTTTAAGTTTGCTTCAACTGCTGTTTCTCTTTTAAATAGGGCGTCTTTGTATTATGATCCAGAAGTTGCAGATAGTCAATACTTTTATGCTCCACGTATTGAAGAGGTGAATGGAAGTGAACCAACAATACAACAATTGATTTCAACAGATACATCAGGTGGTGATGGTAATACTACTAGTACATCATGGATCAATGATGGGAATAATATGTATTACAATACCGGTAATGTTGGTATTGGTACTACCAATCCAGGTTCTCTTCTCGAATTGAAAAAAGGAGGTCAGGGACTAAAGTTTCTTACAGGTGAAAATACAAGCGGTTATGCATTAGAAATTGGAGTAAATGATGATGGAGTTAGTTTTAGTAATAATTCGACTATACGAGGATTTAATTTCAAAAATGCTAGTGGTAATCTGTTAAAAATTACTTCGAATGGTAATGTGGGTATTGGCACTACAAGCCCTTCGGTAGAATTAGAAGTTAAATCTGTTGCAAACAACAATGCTGAAATACATATTAACTCATCTACCGACGGAAAACCTTCGATTATTAGATTTCAAGATGCAGGGCAAGAAGTTTGGGGCTTATTAGCAAATTATCCTGGTACAGGAAAATTTAGTGTATACAATTATAATAATAATACCAATGCTATGGTGCTAGATCCAAGTGGTAATGTCGGTATAGGCACAACAACCCCAGACTCGAAATTAGCCGTAAACGGTAAAATCCATGCCAAAGAAGTTAAAGTAGACCTTGTAGGTTGGCCGGATTATGTATTTACAAAGGAGTATGATCTTCCAACACTAAAAGAAGTAGAACAGCATATTCTGGAAAAAGGTCACTTACAAAATATTCCTTCTGCTAAAGTAGTAGAAGAAAATGGAGTGCTGCTGGGTGAGATGAATAAAAAACTTTTAGAAAAAATTGAAGAGCTCACTTTGTATACCATAGCCCAAGAGAAAAGAATCGAAGAATTAGAAAATCAAAATTCAAGAATCAAAATTTTAGAACTAAAAGTAAGTATATTACTAGATCAACAAGATAAATAATATGAAAAAGAACATACTCATTTTACTTGTGCCACAAATCTTCCCATTACTTTTTTTTGGGCAAACAGTTAATGTTTCATATCTAAATCCAACTCTCGATAACGGAGATCCTTATATGTATTTACGTTTTGGTACCCCTACAGAATATAGAGCTGGTTTTATGTGGAATAATACTAGTGAAGATTATGGAGACGGAAACGATTTTTCAATATTTACATATGATGACCGAGATATTACATTAAGACCCGGTACTGGTAATGTTATTATGTTTCCAATGAGTGGCGGTAATGTTGGCATAGGAACTACAAGTCCAACCTCTAAATTACATGTGTATAAAGGAATTTCAGGAGGTATACCACATAGACTTTCGGGTATTACTTTGGAAGATGATGCTCATGCTATGATTTCTATTCTTACTCCAAATAATAAATATGGCTATTTCGGTTTCGCGGATAAAGATGATGATTTTGTTGGTGGAATGGAATATAACCATATTACAAATAAAATGGCATTACGAGTCAATAATCATTCAGAAGGCGCTATAGTAATTGATGAAAATAACAATGTTGGTATTGGGACTTTAACTCCTACAGCAGAGCTAGAGGTTAAGTCTGTAGCAAATAATAATGCTGAAATACATATTAACTCATCTACCGATGGAAAACCTTCGATTATTAGATTTCAAGATGCAGGGCAAGAAGTTTGGGGCTTATTAGCAAATTATCCTGGTACAGGAAAATTTAGTGTATACAATTATAATAATAATACCAATGCTATTGTACTCGATCCAAACGGTAATATGGGTATTGGTACTGTTGCACCCGACTCCAAATTAGCGGTAAATGGTAAAATCCATGCCAAAGAAGTTAAAGTAGACCTTGTAGGTTGGCCGGATTATGTATTTACAAAGGAGTATCACCTTCCAACATTAAAAGAAGTAGAACAACATATTCTGGAAAAAGGTCACTTACAAAATATTCCTTCTGCTAAAGTAGTAGAAGAAAATGGAGTGCTGTTGGGTGAGATGAATAAAAAACTTTTAGAAAAAATTGAAGAGCTCACTTTATATACTATAGCTCAGGATAAACAATTGAGAGAACAACAGGAAATAAATAAAACACTCGAAACTCGATTAGCTAAACTTGAAGCTTTATTACACAAAAACTAAAAGCAAAATATAAATTTAAAACAAAATAGATTCCCGTCTTGATGGGAATCAAAAAAGAATTTTTTAAATGAATAAACTCGCATTACCCATCGCCATCTTGGCCCTTATCGTATCAGTAGGATCGTTTTTCTACTTGCAAGCTTCACCAGAATTAGTATATGTGGATGTCAATAAACTTTTAGAAGGTTATAAAAGAACGGCTATCGTTAAGGCAGAATTTGATAAAAAGGCTAAAACCATGAAATCTAACGTAGATAGTTTGGTGTCTAACTGGCAAAGTGAACTTAAGGCTTACGAAAAAGAGCGCAGCTCGATGTCTAAAAAAGAGATAGAACTCAAACAGGAATTGTTAGCTAATAAACAACAACAAATTAATAATTATCAACAGGCAGTACAAAAACAGTTGATCGAAGAGGACAAAAAAATCACACAAACGGTGATTAATGATATCAATGATTTTGTAAAAGAGTATGGTAAGGAAAAAGGATACAAAGTAATTTTTGGTGCTACCGGAAATGGTACCATCATGTATGGAGAAGAGTCCTCTGATCTTACCGATCAGGTCTTAGAAGAGCTTAATGCCGAGTTTGAAGGAAAATAATTCATTAATCTGTCATTCCGGCGTAAACCAGAATCCCAAATTGAAAAGCTAACTCTAAATGAATAAAGAAGCAGTACATCGAATGCTAAAAATTACTGTAATCATTATTGTGGTATCTGTAATTTATTCTTGTACCACCAAAACCTTTGATAGTTCAGAGGAGTTGATGCACTATATCCAACAACCAGAGCATGAGTATGTGCATACCAAAATGGTGAATGGAGTAGATTTTTCAATACTGTATAAACCTACAGATTTGTTAGTGGATCAAGAAGTAACAGAGGATGCAGAGGCTTCCAGAATAGACAGTTTACGAAGTAAATACGGAACGTATATGTATTTTACCTTATCGATGTCTAAAAATAACCAGGAGTTACTAAGCAATGTAGCTGGTAACAAACAACAGTTTGGAGCAATGGTCAATGAGTTGGCCTTTGGTATGGAGCAAAAAGTGCATTTATACACTCCGCAAAAAGATACCATTGCAATGGCAGATTATATCTATCCCAGAATGTACGGGATGAGTGGAGCCACCACCATATTGTTTGTATACCCAAGAGATAAAAAGATAGAAAAAGAAGAATATATCAATATAACGATAGAAGATCTGGGGTTGTATACCGGTGAAGTAAAATTCAAGATCCCAACAGAGATTATCAACAACGAACCAAGAATAAAATTCAAGTAATACTCAAAACTGTTCTTCTCTCCATGCGAGATAAGATTAGGATGAGCATGGTCACTAAATTATAGATAAAATCATCGTTATACTGAGCTTGTCGCAATGTGTCGAGATCAAATAGAAACAAATAGCAAAAACATACCTGACTTCGGGCATCCGATTTCAGAGAACATAAAAACATCAAACTATAAATCTGATGAAGAAAACGAAAACCAATTCACAATGTAATGCGATGCACAAGTATATCATCATTAGTATGATCAGCTTATTTATTGTAACCACTAATAATGCCTATTCCCAAGGACCAAATGCACCCGAAGCAGGAGCTTTTGAGCCAGTAGATGCTACCGATATGGTGAATTTACTGACAGGGGATTTTACGTATGTTCTCCCTATTTTAAATGTGCCAAGTCCCGAGGGCGGATATCCTTTATCACTATCCTATCATGCTGGGATAGCTATGGACCAAGAAGCTTCATGGGTGGGATTAGGTTGGTCAGTAAATCCAGGAGCTATAAACCGTGGTGTAAATGGGTATCCTGACGATTGGAAAAATGGTGAACTAAGGGAAGGTTTTTTTGATGTCGGAGGATCAGAGACTACACACTCAATAAGTGCTTCATATACTTCTTTGGGCACTGGAGGATGGACAGTTGGAGGTTCTTTATCAATTAATTCCAACCGAGGTTTTGGAGGATCTGTAAATCTTGGCTATGGTGCATCTATTCCAGGAGGTGGTTTCATAGGTGGCGGAGCTACCTTAGGTATTGGTTCAGGTGGACAGTTTCATGGTTCGATTAATGGAGGATATTCTTCAGCAACTGGAGGATCTTTTGGAGGAAGCATAGGTACAAATGGAGTAGGCGTTAACGGAAGCATAGGGAGCCTAAGTGTTGCAGCGTCAAAATTTAATGGTGAAAGCTCTTTGTCAGCTTCTTTATCAGGAGGTTTTGATGGTATACAAAGTAGTATTGGTATCAGTTTTTCTTCTGCAGGTCTTTCAACTTCAACTTCAACTAAAGTAATGGGTGTAGGAATTGGCGCAAATAGCTCTTTTAACAATGCCGTTTCTATGAATGACTATAATGTAGAACAGCAAAATGAATCATTCAGTGTACCTATACCAATAGGTGAAGGAATTTTAAGTTTGGGATACGGTAAGCAAAAAGTAAGTTGGTATCTAAATTCAAGTAAAACTACTAATGTAAGTGGAGCATTATATTTAGGTGATGGTATAAAGTATGAATGTGCTATCGATATTCGATATCACAGTTATTATGGTCAAGGGCAACGTTCTACTATTACAAAATATGTAGATTCTCCATCAGATTGTAGTTGTAGTGCAGTACTCGATAATCCATTAATAGATCTATTTGTATGTTTAAGTGCAAGCCTGGTATCTTCGGATCCGGCCAATGGAGGGAAATATTTCATGGATGTAAATGAAATTGGAACAAATGGAACAAGAGAGTTAAGTAATAACAATGCCATGTTTCCTGCGTTTGATAATTTTAATGTGTCTGCCCAAGGATTATCTGGTTCGATGACTCCAAGAGTATCGCGTACAGGTGCACTATTAGGGTTGTCGCGAAATATAGTGAAGAATACAGCCTATGACTTAAGTTATAATTTATCCCGCTATTCAGGTTTTCAAAGTAATTATAGCTCCTCTCCTGAAATCTATTTCTATTTCAATAATCAATACTCATCTTCTTTAGCAATTGACCCTGCAAGTTTTAATAGTAAGTCGAGTAATGATGATATTTATGATTATTATAATTCTAGTAGTGGAACATCAGTAACTTCGAGAAAAAAAGATGGGCGCTTCGTTTCATACTACACGATTGGAGAAATGAGAAATGGCTCAGCAACAAGAGATGGACTATTACTGCCTCTAGGTTTTGATATTGATGATATTACTAATGGAACCTCACCTTACGATGGTGTTTACAGCCCTATTACTGGCCAATCTAATGGTGTGGAAGATATAATTGGTAGTTTTATGATTACTGCACCAGATGGAAAAACATATCATTATGCTTTACCGGTTCTTAATCTTAGTACGACGACAAGGGCTTTTGGAGCTGTTAATAATAAGCCAGAACGCGAATCATATTTCGAAACCAATCAGGATCCATATGCAACACATTGGTTATTAACGGCTATAACAGGGCCCGATTATGTAAATGTTGATCTTAACTCTAGGACTTACCCTGATGTTGGAGATTTTGGATATTGGGTACGTTTTGATTACGGAAAATGGAGTAATACTAATGTGTGGAAAGCTCCATATGCAGAAGAATACCATATTTCTGAAGATAACCCGAATTTAAAAACCAGTACATACGGTAGAAAACAGGTATATTATCTTGATCGTATAAAAACCAGAACACACACTGCTCTATTTGTTAAAAATAAGAGAGGAGATAATATAAGTAAAGTATGGAAGCGCAATCAATTTAAATCTAATGGAATTATACCAAATCCTCTTGATTTTGATGAAATTGTTTTTACAGTGCCCGCTCAAAGGTCATTGAGATTGGAGAAGATTATTTTGGTTAAGAATGATGATGATATAATAAACAAATCATTTGGTAATGATTTTTCGACACCAGGAATGGCTTTTACCCCCTTTGATGGTGCTCCTGAACCTGATCATAATTTACAAGATAATATCATAGATGTAAAAGATAATATCAGTGAGGTAATTAACAAAGCGATTAAGGTAGTAGATTTTGGATCGCACTACACTTATGATCTTGTAAAAAATACCCCTAATTCATCAAGCGGAAGATTAACGTTAAACGGTCTTTCATTTAAAGGTAAGGGTGGATCTCAATTAGTTCCTCCCTATAAATTTGAATATAATAATAATCCAAGTTTTGACTATAGTCAAAAAGATCTATGGGGTTTTTATGAAAATGACCCAGCTGCCTGGTCGTTGGATAAAATAATTACGCCAACAGGAGGTAATATTGATATTAAATATGAATCAGATGATTATAATATCGCAACCTCTGAAATAGGGAGAGTTTTTAATAAACATCTGAAGTTTACTTTTCTTTGGGATCAATTTCCTCCAAGTGGTGTAACAACTCCAAGTAAAATGCAAATTGTGGTTGAGGTTGATGATCAAGACAGTTCAACTGCTGATTTTGCATTATCTGATTATTTTGATTCAACAAAACCTTTTGATATAGATATGTGGTTGTCGGTTACTACAAGAAGAGGAGGACCTGCATTGCCACATATATCGTCAATAGATGTTTCACCTCAAAAAGCACGCATAGTATCTCTTGATACTTCAAATAATTCTATGATTATAGAAGTTATGGCCACCGGTGCAACAATGACTCCTGGTTCTCCATACTTATCTATTAAACTAGCATCTCCATTATCGGTGAAAACAGGCTTTAATGGATTTACATTGAATCAGAAAAGCCCAAGGCCATACCTTGCCTATGGAGAAGATGCGTATTCTCTTGTTCATACAATTGTATCTAATAAAAGACCACCCGGAAAAACAGGAGGAGGAATTAGAGTTAAAGAATTAAGCGTTACTGATGGAATTCAGAATTATAAAACCCAGTATTTGTATAATACACTAAATACAAACGAGGATCCTGCTAGTACAGGTTATATTTCATCGGGGGTTATTAGTTATTTACCTTTTCCAGAAAATTCGGATCAACCGATTGGATATGGTTCAGAATTACCATCTCCAACACCAATGTATAAGTATGTTACTGTTAAAAATGGTATTAATTCGGGAACGAATCAGTATACAGATAAAACAGTCTATACTTTTAAAGTCATGGATGTAAAAGATCAGAATAACATCAAGTTTGGAGATTTGTTCGAAATTTCTGAACAAACAGTTTTAAACGCATACAACTCTGGTCAGGATAAAAATGTTAATATTAAAAAGTTTCAGTTGGATGATAATTTAGCTTGCTTGGGTCAGATATTGGAAATTCAACGCTTTAATAATAAAGGACAATTATTATCTAAAACTATTAATAAGTATGCTTCATCAAGTGAAATATCACAAGGGGTAATAAAAGAATCTTTTCAGACTTATAAAGAAATAGATTATAAGTCTGGTATAAGAGATGAATGGTTGATTAATACATCGACTAGGTATATTTATCCTTCTGTTTTAAAAAGTACAACTACCATCCAGGGAGGATATAGTTCAACTACTTATTTTGGTAAACACGATAATGTCTCGGGTCAGTTATTAGAAACCACAACTATTGATGGTCGAGGAAATGAATTCAGAACAAAAACAATTCCAGCCTATTCAATTCCCGAGTATTCTAATAGCACTGTTGGGTATAGCATGGGATCTAAAGTAGATAACCCAACCAATAAAAATATGTTAATCCAAACGGCTGCCAACCTTACTCAGATTAAGGATAATAATACCTGGAAAACTATTGGAGCAGATATTACTACCTGGAATAATGATTGGATCTACCCTAATAGAAATGGTATAGCCAACACACCAAGCTCTAGTGCTCAAAAAATATGGCGTAAACATAAAACCTATTCCTGGAAAGGGGATATCGATACTGATGGAGGGTATATAGGATATACGGGAGACTTTGATAATTTTAATTGGGGAATCAATGCAAGTCAAACCAACCCTAAATGGATTAATACTTCTACCATAAATATATACGATCACTTCTCTATGCCATTAGAAAGTACAGATATTAATAATAATAGTGCAAGTACTAAAATGGGGGATAATGATAGCAAAATTATTGCTGTAGCTAATGCTAAATATACAAGCATGTATTATACCGGAGCTGAGTATTTTAATAAGGTAGGTACTATTACTTATCTAAATGGTGAAATAAAAACTTCAGGAAATGCGATTGTGGATTCAAATGCACATACGGGTAGCTATATAGTAAGAGCAAATGGAGGAGCTGCCATCGAAGTAATATTACCCCCAGATCCTGATCGAATTGGAATAAAATCAAAGTTTAAAGTTGCTGTTTGGGTTCGTAAAGGGCAAGAAAATAATGTAAGCCTAATGGCACAAAATGGAGATAGCTTTCCTTTTGTAACAAACTTTAATGCTAGCGAAACCATTACTGCTGGAGATTGGGTATTGCTTCAGGGATATATCGATGTAGGTAAAAGCCAAGCGATAGTAACTGTAGAAACCACAGGGCCAACAGATCTGGATGATTTTAGGTTGCATCCGGTATCTTCGAGCATGACAAGTTATGTGTATAACAGTTGGGATGAGCTTACTTATATTTTAGGCGCTAATAATTTGGCAACCAAATATGAGTATGATAATGCAGGAAGATTAAGTAAAACATATGCAGAATTGGTTGATGCTCCAGGAGTGACCGGTGGATTTAAGCTGGCCAAAGAAGTTCAGTATAACTATAAAAAAATTGCAGAGTATGATGATAATGGTGACGGGGTTTTAGACATATCCGAAGATCCAAAATATGAGTTAGTATTCACATTAGAGATTGATAATCCGAATGCAGAAAGAACAAGAGTTAAAGCTCGTATCATCAGTGGTAGTGGTGAGTATGAATATAGATGGGGAACAAGTCTTACAAATTCATTTACATTTTTAGGTACAGGTGGTTTTGGATCTTCTAATTCGATGTCGATTACAGCAGAATGTCCACCAGTAAGAATATATTATGCATGTCAGGTAAGAGATAAAATTACAGGGCAGATGGTACAAAGAATTAAGGGGCACGAAAGAACCAATTGTGATGATATTATGCCACAATAACCAACCAAAAAAGACTTTAAAAGATGAAAAACATTAATTTATATACCTCTTACCTATTTTTTATTGCGCTTTTGATTGGAAATACGATCTACGCGCAGATAACTGTTATTACTACTTGCGAAGATGATGCGATGACACCTAGTTATCGATATTGGCAAGATAAAGATGGAGATAACTATGGAAATCCTGCAGTGTACACTTGTTCTCCCGTCGCGGTAAGTGGTTTCATAAGAGCAAATCAATCTAGAATAGATTGTGATGATAATAACGGAAATATTCAAGCTGCCAGGATTTGGTATTTTGATTCTGATGGCGATGGCTTGGGATCACCAACAGGACCTACAATCAAAACATGTTTTCAACCAGATCGTTATGTCGATAATAGAGATGATTGTAATGATAATTATTCGAACATTAGAGGGAAATCAAATTGGTATTTGGATAACGATAAGGATGGTGCAGCGTTGAAAAATTCAACACCATATCTTTCATGTTCTGATCCTTCTACGGCTACTGTAAAGTATGTTACAGCTGCCTATCGCAATGATTGCGATGATACTGATCCTGCTATTATCCAAAGGACTTGGTATCAGGATACCGATGGTGATGGTTTTGGCGAAACTACTGCCATAAAAGTACAATGTGATAAACCAGGAGATGACTATTATGCTGAAGCATTAGATCGTTGTCCCGGTGTTAAAGGAGCAGAAAATGGATGCCCGCCAGCAGGCACCTATGTTGCAGAGTTATGGAATACCATTAAAGTAACCAATTATGATCTTACCGGGAAAAAAGTAGCGCAAAGTAAGGCATATTATGATGATTTAGGAAAATCTGTACAGACACAAAGCAAAGACTTTAAAACTGGTGATACCTGGGCATCACAAACTTTGTACGATAGCCAGGGCAGACCAGCGGTACAAACACTTAGCGCACCAATACACAAAGATATTCCTGCGGATTTCTTATACAAAAATGGGTTTGTAAAAAAACAGAATGGTAGTACATTTAATATCGCCGATTTCGAAAACAATCCAGAAGACCCCGAGCTTATAGGGACACACGAGAACACTTTAGGTTGGTATTATAGTACCAGTAATACGGGTGAACCCTATCAGGACGTGACAGCAAGACCGTATTCTCGAACGATTTTTAGTGAACTCAATCCTGGGGCGGCATTAAAAACTATAGGGGGTAACAAAATTGATGGGGAGTGGAAAAGTGGCTACACCTTTTCTATGCCTGCCGGACAAGAATTATCAAGCCCGGCGGCTTTTGGGGATACCAAGTATAACAATTATAAAGTTATAAAAACCGTAAGCCGAGATGTACACGGGGTAGAAAATGTGGTCTTTACAGATACCGATGGTAACACCTTAGCGGCAGCTCGTAGTGGAGGTGATCCAAAAAATAATATAATACGATATTCTGATGTGTATATTAAAGAACAGGGATTTGTAGATGTACATATTCCCGCAGGGACTCAAGGAGTAACAGTAAAAAATGATCACTTTGGAACACTGTCTAATAATCATTGGTTTGAAGTATATAATCTTATCACCGAAGAAAGGGTTACCACATCATTCAATATCTTACCAAGCGGTTTTTATAGAATTTCATTTGTGGCAGCAGGTCAACCTATTATTTCTGTGACATATCCAGAAAATTACTATGATTACAGCCTTAGCTATTATGACAAAGCGGGGCATTTACTAAGCTCAAAACAGCCCCTTAATAAGTTAGAAAGTACGTTTAACTACAACTCATTAGGGCAGTTAGAAACGACAACGAGTCCTGATGAGGGAGAAGCTCAATTTAAATATCGCAAAGATGGGCAAATCCGATTTTCACAAAATAGTAAACAGGCTATGGTAGGGGAGTGCTCATATACTAATTATGACCTGTTAGGCCGTCCTGTCGAAAGTGGTGTGATAGAAAATACTAGCTTTACTGCGCTTGATCCAGATGCTGCTTTGCCTTCAGGAGTCACCAAAGAACGGCATGTCACACAGTATGACATTCACGATAATCATGGCTTGGCGGCGGCTTTTGGGAGCGATACCAGAAAGAGTAATTATGCAACACAATCTTTTGTTTCGAGTAATGTAGCTAAAACCTATACTGCCGATCCAGAAACTACTACAACTTGGTATAGTTATGATATCTATGGTAGGGTGCAATGGATTGCGCAACAAATTGATGGATTATCCGGTGTAAAGACAATCGATTATGTATACGACCCGATTACCAGCCAGGTTACCAAAGTATACTATCAAAAAGGAGCGGCAGATCAGTTTATCCATCGATATACCTACGATCCCGTAGACTATAGTTTGGTAAAAGTAGAAACGTCTATCGATGATATCGCATATACAGAACATGCTGCTTATGAGTATTATGAAACCGGAGCACTAAAGCGAACTAATATTGCACAAGGGCTGCAAGGAGTAGATTATGTATACAATTTGCAAGGAGCCTTAAAAAGTATCAATCATCCAAGTTTATCTGGTAGTAACGACCCGGGAGGAGATGCCAATGACTTGTTTGGGATGATGATCGATTATCATGACCATGATTATAACCGACCACTGCGAAATATCAAAAGTGCGGCCTATGGCACTAACCAGTTTAACGGCAATATCAAAGGTATTCGTTGGAATTCTGATTATAACCCACTATCAGGCAAAGAGCATACATATAGCTACCAATACAACCGTAACAATTGGCTGCAACAAGCCACTTATGGTAATTTTACAGGCGAGTATATAAGTACACCCACAATTTCAGAAGGTGGAGGCGGTGGTAATGCCGAGCAAGATTATATTGTGAGTACCGATATCGTAAACTCTGGCGGTACCAAGATTTATGAAGCCAATAGAAGTATTACGATGAAACCAGGTTTTCATGCAAAAGCAGGGAGCGATGTTTCTGGTAAAATCGATGGAGGCGCCCCATCTGTGCGGGATATTAATGCCGGTACATTGGCTAATAATGCCAACGGCGACTACAAAGTAGATAATATTACCTATGACGCAAACGGTAATATCCAATCCTTGGATCGTAATAAGCATACCGAAAACGGTACCAACGCTATGGATCAATTGTCGTATACCTATAAAACCGATAAACCCAACCAGTTATTACGAGTAGATGATGCAGCGGGTGATGTAGCCGGGGCAGATGATATTGGCGATCAAAATGGGGATAATTATGTGTATAATAGTATTGGGCAGTTACTAAAAAACAATACCGAAAATATTACCTATATTTACAATGCCAGTGGATTGGTGACCGAGGTACATAAAGACGATATACCTTTGGTGAAGTTCTTTTACAACGACAAAGGGCATAGAGTACGCAAAGAATCCTATAACCCGGGCAATGGTAGCTTAACCTATACCGAGCATTATGTACGTGATGCCGCAGGGACTGCCATGGCGATTTATCGTGATGGGCAGGTGATCGAGAACACTCTCTATGGATCAAGCCGATTAGGAGTACGAAAACCCGATGGTACCCATCTATACCAGTTGACCGATCATTTAGGCAATGTACGAGCGGTTATAGGTAGAAACCCAAGCGGGCAAGCCATGGCCTTGACCACAGCTACCGATTATTATCCTTTTGGGATGCCAATGCCAGGACGTAATTTACAAGGAGATTACCGATACGGATATCAGGGAGAATTTGCTGAAACTGATCCTGAAACTGGAAAGCCTGCCTTTGAACTAAGATTGTGGGATCCTCGTATTGGACGGTGGTTAACAACAGATCCTTATGGACAGCACGCCAGTCCATATATGGGTATGTCTAACAATCCAATTGCCCATATTGATCCTGATGGAGGTTATGATTGGTACAAAGATGAAGTTACAGGAGAAAATGTATGGTTTGAGGGTAGTGCAGAAATAGATGGTTTTCAACATCTTGGTTCTACACATTATGAAAATGGTATAGCTTATCTAAGCAATGCCTCTGCTCATAACTTAAGAACTGGTGAAATAACGAATTGGATGGATGCTGTTGTTATTGGAGGAGCTAATGCAGTTAATAGTGTTTCAAGTGGTAGTGCTAGAGTAAATTATTCTTTACAGTTTGATCAGCAATTTCAATATAAACAAATTTATCCTAGGGTTTATGATGATAAGTTTGCTGATTGTTCGGAATGGTGCTATACGGTTTTAAAACATACTGATCCTGAAATAGCAAAAAATATTTTGTCTTCAGATGGAAATGTAAATACTACTTCAATTAAAGATTACGTTTATAAAAATGGAGGTTTTCGTAAAGATAATCCTCAAGTCGGTGACTTGATAATGTGGGAAGGACACGTAGAGTTTATAAAGGAAGTAACGGCTAAAGGCCATTTTACAACTCACGGTGCAGGAGGAAAAACAGGTACACCAGTTCCTAGAACTATGGGAATAAGTAAAAAAGGTTATGTGTGGTTACATCCAGGATATGGAAAAATAGATCAATTAGGAGCAGGTTCTTATTTAGGATTTTGGACTCCAAGATAAAGTTGTATAGTTATGAAAAAATTATTAAAGTGTCTTTTTGTATTAGTTATTTTTAACTCTTGTTCCTCACAAGAAAAAAGTTTTCCTATACCTATAACTGAAGTTTCTGATAAAGAAATAAACACTAAAAATATTGACAGTATATTTTTTAATGCAAAAAACCAAATAGTCCTTTTAGATAATGAGCAAAAAGACAGGTATTTAATGAAAGATTATAAAGGTGAAATCAACCACCTGAAATCATACTTTGTTGCATACAAGGAAAATGCACCATTTTATTCTCTTTTTCTTAAAGTTATTATTGGGGATGCTCAATCAGAAATAGTTTTAGTGAATGTAGATGAAAATTTAAATTACTTAGATTCAAAAATAGTTCACGGAGGTTTATTTACACAACCAGAAGAATTAGATAATGGTGATGTCAGATGGGCCGATCGTAATTTTTCTATTGTAAACGAAAATAAAGTTATATACAATCAAGTAAAAGTCTATACCGAAGGTTTTGAAGAAGATGCTGAAGAACGATTAGATATTACTTCTACTGAATATAAAATAGATGATAAAGGATCGATAAGTAAAGTGAATTAAGGAAAAACTAAAAAAATATAATAAAAACAGCCACGATCTATTATTGATATAGGTTGTGGTTTTGTTTTTATTACTGGTTCACCATACCTTCTTTGCAAATGGTATTTTAGTTCATAACAAAAGAATAGATTGATTTAATTATGCTTCTTACTTATTTAGGTATTTATAAAAGAATACATAGTATTTTTAAAGCGTTTTCAGTAACTGAAAAACAAAAAGATGATTATACATCTAATATCTTTGTTTTTTCTTTTATAATATTATTAGACTTTATTGGAATTCTTTCTTTATTAAATAAGATGTTTAATTTCTCAATTACTATTCCTCTAAGCTGGTTGTTTGTATTAATGGGTTTTGTTATACTGATAATAAACACATTATTTATTTACAAACATAAAAGTAAAATAGAAGATATTGACTTAGATGAAAATAGAAGGGCTTGGTTGATTTTTATTGTTTGTACAATCCTATTGCAATTTTGGCCAATTCTATATATGTTTTGAGAATCTCCCCTGATGCCGCTAGTATGGGCTCCCGCTAGTTTTCAAAACTAGTGGCGGTACAGATTGGCAGAGTATGAGTAAGAAAATAGTAAAAGCAGTCGCGATAACGTGGCTGTTTTTTTATGCCATAGGCAGACAGGTTGTTTTTAAGAATATGCCAATCGAACTTTTGCATCTCTGATTATCCCCCCGCTAGCGCTCGTCTGTGACGGGAGCCGTCAAAGCAGGGAAACATAAAAGTGAAGATTAAAATGCCAGTTTCACAGAGTAGAGAATCCTCACGAAAGTAGAAAAGAACGGCTATTATGGATGTTAGAAAAGACGTGCAAAGAAAATGAGAATGTAAGTAGATATCAATTCTGGCAACATCCTAATAAACCTATTGAGTTATGGACAGATAAAGTAATACAACAAAAGATTGATTATATTCATAACAATCCGGTTGAGTCTGGTTTCGTAACTGATCCTGTAGACTGAAAATATAGCAGTGCAAGAACCTATCAAGATGATCAAACAATATTAGAGATTGATAGTGATAGAGTTCTGTTAGGACTGCCTAAATAGGTGTAATAAGGCACAAGTTGCAAACTTGCGCCAGCAAATAGACTTCTCGCAACGGTAACGATAAGCAATTAACAAAAACATAAAACTGCAATGCTTAAAAGGTATTGCAGTTTTTTTATCGTGTCTGTAATGTTGCAAATATCGTAGCGCAGCGCCAAAGCAGTCGTGTTGCTAAAAAAAGACTTTTTTGCTCTACCGTACTACGAAACATTTTCGTAAATAATTTTTATTTTCAGTTCTATAGTAAAAGAATTGCAAAAACATAGTTTTCTAAATCTTTGTATATAAGGTGATTATTTGTCTTTTTGTGTAAAAAAAGCATAGTATACGGCTTTCCATAAAAAAATAAAGATTCTTGGTGATAGTTTTATGGTTGTTAAAACAAATAGTAATCTTTTAAAACCAAAAAATGAACGACAACAGAATTAGCAAAGTGCTAGAAGTAAAAGAAGTAAATGCAATAAATCATAGCATTTCGACCTTAAGAGAGTCCCTAGGTTTTTTGCAAAATCTAACTCCGCTTGAGCGTAAGAATCTCCCAAAAATCAATAATGCTAATAAGATCTTTACCGAGGATAGTATTCATGTGTTAGAATCAAAACCAAAATGGGTGCCGGAGGCACTTACCGCAGTAGAAGCCCGAAAAGACCTTACGCTTTTTGAACAGTTAGATCCTGTAATATTAGAATTAGAAGGACTGTTACGACAGCTAAAAGACACCCAGATCATAGCCGGAAGCGAGGCCTACAAAACCGCGTTAACGGTATACCGATTGGCCGATGCAGGGCGCAAAATGCCAATCGAGGGTGCACAAAGCTCCTATGAATTATTAAAAACTCGTTTCTCGCAAAGTGTAAATAATACTAACGAAGATACAGATAATGAGGCGACCGAGAATCTGAGTTAAAGTTAGATGCAATAGTAGAAAACCACTTGTTTTCGATACATTTTTGCTAATGCAAAAACACTCAAACTGACGTGGTTTTCTACTATTCAACGCTATCTTTTGATTATACTATTAAGTTTTGCTTCCTCAGATTTCTATGAAATACCATACGAAACATATACAGCAGCCATGCAACACCAACTTTTGGCACACTACCCTCAAAAATCCTGCATGCGATCTTAAAAGTAGGGGTTGACTTTCCAAAAACAATACTCCAGACTTCAAATTGTATAGGCTGTCTTGCAAATCTACTGGGTCGACTCGCAAATGAAGTGGGCCAACTGACAAAGCTACCGGGCCGACCCGCAAATCTACCCGGCCAACTGACGAACTTACAGGAAGCTTTAACAATTGAAGTACCCCCACCCACTAAACTACCGGGTTCTTTAACAAATTTTGCAGCCCATCCCGGTAATCAAGTGGGGAGGGGGACTTCTGAAGTGGATAGGGGTACTTACCCAAGTACCCCATATCGGATTATAAACAACTGAAAAAAGAAGTTTCTGCATTAAAATTGGTAAAGAAATGCCATATCGATCTGTTAGTATAAATAACCTAAGCGTTGTAATCGGCAGAATACTAAATAAAAGCCGTCACGTTAGAGTCGCTTTTTTTGTATGTCGTTCGACATCAAAAAGGTATAGTATGGCGCTAAAGAATTAAAAAAAATATACAGTTTCAAAAAATGAAACTGCTTAGTCGTACTATTGTAGTTCAAAAAAAATACAAATACAAAAACACGATATTTTGAAAGGGCTATATTGTTTTAGGAGTAACATATGCAGTTATCCATACATAAACCATAGAGCCTTTGTTATTAAATGTAAAAAGTGAGTCTTTAAAGTAAAAGGTTTAATAATAAGACAGTATTACTATAAATTAAGAAATGTAATGATCTATATTCGCCTAAAAATCATATTTTTGAGGCCTTTTTGAAGAGAAGATAATTATGAGAAAAATTCAACTATCCAAGGTAAAGGCTTTTAACCTACAAGAAATGCTGCTGGTACTAGCAATTATTGGGATCTTGTTATTAATTGCGTTGCCCAACTTTTTGCCATTGATAGCACAAACCAAGGCACAAGAAGCCAAAATACAATTAAAAACGATTAGCAATATGCAAACGCAGTATCGTTACCTTAATTCTAAATATTCTATCGATTTTACAGAGATCAATTATGAAGCTCCAAAAACGGTAAAAACCGGGGGTACTGCAAATTATGCTTATGAAATCATAGAGGCTACAGTGTCTAACTTTAAAGCAAGAGCTACAGCCGTCGTTGATTTTGATGGAGATGGGGTATTCAACGTATGGGAGATTGATGAAAATGGTAGTCCAAAACAAATAGTAAAAGATTGATTATAGGTATCAAAATACTCACCATCTGCATACTGGCAGTAATTGTTTATCAGGATCTCAAAGATCGTGAGGTATATGGTATAGCTTTTCCCATATTAATGGGCCTATTGGGTACGCTGCATTATCACCATACTATATACATCGATTTTTTATATGCAATACTTATTAATATTGGTCTACTCATTGTGATTGTAGGATTATTGTATCTATATACTTTGATTAAGCTGAGGAAACCCTTTTTTAAAGAAGTATTTGGTTGGGGAGACTTACTTTTTTTTATGGCACTTGCCATTGGTTTTCCTACAGTGACGTTTATAATAATTTTTGTGTTTTCGTTGATCTTTTCGTTACTCGTATGGCTGGTAATCAAGAACAGAGCAGATCATAATACCGTTCCTTTGGCAGGGTATATGTCCGTATTTCTGGGGGTAGTTTTTATTTTAAATTGTATGATTAATTCATTAACACTCTATGTAATATGAGTAGTATCTCAACATATGAAATACCGGTCCATCTTAAACAATTGATTACCTCTAATCAGGCGTTTCATTATAGGGTAGTCCCTGTGGATAAAGTGGATGAAGTACTTCATCTAAAAACCGATGCCATTGATACAGAGAGTCTTAAAAAAGAATTAACTATAATTCTGGGATGTGCTGTTGCTATCGTTTCTGAAACTACAGAGCATCTACAGTCGTATTTGACCTTTAATTATAGAAAGACAACAACGTCGGTAAGTGAAAAATTAGAGTATGAGGACCGCTTTTTGCAAAAGTTAATAGCCACTGCTAAAGATTTTGGAAGTAGTGATATCCATATGGAACCCTATGAGAAGTTTTGTAGAGTACGTTTCCGTTTAGATGGTAAATTAAAAGAACAGTATACTATTACAAATACAGAGTATCCACAATTAGTCAATCAAATCAAAATACAATCGGGATTAGATATTTCTCAAAAACGATTAGCTCAAGATGGTCGTATTACGTTTAAAGAAGGTGCAGACGAGTTTGATATCAGGGTATCTACAATGCCAACATTGTATGGAGAAAAAATAGTATTGCGATTACTTAATCGCAATACGCAAGAAGTTTCTTTAGAAGATCTGGGTTTTACTGAAGAAGAATTAAAAGACTATCGCGAGGCTACCAAAAAACCACAAGGCATTATCTTAATTTCCGGGCCAACAGGATCTGGAAAAACAACTACGCTATACGCTACTTTAAAAGAATTAAATAAAGAGGTTTCTAATATCTTAACGATAGAAGATCCTATAGAATATACTTTAGAAGGAATTAATCAAGTGCAACTTAGAGAAGATATTGAGTTTGATTTTCCGGCTGCACTACGCGCGTTTTTACGTCAGGATCCTGATATTATAATGGTAGGAGAGATTCGGGATGATCGTACTGCGGGTATGGCTATCAAAGCTGCTCTTACTGGACATTTAGTGTTATCCACGATACACACCAACTCAGCCTGGGCAACGATTTCAAGATTGATCGATATGAAGGTTCCTGCGTTTTTATTGGCCAATACAATTGCGATGAGTATTGCGCAACGATTGGTGCGTAAATTATGTCCGGATTGTAAAACGATCAAAACCTCTGATTCCCAAGATTTTCCGAAACATTTTGAAATTCCTGAAGCACTACAACAACATTATATAGCAGTAGGGTGTGATCGTTGCTATCATACCGGGTATTTAGGGCGTAAGGCAATCTATGAAATATTACCGATTACTAAAGAACTCGAAACCGCAATACGTCATAACGAGTTGCAGATAGATGATTATCTAGAACGAAGAAATATTAATACATTACAACACAATGCCATACGCATGGTTATAGAAGGGGAAACTTCGGTAGACGAGGTATATGCGTTGCTGGCAGATAATTGAACAGAAAAGGATGAATATAAAACAAAAGATTTGTAGTATAGGTATTGCATTACTTATCGGGATACAGGTTCTGGCACAAGATAGTTTTCAGAATCAGGCTCAAGACAATACGCGTATTGCTACAATCGAAAATAAGCTGCAATTGCTTCATGTAGATATACCAGGTCTTACCGAAAAGGTAAACGTAAATATTTCAAATACATCATTACTCAATTTTCTGCGAGCTGTATCACAGGTACATAAGATTAATATTAATCTTGGAGATGAACTCAACGCCATTACAATTGTTAATGGATTTAATGATGTGACTGTACAGGATCTCTTAATGTTTTTAGTAAAAGAGTATAATCTGGATATTGGATTTACAGGAAATATACTTTCTGTAAAATCATACAATGCCCCTGTAGCTGCGCCTGTAGAAAAAGAAGTAGTTGTACAATATGATGTGTTATCTTCTTCATTATCTACAGACATAAATAAGGATCCGCTACCAAAGGTATTCAGAAAAATTACCGAAGTTTCTGGAAAAAATTTACTCTTTACACCAGAGTTAAATAATAAAAACATAACCCTTTTTATTAGCAAGGTTCCCTTTGATATAGCCATGAAAAAATTAGCAGAAGCCAATAATCTGGATTTCAGTAAGACCAAGGATGGGTTTTATGAGTTTGCTTCTTTCCCACAAGATGGAAATTCTGGTGGGACGGCTAGAGGTTATCGATCACGCCGACCTAATTTCTCATATAAAGTTTTAGACACTGTAGCAAGAGTGGTTTCGGTTGATTTGAACAATACTCCTATTGCCGATGTTATCTATACCTTTGCTGATGATTTAAAACTTGATATTTTTACAGCCTCTCCACTAGAAAATGCAGGTACAGTAACTGTAAAAACCGAATCAATTACTTTTGACGCTTTGTTAGTAAAGATTTTTGAAAGCAGTATTACTACTTCTGATCAGGCTCCCGTTTCTAATTCAAATACTACCAACAACTTTAACGCACAGCAGCAAAACCAACAAGCGAATGGGGGAGCGACATCTGGAGCATTTACATACAAGAGAGAAGGGGATGTGTATTACTTTGGTACCGAAGATCAGTTGGCTCTTAAAAAAATAGAATTGGTGCAGATGATGCACCGATCAATTGCAATGTTAGGAGATGCCAATCCGTCAACATCGTATGGAAACAGTTTTGGGAACTCTAATTTTACTACCGGAGGTACAAACTTTTTTAACGGAGGGGGTAGTACAAGTCAGGGATTTAATCAAAGTGGAATTAATAACAGAAATCAGCTAGGTTCTTCAATTAGAAATACAAGCAGCTCTAATGGAGGAAGTAATCAGCAAGCAGGATCGATATCTGATGTTTTTCCGGCTGCAATCACTGAAGGCCTTGATGTAAAAATTGATACTGAACTAAATAGTTTTGTAGTTAGCGGTCCTGGAACGCGGGTCGAAAAATTTAAAAACTTCATTACATATATAGATAAACCGGTTCCTCTTATTCTTATTGAAGTGATGATTCTTGAAGTAAACCGTTCTGCCACCGTAGAAGCAGGAGTAGAGTTTGGATTGGGTAAAGAGCCTGTTACGACAGAAGGAAGAGTTTTTCCGAATACCAGTATTACCCTTGGTGCCGAAACCATTAATAGAGTCATTGGAGGTTTCGATGGTTTTGGATCGCTAAACCTTGGCAATGTGGTTCCTAATTTTTATATGGATATCAAAGCCATGGAAACTAATGGCAATGTAAAAATATTATCCACACCCAAACTAAGTACACTTAACGGTCACAAAGCCTATTTATCAAGTGGTCAAACTACATATTATGCGGTAACAAGTCAAAATATTTTTGGATCACAGAATCCGCAGACATCAGAGATTGTAAATTACTTACCGATTGATGCAGAGCTCGCACTAGAGTTTAAACCTTTTGTTTCTGGTGATGGTCAGATTACCTTAGATATACAAGTGATACAGTCCAATTTTAGTGGAGAGCGTATTGCCGAAGATGCTCCGCCAGATATCAATAGCCGTAGATTTTCGTCTATCATGAGAATGAGAGCTAATGATGTTGCCATATTGGGCGGTATTGAACAAAAAGTGAAGAATGACTCAGGATCCGGAGTGCCAATATTGGCACGCATTCCTATAATCAAATGGTTATTTAGTAAACGGGTGAGAGAAGATTCTAAGAAAAAATTAAACGTGATTATAAAACCAACCGTATTCTATTAATGCTGGAATCTTTATCCTCATATCGACCTTTCGGAAAAAAAATCTTAGCGTTAGAACATACTAAGCAAGGTACTAAACCCCTTATTTTTGGATTAGAATTGGTTCAGAAAAAAGGAGAATTAGATATTCATCAGACGTTTAGACTAAACCTTCCAGGTGAGATTGAAAAGATAATTAAAACGGCTACACCTGGGTATGTTGTCATTACCGATGATCAGATTTTATCAAAAGAAATCTCACAAACAGGAACAGATACAGAAATTTTAGCTGAAGCTTTTCCAAACCTTAATCTGAACGATTTTTATTATCAAATTCTTCGTACATCAACAACTTCTTTTATTGCGGTGTGCCGAAAACAATATGTTGAAGCATTACTGGCATCATATCAGAAAACCACTGTTAAGGTGATAGGAGTTCATCTTGGAGAGCTAAAAGCCGTTGCATTATCCAACTATGTAAAAAATGATGTTGTTAATACAAATACAAGCAACATAAACTATGTGGATGGTGCTATTGTTTCGATGACCTTAAAAAGAGATACTGTTCCTGAAGAATATGTTATAGAGGGACTAACTTTTTCGTCAACACATACAATGCCTTTGGCTGTTGCTCTGGACGAAGTACTGCAGAACGATAGAATTACCGGCAATATCCAACATCAAAACAGTGGGCTACAAAAGCAGTATAGAGAATCCCTGTTCTTTACAAAGACATTGCAAATAGGAGTTGGGTTTCTGCTACTAGCATTATTGATCAATTTTTTTGTTTTTAATGCGAAATATAAAAAATGGCAAGTCCTTCAAGAAGAATTACAAGTGTTTACAACACAGAAAGAACAAATAAAGAACAAACAATCTGATGTAAATACGAAGGAAGCTTTGGTACAAAGTATACGTACTACGGGATTTTCTAAAAGCTCTTATTATATTGATCAGATGATACAGTTATTACCCAATACAGTGGTGCTCAATTCATTTACATATCAACCCTTAGAGAAACCTATTCGTAAGGATAAAACAATTGACCTTCGTACAGATGTTATTTCTATTACAGGAAAATCAACAGACAAGGAAGGGTTTACCACTTGGTTAAGAGCTGTAGAGGGATTATCATTTATAGAGACAGTAACTATAGCACAATATGGAGTAGATAAGAAAAATACTTCTGGTTTTGAATTAACCATAACAATTAAACCTGATGGAACAACGAACTAAAAATATACTCTTGGTAGCGGGGTTGTTATGCATGCTTGTTGTCGCATATTATTATGGTTTTGCAAAAACATTTGCGATACGTAATGAATTGAATGCGTTAGAAGATCAGAAAGAAGAATATCAGGCGGCACCGCTACAGTTAGCAGCTTTGACAAAAAAGGAAAAACAACTTGATGTTGTTTTAGCAAAGAATAACGTAGAAGGAAGTTCTTTACAACATAATCTATTAAAAACTTTAAATGCTTTATCAGATGCGACCAATGTAAAGGTCGTTGCCTTTGAAGAGCCTCATCAATTTATTGATGAACCTACAAAAAAAGGAACGATAACATATGACTTTACCTTACAAGGCGGGTACAAGCCATTGATCGAAGTCATTTACGTTTTAGAACAAAAATATAGCTTTGGCAATATTGTTCTGGTTGATTTTGAAAAAAAGAAAAACTTTAGAACGGGAGTAAGATATTTACAGTGTAGAATATTATTGCAACGTTTGAATTAGTAGAAATAGAATAATAAGATATTATGAATTATAAAATATACGGTATAGCAACGCTCTTAGCTCTCATAAGTATAAGTTGCCAAAGTATCAAAGTTAATAAAACAAGCATGCATACGTCTGTAACTAATCCTATTGCGCTGGGAGTTATAGGGATTCAGAAAAAAGATGTGCTTAATTCAGATTTTAGGATATCAGCGATACCCGAATACAAAGAAAAAATTAGAGTAGGAGTCATGGCTTCAGACTATACAGAAACTACGTTTGAGGCTTATCAAAAAAAATCTAAAGACAATGTACAACAGATTACATATGTAGACTCTCTCGAGAATAAACCCCGTTTTATAACACTTACATTGTTGGATAGAGTAACCACCTTGTCAGAACTACAAAAAGAATATAACAACACTACCATTACATATCTAAAAAATCAAAAAGAAGCTTCACTGGTTACCTCGGTTTCTATGGCTTTACCCGAAGCGCTAGTCAAAGAAATGACAACTGCAGAAGCAGTATTTTTAAGTAACGGCGCATATAAACAATATTATTTGACATTAGTAAATGCAGGAAAAGTATCTAAAAAGATCAGTTTTGATCAAGCTACAATTTTTGGATATGAGTTATCCTTTTTCTGTTGGAGTGAAAATGATAGAAAGCAAATCGTATTGGCAAATATTATAGATGAAAAATCATCTTGCTCTAAAAATGCATATCGCGATGCACAAAAGGCATTGCAAAAAATGAATTATTTTAAATTATGAAGATGAAGAAATTATCTCTATATCTAATAGGCATGTGTATATCGTTTTGTACACTTTTTAGTTGCGAAGAAGTATTGTTTGAAGAAGATTTAACAGATAAAGCTGTAGTACTTATTGCTCCGACCGATAGTACTACCGTAAGAAACACGTCGGTAACGTTTAATTGGGAATCGGTTGATCTGGCGACTAATTATCGTCTACAGGTAGCTCAACCTAATTTTGAGAATGCTTCTCAAGTCGTATTAGATACCACTGTAATAGCAACAAGTTTTACTACTAGTTTATTAAAAAATGAGTATCAATGGCGGGTGAGAGCTCAAAATTCGGGCTCTGTAACACCCTATGCAACAGCAATGTTTACCGTTTTAGAAAGTGAAGATTTCTCGTCTACCGAAGTATTATTAATAGCTCCAAGCGATAATGAAATTACAAGTTCGGCAAGTGTAGATCTTCAATGGCAATCTATTGCAGATGCAAAAACGTATAGGGTGCAATTATTAGATGATAGTGATCAGGTTATCGAAGAAGAGACCACTACGGCAACTTCTGTTTCGTTTATTTTTCCAGAAGGGATCACTAAGTGGCAGGTTCGCGCAGAAAATGATACACAAAATACGTTATACACAACAAGAACATTAACTTTAGATACTACAGTCCCTAATAAACCTGTAGCCGTTACACCCGCAAATAATTCAAATCAAAATGATACTTCGGTATCTTTTAGTTGGACACGAGAAGCTGTTGCCGGTACAACAGAGATTGATAGTATTTATGTATATAAAGATGTGGCACTTACAGAACTGGTAACCAAAAATGAGGTAACATCACCTTCTGAGATTACATTAGAAGTAGGAACAACATATTTTTGGTTTATCCAAGCTTTTGATCAGGCAGATAACCAGAGTGAGTCTAGTGATGTGTTTCGCTTTACGATAAATTAATAAGTATGCTAAAAGGTAAAAAAGGATTATATATTCTGCTACCAGTTGTCGCTTTTATTTGGGGGGCAATTATAATACAGGTCGTAGGAGCGTTTTCTGACGACGATCCTGTACTATCAAAAGCAGCCGAAGTAAATATTGCCCCGGTAGAGGAAAAAGAACGAGATACGTTTAGTATCGGTTTTATAGAACGCGATCCATTTTTGGGTACTCTTTATAAGCCTAAAAAGAAAGTGATGGTAAAGCCCAAAGCTGTAATCAAAAGACCTCCCTTGGTTTGGCCTTCTATTACTTATAAAGGGGTAGTGTCGGGCAAAGGTAACGCCAATGCTATCTATTTAATCAATATTAATGGTGCAGATCAACTTATGCAAGTAAAACAAACGCTATCAGAAGTGACATTGATACAAGGCAGGTCCAATACCATACGAGTTAAGTATAAAGGAAAAATTAAAGAATTTAAAATTGCGAATTGAAAATTTTTTCAAAAATAAAAGCACAAGCCATGCAATTTGCTATCCTAATCTCGGTATTGGTAGCATTACTATTAGGTGCTTTTTTATTACTTACTCATGTGCAGTCTTTTTTTAAAGTGAAGTCTCAAGAGTTGATACGTGCTTTTGAAGATTCTAATACTTTGATTTTTAATTCTCTTGATGTAACGTCTGTAGTTGGGGATACTGTCATCACTAGATCGGGGGCTAAAACTACTAAACATATACTAAACTATCATGGAGCCTGGATAAAACGATATGCTGCTGTAAATGTGCATAATCGAAAAGCAGCTAGAATAGCATTTACAGGGTCTGAGCGTTCTGATAAAACCCCTAATTTATATTTGGTAGATACCAACTCTCCTTTAGTTGTTGTTGGTAATACCCGATTAGAAGGAAATAGTTATTTGCCTAAACAAGGTGTAAAAGCGGGTAACATTTCTGGAACCTACTACCAGGGTAACAGTCTATATTATGGTAGCGCTATAGAAAGTAGAGAAACCTTACCCAAATTAGAGAGCGGGTGGATTGTATATTTGGAAGAAATTGTGCGAGGAGGCTTGGTAGATAGTGCTACTCCAATAGCATTAGAAAACGAAATTATGAACTCTTTTCATAAGCCGGTCAAGCTTATATATGATACGGATGATATTTTTATAGACAATGAAAAAATAGTTGGTCATATCCTAATTCAATCAAATACCAAAATTGTAATCGAATCAGGAGCACAGCTAAAAGATGTACTATTAGTTGCACCGAGAATTGTTATAAAAAATGATGTGAAAGGTAGTTTTCAGGCTATTGCAACCAAGAATATGGAAATTGGAAAACGATGTTATCTGTCATATCCTTCTGCCGCCATAGTATTGGATAAAAACATGCTATTGAAAAGTGCAAACAATAATCAAATACAAAATTATATCCCTGATTTTTCGATTGGTTCTGATAGCGTGATAGAAGGATCAGTGGTGTATTTGAAAAATAAAAATAGGACTGATGATCGAATAAAAACTCATTTGATTATAGCACCCAGGGCTGAAGTAGTCGGAGAGGTATATTGCGAAGGTAATGTTGATATACAAGGCACTGTTAGAGGTTCTATGTATGCAATGCAATGTATTGCAAGGCAGGCGGGTTCTATATATCTTAATCATATGTACAATGCTAAAGTTCTAAAAAATCCGGTTCAGGATTATTCGGGATTGCCTTTTGTGAATTCAAAAAATAGTATCGCAAAATGGTTATATTAAAAAAAATAAAAGCGGCCACACTCATCGAAGTTCTTACTGCTTCAGTTTTGATTATTATTGTATTTATGGTTGCTAGTTTGAGTTTTAATAATGTTTTTGCCAATCAGATAAAAAGAGATCATAGTGCCATAGAAAATAGAGTGAAAGAGTTAGAATATTTTTCAATTCATCGTATCATAAAAATACCCTATGCTGAAGATTTTCAAGGTTGGGAAATTATGATCACTACTAAAGGAGCAAAAACCGTTTTAGAATATAGTAAACAAGGTAGTGAACACGAAAAGGTATTTGCTAAATGAATAAAATGAACACAAAAATACCGGCATTTACTCTTACCGAAATTATGGTTGTTATCGTAATCTCAACAATTGTCGCTGGATTAGCATTTACCGTACTTGGTGTTGTACAAAATAACATGCGTAGTATCAGTGATAATTATGAGAAAAGGCTAAAAATTGAATCTCTAGAAACAGCATTGACTATTGATCTCAACTCTTTTTCGAGTGCTTCATGGGATCCTATAGAAAATAAATTGAAAGTATTTTCTCCAATTGGAGAACGAGTTTATCAATTTTATAGCGATAGTATTGTTACCGATATAGAGACGTATCCGATAAAAGTAGCACAGAAAATGTTTTATTTTGAAGGTAAATCAGTACCTTCAGGAGGTATAGACGCTATAAGATTACACTTTGATAAAAAGCAGGAGTCTCATTACTTATTTCTATTTAAATATAATGATCCAACCCTTCATTTTTAGTATATGGGCATAAAAGTTTCAACAACAAAAAAACAATCTCAAAAGAACAATTCTTTTGATATCTCTGAAGTATTAACTAAAGAGATCACATTGTTTGGAAATGCTTTTTCTGCTAAAAAGAAAGAACAATGGTATTCAGAACTAAACGTGCTTTTAAAATCAGGTATAGACCTTAGAAGTGGTTTAGAATTATTGGCAGAAACTCAAAAGAAAGAAAAGGATCAAAAATTAATGGGATCAATGTTGTCACAATTAGTAGAGGGTAGTTCTTTTTCTGAAATACTTAAGGAAGATAAGAATTTTACTGATTATGAGTATTATGCTGTTCGAATAGGGGAGCAGACAGGGCAATTAGCACAGATAACTTTAGAACTTAGTGAATTTTACAAACGCAAAAATGAACTACGTAGAGAGATCATATCGTCTCTTACGTATCCAATTATTGTCATGTGTACCGCTTTAATTGTTATTGTTTTTATGTTACGCTATGTAGTGCCTATGTTTGTTGATATTTTTAAGCAAAACAATGTAGATCTTCCTGGCATTACAAATGGGATTATTAGTTTTTCTGATTTTATTGGTAACCATGGTTTAGGGTTACTTATAGGATTTTTAATTAGTATTGTAGGTATTGTTTTTATATCTAAAAAGCAATGGTATCGCAAAATCATGGGTAATTTTCAATTAAAACTACCCATTCTGGGAGATTATTTTAGAAGAATATATATGGCGCAATTTACGCAAGCCATTTCATTATTAACTTCAGCAAAAGTTCCGATGGTTGAGAGTATAGACTTGGTTAAAAATATGATAGATTTTTATCCATTACAAGAAGGTCTTGATAAAGCTAAACGTTCTATTTTATCAGGAGGGACATTAAGTACAGCATTTAGTAATACTCCGATTTTTGATAAAAAAATGATAGCTATGGTACGGGTAGCCGAGGAGACTAATCAAACCGAGTATATTTTTCAAAAACTAAATGAACAATATAACCAACAGGTCAAATATCAATCTCAGATCATCTCTAATGTTTTAAACCCTATCTTAACTATTTTTGTGGGCATCATTGTCGGTGTAATTCTAATTGCTATGTATTTGCCGATGTTTAGATTGAGTAGTGTAATCGGGTAAACGGTGTAAATAGCTTGTAATTATTTTATAATAAGCTATATTTGTCGTTTCGTTGTAATTGTTAAATCATAACGAGACGTAAACATTTTTAAGACGGAGGGAGATATTCTTTCTCCGTTTTTTGTTTTTACTCAGAACTTATTTTATCACATAAATTAATCGGGCATCCATATGATCTGCAACGCGACCGTACGCAATCAAGGATGCTCCTATAGTCCATCGATTAGCAATTTGATACCAGAAAGAATATCGTTGATATAACCAGTTTTTTTGAATGTTTTTCGGTCGGGTAACGTATACACCAAATTGTTGTAAAAAATAAAAATTACCTACAGAAAAATGATGGCCAAATGTTAGTGCAGATGAAAAAGCTGAATTATCAATCGCCAGTCGTTGTGCTATTCTTTCGTCTGACCAATCATACCAAAGCTCAAGACCTAGATTAAATCCATTGATTCTTGAAAATGGTTTCAGAGCTCCGCCCATAATTCCTATCAACGGATGATTTGAGGATTCTGCTTCTCGATCAGAAGATCTCAAACTTGCAAATGATCCGAAATAATAGGCCCATGAACGGTCATATTGTTTCAATTCGTTGGGTTTTGGTTTCAATTTTATGTTGTCTATAATTCGATCAATACCTACAGATAATGTTGGGAAATTCATTCCTTTATTGGGTTGTTTTTGCCCACCGTTAGAGATGTGATTATAATTTGCGGATACATTTATTGCATACTTCTCGTTAATGTGATAGTTAAGGTTTAACGATAAAGCAAGGTAAAAACTAAAATGCGTACTAAAAAGCACATTATCCGGATTAGATTCTTCATCAAAGATAGTATCCAGATAGGTAGCTCCGATAGCACCTCGAAGAGATAACTTAAAGTCTCCTTGATATGTAAAATAGGGTTCTACAAAGTAGATGAGGTTATACGAATTGCCCAGGACGCGTGGATTTGCATAGTTAAAATATGTAAAAGCAAAACCAGTTCTACCATAACAAAAACAGGTTTTCCAGGCCTTGTCACTCGTTCTTAGCGTACTCATCTCTATCTGAAATCCATAGGGATTACTTTGAGATATAGGTTTTAGATCTGGCGTATGTGCTATAATAGAACCATAATGCGTTTTGAAACCGTAAAACCTGGAGGTTGTCTGGCTGTACAGCATTTGGCAGGACGTTATGATGAAAAGAAGTATAATTTTTTTCATACAAGAGTAAATTCAATTTCAAGTAAAGTTACTGAAATTCAAATATTTGAATTATCTTTTGGAAGCTTTATAAAGAAAAAACAACTTCTGTTTATGTAATTTGATCAGTCCTCTGTTTCTTTTGTTCTTTTGGTATTAGTCGGGAGCACTTCTTCCGGAAAAGGAAAAAGAATCGTAGAGTTCTTTTCTGCAGCTATATTAGATAAAGTTTGATACAGTCTTAATTTTATCGCTGACGGAGATTGGTCGATTAATTTTCCTGCTTCGAGTAATTTTCCTGCGGCTTGTTCTTCTGCTAGGGCTAAAATAATCCGCGCTCTTCTGGATCGCTCGGCTTCGGCTTGATTGGCCATCATTCTTTTCATATTCTCGGGTAGCTGGATATCTTTAATTTTTACATCAATAATTTCAATCCCCCATTCTTTAGTTTCTAATTCAACTATGTTTTTAATGTTTTTGCCCATTTCTTCACGTTTAGACAAAATAACATCAAGCTCTACTTTTCCGCAAACATCTCTTAAAGCGGCCTGAGATAGCTGCGAAATAGCAAACTTATATTCTTCAACTTCTAAAACTGCTTTTTCTGGATTGTTAATTCTAAAAAAAACAACACCATCAATGCTACAGGGTACATTATCTTCGGTCATTACTTCTTGAGATAGAATATTAATAGTTATAACTCGAATATCAACGATTTGGATCGTTTCAACTAAGGGAATAATCCATCTAAATCCTGGTTGCAATGTCTTTATATATTTTCCAAATCGAAATTTTAGAGCTCTTTTATATTCAAATACGATTCGTATTCCCGTCAAAAAGAATACTGCAATAAAGGCACTTATCAGTACTGGTGAATTCATAATAGATTTAAATTAAAACAGTTTACAGCTGATCTATTTTATAAGATCATATCGAAGCATAAACAATATTGAAGTAATAAAGTGAAGTAACTTCATATTTCATTAAAATGATAACATAAAAAAAGAAGGAGGGCCGCGCTTCTATATCGTGTTATGAAAGCTCTTTTTAAAGTTACGAAAATTGCAGTGGACAACAAAGAATAAACTCTTAATAAAAGGTCCAGATGTAAGCTTATATTCTTTGAGCGAATGATCGGAAGTATATTACAAATAGTATCAAAAAGACCCGAAAATGTGTAGTAGTATTTTATTTAGTACACTTCCACTATTGCCGATTGTGAACCAATTATATTTTTCACAAGTTACATATTTTTTATTCTCTCGTTTTCGGCTGGCCCATGTATCTAAATGAGAGCCATAATCACATTGACATTTTCTGGTCTTTTGGTTGACTATCTTCTTATTTTTCTATCTACTTTTACCCAGTCTATAAGCATATATGTATTGCCATTAGGGCCATAGTTTCCTGAGGCTCCTTCCATTTGTAAATTCAGGATTATATTCAGGTTTTTATTGGTAAAATAATTCCCTCTATGTTGTGCTTTCCAGACCCCATCAATATAATAGTGGATATCCACATGGTTGCCCTCTTTGGTGATCCACACTTTGTAGGTGTGCCATTGAGCAGGATTAGAAACGGTCGTTAAGGTCTCTTCCCAACCTAAGTCCCAAGTGTTTTGCCAGCAAACCTTTGATCCTTTATATTCCATAATATCACTTTCTGCATTCCAGGGACCATCATGAGTGATCCAAAATGCTGGCCATGTTCCATAAGATGAGGGAGCTTTGATTCTAGCCTCGAGAGACCACTCCGGGTAGGTGTCATTTATCTGTACTTTTTGTTTGGCATGAATAGCTCCAGAATGATACCGAATCGGCAACCATGGATCATGACCGCTATTACCTTCGTTCCAATTAATTCTAGAGGCCTTAATTACCAAGTACCCGCGCCCGGTTTTGTAGATATGATTATGGTCGTCTTTACTGCCGTACATACGGGCAGAACCGTTATGATCACTTCCCCAGGGATAAAGATAGTTCCAGGTCATATCAAAGGTAGTATAAGATGTCCCGCTAAATTGATCATTAAACACATTTTGCCATACACCTGGATGAATAGTAGATTTTGTCATTAGCGTTTCATCAGAAGCATTATCAACAGGTATGGAGGTGACTTCTTCTTGTTCACATGAGCATAGAAATACTGTTGTTATTACGATAAGGATTTTGACTATTTTCTTCATTTTATAGATGGATTTGTACTCTTGTTATGGTAAAAGGTAAAAGGCGCCTGAGAACTATATTGGGGCTACTATTTCAGTAGAGTGTGATTAAAAGGGTTTCAGACGCCTATTATGATAACCAGAAAGGTTAAATGATTGATTTTTATTTCTTTATAATTCTTTTTTCTAATCGGTTTTTTCCATTCTTTATGGTCACTGTATAAATTCCTGAAGGCAGATCAGAGAGTGCTATATTACATTGGGTTCCTTTATACTGCAATTGCTTAACCAACTTTCCTGAAAGATTATATATTTGTACCTGACTGTATTTGGTATATGCCTCACCAATAATCTCAATGTTCATTTCATTGCCTACAGGGTTAGGATACAATTTCAATTGTATGGCTGTGTTTTTTTTATCAAGATTTGATGTGTTTTTCAGATTACAATCCAAATGTTGATCATATTGCTCTTCTTTGGCAATGTCACTAGCATTTTTAAACATTCTGCTGTGTAAACTTTCCTGGTATTGATTCCAAAGAGATTGCACGCCTTCACCAAGTATATTTCTACAGGCCGAGTCCCAAGACCATGTACTATATGTTCGGGCAGTATGATTAAATTTGATAGCAAAATCAGGGTCTTTAGTATCTACCATCCAGTTGATAAAGAATCCAGATGTCGTATAGCCACTAGTCCAGTTACCTCCTCGTCTGGGGGAACGACTTGAGTGTCGACCGAGAGAAATCCTTACATAATCTGCCAACCCTTCTATAAAACCATAAAAATCTGTTCCCTGCTGGTAACCACCAGCATTACGTGGTTCCCATTGATATGCATGGGTACATTCATGTGATAAGATTCCTTCAATATCTTCTTTTACAGCCTGGAGATTTCCTCCTTGGCTATTATATACATTTTGAATATGACGGACGCTAATTTTTATACTTATTTCTGGAGGGCTTCCCCATTTTGCGGCAATACCACCTTCATCACGCAGATATAGGTTTAATTTGTTAAAAGTTAACAGATTGTCTCGGTCGTTGTAGTATATTTTTTTACACACCTCTAAAATCAGTTGCTTAATCGTTTCTTCTGCATTTGGAAATGCACTCCAAAATATTCGGGAGCCATTATGATAGGACGCTTGATCTACAATATTTATTGTAGGATACTTAAAATTATCCCAATCATCAGTGTTATTTTTCTTTTCAATTTTAAAAGATGAGATTACATCGTTGAACCCTTCATTCCAGAAACATTCATCTGTATCGTTATAAAGTATTGAATTACCGGTAAAATTATCTCCACTATATACCCTTATCTGGTATCCTTGAGTAATGTTGAGTGAAGAAGCATCATTAGGTCGGCCACCAGCGTCCCGTAGTGCAGCGCTATTAAAACTGCCTACACCAAATTTGGCATTCCATCCTCTGTATCCACAATGCTGGTAAAGGGTAGCTACATTCTGGTTTTCTACTTTGATAGACGATATAATATCATTAAACCCTTCGTTCACAAAACAATCGTCATTATTGGAATATGTAGTTGCGTTACCGGTAAAATTATCGCCGCTATACACGGTAATTTGATACCCTTCTGCTATTTTTAATGAAGAAGCATCGTTTGGAACCCCTCCGGCAGCACGTATTGCACTGCTATTAAAACTACCGGTATCAAATTTAGCATTCCAGCCACCGAAACCACAATGTTGATATATGGTGACTTGAGCTGTTAGAGATGAAAAACAAAAAAATAGGAGTATGGCACAGAATAGTGCAATAGTAAACTGGTTAATTTTCATGGGGTTAGATTTTGAGTTGTGTTGTTCAAAAGTATGTGAATAAAGTTGGCTCTAAAAAGAAATTAGCCGTTTGGAGAAAGATTATAGTTAAACTACATTAAATTATTGATAGTCAGTAATATTTGGATATTATCTATCTAATTATGATGAGGTATTGAGCCTGCTTCGTTTATAGCGGTAAGAAAAAAGATCAGCAAAGAGTTGAGTTGTAATGAAATGATGTTAAAGAGGTAATCAAAAAGACCTGAAAATGTTTAGTTACATTTGATTTAGTACACTTCCACTGTTGCCGATTGTGAGCCAATTACATTTTTCACAATTTATATTTTTTTCATTCTCTCGTTTTCGGCTGGCCCGTGTATCTAAATGAGAGCCATGTTAGCGTAGACATTTTCAGGTCTTTTGATATATTAAGCGGCAAGATTCTTATTACTTACCCATCGGTTGCCTATGATCAGTTTCCCCGAATTTAAACTCGTGTTAAATTCTATTGATATAGGACTTTGATTTCTAAGGGTGTCAAGGATGTTTTGTAATCCCGATTCGTGAAAATATAGATTTAAAATCCCATTACTATGTTGAATGTTTTGTGGTAATACGGTTCCATCTTTTATAATACCAAGATATCCGAGATATTTTGAATTGGTTCCGAACAAGTGTATATACCCCATTTGATATCCACCTCCTTTTGCATACGTAGTAAAGATTAAAATATTATAAGTTACTATATTGTGGCTAATGATCACTGTATTGGTTTTTTGTTGTTATACTTTTGGTTATTGCTTATATCAAAAGTAATGTATGCCAGCTTTCTAGAAAAGAGGGAAAACACGCAATTTGATAAGGGGGTATTTCCCCTTATCATTAATTTACTAGTGTTTTAGATTGAATAACAGTAAATCATAACGTTTTCGAAAAATAAAATCCTAATCCACTATTATCACTATATTGAGGGGTAAAAGCAACTCCATTCATTTTTTTAAAGGGATTCCATGCTATTAGGTGTTCAAAATGGTATACTAGTTTTGTCGCTAATATTCCTATTCCTGCACCCACAAGAACATCAGAAAGGTAGTGCATGTTATTTGCTAATCGTAGGCTACCAGTAGTAATCGCAAATAGATATCCACTATACGCCAATATAGGATTGGTATTTTTAAATTCTTCAAATAAAACTGTTGCTGTTGTAAAAGCAGTAGTAGTATGACCAGAAGGAAATGAATTAGCGTGATCCGATCCGCCAGGTCTGTATTTATGAACTTCTTTTTTTAATAAAGTTGTCACTCCATTACTTATGATTGAGGATAGAATGAGGTTTTTAGTCTGATCAAACCAATGATTTCTGGATGGTACACCCAAAACATCTGCTGCATACATTTGAACAACAGGAGCATACCTCGTATAATCATCAATGCCAGAATAAAAATCATTACCCACTGCGTTTCTTATATTTTTTTGAAGAGATTTTTCAAGCGTACTTGTTGATAGTAGAACCCCAACAGTAATTAAGGATACGGGCAAGACTCTATTAGTTAAATAATCTTTTTCATAGGAAAACTCCTGGCTTTCGAACTTAATAAATTGACGATTAGTGATTGGAGCCTCTGTAAATTGGGCATGTAAAGTATTGACACAAGAATAGATCAATACCAAACTTAGTAGTATTCTCATAGCATTAATATTTTGGGGTTATTGTAGTTTGGGACTACTGGGTTTGAAAATAAGATATATTTATTAAAATATTGTTAAAAAAATAGTGTTTTGTTAATAAATTATTAACAATTATTGAGAAAAATTGAGGTTTGGTGGATTTACCCTAATGTATTAAAAGGTTCTCCCATAATTTTTGAGGTTATAGTAAGAATACTTTCTTACTTAGCAGTGATCAATATTCATAATTAAAATAAAACCATATCACTCAAGTATTGTTTAAAAAAGGCGTATATTTGCACGCAATTAAATTTTAATTGCCATGACAGCACATGAGTCCAAAATCGTTGGAGAAGGTTTAACCTACGACGATGTCCTTTTAGTCCCTGCATTTTCTGAAGTGCTACCCAGAGAGGTAAGTATACAGACTAAATTCACAAAAAATATTACACTTAATGTTCCAATTGTTTCAGCCGCTATGGACACTGTAACAGAAAGCCGTATGGCCATCGCCATGGCTCAAGAAGGAGGTATAGGTGTATTACATAAAAACATGACCATCGAAGAACAGGCGATTAAGGTTCGTAAAGTGAAACGAGCAGAAAGCGGTATGATTATAGATCCAGTGACCTTGCCTCTAAACGCTAAGGTTATTGATGCCAAAAATAACATGCGTGAGCATAGTATAGGTGGTATTCCTATTGTAGATGATCAGCATAAGCTGATTGGTATTGTGACCAATCGTGATCTCCGTTTCGAAAAAAATGATGATCGCCCCATCTCAGAAGTAATGACCAGTACTAATTTGGTTACAGTAGGAGAAGGAACCTCATTACAAGAAGCTGAAGTGATTTTACAGAATAACAAAATCGAAAAACTTCCTGTTGTTGACAAAGATAACACCTTAGTAGGGTTAATAACTTTTAGAGATATCACTAAACTTACTCTAAAACCAATGGCAAATAAGGATACATTAGGACGCCTTCGGGTTGCTGCTGCTATTGGTGTAACCGGAGACGCCATTGATCGTGCTGAAGCCTTAGTAGGCTCAGGTGTAGATGCAATCGTTATTGATACAGCACACGGTCATACTAAAGGGGTTGTAGCCGTTTTAAAAGAAGTGAAAGCAAAATTCCCATCCTTAGAAGTAGTGGTCGGTAATATTGCAACAGCCGAGGCCGCAAAATATTTGGTAGAAGCCGGAGCCGATGCTGTAAAAGTGGGTATAGGACCAGGATCTATATGTACTACCCGTGTGGTAGCAGGTGTTGGGTTTCCTCAATTTTCTGCAGTTTTAGAAGTAGCTAATGCAATTAAAGGATCAGGTGTTCCAGTAATTGCAGATGGAGGTATTCGATATACCGGTGATATTCCTAAAGCATTGGCAGCAGGGGCAGATACTGTAATGTTAGGTTCTTTACTGGCGGGTACCAAAGAATCTCCGGGAGAGACTATTATTTATGAAGGTCGTAAGTTCAAAAGCTATCGCGGAATGGGATCTGTAGAGGCAATGAAGAAAGGTTCTAAAGACAGATATTTTCAAGATGTAGAAGATGATATTAAGAAACTAGTACCCGAAGGTATCGTAGGAAGAGTAGCCTATAAAGGAGATTTGATAGAAAGTATACATCAATTTATAGGTGGATTACGAGCGGGTATGGGATATTGTGGAGCAAAGAATATCGCTACATTAAAAGAAAAAGCACGTTTCGTAAAAATTACTGCCAGTGGTATACATGAGAGCCATCCACATAATGTGACTATAACCAAGGAGGCTCCTAATTATAGTAGAAGATAGCGTTTTTCTATTCAACAAAATTATTCAATAAAAAACCCTTTATATGCTGATATAAAGGGTTTTTTATTGAAACCAAATCAGTATTATTTACTTTCTTCTATTTTGATACCTAGTTTTGTCATTACCTTTTTTGTAAGGTCAAAATTAGAATCTGCATAGGCCAAACCACTAGAGGTTATGGTAAATACCTGAGTATATTTTTCGGCTTTAGCGATTTCTTCAAGTGTTTTTCCAATTTTTTGATATAAGGGTTGTAATAGCCTGTTTTGCTCTATTTGTACTAATTGTGAACCATTTTGACGAAATTTAGCAATATCATTTTCAAGAGTAATGATTTCTTCTTGTTTTGTCTTTTTCATCGGTTCTGTAAAAGAAGCTACCTTTTCCTGATATTCTTTAACTTTTGCCTGATACGTGTCTACTTTTACTTTTAACTCTTCTTCAAGCTTAGTGTTATAAGCTTTTAAGTCTTCCTGCACTTTAGTTAACTCTGGCATTTTTGCAAGAATATATTCGGTGTCTATGGTTCCGGTTTTAGATTGTGCATTTAATTGTAAGCTTGCAACTAATACTAAAAATGATACTAATATCTTTTTCATTTCATTTTTTATTTACTGGTTCTTAAATTTTTGCAAATATATAAGGTCTTACTCAATATCCGTACCATTACTTATTATTTTGAAAATTTATTCTTCATACAGCATTCCCCGATGGGGTTTTAAAGCATCTCTTACCGATTTCATTTCAGAATCTGTGACGACCATGTATGCAATACTGTGTACTTCACTTAGATCTTGGTGACCTGTGATTTTAATCGATAATTTTTCTATAGCAATATAGTCTTTGAGATGGATTTCGTGGTGTTGGGCAGTTTTACTTGCAACCGGACCTCTAAAATCCCAGATTAATTTTAATTTTCTTTCCATAACAATATAATGTAAGCAAGTAAGCTACGCGAGATTTTATAGTAACTAAGTACATTTCTTTTACTCTGAAATTCCGAAGGTTTAAAAAATAATAGTCTAATTATTTAAGACACTTTTTCCTTCTTCGGCAAATGCCTTGAAATCTTTCATATAGGCGAGGGATTGCTTTTTAAAAGCTCCCGGCATTAAAAAACCCATTACTTTCATAAAGCCAGTAAATCTAAATTCATTTTTAGAAATCCATTTTGTATTTCCGTTTGGTAATTCTTCAAAATAATTTTCCTGAATATTATATACATTCTTAGCATCAAAAGTAAGGTGTATAGCATCGGGTAAATCTAGCATCGTAATGGTTTCAATCATTTCGAATTCTTTTTTACCCATTTTGTATGTTAATTTTGAGGTCGTTCCGGTTTTTCCTTTTTCTCCGCTCAGATGCTCTATGCTCACAAAACCTTTTTGCCAATGCTTCAAGTTTTCTTCATTATCCATTTTTTTAACGACTTCATTTCTAGGTAATTCTATTTCGATATCCAGTGTGTATTCCATTGTGTGGTTTTTTATGTTTGTTAGGTTGTAAATTAAATACAATATACATAGATCGTGAAAATATTAAAAGCTGATACTATATAGGTTATTTAGTTCGTTAGAAAAGGGACTTGTAAAACATCTTAATATTATTATTTTTGTCTGGTTCAGGGACTTTATCATTAAAAATTATGCACAAAAAATCTTTTTTATTCTTTTTAGGGGTTATTTTTTTTATGCTTACCAAAGCACAAGATTCAAATGAAGTATTACTCTCTATTGATAATGTACCTGTATATGCATCAGAATTTAAGAGAGTATATCTTAAAAATATTGATTTAGTTAAAGATGAATCTAAAAAAAATATTGATGAATACCTTGATTTATTTATTAATTATAAATTAAAACTTCAGGAAGCCAAAGCTTTAGGATTAGATAAAAGAGAGGCGTATATAAAGGAGTTAAAGGGTTATAAAGAACAATTGTCTAAAGGGTATCTTACCGATACTCAGACTTCTGAGGCATTAATAAAAGAAGCATATGAACGTTCACAGGAAAGAATTCATGCAAGCCATATTTTAATTAGTTTAAGCCCAAATGCAACCCCAAAAGATACATTAGCAGCCTATCAAAAAATTTCTGAAGCTAGAAATAGAATTCTCGAAGGCGAATCTTTTGAATCTGTAGCCAAAACATATAGTGAAGATCCTTCGGTGAGTAAAAATGAAGGAAAACTAGGGTGGTTTTCTGTTTTTAGAATGGTTTATCCTTTCGAGAATGCCGCTTACAGTACTGGCGTCGGTGATCTCTCACGGCCTTTTAAAACTCAATTTGGTTACCATATACTTAAAGTAAACAATAGAGAAAAAAGGTTAGGAGAAGTAACTGTAGCACATATCATGGTAGCAATTAATGATGTCAGATCTGCAGAGCAAGCCGAAGAAAGAATTAAAGAAATCAATCAACAACTAGATCAAGGAGCTCATTTTGGATCTTTAGCAAAACAATATAGTGACGATCCTAGTACAGCACTAAATGGCGGTAAGATTAGACGTTTTGGTCAAGGAGCGCTGAATTCAGAAAAATTTGAAAAAGTAGCCTTTAGTCTACAAAATAAGGGAGAGATTTCGAAGCCTTTGAAAACCAAATATGGCTGGCATATTATTAAACTGATAGAAAAACATCCTGGCAAAACATTTGAGGAAGAAAAAGAAAACATTACAAGAAGAGTAGAAAAAGATAGTAGATCAAAGTTAGTAACTTCATCTTTTATCGCTTTATTGAAAGAAAAGTATAGTGTTGCTCAAAATAAAGAAGCAATACAATACTTTAAGAAAAATATTACTAATGCATTTTTTACAAAAGAATGGGAGATTCCCGAAGATGACCAACATCTTAAAAAAGAACTATTTCGAATAAAAAATGAGCGTTTTGTATATAATGATTTCGCTGAATTTTTAAAAAGAGAACAATCCAAAGCAAAGAATTTTACTGACATTTCTTTGTTTATAGATGAAGCATATAAACAATTTGAATCCACTACTTTACTGCGTTATTACAAGACACATTTGGAAGAAGATAATCAAGATTTTGCACATATAATTAAAGAATATAGAGATGGGCTTTTGCTTTTTGACCTGATGCAATCTAAAATCTGGAATGTCTCTAGAACTGATTCTGTCGGGCTTAAAAAGTTTTATGACTCTCAAAAAAATGAGTATTCACAAAATGAAGCGTATACGGTTTTAAAGGCCTCTTCATCCAAGCAAGAAATAATCACAAAAGTAAAGGGTTTACTGGAAAAGGGAAAATCTGTTGACCAAATTAAAAAAGAAGTAAATACGGGAGACGTAGTTTTAGTGATCTTTTCCGAAGAAAAAATGATAAAAGGCGAAGACAAGTTTCCAAACGATTTTGTTGCAAAAAAAGGAAAGATCTTCACATCAGAAGAAGAAAACTATATTACTTTGATTATGGTCAAAGAAATCTTACCTTCCAGAATTAAAACTTTTGAAGAAGTAAAGGGAGACGTAATTAATGATTTTCAGACACATATGGAAAGAAAATGGCTTGGTGAACTCAAAGCTAAGTATACAGTGGTTGTAAATGAAAAAGTTTTAAGGAAAGTAAAAAGAGAATTGTCTAAATAAATGAAATATTACATATTAATAATTTTATCAGTAGTTACCATTTCTTGTCAGAACTTTAGAAATCGAATCGACAAGGAAGTTATTGCCAGGGTAAATGAAACCTATTTATATAAAGATGAAATTAAAGAATTAATTCCCAAAGGCATCCCAAAATCAGATAGTATTAACATTATCAATACGTATATCAATACCTGGGCTACTCGCCAACTATTTATAGATCAGGCAAAACGTAATCTTACAGAGCAAGAACTTAAAGAATTTGATGAACTGGTAGATGATTATAGAAGCACCTTGTATATCAATGCTTACAAGAATGCGGTGATTAATAAATCTATTAACATGGAGATTACTGATCCCGATATCGAATCCTATTATGAACAAAATTTAGAAAATTTTAATCTTAATGAGGAGTTAGTAAAATTACGTTACTTACATTTGCCACCTGATTATAATGATATAGTTGCAACACAGCGACAATTGAATCGTTTTAATGTAGAAGATATAGAAGAACTAGAAAGCAAAAAACAGCAATGTATAGCATATTCTTTAAATGATTCTACTTGGATAAAAGTGGATCAGATACTAAATAAGATACCTATTCTAAAGAAACAGGATAAATCAAAATTATTAAAAGGTGGAAAATACATGCAGCTTAGAGATTCTACCGGAGTATTTATGATAAAGATAAAAGATGTTTTAAAACGGAATGAAAAAGCGCCATTAGAGTATATCAAACCGGTAATAAGACAAATTATATTGAATAAAAGAAAGCTGGAACTGATAAAAAAAATAGAAAAAGATATCACAAAAGATGCAGTTGAGAACAAACAATTTGAAGTATACAATTAAGATTTCAATAGTATGTACTATACTAACTTTTAGTACACCACTTTTTGCTCAAGAAATTATTGAGGATGAAGTAAAAGATTCTATCATAGTGAATGATACCCTAGCAGCGAGTATCGATTCTTTAAAGACTGTAGTGGTGCCTCCTAAACCATTTCAAAGAATGAAAGTTGATGGTGTTGCCGCGGTAATAGGAGAGCATGTTATTTTAGATAGTGATATCGATATCGCTTACAGGCAATTGGTAAGTGAAGGCGTATCTGCATCTGATGTTAGCCGTTGTGAACTTGCAGGAAGTTTATTTGAAAACAAGTTGTATGCTCATCATGCCGTTCAGGATAGTATAGAAGTTAGAGATGCCGAAGTTAATTCGATGGTTGATCAACAATTAAGTTACATGACCAATGAGTTAGGTACCATAGAAAAGGTGTTGAGGTTTTATAAAAAGGATAATGTTGAAGATTTTAAGAAAGAACTTTTTGAGATTAACAAGTCAAATCGCCTATCTGAGCAAATGAGAACAAAAATCATAAGTGATATTGAAGTTACTCCAGAAGAAATTAGAGAGTTTTTTGAAGAAATCCCAGTAAAAGAGAGGCCTCTTTTTGGTACAGAGGTTGAATTAGCCCAGATTGTTATCGAACCAGAAATACCTGAAGAAGAAGAGCAAAAAGTTATTGATCGATTAAAGCAGTTTAGAGAGGATATCGTAGAAAATGGTAGTAGTTTTGCGACCAAAGCCGTTTTATATTCTCAAGATCCGGGATCCAAATCAACAGGAGGAAAATATACATTAGATCGTCAGACAAATTTTGCTAAAGAATTTAAAGATGTTGCCTTTAGTCTACAAGAGGGAGAAGTAAGTGAACCTTTCAAAACCGATTTTGGATGGCATATTGTGAAAGTAGATAAAATTAGAGGAGAAGAGATTGATGTTAGGCATATACTACTTACTCCAGAAGTGACTAGGCAAAGTGTGGATAAAGCAAAAAAGATGATAGACTCTATTCGTAACAGTATAGTATCAGGATCTATTAAGTTTACTGAAGCCGCAAGAAAGTTTAGCGATGAAAAAGAAACTAAAGAAGATGGAGGGCAATTAATTAATCCCACTACAGGAGATACACATTTTGAACTTACCAAAATTGATCCTATATTGTACGATCAAGTATCTAAATTAAAGACCGATGAAGTTTCTTTAGTGATTCCTGATCAAGATCGTCAAGGACGAAAAAAATTTAAATTAATCACTGTGCTTAATCGTTACGATGAGCATATAGCTGATTACGCCAAAGATTATCTTAAGATACAGGAGTTAGCACTTAGAAAAAAACAGATTGATGCAATCCGGAAATGGCAGAATGAAAAGATAACGGATACCTATATCAAAATTAACGGAGAGTACAGAGACTGTGACTATAGCGGTAACTGGTTAAAAAAAGAAAAATAATATGTCAGACGACGTAGCAGCTGTTAAAAAACTAGTAAAAAAACATTCCGAACTCAAAAAAGAAATTTCCAAAATAATTATTGGTCAGGAAGAAGTTATTGATCAGATATTAATTTCTGTTTTTTCTGGTGGCCATGCATTATTAATAGGTGTTCCTGGGTTGGCTAAGACGTTAATGGTAAATACAATCTCCAAAGCTTTGGGATTAGATTTTAAACGCATTCAGTTCACTCCTGATTTAATGCCCAGTGATATATTAGGAAGTGAAATTCTAGACGAGACCAGACATTTTAAATTCATAAAAGGTCCCGTTTTTTCTAATATAATTCTTGCAGACGAAATTAATCGTACTCCTCCAAAAACACAAGCTGCATTGTTAGAAGCTATGCAAGAACGAGCTGTGACTGTTGCAGGTCATCATTACAAACTCGATTTGCCGTACTTTGTTCTTGCTACACAAAATCCAATAGAACAGGAAGGTACATATCCGTTGCCTGAAGCGCAGTTAGATAGATTTATGTTTGCCATAGAACTAAAGTATCCTAGTTTTCAAGAAGAAGTAGAGGTTGTAAAAAGTACTACTGGAGATACTACTCAAACCATTAATCCCTTATTTACTGCACAAGAAATTATAGACTTTCAGCATCTAATTAGAAGAATTCCGGTAGCCGATAATGTTATCGAATACGCAGTAGACATGGTTGGTAAAACTAGGCCTAATGGAGATACCGCTACCGAGTTGGTAAAAAATTATATCGATTGGGGTGCCGGACCACGAGCTTCTCAAAATTTAATTCTGGCCGCTAAGGCTAATGCTGCGATACAAGGAAAGTTTTCTCCAGATATTGAAGATGTACAGGCAGTTGCTATGGGTATTTTACGTCATCGTATCATAAAAAATTACAAAGCCGAAGCCGAAGGAGTAAGCGTTGAAGATGTGATTAAAAATCTTTTTTAATAACGATTAAACTTTTTCTTTTTTTATTAGTCTAATAGGTAAATCATTTAATAATAAATACCTATGAAAACTATTGTATTACTGTTGACTTTTTTTCTTTGTGCTTTTTCTTTATCAGCTCAATCAGATACTAAAGAGAATTTTAAGAAGAAAGAACTGCGACAAGACTTCTATGAAAGTCTTTCTGAGGATCAGAAATCACAATTTGAAAGTCAAAAGAAATTAAGAGAAACACAAAAGAAATCTATGGAGGCCACATTCTCCGAAAATCAAAAGTCTATTGTGGCCAATGAAAGTCTTACAAAAAAAGAGCGAAGAAAAGCATTGTTACCTACTTTAAGTGAAGAACAACGTCAAATGTCAAAAGAGCATAGGGCAACAATGAAGGAAGAAAAAGAAAAATTTAAGTCTTCCTTGTCTGAAACTCAGTTAGAAAAATATGAACAGTTAAAACGTCGCAAGCATAGCCGTAAACAAAAAGATCGCTAAAATCAGGGTTATCTAAAAATGGTGGAGTCAATTGATTCCACCATTTGTTTTTACATCAAATTTTGAGTTTTTTTCGGGTTTTCAGGTTTCAATACTATAACGTTTTCGTGGATCCAAATTTCAACGTGTCATTTTCTTGTATATTTTTTTAGTGATTTTATAGAATTCTCAAATTTAATTTATGAATTTCTGGAATTGAACACCTTATTTTTTTAAAAAATGTAAAAAGATAGGATTAAGACTATTCATTTAATAAAATCCTTTAAAATTCGTATTTTCGCAAGACTTTTCAATACTTAAAATTTACAGTTTATGGCATTCGATATCGATATGATAAAAAAGGTATACAGTCAGGTAGCCGATCGTGTTAATGCAGCACGTGAAATTACTGGTAAACCTTTAACACTAGCAGAGAAAATTTTATACTCACACCTTTGGGACGGTAAGGCAAAAACAGCATTTACAAGAGGAAAGGATTATGTTGATTTTGCACCCGACCGTATCGCATGTCAGGATGCAACTGCGCAAATGGCTTTATTACAGTTTATGCAAGCCGGAAAAGAAAAAGTAGCTGTGCCTACTACAGTGCATTGTGATCATTTGATCCAGGCAAAAGTAGGAGCCGATAAAGATCTACAATCTGCCTTAAATACAAGTAGTGAAGTATTTAATTTCTTAGAATCTGTTTCTAACAAATATGGAATAGGATTTTGGAAACCGGGAGCAGGAATTATACACCAGGTTGTATTAGAAAATTATGCATTTCCAGGCGGTATGATGATTGGAACAGATTCTCATACTGTAAATGCAGGTGGATTAGGAATGGTTGCTATTGGTGTTGGTGGAGCTGATGCTGTAGATGTAATGGCCGGAATGCCGTGGGAACTAAAATTTCCTAAATTAATAGGTGTTAAGTTAACCGGCAAACTATCCGGTTGGACAGCACCAAAAGATGTAATATTAAAAGTAGCCGAAATTCTTACTGTAAAAGGTGGAACAGGTGCTATTGTAGAATACTTTGGTCCTGGTGCTACGGCAATGTCGTGTACCGGAAAAGGAACAATTTGTAATATGGGAGCCGAAATAGGCGCCACTACGTCAACGTTCGGTTATGATGAGTCTATGGAGCGTTATTTAAGAGCTACAGATCGTTCTGATGTTGCAGATGCTGCCAACGCAGTGAAAGAACACCTGACAGGAGATGCTGAAGTATATGCAAATCCCGAACAATTTTTTGATCAGGTAATCGAAATTAATCTATCAGAATTAGGGCCATTATTAAACGGACCTTTTACTCCGGATTTGTCTACAGAAGTAGGGAGTACAATGACCGAAAAAGCAAAAACTAATGATTGGCCGTTAAAAGTGGAATGGGGATTAATAGGTTCGTGTACAAACTCTTCTTATGAAGATTTATCCAGAGCATCTTCGATAGCTCAGCAAGCCATAGACAAAGGGCTAAAAATGAAAGCAGAATTAGGAATCAATCCAGGTTCTGAACAAGTGAGATTTACAGCAGAAAGAGATGGCCTATTAGATATTTTTGAAAAATTAGATGCTAAAATATTTACCAATGCCTGTGGTCCATGTATTGGTCAATGGGCAAGATATAGCGATCCTAAAAACGCACCAAAAAATAGCATTGTGCACTCATTTAACAGAAACTTTGCTAAGCGTGCAGATGGTAACCCAAATACACATGCTTTTGTAGCTTCACCAGAATTGACTGCAGCAATTGCAGTGGCAGGCCGATTAGATTTTAATCCGTTAACGGATAAATTAATCAATGAAGACGGACAAGAAGTGATGTTCGAAGAACCAACAGGATGGGAATTGCCTCCAAAAGGTTTTGAAGTTGAAGATGCAGGGTACCTTGCTCCTGTAGAAGATGGATCTAGTGTAAAAGTTGAAGTAGATCCCAACTCTGAACGTTTAGAATTATTAACACCTTTTGAGCCTTGGGATGGTAAAAATATTACAGGTGCTAAGTTATTGATTAAAGCATTTGGTAAATGTACAACAGATCATATCTCTATGGCGGGACCATGGTTACGTTATCGCGGTCACCTGGATAATATATCTAATAACTGTTTAATAGGCGCTGTGAATGCTTATAACAAGAAAACCAACTTTGTAAAAAGCCAATTAACCGGTGAGTATGATGGTGTGCCTAATGTACAAAGAGCATACAAAGCAGCAGGAGTTCCTACTATAGTTGTTGGGGATCATAATTATGGCGAAGGATCATCAAGGGAGCATGCGGCTATGGAACCACGTCATTTAGGAGTTCGTGCAGTAATAGTAAAATCATTTGCTCGTATACACGAAACTAACCTGAAAAAACAAGGAATGCTTGGGTTAACATTTGCCAATGAAAGTGATTATGATTTAATACAAGAAGATGATACGTTCAATTTTATAGATCTTGATCAATTTGCACCTAATAAACAACTAACTCTAGAAGTTGTGCATGCAGATGGATCTAAGGATACAGTTATGTTGAATCATACCTATAATGAGCCTCAAATTGAATGGTTCAAGGAAGGGTCTGCATTAAACTTAATCAAGAAGCAAAACGCTTAATCAGAGATTTTAAATATTTCTATTACATAATTCGACTCCTTAAGATTTTTCTTAAGGAGTTTTTTTATAAATTAAGAACCCTTGGTTTTGATTTGCTCGTGTTTAACTTTTACTATTTTCCTGGTCAAATCTGACGAGCAGAAGTTCAAAAACCTCTTCAAAATGTTATAATGATCTACTTTTTGAGATATTCAGGAGGTGCTTTAGATTAAATAACAAACTTCTATTTGTGAGATACAAAATTTAATTTCACCAGTAACCAAAATCACACCATACTGGTTCTACACGTTTGTAAGTAAATTTCCAAGGTTAACTATTTCGGGTGGTGTGCCCGGCACTATGTTAACTGCCGTATGCTCAAATAACAAGAAATGAGTAATGATAATAGTTTCTAGGATTAAAGGATCCTTCTCGATGTGCTTTCTCTTTCATTGAAATACTTCAGCTAATAGATCTCGAATTAATAAGCACTACTGGTTTATTTAACGATATGATGTATGGATTATCAATTGCTTTTTGGTTATCAAGCTACATTTTTTTGTCATTTAGCTAATTTAATTTTTTATTCAAATCGATTCTAATACTTTCAGAATATACAAATTCAATTTAACTAAACGCATATTATGAAAACACAAATCATTAAAAGTTTTAAAAGAAGTATTACAGTGTATTTGACAATATTCACTGTTTCTCTCTTCGTATCTTGTTCTAATGAAGAACTTGAGGATACCCCAGAATCAATAGGAGATTTAAGTAAACATTACACTTTTCTGGTTACTTCAGGATTTGATAGAAATGAAATCAAATTTGATGAAGCAAGTGACATGTTTATTATTGGTGAAGATATTTTAATTTCAAAAAAAGAAGTAGAAAATTATATTAAAAGAGATAATTCTAATACCGAAATTATTGGTAAACAACGTCGAGGTACATTCATTGTTAGTGCAAATAATGCTCGCGATGTCACCTATTTTGTTGAGAGTAATGTGCCTCAATCATGGAAGATAGCGATTAATCAGGCGGTTGATCAATACAATACTATAAACGCGTCTGGATTGCGAATTTCTCTTACCAATGATAGAAATAATGCCGATTCTCGAATTTTTACTGGGTATTCTAATGGCAATTGGGTAGCAAGAGCCTTATTGCCTAATTCTTCTCGCAGAGTTGGTAGTTGGATTGAAATCAATACTAGATTTAATAGTATGGAATCTGGAAGAAAATTATTTACTATGGTACATGAAATGGGTCATAATTTTGGCTTACTTCATACAAATCAAAATGATGGTACGCTAATTCAGGGGACTCCCGTTACAGATTCAAATTCTGTTATGAATTCTTCAGTATTGCCCTGGAGAGGTTTTACGAATTATGACCTTGTTGCTATTCGTGCTTTATACCCCGGAAGCGGTGGTGGCAATGATAATATCGTAACTGTATTTAGACATTGTCCTTACGCAGGAAGTGCACAGGCGTATGGATTAGGGAACTATAATCTTAATGATCTCCTAGCCAGAGGTACTCGTAACGACGATATTTCAAGCTTTAAAGTCGCTCAGGGATATAAGATAATTATTTATGCTGATAAAGATTTTGGTGGGCGTGCCGCTAGTGCGACTGTCGATATAGATTGTCTGCAACAATACGGATGGAACGACATCATTTCTTCTTTTAAAGTCGTAAGAAACTAATAAGATTTTTTTCAGAAAACCGAAAACTCTTTCTTTTAAAGGGTTTTTGGTTTTTTTGGATATACTCTTTTTAATATGTTTTATTTTACATTTTACTTTTGTTTTAAATGTAAGGAGTATTTCGATCCTATTTTAACTTGTTGTTTAATAAGTTCTACATTTTTTTTGAAATCCATTACACTAAAATTTTTAATATTAGAGGTCTTGAAACTTGTTTTAGATGCGACTTTTTTAAAAGTAAAAAGAAAGGTTATCCAAAGTTATACGACACAACGTATAACTAACATTTTAAAACACAATCATCATGAGTGCAATCTGGTTTTTTGAGGATGCTAATCTCTTTAAAATATTATGCCCTCATAAGTTTAAGAGGTATAAAAAAGATCACGATTTCGACGCGTACAAAAAAAATGATTACATTTATTTTGAAGAAGATTCTGCTAATAAAGTATATCTTATTGAAAAAGGAAAAGTGAAAATTGGATACTATGCAGAAGATGGTCATGAAATTATAAAAGCCATATTAACCAGAGGAGAAATTTTTGGTGAAAAAGCAATTCTAGGAGAAAATAAAAGAACAGAATTTGCACAATCTGTAGAGAATATAACCTCTATTTGCCCAATTGGAGTAGAAACCATGCATGGGCTCATGAGGGAAAATCAATCATTTAGCCTAAGGATTTACAAGTTTATCGGTTTACGTTTTAGACGATTAGAAAGAAGACTTCAATTACTTCTGTTTAAAGATGCAAAAACAAGATTATTAGAATTTTTAAATGAACTCAAAGAAGATTATGGTCATTGCTGTCCGGATACAGGTGATATGGTTATAGAGCATCCTTACACCCAAAAAGATATTGCAAGTTTGATCGGTACTTCTCGGCCTACCTTAAATATTATTCTCAACGAATTGAAAGAGTCTAATATTATTGATTTTAATAGAAAAGAAATTCGTTTAAAAAATGTTGCTTAGTGTTAGCCATCTAACATTTTAAAGGGTTCGATGTGTATACTTTTATGATATAATAATCATAAAAACAAAAGCAATGTTAAAAAGACTAATTATAGGAGTGATGGCAATAGGAATTATTGCTGTCTCTTGTAGCGATGATGACGATAATAATACAGTTATCGTAAATGCCGGAACTATAGCAGGAGGACCATTTGAGTTTGATGTTGATGGTGAACCTGATTTTGTTTCGGGAATTACTTTAGATTCTTCAACTTCGATCGGTACTAATCGTACTTGGGTGATTACCGACGATTCCGGAAATGTTTTAGGTCGTCCCGGAACATTAGAAATGGTAGAAGGGGTGAATTTTGATGAGGCAGGTCCTGGATCATGTTTTATTTGGTACGCTCGTTTTGAAGATGACTCCAATATCGCTACTGCTGCAACTGTAGCCGAAATCACTGGCACATTTGACTTGTCGAATTCTATAGAGGTAGTGCGTAATCAAGTTACAAATGCAGGAAGTATTTCAGGAGGACCATTTACATTTATGGCAAACGATATGACCCAGGATTTTGTAAGTGGTATTACCCTAGATTCAACTAATGCTTTTGGAGCAAATAGTACGTGGGTGATCACTGATGATATGGGAAATATTTTGGGAGTCCCGGCTACATTGGCTGATGTTGAAATGGTTAATTTTGATGGTGCCGGAGTAGGCGTATGTTTTATTTGGTATGCCCGTTATGAGGATGACTCAAATCTAAAAACAGCAAGTACAGTAGACGGAATTACAGGAACATTCGATCTTTCTAATTCAATACAGGTTACTCGTCAATAAAACGAAATGAAAACACCATAATTGAATTTGATTTTATTTGTTAGTTACCTACCTAAAGGTTTTTAAGGCGCAATCATTGATTGCGCTTTATTAATTCATAGATTTGTTATGATTTTTAGAATTCAAATTTGTTATCAATGAAATTTAATAAGAAAAAAATATCAAACTTAATTTTTGTCATTATACTCGTGTTATTTTTTATTCCGAATACCAGAGGAATGATGCAAATTTTTTTAACGCGAATCTTTTCCTTTAGCCCCGGATTAGTTGCTGTAGAAGAAAGAGTGAAGGTAGAATCATATGACTGGAAACTACATGGTGTGAATACAGAATCAATGAACTTTACTACTGCAAAAGGGAAGGTAGTTTTATTAAATTATTGGGCAACATGGTGCCCCCCATGTATCGCTGAGATGCCGTCATTGCAAAAGTTATATAATGATTATAAGGATAACGTAGTTTTTGTGTTTTTAACAGAAGATGATGATCCGGAGCTGAACAAATTTATGAAAGACAAGGAGTATTATTATCCAATTTATCGATCATTATCTGCGCATCCTAAACCTTTTACTCATAAGCCTATACCCGGAACATATATAGTAGATAAGAAAGGAAATATAATTATTCACAAAGTAGGTGCAGCCGATTGGAACAGTACTAAAGTTAGAGAAACATTAGATAAGTTATTGGCCGAATAAAACTGAAATTTTATTTTTTAAAATATTTAAATGGGACTACGAGCATTCCGAAGCATTCTCCTTTTTCTTTACCTATGTTTTTATGATGTATTTTATGTGCTCTTCTGACTCCTTTAGCATACCAGTTATTTGCATTTCTTAGTAGTTTGAATCGTTGATGAATAAAAATATCGTGAACGACAAAATAAGCTATTCCATAAGCAAGAATCCCTAAACCAATCGGAATGCCAATCCAAAAGGTTTCTGAATTGTGAAAAAGTATACAAGACATACTGACTACGGCATAAAAGACAAAGAACAGGTCATTGCGTTCCCACCAACTACCATGGTCTTTATGGTGATGATCTTTATGTAAAGACCATAAAAATCCATGCATTACATATTTGTGGGTAAACCACGCCATAAATTCCATAATAGAAAAGGCAGCAAGAAAGACTAATATTTGGATGAAGATTTTCACAAGCAATTTTTTTACAAAAATACAGGTTAAATTAGATTTAATCTATAGTCGAAGTAAGATTTAGCTAATAAACCAAATTTTTGATAGTTCGGTACTCTAATTCGAGTATTCTTTAGTTCTAAAGAAGGTGTTTTTTTAAGTTTCTTCAGTAGTTTTTTGTAGTATATAAACGCCGTGTAGACACCAAATTTGGCTTCAACAGGAAGCTTGTTAATACCTGCTAAACCTTTTTCAAAATCTTCTTCTATCTCTGTTATTATTCTCAGTTTTGAAATTTCATCTAATTGTTTGAGATCTGTATTCGGAAAATAGGTTCGGTCCAGATCCTCATAATCTGCTTTTAGATCCCTTAAAAAATTAACTTTTTGGAAAGCAGAACCCAAATGCATAGCGCTTTCTTTTAATTCGTTATATTTTTTCTGATCCCCATTCACGAAAACCTTTAAACACATTAACCCTACCACATCTGCTGACCCGTAAATATATTCTTTATACTCTTGATCTGTTAGATACTTCGTTTTATGAAGATCTAATCGCATACTTTTCATAAAGGCCTCATATAATTCTGGTTGAATATTATATTGGTGTACGGTTTGTTGAAAAGAATTTAATATAGGATTTAAACTGATTTTATTTTCAATAGCTTTATACATTTCAGTTTCAAAATCGCTGAAGAGGTTTTCTTTATCGTAGTCATGAAAGGTGTCCACAATTTCATCTGCAAATCTTACAAAACCGTAGATATTATAGATGTCTTGTCGTATAGAAGTAGATAACATTTTGGATGCTAACGAAAATGATGTGCTGTAAGAATTGGTAACTATTTTACTACAAGTATACGATACGGTGTCAAAAATAACTTTCATATGAGTTGGGTTTAAGAATCTTTTGTGTCGGTTGTTATGTTGTTATAAGTTTTAATTCTTTAGTTTCTTTATATTGAGCTTCAATTAATCCTGCAACAAGTTTTCCTGAAATCAAAGATGGCGGCACTCCTGGACCAGGAACGGTAAGTTGACCTGTAAAGAATAAGTTTTTTACTTTTTTACTTTTTAATTTAGGTCTTAAAAAAGCAGTTTGTAATAATGTATTAGCCATTCCGTAAGCATTTCCTTTATAAGAATTATATTCTTCTATGAAATCATTTACACAGAAGCTCTCTTTAAAGATAATATTATTTTTAACATTTTGGTTCGTGAGATTCTCAAAACGCGTAATTATTTTATCAAAATAGATCTCTCTTAACTCATCATTGTCTTCTAGACCAGGTGCTAATGGAATAAGAAAAAAGCCATTCTCCTGTCCATCTGGTGCGGTACCTGAATCTGTTAAAGAAGTGAAATTTGCATAAAAAAGAGGTTTTTCGGGCCATTTGGGTTGATCATAAATATCGACTGCGTGGGTATCAAAATCGGTGTCAAAAAACAAATTGTGATGATTAACATTGTTAAGCTTCTTATCAAACCCTACATAAAAAAGTAAAGAAGATGGGGCAAAAGTTCGACTATCCCAGTATTTTTCAGAATATTGACGATATTCTGGGTCTAGCAAAGTCTCTCCGTGATGATAATCGGCACCGCATAGTACAATGTCAGAATTAATTTCTTCAGAGTTAACCTGAATTCCTGTGGTTTTTTGATGTTTTACCAGTATTTTCTCTACCACAGCATTAGTTTGGATTTTTACGCCCAACGATCTGGCTAATTTTTCTATACCCAATATTACCTGATACATTCCGCCTTTAGGGTGCCATGTTCCTAGACCAAAATCAGCATAATTCATAAAACTGTAAAAAGCAGGAGTATTACTTGGTTTGGCACCGAGAAATAATACTGGAAACTCTAATATTTGGATGAGTTTCTCATTTTTAAATTCTTTGCGAACTTCTTTTGAAATTGTGCTAAAAAACTGTCCTAGACGTTGTATGGTTTCTTTTGTAACCAATTCTAAGGGCGATACACCTGGCCGGTACACAAGATTTTTAATTGCTATTTGATAATTGTTTTGGGCAGTAGTAATGAACTTTTTTAATTTTTCAGAACTCCCTTTTTCTTCGGCCTCAAACGCGTTATATATTTTATCTAAAGTATCTTCTATAATAATACTTTCATGATTTTTGAAAAAAACTTTGTAAGCTGGACTAAGCTTGTCTAATGTGTAGAAATCTGATACTGTAGTGTCAAAGTCATTAAAAAAACTTTCAAATATATCTGGCATCCAATACCAGGATGGTCCTATGTCAAATGTAAATCCATCTCTTTTTAATTGTCTTGCTCTACCTCCAATGGTAGAATTTTTTTCATAGATAGTTACATCATAACCGAGCTGAGCGAGATAACACGAAGCCGAAAGTGAAGAAAAACCAGAACCTATAATTGATATCTTTTTTGACATGTTTTTTTGTTGGAGGAGTTACAGTTCAGATAATAAAGAACTTATAGAGGTAAAATAACGGTGATTAGTTGCATGGCTTTCAGAAATATTCATAATTTGTTTACCAAGCATCCAGAACTCACATGTTCTATTGCTACATACGATAGTGTCAAAATCTTCTAAATATTTTGAAATTTGGTCCTTTTCAGGCTTGATAGTAAAATAAGATACGAATACTGTATTTTCATGAAACGAAAGCATATTTGGTAAGCTATTTAAAGGTATGCTGGGACCTAAATAGATAGCTTTGTATCCGTGTAGTAAAATTTCATAATTTACATACAATAAACCTAATTCATGAATTTCATTTTCAGGTAAAAATAATATAAATGCTTTGTCCTTTTTTGTAGGATTAGAATACTGTAACTTCTCTATATTAAGAAGTAATTTCTGCTTTATGAGATTAGTAATAAAATGCTCATGAGATGGATCAATAGTGTCTGTTTGCCACAATAATCCTATTTCTTTAAGAAGCGGTATAAAGACATCGATAAATATTTGTCTAAAATTTCTTTTCTTTTCTAATTGCTCATAAGTGCCTAAGAATAACTCTAAATCATAATTAAGCATAGAAATCTTAAAAGAATTTATCGCTTGATTCTTGGTACTGTTATCAGATACAATACTTCGTACATACTCGTTAATTTCTTCTTCACCAAGTTTGGATATTCTTGATATCTTGTAACCGCTATTTACCAAATAGGTTACATTAAGAAGTTTTTGTAAACTCTTTAGATTATACGTTCTTATGTTCGTTTCTGTACGATCTGGTGTAAGTAAATTATATCTTTTTTCCCATATCCTTATGGTGTGAGCTTTTACACCACATAGATTTTCAAGATCTTTAATACTAAAAGTTTGTTGAATATTGTTCACTTTTATATAAAAATTGTTAAACAAAACTAGGCAAAAGAAATTACTTCCTTTTTCAAATTTTGTTAAAATATTAATAGTTTATGTTAAAATGGTTAATTTTTGATAAAGATTAATAATAAGGTAGTAGGTACGATTAAGGTTCAAAAGGGAAATAAAAATTATATCGCCATAGTGTAATCTTCATAACTTTCAACATCTTTTTCAGAGACATTAATCAAACATTGTACGAAGACAATCTTTAAGTATGTAAAGATTTAAGTTATGCGTATTAGACGTTTCAAACCTGTAAAAATTAGTACGACTAGAGCAAAAATCTCTTCAAATGATAATTACAAAATGACTGCCTAATAATGGATCGCAGTGCAAAGCGAATAAAAAAACAGGAAATTACATAAGATAACGCTTTATCGACTCAATTGTGATAAAGAAAATTTCATTTGAATTAAAAAATGTAATTTTTGTATATTTAACAATAACAATCATATGCTTTAGGTTTTTGGAATACTTTTAAAGCAATACATTATTATCATTAAAATTTGATTATGAAAAAAGTAATTGTTTTTTGCATGACTCTCGTACTATTTGTTTCCTGTAAGTTTGGAGAAAACAAAAAAAACGGAAACAATACCGATGAGAGTTTTACCATACCCCAGGAGTTAAGAACGATACAGGGTACCGTATTAGGAGAGAGAAAGAAAAAAATTGCCTTTGCAGCGGTAAAATTATATCTTGATGATGGTGATTGTATGAGTGCGTATACCGACGATAATGGTTTTTTCGAATTTAAGGTCGATGAACTAAGAATCAAGGACCAAAGTCATTTTGAAATTGTTTACAAAGGCTATGCAGAACATTTATTATCGATACGTAATCATGATAATAGTAAACCAATCATACTTAGTAAAAAAGGAAAAGTAATTCCTGCAGCAGATTATCATGTTTTTTATGAGTCTATCAAGAGTTGTAATAATTGATATTTAATGTGTATCTATTTTTTTTGAATCTATGTTTTTAATATGATCCCCTCTGATCACATCGAAGAATAAAGATTTGGATTTTGAAAAATAGTATCTAAAACATGAGATTTTAGGTTTGGTATAATAAACCAGACATTGTTGATGTCTAAAGAAGTGATCTCAAAATAGCTTTTGAAATAAAAGTGCCCAGAGCGGGAGTCGAACCCGCACGCCCTAATGGACACATGGCCCTCAACCATGCCTGTCTACCAGTTCCAGCACCTGGGCATTACAAATACACTACAATATAGCGTAAAAGTAAAAAAGTATCGCAGATATTGCGATACTTTTTTGTGACCGGGCTGGGGCTCGAACCCAGGACCCTCTCCTTAAAAGGGAGATGCTCTACCAACTGAGCTACCAGGTCAATGATAAATTTTTTATCAAATATTTTAAAAGAACCTAATAAATAATCAAACATAATTATTTATTGTTTAGTGACCGGGCTGGGGCTCGAACCCAGGACCCTCTCCTTAAAAGGGAGATGCTCTACCAACTGAGCTACCAGGTCATGCATTTTTTTGTTTCAATGCGGGTGCAAATATACTATCATTAATTTATTTTTCAAGAAGAAATTGATATAAATTTGCGTTTTATTTAAAATGATATTTCTTTTGAATGATATCTACCAAATTTTAGCAGTATGAATATAGTTTTGATGGGATATATGGGAAGCGGAAAATCCTTGATTGGCAGTGACTTGTCAAAAAAAATGGAAATGGATTATCTTGATTTAGATGATTACATAGAAAATCAAGAAAAAAAATCAATATCAGCAATTTTTAAAGATCACGGAGAAATTTATTTCAGAAAAAAAGAATCATTGTACCTAAATGAGGTCTTAAACACCTATACAGATATCATAATTTCATTAGGCGGAGGCACTCCATGTTTTGCTGGGAATATAGAGATGCTAAAAAATAAAAATCATTTAAAAAGTATTTATTTACAAACATCACTAGACGAACTTACACAAAGACTTTTTCAAGAAAAAAGTAAACGCCCTTTAATTGCTCATCTGGAATCTTTTGAAGATCTCAAGGACTTTATTCGAAAGCACATTTTTGAAAGGTCATATTATTATAATCAAGCCGATTTTAAAATTACCACCGATAAAAAGAAAGTTGATCAAATCACCGAAGAAATCACTTCTTTGCTATTTTAAAATAGCTAGATCTTCTTGTCCAAATGTAACTTCAACATGTTCATGAAGAGAAGTCGATAATGAAATCCCTTTAAAATCAGCTTTTATTGGGTATTTTTTATGATTTCTATTCACCAAAACAGCTGTCTTAAATCTGGTTAACGGAACATTTAAAAAGTGATTTACTCCATAGATTAATGCTGTTCCCGAACTTAGAACATCGTCTGCAAGAACTAAAGACTTATTTCTGTATTCTGAGGCTTCAATAGAGGTTTTTACTGTATCCTGAGGAGACTTTTTATTCATTGTAACCTCACAAAGTAAAACTTTAATGTCTGAAATATCCTCTACAATAGTTTTTAAGCGTTGTGCTAAAATATGTCCATTTGTGGCTATACCGGCTATTACAATTTCTTGTTCATTAACATTAGTTTCATATATCTGATATGCTATACGCTTTATCTTATGCTGTATTTGTTCGTGTGTTAAGATGATATTAATGTCAGTTTGCATACTTGATCAGCTTTTTAAGCGATTTTTGGATATTTCAAAGATATGAAAGAGTTTGGTACCGATATTAGATTTACAGAATTATAAAGTGCATATCGAATAATTTTATTCTTCGCTATCATCATCTCCATCTTTCGGTTTTTCGATAAACCAATCATCAATATCTCTTCGATCTTTTTTTGTGGGTCTTCCGGCTCCTTTTTTGCGATAATAATCTTTTGAGTATTTTAAAAGATCTAATTTTTGTAACGATTCGGTTGGAGTGGTGTCTTTACGATATATATCGACGAGTTTTGCACCAATTCTTGTATCGGGAGTGTCAAGTACAACAAGTTCATAATTAACTTGATTCTTGCGTACAGTAATTTTATCCATAGGATAAATTTCTCGTGAAGGTTTGATTAGGTCTCCGTTTACACGAACTTTACCTTCTTTGCATGCCTTTGTAGCTATACTTCTTGTTTTGAAGTATCGGATACACCATAAATATTTGTCAACTCGCATATAAAATGGTTAAAATGCGTTTTTATATTATAAAATTGTTAAACAAAAGTACAAGAAAATTGTATCTTGCGCCTTCAAAAAAGTAATCATAATGAATTTGAAAAAATATATTTTTACAGCTATACTCTTAACTGTAGTTTTATATGCTTGTAATAATGATGATGACGTAGCTCTAGTAGCCGTCGAGATAAGAGACCGGGCAGAGCAACAAGTAACAGATGATGCTCAATTGGTTGAATATCTTAAAACGCATTTTTTTACTCCTGTGGATGTAGATTTGAATAATGATGGCATGATTGATTATCAAACAGCAAGCCTGGATACGATAGCTGGTGATAATGTTGGCGAAACTTCTATAATGGACTCAGGAAAATTAATTACAAAAGAGGTTACTTTTGCTGATGTAAAATATAAATTATACGTTCTAAATATTGACTCAGGAAGAATAGATAAGCATAAACCTACTTTTGCTGATTCTACATTAGTTACATACAGAGGAGAACTGTTATATACTAGCACTTCTGTATTTGATAGTGCTGTAACCCCTGTGTGGTTTGATTTAACAACTGTGGTAAGTGGTTTTAGAGAGGCTATGGTTGATTTTGGTGAAGCTTCTACAATTGATGTAGATATGGTAGATGGTACTTTTACCGCTAGTGGATTTGGACACTTGGTTGTATTTATACCATCAGGTCTTGGTTATTTTGAAAGTCCACCTCAAGGGAGTTCAATCCCTGCTTACGCTCCATTGATTTTTAATATTCAGTTATATAAAGTAAATGAATCTGATCATGATAGAGATGGGTTGCCTTCTTATTTAGAAGATCTGGATAACGATCGTATTGTAAGAGATTCTGGAGATAATACAGATGGTGATCAATTTTCAAATTTTGATGATGCAGACGATGATAATGACGGTGTCTTGACCAGAGATGAGATTACTATTACAATTATCAAAAATGATAGTATCACTACATTAGATGAAATTACTTTTTACGATGATGATGGAGACGGTATTCAAAATCATCTGGATCCTGATGATAGAGAGATAAAAAATTAACACATAAAAACTCCGGAAATTTCCGGAGTTTTTTTAGTAAGAATGTATTACAGATCTACTGCTATGCCCAGGATAAATTGATTGGGTCTTGAGTCTACTCTAATCCCTTCGCTTGATTCGGCACGGTTTTTATTTAGACCTCGTTCATATCGTAAATCGAGATTAATGCGCTCCAATTGTATGCCTGCTCCAAATTGTACTCCAACAGTAAATTCGTTTTTAACATCACCTAATCTAACGTTTTCGAGGTCGTTTTCTACAATATATTGAAGAGCGGGGCCTCCAAAAACATGTAGAGGTCCTAAAACAGATATTCCCAAAAGAATCGGTAAATCCAATTTCTTTATATTGTAATCTAGATCTACACCGTCAAGTGTATATGTACTGTTGTTTACGGTATATTGTAATTCTGGTTTTAGGTATACTTTTTCTGTAAGTTTTCCTCTTAAAAAGATACCTAAATGATAACCAACACGATCCTCTGCACTTACGTTTAAAATATCTGCCACTTCAATTCTACCATTGTCTCCATAGTTTAGACCGGCTTTTACTCCAAAAGTTATTTTATTTTCTTCTTGTGCATGTAGAGCGCAAGAACCAAAAAGAATTAGAAATACGAATACGTTTTTCATCGTAAAGAAAATTAAAGATTAATAAAATAATTATTGATTTTGGTATACGGCTAGTCTACTAAGAACGTTTAGGTGCTTTTTTTATTCTTTTCTAAACCTTAAAAAAAACAAAAAGCCTCCAGAATACTATTCTGAAGGCTTTAAAGTAACAAATGATACTTGTTATTTTCTTTTTATGACATTTTGCACGGCGTTAATAATAGCTTCTGCATTGAGGCCATACTTTTCCATAAGCTGATCGGGTGTTCCGCTTTCTCCAAAGGTGTCTTTGGTAGCAATAAATTCTTGCGGAGTGGGGTGATTAATAGCTAAGACTCTAGAAACACTTTCTCCTAATCCTCCTAAGAAATTATGTTCTTCGGCAGTTACAATACATCCGGTTTTCTTAACAGAGTTTAGGATGGCTTCATCATCAAGAGGTTTTATCGTATGGATGTTAATTACCTCTGCGCTAATTCCATTTTCGTGTAATGCTTCAGCGGCTCGTAAAGCTTCCCAGACAAGATGACCAGTCGCTACGATAGTAACGTCAGTACCTTCTTGTAACAGAACTGCTTTACCGATTTCAAATTTTTGATCTTCAGCAGTAAAGTTAGCAACTTTTGGTCTTCCAAATCTAAGATATACCGGCCCATCATGTTCTGCTATTGCAATAGTGGCAGCTTTGGTTTGATTGTAATCACAGGTGTTAATTACAGTCATACCTGGGAGCATTTTCATTAAACCAATATCCTCTAATATTTGGTGGGTTGCCCCATCTTCACCAAGAGTTAACCCTGCATGCGAGGCACAAATTTTTACATTTTTTCCACTGTATGCAATAGATTGACGAATCTGATCATAAACACGGCCTGTAGAAAAGTTTGCAAATGTTCCAGTAAAAGGAATTTTACCACCAATCGTCAATCCCGCCGCGATACCCATCATATTGGCTTCTGCGATCCCTACCTGAAAAAAACGTTCTGGGTTATTGGCAATAAATGCATCCATTTTTAATGAACCAATTAAATCAGCGCAAAGTGCAACCACATTTTCATTGGTCTTGCCTAGTTCTTCTAAACCGGCTCCAAAACCTGAACGAGTATCCTTTTTTCCTGTATCTATATATTTTTTCATTTCTTTTTTCATTTGGATAAATTAATAATCGCCTAACGTTTCTGGGTTTTGAGCTAAACCAATTTCTAGCTGTTCGTCATTAGGCGCTTTACCGTGCCACGCATGAGTATGCATCATAAAATCTACTCCATGTCCCATAACTGTATACAATAGAACGCACACAGGTCTTCCTTTTCCAGTCCTGCTTTTTGCTTCATTAAGACCTTCTATTACCGCTGTGATATTATTACCTTCTTTAATTTCCATTACATCCCAGCCAAAAGCTTCAAATTTTGCTTTTAAGCTTCCCATAGGGAGTACGTCATCAGTAGAACCATCAATTTGTTGCCCATTAAGATCTATGGTTGAAATAAGATTATCCACTTTCTTTCCTGCAGCATACATAATAGCTTCCCAATTTTGCCCTTCTTGTAACTCACCATCGCCATGCAAACTAAATACAAGATGATCATCATTGTTTAGTTTCTTAGCTTGGGCTGCACCAATAGCGACAGACATACCCTGACCTAAAGAACCAGAAGCTATTCTAACACCTGGCAGACCCTCATGAGTAGTAGGATGCCCTTGTAATCTACTATTGATTAATCTAAAAGTGTTTAATTCTTCTACAGGAAAATATCCGCTTCTAGCCAATACGCTGTAGTAAACTGGTGAGATATGACCGTTAGATAAGAAGAAAAGATCTTCTCCAATACCATCCATGTCAAAATCCCCTTTTCGTTCTAAAACTTCTTGATATAGGGCGACAAAAAACTCTGTACATCCTAACGAACCTCCTGGATGACCAGAATTAACCTTGTGAACTTGTCGTAAAATATCTCTACGAACTTGAGTTGCAAAATCCTCTAATTGTTTTGTTTTTGGCATTATAATGCTGATTTCTTGATAATAAAGCCCCAAAAATACAGGTTTTGAATACGGTGGCAAAATGTATAGGCAGCTTTTAATTAAGAAAGAGATGTTAATAACGAAAAGTTTTCGAAAATCTATGTTTTTCCGGTTTAGCAAATACATATTGTAATCGGAATAAACTCCTTACTTAGTGAACTTCAATTTTTGAAATGTAGAATAGAAGTTTTGAGTATATTAGTTTAGTAAAATTTGAGATATTAGGACAAGCGACACAGCAAAACATTTCGATAAAGAACCATTTTATATAACATCATGTGCTAAACAACGTTGTACTAATAAATATAATTACTGTTAGAACATATAAAGACTCAATTGCTCAAATATCAGCTTACTCACAAGCTTTGTAAAAAAAATAGACATTAAGCGCTAACTTAAATTTGTTAGTTATCTTTGCGCTCTATCAAATGTAAATTATGCAATTCGACCTTTTATCCAAAGATCCTCAAAGTAAAGCAAGAGCTGGAAAAATAACCACGGATCACGGTAGTATAGAAACTCCGATTTTTATGCCGGTAGGAACCGTGGCAACTGTAAAAGGAGTTCATCAAAGGGAGTTAAAAAATGATATTAACCCGGATGTTATACTAGGAAATACCTATCATTTATATTTAAGACCTCAAACTCCGATTTTAGAAAAAGCAGGGGGATTACATAAGTTCATGAATTGGGACCGTAATATTCTTACAGATAGTGGTGGATACCAGGTGTATTCTTTATCTGCTAATCGAAAAATTAAAGAAGAAGGAGTAAAATTTAAATCCCATATCGATGGTTCTTACCATGTGTTTACTCCAGAAAATGTAATGGAAATACAACGCACAATAGGAGCAGACATCATTATGGCTTTTGATGAATGCACTCCATATCCATGTGATTATCATTATGCCAAACGAAGTATGCATATGACTCACAGGTGGTTAGATCGTTGTATGCAACATTTAGAAAAAATACCTGTTAAATATGGATATGATCAGGCTTTTTTTCCAATAGTACAGGGGAGCACATATAAAGAGTTAAGGGTACAATCTGCAGAGTATATTGCAAACGCTGGTGCTGTTGGTAATGCAATAGGCGGGCTATCTGTAGGAGAACCCGCAGAAGAGATGTATGCAATGACAGAAGTAGTTACAGATATTTTACCTGAAGATAAGCCCAGATATTTAATGGGAGTTGGGACTCCGATTAATATCTTAGAAAATATCGCACTGGGAGTCGATATGTTTGATTGTGTGATGCCAACTAGAAATGGTCGTAATGGAATGTTGTTTACAGCTCATGGCACCATTAATATCAAAAATAAGAAGTGGGAAGACGATTTTTCACCAATAGACGAGATGGGAATTACGTATGTCGATACAGAATATTCTAAAGCGTATTTGAAACATCTTTTCTCTGTAAACGAAATGTTAGGAAGGCAAATAGCTACCATTCATAACCTGGGTTTTTATTTATGGTTGGTTCGAGAAGCTAGAAAACATATCTTAGCTGGAGATTTTTACACCTGGAAAAATATGATGGTTAAACAAATGGATAAAAGATTGTAGATTGAAGATATTAGATTGGTACATACTTAAACGATATTTAGGTACATTTTTTACGATGATTCTATTGTTTATTCCTATTGGGATTATAGTAGATCTCTCAGAAAAAATAGACAACATGCTTGAGCATAAAGTTCCGGTGCAAGCAGTTATAGGGTATTATCTTGACTTTACGGTGTATTTTGCAAATTTGCTGTTTCCACTATTTGTATTTCTATCAGTAATCTGGTTTACATCTAAGTTGGCTAATAAAACTGAGATTATAGCTTTTTTAAGTTCTGGAGTTTCTTTTTGGAGGTTTTTGAGACCTTATATGATTGGAGCGGTTATTATATGTGTTGGAGCATTGGCTATGGGGTTGTTTTTGGCTCCTAAAGCAAGTCAGGGTTTTAATGAGTTTAAGTATTCATATCTTAAAAAAGGAAGAAAAGTTCAGGAAACCAGAAATGTATATCGACAAGTTAATGATAGTATTTTTTTGTATGCCAATAACTTTAAGCCTCTGGAGAAGTCAGCCACTGATTTTACTTTAGAATACTTTAACGGCAACGCTTTGGATACAAAAATTTCTGCCAGAAGAATTACATTTAAAGATAGTATCTACGAATTAAAGGATTTTGTGAAACGTAAAGTGTTGGATGACAAAGATATTATAGAAAGAAGTCCGGTAAAAGATACGATGCTGCCATTTAATATTGATGAGTTTACTCCTGTTACCTATGTGGCCGAAACGCTTAATTACACTCAATTGAGTGAGTTTATCGAAAAAGAAAGTAAAAGAGGCTCTTCAGATATAAATAGATACAAAGTAGTGGCATACAAGCGTTGGAGTATACCAATTTCTGCATTTATACTTACCGTTATTGGTGTAGCCGTTTCTTCAATGAAAAGAAGAGGAGGTATGGGGGTTAATCTTGCTGTTGGAATTTCATTGGCATTTGTTTTTATATTTTTTGACAAAGTGCTGGGGACATTAGCAAATCAATCTGATTTTCCACCAATAGTAGCAGTTTGGTTTCCTAATGTCTCTTTTGGGATTTTAGCTATTTATCTTTTATATAATGCTAAGCGCTAAACTACAGAATTACCTGCACCTGCATTTTATCATTTTTGTGTGGGGATTTACCGCGATACTAGGAGAATTAATATCGATTGAGGCGATACCATTAGTTTGGTACAGAATGCTTCTTGCTACAGGCTTTATCTACATGTACATTCGGTATAAAAACATTTCGCTGGCCGTATCTAGAACGCTGTTTTTAACCCTATTTCTGGCAGGTATCATTATAGCTTTGCATTGGATTACCTTTTTTGCAGCAATAAAAGTCTCTAACGTATCCATAACACTGGCAATGTTGTCTACGGGTGCATTTTTTACTTCAATACTTGAGCCAATTTTTTATAAGAGGAAGTTAATTTGGTATGAAGTTGTGTTCGGTATATCAGTTATTTGTGGATTATATATTATTTTTAATGTTGAAGGAGCGTATGTTTCAGGAATTATTTATGCCTTATGTTCTGCGTTTTTATCATCGGTTTTTTCATTAATTAATGGCAAATTGGCGCAACAATATAATTCATCTATGATTTCTTTTTATGAATTATTAGGCGGAGCAGGCGGTATCACGCTATATTTATTCGGGATAACACTGTTAGGAGATGAACTTGCAGGTTTTACGATCTCTTTTTTTCAATTATCAATTTCAGATTGGTTATATTTGTTTGTGTTGGCTTCAGTATGTACAGCCTATGCATTTATAGGCTCTGTTCAGGTTATGAAGTACTTAAGTCCGTATACGGTGATGCTAACTATTAATTTAGAACCGGTATACGGTATTGCTTTGGCGTTTTTAATTTTTGGAGACACAGAAAAAATGAGTCCTCAATTTTATTATGGAGCGATGCTCATATTTTGTACCGTTATTTTGAATGGAATATTCAAAAATGTGAAAAAAATAAAAAGACCATCCACTTTAGGTCACAATACGAAGTAAAGTTTTTATATTTGTCAGCTAACCCTTAGTTAATTTAAATTATATTCTTGATTATGGAATATTTAGAATTTGAACTCCCTATAAAAGAGCTTAAAGAACAATTTGATAAAGCTTGCGCCATTGGTGAAGAAAGCGAAGTAGATGTAACTGATACCTGCAAGCAAATTGAAAAAAAACTCAAAGAAACTAAAAAAGAAATATATAAGAATCTGACGCCTTGGCAGCGCGTTCAGTTATCGAGGCATCCGTCTAGACCTTATACTCTAGACTATATTGATGCGATCTGTGGCGAATCTTTTTTAGAATTACACGGTGACCGCACTGTAAAAGATGATAAAGCAATGATTGGAGGTTTAGGAAAAATCGGAAATCAAAGCTTTATGTTTATTGGTCAGCAAAAAGGCTATAATACAAAGACAAGGCAGTATCGTAACTTCGGAATGGCAAACCCTGAAGGATATCGCAAAGCACTTCGTTTAATGAAAAGTGCAGAAAAATTTAATATCCCTGTAGTAAGTTTCATAGATACACCAGGTGCTTATCCTGGATTAGAAGCCGAAGAAAGAGGTCAGGGAGAAGCAATAGCTAGAAATATTTTAGAAATGACACGCCTTAAAGTACCCATAATTGTTGTGATTATTGGCGAAGGAGCCAGTGGTGGGGCTTTAGGAATTGGAGTAGGAGATAAGGTGTTAATGCTAGAAAATACCTGGTATTCTGTGATATCTCCAGAATCGTGTTCGTCTATTCTTTGGCGTAGTTGGGAGTTTAAAGAACAAGCTGCCGAAGCATTAAAGCTAACAGCTACCGATATGAAAAAGCAAAAGCTAATTGATGAAATCGTAAAAGAACCTTTAGGAGGAGCTCATACTGATAGAGAAACTACATTTAAAACCGTACGTGATATTATTTTGACGTCTTTTGAAGAATTAAAAAACTTATCACCAGAAGAATTGACAGAAAAGCGAATGGATAAATATGCCAACATGGGAGTCTTTAAAGATTAACCCCTAAAAAATCACTTATTACCTTAATCTGAAGTTTTCAACTTCAGATTTTTTTATACTTGTTAACAATAAAAATTACTTATTAACAGTTCATTTGTTGAAGAACGGTGGACATTCGTATCTTTGTAATTGGGTACATCTCTTTACAATTTTTTTACATTCGTGGTTATGGAAAAAGTACAGCAAGCTCAGCAAATAAGTTACGGTCGGGGGAACGTAATATCGCTTGAGAAAGGAAAAATACCTCCTCAAGCAGTTGATTTAGAGGAGGTTGTGCTCGGGGCAATGATGATCGATAAGAAAGGAGTTGATGAAATTATTGATATTCTTAATCCAGATGTTTTTTATCGAGAAGCACATCAATACATCTTTGAAGCCATATATAAACTCTTCGAAAACTCAGAGCCAATAGACTTATTAACGGTTTCGAGCCAACTCAAGAAGGATTCCAGGCTGGAGCTCGCAGGAGGAGACTATTATTTAATTCAACTTACGCAAAAAGTAGCTTCTTCAGCACATATTGAGTTTCATGCACGTATAATTCTTCAAAAATATATCCAGCGAAGTTTGATTAAAATTTCGAACGAGATCATTGAAGAGTCATATGATGAAACTACCGATGTGTTTGATCTGTTGGATATGGCAGAATCCAGACTTTATGAGGTAACTCAGGGAAATATAAAAAGATCAACAGAAACAGCCCAGAGTTTAGTTATTCAGGCAAAGAAAAAAATACAGGAAATATCAAACAAAGAAGGATTAAGTGGAATACCGTCAGGTTTTGATAAATTGGATAGATTGACCTCGGGGTGGCAGCCAAGTGATTTAATTATTGTGGCTGCCCGTCCGGGGATGGGAAAAACAGCGTTAACCCTATCTATGGCCAGAAATATGGCCGTGGGGCAAAATATTCCAGTGGCTTTCTTTTCTTTAGAGATGTCTTCTGTACAATTGATTACACGTTTGATTTCCTCGGAAACAGGACTTTCTTCAGAAAAACTTCGAACAGGAAAACTTGAAAAACATGAATGGGAGCAACTTAATGTAAAGGTTAAAGATTTAGAAAAAGCACCCTTGTTTATTGATGATACGCCATCATTGTCGATTTTTGACCTTAGAGCAAAAGCACGTCGATTATCTTCTCAACATGGCATCAGAATGATCGTTATTGATTATTTACAGTTAATGACTGCAGGTGGAACTGGCAAAAACGGTAATCGTGAACAAGAAATATCAACTATTTCCCGTAACCTCAAAGCGTTAGCAAAAGAACTTAATGTTCCTGTTATTGCTTTATCTCAGTTATCTCGTGCCGTAGAAACCCGTGGCGGTAGCAAAAGACCATTACTTAGTGATCTTCGGGAATCTGGAGCAATCGAGCAGGACGCAGATATTGTATCGTTTATTTATAGACCAGAATATTACAAAATTGATGAGTGGGATGATGAAGAAAGATCACCAACACAAGGGCAAGGAGAATTTATTGTAGCCAAGCACCGTAACGGTGGTTTAGACAATATAAGGTTAAAATTTATTGGTCACTTAGGTAAATTTGATAACTTAGATGATTTTAGTACTCCTTTTGAGTTTCATTCTAAAATGAACGAAGGTGAAGAAGATGATCCATTTAGTACTGGTCATCTACCTAGTGCAGATGAAGCTTTTGGAAGCAGTATAAATGATTCTAGTGATGATGATGAAGTTCCTTTCTAAAATAGAAATTCTGGTTGATCGCCTTGTACGATCCAAAAAAAGGTGTACGCCTTTCTTTTTTGTGTTAATAGTTTTATTTTCGATTCAATCGTACGCATCCTATGTGTTGATTCCAATGGATGCAGACGGACAGCAAAATCATCTAAAAGCATACGGAATAACGTATTGGACATTAAGTAAAGATTTGAAAGTAAAGTGGCTCCTTAATTATCGCGGAGGCTCTTTTCTATTGCCTGATACCGAAAATATTCGAAAAGAGTGCACTATTCGAGGTGTTACCTACGAAATAATAAGTACTTCCAGAACAGAAGAGATTCTTAAAGAGATTAGTAGTCCATCACAAAATATGGAAGCAGTGATTTTAGAGAAAGCTCCTAAAATTGCCGTGTACTCTCCAAAAGGGAACCAACCATGGGATGATGCCGTTACTATGGTGCTCACCTTTGCAGAAATACCTTATGAAACCATTTATGATACCGAAGTATTAGAAGATAATTTAATTTTGTACGATTGGTTGCACTTACACCATGAAGATTTTACCGGCCAATATGGTAAGTTTTATGCCTCTTACAGAGCAGCTCCCTGGTATATAAAAGAAAAAGCTGAAGCTGAAAAACTGGCAAAATCTTTGGGATATCAAAAAGTATCTCAAGAAAAACTTGCAGTAGCTTTAAAAATTAGAGATTACGTAGTTGGAGGTGGGTTTATGTTTGCAATGTGTAGCGCAACGGATAGTTTTGAAATTGCACTTTCTGCCGAAGGCGTTGATATTTGTGAACCCATGTTTGATGGAGATCCAAGTGAACCTGGATACCAATCAAAGATTGATTATAATAAAACGTTTGCATTCAAAGATTTTACTTTAGAAAGAAGTCCAAACGTATATGAGTTTTCTTCGATAGATATGACCAGAAAACGTCGAATTTCTAAAACAACAGATTATTTTACCCTGATGGATTTTTCGGCTAAATGGGATCCTATCCCTACAATGCTATGTCAAAATCATACTGCTTTGGTTAAAGGGTTTATGGGTCAAACGACCGCATATAACCCTAATGAAATCAAATCCAATGTTCTGGTATTAGGTGAGAATAAAACTAATGGAGAAGCTCGCTACATACATGGTATTAAAGGCAAAGGATTCTTTACCTTTTATGGAGGGCATGATCCAGAGGATTATACGCATAGAGTAGGAGATCCAAAAACAGAACTAGAGCTTCATCCTAATTCGCCGGGATATCGTTTGATTTTAAATAATGTCCTTTTTCCTGCAGCAAAAAAGAAAAAACAGAAAACCTGATGCTTTTGTAAGTTTTTGACTATATCGCGACTACATTTGCCGTAACCAAAGTATATACTCAAATGAGAAAACTAACTTTATCATTTCTATTAACTGTTGTTTTTATTTCTTGTAAACAAGAAATTACATCTGGAAAACAACAAGACGCCCAAGAAAAACCAAAAAAAGAAATCGTACCAGATCGATCTCAAGATTTTCCTGAAGAAATAGCTTCAGTCTTCGAAGCACACGGGGGTATTAGAGCTTTCGACGAAAAGAACACCTTGGTTTTTGAGTTATCTCACCCAGAAGGAAATGAAAAGCATACGATAGACCTAAAAACTCGTCATGCCCGTATTGAAACTGATAAATTTACTTTAGGTTTTGATGGTGATAAAGCTTGGATACAACAAGATTCAACTTATTTTAAAGGAGATCCTCGTTTTTATCATAACCTAATGTTTTATTTTTATGCTATGCCTTTCGTATTGGGAGATGATGGAATTTCATATGAAAAAACTGATACACTCACAGTTGGAGATCAATCATATCCGGGATATAAAATATCATACGGAGAGGGAGTAGGAGATTCGCCAAAGGATAATTACTTTTTATACTATGATGCCAACTCTAATCAAATGAAATTTTTAGGATATACAGTAACTTTTTTTAGTAAAGAAACTAGCGAAAAGATAAGCTTGATCGAATATTCTGACTGGAATGATGTTGATGGATTATTACTACCTGAAACACTTAAATGGAGAACCTACCAAGAAGGTAAAGTGGGTGAAGTTAAAAGTGAAAGAACTTTTGTTAATGCTAAAGCGAGCAAAGAAAAACTTTCATCAGATATGTTTGAACAACCCGCTACAAAAAAATAGAAATTAAACAAAAGTTAAAGCATAAATTACCCCACCTTACAGGTGGGTTTTTCTATTTTTAGAGAAAAGAACTAAACTTTTTTTAATAAAAATTTGTGCATTTTTTTCAGGATATCATAATGTATAAAGTTGATTTTATAGATTCGTTAGTGAATTGCCAATTTTGAGATGATTTTAAATAAAAGAAGCCTTATATCAAAAAATTGACACTGCTAAAATTTTCTAATTTTACGAAATGAGCCATAAAGGACATAAAATACTACCATAAATATTTAATGGTGAATTCTATCTGACGACTAAAAAATAATAAAAGATAACAGATAAAAACGATATAGTAAATCTTATAAAAATTTCCATAATGTATAAAGAGCTTAACACGAGTAACAGAATATTAATGGGACCTGGACCATCTGATGCACATCCACGTGTTCTCAATGCGATGTCTACTCCTTTAATAGGTCATTTAGATCCAGAATTTGTAACGATAATGGATGAGGTAAAAATGATGGTACAGGAAACTTTTATGACTAAAAATCATTTGACCTTTGTTGTGTCTGCTCCAGGTAGTGCCGGTATGGAAACTTGTTTAGTCAACCTTTTAGAACCGGGAGACGAAGCTATAGTGTGTATTAATGGAGTTTTTGGAGGGCGAATGGCAGAAATAGCCGAACGTTGTGGTGCTACAGTGCACAAAATTGAGAAAGAATGGGGTACTGTCGTCTCTTCAGAAGATGTAAAAAAGGCATTAGAAAAATGCCCAAAACCCAAACTAGTAGCTCTTGTACATGCAGAAACCTCTACAGGGGCATTACAACCTTTAAAAGAGATAAGTGATTTGGTTCATAATGCAGGAGGTTTGTTAATGGTAGATGCTGTTACCTCTTATTGTGGTGTCAAACTTAGCGTTGATGCTTGGGATATAGATGCTATTTATACCGGGACACAAAAATGTCTAAGTGCACCTCCAGGATTATCACCGGTTAGTTTTTCGGACAGGGCCGTAAAGGCATTAGAAAATAGAAAGACCAAAGTACAAAGCTGGTTTCTGGATTTAAGTTTGGTTAAAAATTACTGGGGAGGGGCCAAACGGGCATATCATCATACTGCACCAGTATCATCGGTATATGCATTAAGAGAATCGTTACGTATAGTTTTAGAAGAAGGATTAGAAAATCGTTGGAAAAGACATCAGGAAGTGCATCAGGTTTTAAAAACCAAGCTAGAATCCTTAGGGTTTAGATATTTGGTTGAAGAGCAATATCGTTTGCCAAACTTAAACTCTGTTTTCTTACCAGAAGGTAATGACGAGGCTTTGATTCGATCTAAACTTCTAAAAGATTACAATATTGAAGTAGGAGGTGGTTTAGGGGCGTTTGCTGGTAAAATATGGAGAATCGGTATTATGGGAGAAAGCTGTACATTTAATCATGTGAACATGCTGATTAGTGCGTTAGAGGATATGAAAGAGTTTAAAAGTTGAGTATTAAAGACTTCACAGGCTTTTATAGCCTGTGAAGTAGTTCAGTATTATTTTTTCGGAATTTCTTTCAAAATTTCTAAAACAAATTTCCAGTATTTTTGTGTTGAGGATATACTGGCGCGTTCATCGGGGGAGTGCGCTCCTAAGATCGTTGGACCAAAAGAAATCATATCCATATTAGGATAATTTTGACCCAAAATGCCGCATTCTAACCCTGCATGACAAGCCGCTACATGTGCTTTTTCGCCATTTAATTTTTCATATAATGTGTCTAGAACTTTTAAGATAGGTGAATCCATATTAGGCGCCCAGCCAGGATAATCACCACTGGTGGTTACCTCACAACCCGTAAGTTCAAAAGTAGCTCTCAGTTTATTGACCAAATCTATCTTTGAAGATTCTACACTACTACGTGTAAGACATTCTATGGTAATCTCACCGGTACCTACAGTAACTTTGGCAATATTATTTGATGTTTCTACCAAATCTGGGATAGAAGCACTCATGGTATATACTCCATTATGAGCGGCATATAATGCTTTTAGGATTCCCTCTTGAACCCCTAAATCCATTATGTGAGTCGGAAGATCTGTTTTAGAAACTTCAATTTGAAGATCCGGATCAACGATAGCAAGTTCTTGCTTTATCGTTTTAGACAATTTGGCCATCTCAAATTCGAAAGTCTCGACCTGTATGGCATCAATCACAATAGTAGCAAAACTTTCTCTTGGGATTGCGTTTCTAAGGCTTCCTCCTTTGATTTCATGCACTCGTAAACCATAATTTTCAAAACCATCAAACAACAGTCTATTCATAATTTTATTAGCGTTACCCAATCCTTTATGAATATCCATACCTGAGTGTCCTCCATTAAGCCCTCTAACCGAAATGGTATAGGCTATCTTTCCTTCTGGTATACCTTCTTCTTTATATGTTCTTTTGGCTGTAACGTCAACTCCACCTGCACATCCTACTCCAATCTCGTCGTCTTCCTCGGTATCCAGGTTTAGTAAAATATCACCTTGTAACCAACCACCTTCTAAGCCCATCGCACCTGTCATTCCGGTTTCTTCGTCGATGGTAAATAATGCTTCAATTGCTGGGTGTTGTATATCTTTCGATTCTAAAAGAGCCATAATCGTGGCTACTCCTAATCCGTTATCTGCACCTAACGTGGTCCCATTTGCTCGTACCCAATCACCATCAACATACATTTCTATACCTTGGCTATCAAAATCAAACTCGGTATCTGCATTTTTTTGATGTACCATATCTAAATGTGATTGCATCACTACCGTTTTTCGATCTTCCATACCTGGTGTGGCAGGTTTTCTGATCAAAACATTACCAACGCCATCTATTTCTGTAGTTAATCCAAGAGATTCGCCAAAATCCTTCATAAATTGTATTACTCGTTCTTCTTTTTTAGAAGGTCTTGGTACTGCATTAAGGTCTGCAAATTTATTCCAAACCGCTTTAGGTTCAAGATTTCTTATTTCCGAATTCATATGTCTATTGTATTTTCGCAAATGTACTATATTATGATAATCTTAAATACAATGAAATATTAAATGTTGTAGTTTTGTCAATGTAATTTATATGTACTTCATGCAATCTAAAACAAAGTTATTTCTAACTATACTATTACCTGTTCAAATCATACTGATTAAATTTGTTTCTTTTTTCCCGGGTATCGTTGAGCGTTTTTACAGCAATGGTATTTTTGTCTATACTTCTAAAATGTTGCGTTATGTTTTTGGTTGGATTCCATTTTCTTTTGGAGATCTTTTGTATGGTATTTTAATCATCATGCTACTAAGATTTTTAATACAAAAAGTATTTAGAAAAGACGTCATATGGAAAGATGTGCTAATAGATGTAGGAGCTACATTATCAATAGTTTATGCAAGTTTTCATATCCTCTGGGGGATGAATTATTACAGAATGCCGTTGCATGAAATACTAAAAATCGATGATAAATATACTGAGACAGAGCTTATTTCAGTTTCAGAAAATTTAATTACCTATGCGAATGTTTTACATCAAAAACTCGAATCTAATGACTCTCTTCCTATTCAGATTCCATATTCTAAAGAAGAAATTTTTGACAAAACGATTCCTGCTTATGATCAATTAAACGGAATGTTTCCATCACTTAAATATCACCCTAAAAGTATTAAAAAATCATTACTAAGTATTCCACTAACCTATATGGGATTTAGCGGGTATTTAAATCCAATCACCAACGAAGCTCAGGTAAACGGATTAATACTTAATTATAAGGCACCAACAACAAGCTGTCATGAGGAAGCGCATCAATTAGGATTTGCAAAAGAAAATGAAGCTAATTTTATAGCGGCATTAACCACCATGAATTATGATGATCTGTATTTTAAGTATAGCGGTGCTACCTTTGCTCTTAAATTTTGTCTCAATGATCTTTACCTGCGTAATGAAGAAAAAGCAATTTGTCTTGTAGAAAAATTACGCCCAGGAGTACGAGAAAATTATAGAGAGGTGAACGAGTTCTGGGAATCCTATGAAAATCCACTAGAGCCTATTTTTAAAGGTACCTATGATAAATATTTAAAAGTCAATAACCAGCCTGATGGTATGGATACCTATAGTTATGTTGTTGCTTTATTGGTAAATTATTATAAAGTGAATCCAATTGGATCTCGATAATACATGCTTCTTGATGATGATGTATAAGCTGTTAAATTATTATTAATTAACAAGCTCTTTCTTGATCAACGATTATCTTTAAAACTGATTCAAACACTTTACATAATCAGATGAAAAAATTACTTATATCACTAATGGTGATATGTGGCTATTTTACTTCGTATACTCAAGAATACTTTCCTAAAAACGACGGAGTTAAAACTACAGACACTAATTACACCGTATTTAAAAATGCAATCATTCATACTGATCCCGGTTCAGAAATTCAAAACGGAACCTTGATTATTAAGAAAGGTAAAATTATCGAGATAGGAACTTCGGTCACTATTCCTGATAACAGTATTGTAATTGACCTTAAAGGAAAACATATCTATGCTTCTTTTATAGATCCTTTTACTAATTTTGGAATTAAAAAACCTAAGAAACAAGGCGGTAGTATTTTTACTCCGGGAGCGCAACCTCAGTGGAGTGCCTCTCGAGAAGGGTATTATTGGAATGATCATATTCGACCTGAAACCAATTCGGTAACTCATTTTAATTATGATGATAAAAAAGCTACAGAATATCTAAAACAAGGGTTTGGTACCGTAAATACCCATATGCCAGATGGAATCATTAGAGGAACCGGTCTTTTGGTAGCTTTACATAATGATGGAACTGAAGGAGAAAGATTACTAAATGATCGATCTGCTCAATTTTTATCCTTCACAAAAAGTAATGCCAGTAAACAGGTATACCCTACATCTTTAATGGGCGCTATGGCTTTACTTAGACAAGCGTATTATGATGCAAGCTGGTATGCATCCGGAAATACCGATAATAAGGATTTATCTTTGGAAGCCATACAAAGAAATAAAAATCTTCCACAAATTTTTGAAGCTGGAAGTCGGCTTAACGGTTTTAGAGCAGATAAAATTGGGGATCAATTTGGTATTCAATATGCTATAGTAGGTGGCGGCGACGAATACGCTCGAATTGATAAAGTAAAAGCCACCAATGCCCGTTACATTATTCCACTAGATTTTCCAGATGCATATGATGTTACAGATCCGTATATGGCTAACCTGGTTAGTCTTGCAGATATGCGCCACTGGAATCAAGCTCCAGCCAATCCATCTGTTTTGGCAAAAAATGGAGTTTCTTTTTCTTTAACTACGCATAAGCTTAAAAAAATAGCAGATTTTACTACGAATATCCATAAAGCTATTGAGCATGGATTAGATAAAAAAATCGCTTTAGCTTCTTTAACAACCATTCCGGCAAAAATATTGGGGATCGGCAATCTTTTGGGTAGCCTTAAAAAAGGAGCATACGCTAATTTTTTGATTACCAAAAACGAGTTATTTACAAAAGACAATATTCTGTATGAAAATTGGGTGCAGGGTAATAAAAATGTAATCCATGATATGACCACTATCGATATTAACGGTTCATATCAACTTACTTTAGCAGGAAAAACATACGACTTATCCATTTCGGGCAAACCTTCTAAACCCAAAGCTGAAGTTAAATTTGGAGACACAAAACTTGGAACTAAAATTAAGTATAAAGATAATTGGGTGTCGATCACCTTTACTGATGTAGATACGACTACAACCAAGTATACACGAATTGTAACAGAAATGAGTGATACTTCAAATTTTTGGAGCGGTAAAGCGATGCTGCCAAATGGATCTGAAACTTCATTTACTGTTAAAAAGAAACCTGATCAAGCTTCAGATACAAAAGAAGAGCAAAAATCTTCAGATAAAAAAGGAAAAGAACCTGAAGTTCTGCCAGTAACATATCCTAATAATGCATATGGGAATTCTCAACTTCCTAAGTCAGAAACAATGCTATTAAAAAATGCTACTGTATGGACTAATGAAGCCAAAGGTATCTTAACCGAAACAGATATATTGGTGAAAAATGGAAAAATTTCTGCAATAGGAAAAAACCTGAACCCCGGAAGTGCTAAAGTTATAGATGCTACTGGAAAACACATTACAGCAGGGATTATCGATGAGCATTCGCATATTGCCACTGCCGCCGTTAATGAAGCAGGGCATAATTCTACTGCCGAGGTTACCATAGAGGATGTTGTTGATCCAGTTGATATTAATATTTATAGAAATCTAGCCGGTGGAGTGACTTCAATACAAATTCTTCATGGTTCGGCAAACCCCATAGGAGGGCGTTCAGCTATTATTAAATTAAAATGGGGCAGAAGTGCAGACGAACTTATTTATAATAACGCTCCAAAATTTATCAAGTTTGCTTTGGGCGAAAATGTAAAACAAAGTAATTGGGGGAGTAATACAAGGTTTCCACAAACAAGAATGGGAGTTGAACAAGTATACACAGATTATTTTAGCAGGGCTAAAGCATACGAAAAACTCAAAAAGAGCGGCCAATCCTATCGTAAGGACATCGAAATGGAAACGTTAGTAGAAATTTTAAATGGCCAACGATATATTAGTTGTCACTCTTATGTACAAAGTGAGATCAATATGTTGATGAAAGTAGCTGAGAAATTCAACTTTAGAATAAATACCTTTACGCATATTCTCGAAGGCTATAAAGTAGCCGATAAAATGGCTGCTCATGGTGTAGGTGGTTCTACATTCTCAGATTGGTGGGCATATAAGTTTGAGGTAAATGATGCCATTCCGTATAATGCAGCCATTATGCATAAACAAGGTGTGGTGACTGCAATTAATAGTGATGATCCAGAAATGTCGCGTCGTTTAAATCAAGAAGCTGCAAAATCCATAAAGTACGGAGGTGTTTCTGAAGAGGATGCCTTGAAATTTGTTACGCTTAACCCAGCAAAATTACTTCATATAGATGATCGTGTAGGTAGCATCAAAATTGGTAAAGATGCGGATCTGGTCGTATGGACAGCCCATCCACTTTCAGTATACGCTAAAGCAGAAAAAACAATGATTGAAGGAGCTGTCTATTTTGATCTTGAAAAAGATCAAGCGATGAGAAAAGCTATTGCTTCAGAAAAAAACAAGTTATCTATGATGATGTTAAAAGCTAAAAACGAAGGTTTAAAAACACAGCCTCCCAAGAAAAAGGAACAACAACATTTTGAATGTAATACTATAGAAACGATTAATTAAGAGAGCAAAAAATAAGATCATACGAGTTTTCAAAACTTGTATGACCTAAAATAATTAAATAAATGAAAAAAGTTATATTCATTATAGCGCTATATATTATTTCTTTAGGAAACAGTATAGCACAGCAAACCCCAGCCAAAGTACAATCCGGGGCTATAACGATCACCGGAGCTACAGCACATATTGGAAATGGAGAAGTTATTGAAAATTGTAGTATCGTTTTCGACAGTGGAAAAATTACCGCAATAGGAGTCTCAGAAAGTATTACACCAAAAGGTAGAGTAATAGATGCGTCTGGAAAACATCTATATCCAGGAATTATTGCTCCTAATTCTACGTTAGGCTTGGTAGAAATCGCCGCTGTTCGAGCATCTGATGACGATTCCGAAATTGGTAATTTTAATCCGCATATTAGAAGCATCATCGCCTATAATGCCGAGAGTAAAATTGTAGAAAGTATGAGGCCAAATGGTGTATTAATAGCTCAGGTAACGCCTAGAGGAGGAAGAATTTCCGGAACCTCATCTATTGTGCAATTAGATGCCTGGAATTGGGAGGATGCTGCTATTAAAGTAGATGATGGTGTTCATATCAACTGGCCTGATAGCTATAAAAGAGGACGATGGTGGTTAGGAGAAGATCCTGGTTTAAGACCCAATAAAGAGTATGCAAAACAGACCAAAGCAGTAAAGGAATTTATGCTACAGGCTAAAGCTGCAATAAAGGCAAAAGATGTGAGCCCTATAAACCTTCCTTACCTTGCTATGAGTGAGGTTTTTGACGGTACTAAAGCATTATTCATTCATGTTAGTGCAGAAAAAGGAATCCTTGAAGCGCTATCATTTGGCAAAGAGTATGGCATTAAGAGAATAGTAATTGTTGGAGGTGATGAAGCGTATAAAGTAGCGAATCTGTTAAAACAGAATAATGTTCCTGTGTTATTAAAAAGAACGCACTCTACTCCTAATTATGAGGATGATGATTATGATCAACCTTATAAAAATGCAAAATTATTAACAGACGCCGGAGTATTAGTTGCCTTACAAAATAGCGGTAGTATGGAGCGTGCTAATGCACGAAATCTTCCTTTTCAAGCAGGAACAGTAGTAGCACATGGACTAGACAAAGAAAAAGCATTACAATTAATTACTGGTAATAGCGCAAAAATCTTAGGTATTGATGATATCACGGGAACCCTGGAAGTAGGTAAACATGCTACCTTATTTATTAGTGCCGGTGATGCCTTAGATATGCGTACTAACCAATTAGAAAATGCATTTATCCAAGGCAGAGAAATTAGTCTGGAAAGTCATCAAACCAAACTTTGGAAACGTTACAGTAATAAATATGGTCAATAGTAACAGTGAGAACTTTGTAAGTTCGTATTCAATTTATTATAGCAAACCTGGTGGTCCTTAAGAAAAAAGAATGAAAGCAATTTTTTTATTTTAGTACTGATCCGAAATATATCGTATTTCTATCGTGTTATATTTTTAGAACAAGATATTTTTTATAATTGAAAAGAACTGTTGACCATTGATTTTACAAATATTGAATATCTAAAGACGGGAAACGAGCGTCAGCAACAAGCATATTTAGAATTGTCTGAACTCAATATTTTTAAAAAATTACGAAGATATAAGCCGATATTGACAGGTACCATTCCGATAGGCATTGACATACCGGAAAGTGACTTAGATATTGTATGCGAATGTTCTAATCACCAGGTGTTCGCAAAAACTATAACCAAGTTGTATGCAGATAAAAATGATTTTGAAATTCGAACCAATAGCTGGAATGGATTATTCTCCACTGTTGCAACATTTCATAATAAGAAGTTTAAAATTGAAATTTTTGGCCAAGACTGTCTGCCTACACATCAAAATGCCTACAGGCATATGATAATTGAGCACAAAATTCTCAGGGCAAATGATGATGAATTCAAAGCGAAAATAATTAAACTTAAAAAAGATGGATTAAAAACCGAACCCGCTTTTGCAAAATTACTAGGTATTGTTGGAGACCCTTATGAAGAATTGCTGAAAATAGAAATTTAAAACAGCATAGGATAGGGTAGTAGTGAATCGCAATTATTACTTGCAGGTTGGATCTATTAAAATAAGGTGGTCTACAAATTGAATTTTGTGTATACTTTTTCTAAAATACAATGGTAACACTAAAACGAACATCACTCTTAATTATAACCACAATGAGAAAAATAGTATTTATTATAGTGCTTTTTGTGATTAGTCCAACTGCGGTTGCACAAAATATGTACAGAACAGCATGTCAGGGAAATTTGGCCAGGTTGGATAGTATGCTAGTAAATGTGCCTATTAACACAAAGGATAATCGAGGAAGATCTTTACTGCATTGGGCAGTTGCGTGTAAGCAAAAAGAAATATTTGATTACTTAATTAAAACAGGAATAGATATAAATGAAGAAGATAATCAGAAAAGAACGCCCATGCACATTGCGGTTCAATTCGACAATGAGAAATACTTTGATTTTTTGCTAAAACTACAACCCAATAATAAATGGATACCTACCTACGGCGCTTCACTATTAGAAAAGGCTGCTCTAATTAAAAATAAACTATTTGTTAGAAAACTGGTAGACTTAGGTGTAGACATCAATAAAAGAAATGAAAGAGGAAGTACTCCTTTGGAAATTGCAAATAGAATCGACGCAAATGAAATTTATACACTACTCTTATCATTAGGAGCAGATAAAAGTTTAATTCGTGTGATTACCATGCATGGTAAATATATGGGGCAAGAGCCACCCGATACAATTCCAAAATTATTTGCCCCCAATTTTATTTCGACAGAAGAGCAGGAGTTTGGCTCTGTCTTCAACTCGGCGGGTACAGAATTTTATTATGGTGTAGATGTTAATGGGAAAAGTGAAATACGGTATTCTAAAATGATAGGAAATCAATGGAGCACCCCTAAAACCGTTCTTTCGCATGAGCAATATGGTTACAATGATCCCTTTCTTTCTAACGATGAAACTAGGTTGTATTTTATTTCTACAAGAGCTTTAGAGGGTATAGGAAAACCCAAAGATGTCGATATTTGGTATGTTGAAAGAATTCAAAATGGATGGTCAGAACCAATTAACGCAGGAGTACAAATTAATACTGGTGGAGATGAATATTACATTTCATTTACCCATAACGGAACCCTATATTTTTCATCTAACGGACATGATCGAAAAGATATTGAAAGAACCGATCATGATATATATTACTCAAAGGTTATTGACAAAAAATTTCAAAAACCAGTAGCTCTTAGTGAAGCAATAAATACTGAAAATTATGAAGCAGACGTTTTTGTTTCTTCAGACGAGTCTTATATCATTTTTTGTTCAACTCGTGAAAATAGTTTAGGTAGAGGCGATTTATATATAAGTTTCAAAAATAGTGATGATACATGGACAACAGCAGTAAATATGGGTAAAGAAATTAATACTCAGAATTATGAATATTGTCCCTATGTGACCAAAGATGGAAAATATTTATTTTATACCAGTAATCAAGATATCTATTGGGTAAGCACGAAAATTTTGAATACAATTAAAGAAAAAGCAAATAAGAAAATGTGATGATATCTTTGAGAACTTAGTTTTTAATACTATTTGCGTCTTGGATTTTTAAATTTATACACTATCAAATGTTCTGGTTTTTTAGAACGAGGAAATCGATCAACGAGAAAATAATGTACATTCGATAATCTAATGTTAGTGGTAAACGTATAATAATATGGTATTAGAGCGAGTAATAACTTATTTCTGTAAGTACCCTAAACTGCTTTTCTTGATCGATGGAATGGGAGCAATGATATCTGCCTTTTGGCTTGGAATAATTTTTGTTAGCGTAGAGTCCTTAATTGGAATACCTCCTTCAACATTATATCTACTAGCCGCAATACCTGTCTTTTTTGTAATTTTTGACTTTTACAGTTATCAAAAAGAAAAGAATGCGTTAAGAGCACTATTACAAATAATTGCGATTATGAATTTGCTTTATTGTTTACTATCACTAGGACTAGCATTTTTACATCGACAAACAATAACACCTCTGGGCTGGACGTATATCATTGTGGAAATTATACTGATCATCACACTTGCTATTCTTGAATTAGAAGTAGCAAAAAAACTCAGTTAAAAATAATTCGTCGATATAAGACCACATAAAGTTAATTACTTCAATACCTTATTAATCATACGCTTTTATTGATCCTTAGTACTTTTGTGTATTTTTTTGGTAAAATCTGTCCATTCAAATGTTTTAACCAAGGAAAGAAATGTATTGAGTTATTGGTAATGCTCGGGATGACAAAGATTTTGAATCCAAAACCGTATTCGCGATACAATTTTTCTCCATTTCATTCCAAAAAAACCACTCAAATCGAGGCTTTTTTTAGTATTTTTCTTAAATGCAAAATGGGTTATTACTAAAAAATGAACATCAATTATAAAAAATCATTATGAAACATCTAATTATTCTTACAATCGCTCTTTTTTTAGCAACCTTTTGTGTTCAGGGGCAAACACGCAAAGATTCTCTGGATATTAAACAAGTAGCTTTGGATTACATCGAATCACAACATCATGCAAAGCCTGATCAGTTTAAGCGTGCAGCGCACCCTAGAATGGTCAAAAGAACCTTTTGGAATCACAAGCAAACGCAAAAAGAATATTTGAGAGAAACCTTTACAGATGCTATGATTTTATTAGCCGAAACCTATAATCAAAACGGGGATAAGTTTCCAGAATATCCAAAAAAGGAAGTGATTCTGCTTGATGTTTATGATAAAATAGCTTCAGTAAAACTAATAGCAGACGAGTGGATTGATTATATGCACATCGTAAAACTGAATGGAAAATGGCAAATTATAAATGTACTTTGGCAGTTTAACGATGCCAAGAACCATTAAGTGCTAAATATAGACTATAAAAAGAAAAAGCATCTCAAATTTGAGATGCTTTTTGCAGTATTTATATAGTTCTAGTGCCCGTGACCATCATCCTTTGAGTGTCCTTGAGGAGCACTATTAGGATCTTGTATATCAACAATTTCAAGTTCGAAGATCAAATCTGTATTCGGCGGGATTGGTCCGGCTCCTCTTTCTCCATAGGCAAGATGAGCAGGAATAAAAAGTACGGCCTTATCTCCAACTTTCATTTGCTGAGCCCCTTCTTTAAATCCAGGAATCATTTGAGCATCTGGAGAATAGGGCATTGGCATAGGTGCATACCCTTTTGGATGATCAGCTCTGCGCTGATCAAAGGTTCCGGTCTCTTTTGCTACTTCAAGGATATTGGTATCAAATATTTTTCCATCAGCAAAATAACCTGCATAATTTACGTTTACAGTATCTGAGGATTTTGGTTTTTCTCCTTCTCCTTCAGTGATGAATGCGATTTCCAGACCACTATCATATTTTTTAGCTTTAGCTTTCAGCTCGTTAAACTTTGCAGCTGTGGCTTCACTTCTTTCTTTTGCTAATCGTTCTTTTTCTGTTTTTTCTTCTTCAAGAGCCTTTAATTTATTTGTAAAAGCAGCGTCAGTATCAAAACCTTTAGCTTCAGAACCTTTACGAATGATATTAACCTCAAGCATTTTTATTTCACTCTCTGGCTTATCTCTTGGACCCGTTTTTGCTACTCCAATACTATCGATAACATCTTGACCCATAACAATTTCTCCAAAAACAGTATGCTTTCCATTTAACCAGGGAGTAGCTTTTAAGGTAATAAAGAATTGACTACCGTTAGTGCCTGGTCCAGAATTTGCCATAGACAAGATTCCTTTAGACTTATGCGTAAGTGAGTCTACAATTTCATCTGGAAATTTATATCCAGGATCACCAGTACCGGTACCTAGAGGGTCACCTGTCTGAATCATAAAATCTTTGATGACTCTGTGAAATATTATTCCGTTATAAAACTTTTTACCTTTGTAAGTGCTATCTACCATCGTATTCGTTCCTTCTGCCAAGGATACAAAATTAGCAACGGTCATTGGTGTTTGGTCGTGGTATAGTTTTGCAACTGCAGTACCTTTGTTGGTTACGATTTCGGCATAAATACCTTCTTGTAAATCAGGGTATTTTTCATTACAACTACTAAAAGTTATAGTAATAAGAGCTAAAAATAAAAGACTTAGTTTTTTCATTGTGTATTAAAAATTTTAATTTTTTGTTGTTGATTCTTTTGTGATTTTATGTAATGTTACTTCTGTCTTTAACGGAATATTTGTTCCAATCTTATGATTGTCGCCATAATATCCGTAGGCTTGATATGAGGGAAAAAGAAAAGTAACGGTTTCTCCTTCTTTCATAAGTTTTAAACCTTCGCGAAGGCCTAAAAATAATTCTTCTTTATCGATGTAATACGTAATTGTATCTAATTCTTGCTGAGAGTAGATCATATTCCCATTTAAATCTTTTACATCATGAGTAAAGGTTACAAAATCTCCAAACCTTGGTGTTCTGCTTGATAGTGTATCTTTTTTATTGTAGTAGTACCAAAAACCTCCTTCAGAAGTTATATAATCGTGCACGGTATCGTTATCAATAATTTTTTGAATTATTGCTTCCTCTTTTGCCGCAAGCTCTTTATTACGATGAATCGATTTACTGTCACTTATAAAAGTTCCTGATTTAATAGAGATAGGTTTTCTGGCTTCAGGCGCTTTGCATGAAAACAACAGAAAAAGAATACTTAAAGCTAAAAGAATTATTCTCATTGATTTAGGACATTTTTGTAAGATGGTAATATACTAATAAATTTATCAATGGTATCCGATAGCGAGAGATTACTTTTTCCACCTGCCGCGTTATGATGACCTCCTCCTTCAAAGTGATTTCGAGAGAATTCATTTACTGAAAAATCACCTTTAGAACGCAATGAGATTTTTATAATTCCTTCACCTTTATTTTCTATAAAAATAACCGCAAACTTTATCCCTGCTATAGACAACCCTAAATTAACAAAACCTTCAGTATCTCCTTTTCTAAAATTATTTTGATCTAATTCTTTTTGAGATATTGATATATATGCTGTATTGTATTCTGGTAATACTTTTAAGTTATTAAGTGCAATGCCCTTAAGTCTAAGCCGTGAAATTGTGTTGGTATCATAAATTTTTTCATGAATACTGGTGTTATCGGCACCTTTATCAATAAGATCTGCAACTACTCGATGAGTAGTGCTTGTGGTTGATCTAAACCTGAACGATCCAGTATCTGTCATAATGCCGACATAGATACATGTCGCTATCTCAGGAGTAATTTTGTCCAGATCATCCATTTTTTCAATAAAATGATAGATCATCTGACATGTGGAGCACATAGTTACGTCACTATAGGTGTATTTAGCATAGGTATCCGGTTGTTGATGATGATCAATCATAACAAAAGTTGCCTCAGCCTTTACTAAAATATTTTCCATATCTCCGCTTCTGGATAAGTGATTAAAATCTAAAGTAAAAATAAGATCGGCTTTCTCTATCTCAGAGATAGCAGCGTCAGTATTGGTATTAAATTTAGTTATCGTTTCTTCTTCAGGGATCCACTTCAAAAAATCCGGATATTCATTGGGGGTAATAACTTTTGAGATATGGCCAAGAGCGGTGAGGTATTGATGTAATGCTAATGTTGAACCAATTGCATCACCATCAGGGTTTTTATGAGTCGTTATTACGATGTTTTTAGGCGAGCGTAACGCCTCTTTTAATTCATGTATATCTTTATCATTCATAAGGCAGCGAATATACAATAAATAATATTTTAGTAATATTAGATCAGTTAATTTTGTGAGACTCTTATGTCAATAAATATGAAATTGAAAAAGATCAACATTATAGTAATTGTATGCTATATCCAATTATGTTTTGGGCAAAAGGGAAATGAAGCAAATACCTCAGACTTTGTGATTGCTTTTGGTAGTTGCAGTAAAGTAAGCAAGCCGCAACCTTTTTGGAAAGAAATTTTAAAAAGTAATCCTAATGTATTTATTTGGGGAGGTGATAATATTTACGCCGATACCGATGATATGAGTAAGGTTAGGATGGGTTATGAAATGCAAAATGATCATGAAGAATATAAAAAAATGAAACATTCTGTACCCATTATGGCAACCTGGGATGATCATGACTATGGAAAAAATGACGTAGGAGCAGAGTGGGAGAAGAAAAAGGAAAGCCAACAATTATTTTTAGATTTCTTAGAAATATCGAGCGATAGTCCCAGAAGATCACAAGAAGGAGTATATACTTCACAAGTGTTTGATGTCGAAAAAGGAAATATAAAAGTAATCGTATTGGATACCCGCTATTTTAGATCCCCTTTAAAGAAAAGCAATAGTGAATATAGATGTTATGAGCCCTATACGAATAATGAAGGAACCTTATTAGGAGAAAAGCAGTGGAAGTGGTTAGAAACAGAACTCGAAAGTAACTATTCCGATTTTGTCATTATAGTGAGTAGTATACAATTTTTATCCTCTGAACACGGTTTTGAAACCTGGGGGAATTTTCCTCACGAAGTTGAACGACTTCAGGGTTTGTTAGTGCGTAAAGCAGTAAGAAATGCAATTGTCCTTTCTGGAGATCGTCATATCTCTGAATTCTCGATGACTAAAATAAAGGGGCTCAAGTATCCAATTGTTGACTTTACTTCAAGTGGATTAACTCATTCATATTCTGGTTATCAAGGAGAATCTAACCAATATCGAGTAGGTAGGGTAATTTCTACTCCTAGTTTTGGCCTACTTAAGTTTAATCTTGATACGTATACTGTTCTTATGCAAATTAGAGGTAAAAATGATATCGTTTATCAAGAATTCAAACTACAATACCCTAAAAACTAAAAATTTTGGATTGATATTAAAAAGCATCAAAAATAATTCTTGTTTTTGATGCTTTTTAATATACTTTTGCACAAAAAATTAGAAAAAGGATATTAATCCTAAGTAACTCAAAAATACTTCTGCTTACATGCAGAAGTAAGCAATAAAAAAAATATCATGGCAACAAACAGAACTTTTACAATGCTTAAGCCGGATGCGGTAAGAAAAGGATACATAGGAGCGATCCTTGAACAAATTACTGCTTCAGGATTTAGAATTGTAGCAATGAAACTAACTCAGCTTACTACAAATGATGCTAAAGAATTTTATGCAGTTCATAAAGAGCGCCCTTTTTACGGAGAGTTAGTAGAATATATGACTAGTGGTCCTATAGTAGCTGCTATTTTAGAAAAAGAAAATGCAGTAGAAGATTTTAGAACATTAATCGGGGCGACTAATCCTGAAGAAGCTGCAGAAGGAACTATTCGTAAAAAATATGCTGCTTCAATTAGCGAAAATGCAGTACACGGTAGTGATAGTGACGAAAACGCTGCTATCGAAGGTGCTTTCCATTTTTCTGGAAGAGAGCAGTTCTAATAAAGAACATTTGTATATAAAATGCAAAAACCATCTCAAAGTTGAGGTGGTTTTTTGATTACCAAAATACTCTAAAGCTTAGATTGGGAGTGATGCCTAATGAAAAGATATCCGAGCGTATCAGTTGATTTTCTAAAGAGTTTGTCGCTCTAAACTCTTTATTTAATAAATTCTTTCTATCATAAAGATTTAACACAGATAGCCCGATGCGGTATTTGATATCAGGATTGCGAGGTATTATAAAGTCATAAATTGCAGAGAAATCCAGCCTATGATATACAGGGAGATTGTTGCTGTTGATTTTGCCAAATTCTAAAACTACTAATTCACCACTTTCATCTACTCCAGATATATTAGTAAAGGCTTTACCTGTATGCCATAACCAGCCTAGCGAAAACTGAAAATTATTAATTTTATAGAAATGCGACCATTTTATGGTATGCTCTATATTCCAATTTCCAGGAAACGATTCATTATTGTTGATGTCATCAAATGTATTGCTCGTGTTGATATACGAATAGCTTGCCCAGGTTTTATAGTTGTTAAATCTCTTTTTTAGAAAGAAATCAAGACCATAAATGCTACTTTTTCCGGTGTGATAGCTGTTATCTATTGGATTGATAAAGCCTGCTGTTAGGGTTGTGATATTATCGATTTGCTTATAATAACCATCAATATCAAGATACCATTTGTCTTTTCTGAAGCTACTGCCTAATGTATATTGATAACTAGTAATAATTGGAAACTTACCCTTATTAGCTAATGTCCATACCTGGTTTTCGAGGGACAAATCACTCACAATTGATTCCTGAATCTGACTAACAGCCTGACTTCGATATTCTGCGCTGGTATTAACACTCCAGTTTTTAGTCAAGTATTTTTGAATAAAAACTCTGGGTTCAACAAACGACTTATTCAATTCTGTATAATAATTTGATCTTAGTCCGGCAGATAGATACAAGTTCTTAGGGATTTCATGCTTGTATTCGGCATAGATAGCATGTGTATTTAGAAATCGATCATCCTGGTCCAGAATCAGCTCATAGTCGGGTGTAGTCGTAACAAAAGCATACTTAATATCATTGTTCGAAAATTGATATCCTCCGATTAGTTTTTGATACGTAGATAGTTTGTATTGCACACCTAAGGCTGCTCCAAAATCCCGAACGCTATTCTTTTTACTTTCAACTTCTGTTATGACACCTATGTTTTTTGTAACAAATTGATAATTTAATAGATATTTTGTATAATATCCGCTGGTTTGTAGAGATACATTAGTATTATAATTGGTAGTCCATTCAAAATTATACCCCTCATTTTCTGTGAGTAGCGCATCGTTAAAAGATGTGATAGAGTTACCTCTTCGGAAATCAAGATCATTTTTTCCGTAGATGGTATTGATCTCAAGCGTATTATTTTGTGACGGTTTGATCACTAAATTAGCATTGTAATCTGTATAATAGAAATTATTTTTCTCTTCATTTAAAGTTGTTATCTCATTGATCTTGGTATTTTGAAAAACACGATTGGCAAGTTGTTTATAAGTAAATGTTTTTAAGATGTCGGCATAAGATCTTCGGCCAGATACCTGAAGTGAAACTTTATCTTTAATTATTGGAGTGTAGAGTATTGCATCTGCATTGATCATATTAAATCCAGCACCCCCAGAAAAACGTTTGGGAATTTTGTTTTCAGATTTAATATCGATCACCCCGGCAATACGATCTCCAAATCTTGCGCTAATACCGCTTTTAGAAAAATTAACTTCCTTCGCGACATAAGGGTTAAAAGCTGATAACATTCCAAAAAAGTGTCCTTGTTGATAGGTTTTAATACCATTCCATAGTACGAGGTTTTGATGTGGTGTGCTTCCTCTTACAAACAGACCCGACGCAGTTTCGAATGGATTGTTTACTCCCGGAGTAAGCTGTATACTTTGTAGAATATCAGGTTCTGTTCTTCCGGGAAGCACTTCTACATTTTTTAAATCAATATTAATTATTTTTTTATTTTGTGTAATTCCTTTTGCCAAATACTCTTGAATTAAAATTTCATCCAAAATTTCTTCTTGATCATGGATGAGATAGATTTTAGTACATTCTTTAGGTAGAAAAAGATCAGAATGAAGTATTTGTTGCCGAAATCCCGGAGCACTAATTAAGACAACAGAGTTGTAAGGAACCTCTTGATACTCGAAATATCCATTTTGATCGGTTGTAGTATTGGCTCTAATCGCTTTAAAAAAGATTCCGATATCTTTGAGCGGCTTATTTTCTTCATCTAAAATATATCCGCATACCGTGATAGAATCTTTTTTAGAATACTTACTTATAGTTACGAAATTTTTACCTGTACGCTCAAATCGCAGAGATGTTTGTTGTTGTAGTTTTTGGATTAGATCTTTTGAAGAAAACTTTGGGCTCAGTGTAATAGATACTTGTTTATTATCTAGCAGACTATCAATGTAAGAGAATTTAAGACTGTATAGTTCTTCTATAACGGGGATAACTTCAGATAATGGTTTGTTTTCTAGTACCACCACTTTTGTTTTTTCCTGAGAAAAAACAGATATATTCCATAAAATGATACATACAAATAAAAATCTAATCATTCTTTTACTCGATAATCGAGATTTAAATGCTTCGAGGCTCGCCTCGAAATCAAAATTATTTTCAAACCGAAGCCTAGCAGGCTTACCCCGAGATAGTTTATTTTTCTAGTACGACAGTTTTACCATCTTCAGATAGGCTATAGGTAATGCCCAAGGTACTAAAAACTGTTTTAAGAGCTACCTCTTGATTGTCATTAGGAAAGGTTCCTGTATAAATGGTTTCAAGATGAATTGATGATGATTTTATTTTCAGGTTATATTGTTCTTCGAGTTCTTTAAATACATATTTTATCGGGGTGCTCCTAAATGAGCTTGTATTGCTTAGCCATGTGGGTTGTTGGGCTTGAAAAGTCCATTTTTCGGGAACATTATTTTTAAGATTTCGATACGCATTTCCTGCGGTAAGAATCGCTTTGCGTTTTTTATTTAGTACACTAACCTTACCTTCAAAGCACCGTACTTCGAAAAAAGAATTTTGGGATTGTACATTAAATTGAGTGCCAAGTACAGAAACGTCTCCATTCTTTGTAGCGACTGTAAATCTATTCCCTTTTTTTACCTTGAAAAAGGCTTCACCTTCAAGAGTGACGATTCTGTTATTAGTCCAATTCTTTTTATCAAAAATAGCATTTGATTTCGCATTTAGAATCATTTCTGATCCATCAGGAAGTGTTACAGTACGTTGTTCTCCATAATCAGTACTAAAGGATTGATCAGGATTGAATAAAAATAATCCTAATATGATCGCAACAGATGCAGCGGCAGCAAAATAAGGCCATAATTTGACAATCGATCCACGCTTTTTTGTAGACTCATTATGCTGTTTTGATTTTAGCGTAGTAAGTTCATTTTCTACATCATACTCTTTTATATCCAAAGCATCTGCGCCGGCAATTATTTTTGCATAATGCTCAAATTCTGGATGCGACTGAAACTCTCGAAGTTCTTCTTCAGAAAGCTCCCCATTAATCCATCTTGATAAGAATATATCATCTTTTTTATCGTTTAACATAACTTCGATCTATATAGTGTTAACGTCTTTGTTGCATTTTACCCTACCTTTTTTTGATTTTTAGTCGATAGTCTATGGCTAATAGTCAATAGTCTATGGTTTATAATGGTAGTATCTATTGTAATGTTTTTATTTTTTTTATCCAGAAATTCGTCAATTCGAGTACTTCGACCAAAGGAAGAAGTGTATCGAGAATAGAATTTTTGATCAAAAAAAGCTGTTCTCGATACATTTTGTTTTCATGTCCATCTCAGGTAGTGTTGAGAAGTCGTTATAACAAAATACTCGAACTGACGCTTTTTTTAAGTGCCGAAATGTACATTAGGTTTGTTGCATAACTTTATATTCTCTCATTAGTTCCATACTAAACATTCCCAATCTTCTTCCGAAGAGCCAACAATGCTTTATGCATTAATTTCTCTATAGCTTTAACAGAAACACCAGATAGCTCTGCTATTTCTTTATACGTTTTTTTATCTATCCTACTTAATAAAAAAACCTCTCGCTGTCTTTCTGGTAATTGGGCAATGGCATTTTTTAATTTCTCCATATATTCTTTTTCTAAAACAATAAATTCTGGAGATTCATGGTGCACATCGCTTTTGCGATGTGATATATACTTTTGATATTTAAATTTTACTTTCTGATGTCGGGAATTACTAATTCCTAAATTAGTTGCAACGGTATATACATAACTCTTTGCTTTAGTAATAGGTACCTTGGCGCAGTTATTCCATAATTTGATGAATGCATCTTGTACAATGTCTTCTGCCTGATCTAAATCCCCGAATTTATAGTACAGGTAATTTCTTAACAGTTTTGAGTGACTTTTGAAAAACTGATCAAAGGCTTGTTCGTTGCATGTAGAGTTTTTATCGTCAGACATTTGGGGTGTATATTGTGTTATCAAATCTAGATTTTTTTTCTAAGCTATCAAAAAAATAAAAAGATGGTAACCAGAAAAGGGGTAGGGTAAGTTTTTTTTAAGGCGTTTTATGTATGTGAAGCAAAACTAGTGTGCCCAACATTAATGAATAACCCTTAAATAATTATACCATGAAAAAACTTAGTATTTGGTTACTTTCTACTTTAGCGATGTTAATAGTACTAACATCCTGCGAGATTAATGAAGAATTTGATAGATGCCCAGAGTTGGCTTTTACCTTTCATAAACTTGATGCTATGCATTTAGAAAAAGTTAACGATACAATATCTAATGATTCTTTAGCTGGTTATTATAAGTTTACAGCAGATTTCCCTAATATTGAAGAGACAGCTTATGAGTGGTTTGTTAATGATAGTTTGGTAGATTCAGAATTGATTTTAGATGATCGGGATAATATGTATGTTGGCTTTTTTGAACCTGGCATCTATACGATTTGTATTTTTTCTGAAACTCCAGAATGTCCAGAAGGAACTTCGTATTGTAAAACACTTAGAGTTGGGGTATCAAATTCTGCTTGTCCACAACTTATGTTTGTAACTAGAACTGATACGCTTTCTTCGGGAAAAGTTGACTATAAATTTATTGCTGATTTTGAAGGGATCGAAGAAATATCGTACGGTTGGTTTATTAATGGAGATTTGGTTGAAGATTCTGCTCCTGGCGAAGATAATTATCTGAGATGGAATTTTGAAAAACCTGGAGTTTATGAAGTATGCATCAAGACAGAAACCCCAGAGTGTCCTGAAGGAACTTCGTATTGTGAAGCGGTAAGGGTAGGTGAATCAAATACAGATTGTCCAGAAATTTCATTTGAAATAGAGCAAGAGGGTAATAGTTTTGGATATAAATTTTATCCAGCTGCATTCGAAGGAATTGATGACCCGAATACGACCTTAGAATGGTATGCAAATGATCAATTTCTGGGTAAAAGTGATGAATATCCACACAATAATCCTTTTTATACGCAATTAGCGCAAGGTCAATTTTTAATATGTTTGGTGGTTAAAACCGAGAACTGCCCAGAGGGGAAAGAATGGTGTAAACTTTTGCAAGTAGGAGATGTGATAATATCCTGTCCGGAGTTATCTTTTGAAATCGAACAACAAGGGGACAGCAATGCATATATGTTTTTTCCAGGAAATTTCGAAGGCGTTGAAGATTTTACATCAGATTGGTTTGTGAATGAAGAATATGTGGGAAGTAGTATTGGCCAACAAGATCCTCTATCTTATCAGTTTGAGGCAGGAAGACATGAAGTTTGCCTTCTATTTGAAACTCCCGAATGTCCGGAAGGAATAAAAAAATGCATAGTCATTGAAATCTCCGATCCTGCGCAAGAATAAGAATGATAAACAAAGTTTGTTAGGTTAGATTAATTAGGTTGATTCCCCAAAAGTAATACTAGTATTTTTGGGGAATTTTTATGTTGTTTTTTGAAGAAAAGAGGGTAGGGTGATATTATTTTCATTCGTTATATTTATATTAGAAGCTTAAAAGAAGGAGGATTATTGTGAAAACATTTACTAAAAATGATTGGATTGCCGGGCTGGTTCTAGTCTTCTTGGTGGCAAGCTGTGTAAGTGATGATCAAATCAATTTTCCTGATACGAATCAAATTAATATTACCGCTAATGCAACAGTGGTGTCGCTTCTTAAAAACTTAGTTTCAGAAACCGATACCTTAACTGAAGAAGAGCAGTGTTTCAAATTTAGTTATCCTATCATCTTAGGTTATAACAATGATTCAAACATAATTGTAGAGAGTTATGCAGGATTACTTAGTACAATTACAGCACAGCGTTCTAATTTTAATATCACAGGATTACAGTTTCCTATAGAGGTAACATTGAAAAACACAAATGAACGTATTCGTATCGAAGATGAAAATGACTTGTTTGAGCTTATAGATCAATGTGGGTATACGAGTCTTCGTCAAGAATTCGAAAGGTTGTTTAGACAGTGCTTTACTTTTGATTATCCTGTGGTTGTTTTGGATAGTAGTAAAAGAGAAATCCCTGTAGCAACAGATCAGGAATTTGATACTTTTTTTAATCGTCAAAACAAAAACTATCAACCAGAATTTAAGTTTCCTTTAGATTTGTTAGTAGGGTCTAATGAGATTTCAGAACAAGTCAATACATATTTTGATTTTTATGAAGTTACTGATGCATGTCCGGGCTGCCCACAAGTGCGTATCGATAGCACTAAAATCTCGAATACAACATACCGGTTTATTGCAGATTTTCAAATAAAACCTGAATACGAATTATTCTGGATAGTTGATCAGGAAATATTTCCTTTTGTAGAAGGAGAGAATGATATCACGCGTAGTTTTGATTTTGGTTTGCATAAAGTATGTATTAAAGCTACATCACCGGATTGTCTTGTGGGGATAGAAGAATGTAAAGAAATAGAAGTTTGTCCCGAGTTATTTTTTGTAGCTGAGCAAGAAGGAAACTCAACCACATATATGTTTTTTGGAGATTTTCCTGAAATACAAGATGTATCTTATTCGTGGTTAGTTAATGGAGAATTTCAGGAAAATGATGGAGGTCCTGGGGGGGATAACCTATTTACATTTCAGTTTGAACCAGGATCCAATAATGAAGTTTGTATCCTTGCTGAGATTCCTGAATGTGTTGAGGTTTCAAAATACTGTATACAAATTGATGTTCCTGAATGATGTATATTCTGCATTGATTTATTAAAATGATAAAAAAATGTAGTCGTTATTCTCGATCTATTAGAACGTCTAAACATATATTCTTAAAGTGATAATTCTCTCCTGAACGGTTCTAAATAAGCAGTTTTTCATGTTATTTTCAATAATTTTATACCAAACAAGAATATGATGAGATACCATACACGAAAAATTGTAAAGCCAGGAGATTTAAATCCAAATGATACATTATTTGGTGGAAGATTACTAGAATGGATTGACGAAGAGGCTGCATTATATGCAGGGATACAATTAGAAAACCGAAGAATAGTAACAAAGTTTATGTCTGAAATCGATTTTGTAAGCTCTGCCGTGCAAGGCGATATAATCGAAATTGGTATGGATGTAGTAAAGTTTGGAACATCATCTTTGGTGTTAAAATGTGAAGTGAGAAATAAACTAACACGTAAGACAATTATTAGGATAGAGAATATTACCATGATTAACCTGGATGAAAACGGAAAACCAGCGCCACATCATAAGACCCAAATCGAGTATGTAAAAGATAGGTTAGAAAAATTATCTCAGAATTAATTTTTTGATTAATTCTTTGCCTAGCTCTTCATTGAGATTAGTGATTATTTTCTCTTTACCATAGCTTAGCTCCTCTCTTAATACAGAAGAAGAAAGCTGTACAAATAATGAGTCGCGCTCTAGTTTAATGTTTTGGGTATATTTGGTAATTGCGGGCCCCATTACTTTTTCCCAGACATCTCTTACAGCCACCTTATCTAAGCCTTTTTGGAGATTATTATCAGTTACGAAGTCTTTCAAAACATCGCTTAGACTTTGGTGTTCTTGATGGCGTTTGGTCATTCTAATGTTATCTTTTGATAAGGTTTATAAAAGTACGTATTTCCAGCTTCATTTTTGATAATGATCTGATTTTCTTTTGCAAGAACAACAGTCTCCTTCCTGCTTGAAAGCGAGTTTTTATAATACATTCTCAGACTATCATTTTCAATTTTTATTGTAAATACTTCACGATCATTTGTAGTGATAAAACTTCCATCTAATTTGGGTTGTACTTTTTTACGAATGCCAATAGCATCATTAATTTCAAAAAAATCTACACTTTGATTGTAGTTGTATTTTTTTTCTGTTCCGTTAGAGAGTTGTACCCGTTCTATTTCCCAATATCCATTAAGGTGTTTTATAAAACTTTTGGGGTGAGGTTTTGAGCAAGAAAAAAAGGTAATTAATACTGTATAGATTATTATTTTTCTCATTATTCGAATGAATTCATTTCTTTATTAGTATTCTCTTCCAGTTTAAAAATTTTATAAGATTGCGAAATCTTTTTTATAACTTCTTCGGTTCGCTCAACATGAGTATCACTAATAAAAAGTTGTCCAAAGTTTTGATCATCTACTAGCTTAATGATATGCTCTACACGTTTTTCGTCGAGCTTATCAAAAATATCATCGAGTAAAAGTATAGGGTTTACTTTGCTGTGATTTTTGATAAAATCAAATTGCGCAAGCTTTAAGGCAATTAAAAAAGATTTTTGTTGACCTTGACTCCCAAATTTTTTGATAGGATGTGATTCTATTTCAAAAGATAAATCATCTTTATGCACGCCTACGCTTGTATACTGTAATGTTTTATCTTTTACTAAATTTTGCTCTAATAACGTTAATAGATCGGTTTTTGCTAGCCTGCTTTGATAGTGTATTGATACCTGTTCTTTCCCAGAACTGATTGCCTCATATCGTTGCGTAAATATAGGGATAAAAACGTCTAAAAATTCTGTTCTTTTTTGATGAATTAAGCTTCCATATTCATGCAATTGTTGATTATAGACATCTAAGGTTGTAGGGTCAAAGGTGTTGTTGGCGGCAAAGTATTTTAATAGCGCATTACGCTGTGATACTAATTTTGTGTACTGCAATAGTGTTGTTAAATAGTTCTGATCACTTTGTGAAATAACTCCATCTATAAATTTACGACGCATATCACTCCCCTCAGTGATAAGGTCTCTATCTGCAGGGGATATAATTACCAAAGGTAAAAAACCAATATGCTCTCTAAAAGTTTCATACGCTTTGCCATTACGTTTGATTACCTTCTTTTGACCTCTTTTGACACTTACGATTACCTTTTCATCACGTTTCTCTTTTGTATACAAACCATCAATGACAAAAAAATCTGTACCATGTTTAATATTTTGACTAGTTATTGGATTAAAATAACTCTTTCCAAACGATAAGTGATAAATGGCATCCAAAATGTTAGTTTTTCCGACTCCATTATTTCCGACAAAACAATTAATCTTATCATCAAATTCTAAATTGATGGATTCAAAATTCTTATAATTGATTAAAGAAAGAGCTTTTAAAATCATAAAACGCTGATCATCAAGGAGTGGTGGCTATAAAGAAATTCGTAATTAATCCTTGCAAAATATTGAAAAATAATAAATAGTTGTGCTTTTAATTATGAATAAAAATTTTATTTTTGCCCTTCATTAAAGAAAACTTATGGCAACTTACAAGAAACGAGGACACAAACCTAAAAATAAAGCTGAAGAAGTTGAACAGATTGAAGATAAATCAACAACTGCAGAGGTATTTAATACACTAGATGAAGGTGCTTCTAAAACCGAAGAATGGGTTGCGGCTAACCAAAAGTATATACTTGGTGCCGTAGCAGTTATAGCTCTTGTGATATTAGGATATCTTGGTTTTCAAAAATTTATTCAAGAGCCAAAAGAACAAGAAGCGGCAAACGAAATGTTTAAAGCTCAACAATATTTTGATAATGCGGTAAACGGTAACACCACTGTTCGTGATTCTTTATACACTTTAGCTCTTAATGGAGGTGAAGGTAAGTATGGGTTTTTAGAAATTATCGAAAACTATGGCGGAACCAAGGCAGCTAATCTTGCAAATTACTACGCGGGCTTTTCTTATCTTAATATGAATAAATATCAAGAAGCTATAGAATATTTGGATAACTTCAAAAGCGATGATCAAATGCTTGGTCCGTTGGCTTTAGGAGGTATTGGAGATGCCTTTTCACAGTTAGACCAGGTAGAAGAAGCGCTAGGGTATTATGAAAAAGCGGCTCAGATCAAAACAAATGATTTTACTACGCCAAAGTTTTTATTGAAAGCTGCAATCACAGCAATTTCATTAAATAAAAATGAAGTAGCAATTTCTTACTTAGAGCGTATTAAGGAAGAATTTCCGAAAAGTGTTGAAGCTAATCAAGTAGATGTTCATCTTGGTCAAGCTCAAGCAATGAGACAATAGTTCATGGTTTAAAGTTTCGGGTTTATAAGAAACTTTGAACTCGAGATACAAAAACCTTAGACCAATCATGGCTACAGAAAATAAAAACTTATCACAATACGATAAAGCTAAAATCCCAAACGCGAAGAACTTTCGGTTTGGGATTGTTGTTTCAGAATGGAATGAAAACATAACGCAAGGGCTTTTTCAAGGGGCATTTGATGCATTGATCGATTGCGGCGCTATAAAAGAAAACATCGTAAGGTGGAATGTGCCGGGTAGTTTCGAATTGATTTACGGTTGCAAAAAAATGCTGGAATCTTTTGATATGCTCGATGCTGTTATAGCCATTGGTAGTGTAATACAAGGAGAGACAAAGCATTTTGATTTTGTTTGCGAAGGAGTGACTCATGGGATTAAGGATCTCAATATACAAGGTGATATTCCTGTTATTTTTTGTGTCTTAACCGATAATACAATGCAGCAGTCGATAGATCGTTCTGGTGGAAAACACGGTAATAAAGGTACCGAAGCTGCTATAGCCGCAATTAAAATGGCGCAGCTTCGCAAAGATGCTAAATTCTACAAAGAATAAATTGAACATCTGTAATGTATAACAAACCATAATTGTCGACCTGAACTTGTTTCAGGTTCTCATTATCATCATCAACTAATAATTAGTATAATGAGATTTTGAAATACATTCAGAATGATGCTAAACAATATCATTTATACAAAGCAGACAATCATTAAGAATAATCTTCGAGTTTGGGTATACATAGGTTTTTGATAGAAAACTTTTTGGAGTGGTATACTATTTGTTGTATACATGCAGTGTTGATTTACCCTACGCTAAATGTAGTATTCGACACCAGAAAAACAAGTTCATACGTTTAGAGTGGTTTCCTGTTTTTTTATCCTCCCTTTTTTATCTCAGGTGTAAAAAACATAAGCCTTACACTGAACATTATTAACCACACTCATTGTTATTGTAATGCTAAAAGCTTTAGATTACACTGCATTTTGAGTATATTTGATTCGATTATGGGAATATTTAAAACAAGAAAAAATAAAAAGTTTAGCTATTCTCCACGTTATTGGGATGATAATGGAGAGGGTAGCCCATACCAAATAGAGAACAGATTCGATAAATTCCGAAATGTTGGAAAGAGCAATAACTTTAAAGACAAGTTTTCAACGGCCTGGGAAGAATTAAAGCATGGCTCTGACAGAAAGGTAAATCGTAGAGTTTTATGGATTTTTCTTATACTACTTTTTCTTTTTTTGTTTCTCATAGATTTTGATTTGTCCATATTTACTGCAAGACGATAAATGTCTGATATAATTCAACTATTACCCGATCACGTAGCCAACCAGATAGCTGCAGGAGAAGTGGTTCAAAGACCAGCTTCTGTAGTTAAAGAGTTGTTAGAAAATGCAATTGATGCCCATTCTGATCATATAAAGCTGATCATTAAAGAAGCAGGTAAAACACTTATTCAAGTCATAGACAATGGTGTAGGAATGAGTGACACCGATGCACGGCTTAGTTTTGAACGTCATGCAACGTCAAAAATTAGGGCAGCAGAGGATCTTTTTGAGATTAATACAAAAGGTTTTAGAGGAGAAGCCTTAGCATCTATAGCCGCCATTGCACACGTTGAGCTTAAAACCAAACTGGATAGAGAAGAAGTTGGTACAGAGATAAAAATCGAAGGGAGCGAAGTAGTTTCTCAGGAAGTATGTGTTACTCCTAAAGGAACCTCTATTTGCGTTAAGAATTTGTTTTATAACATTCCGGCACGCCGTAATTTTTTAAAGTCAAACGCTGTAGAGCTACGTCATATTATCGATGAGTTTCATCGCGTAGCTATGGCACATCCGTCAATACGATTTGATATGTTTCATAACGGAAGTGAGGTTTTTAATTTGCCAACTGCTAATCATCGACAACGTATTGTAAATATTTTTGGAGGTAAAACTAATGAAAAACTAGTCCCCATTAAGGAAGAAACAGATTTGGTAACCATTAGTGGCTTTGTAGGTAAACCCGAATATGCTAAAAGATCACGAGGAGAACAATTTTTCTTTGTGAATGATCGATTTATCAAAAGTGGCTACCTCAATCATGCAGTTAATGCCGCATTTGAAGGACTACTGAAAGATAAAGCGCACCCAAGTTATTTTATTTACTTGAAAGTAGATCCTAAATCTATAGATATTAATATTCATCCTACAAAAACAGAAATTAAGTTTGAAGATGAACATGCGTTATATGCAATGTTACGTTCTACTATCAAACATAGTTTAGGGCAGTTTAATGTAGCTCCAATTTTAGATTTCAATAGAGATTCCTCTATGGATACCCCCTATGAGTACAAAGGTAAAGTTGCCCAGGCTCCCATTATTGAAGTAGACCGTAATTTCAATCCGTTTCAAGAAGACAAAAGGATAGGATCAGGTTCATCTTCAGATAAAAAATATACGACGTTTAAAAAAGAATCAGCAGCAAGCTGGGAAAATCTGTATGTTGGATTAGAATCAGAACTGGATTCTACTACACCTACAGAGAACGAGTTTTCATCAATTGAATTTGAAAGTGCAGAAGTAACAGGTTCTTTATTTGTAAGCGAAGATAAAAAAGTAGGGAGCCATACCACCTATCAACTTAGAAGAAAATATATTGTCACGACCATTAAAAGCGGAATGGTTATTATACATCAAAATCGAGCACACCAACGAATCCTTTATGAAGAGTTGCTAAGAAATATTACCATGGCTAGTGCTGTAAGTCAGCAGTTGTTATTTCCACTTATACTTTCTTTTTCTAAAAACGAGAGCGCGTTGTTGGAAACAGTAAAGGAACAATTAGAAAATACAGGGTTTGTATTTGGAGCATTATCATTGGGCGAGATAGAAATTAAAGCAATACCCTCTGTTGTATCAGAGAAAGAAGTTTCGATCTTATTTGAACAATTAATTAGTGATCTTGAAAATGAAGTGCCCGATACAGGTTTCTCGCAAACAGATCTATTGGCAAGATCTATAGCCAAAAGTATAGCCGTGAGAACCGGAGTAGAATTAGCTTCAGAACAACAGCAGTATATGGCAAACAGCCTTTTTGCATGTACAGAGCCTACAATAACACCAGATAATAAGCCGACTTTCATTACGTTAACCGTAGATGAGATCGATAAGAAATTTTAAAAATAAATGGGGAGAATTACAGAAACGGTAAAAGTCTTATTGATAATTAATGTCATTTTTTACATAGGGTCAATTACCCTAGGAGATAAAGCCTTTGAGCTATTTGCACTCTGGTTTCCTAAAAATGACAATTTCCAAATATGGCAGATAATCTCACATATGTTTATGCATGGAGGTGCTGGACATATCTTTTTTAATATGTTTGCTTTGTATATGTTTGGTAGTCATCTTGAAAACTTCATTGGGAAAAATAAATTTCTTTTTATTTATTTCTTTTCTGGACTAGGAGCAGTTGGTTTTCAGATTCTATTTACTTATTTTCAATTTAATCCTGGTTATCAGGCGTATATCGAAGCAGGATTCTCACATTCCGAAATTATTAAATTTATTCAAGAAGCTATTGCATCAGAACAATTTAGGATATATCCTAACATACCTCAAGAACTCACTCAAAAAATGATCGGAGCCTATGTATCTCCAATGGTAGGTGCTTCTGGTGCGATCTTCGGTGTTCTTGCCGCATTTGCAGTTCTGTTTCCTAATTTACCATTATATATTATGTTTATTCCCATACCTATTAAAGCGAAATATTTAATAGGCGGTTATTTCTTATTAGATTTATACAGTGGAATTACAGGTCAGGCTATTTTAGGCCCTTCTAATGTGGCACATTGGGCTCATATTGGAGGTGCAGTGATTGGTTTTATTACTATGTGGTATTGGAAAAAGAATTCGTTTAATCAACATCGTTGGTACTAAGTATGGCTACTAATAATCTTTCATATCAGTTTAAAACGGCTAATATTGTTATTAAGCTCATTATAACTAATGCGGTTTTATTTTTATTTGCAACCTTAGGATCTTGGATCTTTAAAACAAGTCCGGGAGCACTAATGGATTGGTTTGTTTTACCCGCTGCATTTGATGTTTTAATTACACAGTTTTGGGGAATCTTAACGTATAGCTTTTTGCACTTTGGTTTTTGGCATATCTTCTGGAATATGCTGATGCTATATTGGTTTGGTCAATTTGTTTTAAATCTGTTTACCGAAAAACGATTTCTTACCATTTATCTCTTAGGTGCGATATGTGGCGGAGTTTTATTTGTGCTTGCGTATAATTTTCTACCCGTTTTAAGCGGTCATTCAGGATATTTGATCGGTGCTTCCGCTGCTGTTTTGGCAATAGTTATTTTTATAGCAACATATACTCCTAATGCAGAGGTTAGAGTGATATTTTTTAATGTTAAGTTGTGGCAAATTGGACTGTTTGTAGTAGTGTCTGATTTAATCCAGCTTCCTACTTCAGGCAATGCAGGTGGATTAATTGCACATATGGGTGGCGCATTATTTGGGTACATGTACGCTATTCAACTCAAAAAAGGCAATGATATAGGCGCATGGTTTGAAAAATTGATGGATACTCTGGTAAATTTGTTCAAACCAAGTAAGAAAAAAGGCCCGTTAAAAACGGTGCATAAATCGAAAACCTATAGAACATCGACTACAAAAAAGAAAGCTACTTCATCCAAGAGTCCCAACCAGGAAAAAATTGATGCCATTTTAGACAAAATCAGTAAAAGTGGTTATGATAGCCTAACCAAAGAAGAAAAAGACTTTTTGTTTAAGGCAGGTAAAGAATAGGTATACGATATGAGGGCTTTAATCAACAGGATTATTTTTGTTATTAATTCTATAGCAGCTTTTGCATTGTTGCTTTCTTATTTATTACCCTATGTTTCTCCAAAAATGTTTCCGTTTTTATCGGTATTAAGTTTAGCGGTACCAATCTTAATCGTAATAAATATTTTATTTTTACTGTACTGGGCGATTCAACTCAATAAAAAGCTTATACTATCTCTGGTTATTCTAGTTTTAGGTATTTCGCATGTTTCATCATTATACAAGTTAAAAGGTAAGTCGTCTGATGATGTTGTAGAAAATAGTATTTCTTTATTAAGCTACAACGTACGCAGTTTTAATCGATTTGAATGGATTAACTCTAAATCGATACCTCAAGATATCTCAAAATTAATAAGAGAACAGCAACCTGATATATTTTGCGCACAAGAATATTATAATAACCCAGAAACAAATTTTAATCACTATCCTTATAAATACGAAAATTTTAATAATGATAATGGAGAGTTGGCGCTAGTAGTATTTTCAAAATTTCCAATTATTAATAAAGGATCTCTGCAATTTAAAGAAACTGCAAATAATATCATTTTTGCAGATATAGTGATCAAAGGAGATACCGTACGCGTATTTAATGTTCATCTTCAGTCTCACAAAATAAGTTCTGCTACGAATCAGTTTTCTAAGGCTGATTCTCAAAAATTATTAAGTAGAGTTCAAGTTTCTTTCGAAAAACAACAAGAGCAAATAGAGATATTAACGGATCATATTAAAAAATCACCCTATAAAAATATAGTGATGGGTGATTTTAATAATACTGCCTATTCTTATGTATATAACCAGGTAAAATCTGAAGGTTTACTAGATACTTTTAAAGAAGCCGGTAGAGGTTTTGGCAAAACTTTTGAGTTCGATCTGTTCCCTGTGCGTATTGATTTTATTTTGGTAGCAGAGGATTTTGAGATTTTAGAATTCAAAACCTTCTATAAAAGATTTTCAGATCATTATCCTATATCAACAAGAATAAAACTTTAAATTAAATATAAGGTGCTTTAGATTTAGAAGAAAAACTAAATAACCTGAATTACCTGAAAATTTGCATCAGTATGAGTGATTTTTGACAAAAAATTGTATCGAAGACAAATAAGTTTTTTAAAAAAAAGCACTGTCATCCTTAGCGTGTCGAAGAATCGGTATCATTTTTATCCATATCATCTCGAGCGGAGCCAAGAGGTCACAGCCAAAAATCACTCAATCCGCCGGCTCTTTAGAATTAAATACTTACTCGAGTTTGTGTTAATTACCAAATTCTCTTTGATTATAGTGGTATACAATCACTTATTTATCTTCTAAACGTGTTGCACTATTAGTCATTTCTTTTTCCCAACCTTCTGAAAAAACTGCATGACCATTTTTAACCATGCGCTTCATTTTTTCTTTTACAGCCTCTTGTATTTCTGAAGGTAATAGGTAAAATTTCTTGTTAATTTTTGTCGATCTACCTCCAGTTATATCACTATTCTGGTGCTTAATTGATACTCTCTTTTTATTGTGATACACCAAGATTTTTATTCTACCATCTTTGTACATATCCTGACCGGTAGTGCCATAAACCAAAATTAGGTCAACCAGGCCATCACTATCAAGATCGGATATCTCTGAATACTGATTCCAAAAACCGATAGAGGTTTCCCACTCCTTATCTATTTCACCGGTAACGGTAGATCTTTTCTTGAATTGATTGTTTTTGTTTGTTATATTTAAGGCATATATATTATCATATAAAGTGTCTTTCTCTTCATTTATTGATATTTGATGATCGGTTAACAGTAGATAATATTCACCAGATTCATCTTTATAAGAATATGCTTGATAAAGGTCATTTGAAATGCCCAACAGATTTTGTTTTCTTCTTGTAAATATTGAAGCCATTTCTTTTTTAGAAAGTTTTCTGGCAATTTCAGAATCTATAGGTATTGGGTCATACTTTTTTATAGGTTTGGTTATAATTATTTCTTTTTTGGACTCAGGATTGGGTTCTTCTCCTTGTTTTTTACATGCGTATATTGTTAAAAATATAATTAAAAGTAATAGTCTCTTCATGATTGAATCAATTTAAAATAAGGAAATTAGTAATGCTAATTTTTACTAAATGTAAAAAATATTTTACAGAAAGAATACATATAACGCTTGATCACATCATCCAGCAGTCGATAAGGTCAGTAATAATATGCCAAAGTAGTGCTATGCCGAACACTCGAATACTTGAGAAAAATAGCATAAAACAATATCCTATAATGGCGTAAGCACTATGTAATAGATGAAAACCAATACTACATCGACCAGGATCAAAAATAGGATTTACAAGCAAATGATCGAGATCAATAAGCATAGCTCCCAAAAAGATGAGGTATACATTTTTCCATTGTTTTGGGTAAAAAATTAACGCGAATATTAGCGGAAAGATAAGGTGTGATCCATAGTGTACTATAAAACGAAGCATTAAAAAATAGCTTGATTCTCAAGATAATTCAATGCATTCGTCCCCTCATTAAATAATAAATCCAAAATAGAGAGGTTAGGTATAAAACTGTGTTTTTCTGTAAAAACCTGGATATACGATTCTAGCGTGTATGGTTTTTCTTTTTTCGCATTTATCAATTCTCTTTTGTCATTAATCTCTTGGGGAGTCTTGATATATTCAATTGTTTTGGTAAAATTTGTTTCTAACTGGAGACAATCAAAAACAGCTTGAATGCATTCGTAATTAAAATCTAACAGAAACTCTTTCTTTTTTTCGAAGAGATGAACGAATTCTTCTTCATAATATTCAAAGAAAGGTGAGGTTCTATACGCAGTTTCTAAAGATTTCCAATGTAGTGCCTGCCATTTAAAATCATTTTCGATTCTTACGTCTTTATAAAGTTGTCTTCCCTGTTTTCCTGTATGCTTAATCGGAATCGTTAATAGAAGCTTGCCGTTTGCACCATAAATGTACATACGATTGCGATAGGTTTGTTTTTGATAATTATCTTCGTTTTCAAAAACAATCGAATCGGATTGTGCAATTGCCACGTATTGAGCAATAGACCCAAAATACATCGGATGGAGTAGGGTAGTCTTCAATTTTTCTTTTTGATATTATGCTCCTTTTTTTCTCTTTCGATATTGATTATAAATGATCCAGCCTGCTAATAATATGAGGAAATACTTAAAATAAGATACAGGTTTACCACTACCTCCCACGGTTGTAAACATTCTATCCCATCGAATTTTATTAAAGAGACCTTTTGCATTAGTATCCCAGCTAAACCATATAAAAACTGGTTTACCTACAATATGATTAGCAGGAACATATCCCCAAACACGGCTATCTTCACTATTATGGCGATTATCTCCCATCATCCAATAGTAATCTTGTTTGAAAGTATAGGTGTCTATGGGTTTGCCATTAAGTACTATTTGAGTATCATTTACTGATAACTTATTATCAATACCCAGTTCTGAGCCTTCATAAACTTCAATTATTCTTCTGTATAAAGAAAAACTTTTGAGATCCATTTTTACTGTTTTACCAGCTTCGGGGATGTAGATAGGTCCAAAGTTGTCAGAATTCCAGTTTACTTTACCATTGTTAGGGAAAATACCTGGATCTTTTTGACCTTTGGGAGCTATCATTCTTTGAATATCATCAACATTAGGATGATTTTTAAATTTTGTAGCAGCTTCTTCGGTAATACATTGCGCTTCAAAGAATTTCTCATTATACCCAAATTCGTTGGGTTTTATTTTATATCGATTGTATAAATTTTGCATATTAAAACTACTTCCTTTTGTAGTTCCTGTATGTCTAAACTGCAATTGGGCACGATCAGGAAGCTGATTCTTTTCGCCATTAATATGTACGTATCCATCTACTACAGATAGAGAATCGCCCGGTACTCCAACACAGCGTTTTACATAATTCGATTTTTTATCAATAGGTTTGTAATAACTCTTTTTAGATTGATCTCTAAAAAAACGTACGGTATCTATTGGCCAGCTAAATACAACAATGTCGTTACGTTTAATGTCTTGAAAACCAGGTAATCTAAAATAAGGATATTGTGGTGCGCTTGTATACGATTTTGTTCTCACTAACGGAATGGTATCGTGCACCATAGGAAATGATACAGCTGTCATAGGGGTACGAGCACCATAATGAAACTTACTTACAAATAAGAAATCTCCAACAAGCAGTGTTCTTTCTAAAGATCCGGTTGGAATGGTGTATGGTTGCATAAAATATGTATGCACAATCGTCGCTGCAACTATTGCAAATAATATAGAGCTTATCCATTCTCCGGTTGCGGTTCTTGGTTTAAGACTACGGTCCTGGATATGGTTTACATCTAATCCATAATTAATATAGAAAATGTAAAAACCAAGAGTTACAATGACGAGGATAGTATCAGTGGTTGAGTTTTTGCCAAAACTTCTAATAGTTTCTACCCAAATTACGGGTAGCATGATTACATTAATTACTGGAATGAATAGTAAAATTACCCACCACCATGGACGATTTATAATTTTCATCAATATAACCGCGTTGTACACAGGTACGATAGCTTCCCAGGCTTTTCTACCTGCTTTAGTATATAATTTCCAGGTTCCTAGAAAATGAATTACCTGTAGTATCAGGAAAAAAATAAACCATTCTGTTAGTGTCATCTCTATTATTTTTTAATATAAGTACTCCTTATGTACAAAGTGTTACATTTTTTATAATCCTAAAACATCTTTCATTCCAAAAACTCCGGTTTTGTCAGAAATCCATTCGGCCGCTACTACAGCACCTAGGGCAAACCCATCTCGATTATGGGCAGTATGCTTAATTTCTATATCATCTACCTTAGATGAGTACGTTACGGTATGTGTGCCTGGTACTTTATCAATTCTTTTTGCGGTTATGGGAATTGTGTTATGATCCCCTTCTCCAAGTTTCCAGTTTTTTTTATCTGTGTTTTCGATTACTCCTTCGGCCAGGGTAATAGCAGTACCACTCGGAGCATCCAGCTTTTCGGTATGATGAATTTCTTCCATGGTAATATCATAACCCTCTAGTGGAGCCATCATTTTTGCTAACTTCTTATTCAGTTCAAAAAATAGGTTTACTCCCAAACTATAATTAGAGGCATAAATAAAACTACCCTTTTTTTCCTTGCATACGTTTACGATCATCTCATAATACTCTAACCATCCGGTTGTTCCAGAAATGACAGGTACTCCGGCATTAAAACAATTTGTGATGTTATTTACGGCTGCAGAAGGAATACTAAAATCAATTGCAACATCGATATCAGATAAGTCATACGTAGTATCCTCTTTATCTACTTTTAATGCAATGGTATGGCCTCGTTGTATTGCAATTTTCTCAATGGTTTTACCCATTTTACCATATCCAAGAAGTGCGATTTTCATATGTTAGTTACTGTTGTAAGTTGTTGTTAGGCGATTTGTATTCTAAATACTTAAAAACTATAATTGAGCGATACCCCATAATTGAGTCCAACATCAAATTCGTTAAAATTTACTTTAGGCTTAAAAGAAAGATCCTCGGTAACATTATACTGTTGTAAATGCGCCGTAACATTAGCATCTACAATATTTAGAAGATAAATCCCAACGGTGACCAGTAGTGACAATTCCTGATCTCGACGATAACGTTCTTGCAAGGATATAAGCTGATCATTGGTAATGTTCGGAAATTCATCATCAGTAAAACCAGCTAATCTACGTTTAAAAATATCTCGTACACGATTATAATTATCATTATTCTGAATATAGAAATATACACCAGTACCTAGGGCAGCATATACTATTGGGACTTTCCAATATTTTTTTTGATATGCCTGTCCAAGACCAGGAAGAACTGCAGAATAAAAAGCCGCTCTTGCCGGTGCTAAGGGTTCGTATTCAGGAATTTTTTTTTCTCTTTTTTTCTTTTTTACAGCAACTTCTTCTGTGGTAACCTTTAATTCATCATTCTCTTGCGAAAGAATGTTTTGTAAGCTAAAAAGCACAAAAAAAATGATATAACAGCATTTAATCCTCACTATTGATAAGTTTCTTTAAGCGTTTAAAATCTTCTTCGGAAGAAAAGGGTATGATCAACTTACCACTTCCTTTATCGGAAACTTTTATATCAATTTTTGCACCAAAATATTCTGAGAACTCTTTAATTCCTTTAGAAATATGCTTTGGTAATTGAGCTGTTGTCTTATTTTCAGTAGGGCTTGCCGTTGGATTATTTATAGATCTAACTAGTTTTTCGGTATCGCGAACGGATAAAGACTTCCCGATAACTTTTTCATAAATATCGAGTTGTTGCTGTTGGTCATCTATATTAATCAGTGCACGACCATGACCCATTGATATAAAACCATCGCGCATACCGGTTTGAACAATGGGATCTAATTTTAGCAATCTAAGGTAATTAGCTATTGTAGATCTTTTTTTTCCGACTCGATCACTCAACTGCTCCTGTGTTAAGCTAATCTCATCGATTAGGCGTTGGTAGGATAATGCAATCTCAATAGGATCCAGATCCTGTCGCTGTATATTTTCTACCAAAGCCATGGTTAATGACTCATTGTCATTAGCAATACGAATATAGGCGGGTATGGTTTTTAATCCAGCTAATTTTGAAGCGCGATAACGACGTTCACCACTTACCAATTGATAATTGTTGAAATCAAGTTTTCGAACGGTAATAGGTTGTATTACGCCTACTTCTTTTATAGAGGTTGCTAGTTCTCGTAATGTTTCATCATTAAAACTAGTTCTAGGCTGAAAAGGGTTAACATCTATACTTTCTAACTCTAAATCGATAATATTACCAATTACCTTATCTGCATTTTTATCTTCTACCGATTTTATGTCATTTTCCGGATCTTTGAGTAGTGCAGATAATCCTCTGCCTAATGCCTGTTTTTTTGTTGCCTTCGCCATGAATCCTTAACTATTTTTTTTAATAATTTCGTGTGCTAAACTTAAGTAATTACTAGCTCCTTTACTTGAAGCATCATAATTAATAATACTCTCACCATAACTAGGTGCTTCACTTAAACGTATATTTCTTTGAATGATTGTTTTAAATACCATTTCGCTAAAATGCTTTTGAACCTCTTCAACAACCTGATTCGATAACCTGAGTCTGGAATCATACATGGTAAGTAGCAACCCTTCAATATCTAAATTCTTGTTGTGCACTTTTTGCACACTTTTAATTGTATTTAGGAGTTTACCTAGACCTTCCAAAGCAAAATATTCACATTGTATTGGTATCATAACAGAATCTGCAGCCGTTAATGCATTCAATGTTAATAAACCAAGAGAAGGAGCACAATCAATAAGAATAAAATCATATTCTGATTTAAGCTTTTCTATGGCTTTTTTCATCATATATTCTCGTTGATCTTTGTCAACAAGTTCTATCTCAATAGCTACAAGATCAATATGTGCAGGTATAATATGCACATTGGGTGAACTGGTCTCTAATATCGCTTCTTCTGGTACTACAGTATGTTCTAAAATCTGATAGGTGCCTTTTTCAATACTTTCTACATCTAACCCTAATCCAGAAGTGGCATTAGCCTGTGGATCGGCATCAATAAGTAATACTTTTTTCTCTAAAACACCTAGAGAAGCTGCTAAATTTACAGAGGTGGTAGTTTTACCTACACCTCCTTTTTGATTGGCAATCGCTATTATTTTACCCATGTGGGGAGATTTGGATTTAAGAGGTAAAAATACAATTTATTATATATTATAAAAATGAAAAATGTTAACAGTGGTTAATAAAAAGACCATCCGCTTTTAGGGATGGTCTTATAGACTTATCGTATTGTTAATAACTACTTATTTCGTGTTTTTTGATCTGATTGAAGCTTCGAGCATATCCCACATTTCTTCAGGAACTTGCTCTAGCATATTAAACTCACCAGCACCCTTTAACCATTCACCTCCGTCAATGGTCATTACTTCACCATTAACATAAGCCGAAAAATCTGAAACTAAGTAGGCAGCCAGATTGGCTAGCTCTTGATGATCACCAACACGCCCTAAAGGTACTTGTTTTGTAATGTCAAGTTTTTCTTTCAAATCTCCTGGCATTAACCTGTCCCAGGCTCCTTTTGTAGGAAATGGGCCTGGTGCGATAGCATTAAAACGCATTCCGTATTTTGCCCATTCTACAGCCAAAGATCTTGTTAAGGCGAGTACGCCCGCTTTTGCAGTAGCACTTGGTACTACATAGGCAGATCCTGTCCAGGCATATGTAGTTACAATATTTAATACTGTGGTGTTTTTATATTTGGTGTCGATCCAGTTTTTTCCAAAGGCCAAAGTACAGTTTTTAGTTCCTTTTAATACAATATCAATTATGGTATCAAAAGCGTTGGCAGACAATCGCTCTGTTGGTGAGATAAAATTACCGGCAGCATTATTTAATAATACGTCTACGGATCCAAAATTTTGGATAACTTGATCTCTCATTGCCTCTACCTGATCATAATGACGAACATCACATTGTAGCGGTAAGCAAGTTCCTCCTGTTTCTTCCTCGAGCTCTTTTGCGGTGTTTTGAAGTTTCTCTAAATTACGAGAAGTTATAGCTACTTTGGCGCCAAGTTCAAGAAAATATTTTGTCATTGATTTTCCTAATCCGCTACCACCCCCGGTAACTACTATGTTTTTTCCTTTTAGGGCTCCGTCACGAAGCATTTTTTCTGTATGACTCATATGTGTATTATTATCAATTTGGTGAAAGTTACGATTTATACTTTAAATACTATGCGTGCATAGTATTTTTTTACGTGCTTTACTCAAAGGTTGAAATCAAAATATCTAAGATCGTGATAGCGGCATCACTTATTTTTGTTCCTGGGCCAAAAATAGCTACTGCACCAGCTTCGAAAAGATGATCATAATCATCTGGAGGGATCACGCCACCAACAATGATCATAATATCTTCTCTACCATATTTTTTTAGTTCTTCAACGATTTGCGGGACCAAAGTTTTATGTCCTCCTGCCAGAGACGATACACCCACAATGTGTACATCATTTTCGACAGCTTGTTTAGCGGCTTCTTTTGGGGTTTGAAATAAAGGTCCTATATCAACATCAAAACCTACATCTGCATAACTTGTTGCTACTACTTTTGCCCCTCTATCATGACCATCTTGCCCCATTTTGGCAATCATAATTCTGGGTCGGCGACCTTCGAGCTCAGTAAATTGGTTAGCTAATTCTCTTGCTTTGTTGAAGGATTGATCGTCTTTTATTTCTTTAGCGTACACTCCTGTAAACGATTTGATTTCTGCTTTATATCTTCCAAATTCTTTTTCTAAGGCGTCACTGATTTCTCCTAGAGTAGCTCTTAATCTGGCAGCTTCTACTGCTAAAGCTAGTAAATTTTGAGCATTATTGGCTGCTGCTTTAGTTAAATTACTTAACGCCTCATTTACGGCTTGTTCATCTCTAGAGGCTTTTACTTTTTTAAGGCCTTCTATTTGTTGATTTCGAACAGCCTGATTATCTACTTTTAGCGTACTTATAGCCTCTTCTTCTTCTAATTTAAATTTGTTAACTCCTATGATAATATCTTGTTCGCTGTCAATTCTGGCTTGTTTACGTGCCGCTGCTTCTTCGATCCGCATTTTGGGGATTCCTGCTTCAATGGCTTTGGTCATACCGCCTAATTCCTCGACTTCTTCGAGTAGTTTCCATGCTTTTTGAGCAATTTCATTGGTTAAGGATTCTACATAATAGCTTCCTGCCCATGGATCAACTGTTCGGGTGATTTGTGTTTCTTCTTGCAGGTAAATCTGAGTATTTCTAGCAATTCTTGCTGAAAAATCTGTGGGTAATGCTATAGCCTCATCCAGAGCATTAGTATGCAAACTTTGTGTACCTCCAAAAGCTGCGGCACTTGCTTCAATACATGTACGAGCAACATTGTTAAATGGATCTTGAGCAGTAAGACTCCAGCCACTAGTTTGGCAATGTGTTCGTAACATTAAAGATTTCGGGTTTTTAGGATTGAACTGTTTTATTAATTTAGCCCAAAGCATTCTTGCTGCACGCATTTTAGCGATTTCCATAAAGTGATTCATACCAATAGCCCAAAAGAAGGATAGACGAGGAGCAAATGAATCTACATCTAATCCGGCATCAATTCCTTTTCTAATATACTCTAAGCCATCTGCCAGGGTATATGCCAGTTCTATATCACAAGTAGCACCAGCTTCTTGCATATGGTATCCTGAAATACTTATGGGGTTAAATCTGGGCATGTTTTTCGAGCAATATTTAAAAATATCGCTAATAATGCGCATGGATGGAGTAGGAGGATAAATGTAAGTATTACGTACCATAAACTCCTTTAATATATCGTTTTGTATCGTTCCTGATAACAGCTTTTTTTCTACGCCTTGTTCTTCTGCAGCTACGATATAAAATGCCATGATAGGCAATACTGCACCATTCATGGTCATAGATACAGACATTTTATCAAGAGGTATTTGGTCAAAAAGCACTTTCATGTCTTCAACCGTATCAATTGCTACTCCTGCCATACCGACATCTCCAAAAACGCGCTCATGATCACTATCATATCCTCGGTGCGTTGCAAGGTCAAAAGCAACCGAAAGCCCTTTTTGTCCTGCGGCTAAATTTCTGCGATAGAAAGCGTTACTTTCTTCTGCAGTCGAAAACCCGGCATATTGCCGTATCGTCCATGGTCTACGAACATACATGGTTGCGTATGGTCCACGCAGATAGGGGGGAACCCCTGCTGAAAAATTTAGATGATCAAGATTGGTAATATCATCAGCGTTATATACAGATTTGATATCAATTCCTTCCGAGGTGGTAAAGTTTGATACTTCTTGTTCGCGGTCTGATGTTATTTCTTTTGGTAGTTGTAAATGTTGTATATCTTTTCTATTCATTACTTAAAACCTTGTTTTCGAAATGATAAAATTAACAAGGCTATAAAATTAAGGTTTTCGAAATGATTTTTCTTCAAAAAAAGAGATACAATTCACTATTTTAATAAGAATTATTTAAAATTCTATCCAAATGCTTTTTCGATAACCATTAAAATAGAATAGTAGATATCAAATGCAATAAATTTCTTGATTTCTATCTCGCATAGTTCTTTGTCCTGTAAGTAATATATCTTTTGGGATACTAATGAAGTACTTACATTTCCATCTTCTTCCAAGCCAGAGACGATGTCCTTAAAATCTTCACTTCCACTATTATTTTTAAGACATTGTATAAAGCCACCTCTGTAGTTAAAGATTAAGATTTCTTCTTCGTTTTTCTTAGCGACTGTTGATGGATACGATTTTTTTGTAGCTTCTTGATTTTCATACTCACTTAATTTAATCCATAGTGAGTTCTTATCATCTGCTATTTTTTTAAACTGTCGGGTTAATTGTATAGAACTCCCTGAAGGAAGTTTTCTGAGGTCAACTGATAAACTAGCTATTTCAGCTAAAAAAGTTCGATAGGTTTTGATGGAATCCTTGCCAAATTTATAATGATTGAATAAATCATTTTCAAAAGAATTGAACGCTTTTTTAATAATCCCTGTCCTATCTAAACTAAGACAGTTGTATGATTGTGCATAATTTATCTGAGAGGATACTAAGCAAACTAAAAGAACAATAATTCTTGATCTAATCTTAAGGGGCATTGATTTAGATTTAGTAATGTTAATATATAGGCTTCAAATTTATATTTGATGTGTTGCAAGTTAACAATAAGTTAGCTAATATTAACGTTTTATTGTAATTTTTTCTCTATAAAACTACTTAATCTTCTTTTTATAATAGGATTGAGTAGTGTTTTTCCTACATTTTTTTGTGTCACTATTGGTTTTTGTAATGCGGGATACATTTCTTCAGTATTTTTATATTTATTGGTCCCAGTTAATATAATTTGTTCATTGTCGAAAAGCTCTTGTTCTTTGGTAGCACTTTCTTTTATTTTTTTCTGAATAATACCCGACTTCAATTGATTAAGATAACCTCCTCCTTCTTCTATATTTTTAAATAGCGATAGCGCTTTTTCGGCTAATTGATCTGTTAATGTCTCAATATAATATGATCCTGAAGCTGGATTTTTTACAATAGTAAAGTAGCTTTCATTTTTAAGAATCAAGAGTTGATTGAGAGAAATCCGTGTGCCAAAGTCGTTCTCCAGATTATAAATGTCATCATATGGGATGTTGTAGATTGTATTGGCTCCACCTAAAATGGCGCTCATGCATTCTGTTGTGGTTCTAAGCATATTCACATTATAGTCCAGAATTGTTTTGTTTCGATGAGAAGGATAAGCGACTATATGACACTCTTCTAAAACACCGTATGCCTTAGCTAAAGTTTTCCATAACAGTCTAAGAGCCCGTAATTTTGCTATTTCAAAAAAGTAATTTCCTCCTACAGCTACTTTGAATAGTATTGGTGTGTTTTTAAACGGGTTTATCTCTTTTGCGTTAAAATAATTTAGATATTCATTAGCATGTGCAAGTGCATAGGCTAATTGTTGAATCATCGTAGCACCTGCATTTTGGTATAAATCTACGTCTATACTAATACTACTTTTTAGATATTTATCTAGTTTGGTAATTTCGTCTAGCGTAGCAAAATCTTTTTGAAGTGTAGTATGCCAATTGCCTGTAGTTGCCAGATTACCAATTATATCGGTTAAAATGTGTATGTCAAGATTTGCAGTTTTAGAAATTTTTGTCAGTTTCTCAACATAAGAAAGTGATAAAAATTTAGTTTCAAAAAACACGGGTGTTTTTGCCGTAATCCCAGCTAAAAGGTTTTTTGGATCAATGTTTTCTTTTTCGATTATAAAGAATATACTTTCTGCTCCCTTTTTTATAGCCTCCAGTGCTCGTTTATTACCAGATTTAGTAGTATCAACTTCGATCCTAATCGAATTTTTCCATAAAGATGAATGAGAGATATCATTTTTAATACCCTGAAGATCCTCCTGATGGTAAAAGGGCTTTACATCAATACCTTCTAAAGATTTATAGATTAATGCTTCATTATAATCGGCACCTTTGAGATCAAATTGAATTTTTTGCTTCCATTGTTTGGCAGAAACTTCATCAAAACTATCAAATAAGGATTTGGTCATTTTAGTCATTTTTTGGGTACACTATCTTCGTATTCAATGATATAAATTTCTTCATCATCCCGCTTCATGAAATATTCTTCTCGAGCAAATTTTTCGAGCTCATTGCTATCTTTTAGAACCTTAATATCCTTTTGATCTTTTACGATCTCTTTGATATAATACTCTTTATTATCTTCTAATTCTTTTATTTCCTGATCCAGCTCTTTATGAATTAACCACGAATTAGTATCCAAAAATAGCATCCACACTACAAAAAGTAATACAATTAACACATATTTGTTTAGAAATATGGCAAATATCGGTATCAACGCCGGTTTGTTTTTTAATTTTTGGAAATAACTTTTAAGCTTCAATCTTAGTAAGATTAATGTTGGTCGTAAAGGTACAAAAAGTTAATTCAAGCGTTCTTTAATTATGGTACGCACAATATCAACGGCTACATTATTATAATGATTATTGGGGATAATAAGATCAGCAAATTCTTTGGTCGGGTCAATAAACTGTTGATGCATAGGTTTTAGCGTATTTTGATAACGATCTAAAACTTCATCCATATCTCGACCACGTTCTGCAATATCTCGTTTTAATCTCCTGATTAATCGTTCATCGCTATCGGTGTGTACATATATTTTAATATCGAACATGTCTCGTATTTCGGGGTTTGTAAGGATAAGAATGCCCTCAACAATCATAACTTTTCTGGGTTTTGTGCTGATTGTTTCGTTAGTACGATTATGTTCTACAAATGAGTACACAGGTTGCTCAATGGTTTCTCCCTGTCGTAAAGCTGTAAGATGCTTGCCTAACAATTCGAAGTCAATGGATTGTGGGTGATCAAAATTTATTTTTACTCTCTCATCATAGGTGAGATGACTTGTGTCTTTATAATACGAATCTTGTGAGATAACACAGACCTCATTTTTGGGTAATTCGTTAACAATCTGATTGACAACCGTAGTTTTTCCACAACCAGTTCCACCAGCGATACCAATAATTAACATTTCTTAATTTTTTGGCAAATTTAGAAATAGTTATTGAGTTTTTTAGTGTTTGGGTAACTGAGTTTTTATGAAGAGTACATATTAACACACTCTCTTGGAATGATGAACTCTAGAATTGATTTTTTATGTTGGATAATAGATTACTCCCGAAGAAGAATTTCTAACAGCTCCTGTGACAGACTTGAGACAATTTATTTCATTGCGCTCTCTTCGTACTCCCATAAAGGCAAAGATTAAAGCTTCTTTAAAATCAATAATTTCTAATGCTGGAATTACAACAGTGGCTATGCCTGTCAATTTTTGTCGTAGCGTTTCAATTAAAAAATCATTTTTTGCACCACCACCCGTAATTAGTATTCTTGCATTTTTCTTTTTGGTGCTTTTAATGTCATTAGCAATTTGTGAAGCAATATGCAAAATTGATGTGTGTAAAAGGTTTTCAATACGATCACTGGTATTTTCAATTAATGGAATTACTTTCTCTGCAAACCATTCAAATCCTAATGATTTTGGATAAGTTAGTTTATAATATTCTAAAGCATTTAGCTGATCCAATAATGAAGTATTTATAGTTCCGCTTTTGGAAAGCTGTCCGCCTTGATCATACTCCAGGTCAATTTTTTGACATATAAAATTAAGGATCATATTGGCAGGGGATATATCGTATGCTATTCGTTGGCCACCATTATCAAAAGAAATATTACTTATTCCTCCAAGGTTTAAGCAAAAGTCATATTGATTAAATAATAATTGATCACCGATGGGAACCAGAGGTGCTCCCTGCCCACCTAAGGCTACATCGTTGGTTCTAAAATCACATATTACTTTTTGACCAGAGGTATTAGCCAAATGCTGTCCAGATCCGATTTGATACGTAAGTCCAATTTCTGGTTGATGAAAAACGGTGTGCCCATGACTGGCAATACAATCTATTTTAAGATTATTTTTTAGAATAAAAGCTTTTGCCTGCTCACCAAGCCAGCTTCCGTATTGATTATGAAAAGCTAATAATTTGGTCGTCCCGAGATTTACGGTATTTTTTAGTTGTTCTTTAAATGTAGAAGTGTAGTCAATACTCTGGGTTTTTTCTATTGAAAAACTCCAGGTGTCATTTTCATTTTTGAAATGACAACAGGCAATATCCAAACCATCCAAAGAAGTTCCAGACATGAGGCCAATAACTTTATATGTTTTTTTGGAAATCGACATTTATGATCACAATAATAATATAATTTGTCGAGATTCTTTTCTCGCAGATAAATGGTCTTAGAAAATTTGCATTAGTTTGAGTGATCCCGAGTATATCAAAAACAAGTAAACTTTATTGCAAAATCGAATCTCGATATCCCTAATCAAGCTGGGAACAGGCTGTTTTTTTCATTTCATTATATTAAAATGCTCAAATTGGCAATTTTTGATTAGTATCAACTATATTTTGGTAATGTATTGTAGATCGAGGATTTCAGGATTTATTTCGGGTAATGATTTTTTGTAATAGAAATCGATGATTTGATTTTCGAGGTAAGGAGTGATTTTTTCGATATGATGTTTATTATACATTCTATAGACCGAGATCGCTTCAGATCTTTTAAATGCCATCATAAGATGATCAGGATTTTTTACGATGTCAATATTTTTATAGTTTTCAAATCTTTTTTTCATCCATCGATGACATAGTAATTTGGTTTGGCTATCCTGAAGATCTTTTTTAAGCCGATCAAATTTTTCTAGGTCAGAAAAATCATCTTTTTGTGCACGATCCAAAGCAACCTTAGCTTTTGTGAACTGCCTTTCAAATTTAAAATCGACCACATGTATATCTTTTTTTACCTTTCTAACCGCTTGATGAAGTGCATTTTCATAGACATTAGCAAAATCTTCATAATTATATATGGCATCTAGAAATAGAATAGCTTGTTTTTTATAGTATTTGGGTATGGCTTGTTTTTTTGTAGCCATAAAAAGAGTGTTGAGTTCCTCTTGAATCTCTTCGGGGATACCGGTGAATTTGGAACTTGTCTTGAGCGATCTTAATTGGTTGTTGATCTGAAGTTTGGAACCTTTATAAACGGTAGATCGATATTTGAATCGATATCGATTAGGAGAGATGTCTTCAATTTGGGCATTCATCATACCTGAGATTAAAAACATTAAAAAAAATGCCAGAAACCTCACAAATAATAGCTCGGTTGGAATAAATTTGCCCCTCATTTGTGTGTGCACATAGAATTACTATTACAAACGTAAAATATCCTACAATTGTTATGTAAATATAAGTATTACTTTTTAACTTTTGCTACTTCTTCTGGGGTTACCATAGTATTTTGGGTATTTCCCCAGCTATTCATAATGTAATTCATAACATCTGCTATTTCTTTGTCTTCTAGTCCCAAAGAGGTCATCGCATTATCATAAGGTTCGCCGTTTACTTCAATCGGACCGTTTAGGCCATATTTAATAGAACGAATGCTTTCTTTTCGTTTATGAATCAACCAGTCTGATCCTGCCAACGGCGGAAATATTTTTGGCGTGCCCTTACCATCGGGTAAATGACATTGCATACAAAAATCAGTATAGATTTCGTGTCCGCGAGCGATACTTTCTTTCAATTTGGTATCCTGAATTTTTATAGATTTAATCTTTGTATAGGTTACATTTGATTTTTCGCTCTGTGCCACAATAGTAATACTCATAATAAACACTAAACTTTCTAAAATAAGGAAACGTTTGGTATGCCTTTTCATATTATTTTGGAATTATTTTAACAATGCCTTTATTTTCGATGGCTACATATATAAAGCCATCTGGTCCCTGCCGAACATTACGAACACGCCCCATGCCATCAAGTAATTTTTTTCTTCCTGTAACTTTATTGTCGGTTAGTTCTACCAGTTCAAGGTATTGAAATACTAAAGATCCTGCCAATATATCTCCCTTCCAGCCTGGATACGTATTACTAGTTACAAAGTCCATACCGCTTGGTGCGATAGAAGGGATCCAATAATAAAAAGGCTGTTCCATTCCTTCTTTTTGGGTAATATCAGTAATTGATGTTCCGCTATAATTTATACCATAGGTAATAATTGGCCACCCGTAATTGGCTCCTTTCTTAATAGGATTAATCTCATCTCCTCCTCTTGGACCATGTTCATGTACCCATATGGTTCCATTAGGATGTAGCGCCATTCCCTGTGGATTGCGATGACCATAAGAGTAAATTGCTTTTTTTGCATCTTGTTTATCTATGAATGGATTGTCTTTTGGGATTTTGCCATCGTCATGAAGACGGTATATTTTTCCACCATCTTTAGTAATGTCCTGAGGATTAACATCTCTATTTCCACGATCTCCAATACTAAAATAAAGATATCCCTCATTATCAAACTCTATACGTGATCCAAAATGATGACCTCGAGTGGTGTTTGGTGAGCCTTTATATAATTTTTCGATTAGAGTAAGTTGATTATTCTCAAGTTTTGCCCTTATCAAAGCGGTATTTCCTCCTTTTTCTGTACCTTCTTTAGAAGAATATGTAATATAGATCCATCCGTTTTCTTCATATTGTGGATGTAGTTCGATGTCTAATAATCCTCCTTGATTTCTGTTGTAAACTTCGGGCACATTGCTTATCATGGTTTTCTTGCCATCTTTAAAATGGATTAGTTCTCCTCTTTTTTCGGTAATGAGCATACTGCCATCAGGTAACCATACCATTCCCCATGGGATTTGAAGATCGGGAACAATAAGTTCTGTAGTATAATTTTTCGGATCTTCTTGTATACGAATATCATTTGTTTTCTTTTGTTGTGCACATGCAGCACATACAAAGAAGAGAAGCAAAAGTAGCGGTGATGATTTCATAAATCGTTTTTTATTCTGTACTGAAAATTACAATAAAATATGATTTATAATCTATAATTTATGTTAATCCCACCATAGATATTAAAAGGTAATCCAGGATAAAAATAGCGGGGCGCGGTACTGCCAAAACCTCTGGCGTTGATCTGAAGTTGACTTGCGTATTGAGTATCCAGAATGTTATTAGCACCAAGATAGATGTTATACATAAAGTGATCCCCAAACTTGTTTTTAAAACCAACCTTACTATGTAATAATGAATAACTGTCGCTAAAAACAGTATTTGCATCATTAGCAGGAATTTTGCCCACGGTTTGAACGTTAATATTGCCATACAATCCTTTTTTTGTGGTTAGATCCATCCCTAAATTAATAACTCCCGAAGGGACTCCGGTAAGGTCATTACCCGAAAAGTCATTATCGAGATCTATAAACTCATCAAAAGTATACTCATACAAAGATAGATTGATATAGCTGCTTAGCTCATGCGCAATGGATTTAATGATACTGTAATTTATTTCAGTTTCGATACCATTGTGGATTGTTTTACCTGCATTAATAGCGAAGAAATTATCCTCTTCAGTTCTTCTGGAAACTAACAAATCACGTACTCTAAGAGTGTACAAGGATAATGACCCATATATTTTGTTATTTAATAATTGATAACGAGTGCCAATTTCATAGTTCCAGCCAATTTCAGGTTTAATTTCTGGATTAAACAATCCATCAGGAAGTAATGTTTCTGATGTGGTAGGGGTAGAGAAGCCATGAGCAATATTTCCAAATATGATAAAGTTCTGATCCAGCTCATAATTGAATCCTAATTTGGGTGAGAGGATAGGGTTGAAATCAAAATCACCTGAGGTATCGTTACCATCAGAGAAAAACTGATCTTTAATTTCAAAAGAAGTTTGATTTAGATGAATTCCTGCGTTGAACTTTAGTTTTTTATTGACGCTGTAATTTACTTCAGTAAAAAAGTTATAATAATAGCGTTTTTCATCTAAATCAGATAGTAATTCTCCGGGTACGCTACCGGTGCCTGTCGCAAAATCTTCGTAAAGGTTGTCATAAGTTTTGCCCGTATATTGATCAAAGAAAAGTTCTCCTCCCAATGTCCAATTTAATTCTTTATTCGCTAGCATGTGTTTACCCAAAGCCCTTGATCGTATACCAAAGCTATTTGACTTTTCTGCTAAAATATTAAAAGGTCTGGGCTCGTAGTTGTCTTTAAAAGAGCTAAAAATACTAGTGTTTAGTGATAATCTTTGGTTATAATTGTGTTTCCATGTTAATCCGAGAATTCCATAATCTACATCTTCAAAAGCCTTGGCTTGGCCCCAGGTAAAAGCCGCTTGCCTAGGGTTCTCATTAAAATCATTCAAACTAAGTGAGCTAGGGATACCAGCATTTATAGAAATATAGCTTCCCAAGATCAAAAAGTTGTCTTTTTCTTTTACATCAAAGCTAGAGGTTAATGTTATTGTACTTCTGTCAAACTCGTTATTGTCTCTATATCCATCAGTATGAGTGTTACTATAAATGAGATTGAGACTTGATTTTTCTCTGCCGATAGCGGCACTTGCCAAAATTCGTCGTAATCCATAACTTCCCAATGTTGATGATAATCTACCCTGAGCAGTTGTATTCGAGATGTATTTGGGTTGCAGTATGATAGCACCGCCCAATCCTACACCATAGCTACTTGATGAAGGACCTTTATGAATTTGAATTCTAGATACACTACCCAATTCTAAATCTTCGATAGTAGATTCTCCATTGCCATCGGTTAGCGGGATATCACCAAAATAAGCTCTAATGCTGGCTGTGCCAAACAGGTTTCGTGCTCCGATACCTCTAATAGAAATTCTATTTGTGTTAAGAGTGCCACTTTGCATAAAAACTCCAGAAACGCGATTTAGTATTGGAGAAAGCTCTAATGAATTTCCTCTATTGATTTCGTCAGAAGTAATTATCACACTCGCCTCAGTAGTATATTTTAGGGGTTGCGGAATTGAAAGATCATTTATAATTACTTCTTCTAATGGAATACTGTCGATTTGTGAGTAACTACAAACACTAAAAACGAATGCTAAAAAGAAACAGGTGTTTTTCAAGATGTATTATTTTACTCAAATATCGGAAACCGTTACGTAATGCTTTTAAAAAACATGATTGTTTTAATACTTCTATTAAAAATACGTCACCTTTTGAGTTATTTTCAGTAAAAGCTTTTGTTTTGGCTCAGATATCGGCTATATTTTATTATCGTAGAAATACACTTAGAAGGCAATGTTTTTTTAGTGTTAAATATCGGAAGTATAGGTGATTAATAATGGTAAGAGTGTGTTGGGGCAATGTGTAAAGTCATTGTTCTTTATCAGGTTAACTTCCTTTATTTGTAGTATTGTAACCAAAGTGTTTACCTATAATAAAGAGTATAGCTAAAAATGTAATATGTATAAAAATTTAGCTCTCAAAAATAACAGAGATTGTATTTGTGAAGCGGTTGTTTTATTTGAAAAAATACTATTGTACAGATACTTTAAATATACTACATTGTATCACAATAAAACCAGTAAACATGGGTGATAATATACTTTCTCCTGCAGAGAGACAATCTGGATTAGCCCCGGGTACGGTGGTATATACCGGAGATAAAACTTCAAGTGATCTATATATCGAAGTTTTTGATTATGACAAAGATTCTTTTGAAGAAAAGGAATTAAGCAATATTGAAGAAGCATTTACGTATTCAGATTCTGAACCTGTTACCTGGATAAACATTAATGGTCTTAGTCGCACTGAAGCTATCGAAAAAATAGGTTTACATTATAAATTACATCCATTAATCCTGGAAGATATAGCTAATACGCAACAAAGACCTAAAATTGATGAGTATGATGAGTATCTCTTTGTTGTATTGAAGATGCTGTATTTTGATCAGGATGAAAAATTGTCTATAGAGCATATTAGTTTTGTGTTAGGAAAGAATTATGTGATCACTTTTCAAGAGGCGGATGGAGACGTTTTTGATGGTATACGAAACAGAATTCGAACTGGAAAGGGTAAAATAAGAACCTCTGGGTCTGATTATTTACTTTATGCGCTAATGGATGCCGTGGTTGACAACTATTTTAGTCTTATTGAAGTAATGGGAAATAAGATTGAAGAACTCGAAGATGACTTATTCGAAGAAAAACCTAATGACGATATTACCTATGACATTCAAAGCTTAAAAAAGGAAATTCTAAGAATACGAAGAGCGGTGTTTCCACTTAGAGAGGTGGTGAATCGTATTGAAAAAAGCGATCATACTCTAATTACAGAAAAGACCCAGTTTTATTTAAGAGATTTATATGATCATATTATTCAGGTCTCAGAAAACATTGAAATTTATCGCGATATGATATGGGGGCTTATGGATATGTATATGACTACTATAAGTAATAAAATGAATGAGGTAATGAAGGTACTTACTATAATTGCAACTATCTTTATACCACTTACATTTATAGCAGGTATCTATGGGATGAACTTTGAAAATATTCCTGAGCTTCATCACAAGAATGGATACTTTATTCTTTGGGGAGTGATGATTTTTATTTTTGTAGGGCTCTTATATTATTTCAAAAGACGCAAATGGCTTTAATCTATAGGTTTTCTTGATTTTAAGAACACAAAAAAGACAACGTGCTACATGGTTTATAAACCTGAATTATAAAATCTTCGTTTAACAATCTGTTGGCTTCTATTTAGCTTTGCACTATTACTGTCCTTCTGTGAAATTGCTCGTCAATTTTTTTTGTAAAATTTTTCTAGACACTTCTTCTCTATATAATAGATTCTTTGAATCTTTATCCTTCTTTAGTAGCTATGACGATTTTACAGTGCTTATTCATAAAATACACCTCTTATTTACCTCACCTCTTGAGTTTTAGTTGAAAATTAACCATAGAACTATTGATGTTTGCTCTTGTGAGTACACCACCTTCATAGACATATTGATTTTTCTTTCCGTTATGTAATAAAAGCTCGTACTGATTTTTACCGATCAATTTTAAGGTTCCAAAGTGACCCGAATACTCTGAAAACACTCTTTCGACCCCTGTGGGCTCTTCAAAAAAAAGTAGTATACCGCTGTAGCTTATTGGATCGAGTAGTTTTTGTGATTTCCTATTTTTTATATGTAAGATGTAGTATGAGTCTTGCCATAAAATAGTTGAAGAATGGTGTGGTTTTCCATTGACCATATTATCTACATTGGCAGAAAGTAACTGATTTTTATTGTAAGTAGCATTTATTTCATACTTCAAATGGATTTGCACTAAGAGCTTTACTCGCATATCAATATCGTAGTGATATTTATGTATATCTTCTATAACATTTTTGGAAATCTTTAGCATACCTAGTGTGTCTTGTTTTGAAATAATATCATATGCCTTACTTTGTGCCGTATTGACTTGGCAAAATATCAAGAAAGACACGATACCCGTTATGGTATGCAACGTAGTATTTGTTTTCCAGACCACCTGTTTTCAAAATTAATTCTATCTAATATATTGAATTTAAGTAACACTTTTAAGTGATTTTCTTTTCTCTACCATGTAGTCTGTCAAAATGATAGAAATCAAAACTTTACTAATATTTATCTTTAAATTCGATAATTTTTTACAAAATAAAGGTAAATGCATACGAAAAAAATGAATGCCCACACTTCTGCGGGCATTCTCATTTTTCTATCCTTTACATCATCTTTTGACTATGAGTGACTAGCAATAATTAGTTTAGTCAAGAGGTTTCAATACGGTTATCCTTCTTTTTATGAATTCTTGCTTATCGCCGTCTTCATCTACTTCGGTTTGCGATTCAGAAATGAAAGTGATTTCAAAAGTCTTTCCAATATATTTTTTATCTTTTAGATTATACATTTTCAAAACTTCCGGAGTTATTTTATCGAATAAAATTGAATCTTCCTCATCCTCCTCATTGGTATAGTTGAAGCTATAATGATCTCCTTCAAAACCATCAAAAGTACCCGTTATAGTTTCGGGCCCCTGGAGATTTTCTTCCACGATTTCTTCAATCTCTTCTACTTCTTCCTCTTCTTGAGCTATGGCTGTATAGCTGCAAAACCATATCGATGTTATTACGAATACTAAAATCTTTAAATTTTTCATTTTGTTTATATTAAAGTTGATAAATGTTTTTCTTGGATTCTACTAGTATCACACCTTAAATAGATAAGGGTCACGTTTTTAGATGTTAAGATACTCATAACAATTTCAAAATGAAAAGATCTACGACTTCTACTAAAATTAAAATAATAATGATCCATTCTAATGTGCTGCTTTGACGATGAAACATAATATCTTTGAATAACTCCAAATTCTCTTTGACAATGTCTAATTGTTCGTGTATTACTCTATGGCGATCTTTTAAATCAAACTTCTTTTTTAAATCGTTGTTTAAAATATTCAATACTTTGTCATCCCAAGTAATTTCTGGTGAATCGAAAATATACAGGTGTTCAGAAATCTTATTTTTTACATTCAAAACCTTTCCAATGTATTGTTTCAATCGCTTCCCGCCAATATCTAACTTACCATGTTCTTCTAAGTAATTGGTATGTATTCTGGTATCTTCTAAAATTTGTTCTGATACATTAGAATAATTATCGAGTGCTACGGATTGCGATAAATTAAGCATTACTAAACGAATTTTTTCAGAGTCGTTATCTCTTAATTTTATGTGATCAAAATCAACTTGGTATTCTTTTTTGTTTACTTCAATACCAAGTTCTTCTGATACTTGATTAGCAATTGGTAGTACGCTTTTACTACATTCATTTAATTTGATTGTAAAATCTTCTATTTCATTTGAAGTGAAATTGTAGAAGCATACCACACCATATTTAAAAATATAAACATATTGATCTTTCTGGCATTTATAAAAGAGCTCATCAGAATCTGAAAATAGCAAAGTTTCCTGTATACGTTTTTTACAATCTCTGATGCGAATGGTATCAGCGATTTGTATGGATAACACTTTAGTTTTCATTTTCAAGGTATAATTATATATGTAGTTGTCTAGTCCTGCTGATCGCTAAAAACCTCATTGGGATTTTTAAAACTTTTAAATTCTACCATGTACCCATTTGGATCTTTCACAAAAAATGAAAGATGTTCCCCTGTTTTGTCCGGAAAAAAGGTAGTTTCTGTTGTTACCTCAAGATTCATTGAAAACAATTTGGAATATAATTTACCCCACAGCGCTACATCAACAATAACCCCAAAGTGAAAAGATGGGACTACCTCTCCACCAAGACGATAATTTTTATAATTAAAATGAAACGCACCAGCTTCAGTAAAAGTAAGTTGATTGCCGTATAAATTGATATCTATCCAGGAATCAGTACTTCTACCTTGTTTTCCTCCTAGAGTATATACATAAAAATCTTTAGTTTTTTCTATATCCTCGCAAGGCAAGGCCAAATGGAATTGCATTTTCATACTATTTGAGATTTTAGTTTTTATTAAGCGTCAGACTTGTAATGCTGTAGAAGTCGATTTTTTAATCAGACTCATCAACACCAGTATCTATTTTATGTAATATGACACATGTTTTTTCTTTTTATATATGTGTCTAACATATTGTATTTAAATTGGTTATATACTCATAAGATTTGCTCTTTTCATATACATGATAAAACAGTTTACTTTGGCGATCATTATTAGGTGGTTCGCATAGTGATATTACTGTATTCTATGTTTTTGGCTATTGTAAACCAAACCAGTGTAATATCCCCCCCAAATAAATTAAAATTGTTTTTACTTGCTCTAAATTTGTTGTGTATTGAAAACCAGCGGATCAAAAACTAAACTAATTTGATTATTCTAAATCAGATTCTTCAGGGATATCAGTGTCAAATTCTCCTCCGGGTTCATCTTCTTCTTCTTCATAATCTTCCATAGCCGATACCAGTCTTTTACTAACTTTAACAAGATACAACGTATCCTCGGTTTTTACCTCAACACACTCTACAATTTCATTTTGAGCATTTCTAAAGGTAATAATGTCATCCCTATCATATCCGTTAGGAAATTTTGTAACCAATAAGTTTAGAATATTATCATTGAGCTTCTTAAAGTCAACAATTACCCTTTTTAAATTGTTATTTCTAGATGTTCTCATTTCTTTACATATCTAATAAGTAAGCAAATATTAATGGTGCTACAATGGTAGCATCACTCTCAATTATAAACTTAGGTGTGTCTATATCTAGTTTACCCCAAGTAATCTTTTCATTTGGTACTGCTCCGCTATACGACCCATAACTTGTTGTCGAGTCACTTATTTGGCAAAAATAATTCCAAAAAGGGGTATCAGTGCGTTCCATATCCTGATATAACATGGGCACGACGCAAATCGGAAAGTCTCCGGCTATACCACCCCCAATCTGGAAAAACCCAATTCCATTTTTAGAATTATCGGTATACCAATCTGCTAAGAAAGTCATATATTCGATGCCAGATTTCATCGTACTTGCTTTAAGTTCTCCTTTCATGACATAGCTCGCAAAGATGTTACCCATTGTACTGTCTTCCCAACCTGGTACTACCATTGGAAGATTAGCTTTGGCCGCAGCATACATCCAACTATCTTTAATATCTATTTCATAGTACTGCTCCAAAACTCCAGAAAGAAGCATTTTATACATAAATTCGTGCGGAAACAAGCGTTCTCCTCTACTTTCGGTGTCTTTCCAAATCTTGAAAATATGTTGTTGTAACCTTCTGAAAGCTTCTTCTTCAGGAATACAAGTATCGGTAACGCGATTTAATCCACGTTCTAGCAAATCCCATTCTTGCTGTGGAGTAAGATCGCGGTAATCAGGTACTCTTTCATAATGGCTATGCGCGACCAAATTCATGATATCTTCTTCAAGGTTGGCTCCGGTACAAGAAATAATATGTACTTTATCCTTGCGGATCATTTCTGCAAAGATTTTACCAAGTTCTGCCGTACTCATGGCTCCTGCTAATGATACAAGCATTTTACCTCCTTTTGTAACTTGTGACTCGTATGCTTTGGCTGCATCTACAAGAGTAGCTGCATTAAAATGCAAATAATATTTTTCTACAAATTGGGAGATGGCTCCTTTAGTCTTCATCCTGATCGTACTTTAGTTTATTAATATTGTTTTCTTTTTGATAGGTGTATAAGTTTTCATTTTCGTCATCCACATCCTGTTCTGAAAACTTATAACTCAACATCTTATAATACAATTTGGCTGCAGCAAAATCTGATGACTTATCTTTTTCATTCGGACATAATTCTACAATATCAAAACCTACTACATTTTTCTCTTCAAATACTTTTTTTAGAAACTCTAGGGTTTCGTACCACAGTAGTCCTCCTGGTTCTGGTGTTCCTGTCGAAGGAAGAATAGAAGGGTCTAAGGCGTCCAGATCAAATGTGATATAGACATTATCTGTCATCAACTCTAGCGCATTATCCATCCAATAATCATCATTTGCCATTTCATGTGCGAAAAATACATTATCGGTGTTCATTACAAATCGCTCTGAGGCATCCATACTGCGAATCCCAATTTGTATCAAATTTGTATTTTGATTGGCTTCGTACAATGCACATGCGTGGTTGTATTGTGATCCTTCGTACTTTTTTCTAAGGTCCGCGTGGGCATCAATCTGAATTACCGTTAAATTATCAAAACATTCATCAAAAGCGCGGATGGCACCAATAGAAATAGAGTGTTCTCCCCCAAAGAGTGTAACAAATTTGTTTCTTTTGATGTTAGATTTAACGACATTATGAACTTGGGTGACCATGGCCTCGGGTGACGTATTTTCATGAACAGGATCAGAAAGATAAATTCCTTGTTTATATACTTCACTATCAGTTTCTATATCATAGAGCTCCATATGTTCTGAGGCGTGCAAAAAAGCTTCAGGACCTTTATCGGCCCCCTTACCCCAAGTGCTCGTTCCATCGTAAGGAACAGGGATCAATACTACTTTTGATTTGTCATAGCCAGCATATTGCTCTGGGATTCCGGCGTATGTTTTCTTAGTTTCCATTTTGAAAATGTTTGGTTTTAATAGACTAATTGGTTTGTATATGTTTTTCTTTCTTTGAATATTCTAAAACGTTTTCTTTTGTCGTGTTTTGATACCCTAGAATCGATAATAACTGTTCTGAGGTTTGTTGAGGTGCAAAAACAGAAGTAGTCAAATTATCTTCTTCATCCCTGTTAATAATAACATGTTTAGGCTGTGGGATCAGGCAATGCTGTAATCCACCAAAACCACCAATAGTTTCTTGGTAAGCGCCTGTATTGAAAAAACCTATGTATAATGGTTTTTCTTTAGTATACTTGGGAAGGTAAATGGCATTCATATGTTGTTCGCTATTATAATAATCGTCGCTATCGCAGGTAAGACCTCCTAGCAATACACGTTCATATTCTTTATCCCAATCACCTACAGGAAGCATTATAAATCGTTTATTAATTGCCCATGTATCTGGAATTGTTGTGATAAAAGAAGAATTAATCATATTCCACTTTTCTCTATCATTTTGTTGCTTTTGATACAGTACTTCATAAAGAGCACCACCACTTTCTCCAACAGTGAAACTACCAAATTCAGTAAATATATTTGGGACATCTACACCTGCCTCATCACAGGTTTGCTTGATTTGCTGTACAATTTCATTGACCATATAGGCATAATCATACTCAAAAGCCAATGAATTTTTAATAGGAAAACCACCTCCAATATTAAGGCTATCCAGGCTAGGGCAAACCCTTTTTAGATTTACGTACACCTTCATACATTTCAATAACTCGTTCCAATAATATGCGGTATCTCTTATACCAGTATTAATAAAGAAGTGTAACATTTTTAATGTCACTTTCGGATTATCTTTAATTTCTTTATTATAAAATGGAACAATATTTTTATATCCAATACCTAATCGGGATGTATAAAACTCAAATTTTGGCTCTTCTTCTGATGCGATACGGATACCAATATTATAGTTATCCTTTATTACTTCACTTAAAAGATTAATTTCTTCATAGTTATCAATAACCGGGATACAATTGCGATGCCCGTTATTAATTAATCGCCCAATATTTTGAATATACTGATCACGTTTAAAACCGTTACTTACAATGTAAGTATTGTCATTGATTTTTCCTGCGGCTTTTAGATTCTCAACAATATCAATATCGAAAGCTGATGATGTTTCAATATGTATGTCATTTTTTAAAGCTTCATCTAATACATGTTTAAAATGAGAGCTTTTGGTGCAATAACAATAGTGGTAAGAACCCTTGTAATTATTCTTGTTAATAGCATCTGTAAACCAACTTTTTGCCCGGTTTATATTTTCTGAGATTTTTGGCAGGTATGTAAATTTAAGCGGCGCACCATGTTCTTTTATAAGTGCTTTTAAATCAATTCCGTGGAAGTGAAGCGAGTCGTTCTTTAAAGCAAACTCTTCCTGAGGAAAATCAAAAGTTTGATCGATGAGATCAAAATATTTTGTTTTCATTGTTTTGTAATTAAATAATTAAAAAATGTTTGAATTACTTCAAATAGAGTAGCGGTTGGATCATTTCTAATCAACTCAAATACGTATAATAAAAATAGTGGACGGTGCAAAAGACTTTTGCACTAACAGCAAAAATGCAGTATGAGTTTCAGAAGTCAGCCTGAGAATTCGGATCCCTATCCCTAAGGCAGCTTTTGGAGTAGACTTCTTTATTCTCCTAAGCCCGAATCTGAAAAAAGATTTCATTTTTTAAAGGCAATGCGTTCTTATTTATGAACTCATTATGGTACAAACATACTAAAAATATGAATTACCAAAATTATTTTTTCTCAAAAGTAAACTATACCTCTCTGCCTGTAGAAACATCTGTTGAAATATAGTAGACATCACTTTAAAATCACAAGACCCTAAACGTAAAATTAGGTTATGAAAATTATCCTTTGATCCTATAGTGTTTTATAGCTTTTGTAAAACTTCAAGTAGTATACAGATGATCATTTTTTCATCGCTATTCAAATATTATCTTGACAAGTGTATTAAAGCATCTCCTTGATTAACAATAGGCGATTGGTTAGAACAAATTACATAACCAGAATTTGGAGCTTTAATTTGCCTTTCAAAATCACCGAAAGGATCTGAAATACTACCGATCCGACTTCCTTTTTCTATAAAACTTCCAATCTTAACGTTAGAGCGGTACATTCCCGAATATTTTGCCCTTACCCAAGAAGAGTTTTCAATGATCACAGGAGATTCTTTGGCATTGTTTTCCTTATCAATCTCGTTACTAAAATCTCTCATACCCAAATGATGCATAATTCTTAGGGCTCCTAAAATTCCACTTTCGGTGACAGTATCGTCTAAAAACATTGATTTTCCACCTTCAAACAACAGTACTTTTTTACCAAGTTTGATCGATGATTCTCTGAACGATTTTTCTCTGTTTTTTGATTTAAATACAAATGGAGCTCCGAAAACCGCTGCTAATTTCAATATTTCCTCATCATCGTTCACCCTAACCTGGGGAATATTAAAACGTTCTCCGCCACCGGTGTGGTAATCTATACAATAATCAATATGCGGTACAACTTCTGTCATTAAATGATAGGCAAACCTACTTGCCAAAGAACCTCTTTTGCTTCCTGGGAAGACTCGATTCAAATCTCTACCATCGGGAAATTGACGTGTTTGGTTTAAAAACCCGAATATATTAACTACCGGGATGCATATCACAGTACCTTTTTTTGGTTTGTTAAACCCTTTTGATATCAATTGTCGTACAATTTCTATCCCATTGATTTCATTGCCATGAATTCCTCCGGTGAATAAAATACAAGGTCCATCCAGTTTAGCACGCTCAATAATAATGGGAACTTCGATTTTTGTTCTCGTATGCAATTTTGCAATATCAAGATTAACCTGAATTCCTTTCCCTTTTGAAACTGCTTGTCCTAAAACTTCAATTTCTTTATTCTGCATTTCTTTCAACATATCGAATCATATAATTTGCGATATCTTTTCCGGTTGCTGTCTCGATACCTTCTAGTCCGGGAGAAGAATTTACTTCAAGAATCAGCGGACCTCTTTCAGATTGTAACATATCTACTCCGGCTATGCCAAGTCCTAATGCTTTGGCAGCTTTTAAAGCGGCATTTTCTTCTTCTTCAGAAAGTTCTATAATACTAGCGCTACCACCACGATGAAGATTTGATCTAAATTCTCCTTCTTTTCCCTGCCGTTTCATAGCGCCAACCACAACGCCATCGACCACAAAAGCTCTGAGATCTGCTCCCTTTGCTTCTTTGATGAACTCCTGAACAATTACACGTGCTTGCAACCCATTAAACGCTTCTAGAATAGATTCGGCAGAGTTCTGATTGTCTGCTAAAACGACACCCAACCCTTGTGTGCCTTCTAATAATTTGATTACAAGTGGAGCGCCACCGACCCGATCAACAATCTGACTTACTTCTTTAGAATAGTTACTAAATACGGTTTTTGGAAGTCCTAAACCTGCTCGGGACAATATTTGTAAACTTCTTAATTTGTCTCTGGATCTAACCAAAGCTTGAGATTCTGTAGCAGTAAATACTTTCATCATTTCGAACTGCCGTACCACTGCTGTACCAAAAAAAGTTACTGAGGCTCCAATTCTAGGGATTACGCCGTCAATATTAGTTATTTCGTTTCCTTTATAAATAATACCTGGTTTTTTCTTTTCGATAACAAGATTACATTTTGTATGGTCTAGGACCAGCATTTCATGACCTTTCTTTTCACCTGCTTCTACGAGTCTTTTGGTAGAATATAAATTAGCGTTTTGTGATAGAATTACAATTTTCATTATTTGTGATTTTAGATTTTATAGATAGTAACTATCTTTTATATGATAGTCGTTATTATAACATAGTTTAAATGATTAACTTTTCAAAGTTTGATTTTATATAAATACAGGCGTTTAGTGGGTTATATGCAAAAGAATATAGAATTCGGTAATTACGTTTTTATATCCTAAAAAAATAGAATGTTTAAATAAAGATGTAATTAAAGATTAAATAAGCAATCCTAAGGTCTATTAATTATTTTTTTTAGAACGGGGTTTTACAAATTTTTCAGTTAACGCAATCCAAAAAGGGCTAACCACAAGTGTCAGTGAAATTAGGCTAATTGTAAAATTATATCCAAAATTTTCGATGATACCTAAACCAAACGCTGTTGAGCTCAACAAAAAACTTAATTCACCAATCTGAGCCAATAATGCACCACCTAGCAATGCTTCTTTCCAAGTACATGAAAATACTCTTAAAATTAAAGAGTTTAATAAATGATTTGTAACATAAACAATTAAAATGGTTAAAGAAATAGCCCAGAGATTCTCATAAATAAACGTTAGGTCAATCTGTAGCCCTACACTTATAAAAAAGAAAGAAACAAATAGTATTCTGAAGGAATGTAAAGTGTCATGAATCCAATGTGTTGCCTTAGCTGCATTAATGATCATACCACCAACAAAAGCTCCCAAGGCAGCCGATATCCCAAAAAGTGATGTGGCCAAAGCGCATCCGAAACATAGAAAAATGGCCATAAAAACCTGCAGCTCGTGATCTCTATATATTTTTTTGGAAAATGGTAAAAAAATTGTGCCTTTTACATAGATATATCCAAGTATGGCTATGATTAAAATTGCACCAATACTCATTAATAGTATACTCTCGATGGATTCAGATTTTTCACCTAATTGAGAAATTATAAGTAAAAGAGGTACCAATGCAACATCCTGAGCTAATAAAATACTTAATACGTTTTTGCCTATTTTGGTGTCAATAAGATTCTTGTCCTGTAACAATTTTATTACTACTGCAGAACTGCTTAAAGCAATTACAAAACCAAGAACGATAGAGCGGGCAATATTCCAATTGTAGTAATATCCTATAAGTAATACCAATCCAACACTTATTGCAATTTGTGAAAGTGTCCCAATAACAGCTAGTTTCCAGCGCTTCAGGAAATCAACAAGATTAATTTCCATACCAATAAAGAACAGTAATAGAATAACTCCAAGTTCTCCCAGTAGATGAATAGATTCTGCATCTTTTACAGTATTTAAACCATGTTCTCCCAGAATTACACCAACAAGAATATAACCAATAATATAGGTTTGGTTAAATTTTCTTAGTATAATACTTATAGCAATCACCAACACAGCAAGTATAGCTACCAAGGTAATAATAGGATCTAATGTTGAAATAAGAAGCATTCAAAATCTGGTTATGTAATTGTAGATAAATGTACCTTTTTTAAAACGTATAATTTTAAAATTAGAAATAAAAAAAAATAGAGTTTTTCATAGCGGGTTAATGTCCTGCTGTCAGCAATATAAACCAAAAGGATACAAAGAATTCCTTACGTTCCTCTACCTTCGATCACAAGAACTAAAATTATGTGTATTAAATAACAGACTAAGTCACCAATTGGATTGAAAATCATTTTACGTTTTTAGTCCACCTTTTGAAACGGATCCTTAAATGTAATGCTGATGTGGTCTGTTACATTTGGTTTTATTTCAACGCTAATTGTAATTCTAAAAAATATAGCAAAACTATAAATCCTATAGACCCTATGAGACTGCGCTTAAAAAAAAGTTAGATTCTATTTTTTGATGGTATATTTCACTATTTTTAATATGTGTTAATACTCATCCCTTACAATCCTTAGAAACAATGAAACAAATCTTGATACCTATTGATTTTTCGGACAATTCTTATAATGCGTTTAATTATGCGAGAACATTGTTTGATTCGGAAGAATGTACATTCATTTTATTGCATGTATATCTAAGTAACCCTTCGCATCTTTTAAATGAAGAATACAATGAAGGTGTGTTGGCTGAAATGTCTGATGAGTCTGAGGAAGACTTGAGATTATTAGTAACAAAAGTCACTAAAGAAAATGACAATCAGAACCATAGCTTCGAGATGGCTTCTAAGGCCAATACATTACTTAAAGCAATTAATTCGATTGTAGCTTCAAGAAAAATAGATTTTATAGTAATGGGTACCAAAGGTGCTAAGGGAGCCAAAGAGATTTTTTTAGGGAGCAATGCGGTTAAGGTAATTAACGGAGTCGATAATTGCCCTGTAATTGTTGTTCCGCAAAGTTACATACCAAAAAAACCTTCGATGATTGCATTCTCAACAAACTTCAGGCGAGCTTTTTTTGAAAAAGAACTACACCCATTAGTAGATATTATTAAAACAAATAATGCGAAGGTAAATATTGCTAGAATTATGCAGGAAGAATACCTTACTGAAAAACAAAAAGTAAATAAAGAAGCTTTAAAAATCATTTTCAAAGAGTTGGATTACATTTTTTGTAAAATTGACATTGAAACTTCAGAGACTGCTGCACTAAAAGAATTTGCTAAGCAAACAGAAAGTGATTTAATTTCATTGATACATCATAAGTATAATTTTTTCCAAAGATTAATGGAAGAAGATGTAGTGGATAAAATAAGCTTTAATAGTCCTGTTCCATTATTAATTTTAGCATCATTTTAAAGCCAGAAGTACCGATTCGTTCATGTAGGTACCCCCAAGAATTATGTAACACCTAAGTATAGGGTTTAAAAAGATAGTAGGTGAAAATTTTAATCTTAATTTTTCAAATGCCATACTTTAATGAAAGTTATATTTAATACTATTTTATCTTTTTATGACAAAATATGGAATACTTTTGTATTCGGAAAAAGGGATTAATTTATGATGGTATATAAACAAGAATTATTACAAACTTTGGTGCTGGTAAGTATTATGGTTTTAGTTCTTTTGATCACCAAAAGAGCAATTAGAAGATTTAGTTTTATTAGATCTATTGATGCCAATAGAAGGAAGATTATCTTCAATTTAAGTTACCTTTTCATATATATCGCTGTAGGTTCTGTTCTTGCTATTATTTGGGGGGTTGATCATAAACAATTTGCCTTGTTTATATCCTCTGTACTGGCTGTCTTGGGAGTAGGTTTTTTTGCTCAGTGGTCCATACTTTCAAATCTAACCGCTAGTGTTATTTTGTTTTTTAGTCATCCTATCAGGCTAGGAGATAGGGTTAGGATTTTGGATAAGGATTTTGATTGGACCGGAGAAGTAAAAGATATCACAGGATTTTATTTATTTATGAAAACCGACGATAATAGAAATATAACGATTCCTAATTCTCTTGTCATTCAAAAAGGGATCGAGATTTTGGATAAAAATGAAATTGTCGAAGCTCAGATCGATAGTGCCTCTAATACACCAGAAGAAAAAACAGTTACTTTTTCTAAGGATGAGAGTGCCTAAAATTTATCCTCTATGTACGATTACTTAGCTATGGTGTATAATCAGGTTTATCTTTTGACGCATCAGATGATGGTGCTGAAGGTTCTATAGATTGGAAAGGATTTTTTAGTCATCGTTTTTAATTTTATCATGAGCATCGACCCATTATATTTTAGCTCTTTTCAACCTCATGTTAACGGTGCTTACTCCTTTGCTTAGTATGGTGTGAATTTTTTTAACTGATATATCGTCTTGATATTCGAGTAGAAGTATAATTTTGTCAGCAGGCTTAATATACTCTAAAGCCTTTTCGAGCTTTGAAGATTTTAATTCGAAAAGGGCTTTTTTTCAATGTCTTCTTCTGAAGCCAAATGATGATGGTACTTATTTAACCTTTCACAACGCTGGCTAAGTTGTTTGGGTTACTCTTTTTTTATTATTTGTTGAATAACCGCATCGTCTGTAAGTTGTATTTGCCCTTTTTTGGAATTACTTGAAGAAATGTTTTCTAAAGTAGAATGAATTTATTCATTAGATCCAAAAATTAAAGGAGATCATTCAATTGAAGTTTTTAAAGATAAAAATTAAAATCCCAATGTCAAGAATGTATTATAATCTGCACATAGTTAATTTTATTATTATGGTGTTCCTGTAAGAAGTATATCAATTGGGAAATTAAAAAGTAAAAAAACTCATTTTACGACTCTTCCAAATGTAACTTCAATTGATGAAGAACATAATGGACAGAAAATGTAAAATTTTATAATACATATTAACATTTAAAACTTTTTTTAAATATAGATGTTTTAGTATCAATCTAAATATTTTGTAAACTGTCTATCCTTGAAGCTTAGAAATAAAAAGCCCTTCGAATTCTGATGAAAACGAAGGGTTTAATTTGTCGGGGTGGCAGGATTCGAACCTGCGACCTCCGCGTCCCAAACGCGGCGCGATAACCGGGCTACGCTACACCCCGAGTGGTGTATTTTTCTTTTAAGCGAGTGCAAATATAGGTAAATCATTTGATTTAAAACCAATTTTAATGACAAAGTGAAAATTACTTTGCTTTTTGACATTTAATTGTGATCAGATTTTATTATTTGTGCATTGTCATTTAGATAATGATAAAGCTGTTTTTTTAGAAGTATATCAATTTTTTTAACGTTTAAAAAAATAAAATAGTAACACCCAAATGTTTTCAATAAAAAAAGCTTTTTGTTTTGTGATCATAAGCGGATTTTTTTTAGAAATATTTATTACAACATTTGAGGAATTACAGATGCATAATTTTTTGAGTGGTACATTGAAAATCACACAAATTAGACACCTTGCTCAATTCGAGAAGGAATCTATATATCGAGAGTAATTTCTGATCAAGGTACAGAAATAATAAAATTAGTGAAATAACATAGTTTTATCAATTTAGGAAGCCCGCTATAGCGATATTGTTTTTGGCAGGCTTTTTTATCTATAAAAGTGGATTTTTTAAGAAAAATAAACATATTCTTTATGCTTTAAGTCAAGCCCAGGTCGTATCTTTATAGTCATCATTGGAAACCAATTTCTTCTCTAAATTTTATCTATGGAAAACCTTGACGCGGCAAGACTCCAGATGGCATTTACACTTATATTTCATATTGTTTTTGCTTGTATTGGTATGGTCATGCCTTTTTTTATGGTCGTATCTCATTATAAATGGTTAAAAACACGTGACCAAATTTATCTAACTCTTACTAAATCCTGGCAAAAAGGAGTTGCTATATTCTTTGTAACAGGTGCCGTTTCGGGTACAGCCTTGTCATTTGAGTTAGGATTACTTTGGCCCGAGTTTATGAAACATGCAGGTCCCATTATTGGTATGCCTTTTTCATTAGAGGGAGCTGCCTTTTTTGTTGAGGCTATTGCGCTGGGATTCTATTTGTATGGTTGGAATAAACTCCCCGAAAGATTTCATTGGTTTACCGGTATTATCATTGGGGTTTCAGGGGTAGCATCGGGGATCTTAGTTGTAGCAGCAAATGGGTGGATGAATGCTCCTAGCGGATTTGATTATATCGATGGTAAGTTTCTAAATATAAACCCTGTTGAAGCGATGCTGAACCCTGCTTGGTTTACACAAGCGTTGCATATGACACTTGCTGCATTTACTGCAACTGGTTTTGCAGTTGCAGGAATTCACGCGTACCAGGTTTATAAAAAGCGAAGGATAGAATTACATAAAAAAGCATTTAAAATAGCAATTACCTTTGGTGCTATAGCTGCAATTCTTCAGCCCATTAGTGGAGATATTTCGGCAAAAGATATTGCTGAAAGACAACCTGTTAAACTTGCCGCTATGGAAGCACATTATACGACCGAAAAAGGAGCTCCGTTATATATTGGCGGAATAGTAAATGCCGAAACACAAGAGGTGAGCTATAAAATTGCGTTGCCAAAGATGTTGTCTTTTCTCGCCTTTGGTGATTTTGATGCAGAGGTTAAAGGGTTAAATGATTTCCCAGAAGATGAACATCCCAATGTACCTATGGTGCATTATGCATTCCAGATTATGGTGGGTATAGGTGGGATACTACTTCTTGCAGGAGTTTTATATTTTATTTCGCTTAAACGGAAGAAATGGTTTAATACGAATAGATATTGGTTGTTATTTGTAATTCTGGCTCCTTTAGGCTTTATTGCTTTAGAGGCTGGATGGATAGTTACCGAAGTAGGGAGGCAGCCCTGGATCATCCACAAAATAATGCGCACCAAAGATGCCGTAACACCTATGCCTGGTATAGTATTTAGTTTTTATACGTATGTTGTAGTATATCTAACCTTATCTGTGGCGGTTACATGGCTTATGCTTCGTCAAATAAAAGTTTTAAATCATTCAAATCACTAGATATGTTATATGTAGTTTTATTCTTTTTGATATTTTCGTTGTTTCTCTATGTGGTTTTGGGTGGTGCAGATTATGGTGCAGGGATAATTGAGTTATTTTCTTCTGAAGAAAATCAAAAAATCACCAAAAAAACCATTTACCGCGTTATGGGGCCAGTATGGGAAGCAAATCATATTTGGATTATAATTTTGATTGTAATTTTGTGGATTGCCTTTCCTGTGTATTATAATATAATGGTAGTAAATCTTCATATTCCTATCACGATTGTATTATTAGGAGTTACATTAAGAGGTGTAGCATTTGTGTTTAGACACTATGACGCAATAATTGATAATTCGCAGCAATTATATGATCGTATGTTCAAAATATCCAGTTTGATTACTCCTGTTTTTTTAGGGATGGTATTTGGAGCGCTAATTAGTGGCGAAATTGAAGTGGCAGAAGATGTTTCGACTTTGTCGTTTTATGAAGCCTTCATAAGACCATGGTTTAATATTTTTAGCATAATGGTTGGATTGTTTTTTGCCGCACTTTGCGCGTTCTTATCTTCTGTTCTATTGATAGGTGAATCTGAAATTGGTAAAGAAAATATTTATATAAGAAAATCGATTATTGCTGTTATAATTGTTTTTGTAGTGGGTTTGCTAACCTTTGGCTATGGATTTTTTTCAGAAAATATCTTTGTGCAAGACTTTATTGGTGATCCTTTTGCAATGATTGCGGTTGTATTTTCCGGACTTTTATTATTTCCATTATGGAAAACTATAAAAAAAGGAAATAAAGTATGGAGTCGATTCTTTGCGGGTTTACAAGTGTTCTTGATTTTGTTAGCGGCTTTGATTTCTCATTTTCCGAACATTATAATCACTAAAACGGGTGCTATTAGCCTGATTGATGATGTAGCACCTGATTCTGTAATTAATACGTTAGGTATCACATTGATTATTGGCGGGACGGTAATTCTGCCAGGATTGTTTCATTTATTAAAATCATTTAAAATGATTAAGATTTTAGAGCGAAATAGTACTTCCGATTAAGTTCAAGATTATTATATTTGCAACCTAATTTTCGGGTAGTAGCTTAGTCCGGTTAAAGTGCTGGTCTGGGGGACCAGAGATCGGAGGTTCGAATCCTCTCTACCCGACAAAAAAATCCAATACATCTGTATTGGATTTTTTTATGATATTTACAAATAAAAACGTTCTGATTCACTTAATAATCGAGATTATCTATTCCACTCGATCATAGTTTTCGGCTAGTGTATAGTGTCCGTTCTCGTCTACCGAAATTTGCTGATACATTTTTTTACCCATTACCAATTCAAATTTAAATACTTTCATAGTATCTACGATTTTCATCATGGGACCAGAAGCATATTCTAATCGTTCCTCTAACATTCCATCTTTGATAACATAACTTCCGTATCCAAACCATTCATTACTGTCTTTTGGATCAAATCGAGTCCACATCACCTTTCCTTTACTATATACCTTTACCTGCCTATATCCGTTTTGATTAAAAACAGTATCATTTATACGATTGTTTTCGCCATAAAGAAATTGATGTTTTAGTTCCCAAACACCTTCTAAGTTATAAGGCTCAATAGATGTGTTATTGTTCTTTTCTGTAAATGCCAGTATAGAAAAGATTCCAAGTAAAATAAATACTATTTTTTTCATTATCGAGAGGTTTTAAAAATGATCTGTACTTTATTAATTTACGAAATTTTTGTCAGATTATTCCGCTTTAGAACACTTTTATCATTTATTTAAACTTTGATAATGAGTATATTGAGCACTGTATTTTGATTGCCTTGGTTTTAATAGATATGGTATCTGTTATCAATCATTTTTTAGTAACTTTTTGTCACTGACCAAAATTCCGTCTTCATCAGCATATATAAAGTTTCCTGGTATAAATTGGATTCCGGCAAATTTTACAGAAATATTCTCTTCTCCAATATTGCGTTTTATACTTTTTATGGGGCACGTATTTAATGCTTTTATAGCAACATTCATCGTATTAATAATCTTGCTGTCTCTAATACTGCCATATACGACAATACCTTCCCATTGATTATCAATGGCCAGCTGTGCTAACCTATCACCAACTAACGCACAGCGTAGTGAACCACCACCATCGACTACCAGAACTTTTCCTCTACCATTGGTTTCTAATTGTTTTCTCACAAGTGAGTTGTCTTCAAAAAGTTTTAATGTTGTAATCTCACCCCAAAACGAAGTTTTCTTTCCAAAAGATTTGAAAATTGGACTGACACAATTAAGATCATTTGGATGTAGATCTGATAAATCTGCAGTTTGAAAATTAGTATTGTTCATTGTCTATCGTATTTAGAATATTAATTGTTTTTAAGGGTGCTTTCATATATTATTTAAATACTCCTGGGAAGACTGTAATATCAATGTTCCATACATAAGGTAATATAAAATATACCAAAAGAGTAGCGATACCTATAGATACTATATTCATCCAAAAGCCAGCTTTAATCATTGCAGGAATAGTTAACAATCCAGAACCAAAAACCACTGCGTTAGGAGGAGTGGCTACAGGTAGCATAAATGCACAAGAGGCGGATATGGTTGCCGCTACCATTAAAAAATATGGGTGCACATTAATCGAAAGAGCTAGCGCAGCTAGTATTGGCATTAACATAGCAGCTGTAGCTACATTTGAAGTGATTTCTGTTAAGAAATTAATGACCATTATGATTGCAAATAGCAGTAATATTAACGGAAGTGTTTCAAAAATGGTGAGTTGATTTCCGATCCAATGAGCTAGACCTGAAACTTTAAATCCTTCTGCAAGGGCTAGTCCTCCTCCGAATAATAATAAGATACCCCAAGGAATATTTTCGGCCGTCTGCCAGCTGATAATTCCAATTTTTTTTGGCTCTCCAGATGGGATTATAAAAAGTGTAATTGCACCGGCAACTGCAATTAAAGTGTCATTAATACCCGGGATAATTTTTTTAAGAAAAAGAGAACTGGTGATCCAGCATAATGCCACTATTAAAAATACGACCAGTACTGATTTTTCTTTGTAAGAAATTTTTCCGAGTGCTTTACGTTGTGAAGCGATTGCTGCTTTTCCTCCTGGAATACCTTCTGATGTTACCGGAAATACAACTTTGGTTAGATAAAACCAGCCTATAACTAACATGACAATAGAAAAAGGAAGACCTACAGACATCCATTGCGTAAATGAAATTGTCTTACCGTATAAGTCTTCAACAATGCCTACAAAAATTACATTGGTTGGGGTGCCTATAATGGTCGCAATACCACCAATAGAACAGCCATATGCAATAGCCAGCATCAAAGATCGCCCCATATTTTTTTTTATATGATGATCTGCCTGGATTTGAGAAATTACTGCTAAACCGATAGGAAGCATCATTACTGCGGTTGCTGTGTTAGATATCCACATGCTTAAAAAAGCTGTGGCGATCAAAAAACCGAGAATGACCTTATTCCAATTACTTCCAATAGCAAAAATGATGTTGAGAGCAATACGTTTATGAAGGTTTACTTTTTCGATGGCTCTGGCCAAAATAAATCCTCCTAGAAATAAAAAAATCATTTGGTTTGCAAAGGCTGCAGATACGCCTTTTACAGACATAACTCCTGTAATCGGGAATAACACAAAAGGTAATAAAGCCGTTGCTGAAATGGGAATAGCTTCAGTTATCCACCAAATAGCAATCCAGGTACCAATGGCCATAGTAGCAGTTCCTTCTTGAGATAAACCTTCGGTTTTGAAAAAGAGTAAAATGAATAAAAACAGGAATGGACCTGCAATGAGTCCGATAGATTTAATCTTCATTTAAGATCAGTTTTTAGGATGTCTATTCTACACCACACCTATTATGGATTGAGTAGAAAATTTTGAATCGCATTAAAAGATAAAAAAAACCGATCATATAGATCGGTTTTTATACTGTTATAGTAAAAAAGTTTTTAGTTATCCTTTAGAACCATTTTTCATATTTTCTTTGATTAAGCTATAAAACTCATCAAATTGTGGATTTATAAGTATACGAGTTGTCGTTTCGATACTATCAGATCCATATTCGCTTTTTCCTAAAACATTCATTCTTTTTGGATCTACTTTAAAGTCTTTTTGAAGCATTCTGACTACAGCTGCTGCTTGCTTGGCACTAAGGTCCCAATTATCACTTATGCTCTTATCTTTAAAATTAAGTGCATTACTATTTCCTTCAACAGTTATTGTCAAATCAGATTTCTTGTTAAGAGCCGTTGCTATTTTTCCCAAAAGCCCTTTTGCCTTATCGGTTACTACATAACTTTGGTCATTTTCGCCAAACAACAGCGTGTTTGCTATTGTTATTAAAACGGTTCCATTTTTCACGCCGATATTTGCATCACTACCTAAGGTGTTTTTAAGTATAGTAAGTGTTGCAAGCTTAATAGAATCATTTTTACTAATAGCATCATTGATGACTTTAATTTGCTTATCTTTTTCCTGAAGACTTTCTAAAGACTTTTCAAGATTTTGAGCTTTCTTTTTAGAAAGTTCAGTAAAACTTCCCATATTCGTCAATAAAGAAGCGTTGGTTTCTTTAAGATCTTTTACTTGGGCTTCCATAGTTTCTACACGGGTAAGTGTAGCTTTTTCTTTCTTTCGAGAATCGTTTAATTCACCTTCGGTTACTTTTAGTTCTTTTCTAAGTTTATCTATTTCATCTAAAAGATCTTTCTTTTTCTGTGCATGTACAGAAGAAGCAGAAATAAGTATTACAGAGGCTAATAAAATAAAATTTTTCATTGATTTCAATATGATTTGTTGCAGTTGCTAAAGTAAAACTTTTTTACAAATAACAAAGCAACAGTCGGCTACGACTTTTCTAATAGCTTTTTGGCATTAGAAATGCTTGAGTTAATTTTATCCTTCAACTTATTGACTTCAATTTTTTCTTCTTCGAGTAATTTCATTTGAGAAGAAAGTTTTTCTGAACTCATTTTTTCGTTATCAGGGTCATGAGGAAATTTATCACTAAAATCACTCATCCACTTCATCATAAAATCATAAGCATCTTTTAAATCTTGTTGTGCTCTTGCATGAGATTGTCCCACCTGGGTTGTGTCAATTTTTGGATCAAGATATTTGATAAGCGTGCTTATTTCTCCCATTTTTGGCATCACTTCATCGTGTACGTCGATCACTTCTTGCATCAAAGCGTCAAATCTTTGTTCCTCTCCAGAAAGCTGGTTGCAGGATATACCTAGTAGCATGGTCAAACATGCCAGGTATAAAAATGTTAATTTCATAATTTAAAATTTTTAAAGTTGTTCAGTGCTTATCGCTTGGGCTCAAAGATATTACTTTTCCTTTTTTTTGTTTAACGTTTTTGAGGTCAATACATATAAAGTAAACCCGGAAAGGATGGTAAAAATGCCAAAAAGAGAAAATGCACGTAATATCATATTATTGAAGTTATCACGTTCTTGATAATCCATGGTGTGAAGCATCCATAAAAAATCAAATATCCGCCATTGATTATTTCTAAGAGTTTGCACATTGCCATATTTTTCTGATACATATACCGTAGTGTTTGCTGGTTTATCGTAAGTAATAGCATAAGCAGGTAAAGGGCGTTTTCTATACTCATGATGATTTCCGGTTTCCTTTAAGTATTCGATGGTTGTAATCGGAGCCTTAATGGCAAGCCTACTGTGCGCCACTTTGATGGCCTCTTCTTTAGTAAGAGATTTTCTGAGTTTCCCACTCTTGGCATTAATAAGTATACCCTCTTTTTTTCCTTCTGAAAAGAATTGAAGACGATAGATGGGCTCTTCTAAAATTGTTGTAAGCTCAAGAGAAATAAGACTATCTGTCTGATCAAGGTAGTTGACTAAAAAATTTGAAGGAGAAACATAAGTAGCGCTATTGGGTAAATAAGGCTTTTTATTTTTTAAGTTATCTCCTCGTATTTCATCGATATTGGTCCAGCTAAAATAAAGCCCTCCTATGGTCCATAATAGAAATTGAATTCCTAATATTATACCTAGATATCGGTGCCATTTACGGGTTAATCGTACTAATTTGCTTTTTCTCATTTTCTTATTCATTTGGTAACGCGATATTGCGTTTCTTTTGTATTGTTTTTATATGATCAACGATAAAGAGTACAATAAGGCTTATCCCAAATAATGGAAATATGAAACCCAGAGCTATTGTAATGGCTATTACAGCATTTCCTATTTTAAACGCTACAGGAACTTTAGGAATGCCCCAAGAACCTTTTCGTTTTCGTAAAATATATGAAATCAGGGCAGAAATACTCATTACAGTAAGCGCAACAGCGATGATAAGCATTAGCCACCAATTCCAGGCTCCAAACTCACCTTGATGAAAGGCCATCACCCACATTCTACCTCGCATAAGAACTCCAACATCTTGCCAATTGTTTGTTGAGATTAGTTTGCCAGAGTACTGGTCAAAATGAATCTTTTTTTGAGTAGTAAGATCGGCAGTGTTTAGATTAGAAACACTAAATACTCCTTTAGGTCCTTTAGGGAAATGTAAGGTGACTACACCAGGTAATTGAAGCATGTTAGCTTTATTTACCATTTGATCTAGGGTTAGTGATTTTTCTTTTGGTTGCGATTGTAATTGACGACCATCCCAGGTTTTAGGAAAACCAGTATTGGTTAGTTTCTGTAGTTCCTTAAAATTAGAGCCAAAAACATCAGTCCATGGCAGCCCTCCTGCTAAAATCAACAGGAGCAGACCCGAGAACCAAAACCCTGTTATTGCATGCAAATCTCTAAAGAATATTCTTTTTCCTTTTTTAATTCTAGGTATAAAAAAGCCTTTAAAATTCCATTGTCTCGCAGGCCACCATATGTATAGCCCTGTTAGAATTAGTACCACCATCCAACTGGCAATAAGTTCTACGATTTTAGTACCATATTTCCCCATCAATAATTCACCGTGTAATTTTCTAATTTTGAACATATCGGTGTTTTTGCTTATAATCTCTCCAGAAACTTTTCCGGTGTATGGGTTTACATACAAACTGCTTTTACCGCTAAAACGGCCAGAAACAAATTGGGTAGCTTGATTTGCTTTAGTTTTTAGAACCAAAGCATTAGGCTTTTTAATGGCATTTGCATTTGCAATTTGCCATTGTTCTTGAAGGGATAAAGGAGCGCCTTGCACGACCACTTCTTTAATATATTTTTGTTTAGGTGCTTCGTAATCTGATTTAAAAAGATATATACCCCCAGTTATAGAAAGTATGATTATAAATGGAAGAGAGATTAAACCTGCTATAAAATGCCATTTCCAAAGCCATTTATTTAGTTTTTCATGTTTTTTCATGTTTTTATATTATTAAACCTCGCGAGTTCATAAATCCCACGAGGTTTTGTTTACTACTAGAAATTATATTTTGCACCAAAGTGAAATGCTAACGGATTGCCTATGGTAAAGCTATTTTCTCCTCTAAATCGATTAAAAGAAGCTCGGGCAGCATATAATTCGTCAAAAATATTGAGTACATGCCCCCATATTTCAAAGCCTTTATATTTGATATTTGCTCTAAGATTAAATATACTGTGCCCGTCATAGATAGCAGTTTCAAAAGTACCGTCTTCATTCTCAATCTGTTTTTCAAAACTTGTATTATATTCACCAACTAATTCATGCTCGGCAGTGATACTGAAACTAAAGTTTTTATGTACACTTTTCCGATATGTAATTAAAGAAGTGCCAAGTAGGCTGGGAGCGGTTTCTCTGTCGGTGTTAGAGTAATCCACACCACGATCAAAAAATTCTATATAGCGATGTCGTGCATAACTACCATTATGAGTTACAGATAGTGCTTTTATAGGGAACCAGGTGACGCCATATTCAATTCCATAAGATCTGGTTTTACCAGCATTAGTATTGAAGAAATTATCATCTTCATCTCTTAATGTGATTAATGTGTTTTCACCATCAAGAAGATAAACTGCCGCATCCAACTTCAATTTTGAGGGTATGGTAACGTATCCTCCTAATTCATAATTATGGTAGCGGCTGGGTTTAATTCCTCTTAATTCATTTCTATTGCGATATAATGTAGAGACTTGCGGAGGTGTAAACCCTTGTGAATAATTTGTATAGACTCCTGTTTTGGGATTAAAGTTATAATTGATACCAAGCTTTGGAGTTAGATTATTAAAATTGTCTACAGAATCATCAACACCGACAACTCCATCGGCTAAATTATCATAATCATATTCAAAATTGTCATAACGCAGGGCAGTAGTAATTTTTAATGCTCGAACGGGGGAGATTTCATATTGAAAAAAAGAAGCGTAATTAAAAATGTTGGCTTCATAATTAAGAATAAAATCATTAGTATTGCTACTAAAATCTAGATTTCTTCCTGTTTCCGGATCAACAATCACGTCAGTGGTTTCGGCAATATAATCTTGAGGTGAATAATCTGCCGTAGCACCAATAATCAATGAAGAATTGGCAAAATTAAAATCTAGTTTGTGTTGAATTAGACCTACATAGCTTTTAAATTGGTTAGCGTTTATTTCTCCAGAGCCAAAACCAGTAAGTTGTCCGCGTTCTCTAAATTGACGTATTCTGTAGGACGGGTTTTGATCCATTCGATTATTTCTAATGATCACATTAAATGAAGTTTTATTTTGATCATTCCAGAATTTATCTAATGTTGTTCTGGCCCTAAATGCAATGGCTTCTCTTTCGGTAAATGTTTGGTCACTTTCATAATTTCCACTATTGTAATCATCTGCACTAAGCGATCCGCTCATGTCTGATCGATAATCAATAAGATTAAATAGGGTGGTCCATTTTGTCGTTTTATTAAAATCATAAACGGTTTTAAATGTAATGGCTGTCTTTTCGTAGTTACTATGTTCAATAGGTCCATTTTCGCGCTGAACATAGTGTCCACCCAGATAAAACCCGATTTTTTTACTAGTTTGATCAGAGACTTCAAAATCATACCGGGTTAGCCCAAGATCATTGGCTTGAAAACTCACACTGCCACTTAGCTTTTCTGATGGGTTTTTGGTAATAAAATTAAAACTACCTCCAATAGATTCGCTCCCATAAATGCTAGAAGCTGGTCCTTTCAATACTTCTATACGAGCAAAAGAAACATCATTCATTTCTAGTAATGCATTATGATTAAATACCGAAGTGGGACGAATTTGTAACCCGTCTTCTAGATATAAAAACAAGGCTTTTGTAGATATAGGAGAGCGTACAGCCATAAAATGCTGTTCATTGCTCGCTGCCCTTGAGGTAGCCATAAAAACACCCGGCACCTGATTTACTAACTGGTCAATACCAAAGGCTTTGGTCCTTTGGATAGTTTTCGCATTTATTGTTGAAATGGAACCAGGAACTTCAGATCGTTTTTGGATTTCTCTACTGGCAGATGTTACGATGACTTCCTCTAAAATCTCTTCAGACGATGCCGCTTGTATCGTTTCTTCTGCATTTGATTGTTGTGCATGGCTATAAAATCCTGGGCATAGGAGTATAGCTATAACAAATATTTTTTTCATTAGTTATTGTGTATATAGTTCTTTCCAAGGATTTTAAATAGTAAAATTTCTTGGAAAATTATTCATAATAAGTTTTTTTACAAATCCTTATTTGGACGTATAAAAAATGATAAGCATGTATGAATTTATATACACTGTGGCGGGTGATCTATGGTATTTGAAACCTCTAATACTTGTAGATGCTGAGATTTCCAGTTATGTGAAATTATATCAAAGTTGGTAACGATATCGTTTAATTGAAAGGCGTTATCTTGAAAGAATAATGGTATGAAAGCTTCTGAAATTAAAATTGTTTCCGAGTTTTCTGTAGAAGGCTGTTTTTTTGCCTTCATTTGATTCATTAAATAACATTTTCCATTACAATTTAATTTAGGTCTCTTTTTGTTGACACAATACTTTTCTACTATCATATCGATATTAAGTTGATAATATAAAACAGTACTGATTTCCATCGCTGGGCGAATCGCAAAAGTGGCAAATAATAATATAGAGAATAAGATTCTCATTAAGACGTATTAAATTTTGCGCAAAAATACGGATTTAATGATTTTAAAATGTCAAATTTAATAGAAAAGTGTATTGAAAATGTACTATTTGGTTTGATAAAAAAAGAAACACTTCGCCTTTGTTTTGTAAGGACTGTTTTTGAGTGCTATTAACGATATTTATTTACATATTCTAAAGCCAAACATGTTTTTAAGCGATAATAACACGATATAAAAGCTCCTTAAGCTTTAACTGAAAATATAGGTAAAGAAACTCTATATCGTACCACTAATAATCTAATGATAATAATTAATAAGGTAGTAGATGTGTAAATTATGTTTTGATTAACACCAAACGTATGTAGCGCCATATAACATACTCCGCCGGCGATAGATGCTGTTGCATAAATTTCTTTTCTAAAAATAACCGGGATCTCATTACATAAAATATCACGTATTGCACCACCAAAACATCCTGTCATTGCTCCTAAAGCGACGCATACTATAGATTCTAAACCAGATTGAATACCAATTTCTACGCCTATGATTGTAAAAACTCCTAATCCAATTGTGTCAAATAAAAAAAGAGATTTTCTAAGATAGTCTAATTTATTTCTGAGGATAACCGATACTATAGTAACGCTACCTATTAAATAAATATACATTGTATTTTGCATCCAGGAAACCGGAGTATTACCAATAAGTATATCACGTACGGTACCACCTCCTATTGCAGTTACAAATGCAATAATAAAAATACCAAATAGATCCAATTTTCTGTTCATAGCACTTAGTGCTCCTGATGCAGCAAAGGCTATAGTTCCTAAAATATCTAATACGCTAAAAAATGTCATAATCTAATAGAAAGGCTTTTTATATTTTTATGCGTTTAAAGGTATTCAACATTTATGGAAAAACTATAATTGAATTTTATGAGTTAATAACAATTCTTAATAACTTTCATGTAAGGTTTATGATCAAATTGCTACTTTTACATCAGATAAAACGAAATGATTATGTCTGACACAAAAGAAAGAATTAAGTGCCTTATAATAGGTTCAGGGCCAGCAGGGTATACTGCGGCAATATATGCGGCAAGAGCAGATCTTAAGCCGGTTATGTACACAGGTATGGAGCCTGGCGGTCAGTTAACCACAACTACTGAGGTTGATAACTTTCCTGGATATCCAGAAGGAATTGATGGCCCCACAATGATGGTACAATTACAACAACAAGCAGAGCGTTTTGGTACCGAAGTACGTATTGGAATGGTTACTGAAGTTAATTTTAGCACAGAAGTTGGTGGTATACATAAGGTAACCGTTGATAATACTACAGAAATTGAAGCTGAAACAGTTATTATTTCTACTGGAGCTACAGCTAAATACTTAGGGTTGCCAAGTGAGCAAAAACTAAGAGGAGGTGGAGTATCTGCATGTGCTGTTTGTGATGGGTTCTTTTATAAAGGTCAAGATGTTGCAATTGTTGGTGCAGGGGATACCGCAGCAGAAGAAGCTACATATCTTTCTAATATATGTTCTAGCGTTACGATGTTGGTACGTAAAGATTATATGAGAGCTTCTAAAGCTATGCAGCATCGTGTGAATAATACTCCTAATCTCAAAGTATTATATAATACTGAAGTTGATGAGGTATTAGGAGATCAGGTTGTTGAAGGGCTAAGAATGGTAAATAATCAAACAGGAGAAAAAACAGAAATTAGTATCACAGGTTTATTTGTTGCTATTGGCCACAAACCGAATACGGATATTTTTAAGGGTCAGATCGATATGGATGATACCGGATATATTATCACAGAAGGTAAATCTACTAAAACAAATATTCCAGGTGTATTTGCATCAGGTGATGTTCAGGATAAAGAATATAGACAAGCGATCACTGCAGCCGGTACGGGTTGTATGGCGGCTTTAGATGCAGAGCGTTATCTTGCTACAGTAGAAACTGGAGCTGAGGTTTCTGCATAAAATTTAAAAATGTATCATAAAAAAGCATCATGACAACTCATATCATGATGCTTTTTTTTAGTATTGCTAATTGCTATTGTATATATATTGTTGCCTTTAAGATAACCCTTATGTTATTTCTAAGGCACATGTTTGCTTACTTAGTTAAGCCTAAATTTGCTGGGAGTATAGTCTATATTCTTCTTAAATAGAGTAGCCTCATTAGAAAAAACATTGATATCAATTTTTGGTTCACCAAGCAAGAAAATTTCTGCGGTATCGATTGCCTCAATAGTTATTTCTTTATTAGTCAGTATGTAACAATCACTCGAGCCTTCAGCAATTACAGAAGTTTTATCAGCGCTTAGTTTTTCACCATAAAAATCAGTTTCGTTATCAGCTCTTACAAGCATAGATGATACTTCTCCTTCAAGTTTTGCACTTGCTTTTTGATATAAATCTACCTTAAGGCTATCTGCGGTAACAATTCCTTTTATTTCTGAATTTTCGTTGATTTGATAAACCACTTCCTTTGCCTTGGTATGTAGGTCAGCAATGGATTTTCCGAAAGTAGTACAACTTATTTTACCAGAATCTGTGGTTAAAAAAATTTCAGACATATCGTTTACCTCTATGGATAGATCACCTGAGGTAATTGGAGATAATGATTTTGCATTTACTTTATTATGCAATATAATCTTTTTAAGTTCTGAAGCATAAGAGATATCTAAATGCAAAGCTTTTGCACGACGCAAATCTTTATCGGATTTTATAATTAAAATACCATCTACAATCTCAAAATTGATTAGTTCTTGTAAATTACTATCGGCTTCAATTTTCAATAGATTATCGCTGCTCTCATCCAATGTAACTTCAAAATTTTCATATATTTCTATAGTATGAAAATTTTCTAAATTATGCTCTTCAGTGCTTACTATTTTATTTCCTTTAACTTTTTCCTTTTGCCCATATACATTTCCTAATACAAGAAATGAACATACTAATAGAAGTGATGTCTTCATATTTATGTGAAATTTATAATTATAAACAGATTTTTTTAAGTTTAAGTATACTGCTTTATAAAACTTGTTTACAAATATAAATAGACTCTCGGTTTTAGGATGTGTTACAACAAGATTATCAAGATGCTTACTTTTTTAAGTCAAGTTTGAAATTGAAGTATTTCTAAGATTTTGATTTTACTTTTTTAGCTTCTTCAACGATTTTCCCATTTTCTCTAACAATGAATTTTACAATTTCGCCATTTGGATTCTTTATAAATTCAAATGTGAGTGGGCTATGTTTATGAAAAAACAGGTGCTCTGATGAAGGGTATACAATTGCCTGCATCTTATCGGCTTTTACTTCTAAAAGATGCTCCTTTTTAGAAATGATCACAGTACCTGTTTCTGGAGCGAAATAGGTGCCTGTATATTGGTTTAAAATTATATCAGATACAACAATTTCTGTTTTATTTGTGTTTTCAGATAGCGGTTGATGGTCATAACTTAAAACTCTTGTCATTTTCCATTCTTCGTTGGTATGTTGCCATACGTGAGTAAATTTGGCAATTTGTGATAACTGCTCTTCTTCATCGTTTTCTGAAACATAAAAAACATGTTCTCCCGTAATGATAGCTCCATAATTATTTAACGGGTAGACATTCACGCTTCCTTTCACGACTTCCCTACGTACCCTTGGGTTGTCTTTATTACATAGGCTATTTTCTACAGATTTTATCAATTTTGGCAACCCAGAGGTTAGCCCGTCTTTGTCATGATAGAACTCAAAATCGTCTACAAAAAAAGTTTTAAAGGTACTAATGTCGCATGTATTGTAAGACTTCCAAAATTGAGTATCGAGTTCTAAGATTTTTATTTTCAGGCTTTTTGTGTCTTGATTTTGATTTGATTGTGAATAACTTGATACTCCTGGCAATAGTATTATGGATAAAGTACAAATAACTGTTTTAATAAAATTGATTGTTGATACCATATACTCGTTTTTTTTGATTGATGTATTAAAATAAAAAACTGCCTAAGAGAAATCTGAGTGCTTTTCCAGGCAGTTTTAATTGTGATTGATTGACGGATCGGTTAGTTATATAGTTGGGTTATTGTCGTCTTATATTTCCTCCTGAGTTATCTGCTTCAGAAACTTTTTCAGGCTTTCCATAATAAACCACGTCTGCGCCGCTAGTTGCTTTTCCTGTAAATTCATTTTTGGCATGAATACGTATTGAGGCACCGCTTGTTGCTTTTGCTTCTGAGACTAAGCTTAAAAGGTCTTTTGCTCTCAAATCTGCTCCGCTTGTTGCGTTGGCTTTATGAAAATTTACTTTTCCTGACAGGTCTATCATCGCTCCACTGGTTACCGAAGATGTTACGGTTTCTGCCTTGATATTTAATTTAATATCTGCACCACTTGTGGCACTGAGTTGGATATCTTTTTGTACCAAAGCACTTTCTGAAGTAATGCTGGCTCCACTGTTTACTTTTAATGTATTAAGTTCGGTATATGAAACATATACATTTTTTTCGTCTGCATAATATATGTTTTGATCAGAAGTTATATACAGGGTGTTTTCTTTTACATACACCTCGATATGCTCGTGTAAGTTTTGATTGGCTTCAACAATAACCTTTTTACCTTGATCTTTGATCAAAATTACATCTAATCCTCTGCTTGCTTTTATGGCATCAAAGTTTTCATTAATGGCTCTTTCTTTTTTTACAATTTCTCCTTGTCCCTTAATACCATCAAATACCATATTGCAAGAGCAACAAGCTAATGATAAACAAAAGGTTACTAAAATTTTGGCTAGTGTAGTCATGATTTTGTGTTTTAATTTTTACTGTTCGTTTTTTGATTGATCTTGCTTTTGAGCAATGATTGATTTAATTATCGGTTTTAATTTCTATACCGTCTTCGTCAATTCTTATATCGACTTCTTCGCTTTTGAGGCGAACGCCTTCTTCGTTGATTTTTAGATTTGTATTTTGATCATCAGAGTTACTATTTATTTTTACTTCATCATCATCCTGCCATTCATTATACTCCCAATCATTTTCTTTTTCTGCAGGGCAATCATTACATTCAAAATTTCCGTCAACTAGTTGAATATACTTACCTTCTTTTTCATCAATAGTAATATAGTCATCATATTTCCATGAATTATTATATCTTGATGTATTTTCCTCGGCAAATACAGTAATTCCTTCGGGTAGTGTAAGTATGATATTAATTTCCTGATCTCTATATTTATTAGAATAATCAGTTATTGCATACCCATTCAGGACTAGAGTATTACCTTCTAATTCATAGGTGTATTTGAGATCTTTAGCTCTTTGCGAAGCTTCATCATAGGATCTTCCATCTGCTTTTTTCTCTATTGAGATACCTACCATAGAGTCTCTTTTTGAGGCTTTAAGATACAGTTCTATATCTTGTATTACGATTACCCGGTTGCCATCAGAGTCTCTTTTTATTTTATAATCATTTCTGTGTTTAAGATGTTTTATGTATCTGTTATTACCTTTCATTCTTATGGTTAAGGTGTCATTATTAGTGATGGGTAATATCTTTTTTTCTGTTATCACTTCGGCATCATATGCTTCCAGGGTTGCTTGTCTTACACCAACAATTGTTAACCCTATTATTGAAATTATCCATACCCCTAATAATCCAAGTTTTGCTGCGGTACCTATAGATTTCAGGTTGTTTATTAAGATTCTCAACCCGAGAATAAATAAAAAGAAGAATGGGATGCCAACTGCAAAAAATGTCAACAATGATAGAAGCCATAATGGCACTTCGGGATGATTGCTAACTTCAAAATATTCTACCCAAGGGGTATCCATAAATCCAAAAGTTCCTAGTGTGAATAAACCTATAAACAGACTGATTAAGGTGATACCTGATACTAGAATCAGTAACACACCAATAAACTTTATAAATATTTTTAAAAGCACGAGTAAAACGTCTCCTAAGGCTTCAAAAAAGGTAGTTGAGCTACTTTTTACTTTATCACTATATTTTTGATAATCTACATTTTTTACTGTGTCGGCAACATCGCCAAATCCTTCTTTTATTTTCTTTTCGATGTTACTGATATTTACGGCTTCTCCTTTCATTGCCAAAAAATCTGCAGTAGTTTTTGCTTCAGGTACGAAAATCCAAAATGCTATATAAATTAGTACAAACGCACCACTAGAGAAAATTGTAAACAGTATCCAGGCTAACCGAATCCATATAGGATCTGTGCCTAAATAGTGCGCTATTCCTGAACTTACACCACCTACATAAGAATTGGTTGTATCCCTATAGAGGTTTCTTGAGGTTTTTGTGTTTTGATAAGCAGCTTTTGGTTCATCTTCAAAGATTTCTTCATCCAACCTGTAATCTTCTGGTTGTCCCATCACAGCTATTACCTGATCAACTTCTTCATTACCGATAACCTGACGTTCATCTTTTATTTTTTCACTAAATAATTCTGCAATTCTGGCTTCTATATCAGCAATAATTTCATCTCTTCCCTGTGAATCAGTAAAAGATCTTTTTATGGCCTCTAGGTAACGTTGCAATTTTAAATACGCATCCTCATCTATATGAAAAAATATGCCTGCTAAATTTATATTGACTGTCTTGTTCATTTTACTTCTTTTTTTGTTTGGTTACCAGGTTTACAGCATGCTGTAATTCGTTCCAGGTGGTGTTTAGTTCTTTTAGAAATAGTTTTCCGGTTTCTGTGAGTCCGTAATATTTTCTAGGTGGTCCTGAGGTAGATTCTTCCCAGCGGTAACTCAATAATCCGGCATTCTTAAGCCTGGTTAATAAAGGATAGATTGTACCCTCTACAACAAGCATTTTAGCATCTTTTAGAGTCTCCAAAATTTCGGCAACATAAGCATCATCATCCTTAAGGATTGAAAGTATGCAATATTCCAGAACACCTTTGCGCATCTGCGCTTTTGTGTTTTCGATCTTCATAAAACTAATTTTTAAAAGTTAAACTGTTCATTTTTTGATTGATGATTGATGGTTAAAGATTGATGATTATTTTATAAACCGTATACAAAGAGGATACTTATATGCTTCACCTTTGTTTGCTTTTAGTGCGGCTGTGATGATAAAAATTATTTCCAGGAAAAATCCTATTAAAGCGATTATTCCGATAAACGAGGCTCCTATAAGTGTTCTGAACCCTCCAGGATTCGAAAAATTAATTGAGATATCGTCAAAATATAGTAAATCAGAAATAGTAGCATCTCCAAAAATATTAAAAATGAAGAATGGAAATGAAAACATTCCTAGTAGAATAGTATACAGTAGAATACTTAACTGAAAATTAATAGCCTCTTTGCCATTTGAATCTATAAAGTTTGATTTGTCTTTATTGGTCGTCCATAACAGAATAGGAACAATATAATTTCCAAAAGGGATAAAGTATTTGGAAAATGCTCCTAAATGTATAAAAGTGGCAATATTTTTATGGTTATTGGTTGTCATCTTTGAAAGTATATAATAGTTTCTTATGCAAATATATATCTAAAAGAAGGTATTATGCAAAACATAGTACCATAATTTAACATAATTTTAAGATTTTAGATGTTTTTTACCGACAGTTCTTTTACTTATATTGTAGCCGTTAAAACGTAAAGATTATGAATATTACTCCTGGAAAGCTTAATACATTTTTGCTATTGAAATTACCCTCTGCATGGTTATGTGGTGTAAGGGTTAAAAAAATAGACAATAACAACTGTACAGTCTCAGTTAAACATCGATGGATCAATCAAAACCCATTTAATTCCATGTTTTGGGCAGTTCAGGGTATGGCCGCAGAGTTAACCACAGGAGCCCTGGTAACCGGTTATATTAGAAATAGCGGAAAAAAAATATCAATGCTTGTTGCTAATAATAATGCAACGTTTACTAAAAAAGCTACGGGTCGAATTACTTTCGTATGTAATGATGGACATCTAGTAGAAGATGCTATCAAGAAAACTATTGAAACAGGTGAGGGGCAAACCGTATGGATGAAATCTGTTGGTACTAATAAAGAAGGATTAGAAGTTTCTACATTTAATTTTGAGTGGACGGTTAAAGTAAAAAACTAGATCTGTCATAAAATAGCGTACATGTTGTAACACTTTGTGAAAATTGTTTACTCATAAATAAACAATTCATTAATCAGTAAAAAATATACACAAATTATGACTGCACACGAAATAGACTATGAGATTATCGGAGAAGAAATGCAATATGTTGAGATAGAACTCGATCCCCAAGAGGGAGTAATTGCTGAAGCCGGAAGTTTTATGATGATGGAAGACGGTATTAAAATGGATACAATTTTTGGAGATGGCTCTGCAAAAAACCAGGGAGTGATGGGCAAAATTTTTGGTGCGGGTAAACGCCTGCTTACAGGAGAAAGTTTATTTATGACGGCTTTTTATAATCAGGTTTCTGGTAAAAAGAAAGTGAGTTTTGCTTCTCCATATCCTGGAAAAATTATTCCGATAGATTTAACGAACTATGGTGGTAAGTTTATTTGTCAAAAAGATGCATTTCTTTGTGCAGCCAAAGGAGTTTCAGTTGGAATAGAATTTTCAAGAAAACTAGGAAGAGGTTTATTTGGAGGAGAAGGATTTATAATGCAAAACCTTGAGGGTGATGGTATGGCCTTTGTACATGCAGGAGGAACAACAGCAAGAAAAGAATTACAACCAGGAGAGAAATTAAAGATTGATACAGGTTGTATTATTGGATTTTCTAAGAATGTTGCGTATGATATTGAATTCATTGGAGGTATAAAAAATACCATTTTTGGTGGTGAAGGTTTGTTTTTTGCCACTTTAACTGGACCAGGGGTAGTATATGTACAATCTTTACCATTTAGCAGGTTAGCAAATCGTGTATTGGCTTTGGCACCAAGAGCAGGGGGCAAAAGCAAAGGCGAAGGAAGTATTCTAGGAGGTATAGGAGACCTTTTGGATGGCGATAATAATTTTTAATGATGTTAAATAAGCGCTAAAATACCAGCTTTTTAGTTTTATTTACATATATTAGCGTATATTAATTGTTAAAAAGTAAGCCTATTCCTACAATTACTTGTTTAAACCTAACATTTTAAACCCCTATTAATTTATGGCTAGAGCGATGTTTGATTACACAAAGACTGTACTTAGAAAAGTAAGTTTTGATGTTAATCTTTTTACAAAGGAAGTTCTAAAAGCACTAAACAGACTACTTCCACATGAAATTGAAGAATTAAAGATTTGGATTCAATCGTTGACAGTTAAACAACCCGAATTACAATCTTGTTTAATTTATTTAAAAACATAACATAAAAAGCGACTCTTTAGTCGCTTTTTGTTTTTGATAAAGGACTAATAATCTTCACATTCTGAAATGTAATAGCTCCTTTTACCACACCAGCAATTGTAGCTTGTAATGCATCTATAATCTGCATTTTTAATTCACTTTTATTAAAAATTAAGCTAACTTCTCTCGCCGGGGAAGGATCATTAAAATAGTGAAGATTGGCTTTTTCAGCACTTTTAATATCTAAAGTGTGTAAATAGGGCAAAAGTGTCATTCCAAGCCCCTCATTTGCTAATTTTACCAGGGTTTCAAAACTACCACTTTCAAGTTGGAAATGATCTTCATCATAGCTCTTTTTAGTTTTACAGAGATTAATAATACCGTCTCTAAAACAGTGGCCATCTTCTAACAAAAGCATATCGTCAATATCTAAATCAGCTGTATCAATCTTTTTCTTTTGATTTAGCCTATGTGTAGAAGGGATATACCCTACAAAAGGTTCGTAATATAAAACACGCTCTTTGATTGCTTCGTGCTCGAGAGGGGTGGCGGCAATAGCGGCATCTAAATGTCCATCCATTAGACGTTCAACTATGGTTTCTGTATTGAGCTCCTCAATTTTTAGTTTTACCCTAGGATATTTTTTTATAAAGTTATTCAAAAACATAGGAAGTAAAGTAGGCATAACCGTTGGGATAACTCCCAGTTTAAATTCGCCGCCAATAAATCCTTTTTGTTGATCTACAATGTCTTGTATACGTTCACTTTCATTAACAATGTTTCTTGCCTGTTGTACCAGTTTGGCTCCAACTTCGGTAAGTGCTATAGGTTTTTTGCTACGATCAAAAATAAGAATGTCTAATTCTTCTTCAAGTTTTTGAATTTGCATACTTAAAGTAGGTTGGGTAACAAAGGTTTTTTCTGCAGCTTTAGTAAAATTTTTATGTTCTGCCACGGCAAGAACATATTTTAATTGTGTGATGGTCATTTTCGTCATTTTGGATCACAAAAATAGGAAAGCAATTGACTAAAACTATTAAAATTTAATTAAAAATTTATTTTATCTATTCTTTTTGAGACAAGAATTTCTTCCTGTCTTATGTAATTCTAACATCCTGTGAAAGAAAACTCTTTTTGGAGATAAATTTTGGCATTGCCAATGGAGTCTTCATCTTTTATTATTGCAGTGGTCACATAGCGTTTTTGCGAGTGCCTATATGTTTTGAAGACAATTCTTTGATTTCCTTTAGTTTTATTCGGATCTATTACTGACTAAAAAGTAAGTTCATCCCGATTTTCAGAGATGAACTTTTCTTGATTGATGATTTAGTTGTACTGCTACATTCTAATTTCAAAATTTAAATCTTCTGTTCCTACTTCAAATTTAGCATCACTCCACATTGGTGGTCCATAACTCATAGTGTTATTTGATACTCCGTAGCTTTCTTTTGGCATACCATTTTCTTCAAAATCCATTCTATAATTTCCATTTTTGTCATGAAAACATGAAATAGCAAATACACCTTTAGGTACATTTTTGAAGGTGATTTTGGCAATACCATTTTCTATGTAACTTTTTTCTCCTTGTAGAGGAACCGCTTTCATAAAAGTATCTTCGTTGTAGAGACCAAAAATAACCTCTCCTTCAGAGCTTGTTACATTAGGAACCGTTACGGTAATGGTAATTCCTTCGGTTTTTTCTTGCGCCTGGGATACAAAATTAGAAATTAATAAAGTGAGGATTAATGCGAGAGTTTTCATAGTAAACACGTTTTATAATTATTTGATTTTCGATGATTCAAATGTCTATAAAACTTTATGCTTCTTATAAAGTATAGTACCCAATTGTAGAAATTCTGGGATGGAATGTGTTTTTTAAAACTTAAAATTTTTGATAGTGTGCGAATGTTGAAGAAAATAAAATAGTATTCTAGGTACCACCCTCTTTACATTTCAGAAAACTTAGAATTAGTGTTACATAAAATTATAACTAGCAAATCAAAAATCATAAAAGTCCTCTGGCCTTAATTTCCAAATACTTATTGATAGTGTTTATCGTAAGATCCTCAGGAGCAGTAAGGATAGAATGGATACCATGTTTACTTAGTTCATTTACAATCATCTTTTTTTCATATATGAACTTTTCGGCAATGGTTTTTTCAAAAATTTGTTTAGTTGAAGTTGCGGGTACATCTAATAAGGATTTTAATTCTGTGTTTTCAAAGAAAATAACTACCAATAAATGTGTTTTGGCAATTGCTTGTAAGTAGGGCAGTTGTCTGTGTAAGCCATCCAGAGTTTCAAAATTTGTATATAACAAAAGTAGACTTCGGTGTGTGATATTTCGTTTTACATCAATATATAATCTGGCAAAATCAGATTCAGCAAAATCAGTATTGATATTGTAGAGCGTTTCAAGTATCAGGTTCATCTGGCTCTTTCTTCGCTGCGCGACAATAGTATTTTCTACTTTTCGGGAGAATGTAAACATGCCTGCTTTATCCTGTTTTTTTATAGCAATATTAGAAATCACGAGGGTCGCATTGATAGCATAATCTAATAAACTTAGCTCGTTAAATGGCATTTTCATCACCCGTCCTGTATCAATTACAGAATAGATAGGTTGTGATTTTTCGTCTTGATATTGATTTACCATTAATTGGTTTTTCTTAGCGGTAGCTTTCCAATTAATATCACGTATATCATCTCCTGAAACATATTCTTTAATTTGTTCAAATTCCAGAGTGTGACCAATTCTCCTTATTTTTTTAAGACCGTATTGTTTTAATTTGTTTGTGAATGCTATAAAGTCATATTTTTTTAATTGTAAAAATGAAGGGTAACTAGGCACCATGGTATGTGCAGAAAACGCTCTTTTCTTAGCTATAAGACCTAAAGGCGAAGAGGTGAAAATATTAAGACTACCAAAGTAATATTCTCCTCTTTCTGTCGGTTTTATGTTGTAAATAAATTTCTTTTCTTCAGAAGGCTTTAATTTAGATTCGATGGTAAAGTTTCGATACTGAAACTGTACTGGCATCTCATCTATAATTTTAATGGTACTCGTAAATTGATACCGATTAACGATTGTGATTTCAATAGTATTTTGATCTCCGTTAGATAATTTTTCGGGTACTAATCGATGAGCTTGGGTGCCTATTTTATTTCTGTATAACACTAAAATATCAAAAATAAGTCCTATCAGGAGTATAAAAAGTAGGAGTTGTGCTATAACGAATAGATTTTCAAAAAAGTAGGAAACAATAAACAACACCGCTATCGAAAAGAATAGGGTGAAAAACAATTGTTTTAGGTATAGACTCTTTAAAAAAGCTTTCACTATCTTGGAATTTCTATAGTTTCAATACTTTGTAATACAACTTTTTCGGTAGTAAAACCTTCCATTTCTCTTTCAGGCGTAAGTATGATTCTATGTCTTAATACAGGAATTGCTACTTTTTTTATGTCATCTGGAGTTACAAAATCTCTTCCATTAATGGCTGCCATAGCTTTTGAAGCATTCATAATTGCAATTGATGCTCTTGGGGATGCTCCAAGATATAGATTGCCATTATTACGGGTACTATTAACTATTGATGCAATGTACTTTAAAAGATTATTTTCGATAATAATTCCTTTAATAATTTCCTGATATTCAGAAATTTGATCGGCATTAAGAACGGGTTCTATACTATCTGTGGCACTCGCACTTTTCCTTTGGTGATGACCTTCTAGAATAGTTACCTCTTCTTCAACACTCGGGTAGCCTACGTTAATTTTAAACAAAAAACGATCTAATTGCGCTTCTGGCAGAGCATAAGTACCTTCTTGCTCTATAGGATTTTGGGTGGCGAATACTAAAAGGGGGCTTTTCATTTTATTTTCAATACCATCTATAGTGATCTGTCGTTCTGCCATAACTTCAAACAGGGCTGCTTGAGTTTTGGCAGGAGCACGATTGATCTCATCGATAAGGATAATGTTAGAAAATATTGGTCCTTTTTTAAATTCAAACTCTGAAGTTTTTACATTAAAAATTGAAGTTCCAAGAATATCACTAGGCATCAAATCCGGCGTAAATTGAATACGACTAAACGCTACCTTCATTGTTTTGGCAAGTAGCTTTGCCGTTACCGTTTTTGCCACTCCGGGTACTCCCTCTATAAGCGAATGTCCATTAGCCAAGATAGATATAATCAATAAATCGATCATTTCATGCTGCCCAATAATCACTTTACCTAGTTCGTCTTTAATTTTTTGAACGGCTTCTTGTAGGTTTTTAAGGTCTATTCTACTGCTAAACTCTAATGGTTTTTCGTTAGTGTCTTCCATAATTTATATTGTAAATTCTTCTATTTTTTTATGTAATGCTATCAAATCTGCTTCATTATGCATGGCTTTTGCTTTTAAACTACTAATAAAATTAATAAGTTCTCTGGTTTGTTCGACAGAATGGTTTGTTTTTACGGCAAGCCTATTTATGAAATCGGCATCTAATGTATTGGTATTTATATAATACGTACTTCTTATTTTCTCTAAGAAGTAAGTAATTTTTTTAGAGATGATATCGCTATAATCCTTGTGCTGAAAGTATAGATTGCCTATGGTTTTAGTGAATTCTATTGAGGTGTTTTCTAAAGGTTTTACGATTGGAATTATACGTTGTTCTCTTTTTCCGGTAAAGATCACAAAAACTAATAAACCGATTAGCAAAAGATAATAGGCCCAACGCAACGGGGTTTGATTAAGTACAAATCGCATAGGCGAGTCTATAATTTTACGACCATCTTTAAGATAATCATCCCAGTATATTGTTTTGAAATTGTTTAGAAAAGATAAACAAGTAGCTGCATATGTATGATTGCCATTAAGCATGTAGTAATTAGAAAATGCTTCGGGTAATGTATTAAAATATATGGCTCCATTACCGGTTTCTACTTTTATAAAATTTACTTGACTCATTTTCTCCTGAACTACTTCATCTTTATAATATCCAAGTGTTGTCGTTTTGGTAGTATCAAAACTTTTAAAAACGGTTTTATAAATATTCTTTTTGAACTTGGGTACTGTATCTTCTTTGATGGCAGAAGAAAAAAATGTTGGAGTAATTTCTTTTTCGGTAAGTTGATATTCCATTTCTGTCTCGATATTCAGGGAGTCTTTGATAATTTGGCCAAAATCTCCTGCCGATATAAATACAGAATTTCCCTGTTCTACATAAGCCATAAGTTTTTCATAGGATCTTCTGTCAAAATCAATCGATGAGTTTATAAATATATATGTAGAATTGGATTTATACTCTAGCTCATTTAAAAAATCATATGGGTTTTTTGATACTACGTTAATTTCTTTTTGATTGTCAAGACCTTTTAATTCTTCAAAAAAAACATACGCCCCAAAAGGTATCTTATCTGTAGAGGTGTAGCTTGGTTTCCAATTGACTGGTGTCGGTCTTAAAAGCTCGATCACTATAATAGCCAATAGCGCTATACCAAACAAAATCAATATGTTTCTTGATTTTTTATCCAAAATGCTTCATTTTATCATTCAACTTGTCAAAAGACTCTTTTGCATGTAAGTATGCATTTTTATCGAGTTCAAATTTACCATACCATATGTAGTCATATAAATAAGAAACCCTATTAAAACGTTTCTTAATAGTAATATCTGCAATTTCGCGATAATAATCTGCATTGGTTTTTTCAAAGTGGTAATCGATTATTTTTTTTAACGATAAATCCTGTAGAGCCTTGAGATACATGTATCGTATGGCGAGGCGATAATTTTTTTCGGTTATAGCACCGGTAATTAATGCATCGAGATCAATTTTCTCAATGTGTTCTTCTGAAATATGCATGGGAGCCACAAGAGTATTCTTTTTTCTAAAAAAAGAGACGGCATCTTTTCCGACAAGGACTCGTGTTACTACATATATTGTAATAGCAATAAGTACGATGTAGATGATGTTTTCTAATACTTTTGCAAGTTGGGGATTAATAGTTATTCCAAAAAGACGTTGCAGGCCATTAAAAATCCAGTTTAAGGCTCTGCTTAAAAAATTCTCTGCTTCACCTTCAACAGTATTGTAATCAAATTCATCTCCAACATATTTTTTAGATAGATCATCGGTAAAATTGATCACTGATATTTGACTACTATCTATGGCTACCGTCAAAGAATCTTGTTGCGCCCATACAGGAGATACTGTTTGAACAAATAAAATAATAGATATGATATAATATATTTTCTTACTCACCATTACCGATTTGCTCAATTTTTTCCCTGGTATTTACATTGTATTTCTGTTCGTGTAATGAAAAATATAGGATTCCGTTAACAAATTGTGATAGCGACTGTGAGTATGCCATAATAATTAAAAAGATACATAGTGAAATGGTATATATAATTTTGGCTACTGCAGAATTTACAATATCCGCACCAGTATCAACCATATGAAATGTATATACCCCAACAAGTACTGAAGGAATAACTAATACTAATAAGAGTAATAATCCGATAAGTAGTCCTAAAATAAAATTTACTCCCACACATTTCCAAAAATTACTTTTTACCAAATCCCATCCTTCACCAAGAGCATCAATAGGGCTTTTTCCTTCATATAACATAACCATAAACGAAACACCTAACCAAGAAGTTACCCAAAACTGAATAACATATTGAACAAGAGTCCCGAGAATAGGAATAAATGCTAAAATTACCGATGTAATTAAAAAACCAACATAAATAACGATAAGTAATAAGATGAATATAAATATGTTACCAAATTTTTCTTTTACAAAATTCCAGACATCGTGTTTGTCTTCGATTACTTTTTTTTGCTGTTCATATGTAATCATATAACTGGATGCTAAGCTATAGTTTAATGCCGCAATAATCATAAATACAATAAAAAAGAGAAAAAAACCTACTCCTATAAACATGAAAGAGTCATCTCTGGCGGTATTTCCAAATCCTGTTGAGGTACTGCTGTCATATAAACCCACAAATCCAGTAACTAAGAGATAACTTACTCCCAATAAAAGAAGAATGAAAATACCATTATAGCTTATAAAAATATTAGTAAAACTCTTTAAGTTCTGTTTAAAAAAGTCAAAATATGTAGATATTATTTCTCCGAGCTCTCTATTCTGTTTTAGCTCTATGTAATTGTTTTTCATGTGCTTTTTTTAATAGATTGGGGTATATGATGTAATATAATATGATTAATACTAATGAACCAAAAATGATAACCATAGCCAACCATATTGGCATATTAGAATATCGCGTAATAAAACCTTCAATAAATCCGGCGATAATGAAAAACGGTATGGTGCTTACTACTATCTTTAAACCATCTTTAGCTCCTTTCATAAAAGATACTCTTCTAGAGTATGTTTTTGGAAATAATATACTGTTTCCCATTACAATACCTGCACAACCGGCTATGATTATTACTGATATTTCTATAGTTCCGTGAAGCCATATCGATTTTGAAGCTTCGAATAAAACACCTTTTGAGTAAAAAAACGTTATAAAAGCCCCTAACATGATTCCATTACTGAATAATATGTATGCTGTTCCTATAGAAGTAATCACACCAAATGCATAGGCCAAAAATGCCACACGTATATTATTTATTGTTATTCCTAAGAAAGAACCAACCATGCTCCCGCTTTTATATATTGCAGTTGGATCTCCTTTTTCGATATTATTCAACGTTTCATTAACATAAGCATCTCCTAAGATTAATCGTAAGAACGAAGAGTCATTTAATGCAGAAATACTACCAATACAGCATGCAATGGCAAATATTATAAAAGTATACAACAGTGTTTTTTGATATTGAACAAAAAATAAAGGAAACTCCGTTTTCCAAAATTCAACAATTCTATTCTTGCTTTCTTTTTTGTTGCTATATATTTTTTGGTGTGCCTGCGAAGCTAAAGAGTTAAGATAGAGTAGGGTTTTGCTATTTGGGTAATATGTTTGCGCATAAGACAAGTCATTTGTCAAATGTATATAATAGTCAGCAAGTTGATCCGGACTAATCGTCAAATTTTTATGTATTGCCTTTTCAAAAGCGATCCATTTTTCTTTATTTTGCTTCACAAAAGCTGCTTCCCGCATCTATCAATTTTTTGTTAAAGATAATCACTTACATATAAATGTCAAATATAGCAATCAATACCACACAAAATGTAAACCTGGACTATAAAACAGTCAGTATAGGAGAACGGATGCTCGCTTTTTTAATTGATATAGCAATATTTTGGCTTTATCTTTTTATCGTAAATTTTATTACGACTCTGGTAGGAATGGCTTTTAAAGATAATTGGACCGTATTTGGTATACAATCGCTTTTGTTGCTACCTATTATGTTTTATTCGCTGTATATGCATGTTATTTTTAACGGTAGAACTGTAGGAAAAATGCTCATGAAAATAAAAGTGGTGCGCATTGATGGATTACCTGCACATTGGAGTAATTATTTAGTAAGGTGGATGCTTAGATTAGTGGATATCTGGATCTTTTTAGCTTCTGTAGGTGTGCTAACCATTTTATTTTCAGAGAAACGGCAACGACTTGGTGATGCCGCAGCGGGTACCATTGTGATTACTACAAAACAGAACGTAAAAATTTCTCATACAATTCTTGAAGAAATTAAAGACGATTATCAACCTAAATTTTTAAATGTTACCAAACTTTCGGATAAAGACGTACGTTTAATAAAAGAAACCTATCGTATAGCAGTACGATCTAATGATTATAAAACATTAACAACGCTACGTAACAAAGTAGAAGAGGTTTTAGAGGTGAAATCTGAGTTATACGACCGACAGTTTTTGGATACTATTCTAAAGGACTACAATTATTATACGCAACGATTGTAATTTAGAGTATATAGTGTTGGATCGAAGAATGTGTTCGGTAGTTTTTTTAAGTTAAATTGAATAAAAAAGTTCGGTATTTACACGTATAATTGGATACAGTGTTTTATGTGTTGACTATTTAATCACTTCGGCCTTAATAAAAATGTTTTGTTTGGGCCATTCGCTTCCATCTACCGGTACGTTCGATATTTTATCAGCTACTTGCATGCCCTTTACGACTTTTCCAAAAATGGTGTGTTCTCCATCAAGATGATGTGCTCCATTTTTAGCGATTACAATAAAAAACTCATATGGCGTAGAACGGTTAGAAGGATTGTCCACCCATTGTTTTGATAATGCTACGGCACCTCTAACATGTTTTAATCCTTTTATAGGCTCTTGTGGGATGGTATATTCACCAATTTCAAAACGCATTACGGCCATCTGTTGACGATCACTATTTCCTCCTTGAATCACAAATCCTTTAGCAACACGATAAAAAAATGTTTCATCAAAATACTTTTGTTTTACTAAATAGATAAAATTGGCCCTATGAATGGGGGTTTCGGTATAAAGTTTAATATCGATATCACCATATTTTGTTTTAATTCTAACTAAGGTCTCTGGGTTTTCTTTTCCATAATCGATCAAGAATTCCCTAAGATTTTCATTGGTTAACTTAAAAGGTTCTTCATCTGTTTCTTTTTCTTTAGAAACACTACTGTCAAGAGTATCTTTTTTGCGCTGATCTTTTTTAGAAACGGTGTCAATGGTTACATGAGATTTTTTTGTATTCGGTTTATTTTTTTTAGAATGTGTATCTTCACAGTTACTAAAAAAAAGAATACAAGTGCAAAAAGTTAAAATTGATTTGGTAAATGACATTTGAAACATTTAAAAATTTAATTCCAAAAATAAAGAAAATGTCAGTACCGGGAGAATCTTCACACTTTATTATGGCTCCCGAAATGCGAGTAAAAGAGTTAAATAGAATACAAATAGAAGATAGAAACCCAAGAAATGCTGCAGTAATGATGCTTTTTTACCCCAGAGAGGGTAAAACATATATTGCTCTGATTTTACGTCCGGAATACGAAGGAGTGCACTCTGGCCAAATTGCGTTACCCGGCGGTAAAGTTGAAATGCAAGATTTGAATTTTACACATACGGCATTGCGTGAAACGCAGGAAGAAATAGGAGTACAGGCTACTACCGTTGAAGTAATAAAAACTCTGACCAAAGTATATATTCCTCCTTCAAATTTCTGGGTCCATCCTTTTTTGGGGTTCACCAATAAAAAACCTGATTTTATACTACAAAAAGAAGAAGTTGCCCAAATTATTGAAGTTCCATTGCATGATCTGCTTGATGACACAAATGTTTCTTCGCAAAAATTATCTACATCATATGCAGAAAATATTGAAGTACCATCCTTTAAATTAAATGGTTATGTAGTTTGGGGTGCTACAGCGATGATGCTTAGTGAACTCAAAATGTTCATAAAAGTTTTTAAAGAGGGATGATTTTGTATATTTGGAACTTGTCTTTTCGAAATTTTCACAAGAATTTATCGAAGAATATATCGGTTTTTTAATCTTTTGTTAGTAATTTCATTGAAAATCATATGATTACATAAGAACTAGTGCAAATAGTATAAACTGAAGCTAAATAACGTATTAAAATAGATTGTATTTATGGGATTGTTCAAAAGAAATCCTTTTGGTCATATATTATTTTTAAAAAAATGGCTCATTCGCATTATGGGTGCTATGACTCATAGACGCTACCGGGGTTTTAATGAATTGAAAATAGAAGGAAGTGAAATTTTTAAGGATCTTCCGGATAATGGAGTTTTATTTGTTTCGAATCATCAAACCTATTTTGCCGATGTGGTAGCAATGTTCCATGTTTTTAACGCTAGTTTGAGTGGCCGTACCGACTCTATCAAAAACGTCGGGTACTTGTGGCAACCAAAAATGAATCTATATTATGTTGCGGCAAAAGAAACCATGCAGGCTGGACTTTTAGCCAGGATTTTGGCATATGCAGGAGCAATAACCGTCGAACGCACATGGAGAGAAAAAGGCAAAGATGTTAACCGCCAGGTTAAAATGAGTGATATTACTAATATTTCAAGAGCTTTAGAAGATGGCTGGGTGATTACTTTTCCGCAAGGAACAACAAAACCCTTTAAGCCCATCAGAAAAGGGACTGCACATATTATCAGACAATATAAGCCTATTGTAATTCCTATCGTAATTGATGGATTCAGAAGATCTTTTGATAAAAAAGGAGTAGTAATAAAAAAGAAGGGGATTTTACAGTCGATGGTAATCAAACCAGCTCTGGATATTGACTATGAAAATGATTCTATAGATGATATTGTAGAAAAATTAGAATATGCTATTGAGCAACATCCCTCTTTTCTTAAAGTTATCCCTCAAGAAGAACTGGAAGCTGAAGAAGAATTAAATAAAAAGAGACAGTGGGAGTATTAATAGTACTCGATAATTGAGCTTTAAACACTCTAAGGCCAATCTGCTAAATCAATACACTATTTAATCGATGAAGTGGCTTGCACAAAAATACTTTACTCTAACCAGGCTTTAAAATCTTTTACTCGTTCTCTTGCTACAATAACTTCTTGTTCACTAAAATGATGAAGTTTGATCTGAAGTCTTGAATTTGTATAGGATATAATGTCTTTAATAGCATTAATATTAATATAAAACTTTCTACTTATACGAAAGAATTGTTGCGGATTTAACTCATCTTCAAGAGCTTCAAGAGTGGTGTCTATCAAATAATTTCTATTATCGGTCGTATGTAAATATGTCCCCTTATTTTCTGAATAAAAGCATTCTATTTCTTCAACTGGGAATATCTTAAGATGCTGTCCGACCCGAGCTGTAAAACGTTTTTTGTAGACACGATCCATAGGGTTGACCAACAATTTTTTAATATCCTCGAAGTCTACTTGCAATTGTTGTTTTTTAGGAACCTGCTCTTTGTATTTATTGATAGCAGTTTCTAACTCATCATCATCTATGGGTTTAAGTAGATAGTCAATACTATTTAATTTAAACGCTTTTAACGCATATTCATCGTACGCTGTAGTAAAAATGATCGAACTCTTGATAGTGACGGTATCAAAAATTTCAAAAGATAGTCCATCACTTAGTTGAATATCCAGAAAAATTAAATCTGGATGCTCATTGGTGCTAAACCATTCTATTGATTCTTGTACAGAATGTAGCATAGTGCTTACAGTTAAATTTAAGTCGGCTAACATCCTGTTTAGACGTCTAGCTGCAGGTTTTTCGTCTTCGATGATGATGATATTCATGGATAAGAATTTAATGCTAAAATGATGTAGGGATAAAATAAATTTGAATAGTTGTACATGAAATTTTTTTCTTGTGGTTGATAATACCTGTAAAATATCATTAACTCATTGATAGATGATCTATTCCCATAGTTGTTTTTGATCATCTTGCTCTTCGTCCATATATTTTCTGATTTTACGTTCTTCCCAATCTTTATCAAACATGGGATTCACTCTATAGGCTTTAATTGCATGAAAAACAATACCGATTCCCCAACCAAAGGCTGCCCATAAAAACCAGGCATAGCTCCATTCATTTTGATAATAATTTAGTCCTGCCAAAAATCCGATAACCACAAGATAAGATAAAAGGTTATTGTAAAACTTTTTTAATTCTTCAACGCGCTCTTTTGCACGCTCATATCGTTTTTGTTCTTCAAAATTTCTCATAATTATTTATTTTTTTAAAAATCGTCTTTATCTATAAGTTCTTTAATTTTATTTTCCTCCCATTCTTTACTAAAAACTGAATGCTTAAACCATTTAAAGAAGGAAAGGTTTTTTTTGAAAACACAGACTCCGTGAAATACTAAACCTATACCCCATAATACCGGCGTTATTATCAAATTCCAATTAAGCCACTGGATAAAATCATGGTTAGGGTTGATTGTATCTAAATTGAGATATACTAATCTATGTATAATGATAATGGCAATGTTTATTACTATATATACCGTAAAATGACCATAAAATCCCTTTTCTTTTTCTACTCGCTTTTTTGCTTTATAATAGCGTTCTTGCTTTACATTATTGTTAATCATAATTTTTGCTTTTTGATTCTCTCATGTACTTTTTGATCTTCTTTTTTTCCCAGTCTTTTCCCAAAAAAGGATGGTGGTCAAAAGCTTCCATGTAATGAAAAATTATACCAATGCCCCAACCTCCCATTGCAAATAAAAACCAAGGAAACGTAAATTCATTAGTTTGATAATTTACAAAAGCCAAGAATGGGATAACAATGCAGTAGGCAGTAAGATTACCATAAAAATCTTTTATTTTTTTTACTTGTTCTTTTGCCCGCTCGTATTTCAAACCTTTTTCTTCTTCAATATGCTCTCTGGCGTTCAGAGCTTCAGTAGCTTCAAATTTTATTTTTCTTGTAAGAATAGGAAGTTCTGCGATAAAAGCATCATTGGTTTTATACACCGAGAATTTTCTTTTAGTCAATAATGCATAACGCTGTTGTACGTTTCCTAAACCAACACCACTACTTTGTTTTATAACTTCTTTGGGCTGAAGATTGTTCTCAACGATTAAAAAATTGTCTTTTTCATATATTTTAATATGCAATGGTTTTGTAGACATTACTACATTGTGTTTTATTGTGTTTTCTAATAAAATCTGAAGTGAAAGCGGCACTACTTTTGCTTCTGGATTGATTGCTTTTTGAGGCATCTCAAAAATGATGCTATCCTCAAACCGCAATTGTAGCAACGTCATGTAGGTTTTAGCAAATGCCAGTTCTTCATCTACAGTGACTAATTCTTTATCTTTTTGTTCCAATACATATCTATATACCTTAGATAGGGAGGTCGTAAATTTCTGAGCCATCTTTGGATTTTCATCAATAAGAGAAGTCAAAACGTTAAGGCTATTAAACAAAAAATGCGGATCGAGTTGATTTTTTAAGGCGGCAAACTTTGCTGAAGCCGTACCGGCAATAATTTTTTGTTCTGTTATTTTTTGTTTTTGTAATTCTTTAAAGAAAAAGAACGCATGGAAAAACAGCGTTACGATTAAAGTGATCACAAACCCACTCAGATAATAACTTAGTTTTTCTTCTTGTATAAATTGGTCCAATGGTTTTCCGTAGTACCCAACGACAAGTCCTAAGCGCACAATTATTATCGTGATCATGGTTACGATAATCGCACCAATAGCTCCAAACCATAATCGTTTCTGAGGTTGTTTCTCCCATGTGTAAAATTTACTTATAAAATCAGCAAAATAAGCATTTACCAATGTTAGTGGAAAGGCAAACATAAATTGTATAATGGTGTTTTCTAATACACTTTTATAGCTTAGTGGGCCTCCTGTACCAAAGATGATGATAATCAACTCTATACATACCGCGAGGATGATACTTATTTTTAATATTTTTCGTAAATCGAACATGTGTTTTCGTTGTTTTTATGGATACAACTTATTATTCACAATTTTGTTGAACCCTTTTTACCTGATCCTTTCCCCATTGAGGATAAAAGGGGGTGTCTTGTGTTTCTTTTTCAAAGTACAAGATAGCTTTTTCTATTTCAGGACAAAAGGCTTTTGGGTCTTTACCCCAGAATTTTGCACTTCCCATTTTCCACTCAGCATGATATAAGGTCGCTCTTGGATTTTGGGGTTCTATGCTTTTTGCTTTCTGATAAAGTTCTTCAACTTTTGCAGAAAGAGTAGGGCCATATATAGAAGGGTTGTATGCTACATACGCCGTATTGAGCATTGCTTCCATAATTAGGATTTCGGCATTGTTTTGAGAGAACGTTTTAGCTTCATTAAGAAAATCCTGGGCCTTTTTTAACCTGGATTCGATTTCTTCTGCATCTTTTAACCCAAAAGTCATTGTGATATGAACTTGAGCAGCATAATAATACGGAAGCCAATTTTCTTTTTCTGCTTTGGCAATACGTTCAAAAAAATTAATAGCCTCGTCTTGTTTATTATTCTCCCAAAGTTCAAAAGCTTTGGTCATTCCTTTTTCATAAGCAGCTTGTGCATTGATGATAGTGGCTGTAAAAAGCATTAGTATAATCAGGATTGTTTTCATAATTTTTGTGTTTTTTGGTGTACAGGATAAATATCGATAGGATATACATCTTATAATAAGGTTTCTGGCCCAATTGTAATTTTTTATGGATGAACTGTATTTTCTTTTTTACAAAGTAATGTGTTGTGTTTCGTTTGTTCCGGAAACTTTAAATTTGGCATCTTCCCAATTTGGTGGCCCAAACTGTCCCTTTGCATTATTGCTCGTTCCGTAGGGCTCTGTTGGGATTTTAAAAAATGTATTTAGTTTGTTATTATCATCTTCATCATGATATAATGAGATTGCATATTCTCCTTCTTTAATATTGTTAAAAGTCACTTTTACACCTTCTTTTTTTGCCGTAACACTAATTGATTTTATAGGGCTCTTTAAGAAATTTTCTTTGCTAGAATATAAACCAATTTTTATGGTTCCGCGATCTGATTTTATACGATCAACAATGACATCAATTGATAGGTCAGAGTTCTGAGAAAATCCTGATGTCGAGAATAATAGTAATACGATTAATGTAAAAAATAGAGTTTTCATACTTGTTAATTTTAAAGATTATAAATTGTCTAATTGATTATCGGTTTTATTGTCGCTAATGGTCCAGAAGAATCCAAGAATAAAAAACTGATCAGCATTTGGCCGTATGGCGCGTCTTGCAAAGTTTCCATTAGCATCAGGAGTATTTGAGTATTGATAGTTAAATACGTTGTCAAAGTCTAATACATTTGAAACTGAGAAATACAGGATTTTTTGTTGACTAATCAGATATGCCCAACTAAGATTGACAGCATTAAAAGATCTTGTTTTTTGATTTTGAAAAACACCTTCATTGGGGTCATTGTAAGGTCTTCCAGATGTAAAATTGTAGGTAGTACTGATTAACGATTTCCAGTCCTGAATCCAATATTTTGTAACTAGAGAAAGATTATGTTTGGCTGCAAAATTTGGAGTGGCGCTATTGGGATAATTTCTAAAATCTCTTTCTGTATCGAGATATGAATAACTAGCCCAATACTCCAGATTTTTTATGGATTTATTATCTCGCCAAAATACATCTAAACCTGCCGCATAACCATCTCCATCATTGTTGAAATTACTATCAAACTCTGGAATCTCTGTGTCAAATTTTATTAGACTTTTATACGTTTTATAGTATCCTTCGGCTCTAAGTGTTCTTCCATTATTTTGATAGAGGTAATTCAAGATGTAATGAGATGATTTTTGAGGCTCTAGATTTGAGTTAAATTTTAAGATTTCTTGTTGAGGTGCTTGATAAAAATCCCCGTAGGCAAGTGATATTTGAGATTTTGATGAGGTTTTGTAGGCTAAAGATGTTCTGGGTGACACTTTGCTATATTTTAATAAGGTATTATGAACCCCTCTAACACCAATCTGCATCGCCAGTTTTTTGCTAAAAAAAATATTGGCTTCGGTAAATGCGGCTGTACTATGGTTATCATATGTGGTAGTAAAGGTTTCGATACCTTGGATTTCAGCCTTTTCTGAAAAGGTGTTTAAAAACTGCTCTGCACCAAAACTAAGTTTAAATTGATTGCTAAATCTTTTTCTAAGTTTTACTTTAAAGTGAGCACTATTTTTGGTGTCATCTATATCTGCTCCATCAATTTTGATATCGTTTAAATCGTTGGCAAAACTGGCTCCGGTTACGATATCCCAATCGTTTTTGAGATCGCTTCTATACGATGCATTTAGGTATACGTTTCTGTTTCTTAATCCAAAATTGACACCTTCTGGACGATTAATATCATCTTGTAGAAGTTCGAAATCAGCATAATTTAGACCGCCATAAATTTTTAATAGGCCATCATTGGCAAATTTATGGCGATAAACGGTTTCTCCGGATAAAGATTCGTAAGGGCTTATCCAATTAACGCGTTGCTCTACAATACCTTGATACGGTTTCAGATTTAGATAAAAAGCATTTACACTCAATGAATTGTCACCCCATTTTTGAGTATTTCCTCCACCTAATCCGACATTTATAAATTGAAGATCGGTTTTTTCCTGATCAGGTTCGTCTATAGTATTAAGTTGTAATACACTTGATAATGCATCTCCAAACTCTGCAGAATACCCACCAGTAGAAAAATTGGTTCCTTTAAAAAGAAAAGATGAGAATCGACCTCTTGTCGGAATATTATTGGTCGTGGCCAAAAACGGTTGAAATACACGTAAACCATCAATAAAAATGTTAGTTTCACTAGCGTCCCCACCACGTACAAACAGACGTCCATCTTCAGCTGCATTTGAAGTACCGGGTAACGTTTGCAATGCTGCAATGTAGTCTCCTGCCGATCCTGCTGTAGTAACTATATCCAGAGGTGTCAAAACAGAAGCTTTACTGTTATCTCCTGCAGAAAATGAACCGGCATTTAATACCACACTACCCAAAGAGTTTACATCTTCTTTTAATTCAATAGTCAAATTTTTCATTTCTGAAACATCTGATTGTAAAGTGAAGGTTTCAAAAGAGAGAAAAGAAACAACAAAAGTTTGCTGTCCGGTTGCCGTAGTTGCAAACGAGAACACTCCTTTCTCATCAGATGAACTTCCGTCATAAGTGCCATCAAGATACACATTGGCACCTATGATCGGGATCCCTTTTTTATCGGTTACTTTTCCGGTAATATTGGTTTGACTTGATGCGGAATAAAATACAATTAGTAGTAGGATGGTTAGTTTTAATTTCATGTTACAACGTTTTTCTGAATTGATTGATAGGTCAAAAGTGATTCTTCTTTAAAAAAAATGGAATAAAGTTTTACTGAATTGTAGAAAAGCGATGATCAATTGATGATTTTGAGAAGAATACTATTGAAGAAGACGTGTTTATATCTATTAGAAAACACATGTAGTTGTAGTTTGTATAGTATATGAATCTAAATAGATTAAAATTTGAACGAGAAACACTGGGTTTTGAGTATTAAAAACCCGAATATCGATAAAATATACTTGAGTTTGAATAAAAAATACTCAATTGGGAGTACAAACTATTTGTGTTTGGGTTAATACAATAAAGTTACTGTATAGAACTTGGCGTTGATTAAAAATACTCGTTTGATAGATTGGATAAATAGGTCATACTAAAATGACTATCAATACAATAGTGTTTAGATAATTTACATTATTGTGAAGGTGAGTTATCAGAAAACATACTCCAAACTCACATTCGTCATACCCTTTCTGTAGAACCGTTGTCATTTTTAAAGGGTCTCACAATTAATCGGGCCGCTTTATCGTAGTTTATATAATTGTACACCCAATTGAAAAAAGTAACAAATCGATTTCGAAAACCTACCAAAAACCATAAATGAATAAACATCCAGATAAACCACGCAAAGAAACCACCAAACTGAAATTTTCCGATATCAACAACAGCTTTATTTCTACCAATCGTCGCCATAGAACCTTTATCAAAGTAGTTAAAAGGTGTCATGGTCTTACCCTTTAGATGACGTTTTAGATTTTTGGCAAGATGTTTTCCTTGCTGTATCGCTGGTTGTGCAACCATAGGATGTCCTTTAGGGAAGTCATCGGTTTCCATAACGGCGATGTCACCAATAGCAAATATATTAGTGTACCCTTCAATTTGATTGCATCGATTTACTTTATAACGGTTAGCTTTGGGGAGTAAAGACTCCGCTTTTATTCCGGAAACCGGAGCGCCGGTTACTCCTGCAGACCATATAAATGTAGCCGCTCTTATTGATAAATCAGTATTGGTAGTAACTAAGTCATTTTCATAATTTTTCACTTGGGTGTCAAGGTGAATGTGTACTCCAAAATTTTCTAAGAATTTTGTCGCTTTTTTTGAAGCATGTTCACTCATTGGTGGGAGGATACGAGATGCGCCTTCTATTAAATGAATTTCCATTTCACTAAAATCCATATCAGGATAATCCTTAGGTAGTACATTTAATTTTAATTCGGCTATACCTCCAGCCAATTCTACTCCGGTCGGGCCAGCTCCAGCCAGTACAAAACTTAATAATTCTTTTCTTTTTTCAGGATCAGTCGTGATTACAGCCTGTTCTAGATTTTCTAACATCAAACTACGCAAATTTAAGGCCTGCGGAAGGTTCTTCATACGCATTGCATTATTTTCGATAGTAGTATTACCAAAGAAATTGGTTCGTGCTCCTGTGGCTATTACAAGATAATCATAGGATATGTTCCCTATATTGGTATCAATTTTTTGAGTGTCCGGATCGATTGACGCAACTTCTGCCATTCTAAAAAAAGTGTTTTTCCCTCTTTTTACAATTTTACGAAGCGGGTAAGCTATAGAATCAGGTTCTAAAGAAGAAGTAGATACTTGATACAGAAGAGGCTGAAATGTGTGATAATTGTGCCTGTCTAATAACACCAGTTGAACAGGTTCTTTTATCATTTTTCGGGCTAATGCAACTCCGGCAAAACCACCGCCAATAATAACTAACCTTGGTAGATTAGAGAAAGGTATATTCATAATATTTGTGTTGTTTTACAAAGGTAAACTGATAAAATTAGTTACCCTATTGATTCTGGGTTTTTATGGATAAAATGTTAAAAAAACCATACAATTTATGTTTTTTTGGAAGCTATTAGAATGACAAATTTTAAATTAGAGTGTAACAGAATTGTTTTTTAGACTACATATAAAGTGTAACCGACCAGAGTGAATAAAGAATTAGAACATAGTTTTGTAACCAATCTTGAGCAGAATCAAAATATTGTGCACAAAGTCTGTAGGATATATACAAGTGATCCCGACTCACATAATGATCTGTTTCAGGAAATAACGATCCAATTATGGAAAGCCTATCCTAAGTTTAGAGGAGATGCCAAGTTTAGTACGTGGATGTATAGAGTAGCATTAAATACAGCTATTACATTATACCGAAGATCAAAAAGGAGTATTAAAACAGCAGATATAGATACGCTAAATTTTAAAATTAAGGCAGAAGAATATGATGATGAGGTAGAACAACAACTTAAGCTCATGTATGAGGCTGTAAAACAATTAAACGATATTGAGAAGGCTCTTGTTTTTTTATACCTTGAAGATAAATCTTATAAGGATATTGCAGAAACAATGGGTATTAGCGAAGTAAATGCCAGGGTAAAAATGAATAGAGTGAAAACAAAGTTGAAAAAAATATTAAATCCTTAACCTCATGGATGAATTAGAATTATTAAAAAAAGACTGGAAAAAGCAAGAAAGTGTGCTGCCCAAATTGTCTTATAAAGAAATCTACCCAATGATATTGAAGAAATCTTCTTCTATGGTTAAGTGGATTTTTGTGATTAGTGTTTTAGAATTTATATTATGGGCCTCTATCGACATCGCCGTAAGATTAAGCGGAAGTTATGATGACCTGCAAGGGGTAAACATGAAAGGATTTTCAATTATTTCAACTCTAGTTTCTTACAGCATCCTCATTTATTTTATGATCAGGTTTTATATGAATTATAGGACCATACAGACTACAGATTCAGCAAAAGTATTAATGCAGAATATTCTAAGAACCCGAAAAACAGTAAAGCATTATGTTTGGTTTAATCTAAGCTTTTTGTCATTAACTACTATCGCACTTGTTACTTATTTGGCTTTGTTTACAGATAAATTTACAAATCAAGCATCAGATGAAGGAGTATCTATCTTCTGGGTTATTATAAGTACACTTGTTGTTTTGGCTTTTGCAATCGGTATAGTAGCTTTATTTTATAGAATAATCTATGGTATTCTAACCCGAAGATTGAAGGAGAATTATAAAGAACTTGAAAAATTGGAAGTGTAGATTATTGTTTATTTTCATTAAAAGCAGATGGTAATAATTGGGGGATAAGTTTTACTAAAAGCGGCATCAATATACTGCCACCTGGAAGAATAAAAATAGCTAAAGAAGGTACGGTTTTACAAATATCAAGTAATTGTTTTTTTACCTGTATTTTCTCTTCTTTAGTTAAATCCCTCACCGTGGATTGGCCAAGAAGAATCATAAGATCTTTACTTTCAGTAATCTCTTTGACTAAACGCTTTTTGTTTCTTAAAATTAAAACTCGAACTGTTCTGGATGTTTGTTGATAGAAATGTAATGCAGGATGAGAGTAATTAAAGAACGAAATGTGTTTTTTATGTGCATTGATAAACATTTTTACCAAGTCAATAGATTCTTTTACCACAATGTCTGGCAGTTCTAATTCTGCTCCAAGAGCTGACATAAAGCTTTGCTCACCTTGATCTAGTTCTTGATCATTCCATACGGCAAGACTGGTTAAGTCAATAATATATCTTTTTTCAATTTCATCGGTATACGGGTCTAATGCTATATAATCAAAGCTAGCTTCTTCTGTAGAAATAGCTGTATATCGAACCGATGATGAAAATAACTTCACTAATAACTTGTCATAATCGTCTTGTTGTTGTTTTGAATTTAATGCCAAAAAAACGGTGTTCGTTAATGTTTCTTCAAGTTTTGCTGCATATTCAAATGGATTTTTATCATGAATTAAGAAATACTCGAAAGCTAATATGTCAATGAATAATAAAGCATTGGTTAAAAGGTGACTAAAGTTTTTTCTGAAAATTGATTCATTAGTTTGAATACGGGCATGAATAATTCGTTCTAGTTTTTCATTTTTATTTGATGGGAGCACATTTTTGAAAGAAAAAAATGATTTTTTTGTATCCAGGAAATCATAAAATTGAAGTAACGCTTGAATACAATCTTCTTTACCTGGATTTTCTATAGTATCATAGTAGGTAACTACTAATGCAGTAAAAAGATTGATTTTTGTTTTTTCCTCTTCAGAATAAATAATATCTGTAGTGTTTGAAATAATGGTTTCTACCGATGTGCCATATATAAAACCAACCCTTCTTAAATCAGAATATAATTCATCCAGGGGCCATTGAGACAGGTTAATAGTATCATCCAGATCTCTTAAGAATTTTTCTACCCAACCCAAAGTTGAAGGATTCATAAAGTAGTGTTAGTTAGATAGCTAAGTTATTTGAAAAAATACAAAAGAAAAAAAAGCATTCTTTGATACTAGTATTAAAGAATGCTTTTTGAAATATTATTGTAAACCAAATTATTGTATGATTCCTCCGCAACTTACTCTACTACCGGCTGCTCCAGAGGGTTGTGAAGTAAAATCATCAATACCCTGGTGTACTATTATGGCTTTACCTACGATGTTCTTTTTAACATCATCACAACCGATACACCAATCATTGGTAGCAAAAGTAATACTTGCATGTCCATCAGCATCAGCTTTCAAATTTCCTATATCACCTTTATGAAAACCTTCTTTTGCACCCCATTTTCCATGAGGTTCCATCGTTGGATTCCAATGTCCTCCTGTTGATTTTCCATCTGCAGAAGAGCAATCTGCTTTTTCATGAATATGGATAGCATGCTCCCCTTCACTTAATCCGGTTAATTCAGCTACCATATTTACCATACCTTCAGATTCTGTGAAAGTAACTTGTCCAGATACATTACTATCACTTTTTGGTTCTAGTTTGAAGGTTATCGTCTTCGTTTTTTCCTCTTCTTTGGTCGAAGTTTCTACAGGTTCGTTATTGTTCTCTTGATCTGTTGCTTCTTTTTTTTCACCCTTACAACTAAAAATGGTGATGGATAAAAAAGTTAATAGTACCAATTGTAACGTTTTCATAATTTTAATGCTTTGTTTGTCATTTCTAAACGTAAGATAATGCAGTTTTAGTTCATGACAAAGAATTTGTACAGGAAATAAAGAGTTTTGTTAGCCAGATAATCAATAAAAGGGGTAAGATTAAATCTTTTTAATTAGCTCTTTATGATCTCTAATACCCAATTTTAGATTTTCTGTTATGATTAGTGCTTTGTCGATTCTGGTCTGTGATCGTTTAGTTTTTAGGATGTAATAAATCAAACTTCTCTTTTTTCCGTCGGCAAGGGACTCAAATATTTCAAAAGCTTCCGGATCGCTTTGTAAAACCGCCTCAAATTCTTCTGGCATTTCTACCCCATACTTAGAGGTGTCCTCAAATAATTGTACTTCAAAATAATCGGTAGGGAAAATTTCTAATTTCTTTTGGTTAGCCGTATTAAAGGTAATACGATAATTATCGTTCAACTTTTGCAAAGCGGCATGATAACTTATCCTTTGATTATTAAAAGTGATTTGAACCAGTACTCTTTTTTGTTTTTGATCTATATAATATCGCGCTATCTCTGTTGGAACAATTATACTGTGATGAGAGGTTAACAAAGTTTCAAAAATCAAGCTTTTCATGTATACGTTTTTATAATATTGTATTTCAGTTTACTATAAAGAATGATCCTTATGATTTCACCTTCTAAAAGTAAGAATAACTTGTTTAATGTTCTATGATTTTTGTTAATCAAAATTAATTATTAACGATCAACAAAACTATTATTTTTAATTTTTTATTCATAAAATTCGACGCTTTTACCGTAATTAAAAAAAGGGAATCTTATTATTCTGATTTTTAGATATTTAGTTGTGATGTACCCTCTTTTTTTTGTCAATACCAGTGGCTGTAATACTTCGCGCAATTTTATTCGCGCCTAATTCATTTTTAACATTTATGTTGAATAAATTATAATATAAATGTTAATTTATGATAAATTAATACGGTTTAAAGCGTTATAGTGACAAATTATCTAAAATTCGTTAATTTTGCAGGACACAAACTCAAAACTTAAATTTTATGAAAAGAGTCTACTCGTTTGTTATTCTATTATTTCTTATAGGGCAAACAACCTTTGCACAAAATGCAAATCAATTAATTCAGCAACATTTTAATGATGCACTTACAGTAGTAAGGACTGCAAAATCATCTTCAGAGAACATTGATTTTAAGGAATGGATGATTACAGACAAAGTGCCTTCATTAAAAGAAGGTATCTGGCATTATTATGTTCAACAGCTTCACAACGACATTCCTATTCTACATGGAACGTATAAGTTTACGATTCAAAATAACAAAATTACGTATGCGCTTCCACAATTTGTTGAGGGTGTCAAGGAGAAATTAGTATCTGCAAAATCTTCACTCAACGAAGAAAGTGCGATAGGGATAGTGGCCAGAAGACACAATTTGGGTGCTCCGGCAAGATTATCTAAAACGGTAAGTAGTAAATCTAGTGGCCTTAAAGTTTCTAAATATTTAGATTCTGGTATTGCACTAGGGGATCAGCCTATCGAAGTACATAAAGTATATGTTCTAGACGGCGACCAGCTAAAATTAGCGTATAATGTTAGTTTATATGAAAAAAGTGGCGAAAACTGGTGGAGTACGTATGTTGATGCTTCTAATGGGAAGGTTCTTTTGGAAAGAAATTTAGTGATCAAATGTAATTTTGATGCTCCGGATCATTCTTCTCATAAGCACGAATCTGAATCTGTACTTTTTGATGCTCCTAAAATGGGACCTTTGTCAGAGGCTACAACAGCAGCATTAGCTCCTGATTCTTACAATGTATATGCAATGCCGTTAGAAAGCCCTAGTCATGGAGGTCGTTCTATAGTTACTGACCCAGCTAATGCCACAGCATCTCCTTTTGGATGGCACGATACCAATGGAAGCGCTGGAGCAGAGTTTACAATTACAAGAGGTAATAACGTATGGGCACAAGAAGATAGAAATGGAAACAACGGAACCGGTTTTTCTCCAGATGGGGGAGCAAGCCTTGACTTTGATTTTCCAATAAATCTTAGTCAGGATCCAAGTAATTATCAAAGTGCGGCGATTACAAATCTTTTTTACTGGAATAATATTATTCATGATGTATTCTATCAATATGGATTTGATGAAGCTAGTGGTAACTTCCAGGAAAATAACTATGGTAGAGGAGGAGCAGGTAGCGATTCTGTAAATGCCGATGCTCAAGATGGTAGTGGTAGTAATAATGCTAATTTTGCAACACCTGGTGATGGTGGAAATCCAAGAATGCAAATGTTTACTTGGAGTGCGCCCAATCCAGATAGAGATGGAGATTTGGATAATGGTATTATTATTCATGAGTATGGACATGGTATTTCAATACGTTTAGTTGGTGGTCCTTCTTCTAATCAGTTAGGAGGTTCTGAACAGATGGGTGAAGGATGGTCTGATTGGTTTGGACTTATGCTTACCATGAAAGCAGGAGACAGAGGAACCGACGGTAGAGGAATAGGTACATATGCATTAGCTCAACCTACTACGGGGAATGGAATTCGACCAACTCGATATTCTACAGATAGATCTATTAATAATACTGATTATGCAGATATAGGTGGATTAGCAAGACCACACGGTGTGGGATATGCTTTTGCTACAATATTATGGGACATGACTTGGTTATTAATAGACCAAGAAGGTTTTGATCCAGATTTTTATAATGGTACAGGTGGTAATAATATCGCTTTAGCCCTTGTCACTGAAGGATTAAAAAATACAGCGAATAACCCAGGTTTCGTATCGGGTCGTGATGGAATTTTACAAGCAGATCAGGATTTGTATAATGGAGCTTACAGATGTTTAATATGGAAAGCATTTGCCGAACGTGGAGTTGGACAAGATGCAAACGAAAATAATAATGGAGGCACTAATGGTCAGACAGATCAGACAGTTTCTTTTGTAAATCCATGTGATGGTGGCGGTCCTGGTCCAGGTACAGGAGAGTGTTCTGGAGATGTGGCTTCTTTCCCTTTCAGTGAAAGTTTTGAATCTAACCTTGGTCAGTGGTCAAATGCAACCTCTGGAGATGATATAGACTGGACAAGAGATTCTAATGGTACTCCTTCTAATCAAACCGGACCAAGTAGCGCTGCAGATGGTAGTTTCTACCTTTATGTTGAAGCTTCAGGTAATGGTACCGGATTTCCAAACAAAAGAGCAATATTAAACTCACCTTGTTTGAATTTTAGTAGCTTGACTTCTCCTAGACTTACCTTCCAGTATCATATGTTTGGTAGTGCTATCAATAGCTTAACTGTAGAGGCAAGAACTGATAATACCGGAGATTGGACAAACATATTTAGTAGAAATGGTGCTCAAGGAAACAATTGGAATGCCGCAGATGTAGATCTTGCAGCATATGCAGGAAATGCTAGCGTTCAATTACGATTTAATGTACTTACGGGTACTGGTGGAAGCGGATGGCAAAGTGATATAGCAATTGATGCTGTAAGTATCCAGAATGGTTCTGGAGGTCCCGGGCCTGATCCAACTTGTGAGGCTATTAATTTCAATGACTTCCAGGTTAATCCTTTCTCTAATCAAGATAGAGGTGGTACTGCTACTATTGTAAGTGCAGGTGCCGGATTATCTATGCAGAGTAACACATGGAAAGAAATAGCTCTTAATTATACGGTAACATCAAGTACAGTGATAGAGTTTGATTTTAGTAGTACAGCTCAGGGAGAAATTCATGCCGTTGGTTTCGAAGACGATACTGCACTAACACCAGCACGATACTTCAAAGTTCATGGTACTCAAAATTATGGAGTGTTAGACTTTGATAACTATGTAAGTGGTACTAAAAAATATGTTATTCCGGTGGGTAGTTTTTATACTGGAAGTATGGATAGATTAGTTTTTATAAATGATAATGATGCAGGATCAGGAAATACCTCTGTATTCTCTAACGTAAAGATTTATGAAGGATCTTGTGGTAGTTCTGTTGTAGAATCAAGCTTTGGAGGTGTCGCTTCACTTGTAGGAACTGATGGAGAAGAAGATGTATTATCATTTGTAAGAATAGCTCCTAACCCTGTAAAGAAAGGAAGTTCACTCCAGATATATATGCCTAAAAAGAGCATGCAAGATGCCACATTTAGTATTTACAATATCATGGGACAAAGAGTTGGTAATGGAAAAGTTAACAACGGAGCTGTAGATGTAAATAGTTTAGGTACAGGTTTATATATACTTGAAATCAAAAATTCACAAACAAAAATTGAAAAACGTTTTATTATTGAATAATTGATTTGTTGATAATATTTAAATGAATACCAAAGAGGCTGTCGTAAGACAGCCTCTTTTATGGTTTATGAAAAAATGTATATAAATTACTCAACGAAAATGCTGAGAAGTACGCTTTCTAATTAAATATATTACAACCAAAGGAGTTAATCCATGAGGGAGTCTATAAACTGTTTCATGTAAGTTTTGATGTATTGATTGTAAAGGAAACTCTACATAAAAATTAGCTGTAATTCTTGCCAATGCCGTAAGTATTCCCCACCCAACAGCATACCATAATGCATAGGTAGAAGTTTTAGGAACAAAAATGAGTACCGCAAGCACAAAATCAATGATTCCTGCTATATAGAGAAAGGTAATAGCTACAGATTCTGAACATCCAAAGATTTGAATAACCATGTCAACAAATGTTCCGGGAACAGGATAAAATCCAAATGCATATAATCCATGAGAGAAAAAAGTAACTGCTATAAGAATTTTTAAAACTAGAATAAGTTTTTCTTGATCAAAATTTTTGTATCCATAAAGCAAAACAAAAGGCAAACCAAATTGAATACTATGCTCAAAGAATTGTGCACCATGATAAAACTTTTCTTTAGTCAGAAGAACTGCCAGAATAATTAAGGAAACGCCTCCTAAGATTATAGGAAATTTTAGTATTTTCTTATTAGTTTTATTAATTGTTATTACACATAACGCTGCTATCAGATATAATATTCCGTTGCTTCTAATTATTCCTTGAATAAAGTTATCTGTTGTACTACTGGTTACATAATCTTTCCAGGAAATAGTAAATATTCCTGTTATTACTAGTTTTAACAAAGATTCATCCCAAAAAAAAGATCGGTAAGGAGCATCCCAAAATAAATGTTGCCAGGCCCTTCCAATAAAAATTAAAAATACCGAAACTTTAAGGAGTAATAGAGCTTTAGAGTTTTTCATAGTACAAAGAAAAGTGTATTGATGTTAATAGCTTTTAATTTGATTGTTACGTTTTTTAAAAGATTTTACAGGGTAGTTTAATTTTTCATTAAGAAACATTTTAATATGTAATTTATTCCTATCAAAAACGTTATTTTTAATCAATTAACTAACCTAATTACACAAAAATGAAAAAAATCTACTTTTTGTTCGTAATCCTGGTCGGATTACAAACACAAGCCTCCAATGGTAAATATCGTCTTACCTTAAGAGGAAATCCAGCTACATCAATAGTCATAGGGTGGGATCAAACTTCAGGGAGTAATCCCAGAGTATATTACGGTACCACAGATTATGGAACTAATTATAATAGCTATCCTAATTCTAGAACTCCAGATAGAACCGTTTCTTATAAAGGAATGAACAATAATTTTGCCAGACTGACTGGTTTAACACCCAATACAGCATATTATTTTGTAATTAGAGATAGCCAAGGCACCAGTGAACGCTTTTGGTTTAAAACAGCTCCTGCGGACAATAGTAGATTGTCTTTTATAGCCGGTGGAGATTCTCGTAACAACAGAACACCAAGACAAAATGCAAATCGTTTAGTCGCCAAACTAAAGCCTCATGCTGTTTTGTTTGGAGGCGATATGACTAATGGAGATAGTAATGCTGAATGGAGAGATTGGTTTAATGACTGGCAATTAACTATAGCCAATGATAATAGAATGTTTCCTGTTGTTGCAACTCGTGGGAATCATGAGGATAGCAATAACAGTATTTATCATCTTTTTGATGTGCCCTCGTCGAGTGTATATTATGCAATTACTTTTGGAAACAATCTAGTAAGAACTTATACGTTAAATACTGAAATTTCTATTTCGGGAAACCAAACAACATGGTTGCGTAATGACCTAAATGCAAATCCTGACGTGATGTGGAAAATGGCCCAATATCATAAACCCATGCGTCCACATGTTTCGTCAAAAAGAGAAGGAAATAGTCAATATAGTAATTGGGCCCGGTTATTTTATGATAAAGGGGTAAAACTAGTTGTAGAATGTGATGCGCATACCGTAAAGACAACTTGGCCCGTACGACCTTCTACAGGGTCAGGAAATGATGAAGGTTTTATAAGAGATAATCAAAATGGAACCGTTTATGTTGGAGAAGGATGCTGGGGAGCTCCACTTCGTTCGAATAACGATAATAAAAACTGGACACGTAACTCCGCAAGGTTTAACCAGTTTAAATGGATTTTTGTTGACGAAAACAAAATAGAGACTCGCACCGTTAAAGTAGATAATGCTTCACAAGTAGGATCAGTATCTAATACCAATGTTTTTGCTATACCTAATAATTTAGATATCTGGAATCCTTCAAATGGTAGTGTAGTTACTATTAATAAAGGAACCGTAGTTGATCCGGATCCTGATAACGGAACCATAGAAGTGGCTATTACTAACGGAAATGATGATGTTGAAGAGAGTCAAAGCGGAACTTTATATACCAATAGTAGTGATCTCGAAATGGTGTACGATAGTTATAATAATAATGGATTTCAAAAAATAGGGCTGAGGTTTAGATCTGTTCAGCTACCCAAGAATGCAACTATAACAAATGCCTATCTACAATTTACTGCAGATGAAAGCAATAGTGCAGCTGCAGAATTAGAGATTTCATTGCATAATAGTAATAACTCTCCTGCATTCTCTTCTTCAAACAAAGTATCAGATAGAGTTACTTTTTCAAATAAAGTAATTTGGAAGCCGCAAACGTGGTCGAGCAATCAGAGTGGTAGTTCCCAACGCACACCAAATCTTAAAGGTATGGTACAAAGCCTTGTTAATAAGAATGATTGGGTATCTGGAAATAATGTAAGCTTTATCATATTGGGTAGCGGTAATAGTACAACCAGTACGTCAGCAAAAAGGGTGGCTGATTCTTATGAAGGAGGAGCGAGCAAAGCAGCTAGACTTATTGTTGAGTATACAACAGAAGGGTCTACACCACCAGATATATGTGAAGGAATTACCCCATGGCAAAGCGGAGTGTCTTATACTGTAGGAGATAGAGTAACCTATCAGGGTAATTTATTTGAGCGAATACCATCTGATTGGGAGTTTATAGGGGCATGTGCTATTAATAGAACCTTAAATAAGAAGACTAAAGTGATTAAACCATCACTAGCAAAAGAAAAAGAAACGGGAAACAGTATTTTTAAGGTATATCCTAATCCGTTTAGCTATAGTATTACGATTACCACAACAACATTGCCAAAAACCAATATATTTTATACCGTGTCTATTTTTACACTTGAAGGAAAAGAGATCTACAGTAAAAAAATATCTTCTTCAACACAACGAATAGAACCAACCGTACCCGGACCAGGGATATATTTGCTTACCATTAGCGATGAAAGCGGTAGAATCATTGAAGCTAAAAGATTGGTAAAAAACTAAAAGAACAGCAAGTCAATATAAAATCTAAGCGACATTCTTCTTAAGAACCGTTATTTGTATTACAAATAACGGTTCTTGTTTTTTACACGTTTATTTCGATTTCGATTTGTTTTTTTAGGACTCCTTTACCTCCAGCCATCAAGCTCTGTATTTTATTGTTCTGAGTTTTTAAATCAACAATGATTAGGCTCGGTGAGGGCGGAGCCATGTATTCTCCTTGTTGTATAAGAAATCTATCCTTTTTGATTTTTAGAATGTCATAAAGATAACACGCAAGAGGGCCGGCAGCCATTCCTGTACCAGCTTCCTCTAATATGTTATATCGAGGACCAAACATTCTAGAACTAGCATCTCTTGCGGGGTTTATTGTGTTTGTAGAAAAAACATAAAAACCAATCAAATCAAAAGTGTCACTTATATCACTTATCAAATCAAAGTCTGGATCTATATTTTGTAAAACGTTTGAGTCCTTAACAGGGATGAGTATAAATGAATTTCCTGTATTTACTAATTGAATAGGTGCATTAGAAATCAAGTCCGTTTTATGTATGCCAAGAGATTTTAGGATTTTATTTTCTTGATGATCAACATTTATGTATTTTGGAGGTAGTTGTTCCATAAAGGCTAGGTCTCCAATTAGTTTAATCTCTCTTTTTCCTTCTATGGTTTCTTTAGAAGAATTATTTTCTTTTAGTATTTCTAATTGTTTTAAATAGGAGAAGGTTGCTACTGTTGCATGTCCACAATGAGCTATTTGCTTATTTGGTGTAAAGAAATCAAGTTTAAAATCTTCTGTTTTAGATTTTGAAACAAAAGCTGTTTCAGATAAACCAACTTTTTTAGCAATCTCTAACTTATTTTTATTAGATAATTCATCTGCATCTAAAACCACTCCTGCTGGATTTCCACCTTTATCATTATCAACAAAGGCGTTTAGGATTTGTACAGTAATACGTTTTGTGTTGTTCATTTGTGTCTCTTTTTAGGATACTATAATTAGTAGACGTGAACAAATGGAAAAAGACGTATAAATAGGTGTTAATTATTATCGAAATCTAATAATTTACCGGTTTTATCAGATGCTACATTTGGGCAGTCCATAATTTTATCTTTTAAAATACTTCTTGCTTTTTGAATTCTTGATTTTGTTCCAGAATACGATATTTTGAGTAGCGTAGCCAGTTCTTTTTGAGTGTAATTTTTAAATGAAGTCAAAATAATAGCTTGTTTATGATTTTCCGTAAGTACTTCAATTTTTTGATTGATACAGTTACTAAGTTTTGTATATTCAAAACTGTCATTTTCAGCTTCAGGAATGTCTATATCCTCTATTGAAATACTCGTTATTTTCGACCTTCTGTAATAATCAAAAATAGTATTCCTTGTTATTTGATATACCCAAGATGTTACTTTAGAAGTATCCTTTAACTGATTAATTTTTGATATAACTTTAATAAAAGATTCCTGAAGAATATCTTTTGCTATTTCTTCATCTTTAATTTTGTTTAAAATAAATTGATACAATTCTTTGTTCAAGTCTATCCAAATATCTTTAATTTCATTTTGCATTTATACTACTTTTGAGTTTGCACACATAAAATGATTTATATAGCAATATGCCATGTCAATCATGTTATCGTAAATGCATATCTGCCTTACGTATTACTTCTATTTACCATAGACAGCATCAAACCACTAAATAGTAATAAAGCCCCGATGATTCTATTTTGTAAATAAATTTTTTCTCGATCTTCTAAATATTTTTTCAACTTTGAAGCAAAGTTAACATAGGCTAATAAGCAAAATCCATCAATTACTAGATACGTAACTCCAAGTATCAAAACCTGAGGAACGAATGCTAGATTTTGATCTATAAACAAAGGGAAAAGCGCAGCAAAAAACACGATAGCTTTAGGGTTGGATGCAGACATTAAAAAACCTTCGCTGTAGAGCTTAAAGAAACTTTTTTTGGTATTATTTTTTTTGAATTTTTCAATTTTGGGAGCCGTAATTATTTTCGTTACTCCCATATATAGTAAATACCCTACACCTGCCCATTTTATAAGACCAAAAATTTCTCCTGATGAGATTACTATTGATGCTAAACCTAATGACGATAATACTATTTGTATCGAATTAGCAGATAAATCGCCCAGGATGGTTCCTATCGTTTTTTTAGCACCATGATTCATGCTATTGGCAGATGCCAGCAACACACTTGGTCCTGGTGTTATTCCAATCACCAAAACGGTTCCGATAAAAGAAATCCAAAGTGTCGTATTCATTTCGATTATTTTTTTATGAGTAATACTTGATTCTAGACATTACTTTATCAATTTAGTGATCACTTGTGTTTCACTATGTAAAGTTTTGTGTACAGGGCATTTATCTGCTATTTGCAAGATTCTGGTAATTTGTTTTTCATCCAGATCACCATCAAGTTTGATTTCTCTTTCAAAAGTGTCAATCTTTGCAGTTGGATCTTCACAGTTTTCACAATCTTCGGCATGTGTTTTACTATAGTTTGTATGAACTTCTACATTTTGAAGATCCCAATTTTTTCGGGCGACATACATTTTAATAGTCATTGCAGTACAGGCTGATAGTCCTGCAGATACGTATTCATAAGGTGATGGTCCAAAGTCATGACCACCAACACTTTCGGGTTCGTCTGCAACCATATAATGATTTCCTACTTTCATTTGGGTAGTATATCCTTCATCATTGCCTAAGTTAGCCACTACATGATGCTTGCTGCTAATCTTTGGAGCATCCGGAATATCCACATATCTCGACGACCATCCGGCAATAACTTTTCCTACGTAAACAGAATCTTCTTTTTTCATTAATAGATGATCAGCACCATCAAGGGTGACAAAACTTTTGGGGTGTTTCGCTGCGAGATAAATTTCTTCAGCATTTTGGATACCGACTGTTGTATCTTGTGGAGAATGCATTACCAAAAGAGCTTTTCCTAAGTTTTTGGCTATTTCTGGTAATGATTTGGTTTCCAGGTCATCCAGAAATTGTTTCTTTATCGTGAAATCCCTTCCGCTCAAGTTTACTACTGCTTTTCCGTGGGTTTCTATTTCGGGGATACTACTTTGAAGCAAATGTTTTACATGTTTTGGATTTGAGGGAGCTCCAACTGTAGCTACTGCTTTTATCGAATCAATTTCGGCGGCAGCGAATATGGATGCAGCCCCACCCAGAGAATGACCAACAAGCAAGGTAGGAGCTTGATACTCTTTTGCCAGAAAATCTGCTGCAGATATTAAATCTTCTACATTCCCAGAAAAATTAGTATCGGCAAAATCACCTTCGCTTTCGCCAAGCCCGGTAAAATCAAATCGTAACACCCCAAAACCTTGAGAAGTAAGCCCTCGACTTATATTTCTTACTGCTCCCAGGTTTTTATTACATGTAAAGCAATGGGCAAATAAAACAAAATTGTGAGGATGCTGATCAGCAGGAAGCTCTAGGCGTCCAGATAGTGTTTGACCTTCGGGATTGGTAAAAGTTACTTTAGATAAGCTCATTGTGTATAGTTTATTTTTAGAGTCGTAGTGTATACAAAATACTTTCTATAAAGATAAATTTTTCAAACCAAAATAGCTACATCAATTTTTGTATGAGTTTTGCTACATGTATCACTTGTTGTTTTTTGAATGCCAAATGTAGTATGCTCTTCTTTGCTGTGTTTTATTTAGTATATTACTAAAAATATAAACATCTAATCATGCATAATGAATTTAATTGGCAACAAGAGAATAAGATTATTTATGCGCAATCCTGGCGAATTGAAAACCCTATGGCTATAGTATGTTTGATTCATGGGATGGGAGAGCATAGTTCGAGATATACTCATGTTGTTCGTTTCTTTAATACTCATGGAATTAGTGTATATTCATTTGATCACATTGGTCATGGTCGATCTGATGGCAAACGGGGACATACACCAGCTTATGATTTTTTACTGGATAGTGTAGAAAAAATACTTAGTATTGTCCGTTCAGAAAACCAAAGTATACCAATTTTTCTATATGGGCATAGTATGGGGGGCAACGTAGTTGTCAATTATTTGCTTAGAAGAACCCCTGACATTAACGCGGCAATTCTATCTGCACCCTGGTTTACATTACCCTTTGACCCTCCAAAATTTAAAGTCGGTTTAGCCAAATTTATGAATATGGTGTATCCAGCGTTTAGTGATAGTACTAATTTGGATGTTACCGCCATTAGCAGAGATGCTACTGTGATCGATGCATATCGTAACGATACATTAGTACATGGAAAAATTACTCCCACCTTCTTTTTATCTTGTTTTGAGGCTGGGAAATGGGCCTTGAATAAGGGAGATCGATTAACAGTTCCAGTACTAGTCATGCACGGAACAGAAGACCGACTTACAAGTTTTAAAGGTTCTGAAGCATTTGCATCTACTAGTCCGTTAATACAGTTTAAAAGTTATACAGGATTGTATCATGAATTACATAACGAACCAGAGCAACATATCGTTCTAGAAGATGTATTTGCGTATATAACTTCGATGCTTTGATAACCTTGTAATACATTCAAATAAAACACTTTACAGAAAGCATCAATTTGAATCTTAAACGGTGTTTTGTTGTACTGAAATGAAAACAAAATAGTCTGTCTTCAATTTGATTAAGGATATCGAGAATAGCTTTTTAGATCCAAAATCGGTGTCGTTCTGATCGTGTCAAAGGGTTGCAGTGTATTCCCAGCAAATACTTGGCGCTTGTGTGGTTTAATGATACCGGTGGCGCATATTTCTATTGAGTTTCTGCGTTTGAGATGCACAATCCCCTTGCAGAGTAGCGATTGTGGTTAATGATAGGTTTTTTATATGTGGTAACGGTTTCAGATATGAATAGTTGCTTTTTCGTTTTTCTATTTTAATTGGAGTTGAGTAAACGTATGAAAAGTTCTTTCTCCTAGCCAACTAGAGTAATTATTTGTAATCGTTTTTGTGCATGGTATTTTTTAATTTAGTTTTTTCAAAAGTCCTTTTAATATCTCATCTTCTTCATCCAATAAGTAGTCTTTAATTATTATGTCAGGTTTAACTCCTTCTGGTTTTTTAATACCATTTACACGAACAATTTGTCCTTTAGATACTTTTACTCCAATTTTTGTATTAGGTAATGTGTATTGAAACTGTGAAGCAAAGAGTGATGGGAAATCGCCTGTTTCTTCTCCTACAACCGTCCCAAACTTATAATCTTGAATCTGAGAAGCTGTTACAGCTGACTGAGAGTGTGATTGTCTATTGACTAAAACGTACACTTCTCCATTAAATCTCTTTTGTTTCGATTGTGGCGGGTATTCATCAAACTCATAATTGTAAATCTCTCCATTTTTATGAGCGAGGATAGTTTGAAAATAAGCATCTGTAGTATCATTGTGTTTCCTTGTATGCTCTTTAAGAAATTGACTTGTTTTAAGAGTAAATTCCGAATTCCATTTAAAAGGTTTATTTGCAAAATAAGAAACTAAGTAATCACTAAATGAGTCGTTACCACCTGCATTATTTCTAAGGTCAATTATCAGATTTTTGCTGTTATTATTTTTTATTTCTACAAAAGCTGAATCAATAAATTTCCTATACTTTTGTTCATCACCCGAAAAGTTACCTGGATTTATATAAGCAGATTTATCGATAAACTCTAATTTCATCTTAGCATTAAGAACTTCTGTTCTCTTCATTTCATAACCTTCTATTAGATTTATCGCGTCTATTGAATAGTTCTTTAGTGTTCCATTTGAGATAATTTTAATTTGAAAGTTGTCTTGTTTTCCGAATACTTGCCAGTATAACCTGGGAAACGAATACATTTCTATTTTTGCATTTTTGAAGTATGTTCTTTCTGCTGATACCTGAGGGTAAATTTTGGCTAAGATATCTTTCATTAAGACTCCATTTATACTTATTATTTCTGAACCAATTGTAATTTTAGAATTATTGGAAAAGTTTTTTCGGATTAAACTTTTGTTATTTTCAAAAGCAATTTCTAATGGAAATATTGTTCCACCACTATATGCATAAGCTCTGTAAGAAGCTCCGGGGAAGTCTATTTCTGTATGTCCGTTATTTACTGCTGATATCACTTTTTGAAAAATAGTAGTTGCTTGTAGTAGAGTAACAGAATCTTTCAGAATAGATTCTTTTACATTCTGATAATTCTTTGAAAAATCTTCTTTTGACGTATATGCGTAGATGTTATAGTGAGCATCTTTTAACGAAGTATAGAGATAATCTAAATCTTCTATAATTTCATTTTGCCCAAATTTTTTTTCGGATTGTTGGGCTCGAGAATGTAGAGAGAATAATGTAAATAAAAAAATTGTAAGAATATATTGGTTTTTCATTACGGGTTTTTTCTTCAAAAGACGAATCAAGTCATCGAATGTTACTTTGTAGTCAACTTTAAATATATAAAACGTTGCTGGCCTAAAATGTAGTTATGTTTTGTTATATAGTGTTAGGTACTTTTATTTTTAAAAGTTCAATATTTTCATACAATTATTTTTCACTTTTTTCGTAGCCTGAAATTTTATTTTATTTTTTCTGAACTTCTTCTAGTAATCTTTCTTTAGTTAAATATTCAGCTTGCCAGTTTTTCTCTTGGTAACTGAATGAAACTTGAGAATGCGGTGTAGTCTTTATTCGAGTTACGTATTCTGATCATTGAACGTCTATTTCACGTCTTGTCCATTGAACCATATCAGCTAATTTTTCGGCTAATTTTGATTTTTCATTTTGTTTGTAGTTCAGTTCGCCATTTTGGATTGAAATTGTGGCGTGAACATTTGTATTTGGATATTTTCTCTCAAATATTTGCTCAGCGTAATCGAATAATGTTGTTATTTTTGAAATATCCACTAGCGCTCTCTGTTAAAATTTGAGTATGTTCAAGTCCGATTAATCGTTGATTGTAGTCAATGATAAAATCGAGATTTGGCGGCTTTGGTTTGTCAAATATCTGAATTTCTGCATCTATTTTCTGAACAAATTTCCCTATTTGGCAGACTTCTATTTTTTTTAGTTCATACCTTTCCAATATTGGATATATAATTTTACCTAAACTCTTACGCTCTTTTTTAGCACTTTCCATTAATTTCTTAATGTCCTCTCTATTAATTTGGAAGTTCATCTTTTTTTCGATTTCTAATTACCGATATCAAGCTTGGTATTACAGAAATTAAAATGCTGATTCCTAAAATCAGGCTGTATTGTATTCTATTCCAATTTATACTCCTAATTCCATCATCACAGGCTGTACATTCTATAACTTTCAGATTAGCGTCAACTGATGAAATCCCGATAACACTTATAATGAATAAAGAAAGTACTTAACAGTACTTTCTTTATTATTTCGAAAAGATTCTTGTTAAAATTCCCAAGTGAAAAAATAAGAAATGCAAGTCCGAAACTCAAGTAGTAATAATTGCTACTAAATAAATGAAAATTCTTTCCCGTAAATTTAATTTTATTAGAAGTCGACCAACGGAAAATGTTTTGAATTTGTTCTCTAAAAAAGGAATCCGCAAAAAGGGCAATTCCAATTCCGACAATAACGACAATACTTCCTATAACAATTCTTTTAATCAATTTAGATGATTTTTTCCAGCTTGCGCACAACAACCATATAATAACAATTGCTATTATTTATCCTATAAAAATAAGAATTAGAAACAAAAACTACATTTAGGAGTGAATTTCTGTGATCGCCACAGGATTGGAACCTGTACTTGTAAACTAGCACCAGAATGTTTATGGTGCATCAAAAATTGGTTGTGTATAAGAATACCAAAACTAATAAAATGAGGGCATGATATGATGATTCGGATCATAGCTTTTGCGATTTAAGAACAAATCGCAAATATACACCCGCCCGAGAAGCTCCTATCTTGAAAGAAACGATGTAAGATTTGATAGCACAGCTTTGGTAGACAAAATGGTTGCAAATTCATCTTTAAGACTGGCTATAGCCGTATCATGAATTAGTTGTGCGCTATACTGCTGTCCGTTGGTTCCTATTTTGTCAAAAGTAGCAATAGCATCTTCAACGAGATATGTTGTAAACCCATAATTACCTGCCATTCTTGTGGTTGTCGAGACACAATGGTCGGTAGTTAACCCCACAACGACAAGAGTGTTGATATTTTTATGTTCTAATTGTTCTTTAAGATCTGTACCTATAAAAGCACTGTTCACTTCTTTTTCAATAATTGGTTCTTCGTCTTTGGGTATGATAAAATCCTGAAAATCGTTGCCCGGGGTTCCCTTTTTCAAAGGAGAGTTTTGAGTAGTAGAACAATGTTTTATGTGAAATACAGGTAATTTATGTGCTCTCCATAATGTTAAGAGCGTTTCCACATTAGTTTCTGCATCTACATTATTACGTTCGGTTCCCCAATATTGAATATCTTCAAAGCCCTTTTGGATATCGATAAGTAATAATGCAGGTTTATTATCTTTAGAAATAATCATAATTTTCTAGTTGCTTTTTCTGAAGTCGGTATTGTAGAAAATTCCTAACTGCAGACGATCAAAATTAATGCCTGTAAAGTGATTTTTGAGATATCCAAACTGAACACTAAAATTACTTTTTACAGTATACCCAATAGCCCCATATAAACGATTTTGCCCAAAAATAGGTTCTTGCAAATTGATAAAGACTTCATCATACACGTTTAAAAACCATTTTTCAGAAAGAGGGTAGGTGAGCTGTAGTCGATATCGAGCTCTGTGCTCGGTTACATCTTCAAATTGAGTATGTATAAATCGTTGCTCCAGTCGATATCGGTGTTCAAACTTGAATTTGTGTACCGTGTTTTTAAGAATAAACTGCTGAAATATTCTATGTTCTTCAGAGTTTTCTTCATTAGGAATATCCTCAAAACTACCATCTGTATTGATATAAGCATATCCAAAAGTGGCTATAGCATTATCGGTGATATGATAGTTCAAACCAGTTCTTAGTAATAATTGATTAAAAGTAGAAGCTGTTTCATAAAAACGAAATTGAGCTTCAGAGTGTATGCTTAATTTGTCAGTTAGTTGATTTGTGCCAAAATACATATACCAGGCTCCTAATTGATCTTCTCCAGTTTCTTGAGCATTAATTGATACCGTTATTAAAGCAAGTAGGGATACTAAAACATTTTTCATGTATATTCTATAGTTATTTTAATGCTTATTTTATTGGAGGCTAAAGGTATTTATTTTTTTAAAAGGGGAAATGTTAGATTTTTCCATTTCTAAGCGATACGATTTCCATTGATTATCAAAAAAATCATTAGTCTTTTGTAATGCAGCCAACAGGGCGTCTTTTGCCTGTTTTATTAGGGTGTTTTCTGTCGAAGAAATACCATTTTGACGACTTTTGGTATACCTCTCTGCTGCACGTACACGCTGGATTACATTAACTTCTGGGTTGCGGGTTATTCCTTGTCGTTTATCTTCTTTTCCTATAAATAAAGCAATTACACTATCAATTTTTTTTGTCACATCTTTTGACAATTGTATTTGATCTTTATATTTTTTCTTATCGGATTTTTGTAATTCTTTTTGATATTTAGAAGCAATGTCCTTGCTTTCTACTAATTGCTTTACTGCATCGGCAGCCGTTTGCATCATTTTTTCTAAGTTTTTAGAAGAAGCATAAACTTCATCGATATTTTTTTGCGAGACTTGCAATCGCGGATCACTTTTAATTTCAATACTCGTTTCAGATTTTTGATCGCCATATTCCATAACAAGCTTGTATGTTCCTGGTTTCACTAAAACACCTGCAGGTTCTTGATGTTGCTTTTCAATCGTTCGTGAGGGTTGATCAGCACCTTTTTCATCCATTGACCATACGATTTTATGAAAACCGGTAGAGTCAGGAGTTTTTTCTTTTAATGTTCTAATCAGGCGATTGCCATCATATACCTTTAGACGAATAGAATCCCACTTTACTTTAGTTTCGTCACTCTCATTGTCTTCAATATGTTCTTCTTCATCTACTTTTTCAGTATCATCCTCTTTCTTTTTGGCTACCTGAATATAATATGATAGTAAAGCTCCTGGATCACGATTTGTACCATTGTAAAGAGCGTCACCACCAAATCGGGTACCAGTTGGTTGTTGATATGCAGCTTGATACCCCACTGGAGGGTTAAAAAGTTGCAGCTTTTGATTTAGAATATTCTTATTTTTTGCTAATGCCCTTAACGGACGTATGTCGTCTAGTACCCAAGCCGCTCTACCAAAAGTTCCTATAACCAAATCGTGTTCTCTTGGTTGTATCACTAGATCCTTCACTGGAACTGTCGGAAATCCTTTGGTCCATTTTATCCAGGTATTTCCCGCATTCAGTGAAATGTATAGCCCATCATCAGTTCCTAAAAACAAAAGATTCTTTTCTATAGGATCTTCTACGATACTAAGCGCATAACTTTGTACGTCATCTTTACCCACAATGCGTTTCCATGTTTTGCCATAGTCAAGCGTTCTAAACGCGTATGGGGTGTAATTAAACCTTCTGTAATCATTAGCAACAAGCAACGCTTCGCCTTTATTTTTATTTGAAGCTTTAATTTGTACAATCCAACTTCCTTGAGGGAGTTCTTTTATGTTTTTTGAAACTTCTGTCCAGGAATCACCACCATCTCTGGTAATATGCACGCGCCCATCATCTGTGCCAATCCAAAGCATATTTTGCTCAATCGTAGATGGTTCTATCACTAAAACGGTACAGTGATTTTCTGCACCTGTGGCATCCATAGTTAAGCCTCCGCTTTCTGATTGTTTTTGCTTATCGGGATCATTGGTAGTTAAATCTGGTGATATAATTTTCCAAGTTAGGCCTTTATCGGTGCTTTTATGAATAAATTGGCTTCCAAAATACAATGTGTTGTTATCAAATGGGTCAATATTAATTGCCGCATTCCAATTAAATCGAAGCTTAATTTTGGGATCTGGATGAATTGGCTTTACGATATAATTATTACCGGTTTTCCAGTCGTATCTCAGTACAAATCCTTGCTGGCTCATTGACCAACCATATCGTGAATCATCTCTATCGGGAACGACATCAAAACCATCGCCAAACGAAATTTCTTGCCAATATGAGTTTCTTATTCCTTGTGTTTTCCATACATAAGCGGGGCCCCTCCAACTACCGTTGTCTTGCATACCACCATAGACATTGTATGGAAATTCATCATCTGTATTGATGTGATAGAATTGAGCTACCGGAAGATTCCCAATAAAGCGCCATGTTTTTCCTCCATCTCTAGTAATGTTTAATCCACCATCATTACCATCAATCATATAGTTTCCGTAATCTGGATGAATCCACCATGCATGATGATCGGGGTGTATACCATTATCAACACCATAGGCAGGCATAAGCTGTGAGAAATTCTTTCCTCCGTCTTCGGATACATTTACATAGGTAAATACAGAATAAAGTCTGTTTTCGTTTTGAGGATCGACAAAAATGTCCGAATAATAAAAAGGACGATTTCCGATATCATTTTTATCATTTATTTTTTTCCAGTTAAACCCACCGTCGGTAGATTTGTAAAGCGCATTCTTTTTTGCTTCCACAAGAGCGTAGATAATATCGGGCTTATTTTTGGCGATTGCCAATCCTATTCGTCCTAAGTTGCCCTTGGGCAGTCCATCTTTTTCGGTACGTTGTTTCCATGTTTTCCCACCATCATGAGTGATATATAATGCAGAACCTTCGCCTCCTGATTCAAAAAACCATGGATCACGTTTATGTTCCCACAAGGCGGCAATTAATTTATTAGGATTAGTTGGATCCATAATTAAATCAGCAGCTCCGGTTTTGTTATTTGCAAAAAGGATTTTTTTCCAGGACAGGCCACCATCGGTAGATTTAAAAACACCTCGTTCCGGATGTACACCCCAAGGAGACCCAATGGCAGCAACATATACTGTGTCAGGGTTGGTGGGATCTATAATTACTCGATGGATATGGCGTGTTTTTTCCAGCCCCATTAATTTCCAACTTTTACCACCATCAAGAGATTTGTAAATACCGTATCCTCCGTTAAGGCTATTTCTCGGGTTACCTTCTCCAGTACCTACCCAAAGAACAGAAGGATTAGATTGCTGTATGGCAACCGCCCCTATAGATGCCGTAGCTTGATTGTCAAAAATGGATTCCCATTTGATTCCCCCCGAGGTAGATTTCCACAGTCCCCCAGAGGCGGTTCCGGCATATATAACGTCCGGATCTGAAGTAACTACATCGATAGCAGTTACTCGTCCGCTCATACCGCCGGGGCCAATATTACGAGGTGTAAGATCTTTAATAAGATCCATAGAAAAATCCTGCGCACATATGATACTTGTGATTCCTAAAAAAAGAAGAAAAATAGTTCTTTTCATTGTGTTAAAATTGAATTCGTTGTTCGGGTTTTGTTAAAAAAAAAGTGTTGGGGAATTTCTTTTTCAAAGCGTGTAGCTCCTCTTTTTTTATTCGAGGAGAAATATGCGTTGCTACAATATGGTTGGGCTGTATGTGTTTTTTGATTAATTCTGAAGCCTTATTATCTAAAAGCATCCAATACGGTAGAATTACAATATCGATAGCTTCTTCAACTAATTTCAATTGATCAAAAAGTTTGATTTCCTCAAGCCAATTTGTATCCCCAACATGAAGTATGTTTTTGTTACCAATATGGATTATGTATCCTACATTTTCAATGGTAGTGTGTTTTTTCCCGGCATGGTTAATTTTAAAGCCGGTTATTTTGGCTTCTCCGTACTTGATCGTTTGTTTTGAATAGTCTTTAGTAGATATGGTAAACAAACGATCAGAAAACTCACTTAATTTATTTGTAATCTGTTTAGGGCCAAATAGTATAGATTCTTTATTACGCGTAAGAAAATCACGTGATAATTGCTCATTAAAATGATCACCATGCTGATGGGTGAACACTAATGCATCAGGTTTTAGTAGTGTATTTATTTTGTGAATTAGTTTTTGATCAGGGAAAAGATAATCTTCTCCATATCTTGTATGTAAGCCATCAATCAGGATTGAGAATTGATTGCTTGAGATATAAACTCCCATATTACCAATATAACTAAGTGATATATTGTCCTGCGAAAACCCAAAGAAATTAAGGGTAATCATTGTAAAAAAAAGAAGTATTTTTAACACTAATTAATGTATTTACTTTATAACGTCTAAAGTAAATAAAATGAAAGTGACAAAGTCTTAAAACGGTGTTAAGTAAACAGAAGTGCCTTCAGGAATGATAAAACCATATCAAAATTGAAGTGTATAGAACATATCCTTCGAAAGAATAGTATTATTCATAATTTTAAGGTGTAATGATTTTAGTATTATCTCCTGTTCTTGCAGAAATCAGTTTAAAATTTTTATCGACTTTAATTATAATTTTTTTACCCGTGTGTAAATTAACCATTTTCCATCTAAAACCGTATGATGTTTCAAAGATTGCTGACCTTGCCATTTTTCTTAAATCAATGCCGTCTATATTTTCAATAATTTGATTTGCTAAAAGATCAATACCCCTTTGTTTTTCTTCCTGGGCCGAAAGTTTACGTTCTCTTGGGTTTTGAATTTCATCTGTAGGAGATGACGATATTTGATATTCAAAAATGTTCGGATACGATTGTATCCACAAAAATAGCAGCAGGGGTAGTATGTAATTTTTCATATTTTGGGGTTTTGATAATTACATGCTATATAGAGTATGTAATTATTTAAGTTTTACGTGTTTTTTCATATGTATTTGTAATAGTGCATTAACAATTAATCTACATAGGGGTTCTATAAAATTAACGCATAAAAGCGCTCTTTATGATATTATTTTGTTAAAAAAGAGTAAAATTTTACTAAAAATAAGGCCTTTTGGCTTAATAATTATGTTTTTGATAAAATACCGTAATTTTCGTATGGATTTAGTGTTCTTTTTTTGAAGCGTGTAGATCTCTCTTCCTAATTGTGCTAAGAAAGGAATGCCAATTTCAAAATATTCATAATCATTATCGTTATAAATACCATTTTTGTTCACATGAATTGTGGCTGAGAGCATAAATTCAATATTATTTTTTGTGTCTTTGATGTAAGAACAATCTGTAAGATAACCATAAGCGTTTCCAACTTTATTGTAGATTTTGATGTTTTTGGGAATATCTTTCTTTGTATCGCCATAGACGAAAAACTTACCAAAAGAATCATAATATGTTTTTTTGTCGTATCCAGCCTCGCGTGGTACCATACTCATTGCTTTTATGACAAAATCATAATCATCAGGGGTGATTTTGAAGCGTTGCGATTCTGAATACATTTCAGGAAACTGTATACGCTTCATCATATCGTGTAATGATCTTAGCGGGAGATAGTTCTTTTCAGAAAAATCTTTAGGGCGAGGGATCAACGTATCATTATAGATGTATCCTTTTCCTTTTAAAAGTCTTTTCATGGCTAATTTTGGAAGAGGCAAATTTTCAATACTTTCTTGTTTGTAGATCAAAATACTATCTTGATTTCTATCTTTGAATATTAATGGTTGTGTTTTTAAATTATGAGAGTGAAATGTAGATAATCGATGAGAAATTCTACCCTTGAGATTTTTAGATTTTAAATTCGAATTGATACTATCTTGTCCTAAGAACTCGAATAAACGATTATATGCTTGATTAGAACTTACAGCAAAGATATCTGTAATAGACTTTTCAATAGAAGTGTACAGCGTGTCATTCTGCGTTTTAAAACGGGTTTTTCTATCGATATTGATTCCCTTATCTTGTAATATTTTTAATTTTTCTAAAGTTATTAAGGCAACAGGGAGTTTTACAGAACTTGCAGGGTAAAAGTATAGACTATCGTTAACATTAAACTCAAAATCTTTAAAATTAGGCTTTCCGTTTTTATCCCTATCGATCTGAGTATATATAATTTGAAGTTCATGCTCATCAAGATTTTGCATTACCTTTTGGATATGCTTAGAATCTGATTTTAATGCAGTTTCTAAAGGACTTTCTTCAGAGCACGAAGTGATAAACGTAGCAAATATAAATAGTATTACGACAGTTTTCATAAGATTTTGAGATAACAATCAATGGGTCTACGTTATTTTTTATATAATTTGGTTCCTGCTTTATAATATTTATCACCTTCAATCCAAAAAGGAGTTGAAGGGTTATTCGCTATTTTTCTACAGGCCAGCACATAGGATTGAAAAAACGTAAACAAATAGTTATAATCTAAAGAATCGGGATTATCAGTTACCTGATGATAGTATTTTGTGATTTCTTCATTAAATGATGTAAACCCCATGCTAAATGTAGGCGCGGGAATACCTTTGGCAGCAAAATTAACGTTATCTGATCGATCGAATAACCCTTGCTCTGGTGCAGGATCATCAATAGCTTCTAAACCAAATTTTTTGACAGCTTCTACAATGTCATTTTTTGCTGTGGTTCTACCTAGTCCGATAATAGTTGCCTTTGAGGTATCATTATATCCTCCATTATCACTATTAAAACAATAAACCATTTTTTCTAAAGGAATTACGGGATGTTCTACATACCATTTACTACCTAATAATCCTTTTTCTTCTCCCGTAAAAAGGATAAAGATCGCTGACCTTTTGGTTGGGTATTTCGCTATATTTTCTGCCGCAGAGAGTACGGTAACAGTTCCTACAGCATTATCTCTGGCTCCGTTATAAATAGAATCATTTTCAACCGGTTTACCAATCCCTATATGGTCATAATGAGCAGAATAGATGATGTATTCATCTTTAAGTTTTGGATCAGATCCTTCAACAATACCAATAACATTTTGAGAATATACAGTACTTCGTTCAATACCTTCGACCGTTATGTCTATATTAACATCTTTTTTATCTGTAAAAAGTTGATGTATCTCTTCTTTTTCATCATTGATCCATAAGTGTGTAAACGTATCTTCTTCTTTTTTTACAGAATTTGGAAGCGACATACTTTCGCCATTAAGATAATGCGCTATTTGAGCTGCAGTAGGTTTGTCTAGGGTGCATACCTCTATAATGCCTAATGCCCCTTTTGCTTTAGCCAGCTTTCTTTTCTCTTTGGTTTTTGAAAAAGCGGCTCTTATTGCGTTATTATCTTTGCTTCCGACACTGCATATAACGTACTTTCCAGTAACATCTACATTTTTATAATCTTCTTCTAATCCATGGTTTAAAAAAACAGCTTTTCCTTTATATGTCGTATTTATCTTGTTTAGAGTAAAAATTTCATCAAGAGAAATACCTTCTGTTTTCAATGTAGTTTTTGTTGCAGCAGAAACCTTTTCAAGTGTAACATGTTGCAAATAGTGATTAGTATCTGGTATAGGTTTTACCCCATAGCTTCTTAACGTATTTGCTAAATATTGAGCGGCAATTTTATTTTCTTGAGAACCTGTTTGTCTTCCCTTTAATTCATCTGAAGCCAGAAAATAAATATGTCCTTCAATTTTACTTTTAGAAACTGTAGACGTTACTTTTTCAACTTCATCCTGAGCTGTAATTGAGAACGAAAAGATAAAAAATAAAGAAAGTAGCATATGTCTTTTTGTAAATACGTATGATGTGTGATCCATAATTGTAATAAATAATATTTGTTGGATATTTATTTTGGCTTTATTTTCAAAGATAACAATAGTAATTAAAAAGTAATCCTATTGTATCTATATGTTGGTTTTTATCTATAATTATCCAAAACAAATGTTAATTCTGATTTCTTCAACGCGTTAGGTATCCCAATCTTTTATAAAATATGCTAACTTTAATGTATGAAAGAGAAAAATAAAATTTTCAGAAAAGGTTTCAGCTTTAAAGTTTATGAAGCCCCAGAACAATCTCCGTTCGATAAACTCTTTGATATTTTTCAAGAAATAATTACTCATACTTCTGGAGATCTTGATGAGGCCTTAGATTGGATGAAAGAACTTGATAAAGAATATCAATTAACCGATGAAGATTACACCTTGGATGATTTTGTTGAAGACCTGAAGAAAAAGGGATATATTCGAGAAGAAATAAAACCCAACGGAAATGGAAAAATGTCTATTACCGCAAAAACAGAACAAGCTATACGTAAACGAGCCTTAGATCAGATTTTTGGTAAATTAAAGCGTAGTGGCGCAGGAAATCATCGTACAAATTATACTGGTCGGGGGGATGAGCATGCCGGAGAATTTAGAAACTATCAATATGGAGACTCTTTAGAACGTATCTCTATGACAGAGAGCCTAAAAAATGCTCAAATCAATCATGGAATTGGAGCTCTTAACCTTACCGAAGATGATCTGGTAGTCGAGGAAACGCAATATAAAGCACAAATGAGTACAGTACTAATGATTGATATTAGTCACAGTATGATTTTGTATGGAGAAGATCGTATTACGCCCGCAAAAAAAGTCGCAATGGCACTGGCAGAATTAATCACCACTAGATACCCCAAAGATACTATTGATATTTTAGTTTTTGGAAACGATGCCTGGCCAATTGCAATTAAGGATCTTCCATATTTGCAGGTAGGTCCGTATCATACAAACACAGTAGCCGGATTACAATTAGCAATGGATATGCTACGTAGAAAGCGTAATACCAATAAACAAATCTTTATGATCACTGATGGTAAACCTAGCTGCCTTAGAATGCCAGATGGGCAATACTATAAAAATAGTAATGGTTTAGATAGGCATATTGTTAATAAATGTTATATGATGGCTCAACAAGCACGTCGACTTCATATTCCGATTACGACTTTTATGATTGCTCAAGACCCGTATTTGATGCAATTTGTAAGAGAGTTTACTTATGCTAATCAGGGCAAAGCGTTTTATACAGGTCTTAAAGGCTTGGGAGAAATGATTTTTGAAGACTATGAAACCAACAGAAGAAAAAGAATAAAAGGCTAGACCAGTTACAAACTTTGAATTAAAATTTATTGCTATAAAGATATAAACACCTATGAAAATTGATACTATAAAAACTTTAGGTCAACTAAAAACATCTGAATATAAAAGTAAATCTATTAAAGATGAATTAAGAGATAATCTAAGAACAAAAATCAGTACTAACCAAGAAACTTTTACCGGCATTCATGGATACGAGAATACGGTGATTCCCGAATTAGAAAGAGCTATTCTTTCCAGACATAATATTAATTTGTTGGGGCTACGAGGGCAGGCAAAAACCCGACTTGCAAGACAAATGATTAATTTACTGGATGAGTGGATACCAGTAGTGAATGGCTCAGAAATTAACGATGATCCTTTCAACCCGATTTCGAGATATGCCGTTACTCTATTAGAAGAAAAAGGAGATGATACTCCTATCACTTGGTTACATCGATCCGATCGGTTTGCAGAAAAATTAGCAACACCAGATGTTACAGTAGCCGATATTATTGGAGATGTGGATCCTATAAAAGCTGCGAATTTAAAGTTAAGTTATGCAGATGATCGCGTAATTCATTTTGGAATGATCCCAAGAGCAAATCGTTGTATTTTTGTGATTAATGAATTGCCTGATTTACAAGCTCGAATCCAGGTGGCTTTATTTAATATTTTACAAGAAGGGGATATTCAGATCAGAGGATTTAAGTTAAGATTACCATTGGATATCCAGTTTGTATTTACTGCTAATCCAGAAGATTATACGAACAGAGGAAGTATCGTTACTCCTCTAAAAGATAGAATAGGCTCCCAAATCCTGACGCATTATCCCGAAACTATAGAAATTGCGAAAACCATAACTCAGCAAGAGGCTAAGCTCGATTCGAGACAGAGTGATTTAGTATATGTTCCAGATATCGCAAAGGATCTCTTAGAACAAATTAGTTTTCAGGCGCGCCAAAGCGAATTTATAGATCATAAAAGTGGGATTAGTGCACGAATGAGCATAACTGCTTATGAAAATCTTTTAAGTACAGCAGAATACAGAGCACTAAAAACTGGTGATACAAGTACTCTATTAAGGTTGAGTGATTTTATCGGGGTAATTCCTTCTATAACTGGTAAAGTAGAATTGGTATATGAAGGAGAACAAGAAGGAGCAGCATCTGTTGCACAAACCTTAATTACTGAAGCGGTAAAAACGTTGTTCTCAAATTATTTTCCGAAAATAGAAAAGTTAGAGAAAGAAGATTTTGAAAGCCCGTATCAAGATGTAATCAATTGGTTTTTTGAAGAAAGTGGTATCGAATTATTGGATGACATATCCGACCAAGAGTACATGAAAAAATTAGATTCGATTACTCCTCTAAACGATTTAATTAAAGAATATCAACCCGAAATTGATAAAAAGGATGCGTATTTTATAAAAGAATTTTTGTTATGGGGATTGGTTGAATATAAAAAATTGAGTAAACATAGACTTTCAGAAGGTTTTCATTTCAAAGATCTTTATGGTAGTTATATAAGTGGGTTATAACTTACCACCAAACTACAAAAAAACGTTCATAAGAACCATCTCCGTTATTCATCCATAATAACGGAGATTTTTTTTGTAGATATTGAAGATAAAGTTGTTGATAAATATCACTATAAGAAAACCAGTTATCACAGTATTTAGGGGCTACGACCCAATTTTGTTTTATAGGGATGTGAAATTGCCCAGACGCATATTTTTTCGAAGCAAACGCTTCAAATTTTATCCAATATCCTACAATGCAATCATTATTAACATAGGTGAAATTTTTATGCTTTAAAGAATGTGGAACAAATAAATTAGCCAAATAGCAAGAATATTGAAGAATACGATTGCCTTCTATATTTAATTTTTTTAACATATCATTGGTTTCAGGTGTATGAAGTAGTGGAAGTTGTTTGTTCTTTAACTTTTCAATCTTTTGAAGCAAAGAATCCCTGCGATTTGGGCCAATCCATTTATGCATTTCCTCATTGATATTGGGATCTTAGACATAAAATTTATAGACCAATTCAATATGCATAAGTCCTCCGTTAAGAAGATCTTCTATTAAAAAATCAAGTTCTCCGATGGTAATTTTTTGTTTAAATACCTGAATGTTTTTAGCAATTACCTTATAGTTCTGAGAAGTATCAATACAGAATTCAAAAAAATACTCGATTCGTTTCCCCAAAACTTCATTATCGTTAAGGGCCAAATTTAGGATGTCAGGTAGCGATGAGCTTTTGAATAGCTCTCTACAATCAAAAAGAGATACACCCAAAAAAGAATCAGAGTTACTTATAGAGTTACTACCCAAAAATCCTTCATATTGTTGTTTCAACATTGCCAAAACGTAGTATTAACTTTGAAAGAAAGTAAAATATTTTTTCAGCATTGGTTTTAGAATTTTGTGATCGACTGGTTTTGAAACAAAATCATCACAACCTGCATTTAATGCTCTTTTAATATCCTCTTGAGTCGAATATGCTGTCTGAGCGATTACTGGTAAACCAGGTCTTAATTTCTTTATTTTTCTTGTGGCTACATATCCATCCATGATAGGCATTTTGATGTCCATTAAGACCAAATCGATATTTTCATTGTTTTCACAGATGTCAACAGCTTTTTTGCCGTTTTCTGCTCTGTGAATTACAAATTTATAACCCTTCATTTTTTGTAGAAGTGTTTTTAAAAACAAGAAATTCACCTCACCATCTTCTGCTATTAAGATTACATGCTTAAATGGTTTAACTAAATTTTCATCAGAATCTGATTTCATAGTATTTTTATTGGAGTCAATAATTGGATGATACGGTATCAAAAGTTGAAAAGAAGAGCCTTTTTCGAGTGTAGATGTGAACAAAATCTTCCCTTTAATTAAATCGGCATTTTCCTTGGCAATGGTAAGTCCTAATCCTAAACCACCATAAGTTCTGGCGATTTCTTTTTCTGATTGAGAAAAACTGTTGAAAATGATTGTTTGATCTTCAGGATTAATTCCTATCCCTGTATCTTCAACAGTAATAACTAATTGATTTTTTATTATTTCACTGGTGATTTTTACAAACCCCTTAGCGGTAAACTTGATGGCATTATCAATAAGCTTACTTAAAATTTTTTCAACTTTAGTTCTATCAATCAATACAAGAGCGTTTTCTTTAGGTAGTGTAGTTTCATAGTTAAATGTTATATTTTTTTCTTTGGCAGTTTTTTCAAATGTAGAAATAAGCTTTTGAAACAAATCATGCAGCATGGTTTCTTCTTCTATAATTTCAAATTGTTTAGATTGTAATTTAGAAATTTCCATGATATCATCGATCACATCCATTAATTGTTTGCCGCTACTGATAATAATGTCGGTATAATTTTTTCTTTGCTCAGGAGTTATTTCAGCATCATTAAGAAATTCAGAAAATCCCATGATACCATTCATTGGTGTTCTGATTTCATGAGATATGTTATTTATAAAATTTGTTTTAAGCTTATTACTATTCTCAGCATTTTCTTTTGCGATACGAAGTTCTCTTGTCTTTTGCTTTATTTTAAACTTGAGATATCTGTTAATTAATAATATAGTCAATAATAGAAGCACAATACCAAATGAGAAAATTACCCAAAATATTGTTTTTTGATAAAACGGGGTCACCACATTAAAGATCCAATTGTCTAGAATAATTTGCTTCTCTTTTCGAGTTATGGCTTTAGTTGCCCTGGAGATAATTTCGTTAAGATTTTTGTTTTTTTTGAAGACAGCAATCCCCGTTTTATAGGTAAGGTTAGTTTCTCCTACAATCCTTAAATTATTTAGGTTTTTTGTTCTTATTAAATAATGAACCACTGCTTTCGGGCCTATATAGGTATCATATTGTCCAGAATTCAACTTTTGTAAACATGCCAAATCGTCCATTCCGCCGATTTCGATATTCAGGTTTTGGTATTTAGTTTTCAAAATTTCTGCTATAGCATAATCTTTGGGCAATACAACAGTTTTGTCTACATACTCTGATATGTTGTCGCTGATTTGATCTTTTTTTCTGGCAACAATCACATGGGGGCTTTCGAATAAAAAAGCATAAAAGTTCAGATTTTTTTTTCTTTCTGGTGTAGGGTGTATTTCAACAATTATGTCCACCTTTTCGTCTCTTACATCGCTCATGAGATCGGGCCACGTAGTATAAATTTTCTGGTGAAAATTATATCCGATTTTTTTTTCAACCAACTCAAGATATTCTGTGAAAACTCCGTCTACGTTACCTTCTTGATTTATAATTTGGTATGGCGGGTGAAATGGATAAATAGCTACTTTAATGCTATCTTGTTTTTGTAACCATTCTTGTTGACTCTCACTCAATATAGATGAATCCTTTGAACATGATGAACATAATACAAAGAGCAGTATAAAATGTAAGAAATAAAGTAATTTTGTAGGCATGTTATAGGTTTTCTTCAGGCATGATCTTTAACACTTCTTTAATAAAGATACTATAATAGTAACACTTTTAAAAATACAAACCTTAAAAAGTGGTTCTTAGCTGCTCCTGGTTAAAAACATCAAATGCCTTATTTTAAAAGCCATTGTATGCCAAAAACGACATTGGTTAACTATACTTTTGGGAGGTATGGTATTGTAAGTATAAAGGTAGATCCTTGATTTAGTTCTGAAGTGAATGAAACATTACCATTAAGAAGTTGGGCATTCTTTCTTGAGATAGATAATCCTAATCCAAGTCCGTCGTATCTTTTTGCAATTTCTCTTTCTGATTGTGAGAAATTTCTAAATATCAATTCCTGATCTTTTTGTTTTATTCCGATACCAGTATCTTTTATAGTAAAGACTAAGTTGTTACCTTGTATTTCATAATAAACTGATACGCCACCGTGTTCTGTAAATTTAATAGCATTATCGATTAAATTATATAAGATTTTTTGAATTTTCGCCTTATCAGTTCTTATGATGTGCTGTTTTTCGGATAATGCGCTGTTAACATTTAAGTAAATATTTTTACTTGTTGCTTTATTTTGAAAAATCAGATATAGTTTTTGTAGTAATTCGGAAAGATCTGTATTTTCTATAGATACTCCTTTTTGTTCTGTATGTAGTTCTGAAATCTCAACGATATCTTCAATGATATGTTTTAACCGGTTACTGCTTTCTATTACTATGTCTGTATATTCTCTTTGCTGTTCTTCAGTTAATTCGGGATCATTAAGTAATTCGGAAAAGCCAATAATACCGTTCATAGGGGTTCTTACTTCATGTGATATATTATGTATAAATGCAGTCTTCAGTTGATTACTTTCTTCTGCTTGTTTTTTGGCTATAACAAGTTCTCTTGTTTTCTTCTTAATGAGATATTTTAGATACCGATTTAGTAAAAGAATGATAATTATGATTACGATAATGACGCTGGTAGTATATATCCAAAATATTGTTTTTTTATAGAATGGTTTTACATCGGTAAATAACCAATTGTTAAATATGGCTTCTTTTTCTTGATCAGTAATAGTCTCTGATGTTCTTTTGATAATTTGATTAAGGATTATATTATCATTTTGTACTGCCAGGCTAGGGTCGTAGGTGTATTGTGTTTCAGAAACTATTTTGAGAGTATTTAGGTTTTTAGTTTTAATTAAATAATTAGCGACAGCTTTTGGTCCTACATAGGCATCTGATGTGCCATCACTAACTCGTTTTAAACAGGTTAAATCGTCTATTTCTGTAGAAATATTAAGCTGAGGTTCTTGATTTTTTAAGATTTCATGTATACCATAATCTACAGGTACGGTAATCGTTTTATTATCGTAATCTTTTAGTTTTTTACCGAAAACTGCGTCTTTTTTTGAAATGATGACATAATTAGACTCAAAAAGTTTAGAGTAAAAGTTTAGATAATCATCCCGTTCAGAAGTTTGTTGTATTTCTAGTATGATGTCAATTTTGTTATTCTTGGCATCACGTATTAATTGCTCCCAATTTGTGTACAGCTTTTTTTTAAATTTATAATTGATTTTTTGTTCTATTAAATCAAGGTAATCGATTAGAATTCCATCAATTTTCTCATTATCATTAATGAATTGATATGGTGCATAATACGGGAATACCGCAACTGTAATGTTAGGGTTGTTTTTTAACCAGTCTTTTTCATTTTTATTGCTATTTTCGGGAGGAGAACATGAGTAAAAATAAATGCATGTAGAAATAAAAATAACGAGAAAAGTATATATATGTTTTTTAGTCATAGTATAATTAATAAAAACCCTTTACTCCTCTTCCTATTAAAATAAAGATAGTATAATCATAAATTCTTAGAAAGAAATAGCCATATTATTTTCTTTTTTGAATTAGAACCAAAGAACCTTATCTGCGTCTTAGTAGGTAGTGATATACTAATTTTCAATAATAGTAGTCGAAAAACACTTACTCAACACTTTTTTCAAAACCTTAAACTGTATTGGTTTCGAGATAAATCCTTTACAACCAGCTTCTAAAGCCTTTTTTATATCGTCTTTGGTAGAATATGCTGTTTGCGCAATTATTGGTAATTCGGGTTTTATTTTTTTGATCATTCTTGTTGCATCATATCCATTCATTTCTGGCATTTTTATATCCATAAACACTACATCAAGTTTTTGGTTTTTTGAACAAAATTGCACTGCTTCTTTTCCATTTTTGGCCCGGTAAACAATAAAGTCATACTCTTTTATCTTTTTCAATAATAGTTTTAGAAATAAAAAATTTACATCACCATCCTCTACAATTAAAACCACATATTGATTCTCTTTTAGGTTTTTTTGATTATCCAATACAATATCTGATGTGGTTTTACTATCTATAGGATGAAAAGGGAGCTTAATTCTAAATGTTGACCCTTTATTTGGGATTGAAGAAAACGACAATTCACCACCCATTAATGAGATGTTCTCTCTAGCAATTGAAAGCCCTAAACCTAATCCCCCGTATTTTTTGGATATTTGATTTTCTGACTTGGCAAAACTTTTAAATATATTCTCTGTATCTCTGGCTTCTATTCCTATTCCAGAGTCTCTAACAGAAACAATAATTGCTTGATTTTGTATCATACAAGAGATAAGGACAGCTCCTTTTTTGGTGAATTTAATAGCATTGTCGATGATACCATTTAAAGTTTTAATGAATTTTGATCGATCTATAATAGCATAGCGTTCGTTATCTTTTAGGGTATCATTAAGGATAAGTAAAATACCATTTTTAAGAGCATTTATTTCATAAACCGAATGAATTGTTTCAAGTGTTTCTTTTAAATCGGTTTTTTCTTCGTCAAGATCTATTTGCTTGGTTTGCAATTGAGATATTTCTAAAATGTTATCTATACTATCGACTAGCTGTCTACCACTATGGGTGATTATATTGATATACTTAGCTTTTTCTAATGCCGTCAATTTTGGTTTCTGAAGAAGTTTCGAAAAATTTAAAACTCCATCTAAGGGAATTTTAATTTCTTGCGATACATTGCTAATAAAGGCTATTTTTAGTTGATTATCTTTTTCGATAATATCTTTTGCTCCCCGAAGTTCTTTAGTTCTTTGTTTTATAATAAAACCTAAATAAAAGTTCAAGAATATAACGATAAAAAAGACAAGTAATAATAATGTTATTATTGGAATTATAAAATTAGGCTTTTTATAAAATGGTTTTGTCTTTATATACAACCAGCTTTCAATAATACTTTGAGTTTCTCGGTTTGAGATATTTTTAGTTACTTTTTGAATAATATCATTAAGGGTTTTATTTTTCTTAAGTACCGCTATACCTGGTTTGTAGACATGATCTATTGTTGAGGTAATTTGTAAGTCATTTAATCCTTCGGTTTTTATCAGATAATTAACAACTGCTTGAGGGCCTATGTGTGCATCATATATTCCGGAGTTTAATTTCTGAAGACACACCAAATCATTATCATCTTCGATGAAGTTGTGATTTGGATATTTTCGGCTTAGCTTTTCAAAAATTGCATAATCTTCCGGAATAGCAATTGTTTTATTTGTTAAACTAGTAATGGAAGCATATTTTGAATCTTTTTTTGTAACAATTACATGCGGAGATTCAAATAATTCTGCATAAAAATTTAAATAAGATTCTCTGTCTTTTGTGGATTGCATCTGTAAGACAATATCAATCTTTCCATTTTCCAGGTCTTTTATTAATTCAGGCCATTCTAGATAATACTTTCTCTTAAATTTATAGTTTATTTTGCTTTCAATTAATCTTATGTATTCTATAAAAATACCTTCTATAGTATTATTATCATTGATAAATTCATACGGGGGATAATATGGAAATAAGGCAATAGTTAAGTTATCCTGTTGGGCGAGCCATTCTCTTTCCTTATTTGTTATTACCTCTTTATTTGTGCAAGAGATAAACAAATATGAAAACAGTAAAAATGATAAAGATTGAAGAAGTAATTTTTTATACTGCATTTAAATACAACCTTCTTGATTTTTTGATATAAAACGACTTATTGATCATACACTACCGGGGACTTATTTTTTTTAACTCGATAATGATATCAGTAAGTTATAAAAAATAGTAAAGCAAATCACTTGTTTATTTCAAGTTCGTCAGGATATAGAGCAAATCTACCTTTTGATTTATCGTGTACATGAGCATAACTAGGCCAGGGCCAACCTCCAAATTCGGTTTGTTGATATTCTAGGATGGCCTCTCTTATTTCGATTTGACTGTTCATAACAAAAGGGCCGTGTTTTGCAACGGGTTCATCAATTGGTTTTCCTTGTAACAATAAAAAATGGGCTTCTTCGTCACCATTTTTGATCGTAAATTCTTGTTCAGCTTTAAGAATGACCTCATGATTAACAGGGATAACAAACCCATCGCTGGTAATTTCTTTTCCCTTAAAAAAATATATAGACCTGTTGATGCCTTGCGAAGCAACGGGAAAAGTATAAGTTGCATTTGGATCCATTTTTAAAGTCCATATCGCTACTTCGTTCTCTGGGTTAGCTGCCCATGAGTCTGGAGCAGGTGCAGGTGCAGTTTTGCCGTTTAAATTTCCAGAAATTAATGTAATTTCAATGCTAGCATTATTGGAGTCTCTTAGGGTTATCTTGGGAATTTCTTCGCTCCATAACATTTTAAAATGTGGTTCTGCCATTTTTTTGTTCTTTGGAAGATTAAGCCATATTTGAAACATTAATAATGAATTTTCTTTCTCCGAGTCTAATAGCGGAAACATTTCAGAATGTTGTACACCTTTACCGGCAGTCATCCATTGTACATCACCATTACCAAATCTTCCTGCAGCACCTAATGAATCTGAATGGTCTACCAAGCCTTTTTGTACTATGGTAACGGTTTCGAAACCTCTGTGGGGGTGTGCTGGAAATCCTGGAACTTCAGTGCCGTGATACATGCGCCATCCGTCTTTAATTGTAAAATCTTGTCCAATATTTCTACCTTCTAAAGATGCATCGGGTCCTAGCTTTTCATTTCCTTTTGGATATTGATCCTCATGGTACGCACAAAATAGAAACGGATCACTCGTTTCCCACTGAAAACCTAAGGGTTTGATTTTGATAATAGCAGACATTATTTTTACTTTAGAGAGTAACTAAAATAGATAATTTATAGTAGAAGCTATCATAAAATAGGGTTAATAATTTGCTATGGTTTATTTGGATTCAGGCCTCATGTCAAATGAATAGAACCAGCTAAAACTTAGCCATAAATCATTTTCTGTGCCTTCATTCAACAGGTTGCCTATACGGTAGTCTAATCCAAATTCTATCTTGCTTTTTGGATCCATTTCAAAACCTAAAAAAGGAAGGATTCTTAGCTCAAGATTCGTTTCATTCTCTTGATACGAAACAAGATATTCATTACCCAGTTTTATATAAAATTCACCAGGATCAATTTGGTCACCAAGCAAAGGTTTTTCAATTGTAATTCGATACCGTGCACGAAACTCTGGAGATTCATATCGACTAAAAGTTTGATCCGTCGCAAATCTATGGCCAATTCGTAAGGCATTGTAACGGTGTACAATATTATACCGTTGAATGGTTCTATGTGCAACCTGGTTTCCTTCCAGACGCAGTAGGTATCCACCATTTAATACTCCGTAAGCACCAATTTTGATTGAAAGTACTGTTGAGATATCTGTCAATACATAATCATACGTAAATGCTTCTTGATTCGTGTCATCAAATAATATTTGCCTGGATTCTAATCCACCAGCCCATTTGATTCGATCAGTCATTTGGGTTGATAGACTAATTCTAGGAAGTATACCTGAAGCAAATGAAGATTGTGCCCAGTTTAATTGGAAACCCATAACAACAATAAAAAAGACACAAAACCTTCTCATAATTCAAATTATATGCACTAAAACTCTATGTTATCGGTATTGCGCTGTATGATTTCCAGTTCTTTAATAACCTTTCCGTTTTGATCAAAAAGTAACTCATACCGCTTAAAAATAGTTTTCTTTTTTGCTTTTATGACAATTTCGTAGTGCTCATCAAAATCATTTTTATATTGATTTTTTATCAATAGTACTAATGTTTTTGGATCGGCTTTCCACTGTATTTGAGTTTTTAAAATTTTATGTTTTATGTAAATTGAATCTAGAGAATTATTTATGGCGTTTTTTAAGTTTTCTTTAAGCATGTTAAAGGGCACTTTCATTTCAACGTCTATGGGGTTGCCCAAGGTATCAAATTCAATACTGTATTTAAGGTGATTATCTCTGGTTTTGCCTTCTACTGTTTTTCCATCTTGGCTTTCTTCTGCATACCATTTTATTCTTTTTGAATCAAAAGCAATATCCATAAAATCAATAGCTGGCTTAGGTACTTCGTCTACTTTAATACGATATTCTCTCTCAAATTTGACTTGACCCAGTACCCCGAGAAAACTGTTGCAAAAGCAAAAACAGAAAACTAATATCTTCATTTTAGATGCGATAAGAATCGATTTAATTGGATTGTTTAATTGTATACTTCCTTAAGTCTTCTATGGAGAACTTACTTTTGAACGAAAAAGCATATGGAGATTCTCCATGTTCTTGTAAGTAATATAGTCTTTCTTTGGCTTCTTGAGCTGTAGGACAATGATCTTGATCTACATACCACAATGCCATATGCATTCTGGGCATATTTTTGAACCACTCTTTTTTACGTTTAAGGATCTCGGCGTGTGCTGTTTTATAGGTAAAATCAAATAAAGTATCTATATTTTTCCATACCGACATGTTAATAATCAAAAAAAGATTATCAAAGACAGTGATAGACGTTGCATTGCCATCATCTCCTTTAAGTCGCCATACAAAACCTTCGCTTTCTTCTGCAAGTGCATTAATACGGTCAAGGTTACTTACAAAATCTGCCATTATGGGATCATTTATAGGAGCGATCATTTCGGCAATGTTAATTTGTGCTAGATACATAATGGTTTCGTATTTAATTAATATTTTGATCCTTTATTAATATTGGCAGATGACTTTAGAATAAACGCTCTTATGTCTTCATTGGCCTGAATGAGGTCCTCATTTCTTAGGTACATCATATGACCACTACGATATCCCTTAAAACTAAGCCTGTCGGTTAATTTTCCATTGGCATTGAGTTGCCACATCACATATTTGGCATTAAAATAGGTAGTTGCCCCATCATAATATCCAGATTGGATCATGGTGTGTAGATTAGCGTTCATAGCCATGGCACTTCTAAGGTTTTCTCCGGTTAGATTATTCTTTTTTCTATCCCATGGCTTTACAGGCCCAAACATATTGTACTTAAGATCGGTCTTAAATTTTAGTTCCTGGCTATAATAATAATTGATGGCAGGTGTAAATGCATGAAGCCATGATGTTAACTCACTATTATAATCGGGAGTATCTCCGGCTTCTTTGATATCCATTCCTTTATAGCGAGAATCCAATCGTCCTATAGTGTATCCCTCTTTATCCCGCAGAAGATCTTTCCAGAAATATGATTTAGGAACTTCGAGGTTATGTTGACGAATTGTCTTTTTTGACAGCCCAGAATAATAGGCCATTTTAGTAATAATTTCTTCTTTTTTTGAGGCTTCTAAATACCCGCTTTTTATAAGCGCTGGTAGTAATGAGTTTATCGTGTAGTTTTCTACTTCCGGAAGCACATCTAATAAATCTTTTTTCTGAAGTTCGGCAGGTAACATTTTATGATACCATGCAGCGGCCGTAAAATAAGGGAGCCTGTTAGCAACTTCTACAGGTCCTGCAAATTTAAAACCTATCTCTGTTGGTGAAACCAAAATCACTCCGTTTAGATACATCCAGTGTTGATTTTGAAGTTCTAAAGCCAGGCCAGATACGCGAGTTGTTCCGTAGCTCTCACCGATAAGATATTTGGGAGATCTCCAGCGATTAGTACGAGTAATAAACGTATTGATCCAGCCAGCAAGATATGCTACATCTTCGTTCACACCAAAAAAAAGTGTTTTTTCGGGCATTTTACCATCTTCTCCTGCAATCATCCTGGAGTACCCAGTGTTTACAGGATTAATATAGACAATATCAGCTACATCCAGAACCGAGTTGGGATTCGTTTTTATCCCATAAGGTTGTATCGGGAAACCTTCATCATCAATTTTAAGGATCCTTGGGCCTGTGTATGCAATATGCATCCATACCGATGCCGATCCTGGGCCACCATTAAATGAAATCAATAAAGGGCGGTTTTCATCATTTTTGATGTCAGTTCTTTTATAATAGGTGTACGATAATGAAGCTATTGGTTTTCGATCTTCATTCCAAACGGGTTGAAAACCAACAATGGCCTTGTAGGGGATCGTTTTTCCTTTTATGACCGTCGTATGATTTGTTACGATGGTCGTATCCACAGGAATCGCTACTTTTTGAGCTTCAGCCGTAAGTGAAAAAAGAGTACATACGATTATTAGTAAAGAATAGTGCTTTTTCATTAGTATAAGATACTGAATTCATAGATTAGTTGTCAATAAGCATTTTGATTGTTGAATCGTGCCTGGGTAGCGCTACTAATAAATATGAATAATAGCAGAGATGTAATAATATAGTTGTGCATGATGAGTACTTTATGTGGGTCGAAAATAAGAATTTCAGAGATAAAATATCTTAAAGCCATGTTAAGGCAGGCTACCCCCAATTACCACGTGTTTTTTGATTGGCCTCGCAATAATTAATAATCTCAGTAATTCTTTTATCCCGGGTTTCTTGGCGTTTCGCTTGGTTTAACCAATATAAGTAGTTTTTTCTATATCCCGGAGCAAAGTTTTGGTAGTTTTGAAATGCTTTTGGGTATTTATCAAATGCTTTTTTCAGGTCTTCGGGGATTATTCCTTTTTCGACATCATCTAATGCTGTCCATGATCCATTCTTTTTTGCAGCTTTTATACATGCTAAACCGCTTTTGTGCATTAGGTTATTTTTGATAAGATCTTTAATATAGGATTTGTTGAGCTTACTCCAAACACTTTTTGGCTTGCGAGGGCAAAAATATTGTCTTCGGCGTTCCTCGTCTAGTTTTTTTACTGTAGAATCAATCCAGCCATAGCAAAGGGCAACTTTTACGGCTTCTTCCCAACGCATACTGGGCTTTTTGCTTTCTACTTTATAAAAAATCAGATAAACGCCGTCAACGTTTTTATGATGATCATGTAGCCACGTGCGCCATTCTTGATCATTTCTGAAATAAAGTTCAGGTTTTTTTGTCATTTTTTGGATGCTGCCAACTTGGATTCTATTTCTGCCATATGCTCTTGATAATGGGTCATATGGTCGCTATCGTATTGCTTGGCAATTTCTAATGCTTTTTGTTGTGTAGCTAATGCTTCTTTGAAATTATTATTAGCTTCGAGAGCTGATGCCAAAATACTTAACGCCTCTGGTGATTTTGGGCGATATTCTGCTAGTCTACGATACACCTCGATAGCTTCAGTAAATCGTTTTTGTCTAAGAAGTCTATTGGCTACTGCCTGAAGACTGTTTCCGCTGTTCCAGCGTTCTGCTACAGGAAGAACGCTAAAACCATACTCCTGAGAGAGATTTTGATAATATGCATCAATAGTTGCTATGGTAGGTTCTGTTGATTTCTCGAAGGTAGTATAATCAGGATTCCACTTTTCTTTAGGAAAAAAAGTTTCTATAGCCGAAATAAATGCTGGTAAAACAACCCCATAATGGCTCTCATTAGGAAATATTTCAGCTTTTAGTTTTAGATTCTTTGATCGAAGCGCGGCTAGTTGTTCTTTCAAAAGTTTTGAATTATTCCCTATTTCAGGATCAGAAATAATATCTGCATCACCACATGCTATATACAAATGCGCCTTGCGATCGGGATTTTGTTTTATACGTTCTGCAATAGCGTCGATAAACGTTGTATCGGGCGTATACCCCATGGCTAAAATATTACCGGCAGCAATGGCCACATGTGCCTGAAATAAATCTGGAGTTTTACAAAATGCGTGCATAGCAAATGTAGCCGTAAGCGAAGTACCGATTATCATTCTGTAATCTGCAGTGCGATACTGCTTAGAAAGGTATACGAATAATTCTTCTTTTAAAAATGTTGTAAACACATCAGGATCTCCATCAAAAGGCATTTGTTTCCAGCTTTTAGACCAAAAACTACTTTTGTTCGTATATACTTTTGGAGCATAAAATTTTTCAAAATTATTGGGGAAACTTACCACTATTGCTTCGGGCATACTACTCACCGAACTAAGATGCTTAACCATACCGGTCACCTGATAAAAGAATTCGTTTTCTAATAAAATGATCAGGGGATAAGTATGTAAATCTGAAGCTTTGTCATAGGTATCGGGTAGATAAACATGAATAGGAACATCTTGTTGTAGTGCCGTTGAGCGAAGAGTGTGTTGATCTATATAAGCAAGTGGGGTCGAGTTAGTTTGTGCTTTGATGGTTATAGATAATAGTACTATACAGCAGGCCCATAGTAGAGTATAAGGTTTCATTGGTAGCGGTTGATGATTGTGTTTGAGCCCCTAAAATATAGTATATCTGTTAATTAGCCGCGAAAATTTTCTTAAATATTACGGGAAAAGTGTAAAAAAACGAAAGATTTATGATTTTAAACAACAGTATCATAAGATCTTAAGTGTTTTTCTGAAAACATAATTTACTAAAAGATTTGAATCTTTTAGTACTAAAATAAGCCTCTAACGTTTATGGTAATCTTCATGTATGAGGTATTGAAATCATTAAAAAGACTGAAGGCTGGCTGAAAAGTAATAAAAACTAAAAACTGTCAGTCTAAGGCATTCTATCAAAGGCAGATTAAAAATCGAAAGCAGTAGAACGTTGACAAGCTCAGTTTGACACAGAGTATTGACTTTTCAGGCAGCCTATTTTTGATGTAAGGTAATTTAATTAGACCTTTTTGCACTATTCATTATTCTGTCGATTGTGCTATTGATCTCGTTGATAGTGGTTTCTAACTCAGTTTTTCCATTAATATAAAAAGCATTAATAAGTGTATAAAAGTTATTGAGCTCTGGTTTTAGTACTTTAAGAGCTTCTTTATCGGTAATTGAATTATCAGCAGCTTTTTCAGTATTACGTTTTAAAAATATGGTGTCAAAATCTTGCTGATCCAAGGCTAATTCATTTATCCATTCTACTGAGTTTGAGGCTTCCAGATACGGCTTAATTTCTTGAGTGTTGAATTCATTTAACAGAGAATTAAATGCTGTACTTTGCTCTGGATAAGGTAATTTATATACGTTACTGCCATATTTCTCGATGATGTTATTGATTTTTTCACAGGCCTTTTGGTATACTGGATTACGATGCCTTCTTAAACCAGCGGCTATATGGTTTTTAAATCCGATAAATGTTGTATCTCTATTAGCATCAGCCTGATATACTTCATCTGTCAAATTTTCTTTGGAAGTTTTGCCTACTGCTAACTCTGCTTCTTTAATTGCATCTGCCAATCTAGTGGTGCTTTTTGCAAATACCATATCTTTTGGATGATTAGTTTTAATAATTTTTAAAGACTCATAAGCTAGTGTAATAAGGCTTTCCGGGTTTAGGTACGAATAATAAACGGTTTTAATCATGATAATATATTTATGGTTATACCACTAAACTAATACAATGATAGATTGGATTTTTACGGCAATCCGTAAGTATGCTATTTTTTTTCTTCTTGTAGCGTACAGGAGTGATTTTGATGATTGTTTTGGCTCCCGACAGCGTCAGGAAGAAAAATAATGGTTTTTTTGGCTCCCGACGGCGTCAGGAAGAAGAATTATGGTTTTTTTGGCTCCCGACGGCGTCAGGAAGAAAAATAATGGTTTTTTTGGCTCCCGACAGTGTCAGGAAGAAAAATAATGGTTTTTTTGGCTCCCGACAGCGTCAGGAAGAAAAATAATGGTTTTGTTTACTCTAGAAGATTGAAATAGCAATTTTGAAGAGATGTTGTATTCGTATTATAAATATTCTTTAAAAAAAATGCTTAACGTTTATACTGTGGTAAGGTCAATCTCAAACAAGCAGGCAGGTGCAGTTTGATAATGATCGGGGAGTCCTTGTGTGTTTTCTAAGTCGAACATGCCTAGAAAAGTAAAACCTGATTTTGTATAATGCTGTATTAATCCCTTATTGTCGCCCAGTGTATCTAAACGTACAAAATCTTTCTGATGTTTTTGGGCGTATTTTTTTGCCCATTCTACGATAATAGCGATAAAATTATTACCTCTAAAATCGGGATTGGTGGCTATACGGTGTATGTATACTGCGGCATCTTTGTTTTTTGCTCCCCAAATTTGCTCATCGCTAAAGGTGGTAGCCCATACACATGCTATTGTATTGTCGATACTTAGTTTCCATTGGCGATTTTCGATAATTTCTGTTTCGACAAGAGTTCTTTCAAATTCTGGCCAGACTACCACAGTTTTCTTTGCTTTTTGATAGTCTGAAGCTATTTTATAAAGGCGAAATATTTCGTCAATATCAAGAGGCGTACAGTTTTTAATATTCATGTTGAGTGGTATCTATTATAGAGCAAAAATCAATACTATGTTTTGGTTTTTCAACCCGAAACTTGCTAATGTCTTTAATTGTATTCAAATATAACAATGAGTAAAAGCCTACAAGACTATGTTAATTTATAGGGGTAAAAGAAGGCCTATTTAATTTTGCCATCATGAAATCCTGCTCTTTTCCAGTTGTTTTCTTCTTTTACCCAAATATTTGTAACTCTAAACTGGTTTTCAACTAAATTTCCATCTCTGGAGCTAGAGGTAATTATTTTGGCACTTATAATGGCCATATCGTCGTATAATCGCATAAATTTTTCTTGCATCTCATAACGATGCACTACCAGATTTCCTGATGCTATGTCTTTTTTTCTTTTGGCTAAATATGCGATCCAGGTGTTTTTATCAATAGGTTTGGATGTGCTATTCGTATGAAGATAATTCTCTGTTATCATCGACTTAAGTTCTTCAATATCACCTTCTTTAAACGCTTGATTAAATGTATCGATTTTTTGCCAAAGTATGTGTTCTTCATTGTCTTGAGCAATCATATCCTGAAAGCTGTATAGTAGTGTGATTGCCAGTATAGCGTATCGTATATCAAATTTTTTTTTCATAACATATTATGTTTTTTATCTGAGATATCGCTTTTATGAATAGTAAAAATCATATTGTTCGTATTGTTTTTATCTATTCTGTTTTCGATATGATTAAAATTGTTTTTTTTCAAAAGATGTTTTGAAGACAGATTATCTTTATGAGTAAAGGCTTCGATCTGATCAAGCTGTAACGTTTCAAAACCGTACTTGAGTATTGATTGCAAAGCTTCACTCATTATACCTTTTTGTTGATGTTTGGGATGCAAATCATATCCAATCTCTGCCATTTTTTGATCATCAGAAAAATTCCATAAACAAATAGTGCCAATTACGTTTAGATTACTTTTTATAGTGATCCCCCAGAATATCCAGTCCCCTTGATGTATCCCATTTTTAATTTTATCAATAAAATTTAAAGCATCTTGCAGGGTATCTGTCTTTGGCCTTTTAATAAATTGATTAACCGTTTGATCAGATCTCAAGAACCGAATTGCAGCGCTATCCGTATCTTCCAAAGGTCGTAATGTCAGCCTTTTTGTTTCTATGATGGGAGAAGTAGTTATCATTGTTCTATATTCTTGAAAAGAAGAAGGTGTTGAGGTTTTTTTTAGGTAGTTGCTGCTTTATTTTTTTTCTGCTTTTATTTCGGGTTGATCTTTAACCGTAAAATTAAAAATATCATTACGTGCATAGTGGCCAATGACATCAAAATCCAATTTGCTTTGATTGATTTCTTCCAGGTCTAATTCGGCGGTTAAAACTCCGGGCTCACCAAATAAAGGTCCTGCTATTATTTTTCCCATTGGGGAAACTATAATACTACCGCCTGGGCAAATATTTTCGTCCTCATTATCTATTAAATGTTGGTATTGTGCAGGATACATCGATTTGGTATAATACTGATTGCAACCTAAAACAAAACATCGTCCTTCTAACGCAATATGTTGCATTGTGGCTGTCCATTGATCCCGAGAATCTGCAGTTGGAGCAATATAAATTTCAACTCCTTTTTGATACATAGACATTCTTGCCAAAGGCATATAGTTTTCCCAACAAATAAGTCCTCCTAATTTTCCAATTTTTGTTTTAAAAGAAACTAGTGATTCTCCGTTTGCTTCGCCCCAAATAATTCGTTCTGTCCCTGTTGGTTTTATTTTTCTGTGTACCCCTAATAATCCATCGGTAGGTGAAATATATACCGTTGAGCAGTATAAACTACCGTTAGTATCTAGTTTTTCGGTGATACCAATAACCAGGTATATCATATTTGCTTTTGATACTTCTTCTAATAGTTTAAGATCCTCGCTTTTGAGATCGATACTGTTTTTATAGTATTCTGCATACAGTTTTCTGCCTTCATCGGTTCTGCTTCCTACTTTTGCACCAAAAGAAAACCCTCTTGGATACCCCGGGATAAAGGATTCAGGAAATACCAAAAGTTCACACCCCAGCTTGGCGTGTTTTTTTGTGATATTTACTATTTTTTCAATAGTCTTGTCTTTATTAAAAAATACGGGACTATCCTGAACGACACCTACTTTTACTTTCACAAGATGATTATTTCATTAAGAGATTAATTATATTTTCTATAGGTTTTAATTCTAAGGGAATTGTGGTTATCGATTCTAAAATACTAGTTCCAACTACGGTAAAGTTATTCTGCAACATTACAATACACGCTTCTGCATCCTCAATTTTTAAACCTTTAGGAACTTTATAGTAGGTTTGATCATATTCTGTGGGATCTAGACAATCAACATCAAAATGTAGATATACATGCGATATGTTTTTTGATTTTAAAACATGAATCAAATTGTTAGTGTCTGTATTGGCTGATGCATAGATATTGCCCGTAGTGATTCTTTCTTGCTCTGCAGGATCTATATCTCTAAGCCCAATATAATGAATTTGAGAAGCTTGGATGGTAGATGATACAAGAGAATTCATGTTTTCTTCTCCCTCACCTAATAATGTTCTTAGAGGCATCCCGTGAAAGTTACAACTAGACGAATCACAGGGGCGATTGATATCGGCATGTGCATCAAACCAGATAATACCGAGATTTGGATATTTTTGGTGTAGATACGAAACGGGAACAATCTCTAATCCACAGTCACCTCCAATGGTTTGAATTTGCATCGGTTGCGTTATTTCTATCTCTTTTTTAAGATGCGTTAATTGCTCGACAATAGCATCGTAGTTATTGATCTGATGTTTTTGTACTCCATTTTTCCCGGCAGCTATAGTAGAAAGAGGAATCTGTCTATACTCTGAATCGTTTAGGAAATTTAAAATTGTTTTCGCTCCAGATTCAATACTTCTACCATTTCCAGACCCTTGCCATTGCGGAAAATAGATTTTCATAAGTAGTTAATATTCAAGAATTAAATAGGTTATTATTGCAAATAGTATATAGATAACAAGACATCCAATATAGGTTCGATATTTTGTTTTTTTGTTAATTTTATTTACCTGATCCGAAAAGATAGTGTAGTTTTCTTGGCCTAAAAAAAATCCGGGATTAGCGGTATCATGAGGTAATAAATACCACTTCTCGTCACAGGAGGCACATGTATACATATTATAGGTGCTATTGGCTTCGGGGTTTGTTATAACCCTTGAAAAAAACAATCCGTTTTCTAGGTCCAGTTTCTTATTTAATTCTTTTTCGAAGGTATTAAATTTTTCTAATGTGATAAAGCTAACATATTCTTTTTCAAAACAATTAGGACACATAATGGATTTATTTTAGTTGTTTTACATCTATATAAAAATTAGGATCAATACTTACTTTATTTCCTGTAACGTCTAGAGTTTGCCATGCTGCATTTGGCTGTACCCATTTTGCGTTATCATCAACAAAAAGACGTACTGGCATGTCAAACTTTTTGATGATATTGGTGTATCTAAATTTTAGTTTGCCCTTTTCTAAATGATATTCTAACGTAGGGATTTTGGTAGTACGCAGATATTGTTCAAAAAATTCGGTCAGGTCAATTTTGGTCGCTGCGCTGATGTATTCTTCAATTTGTTTTGTAGTCACAGTTTGATGATAGAATTCTGAGTTTAATCCTCTAAGAACAGACCTCCATTTTTCATCATCCTCAATAAGTTGACGTAGTGTATGTAGTATATTTGCTCCTTTGTAGTACATATCACCAGATCCTTCATGATTTACATTATAGATACCAATAATTGGTCGATCATTTTGAATATTTCTTCTTGTACCGATTACATATTCTTCGGCAGCTTTTTTACCAAAATGATAATCCAAAAATAAATTTTCTGAATAGGCTGTAAAACCTTCATGTATCCACATATCTGCGGCATCTTTATACGTAATGTTATTGGCAAACCATTCGTGTCCCGCTTCATGAATAATTATAAAATCAAATTTTAATCCCCATCCTGATCCCGAAAGATCGGTTCCCAGGTATCCGTTTGTATATTGATTACCATACGTTACAGAGCTTTGATGTTCCATACCTAAATACGGAACTTCGACAAGCTTAAAGCTATCTTCATAAAAAGGGTAAGGGCCAAACCAATGTTCAAAGGCTTTCATCATTTTAGGAGCATCTTCGAATTGTTTTTTGGCTTTTTGAAGATTATCTCGTAGTACATAATAATCCATATCCAGGGTTCCTTTTTCGCCCGAGTATTGCTCTTTAAAGTGAACATAATCTCCTATATTAATATTTACTCCATAATTGTTTATGGGGTTGCTAACAAACCAATGAAACGTTTTTGTATTGTTATCATGTTCTTCCACTTTGCGCAGACGGCCGTTAGAAACATTCATCAAATTTTTTGGTACAGTAACGCTGATCAATAGACTATCTACCTCGTCATACATGTGATCTTTGTTAGGCCACCATACACTTGCACCAAGCCCCTGGCAAGAAGAAGCAATAAAATGGTTCCCGTTGTTATCTTTTTTCCAGGAAATACCTCCATCCCAAGGTGCGCGAACAGCTTCTCTGGGTTTTCCGCTATAAAAAACCTGTATAGAATTAACATCATTTTCTTTTTGAGGGGCTGTCAGTGTGATAAAATGAGCATTTCCTTCAGACATAACTTTTAACTCCTTATTGTTCTGAAGTACTCTTTCAATTTTTAAAGGAGGCTGCAGATCCACTTGTAGTATATCATGGCTTTTTAAAACTTTATAATGAATCGTGTTTTTACCTTTGATGGATTTGGTATCAGGATCTACTGCGATATCAAGATGATAATAAGTAAGATCCCACCATTCGCGCTCGGGTGTAATGGATCCACGAAGTGTATCTTGCCTTGTAAACTGTGGTTGTTGTGCAAAAGCAAAAAGCATAGAGGTAACAAAAGCAAAAATAAAAGATACGCTATTCATGATATGATTTAAAAACTTATAAGATGGTAGATTTAATTTTCTTCCACAACTTACTTAAAATGTAGGTGGCAACAATAACAACTATTGTTAAAATAATTGCAAATGTATACTTGCCATAGATCCAGTATCCTGTCGCAAAAAGCACACCATAAATCAATACACATCCTACCAGCATGGCTAGAATGCCAGAAGGCACACTCCATTGACTGTAATCAGTTTTAATAGTTTGTTGTTGTTTTTCGGCAGCCTTTATAATGGATTGCCATCCGGGTCCGCCAGGCTGTATTTTTTTGTAAAAATTGAAGAGTACTTTATCATCCTCAGGTTTGGTTAAAAAGGTTACTGCAACCCATATTATAGTTGTAACACCTACGACAAGCAGATATTTAGACCAACTTGGTAACATTCCTGTCTCGAATAAGGCCAGATTTACAGAGTCCAGGTTGAATATTATAGACACGACTCCCGACGCAAACATTCCGGAAATTTCGCTCCATGCATTGATACGCCACCAAAACCATCTCAGAATAAAGATTAAGCCAGTACCGGCACCAAACATAATGATATAATCAAAAATTTGTTTTGCATTGGTTAGCATAAGGGCCAAAACTGTACTGATAATCATTAAAACTGCTGTAGAAATTCGACCTACTAACACTAACTCTTTTTCTGAAGCCTTTTTATTGATTTGTTGTATGTAAAAATCATTTACAATGTAAGAAGAACCCCAATTGAGATGTGTAGAAATTGTAGACATAAATGCGGCTATCAAGGATGCTAATACGAGACCTAACAAGCCTGAGGGTAATCGGGTAAGCATCGCCGAATAGGCCAGGTCATGACCAATTTTGTCCTTTTGTACTTTTTCTTCAGGGAATGCTTCGCGTATAGCCGTAAGGCCTTCAGAAGCAAAGTAATATGTATCCATTCGTTCTTTTTCCTCTTCCGTAAGCGCCCTGGTTTCTTCAATCTTTTGCATCTCAATATAATTATATTTTGCTGCTTCCATAACATTGGTATCATCTTTAGGATATAACACTAATGAGGTTAGAGCAACCAAAATCCATGGCCATGGGCGTATGGCATAATGCATAATGTTGAAGAAAAAAGTGGCTCCGATTGCGTGATTTTCGTCTTTTGCAGCAAGCATACGTTGCGCGATATAACCACCACCACCGGGTTCTCCACCAGGATACCAGGAGCTCCACCATTGAACAGCTAATGGGATGATTAATAATGTGATTAATAACTCTGTATTATCAAAATCAGGGAGTAGTGATATTTTATCAACTACCTGAGGGTGTGTGATCAGGTTAGTAACTCCGTTAACTTCAGGAAGATTAATGCAATAATAGGCTGCACCTATTGCTCCAATCATTGCTGTAAAGAATAAAACAAAATCTGTATATACAACTCCTCTAAACCCACCAACAGCACTAAATACTACTGTAATTACAGCGGCTATACCAACGGTGTACAGTGGATCAAGTCCCAGCATCACCTGGCTGATCTTTATCGCTGCAAGGGTAACGCCAGACATGGCAAGTACATTAAAAATTACACCCAAATATAAGGCTCTAAATCCTCTTAAGAAATGTGCAGGTTTCCCGCCATAGCGTAGATCATAAAACTCGATATCTGTATTTACGTTAGATTTTCGCCAAAGTTTAGCGTAAACAAATACAGTAAGTAAGCCAGTGATTAAAAATGCCCACCAGGCCCAGTTGCCCGAAACTCCTCCTTTTCTAACAATGTCTGTTACAAGGTTTGGGGTATCTGTGGAGAAGGTAGTTGCGACCATGGATAATCCTAAAAGCCACCACGGCATGTTTCTGCCGGAAAGAAAAAATTCGCTAGTATTTTTTCCGGATTTTTTAGAAACTACAATTCCGATAATTAAGGTTAGCGTAAAGAAAGAAAATATTAAAATAAGGTCTAGGGTAGATAATGTGATCATTAAGATGATTTTTAAATGTGTAAATCTTTATTATTGTTGAAAATGGTGTCTTTTACGTGTTTTACATAGTTACGACCAATAGGGATTTTTTTAGTTCCTACCTCGATTAGATTTCCTTCTACAGCTTTTATTTTATCTATTGCTATTGTATAGGACCGATGAACCCGTATAAAATTGGAAGAAGGAAGCTCTTCAGTAATGCCGGTTAGGGATTTATGAACCAGATAGTTTCCCTGAACGGTAATTACCTTGATGTAATCTTTAAGGCTTTCGATATATAAGATATCTTTCAGGATGATTTTAACCAACTTTTTGTCTACCTTCAAGAAAATAAAAGGCTCTTTGTTGGACATATACTCACTGTTTTTAGACTGATCTTGATTCAGGGTTTGATTAAGTTTGTTTATGGTTTTCAAAAATCGATTAAAAGGTATGGGTTTTACCAGGTAATCAAGAACGTCTAATTCAAAGCTTTCGACTGCATATTCGCGATAGGCAGTTGTAATTATGATTTGATAATCATGTCTACTGTTTTTTATAAAATCTAATCCACTCATGCCGGGCATATTGATATCTAAAAATACGGCATCAATAGTACCGCTATCGATAGTTTGGATAGCATCTATCGGATTGTTAAATGAATCGACTAATTCTATGTTCTTAAATTCTGCCAGATGCGATTCTATAACATTAATAGCTAATGGTTCATCATCTATAATTATACATCTAATGCTCATAAAATAGGGATTTTTAATAATACGTTATAGGTATTATTTATAATTTTGGTTTCTAGTAAATAGTTGTTTTTATACAGAATCTCTAAACGTCTTCTAATATTTTCTATTCCTATGCCATGTTTTTTTATAATTTTATTATGTTGATTAAAATTATTTTTAGTTTTAAAAATCAGTTCTGCGTTTTTTGAATTTTCAAAGTAAATATCCAAGATAATGGCATCATTATTCCTGGTTCCATGTTTAAAACAATTTTCAATAAAGGGAAGAAGTAAAAGAGGTGGAATCGAAATATCATCAATGTCACCTTTAATTTCTATTTTTGAAGAGATCTTATCTCCGTGTCTGAGTTCTTCAAGTTCTAAATAGCTATGGATGTAATTTATCTCGTTAAGTAGCCCTATTTTAGATTCTTTCACATCATAGATTACATATTGCATAATTTCTGATAATTTTAAAACAACATCAGATGCTTTTTCAGATTTATTAATAATTAATGAGTATAAATTATTTAACGTGTTGAAAAAGAAATGTGGCTGGATTTGAGATTTTAAATATTTTAACTCTGTTTGTAATTGAAGCTCCCTCAAAGATTCATTCTTTTTACGCTCAGTAATCCAATCAATAGTCAGTTTTATAGCTGTTACCAGTGCTACAACATACAACTCTCCTATGGTAACGGCTAAGATATGGTTAAAGCTAAATGCTCTTTGGTTTCCAACAGCTTCGGGCCAAATGTTTTCAGTAACTAAAAAGAAATTTAAACCGGTTCTAACTATATAAGCAGTGGTTAATGCCGCTATTAAAAAAATGATATACAGTGCAATTTTTCGTTTTAGTATAAATTTTGGTATCAAATAATAAATATTGAAATATGTCAACAAAATATGTATTGGAAATTCTACAAGATTTGATTTCAAGGAATATGTATAATCTCCAAAATAACTTCCCCATCGAATAAAATTGACCATAAAATACCCTATCCAAAATAATAGATGATATTTCCAGGAGATTTGATTACTGTATGTTTTAGAGATCCAGCTAACCATATGTTTTGTATTGTGATTTTGTGAAAAATTGTTAAAAAACGTGAAAAAATTATGTGTTTTTTTAATTAAATACAAAATAGTTATGATATAATTTTAAAATCTGTCAAACTCAAAAACATTAGTATCCAAAAATATGTTGTTTATTGTTTGTTTCATGCTGTTTGGATATTTAATTTCCTTTTTAATTTTATTCACATTTACCTTTAGAAAGGAATAACAATCAAATTGAAACTTAATTTTATGAAAAAAACTATTTTGATTTTTTCTGCCTTTCTATCCTTTCTAATAATTCAGCAAGTAGAAGCGCAAGAGAAAACAATTACAGGAACGGTAACTTCAAAGGGAGAAAACTCAATGCCACTTCCGGGAGTTAATGTGCTTGTAAAGGGAACAGCAAAAGGAGTACAAACAGATTTTGACGGAAATTATACAATTAATTCATCTGTTGGTGAGATTCTTGAATTTAGTTATTTGGGGTTTACAACTGTTTCTATAACCGTAGGGGCATCAAATACAATTGATGTGGCTATGGAAGAAAGTCTGGAGCAGTTAGATGATGTTGTAGTTACAGCATTAGGGATTCAAAAAAGCAGGAAATCATTAACCTATGCTGCACAGGATATTAATGCCGATGAGTTACAGAGAGTAAAACAAACCAACCCGATAAATAGTCTCTCTGGAAAAGTATCCGGAGTTGTGATCAACCGAAGTTCTTCGGGTGCCGGAGGGTCGGTTAAGGTAACCTTAAGAGGAAACTCTTCACTTAGAAATAACCAACCTCTTTATGTGGTTGACGGGATTCCTTTATCCAATCCGAGTGCCGGACAACCTGATAATACTTTTGGAGATATTAATGGGGGTAATCGTGACGGAGGAGATGCTTTATCATTGATTAATCCAGATGATATAGAGTCTTTAACGGTACTTAAAGGAGCATCTGCTTCAGCATTATATGGTAGTGCCGGACTTAATGGTGTAATTTTGATCACCACCAAGAAAGGAAGAGCCGGTAACTTCAAAGTAAATGCGTCGTCTAATGTTTTTGCCGAAAGTGCAGCATATTACATCGATCTAAATGATAAGGCAGATGATAATATTGATGATTTTTTCAACACCGGATTAACAACGATTACCTCGCTTTCTGCATCTGGTGGGACAGAAAACGCACAAACCTATTTTTCATATTCAAATACGTTTTCAAACGGTATTTTGCCTACAAATAAGTTGAAACAGCATACTTTCAATATTAGAGAAACTGCAAAATTCTTTAATGGTGTCGTCACTGCAAATGCCAGTGTGTTGGCGACTACTCAATCTATTGATAATAGACCTGTGTCAGGGTTATATTTTAATCCCCTGGTAGGCGCTTATAATTTTGATTCTCCCGGAGAACGTCTTGTAGATTATGAGAATTTTGAAGAGTTTGATCCCAATAGAAATATCCAGCAACAAAGATGGTTTAGAGGAACTTCAGATATTGAACAAAATCCATATTGGATTCTCAATCGAAATGCCAGTGAAGATAAAAATAGAAAGTTGGTTGCTAATTTGAATTTAAACTTTAAAATTAGTGATTGGTTGTCATTACAAACAAGAGGAACCTATGACCAAACACTTTTAGACTTTGATAAAAGAATTTATGCAACTACAGAAGCGACTCTGGCACCAGAAAATGGTAGATATATTTTTAGCAATCAAGATGTCAGACAGCTGTATGGAGATGTAATTGCGAACATAAATAAACAGGTTGATAAATTTTCTATATCGGCCAATATCGGTACAAGTACAACGAGAACAACTACAGAAATTTTTAATGCTGATTCTGGTACAAATGGAGGATTGCAATTTGCCAATGTATTTTCGATTCAAAATTTTAATGCTAGTCCGGGAGCAGCCATATCTCAATCATCATTAGAGAAAAGGATCAATTCTGTATTTGCAAGTACCACTCTTGGATATAATGAAATGATATTCTTAGATGTAACGGCACGTAACGACTGGTCTTCATCGTTGCCTGCAGAGAACAACTCTTATTTTTATCCATCGGTTGGTCTTACAGGTATTTTAACAGAAATGTTTGATATGGGAGATCATATTTCTTTTGCAAAAATTAGAGGTTCTTATGCCGAAGTAGGAAATGATGTAAATGCAAATACTGTGAACCCTCAGAGAGAAATTTTGTTTGGCGGAGGTTTGGATCCTGAAAACCCGGTGACACCACTAGGAATATTAAGGCCAGAGACCCAGACATCCTATGAAATCGGTACAGAGTGGCGATTCTTTAATAATAGATTTGGATTTGATATTGGATATTATAATACCAGTACAGTAGATCAATTTTTTAATATATCAGTACCATCATCTGGTGGAGGAGATCTTATTGCTGGTGTAAACTCAGGGGATATTGTGAATGAAGGTTTTGAAGGTTCAGTTTTTATAATCCCTGTTCAAACTGAAAAGCTTAAATGGAGAGCAGATTTTAATTTTGCAAGGAATAGAAATGAAGTAGAGCAGCTTAGTAATCCAATAGATAATACAGAAGTTAATTTTTTACAAATATCACCTAAAGGAGTAAATACCTTTGCATCATATCTGGTTGAAGGAGGTTCGTATGGAGATATTTACGCTCAAGTCGTAAAACGAGATGCTAATGGAAGACCTGTGGTAGACAATGGTGCCATTGTAATAAATGATCAGAATCCCGATAATGTAGTTGATGCCTTAGAAAAAGTTGGAAATGCAAACCCTGATTTTACATTAGGTTGGAATAATTCAATAACGTACAAAAATATAAGTCTGGACTTTTTGGTAGATGGGCGATTTGGTGGCGAAACTATTAGTATGACTGAAGCTATTGTTGAAGGATTAAGCAATAATACAGAAAGAGAAACAGTGAACGCTCCTGTCGAGGTGGTCAATGAAGCTGGACAGGTTTCGACACTTACCGCACAGGAATATTATGGACTTGCCGGCGGTAGAAACGGATTTACTGGAGAATATGTGTATAGCGCGACAAACGTTCGTTTGGCAGAGTTGGCAATTGGATATAGCTTTAATTTATCAGATTCTTCGTTTTTCACAAATATTAAAGCGTCTATAGTTGGCAACAATTTATTCTTTTTCTATAAAGATGCGCCGCATGATCCTAATGTTTCTTTAAGTACAGGTAATGCCTTACAAGGTGTGGATATTTTAGGTTTACCATCAACAAGAAGCCTTGGGATGAACATTAATATAACTTTCTAAAAAAAAGTACTATGAAAAATATAATTAATAATTACGTACCAAGTATAGCAATACTTTTGCTACTATTCATATCATCATGTACAGACGATTTGGATAGCATTGATGGAAATCCAAGAAATATATCAGATGAGCAATTACAAATAGATTTTCAGGATTTAGGAGCTCCCTTTCAACCCATATTTCAGAATATATATCAATATAATCCGCCTTGGTCTTTTCAATTGCAGCAGAATCTAAATGCAGATGTATTTTCTGGATACATGACAAACCCAAGGCCATTTGTTGCCGGGGCTAACAATACAACCTATAATTTGGTGAGCGGTTGGAACAACTTTATCTGGAATGTTCCTTACGCTAACGTAATGAACAATGCAAAAGCAATTGAAGATGCTTCAAAAGATAAATTTCCTGTATTTTTTGCCATATCAGAAATACTTAAGGTAACGGCGATGCACAGAGTTTCTGATGTTTTTGGACCTATAGTGTATACAAAATTTGGAGATTCGAGAACAAGTAGTGAATATGATTCTCAAGAAGAAGCGTACAACGCATTTTTTGCCGATCTGGAAGAATCTATACAAATACTATCTGATAATATTGAAGATGGAAGATTTGAAGAATTTGATCTGGCTTATCCACAAGGGTATATTTCTAATAATGGAGAGGCAGCCAATACCAATTGGATAAAATATGCAAATTCATTGCGACTACGCTTAGCTATACGTATTTCTAAAGCATCGCCGGCAAAGGCTAAAACCGAAGGTGAAAAGTCTTTGAATCATCCTATCGGCCTTATGGAAACAAATGCAGATAGTTTTTTTATCAATGGAAGTTTGGATCATCCCATTAAAACGATCAATAATTCGTGGGGAGATATTCGTATGAATGCATCTATGGAATCAATTCTAGTTGGATATGAAGATCCTAGAATTAATAATTATTTCAATGTATCTGAAGTAACCGACGGAGAACACAAAGGAATTAGAAACGGACTGCCATTATTACCCGGTTATGACGATGAACTTGCTCAAAAAGAAGATTATATCACATTCTCTTTATTATCAGACGATGTATTAACTCCTAGTGTTCAATTAATGACAGCCGCAGAGGTGTATTTCTTAAAGGCAGAGGCAGCTCTTAGAGGTTGGTCTGGTGCAGGAACAGCACAAGATAATTATGAGTTAGGAATAAACACTTCGTTTCAGCAATATGGAGCCTCTGGTAGTACAAGTTATATAACAAACACAACCCGAACTCCTAAAGATTATATAGATCCGGTAACCCCTTCTAATAATATCGCGGCACTTACAGATATAACTATAGCCTGGGATGAAGGAGCTTCTAACGAAGAAAAACTAGAACGCATTATTACTCAAAAATGGATTGCTATGTTCCCAGAAGGACAGGAAGCATGGAGTGAATACAGGCGAACTGGATATCCGAAGATATTTCCTGTAGTTAGTAACCAAAGTGGTGGAGTTATCGATACCAATCTCCAAATTCGTAGGATACCTTTTGTAGATAGTGAATTACAAACCAATCCTGATGGAGTGGCAGGTGCTGTGACCAAACTCGGTGGACCTGATAATGCAGGAACACGACTTTGGTGGGATGTACCCGGAGGAAATTTTTAATTTGAATTGCTATACATTTCAAAAAGAGAGAAGCTAGAATACACATCAGGTTTCTCTCTTTTTACAACGAACGTATATAGACTTTTTGAATTGAAATGAAACTAAAGTAGAAAAACAAAATTTTTTACTGATCGAAAATGTTTAAATGAGTTCTGCAGAAAAGGTTTATGCATAAAAATTACCTAACACAAATTCCAATTTTAATTATGAAACTTTTAAAAAAAATTACGGCAATTATTTTGTTGCAGTTCTGTTTATTTTCATGTACTCATGAAAATTTTTCTGGAGATGTCGTAGAAGAAAATCTTTCCGAATCATCAGAAGATAATAAATCTGCACTTACCGAACCTATCATTCTGGGATATTTCCCGTCCTGGTCAGAAAGCTGGACTACAACAGGTCAAGGATCAAAACTAAGGGATATTCCAAAACATATCACTCATGTGTTCTTAGCATTTGCTAAACCTAATTTAAGATATCAAAAAGGTTCTTTAGATATTACAAATACCGGGATTCAAACACCATATGGAGGCGCTACGTTAAAAGAATCTGTAGCAGCACTAAAATCTAAAGGGATTAAGGTAATTCTATCAGTTGGAGGAGAAACCTATTGGGGATCTGATGCTGCTTATGACATTGATTATCAGCAAATAAAAGATTTGGTAGACGATATGGGTTTTGAAGGTATAGATTGGGATTTTGAGCCTAATGGTAGCTTTGCAACTATCGGGGATCCAATTAATGTACAACGATTTATCGATTTTTTTAATAACTCAAGAGCTATTATGCCCAAGGGCCAGTATGTATTAGCTTGTGCACCTGCAGGTGTGGGTGCTCTAGGAGGCTTGAGCAACGATGATGCTTCTTCTCCTTACGCATATAGTAAGAGGAATGCGGTAACTGGAGAATCTGATGCAAATTTATACAATGCTACTTCACCTAATCAGGCCATTAGTTTATTCGGATTTGCTACAACAGGGCATATGATTCCTGTTATGAAAGCGGTTGGGGATAAAATAGATTTGATAGCATATCAAGGATACAATACGGGTGCGGCAAGCAATCGTAAAATAATGTATGATGCCTATAAATATTATGCAAATCAATACGGATTTTCGATTGCAGCAGGAACTCATTACCCAAACGAGCCATGGGGTCCATACTATACGTATTCATATCAAACTATGGCAGATCTTTCTGCTCATATAGCTGCGAATAATTCTAATAATGATGGGATTATGATCTGGCAATTATTGTTAGGTGACGGTACATCTTCGGCATACGGATATCTCCATATTGCAAGTCAGGTTCTGGGCGGGACATCACAATCACAAGCAATTGCTAATGCAGAGAATTATCCAGAATCACCATACTCCGGAGGCGGAGGAGATGGTGGAGGCGGTGGAGGTACCGGTTGTGATTCGGCTTTATGGGCTGCTGCCAATACGTATACTGCTGGTCAAGAAGCGGTGTATCAAAACAAATTGTATAAAGCAAAATGGTGGACAAATGGCGATGTTCCTTCTGCGAATACTGATCCTAATCCCTGGGAGTTTGTAAGAAATTGCGATGGAGGCGGTGGAGGAACCGGTAATCAGGCTCCTTCGGTTACGATTACCGCTCCATCAAACAATGCAACGATAACGGCAGGTCAAGCTATTTTGATTTCTGTAAATGCATCTGATAGTGACGGAAGTGTAGCTAAGGTTGAATTTTTTCAAGGAAATACTAAGTTAGGAGAAGATACTGTAAGTCCTTATTCTTACAATTGGTCTAATGCCCCTGTAGGGACTTATAATATTACTGCGGTCGCTACCGACAATTTGGGAACGACTAAAACCTCGGACATAGTTATGATAACAGTTCAATCTTCAGGTGGAGGAGGTGGATCTTGTAGCGGAGTTGCTGCATGGCAACCTTATCCTGCAATATACAATCAAGGCGATCGAGTTGTTTATCAAGGCACATTATACGAAGCACAAACCGGCCCAATTTGGGTAACTCCTGGTAGTGGAGAACATTGGTGGAAAACTATAGGTTCTTGTAATTAAGAAAGATTTTAATACAGATTAGTTTTTAATTGTTGTAAACCCTGGAGATAGTAAAGTGGCTACTATTTACCGGGGTTTTCATTATTGAATAGTATTTGTAAAGTACTATATACTTTATAAGTGGTAAAGCTTACTTGTTAGTCTTAGAGATTTTTGAGCGGCATTACCATAGCTTATTGCATCGCATTAAGTTCTTCAAAACCAATAAATTTTAGTTGATTGTTTTTATCCAGAAGAAGGATATATTTTTTCCCCGAAACATTGATAAATGCCACTTCTCTTGTTTGCATACCATTCAGAACGTTAGTGAACTTAGCTGACAATGTTAATTTCTCTTTTTCAATAGCGCTAAAAAGAAAATACCCTTTGGATGCATCATAACGTATGGTTTCTACTTCGGTTTCATATAAAGATCCCATACCGAAAACATCAGTAGATCCATCAAGATCAAAATCGGCAACTAAAAAATCCATAGTAGGGCCAAATTGTGCCACTTTTGGTAATTCTTGGATATCAAAATTTCCATCCCCTGTATTGAGCATGAGTAAACTACTAAAATTAGTGCTTATATAATGCGTTGCATCATTTAGATCTTGATTGCCGTAAATATCAATTAGTGACGCCGATGCAAATTCTTTGTACGTTTTAAATTTTTGCGTAAGCGGAGGCAATTGTTCAGAAGAACATTGTTTGCCACGAACCGGTACTAAAATTCCATCTTTAGATACTGTACTAAGTATAATATCTATTTTTCCATTCTGATCAAAGTCTTTAGCGTAGATGTGTAAAGGTTTCTTTTGAGAGGGATGAAATTTATTATTTTGACCTAAATTTCCTATCAGGTAATCCATGTCTCCATCGTGATCAATATCTAAAGCTTTAATCTTAAAATACCATCCAGTATAGCTTGTTAATTTTTCTGTCTCGGCTTTTATAAATTTTCCATCAACGTTTTTATAAATACAAATAGGCATCCACTCACCAACGATAATAAGGTCTTTATCACCATCCTGATCATAATCCGAAAATATGGCATCATTAACCAGGCGAAGTTTATTAAAACCCGAAGAGATTTCATTGGTAACATCTATAAATGTATTGTTTTCATTCTTTAGCAATCGTGAAGGGTAAGATAAAGGATACTTACCCGGAATTACGTTTCCACCAATAAAAAGGTCCAGATCACCATCACCATCATAATCGGCTGTAGCAATCGCATTACTTGTAGAATACATTTGAGGCAGAATATTTTTTTTAATAAAATTTCCTTTCCCATCATTTTCGTAAATCCTGTCTTGTAGCCACGGACTGTTTGCAGTATCTTCGTAGCTTCCAGAGGCGACGTAAAGATCAAGATCACCATCGGTGTCCCAATCAAAAAACAGTGCTTTTGTATCCTCAAAATAACTGTCTTTTTCAAAAGTGGTCTTACTTGAAGATTCAAAAAAACCTCGAGTATCCTGAATATAAAGTGCAGCAGAAGCTCCTTTGGCATTACCTACAAAAAAATCATCTCTTCCGTCATTATTAACATCGGCAACCGCTAGCGGAGATCCTTTTTCAGATTGTTTTTGAGGCAGTAATAGTTGTAAGGCATAATCATCAAAAGGTTGCTCGTTGTTTTGATAAGTAATATTAAATACCTGCGCATCTATAATGTTGATAGGTTTGGTCTTTGTTGGGTTGTTGTTTTCATGAAGTTTATTTTTTTCAGGATATGCTACAACAAGATTTTGATTGCTTGGAATATTTCTTAAAATACTATATGTATGTGCTGACCAGTGTATTTTAATACTATCAATAAGGTTCACTTTCTGTACTCCGAAATGTAGCTTATTGGTCACAGAGGATTGAAACCCTCTGCAAGTATATAATTCTTTCGACTGTTTTTGATCTTGGGTATATATCGTTACACGTGATCCTATGGCATTAGGGTTCGTTTCATGTCCTTTTAAAGAAAGTGTAATAAAATGATTTGATTGGTTATTTTTATAGATACTTGCAGTTTCAGATTGATTATTGAGTATAAGATCGAGATCACCATCATTATCCAGATCTGAATATACCACGCCATTCGAGTTTGTTTTTTGATCTAACCCCCATGCTGAAGATCTTGGCTGAAAAACGAAATTTCCTTTATTTTCAAATATTTTATTTTGAAGTTTGATCGATGGCATCATGCCAATAGCTTGGTCTAATGTTACTTTTTTCCGATTTCGGATGTTTTTTTTCATTTGATTCCTAAAATCCTGATTCGATAAATCATGTTGTATTCCATTGGTAACAAAGAGGTCGTTTAAGCCATCATTATTGAAATCTGCCAGAAGAGGAGCCCAACTCCAATCTGTTTTAGCAATTCCCGCAAGTTGTCCAATTTCACTATAAACTCCTTGCCCTTGATTAATGTGCAACATATTAGACATGTATTGATGGTGATACCCTAAAGCGACCAAATAATTAAAGTTTTCGGTACTCATTGTAGCCATGTTTTCTTTGCTTCTTTGATGATCTTCTGCCAACATATCAAGAACGATGAGATCAGGTTTTAGATCATTATTTATATCGGCATAATCCGACCCCATGCTATTGGCAGAGATGTGATCAAATGTGTCAAGAATTTGGTTTGAAAAAGTACCATCCTGGTTATTGATATAAAGAAAATCAGGTTCAAGAAAGTCGTTAGCAACATAAATATCCGGCCAGTCATCATCATTAAAATCGCCAATAGATGCACTTAGCCCCCAAGCTTTATTAAGGATACCAGAAGTGATAGTGATATCTTTAAATGTTCCATTTTTATTTTCAAACAGTTGATCTGTGCTTTCTGGTCGAAGATCTAATTGTACTTTTGGATCTACGGTAACGTTATTATTAAAATCTGGGCGATGATTTACGAGATATACATCTAAATCTCCATCTTTATCAAAATCCAGATAATAGGCCTGAGTAGAAAAAGCTTCAGAATCTAATCCATATGTGTTTGCCTGTTCTTGAAACGTACCATCTCTTTGGTTGATAAACAATTTATTTTTTCTTGCCTGATGATTTTGAAGCATCCCAGATTTGCATACATAAATATCCAGCCAACCATCTGCATTTATGTCAATCATTGAGACTCCTGTGGTCCAGCCATCGTCATCGGCTACCATTGCTTTTTGGGTTATATCTTCGAAAACAAAATTACCTTTATTACGATACAGAGCATTACTTTCTTGGTTAGATCCAAAATAGAGATCTTCTAACCCGTCATTGTCGATGTCTCCAACGGCCACTCCACCGCCATTATAGATGTACGAATAATTTAGAAAATTAAATTGAAGTGTTTCAGTAATCGTATTTTTAAAATCAATATTAGTGTGAGTTTTGGGTAATTCTTCAAACAAAACAGATGATTTAGAGCCAGTAGTCTTGTGATCATCATTGTCGTGTGAAGTACAACTCGTTATAATTAATAGTGCTACGTATAGTTTTTTTAACATTAGTAAGAGTTTCTGTGAATTTTTATAATCAGAATTGATTTTTTCCTGATATGGTTCTTAAAATAAAAAAGATTTGAAACTATCTTTACTTTATGCTCTAAACAGCACCGTTTTATCGACTAACAACTTGATTTTATGTATAGAGTTAGTGTATCTTTTAGAAATACGAATCATTCGCGTGAGCTAAAAGGATCTTTTGAACATAGTTATACATCCATCTACTTATTTTTTTAAGTCATTTATAATTCCTTTTGTGTCATCTGTCGAAAAACTTTTCATAAAAATGATATAGGTGATAGCTTCAATTTTTATATGCTATTAAACAATGTAATGAAAGTTAAAAAATGAATTTAGAACCGCAATATGACAGGATGTTGAATCAAAATAATTCTCTTCCTTATTATAAAGATATTAGTTATCGTGAAGCTGGTAAGTTTGAAGAAACACGTTTTGAGAGAATTCATAATGTGATCTTCAAGAGTTCTGACTACGCTTCAGTTATTGTAGCACAGGAAATCGCTCATTTGATTAAAGACAAGCAGTCTAAACAAGAGGTTTGTGTTTTGGGATTAGCTACAGGTTCATCACCTATTAAAGTATACGAAGAATTGGTGAGAATGCATAAAGAAGAAGGGCTAAGCTTTGCTAATGTGGTCACTTTTAATTTAGACGAATATTATCCAATGAGCAAGGGTAACGTACAAAGTTATCACTATTTTATGCATCAACATCTTTTTGATCATATTGATATTTTACCTGAAAATGTTCATATTCCAAATGGAATGGTGTCTCAAGAAGATTTGCATCAATACTGTATCGATTATGAACTAAAAATAAATTCATTCGGAGGATTAGATTTTCAATTGTTAGGAATTGGAAGAACGGGCCATATTGGTTTTAACGAGCCCGGATCTCATTATAATTCTGTGACCAGAAGTATCACCCTGGATCATTTAACACGTTCAGATGCGGCTCCTTCTTTTTTCGGGATAGATAATGTTCCTAAAAGAGCAATAACCATGGGGATAGGAACCATTAAGAAAGCTACTCGAATCGTAATTATGGCCTGGGGGCATAAAAAGGCAGAAATAGTAAAGCAAACTATAGAAGGACCGATATCTGCCAATATTCCTGCTACATACCTTCAGGGGCATACTAATACTACATTTGTTTTAGATCAGGAGGCGTCAGAAGAATTAACTCGCATAAAAACTCCTTGGCTTGTTGGACCTTGCCGATGGAATGATAAGCTAAAAAGTAAAGCAATAATATGGTTAAGTCATGAGGTTCAAAAACCGATTCTGAAATTAACCGAAAAAGATTATAATGATCATGGTATGTCCAGTCTTTTAGCAGATGAAGGCTCTTCGTATGATTTAAACATCAAAATGTTTAATACTTTACAGCATACCATAACGGGATGGCCCGGAGGAAAACCAAATGCAGATGATACCAATAGACCAGAAAGAAATACTCCACACAAAAAAAGAGTATTGATTCTAAGCCCACATCCAGATGACGATGTAATCTCTATGGGAGGAACATTTTTACGTTTAGTAGAACAACAACATACTGTTCATATTGCTTATCAAACCTCTGGTAATATTGCGGTATCTGATGAAGAAGCCATAAAATTTGCAGAAGTCATTAAAAATGTAAACGCTGATACTAAAAACGATTGTACCGCAGATACAATATTAAAAGACTTACGAGCTAAGCAAAAAGACACGATTGACTCTTTGGATGTTCGTAATCTGAAGGGATTGATTAGAAGAGGAGAGTCACTTGGAGCTACACGCTTTTTTGGATTGCCAGATGCTTATGTACGATTTTTGGACTTGCCTTTTTATGAAACGGGAACCGTAAAAAAGAAACCTTTTTCAAAAGAAGATGTTTCAATTACAGTAAAGTTAATTAAAGAAATAAAACCACATCAAATATTTGCGGCTGGTGATTTAGCAGACCCTCATGGAACTCATAAAGTTTGTCTCGATGTGCTTTTTGAAGCTTTAAAAGAACTAAAGCATGAAGATTTCATGAAAGATTGTTGGGTTTGGTTATACCGTGGTGCCTGGCAAGAATGGGATATTCATGATATAGAAATGGCCGTTCCTTTAAGTCCTGATGAAGTATTGAAGAAAAGGAAAGCAATTTTTTATCATCAATCACAAAAGGATGGAGTAATGTTTCAAGGTGATGATTCTCGAGAGTTTTGGGTTAGAGCAGAAGAGCGCAACCAGTTAACAGCAAAAAAATATCATCAATTAGGGCTTGCAAATTATGCAGCAATTGAAGCTTTTAAGAAATATCATTTTTAAAAAAAATTAATGAACAGATACTTTTTAATTCTATTATTCGGTGTATTGATCATTCAATTAAACTACGGTCAATACAAAAGTCAAGATTTGAATGCTCTAATGCCAATACCTAACTCAATTACAAAGGATATTGGCGAGTTCTTAATAAAGAAAAATTTTACGGTATGTATTGAAGATACTTCAAACATACGTATCCGTAAAGCGGCGACTAGATTTATTAGACGTCTTAGTGATGAAACTGGTGTATTTGTTCAATACGGTTTTCCGATAGATAAACTAAAAGAAGAATCTTCATTAAAGATATCTTTTAAAAGAGAAGGAGCATTAAAACTATTTGAAGATGAATCATACAACCTTTCGGTCACACCTAAGAATATTGTGCTCGAAGCTACAACCGATATTGGTATACTTAGAGGTTTAGAAACTCTTTTGCAATTAATACATTCGGGATCCGATTATTTTTATATCCCAGCACTTAGGATTATCGACTCACCAAGATTTCCCTGGCGGGGATTGATGATCGACGTGGCAAGGCATTTTCAACCCTTAGATGTTATAAAACGTAATTTGGATGCGATGGCTGCCGTAAAACTAAATGTTTTTCATTGGCATTTAACAGATGATCAGGGGTTTAGAGTAGAGTCTAAGGTGTATCCAAAGCTTCATGAGCTAGGCTCTGATGGCCTATACTATACCCATGAACAAATAAAAGAAATTGTACAATATGCATCTGATCGTGGTATTCGAGTACTGCCAGAATTTGATGTCCCCGGGCATGCAACGGCTATTTTGACGGCATATCCAGAGATCGGTAGCAAAGATACCATCTATGAAATCGAGAGAAACGCAGGAGTTTTTCATCCAACATTAGATCCTACAAATGAGAAAACCTATGAAATGCTGGCCATTCTTTTTGAGGAAATGGCATCTCTGTTTCCTGATGAATATTTTCATATTGGAGGGGACGAAAACGAAGGAAAACATTGGGATGAAAATGAAAAAATTAGTCACTTTAAAAAGGAGAATAATATAAAGACAAACCATGAACTACAAACATATTTCAATCTTAGGATACAAAAAATCCTTAAAAAATATAACAAAAAAGTAGTAGGATGGGAAGAAATAATGAGTCCCGACTTAGAAAAGACTGCAGTATTACATTCATGGAGGGGCGCACACGAGGGCCTACCTGATGGCCAATCGCTAATTAATGCAGTAAAATTAGGATATAAAACAATTTTGTCTAATGGGTACTATATCGATCGCATGCATCCGGTAGAAGAGCATTATTTAGTAGATCCCGTTCCTGTTGATTCTAAACTAACTACCGAGCAGGAAAATATGATTTTAGGAGGAGAAGTTACCATGTGGAGCGAATTAGTGACTCCGTTGACCATAGATTCTCGAATCTGGCCAAGAACGGCAGCCATTGCAGAAAGATTTTGGTCGGCTAACGATGTTGTAAAACTTGATGATATGAAGCTTCGCCTCAGAAATGTAAGCTTACAACTGGAAAAGCTGGGTATAACTCATATCAAAAATAAAGATGTCATTTTGCGTAATATAACGAAGTCTGATGATATTGATGCTATCAAACAGTTATCTAACATATGCGAACCTTTAAAAAAGTATACCAGAAACAAAGATGGAATAGAGTATCAAACCTATACTCCATTTACATTATTTGCAGATGCATGTACAAGCGATGCTATAGATGCTAAAAGATTTAATACATTAGTGCAACAATTAATACTTCAGCCAAACAATAAAACACTAAAAGTTAAGATCAATCAATACTTGAAAAATTGGAGTTTATTGTATGATCATTTAGAGCATTTTGACAATCCTATAATTAATGAAATTAAACCTATTGCAAAAAATTTGTCAGGTCTCTCAAACATCGTATCGTACTATCTCAACAATAACAAAATAAATTCTGATCAAAAACAACGGCTTAAAGAGTATTTAGAAATAGCAAAAATACCAATCGTTGATGTAGAATTAATGATTATTGATTCTTTAGAAAAGTTAACTAATCACTTGCATAATTATGAAAAAGGCAGTAATAAATAATATATCATATTATACGGCAAACCCACTTAGAATTTTGCCTTTTACTTCTTTAACATAATTACGACCTATAGGAACCATTTTATCATGAATCTGTATACAATTTCCTTCAATTGCAGTAACTTTATTTAAAGCAATGGTAAAGGATCTGTGAACTCTCATAAATTTTTGTTTTGGAACTAATTTGGTAATTGCCGAAAGGTTATAATGAGTAATGTAGTCTTTATCTGGAGTTTTAATAGAAACATAATCCTTTAAACTCTCGATATATTGGATATCATCAAAATAAATTTTGACCATTTTTTTGTTGACTTTTACAAAAAAGTGATTTTGTTTTTTGAGATGATCAAGAGTTCGATCAGTATTATACTGTAAAGAATTTGTTTGTAAATGAACTAATTTTGAAACCTTATTTAAGGCTTTCATAAATCTTGTAAGTGATATGGGCTTAACCAAATAATCAACTACATCTAATTCGAAACTCTCTACAGCATACTCTCTGTAAGCTGTAGTTATAATTATAAAAGGAGGACTATCAAGATTTTGAATAAACTCTATGCCATTTAACCTTGGCATATTAATATCCAAAAAAATTAAATCCACAGTTTCTATGGATAATAGATTAAAAGCCTCGACGGGATTAGTACAGGTATGTACAACTTCAAAATTTTTAAAACTTTCTAAATGTTTTTGAATAATTTTTATAGCTAATGGTTCGTCATCAAGAATTAAGCATTTTATTTTCATGCTAAGGTGGGGTTTTAAGTTTGTATACGTTAAGTTGAAACTAAAGTATTCTTTTGATGATAATATACGTATGTCAAATCGTTCAAAACACAGGGCAAATAGTGCATGCAAGGTTTTCTAGATATATTGTAATTGAATTTAAGATACTGATTTTTAATTAGTTAACTTCTTTTTGTTTCTGTATTCTGAAGGAAGGCAATCAAAATGGTTTTTAAATGATTTTTTAAAATAGTTATAATCATTAAAACCTACCTCATAGGCCACATGACTAAGTTTTGCATTACTGGTGAGGATTATTTTCCCTGCTGCTTTTAATCGCACAGAACGTATAAATGCAGTAAGTGACAGACCTGTTAATGATTTTATCTTTCTATATAAAGAGGATTGACTCATGTGTAATTTATCAACTAGATGTTCTATACCAAACTCGTTATTTTGCAAATTATCCTCAATGAGTTCGATAGCTTGTTGTATGAATCTTTCCTCTTCATCATAATATTGCATGTCTTCATCATTAGGTTCAAATCTTACTTTATTTTGCAGATATACTTTTAGCTTTTTTCTGTTGGATAATATTGAAGCTATCTTAGCTTTTATAATGGTGGGATTAAATGGTTTAGTAATGTAATCATCGGCTCCGGTTTCAAGCCCTTCAAGTTCAAAAAAGGCTGAGCTTCGTGCTGTTAATAAAATAATAGGAATGTGCGAAGTTGCAATCTGTTTTTTGAGATCATTGCATACCGATAGTCCATCTTTAACTGGCATCATCACATCGCAAATAATTACATCAGGATGAAGTGTAATGGCTTTCTCAAATCCAATACTACCATTTTTAGCTTCGTCAATTTTATAAGTATCCGATAGTAGACTACGCAAATATTTTCTAATATCTTCATTATCATCAATGATAAGAATAGAGCTTTTTGTAGCATCAGTTTTTTCAGGAATATTATCATTTTTTTCTAGATCATAACGTTTATTTCCCGGTTCTGGTTTTAGTATAATGTTATCGTTTTGAGTTATCCTTTCAGAATATGCTGGTGATAAAGTCATTGTTACTATAAATTCTGATCCGGTTTTAGGAACACTGTTAACGGTTATAGTTCCCTGATGAAGCTCCACAATTTTTTTAGAAAAAGCTAGTCCAATTCCGCTACCAATAATTTTTGCAGATTCGCTGGCTTTTATTTGATAGAAGCGATCGAATATTTTGTCTAACTCTTTTTTTTCAATACCTTTTCCAGAATCTTTTATGGTAATCATACAACACCCTTCATCCTTGGTTACAGTTAGTGAAATATGATCACCTTCAGTAGTATTTTTAAAGGCATTAAAAAGAATATTACACAATACGATTTCCATATTATTTTTATCAAAAGGAAAAGAAATATCTTCATCATCTGAATGAAAAGTGTAAGCGATCCTCTGTGATACAGCAAGCTCTTTGAAATAAAGAAATACCTCGTATGCGAAGTCGGCAAAATTATCGGTACGGGTATTTAGGGTAAAGAGGTCATGATCTACTCTTCTAAAATCGAGCAATTGAGTTACTAAGTTTAATAATCGATCTGCGTTTTTTTGAACTATAATTAATTTTTCTACGACAGATTCTGGTAAATTTTTATTGTCTAACAATTCTGTCAAAGGGCTTACGATAAGTGTAAGGGGGGTTCTGAACTCATGAGAAATATTAGTAAAAAATCTAAGTTTGGCTTCAGTAAGCTTCGTCTCTTTTTCTTTCTCTATTTTAGCTATTTTAAGCGTATGTTTTAATTGGTCTTGTCTAACCTTTATCATGTAAAGTAAGCCTGTAAGGCACAAGAATAATGATGCATAGGCTGCATATGCCCAACCGCTTAGAAATGGAGAAGGTTTTATTACTAATTTTAGAGTTTTTGCGGCGCTCCATGTCCGATTATCTCTGGATCCAATAATGTGTAACCTATATTTACCACTTGGTAATCCTGTGAAATTTATTTGATTTCTACTTTTCAAATCAATCCAATCTTCTTGAAATCCTTCTAATCGGTATTTGTAATTCGAATTAAGTTCTCCTAAATAATCATTTAAACCAAAACTTATCAAAATTGATTTTTCTTGATGCGTTAGTACAACTTGATCTACAGAGTTTATGTTTTGATGCAAGATGACTCTATCGTTTATACTAGATCCGGGAGTGACATGTTGATTATCTATTATGACTTTTGAAATGATAACTTCTGGTTTGATTTGGGTGGTGGTAATTTCTTTTGGATTGAAATAGGTAACATTATCAATACCTCCAAAGAATATTTGATTTCCCTGATCATTAAAAACACATTTTTGATTAAAGGAAGATGTTTTTACCCCATCTGCTTCTCCATAATTAATAAAAACATTCTGTGCTCTTATAAATTTAACTATTTCAGTAGTTGTACTTAACCACAAGTTGCCGTCATTGTCACTTGTTATTGCATTAATAAAGTTATTGTTAAGTCCGTCCGTTGTAGTATATATCTTATTCAAAATTAATTGATTTTCTACAAACTTTAATTTCAATAATCCGTTTGCAGTTCCTATCCATATAATACCATCATTAAAGTGAATACTATTCACAATAGTACTGGGTAATTTTTCATCAAATAGCGATGTATGATGTAAAAAGGATTGTGTTTTTTCTTCAAATAGATGAAATCCATTTTGTGTACCCACCCAAATATTATTTTCATCATCAGATTTTATTTCGGTAATAACATCTGTATTATTAAGCTTAAAATTTCCTGTCCCGCCATCATGAAAATAAGTGTATTGATCAGATCTTTTACTATCTTTTAAAGCCACCATTGCAATACCATCATGCTCGGTTCCAATCCATAAGCGTTCTTTTTTATCTATTAAAAATGAAGTCACCCGCTCTATGGCCGGGTATCTAAATAGTTCTTTTTGGGTTGTAGCATCATAAATAATATATCCTTCTTCAAAACCAACAAATAATTTATCCTTGTATCGATAAATAGCTTTTTTATGATCTTTGGACTCTATCATTTCTAAACTAGAAAAATCATCGCCAACAAACAATCCACTTTCTAGAGTTCCTACCCATAATTTTTCTGAATTTTTATATAGAGATTGAATATTGCAATCTTTTCGAATCATCGTGTTATTAATCTCTTTGTATGCATTTTTAAATCCTCTTTTAGGGATTATCTGTATAACGCCTCCACCAAATGCCAAAGACAACCAGATAATATTATTTTTATCGATATGAATATCCAGAATAGTTTCATAGTTAATATTCTCTTTTCGTATATCTATATTTTGCAGATTCAGTTTGGTAAACTTTTTAAGGTTAGGATCGCTTATATACAATCCATTACTCCAGGTTCCTATCCATAATTTATTCTCCTGATCTATGGCCAGGTATCTGGCAAAATTTGTTTCTATTCCTGTTTTGATACTATCTATTTTTTGGTTGTTGTGATTAAAACCATAAATATTTGTATTTGTATTCCCAGCGGTACCCACCCAAATCTTATTCCTATAGGTATCATTGATTAAATCTGTAATCTCACTTTCGATAGGAAACTCGGTAATCGTATTAGTTAAAGGGTTAAATCTTGTTAAGATATTGTAATTACCAAACCACATATGTCCATAGGTATCTTTTAGAATCGTGTACACCAGGCAGGTTGTACTAAAATGACGTACGAGTGTATTTGTTGTAGTATTAATTACAAAAATACCATTGCCCCAGGTTCCAATCCAGATATTTTCTTGAGTATCCTCGGCAATACTAAGTACTCGCTGATCACTTTTGTTATTAGGATCGATAAGGTGGTTGAAGTTTTTAATCGTATTTTTTTCAATATCTAAAACAGAAACGCCTCCTCCTTTAGTCCCAATCCAAAGTCTATTACTACTGTCCACAAAAAGGGTTTCAATATTTTCATTTTTAAGTTCTGGATATTTTTTAGAGATTCTTATATAATCAAATTCGTAACCGTTGTATTTGGTAATGGCGTTTTCAGTGCCAATCCACTTTGTATTTTGTTGATCACTAACTATAGTAGTTACATAATTATTTGATAATCCTTGTCTGCTTCCAAAATGAGTAGTAATGTAATTTATTTCATTTTCTTGTGATCTGCTGGTCTGAAAGCATGCAAAAAATAATAAAGTCGATATGAATACCTTTGCGTTTAGCATATTTTATAGACGAATGTATTAGTAAGTTTTAATAAAACGATAATCAACAAATTTACGTACACCAAAGAAAAATATTTAGTAACGAAATCAGTGTAAAAAACAACATACTCTCTATGATACAAGAGGTATTTTTAAATCAACGGTATAATTTGTCGTAGTATCGTTTAGTATTAAATCATATTGGTTTTCAAATAATAAGCTTAATCTTCTCCGTGTATTTTTTAACCCAATTCCTTCATGCTTTACTTTGTCAGAATAAGTATTCTTTTTTCTGTTCTTTGTTTTAAAATGTAACCAAGAATCTTTCACCACAATTTCTATAGATATTGTAACTGCTCCCAACTCGTGGTCTGTGCCATGTTTGAAAGCGTTTTCGATAAATTGTAATAATAAAAGAGGCGGAATAGTATGCCCCAGAATAGTTCCGGATATAGAGAATTCAACGTTAACTCGATCGCCGTATCGTAAACACTCCAGGTCTATATAGTTTTGAATATATTTAATTTCATTTGTTAAGGAAACTTTCTTTTTATTTCCTTGATAAATAACATAACTCATAAATTCTGATAGCTTAACCACAGTTTCTGGAGCCTGATCTGATTTTTCTAAGGTGAGAGAATATAAATTATTAAGGGTATTGAAAAAAAAATGGGGCTGAAGCTGAGATTTGAGTAAAGAAAGCTCATTTTTCAACCCTTGTTTTTCTAACTCTTCAGTTTTACGCAAATTTTTAACATAATCAATAGTGATTTTGATAGCAGTGGTAAAGCCAATCACATATATCTCTCCAATAAATGCTGCAACAATATAATTGAGATCAAAGATCGAGCCTTTGGATTGTTGAGATTCGGGAAAAACATTGGTAGTGACAAATTCGTAAGTAAACATAATTCTTACTAATGTCATTGTCAAGATGGATATTAAAAGTATGCTTATATATTCTAAATATTTGTTAGGTATCAATCGAGGCAATAAAAAATAAAGGTTGAAATATACCAGAACAATATGGACAAAAAATTCTACGAGATTTGATTGAAAAGAATACAGATAATCATCAAAGTAACTACCCCATCTAAGCGTATTTAAAGTAAAGTAAACACCCCAAAATAAGCTGTGACGTAGTATGCTTTTATGAATTTTGATAATCAAAAGTGTTAAAAAGGTTAGATTTCAGCAATGAAAGTACCTCTTTTTTGTTAAACCTTTCTGTTTTTTAGCTAAACAACAGTCTTTCTGGCATTAAGCACAAAAAAGAAATACATATCACCTTATTATATATTATACTCTAAACAGCTACATTTTCGAGTCATTCAGCTAATTAGTTTTCTGAACTTAACACTTCTTTATACTTTTCAAAATGAAGCGAAAAGTAGCATATTCTCTTTTCCGATTTATACAAATAGATTCTTTTTAAAACTTAACACAAACTATTATGAAACACCCAAAATTTACTTTTGAAAGGTGGCTTGACAGTACATCAATGCTGGTTACCTTATTTTTTCTGGTATTTACCTTATTTGGCATAGCAATAAGCAACGCCCAGGTAAATACAGGAGGGAGTGCGACTACTTCTAATCACAATAAGCAAGTTATTGGCTACATTACCAATTGGGATGCCTGGAAGGCAGCAAATGCTGGCGTACCAGCACAAGGAGCTTTAAATCATTTAAATATTGACTACTCGAAGTATACCATTTTAAATTATTCTTTTTTTGGAGTTGCAGTAGATGGATCACTTCATAGTGGAGATCATAGAAATAAAAATATTTATCAGTCGGGAGCAGTACAGCAACCAGACGAGCTTATTCATGGAAACGTTTATGATAGCTGGGATTTACATTTGCTGCTTGGAGAAATTGAAGCTTTTAGCTATATAAGTCCAGTTACAAAAGCACGAGCCGAAGCCTTTGGCTATATCATTAATGGTGATCAATGGTCACATCCTAAATGGAGAATAAGTAATAATAGCGGATCTGGTAATGCTCCGCTTCCTTTGCCTAAAGAAGGCGGTGCGCCGGGTGTAATTGAACTGGCTCACCGAAATGGAGTGAAGATAATGGCTTCTTTAGGGGGATGGAGTATGTGTAAACATTTTCCTGAAATGGCTGCCGATCCCGTTAAAAGAGCACGCTTTATTGAAGATTGTAAAACTCTTATTGAGATGGGGTTCGATGGTATCGATCTGGATTGGGAGTACCCTGGGCCTTTTCCTGGGATGAATTTTACAGGAACGAATGCGGATTATGCTAACTTCGAAAATTTAGTACAAGAAATTAGAGATGCCATAGGCCCAGATAAACTAATCACTGCGGCTATGGCTGCAGATTATAAAAAAATACAGGGATTCAATTGGTCAAAGCTGTCTAATACGATGGATTATTTTAATATGATGACCTATGATTTTAATGGAGGTTGGTCAAACATCGCAGGACATAATGCACCAGTATATCCTTATGATGGAGCTGAAGCACCAGATTTTAACTGGCAAACCCTATTAGATAAAATGAAAGCAATGGGTGTGCCATCATATAAAATAAATTTTGGAGCTCCGTTTTATGGTAGAGGTGTCGTTACCGACGGGACTGCAGACTTAAATACCCCCACGGTTAAACGAAATGTTACGATACAGCCTGATGGCCCGGTAAGTACAGCCGCCGATTATACAAATTGGCCTTTAGAAGTGTATGACGGTACGCCAAATCACTTTTTTATTAAGCAAAAAACAGGAGCAGGTAGTGGCTGGACCAGAAAGTGGGATGATCAAGCCAAAGTTCCATATATGGTAAAAGGAAATTTCTTTTTAAGTTATGATGATGAAGAATCAATAGCAATCAAAGCTCAATTTATAAATGATAATAACCTGGCAGGAACTATCGTATGGACAGTGTTTGGAGATTTAGAATTTAGTGGTTCGGCACAATCCTTTGGTACAAAACTAAAAAGGTGGTCCAATGTAAAATCTCCTTTAATCAATAAAATGAATGAAGTCTTTGCAGCCGGAAGTACAGGAAATCCAGCACCAACAGTTTCAATTACTTCGCCATCTCAAGGAGCAACTTTTAATGCCGGAGATACTATCAATATTACAACAAATGCCAGTGATAGTAACGGCAATATAACTCGTGTTGAATTTTATAATGGAGCTACTTTATTAGGGCAAGACACGACAGCACCTTACTCATATACTTGGAATAACGTATCAGCAGGAAGTTATTCAATTATAGCCAAAGCATACGATAATGAAGGCGCAAGTTCGACTTCATCAATTTCGATATCGGTTACGGGTATAGGAAATAATGAATTGCCTACAGTGTCTATAACTTCTCCGGATAACGGAGCTTCTTTTACAACAGGTACTACAATCAATATTACGGCAAATGCCTCAGATCCCGATGGTACAATTAGTAAAGTAGAATTTTATGATGGCGATACCTTTCTGGGACAAGACACAAGTGCACCATATAGCTATGATTGGAGTAATGCTTCGGCAGGAAGCCATTCAATAATAGTAAAAGCGACTGATAATGAAAACGGGGAAGCTTCGGCATCTGTTTCTATTACAGTAACAGGAAGTGGTGGTTCTTGTACTGCACCGGCGTATGTTGATGGACAAGTATATACGGGAGGAGATAGAGTATCGTATCAAGGAAATGAATATGAAGCAAAATGGTGGACACAAAATAATGACCCGGTAACCAATAGAGAAAACGTGTGGAAATTGATTGGTCCATGTTCGGGAGCAGGAACAGCTCCACAAATTTCGATTACCTCTCCAACAAGTGGTCAATCTTTTGTGCCAGGAAATAGCGTTACCATAAATGCAAATGCATCAGATAGTGATGGCACTGTTTCTAAAGTGCAATTTTATGTAGACGGAACCATGATTGCTGAAGATACAACAGCTCCTTATTCAACAACTTGGACAGCAACTTTAGGAAATCATAATCTTACCGCTAAAGCCATTGATAATGATAACCAGACAACAACCTCGAACAGTGTAAGTATTAGTGTTACCTCTGATGGTGGTGGTGGATGTGATAGAAGTGGTTTTAAAGTCGTTGGATATTCTCCGAGTTGGCAAGGTAGTGCGAATAATATACAGTATGATAAGTTAACTCATATCAATTATTCTTTCCTATTACCCAATAGTGATGGTAGCTTACGACCTCTTGATAATGTGTCAAAAATGCAACAACTTGTGTCTTTAGGGCACGCTCAAGGAGTAAAAGTATTAATCGCCGTTGGTGGATGGATGGATGGCAATGATTCTGCCTTTACCACCTTGGCTGCAAATCCAACTACAAGGACAGCGTTTATAAATAACCTGGTCAATTTTGTAAATCAATACAATCTTGATGGCGTAGATATGGATTGGGAGTACCCTCGTGAAGGTAACGAACCTCAACATTTTGAATTGTTAATGCAGGAGCTTGGTCAAGCTATGCACAGTAGAGGTAAATTATTAACCGCTGCAGTAGTAGTTTCTGGATGGAACGCCGACGGAGTACTCAATGGAGTATTTGATGATGTAGATTTTTTAAATATCATGGCGTATGATGGTCCCGATCATGGTTCAATGGCTCAGGCTACTGGTGGACTAGACTATTGGTTAGGTCGTGGATTACCCAAAGAGAAAGCCATATTAGGGGTGCCATTCTATAGCCGCCCTCAAGCGCAAAGCTATGCTTCGTTATTGGCTCAGGGAGCAGATCCTAATAGTGATTCTTTCCAGGGAAATAATTATAACGGAATCCCTACCATAAAAGCCAAAACACAAATGGCATTAGATCGTGCAGGAGGTATTATGATGTGGGAGTTGTCTCATGACACTGCAGATCCCAGTACTTCTTTGTTAGCAGCCATTAATACGGTAGCCGGTGACCCTTGTGTTCCAGGAAATGTGCCTCCGCAGGTGTCTATTACTGCACCAGCATCAGGAACGACATATGCGCCTGGGGCTGATGTAAGTATTACAGCCAATGCATCAGATAGTGATGGAACTGTAGTGAAAGTAGATTTTTATGTAGATGACAACTTACTGAGTTCAGATACATCATCTCCTTATAGTGCTAGCTGGTCTGCAGTTTTAGGTAACCATACAATTATCGCCAAAGCTACTGATGATGATGGAGCGGTTACTACAGCTACGGCAGTTTCTATAAATGTTTCAACAAGCGATAATACCGCACCATCTGTAAATATAACTAACCCAGCAGAAGGAGCTACTTTTGATGTTGGGCAAAATGTGAATATCAGTGCAAATGCCAACGATGCAGATGGTACTATAACTAAAGTTTCTTTTTATGTTGATGGAACAATGATTAGTGAAGATACTTCGGCACCTTTTGCCGCGAGTTGGACCGCTGCTGAAGGTAACTATAGTATTACGGCTATAGCAACCGATAATGATGCTGCCTCAACGACTTCAGCTGCAATAAATATTACAGTTCAGTCTGATACCGGTGGTAGCTGTAGTACACCACAGTATGTAGATGGATCCTCATATGCAACCGGGGATAAAGTACAAAACTCTGGTAAAGAATATGAGTGTTTAGTTGGTGGTTGGTGTACCGTTGGAGGTCCTTACGAACCTGGAGTAGGTTGGGCGTGGACCAATGCCTGGAAAGAGCTTGGAGAATGTGGCGGAGGAAATCCTCCAGGAGGAAATCAATCCCCTACCGTTTCTATAACACAGCCAGGAAGCGGACAATCATTTACTACAGGAAGTACAATTACCATAAATGCTTCTGCATCAGATAGTGATGGTAACGTTACCAAAGTAGAGTTTTTCAGAAATGGAACAAAAATAGGAGAAGATACCTCAAGCCCATATAGTTTTACTTGGAACAATGCTTCTGATGGTAATTATACACTTACGGCAAAAGCAACAGACGATGATAATGCAATGAGCGAGTCTCTTGCAGTAAATATTTCTGTAGGTTCAACGAATCCGCCAAATCCTGGAGGAGATTTGCCAAAAAGACTATTAGTAGGGTATTGGCATAATTTTATTAACCCTGCAGGTCCTATGAAACTTAGTGAAGTTTCGGATAAATGGGATGTTATAAATATTGCTTTTGCGGTACCAACGGTTCCTATTGGTTCTACGATGACTTTTACGCCTGATCCTGCAATATATTCAAGTGTAGAAGAATTTAAGAACGATGTTGCGCGTTTGCAGAGCAATGGTAAAAAAGTATTGATTTCTATGGGTGGAGAGACAGGTGTTGTAGGTGTTAGTACACCGGCAGATGCCCAGGCCTTCAGTACTTCAATGATTAATATTATCAGAGAATATGGTTTTGATGGTATGGATATCGATTTTGAAGGACAGTCAATTTCTCTTGCAGCAGGAGATACTGATTTTAAAAATCCTACATCGCCAAAGGTAGTAAACCTTATCAGTGCTTTTAGAACAATTTTATCTCAATTTAGTTCTGATTTTATACTTTCTATGGCGCCAGAGACTTTGTTTGTTCAAGGTGGTTTTAGCTCTTATGGTGGTCCGGCAGGAGCGTATCTTCCAGTTATTTATGCATTGCGTAATGATATGGATTATATTCACGTTCAACATTACAATACAGGTTGTATGTTAGGATTAGATGGATTATGTTATGGTTCTGCAAATGCTGATTTTCATGTTGCCATGGCAGATATGCTATTACAAGGGTTTCCTGTGGCTGGTGGTCAACAATTCCCTGCATTAAGACCAGATCAGGTTGCGATAGGATTACCGGCTACCGGATCTGCAGCAGGAAGTGGGTATACCGTTCCAACAGAAGTGCATAAAGCCTTAGACTATATTATCAAGGGGCAATCCTTTGGAGGAAGATATACGTTGCGAAACCCTTCTGGATATCCAAATTTCAGAGGATTAATGACATGGTCTATTAATTGGGATAAAGCAAGTGGATTTGGATTTTCTAATCCGCACAGAGCATACCTTGATGGTTTAGACAGCAGAGCTACACTGGTTCAACGTCAAGATAATATGCAGGTTACGCTTTCTCCTAATCCAGTACATGGTGATGTAATCAATATACAAGTAGAAAGTCAAACTTCTAATATGACATTTGATTTACAGATATTTAATTCTACAGGAATTCGAGTATTGCAGTACAATGGTACCAAGCTTCAAAAGGGAAGTAATCTTAATACTTTTGATGTGAGCAAATTAGAAGAAGGGTTATACTTCTACACGATTTCCACTTCAAAAGAAAAAACTACAGGAAAGCTTATTAAACGTTAGCCTTAATTATGTTAAACTCTCTGATGACGTCCCCAAAATTGTATTTTGTCATCAGAGAGTTTTTTTTAATATACCCTTCAATTCTATTCTTTAATTCAGCTGGGGTATTCATCTCTTAACACCTTAATTATGAATAAATTGTTCAAACTGTTTTTATCGTTTCTGTTTTTATTCAACCTTTCTCAACCTATATTTTCTCATGGTACAGTTATTTGGCCTCCCAGCCGAATTTATAATTGTTACAATAGCCCTTCCACAGCCGTGTGTCAACCTTGTGGAGATGCGATCTATAATTGGATGGGAGTATTACAACCAGATACCGATTTTGGCAAACACCAGGAGTATGTCCCAGATGGTCAAATTGCTAGTGGTGGTAATGGAGGAGGAATAGATTTTAGTTGTCTGGACGGGCTCACTACTGCATGGCCTACAACAAGGGTTAATCACGGGTATATCGATGTGAAATGGCAAAATACAGCACCTCATAAAACAGAGTACTACAAAGTCTATATTACTCCTTTAAATTGGAACCCTACAACACCATTACGATGGAATGACCTGATTGAAATTGGTCACGTAGGTAAAAGACCTGCTCAATCGTTCACAACAATTAGATCTTTTATACCAGACTCCTATGCTAATAAAAGAGCCGCTTTGGTAAGTGTATGGCAAAGAGATTACAATGATAGTCATGAGGCATTTTATTCAGTTAGTGATATCTTGGTTTATGGAAATGGTGGTGGGTGTACTACAGGAGATATGGTCGATGTTACGTTTACCAACAACACAAATTGTGCTTTAGAGTATTTTCAGAACAATGTTTTACAAGGATTTGCCAATGCTGGGGATTTTTATGTTGCAAATACTACTATCGGAAGTCAATGGCAAGCACAGGATTCTTCTGGAAATCAAGTTAGCAATTTTACAATTACTTGTGAACAGATAGCTTATACTTCTATTGAAAACTGTAATGATACTGGAGGTAATGGTTGCAATAGTCTAAACAATTGGTTTGCCAGTACAATCTATGTGGGCGGTACTAAAGTAAAGTATAACGGAGTAGAATACGAAGCAAAATGGTGGACAAAAGGGGATAATCCTCAAGAAAATTCTGGAACATACCAAGTATGGAAGAATATGGGTATTTGTACTAATGAATTTAGAAACGGGCATGATCCAATAGAATCGTTTATGATTAAAAGTATTTCATATCGTTTCAGAAATACTTCAACGGTAAATTACAGAGTGAACGTTCCAAAAAAATTGACAATGAGTATACGTAATTTGTCAAATCAAACTGTAGTAAAAATGTTTGAAAACCAAATCAAAGAACCAGGAGAGTACACGCAATCTTTTAATCCTAAAAGCCTGCCTCCGGGAATTTATTTATGTGTTTTGGAAGATAATAATGGGATTTTAAAGTCTTTCAAAATAAGTGTTCGATAGGATTCATTTAGTACAAATTCGAAAATTAATACTTCAAAAGCGTTATTAAGCGTACCGTTTTTCTTGTAATTACTATGTAGTTCAAAAAAGGCATAATGATTCTTCTGAATTTTTTCAAGGTGTATTCCTAGAAATGTTTTCAAAGTAATTCAGACCTAGGTCAACCTTCTTTTTTCTTACATGATTAAAATACGATTTACACTATTAGATATAATTATATGCAAACTTCTTATATAAAACAATATAAAATCAAAGACTTCCAAAAGCTTTTTTGGATTATAATCCTGAGCATTCAAGGAATATTAGCTCAGCAGACACCTGTAAGCATAAATGGCCAACTTCAAGTTTGTGGCACACAACTTTGCAATCAATATAATAAACCCATACAACTTAGGGGAATGAGCACTCATGGTATCCAATGGTACGGATGGGGAAATTGCCTTACAGAATCATCTTTAGATGCACTCGCTTATGATTGGGATGCAGATATTCTTCGTATTTCACTATATGTACAAGAGGGGGGCTATGAAACAGATCCGGTTGGTTTTACAAACCAGGTAAGCCGATTGATTAATGAAGCCACAGAAAGAGGCATGTATGCCTTGGTAGATTGGCATCAATTAAATCCAGGAGATCCTAATGCCAACCTCGATAATGCAAAACGATTCTTTACTGATATTGCAACACTACATAAAAATAAAAACAACATTATATACGATGTATGTAATGAGCCAAACGGTACCGGAGTCAACTGGAACCGTATTAAGAACTATGCCGATCAGATTATACCTGTAATTCAAGGTATAGATAATGATGCGGTAGTATTGGTGGGTACTCATGGCTGGTCAACTTTTGGTGTTTCTGGAGAAGGAAGTTTGCAAGACGTGATCGATAATCCTTTGCAGTTTGATAATGTCATGTATACATTTCATTTTTATGCAAAAAGTCATAGAGAGGCATATCTGAATATGTTAGATCAGGCATCGAATCGATTACCCGTTTTTGTTACCGAATTTGGAAGCCAGGAATACACAGGAGATGGTCCAAACGATTTTGTAATGACTCAGCGATTTATTGATCTGATGCGGCAAAAGAAAATTAGTTGGACAAGTTGGAATTATTCTGACGATTTTAGGTCAGGCGCTGTCTGGCAAACCGGAACGTGTTCTGGAGGTCCATGGACGACCAATAGATTAAAAGAAGCCGGAAGCTGGATACGCGATAAGATTAAATTTCCGGCAGATGATTTTCCGGATGGAGGTGATGGCACAACTCAAACTCCCTATGGTGGTACCGCAGCTACTGTTCCGGGTATTGTCGAAGTAGAAAATTATGATCTGGGCGCACAATCTGTTGCTTTTAATGATGCTACAAGTTCTAACCAGGGCGGAACCTATAGAAATGATGCAGTAGATATAGAGCCTTGTTCTGAAGGGGGATATAATATTGGTTGGATACAAACAGGTGAATGGTTAGAATATACCATAAACGTACTAGAAACTAAAACATATACTTTGGCATGCAGAATAGCTGCTATTAGCTCTGGAAAAACGTTTCATTTAGAAATCAATAACCAAAATATTAGCGGATCAATTGATGTACCTAATACTGGTGGTTGGCAAAATTGGCAAACAGTAATTTCTAATGTTGCTTTGACCAAAGGACAACAGATTTTACGTATTGTAATGGATACTGGAGATTTTAATCTTGATCGATTAGAATTTTCTAATGCCGGAACACCTACAAACCAACCACCAGTATGTAGTATTGTAACTCCTGCAGACAATCAAATCTTTGAAGAAGGAAGCCCAGTAACAATTACGGCGAATGCTTTAGATAGTGATGGGAGTATTACTGAAGTAGCGTTTTTTAGAAATAGCACATTAATTGGCACCGATACTTCAGCTCCGTATGAATACGTAATTGCGTCCATTGAGGAAGGAACATATTCTTTGACAATCAAAGCTTATGATGATCAGGGAGCGTTTACCAGTTCTTCTCCGGTTTCTATTACAGCAAAACGACCGGGAGGAGGAGACGCGTGTAGCTCTTTACAATATACAGACGGAATCGCATACAATGCAGGCGATAAAGTTCTAAATCAAGGTAAAGAATATGAATGCCTTGTGGGGGGATGGTGTAGTATTGGTGGACCCTACGAACCGGGTATAGGCTGGGCATGGCCAAATGCCTGGAAAGAAATAGGCAACTGCAGCACACGTGTAAGCTCTTTGCATAGTATTAAACAATCTGATAGGACTATATGTGATGTAGCCCCTTATCAAGATGGAACAGCGTATCAGGCTGGTGACGAAGTGCAGAATTTTGGTAAGAAATATAAGTGTAAAGTAGCAGGATGGTGCTCTTTAGGAGGTCCGTATACACCTGGAGGGCCAGATGATTGGGCTTGGCCCAGTGCCTGGGATGAATTAGGTTCTTGTGATGGAGAAACTGATAACCAATTACCTGTAGTAACTATTACCAGCCCCGAAGAAGGGACCCAATATCAATTTGGGGATGAGGTTACCCTACAAGTTAATGCTTCAGATCCAGATGGCAGCATCGCCAAAGTAATCTATGTTGTTGACGGTAGAATAGCGGGAGAAGACACTACGGCACCGTATGAGTTTAGTTTTATTCCTGAGAGTAGTGGTAATCATTATCTATTGGCAGAAGCTATAGATGATAAAGGACTATTAAATAGGTCCTCGGGTATAGGTATTTTCGTTATTGAACCTGGAGATTGTGGAGCCGAACCTTATCAAGATGGAAACGCATATCAAACAGGTGATGAAGTAGCCAATCTAGGGTATACATACCGTTGTAAAGTTGGAGGGTGGTGCTCTGCCGGGGGCGCTTATACTCCGGGCGGACCAGAAGATTGGGCATGGCCTTTAGCCTGGGAAAAACTTGGCCCATGTACAGGAGGTAATACACCACCAGAGGTAACTGTGCTTACGCCAACCATTGTATACGCAGATGAACTACCGGTCACTGTACCGTTTCGAGTACGTGCCAAAGATCCCGATGGCGTAGAGTTCCCTGTGTATGTTAACGTTCCTGGAGGTGCACTACCTCTATTGCCTCAGGGAAATGACGAATATGAAGCCGATTGGTCATTTTCTGAGTATAAAACGTATACCTATACAGGAATTGCTGCCGATACTCAAAACGCAGTTACACCATTCGAGATAGAAATCACCATTAAAGAACGAATTCAAGGAGGTGATTTCTTTATCACTAAGGAAGAATATAACGAGTTTTTCCCGTATCGATACGGTACTGATTTGGCAACTTATGAACTAGATCCGGCAAAGGACTTTTTTACATACGAGTCTTTTGTTGAAGCCATAAATAGAATGAGCAGTATCGAAGTTACTTTCGAGCGTAGAAAAGGAACAAATCTATATCGATTAACACGAAGAGATAAACGTACGAATCAATCCATAGTCATACGTACTGATAGCGATTTTGATGCCGATTGGAACCAGTCAAAACCGATTGTAACTCAGGTTGTAGATTATGAAAAATTTGCAAGCGAAGGCGATGAAACCACTATCAAAAGAGAGTTAGCCGCGTTCCTGGCAAATATCTCCCAGGAAACCACAGGAGGATGGTCTACCGCCCCAGGGGGTCCATATTCCTGGGGATTACATTTTAGAGAAGAGCAAGGCTTTGAAGGAACTACGAATCTTGGATATCGCGATGAAGGTAATATCAACTATCCTCCCGCAGCTGGAAAATCATATCATGGTAGAGGACCTATTCAATTAAGTTGGAACTATAATTACGGACAAGTAAGTGAATTCTTGTTTGGAGATAAAACGGTACTACTTACTAATCCAGAGCGCATCGTACAGGATGCAGCATTAGCTTTTCAAACAGCTATTTGGTTTTGGATGACCCCTCAGTATCCCAAACCTTCAGCTCATGATGTTATGGTTGGTAATTGGATTCCAACAACATATGATCAGGATAGAAACCGAAAACCAGGGTTTGGTATGACCGTTAATATTATTAACGGAGGGATAGAATGCGGTAAAGGCACTGAAATCAATAAAGTGCTCGGGCGTATCGGCTTTTATGAGCGTTATACTGGTATTTTAAATGTAAATAACGATTTGGATACTACCGATGATTGTTCAGAATGTGGTTGCGCCACAATGCAACCTTTCAGAGGAGTAGAACCAGAACCAGAGACGAGATCCAGTATAAGCACATTAGAAGAAAACTATAAGATAAAGATTAGTGTGTCTCCCAATCCGTTTGAGAATGAGCTTCGTATTGCGATTCAATCTGATCAGAAAACTCAGTGGTCTGCAAGTCTTACAGATTTTAAAGGGCATCGTATGATCACTATACCAGGTAGCGAAGTTACCAAAGCAAAAACATATATTCTTGAAGATGTTTCTGAGCTTCCGTCGGGAATGTATTTCCTTAAGATCATAATAGGGAAAGAAACCAAAACTTTTAAAATAATAAAAAGATAATTCATCAACCTGGCAGGTTTTAAAACTTGCCAGGTTTAATACCATAATACAATGAAAACAAGATACAATCAACGACAAACACGATTACATTTGAATTGGTTAGCAATACTGATATTGTGTTTAACATCTTTTCAACAGGTAACAGCAAAGGATAAGACGACCACAGGGGATAATCCAATTATTGCCTCTTGCGATGGTATTTCTACCTGGAGCTCCTCTGTAACCTATCTCGGTGGCAATAGGGTTAGGTATAATGGCACATTATATGAAGCCAAATGGTGGAACCAAAACCGTAATCCTGAAACTAATTCAGGAAGAGATGACGAATGGAGAAATCTGGGACCCTGCGATGGTGATGGAGGTCCTAATACTCCTCCCACGGTTCAAGTAACGTCTCCGTCTGATGGAAGTACATTCACAGAGGGAAGTAGTATTACTATTGCTGCAAGTTCTGCAGATAGTGATGGTACTGTAGTAAAGGTAGAATTCTTTAACAACGATATTCTTTTAGGAGAAGATACATCGGCCCCATTCAATTTTACAATCAGCAATGCTCAGGTAGGCGAGTATAGACTTATTGCAAGAGCTACTGATAATCTAGGCGCTGAGACCGTTTCTTCTCCGGTAAGTATTAGGGTAAACGCTTCTGGAGATGGCGGAGATGGCGGTAGCTGTGCGGCTTCTCTATATATAGATGGATCACCTTATGACACAGGTGATGAGGTACAAAATGATGGAAGAAAATATGAATGTCTCATCGCTGGTTGGTGTAGCGTAGGAGGCCCTTATGAACCTGGTGTTGGCTGGGCATGGGAAAATGCCTGGAAAGATCTGGGAGAATGTGGAGGATCGACACCCGATAATCAAAACCCCACGGTATCAATTACAGAACCATCTAATGGCTCTCGTTTTGAAATTGGTCAGACGGTAAATATCACAGCCTCGGCATCAGATGCTGATGGATCGGTTATAAAAGTAGAATTTTTTATAAATGGAAATAAAATAAGTGAGGATACCACAGCGCCATATACATCCAATTGGACCACTGTATCGGGTACTCATACGATTTTGGCAAAAGCCACAGATGATAAAGGAGCAACAAGTGATTCGATAGCTGTTGCCATTTCTGCAGGATCTACTAATCCTCCTACTACAGGCTTGCCCGCAAGAATTTTAAACGGATATTGGCATAATTTTCAAAACGGTTCAGGTTTAATACCGCTAAGAGAAGTTTCTCCTGCCTGGGATGTAATAAATATTTCGTTTGCAGAACCCAAAATTTCTTCAACCGATGGCGATATTGGATTTGAACTTTCGTCAGATTTTGATGCTATTGGATATACGGCTTCAGAATTTAAATCTGATGTTCAATTATTACAAAGTCAAGGTAAAAAAATCATTATTTCTATAGGGGGAGCAGAAGGGCAGGTACGATTAAATAGTATTTCAGCACGAGATAAGTTTATCAATTCTATGATTTCCATTATTGAAGAATACGGATTTGATGGTATGGATATTGATTTTGAAGGTAACTCACTATCATTCGAACTGGGGGATACAGACTTTACTAATCCTACGACCCCGGTTATTGTAAATACCATTGATGCGGTACGAAGCGTTTGTAATCACTTTGGGAATGATTTTATCCTTACTATGGCTCCAGAGACGTTCTTTGTACAATTAGGGTATCAATTTTATGGCGGCATTTCTAGTGGCGCAGATCGCAGGGCAGGAGCCTATTTACCACTCATTCATGCATTACGGGATAAACTTACTTTCTTACAAGTACAGTACTATAATTCAGGTCCTATTACAGCGTTGGATGATCAATTTTATAGCATGGGAAATTCTGATTTTTACGTTTCCTTGGTGGATATGCTGCTCAAAGGTTTTCCGATAACCAAAGATTCAAGTAAATTTTTCCCGGCACTACGGCCTGATCAGGTTTTAATTGGTGTTCCGGCAACGGTAAATGCCGGCAACGGGCATACAGGATCAAACGGAGTAATTACTGCACTGGATTATTTAATAAATAACAACTCTTTTGGAGGCCAATATCAACTATCACAAACCTATCCAAACCTTAGAGGAGTAATGAGTTGGTCTATAAACTGGGATGCCTTTGAAAATCGCCAATTTTCTAATGCCGTACGCGCCTATTTGGATGGATTAGGTGGCAGAAGCGCTTCTTTGGTAGATAACACTCTTCAATCTGTAGTACAGGAGCAGATAGTTAACCTATATCCGAATCCCGTTGAAGACGAATTGTTTCTAAACTTTAAGTCTGAAGTTGACTCTTACGACTTTATGCTATACAATAGAGTTGGAATAAAAGTTTTCGAATTCAAAAAAACAAATACTAGAAATATGTCTTCGAATACTAAATTGAATATAGCACATTTAGAACCAGGAGTATATTTTTATAAAATAAGTAGTGCTAATCAGAAATATTTTGGAAAAATCCTGAAGAAGTAAATTTTAAATCTAAATAAATATTAACACAAACTCAAATTATGAAAACAAAACAGTTTTTTAAAGTATCAATGGCTGCCTTATTATTTGCAGCATGTGTTGCAGAGGATTTTGAACCTGCTGCAACCGGAGCAGAAGAAACCTTAGAAAATAACACCGTAGAAATTGCATATCCCGAAACCCAGGGAAAGATAAGTGATGTATACTATGCAGGAGCAAAAATTCCGGTAGAAGAAATAAATGGTGAGTATATCTATGAAGGAGATATCATTTTTGAAAAAGACATGGTATCTAATACCCCGGTTAAACTGGTATTCGAAGATGGAGAACAAGTTCCTGATCAAAAAAGTGTAGGAAGAACGGGTGGTCGATGGCCAAACAATGTAGTATATTATACTATTGATAGTGGCTTGCCTAAACAATATCGTGTTACCGATGCGATTGCACATTGGGAAGCCAATACGTCTTTGCGATTTGTACGACGTACCAATCAGTCTAATTATGTTCGATTTAGAAAAGGTTCGGGTTGTTCTTCGAGTGTAGGTATGGTAGGAGGCCGACAGAATATCAATCTTGCCGATGGCTGTTCTACAGGTAGTACCATTCACGAAATTGGTCATGCCGTAGGATTATGGCATGAACAAAGCCGTGCAGATAGAGGCAATTGGATTACGATCCAATGGCAAAATATTCAGTCCGGAAAAGAGCATAATTTCCAAACCTATGTACAAAGAGGGCGTGATGGTGACGAATATACGAATAGCCTCGATTTTGGTTCGATCATGATGTACAGTTCCAAAGCATTCTCTAAGAATGGGCAGCGTACAATTGCCAGAAAAGATGGTAGTGGTTACAGTACCCAACGTAATGGATTGTCTTCGGGTGATAAAACAGGAATAAACACTATGTATCCGGGTAGCGGGGGCGGAGAAACCTATGAGAACGGAAATTACTATACCATTCATGGAGTAAGAGTGTACCGATGGAACGACGGTTGGTGGTATTATGACAACAATCAAAATCGTTGGAGACGTGTAGAATTGAGAGGTACTACATGGTATTATATTAGTTAAGCTTTGTTTTTGAATTGTTTTATAAACCCCGAATTATTTGCGTGATTCGGGGTTTTTTTGGCTTCCCATGTTTTATAAACTTCTCCTAAACTCATAGATTGCAGTCCCCGCAGTATTTGTGAACCTCCCTGCATGTAAAAAAGATTTCCCCGCAGTTAAAAAGTGTTTCCTCGCAGCTAAAAAGTGTTCCCCCGCTGCGGGGAAAAGTAAAGTACCTGCGGGGACTACTAATACAGAGGGTTTGTTGTTTTTTTATATGCATAGCGTTTAATTATGGTTACATTTTGGTAACTTTAATCTTGAATACTGAAAAAAAGAGTATGCGAATATTAATTATAGGAGGAAAAGGAACTATTGGCAAAAAAGTAGCAGCGCACTTTGCAGATACCGATGAGGTCATCATTGCGGGCCGAACCAGTGGTGATATAATTGTAGATATTGCAGATAGCGGTTCTTTAAAATCAATGTTCGAGAGTATTGGTACTTTAGATGCTATTTTGTGTATTGCCGGCGAGGCAAAATGGGCCGCGTTCAATGATTTAACCGAAGAGGATTATTACATAGGATTAAAAAGTAAATTAATGGGGCAGGTTAATGTGGTTCGTATTGGGCAGCATTATTTAAATCCAAAAGGTTCGATCACGTTGTCTACTGGTATATTAGCAGATGATCCGGTGATTAAGACAACGAGTGCGGCAATGGTAAACGGCGGGATTCATAGTTTTGTTAGAGCTGTGGCATTAGAGATTGAAAATGAGATAAGGGTCAATGTAGTTTCTTTGGGGATGGTAGAAGATGCTTACCAAAAATATAAAGACTATTTTCCCGGTCACAATCCTGTACCCATGAGTAAGGTTGTGAATGCGTATGTACGAAGTGTAAAGGGAAAAGACAATGGTGCTATCATTCGCTTTTATGAGTAGTTTAATATAAAAACGGAATACTATGAATACTTCAAAACAAATTGCTAAACATTTCAGAGAAGTTTATTTTGGGGGTAACTGGACATCTTCAAACCTGAAAGAAACCCTTAGCGATGTGACCTGGCAACAAGCCATAACTAAGGTCTATTCTTTTAACACTATTGCAACTCTGGTATACCATACAAATTATTATGTAAGTGCTGTGTTAAAAGTTCTTCAAGGAGAACCCCTTAATGCAAAAGATAAATATAGCTTTGATCTTCTACCTTTAGAATCTCAGGAAGACTGGTCTGCCTTGCTGGCGACTACTTTTGACAACGCCGAACACTTTATAAGTTTAATTGAAGGATTACCCGAAAGTAAACTTTGGGAAGATTTTACAGATAAAAAATACGGTAATTACTATAGAAATATTCACGGTATTATTGAACACACACATTACCATTTAGGTCAGATGGTATTGATAAAAAAGATTGTTTTAGAAAAACAATAATATCAAAAAAAGTACCCTCTTACCTTTTCAATAAAAATTCAAGAGGGATATGTACTCGGGCTTTCCAGCTTTTTTCATCATGTGAAGCACCTTCAAATTTTTTGGTAACCCAGTTCACGCCTTCAGTATACCCTTTTGCTTTCATAATTTCATCCACTTGGTTTTGATAAGGTTCGTATTGTGCATCTAAAGCTTCGGTTCCAAAATCAAAATATATTTTGTGCGTTTCAGGATCTGGCAAAGATTCTGGTAAGGTTTTTATATAGGCTTCACCTAATATAGGTACAGGCCAGTGCGTAGAAATACATCCTGCAGCACCAAAAACTTCAGGGTATTTACAAATTGCATATAACGAAATTAACCCACCCATAGAGGACCCCATAATTGAAGTGTCTTCTTGTCTGGTAGAGATGTTATAATTTTTTTCAATAAAAGGTCGTAGTTCTTCTACCAAAAATTTCAGGTACTTGTCAGAGTATAAAGCATCGGATCCAGAGTACGCAAATAGGCTTTTTCGGGCCTCAGGAGTTTCTGATAGCGTTGCAGGGGCCTTGGGCATATATTCAGGAAAACGCTTCTTACCATTGTTCCAGATGGCAACAACTATCGTGTTTTTGATTGTTTTTGATTTCATTAAACTATCTATAACTTCATCTACACCCCAATCGACATTGGTATATGAGGTTTTTGGATTAAATACATTTTGTCCATCGTGCATATACAACACTTTGTATTTTTCTGTTGTGGTTTCTGCGTATCCTTTAGGTAAAAAGACTTCTATATTACGCTTATCTACATATTTTGATGCAAAATTTTCATGCATAACAATCATACTTTCTATCCCAGCATTGATAGCTTTAGCGATCAAACGATCACTATTTTTAGCCTGATGTTTACATCCTGTAACAGCGAATAGTAGTAATGTGATGGTGAGTTTTACTAGTTTCATAACGTTTTTAGTTGGTTTGTGGTTGCTATTATTCTCTAAATATTTTAGAAGGAAAAACGACCGGACTCTCGTAGCCATTTTTTCCTACGGTTGCGATTCCGAAAAGATAATTATCAATTACGATTCCTTCTAAGGTAAAGCTATCAACATTTCCAACAAAACGGCTATGATCCCAGGTAGGAGACGTGGTGTCTCTCCAATATATTTTATATCCTTTGATGTTTGGATCGTCTATTTTTTTCCATTTAAACTTTGCAGAAGGCTCAACAATACCACCTATTTCTAACTCAGTAACTGTAGGAGGGGCAGAGGCAATACTTGCCAGGTTAATTGCATTGACGGCAGTTAGTTTGGCAGCATAATCAAAATTGACATGGGCTACGATATCGCCATACTGTATTCCGTTTTCTTCTCTAATATCTTGATGTTGTTGTGTGTAATTTTCATGAGCTTCCATAATTCGTATTCCGGCAAACCCGGCATCATTAAAAGGTCTATGGTGTCCTCCACGCCCAAAACGATCAAGTCTATACACCAACATGGGATTCATTTCGGGCATATAGGTATGTACGGTAGTATAGACATAGCGCGCTAATTGTCTTGAGATCCCATCAACTTCGCCACCGTAAAAACGTCTTGACTTTCTTTTTTCTTCAGTTTCGGTTGGAGGTACAGGTTCGGAGAATATTCTGAACGTTCTATTATCAATTACGCCATCTACACCTTTTATATTTCCGATCATATCATTATTGATGATGCCTATAATATCCCAGTTTTTATGTTGGGCATATGCTGCTAATCCTTTTCCGCCAAAAAGTCCCTGCTCCTCACCGGATAAGCCTACATAGATAATACTATTCTCAAATTTGTATTTAGATAGAACCCTTGCTGCCTCGATGGTGCCTGCCATACCGCTTGCATTATCATTGGCTCCGGGAGAATCATTACTAAAATCTGTAGGGTCTGAGATGCGCGAATCAATATCGCCACTCATTATGATAAAACGATTCGGGTATTTTGTGCCCCGTTGTATGGCAACAACATTTACGACCCACACATCTTTTGTAATTCTTTGATTAGCTCCCTTTTGTACGAAGTCTTTTTGATAGAATACTTCAAGACACTGATTACAATTTTTAGAAATCTTATCGAATTCTGATTTTATCCATCGTCTTGCGGCTCCTATGCCTCTGGTTTGAGAAATAGTATCACTTAATGTATGGCGTGTTCCAAAACCTGCAAGGGTTTTAATATCATTCTCGATTCTATTCGCTGAGACATCATTGATGATATCATATATTTTTTGATCGGTTTGTGCAATTATAGAAGTGTAAAGAAAAAGTAATAATAAAGTAAAAAATGTTTTCATTTTAGATGATTTTGATCGCCTAATTTAACTAAAAGCGATAAGGCAAGATGAAATCTTAACAAATATATAAGAAGAAGGTCTGATGTTACCAGCGGATCATAACATCAAGGTATAGGATAACATTTAGAAACTCTATACACTGAAAGTGTGAACAGTTTGTTAAATAAATGTTTTAAAAGCATTGCTATTGGTTCGGTTAAACAATTAATTATATCTTCGGAGAAAGTTTTCTATTCGTTGGGGAAGATCACTTTTGGGATACGAAAATTGAGGATATCAAAGTTTAGCTTCTATAGTAAGAGCTAATTAAGTTCTTCTTGAAAATAGGTGTACTGTTGCAATTTTAAAAAGCAAGAGGATATACTATTTCGTATTCTTTTCTATGCAAATTCCCACATAAGTATTTAGAATTTAAGATTTTTATAAGTTTATAATGTAATCATATGAATATCAGTAGTAAATTGAAAAAATATCTTGTTGTTTTGATGTTGCCACTTCTTTCATTTAGTCAGGACAAAAACGCAGAAAGCTCTTATTACAACTGGTTTGATAATGTTTTAGGTATAGAGCACACGGGTTTATACAACGGGAAGCAATATGTTGATTTGGATATAAATAGGATATATGATGATAAGAATGCTTTCTTTTTGTCTGATAAAGTAATGATAGGTTCTGTTACATATGATGGTCAAACCTTTTATAATCAAGAGATGAAGTATAATCTCGAGACGGATATCCTTTTAGTTACATTGAAATCATCTTCAAGTGCATCTATAATTCAACTTATTAATGACAAGATTGATGAATTTTTAATTGAAGGTTTTAGATTTATAAAGATTGTTGATGTTTTCCAAGATAATACTGCGATAAATGGGTTTTATGAGATATTAGAAGAGGGGGCTTCTTATGCATTGTATAAGAAACACAAAAAAAATAGACAAAAGAAAATACAGGCAGGTACACTGGTTTCTTACAAATTTTTGAGTGATAATAGTTATATGCTCTTTGTAAATGAAAACTATCATAAGATAACGTCTAAATCAGAGATACTAAAAATGTACCCAGAATATAAAAAGGAGATTAAAGAATACTATAATGCTTATAAAGCATTAAAAAAATCTGACCCCGATACGTTTATGAAAGGATTATTTAAAAGAATTATTAATTCATCATCATTATAATATGGCTATTACTATAATGAGAAGTTATTTCGTGTTGATTTGTGTATTGCTCACCACTACTGTTTGGGCACAAGACGACCCATTAATTACCATGTCATTTAAAAATTTAGATGTAAACTCTGTTCTAAAAAAAATAGAAGATCAGACAGAGTATCGTTTTTATTATATAGATTCCTGGTTAGAAGAGTATAACGACGTATCTGGCGATTATAAGAACGCATTACTTACTGACGTTCTAGATGATCTTTTTAAAAATACGGTACTAAACTTCTACATTATGCAAGAGGGTAAAATAATTCTTACCCAAAATAATATTATATACAATGATCTTCCTGCCGGTTTTTTTAGAGTAGAGAAAGATAGTTTTAAAATTGAAGTTAAAAAGATACGTAAAAGAGTTTCTCCTGTGTTTGCAGCAAATAAAAATAAGGTTAGCAACAAAAAAACTGAAACCATAAGGATTGGAAAAGCACTAAGAGGGAGTCTAAGACAAACGTTCAAATTGTCTGGATATGTGAAGAATATTCAATCAAACAAACCTTTATCTGGCGCTGTAATTTCTACGAGTGAAAAGGATGTTAATGCGATTACCGATAGTGATGGATTCTATGAAATTGAGTTAAATGTTGGTCTTAACACGATAGAGATTAATTCTCTAGGGATGGAACGTTTAAAAAAGAATATCATTATTTATAGCGATGGACAGTACAATGCATTTATTGATGAAAAAATTGAACAGTTAGATGAAATATTTCTGGAAGGAAAGATTAATGATAATGTTGAAGAGGTAGTTACCAAAACAAAAATAGATGTAGAAGAATCAAAAAACATCCCTTTAGCATTAGGAGAACGTGACGTTCTTAAAGTAGCGACGGCGCTTCCGGGTATTACTACCGCGGGAGAAGGAGCTGCGGGGTATAATGTAAGAGGAGGTAAAGCTGATCAAAACCTTATATTATTAGATGATGCCGTAGTCTATAATCCACAACATTTCTTTGGAATTTTTTCTGCACTTAATCCATTTGCCATAGGAGATGTTAACATTTATAAAAATAGCATTCCTGCAGAATATGGGGGTAGGTTATCTTCAGTGTTTGACATAACGACCAAAGATGCAAGTATTGATAAATTCAAAGGGGAAGCTTCTATTGGCCCCGTAACTGGTAACATTTTACTAGAAACCCCGGTTATTAAAGAAAAATCAGGATTAATGGTCGGAGGAAGAGGTGCTTATGCCAATTGGATTTTAAATTCATTAGATGACGAATCTCTTCAAAATAGTGAAGCTTCATTTTACGATGTTGTTGCAAAGTATAATCATGAGATTTCGGAAAAATCCAAGATAGAAGCAACAGCGTATTTGAGTCGAGACGATTTTAGCATCACTTCAGACTCATTATATGTATATGGGAATAGAGCATTATCCTTACGATGGAATTATCGATTTAATGAAAAAAACTCAGGTAAATTAGCCTTGTCTAACAGCCAGTATACCTTCGATATCGAGTTCGATGGACAATCGAATGATGATTTTGAGTTAGGATATAGTATAGAAGAGACAGAAGTAAAGCTTCAATTTAAATATTTATATAGTGATAAGCTAAATTTTGATTATGGTGTTTCCAGTAAATTATATTCGGTAAGGCCAGGAGAGATTAATCCTAAAGGACCAGAATCTATTATATCTCCTTTTGAAGTTGATAAAGAAAGAGGACTTGAATCTGGTATTTTTTTAACTTCAGAAATTGATCTAACTAAAAAACTTTCTCTTAGCGCGGGTATTCGATATTCTGTTTTTAATGCATTAGGAAGTGGCACTCAGAATATTTATCAGGAAGGAGTACCAAGAAGTGAAGGAACCGTACAAGAAACGCTATCTTTTGATGAAAATGAAGTTATTGAAACGTATGGAGGGCCCGAATTTAGAATATCAGGAAGATATCTGTTAGGTGAAAACCTATCTGTAAAGGCTTCTTACAATAAGACTTTTCAATATATACATACGCTTTCTAATAATACTACAGTATCTCCCATTGATACCTGGAAACTTTCAGACCTTAATATAGAACCTCAAAGTTCTCAGCAGTATGCATTAGGGATGTATAAGAATTTTGATGATAATGCATATGAATTAAGTGTAGAAGGTTTCTATAAAGAATCTAAAAATATTCTAGATTTCAAAACAGGAGCAGAAATTTTATTAAATGAAAACGTAGAAACCGAAGTATTGCAAGGAAATGGAAAAGCGTATGGCGTAGAGTTCCTTCTTAAAAAACAAAAAGGAAAACTCTACGGTTGGTTGGGATACACTTATTCTCGGTCTTTAATCCAACTGGATAGTCAATTTAGAGAAGAACGTGTAAATAACGGCGATTTTTTTCCTTCTAATTTTGACAAACCTCATGATTTTAGCCTAGTTGCTAATTACAAATTAACAAGACGTTTTAGCTTATCTACAAATTTTGTATATCAAACAGGTAGGCCCATAACTTTTCCTGTCGGAAGTTTTTCTTTTAATGGATCAGATTTTACAGTATTTAGCGAAAGAAATAAATTTAGAATACCAGATTTTTATAGATTAGATATTGGTTTTAATATAGAAGGTAACCACAAAAAGAACAAACTTGCTCATAGTTTCTGGACGATATCAATTTACAATGTGTTAGGACGTAATAATCCGTTCTCAGTGTTTTTTGTTACCGAAAACGGCGAAGTTAAAGGATTACAAAGTTCTATTTTTTCAATACCGGTTCCTTCTATTACTTACAATTTTAAATTTTAAAGCAATGCAACCTTATTTAAAAGTAATGAAATACAAAAGAATGAATAAGATTTTAATTTTGCTTCTTATTAGTGGTATGATGTGGCATTGCGTTGACCCATTCGAAATTGAAACAGAGACCTTTGAGAGTATTTTGATTATTAATACGACAATGACCGATGAGGTGAAAAATCAAAAAGTGATCTTATCGAGAACATTTAGATTTGAAGATAGCATTCCACCTCCAGAAACAGGAGCAGAAGTAAAAGTCATAGAAGATTCCGGGATCGAATATTTGTTTGAGACCCGTGAGGATACTCCTGGAGTATATACCTCACAAAATGAGTTCGCCATAGAACCAGGTAAGGAGTATATGTTGACAATTAAGACATCAGATAATAGAACTTATGTTTCTGATAGAGTTACATTACCTCAACAAACAACTATTGAAAATGTTTATGCACAACAAACTACAAACAATCGAGGTGTTGTTGGAGTAGGTATATTTGTAAATACATTTGACCCAACAGGGAACTCTAGGTATTATAGATATGAATATGAGGAAACATTTAGATTTGATGCACCATTTTGGGTTCCAACAGATGTTATTGCAAGAAATTTTACTCCACCACTTGGTTTTGAACAGCTTATTTTTGAGCTCGAATCGAGATCAGAAGATGAGAGAATATGCTATAGAGGTAATGAATCCAATGAAATTATTATTGCAGATACTAATGCTTTTTCAGAAGATAGACTTGTAGATCTCTTATTACATTTTATTCCCGCTGACAATGTTCGTGTAGCGGATCGATACAGTATATTAGTTAAACAACTTGTGCAGTCTAGAGAAGCGAATGATTTTTATAGAACTCTAAGTAATTTTTCAGAGTCTGAAAGCTTATTTTCTCAAGTTCAACCCGGTTTTATAAGTGGTAATATTATTTCTGAAACGAACCCCGATGAAAAAGTACTAGGCTTTTTTGAGGTATCTTCTATAAGTACAAAACGCCTGTTTTTTAATAGAGAAGATGTTTTGAGTAGTGATTTGTTAACGTTTGAACTGGATTGTTTCCAAACTACCATAGAACCCGCCCCATTTGAAGACCCGGATGATTTTCGTAGAAGACTTGCATCTGTAATAAATAGTGGGAGATTAAAGTTTTTAGAGCTTGTCAGTCTGGATAATGCTATTTTTACTTTTGTACCAAGAGAATGTGGAGATTGTACAGCTAAAGGACAAAGTAATCCTCCAGATTTTTGGATAGATTAGAATTATAACATCAAAATGTTTAATATAAAAATATATTTGTGAAAATACGAGCATTACTATACTTACTATTTTTTTGCGCTTCACTAGCGCAGGCACAAAGGCAATCTGTTTTAAATAATGTACAGGACTTATTAGGGTATGAGCAAATCCCTCAAGAGAAACTATTTATTCATTATAATTCTACGGTGCTTTTCTCGGGAGAATATCTCTATTATAAAGTGTATTGTATTAATAGTAAAAATAATCGTCTTAGTACTATTAGTAAAATAGCGTATGTCGAACTTATAAATGAAAATAAAACCCCTGTATTTAGACATAAAGTGAAATTAGATGACGGTTTAGGACAAGGAGATTTCTTTCTTCCTGTATCTGTTCCTTCCGGAAATTATAAATTAATTGGGTATACACAATGGATGCTCAATAGCAAGCAAAATATTTTCTTTCAGGATGACATTAGTATCCTAAATCCTTATCAGGGGGATCAAAAGAATATCTTTTCAAGTACTTCGAATGATGTATCTGGACTTTCTTTAGTAGGTAATACAAATTCAAAGCAAACAGAAAGAATGAAAATTGATACTTCTGAGAATATTGATCTTATTTTGGATAAGGAAATTTTTCAAAAAAGAAGTTTGGTCGGATTAACCATAAATACTTCAGATAATGCAACTTTATCTGGAAATTATTCTATATCAGTTAAGAAGAAGAATTCGTTCGGGGCTTCAAAACGTATTTCAGCTAAAGAGTTTTCGGTTTCACAATTGAAAACGACAGGTAATGTTACTAAATCGATTCAGTCTTCGATTTTTTTACCAGAAATGAGAGGAGAATTAATCTATGGAAAAATTATTCCTACAGAAGCAAATATTCCAATTTCATCTGTACAGGTTGCATTGTCTATACCAGGAGATACAGAAAATGTAAAAGTGGTAGCTACTAACGATGAAGGGATTTTTGTTTTCAATTTAAATAAAATATATGCTACACAAGATTTTGTGTTTCAGATCTTAGGGCCTAATAAGAAGATGTATAGAATTGAACTTGATGAAATGCCTGAAGTAACTTATCCTGATTTAGATTTTTATAAATTTAATATTACTAAAGAATTGAAAGATGATATTACAAAACGGAGTATTCATAATCAAATTGATAATAGTTTTTACAGTATAAAACCAGATACCATTCAAGAAGTAAAGCAAAACATTCCCTTTTATGGAAGCCAATATGATACCTATACTCTAGATGAGTATACCAGATTTGCTACTATAAAGGAGACAATAGTTGAGATTGTGGATAACGTTTGGACAGAATCTGATAGTAACGGAGAGAAAAAATTTGCAGTAAGAGGCTATTATCCAACTCAAGAGGATAATGGCTATAAACCTCTTGTCATTATAGATGGTATTGTAGAACAGGATCACGAACTTCTAATGGAATACGATGCGAGAAAAGTTAAAAGAATTAGTTTTGTTAGAGACAGATATTTTTTAGGGACTAAAATTTTTGAAGGAATATTAATTTTTGAAACCCTTAAAGGGGATTATTTAGAAAGTCTTGATACTAGAAGTGACGTATTCAAAATTAACCTAATAAGACCTTTAGAACACAAAAAATATTACAAACAGGCCTATACTAAAGAGAATGATGAATATGATCGTATTCCTGATTTTAGACATCAATTGTTTTGGGAACCAAACATTACGTTAGACACCAATAGTACCGGTATTAATTTCTACACTTCAGATACAATCGGTGATTATGAAATTTCTATAGAAGGGTTTACAAATCAAGGCGTTCCGGTTTCTTTAAAAAAAGAATTTAAAGTAGAGTAGGGTAGGTGTAAAAAAGAAGTTTCATCTTAATCTTTTACGATAGACTATTTTAAAAATTTTAGAACTTTGAGGTTGTTTTTGCTGCATACACGTAGTATACACCACTAATTTTCTTGTAATCTAGGTTCGGTGTAAGAAAATTTGCGTCAGTCAGCATGATTTTCGATAGAAAATTATATCGAAGACAAGTAATTTTTCAATCAAAAACCTTTTCATCCAGAGCGCATCGAAGGATGAATACAAATTTTCTTCATGTCATCTCTAGCAACGACTAGAGGTCACTTTAAAAAACTACTCAATTAGTGACTTATTTTAATCGACGCCTAAGATCGAATTCAGGTTTATAATTAAAAGATAAAATAGTAAAAAACCCGGAACATAAAGTTCCGGGTTTTCGCAAGTTGAGTTAAATAGGCTATTGCACAAAAGCACAATAGGGAGTTATTACTTTATCATACTTCTAGATTCCATAAATTGAGAATCTGAAATTAGGAAAACTTACGCTAGTTACAGAGAATGAAGGGTTGGATATAAAAGGACTCTCGTTAGTTTCTTGTATATACCACCCTGATCCATCAAGAAGCAAAAGTAATACGCTTATAATATCATCTACCGGATCTGTAGCACCAAGATACCCAAGAGTGAGTCTTTCTCCTGGAGTTACCGTAAAATCAAAAGCTGCTGTTAAAGGGCCTCCAGGACCATCAACACCCCTAAAGATAATACCGTGAACACCAGGACCAAACAAATTCATTCTAATGTCTAAACCAGTTGCTCCAACGCTTTTTAATAAGTTTAAAAAATCTGGAGAGGTTTGTTGTAAATAAAATTGTGATGAATCGTCAAAATATAAATACCTTGTAAATCTAGTATCAAAAGTGTCTACATCATCAGAGAATAGAGAAGGAACTAATGCTGTAGCTACAGGAGCTAGATCATAACCAATTACCGTATTTAGTCCTCCATCTTCAGAAATAAAAGTATTGGTGGCTTCATCAAAAATGAAACTTGTTATATCTGCATTATTAACTTTTAAAGCTGTAGCTAGATTAAACCCTTTATCATTTGCTGATACAGGATATGATGTTGAGGCGATGCTTCCAGTTTCTTGATTAAACGTTGTAATAATTCCTACCCTTTCAAATTCTGAAAAAGAAAAAGTCCCTTGAAATAAAGGTTCAGCCATTGGATCAGCAGAAGGATCACGAACAATTATATTTCTTAGAAAACTAGTTGTACCATTACCTATTGCTATTTCATCATATGATGTTCTTGTACCAATTACTCGTTCTCTCTCTCCTTCTGTGGCTTTTTCAAAAACGATTTTTGTAATATCATCACCATTATCAGTTTTACTTCTAAACTCAATTCGATCTGCTGCTACATTTTCAAAAATAAATTGAAATTCTGCTTGTAAAATAAAATTGTTGATTTCAAATAAGTTATGAAAAGTAGAGTAATTTTCAAATACTAATTCGGGTAATTGACTTTTACCTACTCTATACGTAGTTTCAAGATCTTGTCCGCCTAAAGCGTAGTCAGAAACTATTTCTACAGTACCATCTTCATTAAAATCTAAGAAAATGTTATAAAACCCAACACTATTATTGGGTTGGTATAAAAGTTTCCATCCAAATTCAGAATCTACGAGTGTTTTTTTATAACTACCTAATAACTCGGCCGTTCTGGTTTCGCCATCTTCTTCAAATAATCGATCTACTTCATTGTCACTGCTACAAGAAATTATACTTATAGTAAGTAAAAACAATGTATATATTTTTATGTTTCTTATTAACATGTTGTCTTCATTTAATTAGTTAATACTTTTCAAAAATTCGTCTCTTAAGACTAAAATATCTATACCAACATCTTCTTTCATATATTTTACAACAGCGTCATATTTTTGTTGTATACGCTTTCTACCCTCATTTCTATCCAGACAATCCTGACCTAATCCGGTGCAGTCTTCTGGAGTTATAAAGGTAGCTTCGAACTCTGCCGGATCTGTAGTTACTATATAGGACACGGTTTCTGCAAAATCTTCTCCAACTGCAGAGGTAGCATATGGAGTTACCATTCCTCTGGCAATGGCACTATCTGTAGTTTCATTTGTCCAAGTACCTGGGGTGGTATAATCCTCACTAGATATATTATAGAATGCTTCTACGTCAAAATTGAAATTCTGATCTACGATATGGGCAAATTCGTGGTGTAGGGTTCTAAAGGTTTGAAGTATCCAAGCTGTGTTATCCGGAGCATATTGATTTGCTTGTGTAAGCGTTACCCTAACCCCGGCATCAGCAATACCTAATGTTATTGTACCGTCTCCATTAAATAAAGGTGACCCTAAAATCACAATTTCTCCAGGAAAATATGATCTTAAGAATTCTTCTCCTTGATCAGAAGCTTTATTGTATGGTTCAATCCAGGCTTGTTTGATAAGCTCTGCAATTGGTTTTACTACATCTAAACGAGGTGGTGTTGCTTGTTTTGACGGGTCTATATATCGATCTACAAATTTGTAAATTATGTTACAACCATATGGGTCTCTAAACTCTGTTTTTAGAAATTCATCAAGCTCTACAGTGGATTCGAGTTCATTATTTTCAAAAATAGAAATTGGTTGTAATGTTTCTTCTCGATCACATCCTGATAGTATTGACAAACTAACAAGAAGTAATAATATTTTTTGCATTACTATATTTTGTGTTTTCATATTCAATATTTTATCTAGGGTTAGGTGTTAGTCCAAACGAAAGTGCATCTTCAGGAATTTGAATTGCTTTTCTTAAATCATTAGCTTCTAAAACAAAAGTTTGACCTCCTTCGCTAACGGGTAATACATGAGTTATCGATACGCCATGTCTTTTAACATCAAACCATCGTAATCCATGATCCCAAAACTCTTTTTTTCTTTCGTCTAGTATTAACTCTAAAATTGCTTTATTATCATTTGATAATTCACTTACGCTACCGCTTGTAGTAATTGGAGTGTAGTAGTCAACAATATCGGTTATATTGTCATAAGTGGTGCCATTGTATCTTTTATTTGCCAGAATATTGATATCTGCTAATGCTTCACCTTGATTTCCTAAGAATAAACTGGCCTCGGCTCTGTTTAACAAAACTTCTTCTCCTTTTAATTCCTGAGAGATATAATAAGCTTGACCAGTGTTAGAAGAAAGATTTTCTCTAAAGAAATATTCTCTCAACCTTGCTTGATATCGAGCATCAGTACCCACGGTCCAACCACCGATACTAGTTCTGTTATCAACAACAGCAAATAGATTTCTATATAAATTACTTACATCTGTAGCATTTAATCGATATCCGTTACCTCTTCTCGTGTAAAAAGTAAACTGTTGCATAACCAGTACATTACTAGGGTCTGCAGGATCTCCATATTTCTCTGCTGTATCATTGTAACCAGCACCAGACAGAGTTGAGAAATCTTTTATATAGAATTCTGGATTTCCATCTAGGAATAGATCACTAAATTTTTTACAGTTTACATAATCTTTTTTCCATAAATAGAACCTAGATGCAAAAGCCTGAGCCGCTTTAGTGGTAAAATGATACTTTTTTGTTCCCACGAAAAATTCATCATTGATTAGGGCTAATCCATCTAATAAATCTTCTTCTACCTGGTTATAAACCTCTGCTACTGTGTTACGTGTATAATTTGGTAAAAATTCTATCTCAGGCTCTAGCACATAGGGTATTCCTAGATTTGATGAAGCATTTTCATCATAGTGTAAACCAAATAAGTTTACTAACATAAAGTGATGATAGGCTCTAGATAATAGAGCTTCTCCTTTAATTGCGTTTTTTTGTTTTTGATCCCCTTCTAGCATATCTATTACTGCTAATACTTGATTAGCTTGTGCAATTGCAGCGTAGCTTTGATCCCAATAAAAGGTTGGCGAATCTTGAAATAATGCAGTAATATCACTCCAGGTGTAGGTTTGTGTATCTTGTAAATCTATAGTGTTCCCGCCTGGAGTTTGCACAACACCTGAAGCATCAGGATTTCCAGTTGGACCGGCAAGGTCGGTATACATATCAGTAAATACGTAACTTGCTTGTGTGTATGCATCGGCTGCTACTTTTGCAGCTTTGTCAACAGTGTCTAATTCTAATCGGTTATCTGGAGCTTCTTCCAAATAATTTTCACAACTCATACTTATAATCGCAAGTATAAATAAGGCTATATATGATTTTATCGTGTTATTCTTCATAATTAATCTTTTTAAAATCCAACATTAAGTGAAAATGTTACTGTTTTGGGCACCGGAAGTGCTGCTCCACCAGAATTGAAAAATTCGGGATCTTGACCATTTAAACCTTTGTCAGAATAGAGTAGAAATAGATTTTCTCCTTGCAGACGAACTCGTGCAGAAGCTATGCCTAATCTTTCAGCAAAATTTGAAGGTATAGTATACCCAAGAGCGATAGATCTCATACGTGCATAAGTACCGTCTACTACTCTTAAATCACTATTATTATATAGTTCATACGCATTATCTCCGCCCACAACTAATCCGTTTGCATTTACTACGGCGTTCAGTTCAGAGATTAACGTTCTATTTTCGATAATTGCCGGAATGTTAGTAATGTTTTCATCTCCTGGTAATACCCATCTATTTACCAATTCTCCTGGTAAAGAGTTAAAATCGGTATAGGTTGCTGCAAAATTACTATTCAAGCGTATTTTGTAATCAAATTTGAATGATACATTGGCAGATAGTGTAAAGCCTTTATATTTAAACGTATTGCTAAATCCACCAGCACCTCTGGGTTGCGTAGGTCCTTCATATGTTAATATCTTTTCGATATCATCTCTGCTCTGCAGATCAATGTTGGTTACTCTATTGTCTTCAGCATCAAAAAATGTTGGAATACCAAATTCATTTAATCCGGCAAAACGTACAGAATATAATGCAGAAATTTCGCGTCCTGTAAAAGGAGCTCCTGAAGCAGAAATTAAATCTACCAGACGAGGATCAAATCGTAACTCTTTTACTTCTTCAGTATTATAACCCACATTAATATTTGAAGACCATTCAAAATTTTTAGTCTTAATGTTTACCGTCGATAAAGCAAATTCATATCCTTCAACTTCTATATCGGCATAATTACCTCTTTTAAACGCCTGACCACCAATACCACTTGTTTTAATATCACCAATTAGATCAAAAGCATCACGACGATAGTACCCTAATTCACCGGCAACTCGATTATTAAATAGGGCAAATTCAAGACCAGTACTAAATTCTTTTAGTTTTTCGAAAGTTAAATCCACATTTTCTAAGGAGTTAATTTCAATGGTGCTTTCGACATCTTGTGGGCGTAATGGTACACGACCTCTTAAATCAAGGGATGCGCTTGCATTTGATGGACCTCTACCTCCAGATAATCCATAGGTTCCTTTTAATTTTAAAAGATTTACCCAATCTGCTTTGAAGAAGTTCTCTTTATCAATATTCCACGCTCCACTAATGTTATAGTTCGTAAGGTATCTCGACCTTGGACTTGATCCTTGTAAATTTGATCCATCATATCTTAGGGTACCGTTAATCGTATATTTCCTGTCAAAGGTATATCCACCATTAAAGAAAAACCCTGCAAAACGATCTCTGAAATTTGCAATTTCAAAATATTGGTCTCCATTATCAATTAGTTGATCAATCGCATCAGGATTAGTATTAACAAGGTATCCATTTTCATAAGAAATACCAATTCCATTAAATTCTCTACTTTCTCTATTCGAAGTTTTTATTTCTTGTCCTAGTAAGAAAGTAAATTGATGAATATCATTTATCTGTGGATTCCATGAAATAGAATTTCTCCAATAAAAATAATCCAAAACATCTTCGTTATAGATATTTATACCACCTTCTGGTAATATTGAAAATGGAGGACGTGTTAAATTATCTCTATCCTGATATAAGAAGGGATTGATATTAGCCAAAACACCTTCATCTGCTCTAAAAGCTTCGGCTTGATTAGACTCATCACCAATGATATGTTCTCTTCGCGTTATTGCTTTACGATAATTTATAGTAGAATTAGCAGTTAAATTATCTGTCAGCTTGTAATCCAAATCAGTTTGGAAAGAAATATCGGTAACATCGATATTTATATAATTATTTTGTAATTCATGAATGATGTTAAATGGAGCATAGTTTTTTCTAAAGAACTCTAGGTTTCCATTTTCGTCATATGGAGTAACACTTCTACTATTTGTTAAAGAGAAATTATAAGGGTTAATTTCAAATTCACGCTCAAATTCACCTGTTAATACATTTAATGATCTATCATTGGTTCCTGGAGCTCTTTGATCCCTGAAACTTCCTGTCAATGTAGTACCAACTGAAAATTTGTCGGTTAGATTAAATTTTGTACTCAATTTAGTGGTATAACGTTGAGCATCATCTCCAATAGTTTGTCCTTCATCATCTAAATAACTTAAAGAGAAGTAGTAGACCGCATCATCAGTACCTCCAGAAATGCTTAAAGAGTGGTTTTGTTGTAATGAAAAATCATTGAACAATGTTTTGAACCAATCCGTATTGGCTACTTGGTATCTGTCGAAATAACTGTCAGCTAATTCTCCATTTGCACCAATTTCTACATCATTTGTTCTTCTTAAGTTATAATACTGTCCTAAGACACCATAAGATTCTGCTCTTTGAGCAGTGGTTAGGTCGATTAATCCTTTATCCACTAATTCTGCATATACAGATAATTCTTGTTGAGAGTTTAGAACATTAAAATTAGTATATCTTGGTCTTAGTCTATACGAAAAGTTATTACTGTAATTTACGCGTACAGCTCCTTTTTTACCTTTCTTGGTCGTAATTACGATTACACCATTTTTAGCTCGTGCTCCATATAATGCAGTTGCAGAAGCATCTTTAAGTATAGAAAAACTTTGGATATCATCTGGGTTTAATCCCGCTATAGAAGAACCGATCAAAGAATTTATATCCCCTGAGGCCAAGTCTCCCTGATTAAGTTCTACATTGTCTTCAAGAATAACGCCATCTACTACCCAAATTGGATTGTTATTACCATTAAGAGATGTGTTACCTCTAATTCTAATTCTAGGAGACGCACCAAAAGAACCCGAAACATTATCTACTACAACTCCGGCATCTCTACCTTCTAAAAGTCTAGAAGCATCAGCTACTCCATCTATTTTTACATCTTCCAGATTCAATTTTGTTGCCACACCAGCAAAAAGGCGTCGATCTACTTTTTTATACCCATCGGTTATTAAAACTTCATCAAGAGATTCTACAGATTCTTGAATTACGATAGTATAATTTCTTTTTGTTCTATCCGTAATTGTAATTTTTTCGGTCTCAAAACCTAAGTTTTCAATTTTAAGAATATTTCCTACTGAAACTCTTATCGTAAAATTTCCATCAAAATCGGCTACAACACCTTTTGAAGTTCCTTCAATGGATACTGTGGCGCTTGGAATAGGAAAACCAGTTTTATCAGTTATGGTTCCATTAATTTCGAATCCATCTTGCGGTTTAACCAAAGCAGTCTTTGGTTGTTTTTGGGTCCGTATACTTTTAGGTTTCTTAATAAGAACTATTTGCTTATCTACTATTTTATAGGCTACATTAGTATTTTTGAAAATTCTATCCAAAATATACTCCACTCTCTTGTTTATAGCAGTAAGAGATATTTTTCTTTGAGTATTAACTTCGGATTCTTTAAAAAATACTTTGAACTCTGTTTTTTGTTGTATCAAATCAAATACTTTTTCGACAGTAGAGTTTTTTACATTCAAAGAAATCTTAGTGTTTTGCGAATATGTACTTGCATTTATTCTAAATAGAGACAGTATGATTAATAGTACTGTAAGTCTCATTTTTAAATTAAATTTTAATTTAACTACACTAGTTGTGTAGTTCTGTCTATTTTTTTTCATATTTTTAATATGATTTAATAATTGAACCATTGTTAAATTGCTTACTCTAAAATCGGGAAATGTTGCCGCATTTCTCGATTTTGTTTTTTTGTAGATTATTTTTTCACGTATTTTTTAAGGTTTAGGGATTAATAATTATTTCACTTTTTTTGATTTTAAATCTGAATGGAGTATTGCTACTAAATGTGGTTAATACATCTTCAATACCCTCTACATCAAACTTTCCAGTAAATTTTTCAATTTTAATTCTCTCGTAATTGATAGTTATTTTCTTATCATAAAATCTTTCAAGTTTTTTCATGATATTTTCAAAACTCTCATTTTTGAAGAGCAATACACCATCAACCCAAGCCACATACTGGTTGGTTTTAACTGTAGTAACATTCAAATTTTGATCTGACTTTGTAAGACTAGCTTTTTGATTTGGTTTTAATGTCACACCGTTTTCGTTAGAAAACCGATTATTTTTATTAAAAACACCTACACTTCCTTCCACAAGAACAACTTCAGAGAAAGTGTCATCAGGATAAGAGGAAACATTGAATTTTGTTCCAAAAACTTCTGTATTTATTCCTTTGGTGTGTACAATAAATGGATCTTTTTCATTTTTTGCGACTTCAAAATATCCTTCACCTGATAATTCTACTTTTCTAATTTGTCCTGGAATGAATTTTTCAGGAAATTTTAATGTAGACCCGGCATTGATATGAACTATAGTTCCGTCTGATAATACTAATTGGAATTTTTTTCCATAAGGAACCGTCAATGTGTTTATTACCAATTGTTCTTCTGGGGAATTCGTGTTCTCGTTTTTATATATTAACCTGTTGTTTTCTTGAATACCTACTATAGCACCATCCGTATTTTTAATTTCTTTAAACGACTCATCGTCATTTATGGTTTCAATATTTCCATCTCCTTGCTGTAGCGTTATTTCGGTTAGCTTATTTTCAGTATTCCAAAAATTTGTTTTAACGAAGAATGTTGAAGCTGTTAAGATTCCTATAAATACTGCAGCATATTTCAAATAATTTGAAATTTTATTTTTGCCCTTTTTAGCTATAGATTTTGTACTTTGTGTATATGTTTTAAATGATGATAGCGCTTTTTGGCTATCAAAATCATTTTTGGTTAATTGGATATAGTGATTTGTTTTGGTGTATTTTTTAAACAGATCTAGGTTTTTTTCATTTTTCAATGAATTTTCGAACTCATTAAGTTCGATTTCTGTCATCTCATTATTTAGATACTTTAGTATTTGTTTTATATCTAAATCTTGGTGTTTTTTCATGCGAATTGTTGGGTTATTTTTAAGTAAGACTCAAAAAAAGTAAAATACCCTTACTGTTAAGACTACTTTTTTTATTATTTATGTAAAGTTTTTGTTAATTGTTTTAGAATAGGGGTTAAATATGAGTTAAAAAAGAAGCGCTATAGAGATCAAAACCCAAATAGAAGAACTTAAGAATGGTAATGAGTTTGTATATAGGCATTTATATGAAATGCACTATAACGAACTGTGTTCATATATCTTTAGCTTATCTAAGGATAAACAATTAGCGGAAGATATTGTGCAAAATGTAATGCTGAAAATCTGGAAGAATAGAGAAAAATTACATATTAATACTTCTATTAAAAGTTATTTATATAAATCATGTTATTATGAATTGGTAGATAGCTTTAAAAAAAATAAGAAAGAATTAAATTATATTGAACAAATAAAAAATGAAGTTTTAGAGGTTTTTATTGATGAAGATGTTGATTTCTTAAAAAACCAGATGCAAAAAGTAAGAGAAGAGATAGAAAAACTACCTCCAAAGTGCAAAGAAGTTTTTGTGCTAAATAAATTACAAGGATTTAAATACAAAGAAGTAGCCGAGCAATTGGGGGTTTCTATTAAAACTGTTGAAGCTCAATTGTCAAAGGCAATGACTAGAATTAAAAATGCTCTGGACCCTGATTAGATCTATGTGTTACTTCATTATTAAAAATATAGATTATAAAGTTCTTTAGGATCTTCGAATTGAATAGACGCCAATAATGGGTCCGATAGCCAAGAATATATATAACAGTGTATCATCAACTTTATTGGTTAAAAAAGATAGTAGCTGAATACTAATTATAGTGATGGCAAATCCAATACAATTTGTTATGGTTAGGGCAGTACCTCTTAATTCTGGCGGAGCAGCCGCGGCTACCATCGTTGAGAATTGAGGCGAATCTGAGATCACGACCATTCCCCAAATACATAAAGTTATGATAAATGCATATGGTGATAGCAAAAAGAGCAGGGGAGACGCCAGACAAAATAGTCCAGATATGAAAAGAGAATTGTAAGCCACTTTTCTGCTTCCCTTGCGCAGAGAAATTAATCCACCTAGTACACAGGATATAGCTCCAACGCCAATAACGATAAAGGACCAAAATGAGATCTGTAGCTCAATTCCTTGACGATTGGCATATGTTTTCAACATCACGGGAATAAATCCCCAGAAAGCATAAAGTTCCCACATATGTCCAAAGTATCCTAAAGCGGCTTTTTTAAAATTCGGAATGCTAAAAAGTTGCGTTACAACACCGAGTTGTAATTTTGAAGCTGGTCTTCTATACGGTCCATCGGGTATTAAAATCCACATACTCAGACCACCTATAAACGCTAAAAAACTTGTGCTTATGATAACAGCAGTATAATCACTACTCCAAGAAAATTCATTGATAAAATGAGGGAAAGCTGTTCCAAGTACTAATGCACCTACCAGATAACCCAAAGCTCTTCCTAATCCGCCTTTATAATAATCTGATGCTATTTTCATTCCGACAGGATATATGCCTGCCAAAAAAAAACCTGTGCCAAAACGGGCTGTAAGTAAATTAAAGACAGTAATATTAGGAATCAATAAAGACAAATTACATACGCCTCCCAGAAAAGCACAAATCATGAAGATGCGAGAGGGCGAATATCGATCAGAAAGAGTTAACAATGCAAAGGTTAACGTACCCATTATAAAACCAAATTGAACAAATGATAAAAGATATCCCAATATATTAAAACCAAAATCGAATTGAGTAGCGAGATCGTCGATAACAGCATTTCCCGCAAACCAGAGAGAGGTACAAAAGAATTGCGATATAATGATTATTGGAAGTATGTAAAATTTAGGTTTCAGGAGTATATAGGTTTCTTTATACTATTGTTATTATTTGAATGCGTTTAAAAGAGTATAAACATGATTAATATCTTCTACATAATATTGAGCAACGGTTTTTTTTAAGCCCACTTTTACTGTATATGCTGTATTGGGTAATTCTTTAAACATATGCTCATCTGTCCAATCATCACCAATGGCAAAGATAAAGTCATAAGGTACGTCAAGTAACATTTTTGATGCAGATTTTCCTTTGCTTACACCACTTACTTTGATTTCCAGAACTTTATCACCTTCAAGAATTTCTAAATTATGATTGGCAATTAATTGTTGTATAGTAGTTTTTAATGAATTGGCTCTTTTTTTACCTAAATCAGGATCAACATTTCTAAAATGCCATGCCAACGAATATCTCTTTTCTTCGACTAAGGATCCGGGAGTTCTATCGGTAAAAGATTCAAGAATAGGTACAATAGAAGCAAACCATTTATTGTCTACTCGTTCCATGAGCTCCCAATCTTTGTTACGCTCTTTTAACCAGGCACCATGTTCAGTGATAAGAGTATAATCTTTGTGTCCAAACCATTTTTGAATGGTGTCTCTATCTCTACCAGTGATAATAATAACTTTTGTATTAGGTTTTTGATGTAATGCATCTAAGATATCAAAAACTCTTTGTGTAGGCTTTGCATTTTCGGGTAATTTTTCAAAAGGCGCCATAGTTCCATCATAATCGAGAAACAAAATTCTGTTTTTTGCGCTATTGAATTTTTTAACAATTTCTTCTTTTACTGTAGTGTTTATTTTTTTCAAGGTATATTGTTTAGTATCATCTTTAGTTGCTTTCAAAGAATCCATAAAATCATTGGCCCATTTTTCAACATTATAACGTTTTAAACGTTTTTGAAGGGCATTATTTCGCTTAATTTGTTCCTCTTCTGGCATTTCTAAAGCAAATTTGAGGGTGTCCGCGATTTCTTCAAAATTATTTGGATTGATGATCAGCGCTTCACTCATTTCATTGGATGCACCTGTCATCTCACTCAGTATCAAAACTCCTTTTTTATCAACACGAGAAGCTATATACTCTTTGGCAACCAAATTCATACCATCTCGAATAGGAGTCAGTAAAGCTACTTCGCTAGACGTATACAGATCAATCAGATTTTCAAAAGGCAGTGAGCGATAAAAATACCAGATTGGGGTCCAACTTACTTCTGCAAATTTTCCATTAATCCTTCCCACAAGTTGGTCAATTTCATTTTTTAAACGTTGATACTGAGGTACGTTTGCTCTAGACGGAACTGCGAGCATCACCAGTCTTGCTTTTCCTTTAAATTGCGGATATTTATCCAGAAAATACTCAAATGCTCTTAGACGATTGGCAATACCTTTAGTATAATCTAGCCGATCAATAGATAAAATAAGTTTTGCTTGATTACTACCCTCTTTTAGATGCTTGTCAATCTCCTGTTGTATTTCGGTTTTATCCTTTTTTTCTTTTTGATCATGCAACTTTGCAGCCTCATAAAATTTATTGTAATCAATCCCCATGGGAAAAGAATCTACTTTTATAATCCTGTTATCAAGATGTATGTTATTAAAATGAATCTCATATCCTAAAACTCTCTGTACAGAACTTAAAAAATGGCGTTCGTAATCATAGGTATGAAACCCTAATAAATCAGCTCCGAGCATACCTTCTAATAGTTCTTCTCTGCAAGGAATAGTTCTAAAAACTTCATAAGAGGGAAAAGGGATATGTAAAAAGAAACCTATAGAAACTTCCGGTTTTTTCTTACGAATTAATTCTGGTAGTAATAATAATTGATAATCATGTATCCAAACGGTATCGCCTTCCTCCAGATTTTGAATGACTACATCGGCAAATTTCTGATTCACAGATTTATATGTGTCCCAAGTATTTTTTTCAAACTCTGTATATTCCATAAAATAATGAAATAGAGGCCATAAGGTATTATTACTGAAGCCATAATAAAATCCTTCGATATCATTTTCTGTCAAGGGCACACCGATACATTGATGTTTTTGTAAGGCTTCATTTACCTTGGTTTTTAAATCAAGGTTGAATTCCTCTTCAGTTAGTCCACTCCATCCAATCCAGATACTATCGCCGTGAGTGTGTACTGATTTCATGCCCGTTGCTAATCCTCCAATACTCGGAGTTGTTTCAATAGAATTATCATGAATTTTTAATTGTAAGGGTAATCTATTTGAGATTATGATAGTTTTACTCATAAATTAGGATAAAGTTGGTTGGTTTTTTTCGATTTTTGTTAAATTTCGGAAAAAGAAGGTTATAAAAACGGCTATTTAAAAGAAATTTAGGATTTATGAATAATCTCGACTATGGAATTATCGGAAATTGTCAAAGTGCTGCACTTATTTCAAAAAATGGATCTTTAGATTGGTGTTGTTTACCAAATTTTGATTCGTATTCTGTCTTTGCAAAGATTTTAGATGAACAAATAGGAGGTAGTTTTGAAATTATAGTTGATCAACACTATAAAATCTCTCAAAAATATATCCATAAGACAAATATTTTGGTTACCGAATTTAATAATGGGGCAGATATATTTGAGATTATTGATTTTATGCCTCGATATAAAAATGATGATGGGACTTTTTATTCTCCACCAGATATAGTGAGATATGTAAAATTGATTTCGGGTACACCTAAATTTAAGGTTAAATATGATCCAAAGCTCGAGTATGCAATGGGCAAAACAGATCTCGAAGTTAAAACCGATTATATCAAGAGCATTACTAATGAAGAAAAATACGATACATTGTATTTATATTCTGATCTTGATTTTGATTCTATTGTAAATGTTAAAGAAATTAGTCTTACAAATCACGCCTATTTTTTAATTAGTTATCATGAAAAAATCCTACAGCAGTCTCTAGAAAGATGCTACCTCAAAATGCAGCGCACAAGAGTATATTGGCTTAACTGGTGCGAAAATACTACTTCATATAAATATTATAATGATCAAATACTAAGAAGTGCATTAGTACTGAAATTATTGAGCTATGATAAATCTGGAGCAGTTTTGGCGGCAGCCACGACTTCATTGCCAGAGACAATTGGCGAAGTACGTAATTGGGATTACAGATTTTGCTGGATCAGAGATGCATCCATGGTTATTAAGGTGATTTCTAATTTAGGACATAAACGATTAGCAGAGCGATTCCTTCAGTTTATTATTGACATTATACCTGATAAGGATGAGAAGATCCAGATCATGTATGGCATTAACGGTGAGAAAAAGTTAACCGAAAAAACACTGGATCATCTTAAAGGGTATAAAAATTCAAGCCCTGTGCGAATAGGAAACGCCGCCTATCATCAAAAGCAAAACGATATTTATGGTATTTTGATGGATGTCATCTATCAACAATTTATGAAATTTGATTGTGATTTGGATAATAGTGAAGGATTATGGACCATTAGTAAAAGTATCGTGCATATAGTGAATGTCAATTGGGAAAAACCTGATAAAGGAATATGGGAGTTTAGAACCGAAGAGCGACATTTTACATTTTCTAAACTATTATGTTGGGTTGCCGTAGATAGAGCGATAAAAATAGGGGAGTTAATAAATAAAACTAATAAAAATGAACGTTGGAAACAGCTAAGAGATCGCATGCATGATGATATTTACAAAAATGCCTGGAGTGAAGAAAAACAGGCATACACCCAATCGTATGGTTCTTCTGATCTGGATGCTTCAACTTTATTGATGGAGTCTTATGGTTTTATAGATGCCATGAACCCTCGATTTGTGAGTACTGTACATGCTACTGAGAGAGAATTATGTAATGATGGATTGTTATATAGATATAAAAATAAAGATGATTTTGGATTGCCATCTTCATCATTTACAATTTGTAGTTTTTGGTTTGTAAATAGTTTATTTAAAATTGGAGAGCGTGATAAAGCTAAAAGACTTTTTGATCAGCTCCTTTCTTATAGTAATCATTTAGGGCTTTTTAGTGAAGATATAGATTTTAAAACAAAGAGATTATTAGGTAATTTTCCGCAGGCATATTCACATCTTGCATTAATAGAGACTGCAGCAAATTTTTCCGGAGGAATAACCAAAGAAGAAAAACTAATGGAAACTATTCATTAACAAATCTTAAAAATTTAAGGTTTTTAAGCTTATTCAATTAAAAGTATGGTGCCAAAAACGTCAGCATTAATCCATCCTAGATTTTTTTCATCTCCGGGGATAAACACAGAACCTATAAAATTTTCTCTCTCGGGACTACCATCATTATCGTTATAAGCAACGGCAAAACCTAATTTTTGACCTTTGCCTAAGATCAAAGGGTCGTTTATTTTTCCTTCTTTGTAAGAATCGTCATAAATTATAATTTCAAATTCCCATATTGATACGTCGTTATTAGTTTTTCTCTTTGTAGCAACATGATTATTGTAAAGTATTGGTTTTTGATTTTGATCCAAATCGACAACATTTCCATCCAAGGCGACATGATAGGCAAAAGCATTATTTGAATATTGATGATCTCCACCAGAGTTATCTGCGTCAATAAAAATTTCTACGCAATCGTCATCCCACCATAATTTTAAAGGGTTATTATGCTGATCAAATAGTATATCGTCTTTTATTTCAACCAAAAGATATAATGCTTCTGGGGTCCATGCCATTTTATATCGACCAAAAAAATCATTAAATTCATAAGAAGGTCCAAGCCATTTTTGATCCAGGCCATACCACATAGTCTCTTTCCAAATCGGATCGTCCATTTCTCCATCTAGTTTGGGTACAATAACCGCCTTTTTTACCTTTCTTATTTGATGATCTTGTTTAGCTTGTAAAGCTAGATTTTGATTAGATAATACAGGATGTTTATCAAAATTTTTATTGTGGCCGTTTTGAGCAACGCCTATTGCATATATTAGGACAAAAATGAATATGATTTTTTTCATAAGACGATTTGGTGTAATTTATGATAAATATAATATACTAAATTTAAAACGCGGTTGCTACTTTTAAATAAGTATCAACCGCGTTTCTTTCTCACAGCTTAATCACAAAAAGTGATCAATGGGGTGTGTGATTATTCTTTAATAATTTTTATTTGATCCATAGTACTATTATTTAAGGTAATAGTGTAAAAATACATGCCTTTTTGTTTCAAAAGTTCACTTTTAATATCAATGGCGTGGTTACCAGAATCTATATTTTTATTAAAAATTGTAGAAGTTTGCCCTAATATATTAGAAACTGTTACTTGTAATACTCCTTTCTCAGAGGTAAATACATACAATTTACTTTGATCAGTAATGGGATTTGGAGTGATCTTTGTTTTGTGCTTCGCACTTTCTAAAATTCTTTGAGCTGTTTTTGAAGGACAATAATTTGGGCAATCGCCAGACCAGTTTCCAGACCTTTTTCCGTTACTTGAACCAGTAACTCTAAACCATCCGTCGATACCACGGGTAAGATCTACTGTCTGCTGTCCATTTCCATTATTGAAGACAACACCAACATTATTTGGTGATATTCCATTTGGTAATGTAAAGGTATTTGCACTCCATAAAGTACCGCTTAGATTACTCATGGATTGACCTGGCCAACCTGGAGTGCCTGATAAAGTTTGATTAGTAGCTTTGTTATAAAGATACATGTTCGTAGTATTACCCCATCCGTTTGGTCTTTCAAAATTGAGGGTTACCTGATTAGAATTTGAAGATCCGCTACATCCAGAGGGACACACGTCTGTCCAGGTTCCATTTGTATACCATCCTGTAGTACTTCTAGATAAATCATCAGTTTGATTACTACCATCATTAAAAATAACTCTTATGTTATTGGCAGCTGTTCCGGCTTGTGGAGTAACGGTATAAGAGTACCATTGTGTCCCTGAGATATTACTCGTTTGTTGTCCTGGCCATCCAGCTGTTCCTGGTAACGTAACATTGGCAGATGCATCAAAGAAATAGGCATTAACAGTAGTACCCCATCCATTTGGTTTTTGGAAGTTTACTGTGAAAGGAGCAGCAGTTTCTCCATCCCCGATGTCGTCTCCTCCTTGTGTCCAAACGGCATAATCGTTGCCAGATGTTCTAAGAGTCCAGCCATTTCCATTGGGTGACCAATTACCACTGCCCAGTTTCATAGCGATAGTACCGTTTCTGCCATCTATATATGCGGCATAAAGATCGTTTCTCGCCTCTTCGATATTAATTGGAGAACCTGCATAAATTCTAACACTTTTTCTAATAGCAATTAAGTCTTTAATGGCATTACGAACACCAAATCCTGTATTAAAAAAATGAGTCCAAAATACCATTGGATTTCCTGGATGTGTTAAAATATAGGCATATCCTTTTCGCAGGTTGACTTCTCCTCCCGGAAATACAAAGCCTGATCCACAACATTGCTGTGCCTCACCCGTATCGTGATTATCCAAAAAGGTTACAGATTTAGTAGGGTTTATACCAATCATTCCAGATGGGTTTCCTGCAAAATCTCTCAAATAGGATAAGTTATTATCACGTAAAGCATTTTGTAAACTTACTTTAGTGTTAAAGTCAAATGCAGAAGAGGACTGTTGTGTGAAATTAACCCAATTATTAGTTTGTACACGACTACTTTCTAATAATTCGCCTACTGCAAAATATGGATTAGTGGCATCGTTATACTCTTTGTTGTAGATGGGGTCATAACCATGTACAAAGTCATATCTCCATCCATCAAAACCAATATCATTTTTTAAGAAATTCATCCATCTAATGATCTCCGAACGTACAGCAGGGTTTTTATGATCTAAATCTCTTGCGGCTGCAAATGTTCCATCAGATCCATCAGCTTTTAATGCGGTACCTGGAAAATAATCTCCGTTGATACTAAATTCTACAGGTCCATTTACAAAATTTCTTCCTTCATCATCTGCTGTGATATAAAAAGTAGGCCAATCAGGATTTATAAATGTTACGGCATCGGGAGAACCTACACGATGATTAATCACTATATCACTTATCACTTTTATATCCAGAGCATGATATTGGTTGATGAGATTTTTTAGTTGGGCTTCGGTTCCATAAGCACTATTTACATCGTATAACTCTCTAGGCAAATATCCTTGAGGAGCAGCAGAATTACTTGGAGGAGGCATCCAAATTAAATCGATACCCGCATCACTAATTTCATTCCTGTTTTGTGATATCACATTATACCATGTTTGTCCGGCGGGTTGGTTTTGTACATTCCAATCAAATGCCTGAAACATTACATCTTCGTCTTGTGCGTGAATACTAATAAAAGAGATACTTAACAAGAAGATTACTAAAATTGAATTTAATTTTTTTCGTTTCATTTTGCAATTTTTGAGTTTAAATAAGAAGAGATTTACGTTATGATAATATGTTTGTGTACTATGCCGCAAGGGTTAGTTACGGTATATTAAATAGATTTTTTAGTATAGAAAAACTGCTCGTAGAGAATACTTTTGTTAAGGTAATACCTTAATAAAGAAGCTTATTTGTAAAAAAAAACAATACAATACAAATAAAAACACAAAAGAGTATCAGTTCGGGATGTCTCTATTTTTAAAGATTAATTTAGAATAATTACTTAGAAGTTCTTGTAAGAATGAGCTAAGGGGAGATGTATGTGTTTTTTAATATAAGTAGCTCAAACAAATTAATAATTTTCGTTGGAGATGAAATTGATTTCATAATTAATAATTTTTCGTTTGTAAAAGTGTTTCTTGTGTTAAATTTCTACTAAGTTATTATGAAATATTCAATTTTGTAAGCTAACTCTTATACTACAACGTTTTCGTGTTGATAAATTATTAAATTACAGGAGGTATTGTTTAAAATTCGCAAGTTTTTAACAGTACGGTTCATGAAAAATGATAATATTTTGGTAATACTTTGCTTTTGCTCTTCTTCAAAAGGCATATTACTTTTATTCAACTAACTTAAATTTTATATTCATGAATAAACAATTCACATTAATCGGGATCCTCTTATTTTTATTAATTTCAAACACTTCTTGTGATCGCTCTGATGATACAGATGTCAGTCAGCAAGTTGGTTTAGAGAAGCATGATGAGAAACATTTAAAAGGTAAAATGACTGTACAAGGTCATGTAGTTGACTATGAAGTATTGGAGACATCAGAATTATATTATGAAGTTGTCATTAAAATAGATAATCAATTATTAATTGGGGATGTAGATTATAACAAAGAAGATTTGAGTCTTGACGGGCATAATGCAGTGTTAAGCCGAAGCCAAAAAAAGGCCTTTTTAACAGTAGGCGAAGAATTATCAAAATATTTATTTAAAGATGAGTCGACAGATAATTTTTTGATGACAGAATACACTTTACTCAGGTTATTAGAATATTGGGCAAAATCACCTTCAAATTATAAATATCAAAAAGTAACGATAAAAGGATATCAGGATAATGGATTAAAAGGAACAAATGATGGAATCGCATGTATCAGAAAAAACACCTATGTAACAGCCGTTTATGATGATGCAAGTGGTCGACAATATAGAGATCGAAAATTAGTAAACGGAAACCGCTGTTTAGGTCGCTGCGGTTCTGGATGCCCTGGCACATTTACAATTGCAAGTGCATGGACCAAAGATTGCCTGGATCATGATCAATGTGGTAGAGAATTGGGAGGAAGTTCTAATCCTTTTGACAGCAATTGCGGGGATGAGTATTTTCAGGCTGCAGATGATTATCTTTTTGGAGTTATTAGAGGGTGCAAAGGTTAAAATTAGTATGAGCCTTGATTTGAGTAAATTTACGTCGGTTAGAATAGTTTTTGTTAGAAAACTGTATCGCAGACATGTAAATTTTAATAGAAACTTGGTCGCCTTTAACTAGGCGTATAGTGGACACCTTTTTTTGCAAAAAAATGACTCAATTAATTGGATAAAATTTAGATCATATATTTATTCAAATAAAAGGAAAGAATAAAAAAACCGCTTTTACCCAATGAAAAAGCGGTTTTTTAAATCAAAATTAAACAACTCCCTGGTTTAACGCCCTAGGGAAGGCAGTATAATTATCCAATAAAATATCCGTTCTCTTCAGAGATTTTATCAGCAATTTTTGTCCTTAATGCAACAACATTTGGTTGATTTGCGTACTTAGTAAAACGTTTAAGTCCCATAAGCATCATTCTTTGCTCATCACCCTCAGCAAAAGAAACAATAGCTTCTTTTCCTTTTTTGATTGCAATATCTACAGCGTTATATAAATATAACTGACTCATAGCAATTTGAGTTTCTTGCGCTTCTTCTCCGAAACGTTTTGCATTTTTCTCGGTACGCAAAATTGTAGATTCTGCCATATAGATTTCAATTAAGATATCTGATGCAGCCATTAATAATTGTTGGTGTTCTTCTAATTTTGGTCCAAATTTTTGAACAGCAGATCCAGCAACCATTAAGAAAACCTTTTTAAGATTAGCAATAATAGACTTTTCTTCTGCAAATAATTCAGAATAGTCAGGAGTTTCAAATGAAGGAATTCCAGTTAGTTCATTAGCAACCTGAGTAGCAGGACCTAAAAGATCCACATGACCTTTCATTGCTTTTTTAACCAACATACCTACAGCCAGCATACGATTAATCTCATTTGTTCCTTCATAAATACGTGAGATACGTGCATCTCTCCATGCAGATTCCATAGGAGTATCAGCAGAGAATCCCATACCTCCGAATATTTGAACACCTTCATCAGTACAGTTTTGAACATCTTCAGAAACGGCAACTTTGAGGATAGAACACTCTATAGCATATTCTTCTACACCTTTAAGTTCTGCTTCTTGATGCGTATTTCCTTCTGCTTGACGGATAGCAATTCTATCTTCTATATTTTTTGCTGCTCTATAGCTTGCAGATTCATCAGCGTACGTATTAGTAGCCATCTCGGCTATTTTAGCTTTGATCGCTCCAAAATTTATGATTGGAGTTTTAAACTGGATACGCTCATTTGCATATTTAGTTGCTTCACCAATTACTCTACGTTGCGCATCCAAACACGCCGCAGCTAATTTTATACGTCCAACGTTAAGAGCATTCATTGCAATTTTAAATCCGTTACCTCTTTCTGATAACATATTTTCAACAGGTACTTTAGTCTCACTAAAGAATACCTGACGCGTAGAGGAGGAGTGGATACCTAATTTTTTCTCTTCATCTCCAAGCGTGATACCGTTAGATGGATCGTACTCTACGATAAATCCGGTAATATTTTTATCATCTTCAATACGAGCGAAAACAATCATTACATTACAGAATCCTGCATTAGAAATCCACATCTTTTGACCAGAGATCAAATAGTGTTTTCCGTCATCTGATAGGACTGCTTTAGTTTTTCCTGAATTTGCATCTGATCCCGCACCAGGTTCAGTTAAACAATATGCTCCCATCCATTCTCCGGTAGCAAGTTTAGAAACATATTTTTTCTTTTGTTCTTCATTTCCATATAAAGAAATTGGCATCGTTCCGATTCCCGTATGTGCACCAAATGCCGTACTAAAAGATCCGGTTGCACCAGAAATATAATCACAAACCAGCATTGTAGAAACAAACCCCATTCCAAGCCCGTCATAAGCTTCAGGAACGGCTACTCCTAACAGACCAAGTTCTCCGGCTTTTTTCATACAAGCCTCGGTATAGTCATAGTCTTTTGTTTCAAATCTTTCCCAATGTGCCCATAGTTCACGATCAACAAATTCTTTTGCGCTATCACGCATCATTTTTTGCTCCTCAGAAAAATCTTCTGGAGTAAATACATCTTCAGCTTTAGTTTCTTTAACAAGGAATTGTCCTCCTCTAAGAATCTCTTTGTTTATAGTTTCTGTACTCATTTTAGTATTATTTTCTTTTTTTCTATCCTTTTTTAATTTAAAAATTCATAAATACCAGCTGCACCTTGTCCTGTTCCCACACACATAGTGACCATACCGTATTTTCCTTTCATATCACGTTTACGCATTTCATCAAATAATTGAACCGAAAGTTTTGCTCCAGTACATCCAAGAGGGTGACCTAATGCAATGGCGCCACCATTTACATTTACAATGTCTTGATTTAGATTTAGCTCACGCATTACTGCTAATGATTGAGAAGCAAAGGCCTCGTTAAGTTCTATTAGCTCTATATCATCTTGCTTCAATCCAGCTTGTTTTAATACTTTTGGAATAGCTTTTACCGGTCCAATCCCCATAATTCTTGGCTCTACACCGGCAGCCGCATAGTTTACCATTCTGGCAATAGGTTCAAGATTTAATTCTTTGACCATTTCTTCACTCATTACCATTACAAACGCAGCGCCGTCACTCATTTGTGAAGAGTTACCCGCAGTTACACTACCTCCGGCAGCAAATACTGGTCTTAGTTTTGATAACACTTCTTTACTAGTTCCTGCACGAGGTCCTTCATCTTTTGAAACCGTGTATGATTTTGCTGCTTTCTTTCCGTTGGCATCAACATAAATTTGTTCTACATCGATAGGAACGATTTGATCTTGAAAACGATCTTCTGCTTGAGCTTTTAGTGCTTTCATATGCGACTGATATGCAAACTCATCCTGATCTTCTCTGGAAACTTTAAATTGATCGGCAACAGCTTCTGCGGTATTTCCCATTCCCCAATAATAATCAGCATGACCAGAGTTTGCTAAATCATAATTAAGTTCTGTTTTATACCCTGTCATTGGAACGGCACTCATGCTTTCTGCACCACCGGCAATAATACAATCTGCCATTCCTGCTTGTATTTTGGCAGTAGCCATACCAATAGTTTCTATTCCGGAAGAACAAAATCTATTTACAGTTACTCCAGGAACATCGATAGAATCTAACCCCATTAAAGAGATTAAGCGTGCCATGTTAAGTCCTTGAGATCCTTCTGGCATAGCATTACCTACAATAACATCATCTATACGAGACTTATCTAATTGAGGGAGCTCCTTCATCATATACTGGATGGTTTCAGCCGCCAGTTCATCTGTTCTTTTGAATCTGAACAGTCCGCGAGGTGCTTTTCCCACGGCTGTTCTATATGCTTTTACTATATATGCTGTTTTCATTTTTATATTATATAGATTTTAGATATTAGTATTGAGTATTGAGAATTTGTCTTCTATGCTTTTTTGCAATGAATAATTCATTTTCTGAATTTCATTTAATAAATCAATAGCTAGTTGAACTTTTTCTTTGGATAAAAGTTTGAGTTCAACAGTTAATATTAATTGTGTCTGCAGTTCAAAAGAAGAACCGTTTGCAATACCCAAAAAATGTTTAAATTCTTTGTTAGAATTTCTTCCTGCACCTTCAGTGATATAGGAAGAAATTGAAATAACACTACGTTTTATTTGAGAAATTAATCCATATTTTTCATCGGATGGAAGATCTTCAGCAAGTATATATATAGATTTAGCCAATAAAATTGACTTTTTCCATATTTTTAATTCTTTTACTTTATGCATGATACCTTAATTATCTAACTACTCAATACTAAATTCTCAATACTAGTTACGTAACGGTTTACCTTTTTTAAGCATGTGCTCGATACGTTCAAGTGTTTTACGTTCTGTGGTTAACGATAAGAACGCTTCTCGTTCTAGATCTAATAAGTATTGTTCTGTAACTAATGTTGGTTCTGATAAGTCACCACCAGCCATTACATATCCTAACTTATTTGCTATTTTTTGATCATGTTCTGAAATATATCTGCTCGCCTCCATAGAGTCTGTACCTACTAAGAACATTCCAAGTGCTTGTTTACCAAGAACTTTAATGTCTTTACGTACAGGAGGTTGTGTATATCCTTGTTCTGCCATTAATTTAGCGTATGCTTTTGCCGTAGCAATCTGACGATCTTTGTTTACCACAACGATATCTTTTCCTTTCTGAAGTAGATTCGTGTCGAATGCTTCATAGGCAGAAGTTGATACTTTGGCCATACCGATGGTCAAGAAATGCTCTTGAAGTATATTAAGCTCTACATCATCTTTCTTAAATAGATCTGATGCTCTTAATGCCATCTCTTTGGATCCACCACCACCTGGGATTACACCAACACCAAATTCTACAAGTCCCATGTAAGTTTCTGCGGCGGCAACAACTTTATCTGCATGAAGCGATATTTCGCACCCACCACCAAGTGTCATCCCATGAGGAGCAACAACGGTTGGTATTGCAGAGTAACGCATACGCATCATAGAATCCTGGAAATATTTTATAGCCATATTAAGCTCATCATACTCTTGTTCTACAGCCATCATAAAGATCATACCAATATTGGCACCTACAGAAAAGTTCGCGGCTTGATTACCCACGACTAATCCTTGAAAATCTTTTTCTGCAATGTCTATTGCTTTATTTAATCCAGCAAGTACATCCCCACCGATAGTATTCATCTTACTCTGAAATTCTACATTTAGAATTCCATCTCCAAGATCTTCAACAACGACACCGCTGTTTTTGAATACTTCAGAAGATTTGCGAATATTATCTAGAATAATAAATGCATCCTGTCCTGGGACTTTTACCTGCTGTTTTTTTGGAATATCATAATAATAGGTTGCGCCATCTTTTACATCGTAAAAAGAAGTGCTACCAGAAGCGATCATATCATTAACCCAGGCTGCAGGCTCATAACCTTCTGCTTTCATCATTTCGATACCTTTTTCTACACCTATAGCATCCCATATCTGGAAAGGACCATGCTCCCAGCCAAAACCTGCTTTCATGGCATCATCAATCTTGTATAAGTCGTCTGTAATTTCTGGAATTCTATTAGACACGTAGGCAAATAAAGCAGAAAGATTTTTACGATAAAACTCTCCGGCTTTATCTTTTCCAGAAACTAATACTTTGAAACGATCAATAACTTTGTCAATAGTTTTGGTCATTTCTAATGTAGCAAAAGAAGCTCTTTTATTGGCTCTATACTCTAATGTATCCAGATCAAGAGAAAGAATTTCTTTTTTTCCTTCGGAAGTTACATTCTTTTTGTAAAATCCTTGTTTTGTTTTGCTTCCTAACCATTTATTTTCCATCATGGTATTGATAAAGTCAGGAAGTTTAAATAGCTCATGACGTTCATCATCAGGACAATTGTCTGCAATACCATTAGCTACATGTACTAAGGTATCTAATCCTACTACATCTACGGTACGGAAAGTTGCAGATTTTGGACGGCCAATCACAGGACCGGTAAGTTTATCAACTTCTTCAATAGTTAATCCCATATCTTTTACCATATGGAATAAACTCATGATGCTAAAAATTCCAATTCTATTCCCGATAAACGCAGGCGTATCTTTTGCGACTACAGATGTTTTTCCTAAATATTGTTCTCCGTATCCATTAAGGAAATCTAAAACTTCTTGTGAAGTATTAGGCCCAGGTATAATTTCGAATAGTTTTAAATAACGAGCAGGGTTAAAAAAGTGTGTTCCGCAGAAGTGTTTCTGGAAATCTTCGCTTCTTCCTTCGCTCATAAACTTTATAGGAATTCCAGAAGTATTTGAAGTAATTAATGTACCTGGTTTTCTATATTTTTCTAAGTTTTCAAAAACTTGTTTTTTAATATCAAGTCTTTCCACAACTACCTCGATAATCCAATCTACATCTGCGATTTTTGCAACATCATCTTCCAGGTTTCCTGTAGTAATGCGATTTGCAAATTTTTGATGGTAAATAGGAGAGGGTTTTGATTTTAAGGCAGCTGTAAGAGAGTCATTTACTAATCTATTTCGAACGATTTTGTCCTCTAGTGTAAGACCTTTTGCTTTTTCTTTGTCATTTAGTTCTCTAGGAACGATATCTAATAAAAGAACTTCTACGCCGATATTAGCGAAATGACATGCAATGCCCGACCCCATGATCCCTGAGCCGACGACTGCAACTTTTTTAATGATTCTTTTCATTTTCTAACTTAAAGTTGTTAAGGTGTTATAGATTCTTGTTTTGAGTAAATTTTTTTTGATGCTATTAAGTCATTTATCGTTTGAAAAACTTCTAAAAAGGTATCTAGCTTTTCCTTTGGAATATGCTTTCTAACAGCATTATCAAACGTAAATACTACTTCTTTTGAAAAATTGCGCATTTCCACTCCGAATGGTGTTAAGTATATGAGTACACCACGTCCGTCCTGAGGATTTTTCTTTCTAAAAATTAATCCCTTCTCTTCCATAGTTTTCAAAGTGCGCGATAAACTTGTGGCTTCCATACCCATTTTGGGGCCTAATGAAGTAGAAGGAGTGCCACTTTCTGGATCTATACTAAGCAATGCAAATCCGGTTGCCATAGTGCTGCCTTTCTTGCCCGCTTCTTCATTATACATCTTTGCTACTGCCATCCAGGTAGCTCTAAGCGCATAATCTATTGTCTTTTCTCTCATTCAAAATGTATTGTGAATGTAAAGGTAAGAAAATTTACTATGCATGCATAATAAATATTGTAAAAATTTAAGATAAGCTGAAGTAATTTACGTTTTTCTAACGAATTAATAAAAAAACTCCTCATAAAATGAGGAGTTTACTGATTTACTGTTAAGCTTATATGCGTTTTACATTATAATCAGTGAATTGAATTAGCCATAAATTTTAGAATATAATTCTTTATATTTTTCTTTGATTATTTTTCTTCTAAGCTTCATTGTTGGTGTAAGATGTCCTGCATCAATACTCCATTCATCAGGGGTAAGTTCGAATTTCTTTACTCGCTCCCATTTTCCGAATTTCTCGTTATGTTCATCAATTTCTTCTTGATAACGATCAATTACTTTTTGGTCTTTAATTATTTCTTCAAAAGAATCACCTACTTTAAGTCCTTTACGTTCGGCCCAATCTCTTAAAAACTCGAAATTAGGCTGTATAAAAGCTGCCGGCATTTTTTCTCCTTCACCGATAACCATAATCTGTTCGATAAATCGAGATTGTTTCATTGCATTTTCAATTAACTGAGGAGCAACATACTTACCACCAGATGTTTTGAACATTTCCTTTTTACGATCGGTAATTCGCAAAAAACCTTCACTATCGATTTCGCCGATATCACCTGTATGAAAATATCCGTCCTTTAATGCTTCCTTGGTCTTTTCTTCATCTTTATAGTATCCTTGCATTACTTGAGGACCTTTCACCAGTATTTCTCCATCTTCAGCAATTTTTACTTCAGTTTCTGGAAGTATTTTTCCAACGGTTCCTATTTTAAAACCTTTATTTCTTACATCATTTACAGAGATTACAGGAGACGTTTCGGTGAGCCCATATCCTTCCATTACAGGTAGCCCAGCTGCATTAAATACTCGTGCTAATCTTGGTTGTAACGCCGCGCTTCCAGAAGCAATTACCTTCATATTATTACCCAAGGCTTCTTGCCACTTACTAAAGATTAATTTTCTGGCAAGACCAAGTTTTTTTTCATACCACCATCCGTTTGCTCCATAAGGTTCATATTTTAGGCCTAATTCAACCGCCCAAAAGAAAAGTTTCTTTTTAATACCCGTAAGATCTGCGCCTTTTGCAATAATCTTATCATATACTTTTTCGAGTAATCTAGGGACAGCCGTCATTACATCTGGCTTAATTTCTTTTAGATTATCACTAATAGTTTCTAAGGATTCTGCAAAATATATAGAGACACCACAATATTGATAAAAATACATGGTCATTCTTTCATAAATATGGCAAACCGGCAAGAAACTCAATGCTTTGCTATTTCCACTTTCTAAAGGAAATCTAGTAGAACTAGCCAAAGCATTACTAACAATGTTTTTATGACTAAGCATCACGCCCTTAGGTCTTCCTGTGGTTCCTGATGTATATATTAAGGTAGCCAGATCATCTTCTTTTACCGAAGCCATGATCTTTTCTACTTCTTCTTGATTACTATTATCTTTACCAAGTTCTAATACTTCATTCCAGTTTTTGCAACCTTTGATATCATCATAACAAAAGATTTCTTTTAAGGAAGGAACATTTTTTTGAATATTCTTCACCTTTTGGTATACTTCGTCGTCAGAAACAAAACAATATGTAGATTCTGAGTGGTTTAAAACATATTCGTAATCTTCTTGTGAAATAGTTGGGTAAATTGGAACATCCTGAGCACCGATTTGCAAAACACCTATATCAGTTATATTCCATTCTGATCTGTTGTTAGATGATATAATGGCAACCTTGTCATTAGGTTTAACACCCATACGTAGTAGGCCTCTACTAATCTGGTTTGCTTTTTCTACATATTCTGCGGAAGAAGTTGCCACCCATTCACCATCATATTTTGTTATTAACGCTTTGTCTAAATTGAATTTTTTTAGCTGATAGTGTGGAAAATCAAATAGTCTAGTAATTGTTGTCATAAGTTGTTTTAAAATAATTTCATAGTAGTATTTACGGTTTACAATAAACTACTATGCGTGCATAGTTTTGCAAATTATAAAAAATCTGATAATACGCAACTCTAATATATAAAAAAAGGAGCTCTAATTTGATAACTCTTTAATATTTTATCGTTTTTGTTGATGATTTTGAGCTAACGGGTATAAGAAAAGCTTATTTTCTTACTTTAAGAATACTGATATTACGTTATTATAGTCGTAAAGGTAAGTTTGTGCTCTATCAAATTTTCAATATGTATGAACTGTACTTAAGCCATATGTTTTTTTGAGTTTTTTAACAAAACCTGTCGTTGTATATCTCTTTTGAATGCCTGTTTTTTTACAATTTAGAAAGAATCCGTTAAAAAGATATTAAACTATTGATAGCATTAATACTACTTACAGAGTAGAGGTAATTTTACAAAAAATTAAAACCTTTATAGTATGAAAAAGACACATGTATTTTTTTTAGGAGTATTAATATCTTTAACGATACTTAGCTGTGGCCCTGCAGTTCAGACGGTTAAAATGTCTGGTGATGATTTAAGTAAATATAGCACATTTGCATATTTGCCAAATAGTAATTTTGATGATAAAAGTATTGGATATAATGATAAAACCGTGGGATCTCAGGTGATCGAGAGAGTTAATTCTAATCTTTCTAAGGCGGGGTATACCCTTGATCGAGAAAACCCCGATCTATTAGTGTTGATAAGAACCAAGACAAACAAAGAAACGAGAACATATAAAGACCCAATTTATGCCTCTTATCCTTACGTAGATCTTACTCCTGCAGTGAGTCCTTATTACGATCCTTTTTATTTTACCAATTATTACGATTATAATCAGATCGTAGGGTATGAGACTGATGTTTATAAATATAAAGAAGGAACTTTAATTGTTGACCTTGTTGATAGAGCATCTAAAAAAGTGATTTGGCGAGGAACGGCAACCGATCAAATCTACAGGAATAACAATTCTCAGGCAATTTCACAGTATGTCGATGATATCTTTGATCAATTTCCGAATGTTGCCGGCTACTAATTAATGCGGTTTATAAAATGTAATGCAAGGATATCTTAAAGGTTTACACGATCATAATTTTGAATGTATTTCAGAAATATGACATATTAAAATAACACTTTTAAGATATCCTTATTTCTCTTCTATCCATTTTCTTGCATTAACAAATGCTTCAATCCATGGTGATACTTCGTCACGTCTACCTTTAGGGTAATATGCCCAATTCCATTGAAAAATAGAGCGTTCTATATGTGGCATCATCACTAAGTGACGACCGGTTTTATCACTCATCATCGCCGTATTATAATCTGATCCATTGGGATTGGCGGGATATTCTTGATATCCATATTTTGCTACAATATGGTATTGATCTTCAGAGAGTGGTAAGTTAAATTTTCCTTCTCCGTGAGAAATCCAAACACCCAATGTACTTCCTGCTAAATTTGATAACATTACAGAGTTATTTTCTTGGATTTTGACTGATGTAAATCCACTCTCGTGCTTATAAGACTCGTTATGAACCAGTTTACCATGTATTTTGTGCTCTGGATTGATTACTTCAAGTTCCATAAACAATTGACAGCCATTACAGATTCCTACAGATAATGTATCTTCTCTTTTGAAGAAATTTTTCAAGGCTGTATTTGCTTTTTCATTATATAGAAAAGCGCCAGCCCATCCTTTAGCCGAGCCTAAAACATCGCTATTAGAAAAGCCGCCCACAGCTCCAATAAATTGGATATCTTCAAGTGTTTCTCTACCAGAAATCAAATCGGTCATATGTACATCCTTTACATCAAAACCAGCCATGTACATTGCGTTGGCCATTTCGCGTTCAGAATTACTTCCTTTTTCACGAATAATGGCCGCTTTAGGTCGAGGTTTGACAGTGTCTAATAATGGTTTTCTTCCCATAAAATGTATAGGAAATTCAAAATGGAGTGGTTGTTTTGCAAAATTCTCATACCTATCCTTTGCCAGATCATTTGCGGTTTGCTTTTGGTCTAATAAGAACGATGTTTTATACCAGGTTTTTCTAAGGCTTTCAATCTCTAAATCAAAAGTATCAGCTGCGTTTTTGATTGAAACAGAAGCCCCTTCTTTTGCTTTGCCAATATTAAAAAACGTAATGTCATTTTGTTTCAAAACAGATTCGATATCCGAATTAAGAACACTTTGAAAAATAATTCCAGAATTTTCTGAAAATAATAATTTTACAGAATCTGATTCTCCAATATCAGTAAGATCTATTTCTGCTCCGAGATTTACGTTTGCAAAACACAGTTCTAATAAAGACGTAATAAGTCCGCCAGAAGCCACATCATGGCCCGCAACGATTTTATTATTTCGTATTAAATCCTGTATAACATTGAACGTCTTTTTGAAGTTTTCAGTATTTTTAATGGTAGGAGCATCTGTACCTACTTTTTTCATGATTTGGGCAAAAGAAGAACCTCCTAATGTATGTTTGTCATTAGATAAGTTAATGTAATAGATATCTCCACCATGTTTTTGCAAAACAGGTTCTACTATTTTATTTATATCGTTACAGTTGGCGGCAGCCGAAATAATCACGGTTCCCGGAGAAATTACTTCATCGTTAGGATATTTTTGTTTCATAGATAAAGAATCTTTACCTGTTGGGACATTGATTCCTAAATCAACTGCAAAATCTGAAATGGCTTTTACCGCCTTATATAATCGTGCATCTTCTCCCTCATTTTTACACGGCCACATCCAATTGGCAGACAGTGAAACCGATTTTAGCCCGTCTTTAAGGGGAGCCCATACAATATTTGTTAGAGCCTCGGCAATAGAGTTTTTACTTCCAGCTTCAGGATTTATTAATCCTGAAATAGGGGAGTGGCCTATGCTTGTAGCTACACCTTCATTACTCTTGTAATCAAGAGCCATTACCCCACAATTATTTAGTGGTAACTGAAGTGGCCCAGCACATTGTTGTTTAGCTACACGGCCACCAACACAGCGATCAACTTTGTTTGTAAGCCAGTCTTTACAAGCCACAGCTTCGAGTTGTAAAACCTGGTCCAGATATTCTTGAAAGTTATCAACGGTATAGGTAAGCTCATCATAAGTACGCGTCATTGTTTGATCTGTCATGATCGTTTTTGGAGAGCTACCGAACATATCCTCAAGTGCCAGATCCATTGGTGTATCACCTTTGGTTTTAGATTGAAACGAAAAGCGATGATCACCGGTTACATCACCAACTTTATACATCGGAGAACGTTCTCGTTCTGCAATACGTTCTAAGGTGTCGATATCCTTTTGACCTATAACTAATCCCATACGTTCCTGAGATTCATTTCCTATTATTTCTTTGGCAGAAAGAGTTGGGTCACCCACGGGTAATTTATCAAGATCTATTTTTCCACCAGTTTCTTCAACCAGTTCAGAAAGACAATTAAGATGACCACCTGCACCATGATCATGTATAGAAACTATGGTGTTCTTATCACTTTCTACCATACCGCGTATGGCATTAGCTGCACGTTTTTGCATTTCTGGGTTAGATCGTTGTATAGCGTTTAGTTCTATACCACTACTAAATTCTCCTGTGTCTGCAGATGATACTGCTGCACCGCCCATACCTATTCTGTAGTTTTCGCCACCCAAAATGACAATTTTATCTCCTGTTTCCGGAGTATCTTTAAGCGCTTGGTTGGCTTTACCATATCCAATTCCGCCTGCTTGCATGATTACTTTATCAAAACCAAGTTTGCGGGTGTTTTCTTGATGTTCAAAAGTAAGAATGGATCCCGCAATTAGAGGTTGCCCAAATTTATTTCCAAAATCTGATGCGCCGTTTGAGGCTTTAATCAGTATGTCAATTGGTGTTTGATATAGCCACTTTCTTTCGTCCATGGCTTTCTCCCAGGGGCGGTTTTCTTCTAATCTAGAATATGAGGTCATATACACCGCTGTTCCTGCTAGTGGTAAAGAACCTTTTCCACCTGCAAGGCGATCTCTAATTTCGCCTCCAGAACCTGTTGCAGCACCATTAAAAGGTTCTACCGTAGTAGGAAAATTATGGGTTTCTGCTTTTAGTGAGATGACACTTTCGAATTCTTCCTCTGTGTAAAAATCAGGTTTATCTGCTGTTTTAGGTGCAAATTGAACAGCTTTTGGTCCTTTTATAAAGGCAACATTGTCTTTATATGCTGAAACAATATCATTTGGATTTGCTTCAGAGGTCTTTTTTATAAGTTTAAAAAGCGATGTTGGTTGCTCTTCTCCGTCAATTATAAAAGTTCCATTAAAAATTTTATGGCGACAATGCTCTGAATTTACTTGCGAAAAACCAAATACTTCAGAATCGGTAAGTTTTCTGCCTATTTTTTTGGTAACACCTTCCAGATATTCTATTTCTTCATCACTTAAAGCAAGTCCTTCTTTACTGTTATAGGCAGCTATATCTTCAATTTCGAGAATTGGCTCTGGTTCTATATGTATTGTATACATATCTTGATTCAGACCATCATATTTTTGAGAGAGCATTGGGTCAAAATCAGTAAAGTCTTTTGAGACTGATTTGAACTCTTCTATCCTTATGATGTCTTGGATTCCCATATTTTGAGTAATCTCAACAGCATTAGTACTCCAAGGAGTAATCATTGCAGCACGTGGACCAACAAAAAAAGCGTCTATAGACGCCAAAGATAGTTTAGGTTGGTTGCCAAATAACCAGATCAATTTTTTTATATTTTCTTGAGATATTTCTTGAGTGGTTTGTACGGCAAATACCTTTTCGTTTTGGTTTCCGAAGAAATGAATCATTTTATGAATAATTGTGTTGTGTTGAACAAGCTGCAAATTTACTACTTTCTATGTAAAGAACAGCAAAAAATAGGGAATGAATACTTGAGTTATTCACCAAATTTTGAACAATGAACAAAAGACAATTAACCGATAATGGTATGGGAGTATTTCTATAGTACAAACAAAAGGAACGATACTCTAGAGCAGAGTTTTTCTTATTTCTTTTTTTCTAATAAAGCCATATAGAATCCATCATAACCTGATTGATGCGATAATATTTTTTCATCCTTTAGCAGAGTGAAATCCTTTCCAGCTTCCTTCGAAAGGAAACTCGTTACCTGATCCTGGTTTTCTGAAGGTAAGATTGAACATGTTGCATATACTAATTTACCGCCCGGTTTTACCATTTTTGAATAGTTTTCAAGAATTTCAGATTGTGTTTTTCTAATGGTATCTAAAAATTCGGGTTGTAACTTCCATTTGGCATCAGGATTTCTACTCAGTACACCTAAACCACTACAAGGAGCATCGATTAATACTCTATCTGCCTTGCCATGCATCTTTTTAATATCCTTGGTGGTTTCAATAACCCGGGGTTCAATATTGTGAGCACCAGCTCTTCGGGCTCTTCTTTTTAATTCCTTGAGTTTGTTACCATAGATATCCATAGCAATAATTTGTCCTTTATTTTGCATCAATGCAGCGAGATGAAGGGTTTTTCCGCCAGCTCCGGCACAGGTATCTACAACTCTTTGACCCGGTTCGACCTCTAGAAAATCGGCTACTAATTGGGACGAGGCATCCTGCACTTCAAATAAACCATTTTTAAAGGCTTCTGTAGAAAATACATTCGTTCGTTCTACAAGTTTTAATGCATCTTGATATCCTTTTATAAATTCAGTATCAATATTTTCATCTTCAAGAACACTTCTTAGTTTATCTCTTGATATTTTTAGCGTATTTGCACGCAGAATAACGGGTGCTTGTTGATTTAAAGCATGTATTTCATCACTCCATTTTTTTCCTAATTCTTTTTCACCCAGCTGATCAAGCCAATCAGGAATCGATTCTTTAAATTTTCTGATGTTACTTAATTCGTCAAATCGTCCTTTAATACGACGAGTAGGAGTAGGGACAATTTGTTTCCAATCGGGTAATGTAATACCTCTTAATGTTGCCCAAACAGCAAAAATTCTCCATAGATTTTCTCGGGAAAAAGGTTCTTTTACATCTGCAATTTCAGCATATAACCGTTTCCATCGCACTATTTCATAAACGGTTTCTGCAACAAAACTACGATCCCTGGATCCCCATCGCTTGTCTCTTTTTAGTAATTTTTGTACAACCTTATCGGCATATCTTTCTTCATTAAATATTTCATGTAATCCATCTATAACGGCAAAGACAAGGTTTCTGTGTAAACGCATTGTATTATTTTTTAGGTCTGCAAAGGTAGACCTTTGTTGTCAAATACAGTTATATTTGATTACAAATATTAACAATGAAACACATTATTATTGTACTGATTGGATTTGGGTTAAGCTTTTGTGATAGGAAAGATAAAGAGGTGATTCATGATTTTTCTGAAGTCGATATCAAAGTTATTTATGAAGATTCAATTAGTATACGAGCTATTGATATATATCATGATACGTTGTTAGGTTTTGGATTTGATAGGGGGTATGGTTTTATAAATCTGAAAACAAACAAAAGAGAGCTTAGTTTTTTTGAAGAGATGAAGATTGATCATGATATAGAAAACTGGATAGCACAACAACGCGCTGTATGTTTTGCAAATACATCATTTTATACCCTGGGGATTGGTTCTCCTGCGAGATTGAGAAAAGTTGATTTGCGCACCAGAGAAGAGAAAATAGTGTATACAGAACGTCATAAGGACGTATTTTACGATGCTATAGCTTTTTGGAATCCAGCCGAAGGTATCGCTATTGGTGATCCAACAGGTAACTGTTTATCAATCATTATTACCAGAGACGGTGGAGAATCATGGCAAAAAATCTCATGTAACGATCTTCCTAAAACGATAAAAGGTGAAGCGGCTTTTGCGGCTAGTAATGGAAATATTGCTATAGTAGGAGATCATACATGGATCGTGTCTGGAGGTCAAAAATCGCGGGTGTTTTATTCTCCTGATAAAGGAGAAAGATGGAGTGTTTTTGAGACTCCTATAGTACAAGGTACTTCAACAGCAGGAGCATATTCTATTCATTTTTATAATAAAGATAATGGAGTTATTTATGGAGGGGACTATACTAAACCAGATGATAATAAGGCGAATAAAGCAATAACTACTAATGGTGGTAAAACGTGGAAATTAGTTTCTAATGGTGATGGCCCGGGTTACAAAAGTTGTGTGCGTTATGTACCCGAAAGTGGAGGGAAAGAAATGATAAGTACGGGATTTACAGGGATTTCTGTTTCTAATGATGCTGGGCAACACTGGAAAGAACTAAGTACAGAAAGCTTTTATACCTTACGATTTATTAATGATAGTGTCGCTATAGCAGCCGGCAAGGGCAAAATAGCCAAATTGTTTTTTAAATAGATGAGGATATTTAAAAAGTATTAGAAACTCAACAGTATTAGTTTAGGTCTATCGAATACCTATGCTATACTTACAGGATTAAAAACTATAACATGGCTGGTTTGACAAAGAGAACTAATGTTTAGATTTACTTATCCTAAGAAATTAATTCATTTTTCTACGTTCTCTTATTCTTTCAAGAATACGTTTATTAAAATCTGATTCAGCTTTAATAAGCCTCAAAATTTTCTTGTATGACATGTTTTTTTTCAGGTCAGTAATCAGTTGTTGCTTAGCTTTAAATTTTTCTTCTTCAATTTTTAGGTATTGATCTAAAAATTCGCCAGCTTCTTTATTACTTAAACCGTTTGGACCGTTGTTTGCGCCTTGTAGCTTTCTAACAATGGTGCGCTCTTGCTCTTTAAGCTTTTCGGTAGTTGTCTCATGAGCATTATAGATTGGCCAAAATTGTTGAGCTTCTGTACTGGTTAGACTTAGTTTTTCTGTGATAAAGGCTACTTTGAAAGCTTTCATTCTTTCTCTGGGCCCCCTTTGTGCAAAAGTGCCATATGTAGTAAAAGCAATACAAATAAATAGAAATATCTTTTTCATCAATTTAATTTTATTCGGCAAATATAAGGTCATCTTCAATGTTTTCTTCAGATAAGTATTCTATTAACTCCTCATCATTTATAAATTCTTCTTCAAAGGTTTCTTCATAACCTATATCATCAGAAATTAATAAGGCTATTTCTTTAGTACTCAACTCAACGTTTCCGTCTTCAAAATAAGCATAGATATCTGCTATCTCTATATCTTTGAAGCTTACACTTTTCTGGTTGTTAACAGAAATTGAAAAGATCAAAGCTAGCATGGCCGCAATACCGGAAACATAAATCAAATTTTTTCTGTTAAATAAAGAAATTATTTTCTTGTTTTCTTTTTGAGATACGATTTGATGTACAATACGATTTTCCAGTTCATCAAAATAATCTTCAGGGGCTTTTAGACCTGAATCTATTTTAGGATGTAGCGCTGCCTTTTCGATAGGATCAGAATGTATTCTTTTTGAAAGCTTATTTTCAAAACTTTCAAAATAGTTATCGGGTACTTTAAAACCTCCTTTATCTTTATGTAACTTATCTCTTTGCACTATATATAAGACTTTTTAAATGTATAAAGGTTTAATCATTCTTTAAAAATTCTTCAATTTTTTTTGTAGCTAAATGATATGATGCCTTGAGCGCTCCTTCACTAGTTTCTAAAATTTCGGATATTTCTTTATATTTTAATTCCTGAAAATATTTCATATTAAAAACTTGCTGCTGCCTTTGCGGTAATGTTGCAATAGCGTTTTGTAATTTTAACTGTATCTGATCTCCTTCATAATAGGTGTCGGCCACTAGGTTTTGCACCAATCGTACACTTAACTCTTCGTTTGTTATATTATTTTGTTTAGCTTTTCGATTGAGGAAAGTTATAGACTCATTTGTCGCAATTCTATATAACCATGAATATAATTTGCTATCGCCTTTAAACTGTTTTATGTTTTTATACACTTTAATAAATACATTTTGTAAAATATCATCTGTGTCATCATGGTTCTTTACCATATTTCTTATATGCCAATACAAACGTTGCTGATATAAAGAAACAAGTTGGCTAAATGCTGTGTTTATTTCTTTATCGGATTGTAATGTGTTCAGTAAACATTTTTCTTCTTCTTCAGTGATCAAGTGTAACCGGTTTACGATGATTAATAGTACTATGTACATAGTAAGACTAATGTACACAAAAAAGGTTTAATTAACGTGATAAAATAAAATGAATCTATTTTTTTGTAGGAAAATGTAAGAATATATGTTAAAAAGTATGTTTATTTACTTTTTTTATAGATAAAAAGCGTGTTTTGTTTGTTTAATTGAAATTTTGTACTATCTTTACACTGTAAAAATGAGTTAACGCTTTCATTCTCCCCAAGATGAAGGTATGTAATAAAAGTGAGTTTTAATTTTAGAGTAAGCCCCTAAATTAAGATGATTTGTGTGAAGAGAAAGAGTGCAACTGCACTCTTTTTTCATTTGCAGTATCCCGTAACTATTCTTTTTTAGTTTTTATAATTGTAAGTAAAATACTACTTTTTTGTAAGTATATATTCTTTTGTAGGGATAAAAAGCTTTTTTTTTAGATAAAAAACACATTTTATTTGGAGAATTAAAAATAAGTTGTATCTTTACACTGTAAAAATGAATTAACGCTTTCATTTCCCCCAAGGTGAGAGTATGTGATAAAAGTGAGTTTTAATTTTAGAGTAAGCCCCTAAATTAAGATGATTTGTGTGAAGAGAAAGAGTGCAACTGCACT
>CANMFM010000007.1 GCA_947497175.1 uncultured Aquimarina sp. | reverse complement strand
CCTCTTGGTGATCGTGTAGAATGGAGCATACCCGATGGTATCGAGATAGTTTCTCAAACCAATGAAGAATTGATATTGCGATTTGCCGACCAGGGTGCATATGAAATTAACCTAAGATCCTATCAAAAGGATTGTTATGAGGATTTTACAAAGACTGTTTTGGTACAACCGGCCATAGAGTCTCCCGAGGTAAATACAAAACCCGGAGAGTTTATCGAAGAATTTATTATATATCCAAATCCAAATGAGGGTTCGTTTAAAACAAAAATTACATTGGCAGAAGCCTCTAATGTAACGGTAAAGATAATTGATCTTATGTCTGGTAAAACGATGAATGAAAGGACAGAAAAAAATAGTATCGATTTCTTGTTAGATTATTCTATGACAATGTCCTCAGGAGTTTATTTGATGTTATTAGAAACACCAAATGGATCCTCTCAAACATTAAAGTTGGTGTTTGAATAGAAGTAGATGAATGCAATATTTTTATAAGTGTTTGAGAACAATATTAGATAAGACAAAAATGAAGTAGCCCAAATGAAGAAAATTATATATATACTAACCATATTTTGCTTATTCAATTGCGCTAAAGAAGAAGCGGTTCCCGTTTTGGTAGATTTTGAATTTGAAGTATTCAATGACGATTTTTCAATCCCGGTTCAGGTTGTTTTCTTTAATAGAACTGAAGGAGGAGAAGATTACGAATGGACTTTTGAAGGTGGAGTTCCGTCAAGGTCTGTAGATAGAAACCCTGGGGTAATTCAATATAACGAAAAAGGAGTATATTCTATTGAGCTTACTGCAAGTAATCAAGATGGATCTGTTGACACTAAAGTCTTAGAAATTCAAATAGATGACCCCGTTATTATAGACTTTGAAATTACGAATCTGGGAGATACATTTTCTCCAGCTAGTTTTACTTTTCAAAATACTTCTACCGGAGCCGATAGTTATAATTGGACCTTTGAAGGAGGAACACCAGCTTCTTCAAATAACCAAAATCCAGGTGAAGTAACTTTTTCTGAACCAGGTGAGCATACAATACGATTAGAAATTAGTAATGGTCGTGAAACTTATGATCTTGAAAAAACGATTACAGTAGATCCGTTTTTAGTTGCTGATTTTGAAAGCGATGTTGCTTTTGTAGATGACGATTTTCAGATTCCCGTTCGTATTCAATTTCAAAATAATTCTATAAGTGCAACTTCTTATGATTGGAGTTTCGAAGGGGGAACTCCTAGAGTATCAACAGAAGAAAACCCAGAAGTTGTATTTACCGAAACAGGAGTTAAAACGATAACACTCAGAGCATCAAACGGAAAAGATACAAAAACAATTACGCAACAATTTGAATTCTTTGCCAATACAAACCTAAGAGAATTAAACAATATTAGATTGGGAATCAATACGGCTCATTCAATGAACACTGTAGGTAGTTTTTATAGCATTGACAACCGTAGTGTATACAATAGACAAGAAATTACAGCAAGGCCTGAGTTGGGAGCAAGTGTTGATCTCGTATTTTTTGGTCTAGATAATAGTTTTGATCGCAATCGATTTGTAAGCCCTGATAGAATAGGTACTGATGCCGTGGTTTTTGAAGAATTGCAAAATCCAACAACAACCAAATTTATAAATTCTCAAGAGTTATGTGGTTGTACCGCTTCTTTAACTCCAAGTCAATTTGATGGAATGCAAAATGATAATCTGCTTAGAAACCTTACAATAGAAGAAACTTCTGGAGGATTACAGGCATTTGATAACACGATGGTACCCAGAATAGTTTTATTTGAGATGCAGGATGGTAGAAAAGGTGCTATTAAAATTAAAGATTTTATTGACGATGGTCAAAATTCATATATCATTATAGATATTAAAGTTCAAAAAGAATAAAATTGAAAAAAGTTAAGTCATAGACGTACTTTAATATATTGAAAGACATCATTATGCTAAAAAGAGTTACACTTTATTTTTTACATATACTATTTCTGTTTTCATTAACAATAAATGCTCAGGTTTTTCCTGTTAATGTAACACCACAAGTAATCCCTCCGTATAGTTTAAAACTGTCAGAGTATGGTTCATCTGCTTCAGAAAAGTTATTACTAAACTTATTATTAACAGATATTACCGAGTCTAATCGTCAGGTTAGATTAAAATTTTATTTAGAGAATAATGCTGGTTTATCTGTACAAAGTAGTGATGTGGTTATAGGCGCTAATCCGATTTTTTTAGACGGTGGTGTTCCTTTGCGGTTGAGTAATATAGATTTACGTCCTTATTTCGAGCTACAGAATTTAAGAGGAATTAATCCTCGCCAATATAGTGTTCCGCTAAAAGAAGGATTATATAGATTTTGTTTCGAAGTATACGATGCGATATCAAATCGCCAAATTTCTCGTAAAAGTTGTGCAACAGTTTATTTAGTTCTTAATGATCCTCCATTTTTAAATACTCCTAGACGAGGAGAACAAGTTTTGGTACGTAATCCTCAAAATATTGTTTTTGATTGGACACCACGTCATCTAAATGCTACTAATGTACAGTATGAATTCACGATCTCTGAATTGTGGGATACCCAGATGGATCCACAAGCAGGTTTTCTAGCTAGTCGACCATTATATCAAACAACAACTAGAGCTACCACTTTGCTGTATGGCCCGGCAGAACCACAATTACTACCGGATAAAATGTATGGATGGCGTGTAAGAGCAGTTGTTAATGATGGGATTAGTGAAACATCAGTGTTTAAAAATGATGGTTTTAGTGAAATTAATCATTTTACCTATACAGGGGACTGTGCAGAGCCCGCCTATGTGTTGGCCGAGGCCAAGAATCCAACCACAGAGAAAATTATGTGGCAGGGTGTAGACCACATTCGTTATAATGTAGAATACCGCAAGAAAGATGCAGAAAGTAGTATTTGGTTTGAAGGAGGTACGATTAATGAATATACCAGTATTTATAACCTGGAGCCAGGAACAACATATGAGTTTAGAGTTGGTGGACAATGTTTAGATAATGGTCCTTATACCTATTCTCAGATTTACGAATTTACGACTACTTTGGCTAATGATGAAGAATCTACGTACAATTGCGGAATTACCCCTGAGATCGTAATCAATAATCAGGACCCCTTAGAGTTTATGAGTGCTAATGAAACCTTTACTGCTGGAGATTTTCCAGTTACCGTACGAGAAGTAAATGGCAGAGATGGTACTTTTTCTGGATGGGGATTTATCATAGTTCCTTATTTACAGGATACTAAGATTAAAGTTAGTTTCGATAGCGTTAAGATTAATACAGATTATCAGCTTATCGATGGTATTGTTGTTACTGATTATGATGAAGATTGGGGTGATATGGCTTCGGTAAATGAAATCGGAGAACTTTTTGAAGGCGATAATGACATTAAAGAGATTGATTTAAATTTTGACATCACAATAGATGATATCACAGTTAATGAAGATGGTAGTATTACCGTAACACATCCTGTAAGTGGAGTAACTACTGATTATCCAGCGGGAGACGATGTGGTAATAAGAGATACCAATGCCGATGGAAGCAGTGATACCTTCCATATTGATGAAGATGGAAATATAAGAGAAGGAGGTCCTGTAGACGAAAGTGGTGGCGTTGACCCAGAAAACACACCAGGAGTCGATGAGGACGGAAATGTAGAACAACTTACGGCAAAAGGCCTCAAAATTACATTTGAAAAAAGTGATAGTTATCTCTATGGTTTTGATGCACTACCATCTGGACAAGATGATAAGTTAGATAAACATTATGAAATTATAAAAGATGTAGACGGCAAGCCATACAATATTATTAATAAAGCAGTTGGAAATGGTAAAACAGATATCATTATTGGAAAAGTTGAAATTACTGACAACTCCATTTCTATTGATAGTTTGGTGATTAAGACCGCAAAAGGTGAATTGCTTGCACATAAATATAATGCAACAACAAAAGAAGTTACCATAGATTTAAAAGGATACTACTCTTTTGAGCATGAAAATATTTATGCCATCTTAAAACCAAGTAAAAATGATGAAAAACAGACCATAGCGGGTTTATTTTCGTTATGGCACTTGGCTAAAAAAGATGTGAATGTAACTATTATTCCTGTTCAGGGAGCATCAGTTAACGAATCTCAAATACGTACTGGGATTAATAATATATTTGGTAAGGCTTCGGTAAATGTCAATCTTACTTTTGCCAATGCGTTTACCGTAGATCCTTCATTATATGGTGGTGACGACATTTTAATGGGCGAAAGTGGTGTCTTTGCAAATTATACCGATGAACAACAAGCCATTATCAGGTCTTACAAAGCGAGTACAACTACCTCTTTAGAATCGTACTATGTGTTTGTTTTTGGTAGCAATATTAAGCCTAGCCGTGCTGGTGTAGCTGGTTTTATGCCGGTTAAAAGACAGTTTGGATTTATATTTAGTGATAATGTTTCTAAAGAAGAAGAGGGTAAGAGTAGTTTATCTGGTACTATCGCACATGAATTAGGTCATGGTATTTTTGGATTAGAACATCCATTCTCCGAGCTAGGTACTTCTAAAGGCGCAACAGAATGGCTGATGGATTATAGTGATGGCACCCAATTATCACATTTGGATTGGGCGCAAATTCATAATCCAGATTTTAAATTATATCTGTTTCAGGATGATCAGGATGGAGAGTATAAACCTTGGACTAGTTTAGATGGAAATTTAATTTCTAGTATTAATGATCCGGATAATGAAGGAGCAAAATCTTTCTTAAGTCTAACAGGGAATATAGTTACATTACCAGCCAATGCACGAGATTTTACGTTTTCTAATAATGGATATTTATTAAGGTTTACTATTGGTAATGAAAGATATCTGTCTTTAAGTACAACTGGAAATAATAAGAAGTTTAAAGGTTATTATTTTGATGCAAAGAAAAATGCACAGGGAAAATTTAGCATTAAAGGATCTACTCCGTATTCAGGACATTTAGATAATCCTGATGGAGATGTTTATATATACTACGCTAAAAATGACGATTCCGTAAGTACAACAGGATGTGGAGCTTCTGTTATTTATAAGGCAAAATATGAAAAATCTGTTTTAGGTGATGTTAATAATGGAGGGATAGATTTAAAAACGATAGAGGAAGATGATATCGTAGGTCTGTCTACTGTTATTACACCTGTTAAAATAGGAGAATCAAGTGAAGCAATTAATTGTTTGAATGGACGAACTAAAGAGTTTTTTAAATTCGTACTAGAGCATTATGATTATCATGGTTTTTCCCTTGATAACGAGTTTCAAGGTCAGTTGATAGCAGAGCTAGAGAAATTTAGCAAAGGTGTTTTTATAAAACATTTAGATGGAGAAGATCCAGCTACAGAATCTCAAACTACGGTCAGGATAAGAGAAATGCTCAATTATGGGCATATAGAATTCTTAGCAAAACTAAAAGAAGTAACTAGTCAAGGAACTTATGAAACGTTGATAGTTAATTTTGAGGACTTCAACCATATGAAAGACTTATATCTTACTTATAGTATAAGTCAAAAACTAGACGCTAATTGTACTTTATTTGAGAAATTACAAACTGTAATTGATAAACAGTATAAAGAATATGGTGAAGTTAAATTTAACCTTGAGTTTTTTACTGCTGTTGGAAAATCAGGCTATGAGCTAATTACAGGAAATGAAATCTTTGAGCTGTTAAGTTGTTTATTGGAGAATTTGAAAATACCAGCCTCTGTATATAACCCTAATCGCTTTGATAGCAAAACTCAAGACCTATTTTTTGAACTTTTAGAAAGGGTATATGGTATAAGTCCAGAATCTTTAGTGTCAAAATTTGGCGTAACAGATGCTACTGTAGATTTTGCTACTTATGGTGTGGCATGTGGATGTGGGGCTTGGAACTCATTAATAGATTTGGTAAAAGGATTAACAGATCTAGCCGCTGGCTTGACTAATGCCGATTTAGGAACTAACGTAAGTGACTTCTTTGACAAGCTTTTTGATGATGGAGGTTTTAGTGCAATGGGAGCAGGAATGTGGGAGCTTATTAAAGATCATCATGGATATGCTGAAGGATATGGAGCAGATAGTTATCAAGTAACTTATGCTACCTGCTACGATATAGTCTTTGTCGCTTCCTTCTTTGTAGGACTTGGTGAGCTTAAATTAATCTCACAAGCAGGTAGAGCTGGAGAAATTAGTGAAATAGGTATGATCATTTTGAGATCTGCCATGAGATCGGTTAAAAATACTCCAGCAGCATGGGCTAATTTAGCGAAAAATATAAGCAAACTCCCCAACAGAGCAGCTAGAAAAGCTGTATTAACCATAGCAGATAAAGCTCCAAAAGGAGTACTCGATGTTATAGCAAAAGGAGTGGGTACTGAAAGATTCACGGCAATAGTATTTCACTATGGAATGCAAAAAGGTATTGCCGAGTTTTCTGCACAAGGGCTAAGAATTTTAGAGCCTATCGGAACCTCATCTGATAAAATAACAAAAATTATATACAAATCTTCAGAGACACTTAATGATGCCGCAAGACCAGGGCAGAAGATTACTTATACTATCGGAACAAACAGTGAAGGGAAGATCGTTCACTTTATTGAAGATGTTGCTAATGCGGCAGATGATATTTTTGCAACCATACAAAAGTCAAATGAGGAGTTAATAGCTACTTTAAAAACTCAGAATCCTGGTAAAACTAATAAGCAAATTGCAGAACTAGCAAAAGATGAAATTAAACTCCCAGAGTATCCGTTTGGATATACTGAACAACAATTTATTGAAGCTCAAGCTTTCATTAAAGATGAGCTAGTAAAATTGGGAGTTAAGGACGCTGAAGGTTTTGCTACAGGTAGTAGGATATTTGGTATTACAATGAATCCTGCTAAAACTGATAGGTTTGGTAAAGCGGTAGTGGATTTTTCAAAAAAAGATTTAGATATAACAATTATAACACCCAAAAACCTACCGAAACCAAAATTGGATGCTATTAAAGCGGCATATAAACAAAAGAACGGACATCCATTAGGAATTGTTCATATTAAAGATGTAAGACAATTACAGTATAAACCGATATACGGGAAAATTCCTTTAACAATAAGTGCAAGTAAGGTATTAGATGATTTTCCAAGGATTGTAGATAAAATAACGGACTTGGGCTTTAGTGAAGCAACAAAAACAAAGTTTATAGAAAGCTTTGGAGAGTTACCAAAAACACTTAAAATTCTTGATGATTCTCCAGATATGTTAGATGCATGGAAAGCATTAGATGATATAGGTGTTGCTGAAGCTGTAAAAAAGAACGTAACAGAGTTACAAGAAGCTACAGAACATGTTGTAGCGGCTGGAGGCTATAAAGCATGGAAAGCTAGCGAAGCAGGTAAAGTGAATAAATTATGGACTAGTGTTTCAAAATCTAGTAATGGAAAATACTACATTGTTAAGTATGTAGGAGGAGCTTCTGAAGGTGTTGGTGGAGCTAAGTTGATAGATGATGGAATTCTATCGTTAGATATTAATATACCACAGTATTTACAAAAACAGAAACTTGGTTCTGAAATTATAGAAGATGCCATAGCTACTTTAAAGCCTAAAAAAGTACAAGGAGAATGGGCAAAGGGAAGCAAATACCCTGGAGGCGAATCCGTTAATCTAACTAAGTATAGAGAAAATCTTGCTAAAGGAATGTCTAAAGAAGCAGCAGCACTAGACACACCAACAGGGAGGATGATGCAGAAGAATGGTTTTGATGGAAAACCAGAAATCATTAAAAATGATTTAGACGATTCTGTAATAGTACATTTTACTGGTAAAGGAGGTAATTCTGGAAAAGTAGCAGTTACTTACGATGATTTTCTCAATTATGCAAAGGAAGCATATGAGATATATTCAAAATCTCTACCGGATGCAATAAAGCAGATTGAAGATATAGTTGGAAGTGTTGGTAAAGTCCAAGGTAGAGCCAAAAGAGCAGAATCTGCTGCAAATAGACTACAAAGAGCAGCTTCTAATGGGTGGCTTGACGATCTTGATAGTGTAGAAAAAGCATTAGATAATATATGGGATGCATTAGGAACAAGAGTAATCTTAAATGATGGAGCATCAACTGTAGATAATGTCGTCAATAGAATAGCAGACGCCATAAAGAAGGGCGAGATTGATATAGTTGCTGTAAATAGTCTAACCGGTAAAAACGGTATTCCTTATTTAACAGAAAAACATTTAAGACAGCTGGAAGAAGCATCAAGCTCTGTAGGTAAATCAATAAAAGCGGTTCCTAAACAATATGATTCAGGTTATACTGTTGGAACAATTTTTATCAAATATGCCGATAACGTTAGAGGAGAGTTACAATTGATAGGCAGTAAAACTCTGAAAATTGCTAACGCTGAACATTGGGTTTATGATGCATTTTTAGGAAAACCTTATGATGATTATTTAAATGCATTTGCAGGAGGGACTAAAGATGTTGCAAAAACGTTAATTGAAAAAATAAGAAAACCAGCGCTAGAATTATCGAGTGATCAAAGAAGTTTATATAATGACTACTTAAATGCTGTCTATCAAAATGCAAGAAAAATAGAATCTGGAGGTACTCCAAGCTCCGTTAATTTACCTAGTGGAATTTCAAGTAACCTAACTGTGGATAATCTCATAAAAACAGATGAGCTACTTGAAGGTTTAAAATCAGGTTCAGTAAATACCCAAGAAGTTCAGAGCTTTATTAATACATTAGACTAAATGAATGAATCTGAAACTATACTATCCTTATTTAGGAAATCCTTATCGTGTTTCGATGGAGTTAATGAGGTTACTACCGAAAATTCGTTTCATCATCCCAAATTTGGAAAATTAAGTTTTGTTTTAAAGGTAGAAGAGCTACAGATTTTATGCGGAGAAAAATTATTTGCTTTAGTTTTAATAGTAGAAAAAAGTAAACAGTCCTTTTGCAGGGAGCGATTGTTTGTTTGTTCAGCTGATGAAATAATTTTTAATTTAAACGAAAGTATAAAGGATATCAAATCAATAACTTTAAAATTAAATGATTGTTACCGTATGTTATTCGATTATCCAAGAACTAGCTTTTGAGAAAAAAATGATATTGAATAATTTTTTCTTCTAATCTTTTGGAAGCAACTTCACTGGAGGGTTTTAATTGTTTTAAAATAATTTTTGATTCTGTTATGTAGGATTGGATTCTTTCATTGTTCCAATAGAAAGGCGGATGATAGAGGTTACAGATACGATCTGCAATTTTTACAATCCAAATTTCTTTAGGTTGTAGTTTTATTCTATTCAAACTATCTATCATTCTATCTAGTTTTAATGGTATTTTGTCATTTTTGGTTAAAGCAATGACTCCTTCTGCTACTTCTGCACCAAATTCTTTCTTAATATCTTCATAACTATGATTAGTGTCTTCAATTACATCATGTAGTAAAGCACATTGAATGGCTAGATTGGTATTTAATGATTCTTGAGTTTGTTGAATGATATTTATAACTTCCATCGCAACAGAACTTATGTGATTTATGTAATTGATTTGTACACCGTCTGTTCTTCCACCATATGTTTGGTTTTGATGCGCTAAAGTTGCAAACTCCCACGCTTTAGCGTAAATATCTGGAGACCAAAGATTCATTTTTTTATGTTTTTCAGGTTGATACTTAATGAAAAAACAAAAAGTATATTTATTTTTGGTTCTTTTGAATAAATTAATTGTATACAACAATTTCGAAAATACGGTTTTGTAATATATTTACCATAAAGTAATTATTTTTATTTATGAAGTATTTCACAGAATTTATAATATATCATGATGATATGTCAATGCCCAAGGAAGAGAAATTTTGCCCTCTTTTATGGAAGGCTGAAGATTTTGATTCTGATGGAGATTTTTATTATGATAATATAGAAGGAAGGTGGACACAACTTGAGCTTGAATCAAAGGAAGATAATGATTTAAATTCTATACTTAATGTTTACGTATATAGAGAATTTAATAGAAACTATGAACCATCAATTTCTGATATTAGTGATTTAAAAAGATTCATAGATTACAAAAAGCGCGGAGATTTTGACCATAACATTAGCATATCAAAAATAAAAAAACCAGCTATAGCTTCTTTTCGATTTGAAACTTTTTCTATTGATCATTATAGAGATTTTCTTAGTACAATTCACTTTTTCTTAAAATATTCAGGTGGATGTATAGTTAATCATTCGCATTTACCAAATGCAGATGAATTTGTTGAGGAATTTTTGAAAAACAATGATTCTGCATCTTAAAACAATTTTGTTTCTTGTAAAAGTATGCATTTGCGTATTTGCAATCTCAGAATTTAACCCTTAAATAATTTAAAATAATGACAATGAACCCAAATTTCCTAAAAACAATAATAGCCATTGCTATAGTATGTTTTAGCAATCTAATAACAAGTCAAGAAGCTATTAAAGATTCTGTACTGTTAGATATTCCCGATATAGGGAAGCTAGGTGGTGCCCATATGCTTAATTGGGCTTTAGATAAAGAAGAAAATAAAATCTATCTCTATGCCTATAGCCATGTCGCTGGATCTCAATTTATAAGTAGTGTAGAAGAGATGGAAGCAGCCAAAAAAGAACATGATGATAAAGGTTTTTTTGGTAAAATGTTCTCGGCTATGGCAAAAGATAATATGTATAACGATACGACCATCCCAGTAGTAATGGAAGGGGTCATAAATACGGATGATCTGACCGCCACAGAAACAAAGCGAAATTTATTTCATAAAATTGAAGAACTTCCCGAAGGGAAAAAGGTGTTCTTTAAACCTAAGGAAAATGTTATTGATCTTACAGGTTTCGAGACAGGTACTCCATTAGCATATCATTATAATGATCTTAACGAAGCTTACAAATATGCACCTGCCCTGGACAAAGAACTACTTTCACTAACCGAAATGAAATTTAAAGGAGAAGGGTTGCTTGGTTTAAAGAATATCAAACCCTGGATGATTGAACGGAAAGCTTTTTTTAGATACGTGTCACAAAAAGGATACATGAGTGTAGTAGAAAAAAATGATGTAATTAACTTGAAAGATAATCCAGAGCTCGATGGATATGAAGTCGTTAGAGATAGCGATAATGCTATAGGTAAAAATCATATGGTTTGGTTTGTAAAAGAGAAAGATGATTCTGATTATAAGATGTTATCTTTTAATGAAGAAACTCAAGAAATTAAAATTCAATCTTTTGTGTTTGATACCCCCAGAAAACCTAAAGTTGCTAGCAAGATTGTCTATAATAAAGACCTAAAACCTATGGGTTTTGTTACCGTTTTTGGATACCATAAAAAAGGTAAAAAATCGGAAACCTATGCTAAAACGGATTTTGATATACTCTATACCGATGCTACAGGAGCCACCAAGTTTCAAACCAGGTTTTCTCATGGCACTGAGAAGAAGTATAAGAGAGTAGTATCACCAATATTAATAATTGATCAAGGCGAGAATACGTTAAAAATCATCAATAATCATCAGCTATCGGTAATAAGTAGTACTTACGAAATTTTTACGATCAATAAAGAAGGAACATTAAATGTAGAAACATCAGAAGATTTTTTCAAAGTTGAAGGAGAAACAAAGAGGAATTATTATAATTATCTCGTAGATTTTAATTCTATTGATAAAATGGGAGAGTATTACGTGATACGTAAAGATAAAATCGAAAATACGACTGTGCCTTCTACCAACCCTAACAGCTCTTTGCCACAAAAAGTAACAAATTATAACGGTTATAATTTTACGATGCTTGATCGTGAATTTAAGCCTATCAAGTTCGGAGCGTTACATTCATCTTCAAATGAAAGTCAGAGTTTTAGTTTTCAGGATATAGAATTAACAAATAATCGTTACGTAACCTTAGCAGAAAGAGCAGGGAGATATTTTCTAACAACGATTACTCCGCAAGAGGGTTTTTCAACAATTCGTTTGGAGACAGAGTATGGAAAAAAATCATCTTCCAAACTTTATTTTGGAAGTTATATGCATGATTTTGCATTGGTTAATGAAGATAAAAAAGAGCTTTATATTCTTCACCAATATTACACCAAAGCACAAAGCGGTGAGAAAATTTTGGATAAAGCGGCAATTGTTAAAGTGGCCTACTAATTTAAAGTTATATTTTATTCGTACCAGTATATCAAAAACCGCTCTATTTAGAGTGGTTTTTTCTTTGAAATTTCCTTAATTTTTTGTTATTTCGCGCGTTCAATTTCTTTAGTATTAAGAAGTTGTGGGGAGAAATAGAGTATAGCCTTTTTTGATTAAAACCTACTAATGCAAAGCATTTGAGAAAACTACTACTAGTATTCTTGTTACTACCTCTTGTGTCTTTCGGCCAAACGCTGGACTATGAGACTATTACTCAAAGTAAGCCGTTTAAAGTTAGCGGACAGATTTCTGCTAATGGAGTGTATTATACGTCCAATCAAAATAACAGCAGAGAGCCATTTACTTATTTTTTACAAGGAGCTTTAAATATTAGTATTTATAGCTTTTCTATTCCGATTTCCTATAGTTTTTCTAATCAGGGAGAAGATTTAGGATATCAATTGCCTTTTGATTTTAATCGAATTAGTCTTCACCCCAAGTATAAATGGATTACTGGGCATATTGGAAATGTAAATATGACATTTTCACCGTATACGTTAAATGGGCATCAATTTACAGGAGGTGGGGTGGATCTTACACCACCAGGATCTTTAAAAGTTAGTGCTATGGCTGGTCGTTTACTCAAAGCTACTAATGATGACGGAGATCCCAGAACAATACCAGCTTTTAATCGAATGGGATACGGACTCAAAACAAGTTTTGAGAAAGAACGATACAAGATTGGTGTTATTGGCTTTTATGCCAAAGATGATCAAACCTCTATTGATTCGATTCCTGAAGCGAAAGGTGTATTGCCCCAAGAAAACCTGGTAATCAGTGTGGAAGGAGAAGTTAAATTGGGAAAAAGCTTTAGTTTGCAGGCAGAATATGCTTCTACAGCAATTACAAGAGATACCAGGTCAGAAGAAACAGATCTTTCTGAAGTGTCCCCAATTGCTGCTATTTTTAATAATCGCGCTTCTACAGAATATTATAATGCGCTGCGTACTCGATTAGGATATGCCATTGGAAGAGTAAATTTGGGACTGGGATACGAACGTATAGATCCTGGATATGAAACCTTAGGGGCGTATTTTTTTAATAATGATTTCGAAAACATCACTCTGGACGTTTCTAATACTTTCTTTAAGGATAAGTTAACATTAGCAATTAATATTGGTTATCAAAGAGATGATCTGGATAACCTTAAGGCTAACAACACCAACCGTACCATAGGAGCATTAAATGCCACGTTAGCCCTGTCTGAACGGCTTAATATAGCAGGGTCATATTCTAATTTTACGACATTTACAAACATAAAACCTAATCAGTTCGATGAGATAAATGATGCCGATTTACTTGATGAACAAATAGAAGAGTTGGACTATAAGCAGCTATCCCAAACAGCTACTATGACAATCAGTTATTCGCTTTCACAACAAGAAACGTCACGTCAAAATCTTACACTTAACTATGCCTTAAACGATGTAGCAAATGAGCAAGGAGGAATCGTTAGATTAGGAGATGCTTCCACTTTTCATAATATGAATTTGGGGCATACTATAGATTTTTCAGAAAGAAATCTCAGTATTAGCACATCGGTAAATGGTACATATAATACTATTGGTCGTGAAGAAGCAACAACCTGGGGTCCCACAGTTAGTATTGGAAAGCGATATTTTGAAAAAACCTTAAATACAAGACTTTCTGCAGGATATAATACCTCAAATAGTAGTACTGCAAAAACAAATATTGCTAATTTCAGAGGTGCGGTGACCTATACCTTAAAAGAAAGACACAATTTTAATCTTAATGGAGTACAACTTTTTAGGAGTGGAGGAAGTAATGGAGATTTAAGTGAATTTACAGCAACTTTTGGTTATAATTATGCATTTGGACTTAAAAAACCTAAAATTAACTTCAACAAAAAGCCTAAAAAGCCAAAGAAAGATAATGATTCTATTAAAATTCAATATAGAAAGTATCTTTTTGAAGGTTTACCAAAAGATATAACACCTCAATTATTGGCCTTACCAGAAAAAGAAGGTTTCGCTCATATAATAAAAGATCAAAAAGGAGAGCTGAATGAATTAGGAGAACAGCTTAGAGAAACTGAAGAAAAGGATAAACGGGTATATAAAGAAATAGGGATCAGTTATCTGAAAGCTATGGAAGCCTATTTTGATTTTGCTGAATTTTATAATGAAAAACTGTATGAAGCTTATTTGAAACTTGTACAAGAAGCAAGAGAGATTGATCGACAAATACGGGATGAATATACCGTACTTAGTGCAAGAATCAATAGTGCCGAAGAGAAAGATCCAGAAGATCTTAAACGACAAGAAGTACTTGAAAAACGATATGAATCTCATACCATACTTCTAAATTCACTAGTAAAATGGAATTTAAAACCTTCCGATATCGAAAACCCTGAAGGAGATATGAAGGCGCTTAAAAAGCGTAATGCCTCTAAAGTGTTCTCGATGTACCAAAATGAAAAATCAGAAGCACATATCATTAAATTTATAGAGATACGACTAGCAGATATGTTCCATAAATTACTGAAAGAATAGCCCTTATCTAGCAATATGTATATAAAATAAAAAAGGTTGTCATTAGACAACCTTTTTTTGTAGCGAGAGGGGGACTTGAACCCCCGGCCTCCGGGTTATGAATCCGACGCTCTAACCAGCTGAGCTACCTCGCCATTTTGGCCTTTTCAAAATATGCCTGCTCAATTAAAATTAATATTGACATACGTCCCTTAGGCGGGTGCAAATATAAAAACAAAATGGATTGTCGCAAACAATAATGAAGAATTAATTTTTTTTTCATTGTCCTTTTAAAGTCGACAATTAATCTATATATTGGCTTATCAACAATTAATAATATGTCTGAAAAAACAAAATATGAATTAGAGTTTGTGGTCCAGTCTTCGCCACAACTATTATATCAATATATTTCTACTCCATCCGGTCTTTCTGAATGGTTTGCAGATAATGTAAATTCAAGAGGAGAGTTGTTTACATTTATATGGGATGATTCTGAAGAAGAAGCTAAACTTTTAAGTAAAAAAAGCGGCGAACGTATTAAATTTAGATGGGTAGCAGATGAAGATGATGGTAATGACTATTTCTTTGAAATGCGTATCCAGGTAGATGAAATTACAAAAGACGTTTCTCTTATGGTTACCGATTATTCTGAAGATGACGAGATGGATGAAAACAAGATGCTTTGGGATAATATGATAAGTAATCTTAAGCATGTATTAGGTTCGGCTTAATCTTTTTTTATACAATAATTTTATTTCTCCCATAAGAGTGAGCTTATGGGACTTTTTTTATGATTAATATTAACGGAAAATTACTTGAGGATAACGTAGCGAATATTGCAATTAATAATAGAGGATATGCCTATGGAGACGCTTTATTTGAAACCATTAGAGTAAACTCTGGAAAGATTTTATTCTGGGAAGATCATTACTTTAGATTAATGGCTTCGATGCGCATTCTGAGAATGCAAATCCCTATGCATTTTACTCCAGAGTTTTTAGAAAAAGAAATAGTCGATTTAGTTACAAAAAATGAATTATTAGATTCGTCTGTGCGCATTAAACTGATGGTCCACAGAGTTTCTGGTGGGTTGTATACACCTTCTTCTAATGATATCGAATATAATATATCAGTTTCTCGATTAGATGCATCGTTTTATACTATTTCAGAAGCAAGCTGTGAGGTGACATTATTTAAAGATCATTACATAGCTGCGGATTTACTCTCTACAATAAAATCAAATAACAAATTGACTAATATTTTAGGAGGGATTTTTACCAAAGAGAATGGTTTTGATAATTGTATATTAATGAATACCAATAAGATGATCATTGAAGCTCTAAATGGAAATATTTTTTTGGTGAAAGGAAACCTTATCAAAACCCCTCCTGTTTCTGATGGATGCTTAAAAGGAGTACTTAGAACTCAACTATTAAGAATTCTAGAAAAATTGCCTGAGTTTGAGGTTCAGGAAGCCTCAATCTCACCCTTTGAATTACAAAAAGCAGATGAACTATTTATGACTAATGTAATTCGTGGTATATCGCCTATAACAAAATTTAGAAAGAAAGTGTATACTACTAAAACAAGTAAAAGACTGTTAGGTATATTAAATACTAGAATAAGATTAGAAAATTAATTATATGTAGGGTTTTCAGGAGCATTGGACCAAAGCATATACTCGCCACCAAGTTCTATCATTTTTTCTTTCCAGAAGGTGTCATATGATTTACCAAAAATATTCTTTTTGTAATTGTTTTCAACGATTACCCATGAATTGGCTTCTAATTCTTGATTTAACTGCTCAGAATCCCATCCTGAGTAGCCTAAGAAAAATCGAATTTCATTTGAAGTAATCTTATGTTCTGCAATTAATTTAGAGACTATAGAAAAATCACCACCCCAATAAATTCCACCAGATATTTCTACACTATTTGGGACCAAATCAGGCACTTTATGAATAAAATAGAGATTGTCTTGCTCTACGGGGCCACCGTTATAAATTTTAAAATCTGCTTCTATTTCCGGTACAAGATCAGCCAGAGAATACTCTAAAGGCTTGTTCATTATAAAACCAATAGACCCCTGTTCGCTGTGATCTGCTAAAAGAACTACAGAGCGATTAAATGATACATCCCCAATGATGGAAGGCTCAGCAACTAACAGATGTCCTTTTGAGGGTTGAAGTGATATCATACGATGGTTTTGATTATCTTAAAGCTAAATAATTATTTCTAATAATCAAAGCAGTTGTAGGTTTTTTGTAGAAAAACCATAAAAAAAGCTCCCTGTCTCAGGAGCTTTTAAATAATATCGAAAACGGACTGATTAGTTTACTGAACTTGATAAATCAGCACCAGCCTTAAACTTCACAACGTTTTTAGCAGCGATTTTGATAGTTTTACCAGTTTGTGGGTTTCTACCTTCTCTTGCAGCTCTTCTAGAAACTGACCAAGATCCGAAACCTACTAAAGAAACACGTCCTCCTTTTTTAAGAGTACCTTCAACGTTTCCTAAAAAAGATTCTAAGGCTTTTTTAGCCGCTGCTTTAGTAATTCCAGCGTCAGCTGCCATTGCATCGATTAATTCTGTTTTGTTCATAATTCTGTTTTTAAATTAATTGTTGGTTAAACCAATCTTTATGTTAAACGCTCTACAAATTTATACGGATTTATGATTCATGCAAGGATTAGCCCAGTAAATACAGGCATTTGTTGATAACTCAAGGCGATTGTTAATAAACAATGTGCATTTTTATTAATTTTTAAACCCTGATTACACTAGTATTTTAGGACACTCGTGCATCTCTGTAAAAAGTATATCCATTTAATAATGCCTTTGAGTCCATGGCCTTTTTTCCAGGAAGTTGAAGTTTATTAACAATAATAAATCCTTTTTTTACAGCGATTTTTAGTGCAGAATCTTCCATAATTATTTTTCCGATATCAAAATTATGAGCTTCCTCTATAGGTTGAGCTTTGTATATTTTAATCTTATGGTCTTCTCCTTTATTATGTAATATGCACCATGCCGCTGGGTATGGACTTAAACCTCTAATTAAATTGTTGATAGTGTAAAGATCTTCTTCCCAATCTATTTTAGTATTGTCGCGATTCAGTTTATACGCCGTTTTAAAACTGATATCTTTTGGTTGCGCTTTGACCTTTACCGTATTCGTTTCTATTATTTTAATTGTTTGTATTACTAATTCGGCTCCTTCTGTCATTAGTTTATCATGTAAAACCCCCGCGGTATCATCAGTAGTAATGGCTACTTCTTTTTGTAGAATTACTTTTCCGGTATCTATTTTCTCGTCTATAAAGAAGGTAGTAACCCCTGTTTTTTCTTCACCATTTATAATAGCCCAATTAATTGGAGCAGCTCCTCTATATTCTGGAAGTAACGATGCATGCAAATTAAAAGTACCATACTCGGGCATGCTCCACACTGATTTTGGTAACATTCTAAAAGCGACGACAATATTCAGATTAGCCTGTAGTGATTTTAATTCTTCAAGAAAATGTTCGTCTTTTAGATTTGTGGGTTGTAAAATAGTAAGGTTTTTGGTTAAAGCATACTCTTTAATGGCAGAGGCTTTTAGTTTTCTTCCTCTTCCGGCTGGTTTATCAGGAGCAGTGATGACACCAACCACATTGTAATTGTGTTCTAGTATTGCCTTTAAAGTTTCTACGGCAAAATCCGGAGTCCCCATAAATATGATTCGTAAATCTCTCATTATTGTTGTACTAATTGATAGTTGTTGTCGTGATTAATAGTTATAATTTGATGTTCGTTCATTTCTCTTAACACTTCTAATATTGTTTTTTCGGGGTACTCAAGTTTAGAAATCAAATCCCTTGAAGATAATTTTTTTTCTTGTAAAAGCCTTACAATATCTTCTTGAATTTTATGTACATCTATTTTAATAGTTTTTGATTTTGAAGTTGTACAAAAACTACAAATACCACAATCAGTAGTGTCTTGTTCGCCAAAATATCGAAGTAACAACCTGCTTTTACATGTGGTATTGTCTTCAGTATATTGCAATATAGCTTCTACTTTTTCTATTTTCGCCTTATTTTGTGCTAAAAGATGATGTTTTACACGGTTTATAGTATGGTCATCCTCTCTTGGAATCAGGAAAATTATTTCCGCGTCAAAAACTTTGTGATTAAACTCAATCAGCTCTGCTTCTTTTAATTTATTTAATACCTGAATAATCTCTGTTTCTGATGTATCTATTTTTGAAGCTAAGAGAGAAAGATTAATCGCTACTTCCTCGTCAAAAACACCACCATATGTTCTCAATATAGATTTGGTTACTAATTCGTATTGTGAATTCTTTTTTAAAAACTCCAGAAGATGGTTTCCGGTCACCAGGATATGTACACTACTTTTTTTTGTATAGCGTTGCATAAATCTTATTACTCCGCAACGATCTAGAAATTGTAAAGTATTATAAGAGGTTAATGTGTGTAATTCATAGGTTTTACAAAAGGCGTTAAAATTAAAATCATGTGTAGATTGTTCGCCTTCTCCATAGGATATCTGAAAATAATTACACAGTTTTCGATAGACTAGCTTTACGGTATCTACCCCGGGTAATACTTTTATAAATTGATTGTTTAACCGTGTGTTGTCATTCTGATTTTTTAGCAAAAAAGCAAATGATTGTTTGCCATCACGTCCTGCTCTTCCGGCTTCTTGAAAATAACTCTCTATGCTTTCTGGTACGTTGTAATGAATCACTGTGCGTACGTTGGATTTGTCTATTCCCATTCCAAAAGCATTTGTAGCTACCATCACACGTACTTCTTCATTCATCCATTGTCTAAATCGTTCAGTCTTATCTTTTTCATCAACACCACCGTGATAAGAGGCTGCAGTTATACCATGTGAATGAAGAAATTCACTCAATTCAATGGTGGCTCGCCGGTTTCGCACATAGATTATAGATGTTCCCGGATGTTTTTCAAGAATTTGAGTAAGTTTATAGTTTTTGTCGATTGTTGGTGTTACCCAATACCCTAAATTTGGTCTAAAAAAAGATTGTTTCAATAGTTGTGGCTGAAAAAGATCTAATTCAAGTATTATATCATCAACGACATGGGTAGTCGCAGAAGCCGTTAGGGCTATTATCGGCACAGTTGGATGTAATTCTCTTAGAATTTTAATCTTTTTATATGAAGGTCTAAAATCGTTACCCCATTGCGAAATACAATGTGCCTCATCAACGGCAATAAGATTAATATTCATTTGCCGCAATCGCTCTTTTACAATTTCTTGTTGAAGGCGTTCTGGAGAGAGGTATAAAAATTTATAATTACCATAGATGCAATTGTCGAGTAGCGTGTCTAATTCTGTGTATTTTATTCCGCTTGGCAGCGCAATAGCTTTTATGCCTTTTTGTTGAAGATGTTGTACTTGATCATGCATTAATGCGATCAAAGGTGAGATTACGATACATATTCCTTCTTTGATTAGTGCTGGTACCTGAAAGCAGACTGATTTTCCACCCCCGGTAGGTAACAATGCAAAAGTGTCCTGCGCTGATAAAACTGAAGTTATAATCTCTTCCTGTAAAGGTTTGAAGCGATCATGTTTCCAATACTCTTGTAATATTTGTAGAGGAGTTTTTGTCAATCTATAGTATGTGTTTTAAAATAAAATTATTACGTTCTGCAACGCTACCAAAAGGCACTTCAATACAATGGTATCCTAATTTAGTATAGGTGTTGAGTAAATGATGATGAATCTCTTCTGCCTGCTCAAAACTTTCATATCGTTCTTCATCAGATACATAAATTTCTTTCCAGGGGGGTAATATGAAAATATGATCATATACATGCCTCTTACATTCACCTACAAAATGGTCCTCATAGTGTTGGTCAAAATAATCCATATAGGCTAATACGTCAGGGATTCCTCTATCATAAAATAAAACCTCATTGTTTTTAGAGGTTGCATCCTTAAATTGTTGTACTCTGGCATTCAGGATTTTTGTATTAAACTCGTAAGGATCAGAAACAGACACTATAGGGTTCGAAACAATGGTATTTGAACCATTATTTTTCTTGGCCTCTTGTGTCATGGTTCGTATAACTTCATGAAAACAATAGAAATTTGATTCTTCAAGTTTAATGATGATAGAAGTTTTACCCGTTCCCGGTGCTCCGGTAATTACAATTCTTTTCTTAGTCAAAGGAATAATTTTGTTACAAATCTCGGAATTATAAAAGGATTTTAAAAATAGTATCAATAGAAGTATAAAGCTCTGTTAAAGTTGAATTTGTGAGACTGATTTTTTAGTAACTTCAATAGCTGATGATCAATAAAAGCTTTATTTAGACTAGTTAAACATAAATCAATAAAACGAAAACTCATGCCAGTATACAATTTAAAAATTAATGGCCAGTCCCATGCTGTAGAAGCAGATCAGGATACCCCGCTCTTATGGGTGCTTAGAGATCATTTGGATATGGTTGGAACTAAGTTTGGCTGTGGTATAGGCCAATGTGGAGCATGTACCGTTCATGTAGATGGATCTGCTACCAGAAGTTGTTTGCTTCAGGTTTCTAATGTAGAAAATATGGAGATCACAACTATTGAAGGAATCTCAGAAGATGCCTCGCACCCTGTTCAACAGGCCTGGAAAGAAATCGATGTGCCTCAGTGTGGATATTGTCAGGCCGGACAAATAATGTCTGCGGCTGCATTTTTAAATCAAAATGCAAATCCCAGTAAAACAGAAATACGGGATGCCATGAGTGGTAATATTTGTAGATGTGCCTCTTACAATAGAATTGAAAAAGCTGTAGAACTTGCTGCCACTAAATTGAGCTAACCCATTTAAATCTTCACATAATGAAAAATACAGTATCACCTTCTTTTAGTAGAAGGTCTTTTATAAAAACATCGGCTTTAGCTGGTGGCGGAATGTTAATTGGGTTTAATTTATTTCAGGCGTGTAAACCTGAAGTTACCCCTCCGGTAGATATAGCCCAACTCAATTTTAATGATTTTAATGCTTTTATTAAAATAGCAGATAATGGGATGGTGACGATTTTCTCTCCAAACCCTGAAATAGGGCAAGGGGTCAAAACATCAATGCCTATGCTTATCGCCGAAGAGCTAGATGTTTCTTGGGATAATGTTCATGTAGTACAAGGTGCATTGGATACCAAAAATTTTACTAGACAAGTAGCAGGGGGTAGTCAATCTATACGACATGGTTGGGAACCTTTGCGACAAACCGGAGCTACCGCTAAGCAAATGCTGGTAAATGCTGCTGCTGCCAAATGGGGGGTAGATCCTTCAGAATGTAAAGCAAATAATGGTGTTATTACCAATTCAAAAGGAGAAAAATTAGGCTACGGAGAAGTTGTAAAAGAAGCTGCAGTGCTTCAAGTTCCCGAGAACGTGACCTTAAAGGACCCAAAGGATTTCAAAATTATTGGTACTGATGCTTATAATGTAGATATCGATGGAATCATTACGGGTAAACCACTATTCGGATTGGATTACAAAGAAGATGATATGCTAATCGCTTCTGTGTTAAGACCACCTGCATTTGGTAAGAAACTTACCGATTTTGACGATACTGCGACAAAAGCTATTTCCGGAGTAGAAGATGTGGTTAAATTTGGTGACAAGATAGCCGTTTTGGCAAAAGATACCTGGACTGCCATGAAAGGAAAGAAAGCGCTCAGTGCTAATTGGAACGCGGACTCAAAATTAGAAAACACTGAAACGCATCATAAAATACTTACCGATCTTCTTAATGGTAAAGAGTTTAAAACCTTACGCGCAGATGGAGATGTAAAGAAAGCGTTTGCTGCTGCTGATCAAGTTATAGAAAGAACATATGAATCTCCTTTTCTACCTCACAACTGCATGGAGCCTATGAACTTTTTTGCTGATGTCACTGCAGATAAAATAAGATTGGTAGGACCTATACAAACTCCTGAGCGAACAGCCAGCAGAGTTGCAGAGTTGTTAGGAAGAGATGTAAACGATGTATCTGTTGAGATGACTAGAATGGGCGGTGGTTTTGGTAGACGCCTATATGGCGATTTTGCTCTAGAAGCCGCCGAAATATCTAGTTTGGCTAAGAAACCCGTAAAGGTAGTATATTCCAGAGAGGATGATATGGCTGCCGGTATATATCGACCATCAATTAAATATAAAATTAGTGCATCAATCAAAGACGGACAAATAACGGGATATCATCTCAAAGAGGCTTCGGTAAATACCAATATGTATGGGTTGATTCCAAATTTTTTCCCGGCAGGAGCTATCGAAAACTACCAGGTAGATGTAGCTGCTTATGAAAGTAATATTACTACCGGAGCCTGGCGCGCACCCTATACCAATTTCTTATCATTTGCTGAGCAAAGTTTCTTTGACGAATTAGCAGAAATACTAGAAATAGACCGAATTAAACTTCGTTTAGATTTACTTCAAAAAGTAAAGGGTACAACAGACGAAAGAATTCAATACGCTCCGGAACGACTAGAAGAAGTGATCAAAGTAGCTGTAGAAAAATCTGGATGGGGAAACGCAAAAGAAGGTGTTTACCAAGGGTTTAGTGCGTATTACTGTCATAATACACATGTGGCCGAAGTAGCTGATGTAGTGTTAGAAAATGATATTCCTGTGGTTAAAAAAGTTACCTGCGTAGTGGATTGCGGAATTGTTGTGAATCCCTTAGGAGCAAGAAATCAAATTGAAGGAGGTGTTATTGATGGTATCGGACATGCAATGTATGGTGATTTTTCGTTTAAAAACGGAGAACCAACAGATAAAAATTTCAATACATATCGATTGATAAGGATCAATGAAACCCCTGTTGTTGAAACTCATTTTATAGAAAATAATTTGGCTCCAACGGGACTTGGTGAACCCACATTGCCTCCTGCAGGTGCAGCTGTAGCCAACGCAATTAAAGCAGCAAAAGGGATTCGACTATATAAACAACCCTTTATAAAACATATGAACGCTAAAGCGCCTTTAGGATAAACGTTGATATGACGCACGAATTTAAAGAAATTATTGAATCGTATACTATAGCCAGGCAGCAGGCGATCCCTGCTGTTATGGCTACGGTTGTTGATGTTGAAGGCTCTTCGTACAGAAGGCCAGGGGTAGGTATGCTAATTCTTAAAAATGGAGTATCAAAAGGAGCCGTGAGTGGTGGTTGTGTAGAAAAAGAAGTGTTTAGACAAGCGCAATCAGTTTTCAAAACAGGTATCCCAAAAATTATGACATATGATGGTAAATATCGTTTAGGTTGTGAAGGCGTATTGTATATTTTGATCGAAACCTTTGATATTGAACAAGAGGTTATTACTGTGATTCAACAACAATTGGCGTCTAGGATACCATTTGAAATAACTTCCTTTTATCATAAAACGGAACAAAGCATTACAGAAATGGGTTCTGTCGTGCGGTTTAAAACAGGTCAGGAATTTTCCTTTTCAAATACGCTCGATGTTGCAGTCATGTCCTATAAAACACGTTTAGAAAGTTTTCAGAGAGAGATGCAACCATGTTTTAGATTGGTAATTATAGGCACCGAGCATGACGCTGTACAATTATGTCTATTAGCATCAGCTACAGGTTGGGAAATTGAAATAATCAGCTCTCCTAAAAATCCCAAAATATTAGAAGAATTTCCGGAGGCAAATAAAATGTATCATAGTGCTCCTGAAGATTTGCATATTAATCATGTTGATCAGCAGACGGCTATCGTATTAATGACTCATAATTTTGCAAAGGATTTGTTATATCTACAGGCTTTAAGAGATTATAAACCTGTGTACATAGGTCTTTTGGGACCCGCGCGCCGACGCGAAAAACTTCTTTCGGCATTTATAGAATATTATCCCGAAGCGAGAGATGAATTTTTAGACGCTATTCATGGACCGGCAGGATTAAATTTAGGAGCAGAGACACCACAAGAGATTGCTATTGCTATAATTGCAGAGATTTTATCGGTTTGCAGGAATCAAACCCCTATACCATTACAAGAAAAAGAAGGCGCAATTCATGATGATCCTAAAAGAAAAAATAGTAATGTCTTCTCGTCAAAAATTTAAAACGGCTCATGTAATTCTGGCGGCAGGTAGCTCAAGTAGAATGGGTACGCCTAAACAACTATTGTCCTGGAACGGTACTACCCTTCTGGGACATGCAATACAGGAAGCATTAAGGGTAAATAAAAGTTCAGTTTTTGTGATTCTGGGAGCACATCATGATCTTATTTATGAGCAGATACATCATTTTCCTGTTACGATAATAAAAAATCCAGGTTGGAAAATCGGAATGGGATCATCGATACAAGTCGCCATTCAAACAATCATGCAGCTTAAATTGACATGTAGTGCAGTGTTAGTCTCATTAGTAGATCAACCCTTGATTGATCGTACACATTTTGAAAACTTGATTTCAGTATTTGATAAGAATGCAAAATGTATTGTTGCTACTGATCTTGGGAACAGGATAGGAGCTCCCGCAATTTTTTCAACGCATTACTTTGATGAATTGTCTAATTTAACATCCGATTATGGTGCCCGATATATTATTGAAAAGTATCACAATGAAATAAAAATTGTTTCTGGTTTTCATAAGGGCATAGACATAGATACACAACAAGAATATCTGGCGTTAGTTCAAGGCAAGAATTCTCTATAAAAAGATTCGGTAACTGTTTGCCATTACCCTGTGGTTTTATAAATCATAACACGTATCTTTGGCCTAAAATTTGCTTTACAAAGAATATGAGCGATCCTGAAGAGTTTTATAAAAAATTAAAAGTGCAATTGTCAGACACAGCACTTTGGCCAACAGCCTATTTGTATAAATTTATAGTGCCTACAGATACTTCAAAAATCAAACAGATTGAGGCTATTTTTGATAATCTTGGAGCTGTGATTAGCACAAAAAAATCTAAGAATGGTAAATATACCAGTGTCTCGATTAATGTACGTATGAAAAATCCTGATGAGGTAATTCTGAAATATAAAGAAGTCGCTTTAAAAGTAGAAGGGGTTATATCTCTTTAAGACGACCTTTTGGTCGTTCAAAAAACGTTTTGGGGTGTTACTATACGGGTTATTGGGCGTTAGAGACGGCATTTTAGACGTTAAGAATAGGTTTTAGCGCGTTACTATACGAGTTATTGAGCGTTTAATACGGTATTAAGGGAGTGAAAACACTTTGGTCTTATTGAGCATTCCTCTTATTTTACTTTTAAAAACGGTTCTTACTTATTTTATTTTAGTATTTTGCAAAACGAATTATATTTATGGTTTTATCATAAAAAATACTTCACTTTTTATTTATAAATAATTTATGGAAATTAGTAATTTAGAATATAATACTGAGCGCGAACAGCTCATCATACCTGAGTATGGACGTCATTTACAGAAAATGATAAACCATGCGGTGGCAATTGAAGATCGTAATGAACGTAACAGGGTTGCCAAATCTATCATCGCAGTAATGGGAAATCTACAACCGCATTTACGTGATGTTCCAGAGTTTCAGCATAAATTGTGGGATCAATTGTTTATTATTAGTGATTTTAAACTTGACGTTGATACCCCATTTCCGGTTTTAACCAAAGAAAAACTTCAGGAGCGGCCAGATCCGTTAGACTACCCTCAGAATTTCCCTAAATATCGTTTTTACGGAAATAATATTAAGCGAATGATTGATGTGGCAAACAGCTGGGAAGATGGTGATTTGAAAACCGCACTAACCTTTACGATTGCCAATCATATGAAAAAGTGTTATTTAAACTGGAATAAAGATACCGTTGAAGATAGCGTTATTTTTGACCATCTTTTTGAATTGAGTAATGGCAAAATTAATCTAAAAGGTAGTAGTGAAGATCTTACAGATTCTTCAAATTTGCTTAGAGGGAAAAAGAAGAAACATACTACAAATACAGGGAAAAAGAATTATCGCAACCGCGGTAAAAAACGCTACTAAATCCTTGCCAAGCTACAATTATTAACCACTAATGATTAAAACTAAATGGGTACTTTTCAAATAGAAGGAGGGCACCAGCTCAAAGGGGAGATTATTCCTCAGGGAGCCAAAAATGAAGCACTACAAATTCTTTGTGCGGTATTATTGACTCCAGAAAAAGTAACAATTTCTAACATTCCTGATATTCGGGATGTCAATAAATTAATAGAAATTCTTAGAAATCTTGGCGTAAAAATACAGAAACTTGAAAAAGGAAAGTATTCTTTTAAAAGTGATGAGCTAAATTTAAAATACCTCGAAAGCGAGCAGTTCAAAAAAGAAGGAAGCGGATTAAGAGGATCTATAATGATTGTAGGGCCATTACTTGCAAGATTTGGAAAAGGTTATATACCACGTCCGGGTGGTGATAAAATAGGAAGAAGACGTTTAGATACTCATTTTGAAGGTTTTATTAATCTCGGGGCAAAGTTTAGGTATAATAAAGAAGAACGATTTTATGGTGTAGAAGCCCCAAAAGGATTAACCGGGACGTATATGCTATTAGATGAAGCTTCTGTTACGGGTACCGCAAATATTGTCATGGCTGCTGTACTTGCAAAAGGAACTACTACCATTTACAATGCCGCTTGCGAGCCTTATTTACAACAACTTTGCAAGATGCTTAATTCAATGGGAGCAAAAATTGCCGGAGTCGGATCAAACTTATTAACCATAGAAGGGGTAGAAGATCTTGGTGGTTGCGAACACAGCATACTGCCAGACATGATTGAGATCGGATCATGGATCGGATTGGCGGCAATGACAAAAAGTGAGATTACTATTAAAAATGTTAGCTGGGAAAATTTGGGGATTATACCCAATACCTTTCGAAAACTAGGAATTACATTAGAACGTGTTGGAGATGATATTTGCATCCCTGCTCATGAAGATGGGTACCAGATAGAGAGTTATATTGATGGATCATTTATGACAATAGCCGATGCTCCCTGGCCCGGATTTACTCCAGATTTATTAAGTATAGTGCTGGTAATAGCCACGCAAGCAAGGGGTGAGGTAATGGTGCATCAAAAAATGTTCGAGAGTCGTTTGTTTTTTGTCGATAAGTTAATCGATATGGGAGCAAAAATTATCTTATGTGATCCTCATAGAGCAACTATTATTGGGCACGATTTTAAATCTACATTAAAGGCTACTACGATGGTTTCTCCTGATATTAGAGCGGGTATATCTTTATTAATTGCAGCGTTAAGTGCCAAAGGCACGTCTACAATACACAATATTGAACAGATAGATCGAGGATATGAAAACATTGATGAACGTTTACGTGCAATTGGAGCTAAAATTATACGAATAGAAGCGTAATAGTAAGAATATAATATCGTAAGAAGAGGCGGTCTAAAAAGAATATGATTCCAAAAAATTTTAGTTTTAAAGTCATCTGATTATTACTGACTTAAGTTTAACAGATTTCTTTCTTTCTCTTGGAATGATGACTTTTTAGACCGTCTCTTTTTATTCTGGTATGTTTGTAAGATATTTAGAAACGTATTAAAATTCAATTTTTTGACAACGTATAAGGAATGGTAAAATAAAATGTAGAGCCTTTGTTTTTTTTACTCTCTAACCATATATCGCCGTGTAACATTCCTACATAAGCTTTTGCAATTGATAATCCTATACCTGCTCCTTCTAGGGCATATCGATCACCGATATCGGCTTGTACGAAACGCTCAAAAATAGCTTTTTGGCGTTTTTTTTCAATTCCCATACCAGTATCTTTTATATAAAATTCTAAGAGATTTTTTTTAAGATGATATCCAAATTCGATTCGTCCGGAATCGGTATATTTAATAGCATTTTTTACCAAATTAGTTAATATCGCATTAAATTTTTCTTTATCGGTATTGATGATAGCTTGATCTTCGTGTAAATCATTATGTAGTTCTAGCGTTATCCCTTTTTTATCGGTTTCGGGTTTAAAGAAATGATACAGATATTCGGTTTGTTCATTAATGTTTACCTCACTCACAAAAACTTTGACTTGATCTGCTTCGATTTTAGAAATGTCAATAATATCCTTTATGATATTGAGCATACGTGCTCCACTTTCTTTAATGAGATCCAAATATAGTTGTTGCTCATCTCCTGTAAGTTTAGGCTCTTTCAATAGTTCGGCTAAACCTAATATTCCATTCATAGGAGTACGAATTTCATGACTCATATTTGCAAGAAAAGCTGATTTTAGGCGATCACTTTCTTCAGCTTTTTCTTTTAAACGATTAAGCTCCTGCTCATATAGTTTAATTTCAGTAATATCGGTTATTGTACCTACATAACCGATAATTTGATTTTTTTCGTTATACTCCGGAATAGCCTGACCTAATACCCAGGTCACAGAACCATCAGGCTTTAGAAACCTGTATTCGGCATCAGAATCCTTTCTTTTTTCAGCATCATCGTACCATCCTTGCTTAAGTGTTTTTCGATCATCGGGATGTACAGCGTTTAACCACCCATCATTTAAAGCTGCTTCCTGAGATAATCCTGATATGTGGCACCATTTTGGGTTTACAAACGTAGTTTTACCATCTGCCTGGGTCATAAAAATACCTACGGGGACCAGGTTTGTAAGGGTGTGATATCTGCTTTCGGTAAGCTGTATAGCTTTTTCTGCTACTTCAAATTTTTGCTTATAGGTTAGAGAATGATAGACATCTTTAAAACTTAGATAATTGGTTTGATACGTTTCTTTTTCAATGTATTTCAGATAAATAGTGAATAAAATACTATAAAATAAAGCCATAAAAATTTTTGAAACTAACCCCGAGTAGAGTACTTGTTGCAAATTTTCGAAATACCAAAATGACCCAAGCGAAAAACCAATAGCATCAAAACTTAAAACCAAAATCATAGTGATTAAGATTCTTACAAATAAATTTGTAATATGTTTAGAAATAAACTCAAATATAAAGATGATTAATATAGAGTCAATAAAGAGTATAGCTGTTCCAACAAAAAGAACAGCTACATTAGTATAAAAGAATTCTGTTGATATGTCAAAAGGATTATAGCTATAGGAACCTTCAATGTTTAAACGAAAAGAAAGCAATAGAAAGCACAAAATAATATTTGCTATCACTAAAGCATAAATCAATTTTCGGGCAGTAATTGCATCTTCTTTGATATATATTAAGAGTACGGCAAAAAGAGTAGCCGAAAATAAAATTGACGAACCTGGTGAAACAACAAGATACTCTGAAACCTCGAAATAAAGTGTACTAGCAAGAAAAACCTGTATAAACTGAAATAACCCCAACGATGTAAAAAGTAAACCAAGCCCCAAAATGGTGCGCAAGCGGAATAAAAGCAATATTAATGATGCAATTACAAATCCCTGAAATAGGAAACCTAATATTTGATAAATGTTAATTGTATCCATAAAATCCAATATTAAATTGGATAGGCGATTTTGTTAGTATTCAGATTGTGGCATAAACATATAATTTTGTCTATGCGGTTGCTTAAAGCTACGAACAAAAGTTAAATATTTATGACACAAATCCACAATTTTTAATTATTTGCAGTAATGTTTTTTAATTGTACGATTATATAGGTATGAACCGTGTTGATTTAAGACTAAGGATTTACTTTTGTAATAGTAAAATATTTTGTTTTTTCGTTTAAAATAGAACTCATATTTTGGAAGACCTAAAAAAAACAATACGATCCTTTACGCATGTCTCTGATTCGGATATGGAGTATGGCCTTAAGTTTTATAAGAAGAAAATCATAAAGAAGGGAGCATATCTTTTAAAACCAGGAGGGTATATAAGTGATTTTTATTTTATGAAACAGGGTTGTGTTTCTTATTATACTATAGAAGATGGAACCGCACAGGTTATGGAGTTTTTTACCGAAGGTTATTTTTTTACTGACCTATACCCTTATATACAAGAGATTCAATCCGAGTCCTATTTAGAAGCTTTAGAGGATTCTATCGTTTATAGTATTTCAAAAAAAGATGTTGAAAAAGTATTTGATCATTCACATCAATTAGAACGTTTTGGTCGATTATCAATGCAAAGAACGTTTGTTATAAATTTTCAGCGTATTAATCAACTTAGAAACCTATCTAATCAAGAACGTTATCTGCAATTACTAGAAAAACGTCCTACATTGTTTCAAAGAGTGCCCCAATACTTAATAGCTTCGTATCTTGGATTAACTCCGGTTGGCCTTTCAAAAATCAGAAAGAGATTAAGTGAAGGGCGTTAAGTAGTGTTTTACTCAAGAATTATTATAAATACTCTTAGGGTTAGTCCCGAGGTAGTGTGCTATTATTTCTTATCTGTATAATAGTAAAGAGAAGAAACAACACTATTATAGTCTCTCAACGTGTTGTTATTTTTTAATAAAAGTTAAGAGAAATCTAAAATATGATATTTATTAAACTAGTTTAATAAGAATCTGTCAAATATTCACGAAATTTAGTGTATGATTAATACTCACCTTTAAAAATGCTATACCATGGCCAATGAATATATAGATTTTGAAACTCTAAAGTATCTTTTATACGATGTTCATCAATTAGAAGAAGTATTACAGCAAGATCGTTTTGCTGATCATGATGCAGCATCTTTAGACATGTTTTTAGATTCTGTTAAAGAATTCTCAGACAGAGAGCTTTTTCCGTATATTAAAGAAATGGACGAGAACCCTGCTTATTATAAAGAGGGTACTGTAATTGTACATAAACAAGTAGAAGTGATGATGAAGAAAGGAGGAGAGATGGGACTCATTTCTGGTACTTTTAATTATGATGCCGGAGGCTTGCAAATGCCAATGATGGCGTATACAGCTTCGGCGTTTATACAAGATGCGGCAAATAATCATTTACCAGGCTATGTAGGGCTTACTCTTGGTGCAGCCGAATTGATAGTGCATTTTGGTAGTAAAGAACTTAACGAGATGTACGTGCCTCATATGATTTCAGGAGACTGGGGAGGCACAATGTGTCTTACCGAACCGCAAGCGGGTAGTTCTTTATCAGACGTAGTAACAAAAGCAGTGCCTACAGAAAAGGGGTACTATAAAATTTCTGGTCAAAAAATATTTATCTCTGGTGGCGACCATCAATATGCTGATAACTTTGTACATCTGGTATTAGCTCGTATCGAAGGTGCTCCCGCAGGTACCAAAGGGATTTCGTTATTTGTTGTGCCAAAAAAGCGACCCGATGGCAAAGGAGGGTTAACCACAAATGATGTTACTACAGTTGCCGATTTTCAAAAATTAGGACAGCGAGGATATTGCACAACCCATCTGGGGTTTGGTGATGCAGATGATTGTCAGGGTTGGTTAGTTGGTGAGGCCCATCAAGGATTAAAATATATGTTTTTAATGATGAATGGCGCTCGTATCGCTGTGGGTCGAGGAGCAGCGGCAATTGCTTCAGCGGCATATCATGCTTCACTACAATATGCAAAAGAACGACCACAAGGGCGTAAACTAACAAGTTCTGGAAAGAAAGATGTTGAAACCGGGCAGACTTTAATTATTAATCACCCAGATGTGCGTAGAATGCTATTACAACAAAAAGTAGTATCAGAGGGCTCTTTAAGTTTGGTGTTATTAGCTTCAAAATACTATGATCTCAAAGAAACGATTCAGGATCCTTCCGAAAAGGAAAAGTACGCTTTATTATTAGAACTAATTATTCCAATGGTAAAAACGTATCCTTCAGAGATGGGAGCGCAAGCAGTTTCTAACGGGTTGCAAGTACTCGGAGGATATGGGTTCTGTTCAGATTTTATTCTGCAACAGTATCATAGAGATATTCGTATTTTTCCGATTTATGAAGGAACAACAGGGATACAATCACAAGATTTATTGGGTAGAAAATTACTGATGGAAAATGGTAAAGCCTTAGAGCTTTTAACAGCAGAAGTGATGCAAAGTATACAAGAAGCTTTAAAATATGATAACCTTAAAATATACGCCAGCACACTAGCAGAAAAACTTAAGTTAACGCAAAAAGTGATACGCTTTTTGGTAGGTTTTGCTCAAAAAGGTGACTATGAGCGATTTTTATCAGATGCAACACCGTTTATGGAATTCTTTAGTACTGTTACCATGGCATGGGTATGGTTGGATATCGGCATTCATGCTAAAGGAGCCCTGATTAAGGGGGAGAAAAAATATTCTGAAGACTTCTACGAAAGTAAAATTCATGCAATGAGGTTCTTTTTTAAATACGAGTTGCCAAAAACTGTTGGTCTTGCAGAAGTTTTAATGAATGAAGAAGTGCTTACTGTAGCAGGAGAAAAAGAACTTTTTATTTAATTCAAATCATAAATCTCTAACCCATACATGAATAGTATTAAACAATCCTTTAATCTGGAAGGAAAAGTAGCCGTTGTAACCGGATCAAGTAAAGGAATAGGAAAAGCAATCGCACAAGGTTTGGCAGAGCATGGTGCCAAAGTCGTGATCAGTAGTCGAAGTCAGGAAGCAGTAGATGAGGTTGTTGCAGAATTTAAAAAGGCTGATTTAGAAGCCACTGGAATTGCTTGTCATATTGGTAAGGCCGAACAACGAGAACATCTTATTCAAAAAACAATAGCACATTATGGAGGTGTCGATATCTTAGTAAATAATGCGGCAATCAATCCGATTTTTGGTCCTATTGAAGATGCAGAAGAAGGTGTTTTTGATAAGATTATGGATGTCAATGTGAAAGCACCATGGATGTTATCAAATTTAGCACTATCTTCAATGAAAGAACGCGGCGGAGGAAGTATCATTAATATAGCCTCAGTAGAAGCACTACATCCCGGAGCAGGCTTAGGATTATACAGTACAAGTAAAGCTGCGTTACTAATGCTTACAAAAAATCAAGCTAAAGAATGGGGAAAATACGGTATTCGCGCTAATGTTTTGTGCCCTGGTCTGATCAAAACCAAATTTAGTGCTGCCCTTTGGCAAAATGAGCAGTTACTTCATAAAATTGAAAAAACATTACCAAGTGCCAGAATGGGGATGCCAGAAGAAATGGCGGGGGTAGTTTGCCTGTTAGCATCTGATGCAGGTTCTTATATGACAGGTGGTGTGTATAACGCTGATGGTGGATATATGATTGCTGGATAATCGATTTCCTATTATTCCTTTGTAGACAGGAATCTTTTTATTAACGACTCTAATTATGAACTTTAATTACACCAAAGAAACCATATCACTTCAAAAAAAACTCAACACTTTTTTTGAAGAACATATTCTTCCTATTGAAGAAGAAGTAAGTGCTTTTAATTATAACCCTGATAATCGTTGGAAACGATGGCCAGGAATAGAGGAGCTTAAAACAAAGGCAAAAGATGCCGGATTGTGGAATCTTTTTCTACCTAAAAGTTATGGATCTTTAAGTCCGGGACTGACCAATTTAGAATATGCTCCGTTAGCAGAGATTATGGGACGCGTATTGTGGTCTTCAGAGGTATTTAATTGCAATGCTCCAGATACAGGCAACATGGAAGTTTTGGCCAAGTATGGCTCTCCAGATCAGCAAAAGAAATGGTTAACACCGTTAATGAATGGTGATATACGCTCGGCCTTTTTAATGACTGAGCCTCAGGTAGCTTCTTCAGACGCAACAAATATTGAAACCTCTATTACCAGAGATGGGGATCATTATATTATTAATGGTCGCAAATGGTGGTCCTCTGGTGGTATGGATCCGCATTGCAAGATTGCCATTGTAATGGGAAAAACAGATCCTAATGCTCCAAGACACCAACAACAAAGCATGATTTTAGTACCTATGGATACTCCTGGCTTAAAAATTATAAGGCCATTATCGGTATTTGGTTTTTACGACTCTCCAGAAGGTCATGCCGAGATTGTACTAGAAAATGTTCGTGTTCCCAAAGAATACCTAATTTTAGGAGAAGGTCGAGGTTTTGAAATTGCTCAGGGTCGATTAGGTCCTGGACGTATTCATCACTGTATGCGATTAATTGGTATGGCTCAGCGGTCATTAGAATTAATGTCCCAAAGGGCTTCAGAGCGTATTGCTTTTGGTAAAACATTTAAAGATTTTAGTAGTATACGTCAGGAAATAGCACAATCTAAATGCGAAATCGAACAAGCGAGATTATTAACACTTTCGGCAGCTGACAAAATGGATAAAGAAGGGAATAAAACCTCAAAGGATTTAATAGCAATGATCAAAATTGTGGCTCCCAATATGGCCCTAAACGTCATAGACAGGGCTATGCAGATTCATGGAGGTAAAGGGGTTGGGCCAGACACCCCATTAGCACATTTTTTTGTTGCCGCACGTATGCTTCGCTTAGCCGATGGACCAGATGAAGTACATATGTATCAACTCGGAAAAAGTGTAATCAATACCTATGCTAAGAACAACATATAAGTGTCAATTTAATTGTTGATTTCAACACATCAGAGACTCTCTAATCAATATAAACCATGCAAAACGTACGTAAAGGCGAAAACCTAAACGAAAAAACATTAAAAACTTTTCTTCAAAAAGAAGGGCTTATTGCCAATAATAAGAGCGATTGGCAAGTAACACAATTTACTCACGGATACTCTAATCTTACCTATCTAATACAAATAGAGGATAAAGAATATGTATTGCGCAGACCACCTTTTGGAGCTATTAAAAGAGGCCACGACATGGGGCGTGAGTTCAAGGTGCAATCTGGGATTTATAGTGCGTTTCCAAAAGTGCCTAAAATGTATACGTTTACTGAAGATGAAAATATTTTAGGGTGCCCTTTTTATGTTATGGAAAAAGTAGAAGGGATCATTCTTAATGTGCATGAGGCTAAAAAACGAAATATTTCTGCGAATGATTTCAAAACTATTGCAAATTCATGGTTAGATACTTTTGTTGAACTTCATCATATAGATTACAAAGCTGCAGGATTAGAAGATTTAGGAAAACCCGAAGGATATGTCGAAAGACAGGTTCTCAATTGGGGGAAACAATATCTTAAAGCGGCTACAGAAGACGTTCCGGCAGCAGAAAAAGTAATGCGATGGATGGAAGAAAATCAACCTGCAACCTATAGACATAGCTTGGTTCATAATGATTTTAAATATGATAATGTAGTATTTAAAGACGATAGTTGGAATGAAGTTACTGCGGTATTAGACTGGGAAATGGCAACACTTGGTGATCCTTTAATGGATTTGGGCACCTCTCTCGGATACTGGACCATGGCCAGCGATCATCCCTTTGTACAGCAAGGGATTCCATCACCTACAATTATGGATGGTAATCCAGGTAGAAGCGAAATTGTTGAACTATATACTCAAAAAAGCGGTAAAGAAGTAGCGCATCTTGTATTTTATTATGCCTTTGGACTTTTTAAAATCGCAGTGATCGCCCAACAAATTTATTATAGATATAGCAAAGGGCTTACAACAGATCCACGATTTGCACAACTCAATAAAGCTGCAGAGTTACTTTGTAATCTGGCATTACAGGCCATTCAAAAAAATAAAATAGATTAATATAAAACAGCAAATATAATATATCGGTGACCTCTTTTTTTGAATCACCTTAAAATGTATTAAATGGATTATTTAGCAGCCACAGCATATTTTGATTATGAAACGGATGAAATTCAGAATATTGTAAAAGAATTTAAGACAGATAAACTGACTAATAAAGAAAAAGCGATACAATTATACTTTAATATAAGAGATGGATGGAAATATGATCCCTATACAATAAGTTTTTTAAAAGAAGCGTATAAGGCGAGTTACATTGTAAAAAAAACAACAGGTCACTGTATTGATAAGTCAATTTTGTTAGTGGCTTGCTTACGGGCTGTAGGGATTCCGGCAAGGATTCATTTAGCTAAGGTTAAAAACCATATTGCTGTAGAGCGATTAATACAAAAATTTGGGACCAATGAACTTACTCCTCATGGAATGATCAATGTGTATCTAAATGGGAAATGGCTCAAAGCATCGCCCGCTTTTAATGAATCGTTATGTAAAATGTGTAATGTAGCACCTTTAGCGTTTGATGGTGAAAATGACTCAATTCTTCAGGAATTTAATAATGAAGGAAATGTTTTTATGGAATATCTGGAAGATTATGGATACTTTGAAGATGTTCCGGTTGATTTTATGTTAACGAATATGAAAGAACATTATCCAGAAATTATGGACTTGGCAAAAGATTCTGATGTGGTGAAATTATAAGATAAAAGACATAAAACCAGTAGTGCGTTTTAAGAGATCGTGTAAAAGAGTATCAGTTCTGGTTTTTGTTGTAATGAAATGAAAGAAGATATCGAAAAGGGCTTTTTGATTCAAAATCCTTGTCATTTTGAACCTACCCAAGAACTGGATATATATAACACTTTGGTTGTAGTACTTAGAGTTTGGCTTGAAAAATTAGCATATAGAATTGGTAATGCATAAATAATAAATAAAAATAGCACATGGATCATAAATATGTAGGAGTTACCCCAGAGCAGTTTCATAAGTTTTCAACGGTATCTGAAAAAGGACCTTTACAAATGTTGAATCTTCTTAAATTCAAAGACAAAGTAGAAGAAACGGGGACAACGGGAGAAGAAGCCTATGCATTGTATATGCAGGCGGTGGTACCTTTTTTTCAGCAATCAAAAGCTAAAATTATTTATCAGGGGCGACCTGTGTTTGGCTTTATAGGTCCAAGTGATGATTTAGAATGGGACAAAGTCCTAATTGTCGAATATGCGACTAAAGAAGATTTCCTTAATATGATTACCGCTGAAGGATATCCTGCAAAATTGCGAAGCCAGGCCCTGGAAGATTCGCGATTAATACTATGTAAAGCCAATTAAAACTCAAATATATGCAAGTAAACGATAAAATAGTAATTGTAACCGGTGCAGGCTCTGGAATTGGAGCTGCTACCGCCAAACATTTTGCTAAACATAAGGCTACAGTTGTGGTGTCTGATATCAAAAAAGAAAAAGCACAGCAAATAGTAGATGATATTACTGCCGATGGCGGTCAAAGTACAGTAATAACAGCGAATGTTACTAAGTTTGATGAAGTAGAACAACTTATTTCAAAAACAGTTCAAAAGTTTGGTAGATTAGATGTAATTGTTAATAATGCCGGGATAGGGCCTAGAAATATGGCTAAGACTGGAGAATATACTTTAGAAGATTGGGATAGTGTAATTGCAGTAAACCAAACTGGGGTTTTTTATTGTATGAAGCTAGCACTACAACAAATGGTAAAACAAGGAGGAGGAAATATCGTAAATATTGCATCTTTAGCCGGGTTGAAAGCCTCATTAAATAACCTATCTTACAGTGCGAGCAAATTTGCCGTAGTCGGAATGACAAAGTCTGCCGCTTTGGAATATGCAACTAAAAATATTCGTATAAATGCAGTTTGCCCTGGATATACAGAGTCTGCATTATTAGACAAACTTTTATCCGTACGGCCCGATATGGATCAAATGTTGAAAAGCGTGATCCCAATGAAACGGTATGGACTAGCCGAAGAAATTGCAGAGGCTGTTGTGTGGCTAGCTTCTGAAAATACTAAATTTATAACCGGACAAACTATAACGCTGGACGGAGGAACGTCATTATAGATTTTACCCAAAAAATACAGTAATACATTAAAATAATATACTAATGAATAAGCAATTAATATTTAAAAAACGACCTGTTGGTCTTCCTGAACAAGATACATGGGAATTACAGTCTAACCCTATTCCCGAACCTAAAGAAGGAGAAGTTCTTATCCAACAGCACTATATATCATTAGATCCTGCAATGCGCGGATGGATGAATGAAGGTAAATCATATATAGAACCCATTCAGATTAATGATGTTATGCGTGCGGGATCAGTAGGAAAAGTAATTAAAGCAAATAATCACCCAAAATTTAAAGAAGGAGATTGTCTAACGGGCTGGGGAGGAGTACAACAATATAGTGTTACAAATGGTGAAAACTGGTATAAGGTAGATCCCAATCTAGCTCCTTTACCGATGTACATAGGAACACTAGGAATGCCAGGGATGACCGCATATTTTGGAATCCTGGAAGTAGGAAAGATAAAAGAAGGTGATACTGTGTTGGTTTCAGGTGCAGCCGGTGCCGTGGGTAGCGTTGTAGGTCAAATTGCTAAAATCAAAGGATGTCGTGTAATTGGCATTGCAGGAGGTGATAAAAAATGTAAATATGTAGTAGACGAATTAGGTTTTGACGGAGCTATAGACTACAAGGCAGAAAATATTCATGCAGGTCTTAAAAGAGAATGCCCTAAAGGGATTGATGTGTATTTTGATAATGTCGGAGGAGAGATTCTTAACGCAGCTTTGGCCAGATTACGTATGCATGCCCGTATTGTGATTTGTGGTGCTATTTCTCAGTATAATAATAAAGAGGCTATAAAAGGCCCGAGTAATTACTTGTCACTATTGGTGAACAGAGCTACTATGCAAGGAATGGTTGTTATGGATTATGCAAAAGACTATGGTAATGCAGCCAAAGAAATGGGTGGCTGGATGGCACAAGGAAAATTAAAAAGTAAAGAAGATATTTATGAAGGTATAGACAACTTTCATGAAACATTTTTACGATTGTTTTCTGGAGAAAAAATGGGAAAACTAGTATTAAAAGTTATCGAAGAATAATAGGTCCAGTTTTATGAAAGCAATAGTTTGTGAAAAATTTGGACCACCTTCTGATTTGAAATTGGAAGAGCTTGAGAGTCCCAAACCAAAAGCCAAAGAAGTTGTGGTATCTGTAAAAGCATGTGGAGTTAATTTTCCGGATACTTTAATCATTCAGGGATTATACCAATTTAAACCAGAATTACCTTTTACTCCAGGGAGTGATATTGCAGGAATAGTTAAAGAGGTTGGAGCAGAAATTTCTCATCTCAAACCTGGCGATGAGGTTTTTGGATTTGTGATGCATGGCGGATATGCCGAAGAGGCTGTTGTACCGGGTAGCGCCTGTTTTAAAAAACCACCTATGATGAATTTTCCCGTAGCAGCATCATTTATGATGGCATATGGGACATCGTATCATGCATTAAAAGACAGAGCACAACTAAAAAAAGGAGAAACGCTTTTGATTCTTGGGGCCTCAGGAGGAGTTGGTTTGGCAGCGGTAGAGTTAGGAAAGCTTATGGGAGCAAAAGTAATTGCCGCAGCCTCAACAGATGAAAAGCTACAATTGTGTAAAGCATTTGGTGCCGATGAGGTTATTAATTACACAAAAGAAGATTTAAAATCACGAAGTAAAGAACTCACAAATGGTAAAGGAATAGATGTGGTATATGATCCGGTTGGTGGTGATTATTCTGAAGCGGCCATTCGCGCTATGGCTTGGGAAGGGCGTTACTTAGTGGTAGGTTTTGCGGCTGGAGAAATCCCTAAAATTCCTCTTAACTTGGCGCTGCTTAAGGGTTGTGCTATCGTAGGAGTATTTTGGGGGAGTTTTGCCATGAAAACCCCCAAAAAAAATATGGAAAATACCATGCAATTAATGCAGTGGTATGGTGCCGGCAAACTAAAACCACATATTCATAAAATATATCCTCTTAAAGATACTTCAAAAGCTCTCGAAGCAATGATGCAGCGCAAGGTTAGGGGTAAAGTTGTTATAGAGTGTTCTTGATGTTGTTGTATGTCATTTTTAGCGTTTTGACATGACGTAATGGAGCCAAAATGGCCGGTCATCAACGTAATTGAGATATGGATAACCATGGGTATTAAAAGATGCATTTAGAATAAATATACGATCAGACCTCGACACACTATGTTATGGATCTTGGTACTTGAAGCTATCGATATATGGAATAAATTCAGTTTTTAAAATAACATATGCAAAAGACATAAAAATATGAGATTAAAAGATAAAATTGCCATTGTAACCGGTGGAGCAAGAGGAATAGGTAAAGCGGTTTCGGAATTATTCGCTGAAGAAGGCGCAACTGTGATCATTTGGGATCTTCTGGATGATGGGGAGAATACTGCTAAAAATATTGTAGAAACTGGAAATACTGCAGAATTTACTAAAATTTCAGTAACCAATAAAGCGGCTATTGAAACTGAAGCAGAAAGGATTTATAAAAAATACGGTCGTATAGATATTTTGATTAATAATGCTGGTATCACAAAAGATCGAACCTTGCATAAAATGAGTGAGTCAGAATGGGATGCTGTAATTGATGTAAACCTTAAAGGTGTATTTTTGTGTACTCAGGTGGTCTCTAAATATATGAAAGATGCCGGATACGGACGTATAGTTTCGGCGGCATCTAATGTCGGATTACGCGGTAATTTTGGGCAGACCAATTATGCGGCCACAAAAGCAGGTGTTATTGCAATGTCGAAAACCTGGACTATGGAGCTTGGTAAATACGGCATCACGGCTAACGCATTAGCTCCAGGTTTTACGTTAACCGAAATGACAGATCAGATACCTCAGGAGCATCTCGATGGAATTCAAAAGCAAATACCACTCCAAAAAGCTGCGTTACCAAAAGATATTGCCTACGGATATTTGTACTTAGCTTCCGATGAGGCTTCTTATGTATCCGGAATTTGTTTAACTATCGATGGTGGTATTTCGAGATAAAATAAGGGTATGAATCAGCTTGTATTTAAGAATTTTAAAGATTTTAAAACGGTAGAAGGTAAACAATTGCCTGTAGGAGATTGGATAACAATAACCCAGGAGATGATCAATACTTTTGCCGAAACAACACAAGATTTTCAGTGGGTGCATGTGGATGTAGAACGTGCAAAAAAGGAATCTCCTTTTAAAAAAACAATTGCACATGGGTTTTTATCAATCTCGCTACTTTCAAAAATGTTAATGGATCTCATTACTGTTGAAAGTGCTGTTATGGGATTTAATTATGGACTGAATAAAGTGCGTTTTCCCCACCCTGTTATTGTTGATAGTCGTTTACGATTACACAGTAGTGTCACCAAAATAGAAGAATATGCCGATAATGGATTGAAAATAACATGGGACTGCACCCTCGAGATTGAAGGTGTAGAAAAACCCGCTTGTGTTGCAGAGTTTGTGTCCTTGATGTTCGAATAATAGTCTAAGTATTTGATTATAAGTAGGCCGATCGTAGCTCCAATTCGTAATCATACTGTAAGTCTTCGTGTAGTACAGTGATTTTCTTTTTTATAGCATTAATTTCTCGTTCATGAATATTCTTCAACACCGTGCTATTTTGTATGTACGGTGTAAACTCTTTTAGTTTTTTGCAAAAATGAAGAAGTAATTCGATTTCTGTTTCTTTATTTTTTGAGTAGCGTATATGTTTTTTGATTATACGAAGTGTTTTACGTACGCTTTTTTTAATATAATGATATGATTTAGTATTGATACTATTAAATTGTTCATCTACCTCATTTTTAATACTCATAATATATCCTTCCTCGTTTGTAGATTCAAATAATAAGTACGTTAGTAATTCCTTATTTTCTTTTTTAAATCGAGACAACCTAAGGCACAACTCTATAAGTTCTTGATGAGAGTAATTAGATAATTCTGTTTTAATTTCTTTTACTGAAGCAGATTTCATAGGTGCAATTTAGGTAAAAGATTGAATTGATCAGTGCTCCTAAGGCCAGATATCGTTTTTTGTAAACCCTTAATTGAATCACTACACATGTTCTTTCGTGGGTACTACTTTAAATATAATTAGTGTTGTTTCTTTTTATTTGATTTTCATGTCTTTATGAAAGCGTAGGTAGAGTAGTACTTGAGTTTTATCAATCTATTTTGAAGTTATTAACATAGTTATCAACAATAAAAGTAAGTTTTTAACTACAATAATATTTAATATATTTAAAAAATGATGTATTTTATCTTAAAAAAATATACTTTCAACAAATTATTAACAAATAATAAACATTTTATTTTGTTTATTGTTGATAACATAGTACTTTAGTAATCAATAACCTTAAATCACACAGTCATGAATTATTTAAATTTTAATAGTCTTGTTAAATTTTTAAGTGAACTCCCTGAAGCTTCTAGTTATGCAATTCGTAAGTAGTAATAGAGATATAACAAATATTGGTTATTTGTTTTTTAAATCAATAAGAGGGATTATTTTTTGGTAATCCCTTTTTTTGTAAAAATAGATAGCCTTTAACTCGAATAAAAGTTTGGATAGGATATGTAAATTAGATTGAATTTCCTTTTAATTTACAATTTTTAGAAATGTGCTCTCCTTTATTAGAAAAGTATGATAGAGAAATTTTTCAGAGGCTTTGTAGTTCCTGTATTATGCTGTAAATTAACCTGGAGGCTAATCTTGCGGTGCAATGATCAAGATCATATGTTGGGTTAAGTTCTACCAAATCTACACTTATTAACTTTTTAGAGTTACAAATTCTTTGAATAGTCTCTAGCGCTATATCTATAGAAAAACCTAACGGTGAAGGAGCGCTAACTCCGGGAGCATATACCGAAGAGAATCCATCAATATCAATAGTTAGATAAACAAGATCAACAGTGGCAATAAATGAATCCACAGTTTTTAGAACCTTATCTCTATTATACATGGTAAACGCTGTATTGAAAAGATAACTAACGTCTAATTGATCTGCTGTCTCAAACAATTCTCGATTATTGGAAGCCTTTTGGATGCCTAGACATAAGTATTGAAATGTATCATTTTCTTTGGCAATTTGATAAAAGGGTGTGCCAGAATTTCTATATTCTTTTACAGCTCTAAGGTCAAAATGTGCATCTAGATTGATAATGCCAATTTTTTTTTCCGGAACGTGCTTTTTTATTCCATTGTAATGGGCATAAGCAAGGTCATGTCCACCTCCTATGACAATTGGAAAAGTTTCACTATTTAAAATTGTTGCAATACAATTTGAGGTTTCGAGGTGTGTTTCTTCAAGATTTCCAGAATGGCATGTTATATTTCCAATATCCAAAATATCAATATCGTCAGAAAAATGATTCGATAACGAAGCCAACATTTTTCGAATGGTATCTGGACCATCTTTAGCGCCAATCCGGCCTTGATTTCTTTTTACTCCTTCGTCGCAAGCATATCCTAATAAGGCAAATGACTTCTTGTCATTTATCGGAAGGGGATCTGTGGTTAAATCAAGACAAACAATTTTTTCATGCAGATATAATTGATCATTTGATACACGACCGGTCCAGAGATCTTTATTTGTCTGCATGTAGTGTTTCATGATATTCAATAAGCTATATTAATTCTTAAAGTTTTTATTGATTGTGTCCTCTTCAACCAGGTTAGGTAAAGTAACTTTTAGGTCAGGAGTGCGCTCCATTTCTCTTTTAATAGCAAATAAAGCTTCTTTGTTTCTGGCCCAGCTTCTTCTGGAGATACCGTTGTTAACATCATAAAACAGCATGCGTTCCAATCTCAGAGCGGCCTCGTTGGATCCGTCCAAAACAAGTCCAAACCCCCCATTTATTACTTCTCCCCATCCAACACCACCACCATTGTGAATCGATACCCAGGTTGCACCTCTAAAACTATCTCCAATCACATTATGGATTGCCATATCTGCTGTAAATTTACTGCCATCATAAATATTGCTGGTTTCTCTATACGGCGAGTCTGTACCGCTGACATCATGATGATCTCTTCCTAAAACTATGGGCGCCGAAATATCTCCGTTTAGGATAGCTTCGTTAAAAGCTTTGGCTATTTTGATCCTGCCTTCGGCATCTGCGTATAAAATCCTTGCCTGAGAACCTACAACCAGTTTATTTTGTTTAGCTTCTTCTATCCACGTAATATTATCCTGCATTTGCTGTTTAATTTCTTTTGGAGAAGCTTTTTTGATTACTTTCAGTACTTCTAATGCAATTTGGTCTGTTTTATCCAAGTCTTCAGATTTTCCTGAAGTACAAACCCATCGAAACGGTCCGAATCCATAATCAAAACACATTGGTCCTAAGATGTCTTGTACGTATGAGGGATATTTAAAATCTATGCCATTTTCAGCCATTATATCTGCACCTGCTCTGGAAGCTTCAAGTAGAAATGCATTTCCATAGTCAAAAAAGTAAGTGCCTCTTTTGGTGTGTTTATTGATTGCTGCTGCATGTCTTCGTAACGATTCCTGAACTTTAGTTTTAAATTTTTTTGGATCATTGGCAATCATAGCATTGGCCTCTTGATAACTAAGTCCAACGGGATAATACCCACCCGACCATGGGTTGTGCAATGATGTCTGATCCGATCCTAGTGCTATAGATATATTTTCTTCATAAAATCGCTCCCAAACATCTACAATATTTCCTTGATACGCTATGGATACGACCTCATTATGCTGAACAGCTTTTTTCGTTCTGGTAACTAAATCCTGAAGGTTATCAAGAAGTTCATCTACCCATCCCTGATCATAGCGTTTCCTAGCAGCTTGCGAATTAATTTCGGCACAAATGGTTATGCATCCGGCAATAGTTCCTGCTTTGGGTTGTGCACCGCTCATTCCTCCTAAGCCTGCTGTTAAAAAGATTTTACCAGCAGGAGTATCGTGGGGTTTTAACGTTTTTCTAAACGCGTTCATCACGGTAATGGTTGTGCCATGAACAATGCCCTGCGGGCCAATATACATATAACTTCCTGCGGTCATTTGACCATACTGTGTAACCCCCAAGGCGTTATATTTTTCCCAGTCATCGGGTTTAGAATAGTTCGGGATCATCATTCCGTTTGTTACTACAACTCTTGGGGCCTCTACAGATGATGGGAATAATCCCATGGGGTGTCCAGAATACATATGTAAGGTTTGTTTATCTGTCATGGTAGCAAGATATTGCATAGTAAGCAGATATTGCGCCCAATTTTGAAAAACAGCGCCATTGCCACCATACGTGATCAGCTCATATGGATGTTGAGCAACTTCGGGATCCAGGTTGTTTTGAATCATTAGCATAACGCCTGCTGCTTGCATGGTTTTGGCGGGATATTCGTGTATAGGCCGGGCATGCATAGCATACTCCGGAATGAAGCGATACATATAAATACGTCCGTATTCATTTAGTTCTTCTAGAAAATCTAAAGCAAGTTCATCGTGCCATTGATCAGGAAAATATCTCAAAGCATTACGAAGAGCCAATTTTTTCTCTTCCGTAGATAAGATTTGTTTTCGCTTTGGAGCACGACTTATCTTAGGATCTAAGATTTTCTTTGGTGGTAATGTTTTGGGGATGCCTTGAAGTATTTGTTCTTTGAAGTTCATTACTTTTTAATTATGATCAGAATATACAATATCTCCTCGTTTCCAGACCTGGGAAGGAGTTAGTTTTCCTTGATGATAGAATATTTCGTTGAAATGAGTTGTGCGAAATAGGTTGAAGTCAGCGAGCATGCCGGTGGCTAATCGTCCGCGGTCTTTGAGATTTAGAGCTGCTGATGCTCTGTAGGTGATTCCCGCTAAGACCTCAGCATTGGATAATTTTTGAAATGTTCCTAAAATGCAAGCTTGAGTCAGGAGATCCCCCATAGGAGCTGATCCTGGATTCCAGTCACTGGCAATAGCAAGTATACCCCCGGTATCTAATAGTTTTCGAGCAGGTGTAAAATCACATCCTAACCCAATGGATGCACCGGGTAACGCTACAGAAACTACATCGCTGTTACCTAATAATTCTATTTCATCTTCGGTACTGGCTTCAAGGTGATCTGCACTAATTGCGTTCATTTTAACAGCTACTTCGCTCCCTCCCGTACTAAACTGATCTGCATGAACAGTAATATCAAATCCCATAGCTTTGGCTTTTTTAAAATATGGATAAATATCTGACGGAAGAAAAGCACTTTTCTCTATAAAAGCATCAACTCGATTGGTTAGATTTTCTTCTTTTAAGATAGGAAAAAGAGTATTGCTTATCTTTTCAAGATAGCTTTGATGATTTCCATCAAAATCTTTGGGTAGCATATGTGCGGCTAAACAAGTTGAAATAAGATCAGCTTCCAGGTTTTGATTCGCGTTTTGGATTGCACGTAACATTTTTAATTCTTCAGAAACAGATAATCCATACCCACTTTTTACTTCTATGGTCGTAACGCCATTTTTTAAGAGTATGTTGGCTCGTTTCAGAATTCCATAGGTGAGTTCTTGTAGTGTTGATTTCCTGGTTTTGGTTACTGTATCCCAAATACCACCACCCGCTTCGGCAATTTCTAAATATGATTGGCCAGCATTCCGCATCGCATAGTCTCGTGCTCTCGATCCTGAATAGCATATATGAGTATGAGCATCGATAAATCCTGGTGTGCATACATAATTTGCACGCAATTCAATAATTTCTGCATCTAATAAAAGTGCTTTCTTTTTGATTTCCGAATACATACCAATACTATGAATGTTTTCTTCTTTAATAAGTATTCCGGCATTATGAAGGACAGACAATTCTTCATCTTTGATAGCGCCCTTTAGGGTTGCTTTTTCCATGCTTATCAGTTGAGAAATTGGACCTATTAACTTATATTTCTTCATAATGCTTCTTTACTGTTTTCTCCATAAATACTTTAAGATTGTGCTAAGGTTTTCCTGTTTCTCCCCCTCATTTTTGGGGTGAGAGTAGAGTGAGAGGAAATATAAAATTTCGGTTTTGATCCCAAGATAAAAATGAACCAGCGACATGCGCCCATGATATTGACTTGGGAATAGTTGGATTCTATATTTTTTTATTTAATATACTTCAAATTCACTAGAAAATTCGGTTTCTAAGGATAATTTTTCTCTTTTAGAAACTTCATTGGTAATACGTATTAAGGTTTTCTCCTTAATCATTTTAATTCCTTTTTCGATGTCATCTGCAAATACACGGTCTTTATCTGCAAAAGGAACTACTGTTCTTATGTGCTTATGTATTTCATCGAGGATTTTTCCTGATTTAAGAGGTTTTCTAAATTCAAAGGCCTGTGCAGCAGTTAAAAGCTCTATAGCTAAGATTTTTTCTATATTATGAATTACTCTTAATGCCTTTCTACCGCCTATAGACCCCATGCTTACATGGTCTTCCTGACCAAGAGATGTTGGAATGCTATCAGCACTTGACGGAAAACATAAACCTTTATTTTCGCTCGCTAATGCCGCAGTAGTATATTGAAGAATCATATAGCCGGAATTGATTCCAGTATCTTCCATAAGTAGTTTTGGTACTCCTGGGGCGTTTCCTTCTAATGCCAGATAAATTCTTCGATCCGAAATGTTGCCTAGTTCTGAAGCTGCCAGACATGCATAGTCTAGAGCCATGGCCAGAGGTTGTCCATGAAAACTGCCTCCGCTAATGGTCAAATTTTCATCAATAATGATAGGGTTATCGGTAACAGAATTGAGTTCTACTTCAAGTAATTCTTTTAGATGTAGCCAGGCGTTTCTGGAAGCGCCATGAACTTGAGGGATACAGCGTAGAGAATAAGGATCCTGAACTCGGTCACAATCGATATGATCTTCCATAATTTCTGATCCTTTTAAAAGAGATTTCACCCTGGCTGCTGTATGGATATTTCCATTAAAAGGGCGTAATTGATGTAATTCTTTATAAAAAGGTTTAACCGATCCTTGTAATCCTTCAATCATCATTGCTCCAATGATATCTGCTTGTGAAAGACAACTATGAAGTTTTGAAACAACTTCTACGGCATGTGCAGCAATAAATTGTGTTCCATTGATTAAAGCCAGTCCTTCTTTTGGACCCAAATCTAGAGTAGACAACCCTGTATGTTCAAATAATTCTTTAGTCGTTATGTTTTTTTGTTGATATGCTACTTTTCCTAATCCGATTAGGGGTAAAAATAAATGGGATAGGGGTGCTAAATCTCCAGAAGCTCCTACTGATCCCTGACAAGGGACTATGGGTATGACATCATTTTCTATATGCCATAGGATTCTTTCTAATGTTGTTATGGCAATACCAGAATATCCTTTGGACAAGGATTGTACTTTTAAGATCATCATCAATTTTGCGATTTGAGGATCAATAAGTTCTCCAACCCCTACACTGTGACTTTGCAGAATATTATTTTGTAAAATTTTTGTTTCTTCTTTCGTGATTTTTGTTGTGCATAGTGGACCAAAACCTGTGTTGATACCGTATACAGGATGGCCTTTTTCGACAATATTTTCAACTATCTGACGATTGTTTTGAATTTTTTTTCGAGTAGCTTCAGAGATGAAGCCTTTTATTTCTCCCCGAGCTATTTTTATAGCTATTCCTGCGGTAAGATACTCTTCTCCGTAAGAAAAATGTTGTGATATATTTGACATTATTACGTTGCTGATTTGTACTTACTAAATTAATACTTACTTTTAATAATTAGAAATACTAATTTTATCAATTATTAATAACTATGAGTTATCAGTTAGAGCTTAGACATTTTGCGTATTTTTTGGCTGTTGCTGAGGAACTTCATTTTAGAAAAGCTTCAGAAAAATTGTTTATCTCCCAGCCTGGGCTGAGCAGGCAGATCAAACAAATGGAAGCACTTATTCAAGTTTCACTTTTTGATAGAAATAAGCGAAATGTGAGTTTAACGCCAGCAGGTCTTTATCTAAAAAAAGAAGTAGAGTATATTTTTAATCATATTGATTTTACTATTAAACAAACGCGTTTGATTGATAAGGGAAATAATGGAGAAATACGAATTGGATTTTTAGGATCAGCAATGCAAACCGTGATCCCGGAATTATTGGTCAAAGCAAATAAAGATTTACCGGGGATACGATTTAATCTTGAAGAAATGTCTAATCATTTACAGGTCGAGGCTATAGAAAAAGATCAGTTAGATGTAGGTTTTGTAAGACTAGCACGAGTGCCTGATGGTTTAAAAATGAAAACCGCTTTTAAAGATACCTTTTCTTTGGTTCTGCCAAAGAATCACCAATTAACGAGAAAAACATTTAAAAGTATTGCTCAGGTATCTGATGAAAATTTTGTTTTGTTTTCTTCAGATTATAGTTCATTGTATTATGATAAGATAATGAGTATATGCGAAGATAAAGGCTTTACACCCAAAGTATCTCATAAATCTGTACATGCTCAAACTATTTTTAAACTAGTTGAGAGTAGGTTAGGAGTTGCTATAGTTCCCACATCGTTGCAGTATGGATTTGACTTGGGCGTTAAGTTTTTAGAAATTCCAAGGATACCGCAAAAGACTGTATTATCAGTTATTTGGAAAAAAAACAATCGAAACCCGGCATTAGAACAAATTAAAAGCTTGCTATAGTTTTATTCGATTTATAACCAGTATGATTATATTTTTTTATTTCTGGAAAGTGTTGTTTACATTTGATTCTGATTTTTCTCTTACTTACGATAATATTGGTAGAAGAAAAATGATTAACAATATGTTTTAGTTGATATTTAATGAAACCCGTAATTATTCTTTAAGTATCAAAAGAAATTTTGCAGATTTTTTTTCGTTTACATAGTTATTTGCTCCAAATTTATACATTATGATTAAAAGACTTTATTTCATTGTTTTAGTTCTTGGTTTGATGGTCCAGACAAGTACTGCCCAGGTAGAATCCTTTCAAATGGGTTTTAAATTTGGACTTAATGTTGCTGATCTCGAAGGTGATCAAACCAGTGGTTTTGATCCAAGGGCTATTGTACATATTGGATTAGCTGCTGAGATCCCTATTAATGAGTATTTGGCTATTCAACCGGAATTGCTCTATTCTTTTCAGGGAGTTAAATATGAAAGTGCAGAGCCAAATTTTGATGATGAAATACTCAAGTTAGATTATATTTATTTACCGGTAATGGTTAAATATTACCCGTTTTATGTAGTTCCTGGTTTTAGTTTAGAAGTAGGCCCTCAAGTAGGGTATTTAACAGCCGCAGTGCGACAACTTAAGAATTCTATTGGCGGCGGTACAGAAAAGTCTGATATCGATGTTAAAGATAGTATTTCTGACTTGGATTACGGAGCTAATTTTGGATTAGGTTATCAATTCGAGATGGGAGCTTTTTTTCAGGCTCGTTATAGTTTAGGTCTTGCTAATATTGTAGATGATCAATCAAATGACACCGTTGAGCGTCAGCATTCCGTTTTTCAACTATCTGTTGGTGTTAAGTTTTAATTATAAGAGGTATAAAGAGACAGTTTTGCTATTTGGGCATAGTGTAGAAAAACTGCTCTTCAGTGATTTTTCCATTAGTTACTTGGTAAACGGCTAATTCTTCTATTTGCATACGGCCTTGTTCTTTGAAGGTACAGTCCATTTTCATTTTACAACTAAAATGATCTTCTGCTACTATTGGATCAGAGATTTCTCCTCCATGAAATTCTTCTACGCTTGCATACCAATCTTCACTCTTTTTAGTTACTGCATCTTTACCAGATACTATTGAGTTTGGGACACCAGGCATTTCTTTGCTAACAATGTTATTAGCATATAATTCATTAATAGCTTGCATGTTTTCGCCAATACGGCAAAGCTCTACCAAACGATTTGCAACTTGCTGTGTATTCATCGGTTTAAAATTTATGAGTTAGTCGTGCTTTCACGTGTGTATAATTTACAAAAAAACTTTTGCGAACCACTTTAAAAAAATGTTATAATTTTCTGCTAACTAACTGCTTCTTTGTAGACTTTTAAGCACCGTTCGCGTGCCATTTTATGATCAACCATAGGTTGTGGATACGTGAGCTCATTGAGATCGCTAACCCAGGTATTAATATATTTCAAATCTTTGTCAAATTTATTGATTTGAGTTGTCGGATTAAAGATTCTGAAATACGGTGCTGCGTCAACACCTGATCCTGCTGCCCATTGCCAGTTTCCAACATTAGCCGACATATCATAATCAAGTAATTTTTCTGCAAAATACGCTTCGCCCCAGCGCCAATCAATTAGTAAGTGTTTACAGAGAAAACTAGCGACAAGCATTCGTACTCGATTATGCATGTATCCAGTTTCGTTTAGTTGTCGCATTCCTGCATCTACCAAAGGATATCCGGTGGTTCCATTTTTCCATTTTTCAAACTCCTGCTCATCATTGCGCCAGTCAATTCTATCGTATTTTGGCTTAAATGCTTCTTTTTGAGTGTGTGGAAAATGCCAAAGTATTTGCATAAAAAATTCACGCCAAATCAGTTCTGACCAAAAGACTTCATTTTCTTGGGCAATTGCCTTTTTGATCATCTTTCTAATACTAACAGTTCCAAATCTTAAATGAGGTCCTAAACGAGAAGTTCCATCTTCTTTTGCAGGGAAATTACGAGTTTTTTCATAGTCCTGAATTAGGGTAGGTGTAGCGTTATAATCAGGAATCTCTATTGACGATTTCTTAAATCCCATATCAGATAATGAAAGATTTGGCAAACGAGAATTTTGAATTAAGTTTTCTAGATATTGTGATGTATAATGAATTGTAAGTTTTGATTCATCAAAATTTTCTTTCCATTTATTTTTATATGGGGTATAAACTACGTAAGGATCTCCATCAGCTTTAACAATTTCATTTTTTTCGAAGATTACCTGATCTTTAAAAGTACTAAACACGATATTATTTTTGTGTAAAAATTCTTTTATCGACTGGTCTCGCTTTCTGGCATAAGGTTCATAATCATGATTAGTATACACATGTGCTATGTTGTGTTGTGCTATTAAATCGGCAAAAACTTGTTCTGGATCACCATAATACATGGCTATAGAGCTTTCATGCTGGCCCTGAAGCTCATCTCGCATTGCCTGAAGTCTATCAAAGATAAAAGTCACTCTGGCATCATCTTCTGGTAAATGATCCAGAATCTTTTTATCAAATATAAATATCGGAAGAACGGGATACTCTCCTTTGAGCGCTTCCAGAAATCCTATATTATCATCTAGTCTCAAATCTCTTCTGAACCAGAAAACAGATACTTTTCTACTCATGCTTAGTTAATGTTTAAAGTCGACATACCCCCATCAACACCAATAACTTGTCCGGTAATCCAGCTGCTATTGTCACTTAATAAAAAAGTAGCAATATTAGCGATGTCTTCAGGTTTACCTACGCGTTTCATGGGGTGTCTGTTGTTCATTAACTCTTTCTTTTTTTCGTTTGCCAATAATCTTTCTGCTAATGGAGTATCTGTTAATGACGGCGCAATGACATTGACTCTAAATTGAGGGGCATATTCTGCCGCGAGAGCTTTTGCAAAGCCTTCGATAGCTCCTTTTGCTGCAGCGATACTGGTATGAAATGGCATACCTACTTTTACTGCTACGGTACTAAAAAACACTAAACTGGCTTGATCTGAGTTTTTGAGTTTGGGAAGTAAGCTGTGAACAATCTTTACCAGAAACATGAAATTAATCTGCATGTCCTCTTCAAAAGCCATGGGAGAAAGCATTTTGAAGGGTTTTAAGTTAATACTTCCGGGACAGTACACAAAACCATCAATGCGCTCAGGTAGGATAGAAGTGTCAATTTCGTCTTTGGAAGCGTCATACGGGATATGAGTTACTTCTAAATTCCCGAGGTTCTCATTAGTTCTGGATGCAATAAAAACGTTTTGGTCACTATATAATTTTAAAGCAATTTCAAAACCAATTCCGTGACTTCCTCCAATTAGTAATATATTTTTTCTCATTATTTATAGGTTATGCAAATACAATTGAATTAGCTTTTGGGGTGTCTAAGGTTCCAAATAGCTCTATTAATTTGTTTTCGCGATAGTTGAAAATTTCCTTGAGCTTTGGTTTAACGAGTATTGGATGCATCCATTGGCCTAAAATTCCGAAAGGTATTTTATAATCAATGATATCTTCCATTTCTACTCCACCAGGAATTTCTTTTATAAAATGTTTGTGATGCCATAGAGCATAGGGTCCAAAGCGTTGCTCATCTACAAAATACTGTCTATCTCTAACGTGAGTGATCTCAGTAACCCATTTATTTTTGATTCCTGCAACCGGAGTTACCATGTATTGAATAATTTGTCCTGGATACATTTTTCGATCTGCTCCGGATAAAATTTTGAATCCCATATAATCCGGGGTAATGGTCTTGAGATTTTTAGGGTCGGATAAAAACTCCCAGGCCTCATCAATTGAAATAGGTAAGTTTTGTTTTGCTTTTAGGGTATATATTTTCATGCTTTTACAATAAATGTTATGTAAAAGTACAATGATTTTGTTTAATGTAGAATGTATTTATGTTAAACAAAAAATAATTTTTGTATTTATAAATATACTTCTGCAGAGGATTTAGTACTGTCTATTACATTAAAAAGCCTTAAAAGCATGCAAATGCTACTACCTTTAATCCAAGAGAATAGTAAAGCTCTTAACAATCATTACAGCAGTTAGTAGGTTTAACTAATTTACAAGTCATCACCGCTAATAAGGCTCCAACAATTGGTGCCGTAAAATAGAGCCATTGATGCTCCCAATGTCCTGATAATAGTGCAGGACCCAGTGATCTTGCTGGATTCATAGAAGCTTTGGTTACAGGTCCGGCAAACATTGCTTCCAATAAAACTACCCCACCAATCGCTATGCCCGCCATTGTTCCTATTTCTTTAGATCCTGTTGAAACATTTATGATAACCACCATAAGAAAATAGGTGAGTAATGTCTCTAATACAAATGCTCTAAAAGCATCGATTGATGGTAAGGTTCCTCCTAAAAATTCACTATCTGGAAATAAAAAGAGTAAAATACTGCTGGCAAATATAGCTCCTATACACTGAGCAATTATATACTTAGGTACTTCTTTCCATTCAAATTTTTTGGCGTACGCAAAGGCAATTGTAACTGCAGGATTTAGATGAGCTCCAGATATTTCTCCAAATGCATAAATCATTGCCATAACGATTAGCCCCCATGTAATTGCAATTCCTACATGAGTAACATCACCGCCAGTAACTTCATTAATGGTCATCGCACCTGTACCACAAAAAACCAAACTAAATGTGCCAATGCTTTCTGAAATATATGTTCTCATGATTATCCTAATATGCCGACAAATATACTATTCCTTATTTTAAGTTTTTGTTAACTCTTAATGCAGGTGTATTCCTTATTTTCGTTATCAATAATTCAAACAAACTAAATTCAACACAATGAAAACAATCGTCTTATTTCTTTCTGTGGCTTTATTATCTTTTGGGATAGAAGCTCAGGTTAAAACCCCACAACCTAGCCCATCTTCTAAAATTGAGCAGGTTATTGGATTAACAGATGTTTCTGTAGAGTACTCACGTCCTAGTATGAGAGGAAGAACTATTTTTGGAGATTTAGTGCCATTTGATAAACTTTGGAGAACCGGTGCTAATAAAAATACACAAATTACTTTTAGTGATGATGTAAAAGTAGGTGGGAAGGAACTAAAAAAAGGAACTTATGCCATTTTTACAAAACCTGGTAAAGAAAATTGGGAAGTAATCTTTTATAGCGATGCTAATAACTGGGGTGTTCCAAGAGAATGGGACGATGCCAAAGTTGCTGCTAAAGTTTCAGTAAAGCCTACCGCTATGCCAGTAAATATAGAGACTTTTACAGTCGTATTCAGTGATTTTAAAATGGATTCGGCTATCTTAAATTTTTTATGGGAAAAAACAGAAGCGGCGGTAAAAATTGAAGTTCCTGCAAAAGAAACTGCTTTAGCGAGTATCGAAAAAGTTATGGCTGGACCATCTGCCGGAGATCACTATCAGGCAGCAGTGTTTTATAAAGACATTGAGAATTTTGATAAAGCAAAAGAGCATATTGACAAAGCCATTTCTTTGCGTAAAGAGCCAGCTTTTTGGTATCACAGGCAACAATCTTTGATTTATGCTAAAAAAGGAGACAAAGACGGGGCAATAAAAGCCGCTAAAACATCGTTAGAATTAGCAGAGAAAGCAGGAAACGCTGACTATGTAAAATTAAATAAAGATTCCCTTGCGGAGTGGGGGGCTAAATAACACTCTTTTTCACACACAAATCATAAAAAGCGTTTTGAATTTCCAGAACGCTTTTTTGTTGTATAAATTTCTAAGAATACTGTAATCCTATTTCTTTACGAACCGCATCTAAAAGCTGTATTAAAAGTCGACTTTTTTCAAAGGTCATTAAGGTGCTTTCAATGCGATTTTTTGAAAGCATTTCTTGCGCATGAATTGCTTCAAAGTTATATCCGTTTGTATTGATTTTGAATGTTATAGTGTCTGATTTTCCGTTTTTTTCTATCGTTATTGATGAAGGTTCATGAAATCGGCTATTGATAGTAATGGTGCCATTTTCAAGTTCAATAATGGCCTTGGTATCTGTTTTTAGAGTAATAGCGCTAAATAGAGAAGCAGTTACCTTATTTTTATAAAGAAGCTGCATCGTACAAGTTTCATCGACTCCAGTTTTTCCAAAGGTAGCTTTCGCTATAATTTCTTCAGGATATCCTAAAATAGTTAAAGCCGCAAAAAGGGGGTATATGCCTACATCTAATAAACTACCTCCACCAAGATCTTTATTAAATATTCGGCTATCTGGGTTAAATGCAGAAGCAAAGCCAAAATCTGCTTTTAGTGATTTCACTTCTCCTAATTCTTTGGATTTAATTTTATCTAGGACATATTGATAATGAGGTAAAAAATAAGTCCAAAGAGCTTCCATCAAAAAAATATTCTTCTTTTTTGCCAAAGAAATCATTTCTTCAACCTGATTGCTGTTCATAGCAAATGGTTTTTCGCATAAAACAGCTTTGTTATTCCTAAGGCACATCATGGTATTTTGATGATGAAGAGGATGTGGTGTTGCGATATAAATGATATCAATTTCCAGATCTTTACATAGGGCTTCATAACTATCATAGCTAACCGGGATGTTATATTTAGCCGCAAAATCACGGGCCTTGTTAACATTTCGACTTGCAACAGCAAATAGTTTTGCAGATGGAATAGTAAGAAGATCTTCTGCAAATTTATGAGCAATTTTACCACAGCCAAGAATCCCCCATTTTACGATCCTTTTGCTGGTCATTATGTTCTGATTTTAGGTTTTGAATGAATTACAGGCTGTAGTATTATAGCGATTATCATTACCAAACCACAACCTAAGGCATTGAGCCATAGAAATGGCAACCATTCTTGTGTCCAAACAAAAACCACAATACATTGGGTTATAATAGCAGCAATAAAAGTAGCATTGCTATGAACAAACTTTATAAAAAATGCAAGCAAAAATATACCCAAAACATTACCGTAAAAGATAGAACCAATAATATTAACCAACTGAATTAAATTGTCAAATAGATTTGCGAAGCAGGCTACCAGAATGGCAATAACTCCCCATACCAGAGTAAAAAGTTTTGAAGCATTTACATAATGCTTATCAGTTTTTTCTTTTTTAATATTACGCCTATATAGATCCATAGTGGTTGTAGAAGCTAAAGCATTAAGCTCTGATGCCGTAGATGACATTGCTGCTGATAAAATTACAGCTAACAATAACCCGATCAACCCACGGGGTAGATTATTAAGAATAAAATGAATAAAAACATAATCTTTGTCATTTGTTTCTACATTGGGATTTGCTTTTTGAATTAGTGTTTTTGCAGCATCTCGAATTTCTTGATCAACATCATTGAGTTCTTTAATAGAAGCTTTTGTGCTTGCTTTGTGATCTGTTAAGTAATCATTTATTAATGATTTTTTTTGAGCATTAACTCCTTCTAATTTATCTTCAAGTTGTTTGTATTCTGCATCATATTCAGAGTTTTGAATTGCTGCTATTGCCGCTGGGTTAAAATTTATTGGTGTTGAATTGAACTGGTAAAAAACAAATACCATTACACCTACCAGAAGGATAAAGAATTGCATAGGTACTTTGAGTAATCCATTAAAAAGCAGTCCTAGTTGACTTTCTTTAACAGATTTGCCCGATAGATACCGTTGTACTTGACTTTGATCTGTTCCAAAGTAGGATAGCATTAAAAAGGTTCCTCCTAAAATACCAGTCCACACGGTATAGCGATTATTAAGATCAAAAGAAAAATCTAAAACTTTCATTTTACCACTGGCACCCGCAATGTCTAGAGCTTTAGAAAAGGTAATCTCATCTGGCAAGTAACTTATGATTAAAAAAAAGGCAATAAACATTCCTGTAAAAATTACTGCCATTTGTTGTTTTTGGGTAACACTAACTGCTTTGGTTCCGCCAGATACCGTATATATAATAACTAGAATTCCTATAATTATATTTAAAGACGTAAGGTTCCATCCTAAAACCGCAGATAAAATAATAGCAGGTGCAAAAATAGTAATTCCTGCTGCCAGCCCTCTTTGAATCAAAAATAAAATAGCGGTTAAACTACGCGTTTTTAAATCAAATCGACTTTCTAAATATTCATAGGCTGTGTAAACATTTAATTTATGGTAGAGGGGTATAAAAATCAGGCAAATGATTACCATTGCAATAGGGAGGCCAAAGTAGAATTGTACAAATCCCATTCCGCTATGAAATGCCTGTCCGGGAGTCGAAAGAAAGGTGATTGCACTGGCTTGAGTTGCCATGACCGATAGTCCTATTGTCCACCATTGGGCTTCGTTGCCTCCTCGAATATATTCTTGTACATTTTTACTGCCTTTTGTTTTCCAGGCTCCATATAAAACAATGAATAATAAGGTTCCGATGAGTACAATCCAATCTATAGTTTGCATATGTTGATGATCAAGAATTAATTAGTGAAGAAAAAAAGTATGTACATGCGCATTTCATGAGGAATACATACTCGTTATCAAATAGAAAACCAAAATATACAGAACATTAGCAATTAATATAGCCGAGTACAATTTTTTCCAGACGAATTTTTCTTTTGACTCTTCCATTCCTGTTATTTATTTTCCTAAAGATAACATATTTGCAAATAGGCGATATGCACCAGGTACACCAGCAGGAAACTCTCTAAAAAAGCTTAGGCCTGTGTATACATAATGTCCTTTTCCGTATTTAGCAATCAATAGAGGTCCTTTTTTTTGAGATTCTCCTTTATCATTCGACGCCAAAATAGCGGTATACTCTTTAGACCATTCGCCAGGAAAATATAGTCCACGTTCCTGTACCCATCCTTTAAAATCTTCTTTAGTGATTTTATTAGGAGAATTTAATACTTGGTGGTCGGGGGCCAAAAAGGTGATTTCGGCCTTTTCATCGGTAACTCGATCTCTTGACAATTTTAATGGATAAGGGCCAAGGTTGTCTTCTACCTTTAATCTTCGGTTTGTATTGTATTGAATGATTAAATTTCCTCCTTCTTTTACATAATCAAGCAGGTATTGTTGTTTAAACTTAAGTTGTTCTACGGTGTTATATGCTCTGATTCCTACGACAACGGCATCAAATGGTTTTAAAGTTTCTATTGATATTGATTCTGGATCAATTGTTGTTACGGTATACCCGATTTGTTGTAAACTCTCTGGTACTACATCTCCTGCACCTTCAATATATCCAATGTTTTGCCCCTTTTTTTGAATATTCAGTTTAACGACTTTTGTCTCTGAGGGTAGCACTAAGGTTTGATATGGAATATGATCATAATCTATCGTAATTATATCTTTGGAAAATACGTTTCCATTACTAGTAATGATCGGCGAAATATATCCTTCGCTTTGATTTTTAGGTGCAGTAAGTGTAAAAACTACTATTTTTTCTTCTCCTTTTTGAGCTAAATTAAAATCTATCTGCTTCGGAGATACTATCCATCCTTTTGGGTATGCTAACGCAACACTGCCACTTATATTCGTCTGACCTGCTTTTATAACAACAGGAATTTGTTTTGAAGCACCATTGGCATAAATAATTACGTTGTCTTTTATATGCGCTGAAACGGCTGGGATGATTTCAAAAGGTTTGTACACTTCACCTTTTACCGGATCATTAGTTTTATATATTATTTCTTTTGAATAAGGAATCGAAACTCCTTCAATTTGTAAATTGAATTGCGCCTTGATTTTATGATCTGTTTCTGGTTTTCCGATCAATTTTTGATCATCAACAAGATACATTCCTAAGGATCCCTTTTTGTTTAGCCAATATGGGTTTGTATATTCAATATCATTTGGAACTATCCCTTCAAACTCAAAATTGTTTTTGATATTATTAGAGAGAATTTTCTCTGAGACATTATCGATATCGAGCGCATCAATCTTGATCGATTTTAATATAATATTTGCAGTACTTCTGTTAATAGCTTCTAAGGTTACGTTTATTTTACCTCCTTTGGTTGTGTAAGGTTCTTTGGCAACGGCTTCTAGATACAGCCCTGAAGCACTTGCAATAATATCTTTTATTTCTTTAGACTTTATAGTTTTCCAGTGTTTGTCTTCTAATTGTTGAATAGCCTGATATGCTTTTATGAGTTGAGGAATTGAAGAGGAAGGATTTCTAAAATCAAAATCTTTTTCTACTTGATACAGGATATCACCTATTTCTTTTCCTCCTTGTATACGATTCCATGAGGTATCAATTCCATCAAAGATGTTACTTTTATCCTCGGGTAGTTCTCCTTTTATTAATTCGATATACTCATTTGATGTACCCCGTGTTCCCGTACTGCCAAAGCCCTGAGATTTATGTTGGCTTCGACTAAGAGAGGCGATCTCTGTATTTGAAAGACCTATTGTTGGATAGTATACTCCAGTATCAAAACTGAGCATCTTTGATTTATCTGCTTTTTCAAAATTTTCTTTACTACCATAGAACCACCATGAAGTATTAAAAAATAGCCTTTTAGGTTGCCAAACTTCGGTATATTGAAGTTGATTCGGATATGTTTCTTTATTTGCAGCGAGATCAAAGGCCTCGGTACTTAACATAGCCGAAGATGTATGATGCCCATGTGTGCTTCCAGGAGTTCTATGATCAAATCGATTAATAATCACATCGGGTCTAAATTTTCGAATGGCCCATATAACATCACTTAATACTTCTTTTTTATTCCATATAGAGAGTGTTTCATCTGGATGTTTTGAATATCCAAAATCATTTGCACGTGTAAACATCTGTTCACCACCATCAGTTCTTCTTGCGGCCAGTAATTCTTGAGTTCGTATGGCGCCTAGTTGTTCTCTTATTTCGGGGCCAATAAGGTTTTGCCCACCATCACCACGAGTCATTGATAGGTAAGCGGTTCTGGCTTTGACATGATTAGCCATAAATGAGATTAGTCTTGTGTTTTCATCATCCGGATGAGCGGCAACATACAGTACTGAGCCTAAGAAGTTAAGTTTTTTTATGGATTCATGAATTTCTGAGGCATTTGGTTTGTTAGGTCGTTGGGCTCTTGATATCAATGGAAAGAGTAAGCTTAGACTGACTAAAAGAAGTGTTTTTCGCATAGTTATGGCTGCAATTTTAATAGTAATGCACCAAATATATAAAGATAAAATTCTCAGAAATGTGGTTTAAGGATACTTTAACAGGCAGATTAGATCATGTTTTATTAAGGTGTTTACTTCTTCTTGCGCTCTACAAACTCTAGTTGATCCAGTGCAACATTTGTTGTAAAAATTCCATAGTTTACAACCGCTTTTCCTTTTTCGATAGTGTCAATAGTTCCCGTAGATTTACCATCTATCATTCTTACCTTATCACCTATTTTTAATGTGACTTTAGGTTTTTCCTGAATTATTTTTTCTTCTTTCTTTTTTTCTTCTTTTTTCTTTTCTCGAATTACTTCAACCTTTTTTTCAACTTCTTTAATCACTCTTTGTTCTTTGGATTTTTCGACTTTTCTTTGTTTTGCTGACTGTTTTTTGCGTTTAGAATTTTCTATTTGTACAATTTTCATAAACTCATCAATCAATTCCCGTTTCTTTTTGTTGTTGAAATATTTCTCACTTAGGTCATCTATTTTTTGTCCTAAATAGATCATTCTCTGGTTACTGTCATATAATTCTTGATAGCTTTCCAATTTGCGTTGAATGCGATCATTTGTTTTTTCAAGGCGTTCTTTTTCTTCTTCTGTTTGTTGCTCCTTGGTTTTTAAAGATGATGTCGTCCTTTGTAATTTTGATCGCTCTTTTTGAAGGTTGGCGATACTTTTATCAAAACGAATTTTTCCACGCTCAACTTTTTTCTTTGCTTTATTGATTAAACTGTATGGGATGCCATTTTTCTGCGCTACTTCAAAAGTAAAGGAACTTCCTGCTTCGCCAAGGTGTAGTTTAAACAGGGGTTCTAACGTTCTGGCATCAAAAAGCATGTTGGCATTGGTCATATTGGGTAACTCATTAGCTAACATTTTCAGATTTGCATAATGTGTAGTTATAATTCCATAAGATTCACGTTCATAGAATACCTCAAGAAACGCTTCTGCCAATGCGCCACCCAGTTCTGGATCACTACCTGTACCAAACTCATCAATAAGAAATAAGGTTTTATCGTTACATTTACGTAAGAAATAATTCATGTTTTTTAAACGATAACTATAGGTGCTCAAATGATTTTCAATGGACTGGTTATCGCCAATATCAGTTAGAATTGTATCGAATAAACACATTCGACTATATTCATGAACAGGAATCAACATTCCACTCTGTAGCATGATTTGTAAAAGACCAATGGTTTTGAGGGTTATACTTTTACCTCCCGCATTTGGACCCGAAATCACTATAATTCTATTGCTTTTATCGAGTGATATGGTTTGGGGATATGTTTTTTCTCCTTTTGACGTATTGGTTAAGTATAATAATGGATGGTATGCATCTTTAAGAGTTAGCTCTCTATTGGCTGAAATTTTTGGTAAAACGGCATTTAATTTATAAGCATATTTTGATTTTGCAGAAACCACGTCAATATCACTCAAATATTCTTGATACTGTTGTAAAAGTGCTATAAAAGGACGTAATTTATTCGTAAGTTCTTTCAGTATTTTTACGATTTCTTCACGTTCTTCATATTTTAAATTCGTTAATTCTCTGCTGTACTGAAGTGTTGCTTCGGGTTCTATATAAACAATACTTCCAGTTTTTGAACTCCCCATTATAGCGCCTTTAACTTTGCGACGATACATAGCGGTCACTGCCAAAACTCTGCGGTTATCGACAACACTTTCTTTAATCTCGTCAAGATAACCAAGGCTATTGTATCTCGAAAGATCTTTTCCGAAACTTCCGTTTAGTTTTCCTTGAACACTATTGATTTCTCTTCTTAATCCTTGTAGTGTGGCAGATGCGTTATCTTTGACTTCACCAAATTTATCGATCACTGCTTCAACTTGAGTAATAATTTCTTTAGTGAAATACACTTCAGTCGAACTCTGATATAGGATTGGATATAGCTCTTTGTTGGTCTTAAAAAATGCTAATAAGTCATTACAAGTACTACTTATGGCCACTATTTTTTTAAAATTAGTAGCTTCTAAAAAAGTGTTTTCTATATGTAATAGTTGTATCTCTTTATTTATGTTTTCAAAACCATGATTAGGGATTTTGGCATCGTTTAATCGAGAAGATTTATATTCAAAAACTTCTTGTAGCGCTATGTTGAGTTCTTCTTTAGTTTCAAAAGGAGTAATCTGTACTGCTTTTGATTTACCATAATCGGTATTGCATAGTTCTGCAATATGAGCCAGGACTGCATCAAACTCAAGATCATCTAATGTTTTTTTAGAAATACGAATCATACTTTTTTTTACCCTATTTTTGGGTTATATTCCATCAAATTTTGAACGAAGCAAAAGTACATAATTACTGTAATTTTTTATTACCAATATGAATGTAAATATTGAATCCAGCTGGAAAGCTCAACTTAATGACGAATTTAGTAAACCCTATTTTTCTGATTTGGTTAATTTTGTAAAAGAAGAATACACAAATACTACTTGTTACCCTAAAGGCTCAGAGATTTTTTCGGCATTTGATTTTTGCAGTTTTGATGATGTTAAAGTTGTAATTATAGGCCAAGACCCATATCATGGTGTTGGGCAAGCAAATGGTTTATGTTTTTCTGTTAATGATGGTGTGCCTATGCCGCCTTCTTTGATAAATATTTTCAAGGAAATTGAAGACGATCTGGCAATTAATTTTCCATCAAATGGAAATTTGAAACGTTGGGCAAAACAAGGGGTTTTGTTGCTAAATGCCACCCTAACCGTAAGAGCTCATCAAGCGGGATCACATCAAAATAAAGGATGGGAAAAATTTACCGATGCAGTGATCAAAGCTATTTCTGATAAAAAAGAAAATGTGGTGTTTTTGTTATGGGGAGGTTTTGCCAAAAAAAAAGGAGCAAAAATAGATCGAACCAAACACTGTGTTTTAACTAGTGGTCATCCCTCACCATTGAGTGCTAATAGAGGCTATTGGTTTGGAAATAAGCACTTCAGTAAAGCGAATGCATACCTCGAAGAAAAACAGCAATCTAAAATAAATTGGTAAGACTATGCCGCGTTCGGAATTTCTTCTGTTTTTGATTTTTTGTCTGATACAGGATTGATTCTAACTTTATTGGTGCTAGATTTCTTCTTATCTGTATTTACAGATTGCATGCTAAATTTTAGTAGGATAAAATTGAAGGCAACAAGACCTGCCAATATAAGGATAAATGTTAACATAATAGATTTGTTATTCGTTAGTTAATTATTAGATGCACTTAAATTAAAATGGTTGCTTGTGTGATAATAATTAATTACTTTGCGGGGTAGGGTGGTGCAAATGTACAATTTTTTTTTAATTATGTATCTTCTTGTTTATTAGATGTTTAATAATTAAACATTTGTTATAAAATTATCAAAATAGCAAACAATAGTATTTAGTTCATATTAATTTAATGCATAATCTTTAATAAATAACGAATAAGTTTTCGAATACCCTACCCCTAAACTGTTAGAATTTCACTTTTGACTCGACTGTAAAACTAGTTATAATTCGAATATCAGATTTTCTGGAGGAAGCGTATCAGCAATAATATCCAATTGACGTAATTGATTTTGAACGTTGATGAGTACATCATTTTCTATAAGAGATTGACTCCACTCTGTTTGAGCTAACCACTCTCGAATATCTTCGAGTTTTTGATCATATCTATGTGCTAAAGTTTTGTCTATACTTGGTATTTGTTTAAAATCAGAAGTGGTGGCGTTGATAATATTCATAATGGCGCGCACTTCTTCTCTCTTAGTCTCTAATATTTCGTTTCTTACAGCTATAACAAAGCAGGGCCATGGGGTAGGGCAATCTGCAATATGTCTAAAAGTACCATTATCAACCAGAGGTTTTGTAGTAAAGTGTTCCCACATAAAATAATCAGCTTTTCCATTTGTTAATGCTGCAATAGCACCATCAAGGTTTTTTATCACATCAAATTTTAGTGAGGCAGTATCCCATCCTTGATTTTTGGCATTAATATATGCCATTAGATGTGATCCGGATCCATATCGACTTATAGCCGCTACGGTGTTTTCTAATTCTTTAAGCAAAGAAAAGCTTGAATTTGCCCCTACATGAATCCCCCAGATTAAAGGAGTTTGAATGTAGGTTTGAATAATTTTACTTGGATTGCCTGCTATAATATCTTTAATAATACCTTCCGTCAGTATAACAGCTATATCTATGGAGCCATTTCGTAAGGCCTCACACATAGCGCCTGTTCCTCCAGGATAATTTATCCAGTCTAGCTTGATTCCTCTTCTGAGATAGCTTTCATCTTCGATAGTAAGATGCCATGGTAAATTAAAATGTTCTGGTACACCACCTATTTTAATTGTACTCATAGATGCGAAATGTTAATAATTTGTGTATTTTGTCGATTATTTTTGTTTTTTAACGATAAATTAGATTTATTTTCCATATATTTGCAATATAATTCTTCTAAAGAAGATACATTTGATAAAGTAATAACCCAAAATAAAACAATATTGCTATGAAAAAGAATTTTTTGAACACTAAAAACGCTCAGGTTAAAGTTGCAAAAATAAAAAATGATCGTTTAGAAAATGGAATTGTTGTTTTTATTGCGGTGTTATTATGTACAAATTTATTGATAAGTTTAAAGATATTATTCGGATAATATCTCTATCAAAAATTTGAAAAGAAATTTTTCTATTATATTAGTGTCATTGGATGGATATATTTTTCATCCTTTTTTTATTCCAAAATATTAGTGATTAAAGGTGCTAATTTTATCTAAAGTATATTGTATTAGACGATCTACAATTTCTTTAGGATTCTGGCTAAACTCTCCAGTTGCTCTATTTGCTAAAATGGCATTCATAGATATTGCGTTATGCCCTAAAAGTTTCGCCATCCCATAAATACCTGCGGTCTCCATCTCAAGATTTGTAATCCTATAATTTTTAAAGGCAAAAGAGGCCATTTTTGTATTCATATTTTTATCGTGTAAAGATAATCTTAATACCCTTCCTTGCGGTCCATAAAAACCAACATTAGTTACCGTAAGACCTTTATGAGTAATCTCACTTTGCATATGTCTGGCTAAGTTTAGGTCGCTTTTTACAACATATGGAGTAGATTTATTCGCATCCCAATCTAAATGTTTTATTAAGGCGTCTGATAATTGTTGAAGCTGTATGTGTTTACTATCATAAAAGTGAAGTAGGCTATCAAAACCAATAGCCATTTCTGAAACTACAAAACTATCAATAGGAATATCTGGTTGTATTGCGCCCGAAGTTCCTATTCTAATAATTTGTAACGCGGTATGTTTTTCTTTTACTTCTCTGGTCTTTAAATCAATATTTACCAGAGCGTCTAATTCGTTAAATACAATATCAATATTATCTGTGCCAATACCGGTCGAAATTACCGTTATCCTCTGACCTTTATATGAACCGGTTTGTGTATGAAATTCGCGTTTCTTTATTGTACATTCAATTTGATCAAAATATTGAGTTACCTGTTCAACGCGTTCAGGATCTCCTACAGTAATAATGGTTTGTGCTAGGTGTTCTGGTTTAAGATTGAGATGATAAATACTACCATCTTCATTAAGAATAAGTTCTGATTTGGCTATGGCCATATTATAATTTTAATAAAGTGTGTGTTTCATCATTATACAAATAGTCATATTTCTTGACACCTCCATAATGCCAATCTAATTTTTGAGTATTGTAAAAATTCTTTTTGTGTTGTAAGGCAAGTTTTCCTCGTTCAGACAACTGAAGGCGATCTTTGGTTTGGTTTAAAAATTGAAAAAGTCTGGCAAGAACACGTTTCATTTGCATATCTCCATATCCATAATATCCTTGATATTCTAAGGCATATCCCATCAGTTGTTTCATATTTTTAATCTGATATTTTTCAACCATTTCCAGAATATTATGTTCTAAAACATTAAGACCGGTTAGCATATTTGGAAAACGCTGTAAATGTGCTCTAAGACTAATAGCTAAGTACTCAAAAGATGAATGTTTTTTGATTTGCCCTACTATTTTCTTGGGGTTAGATTCACAATATAATGTCCAGATGTATTCTGCAAGTTCTAAATCATCGAGAGTTAGTTGTACTTTATTTTCATAGTGATTTCTTAATTGAATATCAGATAACTCGCATAATCCCATTAGTTTTTTTTCATTCTCAATTCTTCCGCTGCAAACCAGATAAATTGGGGTATTTTCAATTCCTTTGCGTTGTAATAAACTAATGGCAGCGATCATGTTTATTTGACAGAAAAGATCATACTCGAACCATAAAATTACTTCGCTAAAACTGTGTAAGGTATCTAGTTTTTTGAGTTGCGATATAAATTTTTCTTCATAATCATCAGTAGTAATCCTATAGTATTTTTTTAAAAACGTTTTGCGTTTTTGTATTGAACTTTCGGTTTCAATTTTAATCTCAGTAGGTCCTTCACATAGCATTTCACGCCATGTTAAAAATTCACCTTCTACTAATTTCAGATCTTTTAATCGATCTGTAAGGCTGTCACCATTAGTAATATGTAATATGTTTTTCCCCAAAATATAGTTCGTTATTATCCTCCTACACGTTTCACCTTAAATCCTTTTTCCTTTAGAATATCCATAATTTGATTACGAAAATCTCCTTGAATGATGATACAGTCATTTTTAAAACTTCCACCAACACTTAAGCGCGTTTTTAATTCTTTTGCTAATTTCTTGAAATCTTCATCTGCTCCTGTATATCCTTCTAGTATTGTAATTGGTTTTCCTTTTCTTTTCTCATATTTACAAATGATAGGAGCATCTTGCATCCAAATGTTTTCTTCAATATTATTTTCTGAAGAAGTCTCTTCTGGTATATGATCTGGAAATAGATTTTTTAGCTGGTCTTGTAAATCCATACTACTACTTTATTTCTTTATCAATCCAATTTCTACAAGTCTTTGATGCAAGAACTCTCCGGCAGTAATATCGTCATATTGTTTTGGATTATCTTCAGTGATGCATTCTTCAAGACAATTTAATTTCATATCACTTCGTGGGTGCATAAAGAAAGGTATAGAATATCTTGGTTTACCCCACTGTTCTTTGGGAGGATTGATAACTCGATGTATTGTAGATCTTAACTTATTGTTGGTATGTCGTTCTAACATATCCCCAACATTAATCACTAATTCGTCTTCTTGTGGTATGGCATCAATCCATTCACCATCTTTTCGTTGCACTTGTAGTCCACCTGTAGACGCACCCATTAAAAGGGTGATTAAGTTGATGTCGCCATGAGCTCCTGCGCGTACTGCTCCTTTAGGTTCTTCGGTAATCGGCGGATAATGGATAGGTCGCAAAATGCTATTTCCATTACTGGCCCAATGATCAAAATAATGTTCTTCTAATCCTATATAAATAGCTAGTGCCCTCAGAACGTATATTCCGGTTTTTTCGAGCATTCTGTAGGTTTCCATACCTACTTGATTAAAATCAGCAAGTTCTTCAACAATAACATTATCAGGATATTCTTCGGTTAAATTTGCATCGGGATCAGGTTCTTGTCCAAAATGCCAGAACTCTTTAAGATCTCCTTCTTTTTTACCTTTAGCGTGTTCTTTTCCGAATGAAGTGTATCCACGTTGCCCGCCTAACCCTTCAATTTCATATTTTTCCTTAGTAGCCACAGGAAGTGCAAAAAATGCTTTAACTTCTTTATATAAATTTTTAACAAGTTCATCACTTAAGAAATGATTCTTTAATGCTACAAACCCTATCTCTTCGTAGGCTTTACCTATTTCATCAACAAATTTTTGCTTACGAGATGGCTCATCAGATAAAAAATCAGCCAAATCTACACTTGGAATATTATTCATTAGTTTTAATCTTAGTATTGAAGAACTAAAATAGGTGTATTTGATGTAAAACACAGTATAGTCATTCAAAAATTTTAACAAACATAAAATATTGATCAAATTCGCTATTTCTGAATTTTTGATCGTATAAATATGGTAAATTTAACTAATTCGCAGGATTGTTTATGAGAAATTAACAACTACTTAATAATAATGTGAAGAAGGTAAAGGTTCTGAAATAAAAATAATTAAATTTACATAGCTAATTTTCTTTTATGGAGCACATTTCAAATAAAAAATCACAGGTTAATTTTGATAGAAAAACATATAGCGATGATCTGCTAATTTCGTTATACCAAAAAATGCTCAAACCTAGATTGATTGAAGAAAAAATGTTGGTGTTGCTCAGGCAAGGAAAAATATCAAAATGGTTTAGCGGTATGGGTCAGGAAGCTATATCGGTGGGAGTAACCTCTGCCTTAAATGATGAGGAGTATGTATTACCTATGCATCGTAATTTAGGTGTTTTTACTACTCGAGATGTACCATTATATAGATTGTTTAGTCAGTGGCAAGGTAAAATAGACGGATTTACTAAAGGTAGAGATCGGTCTTTTCATTTTGGAACACAAGAATATAAAATTATCGGAATGATCTCTCATTTGGGACCTCAAATGGGCGTTGCTTGTGGTATAGCTATGGGTAATGTTTTGAAAAAAAATAATAAGGTGACTGCAGTGTTTACAGGAGAAGGTGGTACAAGCGAAGGAGATTTTCATGAGGCTCTCAATATTGCATCGGTTTGGAATCTACCCGTGTTGTTTTGTATAGAAAACAATGGTTATGGGTTATCTACACCTACCACAGAGCAGTATAACTGTAAAAATCTAGCTGATCGGGGCATTGGCTATGGAATAGAATCGCATAGCATTGACGGTAATAATATCCTGGAGGTATATCATATCGTAAATCAATTAGCAGAAAGCGTTAGAAGAAACCCTCGTCCCGTTCTTATCGAATTTAAAACGTTTAGAATGAGAGGCCATGAAGAGGCGAGTGGTACAAAATATGTTCCTGAAGAAGTAATGAAACATTGGGAAACGAAAGACCCGATAGATAATTTTAAAACCTATCTCATTAATCAGGGAATAATTTCTGAAGATGTAGATCAGCAAAAAAGGACAGTTTTAAAATCAGAAATAGAAAGTCATTGGAATACCGCCAATGAAGAACCATTGGTAGATGTTGATTTACAACAAGAACTAGAAGATGTTTATAAAAGTTTTGATGTTGAAGAGAAAACTCCAAATACTACGATCAAAGAATTAAGGCTGATTGATGCTATTTCTGATGGATTAAATGAATCGATGAAGAAATATGATAACCTGATTATCATGGGGCAGGATATCGCCGAGTATGGAGGGGTTTTCAAAATAACTGAAGGCTTTGTAGATGTCTTTGGAAAAGAACGCATTCGAAATACTCCGATTTGTGAATCGGCAATTGTTTCTGCAGGATATGGTTTGTCGATTAATGGTTATAAAGCTGTAATTGAAATGCAATTTGCAGACTTTGTTTCGTCAGGATTTAATCCGATAGTCAATCTGCTAGCAAAATCTAATTATCGCTGGGGGCAATCCTCAGACGTTGTGATACGCATGCCTTGTGGAGCAGGTGTTGGAGCAGGCCCTTTCCACAGTCAAACTAACGAAGCATGGTTTACTAAAACTCCTGGACTTAAAGTGGTTTACCCCGCTTTTCCATATGATGCAAAGGGGTTACTCGCCACTGCTATAGAGGATCCCAATCCCGTGTTGTTTTTTGAACATAAAGCTTTGTATAGAAGTATAAGGCAAGAAGTTCCTGAAGGATATTATAATTTACCATTTGGTAAAGCTTCTTTATTAAAAGCGGGAACCGATGTAACCATTATAAGTTACGGGGCAGGAGTACATTGGGTATTAGATGTGTTAAAAAAACATCCGGACATTTCTGCAGACGTTATCGATTTAAGAACATTACAACCTTTAGATACAGATACGTTGTATACTTCAATAAAAAAGACAGGAAAGGCTATTATTTTACAAGAGGATACCTTATTTGGTGGAATTGCATCCGATATTTCTGCTTTGATTATGGAAAACTGCTTTACCTTTCTTGATGCGCCGGTTAAACGGGTGGCCAGCCTGGAGACTCCAATACCGTTTGAACCTAATCTTGAACGTCAATTCTTAGCCAATAATAGATTTAGAGAAGAACTGTTTCGGCTGTTAAAATTTTAACGTTATAAAGGAATGAAAACGTTATAGTTAATAAAATTACTTTTTGTTTTAAACGATTGATATTTAGTTCTTTATATTTTTAGTTTAGATGAAGTGAGGCTTTTATAGGTTAACAGAACATTATGAATTGTAAATAGGGGTAAAATCCCCTTTATTTTATGTTGTATGTTCTATTAGTAAATCTTAATTTCGCGCAGTCTTTGATTATATCTTAGGCTTGGGGATTAAAAAACAGGGAGTTAAATAACTATTCATGAATGTTACACAAATAGAACATCTGCGTTCTTCTAAAATATTAGTTACGGGGGCAGCGGGCTTTATTGGATCTAATCTTTGCGAAGCACTTTTAGAAATTGGTAGTACCGTAGTCGCTTTAGATAATTTTGCTACGGGACACAAGAAAAACCTTTCTGGTTTATTAGAAAATCCAAACTTTACTTTTATTGAAGGTGATATTAGAAATCTTGACGATTGTAATAAGGCATGCCATACGGTGGATTATGTATTACATCAGGCTGCGTTGGGTTCGGTGCCGAGATCTATTCATGATCCAATAACCAGTAATGAAGTTAATGTTTCTGGGTTTCTGAATATGCTAGTAGCTTCGAGAGATGCAGGTGTGAAACGATTTATTTATGCGGCAAGTTCTTCTACGTATGGAGATTCTAAATCATTACCAAAGGTAGAAGAAAAAATAGGGAAACCTTTATCTCCTTATGCAATCACTAAGTACGTAAATGAGTTATATGCTGATAATTTCAAAACATCGTATGACCTTGATACTATAGGTTTGCGATATTTTAATGTCTTTGGAAGAAAGCAAGATCCTAATGGGGCATACGCAGCAGTGATTCCTAAATTTGTGATGCAATTTATGAAGCATGAGTCCCCGGTTATTAATGGGGATGGATCATTTTCAAGAGATTTTACATATATAGATAATGTGATCCAGATGAATCTTCTGTCTATAGTTTCTGATAATCCCGAGGCTCTTAATAATGTTTATAACACCGCATTTGGTGAGAGAACTACCTTGGTTGAATTAACAACATTACTTAAAGAATATTTATCAGAATTTGACCAAAAAATAGGAGATATAGAAGTTCAATATGGTCCCGAGCGAAAAGGAGATGTTCCTCATTCGCTGGCTTCAATTAATAAAGCTAAAACTTTACTTGGTTATACACCTGAGTTTGATATGAAATCAGGTTTAAAAGAAGCCGTAAAATGGTATTGGGAAAACCTAAAATAACGTAAAATCCATAGAAAATAAATAAACAACCACCATGCACAATATTAAGATTGCGGTTATCGGATTAGGATATGTAGGATTGCCTTTGGCTAGGCTATTTGCAACAAAATACCCTGTGATTGGCTTTGATATTAATCAAAAAAGAATTGAAGAATTACATGCTGGCATAGATTCGACACTAGAACTTGAAAATGAACTTTTGCAATCAGTTTTAAGCACTACTACCGATATGGATAAAGGACTTTTTTGCTCTGATGCGATAGAGGATATTCGTGATTGTAATTATTATATTATAACCGTGCCTACACCGGTAGACAAAAATAATAGACCCGACCTAACTCCATTATATAAATCCAGCGAGACCGTTGGTAACGTGCTCAAGAAGGAAGATATAGTGATTTACGAATCTACCGTGTATCCTGGGGCTACAGAAGAAGAATGTGTACCCGTACTAGAAAAGAGCAGCGGTTTGAGATTTAATGAAGATTTCTTTGTGGGATATTCACCAGAGCGTATTAATCCTGGAGATAAAAAGCATACCGTTGAAAAAATTCTTAAAGTTACAGCAGGATCTACGCCCGAGATAGGAAAAAAAGTAGACGCATTATATAACTCTGTTATAGCAGCCGGCACTCACTTAGCTCCAACAATAAAAGTTGCCGAAGCAGCTAAAGTTATTGAAAACTCTCAAAGAGATATAAACATTGCTTTTGTAAATGAACTGGCTAAGATTTTTAATCTAATGGATATTGATACCAATGATGTCTTAAAGGCAGCAGGAACCAAATGGAATTTCCTTCCTTTTAAACCGGGTCTTGTAGGAGGACATTGCATTGGTGTAGATCCTTATTATCTGGCGCAACGTGCACAAGAGTTTGGATATCACCCCGAGATTATACTGGCCGGGCGAAGACTTAATGATACTATGGGGCAGTACGTAGCTTCTGAAGTTATTAAGTTAATGGTGGCAAAAGATATACGTATAAAGGGAGCTAATGTTTTAGTACTTGGGATTACGTTTAAAGAAAACTGTCCTGACGTTCGTAACACCAGAGCCGTTGATGTAATTAATCATTTAACTGATTTCGGAACTAACGTAACTATTTACGATCCTTGGGCAAATCCAAAAGAAGTACTGCATGAGTATAATTTAAATACGGTACAAGAATTGCCAAATCAAAAATATGATGCTATAGTTTTGACCGTAGCGCATAACGAATATGTAAAGCTTGATTTTCAGTCCTTTCTAGAGCCAAATGGCATTATATACGATGTAAAAGGAATAGTAGAAGAAAAAGTAGATGGTAGATTGTAAATTTTAATAGTAGACCTAAAAACCACTTAAAAAAAACCAACCACTTTGAGCCAATTAAAAAAAGGAGCTGTTTTAAATTACACTACGATTGTTCTGATTAATGTCGTAGGACTGGTCTTAACTCCTTTTATTCTGAAGAGTTTAGGAAAAGATGAGTATGGTATTTATATCACTATAGGAGCCCTAATAGGTACTATATCGTTATTGGATTTTGGACTCAATAATACCATTGTTCGATTTGTAGCCAAATACAGGGCAGAAAAGGATAGGAAAGGAGAAGAAAACTTCTTGGCAACGACAATGCTTATATACTCAATTATATCTGTATTGGTACTTATCGTTGGTGTAACATTTTACTTCTATATAGATTCATATTTTACCAAACTGAATGCCCAAGAAATACAACTAGCAAAAACCTTATTTATCATATTGATCGCTAATCTTGCATTTAGACTACCAGGAGGAGCTTTTACTGCTATTTGCTCAGGATATGAAGAGTTCGTTTTTCCTAAAACCTTAAATATAATACGGTATGTATTACGTTCATTAACTGTCGTATGCGTTTTACTATTAGGAGGTAGAGCTATGGCTCTTGTAATTATTGATACCGTTTTTAATGTTTTTGTAGTCGGAATTACCGGATATTATGTGTTCAAAAAATTGAAGGTACGATTTAGAATTCATAGTTTTAATACCGATTTTATCAAAGAGATTCTTCAATATTCTGTCTGGATTTTTGTATTTGCTTTAGTGGGAGTTTTCCAATGGAAAGTAGGGCACTGGGTTTTAGGAAGAATAAGTGCTCCTGCCGTTTTATCAATTTATGGGATTGGAATTACATTAGGCACTTATTACGGAGCTTTTTCTACAGCAATATCTAGTGTTTTTCTACCCAAAGCTACACAAATGTCTGTTGGAAATGCAACAGGAGAACAGCTCACCGATATGATGATAAAAATAGGAAGGTTATCATTTATTGTTTTAATGTATATACTAACCGCATTTACTCTGTTTGGTAGACAGTTTGTGTTTCTATGGGTAGGAGGAGAGCTTGGTGATCAAGGTAGTTATGAGTCATGGATTATTGCTTTAGCTATTATGGTGGCATATACTTTACCGCTAGTTCAAGGCTTTGGAAATTCGATATTAGAAGCAAAAAACAAACTGGCTTTCAAAGCAATACTTTATTTAGTCTTTTTAATTTTAGGAACCGTTCTGGGTGCTTTTTTGGCAAAATCATATGGGGCCGTAGGTATGATGCTGGGATCAGTAGCAGGTTGGATAATTGTTCAAAACGTTATGAACTTTTATTATCATAAAGTAATCCACCTTAATATTTTAAGATTTTTTCGAGAGCTCGCAAATAAGACTTTAATTACGGTAATCATTCTATTGGCAATAGGATATGCTATTGATCATATACCGGGACAAGGATGGCTTAATTTTGTTTTAAAAGGAAGTGCATACACTATAGTTTTTGCTGTTCTGATGTATAGTATCGGAATGTTAGATTATGAGAAAGAACTATTTGCTAAACCAATAGCTGCAGTATTAAAACGAAAATAATTGATAACGGCATGATTAAACTTCACAACATAACATATACAGATGATGGAAAAAAGATTGCTTACGAGTATGCTGTAGAACAACATATCCAGAAGTTTTTTGATAATAACCAACCGTATTATGTCAAATATGGAGTTGATGTTAGCCAGGTGCCCGATAGTATAGCCGTTATTCCATTTTTATCTAATATCATGCCTATCGCATGGTTTGTTGGGTTCGATGTGCATGTTCCAGAAGTTGATAAAACGTTTTACGAGTCATTAACAAGCTTAAAAGAGGAGTTTAATACTTATCATCCGGATAAAAAATTTAAAGGAAGCTTACAGGCAGAAAAACTGATTGAAAATACTATCGAAGGAGCAGAAAAATGTCTTTTATTTAGCGGTGGACTAGATTCTTTCGAATCGTACACCAGAAATTATGAGCTTAATCCGTATTTGATTTCTATTCATGGAGCCGATGTTGAAATTACCGATACCAAGCGTTGGGGGGATTTTGTGCGCTATAACCAAGAAGAGAAAATTGTAAACAACGATAAACTATTTTATATAGAATCTAATCTTAGGGATTTTTATACCTATCAGGTCGAGTTATTAGTCGATATAGGTTGGTGGGGTAAAATTCAGCATGGTATGGCACTCTTAGGAGTGATTGCACCCCTTGGATATCATCTGGGAATACATAAAATATTTATTGGATCATCTAATACGGAAGAAATCGATTTTGGCTGGGGGTCCAGCCCGAACATTGATGAAAAAATGAAGTGGGCTAATAGCGAGGTGGTTCATGATGGTTATCATCTAAGGCGTACAGATAAGATTGATAATATCGTTTCATACTCACAGCAAAACGATATCCAGATCAACCTGAGAGTTTGCTACTCAGAACAAAGAGATGGATATAATTGTAATGTATGTGCAAAATGTCAGCGTACAATGTTTGGTTTTATTTTATCAGGAGCAAACCCTAATGAGTATGGCTTTAATGTTCCGGATCATTTGTACGAATTAATATTTAGAAATTTTGAGTCGGGTAGTTCAATGACCGAGGGATTAAAATATGAATGGAAATGTCTTCAGATTAAAGCTTCTGAAATGACCGAATTTTTCGTATTGAACAATAAAGAGATAGAGCAGAAAGAAATTGAAAAGTTTATGACATTGGATCTGGATCAGCTGATCAATCAAAAGTCTGAAAGCAGAAAAACAAAACAAAAATTAAGATTTATCATAAGGAATAAATTTCCCTGGTTAAGAGAATTATATAGAAAAATACGATACTAAAACAATACTATTATGAAATACGGCCTGTTGACTTATGAAGAAGGTAAAAAAAGCTATAACGTAGGAGACTATGTGCAAAGTTTGGCTGCCAAGCAATTTTTACCGAAAGTTGATGAATTCTTAAATCGTGAAGAGTTAGGCGATTATACTGGGGATCTTACAAAGTTGATTATGAATGGATGGTTTACACATAATATTCATCATTGGGTTCCTACAGAGAAAATTGATCCGCTTTTTGTGTCATTTCACATGAACTCTACTGCAGCACCTTTTATGCTAACACAAAAAGGTATCGATTATCTAAAAAAACACCAGCCTATTGGTTGTAGAGATAAATATACTGCTCAAATATTACAAGAAAAAGGTATAGAAGCCTATTTTACAGGATGTCTCACCCTTACTCTTGATAACTACAAGGTAGATGATAGGCAACGTAATGATGAGATCTACATTGTAGATCCATTTTATAATTATCCAAATGCAGAAAAGCTCTTGTTTTCATATAAAAGTTTGATTAGAGGTGTTTTAAAGGGAGATGCATTTCAACTCAATAAATTACAGAAACATCTTAAAAAAATAGTTTCAAAAGAAGTACTAGAAAAAGCAAACTACGTTACTCAGGTACTACCATCAGGAATTCATTCTGAAGAAGAAAAATTTGCATATGCAGAAGATTGCTTAAAAAAATACGCAAAAGCAAAATTAGTAATCACTTCAAGAATCCATTGCGCACTACCATGTTTAGCAATGGGAACCCCTGTTATTTTTCTGAATGCCTTCAATACTTTTGTAGATACGTGCCGTTTTGATGGAATCTTAGAATTATTTAATAGAGTAGATGTTGCCGATGATGGCAGCTTTAAAGCCAATTTTGACCTTCCAGGTAAAATAACACTTGATACTATGGTTACTAATCTTGGGCTTCATCATAAACTGGCAGAGCCATTAAAAGAAAAGTGTAAAGACTTTATTGGCTAAAAATTAAATTTCACACAATAACCTGATAAAAATCATCTTTTATGAAACGACTCATACTGACCTCACTTAAAAAACATTTTTTAAAGATTCCTAAAAGATATACTAAGAATCATACGCAGTTTGATAAAGAACAAACTGAAGAATTAATACGCTCTATAGAAAAAAACTATCTGGATAGGGGTGATACTAAAAAACAATTGACAAAAGCCGCTTATCAAGATGCTATTCAGGGGCAATTAATGGGTAGGCTTAATTACAATAGAAATCGTATTATTCCATGGTTAGATAAGGTGAAACCATTAAGCGAATGTAGTATTTTAGAAATAGGATGCGGTACCGGGATATCTACATTAGCATTGACTGAACAAGGCGCTCAAGTTACTGGAATAGATATCGACGGAGGAGCTTTGAAAGTAGCTGAAGATCGATTAAAATTAGCAAACATGGAAGCCAATTTCTTAGAGCTCAATGCCAATCAAATAGAAGAAAAATTTAAAGATCAACAGTTTGATTTTGTAATTTTCTATGCCTCTCTTGAGCATATGACCATAAGCGAAAGAATAGAATCCCTAAAGCAAGCATGGGGAATTTTAAAGAAAGGTTCGTTCTTAACGGTGATAGAAACACCAAATAGATTATGGTATTATGATTCTCATACTGCCGCCTTGCCATTTTATGACTGGTTGCCAGATGACCTGGCGTTTTATTATTCCAAATTTTCTACTCGGGATAACTTTAAAGACCTGTACAGAGAACTGGATGATGATCAAATGAATAAATTCTTAAGATGGGGAAGAGGTATGAGTTATCACGAATTTGAAGTAGCAATACAACCATTAAAACAAATTAATGTAATAAGTAGCCTTGCCCAGTTCGAAAAATCTCACTTCCTAAAATACGGATTGAAAGGAGTGCGTTATTCAAAATTCTTGAGAAGCTGCAAACAAGGTTTAGCCAAGGGATTCTGCTATCCATATTTAGATATAATAATTAAAAAGAATTAATCAGCTCGATGTTGAATTCTAAAAAAATACTCTATATAACCAATAATGTTTCTGGATCTGGGGGATTAGAACGGGTGCTATCGATAAAGGCTAGTTATCTGGCTGATGTTTTAGGTTATGAAATTCATATTATGACTCTTAATCAAGGTAGTGCTTCTTTATTTTACAATTTTAGTCCAAAAATTGAGCATCATGATATTACAGTGGTACGTAACCCTATTCAATATATCAGAACATACAGAAAAGGAATTAGAAGTGTTGTGAAACGTGTTAATCCCGATATAATTTGCGTATGTGACGATGGAATTAAAGGATTTTTTGTGCCAAAAATTTTAGGAAAATCACGCCCAATAATTTATGAAAGACATGTATCTAAATTAATAGCTGACGAAGTCTGGAAGCCAAGTTTTAAGAAAAAAATAATTACGGCCACAAAATATATGTTAATGAACTACGGCGCCAAAAGCTTTGATGCATTTGTGGTGTTAACCAATGGTAATTTACAAGAGTGGAATTTAAAAAACATAAAGGTAATATCTAATCCCTTATCATTTTATCCAGAAGAAAGGGCAGCGCTTCATAACAAAAAAATCATTGCGGTAGGAAAACAATGTGGTCAAAAAGGATATGATCGTTTATTATTAAGCTGGAAAGAAGTAGTAAAAAAACATCCAGATTGGAGTGTTGAGATTTACGGAGCTTCTAATCCGGATCACGACTTCGAAAAACTGTCAAGAGAATTGGAAGTAGATGATAGTGTTCGATTTTGTGCTCCTGTAAAAAACATCAAAGATAAATTTTTGGAGTCTTCAATACATGTGCTCGCATCTAGATTTGAAGGCTTTGGGATGGTGATAATCGAAGCAATGTCTTGTGGAGTCCCTTCGGTATCTTATGATTGTCCTCATGGTCCATCAGATATCATTTCGCATCAAGAAGATGGAATTTTAGTAGACAATGGTGATATAGAATCTTTTAGTCGGTCATTAATCGATTTGATAGAAGACAAAGAAAAAAGAATAGCTATGGGAGTCGCAGCAAAAGAAAATGTGAAAAGGTATTTGTCAGAAAATATTGTGCCTCAGTGGGATATGCTATTTAAATCATTAATAGAAGATTAACTATGTTATTAAGTATAATTATACCGGTTTATAATACAGAACATTTTATCGAAAGATGTGTGCGTTCTGTAGTTAACCAAATAAAGCAGTATAATGATATTGAGTTAGTGGTAATCGATGATGGTTCTAAAGATAATAGCTACGCAATAGTAGAAAAACTCAAAACCGAATATGAAAATATAAGGCTTTATACACATAAGAACCACGGGGTCGGTTATACTCGTAATGTTGGGATTGATAAAGCTGAAGGTAAATACATTTGGTTCATTGATTCAGATGACTATATTGATCAGGGATTTATTGAAAAAATTCATGAAACTATAACAAATCAAACACCGGATATGGTCTTGTTTGGTTATAAAAGAATTACTCCCGAAGGCAACGAAGTCTCTAGACTAAATTATAAGGATAATGTGGTTACTCCAAGTGAGATTATTAATGCGTCAATTTACAGTAATTCAGTTTGCTGTAAAACCATTAAAACTGATATTATTAAATCAAATAAGATACGCTTTGATCTTGGAGTAATCACTGCAGAAGATTTTGATTTTAGCTTTAGATCTCTGTATTTTTCTGAAAAAATAATTACGATTAGTGAGGTAGGTTATAACTATGTAGTTAATGACAATTCGGTTAGTAATAAAAGATCAAAGGACCATCTTGAAAGGTTGGCAATAGACACCGTTAAAGTCACAGAAAATATTGATTTCTTTTTAAATCTTTATGAATCAGATTTTCCCGGAAGAAAAAATATATTTAAACCCTGGATTGATAATTTCTTATACGGATTGATGTTTAGTCTTTTTAGATTTAATTATAACATTCAATTTATTGGAGGAATTATTGGATTATTAAAACGAAACAAACACTACCCAATATCAACAGATAAAATGAATAAAAAAAAGAAATTGTTTATGAATGTAGCAAACCGTAAACCTCTTTTTTTATTAGCATGTAGGGTAAAAAGAATAGTAAGATAATATCACATGTTTTTAGCAACAAAGATGTTAAGCCTAAAAACAATATAGTACTCATGAAGAAGATTGTTATTTTAACAGATCAGATTTGCAAAATAGGTGGGATCACCAGCCTGATATATCTCAAAGGTAATTATTGGGTTACTCATGATCATCATGAGGTGCATGTGATTACAACAGAACAACAAGGTAAGAAACCATATTATCCTATGGATAGCAAAATTAGGCTTCACGATCTTGATGTTAATTATAATCGATTTGCTAGCTATTTTAGTCCTAAAAATTTAATCAAAATTTTTAAAAATTTTATTCGGTTACAATCTCGATTACATAAAATAAAACCTGATATAGTAATTGTTGCTAATCATATACCTGTTACGTTCTTTTTTCCTTTGTTGTATACAAAAGCGAAATTTTTAAAAGAATTTCATTTTTCCAAGTTTTATCTCTCTAAGCGTAAGAAAACCCTCTTTCGCAGATTCGAAAGTTATCTGGAATCAAAATTTGATTTTTTAGTTGTATTAAATCCAGAAGAAAGAGCATTTTATGAGTATGATAATGTAGTCACTATTTCTAATCCTATTCAGGTACATACAGAAAAAGAACCTATCTATAATAACAGAAAAAATATCGCTATGGCAGCCGGTCGAATATCGGGTGTTAAACGATTTGATGTACTTATTGATATATGGAGTAAGTTTATAGATCACAAAAAAGATTGGAAACTTGAAATTTACGGAGATGGAGAACAGCAGGATGTTGATATGTTAAAACAAAAGATAGAATCGTTACAGCTGTCAGACTATGTGCAACTAAAAGGTTCTACAAATACCATTACTGAAAAAATGAGTTCTTACGGTCTTTACCTTATGACCTCGGCTGCAGAATGTTTTCCTATGGTGCTTCTAGAGGCTCAATCCTGTGGTTTGCCAATAGTTTCTTACGATTGCCCAACAGGACCAAGAAATATAATTACGCATAATCATAATGGTATTCTTGTAGAGATGGATAATCAAGATTTATTTGTGAAAGAATTAGTGGATATTACAGAAAATGAATCTCGCAGAATACAACTCGCCAAAAATGGGTTTTTAAACGCCAAAAAATATACCCTAGACGTTATAATGGATATATGGGATAAAGAAATTATAAATAAAAAGAAATAAGATGAAGATAATTTACATAATACATCAGTTGTTATTTCTACCCCATCTGCTTCTTTTTATAAGGAGCAAAAATAAGAGTTGTATCATAGAAGATCTGTATTGCAAAGATGTAATACCTGTTTCATCTTTTAAAATTGCTTTTGATCTAACCAGGCGCTTGTCCCAAAGCAAGTATTTTAGAACGCTTTTTTACTTTAGAACCAGTGGTCTTTTTAGTAACATACTTAGAGTCTTTTATCCTCGTGATAATCGATTTACTATAGATATGCATACCAAAATAGATGGAGGCGTAATTCTTGCTCATCCGTACAGTTCAATAATTAATGCAAAAAAAATAGGTAAAAACCTGTACATTAATCAATTGGTTACCGTAGGAGAAAAAGAAGGAAACAAACCGATCATTGGCGATAACGTGAAATTATACACAAACTGCACCATAATAGGGGATATTACTATTGGTGACAATTGTATTATTGGTGCTGGTGCGGTTGTCACGAAAAGTATTCCCAAAAACTCTGTTGCGGTAGGTAATCCTGCAAAAGTAATTAAGACGATTGATGAGGTTGAAGAGTCACTAAAAAATGATGTGCAATAGATTGGGGTTTAATAATTAATGAATATAAAATATGCTTTTTAATTCTATAGAATTTTTCTTATTTCTTCCAATAGTGTTTTGTTTGTATTGGTTTGTAATTAATAAAAATCTAAAGTTTCAGAATTTTTTACTGTTGCTGGCAAGTTATGTCTTCTATGGGTGGTGGGATTGGCGTTTTCTGTCATTAATTTTAGTAAGTACAGTTGTCGATTATTTTGTAGGCTTACAAATCCATAAAGAAGAAAATACGAAAAAAAGAAAAAGGTGGTTGTGGTTATCTATGGGGTTCAACCTGAGCTTACTGGGCTTTTTTAAATACTTTAATTTTTTCATTACTTCATTTATCGATGCGTTTAATTCGGTAGGGTATGAAATGGATTATTTTTCTTTGAGTATAATACTTCCCGTTGGAATATCATTTTATACATTTCAAACCATGTCTTACTCTTTAGATATTAGTAAGAGACGTTTAGAGCCTACCAAAGATTTTGTTGCTTTTGCTACCTTTGTAGCCTTTTTTCCACAACTGGTTGCCGGACCAATAGAAAGAGCTTCAAATTTATTACCTCAGTTTTTTAATAAGCGAAAGTTTACGTATGAAACTGCAGTAGATGGCGGTCGGCAAATGCTTTGGGGACTCTTCAAAAAAATAGTTATTGCAGATAACTGTGCTCCCTATGTCAATACGATTTTTGAAAATTATGCAGATCAATCCAGTGGGACTTTAATTTTAGGAGTTGTAGTTTTCGCCTTTCAGATTTATGCAGATTTTAGTGGGTATACTGATATTGCTATTGGGGTAGCTAAATTATTTGGATTTGATTTTAAGCGTAATTTTAATTATCCTTACTTTTCGGTAAACATATCAGATTTCTGGAAAAGATGGCATATATCCTTATCCAGTTGGCTCAATGACTATGTCTTTACGCCATTAGCAGTTGATTTAAGAAACTATAAGAAACACGGTATTTTTGCTGCTGTTTTTACTACCTTTCTACTCTCAGGGCTATGGCATGGTGCCGGATGGAATTTTATTGTTTGGGGTGGATTGCATGGGTTGTTTTATATACCAATAATTTTTTCTAAAAAAAGATTTACCGCAATCTCTACTAATAAAGGAGCCAAAAATACAAGCTCATTAAAGGATCTTCATAAGATGGTCTTTACTTTTGCGATGGTGTGTTTGACCTATATCTTTTTTAGAGCTCAAAGCTTATCGCATGCTATTGACTATATAACAAGAATTTTCAAAGGATTGTTTACCAGTAATTTGTTCGATATTGCACTTCCTAATATAGTTCTTTTAGGGCTGATCCCTTTACTAATTTTATGCGAGTGGATCCAACGTAATGAAGAACATGGATTATCGATCTCCAAAATCAATGTTCCAATAGCCAGAGGTTGTATATACACGTTTCTATTTGTTTTAATCCTTTTATTTGGGGCGTCACCAGCACCGTTTATTTATTTTCAATTTTAGAGCGGTATGAAAAAGTTTCTTTTAAAAACAGCAATTTATTTTTCAACTTTTTTTATAATCACCAGTACGATTCTTATCTGTTTTGGGGGATATGTAGATTTTTTTTACGAAAAATTCACCACTCCAAAGGCCAAATCCATGATTATAGGAGGATCACGAAGTATGCAAGGACTACAGCCTAAAATACTCGATAAAGAACTACAGAATCTCGGGTTAGAATTGCCTTTTTTCAATTACAGCTTTACAGTATCACAAGCACCGATAGGTACGTATTATAATAGGAGTATATTTAAGAAGTTAGATCCAGATACCAAAAACGGGTTATTTATTATCTCTATTACACCCTGGATGCTTGCTAACGAAATGCCAAAGGAGGGTGGAGAAGAAATTTTTAGAGAAGCCGATCAACCGCCTCATAATATGGTGAACGTGTCTATGAACCCCAATTATGAATATTTTCTGAAAAACCTCAGTTACTTTCATTTTAAAGGGATATTTAGACAGAATTCAAAGATGCATAAAGATGGTTGGTTAGAACAACGGTACTTTCCAGAAGATAGCGCAACTTTTTTTAATTGGAAAAAGACTCAAAAAGAGATGCTTTTACGATTTGTAGAGGATTATCAGATATCTAAAAAACGTTTAAAAAGTTTAGAAGAGTTACTAGAATCGCTTAAAGATCATGGACAAGTATTTATTGTAAGAACTCCAATTGATGATGACTTTTTAGAGATAGAAAACACGTTTTTTACCGATTTTGATGTGTATATAAGGAATCTGTGCACTAAGCACAATGTCCATTATTTTAATTTTAATAATGGAACATCGAAATTGAGGTTCAAAACGTACGACGGTCATCATCTTGATAAAGAGGGAAGTAAATATTTTAGTAAAATTGTTAGCGATTCGATTAAGTCGACATTAAAAGTATAAGTAGTAAGAAAAGGAAATATGGAACCAATTTTAAGTTTTAGAACACTGCAGAAAGAGGCTAAAAAAATAGATTCAAATACAAAAGAAATTAGGGTCGCTGTTTTGGGTAATCATACCACCACTTTTTTTTCTAAAGCATTAAAAAATCAGTTAACTGTGGCGGGGTTCGATGCTCAGATTTATGAATCTGATTATGATCAAATAGATATTACAATCATTGATGCGGCATCTGGTCTGTATGATTTTGACCCCGAGGTCGTTGTGATTTTCGAATCTGCATTAAAACTCAAGGATAAATTTTATGCCGTAGATGATAACCAACATAGAGCGCAGTTCTATACTGAAGTTAGTGATGCTGTTAGAAATAGAATTTCGCTTATCAGGGCCAATAATTCTCAAGCTAAGATTATTTATTTTACATATGAGTTGCTCGATGATCATGTGTACGGAAATTTATTTTCTAAAATACCACATAGTTTTTATAAACAAGTATGGAAGATCAATACTGATATTTTGAACCTTTCTGAAGTTGAACAGGATTTCTATGTATTTGATATTAATAAATATCTTCAAGGCATTTCTGATTATAGAGATTGGCCGGCATTTATTAATTCAGATTTGCATTATTCTATTGATACTTTTGCAGTATTGACATATCACATTACTCAGTTTATCAAAGCGCTAAAAGGCAGTTTTAAGAAATGCTTGATTTTGGACCTTGATAATACAACCTGGGGAGGTATTATTGGTGATGATGGTATAGAAAATATCCAGATAGGGGCATTGGGGATTGGCAAAGCTTTTTCTAAACTTCAAAAATGGGCCAAAGAACTTAAAGAACGAGGAATAATTTTGGCCATCTGCTCTAAAAATACTGAAGAAGTGGCCAAAGAGCCTTTTGAAAAGCATAGCGAAATGGTACTTCGACTAAAAGATATTTCAGTGTTTGTTGCCAATTGGAAAAATAAAGCAGATAATATACGGTATATTCAGGAGGTTCTAAATATAGGTTTTGATGCTATGGTATTTATTGATGATAACCCTGCTGAGCGTGATATTGTAAGACAAAGCCTTCCCGAAGTTACTGTACCCGAATTACCAGAAGATCCCGCTCTATACCTGCCATATTTGACCAGCTTAAATTTGTTTGATACAGCGTCATACTCTGATAACGATAAAGATAGAACAGCACAATATCAACAAGAGGCAGAACGTAAAAAATTAATATCTTCTGTAACTAATATGGATGATTATCTAAAATCTTTAAAGATGGAAGGAGTAATCGAAAGCTTTAAAGAAAAAGATGTTCCCAGAATAGCTCAGCTTACTCAGCGATCTAATCAATTCAATCTCAGAACACAGCGATATACCGAGAACGATATTAAAGAATTTATGACTTCAGAAGCTCACCTAACATATGCGGTAAAATTAAAGGATAAGTTTGGCGATTATGGTTTAATTTCGGTGATTATTCTAGAAAAAAAAGCTGATAATTCAATTTTTGTTGACACTTGGATCATGAGTTGTAGAGTTCTAAAACGAGGCGTAGAATATTATGCCATAAACACTATTGCTTCAGATGCTGCTGGTATGGATGCAGAAATTATTGTAGGGGAGTATTTAGAAACGCCAAAAAATAAATTAGTGGCAGATCTGCTCGAGAAACTATCCTTCGGGACTACCAAAACAGATCACATATATCAACTTAATATTTCAAATTTTAAACCTTTTAAACATTATATATCATGAATGACGTTCATAACGAATTGACATCTCTTTTTCGTGAAGTGCTAGAGAATGATGACATTGTTCTCACAAACGAAACTACTGCAAATGATATAGACGAGTGGGATTCTATCAATCACATTTATTTAGTAGTAGAGATAGAGAAGCATTTTGGCATTAAATTTACCAGTGCTCAAATCCTGGAGTGGAAAAATGTTGGAGAAATGTTAGAAGCGATAAAAGAGAAAAAACAATAAGTGTACTAAATTAGCAGTCAATATAACTAAGTAAAGCTTTTAAAGTGTTTGATTTCATACCTGTAATAAAATATTTTGATGTATATATTAATATATGCCTGGGTATAGTTACGTTTACTTTATTGCATACTTACATGTTATCATTACATGATCAGAAGAATATTACATTCATAAATGGGATGGGGTATGTTCTCCTGTTTTTTATTATAGTATATATGGGATTCAGGCCGATTAGCTATTTATTTGGTGATATGGGGAACTATGATATACAATATAAAAATTATGCTAATGGCGCACCTGCCAATACCGATAAGGATATAGCGTTTAATCTTTTTATGAAATTTTGTTCTTCAGTAATGAGTGCAAAATTTTTCTTTGCTTCTTGTGCATTGATTTATATATATCCAATGTATCGAGTCTCTATCTCTTTTTTTAAAGAGTATTGGTACTATAGTTTCTTATTACTTGTTATTTCGTTTTCGTTCTGGACCTATGGGGTTAATGGAATGCGAAATGGTATGGCGACTTCCATTTTTTTACTCGGATTGTCATATCATAAGAAATTACCGATAATGATAGCCTTTATGGTTTTAGCTACGCTTGTGCATCAAACCGTAATGCTACCTGCTTTGGCATATACATTAACGTATTTTTATAATAAACCTAAGACCTACATTATAGCGTGGTTTATTGCAATTCCTTTGTCTTTGGCGTTAGGTGGTTTTTGGGAATCATTATTTGGTAGCCTGGGATTTGCAGAAGAACGACTGGGGGGATATTTAACAGAAAACACAAGTGGCGAATCATATGGTAAAACAGGATTTAGATGGGATTTTTTAATCTATAGCGCAGGAGCGGTGTATGCAGGATGGTATTTTATTTTTAAACGAAAGTATGAAGATGTACTTTATCATCAGCTTTTTAATGTGTACGTAATCTGTAATGCTTTTTGGATACTGGTGATTCGTGCTAATTTTTCTAATCGGTTTGCCTATCTATCCTGGTTTATGATGGCTCTTGTAATTATCTATCCCTATCTAAAACAGCAATTTTTTAAAAATCAACACGTAGCTATTGGTAGGGTAGTACTGGGGTATTTTGGATTTACCTACTTTATGTATTTGATATATTATAGTTAACAAAATTATATAACATGAAAACCTTAACTGTTTTTACACCAAGTTATAATCGCGCATATTGTTTAGGAAATTGTTATGATAGCCTTGTACGACAAACAAATAACGATTTTATATGGTTGATTATTGATGATGGCTCTTCTGATGAAACAAAAAAAGTGGTAGAAAGATGGATCGAAGAAGATAAAATTAAGATACAGTATCATTATCAAAAAAATCAGGGAATGCATGGCGCACATAATACTGCCTATGATTTGATCGAAACCGAATTAAATGTTTGTATCGATTCTGATGATTATATGCCCGATGACGCCGTAGAAAAAATTATTTCTTTCTGGAATACCAATGGATCTGATCAATTTGCGGGACTGGTTGGACTCGATGCCGATGTGAATGGAAAAATTATAGGGACCAGGATTCCTGATACCTTACGGCAAACAACACTGTATGATTTATACAACATTCATCATGCTCAGGGAGACAAGAAGATAGTATATAGAACAGAAATAGTAAAAAAATACCCGAAGTATCCACTTTTTGAAGGTGAAAGATTTGTACCTCTTGGGTATCTATATCAACTTATTGATCAGGATTTTGAGCTTTTGACCTTAAATGAAGTTTTATGCATTGTAGAGTATATGCCAGATGGTTCTAGTATGAATATGCTAAAGCAATATAGAAGACATCCAAACGGATTCGCATTCTCCAGAAAGAATAGAATGCGTTTGGCAAAAACATTTAAAGATAAATTTAAGAACGCGATTCATTATGTATCGAGTTCCATCTTTATCAAGAATTGGAAATTTATTCAGGAATCGCCAAAGAAATTGATCACTATTATAGCAATCCCATTTGGTGTAGTATTGAATTTATATATACGATTAAAAACAAAAAATCAAGTGTAGTACATGATCAGAATTTTACAAGTTTTTACAATTATGGGGCGTGGAGGAGCAGAATCCATGATCATGAACTACTATCGTAATATGGATAGAGAAAAAGTTCAATTTGATTTTCTGGTACATCGCCAGGAAGAAGGCGCTTTTGACAAAGAAATTAAAAGCCTGGGGGGATCGATCTATCGATTATCTCCTATTAATCCATTTTTTCCTGGAAATTATTATCAAGAATTAAGAACTTTTTTTAAAGAACATAAGGAGTATACGGTTATTCATTCGCACCTAAACACGTTTACGAGTTTTGTATTCAAAATTGCTGAAGAATTTAAAATTCCGTACAGAATTGCTCATGCACATACAGCTACAGAGAAAATAAAATTTAACGATATAATACATCCCAAAAGCGCAAAAGAGGCACTAAAGAAATCAGTTAAATTTAGGCTTAAAAAACGTATTCACGATCATACAACCCATTATTTTTCTTGTGGTGAAAAGGCAGGAAATTGGCTTTTTGGTACCGAGCAACCCTTTAGAATAATGAATAATGCGATAGACGCCGAGAAGTTTGTATACAATCCTGAAATATCTAAAAAATATAAGAAAGAAAATGGATTAGAAAATCAATTAATTATCGGCCATATCGGAAATTTTACAGAGCCTAAAAACCACACCTACCTACTTAAGATTTTTCAAAAAATACATCAGAAAAAGGCAGATTGTCGTTTGGTACTTATAGGGGATGGACCATTGCGTAAAACTATTGAGAGTGAAGCTAAGCAACGCTCTATTGACGATAAGATACACTTTTTGGGTTTACGAAGTGATATAGCCAATCTTTGCCAAATGTTAGATATTTTTGTTTTTCCTTCTTTATATGAAGGGCTTCCGGTAACATTAATTGAAGCACAGGCCGCGGGACTTAAAATTTTTGCTTCAGATACGATAACCAATGAAGTACATATCACAGATAATATTTCTTTTTTATCGATAAAAGATGATCCTTCAGTATGGGCTGATAAAATTTTGAAAAATCAATCCTATAAAAGAACAAATACCTTTGATCAGATTAAAAAACATGGATATGATATTAAGTCAGGAGTCAAAGCTTTTGAAGATTTTTATGTATCTCTAACGTCTAATTAAACATGGGAAATATTAAAGAACAAATCTATTCAAAATCCCCGCATTTTATTCAAAACTGTATTGTTTCTCTCTATAACATCCTGGCCTATAAGAAAAGATATTCTAAAAAATATAAGCTCTACTTAGCACAATATAAAAAGAACAACACCTTATCTCTAAGCCAACTAAAACATATTCAGGAAGAAAAATATAAGAGCTTTATCACCTATGTAAACAATAAATCACTGTATTATAAAACTGCATTTTCTGGAATAGAATCACCAGAAAATCTTACTAATATTACAAAACTGCCTATTGTTGATAAAGAAACATTAAGAAAAAATATTGAAGACGTATACACGATCAAAAAAAGCGAAGGAGGAATTTCTAAAACCGGAGGCACTACTGGAAAATCTCTTGAGGTAGTCTTTACTTTTGATGATATTGAAGAGCGATTTGCAATATTAGATAATTTCAGAAATAGCTTTGGATACAAATTAGGAAAAAAAACAGCCTGGTTCAGTGGAAAAAATCTTCTAAGCCACCGTGATCTTAAAAAAAACAGGTTTTGGAAAACAGATTATTTTTATAAGGTAAAGTATTATTCAACCTTTCATATTCATAACAAATACCTTGGGTATTATGTTCAGGATTTGATAACGTATGCTCCAGAATATATGGTCGGCTTTCCGTCAACAATGTATGAAATTGCCAAGTATGGTATGGCTCATAATATTGATTTTCCTGCACATACGATTAAGGCAATATTTCCGACTGCAGAAACCATTACAAATGATATTCGTGAGGTGCTAGAAGGCTATTTTAAAACGAACCTATACAATCAGTATGCATCCTCAGAAGGAGCCCCATTTATACTGGAATGTAAAAACAAAAAATTACATTTAGAACTGCAAAGCGGCATTTTTGAAGTTTTTGATGATCATTTTAATCCTTCACAAAAAGGAAGATTAGTCATTACTTCATTTAATACTCATGGCACCCCCCTAATACGCTATGATATAGGAGACCAAATAGAGTTAAGCGATGAAACCTGTACGTGTGGTAACCATAACCCTTTAGTTAAAGAAATTTTAGGGCGTATCTCAGATTACATCTATTCTGAAGAGATAGGAAAAATTAACTTAGGAAATATTTCTAATAGCCTAAAAGGAGTAAAAGGAATTGTAAAGTTTCAGATTCAACAAAACACTATGGATAAAATTGTTGTTTTGATCGAGAAAGATGAGAAACAATATACAACTAAATACGAAGAAATTTTTCTTAAAAACTTAAGGGATAGAGTAGGTAATAAAATGACAATAGAATTGAAATATGTCGATGAAATTCCTGTAGAAAAGAGTGGTAAATTTAGAATCGTTAAAAACTCTTTAAAAGGAGTTTAATGAGAATAATACATCAAGAGGGGGTATTAAAAACCGTGTCTCTTCCAGTAATTTTTTGAAGAAAAAAGGTATCGAGAAGCTTTCAAAAACCAAAATTCACATATAATCGATACAATTTTCTATCCAAAACTACTCTGCTCAATGTAAATTTTCTAATTCATATGAAGTATGAATTACTTCTTTGGGATTAATGCAATACCTTTTTTAACTGTGTATTCATTTTTTTAGAAAAAAATGCTGCCCCTTTTTGATTGAGATGATCGTTATTGTAAAAAAGAGAGGTATCCGTTCCGGCATCAGAAAAATCCCAGTATATAATATTGTGTTGTGTAATCAGGTATTGAGCATCTTTCTTGTTTTGAGCTACATATTCTTCAATTAAGTGAGGATAAATATCGGTATGCATGGGCAACGTAAATAAAATAGGAGTGATGTCCTTTTTTTTGAGTTGTGTAATAAAATCATCTAAATCTGCCAGATTTTCTTCTCTCTCATCAGAGTTTTTTACTTCTCTATTAAAATAATTTGCTTTCTTTTTAATACCGGCAGGCGTAAAAGAACTTGCAACGCTTCCATAATGTGGCATAAACCCTTTAATAACTTCTTCACTATGGCTTGGAGCATCATTAAACCGCTCAAGTATTTTATCTTTTACAATAGAAACAGTAATTCTTGGTGTATATCCTAACCAAAAATGGGAGACATCATTCCAAAACTCGGTTTTATCTTTATATTTTATATCATAATCATAATATAGCCAGGTATCGCGAATTCCCTGACTCGAAAAATATAAAGAATGCTGATCAAAGCTAATCAATACATATCTCAGGTTTTTTAAACTATCTATATGTTTTAATGTAATTCGCTTATCAAAATATAAGGATTGATTACCTGCAGCCATATTATACGTTTCTAAATCAAATTGTCTGGGATCAACACCGTTGTAGGCATGAGAATTACCCAGAGCTAATACCTCTATATCGTCATAATTAGCCACCAAACCTGTAATTTTTTGTTTGTATTCGGTATTCATTGTTCTCAGGTAGATCTCGAATACCAGGGTTACCATGGCTAACGGAATGATAAAAATCAGTAGTGTTTTTAAAAATCGTTTCATTATTACTTAAAATTGAAAGTAAATAAACTCTTGTTGTTGTCCTCCAAATAAAAATATGACGGCAATTAGCAGATAATAAAAAGCAAACCTAACATATCGTGGCATTTTTGTATGTTCAAATTCTAAAGCGTGTTCTTTATCTCGTTGTAACCATTCTATCATGACAAAAACGATTATAAAAAAGATAACTTGTACCGGAAAAAATTCTGGCTTCCGGAATAAAGAAGCTGAAAAAATTTCAGATAAATAGACCAATGCATGGGTTATATTTTCAGCTCTAAAAAACACCCAAGCTATTGTGGTTAGCGAAAATGTAACCAATATCTGTAAGATCTCTTTTGCATTTGCAAAAACCCTATGTTGCGCAACAATATCTGTATTTACACGATTTTTATTGAGTAGCATAAGCGGTAAGAAGTATAACGCATTTAAAAACCCCCAAACAATAAAAGTCCAGTTGGCACCATGCCAAAAACCACTTACAATAAATATTATAAAAGTGTTTCTGATTTTCATCCAGGTACCACCACGACTGCCTCCTAAAGGAATGTACAAATAATCTCTGAACCATGTTGATAACGAAATGTGCCATCTACGCCAAAACTCTGCAATATCCCTAGAGAAATAAGGAAAAGCAAAATTTCGCATCAAATTGAATCCAAACAATCTTGAAGTACCTATCGCAATATCCGAATAACCGGAAAAATCTCCGTAAATCTGAAAAGCAAAAAATACTGCTCCCAATACCAATGTGCTTCCAGAATACTCTGCAGAGCTATCAAATATGATATTCGCAAATTTTGCAGCATTATCAGCAATTACAATTTTTTTGAATAACCCCCATAATATTTGACGAAGACCATCTACTGCTTTATGGTATTCAAATTTTCTTTTGATATAAAATTGGGGTAAAAGGTTGGTGGCTCTCTCAATAGGACCAGCAACTAACTGTGGAAAAAAGCTAACAAAGGCAAAGAAAGCGATCACATCTTTAGTAGGCTCTAATTTCTTTTTATAAACATCAATAGTATAACTTAAGGTCTGAAACGTATAAAAGCTTATCCCAACGGGCAGGATTATATGTAGTCGTTCTGCTGATATGCTGTGACCAAAAAAAGTAAAAGCATCTGTAAAGCTTTCTAAGAAAAAATTATAGTACTTAAAGAAGCCCAAAAAGCCAATATTTACCAGAATACTGCTGGTTAAGAGTAATTTTCTAGCTCTGATTTTTTCTGTTTGGGATAAGGATACACCTATCAAAAAATCTACTGTCGAGCTAAAAATAATAAGAGATAGAAAACGCCAATCCCACCAACCATAAAAAACATAGCTAGCCACCAATATAAGAAAGTTTTGAGATCTTAGTTTTTTATGAACTACAAACCAGTATAAAATAAAAACTACCGGTAAGAATATTAAAAATTCTAGTGAATTAAATAACATTTTTAAGTGTTAAAAATTTAATGTAAAAATGAGGTGGGGGCTTTTAAATAAGTGCCAAATATACATTTTATTTATGTACAAAAATAAGTAGAATCAAAAATTGGGGTAAATTCCCCCCTATAGAATTGTTAGAAGAAATCTGACTTGATTTCTACTATCAATATGCCGAAAGAATACTATAAAAAGAGGGATACACGCGGTGCATCCCTCTTTTAAACTTACATAGGTATCTTATGATTGGATCATTATCTAGATCCACAAGTGTTTCCTGTGTCGGTACCTATTGCATTTGCGTTTGTAGAATCGTTTTTAATACATTCAAATGATCCTGAAGGTACAGATATGCTGTTTCCGGTAATTGATATTTCAGAATTTACCTCGCTTAAACGTACACCATGGCTAGGTGATATAATATCATTTGTAGCTAAAGCTATCTTTGAAGCATTGATTAGTTGTAAACCTCCCTGAGAATCGTTATTCTGGTACGTAACACCGTTCGTTTTAGAGAACACAGAACTTACCGGAGTACGGAATAAATTATTGTCTACCATTACATTAAAATTCTCTTCTCCTGCACCTTGGTTAAGCTCTACAAAATATAAGTGATTCCCTTGTACCGAGATATCGTTGTCCATGATAGTAACATTATCAGCTGTAGTAAGCTGAGCAGAAACTCCTTTACTTGATGTTTTACTACTTGTGATCTTATTGCCGTTGATGGTCATATTTGTAGCATTTTTGATCTGTATACCACTGATACAGTCATTGATGATGTTGTTGTTAATTTTTACGTCATCATAAAAAGCTGCAATAGCTACACCATATCCAGAGAATGTATTACCAGATACTTCATTATTAAATACTGTTGGGCCTTCTCCTCCGGCAATAACAGCAGGCGATCCAGCAGATTGCTCTGAAGCCGTAAAGGTATTGTTGATAATTTTAGTATTGTTTGTTGTAGAGTATACTATTTTACTCTCCATATTGTTATTTTCGATAGTTACTCTTTCTCCAATAGAAACCGTTATACCACCAATTCTACTACCACGCTCTGTATTATTTCTGATCGTTATATCCTGTGCTAGTTCCCATAAAATATAATCACCAGTTTCAGTATCTCTACCTCTTAATGCTTCAATATTAATGGCATATCCTACGGTAGAACCGTCTGATAATTCTCTGTGACGACCTGTATTTACAAACGTATTGTTTTCTATAAGAATGTCATATCCATCGGTGATTGATAAACTCATTCTTCTACTTTCTTCTACAAGACAGTTTTTGATCACGATATCTCGAGAAGCAATATAATCCGGCTCATATGTAAATCCAATAGAGTTAATGTTCATAGATCCCGCAGATCCCATTTTCATTGTGATCCCATCTATTACGGTATTACGAGCACCATGAAGCATCAATAAAAATTGTCCTTCTTCTGCATCTGGTCTAGAATAGATGTGTTGATCACGATCTCCTATTAAATTACCTCCGGTTATCGTAACGTTTTCAACATCTCTGGCTGCCAATAACACTCCAGATCCTCTATTTGTAGGGATTACTCTAAGATAGGTGTTCTCTGTCATTACCAGATTAAAATCCGAGGGTACGTTTATAGCCTCAACACTTGGGTAAAAGTTTTGATTACTAGTCGTACTTGTTACTCTACTCACATCAAAAAAGGCATCTAATTTGTTTATTTCAACCGTATTTCCTTTTAGTGTTTTAATAAACTCAAAGGTATCTTCCAGAATCGCTACATTTTTTTGAGCTTGATCTTCATTAGTTCGTCCTTCAACAAGATCCCATCGTACTGCATAAAATTTAAATGTCGGATCTTTAAGTTCTACATCTCCTTCAATAGCAAGTTTTGAGCTTAATAATCTTCCATCGATTTTACCACCAGCAAATATTAATTTACCATTGATGATATCACCACCAGCAAAATCAAAAGTAACATTGGCTGGTAAGGTCACCGTTTCGCCATTAAGATCTAAAAGACAGTCCATAACAACAGTTTCGTTGGCACTAACACCAGCTAAATCGAATCCACAAGGAGTTGTAATGACATTTTCAGGAATGTCAGGATCAATTATGTTAGGATCGGTAACTTGTTGTGGAACCAAATCTCCAACGCTTTCACTGCTGCAGGAGAAAATAAAAACTGATACAATTAACAGTAAGGGAAAAACTAAATTTTTCATTTGGGGGAATTATTTTTTGGGTTATTTATGCATCATTTAACGTAGGGTTAGTCGATAAATTGTACAAAAAATACGTTGAAGATGTTAAAAATACGTTAAAAATGAGTTAACGAAAACAATACCAGTGTTTTATACTTGTCAAAACAGTCATTTTTAAAAATTTTCAATAAAAATAATAATTTTTTCGTTCACGGTTTGGAATAAAAACCTAAACGCCAAAAGAAACTTAAATTTAAAGTTTTCAAACGTATGCATATACCTATATTTGTACCCGTTTAAAATTTGAGAGCAAATTTTACAATTCTAAGTACATGAAAAAGATCATTAGGGTTACAACTGTACCCATATCACTGGGTGGATTATTGCAGGGACAACTTAAGTTTATGGCTCAATATTATGAAATTATTGGAGTTTCAAGCCGTGGAGGAGACCTGTTAGAATACGTTTCGGAAAAAGAAGAGGTGAAAGTTATTCCTGTTGAAATGACACGTAAAATAACGCCATTTCAGGATCTTAAAGCATTGTACCAATTGTACAAAATTTTTAGAAAAGAAAAACCTGACATTGTACATAGCCATACACCAAAGGCTGGAACATTATCGATGATAGCCGCTAGATTGGCAGGTATACCACATAGATTACATACCATAGCCGGGTTGCCGCTTCTTGAAGCTACAGGTATTAAGAGAGTAATTTTGGATATAGTAGAAAAAATAACCTATTCTTGTGCGACAATGATTTATCCTAATTCTTTTGTGCTTAAAGATATCATTGTGAAAAATAAATATACCGTTGAAGATAAGCTTAAGGTAATTGCCAAAGGAAGTTCTAATGGTATTGATACGTCGTATTTTGATCCGGCACTATATTCTTCTCAGGCTAATTTAGCGTTTAGAAAGCAATATGGTATCGCAGCGTCAGATTTTGTCTTTACATTTGTAGGAAGGCTAGTTACTGATAAAGGAGTTAATGAGTTAATCAAAAGTTTTAAGTTAATCAACAAAGAGTATGATCATGTAAAATTATTGCTGGTCGGGCCCTATGAAAAAGATTTAGATCCGGTTCTACCAGAAACCGAAGCAGAGATCAACACGAATCCTAATATTATATCGGCAGGTTGGCAAGATGATGTTAGACCTTTCTTTGCTATTTCTGATGCACTAACTTTTCCTAGCTACAGAGAAGGGTTTCCTAATGTAGTTATGCAGGCGGGTTCAATGGGTTTGCCAAGTATAGTAACTGATATTAACGGTTGTAACGAAATTGTAGCACATAGGGTTAATGGTGTTATAATACCTGTAAAAGACCATAAAGCTTTGTATGAAAACATGAAGAGCTTCTTAGAGGATAAAAGATTGTTTTCGAAATTATCAGAAAATACAAGAAAAATGATTATTGAAAGATACGAGAGGCGATATGTATGGAATTCTTTATTAGATGAATATAGATCCATTACAGGATAGTTCAGCAAAAAAGTATCAAAATAAATCAAACCATAAAGCTATGTACAAACTTTTTTTTAAACGAGTTCTTGATTTTAGTCTGGCATTGATTCTTTTACTTGTGTTATTCCCTGTTTTTTTTCTTGTTACCCTTTTTCTTGTTATTGCAAACAAAGGAAAGCCATTTTTTGTACAAAAGCGACCTGGTAAGAACGAAAGGATTTTTAGTATTGTTAAGTTTAAAACGATGAATGACCTTACCGATGAAAAGGGCGAGTTGCTACCTGATAAAGATAGGTTAACTACCGTTGGAAGCCTTGTTAGAAAAACATCATTAGACGAATTGCCACAGTTGATTAATGTACTTAAGGGTGAAATGAGTTTTATTGGTCCCAGACCGTTATTAATACGATATTTGCCATACTACAAAGAAAATGAGAGGGAGCGGCATTCAATACGCCCTGGTATTACAGGTTTGGCACAGGTTTCGGGTAGAAATCTTCTTAACTGGGATGAGAGACTCGCCCTAGATGTAGTGTATGTAAAAAAACTTTCTTTACTAATGGATCTTAAAATTATCTTGAAAACAATCCAAAGTGTACTTACATCAAAAGATGTTGTAGTCGACCCTCAATCTGTGATGATAAATTTGGATGATGCACGACCTTGCCGAGATCGCGTATAAATCTTAATTTTTCATGATAACGTAATTACCGATCACCAATCCATCTAAACCAGTAGAAAAGAAACATCGCACGGCATCTGTAGGGGATTCTACTACCGGCTCTCCCTGAATATTAAAACTTGTGTTTAAAACTACAGGCACACCTGTTTTATCGCCTAATTTTTTAATAACATTGTAATACCTGGGATGAAGATCTTTACCCACAGTTTGTAATCTGGCACTTCCATCTACATGAGTAACAGCCGGAATAATACTTTGTTTGTCTTTAAGAACATTACACACCTTTAACATAAAAGGAGCTTCGACTTCGAGATCAAAGAATTCATCCTTGGCTTCTACAATTGCCGAAGGAGCAAAAGGTCTATATGCTTCTCTAAATTTTACTTCAGCATTTATTTTATCTTTCATGTCAGGAAATGCTGGATTTGCCAGAATACTCCTGCTCCCAAGGGCTCGAGGTCCAATTTCCATCGTGCCCTGAAACCAACCTATGATGTTCCCTTGTTCTAATAATGTTGCAGCTTTTTCGCAGATATCTTCGTGATATTCATACGTGAGTTTTGCTCCTTTTAAAACTTTTTCAATCTCTTCGTTTGTATAACTCGTTCCTACATATGGATCAAGGTGCACAAAATTTCTTGGTTTATTAAGAATACCATTGTAAAGATAATATGCGGCTCCTAGTGCAGTACCGTTATCTCCGGCTGCAGGCATTACATACACATCTTTAAACTTGCTTTCTCGTACTATTCGTCCGTTCATTACACTATTCAGTGATACTCCGCCTGAGATCACTAAATAATCAGCTTTAGTTTTATCATGTAAAATATCACAGATTTCAAGAACTTTATCTTCTAGAACTCTTTGGAAAGCAGCAGCAACATCCATATGATGTTTTTTGAAATCTTCGCCATGTTTACGAGGCTCTCCAAAAACCTTAAAAAATTTAGGAGAACAACGTTTCCAGCTCATGTTTTGATAGTTAAAATAGCTTAAATCAAAATGTAACTGTCCATTTTTATCAACCGTAATAATTTTTTCTACTTCGTCTTTAAAAACACTTGGGTCACCCATTGGAGCCAGACCCATAGTTTTTCCTTCGTCATAACTGGTTCTGAATCCGCAAAATTGTGTCACAGCCTCATAAAAAGACCCCAACGAATGAGGGAAAAAGCTTTGGTTTAGGCACTTTACTTTATTTCCTTTTCCATGACCTAACCAGCTGGTCGCCCATTCTCCGGATCCATCGATTCCTAATAATGCCGCCTCTTCATAAGGTGAAACAAAAAATGACCCGGGGGCATGACTAAAATGATGTGGAATCATATGCACCTGCGGACCTTCTTTTTTACTATTCCAATGATATTTAAACCAATTCCAAAATCCTTTTTGTTTATTATAAGCGTGTACAAATTCGTGATTAATAAAGGGTTTAAAACTCTTTAGATTTTTGGCACAATGGATTAATTTTTTACCTAAGTTATGTGATGGCTTTATAGAAATTGCAATATGATCAATATCATTATAATCCAGATTGGCGATTTTTAGACAACGATCTATTGCCATTTGAGGAAAAACCCTTGTATGTTTATCTCTATTAAGACGTTCTTCTTCTATTGCAGCTATTAATTTACCATCGACAACTATACAAGCTGTAGAATCATGAAAGTAGTAGTTTAACCCTAATATTACCATTATTTGTGTATTTCCTGATCGATTATGTTATTGTTAAGTATATTTTGACGTAATATAATACTGGGGGAGTGTTTTTTTAAAAGCCTTTTTTGTAAAGGTGAATTTTAAAAGCCGTAAATATATACATAAAAGCCATAATTTTGAGGTAATATTGTATTTTAATTTTCAATTAAAAGCATATGGTTAACTTTAATAACCTGATTCTTAAAGCAGAAATATAAATGACAACTAATAAAAAAATCAATTGGGCAATTTTAGTATCAGGATGGGGGAAAAGTGCACTAGATACAATAGCAGCTTACGAAAAAGGGGCATTCAAAAAAAGTAATATTTCGGTTTTGATTTATGAACAAGAACCATGCGGAGCGGCAGAAAAAGCAAAAGAAATTGGTATCGAAACTGTACGATTGATTAAAAAGGATTTTCCTAATTTAATTTCGTATCAAAAAAAACTGATCGAAGAACTAAAAAAAAGAAATATAGATTATATCTTTATGCTCGCTTATAAGTACCTTATTAAAGATGACATGTTAGCTGCTTTCCCCAACAGAATATTAAACATTCATCCTTCGCTTTTCCCCAGTTTTTTAGGTACTCAAACGGCTATTCAGGATGCGTTGGAATATGGTGTTAAAATTACAGGAATCACAACACATATTATTGATGACAAACTGGATGAAGGAATTATTCTTTGTCAAGAACCGATACGAATAAACGATGGGGATACTTTCGACACATTGTATCCAAAATTTGGAAAAAAGGGACAAAAAATAATTAAAAAGACAATTAAGAAAATAGAAAAAAATAATCTTTGATTTGTTTTGAAGATATCGCACAATAAACCATAACAAAAAATACCTGACCAGAATTTCTTATGTATAAACTGTTTTTAAAACGTTGCTTTGATTTTTTTGCAGCTTTGATCGGACTTATACTTTTATCCCCGATATTAATAATTGTCATTATAATTTTAATATTTGCTAATCAAGGCAAACCATTCTTCTTTCAGTCTAGGCCAGGAAAAGGAGAGAAATTGTTTAAAATTATCAAATTAAAAACAATGAATGATAAAAAAGATAAAGAAGGGGAGTTGTTGCCTTATGAAGATAGAATTACTAAAACAGGTGCTTTTGTAAGAAAGTATTCTTTGGACGAAATTCCTCAATTGTTTAATGTGCTCAAAGGTGACATGAGTGTCATTGGCCCCAGACCTCTTTTAGAGCAATATTTGCCTTTGTATAAAGATTGGCATAGGCGAAGACATGATGTTAAACCGGGTATAACAGGATGGGCTCAGGTAAATGGAAGAAACGCAATTAGCTGGAAACAAAAATTTGAATATGACACATGGTATGTTGATAATTTGTCTTTTCTTCTAGATGTCAAGATCGTTTTTATGACCATAAAAAAGGTAGTTTTGAAAGAAGGAGTAAACAGTCAGGATAATCTTAATATGCCCGTATTTACCGGAGGCGATAATGAATAAATTTTTTAATATAGGATATAAACACAATTAGTAACCCCCAAAGCACAGATATATAGAAAAAAAATACTCTAGATTATGAATAATAATCCTTTTTGCTTACCAGTATTTACTGATAAGTGGAATAAGCATTTTAATACATCCGGACAAGAAAAAAGATTCGACTTTATAGAGAATGTTTCATTTGTAAAGAAATCTTTTTTGCCCGTTTACAGTAATGTTGGTGAAAATCTTACCAAAGGGATATCATATCAACTCTCCAGTTCTGGTTCAGCGAGTGACTATAAGAATAAAGTATTTTTGTTATACGATGTTCCTGATTATTTTGAGGTTGATATCGCTCATAATTATGATTCATTAAAAACAATCAGTATCCGGCAATATCCCGGATATTTGGTTAATACATCCCAATACCATGATATATCGGCTTACAAGAAAAGCAAATTCGGAAAAAGTAGTCTAGCCAAGATAAATAAGTATAAGCGCAAATTAGAATCTAGCTTTGATATTACCTATACATTTTATTATGGTGATATCTCAAGAGAGACTTATGATCTTGTTTTCCGTAGATTCAAAAAGCTATTAGAAAAACGATTTTCAGACATACATGTTCATAATAATAATTTAGATCCCAACGAATGGGCATTTTATTATGATGTTGTATATGACATGATTTTACAAAAAAAAGCCTCAATATATGTGATAAATGATGGAGATCAACCCGTTGCAGGCTCAATTAATTATCATTTTGATCACGTTGCAATAGGGGCAATATTGGTGTATGATATAGATTATTCTAAGTTTTATCCAGGATTTACTATCATACATCAACTTCTTGAATGGGCTATTGATAATAGACTTAAGTTTTTTGATTTTTCTAAAGGCAAATTTGGATATAAAACACAGTGGAGCGATAGAGAATATTTTTTTTCGTATCATATACTTTATGATAGTAGCTCTTTGGTTTCTAGTTTTTTATCCTCAATAATGACACTCTATTTTAGGTGTAAAGCAATCTTAAGAAAGAACAATGTAGGGGTATTGAAAAACAGGCTTTTGTTTTTTTTTAAAACGAAGAAAAAAAATAAAGCTAAAAATTATAAAGTAACCGAGTTTGATGAAATTTTGCCCAACCAAGAATTTACTAAAATTTCTTACAATGTTAAAGCTCTTAAGTATTTGAAAAGAATAATTTACGATTTCTTGTATTCTCATTCAGAGCATATAAAGGATGTTGAAATTTTTCAATACATAAGAGATAAAAAAGTTTTTATTATACTGGGTAAATCTGCCAAACAAAAAGTTGTTTTTGAATAAAATTGTAAATAAAACGAAGTTTGATGTTTGAAGAAATTATTTTATTTTACTTATTTGATGGTTTATTATAAATAAAATGAATGGATAAGATTCTAATTATTGGTGCGTCTGGTCACGCTAAAGTAGTAGCAGATACTATAGAGCTTAATGGCGTATATGAGATTTATGGTTTTGTCGATTCTTTTAAAGCCAAAGGAAAAAAGGTTTTAGGATATGAGGTTCTGGGTACAGAAGATATTATACCTGATTTACTTCAAAAAGGTGTGACAAAATGTGTTATTGCTATTGGTGATAACTGGTTGCGAAGCTTGATGTATTATAAAATACAAAAAATAGCTCCAGATTTTGAGTTCGTCACTATTATTCACCCTTCAGCAGTTATTAGTCAATATGCTTCAATAGGAAAAGGAACAGTACTCTTAAATTCAAGTAAGATAAATGCAGACGCAAAAGTTGGCGATTTTTGTATTATTAATACCAATGCTAACTTAGGACATGATAGTGTCATGGAAAATTTTTCGAGCTTGGCACCTAGTGCTACAATTGGTGGAACGGTAAAAATAGGAGAATTTTCTGCTATATCAATGGGGGCTTCAGTAATTCAGAATTTATCAATAGGAGAACATTCAGTTATTGGTGCTGGCGCAGTAGTAACATATAATATAAGTAATAAATGCATTGCCTATGGCGTGCCGGCAAGAGTTATCAGAAAAAGGGAAATGGGAGAAAATTATTTTAATAGTACTACGTGTACACGTGTGGATTTTGTAGCAAACAAGATAGAAAATGAAGAGGATTTAGAGAAGTATAAAAAAATTGTCAATTCATTGAACAACGCTAATCCATTTTACAAGACAGAGTTGCTAGGTACTTCTGATATGAATATGCATCAATTGTGTTATTTCGTATTAAAAAAAGAAAATGTGCCTGCTATTGTAATGCCTTTTTATGAAAGGAATATCTTGATCAATGGAGAAGAAACTCTATACAAGGATGTGATATCACCTTATGGTTATAGCGGGCCCCTGTATGATCAAAATGAAATTAGTTCAGAATTAATACAGCAATTTTGGGAACGAGTAGATCAGTGGTATCTTGAAAAAAACATTGTTAGCGAATTCATTCGATTTAGTCTTAACGAAAATTATCAAAAATATTCCGGAGAGTTAATTCCTAGCTTGAAAAATGTAAAAGGAGTGATTGTTGACGAAGAACAACAATGGAACAATTTTAAACCTAAAGTTAGAAATAATTATAGAAAGGCTGTACAGGAAGAATTGCAAATAGAGATTTTTGAAGCCCCCATATCATTAGAAGTGATAAAGGACTTTTATGATATTTATATCCAGACTATGCAGCGTATCAACGCGCATGATCAGTATTTTTTTTATATAGATTATTTCACAAAATTTATTTCAGAAAACCCAAATAACGGAATTATTGCAATTGTGTATAAGGAATCGACACCTATTTCGACTGAGTTAATATTAAAAGGAGAAAATACGTTATATTCTTACTTAGGAGGAACGCTCTCTGACTATTTTTATACCCGACCAAATGATTTTCTAAAAATAGAAATGATGAAATGGGCAAGGCAAAACGGGTATAAATACTATGTGTTAGGGGGTGGTAGAGTAGATGGAGATGGATTGTATAAATATAAGAAATCATTTTTTCCAAGTGATGAAGATATTATATACTATACCGGAAGAAAAATCGTGAATTCAGAAATTTATAATGAATTTAGTCTGAAAAGCAAAGCAAATGAATTGCCTGATGTAAACGATATCAGAAATGGTTATTTTCCATTGTATAGGCAAAATGAATAAATATGGGTTTGTCGGTCCTGAATATTGAAGTAATTGAAGAGAAATTAGAATGGCAGAATGTATTAAATAAAGTAAATCATTATGATTTTTATCATACGTATGATTATCATCAGCTTTCAAAGGCAATAGATGAAAAGCCAATTCTTCTCAAATATGAAGATAATGGGATTGTTATTGCACTGCCTTTATTATTACGTAAGATTTATGATACTGATTATTATGATGTAACATCAGTATATGGTTATGTAGGTCCTTTACACAATAGCATAAATCCTTCCTTTGATAATTCAAATTTTGTTCATCAACTTAATCGGTTTTTTTATGAAAAAAAGGTGATTTCTGTATTTTCCAGACTTAATCCTTTTATTAAAAATCAAGAAGTAATTTTGGGTGGATTAGGAGATTTGACTCCACTAGGTAAGGTGGTAAATATTGATTTGACTCAAGATATAGAAACACAGAGAAGTGTTTTTTCTAAAACTACAAAAAGATATATCAATAAGAGTAGAAAGTTATGTTCGGTTAGATTAAGTAATTCTAAAGAAGATATATTAGCATTTACCAAACTCTACTATGAAAATATGGATAGAGTTAATGCAAAAAAGAACTACTACTTTACTGAAGATTATTTTAATCATTTTATGAGTAGTGATGATTTTCAAACCGATGTGTTACTTGTTACTTATAATGAAACGAATGAAATTATTTCTGCGGCTATGATGATAAAAACCAATGATATTGTACAATATCATGTTTCCGGTACTCGAAATGATTATTTATATCTTACGCCAATTCGCTTATTAATCGACGAAATGCGAATTAACGCAACTTCACAAAAATATAAATATTTTAATCTTGGAGGTGGCCTAGGAGCATCTGAAGATTCTTTATTTAAGTTTAAATCTTCGTTTTCTAAAGATTTTAAGATTTTTAAGGTATGGAAATATATTGTTAATCAAGAGGTATATGATCAACTGGCAAAGCAGTATATGATTTCGGGAGACAATACCGATTTTTTTCCGCTGTACAGAGCAAAATAGTAGATCTATTTGTTTCTAATATATTCCGAAATTAATGATGCAATGATGTCTCTGCCATGATTATTCCAATGTTGGTCATAAAGTAAAGTGGTCTCTTGCTTAGAGTTCTCAAAAGCTTCTGAAAAATCGATGAAATCAAAATGATTTTCTCTGAGATATACAATAAAATCCTGACTTGTTATTCTTGAATCAAGAAGCAAAACGAAACGATCCTTGTCATATCCATATGTTGTGATTAGATGTTTAAAGTTATCTATATACACATTATCTTTATTAATATTAGTAGTGTTGTCATTTCTTGTTTCAGGTCTGGGGATATTGCCTTTTAAAAAGTTAATACTCTTCGCAATACCTTGCTTTATAGGAGCAAACACTCCAATACTTTTGCTATATACTAACAATTTACTTCTCTTTAATGCTTTATTTATGGGAGATTCTAATGCTAACCTATCTCTTACTACATTGTAAGCATCACGCGTTAAATCATCAGAAAAATTTATATAAATGACAACATGATCTATTAGATCAAATTGCTCTTTATATTTATAAATGAGGTGTAACTGATCTGCCATATCATACCCTGCATAACCGTACTCATAAACTTCTGTTTTGGGTAGTGAGTTTTCTACTTTTTTTCCAATCGAATTAAAATAATCTTGATGAAAGCCTTCGATAAAAGAATCTCCAACAATAGCAATTTCAACTTTATCCTTAGTTGGATCAAATTCTCTATATGAATTGAATCCTGAGCTATTAATTTTATACTCAGAAAAATTTTGTCTTCGATTTCCGGTAACAGAAAACCCATGCTGATTAGGTTTCCATTTTTCTACCTCATACAGATCCAAATATCGTGTTGGATTATCTTTACCTAAATAAAATATTCTTACCAGGATTTCTAATGTAAAAATTAGAAGAAAACTGTATAAAATGCATTTTTTAAGTAGTTTTTTCATCGTTTCAAATTTTAAAACTGAAAGTATATAAATGATCGATCTATTTGATCATCATAAAATAAAAGCATTGCCAATAGTAGTATAGCATAAATTAGAAATCTAACATATCGGGATTTAAAATTAAAAGGAGCTCTCTCGTTTTTTCTTATACGGTATTCATAAATAACAAATAGAATAATTATAATAAAATAATCGATCATTCTGTATCCCGATGGGTGATCATAAGGAGCACTATTCGTGTTAATAAAAATTGTTTTTAAATATCCAAATGCATGTGTTAATGAGGAAGCTCTAAAAAATATCCACGAAAACATAACTAAGATAAAGGTGGTAGAAATTTGAAAGAACTCTTTAATTGAAGGGAGTGTAGTTCTTTCTGCAACGATAGAACTCACATACTTTCTGTTACTATTGGTTAATAGAAGGGGTAAAAACAATAGCGCATGTATGCCTCCCCATATGATAAAAGTCCAGTTGGCTCCATGCCAGAACCCACTTACTAAGAAGATAATAAATACATTTCTTATAGAAATCCATGTGCCTGCTTTAGAACCACCAAGTGGGATATATAGGTAGTCTCTAAACCATCGAGATAATGAGATGTGCCATCTACGCCAAAACTCTGCAATATTTCTTGAAAAATATGGGAATTTGAAGTTAGGACTTAGTTCGATCCCAAATAATTTTGCTGTCCCGATAGCAATATCAGAATACCCACTAAAGTCCCCGTAAATCTGAAAGGTAAAAAAGAAAACTCCGGTAATAAGAGTGCTGGATGAATATTGATGATAATTCATAAATATGTCATCTACAATCGGGGCAAGAGCATCTGCAATTACTAATTTCTTAAAAAACCCCCATAAAATAAGCTTTAATCCGTCTACAGTTTGAGAATATTTAAATACTCTTCTATCTAAGATTTGTGGAAGGAGATTTGAAGCTCTTTCGATAGGACCTGCAACTAGCTGGGGGAAAAAGCTTACAAAAGTTGCAAAGGATATAAAATCTTTAGTTGGCGTAATTCTTTTATGATAGATGTCTAAAGAATAGGACATGGTCTGAAATGTGTAAAATGATATTCCTACGGGTAATATGATTTTTAAAGTCCAAGTATTTTGTATTGAATATCCAAATATAGATGTCAGATCTATCCAGGAGTCTATAAAAAAATTGTAATATTTAAAAAAACCAAGCAGTCCTATATTAAAAAGAATACTGAGCCATAACCAGTTTTTTTTTTCTTTTTCTGAAGTGCTTGAGTAGATGCATTGGCCGACAAAAAAATCAACAATAGTACTAGCGAGTATAAGAAATAGGAATCTCCAATCCCAAAAACCATAGAAAAAATAACTTGCTATAAGTAAAAATAAGTTTTGCGCCTGTAGTCGTTTATTGAAAAATAGCCAATACACAAAAAATACAACCGGTAAAAAAATGATATACTCTAAAGAATTAAATAACATCTATAAAATGAATTAATTTATATTATTGTTAGGGTTATTTTTTGCAGGGGGATTACGTTGACTTTTGAGGTCTGTAAATTTTATCTATTTAATTAAATAAATCAAGATTTATTACTATAATTTTTGTTGAAGTACTGAGTTTGGCTCAAATTTAAAGTTAAATAGTAGTTTTAAAACAGGGGGGAATACCCCTTTAGAAATAGGTGTTATCCTAGTCATAATTAGATGAAAATGAAGTATTATTGTACTGTTAATTGAGCTGTACAGATGATTTTTTAATAGGTAAATAAGAATATGTTTTCGGGGAATTTTTTTGTTAAATAATGTTAATTTTAATTTCCTGAGTCAAAATCAGCATAATTAGTTATGTTTTGCCAATTATTAGAGGTGACACCTATGGGTTAATATAATACTTTTCTTACGGAGCTCGCGTATTTTGAGTGTTTATCCAAAGTGATATGAGTCATTAAACGTTTTTTTAAGTATTCTATCTAAAAAATAAAAAATTAAATAGAAAATTGATTTAACTGAGTTATTTTAGCCAAGGAAAATAAAGTAATAAGTAATTTCAAAAAAGGAAGTTTCTACCCCCCTTCTTCCAGCGTTTTTAGATTGTCATGAAAAAGAATTTTTGGTTATGTTTATAACCAGACGAAGAATTATTGTTCATTAATTAATGGGAAAATTATGAATGCAATTGATTCAAAAAGAATATGGCTTTCTTCACCGCATATGGGTGGAACAGAGCAAACGTTCGTAAAAGAAGCATTTGATACAAATTGGGTAGCCCCGCTTGGGCCAAACGTCAATGGATTTGAAAAGGATATTGAGACTTATTTAGATAACGACGTTCATGTAGCTGCATTAAGTTCTGGTACAGCATCTTTACATCTTGGTTTAAAGTTGTTAGGTGTTGCAGCAGGAGATGAAGTGTTATGTCAGAGTATGACTTTTGCGGCTTCGGCTAATCCTATTGTATATCTAGGTGCACAACCAATTTTTATAGATAGCGAAAAGGAAACATGGAATATGTGTCCGGAACAGCTTGAGATAGCGATTAAAGACAGAATTGCTAAAGGAAAAAAACCTAAAGCAATTGTTGCGGTACATCTTTATGGTATGCCATATCAAGTCGAAGCTATTCATCGTATCGCTTCCGAATATAGAATTCCGGTTTTAGAAGATAGTGCAGAAGCTTTAGGGAGCTCATATCATGATGTAAAATGTGGAACATTTGGCGATATAGCCATTCTTTCCTTTAATGGTAACAAAATCATTACTACCTCTGGAGGTGGTGCTTTAGTATCTAAACATCAAAAACATAAAGAAAAATCTATTTTTCTAGCTACTCAAGCCAGAGATGATGCCCCTCATTATCAACATTCTGAAATCGGATATAACTACAGAATGAGTAATATAACTGCAGGTATTGGTCGAGGTCAAATGCAAGTGCTTGACAAACATGTTAACTACAGACGTAGAAATTTTGATTTTTATAAAAAGCATTTAGGAGATTCTTCAGAAATAAAATTTTTAGATGAGCCGTCAGGATATTATTCTAATAGGTGGCTTACTTGTATTGAAACGAGCTCTTATAAACTACGTGAAAGCATAAGGCTGTTATTAGCTGAAGAGAATATTGAATCTAGACCACTCTGGAAACCCATGCATCAACAATCGGTATTTATAGATTGTGACGCTTACCTTAATGGGATCTCTGATGATCTATTTGATCGTGGACTTTGCTTACCAAGCGGGTCAAATCTTGAAGAAGATGATTTATATAGAATTGTATCAGTTATTAAAAATATATTGAGATGATTAAGAACTACCTGATTAACAACTCACATAAGCATGCATCTAAGTGGTTAGTATTACTAATAGATGTTGGTATTACTATTTTTAATTTCTTTTTGGCTTATGTAATTAGATTTGGAATTACACTTAATTTTGATATCTCTAATTTAATATATCAAATTCCTGTAGTTGCCGCTTTGGCAGCGTTAAGTTTTATGTTAATCGGTTCCTATAAAGGAGTTGTGAGACATACTGGGATGCGAGATGCGTATAACTTATTTCTTGCGGTTACAATTTTGATTGCACTAACTGCATTTTTAATGGTTTCGAGTAGGCTTTCATTAATACCAGAATTGCTAAATATTCCCGTATCCATTATTTGTATCCATTATATGTTAAATATTATAACACTTACTACTAGTCGTTTAATATTTAAATACTGCTATTACTACGTGAAATCAAAAATTGGCGAATCTTCAAGAATATTAATATATGGAGCAGGTGATTCTGGACTAATTACTCTTGCTGCAATTACAAACGATTCTAATAGATCCTCTTTGTCGGTTGTCGGTTTTATTGATGATAATTCTCAAAAAATAGGAAAAACTATAAATGGTATTAAAGTATACTCGTCAAAGGCAATAAATAATAATTTTCTAGCGAAGAATAATATAAAAGAAATTGTGGTATCTATACCACATATAAGCAAAAAGAGACTGTCTGAAATCTCAGATGATTTATTAAAGCTACCTGTAAAAGTAAAGATAATACCAGCTGTAAATGATTGGATAGACGGAAAATTAAAGGTCTCTCAAATTAAAGAAATTGAGATTGAGGATTTACTGGATCGTGCTCCTATTAATATGGATAATCAAAATATCAAAAATGAGCTTGAAGATAAAGTAATAATGATTACGGGAGCAGCAGGCTCTATCGGAAGTGAAATCGTTAGGCAAGCATCTTATTATAAGTATAAGAATTTAATTTTAGTGGATCAGGCAGAATCGCCATTATACGATTTGCAGCAAGAACTTTTGAGTAAAGGGATCACCAATTTTACTCCAATTGTAGCAGATATTCGCGATCATCAACGTGTAGAAACGATATTTGAAAAGTATAGACCAAATATGGTTTTTCATGCTGCAGCATACAAGCATGTGCCATTAATGGAATCTAATCCTTGCGAAGCCATAAAGATAAATGTTCTGGGGACACGAAAACTAGCTGATTTATCTACACAATTTGGTGTTGATAAATTCGTATTTGTGTCTACTGATAAAGCAGTTAACCCAACCAATGTAATGGGAGCAACAAAAAGAGTTGCTGAAATGTATATTAAATGTCTTCATAAAACCAGTAAGACTAAATTTATCACCACAAGATTTGGTAATGTTTTAGGTTCTAATGGATCTGTGATACCACTTTTCAAAAAACAAATAGCAAAAGGAGGACCATTAACGGTAACTCACAAAGATGTTACACGTTTTTTTATGACAATACCCGAGGCATCTCAATTAGTAATTGAAGCTGGTACCATGGGTAATGGAGGAGAAATTTTCATTTTTGATATGGGTGAATCTGTTAAAATATTCGACCTGGCAAAGAAAATGATACGATTATCTGATCTTAGATATCCAGAAGATATAGATATTAAAATTACAGGCTTAAGACCGGGAGAAAAGTTATACGAAGAATTGTTGGCGGATACAGAAAATACGTTACCTACATATCACAAAAAAATTATGATCAGTAGATTTGATGATAACGATTGTGCCCATGTAAAAGATAAAATAGATGATTTATGTATTATGAATTTACTTAATCAGGATCATCAGATTGTTGGAAAATTAAAAGAAATTGTACCGGAATACATTTCTAATAATTCTACTTTCGAAAGTATAGATAAAATTAATAAGGATATTGTTCAGGCTAAACAAGAAATTCTTGCTTAAACCTTTTTATAAAAGATAACAGTTAAGAAACATAATTTAGTTTGTTGAAGTAAGGGATTTTTAGAGTATTTATCGCTATCCGTAATCAGTGATATGTATATGCATATTCACTGTTTACTCTTTTATGCTTAGTGCATAAAAAAGGGTAAATAAAAACAGATAAGGCAAAATCCTATTGCTAAACTAAATAAAGTTATATTTTTGTGCAGTATTCCTAAATTTACCTTTAAACTATCAATGATATGCGATATAGATTTTTGTTTTTACTTCTATTGCTAATTTCAGTTATTTCCTGTAAGGTTCCTGGGGATGTTGTGTATTTTCAGGATTCAAAAAACCTAGAGCAAATTACGTCAACAAATTCTTTTACACCTGTTTTCAAAGTAGACGATATTGTTAGTATTTTGGTTTCTGCATCAGATATGGATGCCGTCAGACCTTTTAACCTTATGGGCGGAGGATCATCAATTTCTGGTAACGACGGAAACGGTGGTGGTTCAGGATCTGGAGGAGGTTCTAGTGAACCTACGTATCTCATAGATGAAGAAGGTAATATTGATTTTCCTGTTTTAGGTAAATTAAAGATAGCTGGACTTACTCGTATTGAGGCTAAAGAAATGATTAAAGAAAAACTGAAAGTATATATTAATGATCCTATTATTAGTGTTAGACTTCAAAATTTCAAAATTACTGTTTTAGGAGAAGTAAGCAGCCCGGGAGCATATACAATACCAAATGAACGAATAACCATTATAGAAGCCTTAGGGATGGCAGGCGATATGACCATCAAAGGTAAGAGGGGTAATGTTATGGTAATCAGAGAAAACGAGGGGGTTAATACATATCATAGAGTCGATCTTACTTCTAAAACTATTTTTGAGTCTCCTGTGTATTATTTAGCTCAAAATGATGTTCTTTATGTAGAACCCAATAAGTCGCAAATACGAACATCAAAAACCAATAACAATACATTGGCCATTATTTTGAGTTTAGTTGGTGTTGCAATAACTACAATAGGACTGATCATTAGATAATTTTTATGGTTACCAACAATAATAATACTCCAGAGATAAACGATGCATTTAATGCAACATCTGGGTTTGGTTTTAATTTAAGAGATCAAATCATAAAATATCTTAAAAAGTGGTACTGGTTTGCAATCAGTGTGGCAGTCTTTGTTGCCTTAGCTTATCTTAAAATAAGATATACCATACCTCAATATAATGTTTCATCAACTATAATGATATCTCAGGATGATAACATTAGTGAATCCGAGCTTGCAGCATTTAAAGATTTAGGACTTGTAAATAATACTCAAAGTACGATATCTAATGAAGTTCAGATAATTAAATCCAGAACATTAATTACAAACGTTGTAAATAATTTAAAACTTAATGTTCGGTATTTTTCGGAAGGTAGAATTTTGGAAATAGAAAACTATCCGAAATCTTTAATTGAGATCAATTTTTTATCACATGACTCTATAGTGCATACAAAATCAAGAGTATTTCATGTAAGAATTGACTCTAATACATCGTTTTCATTTCTTGATGAAAAAGGTAAACGGTTAAGTGGTCATGCTTTTGGTAATACGGTTAATGATAAAAGTATTGGGGATATAGTGATTACTCCAAGTGTTGATGATATAGAGTCGAGTATTGGAAAAATTATCAAAATTCAGATTACTCCTGTTAATCTGGTTACAGAGGCATACAGGAATAAGCTATTGATTTTACCTCTTAAAAACTCTTCAGCAGTTAAGCTTTCACTAAATGATCCTGTCAAAGAAAAAGCGAAAGATATCATCAACAACCTTGTCGAGGAATACAATAAAGCAACCATTGAAAATAAAAAGGAAATTTCTGCACGTACAGCAGATTTTATAAATGAACGCTTAAATCTTATTTCTGGTGATTTATCTGAAGTTGATGATGAAGCCGCGGGTTACTTATCTAAATATGGTCTAACCAGTGATATAAGCGCACAAACGCAGAGAGTAGCCGATATAGATACCAGAAATGTTCAAAGAATAGCACAATTAAATACGCAGCTTAATTTAATAGAATCTATGCGTAGATTTGTGTTGAGTCAAGATGGGCGATATGATTTGGTTCCTGCAAATTTGGGATTTGATGATGCCACCATTTCTACAACTGTATCGCGATACAACGGATTGATTCTTCAACGTAAGCGTTTGTTAAAAACCTCTAGTGAGCAAAATCCGGTGGTTGTAAACATTGATCAGCAGATTGATGGTTTGCGACAAGTTTTAATCGGAAGTTTGAATAGCTTAAAAAGTTCTATTAATATTCAATTAAATAGTCTTAGAACACAAGATAAATATTTTAGTGGTCAGTTATACAGCGCTCCAATACGAGAAAAAGAAGTTAGAGTCATAGAAAGAGAACAAACAATAAAAGAGCAGCTGTATCTTTATTTGTTACAAAAAAGAGAAGAAGCAGAGATTACAAGTCATGTTACCTTGTCTAATGCCAGGGTAATCGATAAGGCTTCTACTTTGGGGTCATACCCAATATCGCCAAACAAGAAGGTCATATATGCCGGAGCATTATTTCTTGGTTTACTCTTACCTTTTATGGTTATTTATTTATCAGATTTATTCAATGTAAAAGTAAGCTCCAGAGAGGACCTTGAAAAAGCTCTCTCTATGCCTATCATTGGTTCTATACCAAAAGTTAAATCTAAAAAAAGAGTTGTTATTTCTCAAAATGATAGATCTTCAATTGCCGAAGCATTTAGAATTTTAAGAACAAACCTGGGTTTCTTAATGGCTGGGACAAATAAAAAGATGGGTAAGGTTATATTTGTTACCTCTACAATCTCTGGAGAAGGAAAAACGCTTATCTCTTCTAATCTAGCTAAAATATTAGCGATTTCTGAAAATAAAGTAGTCTACATAGGAACAGATTTGAGAGATCCAAAATTTCATAAATTCTTAGATTTACCTAACGGAAAAGATACCAAGGGACTTACGAATTATATTATGAATGACGCCATTACAGAAGAAGATGTAATCTATTCTGATAGAGATAAAAACCTTTTTGATATTATCCCATCTGGTGCCATACCGCCTAATCCGGCAGAGTTGTTAATGCAACCCAGAGTTAAAAAAATGTTTGAGTATTTAGAGAGTAAATATGATTATATCGTAGTAGATACAGCTCCGGTTAGTTTGGTGGCCGATACACTTTTAATTGGTCATTTAGCAGATTTAAGTATTTACATTGTAAGAGAAAATTACACAGATAAGAGAGTCTTACAAATGCCTGAAAATTTCTATAGAGACAAACGATTGCCCAATCTCGCGGTGTTGCTAAATGCTGCTGGCAATCAAGCGGGATACAACTATGGGTATGGATACGGTAAAAAGAATTAAGCAAAAACATTGTTCTTACTCATCAATGTATTGATTTTTTTAGAAACGTTTGAGGTAAACCCTTTTAAAAGTATTCCTAATTGATGATAATTATGAATATCTGAGCCAGTAAAATCTATATAGTTGTGATCTATCAGCTTTTTGGCAAGGGCCTTAACATGATCTCCATAATACCCTGTAAGCGACAATAAATTTAGTTGAAATAAAAAGCCAGCTTCTTTTAGCTCATCGAATTTCTTTAGATCGTTATTATAAAAAGAATACCGTTCTGGATGGGCTAATATAGGCGTGTAGCCGGCTAGTTTTGTTTCAAAAACTATTTCACTCAAATTTATAGGCTTGTTAAAAGTTGACATTTCTACCAGGATATGATTTTTGTGTAGCGGTATAATGTCATTCTCTTTTATCCTTTGGTAAAATAAATCATCCATCATATATTCTGCACTAGCCTGAAGTGTAATGTTTGTTATTCCTAAAGTTGGAAGAATTTTTTTTAACAATTCTAGTTTATCCGATATAGTTTGTGATGAATTAGGCCAGATTTCCTGCATGACATGCGGTGTGGTAATTATTTTCTTGACACCGATCTTTTCGAATTGCTCTATGATATAAGCAGATTGATATATAGTTTTAACACCGTCGTCTATCCCAGGAAGTAAATGTGAATGAATATCAACATAATTTTCAGGAACAATCTCACTAAATGGAACTTCTTTCTTGTTTAAAAACAGCAATACAAATATTGATTGGGGTGAATTAATAAAACCTTACTACAATTCTAGTAGGAAGCGTAAAAATAGCGATTTATATGCATAAAAAAAACTGTTTAGTAACCCTGGGTTACTAAACAGAATAAATCATAATTTAATTCTACGGTGGTTACTGGCGGGTAATATCTCCAGATCCAGACACTTTTTTATCTTCTAGTTCCGGATTTCCTTTGTAAAGAATATCTCCGGATCCGGTAATTCGAGCTTTTATTGATGATGTTGCAGTTACATGAATATCTCCGGATCCTGTTACAGAAGCGATTACTTCTTTGGCGTTCAGTTGATATGCTTCAAGATCACCAGATCCCGTTACCTTACAATCAAAACTTTCTGAAGACCCACTTAACGAAAGATCTCCGCTACCAGTTACATAGCCTTCAGCATTTTGGGCTTCAATAGCTAATTTAATATCTCCAGATCCCGATATGCCAGTCTTAAAATTAGCAGCTTTTATGGTATCAGTACTATATATATCACCAGATCCAGACAGAGTTACTTTGTTTATATCTTTGAAAGGAACTGTTACCACAAGTTTTTTTCCTTTAGACACTTTAAGATAATACCCTTTCTTTACAGAAATTTTTAAAACATCTTCTTCAACCTCTGTGAGTACATATTCTATAAGGTTACTTTCTCCCTCGATTGTAATTTTTCCTTCGGCACCAGATACTAATGATACATCCAGGCTTCCTTTTAGCTTTATTACATCGTATTCAGAAGTGTTTCTGTTTTTGGTAATTACTTCACCATTACCAGTTATTTTCTTTCCATTTCCCCACCATTGCGCATGCAGCGAAGTGGTACCAGATACAAGAATACTTAAAATTATTAGTGCTGTTCTCATTTGATTAGATAGTATTGAATTAATATATAGTTTTCTAATTAGTTCTGTCTTAACTTGATTCCTCCGTAGCTCGAAGAAATATTAATTGTCCCTCCGCCATTTTCTTTACCGTGGTATCCTTGATATTCTTTTTTAGAGCTTTTCTCGTATTTTTTCTGAATATTGATACCTTCGTCAACTTTAATACCGCCGTATGAGGTTTTAATATCAAAATTAAAATTGCAGGCATTATCATATCCTATATCTACACCAGTATAGTCAGTTTTGATCGTTACATTTTTAAAAGAGGGTTGCAATGCCTTTACATCTATAGAACCATATGAAGCATTAATACTCAGGCTTTCAGAAATATTTCCGATTTTAATTCCAATATAATCAGAATCGCCATACACTTTATTAGCATTTTCAATAAGTAAACTACCATAATCACAATTGTAATTTAAGTGTTTTACAGATTTAAATTTTGTTTTTGTGTAATCAGCATTCAAATCAATCTTATCACTGTTTTCAATTTCCAGATCAGAATAGTCTGCATTGATTTTACCACTTTTAATATACTTTATACTGCTATTATTAGTATAGTCTATATTGATATAATTATCACTTGCCAATAATTCTCCAATGATGATTTGTCCATAATCACAATTGATTTTTGCATTACCTTCAATTTTGTCCAGCGTAATATTTCCGTAGTCATTATTTAGATCAACACTATTGGAAACAGGAACTTTAACGGTGTAGTTAATTTTCATGTTCAGTCCATTACTCCAACCACTGGTCCATTTGTCCCACCAGGAATTATTGTTTTTGTCAAATGTAGTTCTTGCACTAACCATTTGAGAAGAAGCTTCAAATTCTACATCAATAGATTCTAGTTTTTTTATGACCTTTTCTTCATTGTTACCACTTACTTTAATGCTGATCTCCATCACAATGCGATTTTCATTCCATGAGGTAATATCCAAATTTCCATAATCATTACTGATTTTTAATAAGGCATCTTTATGAACAGAGAATTCCTTCTTCAGTGTTTTTTCTTTGGTGTACTTTCCTTTTAAATCTCCATGATTATTGGCAAGTGCCAGCATCGGGATACATACAAATAGAAATATATTATAGTATAGAGTTTTCATTTTTCGATAATTTATATTTATTAATATCATTTATTTTTTGAAGCACTTCTTCTAATAGATTAGCACGCTTCTGAAAGTTTTTGATCATAGCACTGATTACGCGTTTATCATTTTGGCTACGAACAAGATCTTTTTTTAAGGTTTCGTAATCAGATTCCAATTTTTCCATTTGGGTCATAGCATCTGTTACTAATTCTTTGGTTTCTGCAGAAGAAATTTTATTAATTTCTTCTAATTGTGTTTGGATAGCAGAAGTAAAAAAACTTTGTGTTTCTTGCATTTGAGGAGAAACACTTGCTAATTCTGCTTCTACTGAGATATTGGGGATCAACATCGTGGTTGCGATTCCAAAAAGAATTGCGATCGAGGCTGCTACTGCAAATACATTATACCAATTTCGTTTTTTTGAGGGCAATGGTATTGCGTTGTTTTGTAGTTGCAACTTTTCTAAAAACCGTATTTTGTGATCAGAAGAAGGTTCATGTATGTCTAATTGATCCTGCATCCGTTTAAATAATTGATCTATATTATCCTCTTTCATACAAATTGTATTTTTTTTCGTAAGCTTTCTTTTGCACGCGAAATAAGCGTGCGGCAATTAGAATATGATATATCCATGATTTGACAGATTTCTTCATAATCATACCCTTCTATAAAGTGTAATGATAATGCTGTGCTATAGCTGTCTTTTAGTTGATGTATAGTACTTAATATTGTATTTGCTTTCATAATACCCAAATCTTCTTCTGCAATTCCGTCATCGTCTGAAATCGAATACTCGACAATTTCTAAAGAAACTTCACGATGTACATCATTCTTTCTGGATACAGTTAAACTTGAGTTGATTACTATTCTTTTTAACCAGGCTCCAAACATTTTATCTTCTGCTAGCATGGGCAATTTTGTAAATGCAGTTAAAAAAGCCTCCTGCATTATATCTTCTGCTTCTGCTGGGTTTTTTAAAATCCTCAACGCTGTATTATACATTGCTTTATAATAGCGATTATAAATCTCTAGCTGGGCATTCTGATCCTGCTTACGACATTTAGCTATTAATTGCTCTGTATTTAGTTGGGTTAGTATCAAAAAAATAATTTCTTTTACATAAAGATATAGATAGAACAGTTTTGTTACAGTTTTAAAATAATTTTTTTAAAGTTTATGGCATAACAATTGAAATAAAAATAGCGAAACCACTACATACGTACTATTTTGATAGGGTATATACGGTTTTTTATATAGTTTATATTAATTTAAAAAATGAATAGTTATTTGTTGTAATGACAAAATGACTTTTAGATATACATATGACAAAAACCAAATTCACATCACTTGACAGTTTGTCATTTCAAGAGATAGATCAAGATGCAGAATTAATTCCTTTATTAACGCCAGAAGATGAAGAGGAAATAGATAAAGAAGATTTACCTGAAGTCTTACCTATATTACCTCTACGAAATACCGTTTTATTTCCAGGTGTAGTTATACCAATAACAGCAGGTAGGGATAAATCTATAAAGCTTATCAATGAAGCTAATAACGGAAACAAAACTATTGGAGTTGTTTCTCAAAAAGAAGAGGGAGTAGAAAATCCATCGCTAAAAGATATCAATCGGGTAGGGGTGGTTGCCCGTATTCTTAGGGTATTAAAAATGCCTGATGGTAATACTACCGTAATTCTGCAAGGGAAAAAACGATTTGAAATTAATGAAATCGTTGAAGAAAGTCCATATATCAAAGCTAAAGTAAACGAAGTACCCGAAGCACGACCTGTTAAAGAAAATAAAGAGTTCGGTGCTATAATCGACTCCATAAAAGATCTTGCTCTAGAAATTATTAAAGAAAGCCCTAATATTCCTTCTGAAGCATCATTTGCAATTAAGAATATTGAGAGTAACTCTTTTTTAATCAATTTTGTGTCTTCTAACCTTAATCTTCCTGTCGAAGAAAAACAAAAATTGTTAGAGATTAATGATTTGAAAGAAAGAGCTTTGACCACCCTGAAATTTATGAATGTTGAGTTTCAGAAATTAGAACTCAAAAACGTTATTCAGAGTAAGGTGCAACATGATATGAGCCAGCAACAGCGCGAATATTTCTTGCATCAACAAATGAAAACTATCCAGGAAGAACTTGGTGGTGTTTCTCACGAAGATGAATTGGAAGAAATGCGTGTGCGAAGTAAGGATAAAAAATGGGATGAGAAAATCCAAAAGCATTTTGATAAAGAACTCGCCAAAATGCAACGAATGAATCCACAAGTCGCTGAGTATTCTATACAACGCAATTATCTGGATTTATTTCTGGATTTACCATGGAACGAGTTTAGCACAGATAAATTTGATTTAAAACGTGCTAAAAAGATACTAGACAGGGATCACTATGGATTAGATGAAGTAAAGCGACGTATTATAGAATATTTAGCGGTGCTCAAGCTTCGTAATGATATGAAATCTCCAATCTTATGCTTATATGGCCCTCCCGGAGTTGGTAAAACATCATTAGGAAAATCTATTGCTGAGGCGTTGGGTAGAGAATATGTAAGAATATCCTTAGGCGGATTAAGAGACGAAGCCGAAATAAGAGGTCATAGAAAAACCTATATAGGCGCTATGCCGGGTAGGATTATTCAAAGTCTTAAAAAAGCAGGGACGAGTAACCCTGTATTTGTTCTAGATGAAATAGATAAATTATCTGTAGGTAATCAAGGCGATCCTTCTTCTGCTTTATTAGAAGTTTTGGATCCAGAACAAAATTCTGAGTTTCATGATAACTTCCTCGAAATGGGGTTTGATTTATCTAAAGTAATGTTTATTGCTACATCCAATAGCTTAGGTACAATACAACCTGCGCTAAGAGATCGTATGGAAATCATTAACGTTACCGGATATACTATTGAAGAGAAAGTAGAGATTGCAAAGCAACATCTTTTACCAAAACAGTTAGAAGAACACGGATTAGATACTTCTCATCTAAAAATTGCCAAACCACAACTAGAAAAAATCGTTGAGGGGTATACCAGAGAATCCGGAGTAAGAGGCTTAGAAAAACAAATCGCCAAAATGGTTCGTTTTGCTGCTAAGAATATTGCAATGGAAGAAGAATACCATGTTAAAGTAACTAATGACGATATTATTGAAGTACTTGGAGCTCCAAAATTGGAACGAGATAAGTACGAGAATAATGATGTGGCCGGTGTAGTAACAGGACTTGCATGGACTAGTGTTGGAGGCGACATATTATTTATAGAATCAATTTTATCTAAAGGAAAAGGAAATCTTACTATTACCGGAAATCTTGGTAAAGTAATGAAAGAGTCTGCTACCATAGCTATGGAATATATAAAAGCTAATGCAGACGAATTAGGGATTAATCCTGATATCTTTAGCAAATATAACGTACATATTCATGTGCCCGAAGGTGCTACTCCAAAAGATGGACCTAGCGCAGGAGTTACCATGCTTACATCATTGGTTTCTTTATTTACACAACGAAAAGTGAAAAAGAGCCTGGCCATGACCGGTGAGATCACGTTACGTGGTAAAGTTCTTCCGGTTGGTGGAATAAAAGAAAAAATCCTGGCAGCCAAGAGAGCTCATATAAAAGAAATATTACTTTGCGAAGATAATAAAAGAGATATAGACGAAATTAAACCTGAATATGTAAAAGGACTTAAATTTCACTACGTAAAAGATATGGGCGATGTTTTACACCTGGCATTAACTAAGACTAAAGTCAAAAATGCAAAGGCGCTTTAATACCCCCACATAACAAGAGGTTGTCTAAAAAAAAGGGCATTATTGTAGTGCAATGCCCTTTTTTTAGACAACCTCTTCTCTTGTTATCTTTTTACCATGTCTAGGTAGTTTATCTTCTCATCTTTTCTACTAAAACGGTGGCATACTTATCTAAGTTTTTTAATACAATATCACTGCCCTTTACAACAGATTTTAGGGGGGTGTCGCCTAAATGGACAGGCAAGTCTGTCGCTTTTGATAAGCGCTCATCTAATCCTCTAAGCATTGAGCCACCACCTGTTAAATAAATTCCGCTATTATAAATATCGGCCGAAATCTCAGGAGGGATTTCTGATAGTGTTTCTAAAATTGAGTTTTCTATTTGAGCAATAGATGTATCCAAACTCTTTTCAATTTCTTTATACGATAATGTAATTTGATTAGGTTTTCCGGTGAGTAAATCTCTTCCTTCTATGGCCATATTTTCCGGAGGAGATTCTAAATGGTCTACTGCAGCACCAATTTGAATCTTAATTCTTTCTGCCATGTGTTCACCAATGTGCAGATTTCGGGATTCTCGAATATACTGTATGATATCTTCATTAAATGTATTTCCGGCGATTTTTACAGATTGTCCACTAATAATTTTCCCTAAACAAATAATAGCAATCTCAGTCGTTCCTCCTCCAATGTCAACAACCATATTTCCTTTAGGTTCTAAAACATTGATACCCCCACCAATAGCAGCTGCTATGGGTTCATGAATAAGAAAAACATTTTTGGCATTAAGACGTTTAGCAGATTCTTTGACAGCTCTCATTTCTACTTCTGTGCTTCCACAAGGAATAGAAATAATCATATTATAAGAAGTAGAAAATACAGAAGCATTAACAACAGATATTTTTTTAATAAATGCTTTTAACATCTTCTCAGAAGCCTCAAAATTAGAAATTACACCATCCTTAAAAGGATAAATAGTCTTGATATTCTTATTGATCTTACCTCTCATCATGCCAGCTTCTCGCCCTACAGCAATAATTTTTCCTGTAATTTGATTTATTGTTATAATCGAAGGGTTGTTTATTGCTATTTTACCTTTGTGCGTAATAAGTGTATTTGACGTACCTAGATCTATTGCAATCTTATCTGTTAAAAAATCAAAGAAGCCCATATTTTTTTGATTTGGTTAGTGTATGTGGTAGATCTCGGGGGATCTGATTTTAAGAGTAATGTATATCCATGCAATAAACGTTTAAAGGTTGAATAACTTCGATAAAGTGTAATTATTGTGTAGAGTTTGAAGTATTTTACTTGTATAGTTATGTTTTGTTTTGATTGTTAGGGCTGTATTTAATTCGATACAGTGTTGGTATGTACTTTGTTTACTAATTAAAAGATATAAAAATGGGGAAATTGTAGATTTTATATGTCTTTTTAAAATTTATAAGAATTTTTCTGGTTTAGATTCTCTTTTCAGGGTAGTTTCATTTAATTTTGATTTCTAATGAATATGGAGAATAGGCATATTCTGTAATAAAATTTTGAAATTTGAACGATAAAAAGATAATTATAGCTATAGACGGTCATTCTTCTACTGGAAAAAGTACCGTGGCCAAACAACTGGCAAAGGCATTACACTATATATACGTAGATACAGGAGCGATGTATCGCGCGGTAACGTTGTATGCGATGAGAAAAGGACTTATCAGTCCAGATCATTTTGCAGAAGATGCTTTAGAAGACGTTTTAGCAGAAATTAATATTAGATTTGAAGTAAATCCTGAAACTGGAGTAGCCGAAGTTTTACTAAATGGCGAGAATGTAGAAAATGAAATCAGAACATTAGCTGTGTCTAGACAAGTTAGTAAGATAGCAGCAGTATCTGAGGTTCGTAGAAAATTAGTAGAGCAACAACAGCAAATGGGGGTAGAGAAAGGAATTGTAATGGATGGTAGAGATATTGGTACGGTAGTTTTTCCGAATGCCGAACTTAAATTATTTATGACTGCCACCGCAAAAGATAGAGCTGAGCGCAGATTTTTAGAACTTAAAGTCAACGATGAAAGCATCACCTATGAAGATGTATTGAAAAATGTTGTAAACAGAGATCATATCGATAGTACCAGAAAAGATTCTCCTCTTAGACAAGCAGAAGACGCTATCAAAATAGACAATTCAAACCTTACGTTACAAGAACAGTTTGAACAGATTTTGAAACTAGCCGAGACGACCATAGCAACCGCCTAAATCAATCTTTACTTAGCCTATTTGAATCTGAAAACTTTTTTATCTCAAAATCGTAATCAATAATCTCTTTAGACTGATAGAAACGGATCCCTTCTTTTAACCATTCGATGAGCTTGATATGCTCGTTTTCATTTTTAAGTATTAGTACACGATTTAATCGCAACAAATTATCACCAACTTGTTTGTGCCGTTGTATCGTAGTATCAGAAATTTCATAAAAAGGCTTTTCAATAAGTATTTGATACGGTTTTCCGTTGTTCAGTACCACCTGCTGCTTGGCCTCAAATATAATTGAGGTTTTTGATAAAGATTGTGCATAATGAGGAGCAGAAAGTAGTATAAGAATTATAAGTACATATTTCTTCATTCTTCAATAGATTATCCTATTTCGGGACAAAATTACGGTAAAACCGTAATTTTTTGTAAATTTTTTATAAAAATTAAGCTTTTTTTCGATGAAATGCACAATTTTGGTTGTTATTTACAAGTATAAATTGATCTGGAAAGATTAGATACTTGATAAACAGTGTATTTTGGATATCTGAGTGGATAGGGGATGTTATAGAAATCATTGAACAGTATAGGAAATAAAAAGATCACCTTGTAGGTGATCTTTTTCTATATCTTAAGCAAAATTTATCTTTTATAGATTAGGGATGATTAGTTCCTGATCCGGATGTATGATATCTGGATTTTTAAGAATATTAGTATTGGCTTCAAAAATTGCCTTATATTTCATAGGATCACCATAATAATGTTTAGCAATTTTGCTTAACGACTCTCCGCTTTTTACTGTATGTCTGTGGTATACCGAAGTGTCAGCTACTTTAATATCAGCCATAATATCAGAAGGAGATTCGCCACCTATTTCTTTAATTTTATCCCAAAGTTGATTTTTCTCATATTGAGTTTTCGCCGTTCCCTTTATTTTCAGCGTTCCATTATCTTCAGATACGTCACCGTCTTGAATATTTAATTTCTCTCCAAGATCTAAAACACCTTGATATTTAGCTTTTACCATAACTAAGTTGATTTTAAATTATTAAATTGATTTACTCAAATATAACAAATTACAACGTTGTTTTTCTAAAATGTTTAGATTAATAATCGCTAAATAATCGTTGAAATGCATAATTTATCTATATTCGGATTGATTTTAATATATTATCAATGTTTCGGAAGCGTTTCTATTATCTAATTCAGCTACAATATTTAGGATTTCGTTATCATGGTTGGCAAAAGCAACCCAAGGTAAATACACTGCAACGAATGGTAGAACGTACCATAAATTATGTTTTGGATCATAATGATTTTAAAATACTGGCAGCAGGAAGAACAGACGCTAAAGTATCTGCAAATCATGCTTATATCGAACTATTTGTAGATCATGAACCTCTTAATATTGAGATTTTTTACCCTTTGCTAAATCAAAACTTACCGCAGGATATAAGGGCGCTGCACATTGAAGAGACTGATGAAGGTTTTAATATTATACAGTCACCAAAAATCAAAGAATACTTGTATTTATTTTCTTATGGAGAAAAATTTCACCCGTTTTGTGCTCCTTTTATGTATAACATAATGGAAGAACTTGATATTTTAAAAATGCAAAAGGCGGCAAAGCTATTTGAAGGGAAACACAATTTTAGATCCTACTGTCATAGACCTTCAGAAAATACTAAGCTAGAAGGTGAGATCACATATTGTGAAATCAAAAAAAATGATGTGTATACGGCTAATTTTTTTCCGAAAGATAGTTATCTTTTACAAGTAAAAGGAGCGGGATTTAAAAGAAATCAAATACGATTAATGATGGGGGCATTGATCGATTTAGGAAAAGGAAAGATATCTCTCGATTTTATTAAACAAACTCTAGATCCTGAAGCAGAAGAAATTGTTTTAGAGCATATCGTACCCGGATCTGGATTGATTTTAAATTCAGTTAAACTTAAATCATAAGTACATGAAAGTCGTTTCTACAAATATTGCTACACCAAAGGTTATTTCATGGAGAGGAAAAGAGGTCAAAACCGGGATCTATAAATATCCGGTCAATACATCTATTTACTTAGATAAAGAAGATGTTGCTGGAGACCACGTGATTGATAGAAGGTATCACGGCGGAGTAGATAAAGCGTGTTATTTATATGCTATTGATCATTATCCCTACTGGAAAGAAAAATACCCGAGTTTAGATTGGAACTACGGAATGTTTGGAGAAAATCTTACCATTGCGGGATTCGACGAGAATCAAATAAAGATCGGTAATGTTTATCAATTAGGTGATGCAATAGTGCAGATTTCAAGACCCCGACAACCTTGTTATAAATTAGGAATTCGTTTTGAAAATCAAGGCATCATAAAACAATTTATTGATTCTTTACGTTCTGGAGTCTATGTTAGAGTTTTGAAATCCGGATATGTTGGGGTAACCGATGATTTAATTCTAAAAGAAGAAAATTCTTCAGGGATTACTATTGCCGAATTAAATATGTTGATATTTCATTTTGATGAAAAAAAGCATGGCTCCTTACTTAATACAGCCCTCGAAGATCCTTTGGTCTCAGACAGTGATAAGAAATATTTTAAGAAGAGAGCTTAAAATTTAGCTTCGGTATATTATGGGTGATTCGCTGACTGGTTTCTTCGAATTTTATTCAGAAGTATTGAAGCAGGTACACCCTGGTAGTCTTCGTTAGAATGTTCAATACTTTTTATCAGGTGTATTATGCTGTTGTTTGCGGGGCATGTAATATTCAAATCTTTTGCCGTATTGACGATTGCACCGTTTAAATAATCAATTTCAGTTTTTTTACCTTGAGATAAATCCCACCACATAGAGGTTCTAACAGTGGGGTCGATGGCAAGCATTTTATTGGCTACCAGATTAAACAAAAAATTGGGTAGGCTTAGTATAAAAGGTATATATTTTCCTGGTAATGCTGTTACCTTGGGTAAGGTAATATCTAATGTTTTGGTAACCAAAAGTAATTCTCTCATCAATGCAGCAATAACCAGTCGATAGTTTCTTTGTTGTAACATTGCTTTTACGGGGATATTAGCCAAAGCGTTCACACTATTTCCTAGATTTAACTGTAATTTTGCCCATAACAATGCTTGCATTTCTTTAGTTTGCCTAGCGGGCATAAGAGCCATATTTAGTTGCTTGAGAACATTCTTCATAACTTCTTCAGTTTGAGGAGAAAATTCAATACACAATGTTCCTTCAGATCCTCGATGCAAGTGGCCAGGTTTAATTTCTGAAACATTAAAAGGGACCATCACTCTTAATACAGTATTTTGAGGATACTTTTGTTTTATAATTTGATCAGAACCTAGTCCATTTTGGCAACATAAGATGATCGTATCCGGGCCAACCAAGGAATGTATATCTTTACTTGCTTGATTCACTCCTGTGCATTTTACTGTTATCCATAAAAAATCACAAGAATACTTTGGATTCGTATTTTTTAAAATATCATCTTGAGTTAAACAATTCAGAGTTTTTATGTATCTTTCATGACCTAAATAATCAGTTAATTTAAGACCATTACTAATCTTTTGCTTTACACTTGGTCTGCAAACAAGAACAGTATTTATATTTAGAGAAGTAAGTACACCACCTAGAAAACCTCCAATTAGCCCAGCTCCAAAAATGATATGTGTCTGCATAAATATCTAATTACTCAGTTTTTTCGTTTTTTAAGATAGTTAAAGCTAGTTTAATTGTATTATAATCAATTGAACCTTCAAAATACTCAAAGTAAGGTTTTAAACCATCAGGTTGATTTAGTTCTTCTTTTGCCTTTTGTACAACTTTTATATCTTCTTTGCTTACAAACGTACTCAAGTCGATATCCTCTTTATCATCATATAATTTCATAATATGCGAAAAAATAGTAGAGGTTGCCAACTTACGTTGTGAAGCAATTTCTTCAATAGACAGCCCTTGTTTATAAAGCGCTAATGTTTCTTTAAGGGTGTTTCCTTTATTTTGTGATGCTTTCTTTGTTTTTTTGGTCGAATACTCAAGTATAGTTTTAATAAACTGATATCCATAGTTTTGCATTTTTTGCTTACCCACACCGCTAATTTGCATGAATTCTTCATCAGTTGTAGGTTTATGCTGCTCCATTTCTCTTAATGTAGCGTCATTAAAAATTTGATAGGCCGGGATACCAGCTTCTTTTGCCAATTTTAATCGGAGTTCACGTAAAGTATCAAATAATGTATCGGATTTTGATTTCTTACTATGCTCTATATGAGCTGCTGTTATTTTTTCGAACTCTTTTACATGAGAAAGACGTACTTTTTCATTATTAAACAATACTTTTTTAGAACGTTTAGTAAGTTTTAGTTTATTTTTTTGATGAAAAGCGATCTCTAAATACCCTTGATTTATCAACTGGATCATATATTGTTGCCAATCTCTCCATGAGATATCAGCACCAATGCCATATGTCTTGAGATGTTGATAACCTCTATCATATACTGCCACATTTTGCGCTCCTCGTAATACATCGATCACGGTTCCTATAGGTTCTTGTTCTTTAATTCTGCTTACAGTTGACAATGCTTTCTGTGCTATGATGGTTCCATCGATAAACGTTGGTGGGTCTAAACATACGTCACAATTTCCACAGTCTTTTTCAATTAATTCTCCAAAATAGCTAAGCAAAATTTTACGCCTGCAACTTAGCGATTCGGCATACTGTTTCATACGATCCAGTTTTGCTAATTGCACTTCTTTATTGCCAGACATATCTGCAAACTTTTGAAGTTGAACAACATCTGCATAGCTATGAAACAATAAGGTATAAGACGGTAAGCCATCACGACCTGCACGCCCAATTTCCTGATAATAACCTTCGATATTTTTAGGTAGGTTATAATGAATGACCCAACGCACATTAGATTTATCAATCCCCATACCAAAGGCAATCGTTGCACATACAATCTGTATAGTGTCGTTAATAAAATCTTCTTGTACTTTGGCTCTTTTTTCATGTGCAACCCCGGCATGGTACGCTTCTGCTTTATATCCTTGATTTCTTAATTTTTCAGCTAAAGTTTCCGTAGTTTTTCTACTCAAGCAATAGATGATACCGCTATCCTTAGACTTATCTTCAAGAAAATTAAGAATCTGTTCTATTCTTTTGTTTCCTGGTCGTACTTCAAGACTAAGATTTTTTCGATCAAAAGAAGCTAAATGTTGGGTGGCATTAGAAATATTAAGCTGATCACAGATATCTTGTCGTGTTGCTTTATCTGCTGTGGCAGTTAATGCAATTAAAGGTGTTTTGGGATGCTTATTTTTTAAATATCCCAGTTGAGTATATGCCGGTCTAAAATCATGACCCCAGGCCGAAATACAATGCGCCTCGTCGATAGCAATCAAACTAATTTCAATTTGCGATACGATCGCATCTGTAAAAGATAAACTCTCTGGAGCCAGATAAAGTAATTTAATTTGTTTGTCCAAGAGACTTTGATAGATACTCTGCTGCTCATTTTCGGTCTGACTGCTATTTATAAATGCTGCTTTAATACCATTAGCCCGCAATCCATCCACTTGATCTTTCATTAAAGCAATTAGAGGTGATATGACTAACGTAATGCCGGGTAATAATATGGCCGGGAGTTGATAACAAATTGATTTACCACCTCCAGTGGGCATAATTGCTAAGTTGTCATTACCTGCAAAAATTGAATCGATAATTTCTTGTTGTAACGGGCGAAAACTATCGTATCCAAAATACTCTTTTAAAGTCGCTGAGATTTGTGGTTGTTCTGGCATAGGTTGTTGACTAATATTTCAAGATTGGTTTATAATAATTTCACCAATTTGTGGAACCTGACAAGATAATACCGTGCTTAATTTTTGGTAATCATCAGGTTCAAAATTATTCATTTCTTTTGGGTATACTTCGATCAGATAGCTTACTATGGTTTGTTCCAGTTCGTCTAGAAATTCTCCTTTGTTAAAACTAGAATGATCTTCTTGCCAGATTTTAAGAGTTTTCTTTACTTCTTTTTTGGCATCTTCTGTTGATGTTTCAAGAATATGATTTTTTGATTGGAGATCGATCATTTCTAATACGTCTTTTTGATGCTCTTTGAAATATTGTATAACACACAATTCTAAAGGAAAATTTTCTTGCTGAAGTCTTTCGAGTATAATGTTTTCCTTACTGCCGTATCCCGAAATTTGTTTTTTTATTGTATTAATATATGTTGCTTTTTCTGGATCATATTTTGCAAGAAATTTTAGTAAATCAGTAAAGCTTACCATCATTAAAGCGTATTTCCCTTTGTAAAATGGAGTAATTACAAACATAATGTGATAATTACCAAACATGTTTACACATGAGATGTCAAAGTTTTTATAGATAATTTGGTTGGGAGATACCATATTCGTTATTTTTTCAATGTTCGATAGTGTCTTTGTTTAATTGCGTACAAGAGTTCCATAAGATCTTCACTAAGCGTACTTAGATGAAAATATAGCTGTTTTTTAAGTTGTTTGTTTTTGGAATCTTTTTTCATTGCATTCGGAAACCACTTTGCTCTGTGTTTGATGCATAGTTCTTCTATATTTTCTATTAAATCGTTAGTGTCTATGTAGCACAAGTTGGATTCATCTTGCAATGCCTTAAGTTTCAGATAGCTTTTATGTTTGTCTTCTAGATCCTCTTGGGTTCTTGTGTTTCTGTATTCGGTTTGTTGCTTAATTTGTTCAATAACCTCTTCTTTCTTTTCTTCAAAATATAGAGTTACATAAGCTTCCAAGGGAAAATTTTCTTGCTCTAGTATCTTAAGAACTTCTTTCTCTTTTGGACCATATCCATCGATACTACTTCGTATGCTTTCGATATAGTTTTCAATTGCAGGGTGCTTTAGTTTCAAGTATTTTCTAAACTTATCATAGCTTGTTAGCAGAGATCTGACATATTTGCCATAGAATGCATCTAAAGAAAAGGTCAGATGAGGATGGCCAAAATGTTCGTCGTAACCTATGGCAAAATTCCTGTATTCGATTTTTTCAAGGTTTTTCATGATAAGATCATTTTATGGATTGCGCATATAAAAATACGATTGTTTTATTTTGTATGTGCCTGTTTTGGATAAGAGAAGGCTTTAATATTATTGAACGTATTCGAATATATGGTTTTAAGTTAATACTACTATTACTTGCAAGCATATAACATTCTAGTTTCGTTTTCTGAAACTAGTTGTGTTTAAGTAATAATTCTCTTTACTGTTTTTAAAGAAAGTGAATCCATTTGATATGTGACCTTAAATTGAATTCGAATTTCAAATGTAATCGGTAGTAGTAATAGATCTTTATTTGATAAACCTATCTTTAGTCGTTATTTTTATCTGTATCGCTCTGTGTTGACATAAAAGACTTTTCTTATTCAATACCCTATTTAATAATCTCACTGATCTGAATTATGGGTTGTGTATTGGTATAATTAGGGATATCGCCAACAATTTTCTCTGCATTTGGCCCGAAAACATTTTGATATGCAGAAAGGGTGTCAAAGTATAAATATCCGATAGCCAAATACGGAATAGGTTCATCAGGTGATCTGCCGGATATTCCTTTATCAATTTTGAATACTTTCAATGATTCACCTAATACGTTTGCTACCATTGGCATGTGTTTGTTAGAATAGTAATCCATGTCAAATGTTTTTCCATCTCCGTTAGGATAAAGAATCGTAACTTTAATCATCCCTTTTTTAATTTCAGACGTATTAGTTGATGTGGCCTGTTGACAGCTAAGCAGTACTGAGAAAGTTGCGAGCGTTATGAGGATCATTTTCATTTTTGCTAAATTTAGTGAATTCAAAAAATTAATATTTTTTCTTTTAAGGTCCTACTGTCTAAATAGGATACTATTTGATTCATACTAGTATACAAAAAAACAGCCAACTACCGAATGGTTATGGCTATTTTTATATACAATGGATTAATTTACAATGTGTTGAAGGCAGTGAATAGCTCGAATTTATTCCATTTTCATATGACGTTTTATCGCCTCATAATATCTGTCTGCAATGATTTTGGCACCGGCTTGGTTATAATGAAGGCTATCGGCCATGTACTCATCTTTCCATTGTGTAGTCATGTCTACAACAATTACTTTTGAGTTTGTATTGGTTTGCCGACTTGCAACAACTGGTATACCGGCATTAAATTTATCAAATACGGTCGCCAGATGGGAGGTCATCACATCAGATCTTGCAGGAACGATTTGCTCGATAAAAATGGTTATGTTTGGGTTATTTTCTTGTAAAATCGTAATTATGTTGTTGATGTTTGCTATAACTTGGGTAACTGGTATGTTTCTAAGTAAATCATTTGTGCCGATACCCAATAAGACTATATCAGGAGTACCAGAGGATAAGTTAGTTACCATGTTATCTAAAATATCTTGTGTAGTAAATCCTCCGACTCCGGCGTGACTAACGTCAAAATTCAATTTGTTATATTTTGGATATGAACCAGAATCGGATATAGGGCCAATAAAATCAAACTGATTATTATCATTTACAAGATGTTTCCATAGTTCGTATCGATAACTTTCGTACTGTGGCCTTGATCCTTGTACTCTAGAGTCTCCCAGCGGTAGGACTTTTACTACTTTTCCAGAAAAAAAACTCGAAGTATTGTTAGGATCACCTGAACAGGATAGTGCAGTTAGACTAATTAATATGAACACAACAGCAAAATTTACCAGCTTCATAAGACACATGTTTTTTGTTTATATAAAAGAAAACGTCATCTTATCTTTTTAGTATTCACCTGTGGATTTTTTTTAATTCTTTTAACTTATTTTCTGCTTATATCGATTTTATAATGTAGGTTGTACATTGGGGGTAACATTATTCAAATAAGTCAGAACTTAAGTATCGATCACCACGATCACAAATAATGGCTACCAAAACGCCACTTTCAAGAGTTTTGGCTAATTTTAAAGCTGCAGTTACGGCACCTCCGCTGCTCATACCAGAAAAAATTCCTTCTTCTTTAGCTAATTTTTTTGCCATTGTTCTTGCTTCGTCCTGGCTTACTTCAATCACCTGATCAACTTTGGTTGGATCAAAAATTTTAGGCAAGTATTCTTTTGGCCATTTGCGAATTCCGGGAATTCTGGATTCGTCGGTAGGTTGTACTCCAACAATTTGTATATCCTCTAGCTGCTCTTTGAGATAGGTAGATGTCCCCATAATAGTACCTGTCGTACCCATAGAAGAAATAAAATGCGTTATTTTACCTAGGGTATCTCTCCAGATTTCGGGTCCGGTTGTTTTATAATGTGCCTTCCAGTTATCATCATTGGCAAACTGGTTTAGCATTACGAATCCTTCATTCTGAACCTTAGCTTCTGCATAGTCACGAGCTCCTTCAATACCGATATTTTCAGAAGTTAGCGTAACCTTTGCTCCATAAGCACGCATGGTTTGTACTCGCTCTTTGGTAGAGTTTTCGGGCATCACTAATTCGATATCCAGCTTAAAAATTCCGGCAATCATGGCTAAGGCTATCCCTGTATTACCACTGGTAGCTTCAATAAGCTTAGTCTGTTGGTTAATTTCATTGCGATCTAATGCAGACTTAATCATACTATAAGCGGCACGATCTTTTACACTGCCTCCGGGATTATGACCTTCAAGTTTTAAGTAAAGCGTAATATTAGGGTTGTCGATTAAAGAAGTAGCCTTGACCAGAGGCGTGTTTCCTATGAGGTCTAAAATGCTATGTGACATTAAACAACTTTTTTGATCTTAATTTCTGAGGTGTTAGAAATAATTGAATTTTCGGGGACTGAAGAAGTAATCCAAGCATTACCACCTATAGTGCTATTAGCGCCAATAATTGTACTACCGCCCAGTATTGTAGCATTGGCATAAATGGTTACATTATCCTCTACAGTTGGATGACGTTTTACATTTCGAAGTTTTCTGTCTACATATAATCCTCCTAGGGTGACTCCCTGATATATTTTGACGTTATTTTTAATAATTACGGTTTCACCGATAACAATTCCAGTAGCATGATCTATAAAAAATGAATCTCCGATTTCTGCTCCCGGATTAATATCTGTACCAGTTAATCGATGAGAATATTCTGTCATTAACCGGGGTACCATAGGGAGTCCAAACTTTAGTAATTCATGACTTAGTCTATATATAGCGATCGCATAAAAACCAGGATATGCCATGTATACTTCTTCAATAGAATTTGCCGCAGGATCACTCTTCATAAATGCTTGTGCATCCCGATTTAACTTTTCTAAAATACCAGGTAATTTTTCTAGATAGGATTGCCAGAGTTTACTACATGGTTTATCTGTTTCCCAACAGGCGAGATCTATAAGTTCTTCAAAAGTAACTTCAAGAAGATCTATATTTTTTGCAACCTCAGTATCTGTATCAAATAATGTGTAGAAAAGTAAGTTGGTAAAATATTCAGTTCTTTCCTTAAGTTTCAGCTTTAGATTTGGATTCTTTTTTTGCTCTTTGATCTTAGCAATAATTTCGTCTCGTTCTTTGCTCATCATTGTTTTTTTGAAAACTCCTAGTAAATATATAGAATAAAGAATATATAAGTCTTAATAAGTTATAAATCCTTGCATTTTTAAAATAATTATAACAACTAGGGTCTTAAAATTAGATTTATGCATAATTTTTAGTTAAACTTCGATAGAGCAAATAGATTTTAGTAATTTTAAAAACAAAGTGAATTTTATGAGCACCGTACCAAAATCGACATTTGACTTTTTAAAAGATTTAAAAAAGAATAACCATCGCGATTGGATGATCGAAAATAAGAAACGATATCAGGCGAATGAAAAAGAATTGAAAGCATTTTACGCTGCAATTGCAGAACGATTAAATGAAAAAGACGAAATTGAAAAGACTAAAGTGTTTAGAATTAATCGGGATGTTAGATTTAGTAAGGATAAAACACCCTATAATGTGCATCGAAGCGTAAGCTTTAGCAGGGCAGGAGCTCATCGTAGAGGTGGATATTATCTGCGGTTAGAGCCGGGTAATTCTCTTATGGCAGGAGGCTTTTTTAATCCGGAACCCGCTGATTTATTACGAATAAGAAAAGAATTCGAGATGGATGATCAGGAAATTAGACACATATTGGCAAATGCAGACTTTAAAAAAGCATTTGGAGGTTTTAATACTGCATATCAAGTAAAAACGGCACCAAAAGGGTTTAGTAAAGATCACCCGGCTATAGATTTGATTAAAAATAAATCATTTTTTGTAGAACATAGTTTTACGGATAAAGAAGTTTTTGCGCCTGATTTTCTGGATAAGGTTGTATATCACTACGAGTTATTACGACCGTATTTTGATTATATGAGTAGTGTATTGACTACCGATTTAAATGGAGTATCACTGCTAGATGATTAAATGGTTAATTTTCGAGTTTTATAAGCAATTTTACCCTCTTTTTTACGACCTTATAGATATATAGTCTTACAGATTTTACTAACAAAATGATAATTATACAATGAAGAGAATAGCAATTAATGGATTCGGAAGAATCGGGCGTGCTGCACTAAAAGTAATTATGGAAGAGCCGAACTTACAAGTTGTTGCGGTAAATGATTTAATGTCCATAGAAAATGCAAAATATTTGCTAAAATACGATAGTGTTTATGGTGTTTATGATAAAAATATTCATGTTAATGAAGGAAACCTGCATGTTGATGGACAAAAAATACTGTATTTTAACCAAAGAGATCCCGAGCAATTACCCTGGAAAGAAAATGAGATCGACATTGTCATAGAAAGCACTGGTTTTTTTACAAATAGAGAAGATGCAGAAAAGCATATACATGCAGGAGCCACTAACGTTGTGATATCTGGGCCAACTAAGAGCAAAGATACCCCTACAGTGGTGCACGGTGTGAATACAGATGAAGGAAAAACTGCAATTTTCTCTTGTGCTAGCTGTACTACGAATAATATTAGCCCTGTAGTAGAAATTTTGGGGCGTACAATAGGTATTAAAAAGGCTATTTTAAATACGATTCATGCCTACACAGCTTCTCAAACCTTAGTAGATGCACCTTCCAAAAAGAATCCAAGAATGGGTAGAGCAGGGGCAATTAATCTAACCCCGACATCTACAGGTGCTGCGATTGCAACTACAAAAGCTTTGCCGCAGTACGAAGGAAAATTTGATGGAGTAGCAGTAAGAACTCCTGTTCCTGTTGGATCGATAAGTGACGTAACTTTTATTGCAGAAAGGAATACTAGCGCAAAAGAGATTAATGATATACTAGAAGAAGAAGCCAAAACTGATCGATACCTTAAGGTCCTTGATGTTACTTATGAACCGATTGTATCTACAGATATTCAGCAAAACTCTTATGCGGCTACAGTCGATGCTTCGATGACCAGAGTAGTAGATGGGGATCTGGTAAAATTAATGATATGGTATGACAATGAGTGGGGTTTTACCAATCAAATGATAAGACAGATATTAGAGTTATAAGGTTTACATATTAGAGTAGTAAAAATACCAAAAAGGTGGATTCTAATGAGATCCACCTTTTTGGTATTTTTACTAGCGTTCTTTTAAATCTGACTTAAGCCACCATCGACCTCTAGTTCTATTCCATTGATATAAGACGCATCATCAGAAGCTAAAAACAGTGCCGATTTTGCAATCTCTTCAGAAGTACCAAAACGACCAAGGGGTACTTGTTGGGCAAATCCTTTACCCATTTCTTCGACAACATCCTGAGGTAATCCCATTTTACCATAAATGGGAGTGTCTATTGGACCAGGAGCAATAGAGTTTACCCGAATGCCTCTTGACTTCACTTCAGAAGTTAATACACGTTGATAAGCCCTAAGAGCCCCTTTTGTGGCAGAGTAGACGCCCAAACCATCAAATCCTTTTTGATGCACGATTGAATTCGTAAATAATATTGTGCCACCGTCATTAATATTTGGTAACGCTTCTTTGGTTGCCAGTATAGGGCCTTTTACATTGGTATTAAACAATGTATCATAATGTTCTTCAGTTATTTCGTTTGTAGGAGTAGGAGGTGCTATCCCTGCATTTAGAAATAAGATATCTATCTTTCCATATTTTGAAACGGCTTGTTGTATTAGTTTTTTGTTGTCTTCAGCTATAGATACATCGGCTTTTACGGTGATAAAATCACCGTTCAAGTCTTTTGAAACCTGATCTAATGCTTCTTGACGTCTACCCGAAAGTACAACTTTTGCACCTTCTTGCAGGTATAACTTTGCAGTGGCTAGACCTATACCGCTATTTGCTCCTGTGATTACAGCCACTTTGTTTTCTAATTTTCTCATTGTTTCTAGTGTTATTAGTATTGTATTTATTTAAGTATTAATTCGTTAATTTCTTCTTTAGCATCTGACAGGATTTTTTCTGCACTTACCATAACCTGATCAGAATTGATAAATTCGATATCAGTAATGCCGACAAAGTTTAAAAAAGTGGTCATGTATCCAGAGACGAAGTCCAATTCTGTACCCAGTTTGGTACCACCTGTGGTGATAATTACATATGCTTTTTTTCCGTCTAGTAAACCTTCAGGCCCTTTTTCTGTGTATTTGAAACTGATACCCGCTCGTGCAATTAAATCTATATAAGTCTTCAAACCGGCTGTAACTCCAAAATTGTACATGGGCACGGCGAATAAATAGGTGTCTGCATCGGCAAATTCTGTAGCCAGTGTATTGGATGCTGTAATGGCTTCTCTTTGGATTTCTGTCTGTTGATTTAGAGGTGTGAAGTACGCTGTAACACTGTCCTCATTTCCAAGTTTTATTAAATGATCATAGTACACATCTCTTGATATCGTAGTATGGTTTCCTTCATTTTCTATTTTTTCTTGTAAAATATCTGCTAGTTGTCTGCTAATTGAACTGTTTTTTCTTGGACTGCTGTCTATTCTTAATAGTTTTTTCATTATTCTTATGATTTTAATGAAACGATCGTTTCAAATTGGGTTAAAAAAAATTAATGTATTGCTTTTAGCACCGTGTTTATAATATTTCTTAGTTCTTCTTCATTATTATTTAAAATTCCAGTCATTCGCAATCCTTGTATAGAAGAATACAGGTAAAGTGCATATTCGTTTGCCGTTTGATTTTGGTTGAAAACCTTTTCCATCTGACCATTATGAACCACATCTTCTAACATAGCAAGAGTCTGTTCCTGATTTTGTTCCAAAAAAGATTTAATAACAGGCTCTTGATTTACCATTTCGGATTTGCAATTCACCATCAAACATCCTTTTTTGTCAGTATCGGTGAGAATATCATTAAGGTACATTTCAAAAATCGATGTAATAGTGTCAGAGGAGTTATGAGCGTGCATTAATTCTTTTCCCATTTGATCTTTTCCACTGGACTGATAAAAGGAAAGTACTTCCATGAACATTCCTAACTTACTACCAAAAGAATTATAGATACTGGATCTATTTAATGAAGTTGCGTCAACTAAATCCTGCATAGAAGTACCGTTGTATCCTTTTTTATGAAATACTGCGGTGGCCTTTTGTAAAACCTGATTTCTATTAAATGATTCTGTTTTTGGCATCTTTAATGAAATGAACGTTTCAAAATTAAATAAAAATAGATGCCTTTACGTTATAAAAATCATAAAGTTTTATAGAATTTACATACAGCGTTTCATCATGACATCGGTTTGAATATCTGTTCCTAGTGTAAATTGATGTTTATCAAAGATGTTAAACCCATGACGTTTGTAAAATCGAATAGCTCCGAGGTTTTGATCCCAAACACCTAGCCAAATGAAATCGACATCTTTTTCTTTAGCAATTTCCAGAGATTTGTTAAAGAGTATTTGCCCAATTTTCTTACCCTGATATTTTGTAACTACATAAATTCGTTCTATTTCTAGGGCATTACCATTAACTGATTCTGTTTGCGCATCTTTAGAATTTAATTTTATATATCCAACAATTTCATTTTGCAACAAAGCAAAAAAGAATTGCGAATTTGGATGTCGAAGTTCTTTATTAATTTGCTCTATTGTGAATTTCTCCTTAAGGTAACTTTGTATATTATCTTCTGTATTGGTAGGAGGGCCAAAGGCATCGTAAAAAGTTTGTCGAGCAATTTCCAACAGTTTTTTAGCATCTTCAAGCTCCACTTCCACTATTTTTATATCTTGAGAAACCATGGTATACATCTTAGATCAGATAATTCTTTTAATAACTCTTAGATTGTGAGTGTGAGTTCGTTTTTCAGCATTATAAATACCTGTATGGTCTATGCGATCGATGCGTACTTTGCCATGTGCGTGTATAATATAATTATCTTTCATCATAATACCAACATGTATAATTGCACCTTCTTCGTTATCAAAAAATGCAAGATCTCCCGGCTCACTTTCTTCTATAAAGCTAAGCGGTTCTCCCTGCGTTGCTTGTTGAGAAGCGTCCCTCAGCAATTTATAACCGTTTAATTTGTAAACCATTTGTGTAAAACCACTGCAATCGATACCAAAATTAGTTTTTCCTCCCCACAAATAGGGAGTATTTAAATACAATAATGCGGTTTCTACCAGATGTTTTTTAGGTTGTTTGTTAGCTATTTTGTGCCCTTCGTAGGTGTGTTTTAAAAAATCTAAAGCACTTAATGATGCCCCTAGTGGTATAGGCATTAGTTCATCTTTATTGCAGCTAATAAACTCTATTAAATCTCCTGACAAGCATGGGGATGCCTGATCAAATTCTTTATATTGATCTTCTGAAATTTCTAAGTATTGTTTATTGTCAATCCAGCCTTCGTATTTATCAAAAGCTAACCGGATTTTACTCCATTTTTTGCGCTCTTCGAGTACTTTAAAATGTTCGCCATATAGTACTTGAGTAACCATTTCACTCGGGTCACGAGGTTCAAGACGTAATGGGACTATACTTAAATTACAAATGCCGTATTGCATTAGAAATATAGAATATAAGATTAATAATTAAACGGTGTCTGTTTGTGATTAAAAATGCAAAGAGAACTAATCAAGCTTTAGATGTTTAGCCTACTTATTAGTACATAAACATCTAAAGCTTGACTAGTTACACCTATTGGTTATACACGTTCGATAACCATTGCCGAAGCACCACCACCACCATTACAAATAGCCGCGGCGCCTGTTTTTGCATTATTTTGCTCTAATACGTTCATCAGCGTAATTAGAATTCGTACTCCAGAACAACCTAGGGGATGTCCTAAAGAAACGGCACCACCATTAACATTAGTATTCTTATCAGTAAGTCCAAGAATTTTAAGGTTGGCCAACCCCACTACAGAGAATGCTTCATTAAACTCGAAGAAATCAACATCATCTAAAGAAATGCCTGCTTTTTCTATCGCTTTAGGTAATGCTTTAGCAGGAGCTGTAGTAAACCATTTTGGCTCATGTGCAGCATCAGCATAACTTTTAATTTTTACTAATGGTTGTAGGCCTAGTTCGGCTGCTTTTTCAGCACTCATGACAACAACTGCTCCAGCTCCATCATTAATTGTAGAGGCGTTTGCCGCAGTTACAGTACCGTCCTTTGTAAATGCCGGACGTAATGCGGGTATTTTTTCCATTTTAACATTTTTATACTCTTCATCTTCGGTGACCATAACAGGTTCACCACGACGTTGAGGTACCGCCACAGGAACAACTTCGTTATCAAATTTACCTTCGGCCCACGCTTTTGTGGATCTTTCATAGGATTGAATAGCAAATGCATCCTGATCTTCTCTGCTAAATTCATATTTGTTAGCACAAAGATCTGCGCATACGCCCATGGCGTTGCCATCATAAACATCAACTAACCCATCTCTTTGCATACCATCTTCAAGAGTTTGAGGACCAAATTTATGTCCAGCTCTTAATCTTACATAATGAGGAATTAAACTCATGTTTTCCATACCTCCGGCGACGATTATATCTGCATCTCCTAAGGCGATAGCCTGTGCAGCATGCATAACCGCTTTCATACCACTGGCACAAACTTTATTGACCGTGGTACAAGGAACAGTGTCACTAATTCCGGCTGCTAATGCCGCTTGTCTTGCCGGAGCCTGACCGTTACCGGCCTGTACTACGTTACCCATAAATACTTCTTGTACTAATGCTGGGTCAAGGTTAATCTTATCTAAGGCACCTTTAATCGCAGTGGCACCTAATTGAGTTGCAGGAACTGTAGATAAACTTCCTAAAAAACTACCAATTGGTGTACGCGCTGCAGATACAATTACTACTTCTTTACTCATGTATATGTAATTTAAATTGTGTGTATTGTTTGTGCGAATTTAAGGATTTTTAAAGGATATACATAAGTAATTTACAAACAGTACTTCCGGCACTTTGCTGACGTATTTTTTAGTACTTTTGATTAATAAATAGAATTTTGCTTGTGAAAAGACTTTTAAATAAATTGTACAAAAGGCAATCCGTTATTTACAGGATTTTTCTTTTTGTATGTACTACTACTCTAATTGTGTATTTATTTCCTAAGGGAGGAATATTTAAATACGAATTTACCAAAGGTAAACCTTGGCAATATGAAAACTTATATGCTCCATTTGATTTTGCTATAGCTAAGACAGAAGAAGAGATAGATGCAGAAAAAAAACGTATACAAGATAATATCATTCCATATTTTGAATATGATACTATTATTGCTAATACCGCTAGAGAATCATATGATACTGCCTTTGCTAGTTATTTAAAAGTTTTACATCAAAGTGGATCTCGTGATCAGGCTAAACTTTTTGGTCGAATTTTATTAAATGATATATATCGATACGGAGTATTACAAGAAACGTATTCGTATGGAAATAAAAGACAGATTTTTTTAAATAAAGGAAATAAAGCAGAGGCGATTACTTATGGTCAGATTTTAACTCCTAATGCGTTAACCAATCTTATTAACACAAGAATTGATAAAAGTGAATACACAAAATTTAAAAGTGGTTTTGTTGCTTTATTTTTTGATTTGATCAAACCCAATGTACGATTAAATAATAAACTTACTGAGAGCACTTTAGAAAACGAATTGGCAAAAGTTCTTACCACAAGAGGAGGGGTCTCCAGAGGAAGCCGTATCATAGCAAAGGGAGAAGTTGTTGAAGGTGATAAGCTTCAGATTTTAAGTTCTTTAAAGGCAGAATATGAATCTCAGGTATGGAGTGATAAGAATTTTTATTGGATTGTACTTGGATATTGTATTTTGGTTTCTTTAGCTCTTATGATGCTCTTACTGTTCATAAAAAAGTATAGAACAGATATTTATGAAAATAATACACAGGTAACCTTTATATTTTTCAATATCTTGTTTATGGTGTTGGTCACTACCTTGGTTGTAAAATATAAATCAGATTATATTTATGTAGTGCCATTGTGTATTCTTCCATTAGTACTCAAAGCCTTCTTTGATTCTAGACTAGGTTTGTTTACCCATGTGATCACTGTGTTAATATTAGGTTTCGTAGTTCCTAATAGCTACGAGTATACATTTTTACAAATTATTGCCGGGATTGTAACGATACTTACTATTTCTGAATCATTTAAAAGGGCCAATTTATTTATTTCTGTTGGACAAATTACACTGGTTTATATAGTAGCATACATATCTTTTCATATTATCCATGAAGGAAGTATAAGTAATATTGATGGGACTACGGTAGTGTTGTTTGTAATAAGTGGGTTTGCTACATTGATAGTGCACCCCTTAATTTATGCCTATGAAAAGATTTTCGGATTAATTTCTGATGTGTCGTTACTAGAACTAAGTGATACAAATTCTGTTCTACTTAAAGAATTATCTAATAAAGCCCCAGGTACGTTTCATCATTCACTTAATGTTGCAAATATTGCTGAAGCCGCAGCAAATGAAATCGGAGCAAATGCAATGTTAGTACGAGTTGGAGCTCTTTATCATGATATTGGTAAAATGGTTAATCCTACGTATTTTACAGAAAATCAAACTTCATCTGGTAATGCCCATGATGTATTATCATCAAAAGAAAGTGCCAGAATCATAGTAAATCATGTGATACGAGGTGTAGAGATTGCCAAAAAATATAAATTACCAGATAGGGTAATAGATTTTATTAGAACCCATCATGGTACGAGTACTGTGTATTATTTTTATGCTAAAGAAAAAGAGAGTAATGAAAATGTAAATATTGAAGATTTTCAATATCCCGGACCTAAACCATTTTCTAAAGAAACTGCTATTTTAATGATGAGTGATAGTGTAGAGGCTGCTTCTAAAAGTTTAAAAAATCCTACGAGTAGCTTAATTGATTCTTTTGTAGAAAAAATTATAAATAAACAAATGGAGGATGGTCAATTTTTGAATTCAAATATTACATTTAAAGAAATTCAGCAGATTAAAAAAGTATTTAAACGCAAACTAACTAATATCTACCATCTAAGAATCGAGTATCCCGAATAGTTGGTGAGTTTGGTAGTATGCTAGTTGTTGAGTATAGTGTACTCTGTTATACTAAACTTTATCAGTTCTTAACTATGTACAATAGAGTTCGGCTATACGATTGCTAAACCTCCTTTTTCTTCGTTTGTACAAAATATCGGATACTGTAGTATGAATCTTTTAAGATTATGAGTAGTTTTTGTAAAGTATTAGAAAATAAGTGACAGCTAGAAACCGTGTAAAATATCATATGTTAAGGCGATTTCAGTCTTGATAAGGAAGTTCTCACGAAAAATGTGAATTTTGTAAACAGTTGTTTTTACTCACACACTTGCAAACTAACTCAAGTACTTCTTATCCATCCAAAAGGTACCAAACGGAATTATCGAACATACTAAAACAATTATTAATGTTTTAGTATTCCATTGTTTTTCTGGTCTTACAAGAAAAGCAAATACAATATAAATTAGAAATAAGAAACCGTGTGCCATACCAATCACTTTATTGGGCTCTGGAGATTCAAACATATACTTTAGTGGCATGGTTACAAAAAGGATAAGTAAATAAGAAATTCCTTCTAAGTAACTAATTAATCTAAAACTGGTAATCATAAAACTTCTTTTTTAATTCTAATAATTTATTTTTTTATCGAGTAATCTAATTCGTAAACTTCTAAGTGAAAATAGGGTATTGCAGATAATAAATGATCAAAAATATCTGCCATTATTTTTTCATAATTTTGCCATATTTTATCATTGCTAAATGCATATATTTCTAAAGGAGTTCCTTGTGCAGAGGATTCTAATTGACGACTCATAATTGTCATCTCTTTATTGATGTATGGGTGATTTTCGAGATACAAAGCAACATACATTCTAAAAACACCCATATTGGTCAGGTTTCTTCCGTTTATCAAGAGGTTTTTATCAATTTTATGATCTTTATTATAAATACCTATTTCATGATTTATCTTTTGTAAGTAACTCTTGATAAGTTCTATTTTTTGAAGGTTATCTATTTCTTCTTTTGATAAAAATGCAATACTCGATGTTTTTATCAATAGTGATCTTTTAATTCTTCTTCCGCCAGAATCCATCATACCTCTCCAATTTCTAAAAGATTCTGAAGTAAGATGATAAGTTGGGATGGTAGTAATAGTTTTATCAAAATTCTGAACTTTTACTGACGATAGGTTAATCTCGATTACATCGCCATCAGCCCCGTATTTTTCCATAGTAATCCAATCACCAATTCGCACAGTATCATTTACAGACACTTGTATACTGGCAACAAAACCAAGTATAGTATCTTTAAAAATAAGAAGAATCACAGCAGACATGGCTCCTAAAGCAGTTAAAAACGACCATATAGATTTACCGGTAACTAAAGAAAAGATCAAAATAATCCCAATAGACCATACAAATATCATAAATACCTGGATGTAACTGTCGATAGGTTTATCTTTAAATGAGTTTAAAGATTTTAAAAAATCCCGTAATGTTCTTAAGATGCTTCTTACAATCCAGATCACCAACACAATAACCATGATATCGAATAGCACTTCTAAATACTTTTCTGCGATAGGAAAGGCAGAAAATAACAAAGGGACGATCCAGATGGTCAATGAAAGCGGAATGATATGAGCCAGATAATCAAAAGTTTTATTTTTTACCAAATAATCATCAAAAGTATTTTTGGATTTTGAGGCATATTTTTTAAATATAGCCACAAATACTTTTTTAGTAAGAAAATGTATAATCCATAACGAAATTGTCAATATTCCTATCCCTATCAAGAGGTTTGAATATTCTGCAATGTTTTCTGAGAAACCTTTAGATACAAATAATCTGTAAAAATATCTGGTTAATTCTTTCATTTGTGATTGGACCCTGTTTTGGACAAAATTAGTACTCTATTCATTGATTAAGCAAATAAAACACAAGATTTTATTGTTAGTTATCGACAAAAAAAATCGCTTTGTTTATTCTAATAAACAAAGCGATTTAAATAAGATATATACTCCAGGATCAGTTATTAAAACTTGTAATTTAAGGATAAGTTAAATAAAGTTCCTAACTGACTAAAATGATATCCATCATACGACATTTGAGAATACCTGCCATTAAATGTAATTAAGTTAAAGGCTGTTTTTTCTGCAGCAGGATCGTTAAGTACCGCTTCTCCAGTAGGAGTAAGTGCTTTAAACTCCCATTCTGGTAGTACATTAAAAATATTGTTGACATTAGCGGCTATGGTAATGTTTTCAGTAGCATTAAAATTTATCCCTAAATCTGTTACTACTTTTGTCATAAATTCAACACCTAGATCTGACCCACCATCACTATCAGCTGCGCTACCACCTACCAGACCTTCCAGATCTTGCAATCCTTGATTTCTAAATTTGGTTGGACCAAATAATGTATTGTTTAGAGAAAAACTAAACTTTCCAATATCATAATTAGCACCTAAAATTGCCTTAAATTCTGGTCTTGAAGTGAAAAACAAAGCCTCTTGAGTATCATTTACTACAGATTGACCGGCTTGGGCTACCAGTGCAGGATTTTTTACATCACCATCTCTTTCGTTTTCAATTACATAGTTACCAGATAAACTAAAGCCTAGTTTTCCTGTTCCTATTTCTATATTTCTATAGTTTGCAACTACATCAATACCCGAAGTTCTGGTATCAATCGCGTTAACAAAGAAACTTACATCAGATAGATCGTTATCTTGTAAAACTTGATCTAAAGGAGTATTTCCTGCGGCTGTACCTCCAATTTCTGTGCTTAAAACAATTCTATCTTCTACCTGGATATTGTAGTAATCTATGGTAAAGTTGATGTTTTGATTAAGTTTAGCTCCAATACCAACGGTAAAATTGGTAGACTCTTCTGCATCCAGTTGTGGGATGTCTAATAATCGGGCTTGTGGCGAGACATTATTGATTAATCCACCAACCTGAATTCCTTGACCAGGAATAAAAGAAAACTGCGCTCTTTGTGTGTATATCTGGTGTAATGTTGGTGCTCTAAACCCTGTAGAAGCTGATGCTCTTAATGTTAATTTGTCTTGCAAGAATTTATATCTAGAGCTCAGTTTCCAAACAAAAGCTTCTCCAAAATCGCTATAATCTTCAAGTCGAACTGTTCCGTTTATTAAAAAGTTTTGAGTGATATCTGCTGAGATATCAAAATATCCACCAAAGTTGTATCTATTAAACTTTCCCGAATTTTCTGGTCGGTTTCCTGCAAAAGAATCAGCACCTCCACCATCATAGGAAGCAAGATCTCCTTCAACGATTTCAAAAACTTCAGTTCTAAACTCAGCACCAAAACCAATACTAATCTGATCACTAACTAGTTTTGCAACATCAATATTACCTACACTGTGTTTAAATTTTGTTCCTCCCGGGTCAAATGAAACTGGGCTGTTTTCTCTATACAATTCAACAGGAACAAACACTTCTCCAGCATCAGGAACACCGTTTCCGTTAACATCATCAAAACTCGGAGCAAAAACAGAATTACGATTGTGTGAATTATTTACAGTATAGTCCTGAGAGTTACCTCCCGTTGTATAACTAAGGTCATATTTCCATCCATTCTTTTTAGTTTGAAAACCTATAGTTGCATTATAATCATTTAGATCTCCTTCAAAAGTAGGTACATATCCGTCATATCCATTACCGTTAAAGGTATTTCCATTATTGTCTGTAAATGTAACTCCTGTGGTTAATGGGTTAGAACCAGGAAAGAAATTACCTAAATATTCGAAATCCTGAATATCTCTCCAGTACGGTGTTCTATAGTTTGCAAAACTATTTACTTTCTTATATACATAAGCGGCATTCATATAAATTTCAGTATTTTCATTGATGTCATATCCACCATTTACCAAAAATTTAGCCGCAGATGTTTCTGGAGAACCATTTATATTTCCAGCATCAGGACGTCTGGCTAGAAAACTTTGAATGTCTTGTAGTCGTTCTCCAACTCTATCGCCTCCAAAATCGGCGAATTCTCCTTCTGCATCTACATCTCCAGGACGATTAGCAAGATTTACTTTAGAAAAATCTACAGTATAATTAAAAAATCCTTTATTTTCTCCGATGGTAGACCCATTGTTAAGACTAATAGCGATGGTTTCTCCATCTCCTTCAGAAGTGATACCTGTTCTAAGGGTTACAGAACCATCATTAGGATCATCTTTAAGAATAATATTCATAACCCCCGCAATGGCATCTGATCCATATTGTGCCGAGGCACCGTCTCTCAAAATTTCTACTCTTTTAATCGCATCTGTTGGTATTGCAGAGATATCAGATCCGGTTTCCCCACGTCCAGGAGACGTTTGCGTATATAATAGAGAACTTAAATTTTTACGTTTTCCGTTAACGAGAATCAATGTTCTACTGGGTCCCATATTTCTGATTTCATACGGGTCTAATAGAGAGGTTGCATCATTTACAGGCGTTTGTACTGTGTTAAATGATGGGATTTTATATTGTAAAGCTTTGTCAAATGTTATTTGACCGGTAGAGGCTAACTCTTTTGCCGGTAATACATCAACAGGTAGAGAAGATGTAGTATTACTTCTTGGTAATGCTCTGGATCCAACTAATATAATTTCTTCGAGTTGGGCTCCACTTGATAGGGTTACATTAATTGTTGTTTGGCCTTGCACAAGAACTTCTTTGGTATTAAAGCCAACATAGCTATAGACCAGTGTATTTTCTGGAGTTACTTCTATGCTGTATTTACCATCAAAATCTGATGTAGTACCATTGTTTGTTCCTTTAATGATGATGTTTACACCAGGTAGCGGTGAGCCATCAGAGTCTGTTATAAGACCAGTAACTGTTTGTTGCGAAAAGCAAAAACTAGTTATACATGCGAATAGAATAAGCGTGATTTTTTTCATAAAAATGTGTTTATTTAAGATGATTGTTGCCTTAAATATATCTAAAAGCACGCTGTTTTAACATGATCTTTTAATTTTTTTTATTTTAATTAACAAAAAAAGCCGAGAATATTCTCGGCTTTTTTACTTGTACTATCTGTTAAACTGTGATGGGCAGTACCTAATTGGATTTATAAACCGTAGTAATTATTTTATCCAATTGTGCGTCATATTTTTCAATTACAAAATTTTTGTCCTTATCAAAATACCCTAAGCAATTATTATGATCACCAAGATTTACGTTATAATAACCACTGCTTAATTTTCTTACTTTAGAGACTTTATTTCCTGATTTATCCATAAAAGTCATTCGATATCCATTACCGTCAGGAATCTTACTATACGTTCCAATATCAGAAGATGAATGTGATTGCTGCACTTTTACTTCTTCATCCTCATAGATAGCCGTTTGATTAGTCTTATCTTCATCTCCTGGGTTTAACTTTATTTTACTTTCTTTAGTAACGACTTCCTGTTTTTTAATTACTTTTTCTTCTCCATTCGGTCCTTTGATACGGGTGATTTTGGTTATGGTCTCTTTTGATGAATTCTCTTTTGGTTTAGATTCATCTGATTGTGCAGAAATTATAGCTGCACAACTCATAAATACCGTTGTAGTTAGAATTTTTAAAGTTCTCATTTGCTTATTTGTTGAGTGTTAAAATTACAAAAAAATATAAAAAACTCATAAAAACCTTGCCTTTACAGTCTTTACAGGCAAGTTAAAAATGATGATAATTAGGATGTTTAACAAATACAATATTCTTGTGATCATGTACTTGTATACTTCGTAATATTACTGTTATCTTTGCACTCTTAAAATTGATTTCAGTTTTAAATAACACAGATTTTATATTTTTATTATGAAAGCAGGAATTGTTGGATTGCCTAATGTTGGAAAATCAACATTGTTTAATTGTTTGTCTAATGCAAAAGCGCAAAGTGCTAACTTTCCTTTTTGTACTATAGAACCTAATATAGGAGTGGTTAATGTACCAGATCCAAGGTTAGAAAAATTAGAAGAGTTAGTAACACCAGAACGTGTGATTCCAGCTACTGTAGAAATAGTAGACATTGCTGGATTAGTAAAAGGCGCCAGTAAAGGAGAAGGACTGGGGAACCAATTTCTGGGAAATATTCGCGAAACAGATGCTATAATACATGTTTTGAGATGTTTTGATAATGATAATATTGTTCATGTTGATGGTTCTATAGATCCTATCAGAGATAAAGAAACTATTGATATAGAACTACAATTAAAAGACCTGGAAAGTGTTGATAAGAAATTAGATAAAGTGAAACGCGCCGCTAAAACAGGCAATAAAGAAGCGCAAAAAGAAGAGGCAATCTTATTACGGCTTAAAGAAAGTCTAGAAGCAGGAATATCTATAAGAGCAATTGATATTTCTGAAGATGATCGTGAAGCCTTTGTAAAACCACTACAATTTATTACAGATAAACCAGTACTTTATGTTTGTAATGTGGATGAAGGTTCTGCTGTACACGGAAACGAATACGTAGACAAAGTTAAAGAAGCTGTAGCAACAGAGAACGCTGAAGTAATAGTACTTGCCGTAGGAACAGAAGCAGATATCACTGAGCTTGATGATTATGAAGAGCGACAATTATTCTTACAAGATATGGGATTAGAAGAACCGGGAGCGTCGGTTTTAATCCGTTCGGCATATAAATTACTCAATCAGCAAACCTACTTTACAGCTGGAGAAAAAGAAGTAAGAGCATGGACAGTAACTATAGGCGCTACCGCGCCCCAGGCGGCAGGAGTAATACATACAGATTTTGAAAAGGGGTTTATTAGAGCAGAAGTTATCAAATATGATGATTTTGTAAAATATGGAAGCGAAGCCAAAGCTAGAGAAGCTGGTAAATTAGGGGTAGAAGGAAAAGCTTATGTAGTAAATGATGGGGATGTAATGCACTTCTTATTTAACGTATAAAATACTAGTTACATAGTACTAAAAACCTTCTTTGCTATGCACAAGAAGGTTTTTTTATTTATCCCAATCGTAAAATTATCTTGTAAATAAAGCACCTATACGGTAATAAATACCTTATTCTAATATTTTTTTTAGTAAATTAACAATCTTATAGTAAGTGCTTACTTACTTAGAGGGGGTAAAAAATGTCTATACAATAGATATCGATTCATAAATTTTAGTAACAAGCTTGAAGGTATTTATAGTAATATATAGTATCGTATTCATGAGTTTGAATACACATAAAAATGGTCAACCAACACAAATAGCAAATGATAGTGTTGATGTATTGATCAAGAAAAGCATTGACCTATTCTATGGTTATAAGATTAAAGAATCGTTAGACGCAGCAATCAAAGCCGTAGATTATGCACATCAATTAGATAATATTAATTTTAAATACAGGGCACACTATGTTATTGCTAGTAATTTTGAAGTAATAGAAGATTATAAAAATGCCAAAAATCATTATCAGCAAGCATTAAAACTTGCAGAAGAAAATAAAGATTCCATATTTATTATTAGAAGCCTTAACGGTTTAGGTAATGTACATATTGAACTGGATAATGATATTAACAATAGTGTGTCATACTATAATAAGGCACTGGCTCTTGCTAAAGTTGCTAAAATAAGAAAAGAACAATTTGGTCCCGTTTTAAATTTAGGTTGGACATACATAGATCATGATAAATACACTATGGCCTTGCCTTATCTTTTAGAAGCTATGGATTTGGCTGATGATTGGGGAGGTATCTATGCAACCAATAACGTAAAATATTTATTAGGGAGGTATTATAGTGGTACAGGGAACCATAAAAAAGCGAACAAACTGTTTAATGAAGTGATTAGAGTTGCAGAAGAAAAACAAGCGCTTTCAATTCTTACGGACACCTATCAGGCAAAATCAAATCTTTTTGAAAAGATAGACGAAACAGATTCTGCTTTACACAGTATAAAGAAATATCTGTTTTATAAAAATAAATTGTTTGATGAAGAGAAACTAAAACAAGTAGAAATAGCGAAGGTAAATTTTAGTATTGACGAATACCAAAGAGAGTTAAAATCTATTCAGAAAGAAAAACAATACTTAGCAAAGATCGCAAGAAACAATATTGCAATTACCATTACATCGATTAGTTTGATATTATTACTGGTAGTCCTGTTTTTCTTTTACCGAGGATACAGATCGAAGCAAAAGCTTAATAAAGCGCTAAAAGAAAAAAATGAAGAATTGCTTGAAGCAAAAACAGAAGCAGAAAAACTGACAAGTATGAAGTCTCAGTTTATTTCTACAGTAAGTCACGAATTAAGAACTCCGTTATATGGTGTTGTCGGTATTACAACCTTACTAATGGAGGACAATGATATTACCACCAGGCATAAAAAATTACTTAATTCGTTAAAGTTTTCTGGTGATTACCTTCTGGATTTGATAAATAAAGTATTGAAAATAAGTAAAATAGAGGCTGAAAATGAAAAACTAACAAAGACTCCAACTAACCTTTTACAGCTATCTCAAAATTTATTACACTCTTTTGATTACCAGGCAAAAAATAAAAACAATGAGCTAATTTTAGACGTACAGAACGAACTTCCAGAAATTTTACTCGTAGATTCGTTAAAACTATCAGAAGTATTAATAAATCTAATAGGGAACTCTTCCAAGTTTACCGAGAATGGAAAAATATGGCTCAGAATTAAAATAAATTCTATAGAAGATGATGAAATACAAGTAAGGTTTGAAGTTGAAGACAATGGTTTAGGAATTCCTGAAGATAAAAAAGAATTTGTGTTTGAAAAGTTTTCGCAAATTGGTCGAGAATTTAATAAGCTGGAAGGCACAGGTTTAGGTTTGTCCATTGTTAAAAATCTTCTTGAAATGATGGATAGTGAAATCTATCTTGATAGTAAAGAAGGAAGAGGGACGAAGTTTTATTTCGACCTTAAATTAGAAATAATCGATGAAAAAAATGACCACGAATTAAAGCTTAATGGTCAGCGTGAAACAAATGTTTACAGAAAAATATTAGTAGCAGAAGATAATAAAATTAATCAGATAGTAACCAAAAATCTTCTAGACCTTATTGGATATGACTGTATAATTGTAGAAAATGGGTTTAATGCATTACAAATGGTAAAAAAAGAAAGTTTCGATTTAATATTGATGGATCTTAATATGCCATATCTTAATGGTGCCGAAGCCACAAAACGTATTCGCAAATTTGATAAAACCACACCGATTGTAGCACTTACTGCCTCAGAATTATCTGAAGTACAAGAAGAATGTATGGCTATAGGAATGAATGATGTTATCAATAAACCTCTTAATAAAAACGATCTGAGAGATATAATATCCAAAAATCTGTCAAAGTAAAGTATTTCTGTACCCGGGAATACTGAATTAATCGGTTCCTGTTTTTTCTACTATTTTTCTATTTTTTACATATTTATCTAACCACCGATCCTGTTCCCAAAGTAAATGAAGAATAGATTCTTTAGCTCTATAGCCATGACTTTCTTTTGGTAATATGACAAGTCTGGTAGTAGCTCCTAATCCCTTTAGTGCATTAAAATAACGTTCACTTTGTAGCGGATAGGTGCCCGAATTATTATCAGCCTCACCATGAATTAATAGCAATGGTGTTTTCATTTTATCGGCATGCATAAAAGGAGACATTGTATAGTAGATTTCAGGAGCATCCCAATAGCTCCTTTCCTCACTTTGAAAACCAAAAGGTGTAAGTGTTCTATTATAAGCACCGCTTCTGGCTATTCCGGCCGCAAAAAGGTTTGAATGTGATAATAGGTTTGCGGTCATAAAAGCCCCATATGAATGCCCTCCAACAGCAACCCGATCTCTATCTATATATCCCAAAGCATCCACAGCATCTATTGCAGCCTTACCATTAGCCACTAATTGTTTTCTAAACGAATCATTTGGTTCTTCATCGCCCTCACCAACAATTGGAAAAGAAGCATCATCTAATACAACATATCCTTTGGTAACCCAGTAAAGCATAGATCCCCAGAAAGGGTAAGTAAACTCATTTGGGTTAGAAGTAGATTGCGAAGCACTACTCTTATCCTTAAACTCTTCTGGATATGCCCAAAGTATCATTGGCATTTTTTCTTTCTTTGTTTTGTTATAACCAATAGGAAGGTAAAGTGTTCCTGATAACTCTAAACCGTCATCTCTTTTATACTTAATAACTTCTTTATGAACATTCTGAATTCCATAAAAAGGATTTTTAAATGACGTTATTTGCTTTAAATCATTTTTTTTGCGGATATTTCTAATATAGTAATTCGGATATTCATTAGGAGATTCTATTCGAACCAAAAAGGTTCCCTTTTTCAAATCAATTGCCGTATAAATGTTTTCTACTTTATCTGTATAGACAGATTGATAAACCCGAGTAGTATTTCCTGATTCTAAGTTAAGTTTATCTATAAATGGAAACTGGCCTTCCTTCGTATACCCATCACCTGTTAAATGCACATGGTTGTTTTCAATATTGATCACTGGGTGTCCATATTTATTCCTGGTCGTTACAAAGCTTCCCGGATCACTATATCTATCCTGATAATTTCGGTCATGAATTATTTTCGGTTTTTGGTCGCCCTTAGATGGGTTAAATACATACGTTTTAGTGTTTCTTGTATTCCACCAATAATCATAAGCAATAGCAGTTTCGCTATTTGTCCATTGGATTTGCCAGAAACGATTTATTGTTTTTAGAATAGATTTTGGAGAACCGGTAAAAGGAGCTTTGAGTTGAAAAACTTCATCTCGATATTCTACAGCTACTTCTGGATCACCCTTATCCAATGCCTCTGCCCAAATCAATGTTGCAGGTTGGTCAGAACGCCATCTCATTGATCTTTTACCGGTTCTAACAGACATAAACCCTTTTGGTAAAACTTCAGTAAGCGGTACTTTATTGATGCTCTTTACAACTTCTCCATTATTTTTATATAGTTTGGTTTCATGTGGAAATCTTCTGTAAGGCACTAAATAAGAAAATGGTTTCTGGATCTCTGTCGCGATAACATAGTTTCCGTTAGGAGAAAAAGAGAACGAACTATACATGGCAGCAGGAGCCCAGTTTTCTACTTTACCATCAAGAGTCACTTTTTTTAGTTCTGCAATGGCCAATTGCTCAAAATTATATTCATCGTTTGAGTTTTTTAATAGATCTTGATAGGTTCTGTTTTGGGCTTTGGTTCCTTCGCTAATAGTTATTGTAGGACCTTTAGGAACGGCTTCTTGTGCATTGATTAACGGTTTTCTTGTAGTAGATAAAAATTTTACTAATACGCCAGAATTATCTCTAAACCATTGATATGGATTTCCCATATTCGCATTTATATTTGCCTCAGTAATTTTTGTAGCCTTTCTTTTAACTATATCTAAAACCCATACTTCAACACCACTCGATGTGGTATTGGTGAAAGCTGCCATATTTTGATCAGGAGACCAACTGAAATTAGTAATACGGGCATTGTCTGGTAATCCATTTATCTGAACAGCTTCTTTATCTGTTGTCTTTTTTATTTTTATATTATTAAAATACCTCGCTCTACTAGAAATATTAGTTTTTGGGTTAATTCGTAAACCAGCAAGCCTCATTTCTTTTTCAGATAATTCTGCAATTGTCTTGTAATTATCTCTATACAAAAATATCAGATTTTCACCTTTAGCGTCCATTCGAACTTGGGGGGCTAATGACACATCAACTAGATCTAAAATTTCTTTAGAAGGTTTTTGGTATTCGATATTCTCCTGAGCAATGCAAACTGAAGAGAATAAGAAGAATAAAATGATTGACTTTACGGATTTCATTTTTGCTGTATTAATCTATAAAAATTTAATTTTAATCAAATCACACCGGATTTAGTAAACTACCTCAGGGCAAGCCCATCAGGCATCGGTTGAAAAATAATTTTGATTTCGAGGCAAGCCTCGGAGCATTTAAATCTCGATTATCGAGTAAAAGTTTACAAGATTCTAAATATTTAATAAGAATTATAAGTTTTATAATATCTTTAACTAATAGGTAATTTATCTTTTATAAATCTATTTACGTGTTTAATTACAATCTCAGAACTTTCTTTATGAGGTGTGTGCCCTATATCGGGAAGTAGTACAGGGATAGAATCTCCAGAAGTATGTTCTACAATAGAATGTACCTGTTTTATTGTTCCAAATTCATCTTTTTCTCCCTGAATAATCAAAGAAGGACATTTGATCATTGGCAAATACTTTTCAATATTCCAGGATTGGTATGCGTTAGAGAGCCACGTCTCTGTCCACATCCTAAACACATCATCTGTTTTATCCCCATGGTATTTAGATAATCTCTTTTTTAGGCTGGTGTTTTTGTAAGCCGCTACAGCCTCTTTTATTCCAGCAATTGTTTCCTTCTCTACAAAAACATGAGCCCCTTCTGTAATAATACCTGTTATTTTCTCAGGAAATAATGCTGCAGTCAATAAAGCAATACTGCCTCCGTCGCTATGGCCAAATAAAACAACATCTTTCAATTGTAATTTGTCTATTATTTTGGCCAGAGTTTCTGCTTCTTTGATTAGATAATCATGGTCTCTCTTAGTAACTGTAAAAGGATCAGAAGTACCATATCCCTGTCGGTCATAGGATAACACATTACATTGTGTTTCTGACGCTATTCTTTCAGGAAAACTCCTCCAGAGCTCGATGCAGCCCAAAGAATCATGTAAAAAAATAATTATTCTTTTTTCTTTTGATAATACGCTAGGGTCTGTAGATAGCTGTATTCGATGATTGTTTATTAATAAATCCAAAAAATAGTGTTTTTGTTATAAAAAAAACTAAAATTAAGCTAAAGTCAATGCAAATTGTATATTTTGCATTACTAAAGCTGTTCTACTAATTATTTTTTTAGTCTAGCTATCGTAAGGGGTACTTAAATCAGTTAAAAATCCTGTCATAAAGTATAGTATAGCTATATACTAAAAAATGATCCTTAAACTTTACAATAATAAATAAATAAATGAAAAAAACACTAGTCAAAATTTCTGTTGGGTTGTTATTACTAAGCTGTGGCACACCGAATTCTTCAAATGATATAGCAACCAATTCACCTATTGTTACTGCCATAGATTTAACTCAGGTAACAGACGATAAAGTTCCAGTAACTATTGATCCGGGACGTTTTACTCAAGATACAGTAAAGTATTATCTTCCACGAGTAGTTCAGGGTACCTATGCGGTAAGTGATTTTGGGAAATTTGTTGATGATTTTAAGGCTTTCGATTATACGGGTAATGAACTTAGAATAGAAAAACTGGATTCTAATACGTGGTTAATTGCCAATGCAAAACAATTGGATAAAATAAGTTATCAGGTTAATGATACTTATGATATTGAAAATACCGATGTCCAGACTCCGTTTTCGCCTTCCGGCACAAATATAGAACCCGAAAATTATGTGTTAAATCTGCATGGTTTTATTGGGTATTTTGATGCGCTTAAAAATAACCAGTATGCGCTAAATGTTAAGGCACCGGCAACTATGAAAAGAACTTCGGCCTTACAAAAGACAGGTGCTGAAACGAGCAAAGATGGATCTGTAACCACCGATACATATTTTGCATCAAGATATTTTGAAATCACAGATAACCCGATGATGTATGGTGATTTAGATGTCGAAGAGTTTCAGGTAGGGGATATCAAAATAGTTTTAAGTGTTTATTCTCCAAACAAAGTTCATACTGCCGCTAAGATTAAGGAAACGGTATTCAAAATGATGAAAGCACAAAAAACGTATCTTGGAGATATCAACAGTACTCCAAGGTACGATGTTTATTTATATTTGGCTTCTGGTACCGAAAATTCTCCGTCAGGATTTGGAGCATTAGAGCATCATACATCTACGGTGGTAGTATTACCCGAACAAATGCCTGACGATCGCTTAGCATCAGCGATGATCGATGTGGTATCACACGAATTTTTTCATATCGTAACTCCATTGAGTGTACATTCTGAAGATGTACATTATTTTGATTATAATACTCCTACTTTTTCAAAGCATTTATGGATGTATGAAGGAGTTACAGAATACTTTGCAACACTTTTTCAGGTCAACCAAGATTTAGTCGAAGAAAATGAGTTTTACGAAAAAATAATTGGTAAAATTCAAAGTGCCAACGGGTATGATGATACTATGAGTTTTACAAAAATGAGCGAAAACATACTAGATGAACCCTATGCTTCAAATTATGCGAATGTTTACGAAAAAGGAGCTTTAATTGGGATGTGTATTGATATATTAATGCGTAAAGAAAGTAACGGTACTCGTGGTATTTTATCCCTGATGAAAGAGCTATCATTAAAATATGGTAAGAATAAACCGTTTGAAGATGATAAAATTATAGAAAAAATTACAGCGATGACTTATCCATCAGTTGGAAAATTTCTTGAAAATCATGTCATTGGAAAAACTCCTATCAATTATGACGAGTTTTTTAATAAGGTTGGTCTTGTTATAAAGGCAGAAAAAGTAGAAACCAGCTATATTCAAAACGCCGGAGAATTAATAATTAGCGGAAATCAAGAAAGTGGAAGTATATTTTTTACAGATTTGGTTTTAGCGAACAGTTTTTGGAAAGATAATGGTGCGTTGCCAAACGATCACATTATCGAAATTAATGGAACGAAGCTTAGTATCCAAAATGCAAACCAAGTTTTAGGAGCTACATTTCAATGGCAAGAAGGTGATGATGTTGAGGTAAAGCTGGATAGAGCAGGAGAGGAAGTTGTAATTAAAACTAAAGTTGTTAAATCATACACCAAAGGAAAAAAACTTACCACTCAAGACAATCCAACTAAAAAACAATTAGAGCTAAGAAAAGCGTGGTTAAAAGGGTAATGTACAGATAAAATGATTCTGTAGGCAATTAAAAGCTTACAGAATCATATACTATTATTTTACCCCAAAGATGTTTATTTTTTTCAACAAACGTTTTGTGTACAGGATCTACCTGATACTGATCATGTGCTTTTTTGGATTCAAAAGTGATTACAACGCAATAGGTGTAAGAATCATCAACTATTGGCCTTGTAGCGGTATCAGCAGGGATTCCAATATGGCTTGAAGTAATAAATTTACATTCTTTAAGCAATGTTGAAACACCATCCTCAAAAGCCTTTCTGTCCATTAGATTTTCTGGATTGTTAAGCCAGAAAAGAACCGTATGCACAAAGTTTCCATTTATCTTTTTTGAATCTTTTAATTCTTCAATATTAGTGGTTTGCGCAATGGCAGTATAACCAATAAAGAGTAGTAAAAGCGATATTGTAAATTTCATCAGGGTATATTTTTTATTGAATGTGAATACCATGAAATTACAAAAAATAAAGCTAATCAGACTCCTTTGATTGTGCTAAATAAGTACGAATTAAGCATCCTTTTACAAAAATCCTTTATTGGTAAGATGGTATTAAACCTCTTAATCCCATGTCTACGATATTTTCGCCAGAATCTGGTTCAACATCCCACTTGCCATTGCTATTTACATCTACCCATTCAAAACTTTTGTTAATTGATAGCGATAATGTTACGGTAAGATCGGTAGTCTCATTGCCGGTAATTACCAAATTTGAGTCGAATTTTCCGGTTACTACACATGAACCCTGCGGAATAGGAGAAGTCTCAAATAATGGATTTGGAACCGTAGTAGCACCTTCTGGCGCTTGTCCTGTACGTACACCAGTTACGGTTTCAAACCCCCAATATCCTTGAGGTTTATTGTCGTTTACGGTAAGTTGTTCATTTTTTACAGTATATTGAGTGATGTAATTGTTGAATCCAACAAAACTAGCCACTGTACCTGTAAAAGCAGTGTCATTAAAATAAAACTCGACGTCGTAATTTTGATAAGAAAGAGAAAGACGAACCCATTCATAGGAACCCGGAGTAATGTTTTTTAAAGGGATTTCTAAAAAAGTGTTTCCGGGGGTAACTACATTTGATTTGTCAAAATCTATAGCATTTTCTCCTCCTAACGTAGTTTCTGGGGCTTGATATAAAATAGTACCTGATCCTAGCAATGTAGTTGCATTTTCGGCAAATTCTAAATAGTGAGCAGAAATCGAATTAAAAATTGGATTTTGAGCTGCATTTCCTGCAGGGACTTCTGTAGGAGTTCCGTCATTTCCTAAACGCACCTGGTTGCTATTAACAGCAAGTTTTATAATTAATTTGGGATTTGTACCAATAGTGTCATCGTCATCGTTACAAGAACTTAGAAAAAAGGTAGCCATAAGGCTCAAAAATAGATACTTCATTATTAATAAATTTGGGGCTTCGATTCGGTTTCTAATATAGCAATATTATCGAAAATAGCGCTATTTGGATGAAATAGAGAAAATTTTGGTGTAATGTTAAGATCCAAATCACCCGTAATACATGATATTAGATTTTTTACTTTATTTGGATATGGATATGATCATCATGTCGTACAGCGCTGCAACCATGAAAACGTATTTTGCTATGACCTAAATTCAACCTTTGTTTTAGATGTGGTTCAATAAATAATTTTTGAAGGTTCTTATTTTTTAGGATGTTTCTTAGCACTATTTGGGTTCCTTTTTCTGAGAAAACTAACCCTGTATTAATCTCACCAAAAGTGAAATACTTTGTGAAATCATATTGGAAATACCCCTTTTTTTTGCACACCTCGATTTGATTGTATTCATTCGATTTGGGTCCTTCAAACACCCCATAACCACTTATGGATTTTTGTTTGTTTGTTATTTTTCCTGATTTTGTTTCATAAATCAAACTAATGTCGATTTTTTTTCCATCAGCATGGCTTAGATGTGGCAGCAAAGGAAATTTGTCCAAAAATGGAAAGTTTGCGTCTAAGTAATGAATTTTGATATCTGATCCGCTTAATTCCTTATCCGTTTGTATTAATACCTCATTGAGCTTTGGGATGACATAATTTCTATTCAGCAGAACAGTCACATAATTCGTGGGTTTTATTCTGTCTGTGTGCTTGATTTTTTCTCTTCCAAAAACTGGAGCAATTAGGGGAACAAATAATAATGTAGACATCAAGTATAACCCTGTAAAAATGATTAAAAGCTTACATTTTGAGTTCGATTTCCATTTCCATTTTTGGAGAATGATAAGGCTTAGCAAATAAACAACCCCTCCGATTTGAGACAATATAGTTAGAAAAGTAAACAAGAATATATGGAGCACTATTTTTAGTGTTATTTTCAACTATACATTTTTTTTAGGATGAGATAGAAAGGTAAGCATGTGATTTGTTAAAAAAAAGTTGTGATGTTTTCCAGCATAAGACTAGGCTTATTTGATTGTCTTTTTTTCGTTGTTCAGTTTATTTTCAAATTTACCAAGGGTATTCCAAATAGAATAAAATTCTTCAACACCTTCTGAGTTTCTAACAGATGTATTAATGATTAGGATTTTTCCGATCATTGTTCGAGGATTAAAGAACATATATGTTGCAATACCGGGATCTCCTCCGGTATGACCGATATATCCGCGTGGGGTAAATCCCATAAAAATTCCCGAATTAAATTCGTCGTCAAAATCATCTTCTTCATCTCTTTCGATAAAGTTTTTAACAGTTAGTTGTGGTCTAAATAATTCTTCATAACTTTTATTTTTTAGCAAAACGCCTTTTCCTGAATACCCATTCATAAGTTCAATCAGATACTTACTTAATTCAGATGTGTTGGTAATTAATCCTCCATCGGGATAGGTTATAAGCGAGTAAAAAGGAATTTCGTTATCTGGATCGGCATAAAGTTTTGAATGCTTCTCTAACGTAATATTTTTGAACGACCATCCAGAAGAATTCATTTTCAATGGATTTAGGATATGATCTTTTGTAAATTTGTCATAAGACTGTTTAACAGCTATTTCTAGTACTGCTGCAGCGAGTGTTGCTGCGACATTGGAGTATTCAAATATCGCTCCCGGTTTATGTTTTGAAAACCCTTCTTTATTATACCACTCTCCATTCTCAGAAAGCATTTTTTGGAGAAATTCAAGTACAGGCATTTTAGAATCTGGAGCATTAAATTTTTCATTAAGGGTTTTATAACCTGTATCTGAATTTTGTTGAATATCTTTAAGAATGTATGCTTTACTATCATAAAAATCACTATCTAAAATTGATGAGGAATGGGTTGCCAAATGTCTTATCGTAATTTTTTCTTTGGGGTGATTTGGATTAACCACCTCAAAAGGCAAATATTTATCGATGGGATCGTCAAGATGCAGTGCACCCATTTCTTGAGCTTTCATCAGTGCTATTCCGATTAAGGTTTTAGAGACAGAGCCAATATTTTGAATAGTTTGCTCAGTATAGGCTTTCTTAGATCCTAAATCTGAATATCCGAATCCTTTTTCATATAAAATCCCTTCCTGATTAACAATCGAAACACCAAAGCCATTAATATAGCCTTTCTTATGTATTTTAGATAATTCATAGGTCAGAGAATCTTTTAAAGTATCGTAGACAGACTTGCTTTGCAAATCTGCTTTTTGTTTGCAGGAAAAAGAAACAATTGCAAAAAATATAACCAGAATTATTTTACCCATTTTTATATTTTTAGTGAATTAGATATCAACCGTATGGTAAAAGTACACATATTTCTATTTATGATCACTTTAGTTCAAATGATCATAAATCGTTGCATACCAAATAATCAACAAAATCTATTGCAGATTTGTTAATTACTTTGTAAGATCGCTGTTTTAATTCTGTTAGTGAAACCTTATATTAGCAGGCATTCTACCCAAAATTTTATGAGCAAGGAAACCAAATATACCGAAGATAATATACGATCCCTCGATTGGAAAGAGCATATTCGTATGCGACCGGGAATGTATATAGGTAAGTTAGGCGATGGATCATCTGCTGATGATGGAATTTATATTTTACTAAAAGAAGTACTCGATAATTCGATCGATGAATATGTCATGGGTGCTGGTAAAACGATAGAAATATCTATACAGGGAGATAAAGTAATCGTTCGGGACTATGGTCGTGGGATTCCTTTAGGTAAAGTGGTAGATGTAGTATCCAAAATGAATACAGGGGGTAAGTATGACTCACGCGCCTTCAAAAAATCGGTAGGTTTAAATGGAGTGGGTACCAAAGCTGTAAATGCATTATCAACCTATTTTCGTGTAGAATCCACACGTGATGGTAAATCTGCAGCTGCAGAGTTCGAAAAAGGAAATTTGACAAATCAAGACACCTTAGAAGAAACATCGCGTAGACGTGGTACCAAAGTAACTTTTGTGCCCGATGATTCTATCTTTAAGCATTACAAATACCGTACAGAGTATGTGGCAAAAATGCTTAAAAACTATGTGTATCTTAATCCGGGATTAACCATTATTTTTAATGGAGAGAAATATTTTTCGGAAAACGGGCTAAAAGATTTACTTTCTGACAATATCAATCAAGACGATAGATTGTATGAAATTATTCACCTAAAAGGTGATGATATCGAGATTGCCATAACACATAGCAAAACACAATATAGCGAAGAATACCATTCTTTTGTTAATGGACAACATACAACTCAAGGGGGTACGCATCAAGCAGCATTTCGAGAAGCAATAGTAAAAACAATAAGAGAGTTTTATGGTAAAAACTATGAGGCCAGCGATATTCGCAAATCTATAGTGTCGGCTATAAGTATAAAAGTGATGGAACCCGTTTTTGAGAGTCAAACCAAAACAAAACTAGGTTCTACCGACATGGGAGGTGATTTACCGACCGTAAGAACGTACATTAATGATTTTGTAAAAAAATATCTTGATAATTTTTTACATAAAAATCAAAACACAGCAGAAAGTCTACAACGTAAAATTTTACAAGCAGAACGCGAACGAAAAGACCTATCTGGAATACGTAAGTTGGCCAAAGAACGTGCTAAAAAAGCAAGTTTGCATAATAAAAAATTAAGGGACTGTCGTATTCATCTTACCGATAGTAAAAAAGACCGTAATTTAGAAAGCACCTTGTTTATTACAGAGGGAGACTCTGCAAGTGGATCGATTACCAAATCTAGAGATGTAAATACACAAGCCGTATTTAGTTTACGCGGAAAACCGTTGAACAGCTACAATATGAGCAAAAAAATTGTGTACGAAAACGAAGAATTTAATCTCTTACAAGCCGCATTAAATATAGAAGAATCATTAGAAGATTTGCGATATAACAATATTGTAATAGCAACCGATGCCGATGTAGATGGAATGCACATTAGATTGTTATTAATTACCTTCTTTTTGCAGTTTTTCCCCGAAGTGATTAAAGAAGGACATTTGTATATATTACAAACCCCACTGTTTAGAGTGAGAAATAAAAAAGAAACTATTTATTGCTATTCTGAGCAGGAAAGAAGAGATGCTATAGCGAAGCTATCTGGTAAGCCTGAGATAACTCGATTTAAAGGATTGGGAGAAATCTCACCAGATGAATTTGTACACTTTATAGGCGATGATATACGTTTGGATCCTGTGATGCTGGATAAAGATAAGTCTATAGAAGAATTGTTGTCTTTTTATATGGGAAAAAACACACCACAGCGACAAGAGTTTATTATTGATAATTTAAAGGTAGAATTAGATACTGTAGAGGAATAAATATAATTATAGAAGCCCCAGAAATTATTTATGGATTTGGAAAACGAAAACGAAGAATTACATCACGAATCAACACCCAAAGATCACAATCCGCAAGAAGTTATCACAAAAGTAACCGGAATGTACAAAGATTGGTTTCTGGATTATGCATCCTATGTAATCCTGGAGCGTGCGGTACCGGCAATAGAGGATGGGTTAAAACCTGTTCAGCGGCGTATTCTTCATTCTATGAAAGATCTTGATGATGGTCGGTATAACAAAGTAGCTAATATCGTTGGGCATACCATGCAGTATCATCCACATGGTGACGCCAGTATTTCAGATGCGATGGTGCAAGTAGGTCAGAAAGAATTGCTTATCGATATGCAAGGAAACTGGGGGAACATACTCACAGGAGACAGGGCTGCGGCATCGCGATATATCGAAGCGCGATTGTCCAAATTTGCACTAGATGTTGTGTACAACCCAAAGGTTACCGAGTGGCAATTATCGTATGATGGCCGTAAAAAAGAACCGATTAATCTACCGGTTAAATTTCCATTACTATTGGCCCAGGGTGCTGAAGGTATAGCAGTAGGTTTAAGTACTAAAATCTTGCCGCATAACTTCATAGAGCTAATCGATGCTTCCATAAAACATTTGCAAGGAAAACGGTTTACAATACTTCCTGATTTTCCAACCTCGGGAGTTGCTGATTTTACCAATTATAACGATGGTAACCGAGGAGGTAAAGTAAGAGTACGTGCTAAAATATCGCAATTAGATAAAAATACATTGGTCATTACCGAAATCCCGTTTTCTACGACCACAACCTCGTTGATTGATTCTGTCCTTAAAGCTAATGATAAAGGAAAGATCAAAATCAAGAAAATAGAAGATAATACAGCCGCAGAGGTTGAGATATTAGTACATCTTCCTTCGGGGATTTCACCAGATAAAACAATTGATGCCCTATATGCATTTACGAATTGTGAGGTGTCTATTTCGCCATTAGGTTGTGTTATTGAAGAAAATAAACCCAATTTCATTGGTGTTTCAGAAATGTTGCGCCGTTCTACAGATAATACCGTAGAATTACTTAAAAAAGAGCTCGAAATTCAGCTGGATGAACTACAAGAGCAATGGCATTTTGCATCTCTGGAAAGAATATTTATCGAAAATCGTATCTATCGTGATATTGAAGAGGTAGAAACCTGGGAAGGAGTTATAGAAGCTATCGATAAAGGCCTTAAACCTCATATTAAGCATTTAAAACGTGCAGTTACCGAAGAAGATATTGTTCGGTTAACCGAAATACGAATCAAACGAATCTCTAAGTTTGATATTGATAAAGCACAACAAAAAATTGAAGCTCTTGAAGCTGATATTGCACAAGTAAAACATAATTTAGAGCACCTTATCGAATTTGCAATCGATTATTTTAAGCGATTAAAAACAACATACGGCAAAGGTAAGGAGCGCAAAACAGAAATTAAGATCTTTGACGATATTGAAGCTACCAAAGTAGTGATACGTAATACTAAACTTTATGTAAATCGAGAAGAAGGGTTTGTAGGTACATCCTTGCGCAGAGATGAATATGTAACCGACTGTTCTGATATCGATGATATTATTTGTTTTACGCAAGAAGGTAAAATGATGATCACCAAAGTGGATTCTAAAACCTTTATCGGAAAAAATATTATTCATGTAGCCGTATTTAAGAAAAAAGATAAGCGAACCATCTATAATATGATTTATCAGGATGGTAGAGGTGGGGCTTCGTATGTAAAAAGATTTGCAGTTACTGGTGTTACCCGTGATAAAGAGTATGATCTTACACAGGGTAAAAAAGGCTCTAAAGTAAGCTATTTCTCTGCCAACCCAAATGGAGAAGCCGAAGTGATTACGATTTTCTTGCGTCAGGCGGGAAGTATTAAAAAACTCAAATTTGACCTTGATTTTGCTGATTTAATGATCAAAGGAAGAGGAGTAAAGGGTAATATTGTTACAAAATATAACATTAAGAGAATAGAACTGAAAGAACAGGGTATCTCAACACTAAAACCGCGCAAAATCTGGTTTGATGATACGGTACAACGTCTTAATGTTGACGGTCGTGGCGAATTGTTAGGCGAATTTAAAGGCGAAGACAGGTTATTGGTGATTACTCAAAACGGAATCGCAAAAACCATCATTCCGGAAATGACATTGCATTTTAATTCTGATATGATTATTTTAGAAAAGTGGAAGCCTAAAAAACCCATATCAGCAATTTATTGGGATGGAGAAAAAGAACGTTATTATGTGAAGCGTTTTCTTATCGAAAACTCTGAACGCGAAGACTCATTTATTTCTGATAGTCCAAAGTCATTTTTAGAAGTCGTTTCAACAGATTATAGACCTGTAGCAGAAGTTGTTTTTAATAAACTCCGTGGAAAAGATCAACGCCCTAATGAAGAAATAAATCTGGAAGAATTTATAGCGGTTAAAGGAGTAAAAGCACAAGGAAATCAATTAACTACACATAAAGTTAAGCAAATTAATTTACTTGATCCGCTGCCTTTTGAAGAACCGGAGCCGCTTCCTGCAGAAGAAATAGAGGTTGTAGAAGAAGAAAATGTATCAGCAACGCCTGTAAAAGAAGAAGGTGCTGCTTCTGAAACTTCAGATAGTGACCTGGAGACAGGAGAAGGAGAACAGGCAAGCTTGTTCTAGAGCATAAATACAATAAAATAAAAAAACCTGTGGATTTTTAATTTCCCAGTTTTTTTTATGTGATGAAGCGTAGTTTTTAAGATTTTTTTACATACTTCGTAAGAATAACGATGTGTTGACCATTAACCCGTCCTTCGATATGTTCCGGATTGTTATGAACTAATGATATATTACGTACGGTAGTACCTCGTTTGGCCGTAAAGTTCGCTCCTTTTACGTCTAGATCTTTTATTAAGACTACTGTATCTCCAGCTTTTAGAGGCGCACCATTAGCATCGATATGTTGTATCGCATCACTATCTTCTTCACCATCGCCATCTGCTTTTGCCCATGCAAGTGTTTCATCATCAAGATATAACATTTCTAATAAATCCTGGGGCCATCCTTCGTTTTTTAAACGGTTAAGCATTCTCCAGGCCATTACTTGTACTGCCGGAACTTCACTCCACATGCTTTCGTTAAGACAACGCCAATGATTAGGGTCTATAATTGAAGGATCTTCTATCTGTTCTAAACAGGTTTGGGATATAAGAATATGCGATTCTAATCCGGTGTTTGGCGATTTCGATACTGCATATATCTTTAGGTCTTCTGTGGCTCCGGATAGTTCGCATTTAGATGCACTACGCCTATAGAGCTCTTTTTCAATATTCATTATAACTGGATTAAATTATATTGTGCAAAAATGCATCAAAAAATTAGTAAAGAATCTATTTTCAAGTATACTTTTCAAATTTTACTACAATTTAGCTCAGTAGTTATTCTAAAAACAAATAATCCCCGAAACTTTTAGAATCGGGGATTGTTATGCATGTATATCTATTGATTACGATGGCAAAAATATGGTTTAAGCACTAAAAGCCTGCATATTGCACAGCATCTTCAAGAGTCTTCGAAAAATCATCGTAATTGTTCAATGCCTGGATACTAAGATAATTAACAACAGGATAGTTACTGCTTCGATATACTTTATTGAAATCTTCAATTCTAAAATTCAAGAGTTTCGCCTCCATTACATCTCTTTTCCATTTCTTTATTTGCTTTCTTTTCATTGATCCGCTTTTGATAAGCTTATCATAGGCTACAAGTTCTGAAGTTAACTCTTTACTACGTTGGATCATTTCTTCATATTTCTGTATAGAATACTTAACATCATATGCCGGAGAGACATTCTTGGAGGTCGAATAGTGTACTTCGGTCTCTTCGGTTTGATCTGTTTCAGTAGTTGGAGTAGAAAAGTGAACTTCTTGCTGTGCGTACATTCCTGTAATAACAAGGAACAATACAACGAATACATTGTTTTTTCTCATAGTTAGCGAGTTTTGTGTGAAAACACGACCTATTTCTTTAAGGATTGAATCCAATTAAATAGTGGATCTTCACAGCGTAATTATTTTGGGATTACGTATATAGTTGATATATGTTAAAACGCTTTTTTTTAAGATAAAGTGTATTAGGTTTATAAGTATTTTTGAAAAATAGATGCTTTTTGAAAGATGAGTATCTTAAAATATTGATTTTTAAACCCTTGTAAGCAGGTGTTGTTTTGCAACTTGTAAACCTTTACCGATTAATGTTTTGTTAAAAAAAATAACTAAATCAGTTTCATTTCTCCTTGTTGAATGCTTTTTGAGCTTACCCAGTAGTTGTTTACGTAATAGGTACGTAGTTTAAGTTTGGAACATTACCCATTTTTAATGTTTGAATATAAAAAGAAATACTTCTTATGTCTTTAAAGCCGGGGTATCCAAAATACTAAATCTGAAGTGCCATCATGGTCTGATGATCTTTTATTTCTTTATTTTATTGAATTTTCTCATAACTTCAAGGATAGTAGGTATAGGCATTGATGATACCTTATGTCCTTGGTGACCTGTCATGGTTTCTGCAGCAAATAAGGAATTTATGATTGCTTCTTCTGTAGCTTCAATTGTGGCTTGAAATAAAGGAGTAACTTCTTCATTTCGTAAGACTTGCAGTTCATTAAACAAAGAGTTACTAGTATTTGGTATTAAATTTTCTTTTGCCGTAGACATAGCTATTACAAAATCTCCACTTCCATTAGATGCAATTCCTCCGGTTTTTGCTAATCCCAGCATCGCTCTTTTTGCTATCCGTTCTAAATTCCGGGAATCAACGGGAGCGTCTGTAATAATTACCATCATACATGATCCATCGGCACTATATTGACTATATTTAGGATACCTTTTTAACTCTTTATCAATAGGAACTCCATTGATTTCAAGTACGCCTCCAAAATTAGTTTGCACAAGTACGCCTAAGGTATAGCCGCCTGCAGATTTAGGTACTATTCTCGAGGCAGTACCAATACCTCCTTTATATTCAAAACAAACAGTACCTGTACCGGCACCAACATTGCCTTCTGTTACGGCTCCTGGTGATGCGTTTTGAAGAGCCTCTAACACATGGTCCTGACGTATATGCCTGCCTCTAATATCATTTAACCATCCATCATTGGTCTCTCCCACAATGGCATTTACTGATTTCACTTCTTTGTTATCGGGATGATCTAATGTATAACTTATAAGAGCATCTGTAGCTGCCGCAACACTTAATGTATTGGTTAGGATGATGGGGGTTTCAATAGTACCCAATTCTTTTACCTGGCTATATCCGGCCAATTTTCCATAGCCATTACCTATATAGATGGCAGACGGAACTTTATTTTGATACACATTATTCTTATGAGGAATTATTGCCGTTACTCCTGTTCTGATATGATCTCCTTCTATTATTGTGGTATGGCCTACTGTAACTCCTTCAACATCAGTAATTGCATTATTTTTTCCCGGTTTTAGAATTCCAATTTCTATTCCATAATCTCTTGCTCTTTTTTGTTGGGCCGATACACCCGAAGAAATCAAAACCATAAGTAAAACTCTAAATATATTCATTATTGTGTGGTATAACTATAGTGATCAAGTCAATGTATTTTGCTCTTATGCTTGATTGACTGTTGTTTTTTGCTTTTTACGAAGTTTAAAGTTTAAAAACTCTATAAATAACGAGAATGCAATAGTAAAATATAAATATCCTTTAGGTATTGTGCCTACTTCACTATCAAATATTTGTAGATGAGCTAAATGTGCAGCTTCAGCGATTAGCATAAATCCAATGAGGATTAAAAATGAAAGCCCGAGAATCTGCACGGATGGGTGTTTATTAACAAAACGACCTACAGGTGTAGCAAATAGCATCATGATAAGCACAGACACCACAACGGCTATAATCATTAGAAGTAAAGCATCGTTTGGGTTTTCACTTAATCCATTTGTCATCCCTACAGCTGTAAGTATAGAATCAAATGAGAAAACAACATTAATTAAAGTGATTTGCACGATGGCATTAGATAAAGAAGAAGAGCTTTTTGCTTGTATTTCTTTTTCTTCTTCTCCTTTTTCTTCTACTTTTTCATGAATTTCATGTACACTTTTGTACAGCAAGAAAATTCCTCCACCAAACAAGATTAAGGCCTGACCGCTAATACCTGCTTCAATCCATGGAAGATTAATATGCCAGAAAGGTGCTTCCATGGCGACTAATAATGAGATACCAAATAATAGAATGATTCGCATTACCATAGCGAGTATTAACCCAATATTAGTAGCTTTTTTTTGTTGATTTTCGGGAAGCTTGCTCGATGCTATTGAAATAAAGATAATATTGTCAATTCCAAGTACGATTTCTAAAAAAGTTAAAGTTAATAAAGCAACCCAGGCGTCGGCCGATGCGAAAATTTCGAACATTATTTTATTTTTTTTGCGGTTCCACGTTGTTTTTGTGCAGCACCTACTAATCCATACTCGAAGGTATAGGTGTCTTTGTCTGTAGTTAAGATTTTCATGTGTATGGCTTTTTCTTCGGCCATATTTTTAGGATGTAATTTTTGCACGATATATTCACAATCATTAATCCAACGAATGCTCGCAGTATCCACATGTTCTCTAAAAAAGTCAATTTCTATAGAATCCGTTCTTATAAAAGTTGTTTTAGCAAGCTCACCGTCAAGAAAAGTTTCAAACTCAAAAGTTCCAGTATGAAAATTTACGCAATCGCGATTTTGCTGATAACAACCAGTATTTAGTGTAAGGATGAGAAATAGTAAAGCAACTCGCTTCATATATAAATTTAAACGTAAGACGAAAATAATTCTATTTCCAGAAAATTTGCAATGTGGAGAGAAAAAGTTGTTAAGATTTTTTCAGTTGATAACTACTAAAGCTACCATTGGTATAAAAAATAACAATACGATCAATTTTATCATCGCTAAAACTCGATTCTGAAATTTTCTCTAAGGGTGTACGATCGGGTTTCGAATTTACATCGTCATCCACAGGTTGTGAAAACAAATCTTTCTCGGGTTCTAAAATAGGAGAAGAGGATTGTTGTACAGAAACGGGAGTTTCGGTTTTAGAAACCTGAACAGGTTCTGCAATTTTTTCTGATTTGGGAAATGTTCCTTTTCCATACAATAACCATTGCAAATCTACATCGGTATATGCTTCGATAATTTTCATAACAAAATCTAAGCTAGGTTTATTTCGGCCGCTCAAAATATGCGAAATCGAAGAACGACCAACTCCCATATGGTCTGCAAACGTCGAAGCTGATATGGCATAGTGATCCATTATTTTTTCAATTCTTTTTCCGAAATCTTGGCTGTTTACCATTGTGTTACATTTGTAAATAGTGAATCTGTATAAAAGCAGTTACAAAGGTAAACAAATTATAAGAAACACAGTGTTTACAAATGTAACACAGCCAATTTTTAGTATAAAGTATTTATTTAATTACATATCAATAAACAACTGATTAATAGATTTATAAAGTTGTTATAGATGTATTTATTAAATACTTGTTAATATCTAAAATACATTTGGAAACACACCTGTATATACTGTTTACTGAGGTAAACAAATAGATAAAAATTTAATGTTTACAAATGTGACTTACGCGTATTTACATTTGTAAATTGACTTAATGTTTACATGTGTAAATAACCCATACTTTGTTATGATACTTTGATAAACTATAGTAATTTCGTGATCATTATACACGGCTTATGGATATTAAAACATTGCAATCTCTTTTTACAATACACAAAGAACCTTCTTTATTTGGACGTTATATTTGTCTCGATCATATTACTCCTCTTCTGGATTCTTTATCCTCAAAAGTTGAGCTTAAAATACTAGGAGTTTCAGAAAACAATGCGCCTATTCATTTACTGAAAATTGGCCACGGACCAAAGAAGCTTTTATTCTGGTCTCAGATGCACGGTAACGAAAGTACAACCACAAAAGCACTGTTTGATCTTATAAACGTACTGATTGATCCTGAGAATCTTTTATCTAAAAACATAGTAGAGCAATGCACTTTATATATAATTCCAATACTTAGCCCGGACGGAGCCCGTTTGTATACAAGGCTTAACTATAATGGTGTGGATCTTAATAGGGATGCTCAGAATAAAACTCAGAAAGAAAGTATTGTTTTAAATACTCTTATTAATGAAGTACAACCGGATTTTGCTTTTAATCTTCATGGTCAACGAACCATTTTTAGTGCCGGAGAGACAAATCATCCGGCTACAGTATCATTTTTATCGCCGGCCGGGGATATAGAACGTTCTATGACCTCTAGTCGCAAGATAGCAATGGATATTATAGCCGAAATGAATACAATGCTTCAAAAAATCATTCCTAATCAGGTAGGGCGCTATGATGATGGTTTTAATATTAATTGTGTGGGCGATACGCTGGCCTATCAAGAGATTCCAGCCATATTGTTTGAAGCTGGGCATTATCCAGGTGATTATGACCGTGAAATTACAAGAGCGTACATTTTTTATGCATTATTTACTTCGATTCGCTATATCGCTACCACAACAATTACCGGAGACAGGTATAAAGAGTACTTTTTAATTCCTGAAAACTCAAAATGCTTTTATGATATTATTATAAGAGATGTCATTTTAGAAGGAAAAAATGTTGACATCGCCATACAATACACTGAAGAATTGATAGAAAATAATGTGAAATTCATACCAAAAGTTGTTAAAATTGAAAAATTACGAAATTTTTATGGACATCGAGAAATTATGGGTAAAAGAAGAGTGATATCTTCCGAAAACGTTGGAAATATGATAGTTCCCGGAACTGAGTTGTTAAAATTTCAGTTAAACTCTGAATTATTCTCAATAGAATAGGCAAAAAGATGAAATAAAATATGCGAAAACTTTATTTTTCTGTTATTTTTGCAATGTAAATAATCGGGAAAATAATACGAATTACTATGGCAAAATTTAAATTAGACGAAGTTGATCACCAAATTTTGGATATGTTGATTGAAAATACGCGTACACCGTTTACGGATATTGCAAAGAAATTATTGATTTCTGCAGGAACCGTTCACGTACGTGTTAAAAAAATGGAAGAAGCTGGTATTATAGAAGGTTCTTCTTTAACATTAGATTACAGAAAATTAGGATATTCTTTTATTGCCTATGTGGGGATCTATCTTCAGAACACTTCTCAAACAAAATTTGTTTTACAAAGAATCAGAGAGATTCCTTATGTAACGGTAGCACATATTACTACCGGAAAATTTAATATTTTCTGTAAAGTAAGAGCAAAAGATACGAATCACGCAAAGGATATCATCTTTTTGTTAGATGATATTGATGGAGTATATCGTACAGAAACGATGATATCATTAGAAGAGAGTATTAATGATAAGAAACGCCTGATGCACTCTATTTTTCAGGAAATGTAAAGGGATTTTTTATCTATATAATGTAGAAGCCCTTTAGGAAGTATCTTAGAGGGCTTTTTATTGTTAAAATATCGAATAACCAGATGTTTTAATTTATTTTTATTAACCACTAACTAGTAGCACCACCACAACAATGGCTAGAAAACCAAAAATCGAACGTTTTAACGAAAATGTATTGGCAAAATACCAAATATACAATAGTATATTAATCACTTTGCCTTTTGATACTGTTACCAAAACAGGGGTCTTATTGCCTCTTTTTAAAGAAGTATGCGAAAAAGGATATGACGACCACAAAAATCCTACAGAAATTGTAGAAGGTTTCTTCTCTCTCTATCAGGATAACCCTTCAGAAAAAGAACGACATGATCTTTTGTTTAGGTTTATTCAGTATATCGAGCGTCAAGTTGTGTTATTTGACGCCATCGAAGATGCCGCTTTTCCTATTGTTAATAATATGGACGGTCGCGGTACCTTAAGAAGTATCAAAGAAGAAGCCCAGGCAAAAGGGCAACTCGATACACTAAAAGAATATTTACGACGCTTTAAGATTCGTCCCACACTAACGGCACACCCAACTCAGTTCTATCCCGGGACAGTACTGGGGATTATTCATGATCTGGATGATGCCATACGTCACAATGATTTACCAGAAATCAAAAAGTTACTGGCTCAGTTAGGGAAAACCGCCTTTTTCAAAAAAGAAAAACCAACGCCTTATGATGAAGCCGTTAGCTTGATTTGGTATTTAGAAAATGTATTTTACCATGCTGCGAGTAAGATCTACAATTATGTACAACAAAATATATTTGAAGGTGAAGATCTTGACAACGATCTCATCAATTTAGGGTTTTGGCCGGGAGGCGATAGAGATGGAAATCCTTTTGTAACTACCGAAACTACGCTAAAAGTTGCCAAAAGATTGCGTAAGACAATTTTGATCAACTATTATCGTGACATTAGAGAGCTAAAACGCAGGATAACTTTTGGCAATCTACAAGATAAAATCAGTATTCTAGAAAATGCACTATACGACAATTTCTATTACGCAAAAACTGCAGAACCTTTATCTGTAGAGACCTTAATGAATGGATTGTTAGAAATCAGAGAAGAGCTAATCTCAGAACATCAATCTTTATTTCTAGAAGAGTTACAAGATCTTATCAATAAAGTAAAGATTTTTGGCTTCCATTTTGGTACTTTAGATATTCGACAAGATTCCAGAGTGCATCATAACGTTTTGACCGAAATTGTTACCAAAACCAATGAGTTAGGTTTGGGTATTTTTCCAGATAACTATATGTCATTGTCTGAAAAAGAGCAAATTAAGGTGCTTTCAAAAGTAACCGGAAAATTAGATCCTTCAATTATTGAAGACGATATGGCCCGTGCTACTTTAGAATCTATTTATGCTATAAAAACCATTCAATTAAAAAATGGGGAACGCGCTGCTAACCGATACATTATAAGTAATAATGGTAATGAGCTTAATGTCATGGAAACATTTGCAATGATCAGGCTTTGTGATTGGGAGCTTCCCTCGGTAGATGTAATTCCGTTATTTGAAACGGTTCCGGATCTAAAAGTTGCCCACGAGGTGATGGAATCTCTTTACAGTACCCCTGTATATATGGAGCATCTTAAGCGTCGCGGGATGAAGCAAACCATTATGCTTGGCTTCTCTGACGGAACTAAAGACGGAGGATACCTAATGGCGAACTGGGGAATCTTTAAAGCAAAAGAAGCCTTAACCGAAGTCTCCAGAAAATATGATATAAAAGTAGTTTTCTTTGACGGTCGAGGAGGACCACCAGCCAGAGGAGGTGGTAACACCAATCAATTTTATGCCTCACTTGGTCCCACTGTTGAAGACGAAGAAATACAATTAACCGTTCAAGGGCAAACCATTAGTTCTAATTTTGGAACTCTGGACTCTTGTCAATATAATCTGGAACAATTACTGGGAGCAGGTGTTGAGAATGAATTAACAAATAACGAGAGTAATCTTTTTTCTTCAGAGAATAAAGAAACCATGCAAGAGCTTGCCGATATTAGTTATCAAACGTATGTAGATTTTAAAAATCACCCTAAGTTTCTACCATACTTAGAGCACATGAGTACTCTAAAATACTACGGAAAAGCCAATATTGGTAGTCGCCCGTCTAAACGGAGCAAAAGTGCTACGTTGGATTTTGCAGATTTGCGCGCCATACCTTTTGTAGGAAGTTGGAGCCAGTTAAAACAGAACGTACCCGGTTTTTATGGGGTGGGTACTGCACTAAAAGCATTTGAGGATCGAGAAGAATTCGATAAAGTACTGTTGCTATACAAAGACTCTGCTTTCTTTAGAGCCCTTATCGGTAATAGCATGATGAGTCTCACAAAGTCATTTTTTGAGCTTACTTCATACATGAAAGAAAATAAAGAATACGGTGCTTTTTGGGATATCATTCACGATGAATATCTCTTAACCAAGCGATTGTTATTCAAACTTACCGGGTATTCAGAATTAATGCAAAATGAGCCGGCAGGTAAAGCATCTATTGATATTAGAGAGAATATTGTTTTACCATTGCTAACGATACAACAATATGCGCTGAAAAAAATTCAGGAACTTAATCAATCTCAGGAGGTAAATCCTAAAGATTTAGAGATCTATGAGAAAATGGTGACCCGTTCCTTATTTGGTAATATAAATGCCAGTCGTAATTCGGCCTAATATATAAAGTACTGTTAAGAAGTTGATCTAATGAGGTGGGAAGTATTAAATTTCTACCTCATTTATTTTTAAAAGTAATTCTTCATGTGTACGCTTCAGAATTACAGTCAACTACCTCAGGGCAAGCTCGTGTGGCATCGGTTGAAAAATAATTTTGATTTCGAGGCAAGCCTCGAAGCATTTAAATCTCGATTATCGAGTAATAATGATTTTGGCACAAGCCGAAAACTATAAAATATAAACTATGTTATCTCAATTAAAAGAAGGCGAATTTAATCCCTACTACAGTATGTATATCAATCAGGCAGAGCATGCTGATATTGCAGAAGGTCTGGAAGCTGAAAAAGACGAGTTTGTAACCTTTGTGGAATCTATTCCTGAAGAAAAATGGTCCTATGCCTATGCAGAAAATAAATGGACAATTGCCGAAGTGTTGCAACATATAATCGATACAGAGCGTATCTTTGCCTATCGTGCCTTGCGTTTTGCGCGTAAGGACAAAACGGCTTTGGCAGGTTTTGATCAAGATGATTACGTGCCTAATTCTAATGCCAATCACTATAGCAAACATCAACTCATATCTGACTTTGTAGCTGCACGTAACAATTCGATTGCGATGTTTGATAGCTTTACCCAAGAGATGCTGTTACATATAGGAGAGGCCAGTGGGAGTCCAATGAGTGCTAGAGCCGTTGGATATATACTACAAGGACATCAAAAACATCATTTTAAAGTAATCAAAGAGCGGTATTTATAGTATTTTGATTCTTTGTTTTTGTCAAGAGCATTGGCTACATCGTCAAGAGCATTGGCTACATTGTCAAGAGTGTTAGCTACATCGTCAAGAGTGTTGGCTACATTGTCAAGAGTGTTAGCTACATTGTCAAGAGTGTTAGCTACATCGTCAAGAGTGTTAGCTACATTGTCAAGAGCATTAGCTACATTGTCAAGAGCATTAGCTACACTGTCAAGAGTGTTGGCTACATCGTCAAGAGTGCTAGCTACATCGTCAAGAGCATTAGCTACATTGTCAAGAGTATTAGCAGATATTAGAAGAGAAGTATGATTAAAAAAATAATAGAATGACAAAAGAAGAAGTTGCAAAAAAATACCTTTTGTATCTCGAAAAGGGAGAAATAGATAAAGTAGTTGATCTTTTTGCCATAAACGGGATGGTTGTTTCACCCCTATACGGAACAAAATCTGCAAGGGATTTTTATACAGCTTTGGTTTTAGATACCAATACTAGTACGTTGAAATTTGATGGTTTATTCTTTGAAAAAGATACACGTCGCATCTCGTTGCTTTTTGATTATCAATGGGAGCTTAAGCATGGTGAAGTGGTTGATTTTAAGGTGGTAGATATTATCGAATTAAATGATCATAATAAGATTGAGAAACTAACCATAATATATGATACGGTAACAAGCAGGCCTGCATTACATAGTGCAAAACGTATATAAAAGAGCAGAAGCTTTATAGAAGTTATGTAAAATACCCCTGGGGAGAAAGTCCTGCAGGCACCGACTGGTCAATAATCCCCATTTAGAGGCAAGCTTCGAGCATTTAGATTGCGATTATCGGGTAGGGTTAACTATTTTCATTGAATACATCATTTTCTTTTAGCATGTTCGAAAAGTAATTCGTAAAATTGAAGGTATTGCTGTTTTTACCTCCTATAGTTTGACCCACCCACGTTTCGAGATGTCCTAAATTATTTACTTTGTGTATGGCCCTTGGAAAATCATCTATTTTAGTATCAAAGGCATCGACCACAAAAATGTTGATATTAAGCTCGCGAGCAACTTTTTTATCAATCTCAGAGGCAGCTTCAATGTTAATTTCATAAAAATTGATTGTTCTTGGGTGGCCGTGTACTTCGCTTAATAGCATGAGTCCTTCTGCTACTCTGGGAGCACCTGTCTTTCCTATAGTATAGGTTTCTATGATTGACCTGGTTTTAAATATTCTGTTTGGACTTAATTCGCGTTTTGCAAAAACCTGACCATTATTAACGTTTAGTACTATATATAGCTGGTGCTCTATACCTTGCTGGGCGGTATCTGCGCCTAACAGTTGAATTTCTTTCTGTATTTGATTTTCATCAAAAACGATAACAAAACTGTTTCTATGAAGTTCTCTTATTCCTTCTCTCGATTGAGGTCCGCCTTTTTCTTCTAGTACAAAATTCCATTCTCTTTTATCAATAACTCTAAGGTTGTTGGTTTTGGATCGATCTCGTCCTAATAGCTTGCCGGATAATCTGTCTATATAATAGTCGCCGTATTTGTTAACCTGAAAAGATACTACATGCTCTTGCTCGCTCTTTTTCTGTTCGGTATTTGTATCAAAGGGGTAGAGGCAAGTGGCAGGATTGATAAAAAGTATACAAGCGAATAGCAATATTTTAGTAGACAAAACATTCATATACGATAGTTGTAAAAGGTTCCAGTGCTTTTTTCGTTATCTTAAATTTAAGAAAAAAACAAATACCCACTATCGATTATAGTATAGCTTTTACAGATTCAAGGTTTAATTCATGACCACCAGAGTGTGTTCTAAATTTGATCTGAGGCAGAATTTGTTGCACTCTTTTTTTCTCGGCTTCTACTTTTTCAATTTCAAAATAAGGGTCATTAACTCCAACGATATGCGAAATTTTTGTTGTACCCGGTAAAAAATCAAAATCTTCTTTGTGCAATTCTTTAGGAAAACCTCCAGAGATCATAATAAAGGCATTACACTGTATTTTTCTGCTGGCAATCCACCGGCTTGCGATACTTACACCTTGCGAGTATCCCAAAACGATAAGGTTTACTTGTTCCAGAATATGTTCTTCTTCTGCTATGGCATCGATGTATCTAAGTACATTTTCGGTTTCGGCTTTTGTATTTTCTTTGGTAAGCCAGCTAGAACCAACTCTTCTGTAATCTTCACCTTTATAATATTTTGAAGGAGCCTGTGGTGCGATAATATAGTTTTCTTGTTTATTCATACCTTCGAATAATCGAATAAAATATCGGCTTAGATATCCGATACCATGAAAAACCAACCAGACATTTTTTGTTGTATCAGTTAATTGATTTAGAGTAGAGTAGGAGTTTGTGTTTTGATAGGATACTTTTTTTTCTTCAGAATTCATGTTTGTCGGTTGTAGTTTTATTGACGGTATTTAACCAAGGTTAAACCATTGATCAATTAGCGGCCACAAGATATCTTGATTTTTCTTTCTAAAAAAATCAAAATGGCCAATAGATTTTAAGTTGTAGTCTGATGGTTTTATATGTTTTCTCGTTACATCTGCATTGCAATATACGCGATCTCCCAAAATGTCTACCGATTTTTTGGGCGCAAACAAATCATCTTCAATACTAACCAATAGCATGGGTTCTTTAATAGCTTCATAATAGGTTATTGATCTACGCTCTGTAAAATGCAGCATAGAATCCGGATGTAATAAATAGGTTGTCCAGTCTTTTGCAGCTTTTGTGGGTAATGATCTTCCTAGTCCGAACCAGCTAGAAGGATAGTACCCCAGAATACTGGTCGTAATAGGAACAAAAAGCTTAAAATTTAGATAGATGAGTAGCTGCATTCTTATGGTGAAGTGTTTGTAAAACCCAAATTGCGAAGCAATAGTAAGATATTTGTCATAATACTGATAGCTGTCGCTAAAACCAATACTATTTCCTCCAAAACTATGACCAATCATATATTGTTGGTTCTCAGGAAATTCTTCTTTAGCATGTCTGGAGACCGCTTTGAAATCTGAAGCCCAGGAGAAAAAACCATGTGACTTCAAGGATTGAATACTTTGTGAAGTAGAAGTACCAATACCTCTATAATCAAAAGTAAATACATTACATCCTTTTTTTGCTAAATACTGGGCCATAGTGAAATAGAATTTTTGGGGTACAGCTACAGCCGGTGCAAATACGATTGTTTTGTGATTAGGTGTTTTTGGAACGAATTCGCAAACAGCGATCGGATATGTATCAAAAGATTGAACGGTATAAGATTCCATAGGTTTACTGCTTTAAAATAATTTTTTCCATCCTTGCAATGGCGTTATTAAGATATTTGGGATCAGTATATACTTGTGTTAATAAAATGCCTCCTTCGATATCTTGTACTATTTGTTCTGCCAGGACTATCGACTCTTGAGACGTGTAATTGCTTTCTAACAATCGTTGTACGCCTTTAATAAAATCTGAAAAAAAAGATTGTATTTCTTTTTTATACGTTGGGTTGAGATGAATAGTTTCCAGGGCTGTATTTGCCATGATACACCCTCCATCAGAAGCTTTAAATAGTTTTTCCATGAGGTGCTTTACTTTGGTAATTTTATCAGGAAGAGTTAAAGATTTATGATCAATAATCTTGAAGATATTATAGTTAAAATAACTATATACTATAGATAACACTTCTTTTATTAAAGCCTCTTTACTATTGAAATAGTAGTAGAAATGAGATTTCTGTATGCCACAAGCTTTTGCTAATTCATTCATAGAGCTATTTTGAACTCCTCTTACCCTTAAGATGGGGATAATCTTGTTGAGCACCTCTTCTTTAGATGTTTTTGTTTTAGGCATGTTTTATTGAACGTTCGTTAAAATAATGATTAAATATAGTTATATTATTTAATAGGCTTTGTTTATTTTTACTTAAAATTTAAAAAGCGAATGCATCCTAAAGAAAAAGAAATACTGAAACAGTGTGAGAAAATGTGTCCAAATACGCTTTTAGAAACGTTAGAGATATCTTTTTGTGAAGTTGGAGAGGATTACTTAGTGGCCAAAATGCCGGTAACCCCAAAAGTACATCAACCCGATGGGGTATTGCACGGTGGTGCTATGGTTGCATTGGCCGAAAGTGTGGGTAGTGCGGCTTCGTATATCTTTTTAAACTCAGAAGATTTTTTTATTCGGGGGATAGAGATTTCTGCAAATCATGTCAAGAGTGTTAAAGAAGGATTTGTGTTTGCAAAAGCTGAGGCTATACATAGAGGAAGAACTACGCAACTTTGGAGTATAAAAATAAGAGATGAAGAAGAGAATTTGATCTCGGTCATTAAGTTAACCACGATATCACTTCCAAAAAACAAATAGTATGAACCCGGAAGATGTTTATACTAAGATTCAAGAGCAATTAGATCAAAAATTACCATTTGTTGTATATAAACAATCGGGCAAGGACCGATTACAATGTTTTCTTCAGCAAAATGGAAATCAGTACGAGGTTACTGATGATTTAAATTCAGGCTTTATTTTTGCACCATTTGATAAGGCTAATAAAGCAATACTTATTCCTTCAGATAAAAGTTTATATTATGAGGTGACAATTGCACCTGCTTCGGGTCAACATACAAATACTTCTATCGATTCATACAAAGAGGTTTCTGATACACAGGAAATAAAGGAAAGATATACGTTGCTAGTAAATAAAGCAATAGATACAATCAAAACAGGTAGTATTAAAAAGGTGGTTTTATCCCGAAAAGAAGAAGTTTACCTCTCTGATGTAGATCCTTTATTAATTTTTAAAAAGCTTATATCAAAGTATGCTCAAGCTTTTGTATATCTCTGGTATCACCCAAAAGTCGGTATGTGGTTAGGGGCTACGCCCGAAACATTATTAGAAATAAAAAATGATCAATTTTTTACTATGGCCTTGGCAGGTACACAACCATATCAGTCTAATGATATTGCAACTTGGGGGGATAAAGAAATTGAAGAGCAAGAAATAGTGACCGCATTTATTGTAAGTGCATTATCTCCAATTTCGAATAGTATTGTTACTTCAAAAACATTTACGCACAGGGCCGGAACGCTATTACATTTACGTACAGATATTAAAGGAGATTTAGCTTCAGGAGTATCAGATATAGAAAATGTAATCGAAGTGTTGCATCCAACACCGGCAGTTTGTGGGTTGCCAAAGGATAAAGCAAAATCATTTATTCTGAGCAATGAAGGATATGATAGAAAATTTTATACAGGGTATTTAGGCGAATTTAATATTCATAATGATAAAAAAACTACATCTAATTTATTGGTTAACCTTCGGTGTATGGAAGTTACAAATAAGAAGATACATCTTTATATTGGAGGAGGTATTACTAAAGATTCTGATCCGGATAAAGAATGGGAAGAAACCGTAAGAAAAACTGCTACAATGAAAAACGTTTTGTTTTAATTTGCGCTTAAAAGATTGGGGTAAATTATTCCGATATTGTAATTTAGCTTTCTGAATGAAAAAACGTTTATTTTCCAAAATTCCTTTAGCGCAAACCATAGTTGCTTTATGCGAGGCAAAAGGTATTTATCATGTGGTTATATCACCAGGATCGCGTAATGCTCCTCTTACCATTGGCTTTAGTGAGCACCCCGAGATGAAATGCTATAGTATTGTCGATGAACGATGTGCGGCATTTTTTGCACTGGGGATAGCACAGCAGATTCAAAAACCAGTTGCACTTGTATGCACATCAGGTAGTGCTCTGTTAAATTATTATCCCGCAATTTCTGAAGCCTTTTATAGTGATATTCCTTTGGTCGTTTTAAGTGCAGATCGCCCTGTTGAAAGAATTGATATCGGTGACGGACAAACCATACGTCAGAAAAATGTGTTTGAAAATCATATTTTATATTCGGCAAATTTATATTCTGAAGTCGTAGCAGAAACCAAGGTTGAGGATATTAAGATAAGACAAAAACAGAGAGAAGCACAAAAACATAACGAAAGAGAAATAAACCTGGCGCTTAATACGGCTATAGAAAAAAATGGACCAGTTCATATCAATGTCCCTTTTTATGAACCGTTATACGATAAGATTGATCAGCCAACGGTTTTTCCTAAAAATATACCTCTAGAATACCCACAGTATACCATTTCTAAGGAGCTACATTCTGAAATGATTCAAGAATGGAATCAGGCAACACGTAAATTGGTGCTTATTGGGGTAAACTTTCCGGGGAAAATAGATCAACAATGGATCAATTATTTTGCCGATGATCCTTCAGTTTTGGTGCTCACAGAAACTACGTCTAATGTTCATCATTCATCCCATATTAATTGTATAGACCAGTTAATTACTTCGTTAACCCACGAAGAGTTCAAAGACTTGCAACCCGATATTCTTTTGACAATCGGAGGAATGGTAATTTCTAAACGTATCAAAGCATTTTTAAGAGAGTATCAACCAAAATCTCACTGGCATGTCGATGAAAAAAAAGCATTTGACACTTATTTTTGCCTAACAGAGCATATACGATTAGATATAAATTCATTTCTTTCAGACTTTTTACCGCAAACGCATGTTGTGGGTAGTGTATATAAGCCAACCTGGATTAAGGTACGCGAGCAAAGGAGGAGTAAGCATGCCGAATTTCTTAAGCAATCTGCTTTTACCGATTTAAAAGTATTCGAAACATTATTTCATGCGATACCCAGCGGGCAGATGATACAATTAAGTAACAGCTCAACGGTTCGATATGCCCAATTATTTTCGTTACATCCTTCTTATCAAGTGTTTTGTAATCGGGGGACAAGTGGTATTGATGGTAGTACATCTACCGCTATAGGAGCTGCATTTGCATCAGGAGTGCCCACCACACTGATAACTGGGGATCTTAGTTTTTTTTATGACAGTAATGGATTGTGGAATAAGTATATTCCTTCTGATTTTAAAATCGTATTAATAAATAATGGAGGAGGAGGGATTTTTAGAATCCTACCGGGTAAGGAAGAAAGCGATAATTTTAGTCAGTTTTTTGAAACCACTCATGATCTTTCTGCTAAACAGTTATGCGACATGTATAACTTTACCTATTATTCGGCTACCGATCTACAAGAAGTAAATGTAGCTATTAAAAAAATGTATTCTCAAGATCGATCTCCTCAATTACTAGAGGTTTTTACTCCAAGAAAAGAGAATGATAGTACTTTAATCGGGTATTTTAAGTATTTCGTCTAATTTGTTTAGTGCAAAACAATTTTTCCACTTAAAATTCCATTATAAATACTCTATATTTGAGAAACAAATTAAATTAACTAAACCTAAAACATTATCATCTTATGAGTAAAAGAGACGAATTAATAACAAAATATGCATCTGATATCAAAGATAAAATTGGTCAAACGCCAGATATGGATCTATTAACCAAAGTTACTATTGGTTGTGGCCCTTCAATTTATAACGCTGATGCCGCTACGGTATCTGGAAGTGATCAAAAAGAATTGGATACAGTAAAGAAAAACTTTCTAATTAAAAAATTAGGCTTGGCCGATGGACCAAAATTAGACGAAGCCATCGCATCTGTAATTGAAAAATACGGGAAATCAAACCGCAATAAATATAGAGCGGTTGTTTATTACCTTCTAACAAAGCATTTCGGAAAAGAATCTGTATATAACTAGAATTAAGATAAATTGATTTTAAAAAAGCGTTCTCTATGAACGCTTTTTTGTTTTAAAACCATATAGAGAAGATTAAAAAGGTATCTTTGCGCAAAAAGTTAAAAATGCTTGCATTAGGAGTATATAATACATTAGAAATTTTAAGAGATAGAGAGCCAGGAATTTTTCTTGGAGATACCGATGGAAACGAAGTACTGCTTCCTAATAAGTATGTTCCTGAAGAATTTGAAATCGGAGATCAAATCAAAGTATTTGTATATTTAGATAGCTCAGAACGTATTGTGGCAACTACATTAGAACCCTATGCTACTATAAAATCATTCGCATACCTTAAATGTACAAGTGTTTCAGAATTTGGAGCATTTTTAGATTGGGGATTAGAAAAGGATCTTTTTGTACCTTTTAAAGAACAAGCATCAAAAATGCGTGTAGGTAGTTGGTATCTTGTGTATGTGTATCTTGATGAAGAAACAAATAGACTAGTAGCTTCAAGTAAAACCAATGCTTTTCTGGATAATACATTGGTCTTATTATCTCCTTATGAAGAGGTAGATCTCATTGCGTCACACCCTTCACCTCAAGGATGGAATATGATTGTTAATCAAAAGCACTTAGGATTGGTGTACTCTGACGAAATTTTTCAAAAGATTACTCCGGGTGACCAACTTAAGGGATTTGTTAAAAAAGTGCGATCCGATGGCAAAATAGATCTTACACTTCAACGACATGGATATAGGGGCATAGAGCCAAATGCAGAGCAAATTCTTAAAGAACTGCGAGCCAGTGGTGGTTTTATCGATCTTAATGATAAATCTGACCCAGATGATATTAAAGAGGTATTTCAGTTAAGTAAAAAAAGCTTTAAAAAAGCTATAGGAGCATTGTATAAAGCAAGAAAAATAGCTATCGAAGACGACGGAATTAGACTTACAGAATAAAATATAGGTTACAGAGTTATTGAGATACATGGTTTATAAAAATTTCTTAAAATAAATATTTTATTAAATTTATGACCTCAAACTAAATGATTTCAACAACTTAACCTTTTATTTTAATGGTCGCATTATGTAAAAAAATTGCTGAAGCCAAATGGTTTCAAAATTTTATTATTTCGGTAATTATACTCGCGGGAGTTTTAGTAGGAATCCAAACCTATGGCCAAAAAGTAGAACAGTGGGCTCCAATAATGGATACGATAGATTGGATTATACTCATCATTTTTACTGTGGAGGTTATCATCAAAATTACTGCCGAAGGAAACCAACCACAAAATTATTTTAAAGACGCCTGGAATTTATTTGATTTCTTTATTGTGGCTGCTTGCTTTGCAGGCCCTTTTATTGGCGATAATGCCGAGTTTCTTCCTGTTTTACGATTAATACGAATTCTAAGAGTGTTTAAGTTGGTTACGGCACTGCCAGAATTACAACTTATTGTAGGGGCGCTTCTACGCAGTATTCCGTCAATGGCATACATTAGTTTATTACTAGGCTTATTGTTTTATATCTACGGTGCAATGGCAGTTTTCATGTTTGGTGATAATGACCCAATACATTTTGAAAACTTACAAATAGGCATATTATCATTATTTAGAGTAATTACACTCGAAGATTGGACCGATGTGATGTATATTAATATGTATGGATGTGATAATTATGGATACCAGGGTAATGAAGCTTTATGTACAAATCCATCAGGAGCTCCGATAGTAGCTTCGTTATTTTTTGTCTCCTTTGTTCTAATAGGTACTATGATTGTACTTAATCTCTTTATTGGGGTGATTATGAATGGCATGGATGAGATGAAAGCAGAAACCGAAATAAAAGCTAAGGTACAGCGAAAGGCCAAAGAAGATGGAACCGATTTGAAAAATGAAATGCATTTACTTATAGATAAAGTAGATTCTTTAAAAGAAGAGCTGAATTTATTGTCGCATCTTTATGAAAATGAGAGAAACGAAAAACCAGCATTGCAAGAGGTGTATAAATATAAACAGATGAATGGGGAGCCCCGGTAAAGAAACTTTTTTAATTTTTGCTTCCATTTATTTTTTAACCAGGTAGCAGTATACGCTATATTATAGTATTTTTGGGATATAAAAAATTAAATAATGAGTTCAATACACTGGAAAACAGCAAAAGAATACGAAGATATCACCTATAAAAAATCAAATGGAGTTGCACGAATAGCTTTTAACAGACCAAATGTTCGTAATGCTTTTCGCCCGCAAACCACCAGCGAGCTGTACGATGCATTTTACGATGCACAAGAAGATACTTCAATAGGAGTTATTTTACTATCTGCTGAAGGTCCTTCTACAAAAGACGGAGTCTATAGTTTTTGTAGCGGAGGTGATCAAAAAGCAAGAGGGCATCAGGGATATGTAGGTAAAGATGGAATGCATCGATTAAATATTTTAGAAGTTCAGCGGCTTATACGATTTATGCCAAAGGTGGTAATAGCTGTTGTGCCTGGCTGGGCAGTAGGAGGAGGGCATAGTTTACATGTTGTTTGTGATCTAACTTTGGCGAGTAAAGAGCATGCGATATTTAAGCAAACTGATGCCGATGTGACTAGTTTTGATGGGGGGTATGGATCTGCATATTTGGCTAAAATGGTTGGACAGAAAAAGGCCCGTGAAATATTCTTTCTAGGAAGAAATTATTCTGCTCAAGAGGCCTATGAGATGGGAATGGTTAATGCTGTAATTCCTCATGATGATTTAGAAGAAACGGCTTATGAATGGGCACAAGAAATTCTTGAAAAATCGCCTACATCCATTAAAATGTTAAAATTTTCAATGAACCTTACTGATGATGGTATGGTAGGCCAACAAGTATTTGCGGGTGAAGCTACTCGATTAGCATACATGACTGATGAAGCTAAAGAAGGAAGAAATGCTTTTCTGGAAAAACGAAAACCGGATTTTAAAAATATTAAATGGATTCCGTAAATTTATAAATCACCTTTACATTAATTATTATGCGTACTCGAATTATGTTATTTGATAAAAGGGGGTTTTTATAGCATATCATATGGACAAAAAAGAAGAGGAATTATTATCCATGCACTATCAGATGGAAAAGACTGATATCAAACAACAAAGTTTGGAGGATCGTCTTATGTCTATTTCTGAAGATTTAAAAAAAAGTAAAAATATTAGAAATTTATATTTTGTTTTCATAATTATCTTAATACTTCTCATAGCTATCGGCGGTTTTTACTGGACTCAAAATAATGAGGTGGGCCAATACTCTGAAGATGAAACTAAAAAAATTGAACAACTTCAACTGCTTAATGATTCTTTGCAAAAAGAAGTTTCTAAGCTAAAGTCGAATTTTTTGATGAACAAAAACGGAATATCCGGAGTTGAAGACTCGACACGTGTCATAAAAGATTCAATAGAAGGCAAACTAAAACTCGACAAACGGTATTGTTATATTAATAGAGCGTATACAAGTAATGATGTGATTTTTGTTGAAGTTGATTTTATCGAATATTATTATGGTAAAAGAGCGGTAAAAAAAGCTAAAGAATTTGGAGATGCAGAATATGATTTAGACAAAAACGGGGATACATTGTATTTTCTCTACAAAAATTATTATATTAACAATCAGAATCCTAGTACTAGGATTTTAGAAATTGACGATAGAGCACAAGTGAGGATTGAGAGTATCAATCAAATTTCTAAAGGTTTTCCGTTAAAGGCGTTTCAAAAGATTATTACTAATAAACCTGTTTTGATTTTGGAAACTAATAACGGTGTTGTATATAAAATAACCGAACAGAAACTCCCTTAAGGCAAGTGATGATTATATCTTTAGAATAACTAACAACCCCTAATACCCCAAAAATGAAAGTTATTAAAGATGAAGATCTTTTATCTTTACATTATCAAATAGAAAAAGCCGAAATAAAACAAAAGAAGTTAGAAGATCTTTTGGATGTTGAATCGGATAAGCTTAAAAAAAGTAAAAAATCGAATAGAGTTTTCGGATCATTTTCTCTAATTCTATTTTTGTTGGCAATTTTTCTGGTAGCCAATTCTTTTTACTTCAGTAAAACATCTGGAAAAAATTATGAAAGTGATGAGCTTTCTTTGATTTTAGAAGAATTTGATGCTGCAAAGGATGAGCTTGAAAAGCTAAAAGAAGAAAACGATAGGTATAAAGAAATTCAGAAGTTGTATTTGTATAGAAACCTGATTAATAAAGACACGATATATTCTGTTCAGGTTAAAGCTTTTAACGACAATAAAATAGCGACTATTTCTAATAAGTTTACAAATGCATTAGTCTACAATAATGCATCTATTTATAAGCTCAGCTTAGGAGTTTTTGAGACCTTAAAAGAAGCACAAGAATTTCGGAAAATATTAATACAATCAGGTTTTAATAAAAAGATTTTTGTTATATCCTACAAAGAGGGAAAACGCCTGCGAATAGAAGATTTCTACTAGGTAGACGTTTCGGTTTATTCCTATCTTAGTTTTGGGAAATCTGAAGGATTAGCTTCATTCATGATTTCATAAACCTTTTCAAAAATGTCTTCAACAGATGGCTTGCTAAAATAATCTCCATCGGTACCAAAAGCAGGTCTATGGGGTTTAGCACTTAATGTCTGGGGTTTACTGTCCAGGTGTTGATATATATTTTGCTCATCGATAAGCTTGTGTAAGATATATCCTGTAGCTCCTCCCGGTACATCTTCATCGATGATTAATATTCGATTTGTTTTAGCTACACTTTTTACAATATCCTGATGTAAATCAAAAGGAATTAGTGATTGGACATCAATTACTTCGGCATTGATACCAGTGGACAGTAATTCTTTGGCAGCTTGTTCAACCAATCTAAGTGTAGATCCATAAGAAACCAAGGTAATATCTGTTCCTTCTTTTATAGTTTCTACAACGCCTATCGGTGTTCTGATTTCTGAAAGATTAGCGGGCATCTTTTCTTTCAATCGATATCCATTAAGACATTCTACAACTAAAGCAGGCTCATCACTCTCTAATAGTGTATTGTAAAAACCAGCAGCTTTTGTCATGTTTCTTGGTACAAGAATGTGTATACCTCTTAATAAATGAACCAATCCTCCCATTTGAGAACCAGAATGCCAAATACCTTCTAATCGATGACCTCTTGTTCTAATAATCAAAGGGGCTTTTTGCTTTGCAAATGTTCTATATCTTAAGGTGGCAAGGTCATCACTAAGTCCTTGTACACAATATAGAATATAGTCCAAATACTGAATTTCGGCAATTGGTCGTAATCCTCTCATCGCCATGCCAATTCCTTGACCGATTATGGTTGCTTCTCTAATTCCGGCATCAGAAACTCTGATTTCACCAAATTTTTCCTGTAACCCTTCAAGACCCTGATTAACATCTCCAATCTTCCCACTATCTTCTCCAAAAATTAAGGCTTCAGGAACTCTGCTAAAAATATGTTCAAAATTATCTCTAATAATAACTCTTCCGTCAACCAGTTGTGCATCATTATCATATTGCGCAGCAACCTCTTTTATATTGATAGCTTTTGTGTCAAACTCATTATATAAGTGGTCACTATATTTTGGTTGTATACGGTCTATGTATGTGTCTACCCATTTTTGAAGAGCAGTTTTCTCTGCAAAATTTTCTTTGGTAAGATAACGTAATGTTTTTCTGGATGCTTCTAATATATCTTTACGGATAGGTTCTTCTTTAGAAGCGAGGGTGTGTATAAGAGGAGCAATAAAATTTTTATTTTCACTTTTTGCTTCTACGGCCTTCAAAAATTCTAGGGCTTCATTTTGTTCAGCTTTTATTTCTGAAATATAAGCATTCCAGGCATCGTTCTTTCCTTTTCGAACCTCTTTTTTTGAAGCTTTTTCTATACTTAGCAGCTCTTCTGCTGTAGCGATATTATGATCAATGATCCATTCTTTAAATTTTTTGATACAGTCGTGTTCTCTTTCCCAATTTAATCGCTCTTCACTTTTGTATCTTTCATGAGATCCCGAAGTTGAATGACCTTGAGGCTGTGTTAATTCTTTTACATGAATAATTACAGGAATATGCTTTTCTCTAGCTAATTCTTCAGCCGTTTCATATGCATCCATCAATGCTGGGTAATCCCAACCTTTAACTTTAATAATTTCGTAGCCTTCGTGATTCTCGTCACGTCTAAATCCTTCCAGTATTAATGAAATATCTTCTTTGGTAGTTTGATGTTTTGCATGTACAGAGATGCCGTACTCATCATCCCAAACACTAATCACCATAGGTACTTGTAAAACACCACCTGCATTGATAGTTTCCCAAAAAAGACCTTCGCTGGTACTTGCGTTTCCTATTGTACCCCAGGCTACTTCATTTCCTTTGATCGAAAAATTATTTTGCTCTGGTAATACTTTTTCGTTGCGATATACTTTAGAGGCCTGAGCTAGTCCTAATAATCTCGGCATTTGACCTGCAGTAGGTGAGATGTCTGAACTCGAATTTTTTTGCTCTGTAAGATTTTTCCAACTTCCATCTTCATTCAAACTATGTGTAGCAAAATGCCCACCCATTTGCCTTCCGGCAGCAAAAGGCTCCCGGGTTATATCTGTATGTGCATAAAGTCCTGCAAAGAATTGTTCGATCGTATACTGATCGATTGCCATCATGAATGTTTGATCACGATAATAGCCTGATCTAAAATCTCCATTTCTGAAAACCCTTGCCATTGCAAGTTGTGGTAATTCTTTACCACCGCCAAAAATTCCAAATTTTGATTTACCTGTGAGTACTTCACGTCTTCCTAGTAAACTACACTCTCTACTTATTAGTGCGATTTTATAATCTCTAAGTATTTGATTTCTATATTCTTCGAAAGAAATATTAGATGTAGTAACAGTTTCAGGTTGCATACGAACGACGTTTTTAGGTTTGCAAATTTAATTAAAATACTTACCAATTGCAAACTACAAACTCTTAAAGTTTTTGAATATAATGCATCTAAAAAGACATTTCGTTGATGAATTGATTATTTAATCGATTATTTTAAGGATTGATTAACAAATATTCAAAATTTTCACATTTTAGAGATATTTGTGTTTTTATATACAGTTAGTACCATTCTCTGGTGAAGAGTTTGATCAATGTCTCAGGACTTAAGGTGATAATAAAACGAATTTGTTGATCATAATTGGGTTGCGATATTTCCCAGCCTTTGCTAGATACAACTGGAAAAAATAATTCAAAATAATCAGCAACCAGACTAAGTCGGATTCCACTGTCAAAAACAAATTTTGGAGAAACACCTTTGTTTTTTACCAAACCTACATCGCCATAGGCATATATCCAATTCCATATATTGGTGTTTGCGCTAAAAGTACTAAGCCATTGATTAGAAAAAGGAAACTCTAATTGAGATTTAAAACCGCCCTCTGCTAATATGATTTGCTGACTCACCAAACCGGTGTCTTCACTACGTCCTAAATAGTTGTAATCAAATAAATAATCTGTAGGTCTATCTAATGCAAAGCTAAAAAAATCACCATCTTTTTCGGTGTCATTAAATAGAAAGGTTCCAGCAAAGAAGCGTAGGTTAATTTGTCTGTTATTTAAGAAAATTTTTCTGTAATTAAATGTTGTCGATAACTTCCCAAAGTTTTTTGCCAGCTGGTAGTCTATGGTATATCCCAGAAAATTCAAAAGATTGAAATCAGAATATTGATACCTCGTGTTAAATACATTGTAATCTGGTGTAACCACAGGGTTTTCTTCATTTCTTTCTCTAAACACATTTATATTTCGAATAGACAAACGTTGTCTTTTGTTGGATCTAAGGTCTTTAGGTCGAAAAGAAAAATTAATCGAAGACGATAACCTTCTAAATAATAAATCCGGGGCATAACTAAACATGCTTCCGTTTATTCCGTATCTGATTTGATAAAGTCCATCTTCCGCTATTGGCTTTCGATGAAAGAAAGATGCCGATCCGAGCAATTTATTAGATTTTAAACCGTAAGCAGGTGATATATTGTATTCGAAGTTTCTTCTTAGAATGGTCTTATTGTAAAATTTAGAAGCTATAGTAAAACCGTCATATACATTGAACTCGAACTCGGGGATAAAAAATATTTGACCGTATCTCGGGTCTTCAACATCTTGTAACAGTCTAAATTGAACAGGCTTATTGAAAATCCATTTCAGATTTCTGTAATTATTGCGCCTGTTTATTTCGGGAATCTTTTGGTCATAATCTAAAACGAGTTTACTAATATCATCATTAGCAATTTTTACAGTTTTGGTTCCCGAAATATTAGAAACCCATGTTTTAGAGACAACATCTTTTTTTCTTAACCCATACAATGAAACAGGCATTGCGTTGTTTCTTTTGTTTTTTATGGTTACTTCTAATGAATCTTTTCGCTTTTTAACAGATGTTATTTTAAAATCTAACTTCTTGTTTGTGTTTACATAATCTTCAAAAAACCACTCAATATTTTTGGGTGATAATGCAGTAAGAATTTCTTTATATTTTTTAGAAGAAGTTGGTTTTAGTAGATTTTGAGTATAAAAATCCTTGATACTCTGTTCGATTATATTATCGTCTTCAAGATAATCTTCTAAATATTTGAACCCAACCCCTGCTTTATAGGCATTAGCAATATTCTGATTAAATTTTACCAATTCATCTTGTGGCAATGATAAGGGTTGATCTAAAAATAGCCTTGCCATGTTTTTATACCCTAAGAAATATTGATCATTAAATTTTAAGTCTGCAGCATGAAACCACCGTACCCCAATAACTTTGCTTAATTTACCAATAATCTTCATTTCTGGATAGAATTGCTCTGTATACGTCATCATTAAGTAAATATGTATAGCATCTCTAATCCAGGTGTCATATCTGGGATTTATAAGCAGTGTTTTTTCTAAATAATTTTCGGTAATCGCTTTTAACTGTTTAATTTCATATTGAAAACCGTCTGGGAATGGCCTCAAAATATCGGGTAGTTGATTTAGGCCATACACAGGGTTGTTTTTGTAATCACTTTCTGAAACTAAAATTTTATTAAAAGGATAGGGGCCTAATTTCTTTTGTAAAAAGTTTATAATTCTGCTAGTTGCTACAGACTTCATTTCGGGCATTAGATCATTATCATCTATATTGCTTACAAATTCGATATCTCCTGCAGGGAAACCATAAAAAGTACTAGCCTTTTCGATATATAATTTTACCTCTTTTCTTTTATTGCCAAGTATTCTAATCGTTTTACTTTGCTCGTCATCAGATAGGGTGCTGCTTTCTCTTTCCAGTTCACTAACTACTTCGTATTCTTCTGGTATTTTAATATTGATTTGATAATCAGCTAATGGAGTATATAGGTCGTCTAAATTTTTATGACTGTAGACATTCCATTTGGTGTCGTAAAATGCAGGAACGATGTACCAATATTTTAAACTAAAATTTCCATTTTCATGATATCCATAGCGAGTAAACTTACTACTGGGTATTTTTACTTTATATTTCAGTAAAAAAGTATAGCGCTCCCCCGGTAGCAATGGTTTAGAACATGCTATCCACATAATATCCGAGACTCCATTATAACGACCCCATTTTAATGGAGCCGAAGTTGTATTTGTAATGGTCTTGATTACGGTCTTTCCGCGCTCATAATCTTTAGCAAAATAGAATCGTTTTAAAAAATCTTCAGAAAATCTTTTACCCAACTCTGTAGTTTTACTGGAAAAACTATTTGCCCAATCTAGAAACAATATCTCATTTAGGGTGTCTTTTGAGGTATTTGTATAGGTGATTTCTTGCTCAATGAAAAGTTCTTTTTTTCCAGGATCAAGACTAGCGTTAATCATGATGCTATTTTGTGCTGATACAACAGACAAAATAAAGAAAGCCAATATAATATGAGATGTTCGTGTACTACTCAATTTTTATATTCGATTAGTGGGTATTGCGCGCATTAAAAATAGATTTACGGTTACATCCTTGAAATATATAAACAAAAAACGAATTAAAGCTATGGCACAAATTCAAATTTAGATATATTAAGAATGACTGATTTGATTGTTGGTTGTTTCAAAAATTTGGGCTTAAATTATATTCGCCATAGAATTTATCCAAAATTTTAAGTACTTCATCAGGAGTATCAACTACATGTAAAAGATCAAGGTCTCCAGCACTAATATTTTCAAATCTTTCTAGTAGCGTTGATTTTACCCAGTCCATAAGTCCTCCCCAAAATTCAGTACTTACCAGTATAATCGGGAATTTGTCAATTTTTTTAGTTTGTATTAGTGTCATTGCCTCAAACAACTCATCTAAGGTGCCAAAACCTCCGGGCATAACTACAAATCCTTGAGAATATTTGACAAACATTACTTTTCTTACAAAGAAATAATCAAAATCAAGACTTTTATCGCTATCTATGTATGGATTGTTATGTTGTTCGAATGGCAGGTCTATGTTTAATCCAACAGAAGTACCTCCTCCAAGATGAGCTCCTTTGTTTCCGGCTTCCATAATACCAGGTCCACCTCCCGTTATAACGCCATATCCATGGTTTACAATTTCTTTAGCCACATCTACAGCCAATTGATAATATTTATCGTCTATTTTTGTACGCGCTGATCCAAATATTGATACACAAGGACCAATTTTGCTCATTTTTTCAAAACCATTGACAAATTCTCCCATGATTTTGAAGATTGCCCAGGAATCATTTGTTTTTATTTCGTTCCAACCTTTATGGTGTTGTTCTTTTCTCATGAATATTATTTTTAATTTGAAACCTCAAGCTCTTTTTTTAAGAACTTTGCGGTATAACTCTTTTTATTTTTTATAATTTGCTCTGGAGTACCTTTGGCTACAATTTCACCTCCATTTTTTCCTCCTTCGTATCCGACATCAATAATATAATCCGCCATTTTAATTACATCTAGATTATGTTCGATGATTAAAACGGTATTTCCTTTGTTAACTAAGGTATTTAAAACCTCCATAAGCACTCTGATATCCTCAAAATGTAGCCCAGTGGTGGGTTCGTCTAAAATGTAAAAGGTATTTCCTGTATCTCTTTTGGATAACTCTGTAGCTAGTTTGATTCGTTGGGCTTCACCTCCAGACAGTGTAGTTGATTGTTGCCCTAGAGTAATATAGCCTAAACCGACATTTTGAATGGTCTTTAGTTTTCGGGAAATTTTTGGAATATGCTCAAAAAACATACAAGCTTCGTTAATAGTCATCTCTAAAACATCAGAAATAGATTTTCCTTTATATCTGATTTCCAGGGTTTCTCTATTAAAGCGTTTTCCCTGGCAAGTTTCACATTCTACATAAACATCGGGAAGAAAATTCATTTCTATAACACGTAACCCACCTCCTTTACACGTTTCACAACGGCCACCAGCAACATTGAAACTAAAACGACCTGGTTTATAGCCTCTAATCATAGCTTCGGGTGTTTTGGCAAATAGACTTCGTATTTCAGAAAATACTCCGGTATATGTGGCAGGATTTGATCGAGGCGTTCGGCCAATAGGAGATTGATTAATATCGATTACTTTATCAGCATGTTCTAAGCCTTTTATACTTTTATACGGCATGGGCTCTTTAACCCCATTAAAATAATAAGCATTTAGGATCGGGTAGAGCGTTTCGTTAATCAAGGTTGATTTACCACTACCGGAAACTCCGGTTACTGCAACCATTTTTCCTAAAGGAATATCAATCGAGACATTTTTTAAGTTATTGCCCGTTGCTCCTTTAAGTGAGATTGTCTTTCCGTTTCCTTTTCTACGCTTTTTTGGAACCTCTATTTGCTTTGTGCCACTTAAATAATCTGCGGTAAGTGTATTGTGTTGTTTTAGTTCGAGGGGCGTTCCTTCACTAATAATTTCGCCGCCATGTTTTCCTGCCAGAGGGCCAATATCGATCACATGATCTGCTCGTTCTATCATATCTTTATCGTGTTCTACTACGATAACCGAATTACCAATATCGCGAAGTTGAACCAAAGAATTAATTAGTTTTTCATTATCTCTTTGGTGTAAACCAATACTGGGTTCATCCAGAATATATAAAACGCCAACCAATTGTGAGCCTATTTGAGTGGCAAGTCGAATACGTTGCGCTTCGCCTCCGGATAATGATCTGCTACTACGATTTAAAGATAGATAGGTCAATCCTACATCGACCAAAAATTGCAGACGTGCGTTTATTTCTTTTAAAATCTCTCCAGAGATTTGTTTTTGTTTATCACTTAGTTGATCGGGTAGGTTTTTGAACCAGTCTGCCAGCTCTATGATGTCCATTGCTGCCAGTTCTGCAATATTTTTGCTATTTACTTTAAAATACAGTGATTCTTTGCGAAGTCTGGTGCCATTACATTTAGGGCATTCAATATTGTCCATAAAATCCTTAGCCCACCTTTTTAAGGATGTAGAATCATTGTTGGTATAGGTGTTTTCTATAAAAGTAGCTACCCCTTCAAAGTCAATTTTATATTCTCTTGTAACTCCTAGTGTTTTGCTATTGATAGTGAACTTTTCTTTACCACCGTATAGAATAAGTTGCGTAGCCTCTGCAGGAATCTTTTTTATAGGATCACTTAATTTAAAATCAAAGCGTTGTGCAATGAGTTCTAATTGTTTGAAAATCCAATTGTTCTTTTGAGGTCCTTGTGGTGCTAATCCACCATTTTTAATGGACATCGTATCGTCTGGAATAATTTTTTTGATATTTACCTCATACAGGTTGCCTATACCATTACATTTTGGACAAGCTCCTTTGGGAGAGTTAAACGAAAAATTATTGGGTTCGGGATTTGGGTATGAAATTCCGCTTGACGGGCACATTAAATTTCTACTAAAAAAACGAGCCTCTTGTGATTCTTGTTCGATAACCATTAATACATCATCACCATGATACATAGCCGTATTAATGGTTTCCATTAAGCGTTTCGAATTTTCCTGATCTTGAGTAACACTTAATCTATCGATCACTATTTCGATATCATGGGTTTTATACCGATCTAGTTTCATGCCTTTGGTGATATCAACAATTTCACCGTTAGTACGAACTTTTACAAAGCCTTGTTTAGCAATTTGTTCAAACAATTCACGATAATGCCCTTTTCTTGACCGTACAATAGGGGCGAGTACGTTTATTTTTTTTCCTTTATAATCGTTTAGAATTAGGTCTTTGATTTGTTCATCACTGTAGCTAACCATTTTTTCTCCGGTATTATAGCTATATGCGTCACTTCCTCTGGCAAATAATAAACGCAAGAAATCATATATCTCGGTAATCGTACCTACAGTACTTCTGGGGCTTTTACTGGTTGTTTTTTGCTCGATAGCAATAACGGGAGACAATCCATCTATTTTATCTACATCGGGTCTTTCTAATCCTCCTAAAAATTGCCGGGCATATGCAGAAAAAGTCTCTATATATCGTCGTTGTCCTTCTGCATAAATAGTGTCGAAAGCTAACGATGATTTTCCGGAGCCTGATAAACCGGTGATTACAACTAATTTTTCTCGCGGTATGGTTACATCTATGTTTTTTAAATTGTGAACCCTAGCGCCTAAAACCTCAATATTTTCTTCTGATACAACCATAAAATTTTAACCAAGAATGCAAATGTAGTTATTTGATCGCGTTTTGCGAAATAGGTTTAGTCTTGGTTACATAAAAATGTTTGATTTGCATGATATATCTTATTTGTTCCATGCTTTTAGGTTCGATATCGGAATACCAAAGCCTAGTAATTTATGTTTTTGAGAAAGATAGGCGCCACTTTTTGTTGTCTTCCAATCTTCCCAGGTGGCTTCAATACCACCGATTGGGATTATTGAAACCCACATTTTATAGCTTGTTGGAAGATAATTCTGATCCACTTTCCATAAATAAGAATCTCCGGGTGTGGTACCTCCCGCACTATAGCTCACTAGTAAGCCTTTAGAACCGTTCTTTAGGGTTACCAGTTTACGGGTAACACCTTCATCAAATAATTTATGCGGGGCTACAACCCAGAAAGAATCATTATTAAAGTTATCTAAAGCATTCTGTATCATTTTTTCAGTATCAGCACCAAGTGTAATGGTTCCATTTTTATAAACAGAACTTTTTTTAGGGTTGGCCAGATCCAGTTTAACCATAATGTTATCTATGGTTACTTCTACACGATTTGTTTTTTTGTTCCAGAGGTAGTGGTTTTTATTTCTAAATGTCCATTGAAGATAATCCGTATTTACATATTTATCATGACGCACTGCTTCTTGTATTTTTAGTGCAAAATTATCTGCTTCAGGACCTGTTTTTCCTTCGGGTAGTTTTTCATTTAAGGAGAAGTAAAGTGTAGCAAAAGTTATAATAATCAAGGCTAGAATACTAAAAATTAATATTTTAAGTATTTTAAAGAGTTTTTTTTTCAATGTGTTGTGTTTAACGATTAGTATTGAAGGTTAAAAATAAGGAAAAAAAGTATTGCTTTACTGTTACTTTAGGATCAAAGTATACGTGGATTTTATGAGGTAAAAAAATATGGGTATACTGAAAAGATAAAACATAATGGTATAATGTGTTTATGTCGTTGTACTCGTAGTATTGTCAATAGAAGAATAGTTCCTGCAAGCTGCAGGAGCGTTTCGCCAACTTCCGATTTGCTGCTGCAGCTTGCAGGAGTGTTTCGCCAACTTCCGATGTGCTGCTGCAGCTTGCAGGAGTGTTTCGCCAACTTCCGATTTGCTGCTGCAGTTTGCAGGAGCGTTTCGCCAACTTCCGATTTGCTGCTGCAGTTTGCAGGAGTGTTTCGCCAACTTCCGATTTGCTCCTGCAGTTTGCAGGAGTGTTTTCACAACCCTGGGTGTGCTACTGGCTTGTTGTACAAAATTATAATGCGTTATAGTACTGGAAAGATTCTAAAATCAATTGATCTGAAACTATACAATTGTATTGTGCGCTCCCTATCGTCTCTAAAAGAACAAAATAAATGTTCCCTTTTTCATTTTTTTTATCATAAATAAGAAGTTGTATGATGTCTTGATACTCTTTTGGATCTATCTCTATTCTTGGAAACGTCGCCAAAATCACCTCGCTAATGTGGTGTAAATCTTCTTTTGATAATGCCAGTAGCTCTGATGAGATATAGGCTTCCATAATCATTCCTATGGCAATAGCTTCACCATGTAATAGGGTTGTTTTTTCTGGATGTGTTAAATAAAATGATTCTATAGCATGTCCTAATGTATGTCCAAAATTGAGATATTTTCTAATGTTTTGTTCTGTTGGGTCTTCAAAAACAATTTCATTTTTGATCACTACAGAATCATAGATCATTTGATCCAGATCTTCAAAGTTTAGCTCTGAGAGGTTACTTATCTTTTCCCAATAGGTTTTATCCTGAATCAATCCGTGCTTTAACATTTCAGCAAATCCACTACACATTTGGTTTACGGGTAAAGTAGTAAGGTATTCTGTATCGACCAGCACCATTTCAGACTCGCTGATAACGCCTACCATATTTTTTAAATTACCCAGATCAACTCCTGTTTTTCCACCAACTGAAGCATCGACCATGGCTAGCAATGTAGTAGGAACGTTAATATAATTAATCCCTCTTTTATAGGTGCACGCTACAAATCCACCAAGGTCAGTAACAACGCCACCGCCAAGATTGATCATTAAACTTTTACGATCAAAGCCTAATTCTGATAAGGCATTCCAAATACCGCTACAGGTTTCTATGTTTTTGTGAATTTCTCCAGGTTCAATTTCGATAACTTCGATATCATATTCTTTTTCAATCGCACTCATAAAAAGTGATAGACAGTGCTCATGAGTGTTGCTATCAACAAGGATACATATTTTAGAGGGGGTAACTTTTTCAAGATAAGAATTTAATGCAGTGTAGCATTCCTGACCAAAATAAACGATAGAATCTTTTGAAACAATAGGCTTCATAGTAGTGTTAAATTATGAAGTGCGAAATTAAGTAGAATTTAGATCAAAATAAACTCGCAAGTTCTATATTTGCACATATCGTAAAATAAACGATAAGTATTTGTTAAATCATTCATATTTCTATAAAATCATCGATAAAACTGAAGATTCTTAAAATTAATTTTGATGAAAAAAAACAACTTATTTGATAATACACAAACTGCATTTTCTCTGAAGAGTGATTCTGAATTAGAAAGAGCGTATTTTTTGTTTAAAATGATTTCCAACGAACCTTTAGTAAGAATAGGAACAGCGGTTACAAATTTTGCTATAAAAGCTCACTTACCTGTTCAGGGATTGATTAGGGCTACTGTATTTGATCATTTTTGTGGAGGTGTAAGTGAAGAAGATTGTTTGCCAGTGGTCGACAGGATGTATACCAAGAAGGTATGTTCTGTATTGGACTATTCTGTAGAAGGTAAAGAAGAAGAAAAGCAATTTGATGCTGTATTACATAAAACCTTACAGCTTATCGAGTTTGCCGATCAAAAAGATGCTATGCCTTTTGGAGTGTTTAAACCCACCGGATTTGGTCGTTTTTTAATTTGGCAAAAGAAAACTGAAGGGGTTGCATTAACCCAAGAAGAGCAAAAAGAATGGGAGCGTATTGAAGAACGCTTTGATCAGGTGTGCCAAAAAGCATATGATTGTGATGTTGCATTATTAATTGATGGCGAAGAGAGTTGGATGCAGGATGCCGCTGATGATCTTGTTGCCAATATGATGCGAAAGTACAATAAAGAAAAAGCGATTGTTTATAATACATTACAATTGTATAGACATGATCGCCACGAGTATTTACAACGTCTTCATGAAGAATCAAAAGTTTATGATTTTAAAATAGGAGTAAAAATAGTGCGGGGTGCCTATATGGAAAAAGAGAACGAAAGAGCTATAGAAAAAGGATATCCTACACCGATATGTAAAGATAAAAATCATACCGATCAAAATTTCAATACCACGATGAAATATATTCTGGAAAATATAGATGATATTTCTGTTTTTATAGGTACGCATAATGAAGAAAGTAGCTATTTGGGGATGCAGCTAATGGAAGAATTAGGTATTGCCAAAAATGATTCAAGAGTTTGGTTTGGGCAATTGTATGGGATGAGTGATCATATTAGTTTTAATCAAGCTTCAGAAGGGTATAATGTGGCAAAATACCTTCCATTCGGACCGGTACGCGATGTGATGCCATATTTGATTCGCAGAGCCGAAGAAAATACATCGGTAGCAGGGCAAACCAGTCGCGAATTAAATCTATTGTCTCAAGAAAGAAAAAGAAGAAAGTTATAATGAATCTGAATCAGGTGACTGTTCCATCGCTGGATGTCGAAAAGTCAATTTCATTTTATAAAAAACTAGGACTGCAACTCATTGTAGAAGCATTACCGCATTATGCGCGCTTTGAATGTGTTGAAGGAGACGCTACATTTTCGATCCATCAGGTAGAGCGATTACCAGAAGGCGAGGGGGTGTATGTATACTTTGAAACCAATACATTAGATGAAGAAGTTGAGCGCTTAGTAGAAGAAGGGGTGCCGTTTGAGCAATTGCCTAAAAACCAAACATGGCTTTGGCGAGAAGCACGACTAAAAGATCCAGACGGGAATCAAATCATTTTATACCACGCGGGAAGTAATAGAAAGAATCCACCATGGCGAATCAATTAAGCCATACAAGTCTATTTATGATTAAAAAGGATACCCAATAGCAAAGTTTAATACAGGATTGGATATGTCAAAATCAAATCGTTCTTTTTTAGGTTTTGAAGGATCATTCAGAGGTGCTGCCAAATCCAAACGTATAACAAAGTTTTGAATATCCACTCGTAATCCAACTCCCACGCCTATCCCTAATTCATCTATAAAATCTGAAGAAAAAGCACCTCCCGGAAGCGCTTCGTTTTCTTCTGTTAACCAAACATTTCCGGCATCAGCAAAAACGGCACCGCTGAAAAAGGAAAACAGCGGGAAACGATATTCTAAGTTTGCTTCTAAGCGAATGTCTCCGTTTCTATCAAAAAAAGCTCCATTATCATCAGCCTCAGGAACATAGCTTCCCGGGCCTAGAGATCTTATTCTAAATGCTCGTACACTATATGGACCACCCGAGAAATATTGTTTTGCAAATGGCAGGATATCTGAATTTCCGTAAGGTAGTCCCCATCCGGCAAATAATCGACTTACCAATTTTTGACGTTTTCCAAGGTCGATGTAGTATCGCAAATCAATGTCGGCTTTTGCATACTGAGCGTATTCTAAGCCCAAGAAAGTATCAGAAACTCCTTCTTCAGTAGCGCTTTTAGAGAAAAGGCTTAGCGTATTACCGGCAATATCTACATTAGCATTAAAAAAAATAGGATTTTTAGTACTTGAGCTGTTTAGTTCGTTATATATAAAGGTATAGGTAATCCCCGCTATGAATTGCTGCTGGAAACTACTGTTTAAGAATGGGTTTTCGTCCAGAATTTCTTCAAATTCTTCTGTAGTATTAGACAGATTGACATAATTAACATTAATGGGATTTATTTCATGGTACACAAATTTATTTGCATTCCAATTATAACCAAAAGAAGCGGTTGTCGAAAACAAGCCATATAGCTGACTACGATTAAGATATTCTGCCCCCAGGCTTATTTTAGTATTCGGAATTTTATAGTTAAAGTCAGGATCAATTTTTATTGGGAATAGTATTCTGGGAAAAATCAAATCCCCGCTTAATCCGACCTGTACACTGCTTAAACCTGCATTTTCGCCACTTGCAATTTGTGTCTCATATCCCAAGGTATTTGTGATGTTTAATGTTTCACCTCCTTTAAATAGATTACGATTGCTGTAGCGCAAAAGAAGTCGTGGACCGGCAAAGTTATTTGATTTTGAAACTGCCTGGAGTTCCATGCGTAGCGCTCGTTTTTTTAATGGAGTAAGATAAATACGCGCTCTAAGTTTTTTTGGAGTAACGCCGTCTTGTATAGTGTCAATTTCATCATATCGTATGTTTACAAATTGGTAGGTACCTATAGAAGATAATCTTTTGCTGGTAAGACTTGACCGTTCTGGATTGTATAACTGATCTTTTTCAAATAAAATGTAAGGCTCTAATCGTTTAGGCTTAAAAAATAAGGAGTCCTGAATATATTTAATTCCTTTATACATGGTCGTATCTTGAGCGGCATATAGCGTATCTAAAGAGTGATTAGGATATACCAGAATCTCGTCAATCTCATATGGAACTACAGATATTCTTGGAACTTCTTTTTTCAATCTCAGAAATAGATCAAATCTTTTGTTTTTGTATTGATTGGTGTCTGCTTCAAAAATTAAAAAATCAGGGTTAAAATTATAATATCCTACTGATTTCAATTTTTCGTCAATTCTTAACCTTTCTTTCTTAAAAAGGGATAAATCAAAACGATCTCCTTTTTTTATGAGACGTTCATTCATTGTTGCCGAAATTGCACCCTTTAGAGGCATTTGCATGGTGTCAAGAATATATGTGTTAACGCGATATGGTTTATTAATTAGTACATTGTAGTGAAGTTTGGCGGTTTTTTCATTTTTCAAAACCTCTGAGGATATACTACTTTTAAAAAAACCTCTGTTTTTAAGACGATTATCGATCAGATCTTCTGTTTTCGGAATGTCTATGTCTGATAAATACGTGGGCTTCTCACCAAATTTATCATTCATGAATTTGTTAATAAAACCAGGTTTTTCCCTATTTGCTTTGTAATGAAAAAGCAAACCGAATCTAGTTCCCAAGAATTTGGTATAGGGCTTAGAGAATAAGAGATTTTCGATTTCCTCTTTTAGGTCACGTTTATTTTTAACGGTATCTTCTGTACTCAATTGGATTTCTGCCCCGGTATAGAGTATTTTATCTTCGGGGATATATTTTTCAACACTACACGAAAAAAGTGTTGCAAAAAATAATATAAGTACCGAGATACTTAGATATGAATAAATTGGGTGATTATTCTTCATTTTTTTGCTGCTCTTCTCGTTTTTTAAGTTCTTTTTGTACTGAGGATCTCCATAAATCTTTAAATTTATTAAATTCTCTATTGAAGATAAAAGCGATTCCGGTAACGATAAGTTGACCATCGATCACGCTTTCAAATTGATTTTTTCTAAACCCTTTTAATCGAAATCGGCCATTTTGGGTTAACAAATATTCTAAACTGACATTACCAATAATTGGACTACTTTCTTCGGTGGCCTGACTGTTACCTTCAACATTTACGGCGCTTCCTACTTGCACAATGAGGCGATCATCCAGAAATGATTTTTGCGCATTTATCTCTAAGTCCGTAGCATTGTTAGTTGTATTGCCTTGATATGTACCATAACTATTTAAGTCAAAATTAAGATCAAAATCAGACGCTCCAATAATCTTCTTACTTATGCTATTAAGCTGACCGGCCAGAACACTATTCACATTATCTCTGGCTAATTTTGCCACACCACCGCTACTACCATCGCTACCAGATTCTGGAAAAAAGCGATTGAGGACCAGTAGCGAAAAAACCTGTTTATTTAATTCTGCTTCTTGATTATTTAATTGTTGTACCTGGCCATAAATAGCGCCTCCTAAAACACCACGATCTTCTTCGGGCATATCTAGTTCGAATGAAATTTCGGGAGTTAATAATTCTTCATCCACGTTAAGATAGACCAGAAAATCTACGTCTCTGGCTTGCAAATTAGTACGCGAATTAACCAGCGGTAGAGGAGAAGTTTCTACTCTATAGACCGCCGTTACATCGAGATCGGCCTCTAGTGGATCTCCTTTCCATATTATGGTTCCTCCTGGTTTAATTTCGAATTCCCTGGCGACCAAATCATATAAACTTACACGATATAGACCATCACTTATATCATATCGGCCTGTTAATGTTGTTCTTCCGTTTGGTTCCATACCAAACACAAAATCTCCTTTACCATGAACTTGTATAAAATCATTGGTGGTTTCATCAATTATGATTTGAAATGTTGATTGTTTCCCTATTCGCAATCGAGTTTGAATATCAAATCCCTGCAAAAATGTGATCTCGGATTTTTTTTCATCAACTCTTGTCAGGATAGCATCAGGATTTTCTCTATTCACAAAGATCACAACACCTTCACGTTCTTTGATTTCTAATTCAGACTCAGGAACCACCAAAGTAAAATCAGAGTTTTCATCTAATGAAAGTGTTCCTCGTATCACTGGGACTTCCAAATCCCCGCGTATTTGTAAATCGCTATTTATATTTACTTTTCCATAAAAAATATCACTATCTTCTTTTGTCGAATTAAGTACAGTAAAATCATTAGCCGTTAACGATAGATCAAAAGAAGGGTTGGTTATTGATTTTGTTTTAATTGTACCGTCCAGGGTAAACGAATCACCATTGGCATCTTTAATAGTAAACGTGTTAAGCGTTACCTGATCGTTAGTAATCTTCATATTTTCTTCGGGTAATATAAATCTGGTATTCAAGGTGTTTACCTCCAAACCGGCGTTGTCAAAATGAAAATCTCCCGAATATAAAGGCGAATCCAAATTTCCTTTGATCTTTGCGGTACCGGCCAAAGATCCGGTAGCATTTGATATATAAGATTCAAAAAAACGTTCAATGATATTGATTTCTAGTTTTTTGAGATCTAACGTAAGGTTAACGTTGGGTTTTTTTTCTTTGGCTATAAAGTCTCCACTAAACCCAAGATCCACTTTAGGCCCTTTGAGTGACATATCAAGAGTATACGAACTGAAACGTTCACTTTCAGCGTCTAGATGTAATTTTCCTAATGGAATTTCGATAATGCTAAGCTCATTTATGGATACATCGGAAATCATTCCTGTTTTACCAAGAGGTTCTTCAATACAAATTTCGCCATTTACCTGTCCTGAGGCTATTAATTGATTCTCATTAAGCACCCTTGTGATGTTGGATAACTGAAAATTATTGAAATCAAAATTAATGTGCTTTTTATTAATATCAATTCTATTCGTTGTTATGGCGAGGGATTGATTGCCGTTGCTTATCACAAAATTATCAACCGAAATGTAATCATCAGAGACTACCACGCTATTCTGCGCATCAATCTTCCAAGGGGTCTTATCAAGAATTAAGGAGGACGGATCGATATGAAAATGTAGTGTATCTTTTTTAAATTCGGCTTCAGCAACCAAATGAGCTGTGCTTTTCTTTTCAAAGTCAAAAGCGTCGAAGTTAAGCTTTAATTTTTGTTGTGCTAATTGCCCACTAATTTCTGTAGCATTGATACGTAAAGGATTGGATACAATAGAATCCCAGGCTACCTTAAATTTCATTTGGTTTTGAGTTCCGTTAGCCGAAATATCAAGTCTGTTCAAGGTACTTTCTCCAAAATTTATTCTTTCCGTTTTAATTTTTGCAGTAAGTTCATTTGTTCCTTCCGAAAAACTGGCCTTGATTCGAATCGTGTCTGAAGTTCTTAGTCCAGGGATAAAGACTTCATTTATAATAGGTGTCTCTTTAAAGGATATTTTTATTTTGGTATTGACAGGAGTTTGATTTTCGTTATTTTTTTCTTTTGGATTGATATATTCTAAAAGTTGTCTTTGTATGGCTTCAAATGTATTTTGAACTGTACTATTAGACGAAAGTTTTCCGTTCAGGAAACCACTTCGTATCGAAAAGGCTGTTCTTTGAGATGTGTTTTTTGCAGAAACTTGTATGTTTTCAACATTGTAAGGTTCATTTTGATAAACAACCGTTGCACCGCTAGTCTTAGCATTAATATTGAAGTCATCAAGATTGCCTTTAAAGGTTGCGTTAAGATCAAATTGTGTTTTGATTACTTTTTTTGTAATTCCAAGTGCATGAAGGTCGGCTCCAATAACTTTTGTATCGATTGTAACCACTGAAGATACACTATCTAAATCTACATTTGCCGTAAGGTGCATATTAAGATTTTCATCTTTAAATCGAGAAGAAAGACGTCCTTTACCATTATTAATTTCTGCATTGAGCTGTAGCGCAGAGAAATCATACGACTTATATGTTAAATCATCAAAAGAGGTTTGGACCGTTGCATCTAATGTGGATAGAGAATTTCCACGTACGTCTATATCTGAAGAAAAAGAAAGCGTACCCAGCTGAGGATTTTTTACTATTTTATTAAGATGCAATTGATTTGCCGAGATGTTTCCGGTAAAACCGGGAAAATCATTTATATCCAGTTTTCCTTCAATAATGACATCCCCCAAAGTAGAATTAATTGTAGCATCGGTAGTAAATTTGGATAAGGATCCCTGCAACCAGCCATTAACAGATATGCTGTCAGGGATGGTAATACCAAGCGTATCTGGATTCATAAAAGCAGAAACATCACTTCGGTATACTTTTATTTTGGTAGAAATGTTATTAAAATATAGAGAATCAGGAGTCGAAAGGTTCTTTATCCCGCCATTAAGTGTGATTTTGGTACTATCGCCCCATTGCAAAAATAACTCCTGTAGCTGTACATTGTCAAGATTTCCATTGGCAGTAATAAATCCATGTATGTTTTTAGTCGATAGTTTTTGAATATATTCATTGTCCATAAGTGATGGTTGAAAATATGCTATATCGCTCAGAGAAGAATTGATTTTTGAAAGATCCAGGTTAAGATCTGAAGCACCAGGAGAATGTATCAGGTTTTGAACAGAATCGTAATTAAGCACAACAGAACCTTGAACATAATTATGGTTTGTTTGTAATGCCAAATTTGAAATTTTTGAAGTAGTATCACTTAGCGCAGCAAAACTCGAAAAGTTTTTGACGCTAAAACCACTACGTTCTGCAAATGAAATATGATTGATTCTCACTTCCGTATTTTTTGGGCGATATGTAAAATCGGATAAATTTGCTTTAAGTTGGGTGATGTTAAAGTTTTCCGGATCAAATACGCCGTTTTGCGATATTTGATTTTTTGTTAAATAGGAAAATTGTTGATTACTAATAGAGACTTGATCTGCATTGATTCTCCAATTAGGCCAAATAAAAGTATCATTATTGTTTTGACGCAATGGTTGTTTTTTATCAGTATTGGATAAATCTTTTAAAGCGAATGCAGAATTGTTTACTTCGAAAAGCTCTAAATCAATAGTTTGTTTTGGCAAATCTACGTTAACGCTTTTTAGTGCTCCATCGGTTATTGCGCTTTCAATAAAAAGTTGATCAGGCTCACTTTGATAAGTGAAAGTGATCATATTCAGATTCAATTTGTCGAGAGCAAAATTTGGTAAAACCATAGCTTCACTGCTTTCCTCTGAAATTATATCTTTGTATTGATCAAATACTATTATAGTATTGTCAAGATCAAAGGTGTTTACTTCAAAAGTCATGTTCGTTAGATCGAACTTTTGAATAGCAGTTTTAAGTGTCCCTAATTTAGCCCAAAGTGTATTGCCCTGTGTCTCGTTTTTATAGTCAAGCGTGATATCTTCCAAATTTATATCCTCTATAATGATTTCGAAGGGATCACTAGTTTGTATTGTTGTAGTATCTGTCGAACTGCTAAGAGAATCGATAAGGAATTGATAATTAAAATTTTGATTTTCTTTTTTCTTGATTTTGGCTACCAAGCCCTTCCAGTCAACAGATTTGATATGAAGTTTGTTACCCTGAAGTAAAGGAAGTAGGGCGATAGAAGCTTCTAAATAGTCTGAATATACCAGGGTGTCATTTTTTTGATCCTCTACGTAAAGGCCTTCAAGTAATACATTACCAGAAAATGTTAGGTATAGTTTATCAATGTCAATCGTAGTATCTGTTTTCTCTGATACGTAATCTACGGCCTTATTAACAATAATTTCCTGACCCCATTGACTTCTGATAAAAAGAATGATAAGCATACATAATATCAAAATCGAAAGAATGGTGATTATGATTCTTTTACCCCAAACAAATTTTCGATTTTTCTTCTCACTCATATAGCCTTTGGCTGCTAATAATAATCTATATAACCCGTAAATCTATCGAGTTCTAAATAGAATTTTGTGAAAATTGTCTTAATAAAGCGACATAATAGTAACTGAGTTAAAGAAAAATCTGAATGCATTATTTTTTAGAAGTTTGCTCGATAATCGAGATTTAAATGTTCCGGGGCTTGCCTCAAAATCAAAATTATTTCTCGACCGATGCCTTATGAGCTTTCCTAGAGGTAGTTTACTTAGATGCATTCGTCTTTTAAAAGTAGATCTTAAAGCGGTAAAAAACCATACACTATGCTCTAAAATTAATCCATTACAAAAAGCCAGATGTAAAACAACTGGATTCTTTAGATTATTGACCGACTATAGTTTGTTGCTTCATAAAAATCGAATGGACATTTTTTATAGCACCTCTTAAATGCACAACGAGTTATTTTGCTCTGTTATAAGAATTTTTATTAAATTGAATCATTCACATACAGGAAATAATGAATTTATATAAAAATCTTAGTGCAATTTATCATCAGATGTATCAAAGTCTCTTTGATTACGATGAAGAATTTGATTTTTATGCCAGTGTGCTGCATAAGTTTTCTGTCCATAGTGTTTTAGAATATGGTTGTGGTACTGGTAATTTGGCTAAAAGGTTCTTAGCAACTAATTTAGACTACTTAGGTATTGATTTAAACCGAGAAATGCTTGATATTGCTAGAAAACACGTATCAAATGATGATTTTGTTTTAGGAAATTTAAAAACCTTCCAAACGAATAAAAAATTTGATTGTGCTTTGATTACCGGGAGAACAATTAGTTATTTGACTACCAATGATGAAGTACTTATTAGTTTTAAAAATATAGCTAAAAATTTAAAAAATCATGGAATCCTAATTTTTGATGCTATAGACGCGTCATTACTATTTGAAAATTTTGATGAAACCAAAAAAGAGATTTCTGTAGGAAAGTATATAAGGGTTGGTACTTCAAAACCAAATCTAAAAACGGGTTGGACGTGGGATTGGAATTCAGAATATTTCGAGAAAACCGGGGATGAACTAAAATCTTTAGGCAAAGATCACGCAATAGTGAGAGCTTTTACTAAAGATGAAATTAAGTTATTTTTATCAATGGCTGATTTTGAAGTCTTAGATGTGATTGATAAAGAAACGTATATGTGGCAAAGTCATTATTATGTAGCAAGAAAAAAATAGTGATATTGACTAGTGTTTTATGGACTTCATAACTTTTTCCAGCTTTTGGATAGTAATTTTGATTTCATCTTCATTTAAAGAAGCAAATCCCATTCTAATTCCATTATGTCCAATATTATTGGGATCATATCGCCTCCATTCGGGGTTTAATTCCAAATGGTGATCATATGCTCTGTTAACAACATCATCCCATCGAAATTTTGTATTTAGTTTAACCCAAACAGCCATTCCTCCATCAGGGATTTCGAAAGTAAAATAATCACTAAGTTTTTCCTTTAATAAAGAACAAAACAAGTCACGACGTGATTTGTATATTTTTAAAACTTTATTGCAATGCCGTTGTATATCTCCGGCACTAATCATTTTTGCAAGTGTTTGTTCAAGCAACACATCACCCTGTCGATCAATAATACGACGTAGTCTTGCCGCTTCAGTAATAAAGTCTTTAGGAGCGATTAGATACCCGATTCGCATTGCCGGAGCAATAATTTTTGTAAAACCACCTATATAAATTACATTTCCATTATAATCGTTGCTTGCAAGAGGTAGAATTGGAGCATTGCTATAATGAAAGTCATAATCATAGTCATCTTCAATAATTGCAAATTTATAGTGTTGTGCCAGTTGCAATAGGTGCATGCGTCTTTCGGCAGAAAGTGTAACCGTGGTTGGATGATGATGGTGTGAGGTTACATAAACTGCTTTTATATCTTTGACTTTACAAATAGCTTCGATGGCATTAGTATCAATACCATTATCATCTACAGGAACCTCTTCTATAATACCGCCAGCATTTTTAAAAGTGTTATTGGTGGTTAAATAATTAGTATTTCCTACGATTGCTCGATTTTTTGTGGTAAACAACAGTTGACTGGCCAGATAAATGCCCATTTGACTACCTCGGGTAATCAAAATATTACAGGCGGTTATATGAAGTCCTCTGGTTTGATTAAGGTAGGCCACAAGAGCATTTCTTAAATCTTTGTTTCCAAATGTTGAACTATATGTAAGTAAACTTTTATTGTAGCTTTTTTTGGTAATATTTCTATAGGTTTTGGCAATTTCATCTATAGGGGCTAAACGGTGATCAGGCGACCCATCATTAACCTTTATGCGAGGCTCAGTAGTGTTATGCGTTTCTGTATAATTGTATAACAAATTTGATCTGGAAATGAATGAAAAATTACTCTTTTCATTAATTTTTTCATCGTTTTTTGCTTTCGAAAAATTACTTGGATTGATTATAGGAAGCGAACTGGTTACAAATGTTCCTTTGGCTGGTAATGTTTCTATCCATCCCTGTGCTATAAGTTCTTCATAAGCTGCAATTACCGTTTTTCTATGAATCTTCAGATCGTTTGCCAACGTTCTAGACCCTGGTAATTTTGAGGAAGGAGATACTTTTCCCGATTTAATAAAACCAATTATTTGATCGCATAACTGAAGATATAAATTGCGATTCGTATTTCGATCAAGGATGATATTATTTTTAAATGGAAACAAACTGGACTATTAAGTATTTGCAAACTGGATTAATTTAACCATCCATAAAACTAGTATTTTTGAGTAGATATTAAAATAATTATGGCACAATATTCAATTTCAGCATTAAACAAAGTGGTCAGAGGACCCAAAAGAGCAAATTACGATGTAATTTTAATAAACAAAATCCTAGATGATGCATTTTTATGCCATATAGGGTATATATGGAATAATAAAGCTATTGTAATACCTATGGCTTACGCTAGGAAAGAGGATAAAATTTATATTCACGGTTCTTTAAAAAACAGAATGATGCTTAGTTTATTAGAGGCAGGAGAGGCGAGTATATCGGTTACGCATCTAGACGGTTTGGTATTGGCTAGATCTGCATTTCATCACTCCGCTAATTATCGGTCGGTGAATGTTTTTGGCAACGTAAAAAAAATAATAAATCCCGAAGAAAAAATGGAGGCTTTGAAATGTATCCTTAATCATATGGTTCCTGGTCATTGGGATAATGTTAGACATCCCAACACTAAAGAATTTAATGCTACTTTGGTTTTAGAAATACAAATGGACATGGCATCTGCAAAGATCAGAGCAGAAGGGGTTAATGATGAGCCAGATGATTATAATAAACCATATTGGGCTGGTGTTATTCCTATGAGACAGGTAGCTTCTGATCCTATTTCTGATGATGATTTGGCTGATGGAATCGCTGTGCCAGAAGCCGTAATTACATATGTAAGAAATAACAGATGAAATTAACAAATGAAATTAAAAAATATTTAGACAGCTCGGTGTTGTGTTGGTTGGCGACTGCATCTATTCATAATGTGCCTAATGTATCTCCAAAAGAAGTATTTACATATTTTGATGATTCTAATATTATTGTCGCTAATATAGCTTCTCCTCAAACGGTATTAAACATCAAAGAAAATAATAAGGTTTGTATAAGCTTTATACATGTTTTTATCCAAAAAGGATATCAACTAAAGGGAGAAGCAAAGATTATCACCAAAAAAGATCCATGTTTTAAAACGATGGAGAGTAAGCTCATTGAAATTACTAAAGGAGAATATCCTTTTACCACAATTACCAATATTTTGGTTACAGAAGTAAAACCTATTATAGCACCTAAGTACGTTCTTTTTCCAGAAACTACAGAAAGAGAACAGATAGAGCATGCGAAGCAAACATATTTGCAAACCATAAAGTCGTAAATAAATACCCTAAAGTAGATGAAAAAAAATGTTGGAATTCTAATTTTTGATAATGCCGAAGTGTTGGATTTTGCAGGACCCTTTGAGGTTTTTTCTGTAAGTTCAGAATTATATAATCATACGCTGTTTAATGTGTTCTGTGTGGCCAAAAAAGAAGAGGCAATTTCTGCAGTAAATGGTTTATCGGTTAATCCGCACTATAGCTTTGAAAATGCACCAAAAATTGATATTTTAATTATATCAGGAGGAGAGGGAACAAAAAAACAAATTTTGGACAAAGATGTATTGAGTTGGTTAGAAAAAACACATAACGATACAGAGTTGACATTAAGCATTTGTTCTGGTTCAAGACTTTTAGGAGTATTGGGGGAACTTGATGAGAAACCATATTGTACCCATCATCAGGTTTATGAAAATATGAAAAAACTTGTTCCAACCGGCAAACCACAAGAAAACAAAAGGTTTGTGCGTTCAGGAAAAATATATACATCAGGAGGTATTTCTGCTGGTATAGATTTATCTTTTCATATTGTGGAACAGCTTTATGGTCAAAAAGTAGCTAACAATACAGCAAGATATATGGAATATCATAAGGTAAATTATTAAATAAAAAGAATACTGCATGATTATTATACGAAGAGCTACGATTTATGATGCCGACAACATTTCATTTTTAGGAAAGACGACATTTGATCAATCTTTTGGCCATCTCTTCAAAGAGCGAAATGATCTTATTAGGTATTTGGATAGTACGTTTTCTAAAACTAAAATAAAGAATAGTATTGCAAAGGCGCATAATATATATTGGTATGTGCATGATAATGATCTGCCTGTTGGATATGCTAAGTTGCAATTAAATGCTCCTTCAGAGTTTATTCAACGTACTAATGGGGTATGTAAATTGCAGAAGATATATTTTTTAAAAAATTATGCCTCTCAGGGCATAGGCGGAAAGTTGCAGCATATGATTTTTGATGAAGCTATACATCTTGGAAATACCCATCTTTGGTTATCTGCATTAAAAGATAATAAAAGAGCTGTTGCTTTTTATGAGCGAAACAAATACAACATCGTAGGAGAGCATCCCTTTACGATCGGAAAACAAAAATTCGAGTTTTGGATTATGAGTAAAAAATTGGTTTAGTTGATGATCTCAAGAGTATTTATTTTTGCAATCGAATCGCAGTTTTCGATAAACATAGATATAATCTTTTCTTCAATTTCACCTTCGATAATGTACGTTTTACAAGAATCTAATTTGGTGTTGCTTTTAGAAAAATCTACACTACCCTTTGTTAAAATATAAGACACATCTGCGGTATCAATTCGATAGGTATTCATATCCAATACTACTTGTTTTGAAAAAACTCTTTCTTTTATTCTGATATTTTTTAGAACCCTGGCTGAAGGGCTATAGTTGCAAGAAGTTTTTTTTCCGCCTAAAAAGAAAAACAAAAGAATCAAACCTATAGCAAATCCACCTAAATAATAAAACAAACGTTGTGCAAGTCTCATAAATCGAATAAAATTATGCTGCCAAAAGTAAGTAAAGTTTCAGAAAATCAAAGATTCAAAAGCTGTAAAGTTTTTCAAAAACAAGATATCACATGACGTACGGGTCGAATGTTCATTTTTAATAAATTTCAATCCTTTACGATTTAAGAAGTTTGTATTACAAGATCAATAAATTGATATCTCTGTAAGAGAGATCAAACCAATCAGCAATGGGTTTGCTTGTCAAGATACCATGATAGAAGTACAATCCATTTTTTAAACCTCGATCAAAACGTACAGCATTCTCGATACCACCTTCGTCTCCTATTTGTAATAAATAAGGGGTGAAGATATTGCTAATGGATAAAGAAGATGTTCTGGCATATCTAGAAGGAATGTTTGGAACACAATAATGTGTGACCCCGTGTTTTTCAAAAGTTGGATAATCGTGAGAGGTGACCTCGCTGGTTTCAAAGCATCCACCCATATCGATACTGACATCAATAATTACAGAGCCGGTTTTCATACGTTCTACCATTGTTTCTGTAACTATAATAGGTGCTCGGTTTTTTCCTCTTACCGCACCTATAACCACATCACATCGGCGTAATGCTTTTAATAAATTTTTTGGTTGAATTGTAGAGGTAAACAAGGGTCTCCCTACATTGGTTTGTAGACATCTAAGCTTAGTAATCGAGTTGTCAAATATTTTGACATTAGCTCCAAGTCCTATAGCAGAACGTGCTGCAAATTCTCCAACGGTACCAGCGCCAAGAATAACGACTTCTATTGGAGGTACACCACTTATATTACCCATCATCAAACCTGAACCTACTTTAGGTGCACTACTCATGAGTTCTGAAGCAATAAGAACGGCGGCGGTACCTGCAATTTCACTTAAGGCTCGTACCGCGGGATAAGCACCGTCAGCATCACGAATAAATTCAAACCCCAATGCCGTAATCCTTTTTTTGGCTAACGCCTGAAAATATTCTTTAGACTGCGTTTTTAGTTGTAATGCAGAAATTAATACGGTCTGCGGGTTAAAATGTTCTAATTCTTCTAAAGAAGGTGGTTCGACCTTAAGAATAATGGGGCATCCAAAGACTTTAGATTTGTCATTGGTGATCTCTCCACCGGCTTCACTATAATCACGATCAGTAAAACTAGCTCCATGGCCTGCGTTGGTTTCTAATAATACTCTATGGCCATGTGCTGTTAAAGCTGCAACTGCATCTGGGGTGAGACATACTCTCTTTTCCTGATAACTGGTCTCTTTTGGGATCCCAATAAAGAGTTTTCCTTTTCTACGCGCTACTTCTATCATTTCCTCCTGTGGTAGGAGTTGCTCTTTGGTAAAAGGAGATGTTGGTTTGCTCATTTGTGTGAAATTCTGTACTCAAATTACGAATAAAAAAGCCAAGAAAACAAATGGAACCAATTTTTAAACATCATCACTGCATCGTTAAGATTCTTTTTCCATTTTTTGAAGCTTTGATTTTTAAAGTCGTAACATTTTCTGGTAAAAGATTTAATATCTTGTTGGGCCATTCAATAAAAACCCATGATCCTGAGTCTACATATTCTTCAAACCCTATATGATATGCTTCTTCAATATCTTTAATTCTATAAAAATCAAAATGATAGATAGGCCCATCATTGCTCTCATACTCGTTTACTAAAGCATAGGTCGGGCTAGAAATAACATCTTGTACTCCAAGATGTTTACATATTTCTTTTATCAATGTAGTTTTTCCAACTCCCATAGATGCATCAAAAAGCATAATTTTGTTTTTTGTGGTAGAAATTATCTGCTCTGCTATACTAGGAAGATCTTCCAGGGTGTATTCTAGTGTCATTCTTTAAATCAATATCTTTATTAGATGAAATAAAAACATTAAGTTTATCTTGGGTTTAGTACTATAAATGGGATAACCATCTCTTCTAACGAAACTCCTCCATGTTGATATGTGTTTCTGTAATAACTCACATAATGATTGTAGTTGTTTGGATACGCAAAGAAATAATCTCCTTTGGCAAAGATAAAAGAACTACTCATATTAATAGCAGGTAAATGTATAGATTTAGGATCAGTGGCTTCCAGAACTTCTTTTCTTTCGTATGTAAGACTTTTACCAGTTTTATAACGCAAATTCAGACTCGTGTTTTTGTCTCCTATAACTCTCGAAGGGTTTTTTACGTTAATAGTTCCGTGATCTGTAGTGATTAGCAATTTAAATCCTAATTGTTGTGCTTGTTGAATCATCTCTAATAACGGAGAGTTTTTAAACCAACTTTGGGTTAATGATCTATACGATTTATCGTTAGATGCCAGTTCTTTAATAACTTCCATTTCTGTTTTACTGTGAGAAAGCATATCAACAAAATTATATACCACTACTGTAAGGTCATTATCTTTGAGTCCTTTGAAATTAGTGGCAAGAGTTTTACCAGATCTTTCGTTTGTGATCTTATAGTATTCGTGCTTAATGTTTAGACCTAATCGTTGCAATTGTGCAGTCAAAAACTCATTCTCATTCATGTTTTTTCCTCCCTCATCGGTATCATCAAGCCAAAGATCCGGATGTCTTTTTTTCATTTCTGAAGGCATTAATCCCGAAAAAATTGCGTTTCTGGCATATTGTGTAGCGGTTGGGAGAATACTATAATACGAAACCTCGTGATCTTTTTTATAATAATTATTAACGATAGGTTCAAAAGATTTCCATTGATCATAACGCAGATTGTCGATTACAACCAATAAGGTAGGCTGATCTTTACTAATTTCTGGAACAATCTTTTCTTTGAAGAGCGTATGTGACATTATTGGCGCATCCTCATTGTGGCTAAACCAATCGGGATAGTTTTTATCGATAAATTTACAGAATTGAGAATTTGCCTCCACTTTTTGAGATTCTAAAATTTCAAACATCCCGGTATCTTCAATACCTTCTAATTGTATTTCCCAATAGATTAATCGTTGATAAAGCTCTGCCCATTCTTCAAAAGAATTTACCATGGCCATATCCATCGCTATTTTTCTAAATTCTTGCTGATAATTAGCGGTAGTTTTTTCAGATACTAATCTCGAATTATCCAGGTTTTTCTTTAGACTTAATAATATTTGATTTGGATTAACAGGTTTGATAAGATAATCGGCAATTTTACTACCGATAGCTTCTTCCATTATATATTCTTCTTCACTTTTGGTAATCATAACCACAGGAAGACTATCTTTTTTTTCTTTAATTTCTGATAATGTCTCAATCCCAGAAAGTCCAGGCATATTTTCGTCTAAAAATACAATGTCAAAATTATCATCATCCAAAATATCTAAAGCTTCAGTACCGCTTTGACATTTGGTAACTTCGTAGTTTTTCTTTTCTAAAAAGAGTATATGTGGTTTAAGTAAGTCAATTTCATCGTCCACCCACAGTATTTTTATTTTACTCATCAATTTTATCTTTTATTTGTGTTCTTAGTAATGTAGTCTATTTTCTTTGGTTTTAAACTTAAGTAAAGCTTAAATTTATTTTGAAATGTTTTATATGATGGTCATATATGTATATTTGCTTTTGTAAAAGTAAAGTAAACTTGAAAAAAAGAAATAAGCTTAAAATATTAAACGACCCAATTTACGGTTTTATTACCATACCTAGTGAACTAATTTTTGATCTCATAGAGCATAAATATTTTCAAAGATTGCGCCGTATCTCTCAAATGGGGCTTTCATATTTAGTTTACCCCGGAGCACATCACACTCGTTTTCATCATGCCTTGGGATGCATGCATTTGATGCAAAAAGCGGTTAGAGCTCTTCGTTTTAAGGATGTTAACATTTCTGAAGAAGAAGAAGAGGCACTCTATATTTCCATTTTATTACATGATATTGGACATGGACCTTTTTCGCACGCGATGGAACATAGTATCGTCAATGAGATTAACCACGAGTCAATTTCGTTGATGTTTATGGAAAAAATAAATGAAGAATTTAACGGGAGTTTAACGTTAGCCATACAAATTTTTAAGGGCGAATATCATCGTAATTTTTTACATCAGTTAATTTCCAGTCAATTGGATATGGATCGTCTGGATTATTTAAAACGTGATAGTTTTTATACCGGTGTAGCCGAAGGAAATATTAATAGCGAGCGTCTTATCACAATGCTTACAGTTGTAGACGATGAGTTAGTAATAGAGGAAAAAGGAATATATTCTGTAGAAAAGTTTTTATTAGCAAGACGATTAATGTATTGGCAAGTTTATCTTCATAAAACTAGCCTGGTCGCAGAGAGTTTGTTAATTAGGGTATTACAAAGAGCCAAAGAGCTTGTAGATAGTGGAGAGCAGTTGCCTGCAAGCGAGGCATTGACTTTCTTTTTAGAAAATAAAATCACTATAACTAATTTTACATTAGATGTTTTAGAGACATTTTCTAGATTGGATGATTATGATATTGTATCTGCTATGAAAGAGTGGGTAAATTCAAAAGATTTTGTTTTAAGCAAATTATCATCTATGATTATAGATAGAGACCTGTTGAAAATTAAAATTAAGAAGAAACCTTTTAAAAAAGATAAAAAAGAAAGCCATATTGAGAAATTTAAAGAAAAACACAAAATTTCGGCAGAAGAAGCTCGTTATTTTATATTTGAAGGAAAAATCTCAAATCAGGCGTATCACTTAAATAAGCAGAATATCAATATCTTATATAAATCAAATAAAATAGTAGATATCGTTAAAGCTACAGACGAATATAACTTAGAAGCCCTATCTAAACCAGTGACCAAATATTTTATGTGCTATCCAAAGCACAAAGATTAACACATTTTTTATACTTTTGCAAGAATGATTTTTACAGCCACACAAATTGCAGGTATCCTAAACGGAGAAATTGATGGAGATGAAACCGTTGAGGTATCAAAATTAGCTAAAATTGAGGAAGGAACTAAAGGTTCACTAACCTTTTTGTCTAATCCTAAATATACTCAATACATTTATTCTACTGATGCTTCAATAACTATTGTAGATAAAAATTTTGAAGCCGAGTCTTCAATCAAGACAACATTAATACGTGTAGATGACGCATATAAGGCTTTTTCACAGTTGCTGGAGTATTATAATATGGTGAAAATGAATAAAACAGGAATTGAAAGTCCTAGTTTTATATCCGAGACAGCAACCTATGGAGATAATCTTTACTTAGGAGCATTTTCTTATCTCGGAGAGAATGTATCTCTTGGTGTCAATGCAAAGATTTTTCCTAATGTATATATTGGAGATAATGTGACTATTGGTGATAATGTAGTTGTTTTTGCCGGGGCTAAAATATATTCGGAAACGATTATTGGTGATAATTGTGTAATTCATAGTGGAGCGATAGTGGGAGCAGATGGATTTGGTTTTACGCCTAATGAAAAAGGAGAGTATAGTAAAGTTCCACAAACGGGAAATGTTATTATCGAAGATAATGTTGATGTAGGTGCAGGCACCACTATTGATAGAGCAACGTTGGGTTCTACAGTTATTAGAAGAGGAGTAAAATTAGATAATCAAATCCAAATCGCTCATAATGTAGAAATAGGTGAGCATACTGCAATTGCTGCACAAACAGGTATTGCCGGTTCTACCAAAATAGGAAAACACTGTTTGATAGGAGGACAAGTAGGTATTGCAGGGCATCTTGTTATAGGTAATAAAGTAAGAATACAGGCACAATCAGGTATAGGAAGAAATATAAAAGACGGAGAAGCTATTCAAGGATCTCCCGCCTTAGGATACTCTGATTTCAATAAATCGTATGTGCATTTTAAAAATCTTCCTAAGATTGTAGATAAAATATATAAACTAGAGAAAAAGATAAATAAAAATGAATGATGTAGCTGTGAGTAAACAAAGAACCATAAAAAAAGAGGTGAGACTTACAGGTGTAGGATTACATACAGGAAAAGAAGTAACACTTACCTTTAAACCAGCCCCTGAAAATCATGGATACGCATTTTGTAGAGTAGACCTTGAAGGAAATCCAATTATTGAAGCTGATGCCAATTATGTAGTCAATACTCAAAGAGGTACCAACCTCGAGAAAAATGGTGTGAGTATACAAACTTCAGAACATGTACTTGCCGCTTGTGTGGGTTTAGAGATTGATAATCTTTTAATAGAGTTAGATGCATCAGAACCGCCAATTATGGATGGTTCCAGTAAGTTTTTTATTGAAGCTCTGGAAGAAGCTGGTATTGTTGAGCAAGAAGCAGAACGAGAAGAGTATATTGTAAAAGATGTTATTTCATACACCGATGAAGAATCTGGGAGTGAAATAATAGTGATGCCTTCTGATGAGTATCAAGTAACTACGATGGTCGATTTTGGGACAAAGGTTTTAGGAACTCAAAATGCATCGTTAAAACATCTTTCTGACTTTAAGAAGGAAATCGCCGATGCCAGAACTTTTAGCTTTTTACATGAGTTAGAAATGTTATTAGAACATGGGCTCATAAAAGGAGGTGACCTAAACAATGCTATTGTTTATGTCGATAAAGAGTTAAGTCCTGGTACCATGGAAAAACTTAAAGTTGCTTTCGGAAAAGATTCCATAGCAATAAAACCGAATGGAATATTAGATAATTTGACATTACATTACCCTAATGAAGCAGCGCGTCATAAATTACTCGACGTGGTAGGAGATTTAGCTTTGATAGGTACAAGAATTAGAGGAAAAATTATTGCAAATAAGCCTGGCCATTTTGTAAACACACAATTTGCTAAGAAGCTTTCAAAAATTATCAAAATCGAAAAACGTAATAAAGTACCTCAATTTGATTTGTCCAAAGAGCCGTTAATGGATATTAATAAAATAATGGATGTGCTTCCACACAGGTCTCCATTTTTATTGATAGATAAAATATTAGAGATGTCAGATAAGCATGTAGTTGGTCTCAAAAATGTAACAATGAACGAACCTTTCTTTGTTGGGCATTTTCCGGGAGCACCAGTCATGCCGGGAGTTCTTCAGGTTGAAGCAATGGCACAAACAGGAGGGATTTTAGCACTAAGCACAGTACCGGACCCAGAAAATTATCTCACATATTTTATGAAGATAGATAAAGTAAAATTTAAACAACAGGTACTTCCAGGAGATACCTTAATATTTAAATTAGAGCTTATCACTCCAATACGAAGAGGTATTTGTCATATGCAAGCATTTGCTTACGCTAATGGAAGATTGGTTACCGAAGCTGAGCTTATGGCGCAAATCGTAAAATCAAAATAAATTAATAAAAGAATACAGAAGTACGTGAATATCAATTGTAGTTAACTTCAGTATTCTTTAAAAACATAAAATTTAACTGATGAATCAACCTTTAGCATACGTTCATCCAGGAGCAAAAATCGCAAAAAATGTTGTAATTGAGCCTTTTACTACAATTCACAACAACGTGGTAATCGGCGAAGGAACCTGGATAGGTTCTAATGTTACTATAATGGAAGGAGCTCGAATTGGAAAAAACTGTAGTATTTTCCCAGGAGCAGTAATTTCTGCTACTCCTCAGGATAAAAAATTTAACGATGAAGATACAGTAACCGAAATAGGTGATAATACCACCATACGCGAATGTGTTACTATAAACAGAGGAACTACCGATAAGATGAAAACCAAGGTGGGCAACAATTGTTGGATTATGGCATATTGCCATATAGCTCATGATTGTATTGTAGGGGATAACTGTATATTTTCTAACAACAGTACGCTGGCAGGGCATATTACGGTAGGGGATTATGTGGTTTTAGCAGGAATGGCAGCCGTTCAACAGTTTTGTAGTATTGGAAATCATGCTTTTGTAACAGGTGGGTCTCTTGTTCGTAAAGATGTTCCTCCTTTTGTTAAAGCAGCGCGAGAACCCTTATCCTATGTGGGTATTAATTCTATAGGGTTACGTAGAAGAGGATTTTCAACCGAGAAAATACGAGAAATTCAAAATATTTACAGAATTTTATACCAACAGAATTATAATAACTCTCAGGCGGTCGCTATTATTGAGGCCGAGATGGAAGCAACTCCTGAACGCGATGAAGTTTTAGAATTTATCAAAAATTCTCAACGTGGGATTATGAAAGGATACTTCTCTAATTAATAGTGTATAGAGAACTCAGAATTATTTATAAACGAAAGAATAATAATACTTATAATGGCTAGTACTAGTGACATCAGAAATGGATTGTGTATCAAATACAATCATGACATATATAAAATTATAGAATTTTTACACGTAAAACCAGGAAAAGGTCCTGCTTTTGTAAGAACAAAATTAAAAAGTGTTACCACAGGAAAAGTAATTGATAATACATTTTCGGCAGGACATAAGATTGAAGATGTGCGTGTAGAAACACATAAGTTTCAATATTTGTATGCAGAAGGGGATACCTATCATTTTATGAATACCGAAGATTATAATCAAATCACACTTCAAAAATCAACTCTGGATGCGCCTGGTTTATTAAAAGAAGGAGAGGTAGTGACTGTGATTATTAATTCTGAAGATCAAATGCCACTATCTGTAGAAATGCCGGCAAGTGTTATTCTTGAGGTAACGGCTACAGAACCAGGAGTTAAAGGAAATACGGCTACCAACGCTACAAAACCTGCAACTGTAGAGACAGGAGCAGAAGTTATGGTACCTTTATTTATTAATGAAGGAGATAAGATCAAAATAGAGACCGAAAAAGGTACCTATAAAGAACGAATCAAAGAATAATTATATTCTTAAATTTTACAATGAAATTTCCTCAAGCCCATACATTAGAGCAAATAGCAACGATCATTTCTTCAGAATATGTAGGCGATTCTGATTTTCCGGTATTAGGAATGAATGAAATACATGTAGTTTCACCAGGAGATATTGTTTTTGTTGATCATCCAAAATATTACGACAAAGCATTGCAAAGTGCCGCTACTGTGATACTAATTAATAAAAATGTGGATTGTCCTGAGGGAAAAGCATTATTGATTTCTGAGGATCCGTTTAGAGATTTTAATGTGCTTACTAAGTATTTTAAGCCTTTCGAAAAATCTAAAGCAATAATTTCATCAAGCGCAAAAATTGGGAAAGGCACTATCGTTCAGCCCGGAGCCTTTATCGGTAACCATGTAGAAATTGGTGATAATTGTCTAATACATGCGAATACCAGTATTTATGATAATACTATTATCGGTAATAATGTCACTATACATTCTGGTACCGTTTTGGGCGCAGATGCGTTTTACTATAAAAAAAGACCAGAAGGATTTGATAAGTTGCTTTCTGGGGGGCGTGTTGTTATTGAGGATCACGTTGATTTAGGAGCTTCATGTACTATAGATAGAGGGGTAACAGGAGATACCACAATTAAAGAAGGAACAAAAATCGATAATCAGGTACATATTGGCCATGATACAATCATAGGAAAGAAATGTCTTATTGCTTCTCAAGTTGGTATTGCAGGATGTGTTGTTGTTGAAGACGAAGTTACCCTGTGGGGACAAGTTGGAATAACAAGCGGTATTACGATAGGAGCTAAAGCTATTATTTCTGCACAATCGGGAGTAAGCAAGTCTCTAGAGGGAAATAAAAGTTATTTTGGTACCCCTGCAGATAATTTTAGGAAGAAGTATAAGGAAATTGCTGCTATAAGGCAAATTCCGGATTTAATAGAAAAATTGAAAAACAATGAGTAAAACGGCAAAGGATATAGTAAAGTCCTTTTATGAAACGGATTTGATTCATGATGCTGATGCCTTATCTAAATATCTGCATCCTGAAATCGAGTTATATTGGAACAGTAGTTTTGGCTTCAATAAAAGAAGTTTTGAGGATATTAAAACCATGTTTAGTGAGATGGCTCTTTCTTTTGAAACATTTAGATGTGAAATTAGCCATTTAATAGCAGAAGAAGATACGGTGACTATTCGATATACGTACTTCGCAAAAACAATAGAAGATCCTGATAAAGAGGTTGCGATAGCTCATTTTATCACGATATGGGAACTTAAAGACAACAAATTATTTAAAGGGTATCAAATCAGTCAGCAGGGAGATAATACCCCAGAAAGTATGATGTCTTTTATTTCAAAATAGATATAAAAAAAATAAAAAGTAATTTTTTTATTTTTCACTTTAACTATAGTTTTCAAAAGTGTACTTTTGAAACTCAAAAAAATAAAAATCATAACGCAATGAGTGTTTTAGTAAATAAAGATTCAAAAATTATTGTACAAGGTTTTACTGGTAGTGAAGGTACTTTTCATGCTAGTCAAATGATAGAATATGGTACTAACGTTGTAGGAGGTGTAACTCCAGGAAAAGGAGGGCAAACTCATTTGGATAAACCAGTTTTTAATACTGTTAAAGAGGCAGTAGAACAAGTTGAGGCCGATACCACAATTATTTTTGTGCCACCAGCTTTTGCTGCTGATGCTATTATGGAGGCAGCAGATGCAGGAATAAAAGTTATTATTACCATTACTGAAGGTATTCCGGTTGCAGATATGATTACGGCTTCAGATTATATAAAAGATAAAGATTGTAAGCTTATAGGACCTAACTGCCCTGGGGTGATCACGCCGGGAGAGGCAAAAGTGGGTATCATGCCTGGATTTGTGTTTAAAAAAGGAAATGTAGGTATCGTTTCAAAATCCGGAACATTAACTTATGAGGCTGCTGATCAAGTGGTTAAACAAGGGCTTGGTATCACAACTGCTATAGGCATTGGTGGTGATCCAATTATTGGAACTACTACAAAAGAGGCTGTTGAAATGTTAGTTAATGATCCAGAAACTAAATGTGTCGTTATGATTGGTGAAATTGGAGGTCAATTAGAAGCGGATGCTGCTAAATGGATAAAAGAAAGTGGAACCGCTAAACCAGTAGTTGGTTTTATAGCTGGTGAAACAGCTCCTGCAGGACGTACAATGGGACATGCAGGTGCAATCGTTGGAGGAAGTGAAGATACCGCTGCGGCTAAAAAAGCAATTATGAGAGAATGTGGTATTCATGTTGTAGACTCGCCAGCAGAAATAGGTAAAAAAGTAGCCGAAGTATTAGGATAAAATACACATTTGTTTGATATATTAAAAACCTCTTGGTCAATTCCGGGAGGTTTTTTTATGAAAAATTAGTATTGTTAAAATTTTACTAAAAAACGTAACGTAGTAACTCTTTTTGCTATTAATATTACTTATTTACGTCTATTAAAAAGATCTAAACAAAATCAGTCTATGAAATTATTAAATTCATTTTTACTATTAGTAGCGATACTAGCGCTTAGTAATTGTAAAAATTCATCCTCAGAAACCAACCTATCTAAAGAAATAAAAACCGAACAGCATACAGATGCCGCAGGATTTTCTTATGAGACGGTTACCAATGATCCTACTGGGTTAAGATTATATACCTTGGATAATGGTTTAAAAGTATATTTAGCTAAAAATGAAGAAGAACCCAAAATTCAAACTTTGATTGCTGTTAAAGCTGGTTCTACCTATGATCCGGCAGATAACACTGGCTTAGCTCATTATTTAGAACATATGGTTTTTAAAGGTACTGATGAAATAGGAACCTTAGATTTTGAAAAAGAAAATGAACTAATTAAACAAATTTCTGAGTTGTATGAAGAGCATAAAGCAGAATCTGATCCTGAAAAGAAAAAAGAAATTTATAAAAAGATAGACGAAGTATCTCAGGAAGCCTCAAAACTATCAATAGCTAATGAATACGACAAAATGGTAAATTCATTAGGAGCAGAAGGCACTAATGCTTTTACTTCAAATGAGCAAACTGTTTATGTAAATAAAATTCCGGCAAATGAGTTAGACAAATGGCTAGCTGTAGAAAGCGAACGTTTTAGTCAATTGGTATTGAGGTTGTTTCATACCGAGCTGGAAGCTGTCTATGAAGAGTTTAATCGCGGTCAGGATAGTGATCCACGCAAACAATATTATGCCATGCTAGAAGGTTTGTTTCCAACACATCCTTACGGTACTCAAAAAACGATAGGTAAGTCTGAGCATCTTAAAAACCCATCTATGGAAGCCATTCATGCTTATTTTGATACATATTATGTTCCTAATAATATGGCCGTAATTTTGGTTGGGGATATCGATTTTGATACCACAATTGAAAAGGTGAATAATACTTTTGGCGCATTTAAATCTAAAGAGGTAACACATCCTACATTTCCTGAAGAATCACCAATCACTTCTCCAGTTAAAAAAGAAGTATATGGTCCTACATCAGAATCTATATATGTAGCCTTTAGAACAGATGGTATAGGTTCTAAAGAAGAAAAAATGGTATTGCTTATTGATTATATGTTGGCAAACTCCCAGGCAGGACTTATTGATTTAAATCTTAACCAAAAGCAAAAAGTACAGCAAGCAGCATCCTTTACCGTATTTAATAATGATTACGGGTCGCATATCCTTTTTGGAACACCGAAAGCAGATCAAACGTTAGATGAAGTGAAAGAGTTATTACTTGGTGAGATAGAGAAGATCAAAAAAGGAGCATTTGATGATTGGTTGATTGATGCGGTTATAAACGATATGAAACTTTCGAGAATAAGCGAATTTGAGAGTTCTAGTAGCACAGCATATAAATATCTCGATGCATTTGTTCATTTTCAGGATTGGAAAGACCGTCTGGTCATGTTGGATGAAATGAAGAACATCACCAAGCAAGATATTATTGATTTTGCAAAGAAGCATTATAGCAATAATTATGTTGAAGTGCATAAGAAAAAAGGAGAGGATAAAAATATAGTAAAAGTAGAGAATCCAGGAATTACACCAGTACAGCTTAATAGAGATAAAGAATCAACTTTTCTTAAAGAATTTAATACGATACAATCCTCTGCAATTCAGCCTAAATTTGTAGATTATAAGTCGGCTATTAAAACTACAGAAACAAATAGTGGAATTCCGGTTTCCTATATAGTTAATAAAACAAATGATTTATTTGATCTGAGTATAATACTGGATATGGGAAGTGATAATGATAAAAAACTGTCATTAGCTGCTGGATATTTAGATTATTTAGGAACCGATACTTATACCCCAGAAGACCTTAAAAAAGAATTTTATAAGTTAGGAATTAGTTATTCGGTAAGTTCTTCTTCAGATATGACTCGAATTGGTATTTCGGGACTAAATGAAAATCTTGATCAAGGTTTAGCGTTGTTAGAACATCTGTGCCAAAATGCAGTACCGAATCAAGAAACATACAATAAATATGTAGATCAAATTGCTAAGAGTAGAGAAGATAGTAAGACCCAAAAAGGCAACATCATGTGGAATGGATTGCTAAACTACGGTAAATATGGAGAAAACTCCAGATTACGTAATATTTATACTATAGAAGAATTGAAAGCTATTGATCCTCAAGAGTTAGTAAATATCATAAAAGACCTTACCAATTACAAACAACGTGTTTTTTACTATGGAAAAGATGTTGAGGCGGCTGTAGCTTCACTGGATAAGAATTATAAGATTGATGAAAATCTAAAAGATTACCCCGAAACAACATCTTACGTTGAAAAAGAGACAGGGGGTAATGTGTATTTTGTAGATTATGATATGGTACAGAGCGAAATGCTGTTTCTGGCTAAAGGATCTGAGTTTGATCCTAAAAAAATGGCAGCTTCAAGTTTGTTCAATACGTATTTTGGTAGTGGGCTTTCTTCAATCATATTTCAAGAAATAAGAGAATCAAAATCATTAGCATATTCTGCTTTCTCCCAATATAGTAATGCGAAAGAAAGTGGTAAACCTAATTATGTATATGCATATATTGGAACACAAGCAAATAAAATGCCAGAGGCAGTAGATGCTATGATGGAACTAATGACGAATATGCCCGAGGCAGAACAACAATTTAATCAAGCTAAAGAAGCAACACTAAAAAAGATTGCCGCAGAGCGTATAACCAAAGCCAATATTTTTTGGTCGTATGAAAAGCTTAAGAAAAGAGGACTTGATTATGATAATCGCGAAGAAATGTACAACACTATTAAAGAGATGACTCTCGGGGATCTTAAAACTTTTTTTGATCAAAATATTAAAGGGGAGACCTATAATGTATTGGTGATTGGTAATAAAAAAGATGTTGACATGAAAGCCCTCTCTAAGTTAGGCGTGGTGAAAGAAATGGATATCGACTATCTCTTTAATTATGAAAAGAAAAATGAAAACATAGAATTGTAAAACGTTATATAATTTTGTTGGTAAACCCTGCGATAAATCGCGGGGTTTATTGTTGTTCACATATCAGTAATTCTTATATTTGAATTCATTATTCTTAACATACCAAAAAATAATAAACACAGATGAATCTTTTACAAGGTAAAACAGCTATTATCACAGGAGCCACACGTGGTATAGGAAAAGGAATAGCACAAATTTTCGCAAAGAATGGTGCCAATGTGGCTTTTACGTATAGTTCTTCGGTTGAGGCGGCTACGGCATTAGAGAAAGAATTAAATGATTTGGGAGTAAAGGCGAAAGGCTATCAAAGTAACGCAGCAAATTATGATCAAGCTCAAGATTTGGTGAAAGACGTTTTAGAAACCTTTAATAGTATTGATATTTTAGTTAACAATGCCGGGATTACAAAAGATAACCTTTTGATGCGTATGAGCGAAGAAGATTTTGACAAGGTAGTTGAAGTAAATCTTAAAAGTGTATTTAATATGACCAAGGCGATTCAGCGCACCCTGTTAAAACAACGTAGTGGAAGCATAATTAATATGAGTTCTGTTGTGGGAGTTAAAGGTAATGCCGGACAAGCTAATTATGCTGCATCCAAAGCAGGTATCATCGGTTTTTCTAAATCAATAGCTTTAGAACTTGGATCAAGAAATATTAGAAGTAATGTAGTTGCACCTGGTTTTATTGAAACTGAAATGACTGCCAAATTAGACGAAAAAGTTGTTGACGGGTGGCGTAATGCAATCCCATTAAAACGAGGTGGTACTCCAGAAGACATAGCAAATGCATGCCTTTATCTTGCTAGTGATTTAAGCACTTATGTAACAGGGCAAGTGCTTCATGTTGATGGAGGAATGTTAACCTAGTTTTGAATTACGATTAACGATTTTTGAATTATTTTAGAGGATTTTAATATTTTTTGATATTAAAGTCGTTAATTTTCAACCGATAAAGAATAATTAGGTATTCAATGTATATTGAAAAGATTCAAGATTCATAAATCTACAAGCGCAAACCGTAATTTAAAGGATGCAAACACAAACTATAGTTTTGATTATAACTGCTTTCATAATCGCATTGATGATAGCGTTTTTTCAATATGTATATAAAGCAAAGAACAGAAAGAAAAACATTCTATTCTTTGCTTTTTTACGTTTTCTTAGTGTTTTTGCATTATTGGTATTGCTAATCAATCCAACCTTCAAACAAAAAAAATACGATACCCAAAAACCTACACTAGTAATAGCAATAGACAACTCTTCTTCAATAAAACATCTAGATCAAGATCAGAGTATTATTAGTTTTATCGAAGAAATTAAAGAAAAAGATGCTCTTACTGATAGATTTAATGTAGTGTATTATTCTTTTTCTTCAGAATTGAATGATTCATTGGATTATTCGTTTGATCAAAAGCAAACAAACATTTCAAAAGTTCTTGACGATCTTAGTCAGATTTATAAAAACACTATTGCCCCGATAATACTGGTAACTGATGGTAATCAAACCTATGGGAAAGATTATCAATACAGTAGCATTGGATACCAACAAAATATATTTCCTATTATTTCTGGAGATACTACAGCCGTGTTAGACACCAAAATTCAACAACTTAATGTAAATCGCTACGCGTATCTTAAAAATAAATTTCCAGTTGAAATTATTCTTAACTATTCTGGTGACGAAAATGTAAATACCAGGTTGGTCTTGCAATCTGGAAATAGTACTGTTTATTCTCAGCCAATTTCTTTTTCTTCTAAAGAGAATTCTAAAGTAATTAACTTCACGCTGCCAGCAAGTACCCCAGGGGTTGTTAAATATACTGCTAGATTGGAACCATTAACAAATGAAAAAAATACAATCAATAATACTAAGACGTTTGCTGTTGAGATTATTGATCAGAAAACAAATGTTTTATTGGTCAGTGATATTGTTCATCCCGATCTGGGGGCTATCAAAAAAAGTATAGAGAGTAATGAAAGACGAAACATCACCATTACTGCACCTATTGAAACAAAAAATATAAACCTAGATGATTATCAGCTGGTCATTTTGTATCAACCCAATAGTAGATTTAGAGAAGTTTATGAGAAATTAAAAACACTTAGAAAAAATTATTTTACGATTACTGGCTCAAATACTGATTGGTTTTTTTTAAATACTATACAGAATAGGTATACGCAAGAAATTACACGTCAAACAGAGTATTATGTACCCAGATTTAATACCAATTATGGAGCATTTCTTTTAGACAACACGGGTTTTGAAGAGTATCCACCATTGATAGGTACTTTTGGAGAGATTAGTTTTAATACAAATTATGACCCTCTGTTATATCGTACTATTAGTAACATTGAGACAGATGCCCCTCTTTTAGGGACTATCGAAGATGATGGTATTAGAGAGGCAGTATTATTTGGGAGTGGATTGTGGCGTTGGAGAGCCCAGAATTACTTAGATGCTAAAAACTTTAAAGATTTTGATGATTTTTTCGGGAAATTGATTCAATATCTGGCATCTAATAAACGAAAAAGTCGTTTGAATACAATTTCAGAGTCTTTCTATTATGGAAATGCAGGCATTAAAATTAATGCAGAATATTTCACCAAAAATTATGAGTTTGATCGAAGAGCCACGCTAAGAATCACGATAAAAAATAAAGATACCGAAGCAACACAGACGATACCAATGATATTAAAAAATAATACGTATGAAGTCGATCTGAGCAGTATATCTGCTGGTAATTATGAGTATACAGTTACCGTTGCAGGTGAGAACATATCAAGATCAGGAAGTTTTTCCGTTTTAGAATATAATGTTGAACAACAATATCTCAATGCAGATGTAACAAAACTAAGGCAACTTGCGACTAACACCAATGGGAAGTCTTATTATTTAAATCAAATAGATTTTTTGGTAGAAGATTTAGCCAAAGATCAACGATATCAGGCAATACAAAAAAGCAAAGAAAATGTAGTATCTTTAATAGATTGGAAATATCTTTTAGCGATTGTTATTTTATTACTTGCTGTAGAATGGTTTGCAAGAAAGTATAACGGACTTATTTAAAATTAAAACTCGAAATTATTATGGAAAAGTTACCAAAAATAGGGTTACCTATTCTGATTGTCATTGTTTTAGCAATCGTTTTTATCTCAAAATCTACAATTACGATCGGCTCGGGTGAAGCAGGCGTTCTTTATAAAACTTTTGGAGGAGGTGTAGTAACCGATGGTCCACCATTAGGAGAAGGGTTTCATTTGGTTGCACCATGGAACAAAGTCATTGTATATGAAGTAAGGCAGCAAGAGGTTTTTGAAAAAATGCAAGTTCTTTCCTCTAACGGATTAGAAATCAAATTAGATGCTTCTGCATGGTTCCAGCCCGATTACAATAAATTAGGGTTGTTACACCAGCAAAAAGGAGAAAATTATGTCGCCAGAGTTTTATTGCCTACCATTAGATCTGCGGCTCGTAGCGTAGTTGGCCGATATACTCCAGAACAATTGTACTCTAGTAAGCGAGATGCCATTCAAAAAGAGATTTTTGAAGAAACTAAAAAAATAGTTGGTGATCAATTCATACAGCTTAACGAAGTTTTAGTACGTGATGTAACCTTACCACCAACAATCAAAGAAGCTATTGAGCGTAAGTTAAGACAAGAACAAGAAGCTTTGGAGTATGAATTTAGATTAGAAAAGGCTAGAAAAGAGGCAGAAAGACAAAAAATTGACGCTGAAGGAAAGGCAGTTGCCAACCAAATTTTGAGTGCTTCATTAACAGATAAAATCCTTAAAGAAAAAGGAATACAGGCAACATTAGAATTGTCGAAATCGCCGAATGCTAAAGTAATAGTTGTAGGCTCAGGAAAAGATGGAATGCCTCTGATATTGGGCAATCAATAAGAAAGTAATGTAAATTATATATTGGCGTCGAATGACGCCAATATTTTTTTCTACACTCTTCAAAAAGTTACGTATGGAATACAAGTCATTTGAAACTGAAAGGTTAATTCTTGAACCTACTTCACCAAAAGACGCCTCCTTCATATATGAATTGCTGAATAGTCCAAAATGGAAAAAATATATCGGGGATAGAAATGTTAATTCTGTTGAGGATGCCAGAGTCTATATCGATACCAAAATGCAACCACAATTGGAAAAATTAGGGTATTCTAATTATACCGTAATAAGAAAAACTGATCATAAAAAAATAGGAACCTGTGGGTTATATGATAGAGAAGGTGTAGAGGGGGTTGATATTGGGTTTGCATTTCTTCCTCAGTATGAAAAGAAAGGTTACGCTTTGGAAGCAGCAAATAAGCTTAAAGAAATTAGTATTAACGAGTTTGGTTTGGTGCAGATAAGTGCTATCACGACAAAAGATAATGTTTCTTCTCAAAAATTATTAGAAAAATTAGGATTGAAGTTTAGTAAAATAGTCACGATGCCTAATGACAATCAAGAATTCCTGTTGTATAAGTTCAATACGGGTTAACAAAAAAAGCCTTTATGCAAAGGCTTTTTTTTGTTCATAAAATATTTGTAGTATCTACTTGTCTTTAAGATTTTTGGCTTGGTCAGTCCATTTATCTCTTTCAATGCGGCCAGGAAAAAATTTAATGAGTTCTGTCACGGTTTCTATATCTTCTTTTTTGAACTTACTGATTTGATCAAAGGTATAAATACCAATACCATTTAACTTTTCCTCAATAAAAGGACCCACACCGCTTATTAGTTTTAAATCATCTTTTTGTGAAGCATCTGCTTTACCAAAACTATCAAAGTTTAACGTAAGGGTATCACTTTTATTCGTGCTATTTTCACCAACAGCAACACCACCATGATCTCTTGTTTTTATAGCTTTAATAGTATTGTCTGTTTGTTGTGTTTTGGGAACCGATGGGCTAGAGAATGTTGTCTTTGCCTTTGGATTGTTTGCATTTCTAAATTTAGAATTGAGCCTTTTACATTCATCAAGCTCAGCTTCAAATTTACGTTTAAGTTTCCATTTTGATAAAAACCATCCTAGTAGAAAAGCCAGGAATAATAATAGTATTAGGCACCACCAATTTGCTTCGTTTAAAAAATCTAACATAGTTGAATTTATTTAGTTAGTTTACAATTATTTCTATTCTTCTGTTTTTTGCTTTGTTTTCTTCAGTATCATTTGGAGCAATTGGCATTGATTCTCCTTTAGATGAAGCCTTAACTTTTTCTGTGGTAATGCCTTGAGAAACAAGATAATTCTTAACGTTGTTAGCCCGTTCTTGCCCATACCAAATATTAGCTTCAGCGTTACCAACATCATCAGTATGTCCAATTATTTCTACAGTTTTATTAGGATATTTTTCTAAGTAATTTTTGAGCTCGAGGGCATAATTTGCTAGAGTAGCATCTGGAGTAAAGGTTTTTTGAGCAAATTCAGAATATAAAATCTTGTTTGCCACACCTTTTTCTATTTCGGTGATTCTGGATTGATCAAGCTGATTAAAATTAAGAAGAATGCCCCCGGTATAGTTTCCGCTCACGTCATCATAAGTATAATCGACTACCTCGGTTTTTGTGGTTATTCGATCTCCATTAACTCCTACTTCAATTAAAACATTTTTAATAAAATTGGCTCTTAAAATCCCTAAATCATTGCTTTGTTCTCTTTCAGAAAAACTCTCAAATCCAGAAATGATAAGCTCTTGATCTTGATGCTTACCAAGATAAAGAGCAATCTGATCACTAAAGTTTTGTAAAGAATTAGGGATAAATACATCTCCGTTATTCCGATTTATTTGAAAGTTTTCTATGTATTTAAAAATATCCCGACCTTGAAGATCCTTTGCTAATAAACCTGTTTTTGTTTTGTTCAGACTCGCTATACTGTCTTCATAAGCTTTTTTTCTAAGTGCTTCGTTTTTTAGATCCAGATCATTTTCTATGCGATTAGTAATAGAAGAATTTCTATCTCCTAAACACCAGTTACAGGAATAATACCACCACATTCCTGACCATGCAAATAGCAGGAAAATGATGAAAGAAATAAAATTTTTCATAGGTTGATGATTAGTGTTAGTCTTTTAAAGTTATTAAAAATGTTTATAATCAATGTATTATGAGGTTTATTTTCGAAAGATTTATGGTGCAAAAAAGACTAATTGCAAAAAATTAAGTTGAAATACGTTTCAAGAAATTTTTTTTTTATAAATTCGCAAAGTATTTACAAAAATCAATGAAAAACATCGCTATACATCATCATCATTCTTACATTTTCGCTCAGGCGTGGTAAGTGTGGTATGTATAGAGTACAACAATAAATTTAACCCGTTTGAGAAGTTCAAACGGGTTTTTTGTTTTAAAACGGGCTTGTTAGAACTGATTAAACTCAACAACAAAAAAATGTCTAAAATTAAAATTGCTATTCAAAAAAGTGGCCGATTGAATGAAGATTCGGTTAAAATCCTTAAAGATTGTGGTATTTCAATCGATAATGGTAAAGATCAATTAAAAGCTCAGACACGTAATTTCCCTATGGATGTTATGTTTTTACGTAATGGAGATATCCCACAGTATCTTAGAGATGGAGTTGTAGATATCGCAATTATTGGCGAAAACGTACTTATAGAAAAAGGAAAAGATATTTCTATAGCTGAACGCCTTAATTTTTCAAAGTGTAAAGTTTCTTTGGCAGTACCTAAAGATTTTGAATATAATTCTATAGCGGATTTAGATGGAAAACGAATAGCCACTTCGTATCCCAATACCGTTAACCAATACTTAGAAAAAAAGGGAATATCAGCAGAGTTACATCAAATTTCTGGATCTGTAGAGATTGCCCCAAATATAGGACTTGCAGATGCCATTTGTGATATCGTTTCTAGCGGAAGTACGTTGTTTAAAAACAACTTAAAAGAAGTTGAAGTAATGCTTACATCAGAAGCGGTGCTCGCGGTTTCGCCAAAAATTTCTGAAGAGAATAAGGACCTTCTTAAAAAACTACAATTTAGAATAAAAGCAGTTTTAAAAGCTAGGAATTCTAAATATGTCTTACTTAATGCCCCAAATGAAAAAATAGAAGATATTGTAAAAATCCTGCCGGGGATGCGTAGTCCGACTGTATTGCCTTTAGCAGAAAAGGGATGGAGTTCGATTCATACCGTAGTAGAGAAAAATAAGTTCTGGGACATTCTTGATGAATTAAAGGCAGAAGGAGCCGAAGGGATTTTAGTCTGCCCAATTGAAAAGATGGTGTTGTAATTTATAAGGATAAAGAAACATGAATAAAATATACAACCCAAAAAGGAGCACGTGGTCTTCGTTATTACAAAGGCCAACTCAAACAGTAGAAGATATTGAATCGATAGTACTACGCGTTTTTGATGAAGTTAAATCTGAAGGGGATATCGCAATTGATAGATATACTCGAAAATTTGATCGTGTAACCCTGCAAGATGTTTTAGCGAAATCAAATGAGATCGAAGAAGCAAAAAAACTGGTGAGCCAGGAATTAAAAGAGTCAATTAAAGTTGCCAAATCTAATATTGAAGCTTTTCATGCGGCTCAAAAAACCGAAAAAGTTACTATTGAGACTGCTAATGGAGTTCTGTGTTGGCAAGAGAAAAGACCTATACAAAAGGTTGGATTATATATCCCAGGCGGAACAGCGCCTTTGTTTTCTACGATATTAATGTTAGCGACACCCGCAAATATTGCTGAATGCAAAGAAATAGTATTGTGTACCCCTCCAAACAGTGAAGGAAAAATAAATCCGGCAATTTTATATGCCGCAGACCTTTGTGGTGTTACCAAAATTTGTAAAGTAGGAGGTATACAAGCGATTGCAGGTATGACTTTTGGTACCGATAGTATACCACAAGTATATAAAATATTTGGTCCTGGAAATCAATTTGTTACTGTGGCTAAACAACTAGCTACAAAATTTGGGGTCGCTATAGATATGCCAGCGGGACCTAGTGAGTTGTTAGTAGTAGCTGACGATACGGCAAATGCATCTTTTGTTGCTTCAGATTTACTAAGTCAGGCCGAGCATGGTAAAGATAGCCAGGTTATTTTGGTGTCTACCTCAAAAACATTGATAAACACAGTAGAAAAAGAAGTAGAGAAACAACTCTCAGTCTTACCTAGAAAAGAGATAGCTCAGGCTGCGATACAAAACTCAAAACTGATTTATGTAGATAATGATACCGAGGCGCTAAACCTAATAAATGAATATGGTCCAGAGCACTTTATTGTTTGTGTCAAAAATGAAGACCTGTTCGTAAATAATATCGAAAATGCAGGATCTGTATTTATTGGCAATTATACACCAGAAAGCGCAGGGGATTATGCTTCAGGAACAAATCATACCTTGCCAACCAATGGATATGCAAAACAATATAGTGGGGTAAATCTAGATAGTTTTATGAAATCGATGACGTTCCAGAAAATTTCTAAAGAAGGAATCCAAACTATTGGTAATGCAATAGAATTAATGGCAGAAGCTGAAGGTTTGCAGGCACATAAAAACGCCGTTACATTACGCTTAGAAAGTTTAAAGTAAAAAAGAGTCCTGAAAAATATATCAGGACTACATTATAAAATGAATAAAACACAATTTAATATAAAGCAATTAGTCCGAAAGAATGTTCTAGGACTTAATCCTTATTCTTCTGCCAGAGATGAGTATGTTAGCGATGGATCTGAAATGATTTTTCTTGATGCCAATGAAAACCCTTTCGACAATGGAGTAAATCGATATCCAGATCCTCAACAAAGAAATCTGAAGACCGTTCTTGCTCAGCAGAAGAGAGTGTCGGAACAAAATATTCTATTAGGAAATGGAAGTGATGAAGTACTGGATCTATTATTTAGAGCCTTTTGCGAACCAAAAGTTGATAATATTATAACATTGCCTCCGACATACGGGATGTATAACGTCTTAGCGAATATTAATACAATCGAAAATCGAGAAGTATTCTTAACAGAAAACTTTGAACCCAATGTTGATAAAATTATAAATACCGTTAACTCAAACACCAAAATAATCTTTCTGTGTTCGCCAAACAATCCTACAGGCAACTCCTTTTCAGAAGAAAATATAACCAAGGTTTTGAACCAATTTGACGGTTTAGTTGTTATAGATGAAGCGTATATCGATTTTTCAGATAAAGAAAGTTGGATCAAAAAGATAACAACATATCCCAACCTTATAGTTACGCAAACGTTATCCAAAGCATATGGATTGGCTGGTATTAGACTTGGGATTTGTTACGCTTCTAAAGAAATTATCGCAATTCTCAATAAAATCAAACCGCCTTATAATGTAAATGAATTAACTCAAAGACGAGCTTTAGAACGTGTTATTAATCAGGATCAAGTCAAAGCTGAAGTTGCTGATATTCTGAAAGAAAGAAAAAAACTAATAGCTACTTTGTCCCTTATACGTTTTGTGGAGATCGTATATGAAACCGATGCTAATTTTATTTTGGCAAAGGTAGATGATGCCAACAAACGATATGATCAATTATTGCATAAGGGTATCGTAATTCGCAATCGAAGTACGCAACCTTTATGCAAAAATACACTTAGGTTTACAGTAGGTACTCCTGAAGAAAATAATAAGTTAATAGAAATTTTAGAACAACTATAACAAATCCTTAAATACCTCTAATTAAAAGAGAGGGATAGGGTGAGGACATATGAAAAAGAAAGTATTATTTATAGACCGAGACGGGACTATTATTAAAGAAACGGTAGACGAGCAAATAGATGCATTCGAAAAGATGATTTTCTATCCTAAAGCGTTTACCTATTTAGGAAAAATAGCTCAAGAACTCGATTATGAACTCGTTATGATTACGAATCAAGATGGCTTGGGTACAGCATCTTTTCCTGAAGAGACGTTTTGGCCGGTACATAATTTTATCATGAAATCCTTTGAGAATGAAGGGGTTATTTTTGACAAAGTATTTCTGGACAGAACATTTCCGCATGAAAATGCAAATACCAGAAAACCAGGTACAGGTTTATTAACCGAATATTTTTCTGATGAATATGATTTAGAAAATTCTTTTGTAATTGGGGATCGATTGACAGATATGGAGTTGGCAAAAAACCTTGGATCCAAAGGGATATTTATTAATGATAATACAAACCTGGGTACAAGAGAAATTACGAGTAATCAAGAAGAGCTAAATGGCTATATTGCTTTAGAGAGCAATGATTGGCAAAAGATATATGAATTTCTTAAACTCAAGGATCGGGTTGCCGAGATTTCAAGAACAACTAATGAAACCGACATCCATATCAAACTCAATCTGGATGGAACAGGAAAAAGTAATATTAGTACCGGTTTAGATTTTTTTGATCATATGCTGGATCAGATTTCACGTCACGGTCAAATGGATCTTGATATTAGTGTAAAAGGAGATCTTGAGGTAGATGAACATCATACAATAGAAGATACGGCGATCGCATTAGGCGAAGTTTTTGCTAAAGCATTAGATAATAAATTGGGAATAGAACGCTATGGATTTTGCTTGCCAATGGATGATTGTCTTGCGCAAGTAGCTATTGATTTTGGAGGCCGCAATTGGTTGGTATGGGAAGCAGATTTTAAGAGAGAAATGATCGGAAAAATGCCAACAGAAATGTTTTTCCATTTCTTCAAATCCTTTACCGATGGTGCTAAAGCTAATCTGAATATCAAAGCTGAAGGCACCAATGAGCATCATAAGATCGAGGCTATTTTTAAGGCCTTTGCTAAAGCGATTAAAGTGGCGGTAAAACGGGATCCAGAGAAAATGATTTTGCCTTCGACCAAAGGAATGTTGTAAATAATAACATTTGTTATTCCGGCGAAGACCAGAATCCAAAATTAAGTGTATAGGTTCAATTAAAAAAGAATCCGGCCCTCGCTGGACTGATAGATAAAATGAAAATTGTTATAATAAATTATGGAGCTGGAAATATTCAATCTATAAAATTTGCTATACAACGATTGGGGTATAAGGCTGTTTTGAGTGATGATCCAGAAGAGATTAAGGCAGCCGATAAGGTGATTTTTCCGGGAGTAGGAGAGGCTAGTAGTGCAATGAAAAAACTAAAAGCCTCTGGGCTGGACACTCTGGTGCCCCAATTAAAACAACCCGTTCTTGGAATCTGTCTGGGCATGCAACTCATGTGCAGCTATACCGAAGAAGGAGATACTAAAGGCCTGGGGATTTTTGACGTAAATGTATTGCGATTTAATCATGGTGTAAAAGTACCACAAATAGGCTGGAATCAAATAACGTCTTTGAAATCTTCTCTGTTTACAGGAGTAGAAGAAAAGGAGCATATTTATTTGGTGCATAGCTATTATGCTCCTGTAATAAAGGATACTGTTGCTCAATCATATTATGGCGTACAGTATAGTACTGCTTTACGTAAAGATAACTTTTACGGAACTCAATTTCATCCTGAAAAAAGTAGTACAGTAGGTGAACAGATACTAAGAAATTTTTTGGAAATGTAAAATGAAAAAGGAACAATTATATAAACAGATTGATCTTATTTTATGGACAGAATGGGATCCTATAGGTATAAATAATAGTGCGCCTAATGATGAATATCGCAGCTATGTTCCCTCGGTTTATGATCAACTTGTTGGTAGAACAAATGCAAAAGGATTATCAGATCTCCTATTTAAGTTTGAAACAACTAATATTGGAATGCCAGGAAATAGAGAAAAATGTGATATGGTAGCAGAAAAACTACTAAAGCTTCTAGATTAATTAAATAACGATTCAAAATATAGTACTCACATGAGAATAATACCTGCAATAGATATCATTGATGGTAAATGTGTTAGACTCTCAAAAGGAGATTATGATACAAAAAAGATTTATAACGAAAATCCATTAGAAGTTGCCAAAGAGTTTGAAGACTATGGAATCCAATATTTGCATTTGGTAGATTTAGACGGCGCAAAATCTAAGCATATCGTTAATCATAAAGTTTTAGAACAGATTGCTACAAAAACTAACTTAAAAATTGACTTTGGAGGAGGTTTAAAAACGGATGAAGATCTTAAAATCGCTTTTGAAAACGGAGCAAATCAAATTACCGGGGGTAGCATAGCTGTTAAAAATCCTGAAACGTTCTTAGCATGGATTCATACATATGGTCCGGATAAAATAATTCTGGGAGCTGATGCCAATAACGAAAAAATTGCAGTGAGTGGATGGCAAGAAGAAAGTGATAAGGAGCTGATACCTTTTATACAAGAGTATCAAAAAGAACGTGTTGCCTATGTGATCTGTACAGACATCAGTAAAGATGGAATGTTAGAAGGACCCTCTTTTACGCTATATAAAAGAATCCTTGAAGAAACTAAAGAGCTCAACCTTATCGCTTCCGGAGGAATTTCAACATTTGACGAGCTGCCAAAACTAGCAGAACTGGGTTGCGAGGGAACAATTATCGGAAAGGCTATCTATGAAAATAGAATTAGCCTTAAGCAATTAGAAAACTATATTCTTAATTCGTAGGTATATGGATAGTACATTAACTTGGCAAGATTTTGAAAAGGTAGAAATGAGAATAGGTACAATTATTTCTGCAGAAGTATTTAAAGAAGCCAGAAACCCTGCGTATAAGATTGTTATTGATTTTGGGGCTTTAGGAAAAAGAAAAACATCTGCTCAAATTACAAAATTGTATTCTTGTGAAGAAATCATAGGACAACAAGTCGTAGCTGTGGTTAACTTTCCTGCAAAGCAGATCGCAAATTTTATGAGTGAATGTCTTGTGTTAGGAGGTTTGGGTGAAGATAAAGAAGTAATATTACTTCAGCCAGAAAGAAAAGTAGAAAACGGAACAAAAATAGCGTAGCGCATATGTTAACAAAACGAATCATACCTTGTCTGGATATTAAAAACGGACGTACTGTAAAAGGAGTCAATTTTGTAGCTTTACGAGATGCAGGAGATCCTGTAGAACTAGCAGATCTATATTCTAAAGCAGGAGCTGATGAGCTGGTGTTTTTAGATATTTCTGCAACCGAAGAAAGGCGTAAAACCTTGGCAAATTTGGTGCTGGATGTTGCAGAAAAAGTAAATATTCCTTTTACCGTTGGCGGCGGGATATCTTCTATTGAAGATGTAGATATTTTATTACAAAATGGCGCAGATAAAGTATCGGTAAACTCTTCTGCAGTTAAAAATCCACAATTAATTAACGACCTGGCAGCTAAGTTTGGTAGTCAGTGTATCACAGTCGCTATAGATGCTAAACAGATCGACGGAGAATGGAAAGTACATTTAGTTGGCGGGAAGGTGCCCACAGAGTTAAATTTATTTGATTGGGCAAAAGAAGTAGAACGTAGAGGTGCAGGAGAAATTCTTTTTACTTCTATGGATAATGATGGGACTAAAGATGGGTTCGCAAATACAGCATTGGCAAAATTATCAGAAGAGCTTAACATACCGATTATAGCTTCTGGAGGTGCAGGCACCATACAACATTTTGTAGATACATTCAAAAGTGGGAAAGCTGATGCCGCATTGGCTGCCAGCGTCTTTCATTTTAAAGAAATAGAAATTAAAGATTTAAAAGAAGAATTAAAGGATAATAATATTCCAGTTAGAATATAGAAATAGTAATAATTTAAAAAAGACCTGTAAACTCCTTCTTCTAAAAGGAGAGGGATAAGGTGAGGGAAATGAAAATAGACTTCGATAAAAATAGTGATGGATTAGTTCCTGCCATAGTACAAGATGCAAAAACCAAAAATGTATTAATGTTAGGCTATATGAATCAAGAATCGTACACTAAAACAATAGAAACAAAAAAAGTAACTTTTTTTAGTAGATCTAAAAATAGGTTATGGACAAAAGGAGAGGAAAGTGGTAACTTTTTAAACCTTATAGACATTAAGGTCGATTGTGATCAAGATACCTTGTTAATTATGGTAGATCCCGTAGGTCCAACTTGTCATAAAGGCACAGATACCTGTTGGGCAGAAGATAATGATACTACATTTGGATTTTTATCTCAATTGGAAACGGTGATTCAAGATCGAAAAAGTAATCAGCAGGATGAAAAATCTTATGTAGCTTCATTATTTAGAAAAGGAATTAATAAAATAGCTCAAAAAGTAGGAGAAGAAGCTGTAGAAGTAGTCATTGAGGCAAAAGATGATAATGATGAGTTGTTTCTAAATGAAAGTGCAGATTTGTTATTTCACTATTTGATATTACTTCAGGCAAAGGGCTATACATTAAAAGATATTGTAAAAACCTTAGAATCGAGAGTGTAGTGTATATACTTAAACATTTAAGTAAGTAAATACCGTATATCAATGAGGGTCTTGAATAAAATTATATTTTTGCATACTTAAAAGACTAGTTATTTTGAATATAAAAAGAAATATGCTGAAGATTTTTTGGGAGAGCTTTGCAAAAATTCTATTGTTCATTTTTTTCATACCACATATCTCTTTGTCACAGTGTAATACCACATACCCAGATATTCGTATTTGTGATATGACTGTAATTGATGGAGACGGTACAGCAGGTCCCGATGGGATTATAAACCTGTATGATGAAATACCGGGGTTAACACCCCAAGCTGGAGATGAGTGGTTTGACCCTGAATTTAATTTTGCATTAAATCCCGATGGTGTATTGCGTTTATGGGATCTTGATAATGCGTCTAAATCCGTAACGGATTATCAGTTTATTTTATTTAACTCAGGTTCTGGTTGTACAGATCAGATTGTAGGCAGGGTGAATTTAATCTTAGGTCCTTATTCAGGACAAGCTTTGCCTCCGGATGGACTTAATGAAGTAAATGTTATCGTATGTGATAATGAAGATCCGTGTAAAACAGATCCAGACCCTTTGGTCGATATAGATTTATTTGAAACATTGGTCTCTCTTGGTAATGTTCCTCCACCTCATTTAAATGGCTTGTGGGAATATATAGGGCCTCCAAGGTCCGATATCAATCTAAGAGGGTCGTTATTTAGTACTACCATTCCTTATACTCCTGGAGATGGCAGGATCGATAGTGATGAATTTGCATTTAGATATACCGTAACAGGTTTTGATCCTGCTTGCCCGCCACAATCTGTTACCGAAGTAAAAATATCGGTGGTAAGGCAAGTTTTTTCAGGATATGCTTCTACATATAATATTTGTCAGAGTAGCTTTGAAAACGGAGATTATGATGCTTCAATTAATTTAAGGGATGATGATTTTTTATTAAATGAAGATCTTGAAGGAACATGGTCGATAGATGGTGTACAAATTACAAGTCCGAATGATTCTGAAATAAATCTAAGAGCCTTGTACGATGATTTAGTGGCCACTACACCTAGATTTGGATGTCAGGATTTTAATTTTACATATACCGTTGAACAACGTTCCGGAGTTTGTGATGATGCTTCTTCCAGAGTAAGGTTTACCGTTTTTGAAGCTTTAAAACCTTTTTCTCAAAATGGTCCCCCACCAGAAATTTGTTCTGAAGAGTTCACTGATCCTTCAACTGATTTATATGATTTTATTGAATTTTTTACAGATAGTAATGGTGTTCTGTTTGATTATATGGATGGCAGTAGTACAGAGGACTATGTCCAATGGGAATTTGTTAGTGGTCCCTCAGATCTCAATTTACAGGCGAACCTGGATGATGAAACGATAACAGGTCCCTCAGAAAGACATAGAGGAATCATAAACATACCTGGAGCTGCTGCAGGTACGTATGTGTTTAGATATACTGTATCTCCTCTATTGCTTTGCCCAATGTATGGTTCGCAAGAATTGTTTAATCCAAATTTTTGTATACCTAATGTAGATTCGTCTCATCCTTGCGGACCAGAATCAGCAGAGATTACCATCATAATATCTCCGATTGATTATCCGGGAGAAAATACCACAGGAGTTAATGTTTGTGAATCTTTAGGCAGCGTAAATTTAAGAAGTTTATTAAACACAAACGGCACAGATACGATAGTGACCACCGGGGTTTGGACAAATGCTACAGGTGATATACTTAATAATACATTTGTCTTTCCTGAGAGTGACACAGCACAAACGTTTACATTTACATACACAACAATAAGTTCTGGAGGCTGTACTGATCGTGCAGATTTAACATTTACTATAAATAAAGTAGCTGATGCAGGAGGAAGCAATAGTGGAATTACGCTATGTTCTGATAATTTAACGATTACTCTTTTTGATTTGTTGAGCGGTGAGCCAGATACAACAGGAACATGGACAGGGCCTTTTGGTTATAGATCACCAGATCACTTAGGGGTTTTTGAAGCCAACAATACGATGTTGCCTCCTCTAAATGAAGGCCTATATACCTATACCGTTCCTGCAAATGCTGGATGTAGTAATGATGCTGTATCTACAGTAAGGATACGCATAGCAGAACCCGCAGAAATTGGTAATGATCAGAATGAAACATTTTGCAAACTAGATGGAAGTGTAAATCTATTTTCTCTTTTAGATAGAAATACGGTACGTACGGGTTTTTTTCAAGACTCTGATAATACAGACGCATTGACTATCGATGGCGTATTGAATTTTGAAACACTTACCAGCGGTATTTATAATTTTAGATACGTAGTTACGAATTCATTGCCTTGTGATGAATCTTCGCTAAATGTAGCTGTACAAATTATTGATGTACCGGTACCTAACGTTCCTGAACAAGAATTTTGTATTCTTGATGCAAAACGATTAGCGGATATAGAAGTTGATGTTTTACAATATAATTGGTATGCTACAATAGATAGTGAAGATCCTGTTACGGATAATCCATTGTTGTTTGATGAACAGGTATATTTTATTACCAATATTGATACAGATAACTGTGAATCTGAACGCTTGCCGGTTCTTATAAATATATTGAATACTGGAGAGAAATTTTCTAATGGTGAATTCTGTTCAATTGATTTTCAAGATGGTGTTTCTCCTAATGGAGATGGTCAAAATGATACCTTTGATCTGGTTATAGATAATATATATAATATCCCTGAAGCTTTTCCGGATTTTGATATAAAAATATATAATCGATATGGTGCACTTGTTTATGAAGGTGATAAAGATACTGAAGAATTTAGAGGCTCTAGTAATAGCTCAGTTCGTATAGGAGATAATCTTCCTTCTGGAACGTATTTTTATATTTTCTCACCAAATTTTGAAAATAATTTACCAATACAAGGAAGTTTTTACCTAAGCAGATAATAAAACAATACAATACACCATGATATTCAAGCTTAAACATATTAAAATGAATATTTGGTGATGCTATCTGACTAATAAAAAAATAAATGCTACAGATAAAATTAAAATTAATTTTTAGTCTAACCATACTTTTCTGCTCGGTACTTAGTGCGCAGCAAGAACCACAGTACTCACAGTATATGTATAATATGAGTACAGTAAATCCTGCCTATGTAACGAATCAGAGTGGATTGATCTCTACAGGTCTTTTATATAGAAGACAATGGTCGGGTATCGAAGGAGCCCCGCAAACTGCAAATATTTTTGGGAATATCCCGATAAATGAAAAAATTGAATTAAGTGTAAATTATGTGAATGATAGAATCGGGGACGGAATACCTGTTAATAATAATTACGTAAATGTAGATTTTGCGTACATAACGAGATTGTCTGATCAACTTCAATTGTCCTATGGATTAAAAGCAGGAGTGAATAATTTTAAAATTGATCCTTCGCTCTCTGACGTAGCAACAGATCCTGCATTTTCAGACAACACATCGACAACACAATTAAATATAGGAGCCGGATTATTTATGTTTACCCATAATTTTTATGCAGGGATATCTTCACCAAACCTCTTGCCAAGTACTGTAGATATCAATGGTATTGGTGTCGCCGAAACAAAAACCCATATATACGGTATTGCAGGTTATGTTTTTGATTTTGTAGATGAAGTACGATTAAAACCATCATTGGTAGTTAAACAGGTTTTGGATGCGCCTTTAACGTTTGATATTTCTCTGAATTCGCTGATATATGACAAGTTTGAACTTGGGGTTTCGTATCGATATACAGATGCATTTATCGCATTGGCTGGATTTAATATTACCCAGAATTTAAAAATAGGCTACTCCTATGATTTTAATATTAGTGATTTGAGTGGTTATAATAATGGAAGTCATGAAATTGTTTTATTGTATAGTTTTGATCTTTTGAATTTCAGCAATACGTATTCATCTCCAAGATTTTTCTAGATTATGAAAACAAACATTATTTTTATATTAGTAACTGTACTATTTACGCAGGTAGCTTTGGCGCAACAAAAAACCAGAGCCGATCGGTTTTTTGAAAAAGGAGATTATATAAATGCAGCAATTCAATATGAAGAAGACCTAAATCGCGAAGGGTACACTAAGCATATTGTACAAAATATATCTGCCTCATATTATAATACGTTTCAATTTAGACAAGCGTATAGATATTTAAAGGTGTTAACTTCCGGAAAGTTTTACAATAGAGACAAAACTTATGATAACACTTATAATTTTATGATGTATCAAGTGCTTTCCGCTTTAGGAGAGTATGATAAATCTATTGATTTTTTGGAGCTGTACAGATCAAATAAAACCACATCTTCTGATTTTAGTAAAGCAGATGCAATTACAACGATAGAAGATTTTAAGTTGAAAGATGACGATTACGCTATAAAAAATGTTAACTTTAATTCTGATGCGTCAGAGTTTGGAGCTATCAAAAGAGATAGTATAGTATACTTTACGACCGATAGAAAACCATATGGACTTCTAAATAAACAGTATAAATGGACGCATAGACCGTTTTTGGATATTTATCAGGTCTTGGTAGATCAGGAAAATCAGGCAGTTTCTGAGATAACTCCAATTGCCAATGAAATAAATTCTAAACTACACGAAGGTAATTTCTGTTTTTCAGCAGATGGAAACACAATGTATATTTCTAAAAGTAATTCAGAAAAAGGAAAGAAGAAATTTGATAGTATTAGAAATAACTCCATTCATTTATATAAGTCTGTAAAAGTTGACAACAATTGGAGTAAACCCGAAAAACTGGCATTTAACAATATAAATTATTCGATAGAACACCCATCCTTAAGTGCTGATGGTAAAACACTGTATTTTAGTTCAAATATGCCGGGAGGATTTGGTGACTTTGATATTTATTATGTAGATGTTAATCTGGATGGAACATACGGAAACCCTGTTAATCTTGGACCCGAAATTAATACAGAGCATAGAGAACAGTTTCCGTTTATGTCTAATGCTGGTCATTTGTTTTTTTCCTCAAATGGACATTTGGGTTTAGGAATGATGGACATTTTTGTTTCAGAATTTAAAAATGAAAAATTAACCAAACCCATCAATTTAGGGGCTCCGATTAATTCCAGTTTTGATGACTTTTCGATGGCCTACTATAACCAAACTGATGGTTTTTTTGCTTCTAATCGTAAAAAAGGGGGAGATGATATTTATGCCTTTTCACAAATTGGAGATATTTTTCCAAAAGAGTATATAGCCCGTTTTGAGGTTAGGGATTACGCTACCGATAAATATATAGCCAATTCAGATGCCATATTATATGATAGGGATAATGCAGTGGTGTATGAAAGTCAATTAGATTCTGTTGCAGGTTTTGATCTTAAAATCTTTTCTGGAAATTATAATTTTAAAGCTTCGGCTAACGGGTATCGAACAAGAACAAAATCTATTGTTGTAAAAGAAAAAGAGGAAGAAACGTATGTAGTGTATTTGGATAAGGAAAAACAAAAAGAAGATATAATTGTCTCTTCTGAAGATGAAAGAAATAAGAGTACTGTAAAAGATAGTGTTACTATTCGAGACGAAGTACGAATTACCGATATTACTACAAAAAGACAAAAAGAAGACGAGGTTAGCAAAACTAGGCTAAGAGAAACACTTCTTACAGATACAGATGGGCCTCCGGTTATCGAGAAAAACGGAAAGTTATACTTCAAAATGCCTCCTATTTATTTTGATTATGATAAATGGAATATCAGAGCAGATTCTAAAAAAGTGCTCGACAAATTAGCATTAAAATTAGAACGCTACAAAACGGTGTATATCAAGATAAGTTCACATACTGATAGCAGAGGTACAGCTTTGTATAATCAGACCCTGTCAGAAAGAAGAGCAGAATCTACACGTAATTACCTGGCGCTAGAGGGGTATGTAAATGCAAGAAGGATGAAGTTTACTGGATTTGGAGAGTCGCAACCTCTCATTGATTGTGGATCCAAGGTATGCACAGAAGAAGAACATCAAACCAACAGGAGAAGTGAGTTTGAGATAGTGAACTATTAGTATGTGAGTCTTTGATTTTATGAGTCTTTAGGGAAAAGCATATCTAAAACTTAAAAATTTAATAGCGCAACATATTTTTTTTTTTGTTACATCGATCAGAATATTTAGTATGGAAGTCGATTTTTGTTGCTAAATCCAAATCTACTCAAACTCAAATGCTCAGTAACTCAATTATTTAAAAATTGTTTTATAAGAATTTAAATCGTACTTTTGCACTCCTTTTAGCGAGTAAGAGAGTATAAAAGGAATGATATAAATTTATTTTAACGCTTCTGTATAATTTTCGTCTTGATTCTCAATAATATACAGAATACAAATTTTATCTTCAATGTCTGAAGAAACAAAAAACACAGAAGTTCAGGAAGTAGAGACTCCAGCAGTATCTGAACAACAAGCAAATCCTGAGCAATTTTTAAAAGATTTTAACTGGCACAATTACGAAGAAGGAATTGATCCTATCGCAGACTCTAAATTAGAGGAGTTTGAAAACTTAGTTGCAGAAAACTTCGTAGACACTCTTAATGATGAGGTAGTAGACGGAACAGTAATTAATATTACTGATCGTGATGCTATTATTGATATCAACGCAAAGAGCGAAGGTGTTATTTCATTAAATGAATTCCGTTACAATCCTGATCTTAAAGTAGGAGACAAGGTAGAGGTTTTAATTGATGTGCGTGAAGACGCAACAGGTCAGTTAATCTTGTCACACCGTAAAGCTCGTGTTATCAAAGCATGGGACAGAGTAAATGCAGCTCACGATTCTGGTGAAATTGTAAACGGTTTCGTGAAATGTAGAACTAAAGGAGGTATGATCGTAGACGTATTCGGTATCGAAGCGTTCTTACCAGGTTCACAAATTGATGTTAAGCCTATTCGTGATTATGATGCATATGTTGGTAAAACAATGGAATTTAAAGTGGTAAAAATCAACCACGAATTTAAAAACGTTGTTGTATCTCATAAAGCACTTATCGAAGCTGATATCGAAGAACAGAAAAAAGAAATTATTGGTCAATTAGAAAAAGGTCAAGTGTTAGAAGGTACAGTTAAGAATGTTACTTCTTATGGTGTATTTGTTGATCTTGGAGGAGTTGACGGACTTATTCATATTACAGACCTTTCTTGGTCAAGAATCAACCATCCAAATGAGATCGTAGAACTTGATCAGAAATTAAATGTAGTAATCCTAGACTTTGATGAAGCTAAGACTCGTATCCAATTAGGTCTTAAACAATTAAAGCCTCACCCATGGGAAGCTCTTGATAAAGAACTTAAAGTAGGCGATAAGGTTAAAGGTAAAGTTGTTGTAATCGCAGATTATGGAGCATTTATCGAAGTTGAAGAAGGAGTAGAAGGATTAATTCACGTTTCTGAAATGTCATGGTCAACTCACTTACGTTCTGCACAAGATTTCGTAAAAGTTGGTGACGAAGTAGAAGCAGTAATACTTACTTTAGATAGAGAAGAAAGAAAAATGTCTCTTGGTATCAAGCAATTGACTCCAGATCCATGGACTGATATTACGACAAAATACCCTGTAGGTTCTAAACACACTGGTATTGTGCGTAACTTCACTAACTTTGGTGTATTTGTAGAGTTAGAAGAAGGTATTGATGGATTGATCTATATCTCAGACCTTTCTTGGACTAAGAAAATTAAGCACCCATCAGACTTTACTAATGTAGGAGACAAATTAGAAGTTGTTGTTCTTGAATTAGATGTTGAAGGTCGTAAACTAAGCCTTGGACACAAACAAACCGAAGAAAATCCTTGGGATAAGTATGAGACTGAGTTTGGTTTAGGAACTAAGCACACGGCTACAATTGCTGAAATTGTAGACAAAGGAGCGACTATCGATTTTAACGAAGATATCGTTGCGTTTGTGCCTTCTCGTCATCTTGAAAAAGAAGATGGTAGCAAGCTTAAGAAGGGTGATGAAGCAGAATTCCAAATTATTGAATTTAGTAAAGAATTCAAAAGAGTGGTTGCATCTCACACAGCATTGTTTAGAGAAGAAGAAGCTAAGATCGTAAAACAAGCCGCTAAGAAAGCTGCTACTAGTTCAGCAGAAAAGACTACGCTTGGTGATATCGATGCGTTAGCAGACCTTAAAGCTAAAATGGAAAAAGGAGGGAAATAGTTCTCAATTTTTTTTAGTATAGTTAAAGCCGTTCAAAAGAACGGCTTTTTTTGTTTTTTTAGAATAGTGATTACTTTCTTAAACTTATAAGGGTAGTCTGCTGTATTAATTCTAAAATTTCACTACTTTTGTATTCCAGATATCCATTTGGAGCTTATGAGTCAAAAATTACTACTTAGTGCAAAAGAAATAGATATAATTCTGCACCGTTTGGCTTGTCAATTAATAGAAAATCATACGCATTTTAAGAATACCGTACTCATCGGTGTACAACCTAGAGGAAAGTTTTTAGCAGATAGAATTTGCCAAATTTTAAGAGATGATTATCAGGTAGATAATATACAATTGGGGTATCTTGATATTACTTTTTATAGAGATGATTTTAGACGAAGCGATAAGCCGTTAGAGGCAAATAAAACCCATATTAATTTTGTTGTAGAAGACAAGAGAGTTGTGTTTATAGATGATGTATTGTATACAGGGCGAAGCATAAGAGCAGCTTTAACCGCTGTACAATCTTTTGGAAGACCACAAGAAATCGAACTATTAACACTCATCGACAGACGCTTTAGCAGACATCTTCCAATACAACCAAATTATCGAGGGCGACAAGTAGATGCTATTAATCAAGAAAAAGTAAAAGTACATTGGACAGAGAATGAAGGAGAAGATGCAGTGTATTTGGTAAGTCAGTAGAGATTTGATAATTTTTTAAATACTTAAGATTAGAAATGAGTGAATTAAGTGTAAATCACTTACTTGGAATAAAATATCTAAACCAACAAGATATTAATCTCATCTTTGAAACCGCAGATCATTTCAAAGAAGTTATTAATCGCCCTATCAAAAAAGTTCCTTCGCTTAGAGATATAACTATTGCTAATCTCTTTTTTGAGAATAGTACTCGAACCAGACTTTCTTTTGAATTAGCAGAAAAAAGACTTTCTGCCGATGTGATCAATTTTTCCGCAGCTTCTTCCTCAGTCAAAAAAGGAGAGACCCTTATAGATACCGTTAACAATATTCTTTCTATGAAAGTCGATATGGTCGTGATGAGGCATCCAAATCCTGGAGCAGGTGTTTTTCTTTCAAAACACGTTAATGCCAGTATTGTTAATGCAGGTGATGGTGCTCATGAACATCCCACACAAGCACTGCTTGATTCATACTCTATAAGAGAAAGATTAGGAGAAGTGGCCGGAAAAAAAGTGGTTATTGTTGGAGATATTTTACATTCTAGAGTAGCGCTCTCAAATATTTTTGCCTTAAAACTGCAAGGCGCAGAAGTAAAAGTCTGTGGCCCCATGACGTTGATGCCAAGATATATTGAAAAACTTGGAGTTAAAGTAGAAACCAACCTTAAAAAGGCATTAGAGTGGTGTGATATTGCTAATATGCTTCGTGTACAAAATGAGAGGATGGAGATTAGTTATTTTCCATCAACGAGAGAGTATACGCAACAATACGGAGTAAACAAAAAGTTATTGGAAAGTCTTAATAAAGAAATTGTAATTATGCACCCAGGGCCCATCAATCGTGGCGTAGAAATCACTAGTGATGTTGCTGATTCTAATCAAGCCATTATATTAGATCAGGTTCAGAATGGGGTAGCAGTGAGAATGGCTGTAATATATCTTTTAGCTTCAAAAATTAAACGATAACTATGATTTTTAATAAAGAAGGTTCTACTACCATTATTACGCAAGAAAAAACAACTGTTGTTGAATTTGTTAAAGGCCTCGAGGATAAATATGAGTCCTTAAAAAATGATAACATTATTGTCAATTTATTTTCATTGAAACAGTTTACAAAAGATGATGTGAATGAGTTTTTACGAATATCCAATACGCACAAGGCGGCAAAACGTTCATTTGTAATAGTCACAGATAAAATATCATATGAAGATACGCCAAGTGAGATTACAATCGTTCCTACATTGCAAGAGGCATATGATCTAGTCGAGATGGAAGAAATTGAAAGAGACCTGGATTTTTAAAAAAATAGTATTTTTTTGTAATCCACCTTATAATTTCCCGTCTGAAACTCTATGAATAAAATAGCCTCATTTATCGTAGTAATTTTTTCAATATTTTCGTTTACAATCGTGAATGCACAAAATTGGCAATACGATATTGACGAAGCAATAGCTATGGCCAAAGAAAAAGATCAAAAAATTGTTTTATTTTTTACAGGATCTGATTGGTGCCCTCCATGCATTAAATTAGAAAAGAATGTTTTGTCTAGTAATGAATTTTCAGAATTTGCCGATCAAAAATATGTGTGGGTAAAAGCTGATTTTCCGAGACGAAAAAAAAATAGAATTTCTAAAGAACAGAAAAAGAAAAATCTTGAATTAGCAGATCGATACAATAAAAGAATGGTTTTTCCTGCGATATTAATTCTTACTAAAGAAGGCATTGTTTTAGGTGCTACTGGATACAGAAGAGATCTCGATGTTAATGGATATATATCTTTGCTAACTTCGTTTGATTCTTTTGGGCATTAAGCAATTAATAATATAAACGATTAGGTATATTGATGATCTAATATAATTAAGAGGAAAAATAATTTTGAAACTTACTATTTTAGGGTGCTACTCAGCGACTCCCAGAACATTTACAAATCCTACTTCTCAGGTTTTAGAAATAAACAATCACACTTTCTTAATTGATTGTGGTGAAGGTACGCAAGTCGAGTTGAGACGCAATAAAGTCAAATTTTCCAGAATACAGCACATTTTTATTTCACACCTTCATGGGGATCACTTTTTTGGATTAATAGGCTTAGTATCAACATTTAGGATGTTAAGTAGAGACACGCCTTTACATATACACGGACCAAAAGGCATTAAAGAAGCGATAACTTTACAGCTCAAGCTTTCTAACTCTTGGACTGATTATCCTTTGCATTTTCATGAACTTACAAGTACAGAGTCAGAAGTTGTTTTCGAAGATGAAACGATTATTGTAAAAACAATACCCTTACAACATCGAGTGTACTGTAATGGCTTTTTATTTCAAGAAAAGCCAGGCGACCGAAAGCTGTTGATGAGCAAAGTGATGAATTACGACATCGACAAAGCGTATTACCGTTCGATTAAAAAAGGGAAAGATATTATTCTTGATGATGGGACCATTGTTCCTAATGCAGAACTTACCGACGAGCCTAAACCCACTAAAAGCTATGCATATTGTAGTGATACGCGGTATGATGAGGCAAAAATCCCTTTGATTACAGAGGTTACTGCCTTATATCATGAATCCACATTTTTGGAAAGTCATAAACATTTGTGTGCAACTACAGGGCATAGCTCGGCAATAGAAGCGGCTACGATTGCTAAAAAGGCTAAAGTAGGAACATTGATTTTAGGACATTATTCTACCCGATACGGCGACATAAAATTATTTAAACAAGAAGCAAAAACCGTTTTTAATAATGTCGAAATAGGAGATGACGGTACAGTGTTCGAATTTTAATTTATTTACCCTGATACAGTATTGATTTTTGAGTTACAAATTTGGTAAATTGCATTATATTTTTTTATCATGAATAGAGACCTTACAGAATATAGAAAATCATACGAAAAGAATTTTTTAGAAGAAAAAGACCTTACAGATTCTCCTTTTGTATTATTTTCTGATTGGTTTGCAGAAGTTGAACATGCCGGAGGTGTTGAAGAAACAAATGCAATGACAATTACTACCTTGGGTTTGGATGGTTTTCCAAAGAATAGAGTAGTATTATTGAAACATTATGATGAGCATGGTTTCGTATTCTATACGAATTATGAGTCAGAGAAAGGAAAAGCAATAGCAGAAAACAAAAATGTTTGTCTTTCATTTTTTTGGCCCAATCTAGAACGGCAGGTTATTATCAAAGGAATTGCAACAAAAATTAGCGAAGAAAAAAGTACGACTTATTTTAAATCCAGACCAAAAGGTAGTCAATTGGGGGCTTGGGCTTCTCAACAAAGTGAAGTAATCGATTCTAGAGAGGTTTTGGAGCAACGACTTAAAGATCTTGATGAACAATATAAAGGCAAAGAAATACCAAAACCTCCTTTTTGGGGCGGATATAGTGTACAGCCAACAGAATTTGAATTTTGGCAAGGAAGACCTAATCGTCTTCATGATCGCATACGATTTTCTTGCACACCAGTAGATAATAAGTGGAACAGATGTAGGCTTTCGCCTTAACATATTACATAATTACAAAGCTGGATCTTCTGTTTTTCTGGTATTGATCTTCAGAGCAATCTTTTCCATCCTTACATTCATTTACGGGTTTGCTTTCTCCAAATCCAACATAAGAAAGAATTCTGTTTTTAGAAATATTCTTGCTTAATAAATAGTTGTAGATTGATTCAGCTCTTTTTTGTGATAGATCAAGATTGTAGTTTTCATCACCGCGGCTATCAGAATGGGTTTCAATCTTGATCACCATATTAGGATAATCTTCGATCATAATTCTAACAACTCTGTCTAATTCAATTTCAGCTTTTTCGGTAATATCCCACTTATCAAAATCAAAGTAGATTTCATTTAAATCTATTAAATCATTGATAGTTCTATTTAGTCCCAGATCAGATTTAAGTGATGATTTAGGTGGTTCCGGAGATTTAACGATATCATCTGGTGTGATTCCTCCACTTTCTGTATGGTTTGATCGACTTGTTTCATCAAAGTCACCCGGTTGCATATGCGCAAAACGACTTCCGGTTTCCTTTTTTGGGATCGCAACTAGACGATTGGCATTAGGACAATTTAAATTACTGATATCGATAGCGAGTTTAAACTGATAATAATCCGGTAAATTACATCTATTAATATGATTATATCCTTCAGAATATTTTACAGTTTCATTTAAAGATCCATTAAAAGAAGCAGTAACGGGTTGGTCAACTACTAAAATATCGTCGATTGTTTCTATAGATTCGCATGCCGTATCAACAATAACATTATAGCTAATTTTAAACGATTCGCTATCTGTCTTTACCATTTTATTAGGTATTATAAAACTAAGTGTTCTTGATTGTTGATCAAATTTAGTTTTAATCTTTTTTGAAGGTAACACTAATGATTTTTCTGAAAAAACAACATTTTTCGGTAAAACATCCTTGATTATAGTGTTTTTTGCATTGTCATTTCCATCATTGCGTATGGTAAGCTGATAGGTTATTTCTTGTTTTGGCGATAAAATATCATCTGGATGAACGTAGCTATTATCGGCATATTTTGATCGTTTGATAATATGAATAGCGGGTTCGTATATATCGACACTAAAAGCTACCGCCATAACAGAATACCCATCATTATCTGTAGACAGCCTAAATTTTGCTTCGGTTTGATTATTTCCTATAATACTATTTCGAACATTTTTAATATCAAATAAGTCTGCATCATACCCTAAGGTGTTATAACTTGCGGGTACTCTAGAGGTTATATTTTTTCCGTTTTCAGTAATATTAGCATTAAAAAAGTTGTTCATAGGGTTTGTGCCGTCTGCTAAACTTTTATACTTATTAGTTTCATTAGACATTACCTGAAAACGATCTCCGCGTATTCCTTTATCTCCTTCAAAAGCAATAACTCCAATCCTGCTATGCACCGCACCATTAGGGATCGTTTGAAAATTATCAAAAGAAAAGGCTACGGGCTTTGCTTTTGAATCTATGTTTACAAAACCATCATACACATAAAATCTTTTTCTGGGCTTTGTATCGTCTTCATAAATAACAACCATAGTCCAGCCACCAGTAAGTCCGTTTCCTAAAGTTGGATCATTATTAACTGCTGATGTAGTAGCAGGAATGTTTGCTAAAGTATACGTTCCTAAAGGGTTTTTTAGCTTCAATACCTCTTGTGTGATATCTTTATAACATGAATATTGTTTGAATAGGGCCTTATCGTCATTGTAATAATCATGTATTATTTGTCCATCTGTTATAGTAGTGTAGGATTCTTGTCCGGGATATTTAATTTTAATCGTAGTGATGTCATGTTCGCGCTTCTGATCAGCATATGCAGCCGTCCAATATAAACCCACATGTTTAATTGAATTACATTCAGAAGCTATAGTTAAGTCTGCACTACTCGAATTGAAAGTACTTGGATCATTATCTATATCAATAAAACCCATTTGGAATTGGTTATTTAACCCTCCATCGTTATAACTCTTATTCGGATCAAAGATCCCTGATCCATCATCATTACTAACCTTTCCTAATATTGTATTGGATACAAACGTAAAATCCCCCTTAAAAGTAAACTCCGTACGTTTCTTTAAAGGTACCTCTACTTGATTGTATGCGTTGAAAGAAAAAAATATGCATACAAGTATAAGTAGGTATTTGCTCTGAAATCGTTTAAGACTTCTTTTTTCAATAATCACTTTTTCCACTTCTTTGTCTTTATTAGCCCTGTAATAAATTATGATAAATTTATGTGCATAATGTATCGGGATATATTTTGGTATGAGGGAAAACCGTATGTAAATTTATATTTTAACATTTAATTTTTGCCTAAAAAAGATGACTTTTCGATGTAAATACGCTTTTTATCGATTAAAGTTTTGATTTTATTATATTCATTTTCATGAATTTAGCAAGTTTTGTATTTGTTATGTGGTATGTGTTCAAATAGGATTAATTGCTTGAAAATGATAAGACTCATTACCTTGGTAGTACTACAAAAAAATATATTTTATACTATAATTATAAGAATTCTTAATGCTAATTCTTAAACTTGTAATGTATAACTTCGTTTTACCAATATTAGTATATAGCCTATGAAAACTTTATATATAATACGACATGCTAAGTCCTCTTGGGATTATGATGTTTCTGATGAAATGAGACCCCTTAATAAAAGAGGGTTTAATGATGCCGAATTAATTGGAAAAGAGCTGAAAACACTAATAAAACCAATAGATAAGATCTTGTCTAGCCCAGCCGTTAGAGCACATTCGACAGCAAAAATTGTTATAGAACACCTGGATGTAGACAAAGATATTTTTTCTTTAGAACCAAATCTTTATGATTTTGGAGGTCAGGATGTAATCGAAGTTATAAAGAATTGTGACGATACAATCAATACATTAATGGTTTTCGGACATAATCATGCCTTGACCTCAATAGCCAATCTTTATGGAAGTAAAAAAATTGATAATTTACCAACAGCTGGTGTGGTGGAAATTGAGTTTGATACTGACCATTGGAAAAAAATAACTGTAGGAAAAACCTTGTTAACAATTTTTCCTAAATCCCTAAGATAATGCCAGAAAATATTAAAAATCAATACATTAATAGAGAATTAAGTTGGTTACAATTTAACGCTAGAGTATTACAGGAAGCTGCCGACGATACAGTTCCACTCTTAGAAAGGTTACGTTTTATTGGTATATTTTCGAACAATCTTGATGAATTTTTCAAAGTTAGATATGCCACAATAAAGAGAATCGATCTTGCAGGAAAAGATGGTAAAAATGTGCTTAAAGGCACTACGGCCAGTAATTTATTGGAAAAAATCACAAAAATTGTTATAAAACAGCAGGCAGCCAGTCTCAAAACTATCGATACTATTAAGAGAAAGCTTGAAAAACATAATATCTTTATTATTAATGAGAATGAAGTAACGGAAGATCAGGATGCTTTTATTCGAAAATATTTCATTACCAAGGTGAGTCCGGCATTAGTAACCTATATTCTGAACGATCTTGAGAAATTTCCTCACCTAAAAGACAGTGTTGCTTATCTGGCGGTTAAATTAGTGTTAAAAGATAAAATCCCTAAAGAAGGTAGAATTTCTAAGATACTTCATCACACGACTAAAGAAAAGATCTATGCGCTTATAGAAATCCCTAAAAACACAGATCGATTTGTTGTTTTACCAGAAAAAGAGGGTAAAAAATATATTATCATTTTAGACGACTTGATTCGATATTGTATGCACATCAATTTTAGTATTTTTGATTATGTAAGCGCATCTGCTCATATGATTAAGATTACTCGTGATGCCCAATTGGATTTTGATAATGACCTTAGCAAAAGTTTCATTCAAAAGATTTCTAGTAGTGTAAAATCAAGAAGAGACGGTGAACCAGTACGTTTTGTTTACGATAAAAACATCGATAAGGATACACTACAGTATCTTATGGAAAAAATGGGAGTTGATAATACAGATAGTATCATACCCGGAGGACGATATCACAACCGAAGGGATTATATGAATTTTCCTGACTTAGGCAATAAAGAATTGATTTATCAGCCTATTCAGCCTTTAGAAATTCCTGGTTTAAGTCTACAGGGTAGTTTATTAAAAAAAATAGCAGTAAAAGACTTTCTTCAATATACTCCATATCATACGTTTTCATATACGGTAAAATTTCTGAGAGAGTCGGCCATTGATCCAAAAGTAAAGAGTATTAAAATTACAATTTATAGGTTGGCCAGTATCTCGCATATTGCCAGTTCTCTTATTAATGCAGCCAAAAATGGTAAAAAAGTTACAGTACAAATAGAGCTTCAGGCTCGTTTTGACGAAGCCGCTAATATTCGGTATGCAGAACAGATGCAGAGAGAAGGTGTTCATCTAATTTTTGGGGTTACAGGTCTCAAAGTACATTGCAAAGCATGTATAATAGAAAGAGAAGAAAAAGGAAAACTCAAAAGGTATGGTTTCATTAGTACAGGAAATTTTAATGAATCTACTGCCAGAATCTACACAGATTATACCTTATTTACTACAAATGAAGCCATCTTAAAAGAAACGAATAAGGTTTTTAAATTTTTTGAAATAAATTATAAAATCAACAGGTATAAGCATTTATTAGTTTCTCCTCACTATACACGATCTTCTTTGGTGAAGTTAATTGATGAAGAAATCAAAAATAGTAAGGAAGGAAAACCTTCAGGAATCAAATTAAAATTAAACAGTCTTAGCGATTATGATATGATCGATAAATTATACGAGGCTAGTGCTTCAGGAGTAAAGATCGACCTTATCATACGAGGTATTTGCTGTTTGGTTCCTGGGATTCCTGGGATTAGTGAAAATATCAAGGCGATAAGTGTTGTAGATAAATTTCTCGAACATCCACGTTTATACATTTTTCAGAATGCCGGAGACCCGAAAGTATATATTTCGTCTGCAGACTGGATGACGCGTAACCTCGACAGGAGAGTTGAAATTTCTTGCCCTATATATGATGAAGATATTAAGTTAGAATTGATTGATACGTTTGATATATGTTGGAGGGATAATGTGAAAGCAAGAAAACTTTCTGAAGATCAGAATAATATATATATTAGAAATGATCAAGAAAAAATCAGATCGCAGATAGCTACATATGATTATTATTTAAAAAAACTAGGAAACTAATTTATTTTGTTAACAATTGAAAAATACGGAGCCATAGATATTGGTTCGAATGCAGTACGATTATTAATAAGTAGCATTCATGAAGAAGAAGGTAAAACGACCAGGTTCAAAAAGACCAGTTTAGTTCGGGTTCCAATAAGGTTAGGTGCTGATGTTTTTAAGACGAAATTAATTTCTGACGAAAATATTGCAAGAATGATCGATACTATGCAAGCCTATCAACTACTTATGAAAACTCATAAGGTGGTAAAGTATAAAGCCTGTGCAACATCTGCAATGCGCGAAGCCGAGAATGGAGTAGCGTTGGTAAATCTTATAAAAGAACAAACAGGTATTCAAATAGATATTATCGATGGCAAGGATGAAGCTGCAATTATAGCCATGACCGATTTGCATGAGCTTATTAATACCGATGCAACGTATCTATATGTTGATGTAGGAGGGGGGAGTACTGAGTTTACTATATATCATAATGGTAAAACTATAACCTCCAGGTCATTCAAACTGGGGACAGTTCGACTGCTCAATGATTTAGTGTCGGATCAAATTTGGCAAGAAGTCGAAAACTGGATTCGAGAAAACATAAAAAACTATTCTCGAATTTCACTGATAGGTTCTGGAGGAAATATTAATAATATATTTAAGAATAGTGGTAAAAGTATAGGTAAACCACTTTCATTCTTATACTTAAGTTCCTATTATAAACTTCTTAACTCTTTAACCTATGAAGATAGGATTTGGCAACTTAATCTTAATCAAGATAGAGCAGATGTAATAATACCTGCAACAAGAATTTATCTTTCAGCAATGAAATGGAGCGGAGCAAAAGATATTTATGTTCCAAAGATTGGATTGTCTGACGGTATTATCAAGTCTTTGTATAATGAAAAGCTTAAAAAGCAATAAGTTTGTTAAAATCAGTATATTTACGTCCGAAAACACCCTAAAACGTTGTAAACTTAACATCTATACTACTATGAAAAAAGAATTACTTTGTGCTATATTTATTTTATCATTAGGAACTTTGAGCTGTTTTGCTCAAGAGAGCTCTTACGGAGTACGATTAGGAGCTAACCTTAGTTCAATAAACTCAGATGATATTCCTGAAAATCTTGAAGATAGTAGATTTGGTATTGTCGTTGGATTTTTGGCAGAATATCCGATCACTGATAAATGGAGTATTCAGCCAGAATTTCAATATTCTTCTCAAGGTAATGATGATGAGACGTTAAGAGTAGATTATCTACAGCTACCAATATTCATTAAGTACTATTTTAATGAGATGATTAATGTTCATATAGGTCCACAAGCAGGACTTAAAATTTGGGAATGGGAAGATAATACAGCGCTCGAAACAGATTTTAATACATTCGATTTTGCTGCCGTTGGAGGTATTGGTGTTAGTATCACCGAAAACTTCTTTGCAGACATTCGATATGCTTATGGTCTATCAAATATTATTGATGATCAAAACGCTCCTGATCAAGAAGGTAATAATACAAATATTCAACTATCGTTTGGATATAAACTGTAATGATTCATCAACGTGAACCTGTTTACATTTGTGTAGTTTTAAACAAAATCGATTCATTTGAGTGCCTCGCCCGAAGAAGAAATGTATCTAGAATAAGATTTTGTATCCAAAAAGTTTTTATCGATACAATTTATTCTCCATTTCATTCCAAAAGATCACTTGAATTGAACCTTTTTTCAGTATTTTTCTCTAATGCTAGGGGTTAGAACAGTATCATTACTCAATGTTTTACTTTCGAAGTAATCTGTTTAGCAATGCTTTAAAATTAATAGATTGCTATTCACTTTACTTAGAATAGTTACCACTTAAGATGGTCTTCTTACTACCCATGTATGGTTTCTTTCTTGCTTAGATCTTTCATTATTTTGGCTTCAAAAGAGAGAAGGTCTTGCCATTTTTTATCTACTTCTGTACGATCACCATACTGACGTGCAAAATTCAGAAACATAGTATAGTGATTAGCTTCGCTTACCATGAGACTTCTATAAAAATCAGCAAGTTCTTTATCTTCCAGCTCTTCTGATAATAATTTAAAACGCTCACAGCTTCTGGCTTCAATTAATGCCGCATATAATAAACGATGTACAAGTTGAGTGGTTCGACTTCCTCCTTTAGGGAAGAAGGTAACTAATTTAAGGACATAATCGTCTTTTCGATCTCTGCCCAAAACCCAACCACGCGCTATGATTTTATCATGCACCATTTTGAAATGACTAATTTCTTCCTTTACTAACTTGGTCATTTCTTGTACAAGCTCTGTATATTCAGGGAAACTTACAATAAGTGATATTGCTGTCGATGTTGCTTTTTGTTCACAATAAGCATGATCTGTAAGAATCTCTTCTATGTTTTTTTCTACGATATTAACCCATCTGGGGTCTGTTGGAAGTTTTAAGCCAAGCATCCTGATTTTTTTAGATACCACAAAATTAGTAAAACTAATTGTTTCTGTAAATATTTAAGTTTTTAATACATTTAGATCACGAATCACAATACATTGATACATGTAAGTTTTCTGTCCTAGGGGCGACATTTAATTTGGTAAAGGTAAAATTATGATAGAAGTATTTAATTACATAACTGGAAGAGGCGGTATATTATTACTAGGTTTATTTGTTACTCTTTTGATTTTGTATAAAAAAATTAAAACAAGATATTATTTTAGAAAGTCTACACGAAAACGAAAGTAGTAACAGGCAACAGTATCAATGTGCGATAATATTCTCTAGATATCCAGATCAAAATCAGAACGAAGCTTATCAATAAGAGGATTTTTCTCTCTTAGTTTTTCATATTTATCCTGCGGGGTAAACGCATATTTTTTGGAAGCTTCTTCATTCACGGTAATTTTAAGAGTAATGCTAAAATTATTGAGTTTTTTAAATAAAAACTGCAATAATCCCGATTGGGCTGCTTCTAAATCAACTTTCATCGATTGATTTGGTAATTCTAAACAAACAGTATGACCGTCAAGTGTTGGTACATTCATGGCAAACATCGAGCCTATGATACGTTCTCCCTTTTTATCTTGTAATTTTCCATATTCTATCCAACCATCTTGCATTTCTGATTCAGTAAAATCCTCTGTAGGAAGATTTTTGGGATCTATTACTTTTTCTTCCTTACTTTCCTGATGTTCTTTTTTCTTTCTTATGCTACTTAGTGATAACCCCGAGGTTTTTCGTTCTTTATTGATGACTACCGGTTTCTTTTCAATAGCAATTGTTGAAGAAGAATCATCAGCTACAGTAGTGTTTTGGGAAACCCGATCTTCCTTTATGTGTATGTGTTCGGAATCATTTACTGCACTGATCTCAATACTATCATTAGTCGCAACTGCAGAATATGTACTTTCTTTTTCTTGCTGTGGTACGGGGGTAACTTCTTCAATTTTCTGATTGGCCTTTTCTTTTAGAGTAGCAGAAATTTTTATCGCTTCTATTCCTTTTTCTTTAAAGTAAGAAGGTGGGATTATGTAAGGCTGGTCATTTTTTTTTTCTCCATCCGGATTAACTAGGATAGAGGCGAGCTGCATTAAGCAAAGTTCTACTAATAATCGTTGATTTCGACTGGTTTTATATTTGAGATCACAATCATTGGCAAGTTCTATTCCTTTTATCAGAAAGTTATGCGAAGTTTTTTGTGATTGCTCGTGATATTTTGATTTGGTTTGCTCGCCGACCTCGAGAAGATTAATAGTTGCTGGATTTTTACATACCAATAAATCTCTAAAATGTGACGCCAGGCCGGCTATAAAATGGTGGCCGTCAAACCCAAGAGCCAGAATCTCGTTAAACTCTAAAAGTAATTGTGGGATATTGTTTTCTAAAATTAAATCGGTCGTTTTAAAATAGGTTTCATAATCTAAAACGTTGAGATTTTCTGTAACGGCTTGTCTGGTAAGATTTTTACCGCTAAAGCTAACCACTCTATCAAAAATCGAAAGCGCGTCTCGCATCGCACCATCTGCTTTTTGAGCGATAATCTGTAGCGCATCTTCATCTGCTACAATACCCTCTTGAGCAGCCACTTGCATTAAGTGATTTTTGGCATCGGTAACAGTAATTCTTTTAAAATCAAATATCTGACACCTCGAAAGGATAGTTGGAATGATTTTGTGTTTTTCTGTAGTAGCCAGTATAAAAATTGCATGTTTAGGAGGTTCTTCTAACGTTTTTAAAAACGCATTAAATGCGGCTTGAGACAGCATATGCACCTCGTCAATAATATATACCTTATATTTTCCTACTTGTGGGGGGATACGTACCTGATCTATAAGGTTTCGTATATCATCTACAGAATTATTTGAAGCAGCATCCAGTTCAAAAATATTAAAAGCAAAATCTTCATCAGGATGTTGATTACCATCTTGATTAATTGTTTTTGCTAAAATTCTTGCACAAGAGGTTTTACCAACTCCACGAGGTCCCGTAAATAAAAGTGCCTGGGCAAGGTGGTTATTATCTATAGCATTGAGCAACGTATTGGTAATAGCCTGTTGACCGACAACATCTTTAAATGTCTGGGGTCTGTATTTACGAGCTGATACTATAAAATGTTCCATCAATGCAAAGTTAAAAATTGAATACAAAAAATAAATTTTAGGATTCGATTTTTATTTTTAGTTATTAACAGCCAAAAAAATAATTCATAATTAGAGATACATGCTAGTGAATTATGATATTTTTGCAGTAAGCAGATCACCTTATCGCGATCTTTTGGTCGAGGAAAGTCCGGACACCATAGCACAGTATAGCGGGTAACGCCCGTCCGTCGTAAGGCGAGGACAAGTGCAACAGAGAGTATGTACAGGTAATGCTGTAGTGAAACCAGGTAAACTCTATACGGTGCAACGCCATGTAAACCAGCTTTTGAGGGTTGTGCGCCCAATGTTGGAGGGTAGGCGGTTTGATCTTGATAGTAATATTAAGGCTAGATAAATGATAAGGATCCACACCGTTGGAAACAGAATCCGGCTTATGATCTGCTTTTTTTTAAAACTCCTTTAACAACTGTCAATACTAATTTTCTTGTACCTTGTACCGCAAGAAAAATTGTCTACATGAAAATTGCTATAGTTTGTTATCCAACCTTTGGGGGTAGTGGAGTGGTAGCCACAGAATTAGGAATTGCTTTGGCTAAATTAAACCATGAGGTTCATTTTATAACCTATAAACAACCTGTGCGTTTAGATCTTTTGGATCCTAATATTCATTTTCATGAAGTTAATGTTCCTACATACCCGCTTTTTCATTATCAACCCTACGAATTGGCCTTGTCGAGTAAATTAGTAGATACCATTAAAAAATACCAGATCGATGTGCTGCATGTACATTATGCAATCCCACATGCATACGCCGGATATATGGCTAAAAAAATGCTTGAAGAAGAAGGGATATTTGTGCCTATGGTAACAACCCTGCACGGTACAGATATTACTCTGGTAGGAAACCACCCTTATTATAAACCAGCGGTGACCTTTAGTATTAACAATAGTGATATCGTTACTTCAGTTTCTCAAAGCTTAAAAGAAGATACATTGCGCCTTTTTGATATTAAAAAAGACATACAAGTCGTTCCAAATTTTATCGATGTTGGCCACCAAAAAAGTAGTTTTACTGACTGTCAGCGAGAGGTAATGGCCAAGCCACAAGAACGCATAGTGACGCATATTAGTAATTTTAGGGCGGTAAAACGAATTACCGATATTGTGGATATTTTCTATAATATTCAAAAAAAGATACCGGCAAAATTACTCATGGTGGGTGAAGGACCTGAGCGTAAATCGGCAGAACAAAAATGTAAAGAGCTGGGGATTAAGGATAAAGTCATCTTTTTCGGAAATAGTAATGAAATTGATAAGATATTATGTTTCTCTGATTTATTTTTACTCCCCTCAGAAAGAGAAAGTTTTGGTTTGGCCGCACTAGAGGCTATGGTAAATAAGGTTCCTGTAATATCAAGTAACGCAGGAGGTATTCCTGAAGTTAACAATCATGGCGTTTCCGGGTATTTGAGTGCAGTTGGAGATGTAGAGGAAATGTCAGAGAATGCGATCAAAATTCTTGAAGATGATAGTACCCTTGAAATGTTTAAAGAAAGAGCCTTAGAAGAGGCCTTGAAATTTGATGTAAACGAAATCGTTCCTAAGTATATTGCATTATACGAAAGCGCATTAGCAATATCTTAGGAACGATCAGTATTATATAGTATTTATAATAGTTTAGAATTGATAACGAAGACCAAGACCTATATCTAAATCTAAATCATCGTTAAAGTCTCCAAAACCAATTTCTGGTCTTATATCTAGTGAAATAATAATAGGAGCATCAAAATTATATTCGATACCTATATCACCTGCAATAAAAAAGAAGCTATCACTGCCATCATTTCCAAAAAAACGATCATCATAGTCAACAAAACCAACTCCACCTCCAGGGCCTACGTACCAGTTAAATCCTTTGTCAAGGTTAAATACCCATTGATAAAGCGCTGCAATTTTTATAGCCGTTGCAGTATCAAAGTCTCTCCAACCTAAATCAAATTCTAATCGGTTATTACCACTTAGACCTCTTTGATAAGAAACTTCAGCTCCAAATCCATCATTATCACCAATTCTAATCCCTAGGGCATTTTTAGAAATTTCTTGTGATTGGATAGTACTTATAGTACCTAATAAGAACGCTGTAATAATTAAAATACGTTTTGTCATAGTTAAATAGGTTTTTATTTAGTTCCCGAATATAACGTCACAAAAGTTCTGATCTGTAAGTAAAGTTCTTAAATTTTTGTTAATTTCGATTAACTACCTATCTTGAAGCCCCATATCTGTACTCTCAAAAATCTTATCCGCAGAACCTGCAATAAACCCGGAATAGAGGTTTCCGTTGGGTTTTGGATAGCGAAAAGCAAACTCATAATAACACGATGTCACTTCTTTGCTTACCTCTTGAAACTCCACTTCGACTGTATCAGCAAGAATACTAGATTGTTCGAGCAATAAGGCAGGAGATCCTTTAATTTCACCACCAGAAGAGTTCATTGTGAACCCATTAGATTTTAAGAATTGATTCACCTGTTCTAAACTTTCAAAAGTCTCTAATTTGTTTACATCGATTGTGAAATGGTTTGAACAAAAACCATTTACATACATCCAGGCCGCATATTCTGATACAGAAAGAAGATCTTGATAGATTTTGATCGAAGGGGTATCCCAAACTCTTCCTTTTAGAATTAAATCCTCTGTATTGTATACCTCTTGATTGGCTTGATCCAGAATATCAGTAATTGTTCCTTTAACTTCTTCAGAAAATTCTTCTAATAACAGCTCACTGATAAAAATCTTTGGAGCGTTAGCATCATTTTTATGTTCAAAATGCCTGGCAAATAATTTCTTGGTTTCAAAATGGTATTCTCCTTTTGGTTCATACCCCATTGCTATAAATGGTTTGGCTAGAACATCAATATCTACTCTTGGATCATTAAAAGTACGAATCGCAATATGATCGTTGTAAACTATGTTTCCTTCAGCTTCTAGAATAGATCTGATTTTTTCCGCAGATGGTGTTTTGGCAACGTATTGTTTCCATAATTCATCAAAAAAATAAGTAGGGCTCATTTTGTTATGTTTTTATTTGATACAAAAATATTATTTTTGATTTTTATTTGATTGATTTTAATTAGTTTTGCTATATTTTTGACAGTTTATATGTCAATTTGGTATTATTTAAAATTTTCATTGCCATATTGACCATGACCTATTTAATTTTTTGAATGTTATGAACCATTTTGATTATGTAGACCAACAAATTCTATTGCAGATTCGTGAAGATGCAAGAAAACCATTCTCTCAAATAGCTGATGATCTAAAAATCTCTAACTCTTTGGTTCACCAAAGAATTAAAAAGTTAAAACAGAAAGGGGTAATAAAAAAAGCCGAATTTGTGGTCGATGAAAAACAATTGGGTTTTAGAACGAAATCTTATGTGGGAATCCGCTTAAGAGAAGCCAGATATGCTGAGCAGGTAGTCGAAGGATTAAAAAAAATTCCTGAAATATTAGAATGTAATTATGTTTCTGGTCATTATGCGATTTTCATTCTTATTTTTGCAATAGACAATCACCACCTTAAAAGAGTTTTATATGAGCAGGTGCATCATATTGACGGGGTTGCCGGTACAGACAGTTTTATTTGTTTTGATACCAATTTTAAAAGACCAGTTTCTCTGAATTCTTTAGCAAAGAAAACTAGATATGACGTATAATAGTGCATTAACATCTTTAGAGCAGCAATTAGAAGGAGAATTACAATACGATTCGCTTTCTAAAGCACTTTATGCTACAGATGCATCTGTATATCGTAGAATTCCGATGGCTGTAGCCTTCCCTAAAACTGTAGCAGATTTAAAAAAGTTAATTGCTTTTGCTACACATTATCATATTGGTCTTATTCCCAGAACAGCAGGAACATCGCTTGCGGGTCAATGTGTCGGCGAAGGTATTATTGTTGATCTTTCAACATATTTTACACAAATCCTATCTATAGATCAAAAAAACAAAACAGTTACGGTCCAACCAGGTGTCATACGCGATGATCTTAATCGATTTTTAAAACCTTATAAGCTTTTTTTTGGGCCTAATACTTCAACTTCAAATCGATGTATGATTGGGGGTATGGTCGGTAATAACAGTAGCGGTACAACCTCTATTCAATATGGGGTCACAAGAGATAAAGTAGTAGAATTAAAAACTGTTTTGTCTGATGGTACCGAAGCTGTTTTCGCAGAAGTATCTAAAGAAGAATTTAATACTAAGAGAGCACTAAATACCCTAGAAGGGAAAATATATCAGGACGTTTATAAAGAACTTTTTTCAGAAACCACACAACAGCAGATTAAAGATAATTTTCCGAAACCTGAAATTCATCGTCGTAATACGGGATATGCCATAGATGAACTTATCAATTCGAACGTGTTTTCGGATACCTCAGAGGCATTTAATATGTGTAAATTGTTAGTAGGTAGCGAAGGCACATTAGCATTTACCACACAAATCACTTTGCGCCTGGATGATCTGCCCCCAGAAGAATCTGTTATGATTGCAGCGCATTTTTCAACCATTGAAGACTGCATGAATGCTGTAGAATCTGTAATGCAACATTCATTATTTACCTGCGAGATGATGGATAAGACCATTTTAGATTGTACAAAAAATAACATTGAACAACAAAAAAATCGGTTTTTCATTAAAGATGACCCAGAAGCAATTTTAATGTTAGAATTACGGGCTCCTGATACAGAAGATCTTGAAAGTCAAATGCAGTTATTGCTCAAAACATTAGATGATGCTGGATTGAGCTATTCAAATACAATTTTAAAAGGAAAACAAATAGATCAGGCGTTAGAACTTCGTAAAGCGGGGTTAGGACTGTTGGGAAATATTGTAGGGGATAAAAAGGCAGTGGCATGTATTGAAGATACTGCGGTTGCAATTTCAGACTTGGCAGATTATATATCCGAGTTTACCACCATTATGAAATCATATGATCAGCAAGCTGTCTATTATGCGCATGCAGGAGCAGGAGAGTTACATTTAAGACCTATTTTAGATCTCAAAAAAAGTGAAGATGTTATTCTTTTTAAAAAAATAACTGATGATGTGGCTACGCTGGTTAAAAAATATAACGGATCTATGAGTGGCGAGCATGGAGATGGTATTGTAAGAGCACCATACATACCATTTATGATAGGCGAAGAAAACTTTCAAATTATAAAAAAGGTAAAGAGGATATTTGATCCTCAGGGTATTTTTAATCCCGGGAAAATTGTAGATGCTTATCCTATGGATGAAAAACTACGTTACGAAATAGATCGAAACGAACCCGAGATCAATACGCTGTTAGATTTTTCTGATTCTTTAGGAATTCTAAGGGCTACAGAAAAATGCAACGGTAGCGGAGATTGTCGTAAATCGGTAGCCGCAGGAGGAACGATGTGCCCTAGTTACAGAGCTACAAAAAATGAAAAGGATACCACCCGAGGCAGGGCTAATGCGCTACGCGAATTTTTAACAAACAGCGAAAAAACAAATCGATTTGACAGCAAAGAATTAAAAGAAGTTTTCGATTTGTGCTTAAGTTGTAAAGGGTGCTCTAGCGAGTGTCCGTCTAATGTAGATGTGGCTACGCTAAAAGCAGAATTTGAGTATCAATATCAAAAAGAGCACGGAATTTCGTTAAGAACAAAACTTTTTGCATATACTAATCGACTCAATGAATTGGGGAGTATAACACCTGCAATTACTAATTTCATTTTTAAAAATAGAATTACTTCAGGAATAATGAAATCTGTTTTTGGGATAGCAAAACAACGCCAATTACCCGTATTAAGTAGACAGTCTTTACGGAAGTGGTGTAAAAAGAATTTAAAAAAGATACAACCGCAGAGTCCGATCAAAACAGTATATCTCTTTGTTGATGAATTTACAAATCATTTAGACACGAATATAGGTGTGGATGCTATCCTACTGCTCACCAGATTAAATTATAAGGTGACTATTGTTGATCATAAAGAAAGCGGACGTACATTTATTTCAAAGGGATTACTAAAACAAGCCAAAAAATTGGCAAATCATAATGTAGAGATTTTTTCAGACTTGGTTTCAAAAGAAACGCCACTTATAGGTATAGAACCATCAGCAATATTAACATTTAAAGATGAATACTTGCGATTAGCCGATGATAAACAAAAAGCAAAATCCGTTTCAGAAAATACAGTTCTGATTGATGAATTTTTAGCATCAGAAATAGCTACAGGAAATATACATTCTAAAAGTTTTATAACCAAAGCAAAAACAATCAAGTTACACGGTCATTGCCATCAAAAAGCACTGTCAAACATCCACAGTACATTTGCACTATTAAATCTGCCCGAAAACTTTAAAGTAACCATCATCCCTTCGGGATGTTGTGGTATGGCAGGCTCTTTTGGGTATGAAAAAGAACATTATGAGATTAGCATGCAGGTAGGAGAACAAACACTCTTTCCTGCGGTAAGGAAAGCTCCGGAAAATACAATTATCGCTGCTGTAGGAACAAGTTGCAGGCATCAAATAATGGATGGAACACAAAAAGAAGCGGTACATCCGGTTACAATTTTGAGGCATGCTTTGGTGGATTAACGTTGTATTTGTTTTGCTATATTGATATGGGATATTAAGGTTTCTGGGCTGATGATCAACTCTTCAGTTTCTTCAGGCTTTTCCTCAAAAACTTCATATAGCTTATTTTCATAATGAACCATTTGCCATCGCTGATCATGATACTCTAACGAAGTTAGGTTTTCTATCCAGTCTCCAGAATTTAGATACAGGCAGGTACCATTTTTATTGACATATTCTCTCATTTGTGGTTGATGAATATGACCACAAATTACATAGTCATATTTGTTATTCACTGCTAACTCTGCTGCTACGGCTTCAAAATTACTAATGTATTTCACCGCCTTTTTTACACTGTTCTTTATTTTTTTAGAAAGAGAAAATTTCTCTCTACCCATACGTACCAAAAACCAATTGATAAACTGATTTAAAAGAATGAGCATGTCATATCCCCAACCCCCTAATTTTGCAAGCCATTTGGCATTCTGTATAGAAGCATCAAAAACATCTCCATGAAAAAACCATGCTTTTTTACCATCTAGTTCGAGTACAAGTTTATCAACCAGTTTAAAATCACCAATTTGTGTATCACTAAACTTGCGAAGCATTTCATCATGATTTCCGGTTATATATATGACTTCAGTGCCTTTAGATGCAAAAGAAATAATCTTTTTTATTACTTTTAAATGAGATTTAGGAAAATATCGTTTTCTAAATTGCCAAATATCAACAATATCTCCATTTAAAATAAGTGTTTTGGGTTTAATACTATTTAAATAATTGAGTAGTTCTTTGGCATGGCAGCCATAAGTTCCGAGGTGAACATCAGAAACCACAACAAGATCAACAGTACGTTTTTTCATACATAAAAGTCAATGATACTACAAAGTAAAAGCAGAAAGATCTGTATTGAATTATGTTAGTATAAGCATATAGTTATCTATTCATTATGAATCCATCTATATATTAATTTTGTATTAACCAATAACTTCTCGATCCCGCATAATCACGTAAACTATTCAATATTCAAAAAAATCCTTCAAAATGTATAACTGATTCAATTTTTGTAATTGAAAGCATCTTTTTTATATTATATTACTACCTCGATTTTAAAGATTAAAAATTACATTTGTCTTAAAATTTGCATTCATGGCAGGAAATACATTTGGAAATTTATTTAAGCTTACAACTTTCGGAGAATCGCATGGTGTAGCCATCGGTGGGGTCATTGATGGATGCCCTGCAGGGGTAACCATAGATGTAAAAGCTATACAAGCAGAGCTTGATCGCAGAAAACCAGGTCAATCGGCTATTGTGACTCAGCGTAAAGAACCTGATACAGTAGCGTTTTATTCTGGAATTTTTGAAGGTGTTACTACAGGTACACCAATCGGTTTTGTAATTAAAAATGCAAACCAAAAATCCAAAGATTATTCTCATATAAAAGACTCTTATAGGCCATCACATGCCGATTATACGTATGATCAAAAGTATGGCGTACGGGATTATCGAGGTGGCGGGCGTTCTTCTGCCAGAGAAACAGCAAGTAGAGTAGTGGCGGGTGCCATCGCTAAACAAATATTGCCCGAACTTAAAATAAACGCATATGTTAGTGGGGTAGGATCCGTAAAGTTAGACAAACCATATACAGAATTGGATTTTAAACTTACCGAAACCAATATAGTACGTTGTCCTGATCCTGAGATGGCAGCCAACATGGAACAATATATCAAACAAATTAGAAAAGAAGGTGATACTGTAGGAGGCGTGGTAAGTTGTGCCATTTCTGGTGTGCCTGTTGGCTTAGGAGAACCGGTTTTTGATAAGCTTCATGCAGAATTAGGTAAGGCCATGCTTTCTATAAATGCTGTAAAAGGTTTTGAATACGGAAGTGGTTTTGCAGGAGCAGAATTAAAAGGAAGTCAACATAATGATCTTTTTAATCCCGACGGAAGTACAAAAACGAATTTATCCGGAGGAATACAAGGAGGTATTTCTAACGGGATGGATATTTACTTCAATGTAGCTTTTAAACCTGTGGCTACCATCATGCAAGATCAAGAAACCATTGATAAAGATGGCAATATGGTTAACATGCAAGGTAAAGGAAGACACGACCCTTGCGTGGTGCCCAGAGCCGTTCCTATTGTTGAAGCTATGGCAGCATTAGTTCTTGTTGACTATTGGTTGATGAATCGAACAGTTAAAAAATAATCATATTTACTTTCTTTCTATTACAGAAAGTAAATATGATTAGAAAAACATACGATGACGTAAAGAGAACACGTCTCTAATTTTGATTTTCATCGTATCGAATCCTAAGTAAAACAGAATTTCTATGTACTTTTTTTGTTTTTAATTTATATCTTCGACGCTGTTTGGCTTAATTATTAAAAAATTCGCATGAAAAAAATTGCACTGCACTGGCAAATCGTTATCGGAATGGTAGCGGGTATATTGTTTGGATTTATTATGACGTTCCTTTCATGGGGAAAAGGATTTACAGGAGATTGGATTGCACCATTGGGGACTATTTTTGTTAATCTATTGAAATTAATAGCAGTACCACTAATTCTGGCCTCTCTAATAAAAGGTATTTCTGATCTAAAAGATATCTCTAAGTTTAAAACCATTGGAGGAAGAACAATACTTATTTATATCATTACAACCGTTATAGCCATAACTATCGGATTATTGATCGTAAATATTGCCAAACCAGGAGAAGGAATTACTCCTGAAACCATTGAGAAGTTGACCTCTGAGTATGCAAGTAGTTCAAAAATATCAGAGCGTATTGCAGAGGCCGGAAGACAAAAAGAAAGTGGCCCACTACAATTTGTTGTGGATATGGTACCTCAAAATGCAGTGGCTGCCATGAGTAATAATAAGCTGATGCTTCAGGTGATATTTTTTGCTATTTTTCTGGGAATTAGCATGTTATTGGTAAAACCTGAGCAGTCAGAGCCTTTGAAAAACTTTTTTGATAGCCTAAATGAAGTTGTACTAAAGATGGTAGATCTTATTATGCTTACTGCGCCATATGCCGTTTTTGCGCTATTGGCAAATGTTGTGGTTACTTCTGATGATCCCGATATTTTACTTGCACTTTTAAAATATGCAGGTGTAGTAGTTTTTGGTTTGCTATTAATGATTGTTTTTTATTGTTTACTGGTTGCAGTAATTACTAAAAAATCACCACTTTGGTTTTTAAAACAAATTAGCCCGGCTCAATTATTGGCTTTTTCTACAAGTTCTAGTGCAGCTACACTTCCTGTAACCATGGAAAGAGTTGAAGAGCATATTGGTGTGGATAAAGAGGTGTCAAGTTTTGTATTACCGGTAGGAGCAACTATAAACATGGACGGGACTAGTTTATATCAAGCAGTGGCATCTGTATTTATTATGCAAGTGTTATGGCCAGAAGGGCTAACCTTCAGTAATCAGATTACGATAGTATTAACCGCATTATTGGCATCTATCGGTTCTGCAGCGGTTCCTGGAGCAGGAATGGTGATGCTTGTGATCGTTCTTGAAGCTATAGGCTTTCCTTCAGATAAATTGCCGATTGGTTTGGCGTTAATCTTTGCTGTTGACAGACCTCTGGACATGTTGAGAACGACTATTAATGTTACCGGAGATGCTACCGTATCTATGATCGTTGCAAAATCAGTGGGAAAACTTGGAGATCCTAAAGTAAAAGAATGGGATGATCATTATGACGACATCAAATAATAGTATGCCTATGCAGGTCAAAGGTATCTAGACCAAGTGGTTTATCAGGAAATCATTGATCAAGAATATAAAGATGCAAAATAAAATGCCAAAATCGAGTGCACTAGAAAAAGCCTCTGATCCTTCAGATTTTAGAGAATTGGGGCATTTTGTTGTCGATATGCTTGCAGATCATCTGGAAAAAACTCAAACAGATATAAATTATCCGGTTCTGTCTTATCGGGATCCAGAAGATGAACTATCATTTTGGCAACAGGACTTTTCATCAGATTCGGATATTAAAGATGTTTTTCAATATATTCTTGAACATTCTATCAATGTTCATCATCCAAGGTATATGGGGCACCAGGTGGCTGTTCCGGCTTTGGTATCAGGATTAGCCGGTTTAATATCTGATGTATTGAGTAATGGAACCGGGGTCTATGAAATGGGAATGGCTGCAAACGCAATAGAAAAAGTAGTCACAGATGATGTAGCCAAAAAAATAGGGTACTCCATAGGGGATGCCTCTGGGTTTCTTACCTCTGGTGGAACGTTAGCTAATCTTACGGCCTTGTTAGCTGCTCGCAAAGCAAAAGCACCTTCGTCTGTCTGGGAACAGGGGCATCAGGAGAAGCTCGCAGTATTGGTTTCTGAAGAAGCGCATTATTGTATTGATCGGGCGGCGAGAATCCTTGGCCTGGGTAGTGAAGGTATCATTAAAATACCGGTAGATGATCAGTACAAAATAAATACTAGTGTATTAGAAAGTTATTATAATAAAGCGATATCAGAAGGCCTACATGTTATTGCGGTGGTTGGTTGTGCCTGTTCTACGGCTACCGGATCGTATGATGATTTGAATTTCCTGGCAGATTTTGCAGAAGAACATAATCTTTGGTTTCATGTGGATGGTGCTCATGGCGCTGCAGTGGTTTTTTCTGAAAAGTATAAACATCTAGTAGATGGTATCTCTAGAGCGGATTCTGTGGTCATTGATTTTCATAAGATGTTAATGACTCCGGCATTGAATACGGGATTGATTTTTAAAAAAGCCGAAGATGCCTATCAAACTTTTGAACAAAAAGCACAGTATTTATGGGATTCGCAACAAACCAAGGAATGGTATAATTCAGGGAAACGAACTTTTGAATGCACCAAATTGATGATGTCTATAAAAATATATGCTATCCTTAAGAGTTTCGGCGAAAAAGTCTTTAAACAAAATATTGAGTATTTATATGACCTAGCTTCAACGTTTGCAAAACTTATAAAAGAAAGACCTAATTTTGAATTGGCCATAATGCCCGAAGCTAATATTGTTAATTTCAGATATAGGGGTGTAGTTGCATTAGACACTAACGCGGTAAATGGAGAAATTAGAGAAAAACTAATCACTTCTGGCACATTTTATATTGTGCAAACACGTATAGGTGGTGAACTTTATCTTAGAACCACATTCATGAATCCACTGACTCAAGAATCAGATCTTTTGGCTCTGCTTGCAGAAATTGAGCATATCGCAAAAGCATTGTCGTAAGCACAATGTAACTATTAATTTTGCAATACATACACTAAAAGTACTTCATCAATAGTTATAAGTCTATTAGCTTAAAAGAAATTGAAGATGAAATATGTAATCGGAATATTATTTTTTTTATCACTTTTTAGCTGTAAGAATGATGATAATGAGATAACTGTTGATGTTCCTGACCCAAATTCGTTGGGAATAGAAGGGGAATGGAATCTTATTGCTGTGACTGGAGGTTTTTTAGGTGTGGATCATATTTTTGAGGCAGGAACTATTGTTTGGAATTTTGATGAAACTTCTAAAACTATAGATGTTGTTAATAATAATACAGACAATAATTTAGAAGATAGTCTATCTACCGGAACTTATAATTACTCGATACAAATAACAAATGGTGTTCAAGAATTGATTGTTAATGAAGTTAGTATTGGTAATTTGAATATTATCAACACTAAATTTACTATTGATGAACAATTTAGAGATGGCTTCCTATATGAATTTACACGTTAGGTAGGATCAAAATTGAAGAATATACAACCTCAAGGGAGTTTTACTATCCGTGAGGTTCCATTTTAAAGTATAGCAGTGTTTTGGTTGAGCAACTGAGGTAGCATTTTAGTTTAACTTACCTAATAGGGGGAAAACCCCCTTTCCATTTATAGGTAAACTCCCCTTACATAGCATTGTTCTAATACATACTTTTGTTACATCACTATACCACACAAATTAATACTCGCTTAAAATGAAACAGTTCATCCTACCCATATCTCTTATTTCATTTGCTGTTATATGTCTTAGTATTGTACATATAGATAATGTAAATAAGTTAGAATCTCAATCTGATGAATTGAGAAAAAAACATCAAATCGATGTATCTATAGAGAGCAAATCAAATCAATCTAGTCTTAAAGATGATATTGTAATAACTAAATGAAGAATAAGAAAGGATTCAATTGTGTATTTATCTAAATCTGAGTTCAAGATGAGATGATTTAGGTTGTTTTAATTCTTTTCTTAAAATAATCTAACGAATTCTAATTGGTTTGTTACGAATTATAGAAGGGTATTGGATGCAATTAGCTTATATGATTACTTTTAAACCGTAATATGAATAAGGTTTTTTTGCTCCAAATCAAATTAAATCTAGAAAGTATAACGGTATGAAACAATTTTTACTACCTATTGCATTAATCTGTTTTACAATGTTTTGTTTGATTTTTGTACATATTGATAATATGAATAAAATACAGAAGGAACGTATCACTATGAAAGTACAGGATGCAACTATTAATTCTCAATCGATATCACAATAAATAGACAGACTGGGAGTTAGTTTACGTTGATCACGTATTTTGATCAATAAAAAGGGCTCTAAGTTCTGGTGTCGGAATCATACACGCATCTTTTTTGCCAAACCATTTGTACCTGTTTTTAGCAATAATGTCATAAATCCAATCTCTAAAAAATCTCGGAAAAATAAAAAAAGCAGAAAGTAAAGGGTATATACCAGACAGCTGTTTTGCAATTTGCAAAGCAGCTGTTGATTTATAATAATAGGCAACAGAGGGGTCTATCAAAAGTATAGAGTCTATTTTTGAAATATCTATGTCTCTTTCTTTAAGTAGTCGTTGACCAATTTCACTCTGTAAAGAAGCATATCTAAAAATGTCTTTTTTATCCCGTTTTATCACAAAATTAATCGAGTCATTACATAAGTTACAGACACCGTCAAATAGGATGATTTTTTTTCCTTCTTCAATCATATTGTAAAGATACTATGAATTATGAATAACAAATACTCAATTATGAGTTCCTTAAGAATCATTTTATCATTACCGAATCAATCACTTGTTGTGTTGTGATTTGAAGATTTTTGGGCAGTTTATTATCTCTGGGTAACACAGCCAGGTAGCGATCATTATTAGAGTCGTATACTTGTTTAAAAATAGGATCTTCTAACTGTAGCATGTCATAGATCTCTTTGATAAGGTCAAAATGATAAATTAGATCGGTGCTTCCCAAATGAAAAACTCCTTTTTTACTGCGATTTATAATATAATGTATCTGTTGTGTGAATTTTAATATCGTAGTAGCGTTTATAATTACATTTGGAAATACTTCTACCGGCGCTTTGAGATCATGAAGTGTTTTAAGTTCTTGTACCCTTGGGCTTGCAGCCCCAAAAATCATAGGCACTCTAGCTATAACATATTTGTGCGTGGGCAATCGCATTAATGCATTCTCTATTTTGATTTTAAATCTCCCAAAAACACTGTCGCTAAGGGTTTTATCATATTCATACGATGGGTAATTGCTAAACGAATCAAATACATTGGCACTAGAGATAAATAAAAGCCTACATTTATGATTTTTAATCCAATTTATCATACGTTGATGTGCATCTAACTGCGAATTGAAATTGCCTCTTAAAGCGGCAATAATAATGGTAGGTTTAAGATTATCTAGTAAGATTGCAATATCTTCGGTCTCCATATCATACTGAAAAAACTTTTGATTTTTGTCAAAAAACGTATTATCAGTGTGATATGTACCATAGGTATCAAAATAGGAGTTGAGCTCTTTATAAAGAGCGTTTCCTATAAAACCACTGGCTCCTATGATGAGAATTTTTTTCAAATATGATAACGTATAAAAAAACTAAGTTTCAAAAATTACAGATGTAACTTTGAAACTTAAGAATTGTAATGTTTATTGTAAGGTTATCCTTTATAAAAAGGTAACTTTATTACTGTTGCCGGAATTGCTTTTTTTCGAACCTGAATATAAATTTTGCTTCCTGGTGTTGCAAAAACAGAAGGTACATAACCTAGTCCTATGCCTTTTCCTAGAGAAGGAGACATAGTACCCGAGGTTACTATACCAATAGTATTACCATTACCATCAACAATATCGTAATCATGACGAGGAATACCACGCTCATCAAGCTCAAAACCAACTAACTTACGCTCTGCTCCCCGTTCTTTTTCTTTGGCTAAAGCATCTGCATTGATAAAATCTTTAGAAAATTTAGTAATCCATCCTAATCCAGCTTCGATAGGAGAGGTTGTTTCATTAATATCATTACCGTATAGGCAATATCCCATTTCTAATCGTAAGGTATCTCTTGCTGCCAGTCCTATTGGTTTGATACCAAAATCAGCTCCAGCCTCAAAAACCTTATCCCATATTTGTTGCGCCTCAGAGTTTTTACAGTAAATTTCGAAACCGCCACTTCCCGTATATCCAGTAGCAGAAATGATAACATGTTCTATCCCAGCAAAGTCAGCTATTTCAAAAGTGTAAAATTTCAATTTTTCTAAATCAACAGAAGTTAACGATTGCATTGCCGCAATAGCTTTTGGGCCCTGGATTGCTAATAAAGAATATGCATCAGATAAGTCACGCATTTCGGCATTCATGGTATTGTGACTATTGATCCATTGCCAATCTTTTTCAATATTTGAGGCGTTTACGACCATTAGGTATTTTTCGTCTTCAATTTTATAAACGATTAAGTCATCTACAATACCCCCTTTATCATTTGGTAAACAGCTGTATTGTGCTTTTCCATTCACTAACTTAGACGCATCATTAGAAGTAATTTTTTGAATTAAATCTAAGGCATTTGGACCTGTGATTAAAAACTCTCCCATATGTGAAACATCAAAAACACCAACTCCATTACGAACAGTTTCGTGCTCAATATTTACACCCTCGTAGGATACAGGCATATTAAAACCTGCGAAAGGTACTATTTTAGCTCCTAGAGCAATATGAGTTTGGGTTAGTGCTGTGTTTTTCATTGTAGGAATGATTAGAAATTGACGCCGAAAGTAAAAAACTTTGATTAGCTATACAATGCTTTTTTGTTATAATCTTGATAAAATATTAGTTTACGACACTTATTATTTTATTAGGATATTTAGTAGAAGCAACCATTTCAAAAAAACGAGATCTAAGAATAAAAAGATAATCATGAGAGGTATAGTATTCATTTTTTTAAGCTTTATGATATTAGGATCGTGTTCTGATGATGATGATGCGCTTAATATAAGTGCAGATATTGTTGGTAAATGGTTACTTGTTGAACAATTGGTAGATCCGGGAGACGGTAGTGGTACGTTTCAACTCATCGATAGTGACTTCACATTAGAATTTTTTGATAACGGTACAGTAACGTCTGCAAATGGCTCATTATGTAATGTGTTTACACCATCTGATGATACTAGTTCTGGTACTTTTTCTTTAGAAAATAAAACGTTAACTATTGGTTGCGAAGATGATGTCATTACAATTTTCTTTGAAAAGACGGGTACAGAACTTATTCTTACTCTTATATGTATTGAAGCTTGTGCTCAAAAATTTAAGAAATTATAAGCTGCAGCTATTTCAAATTTCTTAAAATAAAGTCGAGTTTCTTATTCGTATTTAGATTTAGTTTAAAAGAATCTGTAATGTGCATACTTCTATTGGCCAATCCTAGTTGTTGTAACCTTATAATACTGTCTTTATTTTCAAGGGTAACTTTGCCGGTTAACAGAGGATTTATATCTTGTTTAGAATAATAAAAATCATATATTTTTTTTAGCCCGGTTAAGTATAAATAATCTTTAGTAAATCCACCGCCCCGGTGTACTCTTAAAGTAATTTGCCAGGCTGCATCTCTATCTAGCTTATATTGACTATATAATAGATCAAAAGTAGCTGCAAAATCATACCCTTTAATTAAACTATCTACGGCAATTACTCGATACGCTAATTCTTTCATCCGTTTTAAAGTAAGACAGCCCGCCATATATTCACTAAAAACTGCCAATCCTTCCTGAGTCTCGGTATTATTTACAAAACCATTAGAAAAAATCTTTAAAGGTTGACTTTTCCCATTAAAAGTAGTCACCAAATGTACCCCAATTTCATGATTTGCCAGTACTTTTAAATCATTATCACTAAACGTATGATTTTTTTTCAGGACTAATGTTTCAGAAGCATTGAGTACCATAGCTGCTGCCGAAATATGAGTAGATTGTTTTATGTTCAAATCGAAGGTATATCGTTTTGCAAAATCTTCGAAATATACTTCTGCTTCATTTGCAGAGATTTTTTTTATTACATCTTCAGTAGATTGCTCATCATCAAAGTGAAGAATAAAACGAGCATTTTCTACATCACGTTCTTTAGGTGTTCCAAATACTTTTAAAGAATTGTAATAAAAACTTTTTCCAGATCCTATAGTTTCTATACAGTGTATCAAACCAGAATATTCATAAATTATATCTTGGTATAATTTTCTTATTTGATCATCTTCGATACGTTCTAATCGTTGACTAAAAAACAACCGTTGCATTTTATAAGGGTTGAATTTAATTTTCCTGTAGTTAAATACGGGGTTTTTTCTGTATTTGCAGGCAAAAAAACTCTTTTTTTCCTGTTGAATATTTAAAGGATTAAGAAAATTAAGAAGTTCTATATTCTTAACCAATCTATCAAGGTTTTGATCTATTTCAAAAAGATCACTATACGTTTCTACAACATCTTCAATCATTTTTCTCTATTTGATTATTTCTGTCCTTTGAGAAACACAAACTAACTGTAAAAAACGGAAATTAACAAATGCTTTGGTTCTCATTTAATGAAGTGATTATAAAATTCTTGCGCATGAAGAGGCAGTTTCGTTTGAAGGCCGGTTTCAATTGCCTGTACAATTTCCGGATATATAATATAATCAAGTTCGTGACAATAAATTTTTGAAAACTCTGTAGCCAGAACTAACGTATTTTTAAAATTTTTGGTAATATATTTTAAGAAATAACCATGACCATAAAAAGTGTCGTTAATACCCGATGTTGTTTCAATGTTATGTGGTAATCGAATTTGTGATAAGGTAGTAGACCATGAATCGACAAACGAAGAATATTTTTTGTTATCAATATTGGTGGTACCCAAATTAATCACGGGTACGCTACGATCCCATCGTCTCCAATTGTATGAATGTATGTCGTAAACAATTGCTGCTCCATATTTGGATTCTATTTTGGCAATAAGTGCGTGAACAACTTTATAAAAATTATAATGTTTTTCTAAAGAACGATCTTTAACTTCGGTTTTTAATGGCTTTTTCCATAATTCTTTGCCCCAGGCGTCTTCATATACCGCAGCGTCAGGAGCTCTGTTAAGGTCGTATTCGAAACGAGAATCACAACCTGCGATAACGATAGAATGATGTTGAATCATTTGTTTAGTAGCAGGATCTTCTTCGTACCAACGTTCGTATTCAGTATGCAGGCAATTATTCCATAGCTCTCTACGAAATTGATGACCATCGTGTATGGCACCACAAATATAATGTGTGTAAGCATCTATTTTTAATGTAAAAGAATAATCGTCTGCTACAGCATAGAAGAGTTCTTCAGCATTTATTTTTGCAATAATTTCTTTAATAGAAAGCCTAAGCATCATCCACAGTTTTTCGTAGTTTGGCTTTTCTGTCAAATCTATTGACACGTTGTACTACTTTGTCTTCGATAAAATCAATAACCTTCTCTTGTAACTTTACTTTGTATTTTTTATTAATATAGGTAATGCCACCCGGACTCATTACATTAACTTCAACCAACATCCCGTTAATAACATCAATACCAACAAAATAAAGACCGTCTTTAACTAGTTTAGGCCCTATTTTTCGACATAATTCTTTTTCTTGTTTAGTCAACGAATGTTTAACAACAGATCCTCCTGCAGTAACATTAGATCTATGATCATCTTCTCCCGGAATTCGGCGCATCGCACCGATAGGTTTTCCGTTAAGAATCAATATTCTAACGTCACCCTGATCTGCTCCTTCTATATAATCCTGAAGTATTACATAATTTGTAGACCCATCTTTATTATCAATATAAAAATCCAGAAGTGAGCGAATGCTGCTCATGGCTCTTTTCTCTATTAAGATTACCCCAGAACCTCCAAAACCATTAAGTGGTTTTAAGATCATTTTATCACTAGGGGCTTCTTTTATCATTTTGATCAGATAGTCTTTGTTTTTAGTAACGTGCGTTTTAGGTATAAAATGGGTTTCAATATCATCAAAAGCAGCCGTATAAAGTTTGTTATTTGATCTACGTATACCATCTATATCATTCATAATAAATACGTCATCCTTTACAGAGTCCAAAAAATTAAGCATAATCATATCTAATGGCGGGTTGCTACGCAAAATAATAACATCAAACCCTGCTAATGGCAACATTTCGTCTCTAAACGTTGATTTTGCATAAAATGATTTTAAAGATGAAGAAATTTTCTCTGCACGATTAATAACTTTACAAAAAGAGAAGGTGACACTATCCCTTATCGTAAGGTTAGAGGGGGTAGCCAAAGCAACACCATGTCCACGTTTAGTACATTCATGAATCAAAGTTAGTGACGTGTCTTTTTCCGGATTGATTTCTTCCCAAGGATACATTAAAAAACAAACATTCATTATAGAGGATTTTTAGGATGTAAAAATTTACGTTTTTTATGATAAAATCAAGAAAAAATAAAAATAAATTTAAGGTTTGAAGGATAAAAAATTAATCACATTCAAGATCAACGGTTATCTTTTGCATTTTTTTCCATAGTTGATGTTCAGGAGTCTGAGGGGATATGTTAAATAATACTAAATGATTCTTTTCTGATTTGCAAAATCTATACGTAACAATAGCATTTAGAGAAATGTCTTTTTTTGTTGTAAAAGGGTCATACGTCAGTATTTTTCCTGCATATACAGAATCGTTGACCTTTTCAAAGAAGGCTTTGGACTTTATTATGTCAATATTTAGCTTCAAATCTTCTTTAGAAACAATGCTTGCCAAACCATCAAAGTAGTGTTCCATGTCGGATTCTAACTTTTTTGATGATAATTTGGGATCTTGGTTCAGCACCCATAAAAATACATAAGAAAAATAATCGACTGCATTTTCTTTTCCCCACCCGGGAGAAAAACGTATATATTCTGTACCAGAATATTCTAGTGAAGGAGCAAATTCTAAAGGGAAATCAATAATTTCTGATCGCCAGTTTTCGTTGGCTGCTAAAAGGTTTTGTTGCGAATTTTGCTTTTTACATTGTGAAAAAAGTAGTAAAATAAAAAAAAAGGGCACGGTTTTTGGAAAATTCATATTCGATGTGTTATTTTAGGAATAAAAGTAATAAATTGGATTATTATTTTATTTGCCTAAATTTGTGTTAAATTTAATGGAATACAAAACCTACAAAATGAATTATTATAGAACATTTTTACTATTCGTATTTGTTTTTACCATCCAGCTAGCCCCAGCTCAGACGGAAGAAGAACGAATTGAAGCCGAGATTATTAACATCCAACGAGGTATCGTAGGTAAGTTAACCGGCCATGAACCTATTAAGGGAAAGAAAAAGTTAAGCAGCAGATCAAGTGCTTCTGAAAGAAAAATTACTGCTGATTTTTTATCAAACTCCTTAAAAGATATGGGTCTTAAACCTGAAAGGAACGATTATAATGTAAAGAATAAGCAAGGAGAGCAGTTTCAGGGTTCTAATGTTTATGCAAAAATTCCCGCTACAAATGGTAGTGATGAGTACGTTATTATTTGCGCGCACTATGATACCGTAGAAAATAGCCCAGGTGCAATACATAATGCTACAGGTATAGCAATAGCATATTATGTGGCAATGAAATTAGCTCAATTAGAGGAACGAAATAAAAACTTTATGGTGGTGTTTTTTGACCATTGGAAAAGTAATATGATCGGTACCAGAATGTTTACAAAAATGCTGCAAACTGAAGGTTATAATGTACATTCTATGCATAGATCTGATTATATGGGATGGGATAACGATGAGGATAGAGCAATAGAAATGTTGGCATCTAACCTAAGTTTAGAGTCTCTATATCGTATTGAGTCTCCTGTACCGATTTACAAGAGAACGGTAGCTACTCCAGAAAGTAGATTCTTTTCTAACTTTGGATATGATACAGTAACACTTACGGCAGAACTTAAAAATGCTGATAATTCTCCATTTGTGAAACAAAGTTCTGATAAATATACTACAGTTAATTTTAAATATCTAGCCTCGACGACCAGCATTGTATATAATGTAATGAAGGCAATGGCTAAAGAGTAACCACGTATTTTTACGTAGAAAATGTATTCAGTTTAAAGCAGTTCTTATTTTTTTAACAAGAACTGCTTTAATTCATTATAGGTATTAATTGAATAGCTTTTCTTTTCTTTATTCATTACTTTTTCTATTCGTGAAGGTATTTCAATAGTTGTGTTTAAGGTTTCTTCTACAACATCTAAAAACTTTACAGGATGTGCAGTTTCTAAAAAAATACCATAATCATTTCCATTTAGGCCTTGTTTTTTTAACCCTAAATATCCTACTGCTCCATGTGGATCGGTTATATACCCTGTGTTATCAAAGATTCTTTTCATAGCTTCTTTAGTTTCTATATCATCAAAACTAAAGGCAGAAAAAGAGTGCTTTAATTGTTTAAAATCATTTTCGAAAAGTTGTTGTATCCGAATAAAATTACTCGGATTACCAACGTCCATGGCGTTAGAGATAGTAGCTTTTGAAGGTTTTGGAGTGTATTCTGAAGTTTCTAAATATCGAACTACAGTATCATTAATATTTGTAGATGCAACAAACTGTTTTACTGGCAATCCCAATTTGTGAGCTACAATACCTGCACAAATGTTCCCGAAATTACCACTAGGTACAGAAAAAACAATATCTTTTCTTTTATTTTTCACCTGCTTGTAAGCAAACAAAAAGTAAAATAATTGTGGAAGCCACCTGGCGACATTGATAGAATTGGCTGATGTTAATTGTCTGTATTCAGTAATATCGCTATCCAAAAAAGCAGTTTTCACCATATCTTGGCAATCATCAAACACCCCATCAATTTCTAATGCAACTATATTTTGTCCCAGGGTTGTAAGTTGTTTTTCCTGTATGTTACTCACTTTACCAGAGGGATAAAGAATAACCACATCAACACCTTTAACACCTAAAAAGCCATTGGCTACAGCACCCCCGGTATCTCCGGATGTCGCAACCAATACCGTTACTTGATTGTCATTATTTTTGTTGAAATATCCCAGGCAGCGGGCCATAAAACGAGCGCCAACATCTTTAAATGCCATTGTGGGTCCATGAAACAACTCAAGGGTGCCAATATTATCTTCGATCTCTACCACAGGAAAATCAAAACTTAAAACATCATTAAGAATATCTTTTAATTCGGCTTCAGGGATCTGGTCTCCTACAAATTGCTGGATAGCCTGATATGCAATCTCTGTGTTATCTAGAGTTTCGATAGTATCAAAGAATGATTGCGGTAATGGTGCTATGTGCTCTGGAAAATATAACCCTTTGTCCGGAGCTATCCCTTTGATTACTGCATCAGAAAAAGATGCTTTTATTGTTCTATTATTTAAGCTGTAATATTGCATTGTTTTTATATACTTTATCGTATTAGAGTATTGCCGAAAATTCTATTTCAACTAAAATTTCTGGTGAAATTAATTTAGTGACTTCGACCATAGTGGCTACTGGTTTTATTTCGCGAAAAAATTCGCCATGTGCTTTACCGATTTTTTCCCAGTTTGAAATGTTGGTGCAGTACATTCTGGTTCTAACCACAGTACTTAAATCAGCCCCGAGTTCTTTTAATGCTTTTTCTGCAATTCTAATAATCGCTTTTGTTTGTTCGTATTCATCTTTCCCTTTTGCTGTAGTACCGGCGATTTCTATAGTAGTGCCGATTTTTATAGCCCGAGAATATCCTACAATATCTTCCCAAGGGGCGCCACTAGATATTTTTTTTATTTCTTTCATCTTTCAATTTATTATCTTAACTCCCTTGCTATTAATCTTAGATACATGAATATCATAATCAATACCGGTTTTAGAATACACTTCTCTTATGGTATCTGCTACCATATGTGCAGTTTGTTCTCCCTTGCTTAGTGCAAAAATGGATGGCCCCGAACCAGAGATACCACAACCTAAAGCACCGTTTGCCAAGGCCTTATATTTTACGGTATCAAATTCTGGAATCAAGATTGATCTTAGGGGCTCAATAATTACATCTTCAAGGCTACGACCAATTAGGTCATAATCTTCGGTAAATAATCCTGTAACTAATCCTCCTACATTACCCCATTGCTGAATAGCTTGTTGTAAAGAGACGCTATGCTTGATTATTGATCTGGAGTCTGAAGTTTTTACTTCAATTTGTGGATGAATCACCGTCATTACTAAGTCCTTTGGGGTATGAAGTTTAATAACATCCAGGGGTGCATAACTTCGTACCAGTGTAAAACCGCCCAAAAGGGCAGGGGCTACATTATCTGCGTGCGCATTACCACTGGCTAATTTTTCACCTTCCATTGCAAAGGGTACCAATTCTTGAGCAGTAAAGGGATTGTCTAAAAGATGATTTACAGCCCAAACAGCACCTGCGCTACTCGCAGCACTGCTTCCGATCCCACTACCGGCTTTGATTTTTTTATAAATTTCGATATCAACACCTATTTTTTTTCCATAAGACGCTAATAATGCTTCTACGGCTACGCCAGCGACATTTTTATGTGTTTCTAGCGGAAGGTCTGCTCCAACAATTTTGGTAATTTTTACATCATTTCCTGAAGAAAGAGAAATTTTCATTTCATCACCCACAGCATCTAAGCAACAGCCCAAAACATCAAACCCACAAGACAGATTAGCTACCGTAGCAGGAGCAAAAATTTTTATACTTCTCATTTTAGCTACTTTTTACCAATTCGTATAATATCTGCAAAGATTCCTGAAGCGGTAACATCAGCACCGGCACCAGCTCCTTTAACGATTAATGGTTGTTTTGGATATCGATCTGTATAGAAAAGCACAATATTATCACTTCCTTCAAGGTTATAAAACGGGTGGTCTGCAGGGATGTGTTGTAGACCAACTTTTGCCTTTTCATTTTCATATTGCGCAACATACTTTAAACGACAGTTCTTCGCGTTCGCTTCATCTAAGATAGCTTTAAAATGATTTTCGTTCTGTTTTAGCGAATCAAAAAAATCATCCACAGTCTCTGTGTCTAAACTTTCTTGTGGTAAAAACGCTTCTTTTTCAATATTTTCAAGCTCCATCACTTTTCCACTTTCACGTGCCAAAATTAGAATCTTACGGGCAACATCAACTCCACTAAGATCTATTTTAGGATCTGGCTCTGTATATCCTTCTTCCTGTGCCTGCTTTACAATATCATGAAATGTTACACCTTCTTTATAGGTATTGAACACAAAATTTAAGCTCCCAGATAGTACCGCTTGTATTTTGTGGATATTATCTCCGGATGCAATTAGATTATTTAATGTATCAATTATCGGAAGACCGGCGCCAACATTGGTTTCATACAAAAATGATGCATTAAATTTTCTGGATAAATCCTGCAGCTCTTCATAATTAGTATACGCATCAGCACAGGCAATCTTATTACAGGTAACCACAGCCATACTCTCTGCTAAATAATGTTTGTAGATCTTGGCAATATCCGGATTAGCCGTGTTGTCTACAAAAATTGAATTACGAAGATTCATTTGCCTGGCAGTTTCAAAAAATTCGAGTGCATTAGCTTTTTTTCCTTTTACAAGAGATTCTTCCCAGGTATTTAAATCAATACCCTTTTCATCAAATATCATTTTTCTGGAATTTGATAGCCCAATTACTCTAATTTTGAGACGTAATTTATCTTTTAAGTATTTCTTTTGTTGCTCTAGTTGACCAATTAATTTGCTTCCCACATTACCAACTCCAGTAACAAATAAGTTCAATTGTTTTGTTTTTACTTCAAAGAATCGCTCATGTAAGGTGTTCAATGCTTTTTTTACATCTTTTTTCTCGATGACAACCGAGATGTTCTTTTCTGATGCACCTTGGGCAATAGCTCTGATGTTTACATTATTTTTACCAAGGGTGCTAAACATTTTTCCGCTAAGCCCTTGGTGATGATACATATTATCGCCAACAAGTGCAACAATGGCGGCATCATTTTCGATTTTTACAGGATTTACTTTGTGTTTAGAGATTTCAAATTCAAAAGTTGCATCTAAAATAGTTTTTGCCCTTTGGGCTTCAGAGATATCAACCGCTAAACATATAGAATGCTCTGATGATGCTTGGGTAATTAAAATTACATTTATATTTTCTAAAAAAAGCGCTTCGAATAAACGTTTTGAAAATCCTGGAATACCTACCATTCCACTACCTTCAAGAGATAAAATAGCAATGTTGTCGATATGCGTAATCCCGGTTACCGCATTTTGCTTGTTACTTACTTCTCTGGTAATACGAGTTCCCTGATCTTTAGGTTCAAACGTATTTTTGATTACAATTGGGATGTTTTTCTCGAGCACCGGTTGTATAGTAGGAGGATAAATAACTTTAGCTCCAAAATGAGAAAGCTCCATGGCTTCCTGATATGAGATATGATCAACAGGTCTTGCTTGTTTTACAAGTTTTGGGTTTGCAGTATACATACCACTGACATCTGTCCATATTTGTAATTCTTCAGCATCTATTGCTGCAGCGAGAATGGCAGCTGTAAAATCTGAACCACCTCTTCCTAATGTAGTAGGCTCTCCATCCTGAGTTCTTGCAACAAACCCCGGAAATAGACTTACTTTGTATTCATTTTTATTTAGGAAGTCTTTAATTCTATGATTTGTTTCTTTATAATCAATTGCTGCTTTAGAGTTTGTTGTTTTGATGATTAAATCCCTAGAATCTTTTAGCCTTATGTCTAACCCTTTAATTTTTGCTGCTTCTACGATGATATATGAGGATAGCATTTCGCCAAAACTGGCAATAACAGCTTCGGTTTTTGGTGATAATTCACTGAGTAGAAAAACCCCAATACATAAAGATTCTAACGTATTTAGTTCTGTTTTTACTTTACTAATTATAGCACTTTGGGAAACAACCGGAATTAATTTTTTAATAGCAGTAAAGTGTGTTTCTTCAATTTTTGAAAGTGTGTTTTTATAGTTTTCATCATTTTCTGAAGCTTCTTTACCTGCTTGTATGAGCAAGTCTGTTACACCGCCCATGGCAGAAACTACCACATATATTGGTGATTTTTTGGATTGCTCGTGTATAATATCGATTACATTTTCTATTGTTGCCGAATTTGCAACAGAAGAACCTCCAAATTTTAGAACGTTCATAATATATTTTTAAATTGAAATTAATGTTCAGGCTTGCTTTCGGTAGTTATTCATTGATATGTACTACGTACTCGTTTTGTTGGTGATATGAAAATAATTAACCCCTAAGGGTAATAATTGTTGTAGTACGTGTAATAGAAGTAATGCCAGATACGGTAATCGTTCCTACTATGGTCGAAAAAAATATGATTATTACGGTACTAAACATTAGTTTGCCTTATATTTTAATTCAAATGTATAATTTTTTACTTTTAGAGAAAATTAAATTAATACTATCCTTAAACTTTTGCTAATTCAGTAATTAATGGCAGATTTCATTATAGAATTCCCAATAATATATGTTATACTACTAATTTGATGCTGCTTTACAGTTATTAATTTTACAGGTTCACCTAACATGATTATAATAAATTAAAAGAGATACATGAAAATATTTTCTGCGCAGCAAATGCGAATGGCCGATGAAGCTACAATACAATCCCAAAAAATTACTTCGTTAGAATTAATGGAGCACGCCGCTACAAAAGTCTTTAATTTTATCCATAAGAGATTGCAAGGAGCTCCAATTGTTATTCATGTATTTTGTGGATTGGGTAATAATGGGGGTGATGGTTTGGTTATCTCACGATTATTAGTTGAGCATGGCTATACTGTAAAAGTGTACATTGTTAATTTTAGTGATAATCGCTCAAAAGAATTTTTGGCAAACTATGATCGCCTTAAGGAGATTGCAAAAGAATGGCCCCTTCAAATAAAATCTGAAGATGACTTTCCGGAGATAAAATCGAATGATATTGTAATTGATGCTATTTTCGGTATCGGCCTTAGTAGGCCTCTATTACCATGGGTAATCTTATTAATCAAGCATATTAATAGTTCGAGATGTTTTGTAATTTCGGTTGATGTTCCTTCGGGATTGTATGCAGATAAAACCCCTGATGACCCTCAAGGTGTTGTATTTGCCAATATTACCATTACGTTTCAGACACCAAAACTGATTTTCTTTTTACCACAAACAGGTATGTACACTCAAGATCTGGAAGTGATTGATATAGGATTAAATCAAAATTATTTGCAACAACAACCTGCAATTGCAGAGTTAATAAGTAAGAATGAAATAGTACCTCTTTATCGTGCACGAAATAAATATAGTCATAAAGGTACTTTTGGGCATAGTATCATAGTAGGAGGAAGTTATGGTAAAATAGGAAGTGTAGTTTTGGCTACAAAAGCAGCTTTAAGAACAGGCGCAGGCTTAATTACAGCTTATATGCCAGAATGTGGTTATGATATAATACAAACAACAGTGCCTGAAGCTATGGTGATAACCGATGACGATGATGAACTTTCTGAAATTAGATTTGATTTTGAACCCACTGCAGTAGCTATTGGGGTAGGATTAGGAACAAGTGAAAAAACAATAAAAGCCTTTAAAGAATTTTTAAAAGAGAATACATCACAACTTGTGATTGATGCAGATGGGATCAATATAGTATCAAAACATCCCGAACTTTTAGAAAACCTGAAGGAAAACACAATATTAACTCCGCATCCTAAAGAATTGCAAAGGTTGATAGGTGAATGGAATGATGATTTTGAGAAGATAGAAAAAACGAAACTATTTTCTCAAAAACACCATTGTATTATTATTATTAAGGGAGCCAACTCTATGGTGATTTATGGAGATCGGGTGTATATAAATACTAGCGGAAATCCAGGAATGGCCACTGCAGGAAGTGGAGACGTACTTACAGGAATAATTACCGGATTGTTATCACAGGGATACGACCCATTGCAGGCTACAGTTTTTGGAGTCTATTTGCACGGAAGTGCAGGAGATATTGTCGCGTTAAAAACTGGTTTCGAATCATTAATAGCTTCTGATATTGTTTCGAATATAGGTCTAGCATTTTTAGAGCTTTTTAAGACACCCGAATCAAGAAAAGACTAAACTTAATATACATTTCTCTACAGTATTATTTTTGCTCAAAAGAAAGCAGAAAAAATCCCTTAAACATTTTTTCTGCTTTTACACGTTCTTTTTCAGGAATAGGATTGTTATCAAGAATCAGACCTGCCAAAGGGTATTTGGCAAATTCATAAACCTGCGGAATTGAGGTAATATCATTGTTGTTCATATGCGCCATGAATAGAGAGGGCATTTTGGTAAAAACAACTGGTAATTGCTTAAACTGATTATATCCTGCATGAATTACCCATAACTTCCTCATTTTAGACATCGAATTTGGGAGTTTTTGTAATGTATTATGATCTATATATAGAAATCGTATTTGTGCAAGATTCCCTATTGTTTCGGGCAACTTTTCTAAATGATTATTATCAATCCATAGTGAATACAGCTTAGGTAGTTGACCTAAAAGAATATAACTGTGAGCATCTGCTAATAAATTGTGTGAAAGATTAAGTTCCTTTAATGATTCTAATTTAATAATATTGTCTGGTAAATTTTTAATAGCGTTTCCTTGAAGATTTAAAAATTCTAGTCGATTTTTTGGAATCAATTCAATAACCTCTTTAAGATCTAAATCAGGATTATAGGCAATAGATAACTGTTTAAGATTTGAAAACTGGTATATAGATTTTGGAATGCTCGATATACCTAAGCTGTCAAGAATTAATATCTCTAAGCCTTTTAGAGATTCTATTTGACAAAAAACCTGCGCCAATTCCAAATTAGGATTACCACTCAAGTCGAGCATTTTCAGATGCTGTAGTTCTGAGACGTTAAATGGTAAAGAATCGAAGTTTTGATAGCTTAAATCTAATCTGTAAATAGCTGAAGTCTTAGTATTCGGGATAGAGGTATAAGTAGGGCTATAAAAATTGATATATGTAGTGCAATTGGTGAGAATACATATCAATATAACTAATCTTAAATAATAAAGAAGTGTTCTACTCATTAATGATTTCTTTAAAGAAGATATTTCCTGAAATTTCTATATATAGTGTATCTTTTACGTCTACTTTCCATGGAAATCTAGGGTTTAAGCCAATACCATCATGCAATGTATTTTGGATATACGCACCTGCTTTTTGGCTATTCATTCCTAATTTTGAATGTAGTGTATACGTATCCTTTTGATATGTCCCGTACACATATATATTTCCATAGAACAAATTTTTGAACGGAGGTAAAGTATACCATACATTCTTTCTGTTATCATCAGAATTTATAGGATTTCTGGGAGATTTACTATAATCAGGTCTTGGAGTAAAAAGATCTATCCCTAACCCTAGTTGATACGCAGTATTCAGATCTTCGATCTTTGAGAACCCAATATCCAGCGAGCCTGTAACTCCATAATCTGTTCTGGATCCATTAAACCATCCTATTTTAAAATCATTAAGAAACGAAAAATGCATACTATGATTTGCATTACTGAACCTTAATAATACGGCTCCTCGTCTAATTCCGTAAGTTTTTAGTTCTTTAGGTAAAAAATCTCTGCCAAATCCAAACCCTAGTCCATTAAATCCACCTTTGCCATACGGATTAAATAAAATAGAAGTGTTCATATTGGAAACAGAAGACCCCAAAAGATTACTGTTTTTTCCTATTCCTCCTAACGCAAAAAACTCGTATGAACATGCCAATCCACTCATCCTGACGGTATGACGTTTTATGAATTGATATGAAGCAAAGGATACCCCGCTTTCTAAAGATAAATCACCATAATTGATGGTGCCAAATCCAAAAACCCCTAATTTTAGCCATTGGTTTTGATTTCCTAGAGTAATTTCTGCGTTAATGAGAACACCGCCATCGACTTGAAGTTCTTGCGAATAGAGTGTAAAACAGTATAGAAGTGAAGTTAAGAAAACTAGTGATCTAAAACTGTTATGGTTCATAGCTACTTTCTTGGATGAAAATTATGAATAACTTCACTTAAATGGCTACGATCTATATGCATGTAAATTTCTGTGGTTGTAATACTTTCGTGACCAAGCATCAGTTGTATGGCTCTCAAATCTGCACCATTTTCTAACAAATGTGTAGCAAAAGAGTGCCTAAAGGTATGTGGGCTTACTGTTTTATATATTCCAGCTTTTTCAACCAATCGTTTAACGATCGTAAAAATCATTGCTCTGGTTAGTTGTTTTCCTCTACGATTTAAAAATAAAGTATCTTCAAATCCTTTTTGTATAGCAATGTGGTTGCGTATTTCGTTTTTATATATGGTAATGAATTTTTGAGTATTCTCTGCAATGGGTACAAAGCGTTGCTTATTGCCTTTTCCTGTAACACTTATAAAACCTTCTTCAAAAAAGAGATTAGAAATTTTCAGTTCTATAAGTTCACTTACACGCAATCCGCAACCATACAACGTTTCTATCATAGCTCGATTACGTTCGCCTTCTGGCGTACCCAGATCTATTTCAGCAATTATCTGATCTATTTCTTTTACAGATAGTGTGTCGGGTAGTTTTCGACCTATTCTGGGAGATTCAATCAGTTCCATTGGGTTAGATTCTCTATAATCTTCAAAAACCAGATAATTAAAAAAACTTTTTAAACCAGATATAATTCGAGACTGAGATCTGGCATTAACCAGTTTAGCGGTTTCAAAAATAAACTGCTGAAGTATATCTGTTTCAATAGTAAGAGGATCGCTTTGTATTTCATTTATAGTAAGGAATTTTAACAGTCGCTCTACATCAAAAACATAATTAATAATAGAATTTTCTGACAGTCCTCGCTCAATTCTTAAATAATGCGTATAGTCTTTAATTGCGTGATCCCATTTCATCAAGACTAAGATATAAAAAGAAACTACATAGTGAGCTGCTTAAAATTATAATTTTTCAAGGTCTGGTCAATTAAAAAATAGTAATGTACCTTGTAGGTATTTTGAACAAAAAATTTAGTTTTGCTCTCGAATTTTTAAAAATAAAACATGATAAGAAAATTTTTATTAGTTGTGGTATTGGCATCGTTAAATATAGTTGCTAATGCTCAAGAAGAAAAAATTAGATTTGGAGCAAAATTTGGATTAAATGTCTCGAATCAATTAGGGGATCAGGTAGCGCTAATTGATTATAAATCAAGAACAGATTTTCATGTAGGTGCTTTGGTAGAAATCCCTCTATCAAGTAAGTTTGCTTTTGCACCCGAATTAGTATACTCTTCTCAAGGGTCTAAAACCGAGGCCGATATAATGTTTCCCGGATTTTCAATTGGAGGAGAATCCACGGTTACCTTAAACTATATCAATTTACCTTTAATGGCCAAGTATTATGTAGCTGAAGGGTTTAGTTTCCAAGTGGGGCCACAGATTGGATTTTTATTATCGGCTAAAGAAAAAGGAAGTATAAATGAAAATGGTGTTATATCGCAAATTGATGTAGATACAACTGATTTGTATAAAGATATAGATTTAGGAATCAATTTTGGGTTAGGTTATCAATTAGAGATGGGTATTTTCTTGGATGCCCGCTATAATGTTGGTTTAACAAATATTAATGACCTTGATCTTGAGATAGGAGAATTAGAGGTTGAAAATCAAAATGGTGTATTCCAATTATCAGCGGGATATAAATTTTAAGGGATTCTTTTTTTAAGTATATAGCATCCTCAAATACAGGATGCTTTATTATTTACACTATTTTTTAAAAAATAAAGTTACTTTTGGTATATGTTATATACCCTAAATATGAATAATACTATATTTCTAATCGTTCTACTATTTTTGTCTTCGATTAATTTTTTATGTGCTCAAGACGAGGATCCATTGTTTACTCGTGCTGGATTTAAGTTCGGAGGTAATTATGCCAATATAACAGGTGATCTAGAAAATACAGATGCCAGAGTGCGAATGCACCTGGGAGCTGTAATAGAGTTTCCGGTAACTTCAAACTTTTTTGTACAGGCAGAAGTCTTATATTCTGCTCAGGGGTATACCGTTGAAGAAAATAATGTTGAGAATGATATTAGCCTAAACTATTTAACACTGCCTATAATTGCAAAATATTATTTTGTACCTAAATTTAGTTTTGAAACCGGACCTCGATTTGCCACGTTGGCTAACGAATCTAACTCTATAGGTGATGAGAGCGATGAGTTTTTCAATACGTATAACGATTTTGATTTTGGTTGGGTTTTTGGAGCAGGATTTAAGGCCGAAAGCGGTTTGTTTTTTCAGTTACATTATACCTTAGGGATAAGCAATATATTAAACAGTGATGTAACCGATATCTCAAGCAATAATTCGATTGCTCAAATCTCTGTTGGTTATCTGTTTAAAACTAAAAATAATCGAAGACAACAATCACAGCAATAGCATGAAACTTATCATTATAAATGGACCAAATTTAAATCTATTAGGAAAAAGGCAACCTGATATTTATGGAAATCAAAGTTTTACTGAGTTTTTTACAACACTTCAATTTCGATTTAAGAATAGTGAACTTGCTTATTTTCAGTCAAACATAGAAGGAGAAATAATAACTAAAATTCAAGAGGCTGATCAGGAGTATGATGGTATAATTCTTAATGCAGGGGCCTATACACATACATCAATAGGTATCGGAGATGCAATTAAAGCGATATCTACAGAGGTTATTGAAGTTCATATTTCTAATACATTTGGCAGAGAAGAATTTAGGCATCAATCTTATATTTCGCCAAATGCAAAAGGAGTTATCCTCGGATTTGGTTTACAAAGCTATGTTTTGGCTATTCAAAGTTTTTTAAATCAATAATGCATACTACATATTTTAATTGGAGTAGTGGTAAAGACTCTAGTTTAGCACTTTATTATGTACTTCAACAGAAAGAATTTGAAGTGACTAAGCTGTTGACTACAGTAAATAAGGATTATACACGTGTATCGATGCACGGTTTAAGAGAAGAGCTATTAGAGTTACAGGCGAATAGCTTAACTATTCCACTTGAAAAAATTGAGCTTCCTGCACACGTTTCTATGTCTTCTTATAACAAAGTAATGAAACGTACTGTATCAAAATTGGTAAAAGAAGGGTACACACACTGTATTTTTGGAGATATCTTTTTGGAAGATTTAAAGACGTATCGCGAGGAACAATTGAAACCATCAGGAATCCAATGTGTTTTTCCACTTTGGAAAAAAAATACTAAAGAGTTATTATTAGAATTTATAGCATTAGGTTTTAAGGCGATAACCGTTTGTGTAAATGCCAAATACCTTGACAAATCGTTCTGCGGACGAGTTTTAGATGTATCATTTTTAAACGATTTACCCTCAAATGTAGATCCTTGCGGGGAAAATGGAGAATTTCATACCTTCGTCTATGACGGACCAATATTTGATCACCCAATACCATTCGAAATAGGAGATAAGGTTCTTCGTAGTTATGAACCATCAAAAGATGAAGATGATAATTGTTTTACTAGTGATCAGGAAGACCACAAAAGTTGGGATACGTCTTTTTGGTATTGTGATTTAATACCGATTTGATTAACCGTATTCTCCAAGACGCACTGGGCTTAGTTTATGTAATTCATGCTCGTTAAACATTCTTGATTTAATAATAAACCGAACTCCTAACGGAATCTCTAAAGAAAAACTGGCTCCACGCCCTTTTACAACATCTACAGTTAATTGCGTGTGTTTCCAGTATTCAAACTGATCGTTAGACATATAAAAGTCACATCCATGAATTTTACCTAACCATATATCAGTTTCATTGATCATTAATTCCCCTTTTTCAAAACACATTGGGGAGGAGCCATCACAGCATCCACCGCTTTGATGAAACATCAACTCCCCATATTGTTTTGTAAGAGTATTAAGTATAGCTTTTGCAGCATCTGTAACCTTAACTCGTTTTATCATACATGGTTTTTAAAAGAATCCCATCGGCTTTTTATCATACGATATGAGCATATTTTTTGTCTGGCGATAATGATTAAGCATCATCTTATGGTTTTCTCTACCTATACCAGATTTTTTATACCCTCCAAAAGGCGCATGTGCAGGATAGTGATGGTAACAATTTACCCAAACACGTCCGGCTTGTACTGCTCGAGAGATTTGATAGGCTTGATGTGTATCTCTAGTCCATACGCCAGCTCCAAGCCCATAAAGTGTGTCATTCGCAATTTCTATGGCATCAGCTTCATCTTTAAAAGTGGTTACACAGGCTACAGGACCAAAGATCTCTTCCTGAAAAACACGCATTTTATTATTTCCCTTTAAGAGTGTTGGTTTGATGTAGTATCCTTTTTCCAGCCCTTCGACATAAGCTTCTTCTCCTCCTGTTAATACTTCACATCCTTCATCTTTTCCAATATTGATATAGTTTAAAACCTTTTCAAATTGATCATTAGACGCTTGTGCACCCATCATTGTTTCAGGGTCTAAAGGGTGCCCAATTTTAATAGCTTCTGTTCGTTCTATAACACGGGCAATAAAATCATCATAAATATTTTCTTGTATCAAGATTCTGGATGGGCATGTACATACTTCTCCTTGATTTAAAGCAAACATAACAGCACCTTCTATCGCTTTATCAAAGAATTCATCATCGGCATCCATAATGCTTTCAAAGAAAATGTTAGGGGATTTTCCGCCAAGCTCTAAGGTAACCGGAGTAATATTTTTTGAAGCATATTGCATAATCAATTGCCCCGTAGTGGTTTCTCCGGTAAATGCTACTTTATTGATACGTGGATTTGACGCAAGCGGCTTACCGGCTTCAGTACCAAAACCATTAACTATATTAAGAACACCATCAGGCAGAATCCCTTCAATAAGTTCCATTAGAATCAGTATACCCACAGGGGTTTGCTCTGCAGGTTTTAGAACAACACAATTTCCTGCTGCCAAAGCGGGAGCTACTTTCCAGGTTGCCATTAGTATCGGGAAATTCCATGGAATAATTTGACCAACTACGCCTAAAGGTTCTTGTAAGTTAAGAGAAACCGTCTCGGCATCTAATTCACTTACAGATCCTTCCTCGGCACGAATTACCCCCGCAAAATATCGAAAATGATCAATTGCGAGTGGAAGATCAGCCGCTAGGGTTTCACGAACGGCTTTTCCATTATCCCATGTTTCTGCACGTGCTAATGCTTCTAAATTTTCTTCGATTACATTTGCAATTTTTAGTAAACAATTACTGCGAAATGTAGCAGATGAGCTATTCCATTCTGGTGCTGCCGCCCACGCAGCATCGATGGCTAATTCTATGTCTTCAGCAGTAGAACGAGCTATTCTAGTAAAACTATTGCCATCTACCGGTGAAATATTATCAAAATATTGACCTTTAGTTGGTTTAGTCCATTGGCCACCGATATAATTTTCATATTGGTCTTTAAAGTTGGGTTTTTCTTTTTTGCTTTTTGGGGATGCTTGAGAAATACTCATAATGATAAGAATTAAGATTATTTAAGTAAGTGATAAAATGTGTGTACGTTTTGTCAATTGCGTAAGGGATTGACAAGAAGGGATCTATGCTTAAATATACACTATTTTGATCGATTTATTTGATGTATTCATGTTAATTTCTCATGAACTTTTTATCGATTAATACTATCAAATTCTAGAGAGGTAACACGTTTTTTTTTGCGATAGCATTCGATTTGAAGTATGAGTACTATGTCAAAACAGTAAACGGAATGTGTAGGATTATGATATTTGTTTTATTTTTAAAAAAACTAGGACAATATGTTGCATATAGATCTAAAAGATAAAACAATAATGATTACGGGAGCTTCTGATGGAATAGGAAAATCTGTTGCAGAATTTTTAATGAAAATGGGTGCCAGGGTGGCTGTACATTACAATTCTAATAAAATTTCCGCAGAAGCGCTAGTGAGCAAGTATCCAGATACAGATTCGCAATCTTTTAAAGCCGATCTGTCAAAAGAATCTCAAGTATACAAACTATTTGATGATGTTATAAATTCTTTCGGAAAATTAGACGTTATCATACTGAATGCGGCTGTGTTTTTAGAGCATACTATCGCACAAAGTACAGACGATTGGTTTGCTGTTTGGAAAAACACAATAGATGTAAATCTTAATGCTGTAGGATTACTTACCAAACTCGGAATTGATCATTTTCTCAAAAATAAAGAAGGTAGATTTATTTATATAGGAAGCAGAGCTGTCTTTAGAGGAGAAACAGAAGAATATCTGGCATACGCTGCTTCAAAGGGTGGGGTAGTATCTTTGGCAAGAAGTATAGCCCGTTCTTTTGGAAAACAAAATATTAAATCATTTATCGTGTCTCCAGGATTTACGCGAACACAAATGGCTGAACGTTTTATAAAAAACCATGGGGAACAAAAAATTCTTGACGAAATAGCTTTAAATACCCTTACCACACCGAATGATATTACCCCTGTAATAGCTTTAATGTGTGGCGGATTAATGGATCATGCTACCGGAGCAACTATAGATATCAACGCAGCAAGCCACATTAGATAAGTTATACTTTAGGAATAGGTAGGACACACTACTCTTATTTCTTGTATACTACTTTTATCAGGTAAAATATATAAATAAATTTATAAAAGGATTTTTATGTGTGAAGTTGTTTTTATAATACAAGCTAACTAACCGAAAATAGTTTTTCTAATTATGAAAACACAAATCAAAAGAGGAGCCCTTTTTCTTGCACTTTCTTTTTTAGTTTTTTTTACATCCTGCAGAACGGATACTGATGAATTTATCAATAATCCTGTAGGTCAAGTGCTAAAATCGAACTCTAAAGTGGCTAAGCTGATATTAAAAACTACCATGAATGATGGCTCTAAAGACAATATTCTAGATGGTTCAAGTTGCTTTAGTATTGAATTACCCGTTACGATTAATATTAATGGGCTTCAACTTGTGATTGACTCTGAAAAAGATTTTCAAATCATTGAAGAGATATTTAATGAATTTGAAAATGATCTGGATGAACTTAATCTTATTTTTCCTATTACTATTATTTTTAGTGATTTTTCTGAAATTGTAATAGAAAATGATGAACAACTGGAAGAATTAATTAAAAACTGTGATATAGATAACCAAGATGAAGATATCGAATGTCTTGATTTTGAATATCCTTTTACGGTAGCTGTTTTTGATCCTCAAAATGAACTTATCGAAAGGATCGCCTTTACCAATGACAAAGAACTTTTTGACTTCATAAATGATTTAGACGAAGATGATATTGTTAATATTAATTTTCCGATCACTGTAGTACTCTCTGATGGGACCGAGACCATCATCAATAGTTTGAATCAACTAGAGGATGTTATCGAAGCTGTTATTGATCATTGTGAAGAGAATGATTTAACTGCAGAACGTTTTATACAAGTAATTACCATGGGGAGTATGGAAGTCCAAAAATATAAGGACGATGAGAACAACGAAACTGAAAATTATGATGGCTTCGTCTTTAATTTCTATTCTGATGGGACCTCAACTGTAACTATTAAAGATGACGATGAAGATGATGCCCAAGGAACAATTACAACTACAATTAATGGAACTTGGCTGGTAACTACTAGAGCAGATGGGGGACTTAATGCGACATTTGATTTTGGAACAGAAGAACCGTTAAGTAAACTTAACATTGAGTGGAATATCAAAAAAATTAAAGATAAAAGAATTATGCTCGATAATAGAGTCGAAGGAAGAATTAGTAAAGATGAATTGTTTTTTATTAAAAATTAAACCGGTTTGCAATACAAAAGTTAGAATCAATGTTTTTTAAGGATAAGAAAATATCGAAAGATGGAATATTGATAGGGGGCGCTTTAATAATAATCTATTGTCTCTTCTTAATTTTTCTATTAATAGCATACATATAGTTATATACGTACTTCATAGATATAGTTTATCAAAACCTTCAAACTTCTTTTTTTTTGAAGGTTTTTTTATGTTTAGTTTTTAGGCATCTTTTTGATTTAGGATAATCGATATCCTTCTTTTATTGACTTCTCATAGAATTTGTATTATCTTTAAAGACAATGTATTACACATAAATCATATTATTAACTCAATTTAACTACTCTTAAAACCATGAAAAAATTTACTTTACTAATGCTTTTGGTGTTTTATACCATGAGCAGCATTATGTATGCACAAAACAATAAAGAGCGCGCTAAGGTATATCTTGATACGAAAGGCGAAGTAATTTTTAGTTTTGTAATCAATAGCGCATCAGAGCTAAGCACTATTACCAAAGAGTTATCAATTATTCATTATAACGATGCAACCAAAACGGTTAAGGTAATGGCGAATAAAAATCAATATGCTTCTTTTTTGCAAAAAAATATACCTTTTACACTTGCAACCGAAGATAATATTATTGGTGAGCGGCTTATGACCTCAGATATTTCAAATAAGGCTGCAGCAACATATCCACTTGCTGCTTATCCAACTTATGCAGATTATGTAACAATGATGAATGAGTTTGTTGCAAATAACCCTTCATTATGTAAAATTGAAAATATAGGAACAACAACAGAAGGGGATAAATCTTTACTATTTGTAAAGCTGTCAGATAATGTTAATAGCGATGAGCAAGAGCCAAGGGTGATGTATACTTCATCGATGCACGGAGATGAGATCGCGGGATATCCAATGATGCTTAATTTAATAGATTTTTTATTGAATGCCTATACAGATACCTCCGATCCAAGACACTTAGAAATTAAAGATTTATTAGATAATAATGAAGTTTGGATTAATCCTTTAGCAAATCCAGACGGCACATTTAGGAATAGTCCCAATAATACTTCAGTTGCCAATGCAACCAGAGGAAATGCAAATAATGTAGATTTAAATAGAAATTATCCTGATCCAGATGATGGGGCAAACCCAGATGGAAACTCATATCAAACAGAAACATTAGCCTTTATGAATTTTGCAGCATCTAAACATTTCGTGCTTTCAGCAAACTTTCATGGCGGTATAGAGCTTATTAATTATCCATGGGATACATATGCAGGTGCACATCCTGATCAAGATTATTTTATACACGTTTCTGAAGAATATAGAGATTTTTGTCAGGCCAATAGTCCAAATGGATATTTTGACGATAGAAATAACGGGATAACAAACGGGTATGCATGGTACGAAGTTCAAGGAGGAAGACAAGATTATCAGATTTATAATCACAAAGGAAGAGAAGTAACCGTAGAACTTTCTAATGCAAAAACACCACCAGCAAACCAATTAGTAAATTTTTGGAATTATAACAAAGAAGCGCTTATCGCTTTTTTAAAGCAAGTCAATTATGGGATACGTGGTGTAGTAACAGATGCAGTTACCAATCAACCCCTGGAGGCAAAAGTAACAATTGTAGGAAAAGAAAGTTATGAATCATGGGTTCCCACAGAATTACCAGAAGGAGATTATTACAGACCTATAAAAGCTGGAACATATGATATTTTGTATGAAGCAGAATGTTATGAATCATTAACACTAACCGGAGTATCTATTGCTGATTATGCAACAGTGGTTAAAAATGTGCAGTTAACTCCAATTGGAGGGGTTGCTCCTTCTGGTTTAGCGGTTGCAAATGTTCAGGCCGTATCTGCTACATTAAATTGGCAAGCCAGTGCAGGAGCCACCTATGATGTGCGTTACCGCATGATTGGAAATACGAATTGGACCACACTTTCTTCAAATAACAATACGATTAATGTAACTGGTTTAACAGCAACCACAAGCTATGAAGCACAAGTTAGAAGTAATTGTGCCGGAGGATCAAGTTCGCCATACAGTTCGTCTATAAACTTTACTACTACCGAGGTACCTTTGTGTGCAGGGATTACAAGTTTTCCGTATACCGAAAGTTTTGAATCTGGTCTAGGGGTTTGGACAAATGCCACTGGAGACGATATAAATTGGACACGTGATTCAGGAGGTACACCCTCAACTTCAACAGGGCCTTCTACCGGTCAAGAAGGTTCTTTTTATCTATATACTGAAGCTTCAACGAGTGCAAATCCGCCAGGAAGTCCAAACAAAGTTGCGCTACTTAATAGCCCTTGCATTGATTTGTCTTCACTTTCAGGGGTTTCTATAGAATTTGGCTATCATATGTATGGTGCCACAATGGGGACTATTGAAGTTTTAGTAAGTACAGACGACGGGATCACCTTTACTCCGGTCTGGTCAGAGAATGGAGACTTAGGAAATACCTGGAATCAGGCAAGTGTAGATCTTTCTGGATATTCTGGGTCTGTGATTACACTACAATTTAAAGGTACTACAGGAACAAGTTGGAGAAGTGATATGGCTATTGATAATATTAAAATTTTATCGTCAATTGCAGATACAGAAGTGCCTACTGCTCCTACAAACCTGGTGACATCAAATATTACGGCCACGAGTATAACGTTGTCATGGGATGCATCTACAGACAATATAGGAGTAACCGGATATGAAGTATATCAAGGAACAACATTGGTTGATACTACTACAGATGGATTAATTAGCGTTGTTTCTGGTTTAACCCCGAATACTTCTTATACATTTACTGTGATTGCAAAAGATGGTGCAGGCAACAGCTCACTATCAAGTAATACAGCTAGTGGAACTACTTTAGATGCTGATATTACATATTGTAGTTCCCAAGGGAATAATATTAACTTCGAATATATTGATCTTGTTGCGATAGGAGACTTAAACAACCCTTCAGCAGCAACATCCGGATATAGTGATTACACTAATTTAGGCGCAGCAACTGTGGCTTACGGAGCAAATACGATAACGTTGAGTGTTGGATTTGCAAATTCATCATATACCGAATTTTGGGGAGTTTGGATCGATTATGATAAAAATGGAATTTTTGAAAACTCTGAAAGAGTAGTAGACGCTTCAACTTCGAGCAGTGCAAATCAAACGTATAACTTTACCATACCCGGCACGGCATTAGAAGGAGAAACCAGAATGCGAGTGTCTATGAAATACAATGGAACACCTGATCCCTGTGAAACTTTTACCTATGGTGAGGTCGAGGATTATATGGTTAATATTGGTGGTGTGGTGTTCAAAGAAAATGATCCCACCCAATCAGGAAGGTCTGACAAGATTATTTTACACCCGAACCCTATCAAAAATGGCATACTTTATATCGATGGGGTTACTTCTGGAAAAGCGTCTTACAGGATTGTTAATTATGTAGGTCAAGTAGTGCTGAATACACTGTTATCTGAACATAAAATTGATGTTTCAAGTTTACCTAATGGACTATATATATTAGAAATAGATACTGGAGGATCTACTATTTCTAAACGTTTTATGAAGTTGTAGTATTATGCACCTCTGTTGATTACAAAACAAGCCGCAATGATTCATTGCGGCTTGTTTCGTTTTAATATCAATCCTTTCTTATAGACTAGATTATTTCTCTTTATAATCAATAATGTCTTTAATGTCAACTCCCATATAATCGGCTATTTTCTTTAGCCGCTCAAAATCTTTAGCCAGATCTTTTCGCTTTACCACATAATCACCTGCCTGCGGACTTACTCCTAAGGTTTTTGATAACCCATATACTGTTTTTGCTCCTTTACTTTTTTTGAGGAGCCTTTTTAATTTCTTGTTAACCATAATAAAATATGTAAAAAGGAATCAAATATACAAATAAATTTTTAATAAAAAAATATTTGATTATTCAAATAATGTTTGTATATTTGGATTATACTAATCAAATCATTGAACTATGAAACTTTTTTTAGCGATTACTTTAATTTGTATGTCTTTTGGAAACGCTGCAACTACATTAGATGAAGCAATACATTCTTTTGAAAACGAGGAAACCGATAGAAAGAAAAAAAAGGATAATGAAAAAGAGGCTGCACAAAATAAAAACCTTCATTCTGTAAAAAAGTGGAAAATTACTATACAATATAGTAATGGTACCGTTATATCTAAGACAATCGTTGTCTCAGAGAATTCTGAGCTAAGTGCTTTAGAAACCGCTTTTGCTGAAGCGGATAAGTATTTAGAGAATAGAAGAAATGTTAAAGAATATAGTATCTCTCCTGTACCTTCTAATTATGTGTTGTTAGCAGGAGATTAAGATATAATCAAAACCCTGAACTTACCTATTTTTACCAAGAAGGACTGATCTTTATCAGTCTTTCTTTTGTTTTACAACGTATTGTGCACTTCAGAAGAAAATATAAAATAATGTCCATTCGGGTAGTTTTTTGAAATGGAATGGAGAAAATTATATCGAGAATTGGGTTTTGTATCCAACTGCACATCGGGTTTGGATAATTCAATTTAGTAATGAAGAGGGGAATAAACCCCCTTTGTACTTGTAATAAAAAGAGGTATTTACCTCTTTCTTTAGTATAGAATAATTCATAATTTTATACTCCTCAATTGTCATAAGTAATTTCCCCACTTATAGTGATTTTTTATGTAGTGGTACTAATTAATTTGGATACTTAATTAGATACTATTTTATCAAATTAGATTATGACAACACTCGTTATTACTTGTTTTCGAAACGTACTATTATTTGGTAGTATACTATTGTTTTTTGGTTCCTGTTATTCTGTACGCTTAGTGAGTACGAATGGCGCTCCTATGCCTGATCAAAATAATCGTGATGATTGGTATCGTGACAAAAGAGTACTTGTTTTAGATACCGTTATTAAAGCTAATGTAGCTATTGATAAAATTACGATCCCTGTTAAAAGATTAGGGTGTGAATCTGGTCAACTATTTTCTGTAGAATATAAAGATACATTTGGCGGTAATCTTTTATATCTGTTTACGTTGGGAAGCAAACGAAAAGTAAAAATCAAGTATGTGTGTATGAAACCTGAAAACTAATAAACTATGGCAAATACGACTTCTCATCCAAAAACTCATTGGGATACATTACATAAAAATGGTCCTTTTACTTTAAAACTATTACAAATCACACAACTAGAAGGAAAAGCAAATATACCTTCTGCAATTGATCGCTATAATGATGCTGCAATAGAAATTCAACGTCTTATAAAAGAGGCTTCAGATAACAAAGAGGGATTTAGAGCCTACGGGGCACGTTGGTCTATGTCTAGTATTGCGCATCAAAAAGATAGAATGCACTACAACAGTTATATGAATCTTGATTTACCAATATTTTCAGAAGATGTTCATCTTGCATCATCGTATGAACATAACAATTTATTTTTCTTTCAGTGTGGAAATACAATCAAAGAGATTTCTCAGGCCTTAGGCGCTCATGGTAAATCATTAAAAACCAGTGGAGCCAGTAATGGTCAAACTATTGCTGGCTGCATTTCTACTGGCGTTCATGGTTCTGCTTTAGATATAGGATCGGTTCAGGATTATGTCGTAGGAATTAATTTAATCATTGGCCCCAATCCGGAAGATATCGTATATATAGAGCGCCATACAAAACCTGCACTTGCCAATTCATTCATTCAGAAGATTAACTCAAAAGTAATTCGTAATGATAAATTGTTTAATGCTGCATTAGTTAGTTTAGGATCTTTTGGATTTATTCATGGTGTAGTTATAGAGGCAGAGGATCGCTTTTTGTTAAAGCGATATGTAAAAAAAATAGATAAAAATACAGCGCTAAAATTGGCCAAAACTATGGATTTTGCAGATTCAGATCTTCGTATCGAAGGAGAAGTCGACGCTAATGGCAGGCCAAAAAGACCATATCATTATAAGGTATTTATAAATCCATATACCAACGAAGATCAATACGTCGTAGAAGTAATGTATAAAAAACCATACATCTCAACGTATCCGGATCCATTCAACACCATTGAAAAATCAGTATATCGGGATTTGATCTATCTTTTGATAAAAATCAGTGAAAAGTTCCCTAAAAGAATTCCTTTTTTTATAAAACAGTTACAAAAACAGATCTTGCCAGAGGTAAATGAGGAATCATTGGGGACACTATATGAAACTTTTTGGGATGCTCCATATCAAGGACCGGCTTTTGCATGCTCTTTCGGTGTTGATAGTAAGAACGCTGAGAAGGCTCTGAAAGTACTCATTGATCTTACAAAAAATGAAGGCCCTATACCCGGTATCTATGCGATGCGGTTTGTTAAAAAATCTGAAGCTACTTTGGCGTTTACAAAATTTCCCGTTACATGCATGATAGAAATTGACGGAGTATTGTGGAAGAAAAGTAGAAATTTGATGAGTTTAGAGGAATTCTCCCGCAGAATGATTCAGGTATTGAAACAAAATAATATTCCGTTTACACTACATTGGGGAAAAAATTCAGATTGGAGTTTTCCTGGTTTAGTGGAGCATATGTATGGTGATAAAGCAAAAGAATGGAAAAAATATCGAAATAATCTACTCTCCAAACAGATGGCTACATTGTTTTCTAATGGATTTTTAGAAACCGTTGGATTGTCCAATAATAGCGATACAGAAATAGAAAATGAAACCATCGACGAAGATCTAATAGCTTCTCTATTAGATTAGGTGTTAATATTTGGTTCCATTATGATCGTTTCATAGTATCGATCGGTAAAGGTATATAGGTTTTATCACCAGGAACAACAGGAAACTCACGATTTTGCCAGCGCTTTTTTGCAGTTTCAATTTTTTCTTTACTGGTAGAAACAAAATTCCAAAATATGTGACGTTCTTCAGCAAAAGGTTCACCACCAAATAATAAAACATGGGTATGAGGTTCTAAGGTAATATAACAACTATCTTCGATTTTGGAGACGAGCATATTACCATGTTCTATGCGATCATCACAAGCTTCAATAGCACCCTTAACTATGCAAATACCTATCTCACCCTGTAATTCTCCTTTGATTTTTAATTCATATTGCTCTTCTGTTTTTATTTCAACCATAAATAAATCAGAATGTACGGGTAGAGGAGAGGTGCGACCGTATCCTTTTCCGGCAATTAACCGAAAATGAGCTCCTTTATGATTCCAACTGGGTAAGTCCTCAACGTGTACATGATGAAACTCGGGTTCGATATCTTCTAGCGCTTTGGGTAAAGCAACCCATATCTGATATCCATGAGCTATAAATTCAGTTCCTTCTCTTAAATCATAAGGGGTACGTTCGGTATGTGTTACTCCTTTACCGGCAACCATCCAATTAACCGATCCTGGAGAGATACGTTGATTTGTACCAATACTATCCTGATGTACTAATTCTCCCTCAAGCATATATGTCAAAGTAGATAAACCAATATGCGGATGCTGATCAACATCCATGTACTGACCTTTTTTTATACGTGCAGGGCCCATATGATCAATAAAGATGAAAGGACCTACCATGCGTTTTTTTCTGAAGGGAATAAGCCTGCCAACTAAAAAATCACCGATATCCCGACTTCGTTCTTCTATAATCAAACCTTGATTAGACATAGTATTATTGTTTTCTTATAAACCTGTTGTGCATTTAAGAAAATTATTATAAAAAAAGCGTCAATTCCAGTATTTTGTCATAACAAAGTGGAGGCAAAATGTATCGAGAATAGCTTTTTTCTATCCAAAATTCTATTCTCGATACACTTCTCCCAAGGTTGAAGTACTCGAACTGACGAATTTTGGCCGAAACCAGTTCTAAATTCATAACACGTTCTTATAAGAATAAAGGTATACTATTTTCTAAGTATATAAGGTTAAATTTATATTAACCTGATATAATTTTAACCCTAAAAACCTTTTTTACATGTAAGCGCTGTCTATAGTATGCTATAATCCTTTTACTTTAAAATAATTTACTATCTTTTCATGCGTTAATGAGCTTAATCAACCTTAAACCTACTTATGGAAATTTTTTCTTCGTACAATCTTATCATTGAAGTCTCAGTAGTTATTATTTTATCATTTATTTTTAATGGTATCGCAAAAAGAACGAATATTCCTGCAGTATTGATGCTAATTATATTAGGTATTATTCTTCAATATGCTATCAAAGCTTTTGGTACTAATACTATTGATTTTTTCCCAATGTTAGAAGTTTTAGGGATTGTGGGATTAATTATGATTGTACTTGAAGCTGCATTAGAGCTAAAACTCAAAAGCGATAAACTGATGCCCATTCTTAAATCGATGGCTATTGCTTTAATTGGATTGGTTGCATCTACTTTTATTGCAGCAGTAATCCTTAAAGCCTTAATTGATGGTATGACGATGCAATCTGCCTGGTTGTATGCTACGCCTTTGTCGATATTAAGTAGTGCCATTATTATTCCAAGTGTTAGCGGTTTATCTGAAGAAAAAAAAGAATTCCATGTTTATGAAAGTACGTTTTCTGATATTCTTGGGATTATGTTGTTTTATTTTCTAACCGGAAGATTAAACCCCGCAGAAGATTCTGGAGTTGGAGGATTTTTTTTAAATCTAATTTTAACCATTATTATATCTCTGATCGCCAGTTATGCAATTATTCTAATTTTCCAAAAAATTAAAAGTCAGGTAAAACTATTTCTGTTGATAGCAGTACTCTTATTATTATACGGATTGGGAAAAAAAATGCACCTATCCTCTTTAATTATCATCTTAATTTTTGGATTGGTAATAGCCAATATGAAATTATTCTTTCAGGGTAAGCTGAGACAATATTTAGATTTTGAAAAAGCGAAAGCGATCTATCATGAATTGCATGTAATCACGGCAGAAACCGCTTTTGTAGTGCGTACTTTATTTTTTGTTATTTTCGGGGTCACTATAGTACTTTCTTCCTTATTGAGCCTTAAGGTAACCTTGATAAGTATCTTAATTTTGATCTCTATCTATGGGATACGTTATGGATTATTACGATTATTTATGGGAAAAGATATTTTTCCTCAATTATTTATAGCTCCAAGAGGGTTGATTACGGTACTTCTATTTTATGCGATCCCAATAGAGGCCACTGTAGAAGGTTTTGAACCAGGAATACTCTTATTTGTAATTATAGGAACCAGCTTGGTCATGACAGGGGGAATGATTAGAGATAAAAAAATGAACCCAGAACCGTTAGAAGAGGCTTCTGTTGCTTCTGAAGACACTATAGCAGAAACAGAATATTTCATTAATAATACTACAGATTTAAGTGATATTGATGATTCGACAACGCCAGATGTGCGTGAAACAGAATAAAATAATAGGTCATCGCGTTATTTTTGTGTAGGTCATCTTACAAATTTTTGCTAAAAAGAAGTAAACTGAAGAAATCCATCTGACATCTAAAAAAAATAATAACAACAGATGAAACGCCTACATCGTTTAACAGCAATATTAGTTAAGCTACAATCTAAAAAAGTAGTGCAAGCAGCAGAACTTGCGGATAAATTTGAAGTCAGTTTGCGTACTATATATCGTGATATGCAGGCGCTTACCGATGCAGGAGTACCTATAGGTGCCGAAGCAGGTACAGGGTATTTTTTAGTCGATGGGTATGCTTTACCCCCCGTAATGTTTACCGAAAAAGAAGCGAATGCACTCTTAACAGCTTCAAAAATTATAGAAACAAACAACGATCAATCGCTAATTAAAGAGTATCATGATGCTATTGAAAAAGTTATCGCAGTTCTTAAAACAACACAAAAAAAGAAACTTGAAATTTTAGAACAACGAATTTTTACCTATTCAAAACGAGAGATCCATCCCAGCAATTCGTTGTCTATAATTCAACAATCGATCACCGATTTTAGGGTATTAGAAATTCAATACGCTAAAGCAGACAAAGAGTATAGCAAAAGGTTGATCGAGCCTTTGGGGGTGTATTTTACTAACAATACTTGGATTTTGATCGCATACTGTAGATTGCGCGAAGATTATCGTGAGTTTAGAACCGATCGTATCATACATCTGATCGAAACTCAGGAGCTTTTTACTCAACAACGATTTACTTTAGAAGATTACTATAATAGAAGAGCACACCTCTATAGAACAAATATTTCTTCTTAAAAAAATACTACTGACATAAGGTTGTCATAGACTGGTTTTAGTTTTGATTAAAATTAATACTCATGAACACATTAATTCTATTCATTATGGTAAACTTACTATTTAGTTCTACTGCAACACCGGATCAAAACTTGCTGTCTATAAAAAACAAATCGAATGTAGTCGAAGTTGTATTATTTGAAATCCATGAAGGCTATTCAAAAGAAGAGGCGGAGATTATATTATCTTCTTTAAACGACATCATAAAATTATATCCCGGATTTATAGAAAGAACCACAGCCGGTACAGGTGATAAAAAATATATAGATATTGTATATTGGACTGATATAAAATCGGCAAAAGCTGCAGCAACTGATATTATGAAAAATCAAAACGCCCTGGCAGTATTTAATATAATAAAACCAGAATCAATACAAATGTACCACTTTGATACATTTAATCATTTTGAAGAGTAGGTTACAAAATAATCAATGATCCATACCGTCAGTTTTATAATTTGGCGGTGTTTTTACTATTTATCTAAATTATGATACCACAACATATACGTGATAGGAAAGGAGCCAGAAGCTTAAAAGACCTTGATCAAGAAGTCCTTGAATATTTAAATCAAGGGCGTATAGAAACGGCTAACCTAATGGAATGGTTGGCTGTAGACCAACTAAAGTTATTACAAATCATTCTGAAAGATATAGGAAAACTGGATTGGTATGATCGTTTTTATGAAGCAATTTCGGCACAAAAAAAACCTTCGGCCAATTCAAACACTAAAATTATTGGTTTAGAGTTTATGCAACTAACTAACGATCCTGATATCTTAGCCTATTTATCGAAGCACACTTCAGATGTTCCCAGATGTTGGGCAGCCTACTGGTCAGGACTTCAGGAAAACGAGATAAGTAAAAAACTTAGTGCAATCAAGCAATATTGTGCCGATACACACTTTGGTGTTAGAGAAGTGGCTATTTTTGCTGTAAAAGAAGCTATTATTTCGGATCTTGAAAAAGCTATTCGTATTTTAGCGCAGTGGACTTTAGATACAGATGAAAATATACGCCGATATACTGCAGAAGTTACAAGACCTATTGGGGTTTGGACTAAAAAAATTGATGTATTAAAAGAACATCCACAAAAGGGAGTTGCAATACTAGAACCTCTTAAATCTGACCCTTCAAAATACGTTAGAGATTCTGTAGGAAACTGGTTGAATGACGCTGGTAAGACTCGACAAGATTGGGTTATTAATCTATGTAAACAATGGGAAAAAGAGTCAAACACCAAAGAGACTCAATATATTATCAAAAAGGCACTTCGATCAATTCGTAAATAACGTAATGTTACGTTTGGTAATCTATTTTATAACAATAATATGACAAGATTACGTACTTTTTAATTTTTTAATTGTTTTATTATTAAATAATCATTAAAACCGCCTCTTTTTAAGAGAATTGAATGTGCTTTTTATCCAGTTTTTCATAGCTTTAAATGATTTTTAAAAAATCGTTAACTATGTAACCATCACATTGAACTTTTTTAATGAATATTCTTCACACAAGTTTTGAATGCTACCCAATAGCAAAAGTAGGTGGGCTGGCAGATGTAGTAGGGGCTTTGCCAAAATATCAACAGAAACTGGGACACACAGCTTCTGTTGTGATGCCTTGTTATACTAATGACTTTGTGAAAAAAGCCAAGTATAAGTATATTCATGAGGGAGCACTATGGTTAGATAAGGTTTCGTATACCTACGCTATAAGGAAGGTTGTGTCTCCAGATTTGGGATTTGATGTTTTTCAAATTTATATAGAAGGATTATTAGATACCAAAGATGTTTATAATTATGCAAACGATACTCAGCGTTTTATCTCGTTTCAATTGGCTACTGTAGACTGGCTTACTTCGCTAGAAGAACTTCCAGACATCATTCATTGTCATGATCACCATACGGGTTTGATTCCATTTATGCTAAAACATACAAAATCTGATCCCAATCTTCAAAAGATCCCAACGGTTTTCACAATTCATAATGCACAATATCAGGGTCAGATTTCTTTTGAGAAATTATCTTATTTACCAGATTTTGATAAGAAAAAGATAGGTTTGTTAGATTGGGGTAATTGTATTAATCCAATGGCTTCTGCAATCAAATGTGCTTGGCGCGTTACTACAGTTTCGCCTAGCTATATGAAGGAGCTTCAAGCCAAAGCAAATGGTCTTGAGGAGCTGTTACGCCATGAGAAAAGTAAATGTATTGGTATTTTAAATGGAATTGACACACAAATATGGAATCCTGAGACAGATCTGTTCATCATTAAAAATTATAGTCAAAACAATGTTGTTTCTGGTAAAAAGGCAAACAAAAAATGGCTTTGCGATCAGTACAATTTGAATATTGCTAAGCCACTTTTTGTATTTATAGGTAGACTTGTAGGTGAAAAAGGTGCTGATTTACTTCCAGAAATAATAGAAGAAGCGTTAAGCAATACTGATATTAATATAATAATACTTGGTTCTGGAGATACAGCAATCGAAGAACGTCTAACTGTATTACGCGAAAATTTTATTGGTCGTTGCTATATACATATAGGATATGATGAAAAGTTATCTCATATTATATATGCCGGGGCAGATTTTTTGATGATGCCATCAAGAGTTGAACCTTGCGGACTTAACCAAATGTATGCTTTGCGATACGGATCTATACCCATCGTTAGACGAACCGGAGGACTTAAAGATACCGTGATCGATATCGGTGATGATGGATTCGGGATTTGTCATGATCAAACGACAACATGGGATGTCAATTACTCTATAAAAAGAGGAATTGCCTTTTATGATAATCAAAAGGAATACAAAAAAAACCAAAAAAGAATCATGAAAATTGATCATTCTTGGGATCATTCCGCAAATCAATATGTAACTCTATATAAATCACTAATACCCTAATTAAATGATCAATAAAAAAGTCCTGGCAATTATTTTGGGAGGAGGTCAAGGTACCCGATTATTCCCGCTTACAGAGAAACGTTCTAAGCCAGCAGTATCTATTGCTGGAAAATATAGATTGGTCGATATTCCTATTTCCAATTGTATTCATTGTGATATTAAAAGGATGTTTGTGCTCACACAATTTAATTCTGCTTCCTTAAACAGACACATAAAGAATACATATGCCTTTAGTATATTTAGTGATGCTTTTGTGGATATTTTAGCAGCAGAGCAAACTCCAGATAACAAAACATGGTATCAAGGTACAGCAGATGCTGTACGACAATCCATGCATCATCTGCTAAATCATGAGTTTGAGTATGCACTAATTCTTTCTGGGGATCAATTGTACAAAATGGATTTTAATGAAATGATACATAATCATATCAACCATGGTGCCGATATTTCTGTAGCAACATTACCTGTTAAATCAAAAGAAGCAACTGAATTTGGTATTTTAAAAACGGATGATAAAAATTTTATTTCTTCCTTTATAGAAAAACCCGACCTAGATACATTACAAGGATGGGAATCAGAGGTTAGTGAAGAAATGAAGAACGAAAACAGACACTATTTAGCCTCAATGGGAATTTATGTTTTTAATAGACAGCTGTTGGTAGACATCTTATCAAATCCAGATACTATAGATTTTGGAAAAGAAATCATACCGCAGTCGATTGATACTCATAAAGTTTTAGCTTATCAGTATGAAGGCTATTGGACAGATATTGGTAATGTTGCAGCCTTTTATGAAGCCAATATTAATTTAACAGACGATGTACCACAGTTTGATCTGTTTGATAATTCTTCTAGTGTTCTTACAAGACCAAGAATTTTACCGCCTTCAAAAATATCAGGTACATTGTTAGATAAATCTATGATTGCCGAGGGATGTATTATTAATGCTAAAGAAATAAAACGTTCTGTGATTGGTATACGCTCTAGAATAGGAAAAAATACGATAATAAGAGATTCCTATATGATTGGTAGTAATTCTTATGAGAGTATTGATCAATTAGAAAAGAATGTCAAACATCAAATACCATCTTTTGGGGTTGGCGAAAATTGTCTGATCCAAAACACTATTATTGACAAGGATGCCAGAATTGGTAATAATGTAACTATTGTAGGAGGCGAGCATTTATCAGATACCGAAGAAGATACTTACGTTATCAAAGATGGAATAATTGTTATTAAAAGTCGTTCTGTTATTCCCGATGGCTTTAAGCTTTAATCTCAGTAGTACATTAATAGATAGAAATATAGACTCTGCAAAATGTTTAGAGAAATATAGTTAATTAAACTTGTTATATGCCTAAAGTACTTTCATATAGTCGATTTACAGAGTTTGATATTAATCTTTTTAAAGCAGGAAAACATTATCGCTTGTACGATAAATTTGGCGCTCATATCACTACCTTAGATGGAATTGCAGGAACGTATTTTGCCGTGTGGGCACCGTCTGCCAAATCTGTTTCGGTTATTGGAGATTTTAATTATTGGAATAAAGAGGAGCATAAGCTAAATGTACGATGGGACGAATCTGGTATTTGGGAGGGGTTTATTCCCGGAGCAGGAAAAGGAAGCATTTACAAATATTTTATAGAATCACATCATAACAACATCACTACAGAAAAAGCAGATCCCTATGCACGGCGATGTGAACATCCTCCTAAAACGGCATCTATTGTTTGGGCAGATACTTATAAGTGGAAAGATGCATCTTGGATGAAAAAGCGGAAAGAGTATAATGCCATTGATGCTCCGTTTTCTGTATATGAAGTGCATCTGGGCTCCTGGAAAAAAAGAGTTGAAGAAAATCGATCATTATCCTATGTAGAACTTGCAGATGAATTGGTTTCTTATGTAATAGAAATGGAATTTACTCATGTAGAACTAATGCCAGTTATGGAATATCCATATGATCCTTCTTGGGGATATCAACTTACAGGATATTTTGCACCAACTTCTCGCTTTGGATACCCAGAAGAGTTCAAACTATTCGTCGATACATTACATCAAAATAATATTGGTGTTATTCTGGATTGGGTTCCTTCACATTTTCCGGAAGATGCACATGGCTTAGGTTTTTTTGATGGAACCTGTCTCTACGAGCATCCCGACAAAAAAAAAGGATATCATCCTGATTGGAAGAGTCTTATTTTTAATTACGGCAGAAACGAAGTAAAAAGTTTTCTAATTAGCAATGCGATATTTTGGTTGGATCAATATCATGCAGATGGTTTACGGGTAGATGCAGTTGCATCAATGCTTTTTCTGGATTATTCTCGTAAAGAGGGGGAGTGGGAACCTAATATCCATGGAGGTAGAGAAAATCTGGACGCCATAGCATTTATTAAAGAACTGAATGAAGAAGTGTATGCCAGTTTTCCTGATGTGCAAACTATTGCCGAAGAATCTACATCATTTCCAATGGTTTCAAAACCTACATATCTTGGAGGCTTAGGTTTTGGTATGAAATGGATGATGGGTTGGATGCACGATACCTTACAGTATATGGCTAAAGAACCTATTTATCGAAAACACCATCAAAATGATTTAACATTTAGCATGACATATGCATTTACAGAAAATTTTATGCTTCCGTTATCTCATGATGAGGCTGTTTATGGTAAAAAAAGTCTCATTGGAAGAATGCCTGGTGATGAATGGCAACAATTTGCCAATCTACGCTTATTGTATACGTATATGTTTACACATCCGGGTACGAACCTTTTATTTATGGGCGCAGAATTTGGACAACGTGAAGAATGGAACTTTCAACAGAGTCTCGATTGGCATTTATTGCAATATGATTATCATAAAGGAATAAAGAAACTAATTATAGATCTTAATATACTGTATAAACAATATCCTGCATTGTATCAGAAACAGTTTAGTGTATCTGGTTTTGAATGGATAAATTATGATGATCATAACAACTCTGTAATTACGTACATTAGAAAAGGAAATGATGAAGAAAAAGGATTAATAATCGCCTGTAATTTTACTCCAATACCAAGAGCAAACTATCGTATCGGAGTACCTTTTAAAGGAAAATTAATAGCGTTATTTAATAGTGATGAAGAAAAATATGGGGGAAGTGGGGGATCTGATTTTCAAGATATTGAAATTGAAACCCAGCAGTGGAATAACCGATCATTTTCTGCCGAAATATCGATTCCACCATTAGGAGCAGTGATATTTAAAACTCAAAAATAATACTGAAAAGGTTTCGGGATACTTTGAGTATATTAAAATAACCTATATATTATTTAAACAAGTGTTAATTCCTTGTCTATGCAAACGTTTTCGTAGATTTTTCTTAATAAATTGTCCTAAAAATGATTTTTAAATTGAGTAAGAAATCGTTTTTTTACCATACTCAAGCGTAAAGAAAGTATAACTATGATCATCAATACAGAACTAGAGCAAAAAGGAAACCTTTTTCCGGGTAGAATAATATCCTTTTCACAAAATGTAGATAAAATTAATTTTAACACAGAAAATGGGGTTATTTTACAGGTTACTGTTTTGCGTGGAAGTGTGATTCGTTTTCGATATGCAACGGATAATAATTTTGAAAAAGATTTTTCATATGCCATAAGTGAAGATGGTGCCCGAGGATACAGTACTCTCGAAGTTGAAGAGCATCCTGAAGAGTATTCTATACATACTTCTCGCATTAAAATAGTAATTGCTAAAAGTAATCTACATACCGCAATATACGATTTGAATAACAATGTAATATGTAAAGATGATTGGGGATTTCATTGGGAACAAAGTTATGAATATGGAGGGAATATTGTAAAAATGAGTAAATCGGCTCCTCAAGGAGAGTGCTACTATGGCTTGGGTGATAAGCCGATGCACCTTAATCTTAAGGGTAAACGAATAGAGAATTGGGCTACAGATCAATATGCGTTTGGTAAAGACCAGGATCCATTATACAAAAGTGTTCCATTTTATATAGGAATGTATGAAGATCGAGCATATGGAATTTTCTTTGACAATACGTTTAGAACCTATTTTGATTTTTGTCAGGAACGACGTAACGTAACAAGTTTTTGGGCTCAGGGAGGAGAAATGAATTATTATTTCTTTTACGGGCCAAACATGCAAGATGTAGTTACGCGCTATACAGATTTAACCGGAAAGCCCGAATTGCCTCCACTTTGGGCATTGGGATATCATCAATGTAAATGGAGTTATTATCCTGAGAATAAAGTAAAAGAAGTTACACGTAAATTTAGAGAACTTAGAATTCCTTGTGATGCAATCTATCTCGATATTGATTATATGGATGGATTTAGGTGTTTTACCTGGAATAAAGAATATTTTCCGGATCCAAAACGAATGGTTACCGAATTGGCCGAAGATGGATTTAAAACAGTAGTCATTATAGATCCCGGGATCAAGATTGATGATCAATATTGGGTATACAAAGAGGCTATGGATAAAGACTACTTTTGTAAACGTGCAGATGGGCCATATATGCGAGGAAAAGTATGGCCAGGAGAATGCTACTTTCCAGATTTTACAAATCCCGAAGTACGAGAATGGTGGTCGGGATTGTTTAAGGAAATAATTGATGAAATAGGAGTAAAGGGGGTGTGGAACGATATGAATGAACCTGCCGTTATGGAGGTTCCCGGTAAAACATTTCCAGATGATGTTCGCCATAACTACGACGGAAATCCTTGCAGTCATAGAAAAGCACATAATATCTATGGAACACAAATGGCAAGAGCTACATACGAGGGGGTAAAACAATTTGCGTATCCAAAACGCCCCTTTATTATCACAAGATCTGCATACTCTGGAGCACAACGCTATACTTCTTCCTGGACTGGAGATAACGTGGCCACATGGGAGCACTTATGGATAGCCAATATTCAGGCGCAACGTATGAGTATGAGTGGTATGTCGTTTACCGGAAGTGATATTGGAGGTTTTGCAGAGCATCCCACAGGAGAATTATATGCAAGATGGATACAACTAGGGGTATTTCATCCGTTTTGTCGTACTCATTCCTCTGGTGATCATGGCAATCAAGAACCCTGGACTTTTGGCGATGAAGTTGTAGATGTAACTAGAAAGTTTGTTGAATTGCGATATCAATTACTACCCTATTTATATACCATGTTTTGGGAGTATGCCCAAGAAGGGATCCCCATGCTAAAACCACTGGTGCTATTTGATCAGACCGATCCTCAAACACATTATAGAACAGACGAATTTATATTTGGGAATCAAATTTTAGTTTGCCCAGTACAAGAACCTAATGCAAAAGGAAGACGTATGTATATCCCAAGAGGGAACTGGTACAATTACTGGACACAAGAGTATGTAAAAGGAGGAATGGAGCAATGGGTTGATGCTGATCTGGATATCATACCTATATTTATTAAAGAAGGTGCCATTATTCCAAAATATCCAATACAACAATATGTAGGCGAAAAAAGTATTGAAGAGTTATGCTTGGAAGTGTATTACAAATTAGGAAACAAAGAGATGTCAAAAGTATATGAAGATGCCCAGGACGGTTATGATTATGCTAAAGGTAGATATAGTTTACGTAGTTTCTCTTTTACGGGTAAAGAAAATGAAATCATAATTCAACAACATAAAAACGGGAGTTATATTACTGATTATGAAAAGATACGAATCAGTTTGATTGGACTACCTTTCATAATTAAAGAGATTGAGATTGATAATGTTGTTGTTTCGTTACAAGACATTGAATTTGATAAAGACCACAACATGTTAGTAGTTCCAAAGAATTTTAATGAGTTACATATTGTGGGTTAAAGTTTTTTTGAGTTAGAGTTTTTAGAAAGTTTATTACCTTGATAGTATAGCCAATTATATACAAACTCAGGAATGTCACTTTTATACTGCATTGTGTCTATAATTTTTTCTTGTATCATGGCTCTTGACGTAACCTCTTTTTTGAACTCCAAATCATCTATTCGGTTTTTAATATTGCTTCGGATGGGTTTAATATTCCAAATTTTGAGGGTTTGATCGATACTACTTGTGATAACAAAGTTTGGATTTTCTTTAACTTTAACAAAAGAAACATTAAAAACAGGAGCGCTATGACCAATAAATTGTTTTTTAAGTACATTTTTATTGGTCCATAAATTAATTCCATTTTCTCTATTTCCTATAAGCATATCGCCGTTATTGTTAAAATCTATGGTTTCTATATTTTTATCATGAACCATATGCTTGTAGGATGTATTGTCATTTAGGTCATATACTAATATCTCCTGAGTCAGTCCTATAAGCAGGGTGTCCTTATTTTTACTATTAAAAGATAGTATTTCCCTGTTTTTTATATCATGTTCACTCTCTTTATCAAATATATTCCTGATGGTTGTATTGTTTCTTTGAACATAAATTTTGTTAGTACCATATCGAACCGCAAAATTATTGTCACCTTCTAAACTCTTTATTTCGTGGATAGTATCGCCTAACGTATCTATTAATTCTATAGCTGCTTTATCATTTTTTATAAAAGTAGCTTTCTTAATAATGTTATCATACCCAAGAAGAAATACGTTCCCATTTAAATGTTCTACGTGTATTTTGTTAGAAGGTATTTCAATCTTCTCAAAATTTTCTATCTGTTTACAATTGATATCATATAGCCCTAGTTCTAATAAGGAATTATTAGTCTTTTTAACAAGAAGAAGGTTGAGGTCTTTATTAAAATTAAAAGGTTCAAAATTTACGATATTATCGTTTCCCTCAATGCTAACGGTACTACCTTTCTCATTTGGAGTTTTATAATTTAATTCCCATATATTGAATTTATTATTTTTAGATAATGCGAAAATATATAGCAAATCCGGATTTCCTGAAGCCACCCGTGTTTTAGTCATCTTGATAGTATCGCTTTCAACTGTATAAGCCGTATCGATCAAGTTTATGCTTGTTTGATAAAATGGATATTGATCATGTTCTCTCAATATCTTAGTTTTCATTTTTTCAAGAAATTCATTATTTGATTTCTCATCATCTGTCGAACAGAACATTTTTATACAATTCCAAAATTTTGCTTCATAAATCTGTTCTGCTTTTTTGATGTAGTTGAAAGAACTTGTTCTGTCAATATTCAATGCTTGATTAGCGTTGACAAGCAGGTGCATTATATCTTTTTCTAAATTTACTTTTAGTAATTGACCAGTCAATAAAAATGCTAATATTGTTAAACCGAAAGTGATAACACCATAGATGGTGTAGCGTTTAACTTTTCTTTCTTGTCTAATTTGATTACGTATGTCTCTTTCATTTTTTTCTATACTTTTTTCGTAATATTGTTTTTTAAGATTACACAGCTCTGTATTTTCGTCTTCTAGTAAATACTGCAAACACGTTTTCATTCGTTCAATCTGCTGCGCAGAGAGTAAATCACCCTCATCATTGGTGTCTTCATAAATGTCAAAAGAAGAAATAAAGTCCTTCTTTATTAAAGATCTGAAATCATCTTCAGTTCGTATGTTACTAATCACTTTTGCAATAATATCGTGACTTAACTCAGCATAACCTGTATTTACACTTAGAATTCCTTTCTCTTTAAGTTCATTAATGATTTCTGAAATCGTGTCATTGTATGCCGGGCTATTATCTCCCCATATATCTGTTTGAATTTTGGTAAGAGTTTTTTGATTTTCTATGCTATAATAGTTTTCTCTTTCAATTTGTATAGGCACTCTTTTTTTTAAATCATCTTTAGTTTTAAAATGTCTTAAAAATTTAATGATACTGTCTTTGTGTTGTATTTTGTTATTGAGCTTATTATCGGTATTACGAATGATTTTGTTGTTAATTTCGCGAATATAACTTTCTAATACATGTTCGATAGAACCAAATTCTGTGATTTCATGTTTTTTAAATTCTAGGGGCGGCAGCGTTTCATCTTCTTTTACAGAATGTTCTCCTCCATACGTTCTGTAATAATCTATTTTATATAATCGATCCAAATATACTTGTAAAAAAGGAAGGTGGTAACTCATGGATCCATGATCTTTGATTTTAATTTGATCAAGTATTAATTCTATCCTATCATTCTTTTCAATATCAGATAATTTTTCATCCGTACGACCTACGTATTGATTTATATTAAACTTTTGGAATGATTTTTCTATAATATTTTTGATGCTTTCTTTATTTGGATGTGCAAGGCGTATTTTTTTATAGAAAATATGAGGAATGTAAGATTGTAATTGATCGAGATACCCAAAATACTCTTCGCGTAGAGATATAATAATATTAAACGGTATTTTATGATTAAAAAGTAGCTTTAAGAACAATCCAAACTTGTCGATTTCTCTTTTTGTACCGTGTACAAAGAGTTCTTCAAACTGATCAAAAATGATTAACGGGGCAAATGATATACCAGCATTGTTAGTCCTGGCATTGGTAAAATACCTGTTTAATGATGCAGAAATGTCACCTATTTGCTCATTCTTTTCCTTTAATTTTCCGAGAAGTTCTTTTCTTTCAGAACTAAATTTTTGTAATCGTTCTTTATATTTTGAGATAATATATTGATCATCTTGTTCGTTATTGCCTGATGCCTCAGCTTCTGTAAACTGTTCTGGTTGAGTTTGATTAACCTTTCTTTTATTTCTAGTGCGTTCTATTATTTTTTCTTCCACATCAAGCATTAATGCTTCTATATGCTCAATAAATCCCAGAATTCTGTTTAAATCTGAATGTGAAGAATAAAAATCGTCTAGTAATTTAGAGGGTGAATCACCCGGCCAATTTCCTTCGCCAAAATGTACAAAAAGCTTTTTCTTGATAGACTTAATAAGGTTATCATCTCTACGAATGCTAATTATTTTTTTGTCTTCCCTAATTCTATTTAGCAAACCACAATAGATTAAACTCGTCTTACCCGATCCCGAAGGACCATGCAAAATCATTATTGTCGAATCTTTATAAAGGTTAAAGAGTGCCAAACTTTCTTTATCTCTTCCAAAATAGCTGTGATAATCCTTTTTTTGATAAGAATCGAGGAACTTAAAAGGGGATATGATTTTTCTGTGTGGCATAATTAAGAATGAGAAATTAAATTCTTTATGTATTCAAAATGATCACGTATTTTCTTCTTTTCTTCAATCTCAATGATATTTTTTTTACCATCTTTAAGTAGGGCCCAAATCATTTCTTCATCTAACGGCACTTCAATTTCGTCTCCTAACTTTTTCTTATTATTCATGCTTTCTTTTCCTACTTTAGCATTGACTACTTCTTTATAGATTAATTTTTCTGTCGCTTCAGAATAACGATCCAGGTAGTACAATTTTATTTTATCTTTTGCTACCGATGTAGAATTGACATCAAGATAAAAAGGAGAAAGGTTTAATTGCCTTTTAGGTTTTCCGGTTTTATTTTTGGTTGTACAGATATATACTGAATGTATATCAATATCTAGAAGGGTTTCATTATCGGTAACTTCAAAAATTTCACTTTTTTTATCATCTAATGCCGTTGGTCTTTTACTAACAGGATAATACGATTTATTGATGATATAAGAGCGTTGATTATCATATCGAAATTGATTATAGAATACATCGTAGATTGATTCTATACCTAAGGATCTTAAAAACGTAAAGCTTCTTAAGAATTTTTCAAGATAAAGTTCAGTTTTAATATACTCATGTTTACTATTTTGATTATGCTCCAGGTGTGATGAGAAAAAATCAGAAACATCTTTAAATAATTCTCTATTTTGTATAACACATGCTTTTAATTCGACCCAGAGGGTATTTTTTATCAGATATTCGTCTGGGATATTCTTGTAAATAAAAAAAAGATCTTCAGTAATTTTGTCCTGTACATGCGACTCCCAACCGATTTCCAGATTTTCTCTGAGAATTTCTTTTAGTTGACTACTTAGTTTGGTTCTAAAGTTATGATCTCTTTTTGATATCGACCAAATAATAGAGTATGCAGAAAATTTAAGAAAATTAAGAAACTCTTTAAACATACTTCGAATCACCCAATACCGTTCTTTGCTTAATTCTTGATAAATATTGTTATTGATATCATGAAAATCAGATAATATTTCTAAATGAATACATAAGAAGTAGGGATAATACTTGTACAAATCTTCTTTAAGACCTTCTTCTTGTTTTATCTCGTCGAGCAGGTTTTGAAAACGATTCTTAACCGGAAAGTTATCTGGATCGGGATAATAGATAGTCCTTAATTCAAAATCATGTGCTTCTTTATTGATTTTGAAACTATAGTTGTTTATTTTAGTATCAATATCATCTGCCGCCATCGGGCCTCTTTCTGTAGTTACAGCATGTTGATAATGCCCCTGTTGGAAGCCCTTTGCCTGATTGAATATAGATTCAATTTTTTCTGCGGTATTGATGTTGTCTTTCTCATTTAATAGTAATTCATAAAACCTGTTAGACAATGTCTTTGCAAAATGATCATATACGGGCGTTTTGGTTCCAATTACGATAGGCACGTTATGTAAGGCATCAACAATTTTTTGACTAGAGCATCCGTTAATGAAAACCATCTTTAATTTTGGAGCATTATTCAAAATTTCAATAAGGCCTTTGTTATTAAAGATTTCATCACTTAATTTAATAGCTTCATCATCGTCATTGTGATGTCCACTAAAATGAAATACAGTCATTACATTAGTCAACAATTGTAGTTTATTAATAAAACCATCGATACCTTCATTGAGGATGATCTCTTTACTGAATATTTCTTTTTCTTTTAATAAAAGAACATCGATGGCTTTGCGTTCATCATCCAAATATGTAAGTGGAGCCTCTGCATCATTTTCAAATATTCCAACAAAAAATTCTTTCATGGGTTTATGTTTAGGTGTTAAAAGTCAATCAATAAGGGATTTGCTTGATTATCATCAAGCAATAATTTCGGTATTTCTAGCTGTTCTGTAGCAGTACTCGTTGTCGTACTACCTTTAACCGAACGAATGTTATCAAGCCATTGTCCTCTCGAGAATTTTCCAGTAGTAGGATCTATATTAATTTCTACACAGGTAAATGCATAAGTAAGAGGCGTATCACCTTTGAACTTTATTTCATTATCTGATATCTTTTCGATGGTTAGTTTAGTATCAAGGTTTGCTAAATATTCCTGAATGAGCGGAATATTAATTTCTGCATTTGTAGTATTGTCTTTATAGGTAGCAAGTGAAAAATCGGTACTTGTAAGAATATCAGTAATTAGCGCCAGCGTAACCTCTTTTTTTTCTGAAAATTCTTTGATAAATATATTTTCTGGATCCCCCTTAATATCATTAGCGACTAAAATATGACCTAATTCTAGGGTGTCAATATATTTTCTGACCACATTACCGAAAGAAAACGACATTTTCTTAGTCCCTTTGATCGATGCGCTCACAGCGGCAGGATCTAAACCAAAAGCCTTAATGAAGTTACCCAGAATATCAAAACCAATTTTGAAATCAATTTTTTTAGTTTTTACATTAGATATTTGTGCTACAGGCGAGGTATTTACCTGAATTGGATGGTTAAATCCATTTTTGACCAAAAACCTGAACTCTCCAAGATATTTTGGTTTATGATCTTGTATTTCGAGCATACACATGGGTTGTATTCTTGCCTCAGGAATTCTAAGCGGATTGGCATCAAACAAATCTCGTATTTGATCCGTTATGTCATTTTTACATATTCTCATGATCTATATATTCTAATTGATTAATAGCGTTTAAAAATTTTTGAGCAACTTTGGCAAACCCTTCATCATTTGGGTGTATTTCATCATACCATTCGTCTCTATTAACTAAGGATCTCATATCTAAATAGGTGGCATTGGCATGCTTTTGAGTAACATCTTCTAACAACGTATTAAAAGTATCAATGAGATATTGAATTATTTTGGATCGATCTTCTATTACCGTTATTCCTTTTTTAATCAAATATTTATTGACCCAACCATTTTTAATGGTTTTTTTATCCAAATCAGCTAGTACATAATCATAACCGTGTATAAATACATGCTCTACAAAATCAAATTCTGAGATTCTGTTAAAAAAGTAATTGTAATGCCCCCACAGTTGATCCATTTTTTTCTTATGTTTTTCATTTAAGTACTTTTCGGGCTCTAATCCAGAGGCTAATCCTGGTATAAGAATGTCTTCAATCTCCGGACCTATAACATCATTACCACCGCCGCTAATAAGAACATACCGGGGACGTTCGTGTTCTATTTCTTTAAGTAGTTGACCGCTATCTCTATAATTTTGTATCTCATCTCCTGCAGCAGCAATACTTCGCAAAGGATATTTTTCCATTACATAATCAAGAGTGTCTTTCACCAAAAAGGGAAATAAAAACCATGAATCTCCTTCAGCAACAATTACAGGTAAATGCGGGAACATCTTTTTGGATTTTTTGAATCTTCGATATCTGCATTTATCATCAAAATAATTACCAAGTTTCAATTTAAATCCAGATACATTTCGTGTATTAACATCTATATCTCCAGTGGCATTAGGTAGATTCACTGTATTAAAAATAAATCCGTTTTGTCTTTTTGAAGTATATAATGAGTTTATAAAAGGAGCCACAATTTCATTATTTGCATACCAGTCCCAATTTTGGAGTAGTTTTTCACCTATAATGTTATAGCTAGGATTGTGCAGTCTAAGCTGGGTAGTATAAACATCCCACTTATTGTTCTCTACAGTTAAATCATCTACAGCTCCAAGTCCCATTAAATTTCCATGATGTGTAATAGGAGGGGATAGCGGGTGTTGTGCTATATCGGGAATAATCGGTGTGATGTCTTCTTGATTAGTTACAATGAATTTGTAATACAACCAATCGTGTTTCCAGTTATAAATTTCTTTATACGCATCTAATGACCAATAGGATAGAGGGGTTTTACGATGTTCATAAAACAGGACAGCTTCTTGTGGCTTAAGTTTTTTGGACATATTATCAAAAAGGTCCGTTGCAATAGCGATGTCAGAACTTAGAAGTAACGCAGAAACAAAAACATCTTCATTAGAGACATTTGAAACCTTAATTTTAAATTTCTGATAATACTCGCCACTTTGTGTATACTTATTATGAATGGTTTCAAGATCAAGATCAGAATTAGTTACATCGATCCATTGTTGGCTGTCGTCAATTTGTATTTCAACTTTAATCGGAATAACAATGAAGCCTGCGTCTGGATTTATTAAGGTGCTGTAATAATTCCATTTTACTAAGGATTCTAATTGATTTTTTAATCTTTTATGTACAATTTCTTCTGAAAATTTTAAAAGATCTATTTGCTTTGCTAAAGGTCGATATACGTCAGAAGGTAGAGTTATATATACGGTTTGATTAAATATGATTACAAAGAAATCAGCGCTATCTACCGTTGAAATGCTTATATTAACAATATCCTTTATTGTGTTGGTAATATGCTTTTGGGCATGAGTATCTTGATCGAGATTGAATATATGAATGTCTAATGAGTTAAAAACGGTCTCCGTAATTACGGAATAAGATTTTTTGAAGTCTAATGTAATTCCAGATTCTATGGGATCAGCAATTAAAGAATCTTCAAGACTTACTTTGATGATCTCTGTAGTAAAAGTTTTATCGTTTTCTATCTGAATAGTGATTTTAGCACCTTCTTTAATACCAAACAACTGGCCCTTATTATAGTACCAACCATTTTTATTGTTGTAAAAAATCTGACCCTGATCAATTTGAGGTTGACCGGGATAAAGATGAAGCCAAGGGCTATAATGATCCATTTTTCCTGATCCTTGTACACTAATTGTTGGTGTTTGTTTTTTACTAGTAATATCTTTCAAGCTTATTTTTGCCCATTTAGCAATATCCAGATAATGTAAATTACTGTCCTTTGCTTTCAAAAGTTGCAAAAGAAATCGTGTAAAAACACCACCTTTATGATTTTCCCAGGAAGACTCTGATGAAAGACATGCCGAAATATTTACCGAGTTTTTATAAGGAATCAAAGAGGATAATTGTGATGACCTAATACGTTTTTCATCAATTTCATTAGAGAAAATAAAATCTTCATATTTTCTTGAGGGAAATATAGTGCTTAGTTTTCTTTGCCTATAATTTGTTGTGTCAGTTTGATTGCTAAGTAACCTAACCATATCACCAGAATGACAACAATCAAAGACAGTAACCAGGTGAGGATCATTTTTGAGTTTCGAAAATAAATAGCGTAACTCTTTATCAGCCAATAAAAAATTTTCATTGGCATGCTCATCGTGATAACATACCAAACATTCTATTGTGCCCGTATGTACATCACTAAATCTACCAGAACTGTTTTCTAAGGTACCATGACCACTATAATAAAAAAAAGCTACATCAGTATCATTGGCCTTATTCAAAAAGGTGGTAATAGTTGTAATGATATTTATTTTGGTAGCTTTTTTATCCAGAAGTTTTTCAATCGAAATTGTTCCATAAATGTTACTCAGAGTATTGAGATACTTTTCAAATTCTTGTACATCATTAACACACTGATTTAGTGGACTTAATTCATATTCATTTATTCCGATAAGTAAAGCATACAGGTTCATAATCGTATATTCTGTAAATTAATGAATAAGAACGATTGCAATTAAGAAACCAAAAAACTGTGAATACGATTAATCAATTATATTTTAAAGTGTGGGGTATATAAATATAACTTTTTATTATTTTAAATACAAACTTCAAAAGATCTGATATTCAGATATTTGATTATTGTAGGGATGGATATAAATGTAGGCATATTAGTTGTATTTTTTTTGAAAAATCACCCCTAAAAAATAGGGGTAAATACCCTTTTTCAAATATATGATATTTATGAAACGTTTTAAAGGCAGAATAGCACTATGATTAATCTTATTTTTTGATTGCGTTAAATTAAAAATTGATAATTATAAGATAGATTTATGATTTTTGTAATTTTATATCCAATTAAATTATGTAGACACATTATGAAATATAGAAATATAATTATTTTAACATTTGGATTCGTTTTATTCATGTCCTGTAAAACAAATCCATTTACAGGAAAGAAAACGTTGGCATTAGTATCTAACTCGCAGATATTACCAATGGCATTTCAGCAATATAACCAGTTTTTGAGCGAAAATAAAGTAGTCAAAGGAACTTCTGAATCAGAAATGATTACCAGAGTTGGTCAGAAAATTGCTAGAGCGTCTGAGCGTTGGCTTAATGCCAATGGTTATCAGGGATATCTAAAAGACTACCAATGGGAATATAACTTGGTACAGGACGAAAGTGTGAATGCCTGGTGTATGCCCGGAGGTAAGATAGTTTTTTATACGGGTATTATGCCTATTGCTAAAAATGAGAGTGGGGTAGCAGCTGTTATGGGGCATGAGGTCGCTCACGCACTGGCTAACCATGGTCAACAAAGAATGAGTGCTTCACAATTACAACAAGTAGCCGGTGCTGCAACTGCTGTTGCTGTAAGTGGAAAAAGCCAAGAAACACAACAAATCGTGGGTACTGCTTTTGGTCTTGGTAGTCAATTTGGTGTAATGTTGCCTTTTAGCAGAAGTCATGAAACCGAAGCTGATCGTATTGGATTACAACTTATGGCCATTGCGGGATATAATCCTGATGAAGCAGCAAACCTATGGCGACGTATGAAAGCCAATAGTGGTGGACAAGCGCCTCCTGAATTTATGAGTACGCATCCATCAAGTGATACACGTATTGCTAACCTAACGGCATGGGCTCCGGCAGCTAGAGCAGAAGCTAAGAAATTTGGAGTTACTACGTTTAAATAATTGTAAAGTTTTAATACATTAAAAAGATTATACCTATTTTAGAAGCCGTTCTGAACTAATTCAGAGCGGCTTTTAATTTTTATTTGATGAACAGAACTCTACCTAAAGGACACAAAAAGTTATTAAATGCTTGGGCATTTTATGATTGGGCAAACTCGGTTTATAACTTAACGATATCTTCGGCTGTGTTTCCTATATTTTGGGGAGCATTAACCATACTAAAAGATACTGATGGTCATATCATTAATGACACAGTACGCTTTCTTGGATATGACTTTAATAATGATTCTTTGATAAGTTACGTGACGGCTTTGGCTTTTCTCGTAGTTTCAATAATTAGTCCTTTTTTATCCGGTATTGCTGATTACATCGGAAATAAGAAAAATTTCCTAAAATTCTTTTGTTATCTAGGAGCTTTATCCTGTATTGGCTTATATTGGTTTTCATTAGAACATCTCTGGTTTGGTTTATTATGCTACTTTTTGGCATTAATCGGTTTTTGGGCAAGTTTAGTGTTCTATAATTCATATTTGCCAGATATTGCTTTTCCAGAACAACAGGATGCCATAAGTGCAAAAGGGTATTCATTAGGATATATAGGAAGCGTACTTCTTTTAATCATTAATTTGATAATGATCTTAAAATTTGATTGGTTTGGTTTTGAAGACGAGGGCACACCAACACGATTATCGTTTGTAATGGTTGGAGTGTGGTGGATAGGATTTAGTCAATACACTTACTACTATTTGCCTAAGGGAAATAAGAAAGATGTTTTGACGAAAGCCGTAGTTTTTAACGGTTTTAAAGAATTAAAAATGATATGGAAAGCACTTCAAAACAATATAAAATTACGAAGATATCTGTCTGCATTTTTTGTGTATAGTATGGCGGTACAAACGATTATGCTTATCGCCACCTATTTTGGAATTGAAGAATTAGATTGGGGAGATCAAAATGCAACTACGGGATTAATTTTTAGCATACTTTTAATTCAACTTGTAGCTATATTGGGAGCCTATTTTACATCAAAAGCTTCTTCAGCCTATGGAAACATAAAAACACTGATAGCGATCAATTTTATTTGGATAGGAATATGTATATATGCCTATACCATTACAACGCCATCACAGTTTTATATCGCAGCCGCCATTGTTGGTCTGGTAATGGGGGGTATACAGGCGCTTTCAAGATCTACATATTCGAAGCTTTTGCCAAAAAATGCGGTAGATACTGCTTCATACTTCAGTTTTTATGATGTTTCAGAAAAAATTGGAATTGTCATCGGTATGTTTTCTTACGGCATTATTGCTCAATTAACAGGAAGCGTGCGGTATTCTATTCTTTTTCTTATACTGTTTTTTGCAATTGGCTTGATTCTGCTCTTTAGAGTTCCCAGAAAGGATTCGTAGGACAAAAGGATTCAGGTATTTTTGATATGAAGCAAAGATTCTTTTGAACGAGACAATCTTTACGGCTTAGAAGGTTTACTATTGTAACCGAATAATAAACGTTGTTTTGATCGATAAAAAACTATTTTCATCGATTTTTGTTTTATACTATCTGGAATAATAATCTGTTTAAATAGAAATATAATAATCTTTGAAACGTTAACGTTATTAGCTATTTTTATAAAAATAAAATCTAACTACAATGAAAAAACTTATGTTATTGCTGGCAGTCATTATGCTAGCTTCCTGCAGCGCACCTCAAAAAACGGTTATTGCTGCTAAAAAAACTTTAAAAGGAGAGTGGTCCTTAAATAATATCTCTTATGATCGTTCTGGTATATTCGATGTAAATCTATATAACGATGCTTCTGCTGAGTGTTTTACTGGAAGTACTTGGAAATTTATCCCTAATAACAATACAGGTAAATATCAAGTAAATCAAAGTAGCTGTACCTCTACAGGAGAACGTAATTTCAGATTTACGATCCCTAAACCAGAAGCTGATGGAGAATATTACTTTTTATTTAAACCAATAAATGAAAAGAAGAAAAGCACAAATAATAATGCCGGATACAGAATGGCTCTAAAACATCTTGATGATACAACGATGACCTGGGCGATGACGGTAAGTTTGGAAGGGTCACCTTTTGTGATCACAATGAATTTTAATAAAATACAATAATTCAAATCTATATATGATGAAGACAAATCTTAAAAAAATTGGGGTTGCATTAATGGCAGTAGCAGTACTATCTAGTTGTGAAGCCGTACAAAATGCAAACAATACTCAAAAAGGAGCAGTAATTGGTACTGCAGCCGGGGCGGTGCTTGGTGGAGTAATTGGTAATAACGTGGGAAAAAGAAACTCTGCATTAGGAGCTGTCATCGGTGGAGTTGTTGGTGGAGTTGCCGGAGGGGTTATAGGAAAGCAAATGGATAAACAAGCTCAGAAAATTGAGTCAGAAATACCAGGTGCCGAAGTAACTAGAGTAGGTGAAGGGATTGATGTAGTATTTGATGAAAATAGTGGTGTTTATTTTGAAACTAACAAATCTAACATTAATGAAAAGTCTAAAGCTAACCTTAATAAACTTGCGGGTATTTTTAAGGAGTATCCTGATACTAATATCATAGTCGAAGGGCATACCGATAGTACAGGAGACGATAGTTACAACATGTCGCTTTCTCAAAAAAGAGCAAACGCCGTTACCGAATACTTAGTGTCTCAAGGGATTAGCAGAGGTCGTTTAACTACGTATGCACACGGAGAAACACTTCCAAAATATGATAATTCAACTCCAGAAGGAAGAGCTAAAAACAGAAGAGTTGAGCTAGGTATTGTGGCTAACGAAAAAATGAAAAGAGAAGCTCAAGAACAAGTAAAACAATAATTTTACTGAAAGATCATACCAAAAATCCCAACGATCCCGTTGGGATTTTTTTATGCACAAATTTTACGTATCTTCATTTAATGAATACGCATTCTTTCATAATAATCGTAGGGGGTGGATTAGCCGGTTTAACGAGTGCTATCCATTTAGCTATACATGGTATTAAGGTTGTACTTATCGAGAAAGAAGAGTATCCCAAACATAAAGTTTGCGGAGAATATATCTCTAATGAAGTATTGCCTTATTTTGATTTTTTAAATATTAATTTGAATACCATTCATCCTGTAGAGATTTCAAAATTTATTTTAAGTACGCAACAGGGAGATATAATTCATAGTAAACTACCGTTAGGTGGTTTTGGAATAAGCAGATATACATTAGATCATCATCTGGCAAAAAAAGCCAAAGATTCCGGAGTGGAAATAATACAGGATCAAGTACTTGACATCAATTATAGTGCTGATAAATTTCAGGTAAAAACAGCAAAAAACAGCATCTTAACCTGTGAGTATGTTATTGGCTCCTACGGGAAACGCTCTATACTCGATAAGGTGCTTAAGCGTAATTTTAGTTTAAAAAAATCTCCTTGGTTAGCGGTTAAAGCTCATTACAAAGCAGAAATTGAAACCAATACTGTTGCGCTACATAACTTTAAAGGAGGATATTGTGGAATTTCAAAAGTAGAAAGAGATAAGGTAAATGTTTGCTATTTGGTTCATTATGATAGTTTTAAAAAATATAGAGACATTGATTCTTTTCAGAAAGAAGTAATGTGTAAGAATCAACACCTGAAATCCTTTTTTGAGGAAGCAGAACTATTGTTTGATAGACCCTTGACCATTAGTCAAATCAATTTTGATAAAAAAAAGCCTATAAAGAATCATATTTTTATGGTGGGTGATTCTGCGGGTCTCATACATCCATTATGTGGTAATGGTATGGCTATGGCTATACAAAGTGCTCAAATACTCTGCGATTTATTGATTAAAAACCATAATAGCAGTATAAAACTGAACAGAATCGATTTAGAAAAATTATATACAAAACAGTGGAATATTACTTTTTCTAAAAGATTAAGTGCCGGTAGAATATTACAGCGAGTGCTACTAAATGGAAATCTTCAGCAATTATCATATGCATTGGCATGTCTTGTACCTTCTGCGGTACCTAAAGTAATTAAACAAACCCATGGAGAACCTTTAGTATGTTCATAAACTTAGTACATAGAAGTCAAGAACCAGAAATCATGGATGGTGCCAATGTAGGGGAAAAAGCCTTAAAAATAGCATTATCCGATATCTCACGCGTTAACAAGTTATTAGGAGGAAATAGTATTACAATAAAATCAGTTAATAAATTAATGAGCTATGCTAACCCCAATAAAGAATTGAGAATACTAGATATTGGATGCGGAGATGGCAAAATATTAAGAGTGCTGGCTGATCTTTTAAGAAAGAAAAACATAAATGTACAACTAATAGGTGTCGATTTAAATGAAAAAAGCCTCGAGTTGGCAAGGAAACTTAGTATTTTGTATCCGGAAATAGAGTACCACACTAATGATATTTTAAAAGTCAACCCTTCAGAGTTGGCATGCGATATTATTATATGTACACTTACATTACATCATTTTAATTGTAAAGAAGTTAAGGCTGTTATTAAAAAGGCTGTAGAATTAGCATCCATTGGTGTTATTATTAACGATCTTCATAGAAGTAAAATGGCATACTATCTTTTTAAATTGTTTAGCTTCCTTTTTATTAAAGGAGCTATCGCAAAAAATGACGGTTTGATTTCGATAAAAAGAGGTTTTAAAAAGAAAGAATTGCTGGCCTATTCAAAAGAACTAAATCTTCGGCAATATCATATTGAATGGAGATGGGCATTTCGATATTGTTGGATTATTAAAACAAAACATTAATAGAATTAATAAATAATACGTAAGGAAATTTGAAAGTAAGAATAGCCGCAGTAGCTAAGCAGTTACCGCAATATATGAGAGAAACCAAAGAAATATTACCTTTTGTTTCTCAATGGTTATCAGGTGAAGAAGACCGTTTTAGACGAAAAGTGCTCAAAATCTTTGAGAATGCAGCTGTAGATCGACGGTACGGTATCATGAGTATTGAAGAGGTATTTAGAGCCTCTTCATTCGAAGAAAAAAATGATATCTACATAAGAGAAGTCAAAAAATTAGGAACATCAGTTTTAGAAAAAGCGTTAAAAAAAACAGGATGGGATGCAAAATCGTTAGATTATATTATTACTGTAAGTTGTACAGGAATTATGATCCCTTCTTTGGATGCTTACATCATAAATGATTTAAATTTACGCCAAGACATCGTGCGCCTTCCGGTTACCGAAATGGGATGTGCAGCAGGGGTTTCTGGAATTATGTATGCAAAAAACTTTTTGCAGGCTAACCCAGAAAAAAGAGCAGCTGTAATTGCGATCGAGTCGCCCACGGCAACGTTTCAGTTAGATGATTATAGTATGACTAATATGGTTAGCGCTGCAATTTTTGGAGACGGTGCTGCTTGTGCATTATTATCTTCTGAAGCGCATAGTAGCGGGCCTAAAATAATAGGTGATGAAATGTATCATTTTTATGATGCAACAAAAATGATGGGATTTAAAATGACCAATGGGGGATTACAAATGGTACTAGACCCCGAAGTACCGTCAAAAATTGCAGCCCATTTTCCTAATGTGATTCATCCTTTTCTGGAAAAATATAATACCAGAATTGAAAATATAGACCATCTTATATTCCACCCGGGGGGTAAAAAAATTGTACAAACTGTTGAAGAACTTTTTGGACACCTGGGTAAAAATATTGATGATACGAAAGCCGTTTTAAAAGAATATGGTAATATGAGCAGTGCTACAGTATTGTACGTGCTAGAACGTTTTTTAGAACGAAACCCTAAACCAGGTGAAACCGGTTTAATACTCAGTTTCGGTCCCGGGTTTTCGGCACAAAGAGTATTAATCGAATGGTAGATTTAATTAAAAATGAGTAGGTTTCTTCTCTTTGAAGAAAACATCTAAAGTGAAGAGAGTTTTATGAATAAAGAATTTGTAAACACCAATCAATGGGCACTTATACTTGGTGGTAGTACTGGTTTAGGACTGGCTACTGCAAAAAAACTTGCCATGCACGGTTTGAACATCATCGTGGTACATCGTAATCGTAAAAGCGAAATGAATCAGATCAATAGCGATTTTGAAGATATTAAAGCGTTGGATATTAATTTTCTTTCCTATAATGTAGACCTCTTAAAACCAGAAAAAAGAGAAGAAGTTGTTAGCGAGCTTAAAAAGGGTATTGGTCAGGGGCAAATAAAGACATTGATTCACAGTATAGCCAAAGGAAACTTAAAACCTATGGTAGAAACTAATTCCGGCCTTAAAAATAATGATTTTCATTTAACGATAGATGCTATGGCAATTAGTCTTTATGATTGGGTTAAGCGTATTTTTGAAGCTAAACTATTTGCCGAAGACACGCGTATTATATCCTTTACTAGTGAAGGGAATACCAAAGCATGGAAGAATTATGCTGCGGTTTCTGCAGCAAAGGTCGCGCTAGAGGCTATTACACGTAGTATAGCCTTAGAGTTTGCGCCTTATGGAATCAGAGCAAATTGCCTGCAACCGGGCGCAGTAGATACACAATCATTGCGTATGATCCCTGGTTATGAGAACATTATTGAACATAGTATACAACGAAACCCCTTTAATCGAATTACCACACCCGAGGATGTTGCTAACGCCGTATATTTATTCTGTAAAAAAGAAGCCTCTTGGATTAACGGGTGTGTGATCCCTGTAAATGGCGGGGAACATTTAAATTAAAATATATTAAAATGAAAAATGTATTGATCTTTTGTTTTCCTTTGGTATTATATACGTTTTCTTGCAAAGAGGATAATACTATAGCAGAAAACAGCAATCCAGATCCGAACCAGGATATGATTGCCAAAGTAGTCAGTATTACGGTAACAGGAGAAGAAAATGAGTACCTGTTTAGCGTGGGTGTAAATAGCCCGGATACAGGTTGTAGTCAATATGCTGATTGGTGGGAAGTGATTTCCGAAGACGGAAACCTGATATATAGAAGAGTTCTTGCACATAGTCATGTAAATGAGCAGCCTTTTATACGATCCGGAGGTCCGGTTACTATCAAAAAAGATCAAAAAGTGTATGTGAGAGTGCACATGAATACTAGCGGATATAGTAATGCTATATTTGCGGGTGATTTTCTGGGAGGGTTTATAGAAAGTACTTTAGATAAAACATTTGCCAGTCAGTTGGCTACGATGCAACCGTTGCCTGATGGCTGTGCATTTTAAAAAAATATAAATTTTGATTAGACAAGATATCATAGAAGAATTGCCCTATAGCAAACCCTTTTTATTTGTTGATGAAATCGTAGAGGTTGATGATGATCACATTAAAGGATCTTATACATTTAAGAAAGACGAGTATTTTTATGAAGGGCATTTTAGGGATCATCCCGTTACACCGGGCGTAATACTAACCGAATGCATGGCACAAATAGGAATGGCTTGTTTTGGGATTCATCTTTTAAAGGATAAATGGGATAGAGAAACGATAGGTGTTGCAATGAGTAGTAATGAAATAAATTTTTATAAGCCCGTTTTTCCGGGAGAGAAAGTTAGCGTAGTTTCTCAAAAGGTGTATTTTAGGTTCAGTAAATTAAAGTGTAATGTGGCAATGTATAACGCTCAAAATACTTTGGTTGCAAAAGGAATAATTGCCGGCGTAGCATTTAAAAAATAATACATAAAAGAGAAAATGAGTTTTGGATATTCTGTAGTAAAATTAGTGCTTAAATTAAAAAAGGAGAAGCAATCCTGGTCCACGGATCCTATCGATTATAAAAAGAAACGAAAACAAAATGTACTTCGCCCTAGTAGATGGCTACTCTCTGGCAGTACGTTTCAAACAAGAAAAATAGACGACACATCGATTACCAGCATCACACCTAAAAATAAAAGTACAGAGGTACTGTTTTTTTACTGTCATGGCGGAGCTTTTGTCTATGGACCAACGAGAGAACATTGGATAGCGCTTTCAAAAATTGCCAAAGGTGCAAAGGCCACTGCCTGGATGATAGATTATCCCAAAGCACCAGAATTTAAAATAAAAGAAGTTACAGAAAATGTATTTAAGGCATATCTCGAAGCTATAAAAGTTTTCGATCCTTCTAAAATAATACTCATAGGTGATTCTGCCGGGGGAAATCTAATTTTGACCCTTACACAGCGGTTAATAAAAGAAAATCTTGAACTTCCTAATAGATTGATCCCTATTTCTCCTTTAATAGATGCATCGCTTACCAATTCAAAAATTAGAGAAATTGATCTTCTGGACCCGATTTTGAGTTATAAAGGGGTTGCCTCAGCAAAAAAAATGCTAGCAGGCGATGTGCCCTTAACGGATCCATTGATTTCACCTATTCATGGGGTGCTTACAAATTTTCCGCCAATACATATGTTTAGTTCAGAAGTAGATATTTTTACTCCTGATCAGGAGCTATTTGTAGCTAAAGCAAAAAAAGAAGGGGTAGAGGTCGAGGTTATCGAAGGAAAAAATATGCCTCATGTATGGCCTATTTTACCAATAATGCCAGAAGCTAAAGCGGCAATTCGTAAAATTATTTCAATCACTAAAGCTGTTTAGAAATGAGTAAAAGACGCGTTGTGATTACGGGAATGGGGGTAGTTTCTCCAAATGGAATGAACGTTTCAGAATTTAAAGATGCGATTCGTAATGGCAGTAGTGGTATTCGCTTTATTGAGCAATTGAAGGAGTTAAAATTTTCTTGCCAAATAGCTGGTTTACCGTTATTTGAAAAAGATTATCTTAACAATTACTTTAGTGATATTCAATTACGGGGTTTACAAGCTACCGGAATGGAATATGGGGTCATTGCCGGCGTCGATGCCTGGAAAAATGCCGGTTTTTCTATTCATAATTCTGAAACTCCTTTATGGGATGCAGGAGTAATTTTTGGGACTGGTATTCTTGGGGTTGATAAATTTCGCGAAGCGATATATAAAGTTGACCAGGGTAATGTGAGACGACTAGGAAGCAATACGGTTACCCAAACTATGGCAAGTGGTATTAGCGCATTTTTAGGAGGCAAGCTGGGCTGTGGTAATATAGTAACTACAAATTCTTCTGCGTGTAGTACAGGAACTGAAGCAATTTTAATGGCCTATGATCGCGTTGCAGCAGGTAACGCCGAAGTTATTCTTGCGGGTAGTACCAGTGATAGTGGCCCTTACATATGGGGAGGATTTGATGCTATGCGTATTCTGCCCTATAGATATAACCAAAATCCAACGCAAGCCTCAAGACCAATGAGTGCATCTGCCAGCGGATTTGTACCGGGAAGTGGAGCAGGAGCTTTGGTTATAGAGAGTCTTGACAGTGCCCTTAATAGAAAAGCTACCATATATGCCGAAATTCTCGGAGGACATATAAATAGTGGCGGTCAACGTAATGGAGGAAGTATGACCGCCCCCAATAGTCTGGCTGTTCAACGTTGCATACAAAGTGCCATTAAAAATTCTGGAATTGATGCCGAGGACATTGATGCTATAAATGGACACCTAACAGCAACAACCAAAGATAGTACCGAGATACAAAATTGGTGTGCGGCCTTAGGACGTAAAGGAAATGATTTTCCGTATATCAATTCTTTAAAAAGCATGGTTGGTCATTGCCTTGCAGCTTCAGGAAGTATAGAAAGCGTAGCTACTGTATTACAACTTAAAGAAAACTTCATTTTTGGAACTATAAACTGTGAAGATCTTCACCCGGAGATAGCTTCATTAGTGGGTAGAGATCGTATTCCTACCAAAACAATGAATTTTTCTCCAAATATTATTGCAAAAGCTAGTTTTGGATTTGGAGATGTAAATGCTTGTGTTATCTTTAAAAAGTATTAAAATATAGTTATGACAAGAGAAGAATTACTAACAAAATTAAAAACAATCATTGCACCTTATGTGCAAAACCAGGAGAAATTTAAGAATCTTAATGAAAACACCGATTTCATTAATGATCTAGAAATAAATTCGGCTAATTTGGTCGATGTTGTTTTGGATGTTGAGGATGAATTTGATATCGAGATTGATAATGATGCTATGGAAAAGATGTTAACAGTAAAAGCTTCTCTAGAGGTTATCGAAAATAAATTGGCCTTAAAATAATGATAGGCAATGATATTGTAGATCTTCAATTCGCTAAAAAACAAAGTGATTGGCGAAGAAAGGGCTGGCTACAAAAAATCTTTACAACAATAGAGCAAGAATATATAGTCTCTTCTAAAGATCCGAATCTGACTGTTTGGAAATTATGGAGTATGAAAGAAGCTGTATATAAGGCGCATCAAAGGTATTTGCGATTATCACCAAAGTTTAATCCTAAAGATTTTGAATGTATGTTAGGAGGGAAGGTTAATGTTGGCGGTTATAGGTATAGTACCAATTCTGAAATTACGCAACAATATATATATACCGTAGTAAAACCTTCACGAAACGGGTACTATTCTTCAGTATGTAATAAAGATATCAATGTATATCATGCCTTAGAACGGTGTATTTGTCAAGGATTAAAGATCATAGCGCCAATTTCTATACAAAAGGACGCTAACCGAATCCCTGCAATATATATCGATAACAAAGAGAGTAATATTCTGGTTTCGTTAACCCATCATGGCGCGTACTCAGCGTTTATGTTTAGTATAGAAAATGAAATCTCTATTACTTAAGAATCGGAAAATAGAACTGTATGTTTAGCTTATTTTTTTCGCGTTCATCAAAAATATTTACTCCATAATCACTGGTATAGATTGTGGTTTTTCCTGTTAGTTTCTCATCATTAAGAGTGAACGTGATAATAATTTCTTTTTGTGTCCCCTTAATCGTAAGATTTCCAATTACTTTAAAGGTGTTTTTTTCAAATTCTACAACCTGAGTACTTAAAAAAGTGATTTTGGGATATTTTTTCTTATAAAAGAATTTTTCCCACATCAAATGACCATCTCTTAAAAAGTTATCTGTATCGAGTGTTTTAACCAATGCTGAACCTTTAAAAAGTGCATTTTCCGGATCATTGGGGTTAAAGTCAACTTTAAAATCTAATCCTCCTATAGAGCCCGAAGTATTTTCGTGAATAAAATCAAAAGTCACTTTAGAATTTTTGGTATCTATATCTAAACTTTTAAAGTCATCAATTAGGGACAGTTCTGAATTAGGATGCGTATGTAAACCGGTGTTGTTTGGTGTAAGGTCCTGACAAAACCCTTGTGCAATAATAATAGTAAGTAGAATATTTAGAAAAACTTTCATGGGTGTATATTAATTGTTTTTAAAGGTAGAAATAATCAAGAATCATTCCAAGGGTTAGGTATATCTGAAAACGATAATGGTATTTTTCATTTAAGAATTTGGGACATTTTAGTGCTATTATACAGGTCTTTTAAAGTATAATCTTTAGACTTGTTTGTATTATTCATTTCATAAAATAAATATAAAGTAAAGCAAATGAGTAGATTAAAATAAAAAAAAGTAATAAATTTAGAATAGTAAACGATCGTCAGCTAAGTAACCACTCTAAAAGTTTTAGAATTATGAGTAAAAAAGAAAAAACTTCGAGAAAAAGACGCTTTGCGGACTTCCAAAACAAATATCGACGTTCATCTAACTTTGGATATGGATCTAAAAGAGATCAGTATGCTATTGCAGGTAACGGTGAGTTATTTGCATCAGATAATTTAGAAGAAGATGAAGGTCATATTATTTAAATTGAGTTTCGTGAATTGTGCTTTACTATTGTTCTTACGGATTTTTTAATCCCGTAAACGCTATCTGTATGCATTGGTATATCCCTTAAGGGTCTTTGCGCAATGCAGTTGACAGAGGTATGATCCAATCTGCTTTCCACACAGGAAAGGCTTCTGAAGCAATATCAATTTCTGGATTAATAAATTGCTGATACGGTCTTCCATTCAATCTTGCCTTAATATCTGCATAAACAGCAACATCCTGACCTCTTTTTGCATAGCCCCTTTTAATTAAATGTGCCATTTGCCATATAACAGATGGTTTTGTAATTGCAACTCTGTATTGCCATCTAGGTAATTGTTTTGACAAAACTAAGGTATCGATAAAACTATGATCTTTTGCCTTGACAATAAACCTACCTTTTCCTTTTTTTGACCTTAATTTCATATGCCAGGCGTATTTATGTCCTTCTTCAGTCCAACTTACGTTTCCCGGAATCAAAAAATGTCGTAACGGAATTATAATCATTAGCAGGGCCCATATAGTTAAGGCGGCAACGATTCGCTTTTCAGATTTTAGAACCACAACAGTTGTTGGTTTCGCAATAGAACAACTGTTTTGTGGTATTTCTTTTCCCAAAATTTTATAAAACAATACTCTAGGCCAATTAGGAGAAAAGTATAATGTTGTAGAAGCAATCATAAACCACGGGAAAATCCCAATGGTAAATAATTTTGAATTCATCAGGTGAAATAAAACTCCGATTAAGAACGCCCAAATTCGGGTACGCTTAAATAAAAGCATCGGAACCAACAGTATATCGATAAGCAATCCAGAATAAGATAAGATTAGAATCATCCATTTTTCGGTAAAAAAACGACCGATAATAGGAAAGTCTGTGTCATTAGACAACCACATTTGTAAGGGTTGCCCTGCTAACCAATCTGGATTAATTTTGGCAATCCCACCAAAGAAAAAAGGGATTCCAATCATAAAACGTAACACCCACAAACACCATATTGGGATATAATCAGAACGTATCTTTTTAAACCATAAAGCATCCAAAGAGAAGCTTCTATGAGCAGGAATAAAAATCATTACAAAACATAATAATATAATCAGATAGAAATGGTTGAGATACCGAGTTTGTTCAAGTAGAAAAATGTATGTAAAGCTGAAAAAAAAGAGAATAGTACTTGCTCTATAAAAAAGACCGATCATCATAAGAACAGAGAGAATACCCAAAGCAATAAAAAGATAATTCATGCCGTCACCAGCCAAAGGTTTTAAAGATAAAAATGGCCAGTACGGAAAGTTAGTGGGAGTATTGATCCAATACCGAGCAATCCAATTATGGTCAAAATATCGAAACACTTCGATAAGCATAATCGCTCCAAATGCAATTCTAAACAATACAATACTTGAAAAATCTACCGTTTTAAAGAAATTTGGTATACTATTTTTTGAAAAAGACATCAAATGTTATCATTTTGCTTGTGGTACAAGAATACAAAATACAAATTATAAGTATTTAGGTTTTAAGGATTAAATACATCTAATTTGTAACGCACTTGTTTTTATAACGTCTTTTAACAGAAACCAACTAAAAACAAAATGACGAAAAGAAGTTACACATTACAACCTTTCATGGCGTATCGGTTTTTACCCTTAGGGATCATCATATTTTTAACTTTTTTATGTATACATAGGATGGAAGCACAAGAACTACGTTTGACTTCAAGCGGAGTGTCGTATATGGAACCATCAAGTCCCGTAAAACATTCTAAGTTTACTATTGCCTATAAAGTTAGCTCGAATCTTTTTCTCGAAGTACGAGGACAGTATGATACTTACCCTAATGCAAATGTTTTTAAATCAGCATTAATCGCCAAACGGTATTTGGCAGAGAATGTCTATTTTTTTTCAGGAGGGGAGATAGAGCGGACCAATGTTATTTTTCCTGAATTGTTACCCCTGCCTGATATTCCTACACAATATAGAACGATCAATGGAGTGGGTTACGATGTAAATCCATATTTTACTATTGAAGCACAAAAGAATTTTGATATTAATGCTACTAATATATCACCATTCTCGAATCCGAATGAATTTTCGATAAGGGGAAAGTTTAAATTTTAATTAGTTCTGTCTACGATTGCTCATTATCCTTAATCATACGTTAAAAAAATTCACAATGCGTATAAATTTTGTAAATTAAGATGTAAAGTAAGGATATAAGACACTATGAAAAAGGCATTTTTTTTAATATTTAGTTGTGGTCTGGTTTTAGTAGGTTGTACAGGAACAAAGGAATCAGTTGCAACACAAACACAGGTAGAAGCATTAGATAAGTTAGTGCTGGAAGAAGCATTTATGATTGAGTCTGAATGGGCAAATCCTTTGAATAATTATAGTATTTCTAGTTTTGCCAATAGCGGATTATTGCCACCAGGGAGTACGGCTGGCAATATTAATTTGATTGGAAACCCAAACTACTTGATAAAACATGGTGATAGTATTGCTATGTTTTTACCATATTTTGGAGAGCAGCAAGTAGCCACTAATTATGTTGATGGAGATTCGACAATAAAGTATTATGGCGTCCCTGAAGAAATTAAAATCGTAAAGAAAGAAAAGAAACAAACCTATCAAATACAATTTAAGGCAAAAACGAACAGGGATACATATGATGTGTTTGTTACATTATATCCCAATTTGAGTAGTACTATTACTGTCAATAGTGCATTCAGGACCACGATATCATATAGAGGAAGGGTTTCAAAATTATCGGATAAGAATAAAAAAGCAATCATAGCCAAGTAATACAATTAACGAAATAGGGTATCCCATTAAATATTTTATTTTACATAATATAAATTATAGTACAAATGTATTTATTGAAGCAAAACGGCGAATACCGCGTATTTGATATAATATCAGATATAATTACGCGTGAGCGTATTATATCGATAGATATTATGTCAAAGCCGTTTTGCGACACGCCTGCCACATTAGTAGCTATAATGTAATACTATGTAAAATATCCCAGGATAATTCAATTTCATAGTAATGTCTATTACTGGGGTCATTAAAATTATTTTATGGCGTTTATGATTAAACCTTACGTTTGACATTTGTAACTATAATTTACTCACAAGTTTTATATTTTAAATTTTGGAGTTCGTGATTGCTATGCAGTTGCCGTTATGTAAAATTGCCGCGCCCAACCGCTTTATTGTTTTATAAAAATTTAAATGCCTGATATGGCATTTATTTTTATACACAATATCCAACCGCATAGCCCACGCCAAAAAAAGCAAAACTTTTAGGTAGTTTATAAATCCCGTATTTGATAAAATATACGTACAAAAAGTTTTTACGCGATTCTCGTGACGTTCCCGCATAAGTACAAAATTACTCTGACGAGATAATTTCTGTACACATGCTAGCTGCAGAACACAGGTTAAACATCTAAAAAGTTTACATATCTTTTTGTCTTGATGAACAAAGAAATCGACTTTAGGAGATTCACGAACACCAATAAAATATTAACGCGTGAGCTAAACAAAAAAATCAAGGCTGCACAAACTTTGGAAACAATCACGGCGCAGTCTCTATATTTTAGAAAGCATTCTAACTCCTAAGATTGCTTAGAACTTTAATGAAAATGTGTAGATATGATTAATCTCAGTACTAGACCTCTAAAATATTGACGCTCCTTTGCCTATTGTTTAAACCAAAGTTTTCTGAGGCCGTTTTTATACTTCTAGGTTCTATTTTACAAGAAGATTGTAAAAGACTAAACTGAAAAATCAAATTTATAAACTCCATCACCTAACAAAGAAACTTCTATATCAGTCCTTCCGTACCTTTCCAAGTGATGTCTTCTTACGGGTTGACCTAAAGGAACTCCTATTCGTGTTCTAATGTATTCTCCTAATTCTGCTTTTACGGGAAACGAACTTATTTGTTTAGGAAAAATTACTCCATCCACAGGTTGAGAACCTTCTAGAAGTCCCTCCATAGTTAAGCCATCATCCCAAATTATTTCAATAGAATCATTATGCCTCTGCATTCTTCCCCTTCCATCTAATTCAAGTGGATTCATTTGTTTTGGTGGAAATAAACTTGGAAAATCTCTTATGTGATTTGTTCTAATTGGAATATAAGCATCATTTGGTGTCGTGTGATTATTAGGGTTTTGTCCCCAATTTAAGCCCGCCGCATTTTGAACTTCTCCATTTCTACCTAATAAAGTCATTAAACAATGGTCAAATTGTTCTCTTTCTTCAACAACTCTTTCCATTCCAATTTCTAAACACGAGATAGAATTGTTTAAAATATGAGTTATATAGTCATTTAGTGGTCTAAAGGTGTCAAAAGTTGTTTCTGCTAAAACCTCTCTGAATGGAGTTGTTAGTCCATTGACTGAAAAGTTCGCAGATCCAATAAGTGCATGAATTATATCTCCCCTTCTCCTCCAAACATAGCATTTCGAATGAACTGGTAAATTTGAATAGAAAATATTAAGATTATCGACTTCATCTTGAATATTTGTGAGTGAGTTATGTAGACTAGGTCTAATTCCTTCGGAACCATACATTCCATAAATAACGGTTGAGTTAAAAGGTAATTCTTCTAATCTAGCCACAGGTCTTGGACCTAAATAGCCAGATAGAACTATTAATTCATCTGTTTCATGTAGTTGATGTCTATGAAATATTAATTCTTCTAAATCCTGAGTATAAAGCATTGTTAATTAATAAGTTCGGTTTCTAGTTTGAAAAGCCCCTCTTTTTCAGGGTTTTTTCCAATTAATAATTCATGTACCGTTTCAGCAATAACTTTTGAAAATGCAGGTGGAACTGCATTTCCAATCATTTTATACTGGTCTCCTCTTGAACCTAAAAATTCAAAATCATCATCAAAAGTTTGTAATCTGGCTGCCTCCCTAACTGTTATTGAACGAGCTTGTTCAGGGTCCGGATGAATATGACGTAATCCATCTTTATATAAATGAGCAGGTATAGTGTTACTTGGTTTATCCTCTCTAATAACATGATATTTATGGAATTTTGATTCTTTACCTGTTTTTTGCTTATAAAGTTCTATCAGGGCTTTACTAGAAATATATTTCTCTCTACCACTTTTTATATCTTCGGCTAATAACTTAAATATTTCGATATCTCTTTCATTATGCATTCTAGGCTCGTGATTTTTTGGTAATGGGACACCATTCAATTTAATAGAGTGAGAATGCTTTGGATTTTTTTTATCTGGAAATATTTTCGGTAAAAACTCAAAAGCTGTCTTAGAATTTAAAGGCTGTGAACTAGCTTTTGATTTCATTCTTAAATAAAAAGAGTTAACCAAATCTCCACTTTTTTTATTTTTAGGAACACCAAAAATTATAACCCTTTTTCTTTTTTGCGGTACGTTATAGAAAGATGTGTCAAAAAGAGCATTTGCTCTTAAGTTATCAGTTATATCATAATTTATTTCATTAAAAGCTTTTTTAATCCTTGATATAATTGAAATACCACCTGGCTTTGCTGATAAAATACCTTCTACGTTTTCAAAAACAAATACTTTTGGTTGATAATGATTTACAAGTTTGACATAGCTTTCAAATAAAAAATTTCGATAATCATCTTGCATTCCATTTTCATCTCTTACTCTTCCCGCAATTGAATATGCTTGACAAGGTGGACCACCAACTATTAAGTCGACTTGATTATTACCCACAAGATTATCTAAACCTATACTTTTTCCATATTTTTCATCATTGAATCCATTAATTAGTTCATCTGTTCTCTGGATGTCAAAATGTATAATATTTTGTTTTTCTAAATCATAGTCCCATTTAGTAACTAATCTTTTCTTCAATGTCTGAACAGTTGGAAATTCCCAATCAACTGCTGCTAGAGTATTATACTTATTAGTCTGAAGAAATCCATCAGTTAAACCACCACAACCTGCGAATAAGTCAATAATATTAATCTTCATTTGATAAATATTTTAAAAGTTGTTCACCTAATACTTTACCTAATATAGGTGGAACTGCATTCCCAACCTGTCTGTATTGTTGAGTTTTATTTCCAAGAAACACAAAATCATCTGGAAAAGATTGTAATCGAGCATTTTCTCTTACACTAGGTACTCTATTCCATTTGTAATGGAAATGATTTCTGTGTCCAGTATCAATTGTTTTTGAAGGTTTTTGACTGTGATAACGAGTCCAAGCTTCATTGAATTTTCTTGAATCACCAACTCCTGGAGGCAAATCTTTATGGTTTCCACCTTCTGGAACTTGAGATATTACATTAATTACATGTTCTGTATGTTTTGTTCCTAAATGGTTTTGTAAAATTTTATTACCATTTCGCATATCTTTTTGATAATTGCTAAATGGTTTTTTGTCATATTCTAGTTTTTCATCTCCCAAATCAGCAACCAAATCAGGTAAATCACCAATAGCATCTTTACAACCTACATAGTTTTCAGGTATATGGGTTGCTTCTGGAAATTCAAAAACTCCCAAATCTTTTCTTAATGCCACAAAAAATACCCTTTTTCGGATCTGTGGAACTCCATAGTCAGGCGCATAAAGTAATTTTGAGTTGCAATTATATCCCATTTTGTCACAAAGTTCTATAATTTCTTTTTTGGCTTTACCTCCATATAGGGTAAGTAATCCAGGAACATTTTCTATAATTATTGCTTTTGGATTTACTCTTCCTGCAAGTTTAAAAACTGCATAAAACAAAGAATTTCTTTCATCATTTTCTTTTCTTGAACCAGTTAAAGAAAAACCTTGACAAGGTGGACCTGCTATAATTACATCTACTTTTTTATTGTTTGTTTCTTCTATTATTCTATCAATAGATGAATCTTCGTGAAGGTCAAGCAGTAGAGACTTTGAGTCATTATGATTTCTTTCAAATGTCTTTAAAGCGATTTCTGTATTGTCTACACCAAGTAAAACGTGAAAACCTGCTTGTTGAAAACCATACGAAAAACCTCCGCAACCAGAAAATAAGTCTATTGCTGTAATATTTTTACTCATTATCAAAATTGAATTGTCCTTGTTTTGAATTAGTGTTTCTTAAATAATTTGCTGTATCTTCTGCAACCGAAAAAATGGATTCAGAGCATTTATATTTAAATGCCTCCCTTGCGAATTTGTCAGCAAAAAACAAGTCTGTTATTTTTTGAAGTTCGATATTGAATAGTTTAGAAAGTTCCTTTAATTTTGATTTACTGAACTTTTGACTTCCATTTTCAATACGACTAATGGCACTTGTGTTAATTCCGATTTTTGCACCAAATTCAGTCTGTGTCCATTGTCGTTTTTCTCTTTCCGATTTTATGAAATGTCCGAAACTTGCCATATTATTGATTTAATCAAAAAGTGATTTGACCTATTTTTAGCAAATTTAAAAATAATTTGCGATTTTTATATCAAGTGAGTAAAAAAATTAATCTTTTAAGGAAATTATGTCATCAACTAATTGTTTCAGACTTGAATCAATTCTATCTTTTTTCAGTTGACATTCCCATAGAAAGATAACATTCCAACCAAGTTCTTTAAGCTTTTGAGTATTAATGTTATCTCTTTCTATATTCTTAGCTATTTTATTTTTCCAAAAATCAGTATTACTTTTAGGAAGTATGAAGTATTTACAATTCTGATGACCATGCCAGAAACATCCTTGTACTTCAATTATAGTTTTATATTTTGGCAATACTATGTCCGGTTTTCCGGGTAATGTCTTATCGTGAAGTTTATATCTAAAACCATTAGAATGTAAGAATTTTCGAACCAACAACTCAGGCTTTGTGTTTTTGCCTTTAATCTGGCTCATATTATAGCTTCTAATTTTTTTTGAGTGTACATCAGACATATTACAAAGATACCTATTCCACACACATTACACTCCCCTCCTGCTGTCGGCTCACATAATAAGTGTTCCATTACCTTTTTTAAAGAAACATTTCGTTATAAAACTTTTAAATAAACCGTAGAACTAAAAAACTTTGCTTTTGACCAAAGCAAAGTGACATAACGCAAGTACATTATAGTACAAATGTATTTATACGAGTAAAACGAAGGATACCACGTATTTGATATAATATCAGATAATAACTACGCGCCAGCGTATTATATCAATAGATATTATGTCACAGCCGTTTTGCGACACGCCCGCCACATTAGTAGCTATAATGTAATACTATGTAAAATATCCCAGGATAATTCTATTTCATAATAATCGTAGCTACTGGGGTCATTCTTTTATTAACAAAGTGATATAAATACTTAGAAACTCTTTCTCTTGGAGCATGGTGGTTAGCTTTGGATTCCTGCGTGCGCAGGAATGACAATCAGGGTGTGGAAACGGTGGCTTAATTGCACTATTATGATCCATCCTGAACTTGTAGGCACAGTTTATAAATTAATGCCGTTTCTACTGGTATTCTGTCTTTTATAGTATCAAACAAGAGTTAATATTTGTTTAATTCATAAATGAATACGTTAAACAACACGTATATTTACACTGCAAATTAGATGTATTTTACACTAAACTTTCAATTATTTCAGAAAAGATAATAGTTTTAAAATATTTTAGAAAGCCAAAAACAAAACGGCTATTATGAAATTAATATAAAACGCGATAGAATTTGAAAATCGAAAAATGTCTAATATGACTACCAGTGATAGAGTTGTGGCTTCTAGAGAAGCAAAATCATTACTATTGAGCATTAATAAAATTTATAAGAAAACTAAAGATTCAGATTTAATAGATCTTATGAAACGGCTTACTGAGAAGAAAAGAAAAATAGAAAAGAGATTAAAAGGAATGCCAAGTTTGATTTAATGTTACTCATTGTTATATTAATTGTTTTATTAATGCCAACGAAAAAAGAAGATTAAAATGACATTGTGAATAATAGTTGGTTAGTTGTTTAAAATGAAGGATACCCTGCCCCTTTGTTCCTCTGCGGGGTATTCTTTTTTAAATGATATGTTTAGATATTATAAATAAAAAGGTGCTCTAAACGATAATCTAGTTGTTAAATTAAAAATACTTTTGATACAAAATGAATATTGAACTCAATGTTTTAGGAACGCCTTTACAACCTTGTTGCTATGAACCGGCAACAGGGTATTTTAGAGATGGGTATTGCAGAACTATTCAAGAAGATAGAGGTACCCACGTAGTGTGCGCGATTGTGACCGAAGAGTTTCTAGAATACACCAAAACCAAAGGAAATGATCTTTCTACACCCCTTCCCTATTTGAACTTTCCTGGACTATCATCTGGGGATAAATGGTGCTTATGTATATCGAGATGGTTAGAGGCAGAGAAAGCTGGTAAGGCTCCGCCAATAGTTTTAGAAGCTACACATCAAAAAGCATTACAGTATGTAAGCCTTGATGTTTTAATTAAGTATGAATCTGTAAATCCTTAATATATTGCCGTTTGCGATACTGGCAATGTAAATAAAAGCCACTTTCAAAATTATATTTTGAAAGTGGCTTTGTATAATATCCTATTTTAGGCTGTATACACTATGGCATAACTACTGTGTCAATAGCATGAATCACGCCATTTGATGCTGCAACATCGGTCAGGACTATTTTTGATTTCCCTCCTTTAGCATCCGTAAGAATTACACTATCACCATCTAATGATGCTGTTAATGTACCACCTTGTACTGTCGTAATTACAAAGGTACCATTACCGTCTTGAATGGCTTTCACTACGTCAGCTGCCACGAATTTACCAGATACTACGTGATACGTTAGTACTGCAGTCAATGTTTCTTTGCTTTCCGGTTTTAAAAGCCCTTCTACCGTACCCGCAGGTAGTTTTGCAAAAGCATCATTTAAGGGAGCAAACACCGTAAATGGCCCTTTACCATTTAATGTTTCTACTAGCCCAGCAGCCTTTACAGCCGTTACCAATGTAGTGAAGTTCTTATTAGCCGCTGCTACCCCAACAATGGTTGGTGTTTCGACAACTTCTTCTTTTTTTACTTCAACAGTTTCTTGTTCTACTGTTTCGCTTTTCTGAGTGTCTTTTTTATTATTATTGGTGCAAGCTGCTGTCGCTAAAAGCCCGGTTAATAAAAAAGTGGTTACAAATATTTTTTTCATAATTAACAATGTTTTGTTCAAATATACGCAAGGCTTTATGTTAATACGTTTATTTTTGTTTAAAGTTTAGTTAAATTAGTTAAACAAAATTAACAGTGGCTGATATAATTCATGCTACTATCAACTATACGTATTCTCTTTAAAGAGTATCATGGAAAAAATGTTCTTAACGCAATCCTAATAATAGTAGACGTTGTTCTGTTATTGTTTTCCTTTTTTACACCGATGAACTTTATAAAGTCATTCAAAACTCGGGTTTTATTATTTCTACCATTTTAATACGATTATTGTTTGGTGTAGAAGGTTTGATGAACACCATTTTGATTGTGATAGCAGTGAGTTTTGGTTTGATCATATTGCACGTTCATAATCTCTATGAAAAAGATCGTGCAATTGAATGATAGTTACTTAAGATGTTGTATTATTTTTGAACTCATTGGGTTCGTAGTCGATAGATAGTAGTCTATAAGTTTCCCCTCTTCGTCAACCAAGTATTTTTGAAAATTCCATTTAACACTTGAACTTTTCTTACCATTTTTTTCTTTGTTTGTCAGCCAATTGTAGAGTGCGTGTTGACTATTTCCTGTAACATCAATTTTTTCAGTAACTAAGAACGTGATGCCATAATTTCGTTCACAAAACGATAAAATTTCTGAAGAACTTCCAGGTTCTTGCCTACCAAATTGATTACAAGGAGATGCAATAATCATAAGTTGATCTTGGTAAACATTATAAAGCTTTTGTAACTCTTTATATTGACTTGTGAAACCACATTTAGACGCCACATTGACAAATAACATCTTTTTTCCTTTAAAATCCGTTAAGTCAATCTCCTTCCCTTCCAAACTATTTATTTTTATGTTATGAAGTGATTGTGCTGACAGTCTCCCCTGATTACTTGATTTTTGGGGTCTTGTTTTAATTTTTTTGATTATTCGCATCGTCTTAAAGGTTTATGAGTGTTGTAAAATAAATGATGTAAATATTCTATTTTTTAATCGTAAGGATATTCAACATAGTTTCTTGGTGTTTCATATAATGTTATTTTAAGTTCTAGTTTTTGATCCAAATGTGCTCTCAAAATATCATAAGTCACCATTGCTATATTTTCTGCAGTGGGGTTTAGATTCTTAAATGCTTCCACATCCAGATTCAAGTTTTTGTGATCAAAAAGGTTTGTTATCTCATTTTTGATCAGATCTGATAATATTTTAGTGTCTATAACATATCCAGTTTCAGGTTGCACATAACCTATCACTTTTACCTCTAATTCATAATTATGGCCGTGGTAGTTAGGGTTATTACATTTACCAAAAATTCTTCGATTCTTCTCCTCATTCCAATCTGGATTATGAAGCCTATGGGCAGAGTTAAAGTGTTCTCTTCTGATAATAGCAGTTTTTCTTTTCGAAGAACTACGTACTTCATTATTCATAAGTTGTAATTATTATTTTTCAGTGTTAAATTTTTATAAAGGTAATGTGTATTGTATATTTGTTTAATGTTTTTAACTAAACTTTAAACAAAACTCATAAAACACTTTATTGCAAGACCTATGATTTTGAAAATACAACAGACACCAAACAATTTTCTACTTTAGATATGATTAAAAATTTTATTAAAAAAGTGGGTATGATGAATATCATAATGCTACTTACAGTTATAGGAGTTATTTGTCTATCACACTATTCCTTCAGCGCAGGAAGGCATCTCGAAGCTATTTTTATAGGCCTATGGGCGCCAACGATTCTCGGTTTTCTTAACTACTTTAAAAACAACTCATAATGGATCTAGTCATCATATATTCTATAATAGTCACTACGATTTTTGTAGTATGGATGCTTTTTGTAATACGAGCTTACAATAAAAATTATAATCAGAAAAAGGATTAATAATTAAAATCTACCTATTAATTAAACTCTGAAGTAAACTCACCTACAACTAATGCATTTTCTAAAGTGTCAATAACTCCTAACGCTGCTCTTTCTCCTGAAATCATAGCTGCATTAAGTGAGCTATTAAGTTGTTGGTCTCCCGCGATAAATATAGTGGGAGTTAGTTTAGTTTCAGAGGGTGACATCTCATATTGTATGTTGGTTAAATCAGGAAGTGCCTGACTGATTATATAGCGCTTAATAAAACGATTAGTCTCGATATTACAAAGTTTTTTGAGTTCGTCTTTAACCCTTTCAATTAGAGTGTGCTCATTTAAATTGTGTTCTTTTACAACGGTCACGGACAATAACTCTTTTTTTGAATTAGTAGTGGTTTGAAGAGCTGTGTGATAACAGATGTTATTGATAAGTGATTCCTTGTCAGCCACCAGTCCAATCAAAGGCTTCTCAATAACTCGGTTTTCCGTTTCAAAATATAGGGTATCACAACTTTTCCAGCCTACCTGCTGATTTTGTAGATTAGGAACAACGGTATTAGGTTCTGTAGCTATGATGGTAAAATGACTTTCTATCTCTTCCTGGTTCTCTAGTATAATCTTTCCTTCTTCAACTCTTCTAACTTTGGTATTGTAGGTTAAAGAGGTATTATAAAGCTTTGTGACCAATTGATTTGTGATTTCGGCAATACCCGATTTTGGAATAGCAGCACTCCCCTCTCCAAACATTTTATATACAAACTTGAACATCCTTGAAGAGGTTCTAAGGTCAGGCTCTAAGAATATTCCACTGAAAAAAGGTCTGAAGAACTGTTCAATAATGTTGTGAGAAAAACCGAATTTTTTAAGAAATGAAAGTGTGGATTCTTCCTCCTCTGCGAAAATCTCTTTTACTGTTGCCTTTTTTAAATCCTTGTTTAGTTTTAAGATCTTCAATTTATCTGATATACTGCCTATATTCGCTACAAGTGTTGGAAAAAGTAAAGACAGATTTCTTAATGGATCTCCAATAGTTTTTTGTTGTCCATCCTCAAAAATAACAGCTCCTGGTAAAAATTTTTGTAAAAATAGCTTTTCAAAATCTAAATATTTTTGAGCGGCTGGATAAGCTGTAAGCAATACCTGGAATCCATGATCTATTTGATAATTTTCAATGTAATCTGTTTTCACTCTTCCCCCAGGAGTATCAGAAGCTTCAATGATCACCGGATGATAGCCAGATCGCTCTAACACATTTGCAGCAATTAATCCGCTTATACCCGCTCCAACAATGTGGATTTTATAGTCAGATTTTCTCATCTCTTATATTTAGATGTAAATATTAGTTCATTCTTAAATTAAAGGCTAATATTTGCCTTACCTGTTTTTTAAATTTGTTTGAACAATTTTTGAGTAGTCGACGCTTAATAATATTGTCAATTTCTCCCGGTTTTATCCAAGTCATAAGGCTATAGTTAAAGATGCTTTCATCATATACACGTCGTATCATGCCATTATTGTAAAATGTATAGTTGTCTTCCAATCGATCTATACCTATGTTTATGGTACATAGTTCTTTAAAATTCTCCTTCATACTATTTTGTTTAACTATTTATAAAAAATATTAAACGAATTTACAACAATATAATTTAAACCGAAAATGAAATACTTTTGTCTGTCTAGATTAAATAATTGTTTAACAGATTTTTAAGTAAAAAATAAGAAATAGAATGGTTTTAAAATGGCTTAATACAACATTTTTACTGACTTCCAGAAAACTTGAACTTAATGAAACAGGTAAATTATTTAGGTTTGTTTTAGAATGAAAATATGATTTTGAAGGTTCCTAAATGAAATAGTAACTCGTTAACCGTATAATGCACTCCCCTAATCTCCCTTTTCCAATCCTTTAGTAAGTGCTTCATTATCTTTGAATAGAATAATTTGCTAGAAAACTTCTAAAATAAACTGTAGAATAAGAAAATTTTACTTTTACCAACAAAGCCAAATGCCATAACCAAAGTACGTAATATTGCATATATATACTGTAGCGAATTGGCAGATGCTTGCATTTGACAAACATCCACCACATTTGGGATTACAATTTATCGATCTCTGAGAGCAACTTTGTTGCGGCTAGGCCAATCTTTCCATGAGGATCTAATGAAATAGCTTTTTTGAGCATTTCTCTGGCCTTTTGAGCGTCTTGTATCATGATATAGGCTTCTCCCAGATTTTTATACGTACTTGCCGAGTTTGGAAATAGTTGCAAAATCATAGAAAATACTTGAATAGAAGCCCGAACTTCGGGCATACGACCGCTTTGTAATAAAAGATTTCCTTTTTTGTTTAATTCTGTTTCAAAATCACAAAAATCATAACGCGGGTCTTGTATCATTTTAGGGAGTTCTTCTGCCAATTTTTGGGTTTTCCCGGATATATATAAGTCAGTTATATACTCAATTGGCCGAGGTTTAAAATCCTGCACATCAAACGTTAATGCTGCTTCTAATACAGGATCTTGACTCTTTATATATTCATCAAAGCTCATTGTGACAGGAATACTGGGAGCTGTCCATTTTGCATTTTCTAAAGCGGGCTTATCTTGCCACCATAAATATGATAAATATGCGGTTATCTTGCTATTTGGCAATACTACCGGTCGCGTATCTCCATAAAAATTGATATTTTCTGAAGTCGGTTCACCCACCAGAATAGCTTCTGTATATTTGCTAATCTCATTGGTTAAGTTTTGGCAGGCCGAAAACGTATCACGACCGATAATAAAAAAGAAGTTACCCGATTTATTGATTTTTGGTCTTGCCATTATTCCTTTTAGTAATGGAAGATTGTTGTAATTATTACCACCACCATTAAGACGTACATCATAGACGAGCTTTTCTATACGATGCGTATCGATACAATCAAAAAGTCGATTATAAAACTGGTTTAGAGTTTCGTTATCATCATCAAATACTGAGCTTTGTCTGACATAGAGCGTGTTTATATCTTCTAAATATTCAAAATAAAATAGTTTATCTTCTAAATGCTTTAAATATAAGGGGGTGGTCACTGTATTTCTTGCCGTGAGCCACTCCTCTGTTGGCACTGTGAAATTGAATGCTTTTGGCTTTTTTTCTACATCGATGGTTTTAAATATATGCGTAAAGACCTTTCCCTCTTTCTCTAAAGTAAGTGTAACCCTCTCTGAAAGTTCTGGGATCACGCGTTGTGCATGCAAAACTTCTGGTGATAATAAAAATCGTAAACCATAGGCTTTAAAGTATTGCTCATTTTCTACAGGAACTACGGGGTATATGAGTTCTAAAGCTTTGCCTATTGGCATATCTCCTATCTTCAATACTTTTGCGCCTAAGGTCCTTTTTTGATCCTTATGCACCCCCTCGATATAGACACCATCATTAAAATGGTACAGGTTGATCGGTAAAATCCCGCTTTTGGCCGTGGTACGATAAGGGATTTGTGTATGACCATATTTAAATAGGGATATCATACGTGCCAATCCCACACGGATTTCGTGTTCTTGTAAGTTGGGAATATCGTTAAAGAGTGCTTCAACCTGAGTGTCAAAATCTTGCTTCGTTATTTTCACGAAAAGAAACGAATAATCTTTATGTATGGTCTTTTGTATGAACCGCAGGTCTTCTTGCCATTGCGCTACGTTTGGAGTTTCTTGTGCTGATAACTGTAAAAACAATAACAGTGTCAGAATTAGATGTATTTTTTTCATGATGATTAGTAATAAGTTGTACGTATACTTTTAGAAAGCCGATTTTTATTTACGGTTTGCTCTCTCAAAGAGTAAAGATGCAAAAGATTGTACCCCATACTTAATGGTTTTTTCATCCACAGCAAAGTTTGGTGAGTGCGGCATAGCAACTATACCTTTTTCTATATTGGATCCACCCAGGAAAAAGAATACCCCTGGTACTTTTTGCTGATAGAATATAAAATCTTCACCAAAATATGGAACTTGTCCGTACAATGGCTTAAACATTTCTTTGTTATAAAAACTGGAAATTGTCTGAGATGCAGTTTTTGTGAGTTTAGGATCATTTATTGGGGTTGCCGAATAATCTTTTGAATAGCTGATAGAGATAAAAGAGTCTTTAAATTTAGAGTTAAGGATTTGTTTTTTTATCGCAAGAGGTAGATCATTTACTTTTTGTACATCAGTTTCAAGAAAACTAGCTTTATAAGTAGTAGTACCTTTATGTGTACCTAAGCCCGCCCCTTGTAGGATAAAATAATCTTTAAAAATAGTTTCTTTACTTGTCAATCCAATTTTAGGATCTGAAATCTTACTTATGATATCCCAAGGTGAGCCTTTCTGTTCAATATTGCGAACAAAACCTTTTAATAGCGTATTCATAAAATTTTCTAATTCCTTTTCATGGGCACTAGGTTTGAATTTCACCTCAAGTGTTTTTGTATGTGCAAACAATTCATTTTCCTTTACGTTAATTGTTCCAGATGTTTCCGGACCAATATGTAAGCCATAAATCTCATCGGGTTCGATGATATTAAAAAGACCGTCTGCAATCATATCTTTTGCTCCTGTGAACATTTCTTCTGCTGGTTGAAAAATAAAATAAACAGTTCCTTGAAGATTGTTTTTCTGTTGAGATAGAATATTCGCAATTCCTAAGCCTATTGTTGTATGTACATCATGACCACAAATATGTCGTATGCCTTTGTTTTTTGATGAAAAACTAACAACATCTGGTTCATTAGTTTTTATAGCATCCATATCTGCCCTCCAGGCTATTTTCCTACCTTTTTTACCTCCTTTTAGAATTCCTACTACGCCATGTCCTCCTATATTTGTTTTTACCTCTAACCCTAAATTTCCTAAATATTCGGCAACTATTTTAGAGGTTCTTTCTTCTTGTGTCGAGATTTCTGGATGCCTATGTAAATCTCTTCTAATCTTAACCAGACTGTCATAAATCTCGTCTGTTTTATGTACCATCTCTTCATAGGTAGCCATGTTTTTATCAGATTGTGCACAAAGAAATCCTGTAGTAAGTAAAAATAGTATGGTGATACATTTTAGTTTCATGATATAATAGTTTTTTAGTGATTAATTATATCACAAATATTGCAGTATTCTTTCTTTAAAAGTAGCCCTTTTTGTTGAAACGTAGTTTTTGCTACTTGAAATGTAATAGGAGACTTATTTGTTCATCCAGTCTTTAAAATCACTGGTTTTTTGTCTGCTTACGATAAATTCCTGGTCACGAGGATTTGAAATTAACACTTTTACGCGATGATTAAAATAAGGTTCTATTTTCTGAACTGAAATTTTAGCAATAATCTGGCCTCTATTAATTCTGTAAAATTTGGTATCGTCTAAAGAATCAAACAATTGATCCATAGTTTCATCTATGATGTAGCGCTTGTTTTGGGTAATACCAAAAGTGATACTATCCTGAGAATACATATATAAAAGCTCTGAAACTCTTATTTGTACAAAACCACTTCCCTCTTTCACCAATATTCCTGAGCGTTTTTGTGGGGTTTGCATACTACTCAAAAGTTCTTTTAAAATAGTTGGTTCTAAAGTATTTGAAAGATGTCTGGATTTTGAGAATTTCTGTAATGCAACATCTAAATCATTTTGTTTAATAGGCTTTAGTAAATAGTCAATACTGTTCACTTTAAATGCTTGAATAGCGTATTGATCAAAAGCTGTAGTAAAAATTATGGGGGCAGTTATTTCTATGTTCTGAAAAATCTCAAAACTTAAGCCGTCCGCGAGTTGAATATCCATAAACACTAAATCTGGTGTCGTATTGTTTCTAAACCATGAAACCGTATCTTCAACAGAATCGATAATAGCAAGGACTTCAAAATCAAAAATAGTTTTGCTTAATAGATTTTGTAATTGACGTGCAGCACGAGGTTCATCTTCAACAATTAGAATTTTCATCTGTTTATAGTTATTTTTTTAATTTATCTGATTGAATCGCCTTATCATATCAATTCTATTTAGTTACTTCTCATGGCATATTTTGGTGATTTTAATAAAGGAAGAGAAACTATAAAATACTCCCCAACATTATTAATAATCGGCATTTTGTTTGATATAAGTTGATACCGTTTTTCAATATTTTTTAATCCAATTTTTGTAGATGGTGTTTGGGTTGATTTAGCTTGAATTTTGTTGCTCACCTCTAAGGTATCGTTCTTAACGGTAACAGTGATCAATAAGGGTTTGGCTTTAGAAACGATGTTATGTTTTATAGCATTTTCTAATAAAAGTTGTAAACTCATGGGCACGATCATCAATACGAGTTTATCCCGAGGAACATTCCAATTCAGCTTTAAATTATCTCCAAATCGTTCTGATTGAACATAAATATAAGCTTTAGCAAACTTCAACTCTTTTTCTAAGGAAATTAAATTTGAGTTACCAGACTCGATAATAAAACGATATACATCAGACAGATTATCAACGAAACCTTTAGCTTCTTCTTTAGAATCCTGATCAATAATATCTCGTAGTGTATTTAAACTATTAAACAAAAAATGGGGTTGCGCCTGATTTCTTAAGGTATCCAATTGCGCCTGAATCATAACTTGCTTTGCTTGTTCTTCTTCTCTAATTGATTTTTTTAATCGTACATAATAATAAATTGCTTCATATATTGCCATTGACATGACCGTAATTAAAATGATAGGCAAAAGCACTTTTAGACTTACAACATGACTAGCATTAAAACCAAATAAGTTAAAAATACCTGATAGTAAAAGTCCTCCGATAAAATCTACAAAAATTACAATACTTACAATAGCTACAAAGAAGATAATGATGCGTTTTTTATCGTCACGAAAATGAGGATATTTTTTTCGTAAAAAAATCATGACACTCCGGATAAGAAACCAATCACAAATTGTAAAAAACAGGGATACGCTCCATCCCACAAGAATCAGAATTATAGAATTTCTTTCTGATGGATCATTAAATAGGTAATTTGTGATTAAACTAATGATTAAAATACCAATAACCGTAAACCAGAAATCATTAAACCCTAAATATTGTATGCGTTTCTTTTTATTGATCAACATTATGGTTTAATTAATGGCGTATTAGTGGTATTCCTTGTTTAGCTTGATAGCATACACATCCAATCCATAAAGCACATATGAGTTCAAAAACAGTTTCAGCAAAGACCTGATTTCTATTCGTAGCCTTCCATATATTGGATAGCATTAGTGCGAATAACGGAATTATTTGTATGCTATGCAACCCAAAAAAGTGCATTATTCTGAGATCTCCTCCAACAGTACTCCAATTGACCAAGAATAGTCTAGTACCTCTATCTTCTTCGATTTTATAAGACATTTAATTTTTCTTTAGGTTAATTTAGGGCCAAATATGTCATTCCTAAAAAGAAAACAAAATAACTATTTTTTGAATTGTCGTAATCGTTTTCTGAATTGTTATATGTATTACATTTAATCTCATTTCATATTCGTTTGCACGTTGCCAGTATCCCGGCTTTGGGTCAAGCGTATTCTGCTCTAATTTTTTAATGAAAGATTTCGAGAAGAACAACAAAAAAGAATATGAGGTACCAATTTCGCTTTATGCCATAGCCAATTTGGATCCATCGACAAGATCAGTTTAATGCGTAATACAAGTACGTTAGGCTTTACTATAATCCCTTTTGCAGACATCCTGATACCTTATATTGTTGTTGAACACATAATATAAGCATATCTTTATTCTTAGATGCTATCTATTCCTTTAGCAAAACATCAGAAAACTTAGATTTGATTTAAAAATATATAGATTACCAATGTTCTGTGCCTGGTTCTCCTTTAAATGGGCCGGTTAAATCAGTAGTGATCCATCCTGCATAAAATGCACTGGATTGTGCCATTACTCGTTCCTCATCTACAAAACATTGAAGACGCTGAGGATAGAACGCTATATGATCTTTTAAGTCCTCAAATTCAGGAAAAGGATTAGGATACGACCATGCCACGGGATGTTCAATCATGATATTTAATGCCCAGTATACTGCGTTTCCTTTCCATTCGCACATCGAGGTCTTGCTCGGTATGCTCACAAGTGTATTCCTATTTATATCCTCTTTGGGTATATAATACGTGGGTGGACTCGCCGTCTCAAGTATGGCCAAGGCATTGCGAGAATGCGCGATTTGGATTTCTTTATGCTGAACTCTCACAAGCTTATTTACTTTTTCGATAATCGGAGGACGCGGAAAATCCCATACAGAACGCTGCCCTTTTTTTGGTTCAATTGCAAATGGAGGTCGCTTATGACCTCTATGACTCCAGCTGTCACGTGCTTTTTGTAACCAATCGATCCTCATTTTTCTTTTTTCATTTGACCCCATAGACATACTTTAAATCTTTATAATTTTGTTTAGTTTTTTCAAGATTTCTTTCTTTGAAAGAGAATCCGGATAAGAAAAAGTACTTGTTCTTGATACAATTACTTAATTATTATTTCAGATTAATACTAATTTTTCTGCAAAATCCTTATTATCTAGACCACGTTAACGTATCGATATAGTTTTCTCTGTTTTTTTATGAAAAACCACTCAACTCGACGGCTTTTCAGAACTTGATGACTACATCTAGCGTACATCAATTGCTTAGCATCTCTTATCGAGCCATAAAATAGTTAATTTTTGTTTAATTGTTTACTAAATACTTTAAACAGTTTGTATATTTACCATGAAAATTTGATATACTATAAAGTTTTTCCTTTCAATATTTTCAGAAACATTGATAGTTTAAAATTTTATAATGAACATCTTATATGATTGAGCTATGAAATTAATAAAAGAAGCCCTAGAGTTTGAAGGTCGTAAGATGAGCAACATGACTACTAGTGATCGTGTTGCCGCTTCGAGAGAAGCAAAATCTTTAATATTAAACATTAATGAAATCTACAAGAAGACAAAAGATTCTGATCTGATGGATTTAATGAAACGCCTTACCGCAAAGAAAAAAAGAATAGAAAAAAGATTAAAAGGAATGCCGGATTTGGCCTAGTATCATTGAAAACGAGGCAAAAAGATGATAGATGATGAATGATGTTTCATTGTTTCGTATAAGAATACCCTGTTTCTTTGATTCTTAGCAGGGTATTCTTTTTAAAAAAAGAACACTATGATACTAGAAACAACATATAGTAGTAAAGAAAACAAGAAAACCATTAGCAGTCTGGTTGGAAAACCTTTCTCGTTCTATCAGGCATTAAAAATGAATGGGATAGGGTCCAAAAGAATGATTATAAATGATGTAAGTCCCAACTTACGCAAATATTTGAATGTAGTATCAGATTTAAACTACGGAAGTATTGAGTTGAGGCCACGAGGAATACTTCTGACCATAAATAAAGGCTTAAGAAACTTTACCTGGATCATCCCCTATTATCAATTTTATATGTACAAAACCAACGGAGTTAGCATTCATGCCCAGGGAAAATTTGTTCATTTCAAAAACAATAGAACACATAAAGAAAATAGATCTTTCTTCACAAAGCTTACTCTCTTAAAAGCGGCATATGATGAAAGATTTCCACACGTTGACACAATATAATTTTACCGGTATTAACGGCGCTGCTATGACCGAGTATCTCGTAAGTAAAATACATTGTGTTAATTAAGATGAGTTTAAGAAAGAATATTGTATATTATATTCTATTTTTCTTTTGTAGGAGAAGATGTTTGATCTCACTAAAATAATACTGTTTTCTATTGTGATTGTTGCTATCACACTACGTACTTGTATACAAGATCAGAGTACTTCTGAAATAAAAGAGACTGTAATTTCAATCGAGGCTAATCCAGAGGAATTTTCGAAACTAGCAATTTCTGCTAATACATCATTTGAAGAGTGTTCTAAAATTACCCGGGGCGTTCTGATTACATTTTGTGGTAGTTGCCATCAAAGTTCTTTGGATTCTCATAAAGCTGGAGCTATTAAAGTTTTTGATCTGGAGATGAAAACCAATTGGCACGTTTCATTGTCAATAGAGAACCTTGAAGGAATTGCCCGACGAACTAAAAATAAAAATACAACAGAACAACAAAAGAAGGCCATCGCTACTTTCTTGGAGCTAAAAGAGTCGCAATTTGAAACCGTGATAGAATAGAAAAGGGTTAGAAAGGAAGATATTGATACAATGACCTTAAGTGCTTTTATCGTTTATTATTTCAATTCATCGAACACAGATCAATTTTTTAGGTAACAAATTGATATAATTTACTTTTTACACTCTATTTTTGATGCATGAATAGTATTAAAGATACTCCTTTTTATTTAGAGGCGATACAGGTTTTGAGTTATGATTATGGTGATTTTTACCTGTATGATAGCTTTGTCGTAGGCGAGGTTCACAAAGACATTGTTTTTACATGGAAAGATCATGCCAAAGCATTGGTGGAAGAAATAAGTAGTCTGTATGATCAAAATGGAAAAGACCTGGTCTACATTACCAATCGTATTTATCCATATTCTGTTGTCCCCAGTGATTGGTTACATTTTTTTAAATATAGTTATTCTTTAAAAGGTTATGGTATTGTTACTTATGACCAAAAGGGATTGCTCAATACGCTTTTAGAAAAATTATTTATGCGAAGTAAACTACAAAGTTTTACTAATCTAACCGATGCGATTATTTGGGCAAAAAATCTTACCAAATCCAAACATAGTGCCGCATAGAGCTATACTTTATACTTGTTTTATAAATACGTACTGGTTACAAACAGAATACTTTTACTCGATAATCGAGATTTAAATGCTCCGAGGCTTGCCTCGAAATCAAAATTATTTTTCAACCGATGCCTCATGGACTTGCCCCAGGGTAGTTTACTTTAAAATTAACACCGGGATATCAAGTTTGTCCACTAGCTGCTGAAGAGAAGTTTTTACCTTGTATTTTCGCGAAATACAGAACAACTGCATGTTTGTCCTTGAGATATACGAAACTATACCATCTAATGCGTTCGATCCTTCAGAAAAAACGTATGATACTCTTTTATCAGTATTTTTTTGTTTTGAAGTATCCTTTTCAACGTTTTTCTTGCTACGAATACTAAAAAAACGTATTGGGTTCGAGTTTTTTTGATTAAGATCGTTTATAATTTCTATACCTTCTTGCTCTATCGCCTCTCCATACATCCCCAAAGAAATATCGCTATACGAATGAAACTTATGATCCTCTCCTACAATGAGCACATTAGTTGAGCATTCTTTGACTAAGAAACTGGTGATATTGGTATTAAATAAATTATTTAGTTTAAGTTTTTGTTTCCCAAATAATATAATATTAGGATTTATCTTAGAAATTTCTTCTTTAATAGCATGTTTTATGTTTCCATAAGCAATTTTGAAAGGAATAAAAATACGTTCCTTTTTCTCAATAGAATGAATCACTTCTTTTAATTTTGTCTGGGTGTTACGCGAATCTTCCTGGATAGCGCGCATCGCCGAAAATTGATTTTCAAAGGTAACCACATCTGCAGGAGCCTTTACATGTAGCACCCGTACATCACCTTTAATTACTTTTGCTAATTGTACTGCATTTTTTAAAGCAGCTTCAGATGCTTTTGATAGATCCATTAAGACAAGTAAACGATATTTTGAATTGTGGTTTTTAGTATTCATGGCAGTTATGCTATACGTTAGGTTGAAAGAATACGTACTGGAAAGCTTCTTCTTATAAATATAATACATTTACTCGATAATCGAGATTTAAATGCCACAAGGCTTGCCTCGAAATCAAAAATTATTTTTCAACCGATGCCTCATGGGCTTGCCCTGAGGTAGTTTACTATTAACATATAATAGTTTAACTTTTGATTAGTACAAACTGAAGGATGTTTAAAAAGTACTTAAAATTAGAGGACTTTAATGATGTCAGACACTAATGATGTACATAGATTTGGCCTTTCTAAGGTATATTATTTATGAAAATCAAATTTTAGATATCCAAGGTGTTCTTCATAAAATTATATAGCGAATGCATTTCTTTTTTACCCGCTTCTCTTCCTAAACGACCTGCAAAATAAAGTACAAACCAAGTGATAAAAAGAGCGATCATAGAAACTATCGGAAATAGTATAGGACTATCTAAACGTATATTTACATATAACCAAATACCTGCAATGGTAAATAACCCTGCTACAATAAAGTGCAGAAACATAAAAAGGGTCCAAACCGTTGGGCTCGGTCCAAAAAGTCCTTTTAGTGTGGGTTTATTTTTATCGGTATCATAAATTTCTAAGTGTAATTGTGGAGACCAAAAATGTTGCTCTTTTTTTGGAAACCGTATAAAAACATGATGATCTATACGACTTACTTTAAAATCCTTACACGTCTTACTTTTATTCTCAAAAGCTTCTAACGCTTTTTCTGAAGGTATATCTAACTCCTTAAAAAACCTGGGGCGTAAAACGATATCTTTTGAGATTTTCATACCTGTAGTTATGCTGCAATACTAAGCTCATGCTCAAAGATAATCTATGATTTTTATCAGTTTTGACCGTTAAAAAATATCCATAAATACTTATTCTAACCCTGGATTAAACCAAAAGTTAACAGGTTTAAACCTTTCCTGATGTTCTATGGTGTACGATTGTGTTCTGGGTTTACGGTTTTCTTCTCTCAGAGGAACTTCACTACTTGGTCTACTCCCATCTCCTCCTCTTTGAACTTTATCAATGCGCCCTTTGTCAAGAGATGGTTTTTCAAGTTTCCCAGAGACAACACCAATAGATAATTTTGATATGTCAAAGGGTTCTTCTGAAATTCTATTTTTCGGGATAGCAATGTTGAGTTCTAATGCTATATTATCTTTTTGACTTAGTGAAACATTAATGTTCAGATTATTCAATAAAATATGAAATTGTTGTACGTTGTCAAAATTTCCATATGTTGCTTTTTGAGGAATTTTTTCCAGTATAGCGTGCAAATCTATTTCTTCCTGCTCTTTTTCAAAATTTATATTCCTGAACCTGGAGGTATCCATTTTTAAAGGATAACTAACATAAATATCTTTATTCTCATTTCCTTTTACATCAAAATATACGGTAGTACCCAGAAAAAGTAACTTCTTTATCGTTTTTTCATGAGTGGTACTGAGCTTTAAGAATATTGTGGTTTCATCATGAGTTACTTCATGAGAAATAAATTCATTATCTGCATCTAGGTTGTATATAATGTTTGCACCTGCAAGATTACAGATGATAAATAGAAAGAAGAAGCCTGGTTTCATAATGTTGCTGTTATTAATCTGAGTCCGGGGCAATAAAATTTACGTCAGTCAAAGTGATTTTCGATAGGAAATTATATCGAAGACCGTCAATTTTCAATCAAAAGCCTTGTCATCCTTAGTATGTCTAAGGATCAATACAATTTTTCTCATATTATCTCGAGCAGTGACGAGAGGTTACTATAAAAAATCATTCAATTTGACGGCTTTTTTATCCACCCTTTAGATAGCATTTAAGTTAGTATAATTTATTACGTTAAAGACGAAAACATAATACGATAGTTACAATTTTACTGTACTAAATATCATCTCTGATTTATACAGGTTATATGTATAGGTGATCATTTAAATTATAGCAATTGTTTTTCAGAAACATTCAAAACGAATGATAAAATTAGAACTTCTATGGTTTCTTTTGACTAAGATGCAAAACAAAAATGGCATTAAACCCAAATACAAAGTTTCCATCTTTAAAGTTAAAGTTGTTTGGCGTTTGTGTAATAAAAGCATCCTCGACCATAGCTCTGGTATTGGTCAATTGAAACTGTAGCATCACATCGCTCAGTTCCCAATTTACTCCTAAAGAAAAGGCGTCGTACGTATCGATAGATTTTAATGGGTTAATTACATAGTAATACTCTGATACAACTGATACATGACCCCCTAGTTTATAACGGCCTCCTAGTCCTATTGCAAACTGATTATTTGGGTCTTCGCCAAAAACAGAAGAACTTCTATGGATATATGTCGGTGAAACTTGCACAGAAAATTGAGGTGTAAACTTACGAGCAATAAGCAACTGGCTTGTAAAGGCTAATTTATCACTAAACTCATCAAACCTATTTACATCAGGAAAAGGTTGATTGCGCTTACTGCGATAGGATCCATTCTGAAAAAGCGTGATACTCAGGGGAGATCCTTTACCATCGCTTCGCTGTTGTATGAGTTTATATTTTAAAAACCCATCAAAAATCCCGTCAAGAGTGCTCCCCCCTGCCCCAAAAGTTAATCGATCTGAAATACCATATTCTAATGCCAATCGAGCACTGAGTTTATCTGCTACAAAGCTTTGTGCTCTATAATTCGGGATATTCCAAAATCTATTAAAAGCCTGAATTTCTAACACGCCTTTTTTTCGCGTTTCTATAGAATGCCCTATCGAAATTCTACTCGCCTTAAAAGTCGCAAATTCATATTGAGGCGTATCCGGATATTCATTTTCTAAAGTTTCTAATAAATCTTGTGCATTGATAGATATCCCAAATCCTATCAAGATAAAAAAGCATACCAAAAGACGTGTTTTATTTTTCATAAGGCTGATATTCAAATCTAAATGTTATGGATATGGTTTTAGCAATATTCGGGGCTAAGATTGGGGGTATCTTGATATCAAAATCTTTAACGGCTACTTCAAAATCACCCGTTAATAGATAGTTACCGTTATTATTTTCAATCGTTGTTTTTATTTCAACTTCTTTAGTGATACCATGTATTGTAAGATCTCCTTTTATAATTTTAATTTGTGTACCCGGTGCTAATGGGTCAAAATCAATAATATCACCTTCAAAAGTAGCTTTTGGATATAGGTCAGATTCAATATAACTTTCGTTAAAATGCTCATGCATTAATGATTTTTTAAAAACAAACGCATTCATGAGCATGCTCACGGCTATTTTATGTTTTGACAGGTCTATAATACTCAACACCTGATTATTTTTTGCTTCAATATTCTCTACAGAAGTGTAAGAGAAAAAAGAAGTTTGGCCCTGCCGTGTAATAATTTGATCTGATTTTACCTCTACATCGGTAAAACCTGTCAACATAAATAATAGAATAATAATTTTATTCATTGATTTGTGTGTTAATCAGCATACAGTTTAATACTATTGCATCCTTCAGAAAGCCTTTGCATACACCTTTAATTCTTATTTTTTGACCGGGCTTCAGCTCTTTAACTTTTTCTATTTGATTGGATTGCATATCACATAGTACGTTAGAATATTTGTCATTACCGTACAATAATACGGTATTTCGATTATTTAAAAAAGAGACTTTTTTTACGACACCATCAACTTCAATAACTTTACCTCTATATATAGAATTTGCATTTTTTTCATTAAGTATATATGTAGATGTAAGTTCGTCCGAACTAACACTTACTTCGGTGGTAGCTTTGTCAATAGCATCATGGGAAGGATTATAAAATCCAAAATATAAATAAAGGCCTGCCGCCAATACTAGGCAAAAAATAAAAGCTTTAATTGTACTTTTTCTATTCATATCATTAGAAGAAACATGCTAATCTGTATGATTCAATTGTTAAATTTATAACATTTAATGTAAACCTTATATCTACAAATGTAATTGTCTTCTTTTTAAAATATACTAATAATTATACGTTCTAATTAAAAATGTGATTTGCAATAGTAAGATAACTACAGCAATTGAAAACAAGTATAAAAGTATCTTATTTTTAAAAATTTTCATTATTTAATTTTTTTTGAATTAGTAAAGGATCAAATAAACAATGATTACAACACAACTGCTCAATAAATGTCTGTTAGGATGAAAAAGAAGTGTTGAAAAGGAAAAAAATCCATTGAAAAGAATTGCAATTCTTACGTGATTAAACAAATTAGAAAAAAAATATACTATTTTCGTTTCGGTATTGTAATTATACATCACAAGATACGTTTAGCAATCACACAGATTCATTTAACAGTCTAATGAGAAAAGATAAATTATACTTTTTAACCTTTATTTCGATATCCGTAATTTTTTTGATTATAGCTTCTCTTGGTGTTAAATACTTTATTAAAGTAAGCGCAAATCAATTGATTGAAATACAATTAGAATCGAGTAAGCGCGAAGCAAATGAAATAGCCAAACTAATCGAAAATCAGTTGGTAGGTGGCATCAAAAAAGAAACTGTAATACAAAACATTCAAAATACGATTGAGAATACGCATAGCGGTGCTTCGTTTATTTGCGTGTTTGACTGGTCGGGTAAAGAGGTTTGTCATCCTGATATTACAAAAGTAGGACAAAAAGTAAACTCTAATCAATTACTTCTGGAATCGTTGAGTAAAGAGAACAGTTCTGATCAACTCTATGACCTATTGATGAATCGCAAAAAGGAAAAAGAGAATGATACTATTGCTACCCAATCAGAAATCATCTTTATCTCTCCCGTTAAAGACTCTGATTTAATTGTAGCTGCGCATGCAAATTTGGGTAAAATATCAGCTCAGACCAGAAAGCTCAAAACTAGTTTTTACACCATATTCGCTTTTATGGGTGGATTAATCATTCTGTCTTCTTTTTTTGCTGTACGTATTATTGGAAGCTATTATGAAAAACAGCTGGAACAAAAAAACATAAGCTTAGAGAGTGAACTTGTCAATCTTTCAAAACTAAATACCGACCTTGTTGCGTATCAACAAAAAGTTGTTGAAAATAATGTAACAAATGAACCCTCAGAGCAATCATTAGATCCTGGTAAAAAGAGAATTCTAACCTATATAAGAAATGAGCTAATTCCGATTAATATTGATGAAATCGCTTATATCCATACAGAGAATACCATTACTTACGTGATTTGTGCAGATGGCAAAAGATCTACCAGTAATGTAAGTTTGGATGATATGTTTACTAGTTTAGATCCTTCCTTATTTTTTAGAGCCAATCGCCAATTTATTATCAGTATTGCCGCGATCGAAAAAATTATCAAATATGGTAATAGTCAGCTCAAAATACTTATCCGTAATGCTGATGTTGAGATCATTATCAGCAAAAACAAAGCTGCGGAGTTTAGACAATGGTTAAGTATCTAATGATCTGAATAAAGTTCTTTTTAGATGTTTTTATCTCCCTTTTCTCGATCAATAAAGACTTAACTCACTAATAGTCTTTATGTTATCTGTAATTTTCTATTCTAACGCGAGTTTTTATGCTAAAATCACGTATGTTAGAGTGTTTCGATTTTAAGAGAAGCGTATCGAGAATAATGGTGTTCTAAAAAAAACCTTGTTCTTCTGAGCCTGTCATAGGATCGATACTATTTTTTTTCACTTTGTTTCAAAAAAGCCACTTGAGTTGACGGCTTTTAATCGTTTACATCGTTAGATTGAATTCACGTTATTCTAAGATAATATACAGTTATTTTCAAGCCATTTTTTTCCTTTTTAGGTATTATTTTTTCCTTCTCATAGACTTTCATTTCGTTTCAAAGGCCCTAATGATGCTTATTTGCATCATCATTCAAATAATAAATTAACTTTAAAATGAAAACAATGAAAAACTTTTTATTACGAACAGTTGTAATTGGCGTATTGGGGCTTTTATCCGTCAATTGTGAAGATGGCGACATTGGCCCAGCAGGGCAAGATGGAATCGTAGGAGTAGATGGAACTGATGGCGCTGATGGTGCTAACGGAATCAACGGTCAAAACGGTGTTGCTTTTGATGAACTAGCCAAGTTTGGTGGTATTACCCTTACACTGGAAGGAACCAGACCAGACAATGTACCATTTACCAAAACAGATGTCTTTAAGTTTACCGGTGTAGAAGATATTGACTTTGATAACGATGTAGAAATCGAAGAAAACAGTATAGAGTTTAGTATAACACGGACTTTAAGTGCACCTGATAACGATTTTCTGGGTTCAGAAATGAACGTCTTCGTTGTTTTTACTAACCCGGGAGAAGCTAATGAAACCATTGAATTCGAATTTTTCGTAGAAGATTATACCATGATTTTTGATGACCTTACCTACTTTGGATTTAGCGGTGATTTTACTAACGACCAAACGGGGGTGACTAATTTTAATATAACCAACTTCAATTTTAATAATCAGACCAATGCAGTCACATTTTCATTTTCTTTTACGGTGGATGCTGCTAATAATGATACGGGTAATGATCTAACTATCTCTGGCGAAGTAGATGTCATAGTTGTAGAAGATATAGATGGGTTAGTGCTTTAAATAATTATAAAAAAATAAATATCATGAAACGATTTAATCACATAAACATATACAAAATACTTTTTATTTGCTGCTTCGGGGTGTTATTTGCCAGTTGCGAAGGTGAAGATGGCGACATAGGACCAGCAGGACAAGATGCTGGTAATGGTATTGATGGAACTGATGGAATTAACGGAACAGACGGAACCGATGGATTTGGTTTTGATGAGCTTACTCAGTTTGGAAGCATAACACTTACCCTGGAAGGCACAAGACCAGATGATGTAGCTTTTACAGATAGCAATGTATTTCGGTTTACACCCTTATCTCCAGAAATTTTAACGCAATCAAATTCAGTTAGTGTTGAAGAAACTTTTTTACAATTCGATTTTGGAAGATTTTTAAGTGTTCCCGGTGGCGAAGATTTTCAAAGCGTAGGTACAACTTTTAATATGCTGGTTGCCAATCCCGAATCAAACACCCCGGTGTTTAACGAATTTAGTTTTACCCTATTTCAATATCCTTTAATTTCTGAAGACCTTACGGTAGTAAATATTACAACCTTTGTAGGTAGTAATAATGATATAGAGAATTTGAATATCACCAATTTCAATTTTGATGACCAAACCAACGCACTTTCATTTTCATTTACGTTGGACATACCTGACAATAGAAATTCTACGGGTAATGTATTATCGGTATCAGGAGAAGTTGATGTAATTGTATTAAGAGAACTACAGAGAATAGAATAAGCATAGCAAAAAGAACAATAAAATTTACACAAAATGAAAAATATACGTTTAAGAACAATATATACACTCCTTTTTATTGGTTTTCTTGGGATATCCCTTGTCAATTGTGAAGGTGAAGATGGTGCAGCCGGGCCTGATGGTTTAGATGGTACTAATGGTATCGATGGTGTTGATGGCATCGATGGTGCCAACGGGCAAGATGGAGTTGGTTTTGAAGAACTTACTCAATTTGGAAGTATCAATCTTACTCTTAGTGGAACCAGACCTGATACAGATGAAGCCTTTACGGATACAAAAAATTTAGAATTTACAGCTATCGATGCTGTATCACTTATCGATTTTAATTCGTTTACTACAAACGAAGAAGGTGATATCACCTTTAATCTATTACGATTTCTAAATACTCCCGATGATGATTCTCAAGAATTTACGGCTGGAATTATCCTTAATGTAATTAATCCGAGAACCGACACTCAGGAATTCGAATTTGAATTAGATCTCAACGAGTATAACATGCTTTTTGAAGATTTGGTAGTATTACAATTGAATGATTCTTTTGATACCCAGGACATAGATACACCATTATCTAATTTTAGTATTACGGGTTTCAATTTTAATGATACGACAAATAATCTTACGTTCTCATTCTCTTTTAATGTCGATGGCGAGAACAACGATACGGATAATGATTTATCTATATCTGGAGAAGTAGATGTTATTGTTTTAGAAAATATCCCTGGGGTTGATATACTTTAAAAGAATGTAAAGGGATTTTATTTCCCCAATACCTAAATCCTGTTGGTTGTGAATGAGACCAGCAGGATTTTTTATTTGCTCCATATTCGAGATATAGGTACTTTGAGGTTTCCTTTAAAATTTAAAATCGTTTTTTAATCAAATACCATGGGGTATGCCCGGGGTAATTTGCTTAAGCACTAAATTACCTCATGAAAAATTAAATGAACGACCACGTATAATAGCTCCGCACCGGAGTAGATCATTACCAAACCAAATGTAGCCGTTCCCCACCGGAGGAGATCGATCTAAAAGGCAATACTACTAACATTGTGTATAGAAACAGCCATTCTTGAAACTATTAAGCATCGTTCTACATAGTTATAAATAACTAACGGGTAGCATTACATGGTTAGTTTCACCAAAACTACAAATATAAAAGTAAGAGGGATATAAAGTCCATCCTTTTCAAGAAAGGTTGTGATGAGATATAGATTAGTTAATCAAATGACTACTCGATTTTTATGTTACCAACACAATGAAACTCTAGAGCCTTTTTTCAACTCTTTTTTTTCCTTTTTAACGCCATTTTTTCCCTCTCACCTATATTAATTTGATTCTAAGGGTAGTATTGACGGTAATTTGCTTCATAAATCATAAAAACTCAAAAAATGAAAAAGTCAATTTTCTTAGTATTCGCTCTAGTTGCTTCACTCTATAGTTGTAGCAGTGATGATGACACGCAAATTACTCCTCCGGTAACCACGGCTAATGCTGTTCAATTAACTACAAATGAAAAATTTGGTAGCATTCTTACCGATGCAAATGGTATGTCTTTATATTTCTTTTCAAGAGATACAAAAGGAACATCTGTATGTGCAGGAGATTGTAAAGCAGCGTGGCCCATATTTTATACCGCAGATTTAACATTAGATAGTGGTTTGTTAGCGTCAGACTTTAGTGTTATCACCAGAGCTGATGGAGAAAAGCAAAATACCTATAAAGGATGGCCCTTATATTATTTTGCTAATGATAATGCTGCTGGTGATACCAATGGGGATAAAGTAGGTAATAACTGGTATATCGCAAAACCAGACTATTCATTAATGTATGCAGAAGCTCAACTCGTGGGTAAAGATTCTGAAGGAAACCTTATAAACATTAAAAGTGATTATACAGAAGGTGATGAACTTACATTTTATATCGTAAACGGTAATACAGGAAGAACCTTGTATACCTTCCAGAATGACACCAAAGACAATAACAACTTTACAGCCGATGATTTTTCTAATGATGCTGTATGGCCAGTATTTCATGTAGATATTGATAAGCTGCCAAGTATTCTTGACGCAAGTGATTTTGGAACAATAGATGTATTTGGCCGAAAGCAGTTAACCTTTAGAGGGTGGCCTTTATATTACTTTGGGCAAGATGTAGAACGTGGAGACAATTTTGGAATTAATTTCCCGGCACCCGGAGTTTGGCCAATTGCCAATACGGATACTCCAGGTGCTCCTGAGTGATATTTTTAAAAAAAATAAAATACTGATTTAAAGATTATTAAATCTATTTATTTAAACAAAAAATATAATACAACCTATTGTGTATTTAAAGAAAATCCACAAAAAAGCATTAATGCAAGTGTTTTGTTCTAATCAAATGAATACAAAATATATCGAGCATGGCTTTTTTAATCAATACTCCTAGATATCCTGAGCTTGATGAAGCACTCGAATTAATGGATTCTTGACTAAAAAAACGTCTAAATGCACAAAGGGTTAATACAAATTCATATTTAAGTAGTTAGTTGATCATAAGAGGAAGGTAATGCTTTGCTCCTTCCTCTTATACCTTAACCCGATACCAATGAATACAATCTCAAAACACACACACATATATATACTTGTGGCTTTAAGTATTGCATTTTTTTCTTGCGAAAATACTGTAGAAGAAGAAATTCCGGCAGTTGTAGTAGGCGACGTATGTAGCACAGATATTTCATTTACAACAAATATCAAACCTATTATTGATTCTAACTGTATTAGCTGTCATGGTGGTAACCAAGCTCCTGATTTAAGAACTTTTGAAGGAATTAACTCTAATGCTGCCAGAGTTAGAACACAAGTAGTGTCTAGAAGAATGCCATTGGGAGGATCTCTCACCAATGAAGAAATCGAGCTCATTAGATGCTGGATAGATAACGGAGCATTAAATAACTAAAAACACTGCTATGATTGGAAAAACAAGAATCATACTCATAAACTCAGTACTCATTGTAGTTTTAATAATTGTCTATATAGCTGTAACTCTATTGAATAAACCACATATAAATATTTCAGAAAAAGTGCCCAACCACTCTATAGAAGCGACCCAAGTGCTTCAAGATTTTCAAAGTAATGAAACCCAGGCAAATTCAAAGTATCTGGATCAAATACTTCAGGTTACCGGTACTATATCTGATTTGGATATGACAAACGAAAAAGGTGTTATCAGTCTAAGTGCCGATGACTCTTTTGGAAGCATCTTATGTCATCTTGATGCCAAAGAAATTACAAAAACAAAAACATTAAAATTAGGTCAATCCATTACAATCAAAGGGATGTGTACTGGCTATCTCATGGATGTAATCCTTGTAAAATGCGTAATTGTTAACTAAAAATTTATTATTTACTTATGAAATCATTATATATAATACTATCCTTACTCCTGTTCTCTACAGTAGTTTCTCATGCTCAGGAAAAATTCTTAACAAAACAAGGATCTGTCTCATTTTTTTCAAGTGCACCAGTCGAGGATATCAAAGCTGATAACAATCAAGTATTAAGTATTATTAATACATCCAACGGTACCATTGCTATTGCAATACTGATGAAATCATTTATGTTCGAGAAATCGTTGATGCAAGAACATTTTAATGAAAATTATGTAGAATCAGATAAATATCCTAAAGCAACATTTAAGGGAGAGGTTTTAAATTTTGATACGCTTAATCAAATTGAGCAAGAAGTTACTATCACTGGAAATATAACTATTCACGGTGTTACAAAAACCTTAAAAACCCTAGCTAAGATTAGTAAAACAACCGATGTTATATCTATACAAGGAAGCTTTACTGTAAAAGTAGCAGACTTTAATATTGAAATACCATCACTGGTAGTAAATAATATTGCTGAAACGATAGAAGTACGTTTTGCATTAGATCATAAACCCTATAAAAAGTAACATGAAAAATCTTTTATATATAATAGCTTTGTTTGTTATGCAGTTACAGGTGATGGCTCAAGATGATCTTTTTGACATTCTTGATAATGAGATGCCACAAGCTAAAAACTATGTAACTTCGACCTTTAAAGGTACCCGTATACTAAACGGACATTCTATAGAAAACAGAAAAAAAGGAACGTTGGAGTTTGTGATCTCACACCGTTTTGGCAGAGTTAACCTAGGTCCAGAAGAATTGTATGGATTAGATCAATCAAACATTCGTTTTGCATTCGAGTATGGTGTATTCGACGACTTAATGATTGGTGTTGGTCGTAGTAGTTTTGAAAAAACGTATGATGGCTTCTTCAAATATAAAGTACTGAAACAAAGTTCTGGAGCAAATTCGTTGCCCTTTTCGGCATCTCTTTTTGGAAGCGTTGCATATAGAAGCATCGATGATTTTGAGCCTGGAAAAGAACCAAGTGAAAGTGACCGTCTAACATATACCACACAAATATTACTTGCCAGGAAATTTAGTCCTGGATTTTCCTTACAAATCATGCCCAGCTACATACATAGAAATTCTGTAAAAATCAACGATGATCCTCATGACATTTTTGCTGTCGGAATCGGAGGAAGAGTAAAGCTAACCAAAAGGATCGCAGTAAATGGTGAATACCATTATACGGTAAATCCATTGGCGTCTATAGATGCAAAAAATTCTCTTGCATTTGGCATTGATATTGAAACTGGGGGGCATGTGTTTCAGATCATTTTATCCAATTCGATTACCATGATCGAAAAAAGTTTTATAACAGAATCTACAGATGATTTCTTTGAGGGTGATGTACATTTGGGATTTAATATTTCAAGAGCCTTTCAATTTGGCAAGCATAAAAAAAGAAAACTAGATAACAAATAAAGTATTGATTTTAAAATAGTTAAAACTTTTTATATCAATCAAAAGTTTAATATAATGTTTAAAAGAGAATATAAGGTAAAAGGCGATGATGTTAATGATTTTATGGTCATGCAAGATCACGCATATTGTATGTATATACAATCTACATTGATGGCTTTTTTGACAGAAAAGGGATACTCAAAACATGAGATAAATAGCTGTAAAATAGGTTTTAAAACTTGTATGCGAGAACTGACCTATAGAAAACATTTAATGTTTACCCAGCATTTTTTTATAAACCTGGAACCGATTGATCTCATCTATAATAAACAAAAAATTAGAGTAAAGAGTCGTTTTTTTAATGCTCAGAATGAATTATGTGTAACAGCAATTACACAATTTTATTTGAATATTGACTATAAGAACATCAAAACTCTTCATAAATCAATTTTGGGAGTTCATTAATATGAATCATATTTTTGCCCCTTAACCTGATGCGTAATAAGTTCTTGATTTGTTAATGTTAGTTTTAGTGAAGTGAAACGCTTATTCGTATCTAAAAAAAGCCTCAATATTTAACATTGAGGCTTTTATCTTATCAAACTTTTCTTATGACTCCTGAAGGGTTTTTAATTTTCTATTCATCAATCTAAACCATAGTGGTTGAAATAGTGCCAAAACCATCATACCCGGATAACCGGTTGGCATCTGTGGACTTTGTGGTAATGATTTTAATACTGCATATTTTTTACTACCGTTATAATGATGATCAGAGTGTCTAGAAAGATTAAATAATAACAGTCGACCGATGGGATGGTCCGAATTCCATGAGTGATGGTGTTTTACACGCTCATAAGTTCCTGCTTCCGTTTTTTTTCTAATTAGACCATAATGTTCAATATAATTAACAGTCTCTAATAACATAATCCCTAGTATTGCCGCCCCAATAAAGGCGATTAACACGTGGGTTCCAAAAAAGTAAGAAATTAGTGTTAAAAGTGCAATATTAGCAAAAGAATATATGATCATTCGATTTTGTAAAGAGATTGGTGATTTACCATGCTGTCTTAATCGTTCATTTTCTAATCTCCAGGCTTTAGTGTAGCTACCAAAATGAGAGGTGATCCAAAAAATATATATACTCTGGTTTTTTTTTGCCGTTGCTGCATCATTAGGTGTGGCTACATCTCTATGATGCCCTCCATTATGATACGGCAAAAAATGTGTGTCTAACGATGTTAGTAATAGTATTTCTCCTATGAGCTGTTCTCCTCTACTATGTCGATGCCCTAACTCATGACCGACATTGATTCCTAAAACTCCGCACATTAATCCCATAGCAGAGACTCTTCCAAAAAACTCGACGGTACCAAAAGGAGTTTCCTGAATTACAAAAAGAAAATATACTAACATTCCTAATTGTACAGGTAATGACAGGTACATTACCCAATCATAAACTGGATTATTTTTTTCTGCAGCGGCAACAACTTTATCAAAATTAGATGCATCTGGCTTTAAGAATAATTCTAATAGAGGTACAAAACCAAAAAACACAATAAATGGAATAAAGGTCATTACACCTGTGGTATTAAATGAAAAATAAACGGTTACAGGTAAGGTATATACCAGAAGATACTTTAGTCTTTTCATTTTTTTTAAAATTAATGGTTTTATAATTATACTTTTGAGATCCCTTTGGTTAGTATTCCTATTAGGTTATCAAAATTAGAAATCAGCCTTTCATACTGTCCTTTTAAAAATAAAGGAGTTTCCAGACCCTTAAGAAAAATCAATAACATTTCTGCATATACTTCAATATTGCCCGGTAGCTCCAATTCTTCTCTGGCCACTCCTCTATTCAAAATTTTTGTGATTTGTTGTTTTTCCCATTGGTCCATCTCTGAAATTACATCATTTAAAAACTCATAAAACTCATAAAATTCTGGACGCAAGGTTTCCTGATAATTGATAGAGATATTCATAACCTCCATACGCTTATTCATATATGCCCTGATACTATCTCTACTATCAGCATTGTGATCTTCAAAAATTAATGAGAGTTGTTCTTTTAGAAAATCAAGTTCGGATAATACAACCTCTCTGAATAGTAATTCTTTACTGCTAAAGTGATAATACAAAGAACCCTTCGCCTTTCTGGCAGACTTGGCAATCTCATCCATAGAGGTTTTGTAAAAACCATATTTACTAAAGGTCTTACTTGCTGTGGTCAGCAATCTTTGTTTTGTTGGACTCATTTATATTTTTTGACCATTTTTGTTTATTAGTCAAATATATCAAATAATTTCAATTAAATCAAGGAAGTAGAGATTTAGAGCCAGTTAATTTTTTCCTCTTATAAAAGGTACAAATCTTACCGGGAGTCTTTTTTTAGTTTTTATTTTTCCGTTTATTTTGGTAACTAGTAGTAGTTGCATAGCCGCTTCCGGTCCCGCTGGAATGATCATTCTACCACCTTCAGCTAATTGGTCAAGTAATGGTTCTGGAATGCTCTTAATCCCCGCGGTTACGATAATAGCATCAAAAGGAGCTTCTTCTTTCCATCCATGATACCCATCCCCCAATCGTATTTTAACATTTTGATATCCTAATTTCTCTAGCCGCCTTTTTGCTATTTGGCCCAAAGATTCAATAATTTCAATAGTAAATACTTCTTTTACAATTTCAGCCAATACTGCAGCTTGATACCCAGAACCTGTACCGATTTCCAATACTTTATGTTCAGGTTTTAAGCGTAGCTCCTGAGTCATAAAAGCAACAATGTATGGTTGAGAAATAGTTTGACCTTTACCGATGGATAGCGGACGGTCGTCATAGGCATGTTTTTGAGCATTATTAGGAACAAAAACATGTCTGGGAACTGCTAACATAGCATTGAGGGTAGCTTTATCCACAATTTGTCTTGTTTTTAATTGATTGCGGACCATGTCTTTTCTTTGGGTGGTAAACCTGTCCTGGCTAAACCCAAAATTGATAACAAAAAGAAAGCTTGATATGAATATAAGAATATCCATAAAACAAAATGCTAATAATCAATAGTATAAAGATCTTAAATAATGTTGATTATATCAATATTTTAATCTTTTAATCCTAGCTCCTGTTTTAAAATATTAATACTCTTCTACTAATTCCCTGCGGAGCTCATTAAGAGATAGATTGCTATTAATAAGCCGAGTAATTACATCCTCTCGAAATTCGTCAAGATCATCATAATCATAATATTTGGCCCATTTATGAGTTTCTAGAAGATTTTTAATTTGTTTGATAAGTTTACGAGTAGCATCTGCAGATCGCAATACCGCAATTTGGTCATAATCGGGGTTATCTTTGTGCATATAACTTACTTTCTTAGTTTCAAAATCTACAGAAATATAATAGGCATCGACATCAGGATCAAGATTTTCTCTAAAATCTACCCAATCTGCATAACCCAAGCGCAAGTCATCAATTTCCGCCTGAAAATCAGAGACCAATCGCCATTGGCATTTTGCTGCTCTTCCCCAGTGATTAGACAATCTATAAACACCGTGTTTGGTATAATAGTAAGTGCTTCCTGATTCGCTCCTGTAATTCGGTTTTTTTCTGGAGATTTCACGCAAGGGTACACCTCTAAACACACAATACGTTTTATTAAAAAAATTATAACGAGTGTATATCTTACTTTGTTCTTTTTCCTGCTCTTCCAATTGTACTATTTTTTCCCACAGGCAAAGAAATCACAATTTAATGAAAAAGAAAAAACAAGTTTTTAACATTATAGCACAAAACTAAATCCAAAAAGTTAAATAGCTGATAAAGGGTGTTTTAACCTTTTAAAAAAGGCTATATCCCTCTTTTTATGATCGCTGAAACGCAATATATTTGAATTGAAATTATTACCTCTTAAAATCCGAAATAAGATAGTTAGTTGTAGAGGAGATAGTATTTGAATTAGCCAAATTCTAAAAAACACTTTGCATCATTTTGTAAGGTGTTTTTAGCGCTTTATTTCTATGCTTTCTAATTGAACTTGCTACTCCCCTTTTCTTTCTTTTAGATGAAAACGATAGGTAGCGCCCACACGCAAAAAAAGATTACCTGTCATCTCGGGATTAAGTATGTTACGATCATCTCCGAACTCAAATGCCGAAACACGAATCGGTAATAGATCTCCCTCTTCAAATACTTCGTATGAGGCCGTAGAATACCCTGCTTGCAGACGCATTAAAATGCTTTGATCTAAAAAACTATGTTGTATATATGGACCAAATTCTATATTAGACATCTGGGTATACAATTCCTGACTGTTTTCATTACGTTCTAGGCTAAACGAGCGTACAAAAGCCTGAAACCCCAAACCAATCGCTATGGCATCATTAAAAGAGTGATTGATATCTGCATTTATCGGTAAACTTGCAGAAATTTCCCAGTCCTTGTTTTCGCTGATATAATATAACCCAAGGATTGGAGTCATAAATGTTCCAAAAGCTTCACTCGAGACGTAAACACCAAAACGATAGTGTAGACGATCACTATTTTGATATTTGAATAAAGCTAAGCCACCAAAAAACAAATGATCTCCATCAGTGTGTAAATCCTGACTTGCAATTTTTGGAAGAAACAAATAGGTGCCAGACCATTTTGATCCGTGCCTAATATTTAGCCCGGCTTTAAGTGTTACGTTGTTAAGATTTGTTGTTTTTCCATTAGGAACCAAATCCAATGACTGTTGAATATAATCAACTCCTGTTATAATAGCAGTATTCTCATTAAGTTTGATAGGATACGTCACACCTATGTCTATTAGATTTACGTTAGTTTGAGCATCACTGCCCTCAAATCCAGTATTTAGAATAGCACCATAGTTGATTTTAATAAGGTCTATGTATTCTTGCGAATGTAGTGAGGGCATACTTGAAATCATGCAGAGAAAAATAATTCTATTGATCATTTACAAAATAGTTCTAAGGGTTATGTACATAGTAGAAACAAGTATACGAATATTATTCTTGATTAGAATACGGTATTGTTTTTACGCGTGGTAACTCATTTTATGAATAGGGAAATAGCCCCAGTTAAAAAGGGTTTAAAAAACTAAAAACAGGGCTATACACCTCTTATTTTGCTAAAATAATGAGCATACATTTGTGCCTGGTTGTACAAAATTTTTCTTGCCGGCAGATGAAGAAGGACAACCAACTAATTGAAATATTAATTATAAAATTAAAACCAATGAAAAGAATTCATAATCTTAAAACCGTGGCTTTATTAATTGGGGTATTTTGGATCGTATCCTGTGAAAAGTCAGATCTTATAAACGAGACAAACCAATCTCTTGAGATCGAAGAAGTTCAAAAAAGTGAGATAAGCAAAAAAAATGAAGGGTTTAAAAGTACCACTGGTCATGATGGAGAAATATTAAAAAACTTTAAAGAGACGGTTTCTCCTGTACTAAAAGTGCATTTTGATGATCACGTACCATTAAAAGAGGCCATGTTGAAATTTGACAAAGAAGTGAAAGACTATCTGCGTAAACAAGCCAGGCCAATAAACAAGGATTTCAGTACCGAATGGTATTACAGAGTTTGGGTAAAAACAGGTACACAAACCTACAACGAAACTGACGGTCCCGTTGGAGCTTATATTAGATTTACAACAAGTGCTGGAGGATATACTCCTGCATTTAACTGGATGAACGATGCCGGTAGTAGTCTTGACGGCGGATATGATGGTTATTTGTTTAGAGGAGCCATCCCTGGTGCTGCTGTAGAATGGGTCGAAGTCGACTACGGACACTTATATTTAAAAGGTATGAACGGATGGTTTGTAAAAGAATTTATCTGTCAGTTATGGGAAAGTGATCAAACGATACCTGCCACCGGATTCTCAGAATTTTGGTCTTATCCCAATGTGTGGTTAGACAATGATAATGCGGATACCTGGGATTATTATTATAGTGGAAACATAGGAACCGGAAGAATTAATTTTTAGTGTTAATTTATCTTATATGAATTGTAAAAACGGGCTTTTATATGGTGTAACAGCCCGTTTTTATATTAGTTCTCCTGCCTTTTTTACTTTTTTTCCTGCTAGATTTCCTAACCCATCATAACTAGCATATTTGTATAAATCATGCAATGTAGGATAATTAAAAACGGTTGCAATCAAATGGTCTAAAGTCTTTTTTTCCTGTACAAGTTGCATACCATAGTGGATTAATTCTGTAGCAGAATACCCCATAATATGTACCCCCAAAATAACTTTGTTCTTTTTGTCAAAAATTAATTTAAGATAACCGTTATCAGTATCGCCCATAATCATTCCGCGTGCTGTATCCCTGTAATAACTATAGCCTACTCCAAAGTCAATTTTAGCTTCTTTGGCCTGTTCTTCGGTTATACCCACCATAGAAACTTCTGGAACCGTATAAATTCCATATGGGAAAATATCTGCTAAGGATTCTAAATCTGCGGTATCAAACATATGGGTCACGGCAATTCTTCCTTGTTCCATACTTGTACTTGCCAAAGCTGGAAATCCAATAACATCGCCCACAGCATAAATATTAGAGAGATTAGTCTGAAACATATCATTAACTAAAACTGTTTCACGTTTTCCTGTTTTTAAACCAATTCCTTCACAATTTAATCCCTTAATATTACCGCTTCTTCCTGCGGCAAACAAAAACATATCCACGTTTAATATTTGCCCTGATCGTAGTTCCAATTTTAAAGGTTTTTCATCATTTTCAGGGATCTCAAAACTGGTGACCGAGTTGTTAAATAGAATTTTTATTTCATTTTTCTTCATTTGTTTCACCAATGCATCAGAAACCTCGCCATCTAAAAACCCTAGAATCTTATCGTGATCATTAACCACAAAGGTTTTTACACCCATTGCCCCAAAAATGGTAGCATATTCACAACCTATAACACCTGCTCCCAAAACACATATTGATTTTGGAAATTTGGTAATGCTCAAAATTGTATCTGAGTCTAATATTCTTTTGGTATCAAAAGGAATATGTTCTGGATGATACGGGTAAGACCCCGTAGCTATGAGAACAAATCTACCTTCTATGATTTGTTCTAGTTCACCAGATATTTTGATATGATTTTGATCTACAAAACTGGCAAAACCTTCGTAGAGCTCTATTCCATGATTCTCCAGGTTGTACTTAACCATTTTGTTCATGTGGTTAGTTACTACATTTTTTCGATATAAAAAATCATGCACTCCTGTTTCTCTACCAATCTGTTTATCTACGCCAAATACTCCTTTTTGATACACTCCAGATAAGTATAATGCTGTTTCTTTTAGTGTTTTTGAAGGCAAGGTACCGGTTTGTACTCCGGCCCCGCCAAATGTACGCTCTTTTTCTATTAGTGCTACCTTATAACCAAAATATGCTGCTTTCACAGCTGCTTTTTCTCCGGCTGGTCCTGAACCTATAACAATAAGATCATACTTTTTCACAGATATATGTTTTATTATTTATTAATCATATGTGTTATTTCATCCCAAGAGGATGCTTTTCTTTCTATATAGTTATGACATCGGTCCAAAAAGATTTTTACGGCTCTGTCGTCGGGGTAATTTGCATGTAATTTTGAGAAAACTTTGGTAGCTTCAATTATATTTTCTTCTTTGATATAATTTACAGCTTTGTTATAGAAATCTAAATAGCCTAACTTGATTTTTTCTCTGGAAGATAAAAATTCGTACACAGAAAGCGTTTTGCTTTTCCCTTTTACTTTTACCCGATCTAAAAAACGATAGTGAAATGAAGCTTTGTTTTTTAATTTCGAAAGTGTAGCTTCTGTGCAGATAGTACTGGCTTTGTAATATTTGGTTAACCCTTCTACTCTAGAAGAGGTATTTACTGCATCTGATATTACTGTGGTTTCTAATCTATGCTCATGACCAAGGGTGCCCAAAATTAAACTACCCGTGTGTATCCCGGTACCAAGTTCTATAGGTCGCCAATTATTTTTTTTCAGTTTAGCATTAAAAACTTCTAAAAAATCTTCAAACTCAAAAACTGTGCGTATAGCTGCATCGGGTTCTTTTGGAAATAAAGCCATGACAGAATCACCAATAAATTTATCGATAAAACCACCATTGCGCTTTATGATGGGTACAATTCCACTAAGATATTCATTAAGAAAATCGAAATTTTCCTGTGGACTCAAAGATTCTGACAGCTTTGTAAATTCTCTGATATCAGAAAAAATTACTGTCATTTCACGTTCTACCTGATCTCCTAATTCTACATCTTCTATACTTTCTCTACCAAGATTTTGCAGGAATTCTTTAGGTACAAATCGACTATTGGCCTCACTAAGTCGTAGTAATCTTTTATTAGCATTAGCTAACTCTTCTGTACGTTCATCTACTTTTTGTTTGAAAAATTTAAGGCGTGAAATAACCTCATCTTTCAAAAAAGAGAAATTTCTCGTTAAGCTACCGATTTCGTCTTGTGTTCGTACTACAGGATGTTCTGTTTCCAACGTAAAATTACTATCTACAAAACGTGTGATATGCATCGTTAACTCGGTGAGTGGTTTTGTGATTTTTTTAGATATCAAAGAACTTATCCATATGCTTATAATCATTAACGCGAGAGCTATAAGTCCAAAATATATGGTCAACTGCCTAAATTCTGATTCAGACCACTTTTGGGCCTGTAGTACAGCCCTGCTAAAACCAGCTTCGCAAATCGTAATACGACGATCTAATACCTCTTTTAATCCTGTGTTATCTTTAAGACCGATGCGTTCATCTAAAGCGACCAACTGCATAAACTTATCATGATATCCTTTGAGATAATAGAGAATCCGTTTTTTTCGTGTTTTAGATATAGCAGCGCTATTTTGAATACGATCCTCAATCAAATCGATACGCTTTTTAAACTTTGTAACGTAGCTTTTCTCGTTTCTTATAATATAATCTTTCTCATATCGCCTAAGACTTAGGATATCTTCGGTAGGGATCTCTGTAATAAGTTCTAGCCAATGTGCGTCTTTTCGCATACTACCTTCGAGATTATAATTTTTATACCCTCTTGCTTGGATATTTTCAATGAGTTCTAAAAAAATCGCATCAATTTCTGTTATATCTAATTGTATCGATTCTATACTTATATTGAGCACAGATTCTTTACTAAAATCAACATGCATAAGATGAAACCTGGTACTGTCTAATAGCGTTAAATAATTGTCGAGATATACATTATCACCTGTACGGAAGAACTTTTGATCTTTGGTGGCATAGCTAAAAAAATCCTGTTGCGCTTTTACAGTTTTTAAAAGCATAACATATGACTGTTCTATAGCCTCTGTACGCTGCAAGATATGCTCACGCTTATCAAGATAAGCATAAGTTAGCATGATAATCACAAAGCTGAAGCTAATGAAAACCAAAAACCAAAATAACAATCGATGACGAAACGTGCGAAACATCTGATAGTTTTAAAATTGGGTATATTTTGACTGTATACGTACAGGTTTTATATCAAAAACGTAAGGTTTCAGGCCTAATTTGGAGGTAAAGCAAATTTATACTACAATATACTTAAGTTTCCTCTTTATTTTTACATTTTTGATCACTATTATAAAAACTTTATGTTAACAATTAGGTTATAACCCGTTGATTTGATATCTTTTAGGTATGGACTTCGTTTGGATTCTTTTAGCACATTGGATGGGGGATTATGCGTTTCAAACCTCAAAAATGGCAGTGGGTAAAAGTCGACACTTTAAATGGCTTGTTCTGCATGTTATTACATATACTGGTGTTTTACTGGTATGTAGTTTTATTTTATTTCCTCCCAAAGTTGCGATTTCTTTTTTAGTAATCAATTGTATACTGCATGGCATAACTGATTTTTTTACGAGCAAATTGACTTCAAAGTATCGAAAAAATCCTCGTATTTTCTACCCCATCATGGGATTTGATCAATTTATACATATGGTCACACTATATGTTACTTTTCTCAATACTGAAACCCTCTTGTTTTTTTAATTGACGATCTTAAGAGACTCAAAAATTGATGTCTGCCCTTTGCCGCCTTATACATTAATTCTATCTTTAACTTAGATTGCAATTCAAAAGTCAAAAATTTAATAAAACCCTTTAAGATCATTCAAAAGGAATAGTTTATGAAACAAGAAACTTCAAGTATGCCGTTTGATATCATTTTAAATGCCTCGCCAAACGAAGCAGATATGGCGATTACTTCTGTTGATATTTATGGAAATACAGGATATCTTAATCTATTAGTTCTTACTGCCTATGGATATGATCCCGAGGTACTTAAAGATCTCGATTTTGAAAAAGGGTTTGATCTATTAATGCAAAAGGGCAAAAAACCTATTTTACTAATTGTTACATATGGGAATGAACATAGTAATGAAAACTCCCTACGAAATAATCTTACATACGCCCTAAAAAATTACTTAGGACGTTTTTCGTTAAAAACCATATGGATTCCATTATTGGCTACGGGCGAATCTGGGTTGTCTTTTGAAAAAAGCCTTAGCATTACACAATTTGTTATTGAGGGGTTAGCTTCTGAATTTAATGAAATGGGTTCTCGTTTTATAATTTCTTTACCTAACAGTAAAAGAGGGGTTACCCTTTTTAATGAGATACAACAAGATACCGTTGGGGTTATTCAAAAAAAATCGCCTAAAAAAGAGGAGAAAATTGATACAATACCTGAAGAATCATTAAGTCTTGCACATCATTTTTATATTAATCACTACCCAAGAAAATTCTATTTAGTGAGCTCAAACGCTCTTCAAAAGAAGAAAAAAGATTATTTTTTTAATAACAGTATCTGGGAAAAACATGATTTTGATATTCCTTCTAAAACATTGCTAAAAAGTGTTAACGCTGGAGATATAGTCATATTAAAAACTACAAGTGGTGAAGAAGATGATCAAATCAATTTAATAGTTCAGGGCTTTGGTATTGTAACTAAAAATTTACGGGATGGCAATACTTTAGAAGTAAACTGGAGGATTACTGATATCACCTTCGAAATTAAAGTTGACGGATATTACAGAAGAAATGCAATAGTAATTCCTGAACTTAAAGATACTCTAAAAATATTGTTGTTAATAAAAGATCGATGGAAAGAATTGACACCAGATGTTAATCCCAAAAAGACTATTACAACGGTCACAAAAATCAACACCATTGCAGGTTTGATTAGCGACTCTGATTTGAGTATTGATCACCTAAATATTGCTAAAGATGTATCTGCTTTTGCCCGAGTTGTTGCAGCAAAGAGTTTTACACCTCCTCTGGCGATTGCTTTATTTGGTAAATGGGGATCGGGGAAAAGCTTTTTTATGAAAAAATTAAAAGAGCGTATCCAATTATTATCCGATACAAACCCTGAAAAAGGCTTCTGTGGAGGGATAGCCCATGTACATTTTAATGCGTGGTCATATATGGACACTAATCTTTGGGCTGGTATTATCACCAGAATTTTTGATGGACTAAATTTATATATTCAAAATAATACTGCTGGTGATTATTATAAAAATGAAATAGAAAAGGTGCTCACGCAAAAACTTAATATTACACATAGTGAACTTGAAGAGCTCGAAAAGAAAAAAGGAGTAATTGATGCCCAACTGAAAAAATTAAACGAAAAGAAAAAAAGAATCGAAGGGCTTCTTCAAAAAAAAGTAAAAGACATAAAGAGCAAATCTATGCTCCAAATCATCGAGCAGGTAGACAAAGAGTTTAAAGTACTGCAAACTGTTGAATATGCGATCAATAATAACCTTACGTTTATAAAAAACAAAGAACAATTCGCTACGATTGTTCCTAGAGCGTATTGGAAAACTCCGGATGAGTTGTATCATCAAACCAAATCAAATTTTACATTCTTTAAAACTTTTTTTAGAGCAGGTAAATGGTATCTTAACATAGCGTGGCTTATTGGCATTATAGCTTTAATTCTTGCAGTACCTCGATTGCTAAATTATATGGCTATGGTTACGCAATGGACTGATCTATCTATTGATGATCCAAATTTATGGTATCTTATTTCTGTTGCCGGAGCTTTATATGTAAGAGGTATTAAAACCTATAAACAATTACAACCTATTATAGCCTCTTTTTGGAGTATCAAAAAAGAATATGAATTAAAAAGAGAAGATGCTTTATTCAAATTTGCTCAGGAAGAAAAAGCACTAACACTAGAGATCGAGCAAATCAAAAGTCAAATAACCACTATAAATCAACAAATTAATCAAACAACTAGGCAAAAAACCGAAATCGAATTTAGGTTAAAAAATACCTTATCTACAGAAGCGTTACATTCATTTATAGAAAAACGATCTACGAGTAAAGAATACGAAAAACATCTTGGGCTTATCTCTATTATTAGAAAAGATTTTGAAATCTTAAGCAATCTGTTTACAGATCACCATAAAGAACTTCAAAACATTAAAGAAATAGAAGATGCAGAAAGGTTTAGAGATAATTTTGATCCCCCGCTTGAGCGTATTATCCTTTATATTGATGATTTGGACCGATGTCCTGAAGAGCGTGTTGTCGAAGTACTTGAAGCTGTTAATTTGTTAATGGCCTATCCCCTATTTGTTGTGGTTGTAGGAGTTGATCCCCGTTGGATCAAAAACGCATTAATCAAAAAACATCAGATGCACTTTGTAGAAAATCTTCAAAATGATGCGATAGAAATCATTGACCCTTCCAGCTATCTCGAGAAAATATTTCAAGTACCATTTAATCTAAAAGTTGCTGAGGATGAAAGTATAAAACACATGCTGAAACAACTCGCCGAAACCAAGCCTATTCATATTAAAACAATATCAGACACGAACACAACAAAAGAAGTTGAACACTCCATATCAGAAACTGAAACCAACGCAACTAATCAGGTACAATCAAAACCAAAAAAAGAACCCTCGGTGGTTACAAAGGCATTCGAAAAAGAAGATGACGAAATTATAGAAACTACAGAAACGATAGCTTCTTTAGAACTATCAGATCAAGAAATCGAACTTTTACAAGAAATGTCTGTGATTATTGGGTCCAGCCCCAGAGCTATCAAACGATTCGTAAATATTTACCGTATTATAAAAGCCCATGAAGATTTTGGATACAAAAATCAGAATGACCCGTTAGAAATGAAAATGGTATTATTATTACTAGCACTCCCTATCGGAAAGTTTAAAAAATTAAACTCCTGGTTTGAAGAATATATTACCGATAACAAAAGTGATCTCACAATTGCTGATTTTTATACTAGCGATACTCATCAACAGTCAAAAAATACAGTTTATAATTTTGAAAAAAACACAAAAGAATTAAGCATCGATTTTCATGACATACTACAAATTAATATGAAAGATCTATTGAATCAAAAGATCGAACTCTTTCAACACCACTTTCCTTTTATTAAAAGATTTACGTATAACGGAGATTAATTTCTGTAATAGCTCAATGCCCCCGAAGGACATTGGTCTATCTGTTTAACTAAAGCTTCTGTTGTGGCATTTTCAGGTTGTATCCAAGGTTTTGCGTTGGGATCATATACTTCAGGTAGTGTTTTAACACAAATTCCTGAATGAATACATTTCCCCGGTTTCCATACAATTGTAATCTCTTTTGTACTGTATTCTTTTTTGATGTCGTTAGCCATACTGCGAATTTAAAATTACTTTTATATCTAAAAATTTACTTGTGCGCAATACAATTTTGTTAGAACCACTTTGGTCAACAGAACTTTTAATGAACCCGATTATGATAAAAAGTGCATTTGCCCTAATAATTTTTTATATCAAGCTCATATAAAGATACATAATCTAAATTAGCAGTAGAAACTTTGATACATTTTTTATTTAGTCTCAGTATTTGACAATGCAGCTTTAAAACCTTCATCTATGGTAATTTTTGTTGCATCTGCCAAATGGCTATAGAACACAGCCATTCCAGACATAGCAATCACTTCAAGAATTTCTGCTTTAGAAAATCCAAGTGCCTGTAGTTCTTCAAAATCTTCCTTGCTTGATGTATTAGGGTGTTTAGACAATCGTACTGCAAAATCTACCGCAGCTTTGTCCTTTGGGTTATCAGTATCTGGTAACGTATAGCTGTTGATCAAAAATTCGATCTGTTCAGGTAATGCTCCCATGCTAAAGCAAAAAACCTGATGGGCAGTTTCACAATAGTTGCAATTTTTTAAAGACGATATGGCTATCATTATCATCTCTTTTAATTTACGATCCAACACACCACTGCCCAGAATATACTTCATTGCGGGGACAATACCCTGAAGTGCTGTTTGATTGTAGCCCCATATTTGAAAAAAATTAGGAACAAAAGGAGCTCCTAATTCTTCTTTAATTATTTCAAAAGTAGCTTCTAATTCTGGTGTGATTTCCGGATTGTCAATAAGTGTACTGATTGTTTTCATAGCAAATTTATTTCAGTTGGCTTCATTATAAAGGTACTAAATGATTTACTAGTACTTAGCAGCGTAAAGTGGAATTTTTTTACGGTAAAAACCTTTTAAAAACAATGTTTTCAGATTCATATTCACTTCAAGAGTTATAAAATTTATAGACTTGCACATAACTAAAGTTATCCTCTTTAATGATGCTAAAATTTAGTAAAATATAGGTATTAAGAACAAGATAATCTTATATTTAGGATTTAAAACCAACATTATGTCATATTACAAAACACCAATATTCAATTTGTTATTAGGGAGCGTTATATTTCTATTCTTTACCTCATGTAAGACAGATAGTAGCAAAAGCGATTTAAAAGCTGCACTTACATTTTATGCATCGTTTGATCAAGGAGTTGATGCCGATTTTGCTATTGGCGATAAACATTTATATACTGTGCCTAACCGCAAAGCCAGAGATTCTGCACAGGTTGGGTTGCACAAGAAAGATATAAAAATTGATAACGATAATGGACGCTTTGGTGACGGATTGCTATTTACAGAGCGTAGCAAAGGATATATTTATTATCCAAGTAAAGGGAATATATCGTACAATACTACTGATTGGAGCGGAGCCATATCCTTTTGGTTGCAACTAGATCCCGCTACTGATCTTGAACCAGGCTATTGCGACCCTATACAAATTACAGATGTAAGCTATAATGATGCTGCAATTTGGGTGGATTTTACTAAAGAAAATCCAAGAGACTTCAGACTTGGAGTTATCGGAGATCGCGAAATATGGAATCCAAATCCAGAAGGACCAGATAACGAAAATCCTATCTTTAATAAAAGACTCACAGGGGTTAAAAATCCTCCTTTTGGCACAGAACAATGGACACACATCCTGATTAATTTTTCTAATCTTAATACTCCAGGTGGACAAGCCTCTTTATACATGAATAGTGAATTAAAAGGTACCCGATCTAATATTACTACCCCATTTACATGGGATATTGAACTATCAAATATTTATCTTGGATTAGGGTATATCGGTATGATGGACGAATTATCTATTTTTGATAGAGCCTTGACCAATAAAGAAATCAAAGTCCTTTATAGTTTAGAGAATGGTGTACATGATATTTTGAATCCATAATTATTCATAAAAGCGATCTTAGTAGATATGGGCCGAGACCTGAAATTATATTCTGAATTGTTATGGCAATATGTGCTTTTCTGGCCTATTGTTATGGGCCTGTATTCTTTGTTTCGATATTATGGAATGGATGAAGAAGTCGGTGTAACCGTTATAGGAGAATTTAGTGGAAATAAAGGTACAATTCGAGCGTTGCAGGGTTTTGTATTTATCGGAATATTAATTGGTTTTTTATATGCGACTATAGATTTCTTTTTTGAAAAATATACCTCTGATCGACTATCGTTAGCTCTAGATCTTCTCTTTAGGACTACATTGTATTTTGTTACTACTATTGTGGTATTTACTCTGGTTATAAAAATTCTCTCCAAGGTGTATAATCTTCCTCTCGACACAAGTCGCGGTTGGTGGGTGCAGGACAAGGCTTTTTGGGCTGCTATTTTATATATCGTACTGGTTTCTTTTGTGTTTTCGCTCATAAAAATTGCTACCGAAAAATTTGGAAAAGGCGTCTTTTTAAAAATGCTGTTGGGCAAGTACAAAAATCCACAAGAAGAAAAACGTATTTTCATGTTTTTGGACCTAAAAGATTCGACTACTATTGCCGAAAACCTCGGGCATTTTAAGTATAGTCAATTTATACAAGATTGCTTTTATGACCTTAATGAAGTGGTACCCAAGTATGACGCTGAAATTTATCAATATGTAGGCGACGAAGCTGTTCTAACCTGGCCGTATAAAAAAGGATTAGCCAACAATAATTGTGTCGATTTGTTTTTTGCTTTTCAGAAGAAAAAACAAGGAAAATCACAATACTATCTTGATAAATACGGAATCATACCAGAGTTTAAAGCGGGTTTGCATGGCGGTATTTTAATGGTAACCGAGGTAGGAGTAATAAAAAAAGAAATAGCATATCATGGCGATGTAATTAATACTTCTGCACGTATTCAGGCTGAATGTAATAAACATCACGTATTACTACTTATTTCTGAAAAATTGTTACACGATCTACAGATCGGCGCTCACTTATCGTCAAAGTTTTTAGGTAGTGTTTTACTAAAAGGAAAACAGGAAAAGGTAAATATCCATACAATACATAAAGTGCAGACTTTATAAAATGACGCTTCAGATGATCTCTGGGCACTAAGGGATCAAATTCTCAAAAGAATTGAAGTATCCTATATAACCTGCCAGAGTGCTCTTCAAATCAAAATTCTTTTGTTAGTGCCCTTATTATAATACCATAGAAGATAAAATATTTATAACTAAAATATTGATCTTTAAACATATACTTTTCACCTTTACGAATTGTGAATATCTATTTTGTTTGAGTATTAATAGAGCTGGATAGAACATTTATATTTGCCCTCTTAAAATAGAAGAAATATGAGTGCAATTTGGTACGAATGTAAAGTAAAATATAGAAAAACTGATGATTCTGGAGTACAACGAATGGCTACAGAACCATATTTAGTAGATGCAATATCATATACCGAGGCAGAAAGCCGAATTAATGAAGAAATGTCTGCTTATATCAGTGATGAATTTAAGATCACCAATATAAAAGTAGCTAATTATGCGGAGATTCACCCTTTCGAAAACTCAGATCGCTGGTTTAAGTCCAAAGTATCCTTAATTGCCTATGATGAAGAAAGTGGTAAAGAACGAAAGTCGAATATGTATTTATTAATACAGGCTAATGATGTAAAAGAAGCTTTTGATAACACTAATGAGGCAATGAAAAACACCATGGGAGATTATACGATACCTGCTATTGCTGAGTCTCCTATCATGGACGTATTTCCTTATTTCTCTGGTGATGAAAAAGATGTAGAAAGGATTGAGCGATTTAATACCTTAAAAGATGCTGTTCCGGCTATAGAAGAAACCCAAAAACCAGAACGATCAGACGAATTACTTCAAGATAATATTGATAACGACATTGAAGAATCATCAGAAAGTTTTAGTATTGTAGAACAAATGGCTTTACCGTCAACACAAAACTATCGAGAAGAAGAAGAATAAATTGATGGCATAAAAACCGTAGTAATAATTAAGGAGAGCGCTAACAGGTGCTCTCTTTTTGTTTATGCTGTTAAAATAGCATAAATCCATTAACACATTTTCATAAAATTGTATTTCAGTCAAACATGAATGTGATGCCATCAAAAAAGACCATGATTTATAACGAATTTTAAGTATCAAAAAAATATAAACAATATTTAAATAAAAAAGTTATGAATTTAGAAGGAAAAGTAATTCTCATTACGGGAGCATCAAGCGGAATTGGCGAGGCAACTGCAATGAAACTAGCCCAGAATGGAGCTAAAGTTGTGCTAATGGCAAGACGCGAAGATCGATTACAGGAGCTAAAAGAAAGAATAGAAGATCATGGTGGAGATGCATTTGTTGTGACTGGAGATGTGACCAAGAAATCAGATTTTGAAAAAGCAGTTTCGAGAACAAAGGATCACTACGGAACTATCAATGCTCTTGTAAATAATGCAGGTTTAATGCCGTTGTCCTTTATAATGAAATTAAAGACTGATGAATGGGATAAAATGGTTGATGTAAATATCAAAGGTGTTCTAAATGGGGTGGCTGCTGTTTTACCAACACTTACCGAAAACAAAGGAGGACATATCATTAATATTTCTTCAACGGCAGCATATAAGTATTTTCCCGGAGGAGCTGTGTATTGTGCAACCAAAGCGGCTGTAAAAATGTTTTCAGAGGGATTGCGACAAGAGCTTGCTCCACAATATGGTATCAATGTAACATCTATTGAACCAGGAGCTGTCTCAACAGAACTCACAAACACTATAACAGATGAAGATATTAAGGAGAAAATGTCGGATATGCAAAAAATGACAACCTTAGAAGCAGAAGATATCGCAAATGCAATATATTATGCGCTTACACAACCACATCGTGTAAATATCAATGATGTATACATCATGCCAAGCGAACAACAATAATCACTTAATGTAGTATTATGAGTACAATGACAGAAGTAAAAACCATAACAACGGTTAATCCGGCTACTGGTGAGGATATAGAGCATTATGAATATATGTCTGATGAAACCGTAGCGCAAATTATAGAACAAAGTCATCAGGCTTTTTTAAAATGGAGGCACAAATCTACAACAGAGAGGGCCGAAACCATCAAGGCAATTGGTAAGAAGCTTCAAGAATATAAAACTGAACTAGCTGAACTCATGACTACAGAAATGGGTAAACTAGTGAAGCAAAGCAAACAGGAAATTGATTTGTGTTCAGCTATTTGCGACTATACTGCTAATCATGGTCCTGAGCAGTTACAACCTGAAGAAAGAGAACTCTCTAATGGTGGCAGAGGTATCATCACCTTCGCTCCTATTGGTATTGTTTATGGTATCCAACCATGGAATTACCCATCATACCAGGTAGTTCGATATGCAATCGCCAATTTGATGGCTGGCAATTCGGTATTACTGAAACATGCTGCCAATGTAACAGGTACCGGTAAATTATTAGAAAACGTATTTAAAGAAGCAGGTTTACCAGAAAACCTATTTAGAACGCTGATCATTGATCACGATCAATCAGATATAATTATAAAAAATAAATTGATTCGTGGTATTACCCTGACGGGAAGTCCAAAAGCTGGAGAAGTTATAGGAGAAAAAGCAGGAAAACAACTTAAAAAAACAGTTCTCGAATTAGGAAGCAACGATGCTTATATCGTGCTTGAAGATGCTGATATAGAAGTTGCAGTAGAGAAGTGCGTAAAAGGGCGTATTTATAATAATGGAGAAACTTGTATTGCAGCCAAGCGCTTTATCGTTGTAGACAGTGTGTATAACAAATTTAAAGAGGGCTTTGTAAATGCGATGCAAAATCTAAAGACGGGAGATCCCATGTCTTCTGACGTTGACTTGGGTCCTATGGCCCGGGAAGATTTGCGAGAAAAAATCCACGATCAAGTACAGGAAAGTGTTGATAAGGGTGCCAAAATTTTATGCGGAGGAAAACTTCCAAAGGGTAAAGGATTCTTTTATCCTGCTACTGTTCTTGGCTCTGTATCTCCAGGACAACCGGCTTATGACGATGAGTTATTCGGACCCGTAGCATCTTTGATAAAAGCTAAAGATGAAGAAGACGCTATGAGAATTGCCAATGATAGCCGTTTTGGGCTTGGTGGCGGTATTTTTACTAAAGATACAGAAAAAGCTGTCGATCTTGCTCAACGCTATTTTGATACCGGAATGGTATTTATTAACTCCTTTGGATTAGCCGAACCCAATATGCCGTTTGGAGGTGTTAAAAACTCTGGTTACGGAAGAGAACATGGTGGTTTTGGAGTAAAAGAATTCGTCAATGCAAAGGCTATAATGATTGCTAAAGATTAACTAAAATTGTATTGAAAAAGAAGCACAAATGACCTGTAACTTTTAAGTAAACAGGTCATTTTTCGTTTTACTCAGAGCTACACCACTCCAACATAAACCCAATGACCGTTCTCTTTGGTAAACATAGAATGTTCATCTATGACATGTAAGACACCTTGCTCATAATAGAATGCTTTGAACGCTACGGTACCTTTGGTATCTTGCGGTGTACCTTTAGAAGTATGCAACACCTCTAATCTGATCCATTCTACAGAGGTAGACCATTGTACTATAGATTTCTTTTCACCAGATGAAAGCCTGGTGGTACTATGGTGACTTTTCAATAAATAATCACCTTTAGCCAATACAAAAGCACTATACCGCGACCGCATTAAGTCTTCTGCTGTAAGCGCAGATGTAATATTTTCATGAACTTTACCACAACAAGATGCATATACTAGCGCTTTTCCACAATAACAATTAGTCATGAGACCTATCTTTATGCTGTTGTTGATTCATTTTTTGAACTAACTCTTTTAAACGTGCTGCCCTGGTTTCTTTTTGTTTTCTGATTTTATTCTTTTTGCGATTTACCAGTTTGGCATGCTTTGCCTTGTTTTGTGTATTTTTTTCTTTTCCTTTTTTGGGCATAACGTATACTCTTAATAACTCTAAGGCTTGCAAAAATACATTTTACTTGTAGAATTGTTTCAAAACTTAGCTTTCAAATTTATTAAGCAAAAATAGATATGGGCACCCACATACATTCTACGCCTTGTAAAAATGAGTATTTTATCGATAAAATTTAAATGAAATGGTATAATTGTTACTGCAAGTTCGATCTAAAGATGTAAATGATCAAGAGCATTTGAACAAATTTGATTTGCAAATATCGACTACACAGGTTCTTGTTTTCTAGTGCCTAAAAGACATAAGATGAAGCTTTATATCTTCCATGGTTTCTTTGGTAATCATATAATCCTGGCCCATTACATTAATTTTGCATTTGTCTTGTACTGCGCAAAGGCCAGAAATATGACTGGGATTGATATAATGCAAGGTACCTTTGTTATCCATTATTTCCATAAATTCCATAATTGACAATATTTTAAGAGTTAAACATTTTCTTAGTATAAGATAAGAAATACTCTTGAAATTTCTCTATTATAGATTTGAAACATGGGCTACAAAATAATTATCTATACAATTAAACAAGAGATCAAAAACTGAACTCTGAACTCTGTACCTATTATTCTAAAACAGAGACAGGAATAACGTCTACCTGTTGTTCATGTTCTTTGAGTTGATCTTTAGATAAATCGCGTGTTAACCATCCACTTCTTCCGGCTGTAGCAATAGCGTAAGGAGTGATCCAAAACAATGTAAAAGCATAAAATAAACTATAAGGATACGCCCAAAGGGACTCAGATGCGCTATGTTTTTTAGCATAAAACAGTGCTTGAATACTTGAGAAAATTAATATACTTACTAGAGTAGAGCTCAAAAATAATAAAGGATAAGTACAGATAAAAAATAGCATTAGCAATAAGGCGGGATATGCCATAACCATTTTTAACCATTGATTTAACAGCAATATCCTAGTACCACTTTTAGATCCCTCTCTAAAATCATTGAAAGCAAATTTACTCATGGCTATGTTCTCACGAATATTACTTCTTTCCCAACGAATAAACATTTTATATAAGTTCTTATATCGTTCGGGGATATTGGTGTACACATATGCTTTACGCTGAAACAGTACTTTATACCCTTGTTTTAAAATCATATTGGTCATAGCACGGTCCTCTCCTATTTTTGATACCTCGCCCATAAATGTTTGATTTATCCATTCTTCCTTGCAATTAAAAACAGCCGCTTTTCGATATGCCGATAGAGCCCCTGGTGTACATAAAACTGAACCCAAAGTACTTTGAGCAGATCGTATAAATTCAAAACTAAAAGCAAAACTTACATTGAGCATACGAGGAATTAATCCTTTATCTCTATTTAAAACACGAACATTTCCTGCTACAGCTCCGCAATCTTCACTAACTACAAATGGGGATGCCATAATACGAAGAGTGTCTTTCTTAACGATAGAATCACTGTCTACAGTAATAAAAACATCGCCGGTTGCCAAGTCAAAACCACGATATAAGGCATGTCTTTTTCCTTTGTTTTTAGGCTGTTGGTAAATCGAAACACGATTGCCCAATTCATTTTTAGCCTTTTGCATCCATTGCCAGGTGTTGTCCTGACTTCCGTCATCAATAGATATAATTTGCAATTTTTCTGCAGGATAATCACTTTCTGCCAGACTATGTAGTGTTTTATACACTAGTTCGCCTTCATTATATGCAGGAACGATTACCGTACACAATGGTAATTCTTCATTGGTTACAGGAGAAATAATTTTATATCGTAAGTATAAAAATAAGATATATATAATAAAACTTACTTTAATCGTTAATAATGAGATTCCTAGGGTCATTAGCGTAATACCCCATACCGAGTTCATTCGTTCGAGATGAATTTCTTCAAAATAAGGTTGTAAATAATAAAATAAAGATACAGCTCCAAATAACAACAGAAATGTTCCTAACAGGATTAAGTTTGATGGTGCTTTAACACTAAATTTTTCTAAACTATCAATGGATATTGATGTTGCAGTCTTATTAAAATACGTTGCTCTTTTCATGAATGTTTACTTAATACCTTCACGGAAATAGCAACTTTAATACCAATTTTAAGATAGCGCTGAATAACAGGGTATTACCGATTTAACATCAAAAAAAAAGTGTGTATATTTTACACACTTTGGGGTATTTTCCCCACCTAATCTACAAATTGACGTGACAAAACTGACAGATAGTCGTAGTTCTATTGGTAGATTAAAGCACTAAGATCTTATTAAGCATTGCGTACTGTGCTTAACGCCTCTTCGATTGTACTTTCGCCGTTTAGGATTTCGATAGCTTCGCGATTTGCAACCGAATCATTTAAGCTCTGAACTAAAACCTTAGCCACATCACCTCTAGGTATTTCACCTTCTTTATTATCGAGGTTTTGGGCTAGCCTTATTTTTCCTGTAGGTGTGGCATCATTCAAGGTACCAGGTCTCACGATAGTAAAATCAAGACCACTATTGGCAAGATATCTATCAGCATCCTGCTTAGCTTGTAAATATTCTTTCAGCGTATCAGACTGCTGTGGAGCATCAGCACCAATAGAGCTTAGCATTACTAATTTTTGAATTTTGTTTTTTTTAGAGGCATCAATAATTTTCATAGCGCCTTTACGATCTACACTATCCAAGGCTTTACCTTTAGAACCAGCGGCAAAGATGACCTTATCGATACCTTCAGTAGTATGTGACACCTCTTTTGTGAGGTCTGCCAGCACTGTTTTTATTCCTTGTTGCTCAAAATTGGCTTGCTGGTCTTCATGGCGTACCATGGCAACCGGTTCATAATATTGACTGTTATGTAATAAATTTACGACGTTATTTCCTGTGGTGCCTGTAGCACCGACTACTAAAATTTTTTTCATAATAAAATATACGTTTAATAAGTTTTTTTTACAAGTGAATCCTTAGGTTTAACGGGGGTTTAACAAGGATACGATTTGACTGTTATCTACCCTTTTAGTTCTTTCCTAAAAAATAGAAAAGCCATTTGATTGGATATATATTTTTTAAATATTTCATTTCAATTTAATTTAGTTACTTTACATTATCAGTATTCATACAATAATTTTAAACAGACCGTTTCGAATACACAACCAGAAGTAATTCCAAAATGATTTTGTATGGTCTCTTTTAACAGAAATCTCTTCTTCTTTGATTAATCCCTTATCTTCTTGTCCACCGATTAGCATATTGGCTATAGAGCTCAAAAAGGATTTTATTTTTTTGGTCTCCTGATCATATATACTTACATCAAATTGCTCAAATGATAATTGCATATCACCAGTCGCCTTATTAACATTTCCATTAAAATTAAAGTACAACTCATCTAATGCTCCTTTGGCTTTTACTTTTACTACTGGTGTCAGAAAAGAGTTTAAGGAGACTGCTTGCACATTCTTAAGAGATCCCTTAATAGTAAAAAAATCGGAAGGATCGTTGATATTAAACATCCATTTCACTTTCATGGGGGCTTGGTTCATAAACAGAGTGTTGATCTTAATATCAACAGGTTTTGAATTTAGTATATTACTTAATAAACCACTATGTAAGTTAAGGTTATGAAATTCAAGAACTCCGGCATCAGCATCGCTGTCGGGATGTTCGGTATATTTTAGGGTGCTATTAGAAATGAGTATAGAATCAATAGCTATCTTCGTATCCATCTCTCGCAGCATTTTACTATATAAAGGTTTTATAGAAGTGTCATCTCTTATTCTTTTATCTCGATATATGGTTGCATGAAAACGATCAAAGGTGATCATTTCTGAACAAAAATCAGATGTCTCTTGATCATCAAAAAACGAAGGCTCCTTTACTAGTAATCGTTCTCCTTTCAAATTTATATAATCACGCTCTACAGGAATCACCTGATGAAATTTTTGTCTGTCTAGTAGAGGGATAATATGTAGTCCTATAAATTCAAAGTTTTCTTTTGATAGCATGGTTTTTTCTACATACAATTTATGATATGCATCCACCGGAAATTGTATAGTGTCAATTTTTAATAGAAAATTAGAGGTTACAAATGGAATTTTATTTTCAAGTGTTTTCTCATTTATCATAAATCCTTTGAGGTTTCCTCGAACATTTATTCCTTGAACAGGTATATGAGTGGTGTCATTGCTAATTAGTGTAAAGCTGCCATTTTTAACACTACTTTTATTAATGCTAATATCAATACTCCTTGTTTTTTTCTTGAACTTACTATCTTCTGTTGTTGTTGAATTGATTACAACTTTAGGGGTCTGTATATCTAAAGATGCAGCATTAATTTTGTTCGACTTCAATAATTCATAAGGATCAATACCTGACAATTGAATTGATTGTATATTAATATGAAGCTCTTCGCCTTTAAAAAAGTTAATATCTGTAAGCGTTAAAGACCTTTTTAAAAGACTCAGATCTACATCCGTATATTTAAATTGAATTTTTTCATCATTTATATCTTGAAGTATAGTCTTAATTTGAGAAAGAACTATAAGATGAATGCTCCAATATAGTAAGAATACCAATGTAGTGAATACCAATAAGCGAATCGTATTTTTTTTTGACATGTAAAACAACCTTCTATGTGTAAAACTAAAAAATTACATAGTGAAGACTGAATTCTAATCGTTATTTCATTAACTCAAACAAAATACACCAAAATAAAATAACTAACTTCTAAGCTAGATACACTACCTATGTCTATTTTAAGCACTCTTATCTGAAGTACCATTATCAATGGTGGTGAGTTCTTTTGCCCAGGCTATGGCATCTTCTAGATTATCAAAGCTTTTAAAACTATTACGCATGAAAAGTTTTTCTACTAATGAAGCAATAATTCCCTTTCTGGAGTAGCTTACAATAGCATACCCTTTTAGCTTATAATCATTCTTAAAAAATTTAATCCAGTCACTAGGCTTAACCGAATATGAATGTACGCGATTAGATATGAGGACTAAGCTTTCACCCTTTTGATCGTATAATTCGCTTAATTCTGCAACTATTGGCTCAGCATGATCATCCCACGTATATACAATGCCTTCATCAATTTCGGCCACCATAAATGTGTCAAATAAATAATAGGTTGCATACGGATATCGCAGTACTTGTATTGCCTCGTTATAAAAAAGCGAATCTTTTAAATATCCCATAATACATTTCTAATAATCCCCCGAATCATCTCCCCTAGAAGTATTTTCTTATTCGGAATATTTATATCTTATGAAGATACTAATTTATCAGCAATCTATATCAACAAAATGATGCTATCTTTATAACTAAAAATAAAGAAAATAAGGCCCACTTAGATGATATGATCATTACGACATCACACCTTGTATTTCAATGAAAAATTATAATACCAAAGCCACTCAGGAACTTACAGAACATTTCTTCAGAAATGAGTACGGAAAAATTGTATCTGTAGTAACCCGGTATGTAGGTACTGATCATGTACAAACGGCAGAAGATATTGTGCAGGAAACACTGTTAAAGGCCGTGGATCATTGGCAACAAAACGGGATTCCTGAAAACCCCAGGGCTTGGTTATATATCACTGCCAAAAATCACACTCTCAATATTTTAAAGCGTAAAAAGCATCTTTTGCAATACCAAACCCATCACAAGTATAATGTGTTGCAAGATCAACGAGAAGATTTTCATATTTCTGAAGATGTAATTAATGATGAACAGTTAAAAATGATGTTTGTATGCTGCCACCCTACTATTTCAGAAAATTCTCAGATCACACTAATACTAAAAATTTTATGTGGATTTAGCATTAGTGAAATTGCAAATGCCTTCTTTACAACACGAGAAACCATCAATAAGCGATTGGTAAGAGGACGCAAGCAATTAAGAGATGCTAAAATTTCTTTCGAGATCCCTCAAAATAGTGGTGAAAGTATAGATATTATTTTAAAGACTATTTACCTGCTTTTCAATGAAGGATATAGTCCATCTCGACAAAACAAAATTGTACGATATGATCTTTGTCTTGAAGCTATACGACTGACAGAAATATTATATACCAATCAAAATATTCTTAACAAATCAAACATTGCGTCATTGCTCGCTTTAATGTATTTAAATGTCGCTCGATTTGAAGCTCGTAGTACTTCTGATAATTTAATTGAAATGCACAAGCAGGATCGAACATTATGGAATAAAAAATTAATAAACAGAGGGATTTATTATCTCAATGAGACTACCAAAGATAATGCTACTTCTACATATCAGATATTAGCTACCATATCTGCCCAACACTGTATAGCATCGAGCTTTGAAAATACAAATTGGATAGAAATATTAGCACTTTACGATAGCTTATTAAGACTTCAGGACACGCCGGTAGTGCGATTAAATCGTAGTATACCATTAGCAAAAGTTAAAGGCAATAAAGCTGCTATTAAAACACTAATACAATTAAAACAGGACTCTGATATTGAAAGTCATTATCTTTTTCATGCAACTATAGCGGAGTTTTATATACAAGAAAACGATATCGATAACGCTGTTATTTCTTTAAAACAAGCTCGTATTTTATGCTCTAATCCTAGAGATATCAAATTGATCGAAAAAAAATTGAAAAATATTGTCCCTATTTGAGAGATTTGATTGTTGTAGGGGTATAAATCATAAATTATAGAAATAATGAAAGAATTCATGTTATTTATTAGAAGTGAAGAAGAACCAAAGGCTGACCTTTCTCCTGAACAATTACAGCAACATATCGAAAAAGTTGGTGGGTATATTAAACGGTTAATGGAAGAAGGTAAAATGAAATCGGCTCAACCCTTAGAGATGGATGGGAAAATCTTATCATATAAAAATGGTAAAATAGTAGATGGTCCCTATAATGAAACCAAAGAAATTATCTCCGGCTATTATCATTTACTAGCCACAGATCTTGATGAAGCTATAGAAATTGCAAAACGTGACCCAAGATTTGAAGAGGGGATCTGGCGTATAGAGGTACGCCCGGTTAAGGTAGTTGAAGGCATTAATTAAAATAATTCAACATACTCAAATTATATTGTTTAACATCCCCAGTATCCCTAGTGTAGTACTGGGGATTTTTTTAGAAGTACACTAATGCAGTAAAAACATAAGGTCGTTCATAAGGATTTAAGATAATGGGATTTATACCGTGACATAGTTTTTATAACCTGCTAATTAAAATAAAAGGAGTTCATAGAGTTCGACACTTTATTTCTTGAATAAGTAATACTCCATAAAAGGCTTCTAAGACTGTATAGCATTTTCAATATCTTGAAAAAATATATTTAGGATGTTCCTCTACATTCTTTGTAAACTGATTCTTGAAAATCTTGGACGTTTAGATCTATATAAAATAAATCCATAAAGTATTGGTTATTAATATAAAGGTTATTCAAAAATTAAAGACATTAGGGTTATGAAAGATTTACAGAAATTTACCACTACTATAGTATTGGTAATACTTTTTTTTGGTTGCTCAGGAGATGATAACAATCCAACAATTAATAATCCAGATCCTGTTCCTACTCCCACAAATGCAACGACAACTGTAATTAATACGTTGAGTGTACCATGGGAATTACTTTGGGGGCCTGATGATTTTCTTTGGGTAACCGAGCGTAATGGAAAAATAAGTAGAATCAACCCAGACACAGGAGAACAACAAGTGGTGCTTACTCTAAATAATGTTGCCCAACAACAAGAAAGCGGTTTGCTTGGGATGGCGCTTCATCCTGATTTTAATAATAACCCATTGGTATATGTGGTTTACACCTATAGCAGTGGAAATACTTTATTAGAACGTTTGGTACATTTTACATATTCTAACAACACGTTATCAAACGAAACTATACTGATTGATCAAATCCCTGCCAATAGAATTCATAATGGTAGTCGGCTTTTAATTACCCAAGATCTCCATTTATACATGTCAACAGGAGATGCAGGAAATACCAGTCTCTCTCAAGACATGAACTCTTTGGCAGGAAAAATACTTAGAGTTAATCTGGATGGAAGCATTCCTGCTAATAATCCCGTATCAGGAAGTCCGATTTATAGCATAGGTCATAGAAATCCGCAAGGATTAACACCAGGGCCAGGTGGCCGTATTTATAGCTCAGAACATGGCCCTAATACTGATGACGAAATTAATATCATATCTATTGGCGAAAATTATGGTTGGCCAGAGGTAAGAGGACTAATTGATACTCCAGGCGAAGAATCATTTGCTGCCACGACTCCGGTAACCGAATCGATTACAAATTGGACTCCGACCATTGCGCCTTCAGATCTAATATATTATACCAGTGATCGAATTCCGCAATGGACAAATAAACTTATATTGACCGTTTTAAAAGATAAAAAAATAAGTGCGCTAACTTTAAATAGTGATGGATCAACTGTGACACAGGAAGAAACCTTTTTTGAAGATGTATTTGGTCGAATTAGAGACATAGCCGTATCCCCTGAAGGGAGAGTTTTTATTGCCACCAATGGTGATTCTTATGGCGATACCACCAATACACATCGTATTATTGAGATTAACAGACTGAATTAAGAATAAGTGCGTAAGATTTTTCTTATTTAGGGCAATCTTAACCCTTAATGTATAAAACGTATTCTCCAAAAAGTATATATTTAGTGAATTAATATATGGAGACTATTACAATTAAAACCTTTGAAGAGCTCTTAGAGGCTCTGGAACGCCAAAAAATTGGACAAAACTTTGTATACCGTGGTGTATCTAATACTCTTTACGAGCTAATTACCTCATTAGGCCGCTGCGAATCAATCACAGGAAAACCAATTGACCGTCTGGAGGCAAGACTTACAAAGTTATTTAAAGAATCTTCGATCCCCTATCTGGAGCATAAACCTAATAATGAACTAGAATGGCTTGCCATAGCACAACATTACGGGCTGCCAACCCGATTACTGGATTGGACGTATAATCCATTAATAGCTATTTATTTTGCCGTAGAATCTACTCCCGTTAACGATGGAGCTGTTTATAAACTTTCAGGATGTTCGACCATACAAGTTCCTGATCAAACAGATCCATATGCACTTGATAAAGTGTATAAGTATCGTCCACCTTATATTTCTGCCAGAATTCAGAATCAAGCAGGTCTATTTACTGTGCATCATCAACCCGAGGTTGCCTTTGTTCATGATAAACTTATGAAAGTAGTAATCCCAAAACACATTAAGGCATCTATTAAGAAAACGCTTTTTAAATATGGGGTAAATCAACGATTAATGTATCCCGGTTTAGAAGGAGTTGCCAGAGATTTGCGATGGTTAGAAACTAAAACGTATTAATGAAAAATGCACCCTTCAGTTAGCATTAAACAGTTCATTTGCAAATGATACGGTTTTTCCGTAATTTAGGACCGACCCAAATTTTAAAAATGATAACTTATGCACAAAATTACCCTTGAGCAGGAGTTCAATGCTCGACAATTAACACATAAATATAAAGATATCTGGGATCGCGGGATTCATCTCTTTACTATTAATGATCAAAATCGCGATTTTTATTATAGTATTTTCTATATAGATTTATTGTTTGCCGAAGTAATTTATAATAAACTTACTGGAGATATTATTACCATTAAAAGTTTTAGTGATAAGGCAAAAATTATGTATTATCTAAGAGAGGACTTTTCATAAGAAACCCAATAGAATTATCCCACTCTATTAAGTTATTTTTTCTTATACCAAATATTTAGAATTAACCCTGTGATTACTAATAGTGTCCCCACTAGGCTTAATAACGGGTATGTGTCAGAGAACCAAAATACTCCTGCAATCATTGTAAAAATCACTTCTACATATTTAAGTGAGACAATCTTGTTTGTAGCCTGAGACTGAAACGCCTTGGTCATAAATAACTGACCAAAGTATCCAAAGATTCCTAAGCTTAATAACAAAATCCACTCCACTCCTTTTGGAGTTGTCCAATTAAAAACAGATAATATACCACCTACGAGAAATGAAATCCACATAAAATAATTCACAATCACAACAGGATGGTCATTTTGTCCTATTTTATTAATAAGTACATATACTATACCACTAAATAAAGCCGAACCCAATATGAGTAAAAATCCAAAAGAATGAATATTTGGATCAAAACCTTTTATCATAAGTACTCCCGTAAATGCCATCAAGAAAAATAACCATTGTACAGGATTTACTCGTTCTTTTAGGAAAAACACCGCCAGGATCGTAGCAAAAATTGGAGATAGGTATCGTAGAGAAACGGCAGATCCAATGGGTAAATAATGTACCGACATAAAAAATAGCCCCATTGAGGTTACACCAGCCAAACCACGATAGACTAGAAGTTTTTTTTGATTTCCTAAAATCGGAATTTTATGCCAGAGTAGATAACTCATGGTAAAAAACAAGGAACCAAATGCTCTAAATAAGACTAACTGCCCTCCGCCAAAATGAGCAAGGTACTTCACAAATAAATTCATCACAGTAAAACATACTGCGCTTAAAAGCATGTAGTATATGGCTTTTTTCATAAAGCTAGCAAAGATACGTTTTAAAAATAGAAGCCGCCTCTCTGATTTTAATTTCATTAACTACTAATTTCTTACCTCTTTGGCACAATAATAGCTTCATTGTAAAATATTTATTACTTTAGTTTTCTTAATCCCCAACAACTACTATGAAAAAGCTGTTTCCCCTACTACTGCTTTTTTTAGCACAAACTGCTTACTCACAGCAGTATACTGTGCTGGATTCTGCACAGAGAAAGCCCATATCATACGCGACTATTTCTTTTGGCAATGGTAATGGTACTTTTGCCGATGCAGACGGTAATTTTAGATTTTCTAAAAAATGGTATGCCGATATAGATTCTTTATATATTTCGGCTATGGGACATAAAGAGGTGGTATTATCAACAAAATCAATACCCAAAGAGATTTTTCTGGCTGAAGACGTTGCTATGTTGAAAGAGGTCTATATCATGGCAGAGAAAAAAAGAAAATACAAGACTAAGAAACGAGCTTCTCAAGTTCATAACGATTACTTTAGATCCTGGCTCCCTACCGTAGAATCGGAGATCGCTGTTTTTTTTCCAAAGAATACCGAAAAATCGACCAAGATAGCTTCAGTATATCTACCTATAAAAGTAGAATCGTCGAATAGAAATGCTACAAAGAATCAATCGTTTTCAACAATTTTTAAAATGCAATTTTATGGTAATGATAATGGCTATCCCGGCAAAAGATTGTCTTATGAAGATATTATTTTTAGAGTTAGCGAGAAGGATAAATCCAATTTTGAACTGAACGTTTCAGAATATAAAATCTTTATTCCAAAAGAAGGTATTTTCGTTTCTATTCAGGTACTAGGCTATGCCGATAAAGACGGTAAATTACAACAAACCAAAAAGTATAGCGAGATCGAAACACGTAAAGGCATTGTAAAGGTTTCAACCACATTTAGACCATTATTACCATTTACAGATAAAATTGATGGTTATAAAACCTTTACCAGAAGAATATTTTTCAAAAACCGAAGCTGGCAACGATTTGATAAAGAATATAGTGATAATAACAACCTGATTAAAAATAATAACACGAATTATGGTATGGGACTAAAGCTGCATTTGTATGAAGATGAATAGCCTTTAGGTCTTACCCTAAAAAACATGCCTTTTTTAATCCAGAAAAGACCTTCTGTTTTTATTAAATTGTACAGCAGCCTTGTGTTTTTCTTGATGTTTTGTACGATTTTCTGCGTACCCTACAGCATCATCAATCGTTAGATAATAATGATCTACTCCTAACCTGTCTGTAAAACCAGATCGTTTTAAAAAATCTCGTACGGGACCTATAGTACCCACCATTAATAATTGCATCCCCAGATCGTCTAAATATTGAAATATATCGTCTAACACATGCAGGCCTGTGCTATCGATATCATGCATATTTGTGTTGTCTAAAATTAAAAACTTTGGTAAGGGGTCTCGTGCAGCAATATATTGTTGAATTGTATCTTTAAAATAACTGGAATTTCCAAAATATAATTGATTATCAAAACGAATAATAAGATAGTCACGAGATTGTATAGCATCAGGAAACCGATTAATGTTTCTGTAATATGTGGTGCCGGGAATATTTACAAGTTCGGCAATATGCGGTCTCGAACTATAATATTGAAGAAAAATAAACGATAAAATTACCCCAATAAAAATCCCTTTCTCCACCCCAAAAACTAAAGTACCTACAAAGGTAATTATCATTACAATAAAATCCCTCCTGCGCAATGTAAAAAGATGTTTAGCTTCACGAAAATTGATAAGCCCAAATACGGAAACCAAAATAATAGCAGCCAAAGTAGCATTTGGTATATAATAAAAATATGATGTTAGAAATAATAACGAAAAAATTACCATAACAGCAGCCACAATAGACGACATTGTCGTTTTGCCGCCGGCTTCATCATTAATCGCTGATCTGCTGTAACTTCCTGATGAAGGTACCGCCTGAAAAAAAGCTCCAATAACTTTAGCTATTCCTAAAGCAAATAATTCTTGATTTGGCCGGATAACATGATCACGATTCTTCATTTCTAAAGACTTGGCAATCCCTATACTTCCAACATATCCTATAAAAGTAACTGTTAGTACCGAAGGGGTAAGTGCGATCATGGCATCATAACTCATTTCGGGGACCATAAAAACAGGCAATCCTCTGGGCACATCCTTAATGATTGCCACTCCCATTGTGTTTAGATCAAAAAAATAGGCAGCAATTGTAGTAATAACAAGTACAGTAAGAGCACCAGGGAAGGATCGCTTCCACTTTTTTAAGAGTAAGATGACAACAATAGAAAATATACAAATCCCTAACGTGAGCCAGTTTATATCTAAAAAATGATGTACTACATACCAAATCGTTTGATGCGTATATGTAAACCTTGGAATATCTAAACCTAAACCTTCTTTTAATTGAGAAACAATGATGATAATGGCCGCTGCCGAAATAAACCCCGAAATTACTGGTTGAGAAATTAGATTAACCAAAAACCCCATTCTAAGCACGCTCATGATGATCTGTAAAACTCCAATTAAGACCCCCGAAAACAAAACGAGCTCTACAAACTTTTCTGTAAATGGATCGGCAAGTTGACTTACACCGCTCATTACCAAAATAGCAGTAACAGCAACAGGTCCGATACTTAACCGTCTCGAAGTTCCAAAAAAAGCATACAAAAGTAAGGGAACCAAACATGCATACAATCCATAGATTGGAGGAACCCCCATCAGTAATGCATATGCAATGGCCTGCGGTATCAAAACTACTCCAACGGTTATACCCGCAATGATATCTGATCGCAAAACAGAAGTGTTGTACTCTTTATTTGTGAAGATTTGAAGAAATGGAAATATTTTATGTGTTGTTTTAACAGTATGTATAGTTTGGTTGATAAGGTAAATCTACAACAGTTGTCAAATTATGCCAAATGATTTTCAATTTGATATCTTTATTTTGATGATTTATCTATTTTTGAACATCATGTATATCCCTTAACACTTTGTATACCACAATGAACGAAACATTACTTCTTTTTCTTTTGGCTGCCATTGGATTTATAGCTGGAGTTATCAATACTATGGCCGGTGGTGGTTCTTTACTCACTTTACCGATGCTGATTTTTATGGGGCTCCCCCCTGCCGTAGCTAACGGTACTAATCGAATTGGAATTTTTATTCAGAGCATCACCTCGGTTGCCGGTTTTAAAAGTAAAGGCATTACACCAAACGCTTTTGGTGTCTATCTAGGCTTATCTGCTCTGGTTGGATCAGTAATTGGCGCTCAAATCGCTGTAGACATTAAAGGAGAAACTTTTAATAAAATCTTAGCTATTGTGATGGTTGTTGTGGTGGTGTTTATGGTTTTTAAGCCAAAAGTAAAAATTGAAGATCTCATAGAAAGAACACAAGGTAAGTATCTATGGTTATCTGTACTGGCATTTTTCTTTATAGGCATCTATGGCGGTTTTATACAAGCGGGTGTAGGGATTTTTATCCTATTAGCATTAACATCTATAAATTATATGGGCCTCGTGAAAGCCAATGCCGTAAAAGTATTGGTAGTTTTTATCTATACTATTGGAGCTCTGGTTATTTTTATTTACAACAAACAAATAGATTATTTATATGGATTAGTCCTTGCTTTTGGTAATGCAAGCGGTGGATGGATTGCCAGCAGGTGGTCTGTAAAAAAAGGTGATGGTATTGTAAAGATATTTTTAATTATTATGGTAATCGCTATGGCCATAAAACTCTGGCTGGACAATTAGTATCTGGTTAAGATCCTGCAGTTCACACAAACTTATTGAATGATTATTCTTATCTTTTACACATAATAAGCAAAATTATCCCATATGAAACTTTTCTCCCTAAATATCTTCATACTTTGTTTTTTTGTAATCAGTTGTAAATCACAGAAAAAAGAAGATGTCGAAAACATTAATGAAACCGAAGTAATCCTTGCGAAACAACCTCAAAAACCAGTAGGTGATATTACTATTGATCCTATTAGTCACGCAACAACAATTGTTGAGTGGAAAGAAAAAATTATTTATATAGATCCTACAGGAGGTACCAAAGCCTTTAAAGACAAAAAACTTCCTAACCTTATTTTAATTACTGATATTCATGGAGATCATATGAATATTGATACGTTAGATAGTCTAAATCTCTCTAAAGCTGAAATTGTAGTGCCACAGGCTGTTGCAGAAAAACTACCTGCTCACTATACCGAGAAAATAGTGATTATCAATAATGGCGAAACCAAAGAAATACAAGGGGTATCCATAGAAGCAATACCAATGTATAACCTTAGAGAAGAAGCTTTAAAATTTCATGAAAAAGGAAGAGGTAACGGCTATGTAATTACATTAGGGAAAGAGCGTATATATTTTTCTGGTGATACCGAAGATATTCCAGAGATGAGAGCTTTACAATATATAGACAAAGCTTTTATATGTATGAACTTACCCTATACCATGACAGTAGAAAGTGCAGCCGATGCGGTATTAGATTTTAAACCAAAACAAGTATACCCTTATCACTATCGCGGTGCTAATGGATTAAGTGATGTACAAAAATTTAAGGAAATCGTATCCAAAGATCCTAATATCGAAGTGGTGCAATTAGACTGGTATCCCCAAAACCCCTAAATATGTAAAAGAATTTAATTATATCTTTTTAACCTGTACCGCAATCAAACCTTTAGGGCCTTTTTCAAGCTCAAAAGTAACGTTATCATTTTCTTTAATCTCCTGTAAGATACCATTTACATGAACAAAATATCGTTCTTGAGTTTCTTGATCATTAATAAAACCGTATCCTTTAGAATCATTATAAAATGCTACTTTTCCTTTACGCACAGGATCAAACTCTTCTTTTTCTCGTTTAGGAACGCCTATTTCAATATTTTCTGCTTTGATTTTTTTCTTCTTACTTGGATCTGGCGGAGTGTCAGTCCTGAATCCATTTTCATCCACATAAGCAATCATGCTATCAAGTCCGCTTCCTTTATTCGAGTTTAATTTTCGTTCTTCTCTCTTTTTCTGCTTTTCTTCGCGCTTCTTCTGCTTCTTTTTTTCTTTTTCAATTTTACTAAATGTCTGTTGTGATTTTGCCATTCGCTTTTTTTACTGTTTTTGTTAAACCATAATGATGGTTGTCATTGAAATACTAAACGAATAATTGGAAAATGACAATATACAAAATTGATTTACCGAATAATTTACCTAGTTGTTGCAATAACTGGTAACAATATATTTTCTGAATTCTAAAAAATTTACTGAAATCTAAACAAAGGTAAGTTTTCCTTTTTGATTAAAAAACTCTTTTGCTGATTGAATTATTCTGAAGTTACTCAGATTCACGTAAACTAAATTGTAAATTTGTCGCAGTATAAAGTTCTTATTTCAAGATTTTGATTAAAAAACGTTTGAATGAAAGTTTATTCTGAAAGACAAAGTTTACACAGACATTTTGCCATGTATAAACCCTACGGATACTTAAGTCAGTTTATAAATAATGGACAAAAACAAAATTCAAAAAAACTTCTTGGTGAATTATTTGACTTCCCAAAGGGTATTATGGCTATAGGCCGACTGGACGAAAAGTCTGAAGGGTTGTTATTATTAACCACTAACGGCAAGACAAGCAATCATATATGTAGCAGTGGTATTGAAAAAGAATATTATGCGCAACTGGATGGAGACATTACTACCGAAGCCATCGATACTCTTGTTCAGGGTGTTGAGATTGGGTTTGATGGTAAAAAGTATATAACGGTACCCTGCAAGGCTAGAGTACTCAATACGGTTCCTGAATTTCCTGATAGAGCAAGAAAAATAAGAGATGATAGACACGGCCCAACCAGTTGGATATCAATTACTTTAAAAGAAGGTAAGTTTAGGCAAGTACGTAAAATGACCTCTGCTGTTGGCTATCCCACGCTACGGTTAATTCGAGTAAGAATTGGCGATATTTTTCTGGGTGATATGCAATCAGGAGAAGTTAAAGAACTTCAACTTGATGATCCACAGCCTTAAGTAACTACTCTATTCAAAAAAAGAGGAATAATACATTTGAAAATATGTTGATGTTGATCTTGCTCCTGCTCCAGCTTCACCGCTCATCCTTATTCATTTAATAAGCTCTGAAATTCTTCTAGATAGGCTCCCACATGATAACCATCTGCCAATGCATGATGTACATTGACCGCAATAGGTAAAAGAAGCTTATTATCTGTCTTCGTATATTTTCCGAAAGAAATCTTCGGAACACTATCTACAAATTGAAAATGCCTGGCATGTGTAAGACCTGTAAAGGTATACCACGGTATAGATGAAAAATGAATTGTATCAATGCGCTTGGCATTATCTGTATGCCTGAGACCTGTACTATTTTTTACATCTTCTATTTCTTTCTTGGATTCTGAAACAAACGTTTCAAAATCTTCCTTAAATTCCATAAATGAAAATCCAAAAGTATGATCCTCTCTACCGATAGTGGGTGATGCATGAATTTTGTCGTAGATAAATACTTCATCATTTTCTATGCGATATCGAAAGGCTTCAACACTATTAGCTGCCATCAGTGACTTATGTAAATAAAAAAGAAAATAAGGATACCCCAAGTCCTGTATCTTTTGATACCCTTTGGTAAAATCTACCGTAGTAGTAATCCCAAAAAAAGGTTCGTCAAAACTTCCGAAAAACTTAAAATGCTCTTTTCTATTCCAGGAATTTAAGTCTAGTTTGGTTCTCATTTTATAGTATCTCTAATAGTTCACTGGCCTTTGTAAAACTTTTAAAATTAGGATGTTTTATCTCTCCGTTTACCACCTCATGAGCCCAAGTCATATGAAACGGAATATGAAATGCATGTGCCCCGATATTTAAAACTGGTAAAATATCGGATTTAAGAGAGTTTCCTACCATTAAAAATTCTTCTTCGGCAATATCCAAATGTTTAACAAGCTTACTATACTGCTTTTCGGTTTTATCAGATACGATTTCGATGTGATGAAAATAGTTCTCCAAACCCGAGTGAATTAATTTACGTTCCTGATCCAGTAAATCTCCTTTGGTAGCCATCACTAAACGATATCGGGTAGATAATTCTTTCAAAGTTTCATCAATACCATCAATCAATTCTATAGGTTCCTGAAGCATTTGTTTACCTTTCGCAATTAGCTTTTCTACCAGATCAACATTCATATTTCCGTTAGAAATCTTGATTGCAGCTTCTATTAACGACAGCGTAAAAGGTTTAATACCATACCCGTAAATTGGTAAATTTTGCATTTCTATATCAAAAAGAAGTTTATTTGCCTGTTCTTTTGGCATATAATCATCTAAAAGGTCGCAAAATTCTTCTTCTGCCTTTCTAAATATAGTTTCATTGACCCAAAGTGTGTCATCGGCATCAAATGCAATGACTTTAATTTTACTTAACGGCATTTTTACAGTTTATGAGTCTATAAGTTGTTACGTACTTTTCTTAGAAAGCTCAAATATTTTATCAATATTCATCCCCCTACAGCAAAGTAGTTGTTTAACACTCGGTTGACCAAATTATTATCTAACTAACTTCTTGTACTTAATTCGTTTTGGCAATAAATCACCACCCAAACGTTTTTTCTTATTTTCTTCGTAATCAGAAAAACTTCCTTCGAAGAAATATACCTGCGAGTCTCCTTCGAAAGCTAAAATATGCGTACAAATACGATCCAAAAACCAGCGGTCGTGAGAGATGACCACAGCACATCCCGCAAAGTTTTCGAGCCCTTCTTCTAAAGCTCTTAACGTATTGACATCTAAGTCATTAGTGGGTTCGTCTAAAAGTAATACATTACCTTCTTCTTTTAAGGTCATTGCTAGATGTAAACGGTTTCTTTCTCCACCCGATAATGTAGTCACCTTTTTGTTTTGTTCGCTTCCGCTGAAATTAAATCTACTCAAGTATGCTCGCGAATTAACTTGTCGGCCACCCATCATAATTAATTCCTGCTCATCACTAAAGTTTTGCCAAATCGTTTTTTCTGGATCTATATTGCTATGATTTTGATCTACATATGCAATTTTAGAAGTATCGCCAACAGTAAAGCTTCCTTTATCGGCTTGCTCCTCTCCCATGATCATTTTAAAAATAGTTGTCTTTCCAGCGCCATTTGGACCGATGATTCCAACAATCCCGGCTTGGGGCAGATTAAAATTCAGGTCTTCATACAGTAGTTTATCGCCATAGGCTTTGCTTACACCACTAGCTTCGATAACATTTGTTCCAAGTCGAGGACCATTTGGGATATAGATTTCAAGCTTTTCATCGACTTGTTTTTGATCTTGATTTAATAACTTATCATAATTACTTAGACGAGCCTTTTGCTTCGCCTGACGTCCTTTTGGAGCCATACGTACCCATTCCAACTCTCTCTCTAAGGTTTTTTGACGTTTAGAAGCTTGTTTTTGCTCCTGTGCTAAACGTTTTGATTTTTGATCTAGCCATGAAGAGTAATTTCCTTTCCAGGGTATTCCTTCTCCTCTATCTAATTCTAATATCCAACCTGCCACATTATCCAAGAAGTAACGGTCGTGGGTCACCGCAATAACAGTCCCTTTATATTGCTGTAGATGGTGCTCTAGCCAATGTACTGATTCTGCATCCAAGTGATTGGTGGGTTCATCCAATAACAACACATCTGGTTCTTGCAACAGGAGACGACATAGTGCAACTCTCCTTTTTTCACCACCAGACAAAACTCCTATCTTTTTATCAGAATCCGGAGTTCGTAAAGCATCCATTGCTATTTCCAGTTTGGTGTCTAGTTCCCACGCATTGCTAGCATCAATCTGATCTTGCAGATTAGCTTGTTTATCCATAAGCTCCTGCATTTTATCAGGATTTTCATAGACTTCCGGTAAACCAAACATATCATTAATCTTATTGTACTCATCTAAGACGGCTACCGTTTCTGCTACCCCCTCTTTAACGATATCAAGGACCGTTTTTTCAGGATCCAATTGTGGTTCTTGTTCTAAAAAACCAACAGAGTATCCTGAAGCAAAAACAACATCACCTTGGTAGTTTTTATCTACGCCTGCTATAATTTTAAGTAATGTTGATTTACCAGAACCATTAAGACCAAGGATTCCGATTTTAGCCCCGTAGAAAAAGCTTAAATAAATATTTTTGAGTACCGGTGTGTTAGCGCTTTTATACGTTTTACTAACACCGGACATTGAAAAGATAACTTTTTTATCGTCTGACATAAGCCTCTAAATTATTTTTTATTGTTTTGGTAGAGTTATACTCTTCCTTTTAAAGCATTAAATACCCAAGCATTTGCAAGAAATCCTAATCCAACAGCTGCAAATCCCCAACCAGAAACATCTCTATATCTAAATGCTCCTAAAGCGATCAGTCCTAATCCTGCAAGGATCATTATAAATGTAGCCCAAGCCAACACAGTATTTTTATTCATTCCCATAAATTGTCATTTAGTTTAATTTAGTACTCGCATTATTAAAAATAAGTACGTGCAAATATCGGCATTTTATCGTCAAAAAAAGGCTTTTATAGAGTTCTTCAATTGCTAAAATATCTTACTAACTGTTTTACAGCTATTTGAAAATTGATTTTTTCTTTAAAAATAGATCGGCTTGTGCAAATTGTCATCCAATTTTTTTCCATACGAATTACTCACAATTGTCTACTGAATTATCAAAATAAGGAACTAAAAAACTAATAATCAAATTATTAATCAACAAATTAAGAAATATTATTAAAACATATTCATACTGCTTTTTAAAATAGATTATTATCATTCTAAAAACTGTACGTTTTTTGTATTTTCGTGCAAACAATACCCACAAATACACAAATACATAAATACATAAATACACAAATGGATATAAACTTCAATAAAAACGAAGACCACAATAAACTTTTGGTGTCAGAATTAAAACAGAGGCTTTCTAAAGTTAAATTAGGTGGAGGAGAAAAACGTATAGAAAAGCTCCACAGTAAAGGTAAAATGACCGCCAGAGAACGAATAGATTACCTTCTCGACAAGGATTCTAAATCTATAGAGATTGCTGCATTTGCTGGAGAAGATATGTATCAGGAGCATGGGGGGTGTCCTAGTGGTGGGGTTGTTGTAAAAATAGGTTATGTACAAGGCAAACAATGTATTGTTGTAGCCAACGACGCTACTGTAAAAGCTGGTGCCTGGTTTCCGATTACCGGAAAGAAAAACCTAAGAGCTCAAGAGTTATCCATCGAAAATAATTTACCCATTATCTATCTTGTGGATAGTGCAGGTGTATATCTTCCTATGCAGGATGAAATTTTTCCTGATAAAGAACATTTTGGAAGAATTTTTCGTAATAATGCAGTGATGAGTAGTATGGGGATCACCCAAATATCGGCAGTAATGGGTAGTTGTGTTGCGGGAGGAGCATATTTACCAATTATGAGTGACGAAGCTTTAATTGTTGATAAAACCGGAAGCATTTTTCTTGCCGGAAGTTATTTGGTAAAAGCTGCCATAGGCGAAACTATTGATAATGAAACTTTGGGTGGGGCAACAACGCATTGCGAAATATCTGGAGTTACCGACTATAAAGCTAAAGACGACAAAGATGCGCTGGATACAATCAAAAACATCATGTCAAAAATTGGTGATTTTGAGAAAGCAGGATTTAATCGCAGTACACCTGCTAAACCAAAAGAAAACCCTGAAGAAATATACGGTATACTCCCCAAAGCTAGGAATGAGCAATATGACATGATGGAAATCATCAAAAGATTAGTTGATGATTCTGACTTTGAAGAATATAAAGCTGGTTATGGGCAAAGTATCATCACCGGTTATGCACGTATTGATGGATGGGCCGTAGGTATTGTTGCTAACCAACGTAAAATTGTAAAAACTAAAAAAGGTGAAATGCAGTTTGGTGGCGTAATCTATTCTGATTCTGCAGATAAAGCTACTCGCTTTATCGCCAATTGTAATCAAAAGAAAATACCTCTTGTTTTTTTACAAGATGTTACTGGTTTTATGGTGGGAAGCAAAAGTGAGCATGGCGGTATTATTAAAGATGGAGCAAAGATGGTAAACGCAGTAAGCAATAGTGTAGTGCCAAAATTTACGATCGTTATTGGTAATTCTTATGGTGCCGGTAATTATGCAATGTGCGGTAAGGCGTATGATCCCAGACTAATCTATGCCTGGCCAAGTGCAGAATTGGCAGTTATGGGTGGAGCACAAGCTGCAAAAGTATTGCTACAAATAGAAACGGCTTCTCTTAAGAAAAAAGGAGAAATGATAACTGAAGAGGACGAAAAAGCCTTATATGATAAAATAAAAGCACGATACGACAAACAGATATCTCCATACTATGCTGCTGCCCGAATTTGGACTGACGGTATTATAGATCCGCTAGAAACCAGAAATGTAATCTCAATGGGTATAGAAGCTGCAAATCACTCACCTATCGAAAAGAAATTTAATTTAGGAGTGATACAAGTATAACCTAATCTCTTTTTTGAAACTAGTATTCGGTGAGTTTCTCGTCGATTATTTTAGTTACCATAAATAATTTCTTACAACCATACGATAGCTACGTTTTATGAGGACTTCACGTTTACAAATAATGTACTTACTGGTGTTCTCTATCCATTGTATTGGTTTTTCGTATCAGAAAAATAGCGTTCCTGAAGGGGATAAAGAATTTATCATTAAAGAAAGTAATACGAGCAGGATAGATTCTCTTTTATTAGATATGATGAGTAGAGATTTAGTGCTTGCAGAAAAGGCGTGTAAAATCTATTTAGATAGAGGGATAGAAAATCAGAATTTCTCAATACAATTTTTTGCTAATTATTACTTGGGAAACATAGCATATCGTAATAAAAGATTTGATACAACAATTCACTATGGAAATGAAGCAATAACTGCTGCCGAAAAAATTAAAAACGGAGGTTTTATTTTAAGTGGGCTATATCTGGTGGCAGCTGCGTATCAGGAAAAGAGAGATCGTAAAAACGCACTACAGCGATATGTACGAGCTCAAAAGATTATAGAGGACTATAATCTTAAAAATTACCATGTTTATAATTTGGTAAGTATCGGCCAGATTAGGATTAGACTTGATCAAACTCAAAAAGCGTTGATGTCTTTTCAAAGTGCTTTTGAACTACTACAAAAATCCTCTAACGAGTCGGATGCAAATTATGATACCAAATACCTCTCAATCATTCAAGGATTTGGTGTATGCTACTATATGCTAGGTAACTATGACGAAGCACTCAAATATGATTATCAAGGGTTGCAATATGCCGAAAAACTTAATTTGACAGAGTATATTATTGATTTTAATCTTAATATAGGAGAAGCGTATATTGGAAAACAAAAGTATCCTAAAGCTCTTTCTTATCTCAATATCGCTAAGGCGGATATAATAAAACTTAATAAAAACAATAATCCTGACTTATTTACGGCAAACCTTCATATCGCAACTTGTTTATATAACCAAACTCAATATAGTGAAGCAAAAGAATTATTAGAACAAAATTTTCTGCATATCAGAACAAATCCTGAAGTAGAAAAAATAAAAGAGGCTTATGCATTAGCTATTAAATGTGGTGAAAAATTACAGGACACCAGTTTACAATTCAAATACACTAAGGTTTACAATAAAATTGTTGATTCTCTTTATCAAAATGACATAAATGCTCAGGAAGAATTATATGATCGTGATCTGGAAAGTCTTGAGAAACGAAATAAAAATTTAGTTTCTAAAAATTTTCTATACGCTATTGGTTTTTTATTAGCTATACTTTTTGCTGTCATAATTTTATTTTACATGATCAAAACTAGAAATAAGAATAGAAGCTTGTTTGAGGAGTTGCAGAAAGAAAGAATACAGGAGCGCACCTCTAAAACTATGAGTACTCCAAAAAATGAATTTATTACAGATAAGAAAGCAAAGGATTTATTAGAGCGATTATCAGGTTTAGAACAAACAGGCTTTTATTTGAGTACAGATTGTGGCTTGTATACTACGGCAAAAAATATCGAAACCAACACTTCTTATTTATCAAAAATTATTAATGAGTATAAAAAACAAACCTTTAATGACTATATTAATGAATTAAGAATTAAATATTGCATTGAACAGTTAAACACAAATCACACCTTTAGATCGTATACGATTAAAGCCATTTCCGGGGAGTTAGGGTACAAGAGTGTAAACACTTTTGCTTCAGCATTTAAAAAACAAACAGGCCTAAGTCACTCCTATTTTATCAAAAAAGTGATGTCTGGATCGTAGGATTCGAATAAAATTGATATATAATTACTAGTAAAAATGAAGATAAGAAGTTCAATTTTATAAAATTGAACTTTCGAAATTTATAATTTTCTTTTTAAAAAGAAGCAATGCCTACTTTTACTATATAACCAATAAACACGAAGTTTTATGTTCAAAAAATTGACATTCTTATCCGTAATTTTTACCATTACCTTCTTTTCGCAATCTATAGCTCAAAACACTAAAAATGATTTTGAAAAAATAATTGATGTAACCATAAATGCCAATACAGGACGTATAGAAATCGACGAATCTCAAGTTCATGATCTCCATGTTTTTATTTGGGGAATAATAAAATTCAACATATACGGTTTTTATCAAAATACAAGTGCTAATCAAAGTATCACAGAAAAGAAACTTAACCTATCATCAACACTTATAAATACAACCCTGGCCCCAATACTTATACCTCCTGCAAGGCCAGACCCTGATGATCGCCATATAGACAATGATACAGTATTATTAGGAACACTTCAATTAGATTTGGGAAGGTTTGATGTGTCTCCTGGAGTAAAGAATGCTATTTTATCGGTATCAGAAATAGATAACACAATTTTGGATCAGAGAAATATTTCGTTCACGGTATATGATCCCGAACAATTAGGAGATCTTCAAATAACGCATGCAGAGACCTCTATTACTACTATAGACAGAGATCATCATAAAGTACGCGTTAAAGCACATATTAGAAACACGGGAAGAGATGATATTAATGAAAAATCAAAGGTTAAGTTTTATATTAAAATTGAAGATAAAATAAAGCTTATTGAGACAAAATATGTAGGACCGATCACAGAAAATAATAGTAAAAGCTGTGTGATTTTTATGGATTATGATACCTATTCCAAGTGTGTGGGGAACCAATTATATATTATTGTTGATGAAGATAATAATATTAGAGAGCGTAATGATTTTAATAATTATTTGAATTATGAGATTCCGGAAATCCACTTACATCCCGATACGATCAAAGTTTTTCCGAATCCATTTAAGGATCATATAAATTTTACCTTTTTTCTGGATCAAGATGCCTCTCCTCTTGTTACACTTACCCTTTATAACCTATTTGGGATCAATGTAGCTGCAGAAGGCTTTATTTTGTCACCTAATAATACGTATAAAACCATTACTCATGTTACTACCAATCTACCACCCGGAAAATATATCTATACACTTGCCGTCGGCAACTTGATATATCAAGGCATTACGGTGAAGAAATAGTATCACACCATAATTTTTGAAACGCCATTTCATATACTTTATGAAATGGCATTTTTAATCTTATAGTACAAAGAAATCAAAAATTGAGACTATTCCATTTCGTCAGATTTATAAATCTGACTTTTCTTCTTTTTTATAATCAATGAATTGCACATAGTTTTATCAAAGAATTCTGGTCGACAAGAATCACAAATCATTTTTAAACTATAATCAATAACATGAAAAAACGTATAGAAATATTAGTATTACTAGTTTTCCTATTCTTAGTAATTAGTTGTCAAACCGAAGAAGAAGATACTTTTCAAGATGAGCTTTTGGTCGAAAATAATGAAGATATAAAAGTGCTAGAGGACATTAATACATTTGATTTCAGAAAATCTTCAGCTTTCTTGCATTGTTCTCGATATCCTATACCACAAGGATTTAAAGTTTTGTACTATACCAATACACCTACTTGTGAGCCTAATTATTCTACATTATATCTGGGATTGTATAATTCAGCTATTATTGTGCCGATAGGACAGCCAATTATAAGTAGTGCAGGTGCTGGCTGCGATGACAATTATTGTATATGGATCGTAGGAAACGATTTTGAGTCTAACGCATATGTAGATATCAGAACAAAAACAGGATCTTCAATCATTGGAACATATAGGGGTGCAAATCGGGTTCAATATGTGAACTCTCAAGGACAAGACGTTATCACTTTACGTCTAAATTCTGCATTAGAACGTAACGAATTTGCGAGCAGAGGTTTACGAATTTGGGTGGTTAATCCCGAAGCAAGAAAGTGGGGAGACGGTAGAACTGTAAGAAGGCCTTATACTCCTGGTGATGTTGACCCAATTGATCCAGATGATTGTAATCCTATATGTCCTTAAATAACCATAGAATCGGATACTAAAATTTTGGGGGCAACAATACTGTACTATGCAATTCTAATTTCAGAATAACCGCAAACTATCGAAACCATAAATAAAGGCGGAAACCGAAAAGCCACTGACAGAGTAGGTAACACAAAAAGAGAAGTATGTTAAATAATATTTTAAATTTAGAGGGGGTTTATCAATTGAAGAAAAGTGAACAACAAACGATAAAAGCAGGTACCTATTATGGTGATTCTTGTTTATCCTTATGTGGGGGTAGATGTTCTTTTGGAAATTGCTATCATCACATAGATTAACGGCTATACCCCTAAGGTTTTGCCTTAGGGGATTTTTTTTGATGAGTAACTCAGACTACTATCGTTTAGGAATCGTAATTAATTCTGTCTGTCGTTCATTTACATACCTAAATCCATCTTTACCCCAAAAACCGGCCTCTTCAAGCATAATACGTATATCTTTTTTCCACTCTGGCACAGTAACAGTAGTATTTAATTCGATAGCATATACAGTATTTTCACATAAAGGATAATCTCCAGTTCCGGGCACTCCTCCTTGAGAATCCCACATCCCTATTGTAGGTCCGGCAGAATGACCATATAACCCAAGCGGATGAGTATATATAGAAGGTTTTAATCCTTCTGCCCTACTTTGCTTTAAGGACTTTAATAAAATATCATTTCCGGTTTTACCGGTTTCAAAATTAGAAGTAAAAATATCCTGCACGCGATTACCGTCTGCAAAGGCTTTTGTTAAGTACTCTGGAGGTGCAGTTTCTTCATTTTTAAGGATATACGCATGTTGTTGACAATCGGTGTTTAACCTCAAATATGTAATCCCGAAATCGCAATGGATTAAATCTCCAGGTCTAATGACTTTATCTTTTGGCCGATCCGAAAACGAAACGATATGGTTTTGCAAAGCTTCTCCGGTTCTTTGTATATCAACCGTAGGATGAAACCACGTTTTTAGACCCATATCGGTCACCTTTTGTCTTAACCACCAAACTACATCGTCTGTGGTTGTTGTCCCGGGTTTAATTACAGCAGTACTAAACGCTTCTTCTATAATAGTATGAGTTACATCTACCAATTGTTTATAAATCTCCATTTCCTGTTGAGTACGTGTCTCTATCCATGCAATTGCGAGTTTCTCTGCAGAGGTAATTTTAGGTTTAAATTCTTGTGGTAAAACTTCCATAAATTCTTCGTAATCCGTTTTTACGATACCATCAACAATACCAAAATCTTTGGAATAGTTTAACCCTATTTTTTCTGGATTTCTACTTGAAATAATATCTATTAGCGCTTTCCATTGATCAGGTTGTTTCTCTTTATCCCAAGCCGAAGTTATATTTTTACCTACATTATATCGAGCAACAGCTAGTTTTTCTATAGTGTTGTTCTTTTTATCTCTATAAAAAACTAAAATTGTCCTTCTTCTGGCATTTAGCCATGTTGAAGGTAGCATTGTTTTAAGTACTGGATCCTCATTATATTCTCGGGAAATTAAAATCCACATATCAAACCCGGTGCGGTCCATTAATTGTGGTAAAAGAGTATTAAATCGATCTTCTAGCACCATGTCTATTATATCAGCTCTTTCTCGCTGTGGAAGAATTTGTGAATGTCCAAGTTGAATAAAAAGAAGTAAGGTAAGCAGTAAAACACCCTGGGGAAAGTCGATGAAGTATCGATTGGAAAGTAATTTTGATTTAGAGACAGGTTTCAAAATATTTATATCTCGATTATCGCGTAAAAAGTAGATTTTCATAAAAATGTGTTTATTGTATAGTAAAAGAGGTTACAATTTTATTCTTAGATATTTTGTCCAGATTTACCACATGAGTCTGTAATTTTTGATCTGGAGCTCCAAATTTAGTAAACACCTTTATTTTTAAAATTTTGGGATATTTGACATCTGTCTTATATCCATCTGGCAATACGATATCCAAATACCACCGCCCCGGTTCGATATCAGAAAGAATATATTCATCTGAAGTAAAACCTTCCTTAATTTCTTTACGCATACGACCTTTATTATCTTCAAGGTTATGAGTTACAGAAAAATACTGTTTTTTAGAATTGATATATCGAAAATCAAACTCTGTTTCGGGATGTGACCATTCTGCTACAACTCTTACAGGATATGTAGGACAAATGAAATATTTTTGATCAATATTATTCGTTTTCCAACTTTGGTTTCTTTTTTTAAGTAATGCTCTGAAATCGTTAGTAATTTGATTGTTCAAACCATCAAAAGATTCTATTTCTTCAACTTTATTAGCTGTTATTTTTTTAAACAAATCTATGGATTCTTTATGTTTCTCTTTGGAAGTATACAAATTTGCCAAATCTAAGTATCCTTGCGATAGCGATGGTGAAACGGTGATTATCCTTTTATAAATCAGTTCTGATTCATCAAATAACTTTTGTTTTTCTAAATGAAAGGCTAATATTTTCAGAACAGAAGTGTCTTGAGGATACAACTCTGCTAAATTTGAAAGCACTCTTATCCCCTTGTCTGTCATATTTTTATTAAAGAAATATTGAGAACACTCTAGAAAAAAACTAATATTATCTTTATTAGTTTCTAGTAGAGCAAGGTATTTTGAGTATGCTTTTTCTGGAGCGGCCGTTTTTTTGAGTATTGAAATAAAATAAGGATCACTCTCTTGAGGCATCTTTAAAGAAGAAGGATACGGTTTATATTCTATCTCAATCTTTTTATCGGCTTCGGTATTCTCGGGATCAGTAAAATTAGATACTGCATTTTTCGTCGTAATAAGTATTACACCATTTCTCCCTTGGGCACCAAATCTGTTTGTAGCAGCATAACTTTTTAAAACGGTAATATCAGCTATATCATCAGGATTAATGAAACTATAATTCTCAATGTTAAATTTTTCACTTTGTGGCAAAGGTATTCCGTTTACGACCAAAAGAGCAAAATTACTATTAAAAAACATTGAGTTCATACCTCTCATCATAATTAAACCCGCATTATCCACTTCACCCATAGTTACTCCCGAAAATTTTCCGGCCACAGCTCTACCCAAGGTATTACGATCATTCCCTATATCATCAGAATCTATACTTTGCACAGCATAACCAAGAGTTTTCTTATCTACTAACTGATTGCCCGTATTAATCAAGTCAGGTTTCTCCTCTTTTCGAGATTTAACGATTGCAGGTCCGAGTTCATTTACGAGATCAGTTAATTGTACATTAATAATTTCTTCTTCTCCTACTTCGACAACAGCGCTCTTCATGTCTACAGAACTAAAGACCAGAACATCTCCAGGCTCTGCAGCAATTTTGTAATTCCCATTTTGATCCGTAATGGTTCCTCTGTTTTGATCATTTATCGTAATATTAACATTAGATAATCCATCAGTTTTACCGATGACTATTCCACGTACATAATTTTTTCCATCATCAATGTTCTTTTGAGTAACAAACTCCAATTTGGGCATAATAACTTCATTATCTATTGCTTTGATAGAAGAAGAAATATCAGACTCCAGCAGATTAACATAATATCCACGGTTGTAAAAAGCAGTTTTGTGAAGAAATTTTTTATCTATATCAGTTTTACTACTTATGGTAATTATTCTTGGACTATATAAGCTAGCTTCAAAATTGCCCAAATTACCATTGCCATCTGTAAAAAAAAGAATCATATCGTCACTTAGCTCTGTATTTACCAAACTAAAATCAGAAGCCCCGTCATAAGTAACATGTTTGAGCTTCTCTTTTAATCCTATCCAATTAGATGACTTGATCTCTACGGTTTCTTTAACAATTATTGAGGTATTAAAAACAATCAGCTTAATTTTTAGATCCGTATGTGTTTTAAAATAAGTATCAAGAAACTCAAACTCTTTTTCTATTTTTTTATCCTTTTGAGAGAGCGAAGCATCCCAATAGATCGCAATATTTTTAATATTTTGGACAGGTAGATCTTTGCCAAAGGCGAAATTAATGCAAAAGAATACGAGTATTATGAATGTGCGTTTTCCCATGATGATATGAATATATGTTTCCAATTATGTTAAATGTACAAAAAAAGGAGAAAAAGATGGCGTTTTATCTTCAATGAATAAAAGACCACACAGAATACGGGTACCGAGTAAACAGCCGTAGTTATTTGGTTTTACTCTTGATAAGCTCCAAAGTCAGGGCACGCTGTACTTTACCATTGTTGGTTTCAATAAATTTAGGAATGAAGAATATGTCTTTCGGAACTTCAAATTTATTTAACGTTTTGACGTTATGTATAGCCTCTTGCAGGGATAAGTAGGCAATTTTATCGTAATCTCTTTCTACGATTAATACGAGCTTATCTCCTAATCTATTATCAGGTATACTACTTATAAAAAAACGATGCCCAATAAGTAGCTGCAATTTTGTTTCTATTTCTTCAGGGTGTAGTTTTACTCCTCCACTATTAACAACATTATCAAAACGTCCTTTCCATATGAACTTTTTATAGGTCTTAAGTTCAACAACATCATTTGTTATAATAGTTTCAGTATTTAGTTGAGGTGCTCTAATTATCAGGCAATTTCTTTCATCTATGCTTAATGTAATGTTTGGTAATGCTCTAAAAAAATGAGCATCTTTTTTCTCTTTTTTCTTAGGGTTTATTCTTTTTGCCGCAATATGTGAAACTGTTTCTGTCATACCATAGGTTTCAAACACCTTTGTTTTGACTCCTTGAACTAATTCTTTAAGATGTTCTGAAACCGCTCCTCCTCCAACAATTAATTTTTTGATCAAATGCAATCTGTTCAAAGAATTATCAAGCTGTAAGGGAACCATTGCACAAAAACCGTATTGCTTGTAAATAGTATCTAAAGGATTTGTTTTTGGTGGGATTATATCTATTTTCCAGCCCAATACCATAGCCCTAACCAACATCATTTTGCCGGCAATATATGTAGCAGGTAAACATAACAATGCTGTGGTGTCTTCTTCTGCTTTAAAAAATTTACCAGTAGCTTTAGCACTATTGATCATGTGCGTTTTGAATACTTTAATTTTTTTTGGTTTTCCGGTTGACCCAGACGTTTGTACAATAATATAATCCTTTTCACTTAACCAATCCAACAAAAAGTCACCAACTTCTTGTTCATAAACCTCTCCTTCTTTAATAAAATTATATGCAATACGTTTTAAGCCATCATTGTCCAGAGACTGTTTGTTTATGGTAAATTTGTTGTGTATTTCAGGAATGTATACTGTACTCATAGTTTGCATGTTCAAATTTCAACGTTCTGGTATATCCATGGGTTATGTATATGTAAAGAGTGTATTATTTTTTTGTAACCTAAACCTTTTGTTGACCAGAAGGCACATTGCCAAGAAGTTTATCTTTCCACCCTGTCCATTTATATTTTTTTGAAAGAATAAAAAGAAACAACGGGAAAATTAATAATATGGGTATAAATATTTCGTAGCTACCAGCACCCGGATCAGACATATCAATAAAAATAGAATCGGTTTGAAGTGCGGTCCAATCTGCTGTTACCAAAAGTACAGTCACCAAATTATTAGCAGCATGAAAACCCAAAGAGAGTTCTAAACCTTCATCCATTAATGTCATAATACCCAAAAATAAGCCAGTACCAATATAATATACTAAAAGTATGGGTCCTATCTTTTCTACTTCTGGGTTTGAAGCATGCATTACACCAAAAAGCACCGAAGTTATGATTAAAGGGAGCCACTTATTCTTAATGGCTAACCCCAACCCTTGCATTAAATAGCCTCTAAACATATATTCTTCAAAACTAGTCTGAATAGGAATCAAGAAAATAGCAATAACGGCTAGAATTAAAAATGGAACAGGTTTAAAATTTATTTGATAGTCATCAGGACTCACAAAATAAAAGAATAATGTTGAGATGATAATAAATGAAGCCATTAAAGTAAACGTAAAGAAAAAACGGCCCCAGTCTATCTTATTTCTACTGGTGGTTAGGGAAAGAATACTTTGTTTATGCACATATTTCACCCAAAAAAACAAACCTGCCAATAAAAAGACAAAAATAACCATGCTTTCAGCAAAAAATTGATTTTTACCTTTACTTCGGATTTGCTGTTCAATAATTGCAGTAACATCGGCATCCATTAATTGTAATGCGAGATAATTCAGGCCCATTATTCCCATAAATAAAATAGGGATTGGTAAGTATTTCCACATTCCTAGTTGTCCTTGTCTTCCTTGTGCTATATACATTTGTTTTACGGGGTATTTAATTTAAATATGTTACTTTCCATGATTCATAGGAATTATAGATCAACGTTCCATTGTCGACAACTAAAGGCGATTCTAGGTTATTAGTATATAAACTTCCGGTTCCTAACCCCTGGGGCATGTTACTTTGTAAGGTATATGTATATTGCGCGATTGCATTTAGTCCTACGTTACTTTCTAATGCACTGGTAATCCACCAGCCTATATCTAAAGATATGGCGAGATCTATCCATTCTTTAGTCCCTTTATAGCCTCCTATTAAACTTGGTTTTAGTATGATATATTGTGGTTGTAACGTTTGTAGTAATTTTTCTTTGTCAGTCATATCAAAAATACCAATTAACTCTTCATCTAATGCAATAGGCAATGGGGTTTTACGACATAATTCTGACATAAATCGTACTTGTCCTTGTTTGATGGGTTGTTCTATACTATGTATATCATACTCTGATAGTTTTTGCAATTTTACCAAAGCTTCTTCTGCTTTAAACGCCCCGTTGGCATCTACTCTTAATTCTATAATTTCAGAAGAAAATTGGGATCTTATGTAAGAAATCAACTCTAATTCAGCTTCAAAATCTATAGCTCCGATTTTCATTTTTATACAATCAAAACCTTGTTTTAATTTATCTTCGATCTGTTGCTTCATAAATTCTTTATCACCCATCCAAATCAATCCATTAATTGGTATACTATCTTTACTTTCTGTAAATAAAGAAGGAAACAACACAAAAGGAGATGCACTATACAGGGATTTAAATGCCATTTCTACCCCAAACTGAATGCTAGGGAACTCTATAAGTGCTTCCCATAGTTTCTCTGCCCCTAAGTCAATATTAGCACATGTCCATTTCAGTTTCTCTTCATAATCAGGCCTGTCATCAATGCTTAATGTTCTTAAAATGCCGCATTCTCCTATTCCCTTTTTATCTCCTGAAGTAATCACGATAAACCAGGTTTCTTTGGTTTTTAAGACTCCTCGAGAGGTGCCGCTAGGTCTTTTAAATTCGAGGATATGTTTATGGTATGTTGCTTTCATCTATAATTCTATGCTCTCTCCAATATCCAGGAGCATTAGATCCTTATTTCTATCAAAGAACTTACGTTTTGCTTCATCATGGTCAATTTCAATATATCCGAACGTATCATAATGTACTCCAAGTACTTTATCACACTCAACAAAATCACTGGCCAGGATAGCATCATCAATCCCCATTGTAAAATTATCCCCTATAGGTAAAATTGCCAAATCTAGTTTTGCATGAAGCGGAATCAATTTCATATCCATTGTCAGCGCAGTATCACCTGCTATATATATCGTTTTGTATTCTCCTTCTATAACAAATCCTCCAGGTTGCCCACCATAAGTACCATCTGCAAAACTACTGGTATGTATGGCATTAACATACTTTACTTTTCCAAATTCAAACTCCCAACTACCACCATGATTCATAGGATGAACTTCAATTCCCTTATTCTCATAGTACATGGCTATTTCATAGTTTGAAACAATAGTAGCATTATTTGCTTTGGCAATAGTTTCTGCATCCAGAACATGATCCTGATGAGCATGAGTTAGCAAAATATAGTCTGCTTTAATAGACTTTATATCTATTTTATCTTTTGAAAGCGGGTTTCCGGAAATGAAAGGATCAATCAAAACGTTTACATCTTTGATTTGAATTAATAAAGAGTTTTGTCCGTAGAAAGTAATTGTCATGTGTGAAATGCTTTTAATTTTATCAGAAAATTATAAAATCTGACTCAAACTAAATAAAATAGATAGCAAAAATGTTGTTAAAGCCACTTTTTTAAGTTCAGGATCTAATAATTCTGTATTGTCAGTTTTGATAACCTTTCTGATATGGACAAATAACGGAATGAAAGCAATACTAAATAATAAATCCTTTGCCCCTCTATATTCTACTAATGCAAAAGATAACATCGATAACATGGCGGTAGTTATTAAAAACAAGTGATACATTCTGGCACGATCAATGCCTATTTTTACCACTAAGGTGTTTTTACCCGCTTTTTTATCACTGTAATAATCACGCATATTGTTAAGATTAAGCACGGCAGCACTTAACATACCAATGGCAATTGCAGGTAGAAATATGGGGAGAAAGATATCCTTAGTGTACAAAAAGAAGCATCCTATAACACTTACTAACCCAAAAAACAAGAAAACAAAAAAATCTCCTAAACCTCTATATCCATACGCTGATCTACCTACTGTATATTTTATTGCAGCAGCTATAGCCGCCAGTCCTAATAGCGAAAAGAGTATCGTATAATAAAAATAAGCCTTACCAAAAGATGCATATATTAATAACATCGCCAATGCAAATGAAATTAATGCCGTAATGATAATCCCACGTAGCATTTCTTTTTTGGAAATTGCTCCACTTTGCAATGCTCTTTTGGGGCCTACTCTGTCCTCATTATCAGTTCCTTTGACTCCGTCTCCATAATCATTGGCAAAATTAGATAATATTTGCAGCCCTAATGTTGTTGCAATAGCTAACCAAAAAATTTTAGTTTTAAAAAAATATGGAGAGCCAAAACTTGCTAAAGACATGTCCTCAAGGGCTAGAAGCTCTTCTATGTATAATCTGTTTCCAACAGAAGAACCAACTATTATTCCTGAAACTGATAACGGTAATGTACGTAAGCGTGCAGCAGATATCCAGGCACTAAGTGTATTCATATTCCCATATTTTAAATCCAAAGGAACAGCATTTTCATCTAAAAAAAAATAAAAACATAGCTTTCCTTTTAGGAACCTTGTAAAAAATAAGCGACCGCGTACCTTTTTATGAATTTCGCAAGAGATCAATTCATTTTTTTTATAAGACTTTTTATAGATTAGCAATTTAAACCACTAAAAATTATGAAGAAATTTACATCACCACTTATTTTTTTGCTTTTATCAATTGTTATTTCATGTAAGGGCGATCCAAAGAACAAAGAAGACAAACAGGTTGAAACCAAACAAAATGATAATAAAGCTAAGGTATCAAGCGATTTTCCGTTTATATGGGAAGGAGCCAATGTATATTTTCTTCTTACAGATCGTTTTTATAATGGAGATACATCAAATGATAATGTTTTAAACCGAACAAAAGAAACCGGAAAACTCAGAGGATTCGAAGGAGGAGATTTTAAGGGGATTATCAAAAAGATCAAAGAAGGCTATTTCAAAGATTTAGGGATTAATGCGCTATGGTTTAATCCTGTGGTAGAACAAATTCATGAGAGTGTCGATGAAGGCACTGGAAATACCTATGCATTTCATGGATATTGGGCCAAAGACTGGACAAAAATTGATCCTAGCTATGGTACTTATCAGGAATTAAAAGAGTTAATCGATATTGCACATAAAAACGGAATTAGAATACTTATGGACGTTGTGTTAAATCATACCGGGCCGGTGACAGAAAAAGATCCGGTATGGCCAGATTCATGGGTGCGCACTTCTCCTCAATGTACATATAAAGATTATACTTCCGCAGTAACTTGTACATTAGTAGAAAATCTTCCTGATATTAAAACCGAGTATAATAAAGATGTAGAATTGCCTCAAATCTTGATAGATAAATGGAAATCTGAAGGGCGATTAGAAATTGAGTTAGCAGAATTGGATGTTTTTTTTACAAAAACAGGCCTAAAAAGATCTCCAAAAAACTACATCATCAAATGGTTGACAGATTATGTTAGAGAATTAGGAATTGATGGATATAGAATAGATACAGTAAAACATGTAGAAGAAGAAGCCTGGAGTGTACTTGCTGAACAAGCAAAATTGGCATTTACAATCTGGAAATCAAAAAATCCCGATGACGTATTAGATGATAATGAATTCTACATTTTGGGAGAGTTGTACGGTTATGGAATTGATAGTAAAAGATATTATGATTTTGGCGATCGTAAGGTAGATTATTTTGCAAATGGATTTGATAATCTGATCAACTTTCAATTCAAATATGATGCAGCAAAATATGATTATGATGCATTATTTAGCAAATACAGCAAAATATTGCATACTAATTTAGTTGGAAAAAGTGTGATGAATTATATCAGTTCTCATGATGATGGAGATCCCTTTGATAAGGATCGTAATAAGTCGTATGAATCTGCAACTAAACTTTTATTAACTCCTGGCATATCTCAAATATACTACGGAGATGAGAGCAAAAGATCACTTAATATTGAAGGTACTCAAGGAGATGCAACACTAAGATCAAACATGAACTGGGATGTTATCGAGAATGACAGTATCCAAACTGCTCTTTTACATTGGCAAAAACTGGGTACATTTAGAAAAAACCATCCATCAATAGGAGCAGGTAAGCATCAGCTAATTTCTAAATCCCCTTATGTTTTCTCCAGAAGTTACGGTAAAGATGAAGTTTCTGATAAGGTTGTTATCGGTCTGGATTTACCGAAGGGTGAAAAAATAATACCCATTAATTCAATTTTTCCTGAAGGAGCAAGTTTAATTGATCACTATTCAGGTACAGAGACTAAAGTAATACAAAATACTGCGACTATTAATTCTGGCTACTCAATAATTCTGTTAGAGCTTAAAAAATAGAGTATACCATCTTTTAGGTATCCCCCATGAAGAACTTACCTCCTTAGGATTAAGGAGGTAAGTGTTGGGGAAAACAAAAAAAGTAAGGGAAAAATTGTAATTGGAATACTTTTCAAAGATAAAAAGGTTTGTAGTATATGTGGTTACGGTTTTACCTCAAACTTTAGCAGGATTCATATCATTTATTGAGGTAATTACACTTATATAACTGATTTACAGGTTTTTAATTTTAAAAATCACAATGTTAAATAATTGTAATCTACTATATATTAAAATTATTATAAAGAAATAATTGCAAATTGATATCGCATAATTCAAGAAAAATTTAAATTTGCAGTGATCAATATTTCATCATCCATTTAATAATATACTTTTGGAAAATAAAAAAGCAATCAAGTTAATTGAAAAAATTCTAGAAGATCTAGACAAAACAGGCATCAATACCACTACTTTGATAGAAGATCTTAAGACATTAAGAGAATATGCCTTAGAAGAACAAATTCCTTTAGTAGTAAAGGTACTTCGGTTTACCTATGAACATATTGAAGAAAATGATTCTTTTCTTATTCCAATACCCGATGATGAACCGGTAGATGAAGATTCAGATCTACCAGAAAATAAAGATGCTAAAGAGCCAGTTGAGAGTCTCAAATATATGATTTCATTGATGAAGAGCCTCGCGAATAAAACAAACATATCGGATTTACGCGAATATAGAGATGCACTAAATACCTATTAGACGACATTTATATTTTATATCAGAAAGCATTTACTCTGTAGCGTAAATGCTTTTTATCTTTTAAAAACTATTTTCCAATACACTGTCAATAGTATTTAGATATTTGTCGTGCTCTATCAGGTCATTATGAGAGCCTTCTTCAATTGTAATCATTTTTTTATTTGATATAGGAATACTTTTAAATAATCGTGCTCCTGATTCATAGGGTACTACCCCATCATTTGTACCATGATAGATAGTTATATCACAAGTAACGTTCTGAATAAAAGTAGCTGATGGTATTTTATATCGTAATAATAGATGTGTTGGAATATGTGGAAACCAACTCTCTACAATATCCTTGATATTATAATATGGTGTTTCCAGTACCAAATTACAGGGCTGATTTTTTGAGGCCACGTGTGCTGCAATTCCTGTTCCGATAGATCTTCCGTATATGGTAATTTGATCTTCGGGATACATTTTTGAGGTATACTCATAAAACAACTGAGCATCATGATATAAGTTCTTCTCGGTAATACTGCCTTTGCTTTTTCCATAACCCCGATAATCCATGATGATGACATCATATTTTTTTTTGGCAAAAAACAACACTATTTCTCCCCACCGTCTTAAACTTCCTCTATTTCCATGAAAATATAGAATTACTCCTTTGGGGTTAGTGTTTGTAAAATGAATTGCATTAAGACAATCGCCTTGATCGGTTTCTAAAAAAAACTCACGAAAAGTATGATCAAAGGTAAATACGTAATCATCCTGAAGCGCTTCGGGTTGAAAAAGTATTTTCTCTTGAAATAAATACAGTATTAAGATAATAATACTGTAAAATAGTACACCCAGCACTACTATCTTTGTTAGTTTACGCATTAATTTTTTTTGATGAGTGCATAACACCAATACTTGTATCGGATAGATTTAAACGTTTTACTCTCGAATTAATGATCTCTCCTAACATTTTGTGATAAGACTCAAAATTATTCAAATTTTTATGCCCTCCACCAATAATAGTATATAAACGAGTCAGTTTAGGCCTTATCTTGGATAGTTTAACGCTGGATTTAAAAGGAATAAGCTTATCATGAGTACCATGTATAATATGAATAGGACAATTAACATATTTGAGCCATTTGTAGGTCGGTATGGGATAACGCATAATTAAGGATACCGGCATAAAAGGAATAAATTTTGCAGCCACCTTACTCAAGCTGTAATATGGTGCATCTAAAATCAACATTTTTGGGTTATTGATAGAGGCTAATTTTGTAGCAAAGCCGGATCCCATTGATCTACCGTATAAAATAATATACTTTTCATCTACCTTATCTTTAATTCTATTATAAACAAACTGAAGATCTCGTTTTATGGCCTTAAATGAACGTCTTCCTGTGCTTTTTCCGAACCCTCTGTAGTCAAGCATTAATACATCATATCCATGTCGGGTAAAATCAACTGCAAATTTACCCCAACCTTTAATACTTTTTGAGTTTCCCTTAAGATATAAAACCACCCCTTTTGGATGTTCCACTTTAAAATGGAGTCCGTTGATGATTGCCCCATCTCTTGTTTCTAAATTATATTCTTCTGTAATCTGATTGTTATAATGAAATTGAAAATCTTTATCGAGCTTTTCAGGCTTGAAAATAAAATATTCTTGAAGATAGTACAAAGCAATACTAGCGATAATATATACCGCAAGAATGAGTATAGCAATAAATCCCCAATTTAACATCGTACAGTTCCCTTTGTAAGTAACTAATTTACAAAAAATTAGAATCAATTGCATAAAAAATCCTGCCGAAGCAGGATCTTAGCATAATATGTTTGTCAAAACTTATCGTCTTGCATCGTAAATCCTAAATCGAAGACCAACCCGTGCATAAACATCAAAAAACTTACTATCGACATCAGTCAGGTTATCTACAAAATCATTCATCGCACCTACTTCTACCATAATATCAAACATCTCGCCTAACATTTGAGAAAATCCAATACCATATACTCCACCTATAATGAGTTTCTCGTAAGCCTCATCTTCTAATTCTACTCCTCCAATTTCAAAATTAGTATTTACTCTAAACGACGGCCCTGCATTGATAAATCCTCTAAACCTATCTTTCCCCTGCCCTGTTAGATATCTAAATTTTGGATTAAAACCAATTTGTAAGACTTCTACATCGGGATTATCTACAAATACATCATCGCCCAGTGAAACACCCGGTATTGTGTTATCTAAAGAACTCTTTCGTTGTAATACTTCTAAAGAAAATACAATACTTGTTCTTGCTCTTACTCCCATTACATAACCATATCCGGCATTCACATAAAAACCAGTTCCAGAACTACTTTCTACATTATCCAGATTTAATTTAGAGAATGTTGCACCACCTGTAACTTCCCAACGGTATTGACTATAAGAAGTTATAGAAAATGTAATAAATAATAAGACTAATACTCTTTTCATGATTTGTATATTTTATTGACTTGAGGTTGTTTTGGAGACGAAAATACTAAATTTTAAAAGATGTCCATAAAAAAACCTGTCGATAGACAGGTTTTATAAAATATATTGCTATAAAACTATTCTTTATGCATAAAAGATTGCTTTTGTAATAAAAATTCTTCAGTTTCTACAACATCTTCATCAGGAACACAACAGTCTACCGGGCATACCGCTGCACATTGTGGTTCTTCATGAAATCCTTTACACTCTGTACATTTATCTGGTACGATATAGTATATTTCGTCACTAACAGGCTCTTGAGCTTCATCTGCATTTACAGATTTGCCTCCAGGCAGTACTACGTCTCCTTCCAAATCCGTACCATCAGAGTACCTCCAATCATCAGCACCTTCATAAATTGCAGTATTTGGACATTCTGGCTCGCAAGCACCACAGTTTATACATTCATCTGTTATTATAATTGCCATAGCTCTTTTTTATTCTAAATTTGCAACACAAAAATAACTCGTAAACTAGTGATAAACAAATAAGAAATGCTATTAAATAATCGAATTAACGCTTTTTGTGAATTAGGCAAGTTCCTTAATCAATTCAAATCAACTGGTTATGAGAAGGTTACTACCGTAAAGCTAAATGATGATTTTTTTGATAAAATGATTCGTAAAATTGAAACTGCGGTACACCATAACGGCTGGTTTACTAAAGAAAATGTCGTTTATTCTCTCACGCAATGGAGTAATGCGCTCACAAAACAAAAACTCTCAACGTGGCTTTCTGCATACACGTTGTCTGATGAAGTGTCTTCTAAGACTATTGGGATAATTATGGCGGGTAATATTCCTTTAGTTGGATTTCATGATTTTCTCTCTGTACTGATTTCGGGGCATAAAGTAGTAGTCAAACAATCCTCTAATGACAATCAAATACTTCCATTTTTAGCATCATATTTGATAGCTATTGATCCTGAATTTGAAAGATACATTTCATTTACTACAGAAAAAATTACAGACTTTGATGCCGTTATTGCAACCGGAAGTAACAACACAGCACGATATTTTGAGCATTATTTTGGTAGTGTCCCCCATATTATTAGAAAGAGCAGAAACTCTGTTGCGATACTAACAGGACAAGAATCACAAGAACAGCTTGTAGATTTGGGAGAAGATATATTTAGATATTATGGTTTGGGGTGTAGAAGCGTATCAAAATTAATGATTCCCAAAGGATACAATTTTGATCTCTTTTTCAAAGCTATGTACTCATATAGCGATATCATTAATAGTGCAAAATATGCTAATAATTATGATTACAATAAAACGATTTATTTGATGAGTAATTTCAAATTATTCGAAAATGGTTTTTTAATCCTAAAGGAAGATACCAATTATGCATCGCCCATAGCAACATTGTTTTATGAAACCTATACTTCTACAGAAGATGCATTAGAAAAACTAGACCTTGACAATGAAAAAATTCAATGTATTGTCAGCAATGGTATTTCTGAGAGTCATATTGATTTTGGACAAACACAATCACCTAAACTTTCAGATTATGCTGATGGAGTTGATGTAATTGAATTTTTGACAAAAATTAACTAAATAATTTATCATTTTGATAATACATTTGTATCAGATTATTAGCACCTTTGTGGTGTTTTTTCTATTCTATATCTGAATACGAATAAGCATAAAAATTTTACTATTTAATAACAATAAAAGTTACCGATGAAAAAGCACAATTTTAGCGCTGGACCCTGTATTTTACCACAAGAAGTTTTTAAAGAAGCTTCGCAAGCTTTATTAAATTATAATGATTCTGGTTTATCCATCATTGAAATTTCACATCGTAGTAAGGATTTTGTTGATATTATGGAAGAAGCGCGCAGTTTGGCTTTAGAATTACTTGGATTGGAAGGAAAAGGATATAAAGCACTTTTTTTACAAGGAGGTGCCAGTACTCAATTTCTTATGGCTGCTTATAACTTATTACAAACCAAAGCAGGATACATCAATACAGGAAGCTGGAGTGATAAAGCGATTAAAGAAGCAAAGTTATTTGGAGAAGTTGTAGAATTAGCTTCATCAAAAGATGCAAACTATAATTACATTCCAAAGGGTTTCGAAGTGCCAAATGATTTAGATTATGTGCATTGCACCAGTAATAATACAATTTTTGGAACTCAAATAAAAGATTTCCCTGAAACAGAAGCTCCTCTTGTATGTGATATGAGTAGTGATATTTTTTCGAGACAATTAGATTTTTCTAAATTTAGTTTGATCTATGCCGGAGCTCAAAAAAATATGGGTCCCGCGGGTACCACTCTTGTGGTGGTAAAAGAGGATATCTTAGGAAAAATAAACAGACAAATCCCCTCTATGCTGGATTATCAAGTGCACATTAGCAAAGGAAGTATGTTTAATACCCCTCCGGTATTTGCTGTGTACGTTTCTATGTTAACCCTGAGATGGCTCAAAAACCTGGGAGGTATTGCAGCTATCGAAGAATTAAATGAGAAAAAAGCAAAACTTATCTATTCTGAGATCGATGTAAATCCACTTTTCAAAGGATTTGCAGCAAAAGAAGATCGTTCAAATATGAATGCGACATTTACCTTGATTAACGAAAACCTTAAGGAAGCCTTTGATGCCATGTGCAAAGAAGGAGGAATTAATGGCGTAAATGGTCACAGAAGCGTGGGTGGATATAGAGCAAGTATGTACAACGCGATGACCATAGAGAGTGTTGCTGCCCTTGTAGATATTATGGGAGATTTGGAAAGAAAAGCATAACCAAATTGTTAAGACTAGTCAAACCACAACTTAACATATTTAATTTATAATGTAATAATGAAAGTATTAGCAAACGACGGAGTATCACAGAGTGGTATTGATGCCTTAGAAAAAGAAGGTTTTGAGGTGTTAACAACAACGGTAGCTCAAGATCAATTAGTAGATTTTATTAATGATAATCAAATATCAGTTTTATTGGTACGCAGTGCTACCAAAGTAAGAACAGATATCATAGACAATTGCCCTTCGCTTAAGATCATTGGCCGTGGTGGAGTTGGCATGGATAATATCGATGTAGCCTATGCTCGCGAAAAAGGATTAAACGTTATAAATACACCGGCTGCCTCCTCTGGATCAGTTGCAGAATTAGTTTTTGCTCACCTGTACGGAAGTGTACGTTTTTTACATGACTCTAACCGTAATATGCCTCTAGAAGGAGATAGCAAATTTAAGAATCTAAAAAAAGCATACGGTGGTGGTACCGAACTTAGAGGAAAAACATTAGGTGTTATTGGAATTGGACGAATCGGACAAGCAACGGCAAAAATTGCAATCGGTGTAGGCATGAATGTTATCGCTTATGATCCATTTATTGAGGAAGTTGAGATTCCATTAGAGTTTTTTGATGGTCAGTCCCTTAATTTTAAAATTAAGACCGTTTCAAAAGAAGAAGTGTTAAAAAATGCGGATTTCTTCACACTCCATGTACCAGCTCAGAAAGACTACGTGATTGGTAAATCTGAAATAGAACAAATGAAAGATGGTGCAGGATTAATTAATGCTGCCCGTGGAGGAGTAATTGATGAAGTTGCGCTGGTTGAAGCCTTAGAAAAGGGAAAACTAAGCTTTGCAGGACTCGATGTATTCGAAAATGAACCCAGCCCGGCTATAAAGGTATTAATGAATAGTAAAATATCATTAACCCCACACATTGGAGCTGCAACTGGTGAAGCTCAGGATCGCATTGGACAAGAGCTTGCAGATCAAATTATAAGTATTTTAAAATAACTATTAAGTTATAAAATAGGGATACCGCTTCAGGCTTTATGGGGCGGTATTTTTTTGATTGAAAATTACTCTGTTTTGCATTTTATCTATAAAAACTACACTTCATCTGTTTTTTCGAGAAATAAAACTATAGTACCTTGATTTCTTAGAAAGAAAAGATGTAAATTTAAATTCCTTTAACAAAAACATAAAAACCATGTCTGGAATTTTAGATCTTTTAAATAGCCCAATGGGCAAACAAATTATTAGTGGTGTAAGCTCACAAACTGGGCAATCTACCGACAAAACAGGAACCCTTTTAAGTATGGCTATGCCGGTATTAATGGGTGCAATGCAAAGAAATGCGTCTACTCCTGAAGGAGCCTCTGGATTATTAAATGCCTTGACTAGCAAGCACTCTGGTGGAATCTTAGATAATCTAGGTGGTTTATTTGAAGGGGGTGTTGATCAAAGCGTCACTACTGATGGCGCCGGAATTTTAGGACACATTCTTGGAGGAAAACAACCGGTAGTAGAAAATGCATTAAGCCAAAAATCAGGAATTGATGCAAATTCTGTAGCAGAAATTTTAAAAGTAGCCGCTCCTATTCTCATGGGAGCTTTAGGCAAAAAAGCTTCTCAAAATAATGTAAATGATGTTAATGGATTAACTAGTATGCTTGGTAGTATGTCTGGTGCTCCTCAAGGATCTAAACAACAATCTTTGATCGAATCATTTTTAGACGCCGATGGTGATGGTAGTATACTGGATGATGTTGCTGGCATGTTATTTAGTGGTGGCGGAAATAAAAAAAGCGGGCTTGGAGGACTGTTAGGTGGACTTTTTGGCAAATAATAAAAATCCTAAATAATGGTTAAAGCCGAAGCATTGTCTTCGGCTTTTTTGTATGTTACTTATTGTAATGATAAAAACACTATTTTATATACTAGTTTTAGGGGGATTACTCTGCAACTGTGCTACAACAAAAGAAAAAAAATTGCTCAATATTTTGACCAGGACAAAAATGATACAATACGAATTGCCAATGATAGCCTAGAGTATGAAATCATTATCATAGAACCTGGGTTTAATGCATGGTTAGTTACCCAAAGACCCAGAGGTTATTATTCTGAAGTTTTTTTAGAAAACAGAAATAGGCAGTATGTAGTTGAATACAACCAAAGGGTCTCACAACCCATACGATTTGATCCAAACCTATATATTCAATACATTAACTACGAGTCTCATATTCGTTATGGTTATGAGGTTAATTATTTGTTATATAATTATTTCTTGTTCTTTGAACAACGCTACAGACAACGTTTCCTTGTAAGTCGCGGAAGAAGGTTTTGATTTGAATAATTTTTAATTGTATTTTTGCATCATGCAAAAATTTAAAGATCGCTGGGAAATAAAATCTAGTTGGCAATTAATCTTTCCAATTCTTGGATTATTAGGGATACTATTTTCTTCTTATTTAATAAGCAAAAATATAGTCACATTTATAGACATTGACCAAAAAGATGTGGCCTACATTGGTATCCTTTCTGCAATTATAGGCTTTTTCTCTGTTCTTTTGTTATCTATAACTTTAAAACTTTTCAATATACTCGAATCAAAGTGGCAAGTCACTTATCGTTGGGAACTTATTGCTATTTTTATCGTGTTTGCAATAACAGGATCAACGGCCGCAAGAATATCAGACCCTATTATTTCTTTTATAGGAATTCATAAAGAAACTACGAGCAATTGGATCTACTGGCCTGTTCGTATATTATTTGTGTTCCCCATATATCAAGTACTATTGCTTATGGTAGGATGGCTATTTGGGCAATTCAAATTTTTCTGGAATTTTGAAAAGAAAATGCTTAGTCGTATGGGGTTATCCCGTCTCTTTTAAATTAGGAAGCATCTACATTTATACGGTCTTCTGAAGTTTTTTTCTTGAAAACATACGTGTATAGCCACATTATGGTAAACGTTGGTATAATATCAAATCCCGGCAATGCTTCTTCGACCAATGTCAATACACCGGCTGCTTTACCCACATTGCCTTTGTACAATTTTGTCATTAGCCAACCTGCAAGGGGAGCCCAGATAATATCTCCAAATTCACCAACACCTGGTATAATATAAGTCACCATACCAAGTCCATCAAAAAGTATACTTAGACCAAGCTTTTTAAATTTATCATTTACCATATCCGATAATTTTGGGGTTATACATCAACTAAAACAAATAGTGTTCCAAAAACAATTAGCCCAAATCAGCGGTAATTAACCTTAAAAACTCTGTCCTGGTTTCAATTTTTTCGAATTGCCCCCTAAAACCTGAAGTTGTTGTTACAGAATTTTGTTTTTGTACACCTCGCATCATCATACACATATGAGATGCTTCTATAACTACTGCGACTCCTTTAGGCTTTAAGGTATCATTAATGCACTCAAGAATATCATGTGTCAAACGTTCCTGTACTTGTAATCGCCTTGCAAATACATCTACTACTCTTGGTAATTTGCTCAATCCAACAATATGTCCATTAGGAATATAGGCTATATGTGCTTTACCAAAAAATGGTAACATATGATGCTCACACAAAGAATATAATTCTATATCCTTAACAATCACCATGTCATCATAATCTTCTTTAAACATTGCACTTTTGAGAATATCTTCTGGATCCTGATGATACCCTTGTGTCAAAAACATCATGGCCTTAGCTGCCCGTTCAGGTGTTTTTTGTATTCCTTCTCTTTCTATATCTTCTCCAAGATCACCAAGTATATATTCAAAATGCTCCCTTACATCATCGGTTACCTTAATGTTATACTCTTCAAAATTTTTGTATGGCATATCTATTAATTCTGTGTTTCTTTTTTTAATTTGGATGTGAAGGTTGCCTGCAATTTACTTAGCTTTGGATTGATAACAAATTGACAATATCCCTGACTACTATTTTGGTTGTAATAGTTTTGGTGATAGTCTTCAGCATTATAAAAAGGTCCAAGTGGGGTAATTTCGGTTACAATAGGGTTTTCAAAAACCTGTTGTTGTTCCAATTCTTTAATTACGTCTTCCGCAACTTTTTTTTGTTCTTCATTGGCATAAAAAATAGCGCTACGATATTGTGTACCACGATCTGCTCCTTGTTGATTTAATGTTGTTGGGTCGTGAGTTGCAAAAAAGATTTCTAAAAGTTCTTTAAAACTAATTAAACTAGGATCATATTCTATCTTAATGGCTTCTGCATGTCCTGTTCTTCCGCTTGTAATCTCTCGATATGCAGGGTTTTTTATAGTCCCACCGGTGTACCCCGAAATCACCAGAGAAACTCCTTCTAGACGTTGAAAAACAGCTTCAGTACACCAAAAACATCCTCCGGCAAGTATGGCTATTTCTGTAATATCTTCTCTCATAACAATTTTTTAACAAGATTTATTAAACTAAAATACATATATAGTACACTCTCTTTGTTTTTTTAACGTTTCATTAGCACCTATGACTATGTATATAAACATAGGCCAATATCTTGGGGATTCCTTGGATATTGACTATTTTCACTGCCTGTAAACTTGAATAGCGCATGATCAAAGCAAAAAATATCCATAAATATTATGGTGACTTACACGTTCTTAAAGGTGTAGATTTACACATTAAAAAAGGAGAAATTGTTTCAATTGTTGGAGCTTCTGGAGCCGGAAAAACAACACTTTTGCAAATTTTAGGAACGCTAGATCGAGCTAATACTATAAGTGAAAGCGACTTAACAATTAATGCATCAAATATCAGTAAACTTTCACAAAAGCAACTTTCTAAATTTAGAAATGAGCAACTTGGATTTATTTTTCAATTTCATCAATTACTACCAGAGTTTACAGCATTAGAAAACGTGTGCATCCCGGCCTTTATAAAGAAAACATCAAAAGCCAAAGCCGAAAAAAGAGCCAAAGAATTATTAGATTTTTTAGGACTTTCACATCGATATGACCATAAACCTAGTGAATTATCTGGTGGAGAACAACAACGTGTGGCGGTAGCGAGAGCTTTAATTAACAATCCAAAAGTGATTTTTGCAGATGAACCCTCGGGAAATTTGGATAGTGAAGCGGCAGAAAATCTCCATAAGTTATTTTTTAAGTTAAGAGATGAATTTGGACAAACTTTTGTAATAGTAACGCACAATCAAGAATTGGCTGATATGGCAGATCGAAAATTAGTAATGGTTGATGGTAAAATTATTAATTAGCTATTGGTTCTTAATGTAATTCATACTGCAGGTATAGCCGAATTACCATCAACTGACATAAAAAATTATATAAGGAAAAACGTTCTAGGCAAAAGATAAAGTGATTGAAGAGTTTCAATTAATATTTTTAACGCTGAAATTAAATTTTTCCCATAAGATTAATACCAATTTGTGTTGATTTTAGGCATAGCTAGTACCGCGAGCGAATGAATTTAAAAAACAAAAGACCGCTTTTATACGGTCTTTTGAAATTTCTAAGTCTTTTGTATTTTGTTTAATATAGATACTGTATTGCGGTTATGTCATTTCTATTGAAATTTCCGTCTTCATATCCTGTCGGACAAGACATCATTGTAGAACTAATATCAATTCCTGTAGGGGTTCCCGGAATATGAATTGCTCCTTCAACTCCCTGACCCTCTACATCTCCGTCACAATATCTTCTAAAATAATCAGTGTGACGTAGACCAATACAATGCCCCATTTCATGAGTAATTACGTGAGTAGCATAATTTTGTCCACGAGCAGATACCGAAGGTCCGATTCTTGCCCACCGATATGCTCTTCCTCCCGCAGGAAATCCAGCGAGACCACCACTACCTAAATTACCTTGCACATATACAGTAATATCAGCGGCATTATAATTAGTACCAAACGTTAATCTCATAGTAATTGATGTATTTAGACGATTATAATTGTTTACGGCTCTTTGTAATGCCTGTCTGTTTGTGCCATCAAGTCCATAGCCACCGCCACCTGTGTATCCCAAAACATCAATTGTTCTGTTACCAGAAGAAACCAAGTTTCTAGTTCGGTATTGCTTATTACCGTTTTTCAGAGATGATAAATCCTCCCTGTCGAACAACCCTGCAACAGGAATACCCAAATCTGTACCGTTTAAAAAATAATCTTCGAAAGATCCGTCAATATTGGTAACTTTTTCGATAGTAACCGAGTTAGTGTTAACCCCTAGTGCATTTAACTTCAGTAATTGCTGTTTTGTTGGAATTTTTTGCGCGATATCAATTTCATTGACAACATCATCTTTTTGACACGATAGCAGCGCGCCGATAAAAAATATGTTTAACAGTATTAATTTGATCGTTTTCATAATAGTTGTGAGTTTTGATAGTTAAAAATTAAGTTTCAATTCGACTTTTAAGACTTAGTAATATATAATTGAGTTAGTGTAAAATTTAGTAAGCTTTAATATACAATCTGGGCATTATGCACATTCTATTGCCAAAAGATTAGACGTGAAGAATATTTATTAAAGAAAAATCCACAAAGACATTACTGTATCAAGCCTTACTCAAAATTCAAAATGCCTTAAGAAAATTTGTAATCTCCCATTGCTCGATAATCTTAAAACCACGTACAGAAAGGGATTATAACTAAATGGCGGTAATTCGAACAGCAAATACTGCAGAAAGTCTTGTGGATTGTAGTAATAACATTAGATTGAGTTTGTGTTAATGTTATCACAAATGTGGATAAAAAAATATACAGAATCAACTTATACGTGTCTAAAAACACGTAATGAGATGTCTTAAATCATGTTATAAACAAACTTAAATATCTATAAATCAAATTTTTACACTTTTGACATACATCATTGGTGAAACGCCTTCTATTTTTTTGAAGTTTTTATAAAAGGAAGCTCTGGAACTAAAACCAACTTCATCGGCAATTGCTGAAATACTGTATTTCTCAAACTTTTCAGAAACTAACAATTTTTTGGACTCTTCGACTCTATAATAATTAATATAATGACTAAAATTCTTATTATCCATTCTATTAATCGCTTTTGAAACATCTCTTTGAGGAATACCCATCTTTTTAGAAAAGATTTTCAAGTTAATATTCGGGTTAAGAAAAGTCTTGTTCTCTGAAAAGTCTTGTCGTATTTCTTTAATGATTCTCTCTAATTCCTTTTGCTCTTCTTCTACTGTAACCTGCGAAGGAATAACATTAGTAATATTGATTTGAATTAAACTTGCAATACTGGTATAATACAGTAAAAATAACGATAAGCCGCAATATACTGTACCGATAAACTCTTTTTCAATAGTAAAGGTATAGTATAGATGTCTAAATACATTAAGAATTATACAACCTAAACAAAACAAGGTCAGCCAATGCAATGATTTATACTTTACATTTGAGAAATGAATAGTTAATAATTTTTGATGCTTCAAATTTATTTTTATGATTAATACACTAAAAAAAATAATATATACTGAAGACAAAATTCTAAAATATAAATCGAATCCAAATTGCAATAATAAGGTATGGTTTGTTGAATCTTTTATAACCATAGCACACGCAATGGTTAATACTACTACTTCTATCAAAGCAGGAATGTAATATCTGAATTTTGAAGATATTTTAATACCTGTAGTTTCTGTCGTATAAAAAAACAAAAGAGTAAGTGTGAGAAAATCAAATCTAATAGGCAAATAGTTAAGTACAGGATTAGTTGATGTCTTATGAAGAAAGTACATAAGAATTTCTACACAGATAGTCATAAAAAAGTAACTGAGATATCTATTTATGTAAAGTTTCTTGGAACGATAAAAAAACAGTACCACAAAAATAACGAACGTTTGTAAGCCTATGATAAAAAACAAGGTATCCTTGACATTCATAGCGTTTTGATTTGATATTCAGTAACTAACGGTGATCAATTTTGAACATAAAAATATTTAATCCTAACGTATTATCAAAAAAATACATCTTTATGTACAGAAATGCTATTAAATGTTAAATACCTAAAATCTACCTATCAATTGTTAAAATTACCTGTAACAATCTTTACATTTGTGCACTACCTATTTAATGTTATGAGATGACCCTAAGAACTACAGAATTAAAAGAATTTCTTGACGAAAAAGCAGCTTTATACGAACAACCAAAATTTATAGAAACAGACCCAGTACAAATTCCTCATTTATTTACAAAAAAAGAAGATATTGAAATCTCTGGTTTTTTAACGGCAACAATTTCTTGGGGCAATCGCAAGAGTATCCTAACAAACGCCCATAGATTAATGGATCTTTTAGGAAATACCCCATACGACTTTATCATGCATCATAGCCAAACTGATTTGTTGCATTTAGAAGGATTTGTACATAGAACTTTTAACAGTATTGACCTCTCCTATTTTATTAGATCACTAAAAGAGATGTACACGAATTATGGTGATATGGAGAGTTTCTATGCTAAGTTTCGTCATGAAAATAAGCTTCAAAATGCCATACATCACTTCAAGAAGGAGTTTTTTGTTCTTCCCCACCTCACAAGAACAGAAAAACATGTCAGTGATCCGCATAAGAATTCTGCTGCTAAGCGAATTAACATGTTTTTGAGATGGATGGTGAGAGATGCAAAGCCAGGTGTTGATCTTGGGGTTTGGAGCACCCTCTCTCCTACCCAACTATCATGCCCTTTAGATGTTCATTCTGGTAATGTTGCTCGTAAACTTGGATTACTTAAGCGAAAACAAAACGATGGAAAGGCTGTGTTAGAATTAGATACTGCACTACGCAAATTAGACCCCAAGGACCCTGTAAAATACGATTACGCATTATTTGGCCTTGGAGTCTTTGAAAAGTTTTAGATCCGCATGTTATATCTATTTAATACAGATGTGTTGCTATTCTCCTTGTCCAAGAGAAAACCCTCTTTTCTCATCAAATTCATACAGGTTTTCAGTTTTTATAACATCTAAACCGTTAGCATGTAACTTTGAAAGCAGATCTATGATTTGCTCAAATTGAACCTCTTGGTAGATAAATTTATTATTTTTTGTATCCATATCTGTTGAGACAAATCTACATCGCCAATGATCTGTACAAAACGTTTCTTCTAGTCCATCTGGATATACTTTTACGCCTCGGTTAGTAATCATTTTCAACTTCATTTTATAAGAATTGATTTTTTCTAATGCCTTGCCTAGTTTATTGGGGTTTGTTTCTGCCCAATCTAAGAACACATCCACACCAACCAGAGTCTTGCGAGCAGTCTTTCGTACGTATTCGGGTATTTTAATAGTACCTTTACCATCAACTAGGTTACTTATTTTTAAATGTCTAGGTTTTGCATCTAGTCTGGCAATAACTTCATCTGCAAATTGAGACGTGGTTACTTTGGATTTGGATACTTCTTCTTTGTAAATATCTTCTGTATGAATACCTTGTTCTAAAGTGGCTAGCCAGGCATTTTTGATTTTATCGGCTATTTTATTTTGGCCTATATGTGATAACATTAAGATGGCTGCATTAAGTAAACCCGATGGGTTAGCCACTTGTTTATTTGCAATATCTGGTGCAGAACCATGAATAGCCTCAAACATTGCCATATTTTTGCCTATATTACAAGAACCAGCCATTCCTACAGAGCCACCTATCTCTGCAGCTATATCTGAGATGATATCACCATATAAATTTGAAGTCACAATCACATCATATTCTTCGGGTCTTGCTGCTAATCGGGCAGAACCAATATCTATTATTTGTGCGTCTTGTTCTATGTCTTTATATTCTTGACCTATTTCTTTAAAAACCTGATGAAAAAGCCCATCAGTAAGTTTCATAATATTATCCTTAACCATACAGGTCACTTTTTTTCGATTATAGGCACGAGCATATTCAAAAGCATACCTTACTATTCGTTCACAACCTGGTCTGGTTATTAGTTTTAAACATTGGACTACATCTTGGGTTTGTTGATGTTCAATGCCGGCATATAAGTCTTCTTCATTCTCTCTAATAATCACTACATCCATATCGGGAAAATTAGTATGAACGTAGGGATATAAAGCCGAAACAGGCCTAACATTAGCAAATAAGCCTAATGACTTTCTTAAAGTTACATTAAGACTTTTATATCCTTTACCCTGCGGGGTAGTAATAGGGGATTTTAGAATTATTTTATTTTTTCTAATTGCATCCCAAGCTTCATCAGAAATCCCCGAAGTGTTACCCGTTTCATACACTTTTTCACCAATATCAATAAATTCTGGGTCGATGTTTGCACCAGCCGCATTCAAGATGCGCAGTGTAGCATCCATGATCTCAGGACCAATGCCATCACCTTTGGCCACAGCTATTTTGATTTTTTTAGTAATTTCTGTTTTACTTTGAACGGATACTGATGTGTTATTCATTTTTTTTAGTTTTAGAAATTATGTTTACAATGTATACATGCAAAGTTGAGAAATTTAAATCATAAATATTCATTTAATATAAATATGATAAACATAAACAATCCTTTATATATCTGTTTAGAATACATACTAAATTTAGACCGATTCTAAACAATAATGATTCCTTTACATTCGAAACATTAAGATGATATTTCTTTAATAAACATAAAACATCTCCATAAAGTTATTAAGGTATCCCTGGGAGTACATTTGTGAAAACAAAAAAAACTCACATAATCATGAAAAATCATCTTTTTATTGCCAGTACAGTTTTGGCATTAGCATTAACTTCTTGCGACCTCGATGACTATACCGGTGGTCCTGTAAAGCCACCCACAGGAAAAATTGAATTTAAAAACCACTCCATTTCGCCTGTTTTATTAGAAAAAACTCCTGAGTTTTCTGATGTAGAAATCTACAATATACTCTCTTCTGAGGATACATATATCCCAGATTTTACATACGGGTCTATGGCTGATGGTGCTGGATTGTTAAAAAACACTGATGGAACTTACACTCTTATTAACAATATTGAAGCAGACTACTCTGTAGCCAGAATTACATTAGATGAAACTTTTAAACCTGTCAAAGGAGAGCATATACTAAATGCTGTCGCAACTGCAAACACTGCGCAATGTTCTGGTTCTTTGATAACTCCGTCTGTTCATGGTTTTGGACCCTTATATCTTTCTGGAGGCGAATGGGGCGGAAACTCTAAAGGTGTTTTTGCAACAGATCCTTACAAAGACGCTAATGAAGCTTCGGTGCCTCGAATGCTACCAGCTATGGGGCAATGGTCTACAGAAAATGCTGTCGCTCTGGGTATTCGCGCATATGCGGGTAAAACAGTTGTTTTTATTGGAGATGATAATAGCAACAATGAAATCCCATCTGGACAACTAGGTATGTATGTGGGTAGACATGGAGATTTAGAAGGAGGCAAATTGTACGGCTTAAAAGTTACTTCACCAGGGGTTACTTATGAGGTTGATATGGAAGAAGGTACAGAATATGATATGGAATTCGTAGAATTAAACGAAAGGGATATCGACTTATTAGATGCCGAAGCCAAAGAAAAAGGAGTAATGGGATTCTCGAGATTAGAAGATCTTGATTGGAGAAAAGGAACAAGAAAGAATAATCAAGAACTATATTTTGCTGTGACCGGTAGAGATAAGCCTGGATTAGTTGGAAAAGGGACGCGTTCTGGAAGAATTTATAAAATAATCCTGAATCCAAGAAATCCACAAGGTCCTGGTAAGATTGTTTGTATTCTTGATGGTGATAAAGTTGGTGGTATTGCTGAAGAATTTCATAGTCCGGATAATATCTTAGTAACTGAAAATTATGCATACATACAAGAGGATCCTAATGGGATTCAGGACTTTAAACCGGCAGCGGCTCACTATTCCAGACTATATCAATATAACCTGAACACTGGCGAATTAAAGACCGTATTAGAATGTGATCAACTTAAAGCAGAAGCTGAAGGATATGGTCCTGCAAATAGAATTTGGGAAATTACCGGTATGATTGATATTTCTGAGACCATTGGTGTTGATGAAACCTTTATACTAATTACCCAAAATCATGGTTGGGAACGAGAAGATGGAGTACCATTTACAGATCCTACGGCAAATCCGGATCTTGCAAATAGTCGCAAAGAAGGTAGTATGTTATATGTAGTAAAAGGATTAGAAAGATAATAGTTTATGATCATTTCAATTTTATTTAAGAACAATAAAAAGGCTTATTATACAATAAGCCTTTTTACAGTTTTAAGTGTATTTGTTTCTTGCTCAAAAAACAAAGAAATAGAAACCAGGGAACTACCATTTAAGACACAAATGAAAAAGCAATTCGTAGAAGATATCTCTTTGGCCATTGCTTCTTTAGATAGCGCTTCTGGTTCGCTACATAATGTTCAAGAACATTTTCTAGAGTCACGAAAGTATTTCAAAAAAATGGAGCCCATTTTATCTTCTCTGGATACAGAGAACTATGGGTTTTTAAATCAACCCAATATCACAAAAGTTGAAGAAGAGGATTTTACGGATATTAAGGTTAAAAACCCAAGCGGATATCAAGTATTGGAAGAAGAGATTTTTGCAGATAAAATGGATTCTATTGCTGTAAAAAAACATCTTAACTTAGTATCAAATCGATTAAAATTAATCAAAAAGAACATACATTTTAATCATCTAAAGCAGTATCACTTCTTATGGTTATTAAGAAAATCATTTATTAGAGTTGCCGTCACAGGAATAACAGGTTTTGATTCTCCTGTATTAGAAAACTCATTAGAAGAATCAAAAATCGTATATCAAAGTCTAAAAACGTATTTATCAATCTTTAAGAATAGCTTTAAAAACAAAACACTCTACGAAGATTGGAATTCAGAAATAGATGAAACCATCCAGGATTTAAACGGAAATTTTAACACTTTTGATCGATATCATTTCATTAAAAACCATACACATAAACAATTAGAATTATGGAACCAGGTAGTTGAAGACTGGAATGTTACTTTTCCGTTTGAGTTAGCTATAAAAAACGATGCCATTTCTCTTTTTACCCCTTCTACATTTAATCTTACTTATTTTTCAGATAGAAATACAGGAAAAACTACTCCAGAGAAAATTGCATTAGGGAAAAAACTATTTTATGACACGCAACTTTCTTCAGATAAAAAAATAAGCTGTGCTACTTGTCATCATCCGGATAAGGCATTCACAGATGGGATGAAAACGAGTACAGGAGTGACACGTAATGCTCCTACACTACTCTATGCCGCATTACAAAAGGCTTTCTTTTATGATAAAAGAGCCGGAAGTCTCGAGGGGCAAATTATTGCTGTGGTAAAAAATGAAAATGAGTTTCATACCGACTTAGAAACATTGGAAAAAGCCATAAGTACCGACAGTTCATATATGAAGGACTTTTCTATAGCTTATCCGAACCAAAAGATTACAAATACAAAAATTAGAAATGCCCTGGCCAATTACATTAGAAGCCTTACGCCTTTTAATTCAAAATTTGATCGCAATATTAATAATAAAGAAAAATCGCTTACTCAAAATGAAATTAATGGTTTCAATTTATTTAACGGTAAAGCCAAATGTGCTACATGTCATTTTGCTCCGGTTTTTAATGGAACTGTACCTCCTGATTATAAAGAATCAGAGGTTGAATTAATAGGTGTTCCTGAAAAAAATGATACCTTAAATGCGACAATAAGTAATGATTTAGGAAGATACTACGTCTACAATACACCCGAAAGAAAGCATTTTTTTAAGACCTCTACAGTGCGAAATGTTAGTATTACAGGTCCATACATGCATAATGGAGTATATAATACATTACAGGAGGTAATGGATTTTTATAATCGTGGTGGCGGTATTGGAATTGGTATTCATGAAGAGTTACAAACATTACCCCCCGACAAACTAAACTTAAGTCAACGAGAAATTAATGATATTATTGATTTCATGACATCTCTTGAGGACAATAACACCAAATACAAAAGTGAAAAGAATATCACAAGTATAAACTGATTATAAAGAACGAAGAACAACATATATATTTTAATGAGTAAATCAATTGAGTTGAATTTCTAAATACACGTATTTCTTGCTTTTAAATGGTTTTGAATTAATCTATTTACGGTTATTCCATAAATATCAGTTTTATAACTGATTAGGGATTTATATTTGATAATTTTTTGTTAATTTTATTAAGAATTGATGCAATATACAAATCAATTCTTAACAACAGAATGATATCAGCAGCCATACCCAAAAACGAAAAATTTAGATTACAAGCTTTAAAATCAATGAATATTCTTGATACAGAGTATGAAAAAGAGTTTGATGATATCACAAGTCTGGCAACGTATATATGTGGTACCGAAATCTCCTTAATATCTCTTGTTGATGATGATAGGCAATGGTTTAAATCTAAACATGGTTTAGAGGTTTCTGAGACTCATAGAGATTTCTCTTTTTGCGCACATGCCATTTTGGATCCAGAAAATCCATTAATAATTACTGATGCCCGAAAAGATGAACGCTTTTTTGATAATCCACTAACTCAGGATGAAATAGTTATTTTTTATGCAGGCATTCCTCTAATCGATAAAAATGGATTTGCATTAGGTACATTATGCGTAATAGATGGTCAACCCAAAGAATTATCAGAACAACAGCTTACATCACTAAAAGCCTTAGCTAATCAGGTAACTATTCTATTTGAGCTCAACAAGAAAAATAAAGATTTAGAAAAAATACAACATAAACTAAAGAGAAGAAATGAATCATTGAAAGAGTTTGCAAGAGTAATATCACATGATTTAAAAATGCCATTAGCTAATATAATTTCTACTACTGATTTGTTAAAAATGATCCTCAATGAACAGTTGAATAAAGAATGTCTGGAATATTTTGAGTACATCAAAACGTCGTCGTTTTCTATGAGCAACTATATAAGCGATGTTCTTGGTCATTATGAAAGTGAAAGTTTAATTAACAATAAACCAGAAACGTTCAACTTAAATGATTTCTTAAAAGAAATTGTAACCCTATTAAGTATTAAGCCTGATTTTACTATACATTATCCAGAAAATAATCCCATAATTGAGTGTAATAGACTGGCTTTAAAGCAAATATTCTTTAATCTTATTGGTAACAGTATCAAATACAATGATAAGGATCAAATTGTTATATTCATTAAAGTAAATGAAGATGAAAAGTTCTATTATTTCAAAATTACAGATAATGGAATGGGCATTCCAAAAGATGAAATTGACACTATTTTTGATCTTTTTACTACAGCCAATATGGTTGATAGAAGTGGTAATAAAGGAAATGGAATTGGATTATCAACAGTCAAAAAACTAATTGAAAAACTTAACGGGACTATTAGTGTAACCTCTCAAGAAAAAGTACATACGACCTTCGACTTTTGCATTCAAAAACCAAGCTAATTGCTTTATATCTGCATAATTTTTATACATGCCTCTGCACATTTTTCTCCGTCAATAGCTGCCGAAATTATTCCACCGGCATATCCGGCTCCCTCACCACAAGGATATAGTCCTTTGATCTGAATATGTTCTAGTGTCTTCCAATCTCGCGGTATACGCACTGGTGATGATGTGCGAGATTCTGGCGCATGCACTATGGCTTCATTAGTAAGATAGCCTTTCATGCTTTTGTCAAAATCTTTAAAACCTTGCTGTAATGTCTCATGAATGAAGCCTGGCAGTACACTTTTCATATCGGCAGAAGTCAAACCAGGTTTATAAGACGTAACTGGTAGGTTTGTAGATAGGTTTCCTTGTACCATATCCACTAATCGTTGAGCAGGAACCTTTTGAGTTTCACCACCTACTCGCCATGCTTGCTGCTCTATACTTTTCTGAAAATACATTCCCGACAAGGGGCCATATTCTGCAAAAGGTTGAAAATCTTCTAATCTCAATTCTACCACAATTCCACTATTAGAAGTAGGCTGGTCTCTTTTTGAAGGCGACCAACCGTTAGTAACCACTTCACCAGGGCTAGTAGCACAAGGCGCAATTACGCCTCCAGGGCACATACAAAAAGAATACATCCCTCTTCCATTCACTTGTTTTACAATACTATATGGTGATGGTGGTAAATATGGACTTCTTATATCACATTTATATTGAATTTGATCTATTAATTGTTGAGTATGCTCTACTCGAACGCCTAAAGCAAAGGGTTTTGCCTCTATTTCGATCTTTTTATGATAGAGAAGTTCAAAAATATCTCGGGCAGAATGCCCTGTAGCCAAAATAACTTTATTAGTGGCTATGGTACTCCCATTATGCAAGGTCACCCCGTTGATTTCTGAATTCTTGATGTTAAAATCGATCACACGAGTTTCAAAATGTATTTCTCCGCCGGTTTCAATAATTTTTTCACGAATGGAAGCGATTATACCTGGTAATTTGTTAGTTCCTATGTGTGGATGAGCTTCTACCAAAATCTGGTCAGTAGCTCCAAATCCTACTAATAGTTCTAAAATACGCTGTACATCTCCCCTCTTTTTTGATCGTGTATACAGCTTTCCGTCACTATAGGTTCCTGCACCTCCTTCTCCAAAACAATAATTAGAATCCTCATTTACTATATGATCGCGATTAATTGCTTTTAGATCACGTCTTCGGTTTCTAACATCTTTTCCTCGTTCTAAAACGATTGGTTTGTATCCCAACTCTATACACCGTAGAGCTGCGAACAAACCCGCTGGACCTGCTCCTACAATCACAATTTCTGAGGCGTTAGAAACATTGGGGTACTCTGGCAATTGATTAGGCTGATCTATAAAGTCTTCTTGTACAAATACTTTTATTTTTAGATTTACTTTTATAGCACGCTGCCTGGCATCTATAGAACGTTTAAGAATCTGTATATGTCGTATTTCATCGACAGGGATACCGTTATTTTTTGCTACACTATTCTTTAGTCGATCTTGGTAAGCAGCAATTTCTGGAGAAACTTGTATGGTAAATTCGTATTGCAATTTTGGGTAAGATTTCTATTTTAAAGGCGAAGATACAACAATCTTTATTTTGAAAGATGTGTATTTAAAATAATAGAATGTAGAGAAGTTTAACCTTTTATTAAGGTTATAGTTTTTATATTTGAATTAAACAAATCTTAAATTTTCAATTATGAAAAAGCTTTTTTTATTAGCTGTTGCAGTAATCGGTTTTTCGTTCTCTTCTCAGGCCCAAAATGTTAAGTTTGGTTTTAAAGGAGGACTTAACCTAGCAAATATTAATTTAGAAAATAATGGCCGAGATGTAGATACAGATTCAAGAACCGGATATCACATTGGAGCTGTTCTTCAACTTGGACTTGCAGATACTTTTGCCATTCAACCAGAGATATTATATTCTGCACAAGGTATTGATGATCTTGATATAGATTACATTAATATCCCTGTTCTTGCTAAACTTAAATTTGCAAAAATCTTTAGTGTCGAGGCTGGTCCACAATTTGGTTTTATCATTAATGATGAAGTGAATAAACTTAGGGGTATTTTAGCTGATGCCGAAGCTGAAAATTTTGATATAAGCGGAGCTGTTGGTGCTGGTGTCGAATTTGGACCTGTATTTGGGCAAATACGATATAACTTCGGATTAACTGATGTAGTTGATGGTTTTGATGGAAAAAACACAGCTTTTCAATTATCTGTTGGATATTATATTTTCTAGAAATAGTAAAATTACATAATTCTAAAAAGCAGAAGACTAATCTTCTGCTTTTTTTTGTACCCAAAAGCATGTTAAAAATAGTATCAAAAATCAAAAGGTTATGTAGCTTTATCTATACCTAAAGAAACGCATCAATTTAAACATTATTTATTCTTATTATCTATGAAATCTACCTGGAAACGAAGAGTTATCAAGGCTCTTTTAGCACAAAAATTCAAGAATTCCGGGCCCATTTCTAAGTATACTTCAAATGACGTTTCTATGCAAATCAATAGGTTTAGAGTATCTGTTTTGTCTACTACTAAAGATATATTTCTAATCGCCTTGGGAGTTATATCCGCTGCTTTTGGTTTAGAAAGTTTCTTATTGCCAAACATGTTTATAGATGGTGGTGTAACCGGAATTTCACTTTTAGTCTCAGAAATAACATCTATACCGCTTTCTATCCTCATACTATTGATCAATATCCCTTTTATACTACTTGGATTAAAAGTAATCGGAAAGCGTTTTGCAATACGAACGACAATTGCCATTTCTGCACTGGCAATAACACTTTTCACGATTCCTTTTCCCGAAGTAACCCAGGATAAATTATTAGTTTCCGTTTTTGGGGGATTCTTTCTGGGTGCGGGTATCGGACTTTCAGTGCGTGGTGGTGGCGTTCTTGATGGTACCGAAGTATTGGCCATTTTTATGAGTAAAAAATTAGGTACAACTGTAGGGGATGCCATTACAATTATTAATGTTGTAATTTTTTTGGCAGCCGCCTATTTCTTATCAGTCGAAACTGCTTTATACTCTATGTTAACCTATTTATCGGCTTCAAAAACTTTAGATTTTGTTATTGAAGGAATTGAAGAATATACAGGAGTAACGATTATTTCTGAGCACAATGAGGAAATCATAACAATGATTACCCATAAAATGAGACGTGGGATAACCATATATCAGGGAAAACAAGGGTATGGCAACCAAGGGCATATGGATCAAATAGATATTGTATACACGGTAATAACACGGCTAGAAATAAGTAAGCTTAATAACGAGATAGAAAAAATTGACCCTAATGCCTTTGTAATCATGCATAGCATTAACGATACACGTGGAGGTATGATCAAAAAAAGATCTATAGGATACTAATACAATTATGATCTTATACCTAAGATTTTTGATTTAAGAATTTGTATTTCGTGATCCATATATCTTATATTTACACAAACATTAAACAGGAATGCAGTTTAGACACCCCGAATTTCTTTATGCGCTTTTTGCTCTTATCATTCCTATTCTTGTTCATTTATTTCAATTGCGAAGATTTCAAAAAGTCGCTTTTACAAATGTTCAATTTTTAAAAGCGGTTACCATACAAACGCGGAAAAGCTCGCAACTCAAAAAATGGCTTACGCTTCTTGTACGTTTATTAGCACTAGCGGCTGTAATTACTGCATTTTCACAACCTTTTTTAGCTTCAGATGAAATTGTAGGAAAGAAAAGTGAAATTGCTATTTATCTTGATAATTCATTCAGCATGCAAGCCAAAGGCTCTAAAGGGCCATTACTAAAACGTGCGATTCAGGAAATACTAAGCGATGTACCAGAAGATGAAATAATTTCCCTTTTTACGAACACAGAAACATTTACCAGAGTTACCAAAAAAGACATTCAAAACAACTTACTTCAATTAGACTATAGTGCAGGACAGTTGCCCTATAGTGCTGCCTATCTAAAAGCCAAGCAATTGCTCAGTACATCTGCAGAAACCAGTAAACGTATTATTATGGTTTCTGATTTCCAGCAAAAAGAAGGTGCATTCGTATTGCCTACAGATGCCCGTACTACAACCAATCTTGTACAACTGCAACCCGTCACCCGACAAAATATCGCCCTAGATAGTTTGTATTTGCAGCGTAATTCGAATAATGACTTGATGCTTCAAGTAATTTTGAGTACTTCTGAAGCGGATTTTGATACTATATCTGTGGCATTATATAATGACGATCAACTACTTGGAAAAACGGCAGTTTCTTTGTCTAAAAATAGTAAAACGACTACCGAGTTTCGTTTAGATGAAAACACCAAAATAAATGGACGCATTGTAATAGAAGATCCGGCATTGACTTTTGATAATTCAAGATATTTTACTATCAATACTCCAGAAAAAATAAAAGTTGTTGCTATCAACGAAGCCAGTGATAGTTTTCTCAAGAATATTTATACGTCTGATGAATTTGTGTTACTCAGTAATTCTTTAGAATCACTTAATTATAATGATATTAGCGATGCGAATTTAGTATTTGTTAATGAAATTAAACAAATACCTATATCGCTAATTAATGCATTAAAACCTTTTGTAAAACAAGGTGGTAAAATTTGTTTTATTCCTGCCTCACAAGGGGATTTAGCCTCTTATCAACAATTTATCAATAGTTTTTCTAACACAGTGCTACTTGCAGAAAATACTCAAGAAAAAAAGATTACAAGCATCCATTTTTCACATCCATTATACAAAGGAGTATTTGATAAAAAGGTAATAAATTTTCAATATCCAAAAGTTAACAGCTATTATCAAACAAATGCTACCAATGTGATACTATCTTTTGAAGATAATTCGCCATTTTTATATAAAACCGCTGGTATCTATGTCTTTACGGCACCAATTAATAATGAGAATTCCAATTTTAAGAACTCTCCTCTAATTGTTCCTACGTTATATAATATCGCAAAACAAAGTTTGCAACATACCGACATATCATATACCATCGGACAAACGAACTCATACGATATACCCATAACATTAGGTCAGGATGGTATTCTGTCTTTAGTTTCTGATCAGGAAAATATTATTCCGCTACAACAAAGCTATGCGAACAAGGTACGCATTACTACAGGCGAAGTTCCCACAAAGGCAGGTATTTATAAACTACAGGATAAAAACGGTACGATAATACAGCATATTAGCTATAATTACAATAGTTCCGAAAGTAACTTATACTATTATGATCTCAAAACAACTGCAGGGTATCAAATAAATGAATCAATCACAGAACTTTTTGATCAAATAAAAGAAGAGACTAGTGTGAATGAACTTTGGAAATGGTTTATTATTTTTGCGCTAATATTCTTGTTAATTGAAATACTACTATTAAAATACCTGAAATGAATTTCTTATTAAAGGCTGCTAAAGTAATAGATCCAAAATCACCTTTTCATCGAAAAACGGTTGATATACAGGTCGAGAATGGAACCATTACTGATATAAACACTACTATTAAAGCCAATAAGAATAGTAAAGAAATACACTTAGACAACCTTCATGTCTCCCAAGGCTGGTTCGACAGTAGTGTAAGTTTTGGAGAACCGGGGTATGAAGAAAGAGAAACTATCGAGCATGGGCTTGAGGTTACTGCCAAAAGTGGTTTTACAAGTATAGCACTAAATCCAAATACTTTTCCTGTTACCGATACTAATGCATCTGTAGGTTTCTTAAAAGGAAAAGCCCTTGATAATGCCGTAACACTACATCCCATAGGTGCATTAACGACCAAATCAGAAGGTATCGATTTAGCAGAGTTATATGATATGCAACAAGCTGGAGCAATCGCTTTTGGGGATTATAAAAAATCAATACAAAATCCTAATTTGCTAAAAATTGCGCTTCTCTATGCTCAAAATTTTAATGGTTTAGTTTTATCCTATCCGCAAGAAGACCATATTGCAGGTAAAGGCATGGTAAATGAAGAAGAGCAAAGTACCTTATTAGGTTTGAAAGGAATACCGGCTCTTGCAGAAGAATTACAAATCGCAAGAGATCTTTTTCTGTTAGAATATACAGGTGGTAAACTACATATCCCAACGATTTCTACGGCCAAGTCAGTAGCACTGATAAGAGAAGCCAAAAATAAAGGTTTACAGATAAGTTGTAGTGTAAGTATTCATCATCTGCTTCTTACTGATGAAACATTAAAAAGTTTTGATTCAAATTATAAGGTATTACCACCCTTAAGGACACAAAGTGATATCAATGCCTTACTACAAGGAATACACGATGGTACTATCGATATGGTTACCTGTGACCATCAACCTATAGATATTGAACATAAAAATGTGGAGTTTGATAATGCAAAATATGGGACCATTGGTCTGGAAAGTGCATTTGGAATACTCAATACCCTTTTTGAAATCGAAAAAACAGTATCATTGCTTACCAAAGGGCGATTAATTTTTGAAATAGAAAACAATACTATTGATATACAGGGCAAAGCAGACTTATCATTGTTTAATCCCGTGGGAGATTCAACTTTTACTGAAGAACATATACTTTCTTCTTCCAAAAACAGTGCCTTTCTTGAAAAACCAATAAAAGGTAAAACTTATGGTATAGTATCCAACGGAAAAATCATACTGAAGTAATATATGTCAGGCAAAATTTATCTGTATTTTTAATAAAAAAAATTATAAAACATTGACCATGCAATCAGATTATGCAAAACAAGGAAAAACAGCTGCTATTGTTGCTTACATTACAATAATAGGAACTATTATAGCCTTTTTTATGAATCAAGATCATAAAAATATGTTCGCTAGTTTCCATATCCGACAGGCATTTGGCTTATGGATAACATTTTATGTACTAGGCGTTTTCGTAAGCTTATTTACCGATACTTGGTTGATTAGTGCTCCTTTTTATCTTTTTATAATTGTTTTAATTCTCTTTGGACTTATAACCGCTTCGAGAGAAGAACAAAAGACAGTTCCGATTCTTGGTCCTTTCTTTCAAAACTGGTTTAGTTTTATAAAATAACAAATAGTAAACCCAAAATCTTATATATTTTAAAAACATGCAAGTAAAATCATTGTCTTTACATCATATTATTAAAGAGCCTACTGTAAAAAAGCAAAATATTCCAGCTCTATTTATGTTTCATGGGTATGGAAGCGACGAGAATGATCTTTTTTCATTTGCCACAGAGCTACAAGAAGAGTTATTTATTATCTCTGTCAGGGCTCCTTATCCCATGCAGCCCTATGGCAATGCCTGGTATGCCATTTATTTTGATGCTGCACAAGGCAAGTTTAGTGATGATAAACAAGCTATAGAATCAAGAGATAAGATTGCTAATTTTATAGATGAAGCTGTCAAGGCCTATGATCTTGATGCTAATAATGTAACCTTATTAGGGTTTAGTCAAGGAACAATTTTAAGTTATGCAGTAGGACTCTCCTACCCCAAAAAAGTAAAGAATATTATTGCTTTGAGTGGATACCTTAATGAGGATATTTTAAAAAATGACTACCAGACCAATGATTTTTCTAGTCTAAACATCTATTGTTCACACGGAAGTGTAGATCAGGTAATTCCTGTAGATTGGGCTCGAAAAGCCCTTGAACGTCTTTCAGAAATAGGGATCAGCACTAATTTGAATGAATTTCCGGTAGGTCATGGTGTGGCCCCTCAGAATTTTTATCAATTTAAAGAATGGTTAAGTCATAGAATATAAAACTGCACAACTTAATTGACTTTTATAAGCATAATAAAATATCATAAAATACTCATAATTAATGACTTGAAATTGAATTTATGTGATTTTTAAATTATATTTAAGAAATATAACTTCAACTTAAATATACTACAACATGAAAAAAATCAGTTCATTAATGGCACTCATTCTTTTATTGAGTGTTTTTTTTGTTGCCTGTGAGCAACAAGACACCGAATCAACGGTAAATCAAGATGTACCAGACGAAGTATTAAGTGCGTTAAAAGCTTCAGGATTTAATATTACGGATCAACCTCCAATTGAATTTAAAAATGGTTACCTCGTAGAAGGTGACATTTATCTTCCTCTTCATGACATTATGAGTCCGAGTAAGAAAGGCGATGGTATTACCGTTTCTCAAAAACAATACAGTACGAACAATCTCGTCGCTACAAATGGAAGTAGAAATATTACTGTCTTTGCCAGAGAAGGCGGACGAGCGGGATTCGATGCAGTTACCAGTGAAGCTATAGATTTGGCTATTGACCGATATAATGCAGAAAATCTAGAAATAACATTTGAAAGAGTAAATAGTGTACGAAATGCCGATATAGAGATTACAAGGTTAAACTTCTTTTTTGAGCTTTTTGGTATTCTAGGTTCTGCAGGTTTTCCAACAGATGCTGGAGATCCGTTTGACGATATTTCATTAAGCGGTGTTCTAAGTGCAAATTTTGGTATTTCTACTGAAGGTATTGCCACAATTGTAGCTCATGAACTAGGACATTGTATTGGGTTTAGACATACAGATTTCTTTGACAGAAGTATTTCTTGCGGCGGTGACCCTGTTAATGAGGGAGAAGGTGATGTTGGAGCAAACCTTATTCCTGATACTCCAGAAGGAGCTACGCTAGAAGCCGCATCCTGGATGCTATCCTGTACAGATTTGGGTGATCGCCCGTTTAATGAAGATGATATTACAGCGCTTAATTTCTTGTATTAATATCGCAGAAATACGTTAGTTTTTTCGAATGCAAAACGAATAAAACCTCAAAAGTTCTTAAGAATTTTTGAGGTTTTTACGTCTGTAGTATGTTATCCGGCCGGACTATATTTTCTTTTGATTTTCTGATCAAATGCTTTGTTCAAGAACTTTATGATGTCTGCCTTCACTTTTCGTCGTACTACTGCTATCAAGTTAATAAAATTGATAGGTATTACGGTTAGCACTCCTCTGTTACACTCCTCGTCTTTTATTCTATCCATAAAATACTTAACATAGGCATTATTAGTATTAGAATTAGAAAATTTCTTTTTGGTTTCTTCAATTTCTGGTAAGGAAAAAGAAATCTCGATGACATCTTTCTTTACTTCATTTAAATGAAACAGATCTATGATTTTATTTTTTGCATGTATTACACTGTCACTACTTCTACGTGTAGGCTTTGGGTATACATATCGCCAATATTTGCAAGCTGCAACATAAACTATCGGATTCATCGTAACACTTACCATGTACACCTTTTTAGACATATTCTTTAGCTTGGTTTTAATCATGGTATTCATGATAATACTTTTCGGAAAATATGAGCCGCGCTCCTCTCCTATAACTCCAATACCAGGTCTGACATATAAATTTTTCTTTATGTTTGGATCTTGACAATACATAAAATAGGCCAGTCCTATATCTTTATTATTCTTTTTCATGATATAGACATCCATTTTTTCTAGCTTAGAAAACATTTTTCTAAAATCTGTTAGTGATACTTCGTCACTAATCGCATTTTTAAAAAGCGTAAATAGTCTATTTTCGAAAGAGGAATTTTCTCGAATTTCGTGTATACGATGATGTTCTAATCCAGCCATGATTTTAGGTTTAAGAGTTAATGGATATTTTTTATATATAGGTTAAAGCGGCTTTCAAATTTTTTGCAAAAATACTGGTTCCATACCATTACAATACGCCAAAATGTAGTTTATAACAAATGCATATTAATATATTAAAACACAGACATATGTAATACTAATTTTTAATGGCACTTGTAATAAATTACATATACAATAACTTACACTTTGCAAATTTAGTGTATTACGTCGTTTTTTTATGTTATTTAATCGTAAAAATAAAGTTGTTTTTTTGTCATTTTACCAAAATGACGCATGAGATTTTGACACCATGGTAATTTTAAACTGCCCCAAAAGATTGAACTAAAACTACGTATAACTTAGGAGTTCATTACTAAAAAAATACCGATATTTTTTATCGATATTTATCATTTAATCCTATTCTATTCAAAATCATTGGTATAATCTTTTCTACGCTCGATAATCGAATAGTTTCTCGTTTTGCTGTGGTTATGTATTCTATGAATTCCTTTCGTTTAAATTGAACGTTAAAACTCAAATACTATCTTCTTTTCTTCGTTAGAGCTCCAATCAAAAGTAATTTTTAGTACTTTGCTGGCTTCATCCCAATCAAAAGATATAGTCTTCTCTCCTATTCTAGCAGATTTTGGCGAGATTTCTATATTATGAACGACCAAAGTAATATTTCTTTTACTTGAGGTATAGTGTTCACCTTTATTTGCTGATAGTTCTATAAAAAGTTCCTTTGAAGAAAATTTACTATCAAATTTTAATAGTTCATACTTACCTTTTTCAAAGGCATTAGGCGTGTGACCATCATCATCATATAGTTTTCCCGAACTAGAGGTTATAAGAGAATCATGATAATAGTGCAATGTCAATTTTTTGGTAGAATATATATCTGTAGTTTGAACTGGTTCTACCATGGGAATAAAAGATCCTGCTCTTACAAATACCGGGATATAATCCTGAACCACATCTACTGTTTTAAAAACTCCGCCTTCGTACTTTTTATCAGTAAATAAGTCATACCAATTTATTCCTTTAGGGAAAGGGATATCCATCGAGGCTACTCCTGATTTTACAACTGGAGACACTAAAAAATTATCTCCCCATAAATACGCAAAGCTTATTTCATACAATTCTTTATTATTTTTATCTTCAAAAAACAAGGGTCGCATTAAAGGTATTCCGGTTTGATTATTATCAAAAGCAATAGTATAATTATAAGGAAGTAAGCTATATCGAAGTTCTATACTCTTTTTTGCAAGTGCCTTGGTCTTTTTATCATGAAAAACAGGTTCTGGTGCAATGTGTTCTTGGGCATGTGGCCTGAATATGGGTTGAAATACACCATATTGTAACCAACGCGTGTATAATTCTGGATCAAAGGTTTCTCCACCAGCAAATCCGCCTAAATCAGAATGCATATATCCCATTCCCTGCATTCCCATTTGCAAAGCAATTTCGGTTTGCGGTTGTAATCCTCCCCAACTTCTACTTACATCACCTGACCATGGGATCATTCCAAAGCGTTGTGATCCAGAATATCCTGCCCGCATTAAAATAAAAGGTCTTTGATCAGGAAAATCCTTTTGATATCCTTCATATACTAACCGCGCCCAATCATGTCCATATATATTATGAACTTGATCTGCACTACCAGCCGCGTGTTGTAGGTCTGAAGGATGTACTTCGGGTTCACCAAGATCACCCCACCATCCTGCAACTCCATAGTCTCTAGTATATTGTTTATATATGTTCCAAAACCAATCTTTGCCTTTTGGATCATAAATATCGATAATTCCTGTATTTCCAAAATAGAAATCATAGGTATATGGATTGCCTGCAGAATCTTTGCCCAAAACACCTTTTTGCGAAGCTTCATCCCATTTTTTTGAGGTGGTGAGTACAAATGGCTCTGTAATCAATATTGTCTTTACACCCTTAGAATTAAAATCATTAATCATTTGCTTAGGTGCCGGAAAAGAATCTTTTAAAAACTCTAGAGTACCCATATGACCCTTGATATCTTTACCAAACCAAAATATATCCAGAATAACCGCATCAAGCGGTATACTATCTTGTATAAACTTATTTACGGTTTCTCTGGTTTCTTTTTCTGAATGGTATCCAAAACGACTTGCAAAATTACCGAAAGCCCATCGTGGTGGTAATGGTTGTTTTCCGGTTAGGTCTGTATATTCATTCATTATATCTTTCCAATCCTCACCAGCAATTACCTGATAGGTCTTTCTTCCGTTAATCGTTTCATACGCCAATCGGTTGTTATTTTTACTATCAATATCCAAAAAACCAATGGGCGCATTATCAAAATGCACGGCATACCCTTTAGAAGAAAGTATCAAAGGCATTGTAAAGTTCATTAATTCTGAGTGCGTTTCATACCCATAATGTGCTCTATTATATAATTGCAGTCTTTTTCCTCTTCTATTCATTCCTACTACTCTGGCTCCTGCTCCATAAATTACCTCGTTGCTGTCTAAATTAAAATCCAGAACTTCAGTAGAATCTGTTTTCTGATATCCTTTTTTCTCTGAAATTAATTCTTTTCCTTTATACGAGTATGAAATATGAAAAGGTTCTTTTTTAATATGAACAACGATTCCAGGAGTAGCATATGTTACGATACTATCATTTTCTTTAATATCGCCTTCACTGTCAGATTTTAATATTACGGCATGTGATTCGGGGTTAAAAGTCTCACCCTCTGGAATAAAAGATGTTTCTATAATTTTATCAGAATATGGTTTAATAATGTATTTTCCATTATCCTTATATACCTCTATATAGGTTCCTTTATCCTTGAATCCCTGATACGGGCCTTCATATTTCTTTTTACAAGAAATACTTGTAAGTATACTGATTATGCACAGTAAAAAGGAAATAAATTTAGTATTCATCTTATGATACGTTTAACTATTGATTGTAAAGAAATCAAATATAACTGAATCCACTTAGAATTAAAGTATCGCAACATGTTGGTGGTTACAATTATCAAATTTTCAATAAAACGTGTACTACATAACGATTTTCTCAAAATACAACTATATCGTTATAGTATAAGTTCTAGGTCAATATATTATGTATTACGAAATGATAAAACACCTAACATTATCCTAATCATTTGTTTATACACAACAAACATTTTAGTAATGCATACCGAGTACTTTTAGGATCTCTTTAACCAAATTAATCTTAATCGTATTACTCATGAAATCGTATTACAAAATCAACTCAAAATTGAAGCATATTGTTCTGTCTGGTACAATATGCATAGGATTATTACCTCTCAAAGCCCAACAAAAGAGTACTACTTCAACCAATGAAGACAACATTAAATTCAATATTACTGCAGATCATTATTACAAAAACAAAATCTATCCTAAAGGAACTGGAACCTCCTTGTTTAATTTTAGAGATATCCTAGTTGCGCGTGCGGTATTACCTGCTGCCAGTTTTTCTGAAGGGCCCACCTCTGGGCAATATATTGGCTCGGGATTAATTAATCAACAACCAGTTCCTTTCTTAAACAAACAACCCGTTCAAGGTTTTTCTGCTGTCTTAAACAATTATGACGGTACTTTTATGGCGCTATCTGATAATGGTTTTGGATCTTTAGAAAACTCTGTAGATTATCATCTGCGTATCTATAAAATTAGGCCTGATTTTAATACTATATTAGGACAAGGCGATGGATCTATAGAAATAATAAATACTATAGAATTGCGAGATCCTAATGGTTTAATACCCTTTACAATAACAAATCATTTTAGCGACTCTAGAATATTAACCGGTGCTGATTTTGATATCGAGTCCATACAAAGAACGGATAATGGTGACTATTGGATTGGAGATGAGTTTGGGCCATTTTTATTACACTTTGATAAAAATGGAATATTGGTAGATCCACCTTATGCACTACCAGATTTTGAAAATCCAGGGAAAGAACTTCGTGCAAAACAAAATCCTTATAACGAAGAATACAGTGCACAACGAATAATGAATGCCATGCGCGCTCATGCACAGCAGTATGGTAGCAAAAATCCTGTTATGTCCCCTTGGTTTGTAATGCTTGATGATCAAAACGTAAATACCATCGTTAGTAGTAGAGAGAACCCTACTTCTGGACTTAAATCAGCCTCTAGTGAAATTCATAATGTATCCTCATTAAATCGTGCAGGGCATCCCGTAGTAGTGTATACTGTTAATGATACCGAGAATATGAATTTATTGTTAAATCTTGGTGTCCAAGGAATTATTTCTGATCGTCCTGATTTATTATTAGAAGCAGTTCAAAAATTTGATAGCAATAAAGATGGGCAACCCGATTTTATAGATGCTAACGGGCTCATAGATGTAAATCTATTTGATGCGCAAGGACATAGAGGAGCACGAAATCTAAGGCCAGAAAACACGTTGCCTGCAATGGAAGCTGCCTTGGATTATTTAATGCCAACTTTAGAAACTGATTGCGGAATCACTTTAGACAAAATTCCTGTTTTAGATCATGATCCACACATAGAAGCCTCAAAAACCCGAAAAGCCGACGGTACATCATATGAGTTTGAAGATGAAGTATTGGTAAAGAATCTTACCCTTGAGCAAATACAAAGTACCTTTATTGCAGATAAAATCCTGGATGGAAGACCTGCACAAACTAATGATTTGTCATTGTCTCCCGTAGCGGTAGCTTTTGCAAATCAAAATGGATTTATTGATCCTTATATCATCCCATCACTACAACAGTTATTTGATTTCGTGGCTTTTTATGTTGAATACTACAAAAACGGACCCGGAGCCTCAGATCCTGATGCCATAAAACGTTGGATGAATGCATCTAAGGTTCGTTTTAATATTGAAACCAAAATCAACCCAAGAACAGATACTGATGACCGTGGTGATGTTTTTGCAGATCGTACTGTGGATCCAGAAACGTTTACCAAAGCTATAGCCGATATTATAATCAATAATAACCTAACCGATCGTGCAGATATCCAAAGTTTTGATTTTAGGACACTATTAATCACCCATAAACAATATCCCCAAATACGCACAGTATGCTTATTTGGTGATTTTCCAAAAGTTGGAAATACTGGTGACGGAACGAATTTACAAGATCAAAATGGGCAAAATACACCATGGCTTGGAGGTTTATACTGGCCCTATCGAAGTACAAAACTAGATGCTCCTTTTAGAGTAAAAAGCAGTGGTGGTTTTGAAGGAATGGCATTAAGTACTGATGGTCGAAAATTATTTCCATTATTAGAAAAAACACTAGAAGGATCTGACAATAACAATCTGTTAATTCATGAGTTTGACATACAAAACAAAACGTATACAGGTAAGCAATTTCAATATCCACTAAATGAAAGAGCAACCGCAATTGGTGATTTTATTTTATTTGGTGAAAAAAGAGGTCTCGTTATAGAGCGAGATGGTACACAAGGAGATCTTAATGGATTTAAAACAATTTATGAAGTTACTTTGGATCCCGATCAGGAGTTGGTAGAAAAGCAACCCAATGTAGATCTTTTAAAATTAAGGGATTTGCGAAGAATTTCGTTACCCGGATTACCTGGTGATGTAGGTATTGGAAGAAATTTTGCTTTTCCATTTGTTACTATAGAAAGTGTGGTTGTCTTTAACCCTTATCTTATAGGGGTGCTAAATGATAATAATTATCCTTTTAGTGTAGGCCGTCACGTGGGAACAAGACTGCCAGATGATAACGAATTTATAATGATTTGGCTAGATCAACCCTTAGGAAGGTCCTGGAAGAAAAACAAAGAAGAAAAAAAGGATAATATTATAGTTTATGACACCAAGGTATACCCAAATACTTTTACAGATAAAGTTACTTTCTTTAATGAAACCAATAAAAGCAATATCGTGTCAATCGATATTTATGATATCACTGGAAATCTGATTAAAAAACTCGTAACTAATAAAGAAAACAAAGGAATGTTTGAATATATATGGGATGGTAAATCAGAAAAAGGTCTTGAGGTTTCTCGGGGGATATACATTGCTGTTATTGAGATTAATGGTGAATACATGAAAACCAAATTAATCAAGCGATAAATTAACCAACATAAACCAAAAAAACAAACTAAAGAGGCCGTCTGAAAAGTTGTGATTTAATGAGAAGCGAAGGAATTTGTTAAATTTAAGCTACTGATAAACAGATCACTTTAGAATTAAATTTTTTCGTAATGACATTTTTATACTCTTTTCAGATCGCCTCTTTATTCTCCAATTATTCTGTAGTATATAGTTCAAAAATTGCTTTTTTAGCTGTAGAGGCAACCGATTTCCTTTTATCTAGACTTCTTTTGTCTAAATAGGGTTTAATCCACTTCCTTAAATCCGGATCTTCTTTGCTCCATTGAACTAAAGTTTTTATCGTGGTATTTAATACAATCCAATCCTTATGATGCACAAGATTTTTCTTTAGGATTTTCTTAGCCTTTTCAACTTGCTCTACAGACATAAGTTTAGTAAGCTCTAAAAATAATTGTGCAATTGTCCATTGTGCAGAAGCCTGATCTATCTCAGATATTTCATCTGTAAATCTATCTATATAAGGTAGTAACCACGATTTATTTTCCTTGCAGATACGTTTAAAAGCATTAGAAGTTCGTAATCGCACAACATCATTATCACTAAAATAGCACTGGTATAACTCTTCTAGTTTATTTTTATCGGTAAGGATAATATCAACCACCTCTATAGTTCTTCCCAAAGAGTTGGGATGCCCGCCTGTTAACATTATCTCAAATCGTTCCATTAAAATTAACTTTTCTTAATTTTTTGGATACAAAAATGATTTTTCTACTTCAAAATCTACTACACCATCTTTTCTAACTTCATAGGTTATAAAAAGTTCTCCCCAATACACTCCATCCGTGAAATCTGCAATAATCCATTTATGATTTAACAATCTTACTTTATTGATTGCCATATTACCCTCCATACCTACATAAGGTATAATAGGATTGTCTGCTCCCGGTTTATTTTCACTAATAATTTTATCACTAATAGTTAAAGCTAACTTGTTAGGGTCATACCCCATCTCCTCAAAATAACTTATAGCATCTTCATTACTTTCTAATGTAAAGTAAGTAAGATCCATATTAACCTCAATAAGAGAATCTATGACGTCTTTTTTAGCAGACTCCTGTTCTTTTAATCTCTTATTCAGATTTTCAATTTTGGCATCATAAGATTCCTGAGCTTTTTTAGCATTCATAAATTGAAATAGCACAAATAATGCTGTAAAAATAAATAGGTATAAAAAAATCTTACTTCTCATATTTTAAATAGTTATTTTCAAGTTATCGTAAGCAATAAAGACGTTAGTCGGTAATTCTTTTTGAACTTCAGCATGAAACCCCAGCATATGGCTTATATGAGTTAAGTAGGCTCTTTCTGGCTGTATTTCTGCGATAAATTCTAATGCCTCTTCTAAATTAAAATGTGAATGATGCGGTTCTATTCTTAAGGCATTAACTACTAAAACCTTAACTCCTTTTAATTTAGATCTTTCTTTTTCTTCAATGGTCTTAACATCCGTTAAATAGGCAAATTCTTTAAATTTAAATCCAAACACTTGTAATCTGTTATGCATCGTATTTATAGGAACAACATTTAAATTACCAAGTTTAAATGATTCATTTTTTAATTCGTTCTCAATAACACTGGGGGCTCCGGGATATTTATTTTCTGAAGCGAATATATAATCAAATCTTGTTTTTAATGCCTGTAGCACTCTCTTATGTGCATAAATAGGAATATCCCCTTGTCTAAAAAAGAAAGGTCGTATATCATCTAATCCCATAGTATGATCTGCATGCTCATGAGTAAAAACTATACCATCAATTCTAGACACATTATTTGATAACATTTGTTGCCTGAAATCTGGCCCACAATCTATAACATAAGTATACTCATCCCACGAAACAAGAACAGAAACTCTTAATCTTTTATCCTTAGGGTCATTACTTAAACAAACCGGATGATCACTACCAATAATAGGAATACCTTGAGATGTGCCGGTGCCGAGAAAAATTACTTCCATAGTTGTTAAGCTATAGCAAATGTAATTATATTTTTTTGGCAAAAAATGTATGAATATGCTAATTATTATATTTGACAGTTATTAAATGCAGAAAATTACGTTCTGACTTTTTTAATAATTATCGTATTAGTACCTTTACGATAAACAAAAAAAGCCCTTTTTACTATGCCTATCACGATAATGGGAGATAAAGAATTTGAATCTGTCCCTTCGATTAAGAGTAAAGCATTACGCATTAATTTGAATCAAAATATCTACGGAACTTTTGCAGAGATTGGTGCTGGTCAAGAAACCGTTAGGAATTTTTTTAGAGCCGGTGGTGCTTCAGGCACAATTGCAAAGGCAATGAGTGCTTACGATAAAGACTTTAGTGATGCTATCTACGGAATAGAAAACGATAAACGCTATGTAACTGAAGCAAGGTTAAAAAAAATGCTAAAACATGAAGTCGGCCTTGTAGAACAGAGAATTTCTAGAGAAAAACATCCAAACAAACTGTTTTTTAGTTATGCCAATACGGTAGCTACAATTGATTTTGCCAAAAAATATAAAGGACATGGTTGGGTAGGCATTCGTTATCAAACAACTCCTAACGAAGATTATAACGAAATTACATTGCACATTCGTTTTCATGAGAATGATGCTAAGCTACAACAAATGACTCTGGGTATTTTGGGTGTTAACCTTATTTATGGTGCATACTATAAATATGATAATCCAAAAAAATTACTTCGCTATTTGTATGATCATTTAGATAAAGATCAGATAGAAATCGATACCATCAATTTTTCCGGACCAAGATTTACCAAAGTAGACAATCGTCTGATGAGTTTACAGCTCGTTAAAAACGGAATGACCGAAGCCGTTATGTTTGGCCCAGACGGTAATAACATACTGCCTGCTGCAATTTTATATAAGAAAAACATATTAGCACTTAGAGGTAGTTTTAGACCGGTTACCAAGGTAAATATTGATATCTATAAAAAATCTCTCAACATCTTTTTAAATGAAAATAAGGTGAGAAAAGACAAAACTGTAGTTATTTTTGAAATTACCTTATCAAATCTACGGGCCGAGGGAGAAATCGATGAAGCTGATTTTATGGCTAGAGCAAGACTGCTATGTTCTCTTGGGCACACGGTTATGATTTCTAATTTTAAAGAATATTATCGCGTAGTAGAATATTTTTCTAATTACACGAAAGAACGTATGGCTTTGGCAATGGGTGTAAGCAATTTAGTGGATATTTTTGATGAAAAATATTATCGCCATCTAAGTGGTGGAATTCTTGAGGCTTTTGGAAAATTGTTCTTTAAGGACCTCAAGGTATATCTTTACCCTCTGCATAATCATGAAACCGGAGAAGTAACTAATAGTGATAACCTGAAAGTACATCCACGTATGAAAGAGCTATACAAGTTCTTTAAATATAATGGAAAACTAGTGGACATTACAGATTACGATCCTACGATAATGGATATTTTCTCGAGAAAAATACTTCAGAAAATTCAAGATGGACAAACAGGTTGGGAAGAAAAGTTACCAGACCTTATCCCGGAAATGATAAAAGAAAATAACTTTTTTGGATATAAAGCTCCCGAAAAGGCCGTCTCTAATAAGTAATATAGTCAACCCGAGTGTAGTGTGGTATCTTATCATAAATCAAAAAAACAATTGTTTTTTACGCTACACTCAAGTTGACAGTATAAATTATGTATAATCAATTAGCTGAACTCTAGTGATTATAAAATTTGTGCTGCATGATCCTTGGTTTTCACCTTTTGGATTACTTCAGAAATAGTACCCTTTTCGTCGATCACAAACGTAGTACGATGAATCCCGTCGTATTCTTTTCCCATAAACTTTTTAGGGCCCCAAACACCAAAGGCTTCTATTACTTTTTTATCCTCATCTGCCAAAAGCGGATACGGTAATTCAAATTTATTTTTAAAATTTTGTTGCCGCTTTGCGCTATCAGCACTTACTCCCAAGATCTCATAACCTTGTTGTTGAAAAGAATGATAATTATCTTTTAAATTACATGCCTCTGCAGTACAACCAGGAGTACTAGCTTTTGGATAGAAAAATATGACAAGTTTTTTTCCCTTGTAATCATTAAGAGTAATGGTATTTCCATCTTGATCTAATGCCGAAAAATCAGGAGCATTGTCTCCAGCTTTTAATGTTGTCATTATATATTGTTTAATCTTTAATTGTAAAATTAAAACAAAAACTGTATTATGATTACTTTTTATCAAAACTTTAATGTTTATTCTAGTCAAATTGAAATCTAATATTTTTTACTTTAGCATAAACTAATAAAAAACATGACCAAACAGGAAAAGATAAATTTTACAATAAACACATTACAAGAGCTTTATCCCAAAATACCAGTTCCATTAGATCACAAAGACCCGTATACATTGCTTATCGCTGTTTTAATGAGTGCACAAAGCACCGACGTAAGGGTAAACCAAATTACACCTCTTTTATTCGAGAGAGCAGACAACCCATACACCATGGTTAAATTATCTGTAGAAGAAATTAGAGAAATTATTAAACCCGTTGGGTTAAGCCCTATGAAATCAAAAGGAATTCATGGGTTATCAAAAATTTTAATAGAAAAACATAACGGTGAGGTCCCTCAAAGTTTTGAAGATTTAGAAGCTTTACCGGCTGTTGGGCATAAAACGGCGAGTGTAGTAATGTCTCAGGCTTTTGGGGTACCTGCTTTTCCTGTAGATACTCACATTCATCGTTTAATGTATCGATGGGGTTTTAGCAATGGTAAAAATGTAACCCAAACAGAAAAAGATGCAAAACGCCTGTTTCCAAAAGAATTATGGAACGATCTTCATCTTCAAATCATATGGTATGGTAGAGAATACTCTCCAGCCCGTGGATGGGACCTGGATACGGATATTATTACCAAAACAATAGGTAGAAAAACAGTTCTGAATGCGTACCAAAAAACAAAAAAGCCTATTAAAAAATAGGCTTTTTTTTTAGTTCAAAATAGTTTCAAACTTTAGATTGTTATACTCAACAACAGTTAATGATTTTGAGTAATTAAGAAGAAAATCAATAGTTTTTCTTCTAGGTACTAAATTTTGTGTTTCTTCTTTCTCTGAAGATTTAAAGTAAAATTTTGCCATATTCTATAATCTTAAATTAGGGTTATTTAAAATTATAACGGCAAAAATTAAACTATATTATATGAATACGTTATTAATTTGTTAAAACTATATTATTTTTTTCGATTACTTTTCTCAGGTTAATCAAAGCATATCGCATTCTTCCTAATGCAGTATTAATGCTAACCCCAGTTTTATCAGATATTTCTTTAAAACTCATATCCTTGTACATACGCATTACTAATACCTCTTTTTGATCTTCTGGCAATTCTTGTATCAGTGCTCGCAAATCCTCTTCTACCTGATCTTTGATAATTCTTCTTTCTGCATTAAGATTACCATCACTAATGACAGAGAAAATACTAAACTCACCATTATCTTCAAATTTTGGCATACGATTCCCTTTTCTAAAGTGATCTATAACCAAATTGTGTGCAATACGCATCACCCAAGGAAGAAACTTTCCTTCTTCATTATACTTCCCATTCTTAAGGGTACGAATAACTTTAATAAAAGTATCTTGAAAAATATCCTCAGAAATATCTCTATCAAAAACTTTTGAATAGATAAAACTATAAATACGTTGCTTATGTCTTTCGATTAAAATAGATAAGGCACCTTCGTTACCTTTGATGTAGTCATTAACCAGAACTGCGTCTGACAGATTGAAATCTTTCATACCTATACTTAATTTTAGTACCAACAAGCTTGGGGCTCGGGCTATGTTTAACTTAAAAAGTAAAGGTATACTATAGGCAGTTGTTTTAGATTTCGGTTTATAATATGGCGCTAATATAATAACTATCATTGAATAACAAACAATTTTCTGTTAATTTTTTTAACTAAACTTTCAGTACCAACTCATTATTATACTTATTTAGTAATCATTATCTTTGCCCTCTTACCGCATATTTACTATGATTCAAGACATTACTAGTGTAGATCCAAAACATAATATTATTATCAAAGGTGCTAAACTTCACAACCTGAAAGATTTAGATGCCATTATCCCAAGAAATAAATTAGTAGTTATTACCGGATTATCAGGATCGGGAAAATCAAGCTTAGCTTTCGATACATTATATGCCGAAGGACAGCGCAGGTATGTAGAAAGTCTATCGTCATATGCAAGACAATTTTTGGGACGTTTAAACAAACCAAAAGTAGATTATATCAAAGGTATAGCACCTGCTATAGCCATAGAACAAAAAGTAAATTCTACGAACCCAAGATCAACAGTGGGTACGACTACAGAAATATATGACTACCTGAAACTACTTTTTGCGCGCATTGGTAAAACATACTCCCCTATTTCGGGAAACCAAGTTAAAAAAGACAGAGTCACCGATGTCATCGAATATGTAAAGGCTTTTGATGAAGGTGAAAAACTACTGCTACTCGCTCCTATTTATATAGAAGAAGGTCGAACTATAGAAGGAAAACTAAACGTTTTACAACAGCAGGGTTTTGCCAGAATTAAAATAAACGATAAGGTTATCAGAATAGAAGAAGCAACCATCAAAGAAAATGATACCATTGACCTGGTTGTTGATCGAATCGTTAAAAGAGAAGACGAGGATTTTTATAATCGGTTGGCAGATGCAGTAGATTCTGCTTTTTTTGAGGGTAAAGGAATTTGCTGTATCGAAAAACTAGGTGATCAAAGTCGACAACAGTTTAGTAATACATTCGCACTAGACGGAATTACTTTTCTTGAGCCTAACGTACATTTATTCAGTTTTAATAATCCGTATGGAGCGTGCCCGACATGCGAGGGTTACGGTGATGTAATCGGTATCGATGAAGACCTTGTGATCCCAAATACTGCATTAAGCGTATTTGAAGGAGCCGTTTTTCCGTGGAAAGGCGATAGTATGAGCTGGTACAAAGATCAATTGATTAAAAGCGCATATAAGTTCGATTTTCCGATCCATAAACCCTATTTTGAGCTATCCGAAGAACATAAAGAACTGCTTTGGTCTGGTAATGAGTATTTTGAAGGAATAAACGACTTTTTTAAGGAGTTAGAAGCGAAAGCTTATAAAATTCAAAATCGTGTAATGCTTTCTCGCTATCGCGGAAAAACAAAATGTACTACCTGTAAAGGAAAGCGATTACGACAAGAGGCAAATTATGTCAAAGTGGGTAACGCTACACTCACAGATCTTGTTGAGATGCCTTTACAAGAGCTTGCCGTTTTTTTCAAAGAACTCAATCTAAATACATATGATTCGAAAATAGCAAAACGTCTTCTTAAAGAGATTAACAGCCGATTAGAGTTTTTACAAAATGTAGGACTAGAATACTTAACTCTCAACCGTAAATCAAATACACTCTCTGGAGGAGAGTCACAGCGTATTAACCTTGCAACCTCACTCGGAAGTAGTCTGGTAGGATCAATGTATATATTAGATGAGCCTAGTATAGGATTACACCCCAAAGACACCGAAAAACTTATCAAGGTACTACAATCACTTCGGGATCTGGGTAATACTGTAATTGTAGTAGAGCATGATGAAGATATCATGAAAGCTGCCGACGAAATAATAGATATAGGACCAGAAGCCGGTACATATGGTGGATATGTAGTGGCTACAGGTAATTTTGAAAAGATCCTCAAAGCAGAATCTCTTACTGCAAAATATCTTAATGGACAACTAGAAATTGAAGTTCCGCAAACCAGGAGAACTTCAAAATATTATTTAGAAATTATTGGTGCACGAGAAAACAATCTTAATAATATCGATGTAAAAGTTCCATTAGGAGTTTTTACAGCCATTACAGGCGTGTCTGGTAGCGGTAAAAGTACGTTAGTTAAAAAAATTATCTATCCTTCGGTATTAAAGCAATTAGGTGGATATGGTGAAAAAGCTGGACAATTTACCGAGCTTAAAGGAAACTATAGCAACATCAAAAACGTTGAGTTTATAGATCAAAACCCAATTGGGAGATCATCACGTTCAAATCCTGTTACGTATATCAAAGCGTATGACGATATTCGCACCTTATTTGCTAGTCAAAAATTATCTGGTATACGTAATTATAAATCCAAGCATTTCTCGTTTAATGTAGATGGTGGTCGATGCGAAACGTGTAAAGGCGAAGGCGAAGTAACCATCGAAATGCAATTTATGGCAGACGTGCACCTGGAGTGCGAAACGTGTGGCGGAAAACGTTTCAAAAAAGATGTACTCGAAGTTACATTTCATGACAAGAGCATTCATGATATTCTTACCATGACAATTGATAATGCTATTGATTTCTTTACAAAACATAATCAAACCAAAATTCAAAGAAAACTTCAACCTCTTCAAGATGTTGGATTAGGATACGTGCAATTAGGTCAAAGTTCTTCTACTCTTTCCGGTGGAGAAGCACAACGGATTAAGCTTGCTTCTTTTCTGGTCAAAGGAAATACAAAAGATAAAGCTCTCTTTATCTTTGATGAACCTACCACAGGATTGCATTTCCATGACATTAAAAAGCTTCTGAAATCATTTAACGAATTAATCAACAAAGGACATTCAATACTTGTCATTGAGCATAATCTTGACTTGGTAAAATGTGCCGATTATATCATTGATCTTGGTCCTGAAGGTGGTAAAAACGGCGGAAATGTTATAACACAAGGTACTCCAGAAGAGGTGATTAAGAGTAAAAAATCATACACCGGACAATATTTGAAAGAAAAACTTTAGATAAACTCTCTAAACTGTGTAAGAGTAAATTTAAACGCTAGAAAACCGATTCTATCAACATTAACATTATTCTAATACGAATACATGTAATGTATACGCATTCATTCCGGCTAAGCAGATGTTAAATTTAAAACCAAAAAAATGTCTCTTACCACAGATTTAAAATCCAGGGCAGCACAATCTGCAATAAAATACCCGGAAGCCACTCACAAAATAATGAATGCCGGAATACAAGCCGTGCGTAAAGCAAATCTTGTTACTAAAGCACTAAAAACAGGAGATTACATTCCAGAAATAACACTTCCTAACGCCGCTAATAAGCGTATTTCGATTCAAGAGATAGTATTGGATAAAAAGGTTATTCTCTCCTTTTATAGAGGAGGATGGTGCCCGTACTGCAATTTAGAATTAAAAGCATTGCAACAGGCCTTACCAGAGTTCGAAAAACTAGGAGCAACTCTTGTAGCTATTAGTCCCGAAACTCCTGATAATTCTTTAACCACTTCAGAAAAAAATAACCTCAATTTTGAAGTCCTTTCAGATATCGATAATACGATAGCCAAAACATTTAATCTTGCTTTTACCCTACCCGATGATTTGATTCATGTATATCATGGATTTGGAATAGATTTAGAAATAAGTAATGGAAACATAAATCAACAACTTCCAATCGCAGCAACCTATGTAATCGATCAAAATGGTATGATTATTTATGATTTTATAAATGCAGATTATAAAGAAAGAGCAGATCCCGAAGATATAATTAAGTTCTTGAAAAACAAATAGATAACCGTCGTTTTTTATCTCTTCTATTTTTTTGGCACGCCATTTGGAACACTATATAGCAAATAGCGGAAGCCGAAAAGCTAATGAGTAGGCACAAACCCGAAAATAGTTAAGTTATGAAAAAAATGGTACTTTTTATGGCAGTTTTGTTGCTAACAGGAACAACTGCACGAGCAACCAATCACAACCACTTAGATCACCATGATAGGGTTACAAAACGCTATCACCACAACCAACCTATTGCCTTTGTACAAGATGGTGTTAAATTTTTTGTCTATCCAGATGGGAGAATAGATTTCAAAATTCTTCGTCGCGGAGTAAGATCTAAACGTACACACTGGAATAACAATCGATTAAATACTCCTGGGTCGTATGAATATTATAACAGATCATACTATAACCATAGAGGAATTAAATATGATTACTACGGCAGACTAAAAAAAGTTGGGCCTAACTTTATTATGTATGACCGATATGATAGAGTACGCAGAATAGGTGGTATTTATTTGAGATATAACAGAAAAGGACTCATATACCAGGTCGGAGGTTTACATATGTACTATAATCGATACGGTAGAATTAAATTTGTAGAAGGAAATGTTCATAACCACGGATGTGGATATTGCGGAGCTACCGGTTGTTCTATCACTCATGATCCTTACTACAATAAAAATTGGAAGTCAAAACATAAGAGACATAATTACAATAATCACGGCCATCAGTACAAAAACAGAAAAAGAACGAAGAAATATCATAATGACGATGATGATGATGATGATGATGATGATGATGATTAAAATATAGATTTAGTTGTTGGTTGATTAATTAAAATCCTGCTACCCAAGATACATGGTAGCGGGATTTTATGATATATTTCAATTTGGGCGTTCGAGCGGGCTATTCATTGCAATTCCTCGTATTCTCTTTTTATTATTTCCTGTTCAAATTCATTAAAACACCTAAACAAAGAGAATACTGCGGGATTTACATTGCTATCCCTAACGCAATTCTTAATGTTTATAGATTCTAAAGTCTTGTTAAGCCTTCGTTCAAAAGACAACATTTATTTTATATTTATTACTTCACAATCAAAATCAATCACATCGTTATGAAACTCTACAACAGTATTGTTCTACTTTTTATCTTATCCATTACATCCTTACAAGCGCAAAAGATGGAATTTGAAGCGTATGACCCTCCTTCTACTCTGGTAGTTCCCGAAACGGAGGTTAAAAAAGCTAAATTTCCATTTATCGATGTACACAATCATCAATTTAGAATGCCGACTCAAAACTTACAAGAAGTAGTCACCGAGATGGATAAACTAAATATGGCGGTGATGGTAAACTTATCTGGTAGAGGCCGTGGATCTGAGGAACATCTTGTTAAATCCCTGAAAAATGTAAAAGCAAATCATCCAAATCGTTTTATAGTTTTTACAAACATAAGCCTTACTGGAATAGACGAACCCGATTGGACCGAAAAAACCGTTGCACAAATAGAAAAAGATGTCGCCTTAGGTGCCAATGGACTTAAAATATACAAAAGCCAGGGTATGGATAATAAAGACAGTAAAGGGAATCGTATCAAAATAGATGATCCACGTATTGGTCCGGTTTGGGAAAAATGTGGAGCGCTGGGTATTCCTGTACTTATTCATGCCGCTGATCCCAAATCATTCTGGGATCCCCATGACAATACAAACGAACGATGGTTAGAACTTAAACTAAAATCTCGCAGAAAAAGAGATGCAAAGGTAACAGGATCCTGGGAGACCATTATACAAGAACAACACAATATCTTCAAAAAACATCAAAACACTACCTTTATTAATGCACATCTAGGTTGGTACGGTAATAATCTGGCAAAACTAGCCGAATTAATGGATCAGATGCCTAATATGTATACTGAAATAGGTGCGGTGATTGCAGAGTTAGGAAGACAACCCCGAAATGCTAAAGCCTTTTTAAACAAATATCAGGATCGTGTCATGTTTGGTAAAGACTCCTGGAATCCCAAAGAATATTATACGTACTTCAGAGTTTTAGAATCAGATGACGAATATTTTCCCTACTACAAACGCTATCATGCTTTCTGGAAAATGTATGGATTAGATTTAGATGATGAGATCTTAAAGAAAATATACTTCAAAAATGCGCTTAAAGTGATTCCAAATATTGACAAGAGTTTGTTTCCAAAATAAACGAATACCAATATTACTAATGATTATTAAATACAAAACTCCAGGACATCCTGGAGTTTTGTATTCTTAGACTCTTATTAATCAATCGTATTTATAAAAATCATTCCTAAAATGGGTATCTGTTTTTTAATACATTAACTTTTATGACGTTATTATATATTATTCATAAAAAGGCAGATTAAATTCTTAGTTCACAAGTTTTCATTGTATACTTGCGTCGAAAAGAAAAGAACTTAAATATAATTCAAAGTTTATTTTTGTTTGTATTTTGAATAAAAAACGACACTATTTATTATAACTAACATCTTTTTTTTGGAGACCCTCAACTATGATTTTTTTCAATTACTCATTTTATTTGGTTCCATTCAGGGTATAATTTTTAGTCTGATAGTTTTTTCAGTAAAAAAATATCGATCTAAAAGTAGTACCTTTTTAGGCTTGACTATTTTTTTTCTATCGATTAGCAACATTCAGCATATGCTCATCGATGTTCACTATTTTTCTGACATATCAATAATCAAAAGAGCTTATATACCATGGCAATGGTTAGTTGCACCTATGTTCTATTTATTTGCATATTATTTTTTAAATAATACTGCTGTTAGTAAAAAGAAGCTCATATTTCTTATTGCCCCCTTCTTTTTAATAACTAGTACACATTTAATACAGTTATTTTATCAAATGCAAGTAGATACAAATCATCAAATTTCTAATTATTATGAGCGAGGATTGTTCTTATATACCAACGTAGCATCATTTATATACATCCCTACGATAATTTACTTGATGTATAAAATGATTCACTCCTATGAAAAAAATTATACAGGTATCATCAATAAAGTTAAAGAAGAAACTACCTGGTTGAAAAACCTGATTTTTATCGGTATCGGTATTGTTACTTTAGGTACAGTATCAGCTATAATAGGAGTCGTATTAGATATGAAACAATCGTTTTATGGGTACCCCTTTTTCATTTCATTATCCTTATGGATTTATTGGGTGGGTTATGTAGGGATTAATAGATCATCATCTCATAAAAACTTAGTGAAATTACAAAATCAACCACACCCAAAAAAAATAGGATATGATACATTTTTTAAAATCAATGCATATATAACCTCAGAAAAAAAGTACTTATCATCAGAAGTAAACCTAATTGCTATCGCAGAACAGTTTAAAATTAGTGGAGGTTATCTATCACAGCTCATTAACATTCATACCCAAAAGAATTTTAATGATTATATTAATGAACTTAGAATTGAAGATTCAAAAAAAATGTTGGTTGACACTAGATACAATAATTACAGTATCGATTCTATCGGTATAGAATGTGGGTTTAAGTCTAAGTCAAATTTTTATACCATGTTTAAAAAATTTACTGGATCTACTCCTTCGCAATACAAAAAAACTAACCGTACCCTATCCTAACAAGAGGTATTATTGTGATCTTTTTCTGTAGAACACATAAGTTAAAGTAAATAGTAGTAAAACACATACTATAACCACCCAATACCAATAGGTGGTTAGAGGTCGATCCAGGTCGATAGCATCAACATTACCCAGTAAATAAAAGCTGCCCCAATAAAACGGAGCTACCTGGTCAAAATCAGTAGTTTTTAAAAAGTCTAATTTGGCTTTCTGGAGCGCTTTGGATTTGTTCATACCATCAGACAAATTCGTGTAGAAGTTTTTGATAAGTACCGGAGCACTTTTATCAGAAACCTCCCAGCTGCTAAGCAGCAAACTTTTTGTACCTGCATATTGAAATGCATTACCCAAACTCATAATCCCCTCTCCCCGGGCTATTGCGCCGGTTCCTGTATTACAAGCGCTTAACACTGCCAGTTCTGCAGGAATATCAAGAGCAAAAAGCTCATGGCTGTACAGTAGGTTATCTTCTATAGTATCCTTGCTTTTTGTAAAATAAAGCTTAGAATTTTGTGGATTTTTATGATCTACATCTCCATGTAATGCTAAATGGAGTATACTGTATTGATTTACATTTTGTTTAAAATTAGACTCTATAGCCTCGGATCCATAAAAATATTGTCCGTTAACAAGAGTAGAAATTGCTCTAATCTCTTTTCGGGTGCCTGGCAGGTCATCTCCGGCACCTCTTAGCGTCGCTAGACTCATAGTATTGGAACTGGTGAGTTGAGTACTATCTGAAAATGAAAAGGCTAGACATTCGTTACGGATTTCTGAAAATTGGGATGCCCTTTGCAAAGGATTAAACAACAAATTTGCAGAGTTGGCGTACGAAATCGCATAATCTCGTAATAGGTATGGCATTTTTCGTACCTCTGTTTCATTATTTTGTGTAAGTAGTAATTCAAAATTAAGATGCCATAACGGACCATCAGGAATAATGATAAGCTCATCTCCTATGAGTTTATCTTTTATTGGAGTAATAAGTTCTTGATACAATACAAATGCTGATTGTTTGTAATCATTTGTATTTTTTAAAGTTATTGATTCATGCAACTTTGAAACCTTTTTAGACAGGTTGGCTGTAGTAAGTTCTTTAACGGCTATTAAGTTTTTTGAAATGGTAAAAGCATAAGTAATACTATCGTTAGTAAAAAATTCTAGTACAGTAGTTTTGTCGTCTAGATTTTCCTGAATTTCAGACAAAGAAATAATATCATTTTTATACTTAAGTTGATGGTATTTTGGATATTCTTTCTCTAATACTCTGATTAAAGAATCTTGTTTTCGATTAATATCGAACAATTCATTTTCATATTCTTTAATTTTGAGCGTATCGATCAATGTATTAGATTGCTCAGCATTGATTTGAGAGTTGTAAAAGGCTCGATTTGTTTTTAATGTTTTCTCTATAGCTAATAATTCATCAGGTAGTCCTGTATAGGTTTTAGCATAAGAATCATTAAGGAGTTCTTTTAGGATATTAGCTTTACTTTTTTCTATATAATAAAACATTTGTGATAACGATGATTGCTCTTGTGTTTCTTCATACACTAATAAATGAGCATTAATAGCATCTGCATAAGTTTCTTTAGCTTTTTTGGCCAAAGTTACCTTGTCCTGATAATTTTGATAGGAGTGCCGTATGCTATTAATTACAAGATCCGCTTGTTGATACAAAGCAATACTTTGTTCCAAATTTTCTTTATCCTTATTTTGTTGAAATCGTGATTGTAATGTTTTGGCTTTTCCGTGAAGAGTTTTAAGCAATATTCCTAAATCATAATAAGCATTAACATCTAAGGTGTCTTCAACATTTTCAACATCTTTATTTTTCAGATTAGCTAAAAATGCCCTATCAAAATAAGAAATGGCCTTTGAGTATTTTTTTTGCTTATGGTAAATAAGAGCGATACTATAATAAATATCTGAAGTAAGTAAATGCCTGTCTCCATAAATGTTTTTTATAATATCCAGACTTTCTTTGTAATATTTTATCGATTCTTCATACATGTTTTGTTTTAATAAGAGGTATGCAATACTTTGATATATATCAGAAGTGTTACTGCTATTTTTCCCAAAATTTGCTTCAAAGATTTGCTTCGATTTTTCTAGATAGTTCTTTCCTGTTTCGTACTCATTCATGCGCACGTAAAGAACACCTGTTAATTTATAGTTTAATCCAACAAAAAAGTGATCCCCCCCTAGTATCGATTTATACATCCTTAATGACTTTTTCAAATATTCCAGCGCCCTTCTTTTTTCTCCTTTCATAGAAAGAATGCTACCAAAATTTCCAAGAGTTTTAGCAATAGATACATGAGAATCTCCCAATATTTCTGTTTTTACATCTAAAGATTTTTTATGATGTAATATCGCCTTATTATATTCTCCCTTAAGTGCAAAAGCATTTCCAATCGCACCATATAAAATTCCTAATGGATACATTTGTTTTTCTTGAACAAAGATTGGTAGTGCCTTATTGTAATAGTCTAAGGCAATATCAATTTGATTTAAACCCTCATAAATATTACCAATATTCATATAGGCACTACCAACATGAAAATGATGTTTTCCTTGGTGCTTGATTGTTATGTCTAAAAAAAGCTTATAATACTCTAAAGCATCAAATAATTTACCGTAATATCTGTAGATTGTCCCAATATTATTATAACTCGCCGCTGTATCTTTATGTTCAGGACCTAAAGTTTCTAATCTAATCTCAAGCGCCTTTTTATAATACTCTAATGCTATTAAGTGTTCAGATTTATAATAGTGAATAATACCAATAACATTATAAGAATTCGCAATTTCTTTATGATTTTTGGGTAGTTTTTTTTGCCTTATTGTTAATGCCTTATTAAGATACAATAAAGATTCTTTATAGCGTTGACCTAATTTATGCGTATTCCCAATATTATAATATGCATAAGCCTCCTCTAAATTATCTTTTTTTAGATAAACATTGCCAATCTCTAATGCTTTTCCGGCATTTCGTAATGATTCTTCTATTTTTCGAGTGCGCCATTGATTTTCAGATACTTTGTTATAACAATTTGCCACTTTTTCCCAGGTGTCGGCTTTTTTATAGAGGAGTAAAGCTTTTTTAAAAAACACTATTGATTCTTTATACTTTCTATCAATTAAAAGTGAATCTCCTTTTTGATAATATTGCGAGGCAACCAAAGTATCTTTTGGAGCTTGTGATAAAATAGGTGTGGTCAGAAAGAATAAATTTAGCCAAAGAAATAGTATTTTTTTGATCATAACATGAGGTATTATTTTATTCTCTTTTTGTAGTAAACAAAAGTGAAAATAAGAATTATTAAAATAGAAGCTAAAACTAACCAATACCAATAGATAGTTAGAGGTCGATCCAGGTCGATAGCATCAACATTACCCAGCAAATAAAAGCTGCCCCAATAAAACGGAGCCACCTGGTCAAAATCAGTAGTTTTTAAAAAGTCTAATTTGGCTTTCTGGAGCGCTTTGGATTTGTTCATACCATCAGACAAATTCGTGTAGAAGTTTTTGATAAGTACCGGAGCACTTTTATCAGAAACCTCCCAGCTGCTAAGCAGCAAACTTTTTGTACCTGCATATTGAAATGCATTACCCAAACTCATAATCCCCTCTCCCCGGGCTATTGCACCGGTTCCTGTATTACAAGCGCTTAACACTGCCAGTTCTGCAGGAATATCAAGAGCAAAAAGCTCATGGCTGTACAGTAGGTTATCTTCTATAGTATCCTTGCTTTTTGTAAAATAAAGCTTAGAATTTTGTGGATTTTTATGATCTACATCTCCATGTAATGCTAAATGGAGTATACTGTATTGATTTACATTTTGTTTAAAATTAGACTCTATAGCCTCGGATCCATAAAAATATTGTCCGTTAACAAGAGTAGAAATTGCTCTAATCTCTTTTCGGGTGCCTGGCAGGTCATCTCCGGCACCTCTTAGCGTTGCTAGACTCATAGTGTTGGAACTGGTGAGTTGAGTACTATCTGAAAATGAAAAGGCTAGACATTCGTTACGGATTTCTGAAAATTGGGATGCCCTTTGCAAAGGATTAAATAACAAATTTGCAGAGTTGGCGTACGAAATCGCATAATCTCGTAATAGGTAAGGCATTTTTCGTACCTCTGCTTCATTATTTTGTGTAAGTAGTAATTCAAAATTAAGATGCCATAATGGACCATCAGGAATAATGATAAGCTCATCTCCTATGAGTTTATCTTTTATTGGAGTAATAAGTTCTTGATACAATACAAATGCTGATTGTTTGTAATCATTTATATTTTTTAAAGTTATTGATTCATGCAACTTTGAAACCTTTTTAGACAGGTTGGCTGTAGTAAGTTCTTTAACGGCTATTAAGTTTTTTGAAATGGTAAAAGCATAAGTAATACTATCGTTAGTAAAAAATTCTAGTACAGTAGTTTTGTCGTCTAGATTTTCCTGAATTTCAGACAAAGAAATAATATCATTTTTATACTTAAGTTGATGGTATTTTGGATATTCTTTCTCTAGTACTCTGATTAACGAATCTTGTCTTCTTTTGATTTCAAACAATTTGCTTTCATATTTGGCTACTATAACAGAGTCTGCATCTTTTCCAGAATATTCTTCATTAATTTTAGATTGAAAAAAAGAATGATTTATTTTTAGTTTTTTTTCTAATCCTGTTACTTCTATTGGTAATTCAGAATATTTTTTTGCATTAAGATCATTTAATAACTCTTTTAGGGTATTCGCTTTACTTCTCTCTGAATAGTAGATGGCTTGTTCTAAAGATTTTTGTTCACCTGTATTATTAAGATATAATAATGCTGCCCGAATGGCATCTGCATACGTGTCTTGTGTCTTTTTTGCATATGCTACTCTATCCTTATAACTATTTAAAGATTGCCTAACTATTGCTATTAGAGTATCTATTTTTTTATAGGTAGCTATGCTTAAAACCAGATTCTCTATACCTGTATTTTGAATAAATTTTTCCGTCAGGCATTTGGCTTTTCCATTAAGAGTTTCTAATAGTATAGTTGAGTCTAAATACGCTGTTTGAATACTATTCTTTATTGTAATGGTTTTAGAACTAGTTGAAGTACTTATTTTTTCTGCTCTAAGATAATACGCTAGAGAAGTATCTATTTTCTGTTGCTCTAAATACAACGCACCAATATGGTTAAGCATCATAGCCACTTTGGGGTGTTGATTTCCCAAAAGTTCTGTATACAAATTAAGAGCCTTTTGATAATATTCTAAGGATAAAGTGAAATCTCCCATTTTCTGGTAAGCAACTCCTATGTTTTCATAAGATGAAATCGTAGCACCATGATCTTCCCCAAAACTTGTTTTTTCAATTTCCAGAGCAGATTTTAAATATTGTATTGCCGTAGAGAATTCTTTTAGTTCTGTAAAAATATTTCCTTTAAAAGTATACACTTCTGCCGTAAGAGGGTGGTCTTTTCCTAACGTATTTTCATAAATTACCTCTGCTTTTTCCATATATTCTAAAGCTTTAGTATATTCCTTTTTTTCTGCTAACAAATTTCCGTATACCGTATAACTTAAAGCTAATTTAGGATGACCCGGAAATTGGTTTTCTCTTATTTCAAGTGACTTTTTTCCATACTCAAGAGCCGTATTCAAGTTACCTAGTTTATTATAAAGACCAGAAATAGTATTATATACACCACTAAGATATAAGTAGTCTTGTTCTTGTTGTGTATTAAGAATAGCCAATGCTCTTTGGCAGTATTCTATTCCTTTATCATAATTCCCAAGTTGGCTGTTCATAATTGCAAGGTTATTATATGAGGCCACATTTCGAATATAATTCTTACCCTTGGTACTAATATTTATATCCAGCGCTTTCTTGAAATACTCTATAGTCTTATCTAACGCATCTGTTCTATAATATAATATTGCCAGATTATGATAACTCTTCGCCAAATCTGCATGTGGTTCTTTATACAATTTTTTTCTTATTTCAAGAGCCTTAAGATAATTTGTAAGTGACTTATCGTATACCGCAGTTTTCTCGTAACACTTCCCTAAATTGTCATATGCTTCTGATTCTTCGGTATTGCCTTGGATAAGATATGTATGACTAATGTCCAGAGCCTTTTGGGCACTCGTCATTGATTCTTCATAATCTGAATTTTTCCATTGATTTCCCGAAATCTTATTATAACAACTCGCAACTTTTTCCCAGGCCTTGGCTTTCTTATAAATAGGCATGGCTTTTTCAAAAAACTGTACAGATTTTGTATGATTTCTAACGCTCATAAGAGAGTCTCCTTTTTTATAATACTCTGAGGCTACCAAAGTATCTTTGAATGTCTGTGAAAAAACAGAAGTAATAAAGAATAACAGAATTACCGATGGTAAGGTTACTTTTTTGGTCATAATTGGTTTGAATAAAGTAAGTTAGCAAGAACTTTATAGAATTCACTACTCTTTCAGCTTTATCTCTGTGTTTTGATCGCTAGGCAGTAATAAGAATTTTTTGGCTGCTTTCTTATCACCAAGGTCCAGGTAAATAAGCCCTTGATACCATAACGCAACCTTTGCCTTCTTACCTGTTGGAAACTCAGAAAGAGTTTCTAGAGTTTTTAAAGCATTCGTACTGTTTCCTATTCTGTATTGTGACAGACCACGTATTAACAGGGCGTCTTCATAATATAAGGTAGTAGATACAAAAGGTTCTAAAATAGCGATTGCATCTTTATACTTTTCTTGTTCGTATGCATCAAAAGCACTTAAAATTATTTGTTGTAATGAATCGCGATCTGTAGTTCTCATCATACGATAATCTAATCCATTTTTTTTATCCCATGACTCTCGTGTAATCTCTGCCAAATCTTGTGAATTCATATTGTTTGTATACCGCCAACCAAAAAAGAGTACCAAAACACTTGCCGCTATCCCCGCAATCCATTTCCAAGAGAAGGTGATAACCTTGCTATCTTTTTCTTCTTTTATAATGGTACGCCATTGTTCTACACGCGCGTTTTCTGAATCTGAAGTGTACTTTTGTTCTACCAAATCTACACTCAATTTATAGTTGTTCAGTTTTTGAGCAAATGCTGGTTCGTTTTCTAACCTAGCTTCAAATTCTGATAACTCCGTATCAGAAAGCTCTAGATTCAGAAACTTTTCAATATATTCAATATCTTTATCTGTATCGCTCACATCTTTTCCTTTTGATTTTCTTGTAATTTTTCTATGACTTCATATACCTTTTTTACCAGTCTCTTTTTACAATTGTACTTGGCTTGCACTAATGCTTGATAATTAGAATATCCTAATTCTTCCTGTAAATCCTTTAACCGCTGATCTCTATTTAATTCATTCTCTATAAGAATTTTACACTTGCTAGACAAGGAGTTGAGAGCCTCTTCCAATGCCTTATGTTTTAGTAATTCTTCATCTTCTTTAGCTATTGCATCTTCAATTGAATTAGATGTACCGTTTTTTTGTTGATCACAAGGGCTATCTTCTATAAATACCACAGCATTGGCCTTATTTCTTTTTTGCATCAACCAAACATTTTTACACATCATAAAAACATATCCTATACTATTATGAGGGGGAGCTTCTTGATTAATAACAAAACGTTCCCAAAATTTTTGCATGGATAGTATAAAAATCTCTTGAGAATCATCCTTCGATTTGGTAAGCGAAAATAATTTAGATTTTAATTTCTGAAACGTATGGTCAAAAAATGTAGTAAACGGGAGCTCGTTTCCTTTCTGTGCACATTCTATAATATATGTTATATCAGTACTATCCACGTGTGAAAATAGACAAAAGAGAACACTCTCTTTTTTTGGGGTTTACAAATGAAATGCCAAAATACAATAAAAAGTTAAAAACAAACTGAGGATATTCAATTTTCGGTGCGCTATAGGTATCTGCTAAATGCTTTTGAAGCGCTACTACAAGATTAGTGCTAAGAAATGTTGTTATGTATTTTTTGTTTTGCATCAATTAATAAACAACCAACTAATACTTCACACTTATGAGAAAACAAGCATTCATTTTTATGGCACGTAACGCTGCTTTAAACCACTTATTTTCAACAACGTATCATGCATCAAAAACAATAAAAAATATTACCTCGACAATACTGGTTGTGATCCTTATAGGTATTCTAACCCTGATACAAGAATATTATTATGCCGTTATCATTTTTTCATTACTTTCTACAGGTATTTATTGGATTGGTTATGTGGGGATTCATAGATCAGCAGGTCATCGTGAATTAGAAAACTCGAGTAAAAAGAAAATTCAGAAAAAAATAGGATACACTACCTACTCAAAAATCAACCAGTATATCGTTACAAATAAAAAGTATTTATCGCCAAATATAAGCCTGAATTGTATCGCTTTACATTTTGATATGAGTAAGAATTATATTTCTCAACTCATAAATACACATGCAGAAAAAAGCTTTAATGACTACATCAATGGACTAAGAATTGAAGCTTCAAAAAAAATGCTCTTAAACGATCAGTATAATCATTACACTATAGAATCTATTGGTTTAGAATGTGGTTTTACCTCCAAATCTAATTTCTATTCGGCCTTCAAAAAAAGCACTGATCAAACACCAAATCAATACAAAAAGCTGAAAAAATAAGTTCTGGATCTTCATAAAGTGGAAGATCCAGAACTTACGTTTTTACTACATCAACTATCATTGTCAATATATGGTACGTGTAGATCATACTAAAATTTATATTTATTTCAATCATCATAAAATCAATTTAGCAAAATGAAAAATCAAATACTATTCGTTTTAATTTGTTCTATAACCTATTTAGGTTTCTCCCAACAAACACAATATAATGTTACCGCTGGTAATGGAAACGGTTTACGATTTTGGAGCAGTGATAACTATAAAATACATATGGGTAATGCAGCCGAATATAAGTTTGGACCTGTAACCGATTATAGTATTAAAATGAATATGAGTAATACCGCCGGAAGAGGTTGGACCTGGGGAGTAATTGGGAAAACTCCTATTGCAGCTTTGAATACTTTGGGAGATTTTAAAATAGCGGGAAGTATTAGTGGTAATTTATCAAGTGGTGCATTAAGAGTAAAAACCTCTAGTGGCACATTGGATCTTGGAGCTACTAATACAAGCTGGGCGCATATCTATACTGATCGACCAAAAATTATTTTTAACAAAGATATTTATACCACTACTAATGCTTTTTCTTCTTATGATAATGATTTGGTATTTAAAACCAAAGGAACTGAACAACTCAGAATATTGGACGAAAATGGTAATGTAGGGATTAGTACAAATACTCCAGAGAGAAAGTTAGACATTAGAGATGGTGGAATTATGGTAAAAGGTGAAAAACCTAATTTTACATTACATTCTACTATACCAGGATATGGTTCATGGGTTGATATCGCTCCTGCATTTTGTGATGGATGCTATTCAAAGTTTGCCAAAAAAGGAAGTATTGTAATGAGAGCGGTTTCTTATAATGGTGATTTCTATATCACAAACCCAGGTAATACAGGAATTACATTTGCTACAGGTCATTGGAATGTTGCAGGAAATCCACAAAAAGAGCGTATGACGATAACCAATACCGGAAATGTGGGGATAGGAACGCTTACTCCAGATGCTAAGCTTGCTGTTAATGGTAATATTCATGCCAAAGAAGTAACTGTAGACCTCATCGGCTGGCCAGATTATGTTTTTGAAGAAAACTACTCCTTACCTAGCCTATCCCAAGTGGAACAGCATATCAAAGAAAAAGGTCATTTGATCAATATCCCATCTGCAAAAAAAGTGGAAGAAAACGGAGTTCAATTAGGAGAAATGAATAAAAAACTCCTTGAAAAAATAGAAGAACTCACCCTTTATACTATTGCTCAAGAGAAAGAAATTGAAACATTGCGATTAGAAAACAAGGCACAAAAAGCAAGTAGTCAACACCTGGAAAATCGTTTAGCAAAACTTGAGACTTTGTTATTAAAGAACTAAATGACACTTAATTTATGAAAAAGCTACTTTTTATAATAGTAACTCTAATGGCTATCCATACAAATGCGCAGTCATTAGATCAAAATTTCACCATGTCAATCACGCCTAAGGTTGCCATGGACATCGATGAAGTAAACGGATTAGTCAGCGTTTCTTCACCAACAAGCGAAAATATTACTATCACAACTCCTGAGAGTAATAAAAACTTTATAGTATCGCAATCCATAAAATTAGCACCCGGTGCTTTTTTAACACCCAATGTTACTCTAAAAATCAACGATCCATCACTCATTAGTGAATCGGTTTTCAGAAGTATTACCTATTATGATGGTTTAGGAAGACCTATTCAATCAAATGCTATTGGCCAAAGTCCTAATGGTAAAGATATTGTACAACATTATGAGTATGATCAATTTGGAAGAACAGAAAAAACATATCTGCCTCTGCCTGCTAATCAGGATACAGGAGATTTTATGTCTAATGTGGTATTAGAAACTAATGCCTATTATCGAAATAAGTATGGTGATACGAATCCATTTGCGCAACAACGGTTTGATAATTCTCCGTTAAGCAGGATATTAGAATCTGCAAGCCCCGGTAATGATTGGCAATTATCTTATATCAGTGATAACGATCATACTATAAAACAAGGATATGACACAAATACTTCGATTGAAGTAAAAAAATATGACATTAATGATGACGGAAGTTTTGTAGAATCTTATTACGACGCCAATGAGTTAACAAAAATTACTATTAAAAATGAAAATTGGCAACCATCAAATGGTAGACTAAATACTACTGAAATATTTTCTGATAAAAATGGTCGAAAAGTTTCTGAAATACAGTACGATACTTCTGAGAATGGTAATATTCGAAAATTAACAAAAAATTATGTATTCGATGATTTAGGTCGAATAACATACATTATTACGCCTAAAGCATCTTCAATTTCTCCCATTCCTTTTTCTTATCCTGATTTTGATCAACAGATCAGTTGGTTAGACTTTAGAACATCTAGGGACGCTACAGGCTCTGGAGGAGTGAGCTTTAGACATCTTGATGGAAAAGTTTCTATTGTTTTTAGTATGACACTCAACCCCCTGCAGAACTTAAGAACAGGCAGGTATGGGGCCAGAGTCAACCTACCAGATATGTATATTGGTACTACCGATACAGCAAATATACCGAGTTATAATCTTGAAATAAAAGACGGATATCTTTATATCACCGGGACAGGTTTGGTAAGCTCAATAAATCATACATTTTCCGTTGATTTCCAAAATGACTTATCAAAAATTGATCCTGACGTCTTAGATCAACTATGTTTCCAATATAAATATGACCGTTACAATCGTCAAATCGAACAAAAAACACCAGGAAAAGATTGGGAGTATGTGATTTATGATCAATTAGATCGCCCTGTTTTAGTTCAAGATGCTAATCTAAAAAAAGATAATGAATGGTTGTTCACTAAATATGATTCTTTTGGAAGAGTTATTTATACAGGAAAGTATCAAAGTAACAAATCACGATATGAATTACAGTATGAGGTAGATACCTTTATCAATAATTCTGCTAACAAATCTAATACCGAAGATAGAATTCCAGGTACTATTTCTATTTTAGGGACTGCACTTAATTATTCAAATAATGCTTTTCCAATAGATGGATTTACTGAACTATTATCTGTTAATTATTTTGATGATTACAATTTCAGTGATCCAAATAAACCCAATATCCCTACAACAATTGAAGGGCAGATAGTTACTACCAAAACTCATAGTTTACCGACTTCTACATGGACAAAAACTATTAATTCAAACTCTTGGACCAAAACCTATAATTTTTATGATCATAAGGGAAGGATAATTAAGAATTATCAAAAAAATTATTTAGGTGGGTTTACAACAACCGATATCAAACTAGATTTTAGAGGAAAAGTTGAGCATAGAATAACCTCACACAAAAGAACATCTCGTTCCAATGATCTAAGAATACTAGAAAGATATGAATATGATAATGCAGAACGATTAACATCTCAATATCAAAAAATAAATAACCAAGCAGAAGAACATTTATCTACATATAGTTATGATGAGTTAGGTAACCTAAATAATAAAATCATAGGAGGTACTAGTCCTAGTGGTGGTTTACAAAACATATCCTACAAATATAACATTCGGGGATGGCTAAAAGAAATAAACGATGTAGATAACATTGGTTCAAATTTGTTTGCTTATAAATTGAATTATAATGAAGCTTCTGAAGGTGGAAACAATGTGTCTAGTTTATACAATGGAAATATTTCACAAAATATATGGAAATCAAAATTTGACAACCAGAAAAAGACATACACCTATCAATACGATAAGCTTAATAGAATAAAAATATCTGAATACGCTCGCGGAAATGGCTTGAACGAATCTGTCGGCTTATACGGTATGAGTGTATCTGGTTATGATGAAAATGGAAATATACTAGGAGTAAACAGAAAAGGGGTCGATCCTTTCACCTCTGCCCCAACTATGATTGATGCCTTAAGTTACTCATACGATAATGGTAATAGATTATTAGGAATAAAAGATATCGCGAAGCCTTTTGTTGGTTTTATTGATAAAAATAATGTAGGAAATGATTATGAATATGATGATAACGGGAACCTGGTTAAAGATAAAAATAAAGGGATAGATAAAATTCATTATAATCATTTAGATCTTGTATCACAAGTAGACTTCTCTAACGGAAAAAAAATATATTTTGCCTATGATGCAACTGGACAGAAATTATCCAAAACCAATAGTGCCGGAGGGTCTCCGGATATTACCAATTATTTAGGGAGTTTTCAATATTTAAAAGGAAAATTACAATACTTCGGAACCTCTGAAGGGTATGTTTATCTAGATGAAAGTACGAATACCTATAAATATGTCTATGTAATCTCTGATCATCTAGGTAATAATAGAGTAACCTATAGTGATACAAATAACAATGGCACTATTAGTACTGATGAAATTTTGTCCAATAGCGATTATTATCCTATGGGGGGTATCCAAAGTGGAGAATTTAATCGATCTATAGCCTCTAACTACAATTACAAATTTCAGGGAAAAGAGCTGCAATTAGAAAATGGTTTGCAACTATATGATTTTGGAGCTCGTATGTACGATCCTACCGTAGGTAGATGGTTCAATACAGATCCTCTTAACCAATACAACAGTCCGTATCTAGCTTTAGGTAATAATTATATCATTACTATAGATCCAGATGGGCAATGGGTACATATTGCCATAGGTGCCGTGGTTGGTGGAGCGATTAATCTTGCGATGAACTGGGATAATATTGATAACTTTGGAGAAGGACTGGCAGTATTTGGTACAGGAGCTTTGGCAGGAGGCCTAACGGCAGCTTGCGGTGGTTGTGGTGCAGGTGCTATTGCTGCTATAGGTGTAGGAACAGGAGCTCTAACATCGGCCACCAATAATGTAGTTGCGCAAACTGGTAATGGAGTTGGATTAAGCGATGTCGAGTGGAATTCTGTTGGCCAAAGTGCGTTTATAGGAGGTTTAGCTGGGGGCGCTTCCTCTATTGCATCTACATGGGCGACAAATACATTAAGCACTCCGATAATTAATAACCTTAAAATTACAAGTCCGGTTCTTGCCGGAGGTATTAATGGAACAGTTGGTGGTGCTGCTGGTGGTTATGCCGGAGGATTTGTAGGTGGAGTAATATCTACAGGAAGCCTGGATGGAGGATTTGAAGCAGGTATAGATGGTCTAAAATCTGGAGCTGTAATAGGGTTTGGAACTGGTGTAGGAGTAAGTTATATAAATGCTAGACTCAACAATATAGATCCAATTTCCGGAAAGCCTCTGGGGTTAGATAAAGTTGAAATTACTCCTGAAGGTTTAAGGATTATTAGAAATCATCTTTCGAGAAGTGAACTAGATTTTGACTATGCAAATGAAGTTATGATAAGACGTTTGGAACAAATTATTAAAGGAGAATTGACACCAACCAAACAAGATCTCAATTTTTACACACATGAGATTAGAGAAAATTATCTTATGAATAACCATGGCAAAAGTTATAAGGAAGCTCATGAACAAAGCCTTTTAGATTATAATATAAATTATAAAAAAGGCTTTGACTCCCAACTATATACTAAAGATGCGATCAAAACAGGTGATGGGTATGAAGCATGGAAAAATGGGTTGGATTATTAGAAATAGTAAATATGAGTAAATTAGCAAGTAAATTTTGGGCCTGGGACGAATCTTTTGATAATCAAGATTTTAAACTAGGTGATTCTATTGTTCCTAAACTAAAGAGAGGTTTAGTTTCTCCTAATGAAAAGTCAGAAAATGAATATTTAGGTATAGATGATTTCCCTTGGATGATAAAAACTAAAGAAAAGAAAATTACATCTATTCATTATATAGGGACTTTCTTTTATCTAATAAGAGAGGATTTATGGGAGCTAGAATTTAATGAATTTACTAAGGTGGTTGATAAAGTTTTAACACCTGTAGACCAAAATTACAAAGGAAAGATGCTTTATGTTCTCTTTAGAGACTATTATGTATCTACTGTGGGATTAGTAGATAAAACTAAATAAAATAAGAAATCAACAAAAATGAAAAAAATAATAACGTTACTAGTAACTATAATAGGCATTCATGGCTATACCCAAGAACCTGTAGACATAGTAGCTCCACAACAAGGAGATTTTAATGCCGGACAAAATATAGAAGGATGGGTACAAAGTTCTATTAATGAGCCTACGGGAAAAGTTACTTTTTCTGTGCCATTAGCTTCTATTAATGCAAGAACTGTATCCTATAACGTACCCTTAACCTATAATGGGCAATCATCTTTTGATATAGGCTCATATACCAATAAATTTGCAACTACTAGTGTTGTGGGGGTTGGTTTTAATCTTCATATTCCAAAAATAGTTGTTGATCATAAAAACACGGCAACAAGAGAAGATGATGAATTTTATCTACAAGATGGGGTAAACAATACTAAACTACATTGTATTAAAAGAACAGAACCCGGCAATTTTCAAACTGGAGAAACGATTTGGGAGTTTCAAACCGATGTCTATGTACCTTGGAAAATTAAATATTACAAAAGTTTAAGAGAACAAGTTAACGGTGTTCTTACAGAAACTCCTTTGGATTACTGGATGGTAACCAATGATCAGGGAATTGATTATTTATATGGTCAAACACAAAACTCAAGAGAAAACATGGTCGCTTGGGGTAACTGGATTGGAAATTCTAATAAACCAGGAGGTACAAAAGAAACTATTGTCTGGAACTTATCGACCATGCGAGATCAATGGAATAATAACATTCAATTTGAATATGAAAAACAAGAAAGCACGATTGGAGGAATATCTCAAACTGAAGCTTCTTATCTTAATAAAATTATTTCGTCTACAGGAGAGCATATTCAATTCTCTTATAATGACAAAAATTTAAATGAATATTATGAACCACATGCAGAACAAGCAGAGCCAGATGGATATCAAGAGCGATATGAAAAAAAATATTTAGATAGGATAATTAATTACAATAGTAATAATGAAATTATATTTAGCTACAGTTTCGATTATACTTTGGTAAATAATAGCTCTTCCAGTGATAAAAAAAGGTACTTAAAGAATATTTTTCAAGAAGATAAAAACGGTAACTTATTACCTGCTCAGAGCTTCGATTATTATATGAATGGACCATTTAAAGGTGGTATTCAAAAAGTTACCTATCCCATGGGTGGATCTGTAACGTACACTTACGAAAACAAACTTCTATTTAATAATACAGCAAACAATTTTACAGGAAGTATTCCTACAAACAATGATTATAATTTTTACTCAATCGCTACAAAAGATAATTATGCCATTATGTTGCTTAAATCTAAAAACCCAATTAGTGGTGGTAAATATAGATTCAGAGTAATTAGAAATTGGTGGAATGGACAGAGCTGGGAACAAAGTGCTTTTACATTACCCTATTTAATTGCAGATGATTACCCTAATGGAAGAAATTGGTTAGAGAATTTTCATACAGTTTTTGGTAAGGATTTCTATGGTTTTCTCTACGTTCAAGGAGGTAATTTGAAAAGTCGAGTAGATCTTTTCCATCTAAATTCAAATAAAGTAAGTTGGAATCACGAGCATTATGATGATCTTATTTTAGCTTTACCAAATACTCTTGGTTCAAATTATAAAACAGCATTTTTATCGGGTGATAGATTTGTGGCTGTAAGTGATGGAGCTCGTTCAAATTTACATACTTTCGCTTGGGATGGAACAAAATGGATTAGAGATAGAGTTCATCCCCAAAATGGTGGTGTACTATCTTATTATTATCATGGAGCAAGCAATAACTTTATTTTAACTGTGGATGACAGAAATGTAGGAATAGGAGCTAATCATAGAGATTTCATAACAGGTAAAAGACATAAAGATTATTATTATATCCATTATTTAAATAACCAAAATCAATGGGTTAGTAAATCATGGTCAGCAATAATTAATCCACACACTAACAACATTGAAAAGGCTAGTTACTTTTATCCAGATAATGCGATGAGCGCATTTGTGGCCGATCATAATGCAGAGTTTTTTATGAATTGGGATAAAGAATATAATCTTAAATCTTTAGATGCCTCATTGGGATCTCAAAATGATAAATTTCCAATCGTACCAACGTACAGTGGTATGTTTGTGTTACAAGAAGATTATACTCAAAAACCTATTAAGTTCTCCCGATATAATGGAGCATCCTGGAATATTCAAAACTTTTCTTTTTCAGGTGGTTCAGGACGCCCTTCATATGGTGACGATATTATGACTTTTGAAAACTTTTCTGGCTCTAATTATTACATAGGGTATGCAAAGTACAATGCAAATTCGGATAATTGGATTATTAATAATACCTTAACTACTAGAGTACCTTCTCCTGATAAAACTTCCGGAATAACAAAAGATTTTCTAATTGCCAATAATAAAATATATAAATTTTCTAATACTTCCCTTACACCAATTTATGATCATACGTTATCATCAGATAATAAATTTACGTATACCGATGGATATAATCATGCTTTTATGGAATTAGGCCCATTATCTCCTATCTCGGATAGAACAGGAACGTTTCAATATGTAGATATGACAAATAATGATATTAAAACTATAAATCTTGGCAAAAAATATCATTTGAGTGGACCAACACCTTTTGCAGGAAGAACACCATTTATGAGTCCAAAGTCCATGTGGATTCGAACATTTAATAATCGATACTTATATAGAATTATAGATAATAAAGTTAATAATGCTGTAAGAAATATTGTGGTAAGCAGAATAGATATAAATGATGATAATGGAGAAATAAGAAAGATATCTTATGCCTATGATGATCCAAATAGTGATCCCGATAATACTGCTACTTTTTATGGTGATGTAACCATTGAAAATAAAGGTTACGGATCAACTTCTATTGGTAAAATAGAAAAAAAATACAATAATGGGGCTAATGATCTTCAAATGGCCGGGTTACTATTACAAGAAAGAATTCGAAACACGGCGAACTCAAGTGTAAGTCTTAAAATAAATACATGGACTAAGTTTGATGAGTTATCAAAAGGATATACTATAAAGCTAACAAAACAATTAAACCATACATACTTAAATGGTAAGACTTTAAGAAATTCGGTAGAAAATATTTATACTTTAAAACCATATATTCTTCGAACTAATGTAAAGCGCACCAATAGTAAAGGGGAAACTGAAGAAGTAATTACAAAATACGCTTACGAGCAATATCCATTTATGGAGGAATTTAATTTCGTTACTCACCCATATGAAATCGTTAGAAAAATAGACAATAGAACAACTTCTATTAAGAGAACACATTGGACAAAAAATATAAGCAATAAAATATATGCCTCAGAAATTTGGTCAGGAACTTCTACTTCTAACTTAAGGCTGTCATATAAGGTATCGAAAATGAGCCAATTTGGCCAAATATTAGAATCTCATAATGGTAAATTTCAGTACAATTCTGTTGTATACGGTTATAATCATAGATACCCAATATATTCCTTGTCGAATGTGAGGTATGATGATGTTATACATAACTTGGATGTTTCATTGAGTACATTGCAAAATTTAAACAATACAAGTTTAAAAACAGAATTATTGAAATTATATGATCGATTGCCTAATTGTATGATTGAAACCAATCTATATGATGGAGAAGGTAAAATAATTGAAAAAATTAACAACAGACAAGAGGAAATAAAATATAAATATGATAGCTTCAACAGATTAGATTATGTAACTGATCATAATGACAAAGTCTTAAAAAAGAATTTCTATAATTATGGTTCTAATTAATTGACGTTCCTAATAATTGGTACACAGTGTTTAAAAGGATTACAGGATCTCTGACTTAAAATTAGCACTAAGCTATCAACAATACGAAAGAAAAAACAGCCCTATTAAAATGGCTGTTTTTTTTATGATCGTTCATTTATAAAAACACCTCACTCAAAAACCTCAGAACATCCTGAAAAACAACAAATTAAAGAAAACGATTTTATAAAAAAACAAGTTTTTTGTGTTAAATAATATAGTAACCTCTGGCAACCCTCTTATTCTCTATATAAACCGCTTATTATCAATACTATACATTTTTAGGACACAGAAATTTCCCCTATTCAAAAAGGGAGAAAATCCCCATACCGCGATATGATAATTAACTTTAGGTTTGTCTTTCAAAAATTATTAATCACATAAATAGTTACACAAATGGCTTTAGAAAATCTAATTAGTATCGATTTCAGTAAAGAAGAATTAAAAGAATTGGATCATCACATGGCAGGTATCCAAAATATCTTCAAAGGAAAAACAGTGAACATCACTCCAGAGCAAAGAAGACAGTATGGTAGTATTGGCAATCATAATAAACTTATTGTTGATAAGGCTAAAAATTATATGGAACAACATCCTAATTGGATTCCGCGGTTTTTAGACAAAGAAGAGTTTGACAGAGATCATAAAACCAGAGAACAGGTAGAAAGTCGAGCACAACAACTCAATAATCTGTCACAACAATTATTAGATACCAAAACCCTGCTGGATCATGATAATTATACCAATGCACTAAGTTTTTATCGTATGATGCGCTTTTTGGCCGGAGAAAATGAACCAGGAGCCAAACCGGTATATGAGGATATGAAAGTACTGTTTAATAAATCTTCGGCAACCGGTATAAACGAAACCGAATGATCATCGCTATCCGAATAGAGAAGCCGCTATACAGCGGCTTTTTTTTACTCACCGACCATCTATAAAATACCCGAAAGGGGTGGTTCTGAACCACCCTTTACCCGGTTGCGAACCACCCCTAACCAGGTCCTGAACCCCTTTTACCCTATACTTCAGTATCTCGAAGCGGTTCGAAACCCTTTTGAATAGGTTATATAACCCTTTCGAAGGGATTATTTACCCTTTGTAATAGGTTCTGAACCCTTTTAAATACGTAGAGAACCCTCTCGAACCACCAGAACAACCCATTATAATGGGTACTTTACTGTCTCTAATGAGTATAGAACCTCTTCGAATGAGTAATAAACCACCTAAACAGGAGTATTATAATGACTAGAAAGGGTACCGAACCCCTTAGGATCACTACATAACTACTTCGAATCAGTGTAGAACCACCAAAACATAACAAATCAACCTATTCCCTACTCTATCCTATAATCCAGTATAAACTCCAAAAAATAAGTCCTGAATCTTCAACTTTATACAGATCCAGAACTTTTGTTTATGGTCGATATTCTATCATTGCACGATCAAACCTTTACTAGTTAAACTAAATTTATCATGAAAAAAATCTTTTTTTTATTACTCCTTACCATAGGAGTTATTTCTTGTGAAAAAGAAAGCCTTGAAACTGAAATTTCTTTAGAAGAAATAAACCAAAAGGAACCTCAAAAAGCAGTATTGGGTCCTCTTAATGAAAATCCACCAGATGTAACATATACTGATGAATCCGGAAGAATCGAATTTGTCATTAGTGGTATTTTTGTAAACACTCCTGATGTACCTAATCCAAATTTATTATCTGGTACCGCTTATGTTCCTGAAGGATATCTGTGTATAGGAGGTTTTGCCTGGGCAAATCCTTATCATGGTGGCGGTACGCTATTAACCATGTCGGCACCACTTACCGGTACGAATGCTTTTAAAGGTTGGAGAGGAGAAGTAAAAGCACATATATACCCAGATGGTTACACAAATTTAGTGGTATCAGCAATAGGGATTCGCCTTAAAGATGATAACGGAAATTATATCCCTGCAGAAGAACTTAAAAGACATCTTCAGATTATTTCAAGAACATCTTCTCGAGCTGCTCATCCTTCTACATTTGCTCGTCTTTCTAGCGGATATACATTAATTGGTGGTGGAGCAAAAGTAAATTGGTCTGGAGCAGGAAACCTGTTAACACAAACTTATCCCTTAGGCAATACCTGGAGAGTAAAAAGTAAGGATCATGTCATTGCATCTCCGGCTACAATTACTGCATACGCTATCGGGATTAAAAATAATATTCCAAATTTTGGTTCAATAACGGCATCAACAACATCAAAGTGCAAAAATTTCCCTGCATACAAAACCGGGTCTGTTTTGGATAACTCTCCCCGAAATACTGGATATGGTGTTACTATTGGCGGAGCAAAAATTACAGCTAACGGTAATGGTAGATTGCTTACTGCAATATCTACAGGTACAGATGTGAGCTGGGTAAAAGATAAAGATCATGCTACACCGGCCGATGGCCAATTATGTGCGTATACTATAGCCATTAAAAAAGCTCAGTAATACTGCTACTAAACATGAATAACAAAAGAGTTGTATTGCGATGCAACTCTTTTTTTGTTTCATAAACTTATCCCTCGGAAATAAAATCTATTTACTCCATTTTAATAATGGTCCTTCAGAAACTAAGGTATTCTAAATTAATACGTCATAATAAAAAATGAAGAACTAGTTTCCGCCTGCAATCCTATTCCAAACCGGAACATTTAAAAATTTCCCTAATTGCAGAGCATCTTTTTGTATATGAGATTTTACACCATGATCCATGATATTGATTCGATCCCCGGTATGAAGTACCAAATTAAGTTCATGACTATAAAACGAACTACTACTTCCTCCATTTCCCTCAACAAATTCTGTAATCAATTGTATGGCATAGATCTCTGATAAAGATATACTGTGCTTTCCTTTCTTAAAATGAAACCTTCGTTTATCAAAAACAGAAGTCACATTAAATTTAAGAACAAACACAAGACCAATCAAAAAAAATGGGCCTCCGGCCTTGAAGAACAATTGCACCGTTTTTAGTACTCCTTGAGTCTGTAAAACTCCATTAAGAAATTCAGTATAAAACTCAATAATCAGGTAGTGAAGACCAACCAGCAAAAATGTCCAGCCAAAAATTTTTAAAGTAGATGTTCCCTTTACTTTCAAGACTGAGGAAGACAGCTGTTTTATTTTATGAGATACAAAAGTACTGCCTCCTGATTTTGCAGGACTCCAAGAAATACGATTTGCTATCTCGTCATATTGAGGGTCACTAAATTCTTGCATTCTTTCCCATCCCGGGTCATTTACTTTTAATGATCTCATACGTGCACCATCCACACCCATTACAACAAACATGATGAGTAAAAGAAGTAATAAACCTCCAGTTTGTAAATAAATCTTATTTTCGTTTCTTATAGCTCGCTTCTGATTAGAAATCATAGTATTTAAGAATGCTATGCGCCTGGTTTGATGTTTATCCAGACTTTTTAAAACAAGTAATTGCTCTAATTCATTCTCAAATTCTTCAACCTGTTCTGTTTTTTGTTTTCTAACCTCCCATTTATGGATAAGTTCAGGAACTCCAAAAACTAAAAACAGTAGTAATGGAATTAGCCAGGTAATGTACCCCAGATCAAGATTAATTTTGTGATTCATAGGTAGGTTTATATTGTGAATTTGAAAATGATCAAAGCGGCAAATATATAAACATTTATATGGGCTGAATAACTTTTTTTTGATGTAGCGTTGTACATAGCCTATAACTGGAGTAGTAAAGCATTGATAACCAAAAAACAAAGCCTAAGGGCTATAAGCAAGTGTAAAAAAATTAAAAAATAAGTTCTGAATCTTCAACTTTATACAGATCCAGAACTTAGGATACATTCGATACGCGTAGTATTGCATTGTTGAGTTTGATAAGGGAAACATCGGGTGCGGATTTCGGAAAACAAAAACAACCGCACCTGATCCCTATTTCGGTCTTACTATCACCATCAGTGACATTGAATTTAAAAAATAGACGGGCACTCTTACATACTTTCAAAACATAGACGTCAAATTTCTAAGTACAGCAATCAAAAAAAGTCAAGTTACTTATTTAAAGCATTTTATATTTTTGGCACGCTGCTTGATACTATAGTAGTGAGCATCAAAATACACCAATTGCGATGCTCCATTAAAATCTAGAATTATGAAAAAATTTGTTTTACTTTTTACAGGGCTTTTGTTAGCGACTTTTAATATTAATGCATCAGAAACTACTACAGAATCTACTGCACGTTACTATAATAATGGTAGATCTTTTATTTTTTCTGAAGGAGGAATTGATTTCTCTGTTTACGCAGATGGGCAGTTTGACTTTTATATTAATGGAGCCAGAAATGGTGTAAGTGTAGGTGTTAATGCTCCTGGTGTAAATATTAGTTTTAATTCGGGATATGACTATGATGCTTTTGTGCAATATGATGATTATGGTGCAGTAGTACAAATCGAAAACACACCGATCTTTTATGATCACTATGGTAGAATTATACAGGCAGGAGATATTTTTATCAACTATAACAATTATGGAAGAATCTCAAGGGTTGGTGGACTATATGTACATTATAACCGCTACGGAAACTTTCTAAACTGTACAGGTTTTATTAATGGATTCAATAGAAGATATGTGTATAGACCATTTCATGCATACTTTACAGTACCGGTAGTAAACAGATGTATTGTATACAATAGACCATATAGAAGATTTTATACGCCATACAGATGTTCTTATACAGTATACAGAAGTAATTATTATAATGGATATTATCACAGACCTTATAGAAGCCGTACCTACTATAGACCTCATAACAGAGTGGCTAGTTATAACAGAGGGTATAGAGTTTCTAAAGCAAGAGCGGTTAATTACAGAACCAGAGATCGTAGAGCTGCAATGTATCAAAGAAACGATCGTAACTATACCAAATATGCTCAAGGTAGAAGTAGGTCCAGCAATTATGGAAAAAGCAATGTTACCCGTAGCAGGTCTAACAATTACAATACAAAAAGCACCCATAGAAGCAGGTCTAATAACTACGGTACAAAAACGACCAGCAGAACACGATCTGTAAGTCCTGATCGTAGAACACGATCTGTACATAGAAGTACTCAGCCAAAATCAAGAGTGCAATCTAATAAAAGAAGTACTCCTTCTAGAAGCTATGCTCAAAAAGAGCAAAGAACAAGAAGTGCTGTAGCCTCTAGATCGCAAAGTAGTAAGAAACAAAATTATCAAAGAAGCAATAGATCTCAAGTTCAAAAACCAAGAAGTACTACAAGAAATTACTCTGGAAATGCAACAAAAAGATCTAATAACAGTCGATATAGTAGTAGAGTGCCTAGTACGTCCAGGTCAGCAGTAAACAGACAGAAAAGCAACACCTCTAGCAGAGCGACACGATCAGGTAACTCACGTTCTCGATCTGCAAGAAGTAGAAGCTAAAAAGACATAAACGACATTTATTTTTTTGGTTGGTTAGTTGGAAAATCCCTTAGAGACCATGCGTAAGCATCTCTGGGGATTTTCTCTTTTATGAGATGTAACGTTGCATCTGATCAAAAGCCGCAAATTTTAGTGATTTTCTAATATCTTATTACCTTATTTTATCTATAAGAGTATTCATATCAGGAGAAATCTTTAACACATAGAGAATTGCTAGATAGCTTGGAGTGATAAAAATGCTCTTTAGAAAAATATTGACTACAGGATGAAAAGAGAACTCCCAAAAGTAAAATCCCCCCACAAATAGAATAATAAGCAATAGTGCTATCCCTGTTTTTTTTGAAAAAGGATGCATCTTAAATTTAGTATTAACGACCCACAACTTGGCCAGGTTATAACAAAATACCGCCGAAAATGTAGCTATAGCCGCTCCGGTTATTCCAAAAACAGGAATACAAAGTAAATTGAGCACAACGGTTAGAACTGCCATTGCTATACCAATATATAAGATAATTCTGTAGTAATCAGAATTATAAAGAATAGAATTATTGTTTCCCAACAAATTATCAAACAGTTTCACCCCTCCAATAAGTATCACTACCCATATGTACAACTCATATTTTTCTGGTAACATTTCAAACAATTGATGCACATTGCAGATGATCAATACAAACAATAATCCACTTATTGCAAAAAGAGTGATCGAACTTTTACTATATAATGCCTTTAGGGTATCAAATGCTTTTTCATTCATTAATTTTGCGGTAAGCGGATACGTAATCTGATGCATTGCTCTAGATGGTATAATAATCACTATGGCTATAAACGCAGATAATTGGTAATCTGCAAGGTTATCTATAGGCATATATCGCTCAATCATTGTTTTATCCAGATCAATCAATAAGGTAGCAACTGATCCGGCAATGAGTATGAGTGAAGAATATTTTAGAACCGAAGTATAATTTTTGGGCAAAGAGAAACGAAATCTAAACGGATGTAAACCTAAGGCATATAGTTTCATAATTAATGTTCTTAGGACATAAACTACGACTAATGCATAAATAAATTGATCTACATTGAGGATTTTAAAATACACCATAAATAATAGGATACTAATACATACCCTTAAAAAAAGTTCTTTCATCAGGTTACCAAAAACGCTTTTCAACTTTACCTTAGACCAGGCGAAGAAAACTTCAAAATATGACGTTGAGAAGGCCAATACAAAAATTGTCCAAACATAAGGTTGTACAATGGTGTTTCCTTCATTAAAAAAATCCAGTAATCTACCATAGAATAGCGTCGCTATACTTCCTACAACAAGCGCGATACTCATAGGCAATAGTAGCATAAGGCTCAAAAACTTGTTTTGCTGTTCCTGATCAGAATAAGATGAAAAAAATTTGACAAGCGTATTTTGAACTCCAAATGCCAGTAATGGCCATATCAAATTGGAGGCCGAAATCAGGTAAGAAACCAATCCATAGTATTCTTTTTCTAAAAAGTAAGTAAATAAAAACAACGTATTTATGGCACCTATACCAAAGCCCAGGCAGGTAACAACTACATTTTTAATAGATTGATTTACTACGATTCCCATTCTTACTTACATCTCTAAAACGTAACGTTTTTATTGTATCCGTTTTAATATTTTGGCTAAACTTGAGGTGAGTTCCCTCCTACTATATTTTTCAATTCCTACTACTTGTGATCTCAATTCTTGCTTTTTATACTGGTCAAAATAGTGTTTTAATTGCAGTTTTATCGATTCGACGTCTTTATAGGTAAAAAAAGATCCTGAATTTGTTTCTGAAATTATTTTCGAAATATCAGCGTCTTCTGGCCCAACAGCGATAATAGGTCTTTTAGACACCATATATTCAAAGAGTTTTCCTGGTATAATACATTTGGTTTCATCACTGTCTATCTCAATCAATAAAAGGACTTGAGAGCTCTTCTGAATTGTAACCGCAACATGATGCGGTACGTAATCAACTAGTTCAAGGTATTGAGATAAACCATACTGATCCAAAGTTTTTAAAACTTCCTCGCTTACAATTCCTACCAATTTGAGTCGAAACAGTTGTGCAAATTCTTTATCACTCTCAACAAGCTCGGCACATGCTCTCCATAAGTTCTTAGGATTGCGCCCAGATAATAACGATCCAATATGTGAAACTGTAAATTGTGTGTCTAAGGATACTTCTTCTACGGCTTCAAAATCATACCCATTAGTAAGTACAGAGATTGGCGTATTGGTTATATTTTGAAATTCTTGTCTAGTCGTAAAGCTAGTAACAACAATATGATCTGCATAGCGTAGCACTGCTTTTTCGAGTTCTTTATGCTTCAACTTAGATTTCTGTGTAAGCTTTAGCTTATCATGATACCCGATAGTAGTCCATGGATCTCTAAAATCAGCCAGCCAACGTAATCGCATTTCGGCCTTGAGCCGCTTTCCTATGAGATGAACACTATGCGGTGGTCCGGTAGTAATTATAGTTCCTATGTTGTGTTCAGAAATATAATTCTTCAGATACTTTACAGAAGGATTAATCCAAAATTTGCGGGCATCGGGGATAAAAAAGTTTCCACGTATATACAATAATACTCGCTGTATAAAAGATTGTTTTTCTTTACCGGATATGATCCCCTTGCTAATAGTGTTTGTTTGTTTTTTTGAAAAAACTTCAGCAAACCGATACGGTTCAAAAATTTTGTGTTTTAAGACAGTTACATCATCCGGAATTTCTGTACCTAAAGAATCATCTTCTAGAGGGTATGTCGGATTTTCTGGTGCATAAACAATAGGTTCTATATCAAATTCTTTTAAATACTTAACAAACTTAAGCCATCGTTGTACGCCGGGACCTCCTGCCGGGGGCCAATAGTATGTTATGATTAGAACTTTCAAAACCTGAGTTACTTATCGTCTTTTGTTAAAGATAGTAAACTACCTGTTTTCTTGTATTGGTAAAATATACTACCTACAAACAACAACATAAAAATAATTGAACTTGTTAGCATAATAGCGGTACCTGTCTTTACGACTTGGGGTTCAAATTTAAACTCTATTTTGTGATTCCCTGCAGGAATCGGAAGACCGCGTAACGTATAATTTACTTGTACATGCCCCGTTGGAGCACCATCTATATAGGCTTGCCAACCCGGATAATAAATTTCTGAAAATACAGCAAAACCATCAGACTGATTATTGGATTGGTATATTAAATGATTTGGCTTATGATCTGTAAGTGTTATAGCCGCTAAACTATCAACTGTAAATGTGGTTTTCGATACTACGTCTTTAAACTTAGAATGGATTACGGCTTCTTTTTTCGTATCTAACTCTTTTAAAGACAGGATTTCATCGTTCGTATTATTTACCGGTTTTAATGAAGAGATAAACCATGCATTTCCGTTGGCATAAGGATTATTCAAGGCCTTTACGCCATCTTTATCCTGAGTAATAATATACTTGACATTAAGCATATTAATAACGCCAACGTCATTCTTTGCAAGATAGAACTCAAATAACTCTTGCATTCTGCCAGGCTTTGCAGCATGATATCCACCGATTGCATTATGAAAATAAGATGCTCTACCCGAGTTAAATGGATTTGCGGTTAGATCATATACCTTAAAATGACTTTCATCCTTCAAAATCTCTTTGTCTGCGGCATTAGGTACAAAAGGTTTACTAAATTCTCTGGCAGAAACAAAATTGCTCTTATTCACATATTTCCAGTCTACAGATACTAAATCAATGAGTATTAAAATTCCTAATCCAACGACTAAAAGATTTTCTTTCAATTTTCCTTTTAAATATAACCAGCATGCTGCCGCGGTCAATACTACCAAAACTAAGGATCGCAGAGTATCTGAAGTAAACATTGCCTTACGGTCTTCTTTAAGTGCGCGAACAAAATCTGGTCCTAATTGTTGTATAAAGTAACTGTCGTTAGCCCCACTAAAATCAAATAAAGCCGATTTAAATAACAATAAAACCAGTGCCAATCCTCCTACAATAGCAGTAGCATATTTAATGGCTTTGATTTTTGCTTCTTCTTCTACCTTATTAGTTAACAGTTTATGAAGTCCCACAATGGCTAGAATTGGTACACATAGTTCAATAATAACCTGAATAGAGGATACCGCTCTAAATTTATTATATAAGGGGAAGAAATTGATAAAAAACTCGGTAAGAAAGCTAAAATTCTTACCCCAGGATAGTAACAGTGCTAGCAATGCTCCGCCAACGACCCACCATTTCAACCTTCCGCTAACTAAAAATAAAGCAAGAACAAACAAAAATATCACAACAGCTCCTATATATGCTGGTGCTCCTACATAGGTTTGGTCTCCCCAATAGGTAGGTGCGCTTTCAGATATCGATTTAGCCTGCATAGGTGGCATACCTAGTCGTAGTAATTCTGAATATATATTAGAATTTGTTCCTATATCTTCTGAACTAGACCCTCCCATAAATCGTGGAATAAACAGATTAAGCGTTTCTGCTTTACCGTAGCTGTATTCTGTTATATAATCAAAATCTAAACCGGAACTCTTTGGTTTTTCTTTTCCATTAGGTTCTATCGATAAACCCGTATTTCCCCTTGTGCTATACTGTGTATACTCTCTAGTGGCAAGAAGACTTGTAGCATTTAGAAGTAACGAAAAAAATACGGCTACAACCATGACTCCCAAGGACTTAAAATAATCTGGAATTTGTTTTTTCTTATAGGCATCTACCAGGTATGACACTCCAAGCACAAGAACCAACAAGAAAAGATAATAAGTCATCTGAAAATGGTTGGCTGCAATCTCTAGGGCCATTGATATTGCTAACAAGAAGAATCCTAAACTATATTTTTTCCTGAAAGTGAGTATGATTCCGCTCAAAACCAAGGGCATGTATCCTATAGCATGAGCTTTTGCATTATGCCCTACTCCAATGATGATGATAAAATAGGTAGAAAAGCCAAAAGCCAGACTTCCTAAAAAAGCTAGTTTATAGTCAACCTTAAGCACCAGTAACAAAATATAAAACCCTATAAAATATAAGAACAAATAATCTGCTGGTCGCGGCAAAAATCGAAGGAGTCTGTCTAATTTTTTGATATAACTATGTGGATATTGTGCTCCCAATTGATAGGTAGGCATACCCCCAAATGCATTATCTGCCCAATACGGTTCTTCACCGGTTTGGTTTCTAAAATCAGTTTGTTGTTTTGCCATCCCGGTGTATTGTACAATATCACTTTGTCGCATTTTTTTTCCGCTAAGAACAGGATTAAAATATGCTAAAGACGCAATAATAAACGCTAGAATGACCAGTATATGGGGTAAAAATCTTTTGAGTAAAGACATGAGTTGTGCAAGTTTACAAAATGAAGCGCCAAATTAAAAAATATAAGTTACTTCTGTTATACTATTGTCTAATTTAATTCGTGTACCTATTCATTGAAAAGAATAGCATAAACAAAATTTGATAACTAAAACTGTCTACATTCTTTCGATGCTGGCCAAAAGCAATGGCTTTTTGATAACTTGAAATGTTTAAAGACAAATGAAGGATGGTATAGAAAATCAATCAATCTCTTCAAAATCGACATACTCTCCTACGTCTTTATTAGAAGAATTTTGCTTAGGTTTTTTGGTATGTATTATTTCGTCTTCTGAAGATTGTTGGGTTTGCTGATATCTGCCAAATTGTTGTTGAAATTTTTCTCCAGCTTTCTTTGTTACATATCTAAGCAATAGAGGACCAAATAAACGCGTTAATACTTTTAGTCCATAATATATCAGTAATATAATGAGAATTATCTTTAACACTCCTTGTAGAGAAGCTTCTTGCATACGTTTTTTTTTCAAAAATAAGGAACTCTCTATACAATTACATGTTGTTAGTCCTAAAAAAATGATAAAATCTGCTATATTTGAACCAAATCTTTTGAATATGAGCCCTAGATCTATTCTATTCTTTTTAATCCTATTTATATTGGGTATCACTGCTTCTGCGCAGTATACCGAGAAGATCAATTCTAATAGACCTGGTACTTCTCAGGGAGCTTTCTCTGTAGGAAATAATGTTTTACAATTAGAAGGCGGTATGGGTTTTGGAAAGGAAAAGCATGCGATTTTTGATACAAAAACTAACGTTTTTAACTTTGATTATACCGTACGATATGGCCTTCTTATAGAGCAATTAGAAATAAGATTAAATGGGCGGTTTAGAGCTGATGGTGTGAAACAAACTATTGGTGCAAACGAGGAGAAAATTAATAGAAGTAATTTTGAGATCAACACTCTGGGAGCCAAATATCTCATTTATGATCCTTATAAAAAACCGAAAAAAGACACCATAAACTATAAAGCTTTAAAGAGCTGGAAAGAACATTATAAATTTAGATGGAAAACTTTAATTCCTGCTGTATCGGCTTATGTTGGCGCTAATTTTGTTACTTCGGATAATCCTTTTACATTTCCTGAAGATCCTGCATTTAGTCCGATTTTTGCGGTAATTGCTCAAAACAACTGGACTACAGATTATGGCGGAGACTGGGCTTTTGTAACTAATATTATTGTAGACAAAGTTACTACCGATAATCCCGCCATTGGTTGGATTTTAACGGCAACTCATACAGTAAACGACACGTGGGCCGGATTTATAGAGTATCAGGGACAAAAAAGTGATTTTTATAGTGATGATATATTACGCCTGGGTGGTGCTTATTTGTTTGACCAAGACCTGCAATTTGATGCTAACATAGCTTTTAACTTCAAAGACACTCCCTCTATTTTTACAGTTAGCTTTGGAGCCTCGTATCGTTTTGACTGGCATACCAAAGATGAAATCATAGAAAAGCCAGGACTAGAAAGTGGTGTCAAAGAAGATGACCAACCCGAAGATGAAGAGCAAGAAGGAGAAGAAAATATTGATGGAGAGTTTGATGAAATTGAAGGTATAGAGAATGATAGCTTAAAGCTTGAAAAAACTCCATTTATTAATACTTTCGAAGATGATAGCTTTAGAGAAGAACTAGAACAGGATCTGGATGAAAGACGTACCGAAGAGCGACTAGAACGAGAACGCATCGAACAAGAAAAAATAGATAAGAAAGAGGGTAAAAAGTTCAAAAAAGAAGAAGCCCGACGCTTAAAACGTGAAGCAAAAGAAGCTAGGGAAGCCGAAAAAGCAGCTCTGAAAGCAGAGAAAGAAAAGCAAAAAATGATCGAAGATATCGATGCAGAATTGGATAAAATGGAGAAAGAACAAGGTGTTGATGGAGAACTTGATGATATCGATAAGCAACTTCAGGAATTAGAGCGCATGGAAAATGAACTCAATCAGGAAGAAAAAGAAGAACAAAAAGCTGAAGAAAAGAAATCTGAAGAGAACAAAGAAACAGAGGAAGAAGATGTGGATGCCGAATATGAAAAATATCAGTTAGAGCAAGAAAGAGCTAAAAAAGAAGAAGAAAAGCGAAGAAAGAAAGAGGAAAAAAAGCGCTTAAAAGAAGAGAAGAAAAGAAAAAAAGAAGAAGAAAAGAAAAAGAGTCAAGAGACGAAAGAAGATAACGAAAACCTTGATATCGATAAAGAATTAGAAATAATTGATAATTAATTTGGTTGACACCTCTGAGATGCTCTTTTAACGCTCAAGAAAAATGCGCTCAACTATCAAAATGCCCAAAACTCAATTATAATATTTAAAAAAGGGCTTATATTTGCTTTGAATTAGAGATGATATATGATTTATGATTACGATTAAAGAAATTACTTCTAAAGGAGATTTAACAACATTTGTTAAGTTTCCTTTTCAATTATATAAGGAATCACCATATTATGTTCCTTCAATTATTAAAGAAGAACTGGATGTAATGAATCCCAAAAAAAATCCGGTTTTTAAGAACGCTGATGCAAAATACTTTCTAGCTTATAAGAATGACACCATCGTGGGCAGAATCGCCGCAATTATTAATTGGATTGAGGTTAAGGAGCAAAAAAAACCAAAGGTTCGCTTTGGTTGGTTTGATGTAATTGATGACATAGAAGTAACTAAAGCGCTTTTACAAAAAGTAGCCGAATATGGATCTGAGCATTCTTTAGAATATATGGAAGGACCGGTGGGTTTTTCTAATATGGATAAAGCGGGCATTCTTATTAAGGGGTTTGAAGAATTAAATACGATGATCACCTGGTATAATTACCCGTACTATGCCGAACATATGGAACAACTCAATTTTGAACCGGCGGCTACCTGGGTCGAGTACAAAATAAAGGTACCCAAAGAAACTAAAGAAAAGGTGATCAAGTTTGCCAAGGTTATTAAAGAACGCTACCAACTTAAACTTCTTAAGTTTAATAAAAGCAAAGAGATTCTTCAGTATGCAGATGATATGTTTGATCTGCTTAATAAAACCTATAGCAGTTTACAGACATTCGTTCCTATACAGCAGTATCAAATAGATATGTACAAAAAAAAGTATTTGCCATATCTAAATCCCGAATATATAACATGTATTGCTGATAAAACAGGTAAGCTTATTGCATTTTCTATTGTAATGCCTTCATTTTCTAAAGCTTTGAAGAAAATGAATGGTAAAGTATATCCACTTAGGTTTTTACATATCCTAAAAGCACAACGTAGAAATGACACGGCTGCTTTTTATCTTATTGGGGTGGATCCAGAATATCAGAATAAAGGAGTTACTGCATTAATCTTTAAAGAAATGAATGAAGCTTTTCTGCGTAATGGAATTGAAATGGTGGAAACCAATCCTGAGTTAGAAGAAAACAAAGCAATCCAGGCTCTTTGGAATGGATATGAACACGAGCAACACAAAATGAGAAGAACCTTTAGAAAGAATATTTAAGTTTTCTAAAGTAATTCACCTGCGAGTAACCAGATTACTTTATTGGGGTCGTTCTCCCATGTACCAAAGTTTATAATTTCTTTAGAGATGGTGAATCCTGCCTCCTGCAATTCAGATTTTACATAAACATGAGATAATGTATGTGCCTCTATCTGCTCTTCTCGAGATTTACCACGCATATGTTTTTTAAGTTTTTCTACGACTATAATTCTCCCTTGAGTCTTAAGAGCAGCTTTTATATGTTTTAAAACAGTACTATATTCATCTATTTCGTGATATGTATCCATAACAATAACGGCATCCAAAGTTTTTTTTGGTAGTTTTGGATTATCATAATCCCCGACTATAGTTTCAACATTTGTTAATTTCCTGTCCTTCAGATGCCCTTCTAATGCTTGAATGCGGTCTTGCCTAACATCTACCGCATAGACACGACCTGTCTCTCCTACTCTTTTTGCCAGGTGGATAGTTAAATACCCTTCATGACAACCGATATCTGCAACTTTACTACCGGATCGAATACCAGAAAATTCAAAAATCCTTGCAACATTCATCCAGGTGTCTCTTTCTGTCCAATCATACTCTTTATACTGTGCGCAGCTATATTTAACCGTGCTAATAAGCAGCAGAAAAATTAAACCTTTTAGTTTTAGCTTCATAACTCATTCATTTACAAATTAATCCATGCTTCAAAATACCGCTTAATTGCATTCGGAAGATTTACTTTATGAAAATTTTGACACTTCATAAGAATTAGTTTTAACTTCTATTCCGCTGTTTTGATATCCTAAAATGTTAATAATTGTTAAAATAGTACCTTTTTATGCATAGTACTGTAACAAATTTTAAATACCGACGTCTAGTAAGTATAAACAATCAAAAAAAACTGAATATATGAGAACTTTAGACAACAATCAGATCACCAAAAAATTAGCAGCGACAAAAGGAAATATCTGGAATACTAAGAGACGTTACAGATAATCTTTAAATAAATTCATCAATCAAAAAAATAAAAATATGAGAACTTTAGACAACAATCAAATCACCAAAAAATTAGCGGCGACAAAAGGAAATATCTGGAATACTAAGAGACGTTACAGATAATCTTTAAATAAATTCATCAATCAAAAAAATAA
>CANMFM010000006.1 GCA_947497175.1 uncultured Aquimarina sp. | reverse complement strand
TTTCTCGATTTTATTTAAAACACTCTAAATCCTATAAATCAAAAACTCAATCCTCAATGAACTCAACAAAACATTAGTCCGTTTTGCGGGTGCAAACATAACACACTTTCTTAAACCTACAATACCTTTTTTAAAGTATTTTTTAATGTTTTTGTAACACATTGACAATACTATGTTTACAAACAATAAAAAATAAAAAAACGGGATAGCGATTGAAATGACATCCTTTTTTTTGACGGTACATCTTATATCTATCTATTAGTTTGATACAAAAAAAGATATAATGTAAAGCGCGGTCGGGATAATTTAAGTATCCCGAATCCCCCTTACCTAAACCAAAACCTAGGAGCGATAATTTAATCATTAAATATACCTTATATTATTGTATGGGTTTTATTATCGTATTATCTTTGCTCCTTTAATTTTAGAAAAATGATCAAGATTACATTACCGGATGGTTCGGTTAGAGAATACAATAGCGGTATTACGGCTATGGATGTTGCAAAAGATATTAGTGAAGGATTTGCCAGAAACGTTATTTCTGCCAAATTTAATGGAACCACTATCGAAACCTCTACAGAGTTAACCTCTGATGGTAATCTAGTTTTATATACATGGAGAGACGAAGAAGGAAAAACGGCGTTTAGACACTCTACATCTCATGTCCTGGCCCAGGCATTAGAACAACTTTATCCAGGTGTTAAGTTATCGATTGGTCCTGCTATCAATAATGGATTTTATTACGATGTGGATTTAGGAGACAAAACTATTTCTGAAAAAGATTTCAAGGCGATTGAAGATAAAATGTTGGAAATAGCCCGAGGTAAGCATGATTTTAAAATGAGACCGGTTTCTAAAGCCGAAGCTTTAGCAAAATATAAAGCAGAAGGCAATGAATATAAGGTAGAGCTTATTGAAAATCTTGAAGATGGCACCATAACATTTTGCGACCACGACACTTTTACTGATTTATGTCGAGGGGGGCATATTCCAAACACAGGACTTATCAAAGCCGTTAAAGTTATGAGTGTTGCCGGAGCCTATTGGCGCGGTGATGAAAATAACAAACAGCTGACTCGTGTTTATGGAACTTCATTTCCAAAACAAAAAGAGCTAAAAGAGTATCTTGAGCTTTTGGAAGAAGCCAAAAAACGTGATCATAGAAAACTCGGAAAAGAGCTTGAACTTTTTACATTCTCTCAAAAAGTTGGTCAAGGATTGCCGCTTTGGCTACCAAAGGGAGCTGCATTACGGGAACGTTTAGAACAGTTTCTAAAGAAAGCTCAGAAAAAAGCCGGATATGAAATGGTCATGACACCACATATTGGTCAAAAAGAATTGTATGTTACTTCTGGTCATTATGCTAAATATGGTGAAGATAGTTTTCAACCTATTAATACACCTGCGGAAGGTGAAGAGTTTTTATTAAAACCAATGAATTGCCCCCATCATTGTGAAATTTATAATAGTGGACCCTGGTCTTATAGAGATTTACCCAAACGTTATGCTGAGTTTGGTACGGTATATCGATACGAGCAAAGTGGTGAACTGCATGGATTAACCCGAGTACGAGGGTTTACGCAAGATGATGCACATATTTTCTGTACTCCTGATCAGTTAGACAAAGAATTTAAAAATGTCATTGACCTGGTACTTTACGTATTTGGATCATTAGGTTTTGAAAATTTTACAGCCCAAGTATCTGTAAGAGATTTAGAAAATCCCGACAAATATATTGGAGATGTCGCGAATTGGGAAAAAGCAGAGAATGCTATTATAAATGCCGCCAAAGACAAAGGCCTCAATTATGTTATTGAAAGTGGAGAAGCCGCTTTTTATGGCCCAAAGCTTGATTTTATGGTCAAAGATGCATTGGGCAGAAGTTGGCAACTAGGAACTATCCAAGTGGATTACAATTTACCTGAACGTTTTGATTTAACCTACAAAGGCAGTGATAACGAATTACATCGCCCGGTAATGATTCATAGAGCTCCATTTGGAAGTATGGAACGGTTTATTGCGATTTTGTTAGAACATACTGGAGGTAATTTCCCCTTATGGTTAATGCCGGAACAAGCTATTATACTCTCTATCAGTGAGAAATATGAAAAATACGCTGAAAAAGTTTTAAATTTGTTAGAAAATGACGAAATTCGCGCCCTTGCGGATCATAGAAATGAAACTATAGGTAAAAAGATTCGTGAAGCAGAAATGAATAAATTTCCTTATATTATCATCGTAGGGGAACAAGAAGAAAACGATAACACAATATCTGTGCGTAAGCATGGAGGAGAAGATCTGGGAGCAATAACTCTTGATAGGTTTTCAGAAATAATTAGAGAAGAAATCAATAGTACGTTACAACCGTTTAACGGATAACAAATAATAAATTAAGTTTAATTTAAATTTTTAAGCCATAGCAATAAGAAGAAGAAGGTCTCAAAAACCACTAAGAGTAATTAAAGAAGACGCCCACAGAATCAATCATAAAATTAGGGTTGATGAAGTACGTCTCGTAGGTGATAACGTTGAAGTCGGTGTATACCCGACCAAAAAAGCGCTTCAACTTGCAGAAGAGCAAGAGCTCGATCTTGTAGAAATTTCACCTAAAGCTGTACCCCCTGTTTGTAAAATAATGGATTATAAGAAATTCCTTTACGAACAAAAGAAAAGAGACAAAGCTTTAAAATCTAAAGCGACCAAAGTTGTTATCAAGGAAATTAGATTTGGGCCTAATACAGATGAACATGATTATGAATTTAAGAAAAAACATGCCATTAAGTTCCTAAGTGAAGGAGCTAAACTTAAGGCGTATGTTTTCTTCAAAGGGCGTTCTATCATCTATAAAGATCAAGGTCAAATTCTGTTACTTAGACTTGCTCAGGAACTCGAAGAGTATGGTAAAGTTGAACAGATGCCAAAATTAGAGGGTAAACGTATGATTATGTTTATTGCTCCTAAAAAATAGAAAATATAATTCTGAATATGAATTATTAAGATAATAAGTGAGATTATTAAAACAAGGATCAAATGCCTAAAATGAAAACAAAATCCAGTGCAAAAAAGCGCTTTAAGCTTACCGGTACTGGTAAAATCAAAAGGAAACACGCTTTTAAGAGTCATATCCTGACAAAAAAATCTAAAAAGCGTAAACTAGCTTTAACGCACTCAACATTAGTGCACAAAAGCGACGAAAACAGTATTAAAGAGCAATTACGTTTAAAGTAATACCTTTTTAATTAGGTTAGAATAAATATAAACCCAGGAGTTAGGCCCTTATAATTTTAGATTTACGAACGTAGATGTATAAATTATAAAAAGATCAAGAGTCGATTATCGGCCGCCTACTACTAAAAAATTTAAAATTATGCCAAGATCAGTAAATTCTGTTGCAAAAAGAGCTAGAAGAAAAAAAGTTCTTAAGCAAGCAAAAGGTTACTTCGGACGTCGTAAAAACGTTTGGACAGTAGCAAAAAATGCGGTTGATAAAGCGATGCAATATTCGTATAGAGACCGTAGAAATAAAAAGAGAACTTTCCGTGCATTATGGATCACTCGTATTAATGCAGGTGCCCGTTTACACGGTATGTCTTATTCACAATTTATGGGAAAAGTAAAAGCTAATAACATCGAACTTAACCGTAAGGTTCTTGCCGATTTAGCTATGAACAACCCTGAAGCTTTTAAAGCTATTGTTGAAAAAGTAAAGTAATCTTTTAATCATAAATAAGATCTCACTTAGATATAAAAAACCGCTCAATAGGGCGGTTTTTTTTATACATTACTTTTACAAAAAAGGCACTTTATCGATAAAAATGGTATTTTATCTGTTAAAAACACGGAAAAGCAGTATTTTTTATCTATTTTTAGCTAAACTTGATAGATATGAATAAACATTATTTCTTACTTGCATCAGGATTGCTTTTATTAAGTAATATACTATCAGCTCAAAAACAACTCATCCCTTCTGATGATCAATTTAGAGTTGAACAAATCTTTGGATTATTAGAAAAATCTCTTTTTTTAGGAAGCATATCTAGATCAGGGTCCTGTAAACAATATAAAGCCAATAAAATATAGTCTATACATGATCACTTGGCTAAAAAGAATATTACCCCAAAAGAAAGCCGATTTTCCAGAAAATCAAGAGGAACGAGAAATAACGGATCTCATCGATTTTTTATGCAAAAAAATTAATACCTCTGAAAATAATAATACTCTAAAAGTAAAAATTGAAACTTTTAAAGAATTATCCTTCAACAAAAAAATAGAAGCCTTACCAGAATTATATTTATCACTTGAACAACTTATCACAAAAACGAGAACAAACAAGCACTACAATAAACAATCTCTACAAGATGTAATCATTTCAAAGCATAGTGGCTTATTAAAAAACATCAATTTTAAATTGATATTTGAGCCTCTTAAAAAACAAGAACTATCACTTTGTAGGGTTTTTCTTTTGCAAGTACTTAAAAAATCAGCAGAATTAGCAGGCAATTACCATGATTTAAAAATCATAAAAATTGAAAAGTATTTAAGTGCTCCGTTCGATTTTCAAACCATTGATGTAATTAAGGAAAGAAAAAACTTATTAGATTTTTCTAATGAGATTTTCTTTAGAGTGAAAAACGTTTTAGGGATAAATGCGATCACTAACATCTATTTGTTGATCTACAAACAACATTTTCAATCCTATCATTTGTTGGACTCGTTTACGTCAATACTTAATGTAATTCCGGAAGAAATTTTAGCAAAGGACCTTATTAATTTTCCTAGCAAGCAACAAATGCTTAAAATGTTGCAAAAGCAATTGTATAGTTTAGAGGAAATAAATGAGCGACTAACTGAAGAAATAATAGAAAAAAAAGAAGTAGAAGAAGAATTAAAATATAGTGAACATCTAAAAACCACAATTCTCGAAACTGCAATGGATGGCGTCATTCTTGTTAATAGTGAAGGAATTGTACTTAATTGGAACAAGCAGGCCGAAAATATTTTAGAAATGTCAAGAGAAGAAACAATTGGTAAAAGTTTGTATCCTCTTGTTCCATATAAACTTAGACAAGAACTCAAAAGAAGTTTTAATACGTATATAAGAACTGGAGATGACGAGTTGATCAATAAACGGGTAGAAACTTCTGTAAAAAGGAAAAATGGCTCAACGGTTTATGTAGAACTTACCATCATAGCTATTGAAGCCAAAGATGATTTTCTTTTCAATGCATTTTTCAGAGATATTACGGATAAAAGAATAATCGACAACGAAATTAGAGAAGCAAAAGTCTTAGCCGAAAAATCAGCAAAAGCTAAATCGGTTTTTTTATCCAACATGAGTCATGAGATCAGAACTCCTCTTAATGTAATCCTTGGATTGACCAGCATTCTTCAAAAGAGCGACTTCAGCAACCCCGAAATAGATAAAAAAAATCTAGACGGAATCCAGTTTTCCGCAGAAAATCTTTTAGTTTTAATTAATGATATTCTTGATTTTTCTAAAATTGAAGCCGGAAAATTATCACTACATAATACCGATTTTAATGTTAGGGAGCTTATTACTAATATATCCCGAGGTTTTAAAATAAAGGCTGATGAAAAAGGATTAGAATATACAATGTATATCGAACCTTCAATCCCTAAATTTATTATTGGAGACCAACTAAGACTCAATCAAATCCTGATTAATCTTTTAGGTAATGCCATAAAATTTACGCATACCGGAAAGGTCACTATATATGTAACTACTCAAACATCTGATGATACCTCTATTACCATTAATTTTTCAGTAAAAGATACCGGAGTGGGAATCCCCGAAAATAAACTTAATACTATTTTTGAAAGTTTCTATCAAGTTCACAAACCCGGGAAAAACAAAATTGAAGGTACCGGACTAGGGTTATCAATTTCTAAACAACTCATAGAATTACAAGGGGGCCAACTTAATGCAAAAAGCAAATCCGGTATCGGATCTACTTTTGATTTCTCAATAAAATATAAAAAAAGCACCTTTAAATCTTCTGATTTAGATAGTACCGAGTTTATAAATGAGAATAGTAACACACTTGCTGGCATGAAAGTTCTTGTTGTCGAAGATAATAAGATGAACCAGTTCTTTATGGCTCAATTGCTTTCTAATTGGAATATAGATGCAGATATTGCTGAAAACGGAAAAATAGCTTTAGAAAAAATTGAGACCCAGGCTTATGATCTGGTTCTTATGGATATGCATATGCCGGTCATGGATGGCCCTGAAGCAGCAGAACAGATTAGGCTTTCAAAAAACACAAGAATTAACCAAACTCCCATAGTGGCATGTTCTGCAGATGTGTTTCCAGATTCTAAGAAGAAGGCAATAGAATCAGGAATGAATTTTTATCTCACAAAACCACTTAGTGAAGAGGCTTTAGAAGAAATACTCTACAGTCTAAACCCAAAGACATCACAAGATGCCAGTTCGAATTCTATATCATCGAATAAATCACAAAAACTCAACCAGAAAAAAATTTGTGACCTTTCTTTTCTAAAAAAAACTTTTGATGATGACACCGCAACCATCATAGGGGTTCTTGAAATGTTTATTCGAGAAACTCCCGAAGATTATAATACCTTAAAACACGCCATAGAACATTTAGATAGAGCAATAATAACACAAGGTTCTCATAAACTTAAATCAAGTTTCAAAACGTTGGGGATATATAAAGAATCTATTATTCTAGAAAAAATAGAACATCTGTCAAAAGAAAACAAACTAAACGAAGTGTCAGGTTTATTTATAAAATTAGAGCAATCTTATCCTAAAATAATAGAAGAAATCAAACAATCTATAAAGGAACTTACTCCGTCGGATTCTTAAAAAAATAGAAATCATATCTTCTACTATCACTATCTTTACACCTATGCAAAATCAAATTAAAAGTTTACAGAATACCAAAATTAAATCAGTAATTCAATTAAAAGAGAAATCCAGAATTCGAAAAAAGGAAGGTTGTTTTATTATTGAAGGTAAACGCGAAATTAAATTAGCCATACAAGGAAACTACACTATTACACACCTTTACTACACACCTTCAATTGTATCCTACAATGAAATTTTATCTATCGTTGAGGGTTATGACAATCAAATCGAACTTTACGAAATCACGATAGAGATCTACCAAAAACTTGCCTATCGCACAACTACTGAAGGCGTTATAGCTGTAGCGAACTCAAAAAAATTAGATATCACAAACCTGGTTTTATCTTCAAAAAAGCCTCTTATTCTAGTTGCAGAAGCTCCCGAAAAACCTGGAAACATAGGCGCATTACTTCGTACAGCAGATGCAGCTCAATTAGATGCGGTTTTAATTGCAAATCCAAAGACAGATATTTATAACCCAAATATTATAAGATCTAGCGTAGGGTGTTTATTCACCAATACTATTGCAACGGGCTCATCACAAGATATTATTAGTTTTTTAAAGAAGGAAAAAATTAATATTTATGGAGCAGCGTTACAAGCCTCTGTAAATTATCATACTCAGGATTATACTAAACCAACAGCCATTATCGTTGGTACAGAAGCAACAGGGTTAAGCCAAGATTTTTTGCAAAGCACAACCCAAAACATTAAGATTCCCATGAGTGGAGTTATAGATTCGATGAATGTATCTGTAGCAGCCGGAATTCTCGTTTTTGAAGCGAAACGCCAACGAAACTTTATAGATTAAAAGATAAAAAGTAGTATCATAAATAAATTAAAATCATTACCTTTCCCTATTCCTACAAATCCCAAACTACTAATCACGATTACCAATGACCCCAGATTCTCTTTTTTATTTATTGATTGCTATAATTATTATTGTATTTCTAATCGATTCGTTATTAGATATCCTTAATGCAAGGCATTATAATGATGAAATTCCTGAAGAACTTTCTGATGTTTACCCTAAAGAAGAGTATCAAAAATCTATTGCATACAAAAGAGCGAACTATAAATTTAAGTTAGTATCTTCTAGCATTTCTCTTTGCATCATGCTTCTTTTCTTCTTTTTAGATGGTTTTGCATGGGTGGATAATTTTGCAAGAACTATATCAGATAATTCTGTCGTTGTTGGGCTTATCTTTTTCGGAATCATAATGATCGGCAGTGATATCCTGTCTACTCCCGTAGCCTATTACAAAATTTTTGTCATTGAAGAAAAGTTTGGTTTTAACAAAATGACTACTAAAACTTTTTTTATAGATAAAATAAAAAGTATTGTCATGATGGCTATTGTTGGTGGGGCACTTCTGGCATTAATCATGTGGTTTTATGAAATCACCGGAAAATCATTTTGGATATATGCATGGGCGTTAGTATCTATTTTCACACTAGCGATGAACATGTTTTACGCAAAACTCATTGTTCCTATTTTTAACAATCAAACTCCTTTAGAGCCTGGAGAACTTAGAGATACCATTAATGAATATTCTAAGAAAGTAGGATTTCAATTAAAGGATATATTTGTTATTGATGGTTCTAAAAGAAGCACGAAAGCCAATGCCTATTTTTCAGGATTTGGTAGTGAAAAAAGGATCACGCTATATGATACTTTAATAAAAGATCTTAATAAAGAAGAAATTGTTGCAGTATTAGCACACGAAGTTGGTCATTATAAGAAGAGACATGTAATTTTCAATTTAATACTGTCGATTGTCCTTACTGGGATTACATTATGGTTCTTATCGCTTTTTATCTCTAATCCACTTCTTTCTGAAGCGCTAAGCGTTCAGGCACCATCGTTCCATATAGGACTAATCACTTTTGGTATACTTTACAGTCCCATTTCTGAAGTTACCGGATTGATTATGAATGTTGTATCCCGAAAATTCGAATACCAAGCAGACGATTATGCTAAAAATACGTATAATAGCGAAGCCTTAATTAATAGTCTCAAAAAGCTTTCAAAAAATAATCTTAGCAATCTTACACCGCATCCTGCTATGGTTTTTATACACTACTCCCACCCCACTCTTCTGCAAAGAATCAAAAAACTCAGAAATTAAAATCCATCAAATAAGTACTTGGTGGTTACAATTCTTAATTGTACTTTTAATTTATATTGATAAATTAATTTTTGTCATAGATATTAACGTAAGGCATAATTTTTGACTTATAGTTATATCATTAAGGGGGACATTGCACACGATATTAAATAGGGCTTTCTTATAAACTTTGCGATATGACCGAAGCTGCTATAGAGGAAGAAAACAAACAGATTGCCAAGCAATATAAAGAATTGCTTCGTATTAGTTATAGAGATCTTTCAAAAGAAGATAAATCACTAATACGTCAAGCCTTTGATATTGCCGTTGATGCACATAAAGATCAACGGCGTAAAAGTGGTGAGGCTTATATTTTTCATCCTATTGCGGTAGCAAAAATTGTTGCAAGTGAGATTGGACTCGATGCAACTTCGATTGCCGCGGCATTGCTTCATGATGTCGTTGAGGATACAGAATATACCCTTGTGGATATAGAGCAAATGTTTGGAGAAACTGTAGCTCGTATAGTTGATGGTCTTACTAAAATATCTTCCTTAAAAAAAGACAGGGATATTTCCTTACAAGCAGAAAATTTTAGAAAAATGTTACTCACTCTTAATGATGATGTAAGGGTGATCATTATTAAGATTGCCGATCGTTTGCACAATATGCAAACAATGGATGCTATGAGACCTGATAAACAAGTGAAAATAGCTTCAGAAACCTTGTACATTTATGCTCCGTTAGCACACCGAATCGGTCTATATAATATCAAAACAGAATTAGAAGATCTAGGATTAAAATATACAGAACCTGAAGTCTACAAAGACATCTTAGAAAAAATTAAAGAAAGTAAGGAAGAACAAGATGAGTATATCAAACGATTTTCAGATCAGATACGTATTGGATTAGATAAAGAAGGGCTGAACTACGAAATAAAAGGAAGACCTAAATCGATTTTCTCAATTCGTAGAAAAATGGTAAAACAGAATATCTCTTTTGACGAAGTTTACGACAAATTTGCCATACGCATCATTTATAAATCTGACCTTGAAAATGAAAAGTTTATAGCTTGGAAAATTTACACTGTAGTTACAGATTACTATCGCCCCAATCCTATTCGATTACGAGATTGGATATCGCAACCTAAGTCTACAGGCTATGAAGCTTTGCATATTACGGTTATTGGCCCTGATAGTCAATGGGTAGAAGTGCAAATACGAAGTGAACGTATGCATGAAATAGCCGAAAAAGGATATGCAGCACATTATAAATATAAAAACACTGAAGAAAAGCAAGATCAGGGATTAGATGGCTGGTTAAACAGGTTGCAAGAAGCATTGGAAAACTCTGAAACAAATGCAGTAGACTTTGTTGAGGAATTCAAATTAAACCTATATGCAAAAGAAATATTTGTTTTTACTCCAGAGGGTGATTTAAAATCTCTTCCTAAAGGGGCTACCGCCTTAGATTTTGGGTTTAGCGTTCATACCGAAGTTGGATTAAAAACAAGAGGAGCACGTGTAAACGGAAAGCTCGTCCCACTAAGTCAGGAACTAAAAAGTGGTGATCAGGTCGAAATCATAACATCTAATAGATCAAAACCTTCATCCAGCTGGTTAGATTATGCCACTACTGCCAGAGCCAGATCTAAAATTAAATCGGCACTACGAGACGAAAAGAAACAAATTGCAGAAGAAGGGAAGGTTATATTAAAGCGAAAACTACGCTCGCAAAAAATAACAATGAGTGAAAAAGTGGTCAATGAACTTGTGCTGTATTTTAAACTAAAAACAAGCCTTGATCTTTTTTATAGGGTTGGTATAGGGACTATAGATAATCAAAAAATCAAAGAGTTCGCCAATACACGCAGTAATGTCTTTATGAATTTTATAAAAAATAGAATTCGCAGAGGAAATATTACTGATGTAAACAAAGAAGAAATTACATCAAAATTTGATCTACTGGTATTTGGCAAAGATTCAGAAAAATTAGAATACAAACTTTCTAATTGTTGTAATCCAATTCCTGGAGACGATGTATTTGGGTTTATTACCGTAAACGAAGGCATAAAAGTACACAAAAAAAATTGCCCGAATGCACTGCAATTACAGAGTAATTATGCCTATAGAATCATGCCAGCCAAATGGGTAGACTCTAGCCAAGAAGAATTTAAAGCAGTCATTAGACTTAATGGTATTGATAATATCGGAGTTGTTAATGAAGTAACCCAGGTAATCTCTAACAATATGCATCTGGCTATCTACAACATGAATTTTGACACTAATGATGGTGTTTTTATAGGAAAAATTACCGTTGGAGTTACCAATAAAAATACCTTAAAGACAGTAATGAAAAATCTTTCAAAAATAAGTGGTATTGATAAAGTAGTTAGAGAATAAAAAATAATGTAACTTTGCTTTTTTAAGCGTATGAGTACTAGAGCAACTACACAAAACGACCAAAATATCGTTAAAAACGTGTTTACCAGTTTTTTAGAAGAAAATGGTCATAGAAAAACACCTGAACGATATGCTATACTTCAGGAAATTTATGAAAGTGATGAACATTTTGATATAGAATCTTTATATATCAAAATGAAAAATAAAAACTATAGGGTTAGTCGTGCTACCTTATACAATACAATAGAATTATTGTTAGATTGCAAACTTGTTAGAAAACATCAGTTTGGTCAAAATCAAGCTCAATATGAAAAATCATATTTTGACAGACAACATGATCATCTAATTCTTACAGACACAGGAGATGTACTTGAATTTTGCGATCCAAGAATCCAATCCATAAAAAAAACTATAGAAGAAATTTTTGATGTTGATATTACAAATCACTCATTATATTTCTACGGAACTAAAAAGAAATCAACTAATCAAGACAACTAATGGCAGTAAATTTATTGCTTGGTCTTCAATGGGGAGACGAAGGTAAAGGAAAAATTGTAGACGTTCTTACAAAAGATTATGACATAATAGCACGATTTCAAGGTGGTCCAAACGCAGGGCATACACTAGAATTCGACGGAATCAAACATGTATTACATACCATTCCAAGTGGTATTTTTCATGACAAGGCAATTAATTTAGTAGGTAATGGCGTTGTTATTGATCCGGTAATTTTCAAAAAAGAATTAGACAATCTGGATACATTTAATTTAGACTATAAATCCAAGTTACTGATTTCAAGAAAAGCGCATCTAATCCTTCCTACGCATCGAATTTTGGATGCAGCTTCCGAGGCTTCCAAAGGAAAAGCAAAAATTGGTTCTACGCTAAAGGGTATTGGACCCACGTATATGGATAAAACCGGAAGAAATGGTATTCGAGTTGGAGATTTAGAGCTAAGCGACTGGAAAGAACGCTATCGTAATCTTGCTAATAAGCATGAAGCGATGATTGATTTCTATGATGCAAAAATAGAATATGATCTGGAAGAGCTAGAAAATGAATTTTTTAAAGCTGTAAAAGCCTTAAAAACACTTACATTTATTGATAGCGAAGAGTATTTATATCAAGCTCAAAGGGATGGTAAAACTATTCTTGCAGAGGGCGCTCAAGGGTCTTTGTTAGATATCGATTTCGGAACGTATCCATTTGTCACTTCATCAAATACTACTGCTGCAGGTGCTTGTACAGGCCTGGGTATAGCTCCAAATAAAATCAAGGATGTTTTTGGTATTTTTAAAGCTTATACTACACGAGTAGGTAGTGGCCCGTTTCCAACCGAGTTGTTTGATAAAGACGGAGAAACCATGGCGCGTGTGGGACACGAATTTGGTGCGACTACCGGTAGACCCAGACGATGTGGCTGGTTAGATCTTGTCGCTTTAAAATATGCAGTACATGTTAATGGAGTTACTAAACTAATGATGATGAAAGGTGATGTACTAAGTGGGTTTAAAAAATTAAAAGTTTGTACTGCCTATAAATATAAAGGAGAAACCATTACACATCTGCCTTATAATATTGAGCCAGAAAACGTAACTCCAATCTATACTGAAATGAAAGGTTGGTCTGAGGATTTAACCGGTATGACCAATGCGACAGAGTTGCCAAAGGAGCTTAATGAATATATCGCTTTCTTAGAGAAAGAACTGGAAACACCTATAACCATAGTTTCAGTCGGACCGGATAGAACACAAACGATTCATAGATAAATCCAAATGAATTATTTAATTAATGGTATAAAAAGAAGCTACAATGTGTAGCTTCTTTTTTTTAGCCATTCTAATATAAAAAACACTAAAACGAAGTGATTTTTTCTTTACTCGATTGGATATCGATAACTCTTTCTATCTCTTTAATAGTCTCAGGTTTTTGGTTAAGATATTTAGAAAACGAAACTAATTGTCTAAATCCATAAATATCATCGTCACCCTCTCCCCCTGTACGATTACTAGCAAAGTAGCCTATTTTGTTTTTTTCGTTAATAATAAAAGTGAAATCATCTTCAGGACTATTAATAGGTTCTTCAAGGTTAAAAACCTTAATCTCATCGAATTTATCCGGCATAGCCACAAAAACATCCAGACCACCAAACCCCAGATGACCATCACTTGCAAAGAATAATTTTCCGGTATCACTTATATATGGAAAAGTTTCACGACCAGAAGTATTGATCTGATCCCCCAAATTTTGCGGTACGCCGAAACTTCCGTCCCCATAAATTTCTACTAGGTACAAATCTGATTGACCAATGCTTCCTGGCATATCACTTGCAAAGTATAAAAATCGACCATCAGGAGACAATGTAGGATGAGCTATTGAGTATTCATTACTACTAAATGGTAATTCTTCAACATCTTTCCATTTACCATCCTTATAGTAAGCCCTATATATTTTTAACAAAACATTACCTTCAGTATTAGTTTTTGATTTTCTTTTTGAATAATTATTTCTGGTAAAATACACGGTCTTATTATCATTACTAAAAGCCGCAGAAGATTCGTGAAATTTTGTATTTACACTTCCTTTTAATTTCCTGATTCGTTGTTTATCTGATCTCTTTGAAGTAGTATACAGATCTAAAAAAGGTTGATTGCTATGATTATCAAACGATTTTGAAATACTGCTAACATTTCTTGACGAAGAAAAAACCAATTCACCTTCGTAGAAAACAGGTGCATAATCAGAATGCTTTGAGTTTATATTTAAGAAATTTAGTTTAAAATTTCCTATGACCTTCTCACTAGTGGTGAGAGAATCTAATAATGAACTATATTGACTCTCAACATTTAAAGCTTCATTATCATCATCAACATATAAATCAGGCCGTGTTGTCCAATACATTTCATTGGTATCAGCAAAAGCATATTCAACAAAAGATTCGTTTATTCTTTCTAGCTGGTTCCACTGAGAAAATACTGTACCCCAAAAAAAGAAAAAAAACAACCCCCAAAGGTTTTTTTTCAATAGCATGTAATCGTTTTTTTAATGATTGTGTTATTTAGCTTAACTTATTTTTCCCTACTTCATATATAGTAATAGTCATAGCCCCTTATATCAGAAGTCATGACAAGTATGTACAAATTAAAAAGTGGGGTAAAAACCGAAACCATCCCCATAGCTTCGATTATAGCTTTTGTTGTTTACGAATTGCAATTTACTGATGCTTAATCACATAAAGTGTTAAAAAACATAAAAATTATTATACTAATTCACTTTCATCATTTAATATGGTGCTATGCAACTCATTAAAAATTATTTTTTTCATTATTTTGATAGCTGTAATGGTTTCTTGTCAGGCCTAAAGATCCTGCAATATGAACTAGATTAGATAGTACTTATGGCGTATCTTGTACTTAAAATTTGACAAAGTCCTATTTAGGTAACTTTAGAACAATCATTAGATACAATTTTCGTTATTTTGCATACAAATTAGAAACCATTGAAAAACATATTATTCTATATAATTATCTCTTTTCTATTTTCTGTAGGCATATTTGCACAGGAAGGAAAACAAATCAAAGTAAAATCTGATCGAACAATAAAAGATGAAACCAGATTTCCTGGTGCTACAATTTTAGCCAAAGTTGACACACAAGTATATATGCAACACGAAGGAGTAGAAATCTGGTGTGATCAAGCTGTACACTATGGTGAAGACAAATTTGTAAGAGCTTTTGGTAATGTAAAAATGAAACAAGGGGATACCATTTCTATGATAAGTAAATATGCAGAATACAATGGTAATACCCAATTTGCATACGCCAGTGATGATGTATTTATGGAAACCCCGTCAAATACATTACGAACGGACACCTTATTTTTTGACCGGCTAAAACAACAAGCCTATTATCGTAGCGGGGGAACAGTAAAGGATTCTGCTAATAATATTTTGACCAGTACGATTGGTCGTTATTTTATGGATAGAGATCAATTTTCTTTTAACACTAATGTAAAGGTTGTAAACCCGGAAAACACCATTGATTCTGATCGATTAGACTACTTCCCGGAATTGGATCACTTTTACCTTTATGGGCCTTCTACAGTAAAAGGAAAAGAAAGTACGCTTTATTGTGAACGCGGGTTTTATGACACCGAAGTTAAAACGGGATACGCCATCAAAAATGCAAGAATAGATTATGATAATCGTACTGTTTTTGGAGACAGTATCTTTTATAATAGTGCCGCCCAATTTGCATCAGCAACAAATAATATAAAAGTTTTAGATACAGCTAATAATTCAGTAATTACGGGGCATTATGCAGAGGTTTTTAAAGATAAAGATTCAGTTTTTATTACCAAAAGAGCGCTGGCCGCAACTTTACAGGAAAAAGATTCAATATTTATTCATAGTGACACCCTGATGGTCACGGGTAAACCCGAAAAGAGAATCATGAATGGGTTTTATGACGTACGCATCTTTAAAAGCAATATGAGTGGTAAGAGCGATTCTATCAATGTAGACCAAACCACGGGATACACCAAACTTATTGGTAGGCCTATCTTATGGGCGCAAAGAAATCAAATGACAGGAGATACTATAAAGATCATTTCGAATACTAAGACAGAAAAGTTAGATTCACTTGTAGTATATCAAAACGCATTTCTTGCTCAAGAAGACACTTTAAAGGCAGGATATAACCAGGTAAAAGGGCAAATACTTTATGGATTGTTTAAAGACAATGAAATCTATCAGGTAGACATTAATAAAAATACAGAAACTATTTTTTACCAGCGAGAAAGTGAAGGCGATCTCAAACTAATAGGAATTAATAAAGTACTTTCTAGCTCAATTAAATTACTTCTCAATGATCAGGAAATAGAAGATGTATACTATTACCGGGATATAGATGGTACCTTATACAGAGAAATCGATTTACCTCAAAATGCCCGAGAACTCTCTGGTTTTAACTGGCGTGGTGACGAACGTATTAACAGCAAATCGGATCTTTTTAGAGGAGAAGCACCTCCTAAACTTATTAAAATAAAAGGAATCCCCTTGCCAAAAGATGAAGCCGATTTCTTTGATGAAGAAACCATAAAACGCATCGAAGATAATAAATCAGAAGGCTCCCGACTTTTAGAACAAGAACTTAAAGATGCCGAACTTAAAGAATCGAATGAGCAATTAGACTCAATTCTTCCAAAAAAGGAAATAAAAGAACAGATTGATTCAGAAAATAAGAAAATAAAGAAGAAAACTTCTTTTATAGATCAAGATCTTACCCGCACTGCCAGGCAAAGAGATAGCATAACGGTGACGACCTTGAAATATCTGAAAAAAGAACTAAACGATAGTACTAAAATTAGTAATCAATAAACACTACTATCTAGAAGACATATCAATTACTCAAACCATATTCAAAAATCCATTTTGAAAAAAGATTTTTTCAAATACCAAGCACAAACAACTCCTCATCCTTTGGCAATAGAGATTTCTCACGCTGAAGGTTCATATATCTATGCAACAAACGGAAAAAAATATCTAGATTTTGTTGCGGGCGTTTCTGCTTGCAGCCTTGGGCATAAACATCCTAAAGTTGTTCATGCAGTAAAAGAACAAATAGAGAAATACATGCATGTTATGGTATATGGAGAATATATCCAACAACCTGCAGTCTCTCTTACTAAACTCCTAGCCGATCACCTCCCCGATCCTTTAGAAAAAACATACCTAACCAACTCGGGAACCGAAGCTATTGAAGGATCTTTAAAATTAGCACGAAGAGTGACCGGACGTAGTCAGATAATAGCCGCCAAACATGCGTATCATGGTAATACGATGGGATCAATGAGTGTTATGGGATTTGAAGAACGCAAACAAGCTTTTAGACCTCTTATCCCAGATGTGCATTTTATATCGTTTAATGATGAAAGAGATTTAAAAAAAATTACAAAAAATACGGCCGCAGTAATTTTAGAAACCATACAAGGAGGTGCCGGATTTATAGCACCAAAGAACAACTTTCTAAAAAAGGTCCGAAAACATTGTGATGATGTGGGAGCATTATTAATTTTAGACGAGATACAACCGGGATTTGGTAGGACAGGTAAATTATTTGGTTTTCAAAATTATGATGTTATCCCAGATATTGTGGTTATGGGAAAGGGTATGGGAGGTGGATTGCCAGTAGGTGCCTTTACGGCTTCAACAGCCATGATGGATCAGCTTCAGGATCACCCCAAATTGGGTCATATCACCACTTTTGGAGGCAATCCCGTTATCGCAGCTGCCGCTTTGGCAACATTGCAAGAGATTACCGACAGTGACGTAATGGCAGCTTCTTTAAAAAAAGAAAAACTATTCAGATCTTTATTAACACATCCTCTAATTGATGAAGTAAGAGGATTAGGGTTGATGCTAGCGATTATTACTCCTTCTGCAGAAATAACCAATGATCTTATATTAAGGTGCCAAGACAAAGGTTTGATCTTGTTTTGGTTGCTTTTTGAACCTAAAGCCGTACGTATAACGCCTCCTCTGACCATATCAGAAAAAGAGATAAAAGAAGGCTGTGAGATCATTATTTCTGTTTTAGATGAACTAACAGTCCGTAAAAAATCATAATAGTTTGTGGCAAACATCATATAAAAACCTTATCTTTAATACCATATCTTCACAAAACATTAGTTACATCTCTTACAACAACGTATTAAATTTTGAAACTCTATACTATTAATAATTAATGGTACATATTTTGTTAATTAGTTTGTTAAAAACAATTGATTACTGAAGTTTAATCATACGATTTCATTTGTAATTTTAATACTGAGGAAATCAATGATGCGAAAATAAATTGACTATTAAAGTATTTTACTAGTGTTACGCTTAAGGGAAAAAGAAATCAATAGTACTCAAATAATTTATTACGCATCTTTAAAGAACGTGTATGAAGTTTAACCGCGAAGAAGAAGAAAATAATTTCTCAATTACTCGATATGAGTCTATGCTGAGATCTAATGACGTTAAATTTTTTGATTCTGATGAGTTTGAATCTATTATTCATCACTACTTGGAAAATGGAAAAATAGCTAAAGCTAAAAAAGCAATATCTCTTGGTCTTTCTCAACATCCATCTTCAGTAAATCTAAAACTTCTGCAAGTAGAAGTTCTGGTTTTTGAAGATCGTTTAGAAAAAGCAGATCATCTTTTAGCACAATTGCATGCATTAGAACCCGAGAATGAAGAGATTTATATTCAGAAGGCAAATATTTTATCTAAGCAAAATGACCATATCAAAGCTATAGAGTTACTAATGATGGCCCTAAGCTATACCAATGACGTGGCAGATGTGTATTCTTTGATTGGGATGGAGTATCTATTTATGGACGATTTTGAGAATGCAAAAATCAATTTCATGAGATGTCTTGAGGCTGATAATCAGGATTACTCTGCGCTTTACAATATCATTTACTGCTTTGATTTTTTAGAACAACATCAGGAGGCTATAGAATACTTAAACATGTTTCTTGATAAAAATCCGTATTGTGAAGTTGCCTGGCATCAGGTTGGTAAACAATATTATGATTTAAAAGAATATGAAAAAGCATTAGCTGCTTTCGATTTTGCAATAATCAGTGATGAATACTTTATCGGTGCATACCTAGAAAAAGGTAAAGTACTAGAAAAATTGAAGCGTTATAATGAAGCCATAGAAAATTATCGTATTACTTTAGAGTTAGATGATCCTACTTCTTTTGCATTATTAAGAATAGGAAAGTGTCATGAAAAACTAGGTAATGATGATTTGGCTATTCAACATTACTCTAAAACAGTGCATGAAGATCCATTATTAGACAAAGGATGGATTGCTATTACTGATTTTTATTTACGCCAGCGCAACTATCAAAAAGCCTTGTACTATACCAATAAAGCCATCAATATTGACGGAGAAAACGTACTATACTGGAAGCGATATGCCAAAATTAATAATAGATTAGCTTTTTTTGAAGAAGCCGAAAGAGGATACCGCAAAGCACTTGAGCTAGGTAACTACGAATTAGAAACCTGGTTAAATCGTTCAGATATTCTCAGATTTCTTGGCGAATCAGATGCCGCCATACAAAATCTATATCAGGCTATAGAATTTTATCCGGAAAATGCAGAAATACAATATCGATTAGCAGGTATATACTATGAAAAACAAGATTTTGAAAAAGGTGAATATCATATCAGAAAAGCCTTAGAACAAGATTATGAATATCATATCGTATTAGAAGAACTTTTCGAGAAAGTTTTTAATCTCACATTGGTTCGAAATATTATTTCTGAGTATAAGTAATTTAAAAAAGACTGCTTTTTTTCTATGAAGTTTTGCATACATTTGTTTTGAATACAAATCGCTAAAAAATAGTTCGAATGCAAAGAAGTCTTAAGGACTACCTAGTTGTTTCTCTTAAAGGGCTTGCCATGGGAGCAGCAGATGTGGTACCAGGAGTTTCAGGAGGAACCATCGCTTTTATATCAGGAATTTATGAGGAATTAATAGAAACTATAAATACCCTTAATTTTTCTTTCTTTAGTCTATGGAAAAAAGAAGGGTTTCTCAACGCTTGGAGAACCTATAACCTATCTTTTCTATCCGCTCTCTTTTTAGGAATAGCGATTAGCATTTTATCCCTGGCCAAGATTATAAAGTGGCTTCTTCATCATGAGCCCTTATTATTATGGGCATTTTTCTTTGGATTAGTATTGGCAAGTATTCTTTACATAGGAAAACAAATTACACGATGGAGACTTCAAATTTTTATAGGTATTATTTTAGCAGCAATTGTTTCCTATTTAATAACCATTGCAGAACCTATAGCCTCTCCAGAAAACGATTTTTATCTTCTATTTTGTGGATTCCTCGCTATAATTGCCATGATACTCCCAGGAGTTTCGGGTGCTTTTATACTGCTAATTCTGGGAGCATATCAAACTTTTATTGACATCCTCAATCAATTACGAGAAGGATTAGTCTCAATGGATTTTGATCTTTTATGGCAAGCGATATACAAAATAGGCATCATTGCCATTGGTGCCATAACTGGTTTAAAATTATTTTCGAAAGTTCTTAATTGGATGTTCAAACATCATAAAAATGCTACCCTTGCTATACTCACTGGTTTTATGATAGGTTCTCTAAATAAACTTTGGCCATGGAAAAGAGTACTATCCTGGAGAACAAACTCTGAAGGGCTCGAAGTACCATACATTGAAAAAAGTATACTCCCAAATTATTATGATAGTGATCCAAAAGTAATCTGGGTTTTGTCATTTATCACTCTAGGTTTTTTATTAATCCTTATCTTAGAACGTCTTGCTGCAAAAAAAAGCTAAATAACCTATGCAACAAAGTACCCGAACTTTTACAGATAGAATATTTCTTGTTATAAAAGGACTTGCTATGGGTGCAGCAAACAAAGTTCCAGGAGTTTCAGGAGGTGTTGTAGCATTCGTAGCGGGTTTTTACGAAGAGTTTATTTACTCACTTCAGAAAATAAACCTAAAAGCATTCAAATTGTTTATTAATTTTAGATTTAATAGCTTCTGGAGGTATATTAACGGTCGATTTCTTGGATTACTGATTTTAGGAATGCTTATCAGTTATTTTAGCGTTTCTAAAATTCTGGACTATCTAATCGTGTATTATGAATTATATGTATGGGCATGTTTTTTTGGAATGATTGTAGGTTCAATTTATTATATCGTAAAAGATTTTGACGATTGGAGTAAAAGAAATATATGTTTAATCGTTATCGGTACTATAGCCGGAATTAGCATTAGCCTGTTAGACCCGGCCAAAGAAAATGATAATCTATGGTTTGTATTTGTATGCGGAATTATCGGTGTATCCGGCATGACACTACCTGGTTTATCAGGTTCGTTTATTTTAATCCTATTAGGCAATTATGTGCTTTTGCTCGTTGATTCGGTAAACGCATTGTACGATACTATAGCCGACCTGATACAGTGGGACCTATCCTTTCTTGAGAATGCTAAGAGAATGAGATTATTAAAGGTGCTTATTGTATTCAGTATTGGGTCCTTAACAGGTCTTGTTACCTTGTCGCATTTTTTAGGATTTGTGCTAAAACGATACAAAACAGCAACGTTTGCTTCAATAATTGGGTTTATTACAGGTTCGTTAGGAGTGGTATGGCCCTGGAAAAATAAAATATACAAAGTTGACACCTGGGGAAATAAATTAATTGACACAGAAGGCAACCCAGTGCTAGATAATTACGACCGTTATTTTCCAGATTTTTCAATGTTAGAAACCCATATCGGTATCCTATTCATCTTAGTCGGAATTGCTATTGTTTTATGGTTAGAATGGTATGGCAAAAGAACTCTAAAAAATTCAACATGACAAAAATATATGGTTTATTAGGAAAAGATATTGGATACTCTTTTTCCAGAAATTATTTCTCTGAAAAGTTTGAAAAAGAAAGTCTTGATTGTCAGTACAATAACTTTGATCTCAAACAAATAGAAGGGTTCACGAAAATCATCAAAAACTCGGACATCAAAGGTTTAAATGTAACGATTCCATATAAAGAAGAGGTTATTTCATATCTCGATCATCTCGATCCTGTTGCTAAAGAGATAGGAGCTGTTAATGTAATCAAGTTTAATAAAAATCAGCAATTAACAGGATATAATAGCGACCATTATGGCTTTACAGAATCCTTAAAGCCATTAGTAAACAAAACGATAAAAAAGGCATTGATTTTAGGGACAGGAGGAGCATCAAAAGCGATTGCTTATGCCCTAAATCAATTAAACATACAATATACATTTGTCTCTCGAAACCCGGATTTTGAAGAGCTTAGTTATAGTACTCTTGACGAAGACATTATTCAAGAATATAAACTGATTATCAATTGTACTCCTTTAGGTACTCACCCTAACGTAGATTCCTATCCGGATATCCCTTATGAATATCTCACTAAATTTCACGTACTTTATGACTTAATTTACAACCCGTCTCAAACCACATTTATGAAAAAAGGGATAGAAAAAGGTGCAAAAACTACCAATGGGCTTAAAATGTTGGTGCTACAAGCAGAAAAATCCTGGGAAATCTGGAACAAGTAGCCTCAGGCCCCATTTTTCAATGTAATTACCGCAGACACAAGTCTAAGAAACTCCTAAAACACCTCAATAACTTTGAGGTTTTCTAATATGTTAGTATCTTAGTCATTGAATATATCGGTTTTATAAAAATAACTGGTATTTGAGCTCACACAAACAAAAACGTTTACACAATGCCAACACGTGATAACCTGCCTCAGGCAGATGGAGAGAAAGAAAACAAGATAGATACTTTAGAAACTAAATCTGAAAGCACTATCGATACTGATCAAGAGTCATCTAAAAATGAAGAGACCAATGTTGACGATCCTAAAACAGAAGTTTTAGAAACTGAAACCTCAAATGATGACACTTCTGTTTCTTCTGAAGAAAATGTTTCAGATGATGGTCATGATCATGTTCAAAATCAAATGGATGAAGCTGTTGCAGAACACAGTGAAGACGAAAGTACAATAGAACGGCATGATATAGAAAAGAAAGATTATCATGCAATGAACAAAGAAGAACTTGTTAAAGAACTTCGACATCTTATCCAATCTGAAAAGATACAGGCTATAAAAGAGCATGTCGAAGAAATTAAAAGCGAGTTTAACGAAAAATTTAACGAAGAAGTAGAGCAAAAAAAGGAAGAGTTCTTAGCCGATGGTGGCGACATTATTGATTTTTATTATTCAACGCCATTAAAAAAAGAATTCAATTCGGTATATTTCGATTATAAAGAAAAACGTAACGCGTACTACCAAAATCTAAAAAAAGATCTTCAGGAAAATCTTAAAAGAAGGTTAGAGCTCATTGAAGAACTAAAAGGCCTTCTTAATGTTGATGAAAATATTAACACAACATACAATCATTTCAAGAGCATACAAGAGAGATGGCGCAATGCTGGTGCTATTCCGAGAGATAAGTACAATACAGTTTGGAACACTTATCATCATCATACTGAAAACTTTTATGACTTCTTACACCTAAACAGAGAATTTAGAGATCTTGATTTTAAGCATAATCTGGAACAAAAGCTTAAAATTATAGAGCGTGCCACAGAATTAGCTCAGGAAACTGATGTGAATAGAGCGTTTAGAGAACTACAACTACTTCACAAAATGTGGAAAGAAGATCTTGGACCTGTTGGAAAAGAATATAGAGAACCTATTTGGGAAAAATTTAGTGCATTGACCAAACAGATTCATGAAAACCGCCAAAAATACTTCAAAGAACTGGATAAGGTTTACGAGAAGAACCTTGAAGTGAAACAAGACATCATTGCTAAAATAATAGAAGTTAGCGCTACCAACCCAAACAATCATAGTGGTTGGCAACAAAAAATAAAAGAAATTGAAACCTTAAGAGAAGATTTTTTCAAGGCAGGAAAAGTTCCGTCTAACGTAAATGAAGATACATGGAGCCAGTTTAAGACTGCGGTCAGAAATTTTAATCGCAATAAAAATGCATTTTATAAAAATCTTAAGAAAGAACAATTTGAGAATCTTAACAAAAAGATGGAACTCATTAAGATTGCCGAAGATAATAAAGACAATGATGACATGGCGGCAACTACTCCTCTTATGAAAAAGATTCAGGCTGATTGGAAAAAAATCGGTCATGTCCCTAGAAAAGACAGTGACAGGATTTGGAAAAGATTTAAAGAAGCGTGCAATGCATATTTTGATCGTTTACATGCCGAAAGGAATGAAGCCAACAAAGAAGAAATTGCATCTCTGGAAAAAAAGCAAGCACACATTGAAGCTCTAAAAGATTTAAAACTTTCGGGAGATCCTGAGGCAGACCTCAATACCATTAAAGAAAATATTGCAACATGGAAAACCTTAGGTAGAGTTCCTTACAAAAAGAAAAATATAGAATCTGAATATAATAAAGTTCTAGACAATCTTTTTCAGCAACTTAATTTAAGTCGTAAAGAAACTGAGCTTATCAAATACGAGAACAAATTAAATACGTTATCTAATCAAAGTGATGATAGAGCCTTACGAAATGAACAAAGCTTTATTCGCAAAAAAATCGACGATGTTAAGGGAGAAATTCGTCAGTTAGAAAATAACCTTCAATTCTTTAAAAATACAAAAGATGATAACCCTCTTGTAAAGGAAGTACAAAACAATATCCAAAAGCATAAAGAGACTCTAGAAGTCTGGAAAGCAAAACTAAATAAGATTAAACAGTTATAGTTTCTATGCAGTGCTCGCTTTGTGGCTCAAAAACTAAATTATATTCAAAATTACAGGATAAACAATATTTTAAATGTATTGAGTGTAAAGGAGTCCTATTAGATCCTTTTTACCACCTTCCGGCCAAAGCCGAAAAAGAACGTTATCAGTTACATATTAATGATATCCATGATTATGGATATCAAAAATTCGTATTCCCGATAGTAGATGCTGTTTCTAAAAAATATAAGCCAGACCACAACGGACTCGATTTTGGTTCTGGTAGTGGCCCCGTTATTTCTCATTTGCTAAAGAAAAAAGGATACAATATAAGAACATATGATCCCTTTTTTAATCCAGATTATAATGCACTAAAGGCAAAGTATGACTACATAGTATGCTGCGAAGTGATTGAGCATTTCTATCATCCACAAAGAGAATTCGAATTACTTCGCTCTCTATTGGTAGAGACTGGCACCCTATTTTGTAAAACCAATCTATACGATCAATCCATAGATTTTAATTCTTGGTGGTATAAAAATGACCCTACTCATGTATTTTTCTACTCGTCTGATACTTTAGACTGGATAAAAGAGAAATTTAAATTCAAAACCCTGAACATCTCTGATAATCTTATTACACTTAGTAAATAGGACACACCACATTCTTGGAAAAAGTATACATAAAACGCAATCTGTATTTTATTTACTAGTAAAAAGTAATATATAGGTATTTTATCAAAATGAAAACGTTTGCTCACTACACTATGATAAAACTCCTGTAAGAATTTACTTAAATTGTAATATTTACAATAATAATATTAAAAACTTATATCATCCTTAATAAATAAGGTATTCTATTTACACCATATCAATTTAGCTGCTTCGTGTTTTATTAGTTTAAATACGTTACACAAGTTTATGGCACATGAAAAAATTACTCAACATTTTCGGAATCATAAGTACCGGTATCCTATCTCTTGTTTCTTTATCTATCTAATTTTCTAACCTTATAATAGAGAATTCTGCTATAGCTTGGTTTACATCATCTCAAATTATAATAGTAGTGTAAAAATAGAAATTACGAATCTTTATGGAGCAACAAACACTATTTATGACGACATTATCGATAAAAGTAAACATTCTTTAACGATAGATAAAACCACTTTATTGAAGGCTTCTGGCATATATTTTTGTAAAATCAAAATCAATGGCAATACTCACATTTAAAAAATAATAAAAAACTACAGCATTACCCCTTTCATTATATATCTTTAGGTAGTCCATTACATACTGTAGTATTGACGAGCTGCCTATTTTATGGTTATATTTTTTTCGCCTCTTCCCAAAAAATATCCATTTCTGAAAGTGTCATATCTTTTAAGCTTTTATTATTTTCTTTTGCTTTATTTTCCAGATACTGAAATCGCTTTATAAATTTTTTATTAGTGCGCTCTAACGCATCTTCGGGATTAACGTTAAGAAAACGGGCATAATTGATCATAGAAAAAAGAACGTCTCCAAACTCTGATTCTATCTTATCTTGATCCTGAACCTTGATTTCGTGCTGTAACTCTTCAAGCTCCTCTTTGAGTTTCTCAAATACCTGGTGAGGCTCTTCCCAATCAAAACCTACCCCAGCCACTTTATCCTGAATTCTACTGGCTTTAACCAGTGCCGGAAGTGATTTTGGCACTCCTTCCAACACACTTTTCTTACCTTCTTTTAATTTTAGATTTTCCCAATTGCGCTTCACATCCTCCTCATTAGCTACTTTTACATCTCCATATATATGTGGATGCCTATTGATAAGTTTTTCGCAGATTTCGTTTGTTACATCAGCAATATCAAAAGCTTCTGTTTCGCTACCGATCTTAGCATAAAATACAATATGCAGCAGTACATCTCCTAATTCTTTTTTTACTTCATCCAGATCATTATCAAGTATGGCATCACCAAGTTCATATGTTTCTTCTATAGTAAGATGCCTTAATGATTGTAGTGTTTGTTTTCTATCCCAGGGACATTGCTCGCGCAATTCATCCATTATAGTTAATAACCTATCAAAAGCTTTGAGCTGTTCTTTTCTAGAATTCATTAGTAGCGTTTATATAGAAACTTGTTCCATTCTATTTTTGGTAGTTTTAAATTCTTCAACCATATCGCGTATGATCATGGCAGCAGGTTTGATATCATGAATTAATCCCGAAACTTGCCCTATCTCTAATTCTCCTTCCTCCAGATCACCTTCAAACATTCCGCGTTTTGCTCTGGCTCTTCCCAACAAATCTTTTAGCTGATCGACAGAAGGGCCTTTTGAGTATAATGTTGCAACATCATAATAAAACTTATTTTTGAGCATACGAACAGGAGCTAGTTCTTTTAAAGTAAGATGGGTATCCCCTTCTTTGGCATCTACAACCATTTTTTTAAAATCCATATGCGATGATGCTTCATCACTGGCCACAAAACGGCTTCCTACCTGCACACCATCAGCACCAAGCGCCATTACTGCATACATCGATGCTCCTGTAGCAATACCTCCTGCAGCTATTAAAGGAACATTTATCTGCTCTTTTACCATGGGTATTAAGGCAAGTGTTGTAGTTTCATCTCTTCCATTATGCCCACCAGCCTCAAAACCTTCTGCTACGACGGCATCGACACCTGCATCCTGTGCTTTTAAAGCAAATTTGAGACTACTAACCACATGTACCACGGTAATACCATGCTCTTTGAGATAAGCTGTATATGTTTTTGGATTTCCAGCAGAAGTAAATACGATCTTAACACCCTCTTCAATGATAATTTGTATAATTTCCTCGAGATTGGGATATAACATCGGAATATTGATCCCGAAAGGTTTATTGGTTGCTTTTTTACATTTCTGAATATGTTCTCTTAATACATCGGGATACATAGATCCGGACCCAATGAGTCCTAAACCTCCTGCATTACTCACTGCACTTGCAAGTTTCCAACCACTAGCCCATATCATACCTCCCTGTATGATTGGATATTGTATCTTAAAAAGATCTTTTATTTTATTCATTACTATATGTAGCGTTTAGACCTTGTAGAGATGTCGAATAAAATCTGGCACATACCAATACGGTCTTATCCTTATTTTTTATTGATCACAAGTTACGAAATCACACCAGATCCAACTAATTCTTCACCAAGATACCAGGCAACAAACTGCCCTTCGGTTATTGCACTTTGTCCATTTTCAAAAACAACATACATCCCGGCATCTACCTGGTATAATGTTGCCTTTTCTAATGGTTGTCTATATCTAATCCTGGCCATTACTTCAAGCTCTTCATCTATATTAAGTTTTAGATCATCTCTAACCCAATGTAATTCTTCATTGGTTATAAATAATGCTTTTCGGTATAAACCTGGATGATTTTTACCCTGACCCGTATAAATTGTATTGGTAACAACATCAGTTTCTATAACAAAAAGTGGTTCTGGTGTACCACCAACTGCTAGACCTTTGCGTTGTCCTTTGGTATAATAATGTGCTCCTTGATGCTTTCCTACTACCTTTCCTTCATTGATATCATATTGATATTTTGTAGATAGAAATTCTAACTTTTCTTTTTTAGATGAAAATTTTGGTATTTCGCGACGGTATTTATCTTCAGAAGAAGGTATTTCAATAATATCACCTTGTTTAGGTTGTAATTTTTGTTGCAGAAACTCTGGTAGACGAACTTTCCCAATAAAACATAATCCCTGAGAGTCCTTTTTATCGGCAGTAATCAAATCTTGTGCTGCAGCAATTTCTCTTACTTCCGGTTTTAATAATTCTCCAACCGGAAACAATGTTTTTGCTAACTGATCTTGTGATAATTGACATAAAAAATAAGATTGATCTTTATTAGGGTCTTTGCCTGCTAATAAACGATGTATTTCTTGTCCATTTTGTAAAATAGTATCTTTTCTGCAATAGTGTCCTGTGGCTACATAATCTGCTCCAAGAGACAATGCGATCTTTAGAAAGACATCGAACTTAATCTCTCTATTGCATAATACATCTGGATTAGGCGTTCTTCCTTTTTCATATTCATTGAACATATAATCTACTATACGTTTTTTATATTGCTCACTTAGATCAACAGTCTGAAATGGTATTCCTAATTTTTCTGCAACTAGCAATGCGTCATTGCTATCATCTAGCCATGGGCACTCATCAGAAATGGTCACAGAATCATCATGCCAATTCTTCATAAACAATCCGATAACCTCATATCCTTGCTCTTTTAGCAAATATGCAGCCACACTAGAATCAACTCCTCCTGATAATCCTACGATTACTCTCTTCATCAAAAATTACTTTAATCTTAATAAATTCTCATGCAAAAATAACAAATAAAAAAAGCAATGCTTATGCATTGCCTTATGGTTTTATCTATATCTGTATTTTATAAATCAATTGTTTGTACTCCCTTGCTTTAGAGGAAACAATTTTTGTTCTGATAACTTTCCGTTCTCATAATATTTCCAAATACCATCTTTACGATCTCTCTTATAGTTTCCTTCAATAAGTAACACTCCTTTTGTGTCGTAATATTTGGTCATGCCATGTAACTGATCATTTTCATAAGTAAACTCTTTAATTTTTATTCCATCCTCAGAATACATGATTCTTATTCCTTCTCGCTTGCCATCTACGTAGTTGTTCTTCTCGGTGAGTTGCCCATTATCAAAATAAGTAAGTTGTTCTCCATGTAGTTTTCCTAACAAATAGTGCTCGGTCATCATAATTTTATTAGAATCGTTATGATAATATTTCCATAATCCCACTCGGTTTTTATCTACCATCTTACCTTCACTAATCACTTTCCCTTTTTTAGTAAAATATTTTACCGTTACGGTATCATGATCTTTAGAAAATATTTTAGTAGCAGTAGGAAAATCTCCACTACTTAGTTTGTAAAATTTGAACTCTCCTACTTCTTTTCCATGATCAAAGGCCCCTTCGTACCGAAGTTGCTCTGTATTTTCATATCGTTTTCGCCATTTCCCGTGTCTTTTTCCTTCGGCATCAAACTTATTATATTCTTGACCAAATATAAAAGAGCCTGTAAAGATTAGAACACAAAATAAAAATGTATTTCGCATAGTCATATAATTTGGGACGTTGTTTCAACGAATATATTTTCCAAAAAGTATACCAAACTCCTCTTTTAATAGATTCATGTTTAAAATTAGTAAAATTAAAAAATACTCTTTTCTAAATCTTATTTTTTTGTTAATAAAACTATAATCCTACCTTAATTTCTTTTTCAAATATCATTAGAATTAAGATAAACTTTAATGAAGCACGTAAGGGTTATTGACATTTTTTTTCTTTGGAAAGAACATAATGATAACTTAAAAAATTAGAAAGAAATGAAAATGAAAACTAGTATTAAACCGATTGCCTTCGCACTATTAACAACCTTATTTGTGGTTTCGTGTAGCGATGATGACGATGCACCAGGTATAGCTGATAATAATATTGTAAATACGGCTGATGCAGATTCTGAATTGACCATATTTTCTGAGGCCCTTGAGCTAACTGATTTGGATGATGTACTTGCAAGTGCAGGAACAAATTACACTGTATTAGCACCTACAAATAGTGCTTTTGAAGGAATTTCTTTAAGTGACTTTGAGACTTCAGACTTAAGAACTCTGTTATTAAATCACGTAATTATTGGAAACGTAACATCGGCTGATTTAACAGCTTCAGGTAGTGGTTACTCGACTACAGAAGCTACAGCAGGACCGGCTGATAGCAAAGTGAGTATTTATTATGATACCGCAAATAATACGGTACGCTTTAATAATACTGCAACTGTAAGTCAAGCAGACATTCCGGCTACAAATGGAGTAATCCATAAAGTAGATAATATAATTAGCATACCAGATGTCACTACTTTTGTGATTGCAGATTCAAATCTATCAGCTCTTGAAAGTGCCTTGGCCGATGCTAGCTTAGTAACAGCTCTACAAGCCGAGAATGGAGAAGGAACACCTGAAGCTCCGTTTACAATTTTCGCACCTGATAATGCCGCATTTAATGATTTAGAGACTGTTCCAACTGGAGAAGATCTCTCTAATGTTCTTCAATATCACGTTGCAGCACAAGCCAATGTAAGATCGTCACAATTGAGTGATGGCGATCTTAACACCTTAACGGGCACTGTAACTATTGATGCTTCTGCAGCAACAGTAAAAGGAGCTGGTAATGCTTCTGCCAGCGCGATAACTACTGTAGATATTCAAGCTTCAAATGGTGTTATTCACATTATTGATGAAGTATTGTTACCTGCTATGTAAGCCAAGAAGTATTTCAAAAAATAAAAGGCTCCTATTCGGAGCCTTTTTTAATTATTTCTTTTTTGTTTTTTGTTGCTGTTCTGCTTGCTCCATTAGCTCCTTCATTTTCTTTTGAAATTTACCCTGTTTTTTAGGTTTCTTCTTATTTTCCTGAATTTTAGCGTGAATTTTATCTTCATCAATAATTACATTTTTAATTACTAGCATAATACCTATAGTAATTAAGTTTGAGATAAAGTAATATAATGATAATCCACTGGCATAGTTATTAAAGAAGAATAACATCATTAAAGGAGACAAATACATTATAAATTTCATATTTGGCATTCCGGGCTGTTGTGTTTGCATGGTTTGCCCTGTTGTCATCATCATATAGATAAATATTGCTACCGATGCTAGTATTGGAAATAAGCTGATGTGATCTCCGTAAAACGGAATTTCAAATGGTAGTTGCGCAATCGTATCATAACTCGATAAATCATCAGCCCACAAGAAACTCTTCTGCCTCAACTCGAAAGCACTAGGAAAGAAATTAAATAAAGCATAAAAAACAGGTATCTGCATTAGAGCAGGTAAACACCCGCTCATAGGATTTACACCTGCTTTGCCATAAAGAGCCATGGTTTCTTGCTGTCTCTTCATCGCATTGTCTTTATGCTTTTCGTTTATTTCAGTAATTTCCGGACGTAGAACTTTCATTTTTGCCTGTGACAAGTATGATTTATACGTTACCGGAGATAATATAATACGTACAATTATTGTCATTACTATAATAGCAATTCCATACGGTAAAAAGCCACTTAAAAAGGTGAAAAACGGAATAAACAAGTACCTGTTTATCACACCAAAAATCCCCCAACCTAAAGGTACAATCTCATCTAGATTACGCTTATAATCATCCAAAATTCTATAATCGGTTGGGCCATAATACCAATCCATCGAATAATTAAGTTCTCCTCCTTGCAATTCTAAAGGCATTGATGCAGAAAACTCTTTGGTTACCTTTATGTCTTTATCATCTAAATCACTAGAATTAGCTATATTTTTTGACGTAAAAGAAGCCGTTTTAAAGGCTGTATCGGTAAGTAATATAGAAGTAAAGAAATGCTGTTTGAATGCAACCCAGGTAACATCTTGTTCCTCATCGTCTGCAAACTCTCCTTGTCCAAGATAATCATCTTTTCCTCCATCATACTCATATGATAATTCTGTATAGCGGTTCTCGTATGAAGCACTCTTCGCGTGTCTCATTCCCTGAAGTTTCCAATCCAAATTAATAGTTTGACTACTATTAAATACCTGCTGTAACCCTTGTGATCTAATAGTAAAATCTACCATATACTCGTTCGGCTTCAACTCGTATCTATATTCTAAAAACTTGTCACTAGAAACTTTAAGTTTCATCGAAAGGATTGTGTTATCGCCGTTTTTGGTAACTATTGGCTCAAAAAACAGATCTTTTGTATTTAAGATCCTGTTATCGGTAGTACCAAAATTTATATTTAAAGATGCATTTTTACCATCTTTGATTAAGTACACAGGAACCGAATCGTAGGTTTTGAAGTTTTTTAATAAAGCTTCAGAAATGTATCCTCCTCTATTATTTATTTTAAGGCGTAGTACTTCATTTTCTATCGTTGTAAACTGATCTTTTGCTGAAGGCAAAGTGGCAGAATATGCAAATGCACCTAATTGGGATTTTGCATTTACAATTGCTAATGAATCTTGGGGATTCACAACAATAGCTTCGCTCTCTGTAACAAAATCTGAAGTCTTTTTTTCTTCCGTCTTTTTTTCTTCTGTAACTTGTTCTTGTTTGGCTTTCTCTGCTTCAATTTCTTCTGGAGTAGGTTGATTTAGATAAAACATCCAAACGATGATTCCAAAAATAAGTGCAAATCCAATTATCGAATTAAGGTCAAATTTTTTTTCTTCCATGTACTATATGTATAAAAAGCCTTTATCTGACGACTCAGAAAGGCTTTAGAAATTATTTATGTATTATCTCAATGTCAATTACCTAGCCAATTACTATCCCTGTGACACTTTGGCACTCGTACTATTCTTTGAATACTCTACGGCTGCTTTCACAAAAGCAATAAACAGCGGATGAGGATCAGCAACAGTACTCTTATATTCTGGATGATATTGTACACCAACAAACCAAGGGTGTTCCTGAATTTCAACAATTTCGACCAACCCGGTCTTTGGATTTATCCCTGTAGTTTTTAAACCCGCTTTTTCTAATTGTTCTTTGTACTTATTATTGTATTCATAACGATGACGATGACGTTCAGCGATTAACTTTTCTTGATAAGCATCAAATACCTTACTATTTTCCATCAATTCACAATCCCAGGCACCTAATCTCATAGTACCACCCATGTCCGTAATATTTTTCTGTTCTTCCATTAAATCAATAACGGGATGAGGCGTATTTTGATCTACTTCTGATGAGCAAGCATCTTTTAGCCCTAATACATTACGTGAGTATTCTATCACTGCCATTTGCATTCCTAAACAGATACCAAAAAATGGCAACTTATGTTCTCTGGCAAACTGCACTGCTTTTATTTTTCCTTCAATTCCTCGTTCACCAAATCCAGGTGCTACAAGAACCCCGTCTAGATGTGCAATTTTTCTTTCGATGGTTTTGTCATCAATAAACTCAGAATGTATACTAACCACATTTACTTTAACTTCATTTTCTGCACCGGCATGAATAAAAGCTTCAAGAATAGACTTGTACGAATCTTGTAACTCAACATACTTACCTATCAAACCTATGGTTACCTCGTGTTTTGGATTTTTATGTCGTTTCAAAAATTTATTCCAATTTTCCAAATCTGGAGTATTGTCATCTCTGAGCACCAATTGTTTCAACACAACGGTATCCAGCCCCTCTTCTAACATTAGATTAGGAACATCATAAATGGTTGATGCATCTATAGATTGAATCACAGCTTCTTTTCTAACGTTACAGAATAAGGCTAATTTTCTGCGTAAATCATCTGATAGTTCATGCTCTGTTCTGCAGACTAAGATATCAGCTTTAATACCACTCTCCATTAAGGTTTTAACACTATGCTGAGTAGGTTTTGTTTTTAATTCTCCTGCGGCAGAAAGATATGGAATCAATGTTAGGTGAATCACTAATGCGTTTGTGTCACCTAACTCCCATTTTAACTGCCGAACAGCTTCTATATAGGGTAGCGATTCTATATCACCTACTGTCCCTCCTATTTCGGTTATTACGATATCATAGCTACCGCTTTTTCCTAAAAGCTGGATTCTCTCTTTAATTTCATTTGTAATATGAGGAACTACCTGAACCGTTTTTCCCAAAAATTCTCCCCGGCGTTCTTTTTCTATTACACTCTGATAAATCCTGCCCGTAGTAACATTATTAGCTTGTGATGTTGGGGTATTTAGAAAACGCTCATAGTGCCCGAGATCAAGATCAGTCTCTGCCCCATCATCTGTCACATAGCACTCACCGTGTTCATAAGGGTTTAAGGTTCCTGGATCTACATTAATGTATGGGTCCAATTTTTGAATAGTAACCCTGTATCCCCTTGCTTGTAGTAATTTTGCCAGAGAAGCTGCTATAATCCCTTTCCCTAAAGAAGAAGACACACCTCCGGTAACAAAAACATATTTGGTATTAGCCATGTAAACTAAATATTTGTAAGGTTGTATTTAAATTTTGCGCAAAAATACAAAGAAGTCATGAATTGATACATTGAAAACCATGCAATATTTATTCAATTTACACACATCCTCTTAACAGTCTAAAAAACTTTAGAATGAATACACCTTTCTTCACTTCTAAAGTATAAGATTTTGATTTGCGATACATCTCATAAAAAGAGAATCCTGGTATTGCCAGGATTCTCTTTTTTATTCGCTATTGTTATTATTCTTCTTCCTCTGAAGATTTTTCTTCTTTTTCAGAAAAATCTGTTATACCCTTCGATTGCAATATATTATACCATTGTATTACCTTCTTCATATCACTTACGTATACTCTATCCTCATCATAATCTGGCAATATCTCGCTAAAATAACTCTCCAGTTTATTTTTAGATTCTTTATGGCTAATGGCTTGCTCTCCGTTTTCTTTTTCTTGAATCTTCTGAAAAATTTCTCTTAGAGGAACTTCTTCAGTAAAGGTATAAATTGCAATTTCACTGAGTACGCTAACATTATGTCTTATACTAACAGATAGTCTTTTACCATCTATTAAAGATTCTGCCAAAAACCCACTTCTAGTTTGTGTTTTTAATTCGTATAATCCAGGCTTACCTGAAATTGCTAATATTTTGTCTAAGCTCATATATATTCTTTTCAAGGTTGGCAAATATCTGTAGTTCGTTTCAAAAAATCAAACATTGATCCACATAAAAATTTAATTATCTCCCCTTTTTTGCCAAAGGAAAACGCATTCGATAGTCTGGGCTGATTTTTCCTTTAGAAATATTAGCCAATTTTCCTTTTATCAAACGTTTTTTCAGACTAGATAGTTTATCTGTAAACAAAACCCCTTCAATATGATCATACTCATGCTGTATTACCCTAGCTATCAAACCAGTATACACTTCTGTACGCTCTACAAAGTTCTCATCAAAATAATTAATCTTAATGGTTTCATTACGGAACACATCTTCACGAATATCAGGAATACTAAGACAACCCTCAGTAAAGGCCCACTCATCACCGGTTTCCTCTAAAATAGTTGCATTAATAAACACTTTTTTAAAATCTTTTAATTGATTTATCTCTTTATCTGATAATTCTTCATCTTCAGAAAAAGGTTCTGTATCTACCAAAAACAACCGTATGGGGAGACCTATTTGCGGAGCCGCTAATCCTACACCATGAGCAGCATACATGGTTTCAAACATGTTTTCTAGCAATTCTTCTAGTTTAGGATAGTCTTTTGCAATCTCCTTTGCTTTCTTCTTTAAGACAGGGTCTCCGTATGCTACAATAGGAAGTATCATATTTTTTATTACTATTTCTATTTTTATTGGTTATACAAATAATCTTGTAAGATTATGGTTGCACTAATTTGATCAACTAATGCTTTATTCCTTCTTTTCTTTTTTGAAATTCCACTAGCTAACATGGTATCAAATGCCATTTTAGAAGTAAAACGTTCGTCTATTCTCTTTACTGGAATATTGGGTAACATTTTATTTAATTTTTCTAAAAAAGGTCGAATCAACTTCTCACTTTCTGAAGGCTCTCCATGCAACCTTTTTGGTTCTCCAACAACAAAAAGCTCGACCTCTTCATTAGACACATACTCTTTTAACCAAGATAATATATCTTTAGTATCAACTGTAGTCAACCCAGAAGCGATAATTTGAGATTCATCTGTAACCGCAATACCACACCGTTTACCCCCATAATCTATTGCCAAAATTCTTGCCATCTACTCATTTTGTGCAAAAATATGATATTCTAACAAATAAATACCTTATTTATTAATGGTTTCCTAAAATACATCAAATCGATATGTTTTTTGAGTTAAGCTGTTATCTTTACCAAAATTTTTGATCAATGAACCAACTAAAAGAAACCATAGAAAAAGCTTGGGATAACAGAGAGCTTTTAAGAGAACAGAATACTCAGGATGCGATTAAAACAGTCGTTAGCATGTTAGATACTGGTGAACTGCGTGTTGCAGAACCAGTTGATAATGGATGGCAAGTAAATGAATGGGTAAAAAAAGGAGTTGTTTTATATTTTCCTATTCAAAAGATGGAAACCCTGGAAGCAGGAATTTTTGAATATCATGATAAAATCCCATTAAAAAGAGGATACGAGGCTAAGGGAATTCGTGTAGTTCCTAACGCTGTCGCCCGCCATGGTGCATATATTTCTTCGGGAACCATTTTAATGCCAAGTTATGTAAATATTGGCGCATATGTAGACGAAGGAACCATGGTAGATACATGGGCAACCGTAGGTAGTTGCGCTCAAATTGGAAAAAACGTACATTTGAGCGGAGGTGTGGGTATCGGAGGAGTATTAGAACCTCTTCAGGCTGCGCCTGTTATTATTGAAGATAGCGCGTTTATAGGATCACGTTGTATCGTTGTAGAAGGTGTACATGTTGAAAAAGAAGCCGTTCTTGGAGCCAATGTAGTATTAACAGCTTCTACAAAAATAATCGACGTTACCGGTGATACTCCTGTGGAAAGAAAAGGGGTAGTTCCTGCCAGGTCTGTTGTAATTCCTGGTAGTTATACAAAGAAATTTGCTGCCGGAGAATACAATGTCCCTTGTGCTTTAATCATTGGAAAACGTAAAGAAAGTACAGATAAAAAAACTTCTCTCAATGACGCGCTTCGTGAATACGATGTTGCGGTTTAATTGAATTAAAAAACAAATACCAGAGCTTCTCTTTACTAGGTAAGTTCTGGTGTTTTGATCAATAGTTTATGAAAATACTAGTTATTCAACAAAAAATGATTGGTGATGTGCTCACAAGTACGATAATTTGTGAGACGTTAAAGAAAGAGTATCCCAATGCTACTATTGATTATTTAATCAACACTAACACTATACCTGTTGTAAAAAACAATCCGGCTTTTGATCATGTAGTAGAATTTAAACAAGAATACAGAGAAAGTAAAGAAGCCTTTTACGCTTTCTTAAAAGAAATAAAAAGAAACAAATACGATTTGGTTGTTGACGCTTTTGGGAAGTTAGAAAGCAACCTGATCACTTTATTTTCCAGAGCTCCTGAAAGAGTGTCTTTTTACAAGTGGTACACACAATTTTTTTACACTAAAGTCATACACAGAAAAAGCAAACCCATCACTAATGCCAGTACAGCTATAGAAAACAGGTTGCGTTTAATTCTTCCTGAAGATAGAATCGCTACTGAAATTTTAAGACCAAAAATTTTTCTGACTGAAGAAGAAAAAGAAAGAGCCAAAGAGTTTTTAGAATCTAACAGTATTAATACAAAAAACCCTATAGTAATGATTAGTGTATTAGGAAGTGAAGACATAAAAACACTTCCTTTTAAAGAAATGGCAAAAATAATTGATGAAATAGTTTCAGTAACAAAAGCCAGTATTCTTTTCAATTATATGCCAAATCAAGAAAGAGATGCTAAGGCAATTTATGATCTCACCAATCCAAGCACCCAAAAAAAAATATATTTTAATGTTTATGCAAAGAGTTTAAGAGGATTTATTGCTATTTTATCACATTGTAATATGCTTATTGGTAATGAAGGAGGTGCCGTAAATATGGCAAAAGCAATTGACGTGCCTTCATTTACAATTTTTTCACCATGGATTGTTAAAAAGCACTGGAACATGTTTGAAGACGGTGTTGAACATGATTCTATCCATTTAATGGATGTTAAACCAGAATTATATGGTAGCATATCTCCAAAAATAATGAAAAAAGAAGCATTACGCTTATATCAGGAGTTTACTTCGGAGTTAATTATCCCAAAGCTTAGAAACTATTTAATTCAAACTATAGAATAAAGTGGCATAAAATTTTGACAATACAACATTATTTTGAAACTACTGATCATATGACAATTTTATAAATTTGATTTTAGTTTCTTACAAAACATCAATACCTTAAAAATAACTATTTTTATATTTATAATCTGTAAAATTAAACCAACTTATGATTAAGCTCTCTGGAGTTATTATTACATATAATGAAGAAAGAAAAATTGAAGAATGTTTAGCATCACTCCAAGCAGTAGTAGATGAGATTGTGGTTGTTGATTCTTTTTCAACCGATAGAACCGAAGAAATTTGCAAAAAATACAATGTCAAATTTGTTAAGCAAAAATTTCTTGGATACAAGGAACAGAAGAATTTTGTAATAGAACAAGCTTCTTATGACCATATAATTTCTCTGGATGGAGATGAAGCATTATCTCCTGAACTTCAAAAATCTTTAATCGCATTAAAATCTAACTGGATTCATGATGGATACTATATGAATCGCTACAATAATTTTTGCGGACAATGGATAAATCATTCTGATTGGTATCCAGATAAAAAATTGAGAGCTTTTAAAAAAGGAAAAGGGGAATGGAAAGGCATTAATCCTCACGACTCTTACAAGTTATACAATCCAAAAAGTTGTGGGAAATTAAAAGGAGATATCTTACACTGGAATTATCCAACCTACAGTGCCTATAATTCGCAAATCGAGAAATTCTCAACCATATCGGCCCACTCATATTATGAACTGGGAAAAAAAGCAAGTCTATGGAAAATTTTCTTTAATCCTTCTTGGGCTTTTTTCAAAGCATATTTTTTAAGACTTGGGTTTCTTGATGGTTTAAATGGATTTGTAATATGTCTTCAGACTGCCAATCTAACATTTTTAAAGTATATTAAATTGAGGGAAATAATTAAATCGGAGACTCGGAAGGAATAGCTCTATACTTTTTCTTCCAAAAGAATATCCTTTTTTTGATTCTTATTTTACGGTAAAATTTATGTTGAAATTCTTTGGTATATTTCCACATAAGATTAAAAATTTTGTTTTCATCCTCGCCAGTACATTTAGCATATTCATTACTCATGATCTTAATCATTGATTCATGAATAGTAAGCTTTACAAAATTTTTAATTCTAGTGTCAAAATCCATTTTTCCAAAATGCATACGATTAAGATCTACCAAATAAAACCTATATTCATTACCTTCTCTTTTTATTAAAGTATTGCCTGGAGAGTGATCTAAAAAGTGTATTCCTTTCTCATGTAACGTATACGTAAATCTGGTGAAAGCCCTAAGAATTTCTTCATAATCAGAAATAGAAAAATCAGTCGTTAATTCTCTATAGGTTAAATCACAATTAACAAATTCGCTAACATAATAACTTTTTTTGAATAAAAAAGGGGTCATATATAAATCATATGCTACCGGAAACGGAGTGTCAATTCCTAAATCCAGTAATTTATTTGCATACGTATACGATCGTTCTGCTTTGGATTTTCTAAAAAATCGATAAGCCACCTGATTAATGATATTAGGTACTTTAAATGATTTAATGGTATACTTTTTATTCGTAATGTCTACAATTTTGATTACATTTCTATCTCCTTGCCCAAGCACATCTTCAAACGTATCAAAATTATCAATTACATTCTTTATCTCTGCTTTAAGTGATACCTGAGAAGGGTGTATTATAAATCGGTTTTGCATTTTTTTAATATCTATTATACTGCGCTACTGTAGCATATTGAGGGTACCTTATATCCATATGAGTAAAAAGTACAGGGATGTTATAAAAATAAGGCTTGAGCGACTTACTTTCGTTAATACCCTCGTGCTTTACAACAGAATATCCAATATCTTCATACATTCTTTGAATACTCTTTCCTGTAAAAAAACGAAGATGTGTTCTATCCATTACTCCATGATCTTCATATTTCCAATCTTTTTTAAATACTACTTTCAAAAACGTGTTATGATATCGAAAATTAGGAATTGAACTGATTACAACTCCTCCATTTACTAGTTTTTGTTTCACTTTATCCAAAACCATGTATGGATCAACCAAATGCTCTAAGACATCATTAAAAAAAACCACATCAAAATATTGATCAGGCAGCTCATCTAAATAATCCTCACATTTTCCTGAGAACACTTTATGGAGTTTTTGTTTTGCTATTTGAGCTTCATTATCCATATATTCAATACCCCAAACTTCAGCTCCTGTTTTTTCTTTCAAAAGTTGAGCAAATCCCCCATTACCACAGCCTACATCAATAATTTTATTAACTTTTTCCGGAAGATATCTGATCATTTCATAACGAACATTATCATAATATCCTTCAGGTTTGTTATCATAATCCATTGGCATTTCTTTGGTTTTGACAAATATATTAAATAATAAGTACGATCCTATAAATCGTAAGACTTCACTATGCAGCTTATCAATAATTCGACTTTGTATTATTTTTTTTTATGAAAATCCTTTACTTTGTACATCAAATCATTTTTAAATGAAGCCATATCCTTCGTGTTCTTTAGTAACCCCTACCTATAATTGGCCGGAAGCTTTAGAGTTATTACTATTAAGTATCAAAAACCAATCTTATTTACCCAACGAAGTAATTATAGCAGATGACGGTTCAAGAGAAGATACGAAACTATTAATTCAAAAAATACAAGATGATTTTCCGGTTCCATTACATCATATCTGGCATAAAGATAACAAAAACCAGAAACCGGTAATTATGAACAAGGCAATCGCTAGTGCTAAATGTGACTATATTATCGAAATCGACGGGGATATTATTATGCATAAAGATTTTATAAAAGATCATTTGTCATCATCAGAAAAAGGAGTATTTCTATATGGTAGCCGTGTAAACATTCAAGAGAGCCATCTTAAAACTCTTTTTGATACCAAGCAAATACACTTTAATTTCTTTTCTAAAGGCATTAAAAAAAGAGGCCGTACATTACGTATCCCGTTTTTAGCCCATCAATATAAAAAAGAAGATAAACGATCTTCTAAATTGAGAGGATGTAACATCTCGTTTTGGAGAGAAGATTTTATAGCAATAAACGGTTTTAATGAATCTCTGACCGGTTGGGGAATCGATGATAGTGAAATGGCTCAACGCTTAATCAACGTAGGCGTAAAAGGCAAAAGATTAAAATTTAAGGGTATTGTATATCATATCTATCATCCAGAGCAAGATAAAAGTCATATCCACCTCAATGAATTAATCGAAAAAGAAACCACAGAAAAAAAAGTTACTTATATCGAAAAAGGAGTAGATCAATACTTAAAAAAATAATTATGATTGATGTTTCGGTTATACTAATTAATTACAATTCTGAAAAATATACTATTAATTGTATTACGTCGCTTCTAGAACATACATCAAAAAAACTATCCTGTGAGTATATTGTAGTTGATAATGGATCCGAACCAGAAAGCTACAGAGTTATAAAAGAATTTATTAACTCTATTCCTGATTCTTTTTCATTTGAACTAATCAGAAGTAATATCAATACTGGTTTTGGTGGCGGTAATATGATTGGGGTACAAAAAGCCAAAGGAAAATATCTTGCCTTTGTAAACAATGATACTATCTTAGAAAATGATTGTCTTTTTTTCCTTAAGAAATTTATGGATAATAACTCCAACGTCGGTGTATGTGGTCCTCAGGCATTTACCCAAGACAAAAAAATACTTTCGACCATCGATCACTTTGCATCTCTTGGAAGAGAGCTTTTTGGTAGAAAATTTCTTGAAAAATTAAACCCAACAAAATTTCCTAACCGCAAAAAATTATATATTGAGCCTCAACAAGGTCAATTTGTTGCAGGTAGCTTTATGTTTTTCAGAGGTGAGGATTTTAATCGTGTGGGCGGTTTTGATACTAATATTTTTCTCTACTATGAAGAGACAGATATTTGTAAACGTCTGGCAAAAATTAATAAGACGGCATTTTTGGTCCCTGATGCAACTTTTATACACTATCACGGCGCAAGTACAGAAAAATCAATTGCAATTAAGGTAGAATTGAAGATCTCTTTATTGTATGTGATCAAAAAACATTACGGGATTCTTCCGTTTTACATTTTATTAACTTATTTACAAATTCGATATTTTTTTAGTAGCATTGTTAAACCAAAATACTGGCCTTTATTTTACACGTTACTTCTTCAAGCCCCACTAACAAGATCTTTGAAACACAAACAGAAAATTAAACCTATATTTTGATTTAATAAATCATTAAACTCATTCATGAAAGAAGAAAGCATTACCGTTGGATATGTTTTATCAGATAATCCTAGAGATCGCAAATCCTGGTCCGGGACTCATTACAGGATGTATGGGGAAAAGAATGAAAGAAATACTACTAACAATATCAAAACAAAAAATAATTGATTACATTAACAAAAGCCAATATCAGAATAATAAAAATTAAAGACGTAAAACGCTTTTACTCTTCTCTTAAATATATAATAAACAATCATCAACATCGAAACAAATGAAAATACTTATCGAAGATAGAACCGCTAAGCTTCCTGCAAAAAAATATGGTGGCACCGAGCGCGTTATTTGGAGCTTAGGCAAGGAATTGGTTAAAATGGGCCATAAGGTATATTTCTTAACTAAAAAAGGTTCTTATTCTGATTTTGCAACCGTAATTCCCTATGATGAGGAAAAAGATCTTCAGAGTCAGATACCAGAGGATGTTGATATAGTTCACTTGTTTCATGCAATGCATCAAACTACCGGAAAGCCTTACATCTTTACAATGGAAGGTAACCCTGCACCAGAAAGAGTGTTAGATAAAAACATGGTTTTTGTTTCAAAAAATCATGCAAAAAGATATGGTTCATCAGCATATGTCTATAATGGGATTGACTGGGATGATTATCCCGATCCGGATTTGAATAGCACTAGAACATATCTTCACTTTCTGGCTAAGGCATCCTGGAAAGTAAAAAATCTATTCGGAGCCGTAAAAATTGCCCTGAAATCCGGAAACAAGCTTCATATTATGGGAGGAAACAGGTGGGAATTCCGTAACATCAAAAGAGGATTAAAATACATCCTAAATCCGAATATTATTTTTCATGGAATGGTCGAAAATGATATTAAAATGAAAGTTGCACAAAATTCAAAAGCATTAGTGTTTCCTGTAACCTGGCATGAACCATTTGGCATTGCAATAACAGAAAGTATGTATGCAGGCTGTGCTGTATTCGGAACCAAAAATGGCTCTTTAGCTGAGTTAATCACACCAGAAGTAGGCTTTACAGGAAACAATTCTGATGAAATCGCCAAGGCAATCAAAGAATTTGATTATAACCCTAAACGATGTCACGACCACGCAGTAAAATATTACAATTCTAAAGTCATGACCCAAAAGTACCTGAAACTCTATGAAAAGGTGATTTCCGGAGAAACGATAAATGCCGAAATACCAAAATATATCGAAGCTGAAAATACAATCCCAAAATTTAAGTAATGACTGATTATAAAGAAGAAATAGAAAAAACGATTGCGGTATTAAAAAGAGGAGGTATTATACTATACCCTACAGATACCGTTTGGGGAATTGGTTGTGACGCTACTAATGCTGAAGCTATTGATAAAATATATGCGCTTAAACAAAGAGAAGAAAGTAAATCTATGATCTGTTTGGTTAGTGATTTCAAAATGTTACAACAGTATGTTGAAGAAGTTCCAGAAGTTGCATATGATATCTTAAAATATGCAACAAAACCCACAACAATTATATACGATCGCCCTTTAAGAATTGCAGAAAATATAATTGCAGAAGACAATACGCTCGGTATTCGTGTAGCTCGTGATCCCTTTTGTGGAAAATTAATACGAAAATTTAAAAGACCTCTAGTTTCTACATCAGCCAATATAAGTGGAGAACCTACACCAAAAATTTTTGAAGAAATATCTAAAGCCATTTTGGAAGGCGTTGACTATGTCGTAAATTTGCCTCTGCAAAATAAGGGTGCAAAACCTTCTTCAATTATCAAAATCGGAAGTGATAGCACTGTAAAAATTATCAGGAAATAAAATTTTACTAGGTAAGCCCGCGAGGCATCGGTTGGAAAATAATTTTAATTTTGAGGAAAGCCTCGAAACATTTAAATCTCGATTATCGAGTACATTGATACATGTCGGAAGCTAAAAACTATAAAGAAGCCTTACAACATTCCATTTTTAAAACTATTGCAAAAGCATCGGCTAATCTTCGATTAGATAGTTATGTTATTGGTGGATATGTTAGAGATCATATATTGCAAAGAGGAACTACAAAAGACATTGATATTGTTGCCGTTGGTAGTGGTATAGAACTTGCCAAAGAAGTATCTATGCTTTTACCCAACACCCCAAAAGTACAGGTTTTTAAAACCTATGGTACAGCTATGCTCAAAGCAGATGATATTGAAGTAGAGTTTGTGGGTGCTCGTAAAGAATCCTATTCTGAAGATAGTCGGAATCCTGTAGTAGAAAATGGAACCTTAAAAGATGATCAAAACAGAAGAGACTTTACTATCAATGCCCTTGCTCTAAACTTAGCAACAGAGCATTTTGGAAACTTGTTAGATCCGTTTGAAGGATTAGAGGATCTGAAATCTAAAATAATTCGTACACCTTTAGATCCCGATATTACCTATTCTGATGATCCGCTACGAATGATGCGTGCTATTCGATTTGCAACACAGTTAGGATTTAAAATTGAAGAAGAATCATTACAAGCCATCACTAGAAATAAAGAGAGAATCAAAATCATCACAAAAGAGAGAATTGTAGATGAACTAAATAAAATTCTATTAAGCAAAAAACCATCTATAGGTTTTAAATTACTTGAAAAAACTGGGCTTTTATCATATATTCTTCCAGAGCTTATCGCTCTTAAAGGTATTGATGAGATCGAAGGGCAGCGCCATAAAGATAACTTTTATCATACACTAGAAGTAGTAGATAATATTTCAGAAAATACCGATGATTTATGGCTGCGATGGGCTGCATTATTACACGATATCGGCAAGGCTCCAACCAAAAAATTTAGCAAAAAGGTAGGATGGACCTTCCACGGTCATGAATTTGTAGGCTCAAAAATGGTATTCAAACTATTCAAACGTTTAAAAATGCCGTTAAATGATAAAATGAAATTTGTTCAGAAAATGGTTTTAATGAGCTCACGCCCCATCGTGATTGCAAGTGAAGTTACTGATTCTGCAGTAAGAAGACTGGTATTTGATGCAGGAGATTATATCGATGAATTAATGACACTTTGTGAAGCTGATATCACGACCAAAAACCCTAAAAAATTCAAGAAGTATCATAATAATTTTAAGATTGTACGACAAAAAATGGTTGAAGTAGAAGAACGAGATCACGTTCGTAATTTTCAACCACCCGTAACTGGCGAAGAAATCATGACAACATTTAATATCAAACCTTCTCGTGAAATTGGAATCATTAAAGAAGCCATCAAAGAAGCTATTCTGGAAGGAGAAATCCCGAACGAATACGAAGCAGCATATCAATTTATGCTTCAAAAAGGAAAAGAGTTAGGGTTGATAGTTACTAGTTGATAGTTAGCTTTACTACTCAAACTGAACTCTTAAATTAATTGTAATGGATAAAGTAATATTTTCTAAACTCACTGATGAAGAGCTTAAAATTGAAAAGAAGAAACTAAAAAAAAGAAAAGTAATCAATGCCGTACTGATTGGCTTTTTAGCAGGAATTGTTGCGGTTGGAATTGTATCTTGGAGTTTAGGTTCTAAAAAGAATCTCATGGCTTTCCTTCTTCCAATGCTTTTTCCAATTTACTTCATATATCTGATATTTAAAAAATCAAAAAAAGATAAAGATTTAGAAATGGTGTAGCAGGAACGAAATTTAAAATAAAAACAGAATTTTAGTTCGTTTGGGAAATTGGAATTGAAAACATAGCAGAAATTGAACGATTTTACAGAATGAAAAGTTGACTAAAAATTAGGAACAAATTATTCAGAAGATAAAAAACATTAAAAGCAACCATCGCAAATGAATTAATTGCAACTACAGAAAGTACCAGCGTACTTTCTCGCAACTAATCATACACAAAACATTAATAGTTGATAGTGAAAATAAGCGTTTTACCATTCCCATTTAACACAAAATCTATAAAAATATAGCTTTAGAAAAATTGTATGACCAGTAGTATGAAAAAGTATTTCAGACCCTTAGTAATCATATCGATTGTATTAATTTACTTAATCATTATTGCCGGAGCAGTGGTAAGAATGACGGGGTCTGGTATGGGCTGCCCTGATTGGCCTAAATGTTTTGGGTATTATATCCCTCCCACCGAAGAAGCACAAATTAAATGGCAGCCAAATCGCGAATATCAAAAAGGCGCTATTGTAATTATAAATGAAGAATTGCGCATTGCTCCTAAAAATTTCATTTCTAAAGAAGACTATAATTCTGAAAACTGGAATTCGTATACCAAGCACGATTATGCAAAATTTAATGTCTGGCATACTTGGATTGAATATATAAACCGATTGGTTACAGTGCTTTCTGGTATTCCGATCTTGCTAATGTTTATCGTGTCATTCAGCTATTGGAAAACAAACAAACAAATTCCTGTTTTTGCTTTGATTACCATTATAGCCATGGGGTTTCAAGCTTGGTTGGGTAAGGTAGTTGTGGATTCAAATCTACTACCTTTCAGAATTACAATTCACATGGTTATGGCTTTTGTGATATTAGCGATATTACTTTACATTTTATATCAAACCAAAGTACAGGTATCATTAAAAAAAATCTCCAGAACATTTAAAGCTATTCTTATATTTTCGGTTGTATTAACATTGATCCAGGTTACTTTAGGTACACAGGTTCGACAATATGTTGATGAGCAAATTAAAATATTGGGAGAATCAGCCAAATCTCAATGGCTCAATCCACCTACCCTAATGTTTTACATTCATAGGTCTTTTTCTGTTGTTATAGTTTTAGTTAATGTTTGGTTGTATCTTCAGAATAGAAAATTGCAATTAGAACTCACAAAATTTCATTGGGTTTTACTATGTATAGCTTTAGAAGCATTTACCGGAATATTAATGTATTATTTTGATTTTCCATTTCTGTCTCAACCCTTACACTTAGTTTTAGCCTCACTTTTATTCGGAGTACAATTTTTTATTCTTTTAGAAGTTTTTAAACAGAAAAGTGCTATGATACCATCGTAGTTTTTTGAGCAAAAAGTTCTATCAACAATTATGAATCTTAAATTCTGAATTCTAATAAAGCCTTCATATCTTTGCAAATTAAATTCGTTAATACATGATTTACCGTTTCAGAATTATACTGGACACTGAAGAAGATGTCTTTAGAGATATTGAAATAGAACAAGAAGCTACATTAGAACAATTTCACGATGTGATTACGCAATCCTTTGGTTTTGATGGTACAGAAATGGCATCTTTCTATATAAGTGATGAGCAATGGAATCAAGGTGAGGAGATTTCATTATTTGATATGAGTGATGGGACCCAACCCGTTAAATTAATGAATGAAACCACTCTTATTGACGTAGTTCATGAGGCTTCACCTAAATTGATTTATATATACGATTTCTTAAGCATGTGGACATTTTTGGTGGAGCTTGCAGAAATAGCAGAATATGAAAGCGGAATGGAATATCCAAATGTAATGTTTGTTCACGGTCAATTGCCAGATCAAGCTCCGGACAAAGAATTTAAATCAGATCAGTCTGATGAGATGGATGAAGATCATGACGATGGTTTTATGGACCTGGATGAATACGACGACCTAGGATTTGATGAACACTGGAACTGATCCTAAGATGTACTTTACTTGTTACAAATAATTGAATGTCAGAATAGATGTGCTTTAATTTTATAAAAACGACAAGAGTCCCTAAATTTAATGCAATAACCTAGCTACTTTGCAGCTTTGAAACAAAAAAAAATATGATCAACTTATATAGCACTCAAATCGAATCACTTTCTGTTCATAAAGTTGGAAACAAGAACAAAGGCGAAAGTATTTTTCTATCAGAATCTCCATACCAGGTTAATGATGAACTTACTGCCATTTTAAAAGAATATTTCTTCAAACCTTTTAGAGAAAAAGAAGAAAACTATTTTCAATTTGCCAATGAAGTAGATGTTGAATTTAATCCACTGTATAAAATTGTAAACGAGATTTTTGAAAATCCATCTTCGGTTCACCAAAAATCTAAACGAATTGCTTCGTTATTATATGAGCAATCTCAACATCCACATATTAAAAGTGGCGAAGTTTATGTAACCTATTTGGAAAATGCCACTATTGACAATGAAAAAGTTGCAGCTTTAGGTATTTTTAAATCAGAATTAAAGCATGATTTTCTTCAGTTTGAAGAAAATGAATCCAATCTGGAACTGCTCATACAACAAGGAGTGAATCTAAATAAACTCGATAAAGGATGCTTAATCTTTGATCATAAAAAAGAAGAAGGATATAAAATTCTTTCTGTTGATTCTAATCGTTACGATACTAAATATTGGTTAGAAAACTTCCTGGGTGTCGAAGCTTTTGCAGATGAAAACTTTTACACAAAAAAGTACATGAAATTTTGCCAGGATTTTGCAAAAGATGTGGTACTACCGGCTGAAGATAAAAAAGAAGAAGTGATGTTTATGAATCGTGCTGTAAATCACTTTGCAAAAAATGACGAGTTTGAAGAGACCGCATTTTTAAACGAAGTAATTGATAACCCAGACCTTATCCCTGAGTTTAAACATTACAAAGAAGAAAAAGCTCCTAAATATCAAATTGAAGACCTCACCTCGTTTCCTATTGCGAATAACGCAGTAACTGCTGCACGTAAAAAAATAAAGAACGTAATCAACCTTGATACCAACGTGCAGATTAAAATGGATTTTATAAATCCGGAGTCTGCAGAAAAATTTGTAGAAAAAGGTTGGGACGAAGAAAAACAAATGTATTACTATCTGGTATATTTTAACAAAGAACAAAAAACATAAAATAAAACATGGATTTTGTTTTTATTGGTATTGTGGCTTTACTTGGATCTGGATTAACTTTTTTTTCTGGTTTTGGTTTAGGTACTTTGTTAATGCCAGTATTTACATTGTTCTTTCCAATAGATATTGCAATAGCACTTACCGCAATCGTTCACTTACTCAACAATGTATTTAAACTGGTTCTTATTGGTAAGAAAGCGAACATAAGAACCGTAGTACGATTTGGTTTACCTGCCATTTTGTTTGCTTTTCTAGGAGCATACCTACTAGGTACTTTAACAGAAATAAAACCCTTATTTACGTATACGATTTCAGATAAAGAGCATCAAATTACTGTAGTAAAAATATGTATTGCTGTACTTTTGATTTTCTTTTCATTTTTTGATCTTATCCCAAAATTGAAGAGATTAGAAATTAGCACAACATACTTACCTCTTGGTGGTGCTTTAAGTGGTTTTTTTGGTGGGTTATCTGGGCATCAGGGAGCTTTGCGAACGGCCTTTTTGATACGAGCGCAATTAAGTAAAGAAGCCTTTATCGCTACGGGAGTATCTATCGCATGTTTTATAGATATTTCAAGAATTTCTATATACGCTAAAGATCTCTGGCAATTACGCAATAACCTAAACTATCCCATGCTTATTACTGCCACGCTCATGGCCTTTGTTGGAGCATTTTTTGGAAATAAGTTTCTGAAAAAGATAACGATCAACACTATGCAGGTACTGGTAGGTATTTTATTGATTGTTTTTTCTGTTTTGTTAGGTATTGGTATTTTATAAATTATCGATCTAATAGATTCTTCATATTTACATTCTCATAATTACGCCTTACAAAATCAAGAGCTGTTTTGAGCACCTCACCCATAGATTTACTCCTCCTAAAATTTAAATCTAATGTAAAATTATAAAGGTGCTCTCGTAACTCATTCAAATTTTCTACAGTAGAAATACGATCTGTACACATACATTTTACCAAATTCTCATATCGAGATCTCGACGCTAAAATACGCTTAGCCAATATCGACCGTTCCTCTTTTTTATATTGCTCAATCGAATTGGGTTGTAATTTTTTCATCACTACATCTACCATATCAAAGTTCTCTTTAAAAAATTGTGGTTGATATACCTTTAGTTTTCCTTCAAAACATTGTTGATCAAAATCAATAGCCCTAATTTTATATTCTACGTGATCAAAATCATGAATAGGTATAATCACATAATTATAGGATCTCATATCGCCTAAAAGCCGCATCTGACAACGTTCATTGAACTTTACAAATTCTTTGGCTATTTGTGATTTTGCCTGATCGCTTAAATCAGGTAAAAAATCTTTAATAAATACATCTCCGGGTATTCCTGCTATATGCTCTTCTATCAATGTATTTTTATACACTAAAAAGTTGATTCGATTAGGAGAAAACATATGCTCTAATTCCAAACCATAAATACGGGAAGCATCTGCTTTTTTAACATAGATGTACGTATAATTATCATTAAGGATATTTCTTACTTTAATCCTAAAGGGTTTCGAATTTCCAAAAGTACAATAGTCGATCGCATCAATATTAAGAAACTCTATAGCATCCTCGTTTCCATCAGAATGAAGAATTGTGTACACTTTTTTAAGACTGGATTCTATCTCTGGTCTTTCATGCTCTTCATAATACACCCGTACCCATAATGTATCTTCATCGTTACTATCATATACTACAATTGAACCAGAAAAACGTAACAAATCATCATAAAATACAGGGATCTTAATTTTTCTGTTACATTCTTTTAAGTAAATATCCAGTAAATCATTTATTGGGTAAGTCGGTTTTTTCTTCGACATTAACTTTTCTTCCATAACAAACTTCTAATAAGACAAGCAATTTACAAATTTCAAATCCCAAATTCTAAAAACGTGAAAATATCCTTTTTAAAACACGTCGCCCCTAATGTATTTGACACCATGAAACTTTAACAGATGTGTAACAAAAAGACGAACTATTCGTCTTGTTTAATATAACCGCCTAAAAAAAAGCAATTGGAAACTATTCTTACATTAAATAATTTAACCAAAAAGTTTGGTCCAATCACTGCTGTAAAAAACCTTTCTTTTACTATCAAAAAAGGAAGCGTATACGGCATTCTTGGTCCTAATGGAAGTGGCAAATCAACAACATTAGGCATTGTACTAAATGTAGTTAATAGAACTTCTGGTAACTTTACATGGTTTGATGGCAATACATCTACCCATGAAGCTCTTAAAAAAGTAGGTGCTATTATAGAACGCCCTAATTTTTATCCATACATGACCGCTGCTCAAAATCTAAAATTAGTATGTCAGATCAAAGAAGTATCCTCTGCAAAGATTGAGGAAAAACTTGAAATTGTTGGGTTATTGGATCGTAAGGACAGTAAGTTTAGAACGTTTTCTTTAGGGATGAAGCAACGGCTTGCTATTGCTTCGGCATTGTTAAACGATCCCGAAATCTTGATTCTTGACGAGCCCACTAATGGTTTAGACCCGCAAGGAATACATCAGATTAGGGAAATTATTAAAAAAATTGCTTCCAGAGGAACCACCATACTTCTTGCTTCTCATCTACTTGATGAAGTAGAAAAAGTATGTAGTCATGTAGTTATCATAAGAAAAGGTGTAAAACTCTATTCTGGCCCGGTAGATGAAATGAATGCCAGCTACGGTTTTTTTGAATTAAAAAGTAATCAAAATTCTATCCTTAAAAAATGGTTATCTAACCATAAGGATTTTAAAAATTTTAAAGAAGAAGGAGAGAAAATTATTGCCTTTTTGGCCCACGAACTAGATGAAGAAAGTCTGAACAGGCAATTATTTAAAGAAGGAATCGTGCTTACTCATCTTGTAAAACGAAAAGAAAGCCTTGAAGAACAATTCTTACAACTTACCAACAACTTAAACTAAATCAATGCTACGATTACTCAATATAGAATTTCAAAAATTCAGATATAACAAAGCTGCCAAAGTAATTACAATAACGTACTTCATTCTCTTTGCTTTTATAGCTCTAATTGCATCAATAGAGTTCAACTTTGCAGGAATTAGATTTAGAATTGCCGACCAAGGGATTTTCAATTTTCCCTATATATGGCATTTTACTACATATATAGCATCATGGGCTAAACTTTTTCTTGCAATTGTAATTGTTTCTATGATGGCCAATGAATATAGCCATCGAACGCTAAAACAAAATTTGATTGATGGCCTGAGCAAAAAAGAGTTTATTGGATCTAAATTTTTAACTGTTGTTGTTTACGCTTTAATTTCAACGCTTTTTTTATTTACGGTATCTCTTGTTTTGGGGATCAGTTTTTCTGATTATAATGAACTCTCTATTGTTTTTTCAGATTTAGAATACGTGCTGGCATATTTTACCAAGTTAATGGGGTTTTTTGCGTTCTGTATGTTTTTGGGTGTTCTGGTAAAACGTTCTGCTTTTGCCTTAGGCTTTTTATTCATATGGTGGATCGTAGAAAATATTACCTATGCCCTATTAAAATTTAAAATATTTAGAGGAACTCAAATAGCAGATAGTATTGTACAATTTTTTCCTTTAGAGGCAATGAGCAATCTTATTGTAGAGCCATTTAGCCGACTAAATTTCATCCAATCTGCAGCAAATCAACTTGGAGAAAATTTTCAAAAGGATTATCTGGTGCATTGGTACGAAATTCTAATTGTTATCATCTGGACTGCAATTTTTGTCATTCTTTCTTATCGATTGCTTAAAAAGAGAGATTTATAATATCTTTAGAGCTTGATAGCTTATTCAATGAGATATTTATACAGTATTTTTTTTATCTACTTGCTTAGCGCTACCCCTATTTTAGGCCAGGGAGAAGCCAACAATTGGTACTTTGGACAAAACGCGGGTATTAGTTTTAACACGACTCCTCCCACTGCACTTACAAATGGCCAAGTAAACACGTTAGAAGGGTGCACTACAATATCTGATGCTACCGGTGATTTGCTTTTTTATACCGACGGAATTACGGTATGGAATAGATTTCACAATATCATGCCAAACGGTACTGGTCTTAAAGGAGACCCTTCTAGCACCTCATCTGCTTTAATCGTCCCCCAGCCCAATAATCCTAACGTATATATTATTTTTACAGTAGATGAACCGCATCATTTTAATGCTGATAATAGTGCTTCAACTATAGATGGAGATGGTATTAATGATGGATTTATGTACTCTGTCGTTGACATCACGCTGGATGGCGGAAATGGAGATGTTATAAATTCTCAAAAGAATATCGCTCTAGTCACTTATGACACCTCCAATACTTTAGACAGTTTATATAAGTGCTCAGAAAAAATTACGGCTGTAAAAAGTGATGATTGTGATTCATTTTGGGTAATTACCCATTTTGTTGATACCTTTTATGCATTTAAGATTAATTCGACAGGTGTAGATCCAACTCCGGTTACTTCAAAAATCGGTGTTACAGTTCCTGTTTCTGGGTACCGTCGTAATGCATTAGGTTATATTAAAGCATCACCCGAAGGGGATCAATTGGCTGTGGCTCATTTTGGATTTTCAACTATAGCAGGTGGAGATGCTAATGGTAAAGTCCTCATCTATGATTTCGATAACGTGACCGGTCAAATTACTAATGAAATAGAACTAAGCAATATCGATTCTCCTTACGGAATAGAATTTTCTCAAACAGGACAGCGATTGTATGCTACTTATGATATAGGTCCAGCAGGAAATGGACAAAGTTATATGATGCAATATGATGTATCATTAGCGGATAATCAAATTGCCTCAAGCGGAACAAGAATTCGTAATCAAAATAACCAGCAAATCTCTTCGTTTTCTGCTGGTGCGATACAATTAGGTCCTGACGGAAAGATTTATCGTTCACTATTTGATATTATTAATCAAACAGGAAGTCATCTCGGTGTAATAGAAAATCCAGAGGATATAGCGTCTTCAATTATCTATAACGAAAGAGGTATTTTAGTTAATACTGACGGAGTGAGATTTCCTTTGTTAGGACTCCCCCCTTTTATTCAATCTATTTTTGCACAAACCATTGATATCATAAATAACGGAGACCCAAATAATGTCAATCTATCGTTATGTGAGGGCGAAACCTATCAATTATCGTATCAAAATGTACCCGGAGCAACGTATAATTGGTTCGTAGACAACGTGCAAATAGCAAATACTGCCAATTTTCTGGATATAACTACGACAGCAAATTACAGGCTGGAAGTTGACTTAAATGATGGTAGTTGCCCGCTAACAGGGGTAGCAAATGCAACTTTTTATGAAGTCCCTGCAAGCATTGCTTCGACACTAACACAATGTGATGCTTATCAAACCATCGGGGATAATATTACAGTATTTGATTTGAGCTTAGCAAACGATCAACTTACGGGCGGTAATAGTAATTTTTCTACCCAGTTTTTTAGCGATATGCCTTCGGCACAAGCAGGATCTCCAGAAATAACAAACATCAATACTTTTCAAAACAATCAGAATAATCAACAACTATATGCCCGGGTAATAAATAATGACAATACCAATTGTTTTAGTATCGCTGCGCTTACATTGCAAATAAGCACAACCAGTGTCAGTAATGCAGAACTAAGAGTATGTGATGATGATGGCGACGAAGATGGTTTTACAACTTTTAATCTTTCTGAAGCCAACCCTCAAATATTGTTCGGCATTACTACTCCTGGACTTATTGTTAGTTATTATATTACCCCCGAAGATGCCCTGCTCAATAGAAATCCCATTACAACCTACACAAATGTTACCCAAAATTCTCAGGGAGATGATATGGTCTATGCAAAGGTCGAAAACGGTGTGGATTGTTTTGGAATTAGTACTATACAATTATTTGTTGTTCCATTACCCGATATAGAAGAAGAGGAGCAATACTTTATATGTCAAAATCAAAGCGCTATAGAAATTGATACAGGTATGCAACCCAATAATATTCCAGATGATTTTACCATCTTATGGTCAACAGGAGAAAACACTGATATCATTTCGGTAGCTCAAGCCGGCATCTACACTGTCGAGGTCACGAACATTCTAACAGGGTGTTCTAAGATCAGAACTATTGAGGTCATTGCATCTAGTACAGCTAACATTACATCTGTAGAGATCATTGACGCTTTAAGTAATAATATTGTTACCGTTAATGTCGAGGGATTAGGAAATTATGAATACGCAATAGAATTAGAAGGAGAAGACAGTGTACCTTCATATCAAGACAGCCCCACGTTTACTAATGTGCCCTCAGGATTTCACACGGTATATGTTAGAGATAAAAATGGATGTGTTCCTATAGCTACCAAGGATATTTCAGTGGTAGGGTTTCCCGAATACTTTACACCCAATGGTGATGGTTTTCATGAAACATGGAATGTAGAAGGAATTTCTTCAGAAGTTATGTCTGGATCTTTGATTTTAATCTTTGATCGTTTCGGAAAACTCTTAAAACAACTTAGAGCTGGTGGCGTTGGATGGGATGGAACAGTGAATGGTAAACTTATGCCTGCGAGTGAATATTGGTTTAAAGTGGAGTTAGATGATGGCAGAATTCTTACCGGAAGTTTCTCGCTGATTCGATAAACTTATACGCAGAATTCTGTATCTTTAGTCTGAAAAAGAAAGTGCATATATGAAGTTCGAATTAGAATCAGAATTTAGTCCTACAGGAGATCAACCAGAGGCTATAAGACAACTAGTTGATGGAATAGAATCTAACGAAAAATACCAAACATTATTAGGAGTTACAGGATCTGGAAAAACATTTACCGTAGCCAATGTGGTTGAACGAGTACAACGTCCTACATTAGTATTAGCACATAATAAAACATTAGCCGCACAGTTATATTCTGAGTTTAAACAGTTTTTCCCAAATAATGCTATAGAATATTTTGTCTCTTATTATGATTATTATCAGCCAGAAGCATATATTCCAACAACAGGAACATATATAGAGAAAGATCTTTCTATAAATGAGGAAATCGAGAAACTTCGTTTGAGTACCACATCTTCTCTCCTTTCAGGAAGAAGAGATGTATTGGTTGTAGCTTCGGTTTCTTGCTTGTATGGTATTGGAAACCCGATTGAATTTCAGAAAAATGTTATTTCTATAGAACAAGGGCAATTTGTGTCCAGAACAGCTTTATTACATCGACTTGTGCAGAGCTTATATTCGAGAACTGAAGGAGAATTTAAACATGGTAACTTTAGAATCAAAGGAGATACTGTCGATATATTTCCCGGATATGCAGATGATGCCTTTAGGGTACATTTTTTTGGTGATGAAATTGAAGAAATTGAAGCTTTTGATGTACAAACCAACGCTATTATTGAAAAATATGATCGATTAAATATCTACCCTGCCAATATGTTTGTGACTTCGCCAGATGTGTTACACAATGCCATTGATCAGATTGCTCTTGATTTAGGAAAGCAAGTAAACTATTTTAGAGAAATCGGAAAGCCATTAGAAGCCAAGCGCCTGGAAGAGCGCACCAATTTTGATCTTGAAATGATCAAAGAACTTGGCTATTGTTCTGGAATAGAAAACTACTCTCGTTATCTGGATGGCAGAGCTCCTGGTACAAGACCGTTTTGCCTTTTGGATTATTTTCCAGACGATTATTTAATGGTTATTGATGAAAGTCATGTTACCATTCCTCAAACACATGCTATGTATGGCGGTGACCGATCTAGAAAAGAAAATTTAGTAGAATTCGGTTTCAGGCTTCCTGCGGCTATGGATAATAGACCTTTGAAGTTTGAAGAGTTTGAAGTATTGCAAAACCAGGTATTGTACATAAGTGCAACACCAGCAGATTATGAACTTCAAAAAAGTGAAGGGACCTTTGTAGAACAGATTATTAGACCTACAGGTTTACTAGATCCAGAAATTGAAGTACGCCCTAGCTTAAATCAGATCGATGACCTTATTGAAGAAATGCAAAAGAGAATTGATGTTGATGAGCGTATTTTGGTAACCACGTTAACTAAAAGAATGGCAGAAGAATTAACCAAATATCTTACGAGAATAGATATTCGTTGTCGATACATTCATAGCGATGTAGATACACTGGAGCGTGTTGAAATTATGCAGGACTTACGGAAAGGTATTTTTGATGTCTTGATCGGTGTTAACCTTCTTCGAGAAGGATTGGATCTTCCTGAAGTATCTCTTGTAGCGATTCTTGATGCCGATAAAGAAGGGTTCCTAAGAAACAAAAGGTCCTTAGTCCAAACCGTAGGTAGAGCAGCAAGAAATGTTAATGGAAAAGCAATCATGTATGCAGATAAGATTACAGAAAGTATGCAAAAAACTATAGATGCTACCGAGTACAGACGCGAAAAACAAATTGCATATAATATCAAACATGGTATTACACCTAAAGCGATAAAAAAATCCTTGGATAATGCATTAGCCGGTAAAAAAGTAGAGCCGTATCAATTTGAAGCAGCTCCTTCATTACAAGCTGCAGAAGAAGAGACCGCTTATTACACTAAAGAACAACTAGAAACTCGAATTAGAAACGTACGCAAAGAAATGGAAAAAGCTGCCAAAGAACTTGATTTTATGACCGCTGCACGATTACGTGATGAGATCAAAATGTTACAAGGTAAAATCCAGGATCAAAACGTATAGTTTTCTTGCCCTAACGATTGCTTAAACATGAAATAATTATGAATACTACTTCAATCAAAAAATTTATAGAAGGCATTCCTAAAACAGAACTTCATTTGCATATTGAAGGAACTTTTGAACCCGAGTTGATGTTCAAAATTGCAAAAAGAAATAACAAGAAAATTAAATATGCATCTGTAGAACAGCTAAAGAAGGCGTATAGTTTTAATAATCTTCAAGAGTTTCTTGATATCTATTATGCAGGAGCCAATGTACTTATTGAGGAACAGGATTTTTATGATCTTACTTGGGCGTATTTAGCCAAAGTACATGAACAAAATGTAGTGCATGTAGAATTATTTTTTGATCCGCAAACACATACTGATCGCGGGATTTCTTTTGATACGGTAATTAGAGGGATTTATCGTGCTTTAGAGGATGGTAAAGAAAAATTAGGAATTAGTTTTAAATTGATTATGTCTTTTTTAAGGCATCTTGATGAGGCATCGGCTTTTATAACACTTGAACACGCTCTACCGTATAAGAAATGGATTAGCGCTGTTGGCTTGGATTCTTCAGAAGTAGGAAACCCACCTTCTAAATTTAAACGTGTTTTCGCAAAAGCCAGGGAAGAAGGTTTTCTAACCGTAGCACATGCGGGAGAAGAAGGGCCTTCAGAATATATTTGGGAAGCATTAGATTTGCTTAAAGTATCCCGAATTGATCACGGTAATCGTTGTCTGGAAGATAATATCCTTGTTGAACGACTCGTCGAGATGCAAATGCCTCTTACAGTATGCCCTCTGTCCAATCTGGAACTAAAAGTAGTTACCGATTTAAAAGATCATCCAATGGCTAAAATGTTAGAATTAGGTCTTATGGCAACGGTTAATTCTGATGATCCTGCCTATTTTGGCGGATATATGAATGAAAACTATCTAAGCATAGCAGAGGCTCTTAATCTTTCGAAGCAACAGATCACTGAGCTAGCTAAAAACAGTTTTAAGGCAAGCTGGTTATCTGATCAGGAAAAAGATCAAATGATTGCAAAAATTGACACCTATTATCAAAATAATTGACAAAAGTTCGATATGCCTTAGAGCACAGTCAGAAGTCTTCAAATTGATTTCTTATAGTGAAACAGAGAAAAATTGATCGATCTCTCGACACGCTCTTGATAACAAGACTTTTGATTGAACATTTACTTGTTTTCAATACAATTTTCTATCGAAAATCTGACTGACGAAATTTTCTTAAATCGAATTCACGTTAATTTAAAATAAAAACAACGTATGCCACATTTTATATTAGATTGCTCAGAGCGTATTATGGAGTTAAAATCACCTGAGCAAATCATACAAGCTGTCTATAAGGCTGCAGAATCTACCCATCTTTTTACAGAGGGTGATATCAAAGTACGGATCAATCCCTTTAAATACTATACTATCGGAGGCACTCAGGATGATTTTATACATGTATTTGGTAACATTATGGAAGGTAGGAGTGATAAACAAAAAGCTGATCTTTCAAGAAAGATTGTGAGTACACTCAAAATGATGTTTCCGGAAGTTCCGATATTATCTATAAACATTAGAGAGTTTGAAAAATCTTCATATATCAAAAAATCTATGGTTTAATATATCGTGCAGGCTTAATTAATGATTTGAAAAGACTCCTTCCACAGCGGAGGAAGCTATCCTAAATCCAAAACTATTATGCAAAAATCTGTACAATCTGCCCGGAAAATGCTGCGTTTCCTGTTAATGCATCAATTCGGTCATGATCTGAGATATCATTAAAGCTTACTCCGGCGGCATGAGTTTCGGCTATTTTAAGTTGAGATCCTTTTCTGGTGTGTCCAAATCCATGAGGAATACTGACAACACCGGGCATTATATTTTGAGTAACCTCTATCGCAATTTTAATCGCTCCTACCCTTGACTTTACAGTGACCTCATCTTCTTCTTTAAGACCTAACCGCTCTGCATCCATAGTATTCATTATCACGGTACATCTGTTTTTACCGGTTACGAGCTTATCAACATTATGCATCCAGGAATTGTTGCTTCGAAGATGTCTTCTTCCAATCAGACGAAATTCATTTTCATTTAGTGTATCTTTTCCAGCAGAAAACGCCGTATGTAACACTTCTAATTGTTCTAAAAACAGAGGAGGCGCCAGGTGAATCTTTTGATCTTTGGTTCTTAATAACTTTGGCAACATAGGAACCAGAGGCCCCAGGTCGATACCGTGTACCGATCTTTTAATCTTACCTAGAGTAAGGCCTGTAAATAATTGATTTATACTGCCAAATCTACCATACGGACCATTAAGCAAAGCTAATTTAAGCAATATTTTAGGCGTACTAATTCTATATAACCACGGAAGTTTCTTTTTGGATAATCGTTTTGTTAATGCTTTGAAGATTTGCCAATCATGCAATTGTCCTTCCTTTGGAGGAAATAAGGCTTCAGAAAATTTTGCAGTATTAGAGACGGCAAAAGCATTAAAGATAAGATCATAATGATCTACTTCTAACCCGGTGGTTGGTGGCAAAATGATATCTGCATGCTTAGTCGTTTCATTAAGATAAATATCTATAGAAACCATAAACTCTAAATCATGTAAAGCTTTATCTAAACGACCTCCATTAGGTGATGAAAGTACAGGATTACCCGCATGAGTGACTACTGCTTTTATTTGCCCTTTGCCGTTGGTAGTCATTTCTTCTACCATGGTGGATACCGGAAGCTCTCCTTGAAATTCGGGTAGCCCCCGTACCCTGCTTTTCCATCTATTATAAGGCACATGTCCCACTTTACTTTTTACCATGGGCACCGCTGGATTCGTAAACATAGTACCTCCCTCTGTATCAAGATGCCCGGTTAGAATATTAATCAAATTGATGAGCCAATTGCATAATCCACCGTGCTCTTGCGTACTAACCCCCATTCTGCCATATAATACTGCCTTTTCGGTATTTAGGTATTCGTTCGTTATGCGCCTAATATCTTTTACTGAGATTCCTGTGATTTCAGCTACACTTTCCGGAGTATAAGCAATTGCTATTGCTATAACTTTATCAAGATCTACAACATGAGATGACAGTTTTTTTAAATTGTATTTTTTTTCTGTAGTAATGATATGCAACATCGCCAATAAGAAATACACATCGGTACCTGGCCGAATAAACAAATGTTCGTCTGCTGATTTAGCCGTTTCGGTTTTTCGGGGATCGATCACAATATATTTACCTCCACGTTGCTGAATGTTTTTTAATCGTTTTTGCACCCCGGCAGCCGTCATAATACTTCCATTGGATGCCGATGGATTGGCTCCCATTATAATCATATATTCGGTTCTATTGATATCCGGGATTGGCATGATCATCCCGTTACCGAACATAAAATGTGCTGCAAAGTGATGTGGCAACTGATCCATCGATGTAGCACTGAAATTGTTTCTTGTCCGTATCGTTTTTTTGAAATCGGCAACATACATCATAGCACCGTAATTATGTACTGTAGGGTTACCAAAATAAAGTCCTATAGCATCATTGCCGTATTGTTTTTTAACATGATTAAGTCGTTCTGCTACGATATCAAATGCTTCTTCCCAAGGGATTTCTACGAAGCCCGAACTGGTTTTTTTTAGAGGTTTCCGTAACCGATCAGGATCATTATACATGTCTGCAATCACGGCTCCTTTGGGGCAGATGCTTCCTTTACTAAAAGGGTCTTTCTCGTCTCCTCTTACACTAAGCACCTGTTTACCATCATGCTCTATAGCAAGCCCACACATCGCTTCGCAAAAGTTACAGACCCTGTAATGAGTATACTTTTTTATTGGAGTATTTGTAGCAGAGGTATTCATAGGATATTGGTTTTAGAGTATTTATTGCCTTACTAAATATAAGAAAAAGTCTTTAGTATATCCTTGCCATGTAGAAAATGAGGTGTGAAATATGAAAAAAAATTATCTTTACGAGTAATTATATGAGATCAAAAGATACTATGGAGAAAACATTTAAAATCTTTCACTATATCAGTTTTTTACAATACCCTTTTTTGAGTATTGCAATATACTATTGCTATAAACCTATCATTTTTGAAAGTGAAAATCTTATCTCTGATTATAATTTAGGGTTATTATTTCTTGGAATTGGCTTAAGTTTTACTTCATTAGCAGACATTAGAAAACGTACTAAACTTGGAGATCGAATATTAGGAAAACCTAAAAATGCTAAACGTTGGATTATCTATTTATCGCTATTGATTGCAGGGATATTTACTTTGGGTATTTTTACAATGTTCTTTACAAAACATCAGGAATTAAAAGACATTTCGGTTGGTTTATTTGTGCTGGGAATTGGTACCATGGGGTTATTGAGAATGAACCTTGAGATCATTAGAACATATCAGAAAGACTGGAAAAAATAACACTATCTCTTACATAGAATTTTGAATTTGCAATCACAACTTTTGGGAAATTTTCAGTGCCAGATTATTCTTTCAGGATATCCTGCACAATTTTTAAATGGTGTCGGGTATGAATTTCAATAAAGCGCCTAGCCTGTTTCTTATTTAATTGATCAAAAACCGGATGTTTGAAATTTGATTTATTATCAAGGGTTTCAAGAGTTACCAATTTGTCTCTTGCCATCGCCAATTGAGAAACAATATCAGCTGTTTTTATAGCATCTGGAGGCAATACCGACTTAGGTGATTGTGCTCGACCACGGGGGATGAATCCAAAGGTAAAAGAGAATGCACGTGCTATATTAAATTTTCTTTTATAAGTTTCTGGATTTGATGCGCGTAAAGAATCGCAAATCCCGTTAATCACTTTTAAACTATGATCGAGGTGCCAACCAACCGCTACTTTAGAAACTTCTTTATTGAGACTATCTCTGTGAATGAGATACTGTTCTATTCTATTTAATTCGCTGGTCATAAAATTATTTTTTGAAGGTAAGCTAGCGACACTAACAGTACCAATGATAATAAGACACAAGATAAGAGTTGATGTTATACGTATTTTCATGATATTGATTTTAAATATTTATAAAACTAAAACTGAAATCTATACCCAAAATCCGGAAAAAACCCAATTTGATCTACTTGATCTACCTGATTAGTTAATCGGTTATATCTTCGTGTAAATACATTTTCGTTACCTGTTACATTTTGTAAATCTACATAAAATTGATGTGATCGTTTTTTTGATTTATTGTTGATTTTATACCCTAGTTTTACATCCCATCTAAAATAATCATCAGCCTGCTCACTAAAGGCAAGATCTTCTCTAAGCACTTCAAAACCGGCTTGCTGAGACGCTTCAAGGTTTACAGGGGTAAAATATCTTCCTCCGGATAAGGTAACTCGTGTATCCAGGGACAAAACATTTTTTCCTCCTTTACCTATTTTAAATTCTTTTCCGGCAAGCACATTTAGAACATAACCATTATTAAAAGGTGTATTACGCTCAATCCCGTCACTACCTTCATATTTACTTTCAAATAAAGAAGTCGTCAATAACCCGTAATAACCATCGCTAAAAAATTTTTCTAGAGTAAGTTCAATTCCCTGATTAAATCCTGTCCCTTCATTTACTAAAGAGACCCGATCATTTTGAAATCCAAAATCTGCACCTTCGGTAAGCGAGGAATAGCTAGACGGAAAAGGTTCTACTGCGGCGTTATCTATATCTTGGTAATACACTTCAAATTTACCTCTCCATCCAGTGCCAATTCTCACATCATATCCAAATACATAATGACTGCTTTGTACAAAATCAAGTTCCAGGTTAGTTTGCTCCAATTCTCCATTGATTTCTTCATTTAGAAATAAAAGAGGTAATGAAACAGTTTGATAATGTAATCCGTATCCTAAACTAAAACTATGGTTTTGCCCGACTTTATAAGTAAGGCCAGCTCTGGGCTCAACTACAAATTGCTCATTTAGGGTACTATATTGTCCATGTACTCCGGCATTCAGCGTTAACTCTTTTGTTACTCTAAGTTGTGTCTGAATATAGGGTTGAACAATACTCAAACTTTCATCAATATCAGTAAATGTAAACAAATCAGGATCACCATCTCCATCGTTATCTGGTTGTTCTAAGCGATCTCTTTCTAAAGATTCTACTCTAAAATTTTCTACCAGAACTCCCGTCCTTAATGTAGCTTTATTACTCAATTTACTATTAAATAGTGTCGAAAATGTGAGACGAGACTCCATATTATTGGCTTCGGTATACCTAATGATTCTTTCTTGTGGTGTATCTTTATCGATAAAGCGATCTGCAACAAAGTCGTTCATTGAGTACGATCCCGAAACTATAGTTCTAAGAAAGGAGTGTTCTCCAAGATTTGTTTGATGTTTAAGCCCTACGACCCCAAATCCGGACTCGACAAACGTATTTTCATCTTCGGCTGCAAAAAGGTCGTCTTCATCAATATCATTTCCCAGAAACTCGATATCAGAGAAACCAATAATTCCGAATAGTGAAAAGTTTCCTAGCTTTCCTTTCCCAACATCTATATTAAACGAAATATCACTATAATTTGGCGCCGCAGAGGTCCCTCCTGCTCCTACTCCTAAAATTCCGACAAGTGAATATCTTCCAGCGATTAAGAAAGAACCTTTATTCTTTCCTAAAGGACCTTCGGCCATAGCCTCTACACCGGTAAAAATACCTACTTGCCCTGTAAATTCATAATCATCCCGATTTCCCTTCCTAAAACCGAGATCAAATACACCACCGATTGCATTTCCATATTCTGAAGGAAAAGCAGAAGTAATGAAATCAGAATTCTTCAATAAATTGGGGTTCAATGCAGAAACCGGGCCTCCTGTGGTTCCAAGGGTAGAATAATGATTTGGACTTGGAATTGGAACCCCCTCTAACCTCCATAATAACCCAACTGGCGAATTACCTCTTACCACAATATCATTACGACTATCATCGGGTGCAGATACTCCTGCAAAATTGGCTGCTAATCTTCCTACATCGCTTCTTCCACCAGAAAAACGGGTTACTTCTTCTACTCCGAACTGACGAGCAGATACAGATGCAAGTTTGTTTATGGCCCTGGCTTTGGCATTCTCGTTAGTGATTATTACTTCGTCTAATTGATCAAAGGCCTCTATGAGAGAGACATTGACTACGGCATCTTTTCCAGATGTTACTACAATATTGGGCAATGAAATGGATTCGAAACCAATATAACTTACTCGTATAGTTTGACGTCCAACCGCTACGTTTTCTAACACAAAATAACCATCGATATCGGTGACTACCCCATTGGTTACATCTGTATTGAGTAGTTCTATAGTAGCACCTACCAAAGGAGTTTCCGACTGTTTGTCGATAATTGTACCTTTAATCACACCAGTCTGGGCATTTGTAACGTAGGCTATTGAAATACATAGGATAAAAACAATCTTTTTCATAGTATCATTAGATTTTTAAAGATTTTATCCAAAACTGCGTACTTATCGAAAAGATTGATACTCAAATAATCTGAACTGCAATTTTCAATTCTGAATTGCTTAAAGTTTATGTTAGAGTCAAAATTATACGTATCTGTATCATTTTTCTGAGTCAGATCTGGTTTTCTACAGTTCAACTCTTAATTTGACAACTGAACCAATTGAGAAATCATTATTGTAAATGAGTTGTGTATCTTTATCCTACTCATTACTTGTGCTGTATATGGTTTCAAAAAATTACATAAAGAAATTCGCCATTCGCTTTCTTATCGTGAATTTGATATATTTTCTGGTGAAATTAACTATTGATCATGATGATGATGACGGAACTGTATTTGATGCTACAGGAGTTTTTTATTATTTCAGTGCTTTCTTTCTTCTTATGTTAGCTTGGGAAACTAATGACTGGCTAATACGCCGTGAATTAAACTCTAATATTGGAAGAAGTTTAGACATCTCTAATGGATTTAAGATTTTAGCCATCAATTTACTAATTATCCTTCCCACTGCCGCGCTACTTTATTATGTTGCTATTTTTGAATTAGAACACCTATGCCAGATAGATGCTGATGACCCCTGGCTGCGATTTAGGATCGACTTTTTTAGAGCTACCGTTTTGGGATTTGCCGCAATTCTTTTTAATATGTTTTACTATGCCCTTAAACAGAAAAAAGAGCTAGAAAACCATATGAATAAACTTAAAAAAGAAGCAATGACTTCTAAATATAAATCTTTGAAAAATCAGATCAGCCCGCATTTTTTATTCAACAGTCTAAATACTTTAACTTCGTTAATGTATGAAGACCGGGATCTTGCTTCAGATTTTGTATCAAGACTAGCTTCTTGTTATCGGTATATTCTTGACAATAGAGAAGAAGATTTGGTTAGTCTCGAGAAAGAACTTAATTTTTTAGATTCATTTATTTTTATGATGAATGTAAGGCATAAAGACGCACTAAGCATCTCCACCTACATATCTGTTAACCCAAAGGAATATTTAATCCCAACATTAACCTTGCAAATGCTAGTTGAAAATGCTCTCAAACATAATTATTATTCTAAAGAAAAGCCGCTGGAGATTAGTATTTTTTCTAAGGATACACATAGCATTGTGATACAAAATAATCTACACGTGAGACCACAAAAAGAAGTGTCTACAAAATTAGGACTTAAAAATATACAGAAGAGGTATGCATTTTATACAAATCAAAAAGTAAAAATAGAAACTGAGAATAGTTTTTTTAAAATCACGATTCCTCTTTTGACGAAAGATATCAAAGACATTTCTATTGTAAAAGTTTCATGACATGACTGCAGTAATTATTGAAGATGAGAATATTGCCTCAAGACGCCTTGCCAATCTTGTTGCAGAACTTGCCCCGGAAATAGAGATCGCAGGACAAATTACTTCTGTCGAAAATGGACGTATTTGGTTTGATAACAATCCATTACCAGATCTTATTTTTCTTGATATTCAACTTAATGATGGATATGGTTTTGATATTCTGGACTTTTTGGAAGATCACCCGCCGGTAATATTTACCACAGCGTATAACGAATATGCCATTAGAGGTTTCAAATACAATGGATTAGACTATCTTCTAAAACCCATAGATAAAAAAGACTTGAAGAAGGCATTAGCAAAGTATCGTAAAAACTACACCGATACTGATATACCAATAGACCAGGATCAATTAGACCGGATTAAAAAACTATTTAATAAAGAATACAAGAAACGTTTTATGATAAAAGTAGGCAATCACTTTAATACATTTAATGTTGAAGATATTGCCTATTTTAAGTCTCATGATGGTATTATTTTTTTGTATTCATATACCGGACAACAGTACCCCATAGAGTATTCTATTGATCAATTAGAAGAAATTTTGGACCCCGTCCATTTTTTTAGAATAAACAGGAAATATATGGTTTCTGTTAACGCGGTCATAGAAATTCATAGCTACTTTAATAGCCGATTATTATTAAAGTTAAAACCTCGAGATGAAGAACAGATCATAGTATCAAGAGAGCGAACTTCTAATTTTAAAAAATGGTTAGATTTATAAAATTTCAGAACACATATCGATTATACCATCAATCTTGTTAGCATAAGCAAGGCTAAAACATGTTCATTCTTACTTGTAATTTACAATAAATAATTCTTGTTTACGGATTCCCTCAAAAATCCAATTGATTAAGCTCCTATCTTTATATTAAAAAGTACCAAATTGAATGTGCAACTACACATCACCGTATTGTCAAAACTGTATTTTAAAATTAATAAAACATTTATTACCCCATAAAATATCATTAACCTGTATAGTAATCGCAATCTACTGCGATTCTAAAGAATTAGAATAAAAGTAGAACGAGTAAGATTAGCCAGACCTTTTAGTATAACCTTATACTTACAATGTTATGAATACAAATTTGCAGTACAAATATTTTTTCAATCTAAGTCAGCATTTTATGGCCGTTGTCAATGCAGATGGCTATTTTAAAATGGTAAATCCACAATGGATTAAGAAATTAGGGTATTCCGAAGAAAAATTACTTAGCACTCCATATGTTTCTTTTATACATCCTGATGATAGACAAAAAAGTGTAGAAGTTTTTGAAAATCAACTCTCTCTGCATACGGATTCATCTACATTAGTAAATAGGTATGTAGCAAAAAACGGGGATATTATTTGGTTAGAATGGAATATCAACTCCGTGGATATTACAGGTGATATTTTTGCTATAGGAAGTGAAATCACAAATCAAAGAAAGCAAAAAATGAAAGGGCAGGCAATCCTACAAAACCTTAAGGACAAAAATAAACTTCTCACAGATTTATTTGAACTGAGTCAGGATTTTATTGTTATTGCTAATTCAGACGGTTATTTTAAGAGGGTAAATCCTGTCTGGGTTGAAAAATTGGGATATACAGAAAGCGAACTCTTAAGTACTCCCTTTATGTCCTTTATCCATCCCGACGACAGAAATAAGACCTCAGACATGGTACAAAAACAAATGGTAGGCTATACGGCAATAGCATTTGAAAATCGTTATCAAACCAAAAATGGAGATACTATTTGGTTAGAGTGGACTGCGACCTCTGTAGATGCTACAGGAGACATATTCGCCATCGCACGAGATCAGACCATTGCCAGAAAGCAGAAATTAAGATTAGAGGTAATGCTAAAAGAATTAAAAATAAAAAACAAACAGCTAGAAGAGTTTACTTATATATCATCACATAATCTAAGATCACCGGTAGCTAACATCTTTGTTTTATCAAAATTTTTAGAACAAACGGGGTTAAGTGATGAACAACAAGAATATACAGACTTGATCAGAAAATCCGCAGAAATGCTAAATAGCACTCTTGAAGATCTAACAGAAGCGGTACAGGTACATAGAAATAAGAATGTTAAAAAGAAACGTATCTCCTTAGAAAAAGTCTGTAATAATACATTAAAACAGCTTAGTGGAAAAATATTATCAAGCGAAGCTAAAATTATTACAAATTTTGATGAAATTAATACTATAGAATATTCGAAATCCTATTTGCAAAGCATTTTTCTAAATCTTATATCGAATGCTATTAAATACAAATCTCCAAAAAGACCACCAGTGATTCAGATAAGCGCAAGAAAAATGAAAAACTCTGTACAACTTGTATTTAAAGATAACGGTATCGGTATTGATTTGAAAAAACACAAGGATAAAATGTTCGGGTTTCGCAAGACATTTCATAATAATCCTGATGCCAGAGGACTGGGGCTATACATGACAAAATCGCAAATAGAAGCGTTAAACGGAAAAATCAAAGTCTCTAGTAAGTTAGATGAAGGTACAACATTTATCATTAATATAGCCTCATAATGGAAAATAAAGAAACACTTTGCCTAATCGATGATGACATCGTACATCAATTCATTATTAAAAAATTAGTAGCAGGAATGCCTAATAGCGATAAAAAGTTATTAGTCTTTTCTAATGGAGAAGAAGGGATTAACTATTTGAAATCAAATCATGAATACAAAAATAAGTTACCAGATCTTATTCTACTTGATCTTAATATGCCAATTATGGATGGGTGGGAATTTTTGATAGAATATGAAAAAATTTTCCCTACACTGAAAAAAGATGTAACTATTTTTATCCTGTCATCATCAGACAACCCAAAAGATATGAAAAGAGCCAAAGAGTTTGAAAAAGTATCTGGCTACCTTACCAAACCCATTTCTGAAGCAGAACTTGAAAAGCTTATCAATAGCTTTTAAAGCTACACTTATACCAGAAAAATTTATTAAATATGAAAACCACCTTTATAAAGGTGGTTTTCATTACAATAATCAACTAAATCAAATCTCAAATCAACTTATGAAATCTCTATCAACCGCTTAGGTTGTATTTTTGCTTCTTCTTTTTTAGGCAATACAGCTAACAGCATTCCATTTTCATAAGAAGCTTCTATTCTAGTTCCATCTACAGTATCAGGTAAATTAAATGATCTCTTAAACGTGCTGTAGTTAAATTCTTTTCTGGTGTATTTCCCCTCCTCTTTAGTTTCCTTTTCTGTGGTTATTTCAGAAGAAATTGTAAGAACATCATTATCTAATTCGATATTAAAATCTTCTTTAACAAATCCAGGTGAGGCAAGTTCAAGAATAAAATTTTCATCAGTTTCTTTTACATTTACTGCCGGAGTATTAAATCCAATTCTACTTACATTTGTTGTTCCTCCTAACCAATCGTTAGTAAAAAAGTCTTCAAAAAGAAATGGTAATCTGTCTGTTTTTTTAATTAAACTCATTGTATATTTTTTTAAAGGTTATTTTTAATTTTAAATTCGTTTAATCTATAGCAATTTGGGTTCCATTTCAATTTAAACGACATTATGTCATCAATACACGTAGAATAAGTGTCAAAATGACACATTTATATTGTTGCAATGACAAAATCAGTCAAAAGAAAAGGATAATTTAAAAATGGACAATTATACATACATCTCCACTTTTAAAATATCCTCTAAAAATTCTAAAAAATTTAACTCCTCCTTATTGGACTTATATCCAATAAATCATCTACAAATTGCATTACTGCAAGCGGCAGGTAAGTCCTGAATAAATGTCTTAAACACGTTAAGATCAACAAATACAATTCCGTAAAAAAAATTCATATTTTTGTTTTAAGATTACACTTAAGATCTCAAATAATATAATTAAAAATCTGAAATCTACTATTAGCAAATGTTGAATCAACATTCTTATGCATAACGAATAAAATACAATCGAAATACTTTTTACAACTACTATGTATTTAGCACCCTTAAAATTCGACAAGGTGAAGCGAAAATCGATAAAAAACACATTATCAATCATCTAAAAAACCTAATCTGCTTATTTTCACATTAAGAAATCATAAAAGAGAACCGATCCGCACCGGAAAAAGTTTTTCTACACCACATGTATGGGTTAAAATCCACTAATTATAAAAACGAGTAAAGATAGAAATCAGCTCTTTTGGCGGAATTACCTTATTGGGATACCTGTGCATTTCTTCTAAAACCACATTGATTGCCTCTGGACGCAACCCCATTTGTAAACCAATTTCTTTAATCTTATGAACTTCAGAAAGAGAAGCCTCCTGATCAACATTCATAAGCAATACTAATCTATGAAACTGAAGAATTCTTTGTGATTCAGGCTGAAGGCTTTTTTTATCCACCTCTTTTTCGAACAAAAAATCGATTTCTTCCTTTGATATATCCAATTGCGAAGCTACAGCCAATATAAAATTATACTCTTGCTCTTTCATTTCTTTATCTGCTTTAGCAAATTGTATCATCTCTGAAAGCAAACTCAATTTTTCTTCTTTACTATACATTTGAATCAATAACGTTTTTGCCGAAAATAGTAAATTTCAAACTATAATTACTTACATTTCCTTTACAAAACTTACCTTTGCGCCTATGGGTTTAACAAACAATGATATATTTAAGAAATTAAGAGTCGCACACAAACTTCGTGATGATGATATTGTAAAAATTTGCGCTCTTGTGGATTTCAAAGTCACTAAAAGCGAATTAGGAGCCATTTTTAGAAATGAAAACCATCCTAAATATATGGAATGCGGCGATCAGATTCTCCGCAATTTTTTGAATGGACTTATCATTCATCTCAGAGGTCCAATGCCCAAAAAAAACGAGAAATCTGACCCTGAGAAGAATACAAAATAAGATTACATACTTCAAAAATAAATGCTTACTTTGGTAAAGCTCAACCATACAATACCATTTAGCATTTATGCTCACTGCAACTGAAAAACAACAATATAGAGAAGAGCTTTTTCGTCATTTAGATGGAATAGCCGTAGCCCCTGTTGCCTATTCTCTTTTAAAAAATGGCATCACAGATTATCTTTTACAAAACAAAGAAGTGTTGGTTTCGCAAATTGCAGCAGACTTTAACGCTAACGAAGGATATCTTAATGTTGCACTTCGTATATTAAGTGCGCAGGGTTGGCTAAGGTATCATGTTGATCAAAAAGAAGTGAAAGTAAGTAGTAATGAACATTCTGAAATTGCCTTCAACACTTTTTATATATATGAAGATGTTATCGATCTGTTAACTTATTCTGGCAAGTTTCATCCCCGAAAGTTTGAACTAGAGCCTTTTCACAAATTAGAAAAGTTATTCCAAAAATATCAAAATCGTTTTTCTCTGGAGCCTAATAAAAACCCAAATACGACTATAATTCAAGATCAAATTTTAAAACACATTGAAGGTATTCTTGTGGGTCCAACAACTGTTCACCTGGGCATGGGAGGTATGTTTCACAAATATTTTATGGAAGCTTCTTTTAGCGCCGACGAATATCACCATCATCCAGAAAGTTTTGACAAAATACTTTCATTTTTATCCTATTTAGGATGGTTCATAAAATCCAAGAATAACTACACATTTACTGACAAGGGTTTGTTTTTTGCCAAAAGAGCTTCTGCCTATGGAGTTACCGTATCCTATATCCCCATGTTCAGAAAAATGGACGATTTGTTATTTGGAGATCCAGAGATCTTGTGGAGCACAACCGAAGAGAATGAAACTCATGTGGATCGCGAAATGAATGTATGGGGAAGCGGAGGCGCACATATTACCTATTTTAAAAAAATTGATGAAATAATTATAAGCCTTTTTAACAAACCACTGGAAGAGCAACCTAAGGGAATTTTGGATATGGGATGCGGTAACGGAGCGTTCTTGATCCACCTTTTTGAAGTAATTGAATCTAAAACACTTAGAGGAAAACACTTAGATGACCATCCCTTATTTTTAGTGGGGGCCGATTACAACAAAGCTGCATTAAAAGTAACCCGAGCTAATCTCATCCAGGCAGATATATGGGCCAAAGTGATTTGGGGAGATATCAGCGATCCTGATTTGCTACAAAAAGACCTAAACGATAATTATAGTATTGAACTAAAGGATCTTCTATCAGTAAGAACATTTTTGGATCACAACAGGGTTTGGAGCAAACCTATAACCACATTAGACCATCCGAGTCAATCTTCTGGGGCTTTTGCATATAGAGGAAAGCGATTAGATAATACTGATGTAGAACGAAATCTAAAAGATCACTTTAAAAAATGGGCACCTTATATTTCTCAATTTGGATTAATAGTTATCGAATTGCACACTATCAACCCCAAACTTGTCGCAGACAACCTAGGTAAAACTGCAGCAACTGCATATGATGCCACCCATGGATTTTCTGATCAATACATTCTTGAGATTGAATCTTTTTTGAAAGTTATTAAAGAAACAGGGCTTCAAAGTGATCCGGCATATTTTGCAAAATTTCCAAATTCTGAATTAGCTACAGTCAGTATACATTATTTAATTGGAAAACAGGACTCTTAGTCTCTGGTAAGCTGGGTTATTATATGTTCATGTTCTGGAAATTGCGCTATTAGAATATTTCGTTCTCCAAGCTCAAAATCATCAAAATCAAATCCCGGTGCTACCGTACATCCTACCAAAGAAAATGCTTCAATATCTTTAACACTGGAGGCAAACCAACACCCGGCAGGAACAACCAGTTGAGGAGTCTCATCTTCTGCTAAATTGATACCCACGGTATATCTTTTATAGTTACCCTTTGGATCAATAACATGCACATACAATGAAGATCCTGCATAATAATGCCATAGCTCATCCTGTTTGATACGATGAAATGCTGAAAAATTATCTGAAGTGAGTAAAAAATATATCGCCGTGCAATAATTACGATCTCCATTAAATGATTTATCTAAAGCATTTTTGGTGATAACCCCATTACTTCTATAGGTTTCTTTATAAAAACCGCCTTCTGGATGAGGATTCATTTCTAATTTCTCAACTATTCTTTCTGTGGTTTCATTTTTCATCATTTCTTGAGATAAAAAAAGAAGCGATCTTAGACAGATCGCTTCTCATTAGTATTTTAATAAATTTTCCTTTTATTATGCCAATACCGCTTGTACTTTATCTGCAGCTTCTTGAAATTGTACCGCACTTTGTACATCCAAACCGCTAGAATCAATAAGCTCTTTTGCGATATCCGCATTAGTACCTTGTAAACGAACAATAATAGGAACGTTGATGGCATCACCCATATTTTTATAGGCATCGACAACACCTTGTGCAACACGATCACAACGAACAATTCCTCCAAAGATATTGATTAAAATAGCTTTAACATTTGGATCTTTAAGAATAATTCTAAATGCGGTTTCAACACGTTTTGCATCTGCAGTACCTCCTACATCCAGAAAGTTTGCAGGTTCACCTCCAGCTTGTTTGATTAAATCCATTGTTGCCATTGCAAGTCCTGCTCCGTTTACCATACATCCTACATTTCCATCTAGATCAACATAGTTAAGTCCAACTTCTTTAGCCTCAACCTCGATTGGATTTTCTTCGCGAATATCTCGCATATCTACATAATTCTTATGACGATATAAAGCATTATCATCTAAAGTAACCTTAGCATCAACAGCCATGATTTTATCATCACTCGTTTTAAGAACCGGGTTTATTTCAAATAATGAAGCGTCTGATTTTACATACGCAGTATATAATGCCATTACAAACTTGGTCATTTCTTTAAAAGCTGCCCCACTTAATCCAAGATTAAATGCTACTCTTCTTGCTTGAAAAGGTAATAAGCCTACAGATGGATCTACCTCTTCTGTAAAGATCAGGTGTGGAGTTTCTTCTGCTACAGTTTCGATATCCATACCTCCTTCTGTAGAATACATGATCATATTGCGACCGCTGGTACGATTTAAAAGCACAGACATATAAAACTCATCTGGCTCACTATCGCCAGGATAATAAACATCTTCGGCTACAAGTACCTGATGCACTTTTTTTCCTTCTGCAGACGTTTGCGGTGTGATAAGGTTCATCCCTATAATTTGCTCTGCTATTTCTTCTACCTCCTTAAGGTTTTTTGCCAGCTTCACTCCTCCGCCTTTACCGCGGCCACCAGCATGCACTTGTGCTTTGATCACATGCCAACCTGTCCCAGTCTCTGCAGTAAGTTGTTTTGCAGCCGCTACAGCCTCATTTGCATTTTGCGCAACAATACCTCGTTGAATACGCACTCCAAAGCTGCTTAATATCTCTTTACCCTGATATTCGTGTAAATTCATAATGTTATATTTTGCCTTTTTTATAGGAGTCCCAAAAATAGGAAAAGTGAAGTAACTGTGCCAATCTTTTGCATTAAAAAAACAAAGAACGTACCGAACAAATTTTATAGCATAAAAATTTTAAAATATGGCAAATCTCATAAAGCGAACACCTTAGAGTTTGAAGTCTTCAAAATCCAAAGGATCAAAATTTCTAAAGTGGCCATTCATTTTAATGACTTCTCTGGCTTTATTCATTTCTCGCACTACGGGAATTGTTATTTTAAGATGACCCAGGAGATAATTGAGCCGTTCAAACTCACTACGAAGTTTTAATAAATGATATTCCTGATGCAGGGTCAAACCCACCTTATGAGCCACTTGATAACTAACAAAAGGAATATTGAATACTGGTGGATTATCAATGGTTAACTCTACATAGAGAATTGCAATATTTTTAAGTAATTCTTCCTGAAGTTCTTCTGCTCCGACATCGGTATCTTCAAGAAACACTACATCGCCTCCCGCATAAAGCTTACCGGGAAATTGTTGGTAGAAATTTTCGATTTTAAAAATCTTAGTTCCTACACATACCACATCACTCTCCCCTCCTGGATATTTTTTTGCTATCTTATCAAGTCGCACTTCAGTTCCATATTCTAATTTTTTATCGATATATGTTGGAATACCAAAAGACATACCCTTATCATCACAATCATCGATTAATTGCTGATATCTTTTTTCAAAAATATGTAAAGGGAGTCGTTCACCCGGATACACTACTGCTTGTAAAGGAAATAAAGGCAACATTTTTTTATTAAAAATACTAATTAAGACATTGGTTCGTACTTAAATGCAAGTTAAAAATCTAAAAATCTATCGTTGTAGTAGATTTTTTTGAAGTCAACTATCAATATCTATAATTTTATTGATAATTTCGTAAGCTTAAATTTGTGACATGATGGAAAATGAAAATTTATTAGCAGTAGCAAGAGAGTTTGGGAGTCCTGTGTATGTATACGACTCTTCAAAGATTACTTCGCAGTTTAACCGCCTTACAGATGCCTTCAAAAAAGTCAAACGGGTAAAGCTGAACTATGCCGTAAAAGCACTTTCAAACATAGCTATATTAAAGCTAATAAATTCATTAGGTGCAGGATTAGATACGGTTTCGATACAAGAAGTGAAATTAGGATTATTGGCAGGTGTAAAACCGGAAGATATCATCTTTACACCTAATGGCGTTTCTCTTGAAGAAATCGAAGAAGTCTCGGCTATGGGTGTGCAAATAAACATTGATAACCTTTCGATCTTAGAACAATTTGGAACAAAACATCCTCATACCCCAGTATGTATTCGTATTAACCCACATGTACTCGCCGGAGGTAATAGCAAAATTTCTGTTGGACATATTGATAGTAAATTTGGTATTTCTATTCATCAAATTCCTCATATTATAAGAATCGTTGAAAACACAGGAATGAATATCAACGGTATACATATGCATACCGGAAGTGACATTTTAGATGTTGAAGTGTTTTTATATGCCAGTGAAATCCTGTTTGAAACGGCAAAACACTTTAGAAACCTTGATTTTATAGATTTCGGAAGTGGCTTTAAAGTCCCTTACAAGCCTGGAGATATTGAAACTAATATTGAAGAGTTTGGCGAAAAACTCACAAAACGCTTTAATGCATTCTGTAAAGAATATGGCAAAGAATTAACCTTAGGATTTGAACCTGGTAAATTTCTTGTTAGCGAAGCGGGATATTTCTTAGCAAAAGTAAATGTTGTAAAACAAACCACTTCTACAGTTTTTGCGGGTATTGATAGTGGCCTTAATCATTTGATCAGACCTATGTTTTATGGCTCTCACCATGAGATTATTAACGTTTCTAATCCAGACGGCAGAGAACGATTTTATTCGGTAGTGGGATATATATGCGAAACCGATACATTTGCCACCAATAGAAGAATTTCTGAAATCACCGAAGGTGATCTCATTGCGTTCAAAAATGCCGGAGCCTATTGCTTTTCTATGGCCAGCAATTATAATTCTCGTTTCCGCCCTGCTGAAGTATTGTGGCATAACGGTAAAGCGCATTTAATTCGTGAAAGAGAAACATTTGAAGATCTTACAAAAAATCAGATCGATATTGATATTTTTTCTAAAGTTACCGAGTCAATATCTTAAGAGTCGATTATGGATTTTAAACACAAAGTGCTAGACAAAAGTTTAGCACTTTTTTTATAACTACTCTTTCATCAGGCACTACATAAGCACCCACATTTTTAACCATAACATTGAAGTTTTATCAATCTGAAAAAACAAAAGTATCGTTATGAAATTAAGTATCCATAATTAAGTTATTGATTTTTAAATATTTAAATACTATTACATAGATTTTTATTATTTTTAGGAACATACTTCATCAAACCCTTTTAATTATGGAAAAATTAGAATGGAATTCGTTTACCAAGAAAATATACATTCACACTACAATTGAAAGATTATATGACCTTTGGGCCACAGAAAAAGGAATAACTTCTTGGTTTTTAAAAAAAGCCAGGTACAAAAACATGGAAGGACAAACCAGGGCTCCATTAGAACATATTGAGAAAGGTGATACATATACCTGGCAATGGCATAATTGGGATGGAAAAGAGGAAGGAAAAGTTCTGGAGGCTAATGGAAAAAACTATTTAGAAATTACATTTGAAACCTCTAAACTATCTATACTACTAGAAAAGATAAATAATTTTACTATGGTTACATTAACTCAATTTGATATCCCAACAGATGATGAAAGCAAGTTAAGAGTACATTTTGGATGTAGCAATGGCTGGACGTTTTGGCTTGCAAATCTAAAAGCCTATATAGAGCATGGGATATTATTAAATGAAACAGAAATTGATTTAAGAGAAAACAAATTAGCAGGATATCAATTTGTAAACATGTAATTTATAGTTTTTGAATATTTCGCACCAAATATTCTAATCCGTTTAACTTGAGCTCATACACGGTTTGCAATTGCTGCCCGAGTAAACCCTTAGGAAAACCTTTGTTATGATACCAAATTATATAATATTCTGGAATATCAATTAGAAATCTATCTTTATATTTACCAAAAGGCTTTGGTATGCGCAAGCTTTACAAGGAAGTCTTTTTGAAGCTGAATATCCACGAGAGTAGGAAGAAATGATTATTTATGATAATCTCTGTAGTACCACATTAAGGTCTGTATTTTTTTCTCCCACTTTTTTTGATTTTCAACATTCTTGGAGTGATTGGTTTCTTCATCATATCGTTCTTGCATATTAATTCTCATTCTCTCCACCAATTTATACATTTTATTGAGATCTCTTCTAATATTGCCTCCAGGCTTATACTCTTTAAGCCTTTTTCTCATGATTCTAGCATGCAATTCAGAAATGTCAAAATGTAATTGTTCGTGAGAGAGAAGGTGTTCAGACATTTGACCTCTTTTTACCCATGATAAAGAAGGATAACAAAAACTATCCACCTGATAATTTAGTTCGATATCATCCCTATCTTTTCCATATGACCATTGGTAGGTTATCCCCGTGTTAACACTTGCATCAAAAGTACTACTTGTTTGTGGTCTTCCTCTAAAATCTGACCAAGCTAATTCGCTTCTTTCAGTATATGAGAACTTTCCTACATAACCATTGTTATTGACAAAAAACAGAAATAAAATAATAGTAAAGTATTTAATCATAATTGCAACAATTATGCCCAACCAAAAGTCAATTTTCCTCTATTTCAGGGAATTACAAAAACAATATGGGGCAAATACTGTTAATATCCCTTAAAATAGTCTTCCCTTTTTGCTCCTAAATATACACGTATTTTTTAAATTATGCATATTTTTTTTTGAACAGTGTATGTAATTTATCTCTATTTTATTACACACAACGTCACCAAATCAATTATAATGCCAAGGAGATTAATCCTCTTAATGTTTTATTAAAAAAACAAGATAACCTTAAGAATATCAAAGATATAGAAAAATCTTTTTTTTTCTATGGATATCTAAATTTATTTAACAACAAATTCATATATCCCAAAAACACTAGCCCCTATTTTCTCTATTTGCGCATTACCATAGGGGTGTAGCACTGACCACCTGATTAATCTACTACGGTAAGCTTTAGATCTTCATCAAATTTGATAAGATAAACTTCTTTATTATAATATCCCCCAGAAAGTTTTTTAGCGTAGTTAAATTTATTCTTAACGTACCGTGTTGTACCTTCAAAGGAAACTGCATCATAAAAGTTATCTGCTGTCCCTAATCGCATTAAAACGTCATAGGTAATATCAAATCCTCGCACTGCCCAATCACTTGGATTTACCCCGTACTTTTTCTTATACTTTTTCATAAATGATGACACTTTCTTTTTTTCTTCACTTTCATCAGCATCATCAAATTCTTTAAATACTGACGGGTAGTGCAGATGAAGATTGGAAAGATGTACGTTTTTGATATTGTCATCATCGAATGCATTGTTTTTATCAGTAGTAAACAACGTAATTTTATGACTTTCAGATTTAGCATTAAGCAAAGGAATTACATTACTAATCATAGCTACATCATCTGATTCCAGAAAAACCCAATTCGGTTTATTATCATCTAAAACTTTATTAAGACGAACCTCATAGAGGTAATTACCTTCTTCTATTTTAGCAATCTTGGCTTCTGGGAATTTAGCAATAAGTTTTTCTTTTATTTCTTCATGTTTTTTCCCTTGTTGTACAATTATTATAATATTCTTGTCTATCGAATCTTTCTCAACAAATGATAAGATTCTATCCTGAAGCATTACATCTGCAGGTCTGGTCTGAAAGAAATTATCGTGCAGCGTCGATTCTTTTCTTGAAGCCGGCGAAAATACAGGAGTATTGTAATTTTTAAGCTCTGCGGCTACTGTTTCTAAATTAGACTGATATAAAGGTCCAATAACAGCATCTGTATCCTCAAAGTTATTTTGATCAATCAATTCTTTTATATGCTTTCTATTCTTACGCTTTTGTGTATCAAAAACATTAAGTTCTGTTGTTATTCCTTTAGTTCTGGCAGAATCTATCGCTATTAAAACACCACTATACAAGTCTAATGAAATTCGTAAACTTTGTTTGCTCTTAAGGTACTCTTCGGTTTGCTGTCTAGCATTAAGATCCAGAGTATCTAAACTAAAAGGTAACATTACAGCTAACTTTTTAGGTTTAAAATTATACAGTTTAGTCTCTAAATCAATATATCTACTGCCTTTTGCTATATCTTCAATTGCGAAGGTGTCTTTTGGAATCGTGATTACCATTCCTGCTTTAAGTCCTTCTCGTAAATAAGGATTCATTTTGAACAAAGAGTCAGAAGAAATCCTTGTACGCTTTAAGATCCCAAAAATAGTTTCCTTAGGTTTCACCTCATACAACTCGAACCCGGGCTGTATTGATTCTTTTATTGGAATAAAAACAGATGTGGGCACTGTGATTTGCATTCCTATCGGGAAATCAGAATCCATAGTAGGATTAAGTCGTTCTAACTCTCCTATAGTAATACCATGTCTTCGTGCAATGCCGTACCTTGTATCTTTTGGTTGAACAATGTATTTAGTGGTAGTAGTTAATCTGCTAACTGCGGTATCACCAACAGTATCGTTTATTGTTGTAGTCTTAGCAAATACAGGTATTCTGATTTTATCCTTTTTTTTGATTTGCTCAGAATACAATCTTTTATTATGCTTTTTTATATCTTCTACGGTAATCTTGTAATTTTTTGAGATACCGTATAACGTTTCTTTTCTTTTTACTTTATGAGTTATAAAACGGATTATAGTACGCTCTTCAGGTGTTGCTTTTAAACTATCCAAAACCGAATCTTTACCTTGTTCAGATGATCCGTCAATTGCCGTAGGGTCTTTCTTCTCTATTTTTCCAACATTAAGAATTTGACTAATATTAATACCATTAACAGCCTCTGGGTTGAGCCTATAAATCGTCTCTATAGTTATCCCGTATTGTTTAGCCAAGCTATATACAGTATCTCCTTTTTCTACTACATGCGTTTTGTATTCCTGATCATCGATAACCGGAATTGCCAAGATTTCTCCCTCTTTAATTCCATCTTTGGCTGTTGGATTGATCCTGTATATAGCTTCTGGTGTTGTATTATATCGTTTAGCTATTCTATATACATTTTCTCCTTTAGCAACTTTATGACTTTTATATTGTTGTGCAAAAGCAGTACTGCTTATTATAAATAATAGAAAGATTACTATATACTTTTTCATTCGGTTCCTTTTTTTATTCCCTAACTCTAAAAACTCTGCGTCGATCTCTATTCCCACTCTATCGTTGCTGGAGGCTTAGAACTTATATCATACACTACTCTATTAACGCCTTTTACACGGTTTATTATTGTATTAGAGGTTTTTTGTAAAAATTCGTACGGTAAATTCACCCAATCTGCGGTCATTCCATCGGTACTCTCTACGGCTCTTAATGCAACGCAATTTTCATAGGTGCGCTCGTCTCCCATTACACCAACACTTTGAACCGGCAACAAAATTGCACCTGCCTGCCATACTTTATCATATAAGCCATTTTCTTTTAACCCGTTGATAAAAATAGCATCGACTTCCTGCAAAATACGAACTTTATCCCTAGTGATATCTCCTAAAATCCGAATAGCTAATCCTGGTCCGGGAAAAGGATGCCTTCCTAGTAACTCCTTATCCATATTCATAGAGGCTCCCACGCGACGCACTTCGTCTTTAAATAACATCTTTAAAGGTTCAACGATCTTCAGTTTCATATAATCGGGTAATCCTCCAACATTATGATGGCTTTTGATTGTAGCGCTTGGACCGCCGGTTACAGAAACACTTTCTATTACATCAGGATATATAGTTCCTTGCGCTAACCAGGTAACATCTTCTATTGCATGTGCTTCATCATCAAAAACTTCTATAAAAACTCTCCCAATAGCTTTACGCTTTTTTTCTGGATCACTTTCTCCTTCAAGAGCATCCAAAAAACGTGCCGAAGCGTCTACTCCTTTTACATTGAGTCCCATTCCTTCATAACGATCTAATACCGTAGAAAATTCATTTTTACGAAGCAGACCATTATTCACAAAAATACAATGAAGGTTTTTACCAATGGCCTTGTGTAATAACATTGCAGCAACTGAAGAATCCACACCCCCAGAAAGCCCTAACACGACTTTATCATTGCCCAATTGCTCTTTTAAACTATTTACGGTTTCTTCTACAAAAGAATCAGGAGTCCAATCTTGAACAACACCGGCAATATCAACTAAGAAATTCTTGAGTAGCTGCGTACCATCTTTGGAATGATATACTTCTGGATGAAATTGAATTGCATAGGTCTCTTCTCCATCAATCTTAAATGCAGCATTTTCTACATCATGGGTACTGGCTAGAAGCTTACCATGTGTCGGTAATTTTTTTATCGTATCACTATGACTCATCCAAACTTGAGAACCCACTGAAATATTTTGAAACAATTCATTGTTGTTTACATACGATAAATTTGCACGCCCATACTCGCGTGTATTAGACTCGGCTACTTCGCCACCTCCAAAATGTGCGAGGTATTGTGCACCATAGCATATCCCCAGTAATGGTTTTTTACCGCGTATTTCTGTAAGATCAGGATGCGCGGCATTATCACCTCTTACAGATAGTGGACTACCTGATAATATAACAGCATTGTAGCTATCAATGTCCTTAGGCGGTTTATTGTATGGATGTATTTCTGAATAGATATTGAGCTCTCTCACTCGACGCCCAATAAGTTGTGTTACCTGTGACCCGAAGTCTAGAATAAGTACCTTGTTGTTTTGCATAGGCAAAAATAAAATTAAATTGATAACCCTGAAATACTGAATGAGATAATTTTTAAAGATTATTCAAGTCATAGAGTTTTTTATCGTTTTTTAATGTTTTTTTGTCCAAAATTTATCTATACAGATCTGAAAAATGAGTTATTTACTTTCTTTTTAAAAGGTAAACACATAAACAATACGTTTAAAAATTAACTAACTTTAGAATGCCAACTAAAAGTATCTTTTCTATGACCAACATCATCTTTTCTTCTATCTGCAATGATCTAAAAAACGCTTCTAAAACTGGCGGACATCCGTTTCGATATTTTACTCTGGCGACTTCGGATATTAATGGAACACCAAGACTTAGAACTGTTGTTTTAAGAGATGTCGACGACCAGTTAAACCTTATCGTCTATACTGATCAAAGGTCAAAAAAAATCACACATATTAACGAGCAGAATAAAGTAAGTCTTCTTTTTATGGATTCGAAACGGCTTATTCAATTATCTATTCGTGCTAAAGCAGAAATTATAAAAGATAACACTACCCTAAAAACGATTTGGGAAGAAATCCCGGTAAAATCAAGAAGAGATTATACAACAGAGCTGGCACCCGGAAGGGAAATCAAAGATCCTGATGATATTGATTTTTTAGAAGGCAACCATTTTTTCTCTGCAATCAAAATAATCCCACGTCGCATCGAGTTTTTGCGTCTTCAGCGTCCTAATCATATTCGTGTATTATTTAAGAGAGAGGATAACCGTTGGGAGGGTACATATCTGGTACCTTAGCCATAATCAGGCACAAACAGACATCTTCAAAAAAGATAAAAACACTATATATATGTGCTACTTAGGGTACAGACAATTTAGTATCCCATCTCTTTATATACTTCAGAAGAAGCTTCAGACAATGAGTTCTCAAAAACATCAGAAAATGAAACTCTGGATTTTTTCCTTTTCTTTTTTTAAAAAGTGATAATTGTTTTAGAGGCAATAAAACAGTTTTGTTGATAATGATTGCGTTCATGATTTAAGAGTTTTTTATAGTTTAAATTGATTGATACATTTAAAATTATTAATACAACTATACAATTTACTGCCCTTATTTCCAATGCAATATTACAAAAAGGATTTACTGTAATGAGGCTAAATCCTATACTTATCAATTTAATAACAAACCGCTTGTTTTTTAGGAATCCTTTTATATTTATTTAATATAAAAATAGATACAAAAGGATTTATTTTTGTTAGTACTCAATCTATATAAGGTAAGTAAGATCTTTTTTATAATACTAAAAATTACTGCTTGGCACCTCTTATTAATAAACTCATTATTAAAACATGGCAACCCTAACTATTGCTTTAATACAAGAAACTCTCCTTTTAATGGATCAAGACATTCGATCAAAGTTGAAATCAAATCTTCTCCATATTCTAAATACATCTCAGAAAAATTGACCGTTCGTTCCTGTAAACTTTGATTTGGAAACAATTCATTCTGTATCTTGGTTAATCGTTGTACATGATCACTAAGTTTTCGCCTTTGTGCTTTCAACAAACGTTTCTCGAGCATATCCAAACCTTTTAATTGTTTTACCTCTTGTGCCTTTACTGCATTCTTAAAGGTAACATCAGTTTGCTCGGCCAGCTTATACATTGCTACAAATTGTTCTTTGAGATGCTTGCGTTGGGGGTCAAAGTTTATATCTATATTAGAAATTTGGCGCACTTTTCGATTAATGAGCTCATACTGTTTAAGAAACAACTCGGTATCCGAAATATTTAACTTCTCAATTTTTTTTGCCTGCTTTTTTGTTTGAAGTAATACCGAATTACGCAACAACAGCATAGGAAATGGAATATCAACCGCGTTAAAATAATTCTTTAACTCAAACCAGTATGCCAGCTCACCACCACCTCCTATGTAACACAGATTAGGTAAAATCACTTCCTGATATAGTGGTCTCATCATTACGTTAGGGCTAAATCTTTCTGGAAACTCAGAAAACTCTTTAAGCAAATCTTCTTTACTCCATTCTATATCGGTTTCATTAACAAAATACCGCCCCTCCTGCTCTATAATTCGTTCTCTTATTCCTTCTGCTAAATAAAATAAGTTAATTTCTCTTGGATTTACCTGTACCTTATACCCGAGTTCATCTAACTTATTAGCTTTTGGAAGTACGGCTGTATACGATACTTGTTCTATCTCTTTTTTTACATAAGGTACAAAGAGTTGTTTTAAATCCCTGTCATCTCCATCGATAATTACCAAACCATATTCTCCAAATAATTCGTTTGCCAGATATCGTGTAGCACTTGCTAAGTTATTATGATGTACATAGGCATTTTTAAAAAGAGACTTTAGGTGTTCTGCATTTCTTCCTGAACCAATTTCTGAAGAAAAAATCTCAAAAACTTTATCGATACCTTGGGTATCAAAAACACCCACCGCTCCACCATCAGCTCGGTTCCATTGTATTTTTTTTCCATACAGATTAAAATAATTGATCTCATCAAAATCATGATCCTCTGTAGCCATCCAATAGATAGGCACAAAATTATAATCTGGATACTTTTCTTTAAGAGTTTTAGTAAGATTTACAGTTGATATAATTTTATATAAAAAATATAACGGCCCGGTAAAAAGATTTAATTGATGACCTGTAGTAATCGTAAATGTTGAAGAGTGTTCTAATACATTTAAGTTTTGCGTTGTGGCCGGAGAACAATCTAAATTATGATATTGATTTTTCAATGCCTTACTTAATACTTCTCTATGCTCATCAGAAAACGATTGCTGTTTTTCTTTGATCTGATCTTCAAAATTTTCTAGTGTAGGAAAACGATTATAGAAAGGCTGTAATTCAGCTTTTTGGTCTAAATAATCACAAATAAGGGATGAAAAGTAATTCGTATCTCTAAACGGAATACAGTCACAAGGCATATACTATTCTTTTTTTAGACGTTAAATATACATTAGATTGTGATTGTAAATCCTAAATTTTAGTTAATACAGATTATAACCTAAATTTAACTCGGTAATTTACCGGTTTAAAATTTTAATCAGTCAATGAAAAAACTACTATTTACGCTACTTGTCGTAATAAATTCTGCTACATTTTCACAAAACAAATTACAATCACCCTCTGAGTTTTTAGGCTATACCATTGGCGATCAATTTACGCGTCATGCTGATGTAGTTAGGTATTTCACCCATATTGCTAATCAATCAGACAAAGTAACATATCATACGTACGGAAAAACGAATGAGCGAAGAGCCTTAACGTATGCAATACTTTCTTCCGAAGAAAATTTAAAAAACATTGAAAACATACGATTAAATCACCTTAAGAACACAGGAATCATTAAGGGTAGCACATCTTCGGAAATTGCTGTAGTATGGTTAAGTTATAATGTACATGGAAATGAGGCCTCTAGTACCGAAGCTGCCATGCAAACTATTTATGAATTAATTACTAAAAAATCAGACTGGTTGCAAAATACTGTAGTGATCATCGACCCTTGTATAAACCCAGATGGTCGCGATCGATATGTAAATTGGTACAACCAAACAAAAGCTAAACCATACAATACGGATCAAAACGCAGCCGAGCACAATGAACCTTGGCCCGGAGGGAGACCTAATCATTATCTTTTTGATTTGAACAGGGATTGGGCATGGGCAACACAAAAAGAATCTGAACAACGGCTAAAAGTTTACAATCAATGGATGCCACATGTTCATGTAGATTTTCATGAGCAAGGTATTAATGAACCCTATTATTTTGCGCCTGCTGCAGAACCTTTTCATGAAATAATCACACCCTGGCAACGTGATTTTCAGACACAAATAGGCAAAAATCATGCTAAATATTTTGATGCCGAAGGTTGGTTATTCTTCACTCGTGAACGATTTGATTTATTATATCCAAGCTACGGAGATACGTACCCAACGTTTATGGGCGCGATCGGGATGACCTATGAGCAAGCAGGACATGGTCGAGCCGGACTTGGTATTCAAACTGATGAAGGATATGTATTAACCCTTAAAGATCGCGCATTGCATCATACCACCACCGGATTATCTACTGTAGAAATTTCTTCAAAGAATGCCGACAAACTTAATACTGAATTCAAAAAGTTTTTTAGCAACTCAAATGTAAACTATAAAAGCTATGTGTTACAAGGTGAGTCTGACAAGATTGATGCACTTACAAAATTGCTCGACACGCATGAAATAAAATATGGCTTTACTGACATTGCAAAGGTTTCGGGGTTCAATTTTAGAGAGAACAAAACCGGAAGCATTAAGGCCAATGGTGCTTTAGTCGTAAGCACCAATCAACCCAAAGGTAAAATGGTAAAAGTTCTTTTTGAACCTGATGCAAAATTAAGCAATCCGCTTACCTATGATATTACGGCCTGGAGTGTACCCCACGCCTATGGATTAGACGCAATTGCATCTACGTCCCTGATTCCGGCTAATGGAAATAAAAATAACAGTACCATTACCAATACTGCTAATGCATCGGGAGCTGGATATATCGCAAAATGGAATAGCTTAAATGATGCCGTATTTATGGCAGATTTAATACAAAACAAGATTAAAGTACGTTTTAGTGAAAAGGATTTTTCTAACAACGGAATCAATTTCAAAAAAGGAAGCTTAGTAATTACCAAAAGTGATAATCGCACTATTGAAAACTACGATAAAATTGTTATTAATATTGCAAATAAACATCACCGTAAATTACATATTGCACCTTCTGGTTTTGCCTCTTCTGGAGTCGATTTTGGTTCGCCAGATGTAAAACTAATTAACATACCACGTATAGCAGTATTGAAAGGAAATCATACGTCATCGTTAAGTTATGGCGAAATATGGCATTTCTTCGAACAGCAACTCAACTTTCCTATCACGTCAATCGACACTAATTATTTTGAAACAATTGACCTGGACAAGTATGATGTATTAATTTTACCAAATGGTAGGTATCATGGTTTTTTAGATAAAAAAAATATTTGGCAACAATTAAATACATGGACAAAAAGGGGTGGCAAAATAATTGCCATTGCTAATGCTGTAGATGTTTTTGTTGACAAACAAGATTTTGAGCTTGTAAAAAACAAACCAGAAGAAAAGAAAAAAGATTCCATAGGTAATCTTACTCCGTACGATCAACGAGAACGTGAACGTGTCAAAGATTTTATTACAGGTAGTATTTTTAAAACCAAAGTAGATACTTCTCATCCTATGGCTTTTGGATATGAAGACACTTATTTTAGTCTTAAATTAGGAAGCAATTCATACAAATTACTTCAAAAAGGATATAATATTGCGTATATGCAAAATCCCAAAAACGTAGCTGGCTTTGCAGGAAAAGACGCCCTAGAAAACTTAAATAATTCTTTGATTTTTGGTGAAACCAGAATAGGAAGCGGAAGTATTATTTATATGGTAGACAACCCTTTGTTTAGGTCTTTTTGGGAAAACGGAAAACTTTTCTTTGTCAATGCTATTTTTTTAACAAACAACAATAAATTCAGACTTTAAAACAAATACTTATGAGCAATTCATATATTTCAATTATTTTAAAAACAACACTTCTTTTTTTTATTATTGTTATTTCAAGTTGTAATCAAAAGAAAGAATCTGCAGAAGGAATGACATCAGAAAAAACAGAAAATATATTACTTGCAGAATGGACGGGTCCTTATGAAGGTGTTCCTGCATTTGACAAGGTAAACATTACTGATGTAAAACCTGCCTTAGTAAAAGCAATGGAAATCAACCTGAAAGAGATTGATGAGATTGCTAACAATCCAGAAGAACCTACTTTTGAGAATACAATTGTTGAATTAGAAAAATCTGGTGCAGAATTTGACCGAGTTTCTACATATTATGGAATTTTAAGAAGTAATACCTCGTCACCAGAGTTTAGGCTTATCCAAAAAGAAATGGCTCCAAAATTATCTGAGTTTCGGTCAAAAATTTCACAAAATGCTAAGCTATTTCAGCGTATAAAAACTGTTTATGAAAACTCGTTAGAAACACCTCTTGAAGATGATCAGCAAAGAGTGGTTCAATTAATTTACGAAGATTATGCTATGAATGGAGCAGAGTTGAGCGAAGAAAAAAAGCAACGCTATGCACAAATTAATAAAGAACTATCAGAATTGTACACTAACTTCTCAAATAATGTCCTGGCCGATGAAGAAGGGTATGTCACTTATCTTACTCAAGACCAATTAGGAGGGTTATCACAATCTCTCATTAATGCCTATGCAAAAGCAGCGAAGGATCGTGGTCAAGAAGGAAAATATGCAATAACCAATACACGTTCTTCTATGGATCCTTTTCTTACGTATTCTACTGAGAGAGAATTACGAAAAAAAGTATGGACAAATTATTATTCCAGAGGAGATAATGGTGACCAATATGACAACAACGAAAATATTGCGAAGATTTTAAAATTAAGAAAAGAACGTGTCGCTTTATTAGGATATGACAATTTTGCAGATTGGAGATTGCAGAATCGAATGGCAAAGAATCCCGAAAATGCAACTAGGTTAATGAATGCAGTTTGGCCTGCAGCTATTGCCCGTGTAAAAGAAGAAGTAGCTGATATGCAAGCCATAGCTGATGCAAATGGAGATAAAATTACAATTGAGCCTTGGGATTATCGGTACTATGCAGAAAAAGTCAGACAAAAAAAGTACAACCTGGACTCTGATGAAGTAAAACAATATCTTCAATTGGATAAATTGAGAGAAGCCATGTTCTTTGTTGCTGGTGAATTGTTTAATTTCAAATTTACACCTACAGAACCAGGAAAAGTACCCGTATTTCATGAAGATGTAAACGTCTGGGAAGTAAATGATAAAACCTCTGGAGAACACATAGGACTTTGGTATCTTGATCCTTTTGCCAGAACCGGTAAGCGATCAGGCGCCTGGGCAACTACATACAGAAGCCATACAACTTTTGATGGCAAAAAAAATGTATTAGCATCGAACAACTCAAATTTTGTAAAACCAGCTCCTGGAGAGCCCACACTAATATCCTGGGATGATGCGGAGACATTTTTTCATGAATTTGGCCATGCATTGCACTTTCTTTCCTCTGAAGTCAAATACCCAACACTAAATAATGGGGTAAGAGATTATACCGAATTTCAATCTCAATTATTAGAACGTTGGTTATCAACAGACAAAGTAATTGACAATTATCTTGTGCATTATAAAACTGGGGAACCCATGCCAAAATCATTGATCGATAAAGTAAAAAAAGCAGCCACTTTTAATCAAGGTTTTGCTACTACAGAATATTTGGCATCAGCAATTATGGATATGAAATTACATTTGGCCGATCCAAATAATATTAATATTAAGACCTTTGAAAAAGAAACTTTAGCAGCACTCAATATGCCAAAAGAATTAGTAATGCGCCATAGAACCCCTCATTTTGGACATGTTTTTTCTAGTGAAGGATACGCTACCGCTTACTACGGCTATATGTGGGCAGATGTATTAACATCTGATGCAGCAGAAGCTTTTGCTGAAGCTCCTGACGGATTTTATGACAAAGAAGTAGCATCTAAATTGGTAAAATATTTATTTGCACCGCGCAATGCTATGGACCCAGCCGATGCTTATAAAAAATTTAGAGGTCGCGATCCCAATATTGAAGCCCTAATGAAAGATCGTGGTTTTCCGACAAAATAAACCTTTGTAAGAAAACTAAATAATAGCGTACAGCACGACCTTAAAATCGTTTTGTACGCTTTTTAATTTTAATATTTATGATATCTTGTTGCTTATGAATGAAGCGATAGTTTTGCATCCAGAAAAAATAATCAAGACCATTGGCGTATTAGAAAAACGAATTTCCGATCGTTTTCCTGAGTCTTCTCTCAAAAACGTTTGCCATCAATTTTTAGGTGTAGCACAACAAAGCAAGAGAAATATAGAATGGATTTCAGCTCCCAATATTACTTTGAGACTATGTTCTTATTTAATTATACTGATTGGTCTTGGTGGATTACTGTATAGTATTACCTATATTGATCTGCAAATTGAAAACACAACATTAGCAAATATAGTCACTATTTCTGAAGCAATATTTAATGATATTATCCTTATTGGAGCTGCTATATTTTTTCTCATATCGCTAGAATCGAGGTTAAAAACCAAACGAGCTCTTAGATCACTGAACGAATTACGAGTAATTGCTCATGTGATTGACATGCATCAATTAACCAAAGACCCGTATGTAGCAAATTTACCCGAAACTGCAACACAAAATTCACCTAAGCGATCACTTACAAAGTTTGAACTTCAGCGCTATCTTGATTACTGTTCTGAAGCAGCAGCGTTGATAGGAAAAGTTGCTGCTCTATATTCTCAAAGTTTGCCAGATGAACCGGTAGTAAGAGCTGTAAATGAAATTGAAATTCTTACAACGGGTTTATGCAGAAAAATATGGCAAAAACTTACCATTTTGAATGCTTAAGAACAATCCAAATTACGAAATCAATTTATGCTCTTACTAATTATTAAGAAGGCAATGTAATTCATTGTTTTAAAATGAATATTTATCAATAAATATCACTTTTTATTGATGAAATAACAAAAACACACATGAAATAGGACTTAATGTTACCAAATCGTTAATTATATCGTTTTTTGGGCACATTTTACAATTCATTATCTTTCAATAAAACGGAGCAAAAATTAGACAAAATTTACTCGTTTCCTTGAAAGTATTATTATTTCCGAAATCTTTGGCTTAATTCTATTAGAAACTTCTTAATTCAGCCCTTGTTACGCCTATCGGTTTTTAGCGGTTTGCAAGTAAAACTTTGAGATTTTGCTTCGCTTTTTTACATACATTTGCCCCGAATTTAACAAACATAAAAAGTAAAAATTTAAAAAGATGATAAAAAAATTACCACTCCTATTAGTTATAGCAATTGCACTTTTTTCTTGTGAAGCAGAATCATTTGATGATGCAACTTTATCAAGAGAAAATACTCCTGGTTTGACTCCTGGTACAGATCAAGAAAAAATCATCGACCAGTATAATGAAACTGACGGAGGTTTAGAATACAATACAGTAGGATAATTCTATATTATCCACCCCGAATCGAAATAGTTCTCTTTATATTTGAGTTAGCCCTAAAATAAAAGACCCTATTAAGATCACAAAAGGAAGCTTGAAATCAAGCTTCCTTTTTTCTTTTAAACTATATCATTTAAACAGTAAATGCCAAGAGAATTATACTGGCTCGGCATACAGATCAAAATCTTCGGCTTCAATTATTTTAGCAGTGGTATATTCTCCTGTTTTAAGATAAAATTTTGAAGCATCGATCAACACTTCATTATCAACATCCGGAGAATCAAATTCAGTACGGCCAATAAAGTAATTACCCTCTTTACGATCTATAACCACTTTGAAGGTTTTTCCAATCTTTTGTTGATTCAATTCCCACGATATTTGGGATTGAATTTCCATAATCTCATTAGCCCGCTGCATTTTTACTTCTTCTGGAACATCGTCTTCTAGATTAAACGCATGCGTGTTTTCTTCATGAGAATAGGTAAAGCATCCCAATCGTTCAAAACGCATCTCTTTAACCCAATCCCTTAGTGTTTCAAAATCTTCTTGAGTTTCTCCAGGATACCCTACAATAAGCGTGGTACGAATAGCCATTTCGGGTACAGCACCTCTAAATGCTTCTAAAAGTTTCGTGGTTTTTGCCTTAGTAGTACCACGACGCATAGATTTTAGTATGGGATCTGCTATGTGCTGAAGTGGGATATCGATATAGTTACATATCTTATCTTCTTGTTTCATTACTTCTAATACATCCATAGGAAATCCTGTAGGAAATGCGTAGTGTAAACGAATCCACTCGATACCTTCAACTTTTACCAGCGCTCTGAGTAAGTCTGCAAGCTTTCTTTCTTTATACAAATCCAAACCGTAGTAGGTAAGATCCTGGGCAATTAAAATAATTTCTTTAACCCCATTTGCAGCAAGTTTCTCTGCTTCTACTATCAACTCTTCAATAGGTGTAGATTTATGCTTCCCTCTCATTAATGGGATCGCACAAAAGGAACAAGGGCGATCACATCCTTCGGCTATTTTAAGATATGCATAATTTTTGGGTGTAGTGGTAAGTCGCTCTCCTATCAACTCATGTTTATAATCTGCCCCCAATGCCTTAAGCAAGCCAGGAAGTTCGGTAGTTCCAAAATATTGATCTACATCGGGAATCTCTTCTTCTAAATCCGGTTTATACCTTTCTGATAAACAACCCGTAACAAAAACCTTATCTACTACACCTTCATCTTTTTTCTGTACATATTCAAGGATTGTATTTACAGATTCCTCTTTTGCATTCGCAATAAAACCACAGGTATTGATTACTACAATATTCCCTTCCTCTTCATGTACTACTTCTTTATTATTTGCTTTAAGCTGCCCCATAAGCACTTCGCTATCGTAGACATTTTTACTACAACCAAGGGTTACAACATTAATCTTATTCTTCTTTAAGGTCTTTGTTCTCATATCTTTTGAATAAAGGTGTGCAAAGATACAACGATTAGACCAAGTATAGGCTATAAATCGAATAACTATATTGATTAAAACAAATAATGTATTAAACCTTTTGTATATTGTAAAGTCCAAATTTACAAAAGAATGCCTATGAACATTAAAATGATACTATTTTTAATGGTTAGTTTGACTTTTTCATGCTCAAATGACTCTTCAGAAACTTTAGATGAAAATCCGGCGATTTCCAACCATTCAGATGACTTAGATACGATTTATTTTCCTCCAAAAACAACAAATACTTGGGAAAAAATCACTGTTTCAGAGCTTGGGTGGAACACTTCTAGTGAAAAAGATTTATATGATTATCTAGAGACAAAAGACTCTAAAGCGTTTATTATACTTAAAAATGGAAGGATCGTAATTGAAAAATATTTTAATGGTCACACATCTACTGATTCACACCCTTGGTATTCTGCAGGAAAAACGCTCACGTCTTTTACTATAGGTATTGCAAAACAAGAAGAGTTTTTAAACATAAATAATTCTTCTGCCACATATATCGGTCCTGAATGGGCAAACATAACAACTGAACAAGAAACACAGATAACGGTTAAAAATCATTTAACAATGACTACCGGATTGAATTATAATGTGTCAAATCAAAATTGCACAGATTCAACCTGCTTAACATATTTAAATCAACCGTCTACATTTTGGTACTATCACAATGCGACATATACTTTGCTACAGAGTATCATTGAAGGGGCCACCGGTCAAAACTTCGAATCGTATTTTGACGCCAAATTGAAGAATAAAATTGGCATGACCGGAAAATGGATAAATATCGGATACGCCAGTATATTTTATAGCACCGCAAGAAGTATGGCAAGATTTGGTTTATTAAATTTAAATAAGGGGATCTGGGATAACGAGACTATTCTTTCTGATCAGAATTATTTTAACGAAATGACTACAACATCCCAGCAAATGAATCAGGCATACGGGTATCTATGGTGGCTAAATGGCAAATCAAGTTTTAGAGCACCATCATTTGAAACTCAATTTCAAGGAAAACTAATACCCAACGCACCAGATGACCTTATTGCTGGTTTAGGAAAAGATGACCAAAAACTGTATGTAGTACCAAGTCAAAATCTTGTCATTGTGAGGATGGGTGGCGATACAGGCGAAGCATTATTAGGCCCGTCAAGTTTTGATAACGATTTATGGAAAAAAATTAACGCCCTAATAGGAATTTGAACAAACTTAAAACGATACTCTGAATGTAGCGTTAGGAGTAATACTCAAAGATGATTCTACTACTTCTTGAGGTTGATTTTGCTGATTAATCCGATAGTAATTGTTAATTACGTTTTGTCTGTCGACAAGATTCCATACAGAAAAACCGGTATGTGCTTGAATGTCTTTGCTAATTTTAAAATCATACGTTGCCGAAAGATCAATCCTAAGGTACTCATCTAACCTGCTACTATTTGAGTTTTGATAATTTATCTGGTTATTAGCAATCGGATTATCAGGAACTGGTCTGGTCGTAGGCAAACCTGAATTCCAGTTAAGCCCGGCAGAAATTTTAAAGTCTTGAAAAGAATAAGAGGACCCCAAGGTTACCGAATGGGTAATCTCTATATTATTAGGAAATTCGCGCTCTTCAAAGGTTTCAAAAAGATACTCATTCTGAGCATAAGAGTAACTCATCCAAGTGCTCAGGTTTTTATATCTTTTGTTCAATAAAAAATCAACTCCATTTACCGTATAATCACCTATGGCCCTTATAAATTCATATTGGTTTTGAAATCCCTGACTTCGTGCTGTGATCCCTTTGACTTTTTTATAGTATCCCTCGGCATTTACAAGCCAACCAAATCTGTTGTATTGTAAACCTAATGAAATTTGTCTGCTTTTAATTACCGGGATATCCTCATTATTAGACAATATCCATCTTCTTTTTTCTATTCCCAAAAAATCATTCTGAAAATTTATGATCTGTGATGTGTTTTGATGTTTAAATTCTCCTAATATTTCTATATTAAAATATTTGAATATTTTTTGATTATAGCTTAACCTGGGTTCTACACTATGTGTATTAAATTTATCATTATAATTATAGCGCACGCCCAAGTTAAAAGTTGTAGCCGAGTAGGGTGCATAATATATTCGAGAAAACAGGCTATGAGTACGTATAACTCTAACTCTTTTTTCTCTGAATACAGGAGAATCAATATCATTAAGATTCGATATACCTGTTTCTATAAACTGGTAGCCATTAAGAAAAGTAATCTTTTCATTAAAATCATAATACCCTTTTAGCTTAATACCAGTTTCAGAAACTGTATTCTTTTGCAAAAAACGCTGTTCTTGCTGAAGGTTCGCATTAATGGATTTAAGAGTATAATCTGTTTCATATACCTGTACTACCGATCGTAATTTATTGTTCCAATTTCTTTGATACCAGATCCCGCCAGCAAAGCTACTTTGATTTAAACTACTTTGCCTGGATCTTTGAATATTATCTACGATTGCGTTTTCTGAAAAAACAAGTTCATTATTAATCGTTAGAAAATTTACTCTTAATTTATCTTTTGGGGTCATACTGTAATTCCAACGTAAATTGACATCATAAAAATCAAAACCAATATCAGAGGCTAAAAAATTTTGTCCTTCAACTTCGCTATCCTGAGAAATTCTATCAGAATACTGGGAGTATGTTGGCGTTTTGGCTATGTCGCGAATTGATTTTCTTGCTGTCACCTGCAGAGAAGATTTATCTCCCAATGGAATATCAGAAAAAATATCGGCATTAATCATATTGACACCTATCCCTGCTCTAAAATGATCAGTAATTGCCGTATCGGTATTCATGATCATAGTTCCAGAAACCCCGTCTGTAAATTCGGGGCTGGTTCCATTTTTTAGCAACTTTGCTTTTCTGGTGATCAATGGATTTATTGCAGATATTAATCCAAAAAAATGACCGGATTGATACATTTTTATACCATCCCACAGTATTAGATTCTGATCATGAGTACCTCCTCGAATATTAATATTAGAAACTGTTTCGTCTGCGCTTTGGATTCCAGGCAATGCTTGTACTGTTTGTAAAACATCTGTTTCGATAAGTCCCGGGAGGATCCCAAAATTTTTATAATCTATTTGAAAACTTCCATCATTAGTTTTATCAATTCCTTTCACAATGTAGTTACTCAGTATTACTTCAAATAATGTTTCTGTTTTAAAATCCATAAAAACCTCAGAGCAATCGTCCTTTTTAAAAGAATTAGCAAGTCGATATATGGTTTCATACCCTAAATGACCAATACTTATGGTTTCGTCATCTGCAAAAACTTCAAGCTTAAATTCACCATTTGAATTACTAACGGTAGAGGATTTTTTTCCTTGTATAGAAGCTCCTTCCAGAGAAGATAGGCTGTACTTATCTTTTAGAATTCCACAAATTAAAATAGTAGCGTTTTTCTTATTTATAGAGACAAAGTTATTTGCCAGTATGCGATACCTCAAATTAGTTTTTTGTTCAAGAAACTCTAATACTTCTTCAAAAGTAAATTCATCTTTAGGTGCTTCTGTAAAAACACCTTCAACAGTATCGTCTGCAAATGTAAATTTGTAACGAAAACGTTCTTCTAATTTAGTAATAACATCTGACAGAGATATATTCGTATCACCTACATCCTGAGCTTGAGAAGAGAAAACATAAAACAAAAGGGATAGCCATAGAAAGACAGTAGTGTGCCAACTATAGTTTACTTTTATACAATGTAATACGTTTTTTTGAATCAATTTTATATTCCAGATCTAGAGGTAAAGTTATGGATTTTAGCCCATCTTCAATACTAGTATGCACAAAACCTCCTGTAAATATACGTGAAGTATTTATATTTTCTAGTGAAAAAACGACATCATACTGTCTTTCAAATTCTTGAATCACCTCATAAAAAGGAACACTTTTAAAATCGCTTATGTGATTAATCCATTGTGGCTCAGTATTAGAGGTAGCATCAGAAGTTACTACCCCATTCACCACTTTAAAAATAGATCCTGCCGGCAATTTTTTAGTATCCCCATTATACTGCACACTCACCAAACCTTCAAAACATTGTACTTCAAAATATCCCTTACGATTTTTGACATTAAATTGTGTTCCCAAAACACTTACCTTTCCGGTATTGGTAATTACATCAAAGCTGGATCCTTTGGTTACTTTAAAAAAAGCTTCGCCATCAAGAACTACTTCCCGTTTTTCGTTCCAATTACGTTTGTTATAGATAATCTTCGATTTGGCATTTAATACTACCGCTGACTCATCAGGTAGTGCCATAGAAATTTTTTCACTGGCTAAAGAACTAACATTCGATCCTGCGTCAAAAAAGAAAAACGATCCTACACCGAGTAAAATTGCCAAAACAGCGGCTATTTTCAATAATGGACTATACCATTTAAACGTTTTAGCAGATGCTGGATTCTTTTCTGTTTTTTTGTAAAAATCATTTAAACTTGCAACTTCAGAAACTGCAGAGGCTCTAAAAAATTGAGCACCCTCAAGCATTTTACGATGCGTTTGATAATCATCTGATGCCTTAAACGCTTTAGCTTCAGAAGGTGTTAAATCATCTGCTAACCATTTCTTCAAAAGGTATTCTTTATCCATTTTTGTAGTTCTTCTATATATAAAACAACCAAGTATTTATTTTTCCTTTAAAAAAATTAAAATTTATTTAAATCCTTCTATTTCACTCTTAAGTTTTTTATACGCTGTGTAAATTCTGTTTTCAACAGCTTTTTTCGTAACTCCAAGCATTTCTGCTATCTCTGCGTGCTTTTTTCCTTCTACTTTATTCAATAAAAAGGCAACTCTCTGGTCTTCTGTCAATCGCGCTAATGCAGTTTGATATTTACTTAAGAACTGTTTTTGTTCTATAATAAACTCCGGAGACTCATTCGTATACTCTTTGGGTTTTATTTCTCTATGTCTAAGTACAACTTTTTGATGTTTAATTTCGTTGAGCATCATATTTTTTGCTACACTAAACAAAAAACCTTTGGCCTTGGCAGGAGTGACATTTTTACAATTATCCAATAACTTAATAAATGCATCTTGCATCTTATCATTAGGCCCCAAAGACTCTCCATACTTATAGTATAGAAAATTGTATAAATCCTTTGAATATTTAGAATAGATCTTCGAAAATATCTCTTCAGCACAGACATTTTCATGTAGGTCTTTTGGCATTATGACGATTTTATTAAGGTTAAATGTAAAAAAAAGAAAAAGAAAAAAGGATTTTTTATAGGTTAGTTGTTATAATTATACAATCACTTTGAAAGATTTATTTATCATGAATAGTAAGACGAATTTAATTCTATTAATTTTTACGTTATTTATAGCTTTTTTAGCTACTTCTTGTAGAGGAGAATCGGACGAATTGATTCAGGCCCCAGACAATCAATCGCTAAAAGCAAATTCAAATGTTGCCAATTTAATGCTACGTATTTCGATAGGAGATGGTAAATCTGAAAATGACATTACTAATGATGAACCCATAGAATGTATAGATTTTGTATATCCTTTTTCTGTTTCTGCATTTGATTCGCAAACCGAATTAATTACTACAGTAAGTTTTGAAAATGACGATAGCCTTAATCTTTTTCTGATCGACCTCAATGATAATGATGTGGTCAATATAAATTTCCCAGTAGTCCTTGTTCTCTCAGATGGATTAGAAATATCCACTAATAATCTAAGTGAGCTAGAAGAAGTTATTGAAATAGCGATTAACGATGATTGCGACGACGATGATGACGATGATGATGACAATGACGACGATGATGATGACAACGACGATGATGATGATGACAACGACGATGATGATGATGACAACGACGACGACGATGATGACAACGACGATGATGATGATGACAACGACGACGATGATGATGACAACGACGATGATGATGATGACAACGACGACGATGATGATGACAACGACGATGATGATGATGATGATGATGACAACGACGATGACGACGACGACGATAGTGATGACTAGCCAACTTTGACTCCTAAAAAATAAAGGCAAACATATAAGAAGTAGTATAGTGATATAATATTACCCAAATAACCACAATAACCTAAAAACTATGAGAAGTACTTTAAAAACTATATTTAGTCTGATGTTTATTGTTGCAATGCTATTCTTTATTACTATTGTAATCACTACTAATAAAAAAGAAAGTTCTAATCCGACAATTGTCAAGGCCGAAACAGGAACACACCTCAAAACATACTAAAATCATGTCAAAATATAGAATATTAATTAGTGGAGCATTTTTAGTCGTGTATTGCATCTTCATGGCATATCTAGTGATACTAAAGACAACCTAACCAGTCCCAATATATCGCCCCAAAATTAATCATAATCTTTATAAACGGGAATTATTTATAATAAAGGTTATGTGACATTGGGAACAAACCTTCAAGCAATTGAAGGTTTTTTTGTGAACAAAATTATATATAAAAACCAAAGATGCGTATTCTGTTCGATAATAGGTATTTAAAGAAAAGAAACATGCTAAGAAACCGCTAGGTTTACTTAAAAAAAGAATCTACAAACTCATACTTATTGAACACCTGCAAATCTTCAATACCCTCACCTACTCCGATGTATTTTACAGGAATTTGAAATTGATCACTAATTCCAATAACCACTCCTCCTTTTGCGGTTCCATCCAATTTTGTTACTGCTAAAGAATTTACCTCTGTAGCCGCTGTAAACTGTTTTGCTTGTTCAAAGGCATTTTGACCAGTAGAGCCATCTAAAACTAATAAGACATCATGCGGAGCATCCTCAACAACTTTTTGCATCACTCGTTTTACTTTTGTTAATTCATTCATCAAATTAACCTTGTTATGTAAGCGTCCTGCTGTATCGATAATGATAACGTCAGCATCCTGATTAACTCCAGATTGTAATGTATCAAATGCCACAGAAGCGGGATCACTTCCCATAGCCTGTTTAACGATAGGAACATCTACCCTATCTGCCCATACTTGCAATTGATCTATCGCTGCTGCTCTGAACGTATCTGCAGCGCCTAGTACGACTTTTAATCCTTTATTTTTAAACTGATGCGCTAATTTACCTATAGTCGTTGTTTTTCCAACTCCATTAACACCAACAACCATCAAAACATATGGCTTCTTCCCTTTCGGAATTTCAAAATCTACAGCTTCTCCAACATTAGTTTCTGACAGTAAATTAGCAATCTCTTCACGTAATATTTGGTTCAATTCTTCTGTCCCTAAATATTTATCTTTTGCCACACGACCTTCAATTCTTTCAATAATCTTGATGGTAGTTTTTACACCAACATCACTAGACACTAAAACTTCTTCGAGCTCATCCAGTACCTCGTCATCTACTTTAGATTTACCAGCAACAGCTTTACTTAATTTTGAAAAAAAACTCGTTTTAGATTTTTCTAATCCTTTATCTAGTGTTTCTTTTTTTTCTGAAGAAAATATATTCTTGAAAAGTCCCATTTCTATTAATTCAATATACTATAAATTCAAAAATAGAATTTACTTAATTAAGATTACCTAAATATAAAAAGAAAGAGCCATTTCAATACAATTGAAACGGCTTCTTTTTAAAAGATTTTAAAAGGGAAATTACTTTTGCTTTAAAAAGTCATTTACAACTTCTGGTGCCATGATAGACTCAACAAAAGTATATGCTCCAGTTTTTGGAGATTTTACCATTTTAATGGCCTTAGTTAATCTCTTTGATCCTGTCTGTAACGATGCTACTGATTTCTTTGCCATGTTTTATTATTTAATTTCTTTATGAACAGTCATTTTCTTTAGAATAGGATTAAATTTCTTTAATTCCATTCTATCTGGTGTGTTCTTTTTATTTTTGGTTGTAATGTATCGTGATGTACCTGGTTTTCCAGTAGCTTTGTGCTCTGTACATTCTAAAATTACCTGTACTCTATTGCCTTTCTTTGCCATTTGTATATCTTTTAAAAATAGAGATTATTTAGTTAAAAAACCTTTTGCTCTTGCTTCCTTTAAAACAGCAGAAATCCCATTCTTATTTATATTTTTCAATGCTGAAGTAGAAACTTTAAGTGTTACCCATCTATCTTCTTCAGGAATATAAAAACGCTTTTTTATCAAATTCGCATTGAATTTACGTTTTGTTTTATTCATCGCGTGAGAAACATTGTTTCCTACCATTGCTTTTTTACCTGTAAGCTCGCAAACTCTTGACATCTCTTCTTAATTTTGGTATTATTTCAAAACAGGGTGCAAATTAACGAATTATTTACCTAACCACCAATAATAGTTTAGTAATTTTTTCTGTTTTTTTATTTTTCGGGTTTCTTATCGCTAAAAACCAAAATAAGAGATTTTATCCGACCAAAAAAAATCACCTTAACTAACGTGTGGGTAAACCATAAATTTTCAAATTTATTACATATTTTAGCAATACAAATTGATCAAAATGGTTGAAAACTTTAGAAGACCACTTATTCAAAAACATGAAATTGACATAGGAACGTTTTATTTCTATGAAAATTTTATTGTGGGTGAAGTCAATGAAGGATCTGACCTCAACTTTGAAAGCGGAAAAAAACTATACGAGCTTATCGAAATATATTACAAAGGTATAATTCCTTATGTTTATATTTCTAATCGGGTTAATTCATATTCTTTTAAACCTACCAGACTTCATGGATCAGCACAAAAATTTCCTAATCTAAAGGGCTACGCCATAGTTACATATAACCCTGTAAATCGTAAAATAGCATGTCTTGAAAGAACCTTCGCCGACATCCCAACTGATGTTTTCGACACCTTGGAAGATGCCGTTCTCTGGTCTGAAAAAATGACTTCTGTGGATTAAACTAAAAGACAAAAAATCTTTTTACTAAAACATAAATTACAAGTATGTATTTACTGAATTTCATTTTAGAAAATCTTTTTGACGAATAAAGTTATTAACTATAACGTTTGAAAGTACTAAAAAATGCATAAACTACTGAAAAACAATCTTTAAGCCTAAGGAAAACTACTCTTTATCGACTCAATACTCAGGAACAGAAAAGTTATACAATCATGAAAACCGAAAACGATAAATTAGTAGAAGTACGAAACCTCACGCTCGGAACTTATTATTTTTATGAAAACTATTTTATAGCCGAAGTCAATGAAGGAGAAGTGATAACACTAGAAAAACTTAATGACCTCATTCCATTAATTCTTAAACATTATGGAGATGGAAAATCCTTTTCCTATATTTCTAACAGGATTAACTCTCATTCTATAGCTCCTGTTGACTATCTGTTTTGCCCCCTTAACACAATGAAAAACTTTAATGGTTATGGTGTGGTAACATACAATAAAGAATGTGAGAAATCAATTATCGTAGAGCGACATTTTGCCAGAAAACCGTTTTATCAATTTAATGATCTTGAAGACGCAATTAACTGGACCAAGAAAAGTGCTTAAATCCTACTTGTGGCTATCCTTTAATTCATGCAACAATAACTCAAAAGATTTCGTTACGGCTTTACCTATTGTGCGCTCTCTTAGATTACCAAAGACAAATTTTTGTGAAAAGACGTTTTCAGGAGTCGCAATTGCTATAAAAACCGTTCCAATCTCTACAGCTCCATCTCCTTTTGCCGGACCTGCATTGCCTGTAGTTGCTATTGCATAATTTGATTTAAATCTTTCTTTAGCCTTCAATGCCATAGCTTCAGCAACTTCTGCACTCGTTACTGTGTATTTCTCTACTATACTACGATCTACTCCTAAAACATCAATTTTAGATTGTGTAGCATAGGCAACAACTCCCCCATTAAAATACGCAGAGGCCCCCGAATTTGCCGTGAAGGATTGTGCAATCATACCCCCTGTGCAACTTTCCGCAACAGAAATTGTTTCTCCTTTTTTTACTAGTAATTGACCAATTCTTACCTCTATCGTTTCATCCTCTTCGTACCCTACTATTATTTCACCAATAATATTGTGCAGTTCTTCTATTTTAGCTTCAATAGTATCCTCAAGAAGCTTTTTGTCATTTCCTCTGGCAGAAAGACGTAAACGAACCCTACCTAGATTAGGCAAATAGGCTAACTTAATAAATGCTGGTAAATTGTCTTCCCAGGTTTCAATTCTTGCAGCTATCGCACTTTCACCCACGCCATATGTAAGTACGGTTTTATGAATAATGTAGGGCCTATCAAATCTTTTTTGTAATCTAGGAAGCACTTCATTTTTCATCAAACCTTTCATTTCAAAAGGAACTCCAGGCATAGATACAAACACCTTATCATCCCGATCTATCCACATACCCGGGGCCGTACCATAAAGATTCATCAAAACAGTAGATGTGCTTGGCACTAAGGCTTGTTGGCGATTTATATCAGAAATCGGTGTAGAAATATACTTCTCAAATAGTTTTTCTATATGCTTTAATACGTTGATGTTTTGTACTAATTTATCATCAAAATAAGTACAGATGGTATGTTTGGTAATATCATCTTTTGTAGGACCTAGACCACCGGTAAGCAAAATTATATCTGCGCGCTTTTCTGCATGTGTCAAAGCCTTTAAAATATCTTGCTTATCATCTCGTATTGAAGTAATTTGAATAACATCAACACCTATCTTATTAAGTTCTTTACCAATAAAAGCAGAGTTAGAATCTATGATTTGACCAATAAGAATTTCATCACCAATAGTAATTATTTCTGCAAGCATAGCGTATTTATTGAAAATCAGCTTTCAAATCTTCTATAGCTCCATTTACAGTGACCACAATATGATCGAGGACTGGTTTTATCTCTTCTTTTGCTTTATTAGTTTTGGACCAGGCTTCAATTTGCTTTATCTGTGACAAAAGATCGATATCAAACAATTGAAGGTTTGGTTTCATCTTATGAGCATATTGATATGCCATTTGCGGATTATCAGATTCAACAGCTTGCACCATACTATGAAGATCGGGTGGTATTTCTTCTAAAAAAGTTTGTACTAACACAGCTATAAATTCATTATCGCCTCCAGATAACTCATCCACATTTTTTAAACTATATCCTTTGCTCATTATTTTACTTTTATTGAAAAAATTTGTTTGTTGCTTATATATCCTGTTAAAACATCTTCTGGTTTTACAGATCCAACACCCGCCGGTGTTCCTGTAAATATAACATCTCCTATCTTCAAAGTAAAATATTTTGAAACATATTCTATCAATTCATCTATTTTCCACAGCATAAATTTTGTGTTTCCTTGTTGAACAACCTGTAGGTTTTTCTCTAGTCTAAAATCAATGTTATTGACATCCTGAAATTCATTTTTTGAAACCCAATCACCAATGACCGCAGCTCCATCAAAGGCTTTGGCCTTCTCCCACGGTAATCCTTTTTCTTTAAGTCTGCTTTGCAGATCCCTGGCTGTAAAATCTATTCCCAAACCGATTTGATCGTAATATTTGTGGGCAAATTTTTTATCGATATATTTTCCAACTTTGTTGATCTTTATCAAAATTTCAACTTCATGATGCACATCAGCAGAAAAATCAGGAATAAAAAAAGGTTGTTTTTTTAATAAAATTGCAGTGTCAGGCTTCAAAAAAATGACAGGATCTACTGGCTTTTCATTTGCTAACTCTTCAATGTGATCTGTATAATTGCGACCTATACATATAAGTTTCATTATTCTAAAATTCTGTTAAAGACTATAAATTATTTAAGCTATTGTTCAATTTTCGAAGTCTCACAGCAGTAAGAACTTTCTTAGTGTATAAAGGAAAGTCCGCATTTTGTATCCAACCAAAATATCCTGGCTCATCATCCATGATCTGCTCTACTAACTTACCTTTATGTTTACCGAAAGAGAAAATTTCTTTTCCATTATCGTCATAGGCAATAAAGCCCGCAAAATCAGCGAATTGTTTCCTTGAACTAAATTCTGATAAAAATTTGGTATCATTCTCTAATTCAGGATATCTATCTAATTGTGCTTTTAGGACTTCATAGGTTGCATTCGTATCAGCTTCTGCAGAATGGGCATCTTCTAAATCTTTGTCACAATAAAATTTATAAGCAGCAGACAAGGTTCTTTTTTCCATCTTGTGATAAATCGTTTGCACATCGATAGCTACCGTATTTTTCATGTCAAAATCTAGCCCCGCTCTTAATAGTTCTTCTGCTAATAATGGAATATCAAATCGATTAGAGTTAAACCCTCCAAGATCACATCCTTTAATCATTTCACTAACTTTACTTGCTAATTGCTTAAAAGTAGGTTCGTTAGCTACTTTGGCATCATCTATACCATGAACTGCAGTAGTTTCTGGAGGAATAGGCATCTCTGGATTTACTAACCAGGTTTTACTTTCCTGAGTGCCATTCGGGAAAATTTTTAAGATAGAAATTTCAACAATTCGATCTTTAGAAATATTAACACCGGTTGTTTCAAGATCGAAAAAACATATCGGTTTTTTTAAATTAAGCTCCATAAATTGATTGTGTGATACTCAAAGATAACAGCTATTCTTTAACATTGTTATAGCCTAACTCTATTTTAACATTTACAAAAATCATGTTATCTTCTTAACAAATACATTATCAGCAAATTTGCGTGTTACAGTTTCTACAACATTGTTAAATTCTATTCGGATCGATTTATCAAACTCTCGTATTTCCAGAACTTTTATCTCACTACTTAATACCAAACCTATTTCAGAAACATACTTCAAAAAATTAACCGACCCATCATTTACCGCTTCTAATTTACAAACATCTCCTTCTGATAATGAAGACAACATAACTTTAGGTAAAACAGAGTAATCACCATCTGCACCAGGAATCAATTCGCCATGAGGATCTTTTTTAGGATAATCCATGAATCGATCTAATTCATTGATCAATTTACGAGATTTTACATGCTCTAATTGCTCGGCTACTTCATGAACTTCATCCCAGGTAAAGTTCAAGTAATTACAAAGAAATGTTTCCCATAACCTGTGTTTTCGAATTAAACGTACAGCTATAGATCTTCCCTCTTCAGTTAAATCCAATTTGCCATATTTTTCGCTTACCACATAGGCTTTGGCCTTCAGTTTTTTAATCATATTGTTTGTTGATGCCGGAGACACCTTAAGATACTCTGCTAACTGATTATTACCAACCTTAGAAGAATCACTCTCTATAAGTAACTGAAAAAGAGCTTTTAGGTAGTCCTCTTCGCTTTTTGTTAAATTATTCGAATTTAATTTGTTAGTCATGGCTAACTTATTTAGTTTTGCATCAATAATAAACAAAATTAATAAACCTAATGCAAATAAGAAGAATCATTGTACTTACTTTTTTGAGTAGTATAACTTTTAATAGTATCTTTTCTCAAGAAAAATCAAATCCAGGAACGCTTGTGACAGACAGACCGGATCAAACCGAATCTCCTACAGTAGTTCCAAAAGGGTATTTACAAATTGAAACCGGGGCATTTTACGAAGATACCGGTGAAGATATTGCAAAAGAAAAAGCAACCACATTTAACACCACACTTTTACGATATGGCTTATTAGACAACTTAGAATTGAGAATTGGATGGGATTTTACTGAAATCAAGACCGAGAGAAATGGAATAGAAGACGATAATGTTATTAGTGGATTATCTCCGTTACTGCTGGGTACAAAAATTAGTATTGCCGAAGAAAAAGGAATACGTCCAGAAATTGGGTTTCTCGGACATTTATATTTACCATTTAGCGCCGGCAATGATTTTAAACCTGAGACAACAGGAGTTGATTTTAGGTTTTCATTTGCTCATACTTTAAGTGAAAAATCAAGCTTATCTTACAATCTGGGTGCAGCATGGGGCGATGATTCTCCAGAAGCGGCCTACGTATACACACTGGTTTATGGATACAGCGTTACAAATACTTTTGGAATCTACGCCGAACTTTATGGAGATCTACCTGAAGATAGCAGCCCAAATCATCTTTGGGATGCGGGAATCACCTATTTGCTAAATGATTCAATTCAATTAGATGCAACAGTAGGATCTGGCATAACCAAAGGTCAAAACCTATTATTAAGCGCAGGAATTAGCGTTCGATTACCTAATTAGCCCTTTATTTAACAATACAAACATCTGTCAAAACAATATCTTAAATCAATACTAAAAATGAAAAACATTATAACAATACTAAGCGTTTCTTTACTCCTATTCTCCTGTAAAAAAAAAATAAAGAGCGATAGTCAAAAGCTAAATGTAGTTACCACCACTTCAATGATCACAGACCTTGTTAAAAATATTGGTGGTGATGTAATCGAAGTTCAAGGGCTGATGGGTAGCGGTGTGGATCCTCACTTATATAAAGCTAGTGAAGGTGATGTTTCTAAATTAGTCAACGCTGATGTTATTTTCTATAACGGTTTACACCTGGAGGGAAAACTAGTAGAAGTGTTTGAAAAAATGGAGCACCAAGATATTAAAACCATTGCTATTGGTGAGAGTTTAGACAAAAACACATTAATTGGATCGGATTATTTTGCTTCAAATTATGATCCTCATATTTGGTTCAATGTCGAAAACTGGAAGTTAATAACAAATTTTGTAACGAAACAACTTGTTACTATAGATCCAAAAAACGCAGAAGTTTTTAAGGCTAATAGTGCAAGTTACTTAGCTAAACTGAGCAAATTAGAAGACCGATTACAAAAAACAATCGCTACACTGGCAAAAGAAAAACGAATTTTGGTGACAGCTCACGATGCATTTAGTTATTTTGGACAAGCATACGAATTTAATGTAGTGGGTCTGCAGGGGTTATCAACAGCAACTGAAGCCGGAGTGCAAGATGTACAAAAATTAGCTAATTTTATTATCAAAAAAGAGGTAAAAGCGATCTTTGTAGAAAGTTCGGTTCCAAAAAGAACTATTGAAGCACTGCAAGCAGCTGTAAAATCAAAAGATCATGAAGTTGCAATCGGAGGAACCTTATTTTCTGATGCTCTAGGAACCCCAGGAACGACAGAAGGCACTTATATAGGTATGTTTGAATATAATGTCAACACCATCGTTAATGCACTTAAATAATGAAAAATAAAATCGCTGTTCAGATAGACGACCTTACTGTAGCATACAACTACAAACCTGTTTTATGGGATATAGACCTTGCTATTCCGGAAGGCGTACTTATGGCCATTGTAGGGCCAAACGGAGCAGGAAAATCAACACTAATTAAATCAATTCTAGACATTATCAAACCTATTGCCGGTAGTGTTCAAATCTATGGAAAACCATATAAAAAGCAACGATCATTGGTGGCATATGTTCCTCAAAAGGGAAGTGTGGATTGGGATTTTCCTACCACGGCACTCGATGTAGTTATGATGGGCACTTATGGCAGCCTAGGATGGATCAAAAGACCAGGTCAGAAAGAAAAGAAAGCAGCTCTGGAGGCGTTAGAAAAGGTGGGAATGCTTGCTTTTAAAAATAGGCAAATCAGCCAACTTTCTGGAGGACAGCAACAGCGTATTTTTTTAGCCAGAGCCTTAGTACAAAATGCTGCTATCTATTTTATGGATGAACCTTTTCAAGGAGTAGATGCCACTACAGAAAAAGCAATTATCAACATCCTAAAAGAACTTAGAAAGGCTGGAAAAACTGTGATTGTGGTACACCATGATCTGCAAACTGTACCAGAATATTTTGATTGGGTAACATTTTTAAACGTAAAGAAGATCGCTACAGGACCGGTTAAAGATATTTTTAACGATGACAACCTTACCAAAACTTATGGGATTAATTATAAAGTAAGCGTACAACAATAAGTGTTATGAACTTACAAGAATATATAGATTTAGTATTCACCGATTATACGCTACGTACCATAACTCTGGGTACTGCTGTTCTAGGTGCTATTTGTGGGATGCTAGGTAGTTTTGCTGTATTACGAAAACAAAGTCTATTAGGAGATGCTATTTCTCATGCTGCGCTACCAGGTATAGCAATAGCTTTTTTACTTATTGGCACTAAGAACAGTTCTGTTTTTTTATTAGGAGCCCTAATTAGTGGATTAATCGGAACTTTTTGGATTAGAGGAATAATAAAAAATACACATCTTAAATCTGACACAGCTCTTGGACTTATCTTATCCTTGTTTTTTGGATTTGGAATGCTATTACTTACGTATATTCAGAAATTACCAAACGCCAATCAAGCTGGCTTAGAAAGTTATCTTTTTGGCCAGGCCGCCACCCTTTTAGAGAGTGATGTTTGGCTTATGGTTGTTGTAACCAGTATAAGCCTATGTATTTTGTTACTATTCTGGAAAGAACTCAAACTACTATTGTTTGATGCAGATTACACTAAAACATTAGGATTTAACACTCGATTTCTGGATATTCTTATTACTTCATTTATAGTAATTGCGATCGTTCTGGGATTACAAACTGTCGGAGTGGTATTAATGAGCGCTATGCTTTTGGCCCCAGCTGCAGCGGCAAGACAATGGACAAACAGCCTTAGTATCATGGTAATTTTAGCAGCTATATTTGGTGCTTTATCCGGTGTTGTAGGAACTGCAATTAGCGCTAGTTATAACAATTTATCAACTGGCCCCGTGATCGTTTTAGTAGCAGGAGTTTTTGTATTGTTTTCTTTTATCTTTTCTCCGGGACGCGGATTACTATTTAGAGAAATACGATTTAGAAAAAACAGAAATGACTTACAATTGCATAAGACCTTATCATTTATGTATAACATTGCCAAAACACACGAAGATATTACGCATCCACATGCTATTAAAATCCTGAATAACTTTCAGGGGTTCACAAGAAAATCTCTTCAAAAACTTGAAGATAAAGATTATATAAAAGTAGAAGGCACTATGTGGTCCATGACTAAATCAGGATATCAAGCTGCCGCAAACCTCTATAACCAACTAACTAATAACGAAGATGAGTAATGCACAGATAGAAATACAATTGATTGCAAGCTTAGTAGCCATGGCATGTGCCATTCCAGGTACGTTTTTAGTATTGCGAAAAATGGCTTTAATAACGGATGCAATAAGTCACTCTATACTTCCTGGTATTGTTATAGGATTTTTTATTACTCACGACTTATCTTCCCCTTTACTTATCATTATGGCTGCTGCCAGTGGAGTGCTAACCGTTGTCCTTGTAGAATTTATTCAAAAAACAGGATTAGTAAAAGAAGACACCGCTATTGGGCTTGTTTTTCCTGCACTTTTTAGCATAGGCATTATTCTTATTGCGCAAAATGCTAACGATGTTCATTTGGATATTGATGCTGTCTTATTAGGAGAACTTGCTTTTGCGCCTTTTGACAGACTCATCATGCACGAAATAGATTTAGGCCCAAAGTCTTTATGGATTATTGGAAGTATTTTAATACTTACTTTAGTTTTACTATTCGCATTTTTCAAAGAACTAAAAGTAAGCACTTTTGACGCAGGTCTTGCGTCTTCTTTAGGGTTATCACCTGTTGTAATGCATTACGGATTAATGACAGTATCTTCCATTACTACCGTAGGTGCCTTTGATGCAGTTGGAGCAATTTTAGTTATTGCTTTGATGATTGCCCCAGCCGCCACAGCATATTTATTAACTAATAACCTTAAGAAAATGTTGTTGTTAGCTGTGTTGTTTGGTGTATGCAGCGCAATTTCAGGATATTGGGTAGCCCATGCACTAGACACTTCTATTTCTGGTTCTATGACTACAGTATTGGGTTCAGTATTCTTACTCGTGTATTTATTTGCTCCTGACAAAGGGTTGTTCTCTGTACTTTATAGACATAAACAGCAACGTATAGAGGTCTCTTTATTAACTTTCCTGCTTCATTTAGGCAATCATCAAGAAGAAGAAGAGCGACATGTAAAACATCTAAACGAACATATAAATTGGCAAAAAGTGCGATCAAAATCTGTTTTAGATTTAGCTTTAAAAAATAATATGATTACTATCGAAAAAGATATTGTTTCTTTAACAAATAAGGGTAAAAAATTTACTTCAGAAGCTATAGATTATATAGTGACCAATAAAAACTCGGAGATTGAAAATATGAAAGATCGGTTCTTTTTGTTTAGAGGATAATACCTGTATCTTTACTGGAAAAAGTAATTATCATACTGTGAGAAAAAGCATCGCAACCCTATTCTTTATAGTATTCTTTGGTTTTTTATCTCATTCTCAAGAAAAACCAGTTCGGTTAGTAGAAGAAAAACAGAAGAAAAGGACCATTCTATATGTCCAGAATGATACCGATAATGAGAAAAGTGTATTTTTAAAGGTGAATCCTATTGGATATCGCAGAAGCGCACAACGACCAATTATTAAAAAGATTCCTGCAAAAAGCAAGATACAGATACTTATACTGATCCCATTAACAAATGTTAAATCCTATTATACGTATAGTTTAGTTGTAAATGATAAGCTCGATACGATAGAAGTACAAAGAAATAAAGGGCTAAAAAAGAAAGATAGCATTAATTAACCTTTTTGTGCTTGGTACAGCGTGCTTCTGCATATTAAAAAACCACAGTTGTTGCACTGTGGTTTTTTGACACTTATATACTTTTTTATACTTCTAAAACTCTCGATTTGCATCAAAAGCTTCTAAGTAATCTTTTACGCGTTGTACAAACTGTCCTCCTAACGCACCATTAACTACTCTATGATCATAAGAGTGCGATAAAAACATTTTGTAACGAATACCAATGAAGTCTCCTTCTGGAGTTTCGATTACTGCAGGAACTTTTCTAATTGCTCCTAATGCCAGTATCCCAACCTGTGGCTGATTAATTATAGGAGTACCCATTATGCTTCCAAACGTACCTACGTTTGTCACAGTATATGTACCGCCTTGTATATCATCAGGCTTTAAGGCATTATTACGTGCACGATTAGCAAGGTCATTAACTGCTTTAGTCATGCCCACCAGGTTTAACTGATCAGCATTTTTAATGACAGGCACAATAAGATTACCATCGGGTAAAGCCGCCGCCATACCAAGGTTTATATTTTTCTTTCTAATTATAGTATCTCCTGAAACAGAAATATTGATCATTGGAAAATCCTTAATTGCTTTTGCTACCGCTTCCATAAAAATTGGAGTAAAAGTAAGATTCTCCCCTTCACGCTTCATAAAATCTGCTTTCACCTTTTTTCTCCAGTTCCATATATTCGTTACATCAGCCTCGATAAAGGATTGGACATGTGCCGAAGTCTGTACCGATTCTACCATATGATGAGCAATAAGCTTACCCATTCTGGTCATTTCAATAATCTCATCATCTCCAGACGCAACTACAGGTGTTGGCTTAGAAGCCGCTTTCTTAACTGGTTCAGCTGCTGCTGCAGGTGCTTTTTTAACCTCTTCTTTAATAGGTTGTGTAACTACATTACCCTTTTTACGATCTTCGATAAATTGAAGAATATCATTTTTGGTAACCCGTCCGTCTTTACCTGTTCCAGAAATCCCTTCAAGCTCTTCTAAGGAAACTCCTTCAGTAGATGCTATATTTTTTACCAGAGGAGAATAGAATCTACTCCCTTCAGAAAAGTCCGAAGTTGCCTTAGTAATCGTCTCAGTTGCCTCAGCAACTTGAGTTTCGATCATCACGGCTTCTTTAGGAGTTTCTTCAATTTCTATAGTCGTTCCTGACGATGCCTGTTCTACTCCGCCTTCCCCATCTGTTTCTATAATAGCTATCGTTTGACCAACCTGCACTACATCATCAACTTCGAAGAGTCTTTCTAATAGCACACCTTCTACTTCACTAGGTACTTCACTATCAACTTTATCTGTTGCTATCTCAACAACTGCATCATCTAGCTCGATAGTTTCTCCAACTTCTTTTAACCAAGTTGTTATTGTTGCCTCTGCAACACTTTCACCCATCTTTGGAAGTTTTAGCTCAAATTTTGCCATATCCTTAATTAAAAGTGTTTGTATGTTTGTTTTTTTGCGAATTTAATTAAAATTCAGCTTAAAAATTAGTTTTTCTGTACTAAATTTTATTTAAAATATTTACTTCTTCCTGATCCTCTTTACTATCACCAATAGATAATGTACTTACAATTCTTAGGTCTATTTTTTTAAAGAGTACTAAATTTTTTAATCCTACAGAACATGAAAACAAAATAACAAAACTAATCGTTTCATGTTTTATAGTTCTTTATTTAAGAATTCTTTAAGGCATTCTCAAAAGGAATTCTATTTATAATACTCCTGCCAAGTGTAATTTCATCTGCATACTCTAATTCATCATTAACACCAATACCTCGAGCGATGGTAGATGTTTTGATTTCTATTCCTTCTAATTGTTTATAGATATAAAAATTAGTGGTATCTCCTTCCATCGTAGCGCTTAAGGCAAATATCAATTCTTTTACTTCTCCTGATTTAACTTTTTCAGTTAAGGAACCAATATTTAAATTTTGTGGTCCAACACCATCCATGGGACTAATTTTTCCCCCTAGCACATGATACAAGCCTCTATATTGCCCGGTACTTTCGATTGCCATAACGTCGCGAATATCCTCTACAACACAAATGAGGTCTCTAACCCGATTTGGATTGCTGCAAATATCACATACAGCCACATCACTTATGCTATGGCAATTCTGGCAGAATTTAATTTCATTTCGTAAGGTGCTTAAAGCTTTTACTAAATGCTCTGTTTGGGTTTCTGGTTGCCTTAATAAATGCAATACCAATCGTAAAGCAGTACGCTTTCCTATACCAGGTAACTGCGACATTTCGTAAACTGCTTTTTCTAATAATTTTGATGAAAATTCCATAGCACAGCAAATTTAATATTTTTAATATACTTCACTCTGCAAATACTAAGTTAATCTTATAAAGCAATTAAAACCATTTTTCTACTTTTACTCTAAAAGCTAAAAAATAATGTTCAATTCTCTTTCTGAAGAAACCCAGCTTATTTTAATGATCATAGGGATTGCCCTTTTATTTATCCTTGTTTCCTGGAACACCAAAAGAAATAAAAGCAAATTATATGGTCGTAAAAAACGTAATTTTAAAAAGAATTACTTTGACAAAAAAGAAAAGAAATAATCTAATGAAAAAGGTAACAATTAGAAGAGCAACTCCTAATGAACTAGAATGGATTAATCAAAAATACAAAGCTATAGGATTTACTTTATCACAATATAAAACAGAATATATAGCGCTGGCAGAGATCGAAAACACAACATGTGGATTAGGACGATTAGTAACTATCGATTCTCAAAATTTTGAATTAGGAGGGATCTATGTTTTTGATGATTTTAGAGGATATGGAATCGCTCAAAAAGTAGTTTCACATCTGCTAGAAGTAGCCCTTCAAAATAAAAAAATATGGTGCCTTCCGTTTAAAAATCTTGAACTTTTCTATAAGAAATTTGGTTTTGTCAATGAAAAAATAGATCATTCAGAGATACCAGGTAAAATTTATAAAAAATATATATGGTGTAATCAAAACTATACAGAAGATGTTTTGTTGTTATCCAAATAATGTACTTTAAATATAAAAACGATCAAAATACACTTAGATTTTAATGAAAATATATACAAAAACCGGAGATAAAGGCACAACAGCTCTTTTTGGTGGTACCAGAGTTCCTAAACACCACATTCGTATCGAAAGCTATGGCACCGTTGATGAACTAAATTCGCATATTGGATTAATTAGAGATCAAAAGATTGATGAGCTCAGCAAACAAATGCTAATCACCATACAGGACAAACTTTTTACAGTTGGTGCTGTGTTGGCAACCGATCCTGAAAAAGCCGTTCTGAAAAGTGGTCAAAAAAGGTTAAATATCTCTACTATTATTGATGAAGATATTGAGTTACTGGAAAAAGAGATCGACCGAATGAACGAATCCCTGCCTCCGATGACACACTTTGTATTACCCGGCGGACATCAAACTGTGTCATTCTGTCACATTGCCCGCTGTGTATGCAGAAGAGCCGAACGATTGGCTACTGCTCTCTACGACATAGAGCCATTTGAAGCAGATACTTTGAAATATTTAAACCGACTATCTGACTATCTTTTTGTACTGGCACGAAAGTTGACCCACGATCTTAAAGCAGATGAAATTAAGTGGGTGCCATCAAAAAAATCGCACTAATTTCGGTACTGCGAAATTAGTAAGGGAAAACCCTGGAAAATCACGTTCTTATAATTATTGTTTAAATAATTAATTTTTTACTTGACTTTTTAAACTAAAAAATTATTTTTGCAAAAAATTAAACCAGTAAACATATGTATTGGACTTTAGAATTAGCATCTTATTTAAGTGATGCACCTTGGCCAGCTACAAAAGACGAGTTAATAGATTATGCAATTCGTACTGGAGCACCCTTGGAGGTTGTAGAAAATTTACAAGCAATTGAAGATGAAGGAGATTCTTATGACTCTATAGAAGAAATATGGCCTGATTATCCTACAGATGAAGATTATCTTTGGAATGAGGATGAATATTAAATATTTAATATAGTATTAAAAGTCTCGAAAGAGGCTTTTTTTTTGCGTAAATTACGCCACCTATATGCTAAAATATAGCATAAAAGTATTGTATAATAAGGCTTTTATAGCCAGAGATATCGGTATTCCTAAACATGAGGAATATAATCACCTATACCATAGGCTAAAAACGATCAAGAATAGCTATCAAAGATAGTACAGCTTGAAAATCTCGATAAAATATATCCATAATTATGGGAATTTTAGATTCTGTATTAAAAGTGTTTGTCGGGGACAAATCCCAAAAAGACATCAAAGAAATTCAACCAAAAGTTGAATTAGTAAAAAAAGCCGAAAAATCACTCGAGGGCCTTTCACATGATGAGCTACGAGCAAAAACTATTGAATTCAAAAATAAAATAGATCACGCTCGCTCAGAGATTAACTCCAAAATTGAAAAACTAAAAGAAGAGGCTAATACTGTTGAAGATATCGACAAAAAAGAAGATATATATGTTGAAATCGATAAACTTAAAGATGAAGCATATAATGCCACAGAAAAAATCTTAGACGAGATTCTTCCAGAAGCATTTGCAGTAGTTAAAGAAACCGCTAAACGTTTTACTAATAATGATACTATAGAAGTTACTGCTTCAACATATGATCGTGAGCTTTCAGGAACAAAAGACTATATAACTCTTGATGATGACAAAGCCATTTGGGCTACTAGCTGGGATGCAGCCGGTAAAGAAGTAAAGTGGGATATGGTGCACTACGACGTGCAGCTTATTGGTGGTATTGCTATGCATCAAGGTAAAATAGCCGAGATGCAAACCGGTGAAGGTAAAACCTTAGTCGCAACATTACCTGTATACCTAAATGCATTATCAGGCAATGGCGTACATTTAGTAACGGTTAACGATTACCTTGCGCGTCGAGATAGTGAATGGATGGCTCCTATTTTTCAGTTTCATGGCCTCACTATTGATTGTATTGATAATCATAGACCAAACTCAGCAGAACGAAGAGCAGCATACAATGCAGATATTACCTATGGTACCAATAATGAATTTGGTTTTGACTACCTAAGAGATAATATGTCTCATGCTCCCGAAGATCTTGTGCAACGCCCGCATAATTATGCCATTATCGATGAAGTAGATTCTGTATTAATTGATGATGCACGTACACCTTTGATTATTTCAGGACCAATTCCAAAAGGAGATGTACATGAATTTGACGAGCTAAAGCCAAAAATTGCAGATATCGTTTCTGTACAGCAAAAATATCTTACTACGGTACTGGCCGAAGCTAAAAAGCTGATTAAAGAAGGAAATACCAAAGAAGGAGGTTTCAAATTACTACAAGTATACCGAGGAATTCCAAAAAACAAAGCATTAATCAAGTTTTTAAGTGAAGAAGGAGTTAAACTCTTACTTCAAAAAACCGAAAACTTCTATATGCAAGATAATAATCGTGAGATGCATAAAGTTGATGCAGATCTGTATTATGTAATTGAAGAAAAAAATAATCAAATCGATCTTACAGATAAGGGTGTAGAATACTTATCAGGTAAAGATGATCCGGATTTCTTTGTATTGCCTCAAATAGGGATGGAAATCGCTAAAATCGAAAATCTGGGATTATCTAAAGAAGAAGAAGCCGAAAAGAAAGAAGATCTTTTTAGAGAATATAGTGTAAAAAGTGAGCGCATCCATACATTACGTCAACTATTAAAAGCATATTCTTTATTTGAAAAAGATGTCGAGTATGTAGTGATGGATAACAAAGTAAAAATTGTCGACGAGCAAACCGGCCGTATTATGGATGGCCGTCGTTATAGCGATGGACTGCACCAGGCAATTGAAGCGAAAGAGAATGTAAAGATTGAAGATGCCACTCAAACCTTTGCAACGGTTACACTACAGAACTACTTTAGAATGTATCGCAAACTATCAGGTATGACTGGTACTGCGGTTACCGAAGCAGGAGAACTTTGGGAAATCTACAAATTAGATGTAGTAGAAATTCCTACAAATCGACCCATTGCAAGGCATGATAAAGAAGATTTAGTATACAAAACGAAGCGTGAAAAATATAACGCCGTAATCGAAGAAGTAACGGCGCTTTCTAGAGCAGGAAGGCCTGTACTTATAGGTACTACCTCTGTAGAAATCTCTGAATTACTAAGCCGCATGCTTACAATTCGCAAAGTTCCACACAATGTCTTGAATGCGAAACTTCATAAAAAAGAAGCAGATATAGTTGCCGAAGCCGGTAATACAGGAATGGTAACCATAGCAACCAATATGGCAGGTCGTGGTACCGATATTAAACTATCAGACGAAGTAAAAGCCGCGGGTGGTTTAGCTATCGTAGGTACAGAGCGTCACGATTCGCGTCGTGTAGATAGACAGTTGCGTGGTCGTGCTGGTCGACAAGGAGATCCGGGAAGTTCTCAGTTCTACGTTTCTCTAGAAGACAATCTAATGCGCTTATTTGGATCAGAGCGTATCGCTAAGATGATGGATAGAATGGGATTAAAAGAAGGTGAAGTGATCCAGCATTCGATGATCTCTAAATCCATAGAACGAGCTCAGAAAAAAGTAGAAGAAAATAACTTTGGGGTTCGTAAACGATTATTAGAATATGATGATGTAATGAACGCACAACGTGAGGTGGTCTATAAACGTCGCTATCATGCCTTGTTTGGAGAACGTCTTAGAGTCGACATTGCTAATATGATCTACGATACGGCCGAGGTAATTACTGAAAGCAATAAAATAGCTCAAGACTTTAAAAACTTCGAATTTGAGTTGATTCGCTATTTCTCGATGAGCAGTCCTGTTTCTGAAGCAGAATTTGAAAAAATGGATCAGCAAAAAATTGCGGGTGAAGTTTATAAAGCAGCGTATCAGCACTATCAAGATAAAATGAAACGTAATGCCGAAGCTGCTTATCCGGTAATTAAACAGGTGTACGAAGACCCTTCTAGTAAATATGAAAGAATTCTGGTTCCGTTTACAGATGGTGTTAAGAGCCTAAATGTTGCTACAGATTTAGAAAAAGCATATGAAACTGAAGGAAAACAATTAATTACAGATTTCGAAAAAAACATCACACTTGCCATTATTGACGATGCCTGGAAAACTCATCTGCGCAAAATGGATGAATTAAAACAAAGTGTACAGCTTGCCGTGCACGAGCAAAAAGATCCATTGTTAATCTATAAATTTGAAGCATTTGAGTTGTTTAAATCTATGATTCACAACGTTAATAAAGATGTGATTTCTTTCTTATTTAAAGGAGAATTACCCACGGGCAATACTCAGGATATTTCTGAAGCGCGTCAAGTACGCAGAAAAGAAAAGCTCGAAACTTCTAAAGAAGAAATCCCTAATATGGATGAGCGTGCGGCGCAAAACAGAGCCGCAGGACAAACTCAAGGACGCCCTCAGGTAACAGAAACTATCGTTCGCGAACAACCTAAAATTGGTCGTAATGACAAAGTAACTATCAAGCATGTAATGAGCGGTGAGAATAAAACCATGAAATACAAACAAGCCATCCCGTTAATCCAAAAAGGAGAATGGGTCCTTGTAAATGAGTAAACAACGTTAAGAGTTATTACACACCCTTATACTATAAAAACCTGAAGCTATACTTCAGGTTTTTTTGTAATTTCTTAACTTTTAAAGTTAAAAATTTATAAGATGTTTCAATACCCATAAAAATTATTTTAAATTAAAGTGTTCATTTAATTACAATAATCATGGAAAAGGATAATAAAATACAACATCAAAAAAATAGTATTGAAGAAAGTGCCATAAATATTAAACAAAAAGAGGCGGATGGCAAAGAAATTAATCCTCAAAACAAAAATAAACGAGAGGTACATCAGCCAAGAGATAATGCGTAATTATAATTTGGTTATTTCATCTTTGTCAATCTTTATTAACACATTAGGATCTGGACAGTTTTGAAGATAAAAACTAAGATCTTTTTTATTAGAAACCCCAGGATAATCTCCAATATTTCCTTGTAAATCTTTAATAATTTGAAAATGTAAATGAGGAGCATAATCCCCATTGACAGATGCGTCTCCTAAACGTGCGATAATCTCTCCTGCTTTCACCTTTTGACCAATCTCTAAATTAATCAGAGAATCTAAGGTTAGATGTCCGTACAAGGTATAAAAAGTTATCTCATCAAAGGTGTGCTCTACTATTATTGTAGGGCCATAATCCCCATAATGATTATTGTTTTTAAAACTATGTATTTTCCCGTCTAACGGAGCCATTATTTCGGTTTTAGCATCACACCATACATCGATTCCTAAATGAATATTACGCTCGGTTTCAGGGTCTAGTTGATTAAAATGTGTACTTCTTCTATAAATGTTTCGTACTTCGTTGTAACCTCCATAAGCCACCTTTGCCTTATTTCTAATTAAATACAGGGCAATATACTCCTCAAATGCTTTTGAAGATGACACATCGATTGTGGCAAGATCTTCATTATTTTTAGATAGGTCTATAGCAATGTACTCTTCTTTAGAAAACTCTGAAGAAATTAACGGAATGAAACTTTGGGACAGACTCGAGATAAATGTAGTGAAATGATTATTGTTCATCAAGCACTTTTTGAAATGGGTTTTGGTTGTTTAGATATCCAATTTTTAGGCAAGTGTTTCAATAGCGCTTTTCTAAAAGCATGATAATCTACTGTAATGGTATGCCTTGGTGTATTGATTTGTTTGTAATGTGGGGTTGTTACTTCTTTTTTACATAGATCTTTTATGTTCTCAGGCAGTTCCCATTCTCCTGTTAAATAATTAGCTAAAACTTTACTTTGTAACTCTGATCCCGGCCATATACATCCTAAGGGTTGAAACATACCTACAAAAAACAGATCATGATATTCCGGATGAAACATTTTTAAATATAAGGGTACAGGTCCGTCACTATAATTAATAAATGACTCTTCAAAAAAAGGATGTTTTAGAACATAACCAGTGCAGGCAATAATCACATCTATTTCTTCTTGAGTTCCATCTTTAAAATACACCATATTCTCGTCTAATTTCTCGATATCAACTTTAGGATGTACTTTACCATGCCTAATTTTATATAATAGTTCATCATTAATTGTTGGATGCGTTTCCCCAAATTTTGTCTTTACCTCTTGCAAACCATATAGCTTATTTTTACCAAGCAATATATTCAGCAATCGATCATTTAACCAACTCCTAATTTTGATGGGTAGCCATGAAGAACGTGCTCCCACGATATCAGACGGTAATCCAAAAAAGAATTTTGGGATAATACGATATCCTCTTCTCCAACTTATACTCGTTTTTTTACTCACTCGACTAGTCTCGACAGCTACATCGCAAGCAGAATTACCACCTCCAATGACCAAAACTCTTTGATCAGAAAATGGGGCGGCCTTTTTATAGCTATGAGAGTGTATAAACTCTCCTGTAAACTTGCCTGGATATTGTGGCATTCTTGGTACGGAATGATGACCATTACAGGCAACTACATCTGTAAAAACCTCAACCTTTTCTTTGCCATCTTGTAGTATGGTTATATGCCATTGGTTATCTCCTATTCTTTTGCAGTGTTTTACAAATGTTTCGAACTCTATAAATGGATACAGCTCAAAATGCCTCGCATACGCCTGAAAATATCTTCTAAGCTCATCATGAGAAGGATAATCTGCCACCGTTTTATCAAAATCATCAAAAGTGTAGTCCTCATATTGAGACAAGGTTTTTGAACTTATAATATGAGTGGTTTCAAAAACACTAGAATGACTCTCGTCTTCAGAAAAAATCCAATTACCGCCTACTTCTTTATTACGATCGTAACAAAGTACTTCGAGGTTTTTGTCTTTCAAGTTTTTGAGTGCCGTAATTCCACTCGGCCCTGCTCCAATAATACATATTCTTTTTTGCATACAACTGCTTCCCTATGATTAATATGTATGTAAAATAGAGAATGTACCGCAGTTTAAAAAATATTTTTTTTAACGTTACATAGAAAAACTTCGATCAATCCTTTTCTTAAGCAGAGTGACTTGCACAAAAAATAGAATGCCTAAAAACAAAATACCATAGATAGTTGTTTTGGACAGTACCAATCCGGATATTGGATTTTTAATATGTATTGAATGTAAAAAGGAAAAATCAATATATGAAGACACAGATCCCGCTGTATCTGGCATAAACACTAAAGCGAAAATTACTGCGATAGAAATTAAACCAATAAACAACCAGGTATGTCCAGAAATTAGAGGTTTATACGTAAATGTTCTTTCTGATTGAGAAACCTCTACTCCTTTCATTACATGTTGTAAAAAATCCGGAGACGGACTATCTAATCCTGCCTCTCGAACCATCTTTTCTATGTCTTTATATTGCTCTTCCATTTTTATTACTTAATTCAGGAGATATATGATATTGTAATATCGAATATAGCTTTTTTCTACTTCGGTACAGCTTTACTTTCACATTATCCAGGGTTAAACCAACAATTTCAACAATTTCTTTTATACTTTTCTCTTCAAAATAATATAAGGTAATAATTACCGCTTCATCTTCAGGAAGCTTCATTATACTATCTGAGATAATTTCTTTTCTTTCTTTAGCCTGCAAATAACTTAAAGCATCGTTAACCAGTTCTATCTCTCCTTCATTTATAGTATCAATAAATTCAGATGTCTTCATTCGCTTATTTACCTTTAAAGTATCAAGGCTTTTTCGATAAGCAATGGTATACAACCATGTAGAAAACTTGGAATCTCCTCGATATTTACCTAAAGATTCGTATGCTTTAATAAAACTATCCTGAGCAACTTCTTCGGCCTGTTCTTTATTTTTTAGCATGCGATACACCACAGTAAAAACTAAATTTTGATAGCGTTCTACAAGTACTGAAAAAGCATTTACCTGTCCTTGCAGAACTTGATTAATATAATATTGATCTGATTGATGGTTCATCTACACATAAGACGACACTAGGTAATCATAGGTTACACTATTTTCAGTAAAAAGCACAAAAGATATTTTTCCACTTTTTTTTGTAACCTGATTTACTTAGATATCGTCTTAATAGAAAACGAACAGTATTAATCATTTAAAAACTAAAAATTATGGAAGCAACAGAGGTACTAATACCCTTAATATTTTTCGGGAGTGTTTTTGGAATCGTGTATTTATTTGTAACTGCCAGAAACAAAGAACGTTTAGCTTTAATTGAAAAAGGAGCAGATGCATCTATTTTTTACAGTAGCAAGGAAAAAAGAGTAACTCCTTTATGGAAAGTATTTATCCTGAATTTTTCGCTCTTACTGATGGGTATCGGGCTCGGTATCTTTATAGCAGGAATTTTAAGCGAAGTTATAGGTCTTAAAGAAGATATTGCCTATCCCGGAACGATCTTTTTGATGGCCGGAGCTGGATTATTTGTCGGTTTTAATATGACCAAGACATTAGACAAATAGAACTATCCTTAGATTTTCAAAAAAAACACTGGTTATCTACCGGTGTTTTTTTATCTATACATTCTACATTTAATATCAGCAATGCGTATTTAATAATACTACATGCTTAGCATATCATTAAAAACGAGTATGAAAAAAGGCCTATCAAAAATTTGATAGGCCTTGGATATTTTATTTTTTATCTGTTACATTTCTGCTACCTGGTCGGCATCTACAAATTTTTCAACTACTACAGACTCTCCTTTGTTGTTTTCTAAAACGTACACTCCTGCAGGCAACTGACTTAAATCTACATAACCTTCCGTTTTAGATAAAACATGAACCGTATTTTTTACTTCAAATAATTTAATTTTATCTCCATCCTCAAAATTGACAACATTTATAATATCACCTTCTCTGGTAATTTCTAATAAACCTGTTTGCGTATTCTCGTAATAGTTTACAAATTCTTCTTCTACATCAACATCGCTGGACATGTTCACTCTCTTACTGTCTGAAGCCAAAACAAATTCTTCTTCTTCAACCTCAGTTACACCGTCTATATTAACCTCGTCTTCTGTTCTTTGTATAACTATAGATTTGCCTTGATTATTTTCTAGCAAATAAGAACCGATAGGTAATTGACTTAAATCAATTTGATTATGAGTTTTAGATAAAATATGATCTCCTGTTTCTACTTCAAACAATTTAATTTTATCTCCATCTTCAAAATTGACAACCATAACTACTAAGCCTTCTTTCTCTACTTCAAGAGTTTGATCATCATCATTTGCATGACTAGCAAGACATAAAAGAAAGGTGAATAGGTATATAATTGATCTCATTTTCATACTACTTTACTAATGGTTTCTTATTTATCCATTACGGTTTTACCATACAATGATATTATTTAATTATTGTTAAACAAACTAAAAACCAGACTTTTAGATCAAGTGTTTTCGATTTTCGATAAAGGACACAAAAATTGTTAATTTTGACCATAATAATAGTTAAAACATTAATTATCAGGTATTTAAAAACTAAAAACTATCGAAATGATAGATAAACAGCATTATTCAATAGATGAAACACAAGATTTGTTAGTTATTCTTACTTTTTATTCTTAATTAAATGTGAAAAAAACATAAGAATAGGATTACTAAAAAAGCTCCATTGATCTTAGTAATCAATGAAGCTTTTTTATAATTAACACTACAATTATTATGAAAAACTATTATTCTATTTATTGTTCAAAACAACCTCGCTATACTTGGCATTAATCGTAATCACTTTATCGGTACTACGGGTTTTTTGAAATCCATTTATAAATACATTACCAAAATTCTTTCTTGTATTTGTCTCAAGAGTTTCGGGTACAGAAATTAAACTTTGTACTCCACTATAAGAAATATTAAAAGCTGTCTTGGGCAATTTTAGCTTGAAGTCACTGTTTTGCACTGCTAAGTCTAAGGTAGAAAAAGACTCTCCTAAATTTGCAATGGTAATGACTCCAAAACTACCCGAAATTGCTCCATTTTCTTCTAATTGTTGAATATATATATTACTTGAATCTGCGTTAACTAAAAGGTTTTTAGCATTCTGTATTCTACAATTTTTCACATAATTTACCACTAATCTACCATTATTCCACTGGCGAACAAAAACAGGCGAATATGAAGCCTTTATAAAAGTTTGGCTCCCATCGATAATATTCGCAGAAAGTTTAGTATGCGATAAGGATGCTTTGATATTTTTTGATCGTTCTGCTAATTGTACATCACCATGCCGAATATTAAGTTTTAATTTAGCACCTACAGGCATACGAACCTTAATAATTTTATTAACCTCACCGTCAATATTCTTTTTGGTTGAACTATACCGATAGACAGTAACATTGGCTGTACCTTGTTGTTGATTTTCTATATCTTTGATTAGCTGTGAAGCCCATGCTTCCATTTGCTTTCCGTACTGCTGCCCCCATGTTTCTAAACGTATTTCTTTTTGAACCGATATTTTGTTGGGGGTTTTATCAAATTGCTTAGCCCATAGTTGCTTTTTTTGATCCCTATCGTCACTGAAATTTTCGCGTATTTGATTTTCCCACTGTTCAATGTACTTTGCATCAGCTTTATTTCTGCCTCCATTGATACTAACATTCGAAAAATCATCTGACAATGCATTAGGCATTGGATTGTTAGCAATGTTTTCCATGATAGGTTCCAACATACTTGCAATAGCCGGCTCTAGCATTCTTAACTCTTCTTTTGTCATTCTTACATTAGTAGCCGTGACACTTCTAGTCCATAAATTACCAGCAACAGAATTAATTAAAACATTATCACTGTTTCCCGACACATTAACTTTCCAGCTATCTAAAATACGTCTGCTATTTTCGTCAGTAAGATCATCACCTTCTAAAAAAGCTTCTACTTCAATAGTGTTTCTGTTCCAGGTTTCAAAAACAATATTTGTATGACTAGTATTTAGACTAACTGTAACATTTTTATCAACATCAAATTTTTCTTTCAACTTGTGCTGCTTGTCTTGCGCAAATAAGCCTACACAACATAACATACATGACGTAAAAATACTAAGCTTGTATTTCATCATAACTTTCATTCGTAATTTTTTCTAATTCTTTTAATTTATCGTTTAATCTATTTAATAAACTCAGTCTTAATTTAAGGTTTTCTATCATTGCCTCTACACTTTGTTGATTTGGACCAACTTCCATAAGCTCTTTATTCAGGCTTTGATACTCGCTATCAAGATTTTTTAATCGCACCATAAAGCTTTCGACAAGTTCTCTATTCGTATCGTCTATAGTAATCTGTGATAATTTAACTTTTATAAGCGTTAATACGCTGCTTTCCATCTCTTCATATTTTGGCGAAATTTCTGCCAAGGGCGAAGATTGTTTATTCAATAACACTGTAGCGTTTTTTACTTCAGTATTATCTACGATATCTGTTGCAGCTGGCGCTTTATGCTGAAATTGATTAAAAGTCATCAAAGAGACCGAAAGGATAACTACAACACTCGCAGCAATCTTAAGCCACGAATAATTTACCTTTTTTGTTGTTTTTACAGGAAGTTCTTTCTCTAACCTATCCATAAAACGCTTCTGATGACCTTCATTAATCCGTTCTGAAGGAAGCTGCTTATCCTGTTTTAATAGCTCTCTAATATCTTGTGCCATCTCTCAAATGTTTTAGTTGATCCTGAAGTTGCTTTTTACCACGGTGAACAAGTGTTCTTGATGCTACAGGGGTAATACCTAATATTTCACTTATTTCATTATGATCATACCCTTCAATTAAAAAGAGCATAACTGCGTATTTATACTTTTCTGGCAATCTCTCGATTGCATTTTTTACTTCTTCTACGGTAACCGAATCAGAAACCGACCAATCGTTATGTTCCTCAGCAGTAGCCATAACCTGTTCATTAATAGCAACCATATTCATCTTCTTAGCTTTCAGCATATCTATGCTTTTATTAATTACGATTCGTTTAAGCCAAGCTCCAAAAGTAACATCTCCGGTAAATTGATGTAGTCTAGTAAACGCCTTAATGAAAGATTCTTGCATAGCTTCCTCCGCCTCAAAGGGGTCCTTGAGGAAACGTAGTGCTACATAATACATACCATCACAGTACTTATTATAAAGCTTCATCTGAGCCTTACGATCATTGGCTCTACATTGCTCTATTAGCTCGCTTTGTAACAAACTTCTTTAACTTTTGGTTAGTGATTATCATTTAAATATTCATTCATTTATAGAGACGATATTGTATTTCTTATGTTGCAAAATTATACATAAAATTCGTTCATACCCAACAAACATCTGAATATCAAATAATTAATATGAAATTAACTTTTATGAAAGTAAGTTTTTAAATCAAAATAACACTAACAAAAGAACTTTTATTAATTATTAACTAGTATTAACCATGCATAAATTAAAGAAAAGTTACGACAATCGTAATGATGAAGATGTAGAAGATATATGTACTCTTCTTGAAGCAAACGTAGATTGCACCAATAAACTGATAAAACATATTGACAATCTAATCGAAAAAAAATATTTTTCTGAACCTATTTACAAAATCTTAATCTCACTAAGGGATACTTGTGCTGTAAATGCCATGAATATTGTAAAGTTTATCAAATAGCCGAAGGTATTTTTTTTCTGAAAGCGCACTCATATTTTGAAGTTGAAAAGAAGTATCTTTCAACTTCAAAATATGAGTACTATGCCTAAATTTCTAAAAAAAATAATATTCATACTTCTGGGATTAGTAATCATTGGATATACAGGCACGTATATTTTAAAGAGAAATACCAAAAAATACAGTCCTGAAGAAATTGTAACCCACAAAGCCGAAAATGTAAACTTTACAGTATACTATAATCGCCCCTATAAAAAAGGAAGAGAAATTTTCGGGCATTTGATTCCGTATGGAGAAGTATGGAGAACTGGTGCAAACGAAGCTACTACTTTTACTACTGATAAAGATATCCAAATAGATGGAACACACATCAAAGCCGGAACATACTCATTATGGACGATCCCAAATTCTAATTCCTGGAAAATTATTTTTAACAGCAAAACATATACTTGGGGGGTTCATATAGACGGAACACCTAAAAGAGACCCCAATTTTGATACCTTAACCGTAGAAGTTCCGGTTATTCCCTTATTAACTAGTAAAGAACAGTTTTCTATCTATTTTGAAAATGCCAATGGTTTTACCATCTTGTATCTGGCATGGGACAGAACTGCCGTTGCGATCCCGATAAAGGTTTGATTTTTTCTGTAAGGAAGTTTCTAAATTATTTAAAAGTATCCAAAAAGGAATTTATAACTTTGTCATAAAGCTTTTCTGTGTCTAAAGATATTCATCAAAATACCAATTTTTCTAAAGTACCATCGAGCACTAGTAGCCAGGCTATTGATCGATTCAAAAAACTACAGCAAAAAAAAGTATCTGTTAAAAACCTACTCGACGGTATTATTGCCAAAGATACCACAGCTTTAAGTCGAGGCATTACATTAATTGAAAGCACACAACAAAACCACGTCCAAAAAGCCCAACAACTTATTGAAAAATGCCTGCCGTATGCTAACAATTCGATTAGAATAGGCATCACAGGTGTACCTGGAGTTGGAAAAAGCACCTTTATTGAAGCTCTGGGTAGTCTACTAATCAAACAAGGAAAGAGAGTTGCTATTTTGGCAGTAGACCCAAGCAGTGCCATATCGCATGGTAGTATTTTGGGAGATAAAACAAGGATGGAGACTCTAGTTAGATCTCCAGAAGCTTTTATCAGGCCCTCCCCATCTGGAAGCTCTTTGGGAGGAGTTGCTCAAAAAACAAGAGAGTCTATTATTCTTTGCGAAGCAGCCGGATATGATATCATTATTATTGAAACTGTTGGTGTTGGACAGAGTGAAACTGCCGTACATAGTATGGTCGACTTCTTTTTGTTGTTAAAATTAGCTGGTGCCGGAGACGAACTTCAAGGTATTAAACGCGGTATCATTGAAATGGCAGATGCTATTGTAATTAACAAAGCCGACGGAGAGAATGTAAAACGGGCACGACAAGCCAAAAATCAATTTAGAAAAGCATTACATTTATATCCGCTTTCGCCAAGTGATTGGTCTCCAGAAGTAACTACTTGTAGCGCATTAGAAGAAGAAGGCATTACAGAAGTATGGGAACTGATTCTAAAATACGTTGATATAACGACCAAAAACGGCTTCTTTGAAAAAAACAGAATTCGGCAAAATAAATTTTGGCTATTACAAACTATTGAAGAGCAATTGAAAAGCGCTTTTTATACGCATCCAAAAATTAAGTCTGAATTGAACTCGCAAATTAAAGCCGTACAACAAGATGAAAAAACACCTTTTGCAGCCGCCAGATATTTGCTGGGTTTGAGTAATGACAAATAATTTAAAAACTATTTGTCATCCATATTTCCTACCTGATCTTCATTTACCTCATTCGGGATTTCATTGACAGAAGTTTCGTCTTCAAAACTTTCCATAGTATCGGCTAAGCGCTTGCTTATTTTTACAAGATACACTGTGTCGCTTGTTTTTACTTCAACAGCTTCAATAGCTTCATTATGATGATTTTTGAAAGAAATAATATCTCGATCAGCATAACCATCAGGAAACTTTTCTACTAGAAGATTTAGAATGTTTTTATTCAATTTTTTGTAATCAACAATTACTCTTCTCATGGGTTTGTAGGTTTAGTTAGTAATACATCTATTAGAAATGCGCCGTAAAACACATTTTATAGTACAAACCTTGGGGTATTACAGTAACTAACCCCAAGTAATATTCAATCCGGGTATAGTGCATAATCTGTTCGTTATGCTATTACAAGTTTATTTAAAAAAAATGAAACTTTTAAGAAATCAATCTTAAAAAATAAATTATTTTTTGAATTTTTTACTTGTTAAAAAACCCAAAAGTTTTGTGCATTACTAAACAATTGTCAAAACTTTTTTAGACATTTATGTGACATCGAGAGATTGATGATTAAAATATTCAAACTTTAAGAATAAAGTATCTCATGAAATTAAACCCCAAGCAAAATGGCTTGCTCTACATCTCCTTAGGGATTTTACTTTTTTTTTCATTCTTCTTATATGTTTTCACCATTGAGACATATAATGGAATCGAATCTATTTCTGTATACATTCGACAGCGATTTGGCGGATTTTATTTATGGTTAGGATTGCTTTGCGTGCTTCTTTTGATATTTTTAGCTTTTTCTCCCTGGGGTAAACACCGATTAGGAAAAGACACGGACAGACCGCAGTTTTCTCGCCTGTCCTGGATATCTATGTTATATAGTGCCGGAATGGGTGCTGGCATTTTGCTTAGAGCCGTACAAGAACCTGTTTTTATGATATGTAATCCTCCGATTACCAATCAAACTGATTCAGCCACAATTGCTCTAGAGTACACGTTTTATCAATGGGGTTTTACTGCCTGGGCTTTTTATGCTGTATTTGCTATCACCATTGGGTATTATCTATTTGTACAATCAAAAAAAGTACTGTCGAGCAGTGCTTTTTCTTCGATCGAAGGTATAGTGACTTCAAAAAAGCCTCGACAGCTTATTTTTGGAAGTATCGATATTCTTGCCATTCTTACTACAGTTTTTGGACTTGTAGCTGCCATTGGACTTGGAACCACCCAAATCAAAGGTGGTCTTACTCATTTACTACAAGAAGATTTTGGTCTTAAAACAACGATTATAGTACTTCTCATTATTTCAACCCTGGCATTTATATCGGTTTTCAGGGGTGTTCACAAAGGTATTAAAGTAATTTCCACCTGGAATATATACGTTACGGTTGGTTTACTACTATTTGTATTCCTACAAAGCGATATTCTATCAATATTGAGCCAATTTTTTGTAGCATCATATCAGTACGTGATTGATTTTATACCCTTAAGTATAGCCTATGGACATTATGATCCAGGTGAAGCATTTTTAACAGACTGGACCTATTATTATTGGGCATTTTGGTTAGCATGGGCTCCTTTTACAGGAATATTTATCGCAAGAATATCCAAAGGCAGAACCATGCGTGAGGTTATATTAGGCGTTTTACTTATACCATCTTTGGGAACCTTTTTCTGGTTTACGACCTTTGGGCATTCAGCTTTTACGATTATTGAAAATTTAGGGAATTATCAGGGGCAGTTTGATAATGTTTTTAGTTCCATCTTTATATTTTTTGAAAACTACCCTTTTCAAGGATTTATAAATACCTTAACCATTTTACTTCTTATTAGTTTTTTAGTCACTTCGCTGGATTCTGCTATTTTTGTATTAAGCATGTTTACAGATGATGGAAAACAAGAACCTTCAAAAAAACATCGCCTTTTATGGAGTATTATTTTAACGATCTTTTCTATCGGAATTATTTTATTAGGAAACGCAAAAGCAGATATTGATGTACTCATTGCTATGCAAAAACTACTCATTATTACTTCTCTCCCCTTTTCGCTATTGATGGTAATCATGATAATTTTGTTTATACGTGATTATAGGAAACAACAACAAACAGATTCTGCTTAATAATATGACATTTTAAACGTTATCTATGTCGATATGATGATTAGGATAAAAAAACTATTGCAAAACAGATGGATCAAGTGGCCTCTTATATTATTAAGTGGAGGGTTCATTTTGTTTTTGTGTTTTTACGCGAGTATTTATTTCGGTTTCTTCGGAACATTACCAACGACCAAAGAATTAAGCTCACTAAAACAAGCCGAAGCTACTCAAGTACTCGACAAAGACGGACATCTCATAGGTAAATATTATATCTTTGATAGACAACCCATAACCTATGAAGACCTGCCACAACATCTTATTGATGCTTTGGTTGCTACTGAAGATGTTAGGTTTTATGAACACGATGGTGTAGATAACATAAGTCTGTTCCGAGTATTTTTTAAAACGATACTACTTAGAGACAAATCTTCTGGAGGCGGTAGTACGATTACTTTGCAGCTGGCCAAGAATCTATTTGGTAGAAAAAAATATCGCTTATTTAGCACAGTTATTAATAAATTAAAAGAGTCTTTTATTGCAAAAAGAATAGAAGATATTTATTCGAAAAAAGAAATTCTTACATTGTATTTCAACACGGTACCTTTTCCTGATAACACTTATGGGATTGAAAGCGCGTCTCAGAAGTTTTTTAATAAACCTACCCACCAGTTAACACTTTCTGAAGCTGCAATATTAATAGGTACTCTAAAAGCTAATCACAGCTATAATCCCCGCCTTTTTCCGGAAAGAAGCCAGCTACGAAGAGATGTTGTACTACAACAAATGGTAAAATACAAATACATAAGCACTGCTAGAGCGGATCAAACAATGAACCAGAATATCGCCCTAGATTACCAATATTTTAATCACGATCTTGGCCTGGCCCCTTACTTCAGGTCTGCTGTAAAGAAAGAACTTAACGAGCTCTTAAAAAATCACAAAAAACCTGATAATACACCCTATGATCTATATAATGATGGATTAATCATCTACACTACATTAGATGCTAAGATGCAATTTTTGGCTGAAGAAGCTATGAAAGAGCATATGCAGGTGTTACAGAAAGATTATGAAAAATCTTATGGTACTACAGCTCCCTGGAAAAACAACAAAGAACTTGTAGATAATGCCGTGAAAGATTTGACTATGTATAAAAATTATAAAAGTCAGGGATTAACCGAAAATCAAATTAAGGATTCTCTATCCAAAAAAAAGGATATAGAATTATTCGAATGGGAAGGAAATATTACTAAAATGGCTTCTTCCTTAGATAGTCTTCAGCACTATCTTAAGTTTCTTAATGCAGGGATGATTGCTATAGAACCCTCTACGGGAGCAGTGCAGGCATACATTGGTGGAATTGACTATCGGTATTTTAAATACGATCATGTTTCGCAAAGTAAAAGACAAGTAGGTTCAACATTTAAACCGTTTGTATACACGGCGGCTATAGAGCATGGTTTGAAGCCTTGTTCGTATTTCTCGACCAGAGAAATTACATATACCAATTTGGATAACTGGACCCCAAAGAACGCGTCTGAAGAGGAGGACCCTTACCTGAATTATACTTTAGAAAAAGCATTAAGCACTTCTGTAAATACCATTGCGGTGAAAGTCTTAAACGAAGTTGGTATCTCAAAAGTAGTTGATCAGGTTAGAAAATTAGGAATTTCTGATTCTCTTTCAGAAAAACCTGCTATGGCTCTGGGTACAGATGGCATCAAAATAAAAGATTTAGCAGGTGCCTATGCCAGTTACGTAAATCAAGGAAAAGCGGTACAACCCTATTATATTTCTAAAATTGAAGATAAAAATGGTAATCTGATTACTTCATTTGAACCAGAAATTGCTGAAACCCCTGCATATAATGATTATACAAGACAAGTACTTTTAGAAATGATGAAGTCGACTGTAGAAAAAGGTACGGCTACTCGCTTAAGAACAACCTATCAATTAGACAATGATATTGCAGGAAAAACAGGAACTACACAAGATAACAAAGATGGTTGGTTTGTAGGTATTACTCCTAATCTTGTAACTGTCACTTGGGTTGGAAATGATAATTATAATATTGGTTTTAAAACTACCACTTTAGGTCAAGGTGCAAATACAGCCCTGCCTGTTTTTGCAAAATTGTATCAAAAAATGAGCAGAGATGTTGTTTTTAATCCTATTACAAAAAGTAAATTTGAAGAACCGTCTAAAGAAGTATTACAGGATTTAGACTGTAAATCAGAAAAAAGAGACAATCTATTAAAACGTCTTTTTAGCAAAAAGACGAAAAAGAGAAAGTTTAACAAAGAATAAGCAGTGGCAAAGTTAAATTTTTTAGTCGTATTAAAAGATGTGAATCACAAAACTAAATAAAGAGAATAAAAACTTAATAACTAACCTGTCCGAATCTTTTGATCAAAAAAGAGTGTAATTTGTACGCTCCTACTCCTAATAGTATTCCTGCTACCATCCCGGTAACAACATCTGCAGGATAATGTACTCCTACATAAATCCTACTGTAGCTAACGATAATAGCCCAAATTATCATAAAAAGGAAAATATACTTAAGGTGTTTCTGAAGCGCCAAACCTGTAAAAAATGCAAGCGCCATAGAATTGGTTGCATGGCCAGAAAAATATCCATAACGGCCACATCGCTCGGCAATAAATCGTGTAAACTCAGCTACATCTTCTGCCCTACAAGGTCTAGGCCTTTTAAAAATAACATATTTAAATAAATTAGCTAGTTGGTCTGATGCCGTAATTAAGAGAGCTACAAGAATCAACGTTATTATCGTTCCGCGTATACCAAAATACTTGTAAAAAAATATAAGTAACAGTAAATACAGTGGTATTTGGTAAAACTTCTCGGTCATAAATAACCAAAACCCATCCCATATCGGACTACCTAAGTTATTTAGGTATAAAAATAAATCTTTATCTAATTGTATTAACTCTTCCATCTAAACTAGTCAATCCGTTTTTAATCTTCGTATCGCTCTATCTCGCGATCATAGAAGTTATTTGCTTCCTGAAAAAGATTCTCTGCTTCGCTTTGCAACTCTTTCTCATCATGCTTATCAAACTCTTCTAACCACTCTACTTCATCATTTTCCAAATTAATAATAAATCTGGGAAACTCTGTATGTACGACAAAAATAGCTTCAGGATAATCAGTATTATCACCTAGTAAGAATTTTGGAAAGCCCATAGCAATACTTAAAATTAAAGGTTCAAAGGTACTATCTTTTTCAGGCAAACCAATATATACTTGCCAAACTGTTACTTTATTTCAATCTCTACTCTATTATTAGAGTCAGAATCCAAATCAGAACCCGTACTAACCACAGGAGATGTCTCTCCGGCAGCTACGATTTCAATTAATGATTCCTCGACTCCTTTTTCTATCATATACTGCTTCACATTACTAGCACGCATGGCAGACATGATTTCATTTTCAAATTTGGAACCTGCATCATCTGCATGACCAGTTATTTTTACTGAATTTACCTTAAATACAGTAACATATTGGATATAAGAATCCAGTGCTTTTTTAATCTCGGTATACGCTTCACTTTCTCCAATCAAAAACTCTATTGGCGAAAACTTCAGTGCCATATCACAAACCTGACCTGCCACAAGATTTTTAGGATCTCTCATCTCCATAAGCAGCACGTCATCTACAAAATAATACCCTGTATCATATTTACCGCCCTTTACTGATTTTCCTCCAGGGCTATCTCCAAAATATCCTAGTGAAATAAACTTTTCTGTACCCTTTGCCTTATATACCCCACAGACTTTAGTCCACCCTTTAGTATTACAAACCATTTTTGAAGACTTTACATGTAAAGGGAGTTTTGATGTGGTTGTTATTTTTGGCACTCTTGCACTAAAATAAGATCCAATTGATGATGTACAAGAATTAGAGATACCTTCTCCTAAAGAAACATACATATGGAAATAATAAAATTTTCCAGCTCCTAAAGGACGCTTTAATTTAACTGTTACTCCTTCTTTATGCATTCCTCCTGCAATGTACATTCCAACTTTTCCTTCTCCGGTTCTTGGCTCTTGTGCTCCAAACTGTTTCAAAAAATTGGGTGATTTATGAATAAATCGAATAGATTCTAATCCGGGATGGTATACATCTGGTGTGTTAACCGAAGGTTTCCAATCCTTCATAATACCAAAATTCTGCATTTCCATATCCAAACGCTTAATCGTAGTGTTGATATTTTCAAAACTAGGGTTCGGAATTAAATTTTGTGCTTTACTATGTTCGAAGTTTTGACCTCTACCGCTGTAAGAAATTGCAACTATAAATACGATAAGCAGTAGACAAAATTTAGAATTTGGGACTCTCATTTTTGTAGTTCTGTTTTTTTGGAAAGATAGTTAATTATTCGTTAATACCAAACAAACATTTATCCATGCAAGGCACATTGCTCTTAGAGATATAGAAAAATTAGTCTTTCCGAATTAAACCATTTGTTAATTTATTAAATCTTAAATACAATAACAATGCCGAAGCAGTTAAACCCGCTAATAAGCCTATCCATATGCCTGAACTTTTATATTCGGTATGCAACCCTAAATAGTAACTTATAGGAAACCCAATGACCCAATAGGCAACAAATGTAATTACGGTAGGAATTTTCACATCTTGTAACCCTCTAAGCGCACCTAGTACTGTAACCTGAATAGCATCAGAGATCTGAAATAAGGCCGCTATGATCAAAAGTTTTGCTGCGATACTAATTACTTCGGTATTATCAACCAGATTCTCGGTATCGTCAATATCTAAATAAATCATAGGCAGAAGCTCATTACAAACAATAAATATTAAGGCAAAAACAGTTGCTATTATGAAGGATAACAAAAAGATAGAAATAGCAATTCTACGCAAATCTTCAAACTTTTGAAACCCTTTTTGATTTCCAACTCGCACCATAGCCGCTACACTTAACCCCATGGCAACCATAAAAGTCATTGATGAAAGATTTAATGCAATTTGGTTAGCTGCTTGCGGGTTTTTACCTAAAATTCCGGATAACCAAATTGCAGCTGTAAATATGGCTACCTCAAAAAACATTTGTAATGATGATGGAAAACCTAACTCGATGATTTTTTTGATCATTTTACTTTCGAGAACAAAAATTTTAATGTGGGTTACATATCGTGTGGACTTTTCTTTCTTTCTTAATAAAACCCATAAAAACATTACCATTATACATCGAGAAGCCAATGTTCCTATAGCTGCACCAACAATACCCATTTGAGGGAATCCGAATTTCCCAAAAATCAATATGTAGTTTAGTATTACATTAACCACGTTAGCAATCAAAGTAGCATACATTGGATATCTGGTCATTGATAACCCGTCAGAGAATTGTTTTAACGCCTGAAAAACAATTAATGGTATCAGAGAAAAAGCAACCAAATCTAAATATGGTATAGCTAACTCAACAACTTCGATTGGTTGTTTCATTAAATACATTAATGGCTTGGCCAAAAGAATCATTAAAAACAATATAATTCCTAATGTGGTACATAGAAATAACCCATGTTTGAAAGCTGATTTACCATTTTTAAAATTATTCTCGGCATCTGCTTCTGCTACTAATGGAGTAATTGCCGTTGAAAATCCAATCCCCAAAGACATTGCGATAAACATAAAACTATTGCCCAAAGATACTGCCGCTAGTTCTGCTGTGCCCAATTGCCCAACCATGATATTATCTACCAAAGCCACAAGTGTATGCCCAAGCATACCCATCATTACGGGTGCAGCTAGCTTTAAATTATATCGAAACTCTTTGGTGTATTGGTGTAGCATTTTTTGATATTGAACACGCAAAGGTATTAGAACCGGAAGAAACTAAAATATTCTTATCGTATATTTAACGTTCTTAATGTAAAACTATGTCTGAAACTACAATTCCGGAAAAGAAAATCAAAATACGAAATAATACCCGAGTATATCTTATCGTAGCGAGTATCATTTTCGGAATTCTAATAGTACCGTCTCTACCTATGATTATGATGTCTGCAATGATGTTTGACAGTCCGGGGTCAGAAGATAGTATTCCAACAATTACCCTTGTACTAAGTATGATTGCCTATCCTTTTGTTACTTGTATTGGAATAGCATTAGGGTGGATACTTTTTTCAAGAAATAAAAATCTCATGGCTATATTATTTGCTAGCATTCCAGCATTAAATATTGTTACAGGCATCATTGCACTACTCTATATGACAATATTTTGTAATGGTAATTTTGCATGTTGAATATAATTGTTAACACTTCTGTGGACGACAGAAGGATCAAGATAAATTGCATATCGATGTATCCCTTAGGGTTCATTTCTTTTTTATAAGTTTAGCCTGCGCTTAAAAAATTATAATAACACATGAAATTCAATCTTTTAAATCTATTTTTCTTTTTATCGCTTGGTTTTACTACCCTGTGTTTTTCGCAACGCGAGATTACATTAACAACAGAAAGATCCGATTATAAATCGGGAGAAAAGATCCTTGTTAATTTTAAAACCTCAAAACCATTAGCAGTGAAATCCTGGATCGGAATATTTAAAGCATCAGTAGCTCACGGGAGTACAGGCGGTTATATCTCTTATTATTACATTAATGACAAAACTTCGAGCACGTTTAATTTTGATGCTCCAAACGAGACAGGCGCCTATGAATTCAGAGTTTTCGAAGAAGAATATGGCAAAGAAGTAAAGGCAATCCCTTTTAAAATTTCCAGTATAGATCCTAATACTTTATCATTAACTTTGGTTTCCCAAAAAATCAAACCCTCACAGCCTTTTGAAATTAAGGTAGAAAGCAAGTTCACAATGAATCCCAGAGCATGGGTAGGAGTTTTCAAATCAAAAGAAGAGGATAAAAACAACTATATATCGTATGCGTATATAAGCTCATTACAAGAAAACATCTTAAAAATGGAAGCTCCCAGCGCTGTAGGTAGTTATGAATTGCGGTTTTATGCAGCAGACCCTGGTGAGCTTGTAAAAACAGTATCTTTTAGCGTTGGAGAATTGGATTTAACAGGGCTAGCATTCTCCTTGAATAAAAAGGAATATAATCCAGAGGAAGATATAATCATTAAGTATAATGGACATGTTAATTTAACGGATAAAGCTTGGTTTGGCTTTTTTAACTCTAATGCAACTCCAGGAGGTTATAACCAGTATTTTGATTATCAATACCTGAATCCAAAGACTGGAGGGACAATAATAATGAAAGCGCCAACTCATAAAGGGAACTATCAGGTGCGGCTTTTTTATGCCGATCAGGGGCCTCAGTTATTATCCCCAATACCTTTTTTAGTAACTTCATCACTAGACAAAGAACATCTTAAAAATGCGTTGATTTCTGAGGGTAAGATTGCACTGTATGGCATCTATTTTGATATGGATAAAAGCATCATAAAACAAGCGTCGTATCCATTGATCAAACAGATTGCCGAAATGCTAAGAGCAGATCCCAGTTTAAAAATAAGTATTGAAGGACATACTGACTCTCAGGGAGCGCCCGAATACAATCAATCCCTATCTGAAAAAAGATCTGCTGCAGTACGAGCCTTACTCACTAAAAAATACGGTATTTCTACCTCACAACTAGCATCAAAAGGATATGGAGAATCTAAACCTTTAGGCGATAATACAACATCTGCAGGTAGAGCTAAAAATAGACGTGTAGAGTTAGTTAAGATATAGTGTAAAAACACCACATCTTTATTTTACACCATATTTATCAAAAAGATACACCAAACTGGCCATGGTAGCCGCACCTAATTCTAGTTCTCGCTTGTTAACAGCATCAAAAGTATCATTCTTGGCATGATGATAATCAAAATAACGCTGTGAATCGGGTCTTAAACCGGCAAGAACAATACCTTCTTTTTTTAATGGACCAATATCAGCACCACTTCCTCCTTTTTTGAAATAATGTATTAAATACGGTTCAAAAAGTGATTTCCAGCTTTCAATTTGTGTAAAATTAGCATCATTACAGTCAAAAGAAAACCCTCTTGGTGTAAACCCACCGGCATCACTTTCTAAGGCAAAGACATGGTTTTCACCTTTGTTTTTAGCAACTTTAGCATATTTTTTACCGCCTCGTAATCCATTTTCTTCATTCATAAACAATACCACTCTAATTGAACGCTTAGGTTGATATCCTATTTCTTTAAATAATCGTAATACTTCCATAGATTGCACTACTCCTGCTCCATCGTCATGCGAGCCGTCACCCAAATCCCATGAATCCAGATGACCACCAACTACCATATACTCATCAGGATACTCACTCCCTGTGATTTGTCCAATCACATTAAATGACTCTACATCTTTCCAGGTACGACAGTTCATATTCAAATGAAACTTAATCTTGGGATTAAGTTTTAGAATAGAACTTAACAAATCAGCTCCGTTTGTACTTATTGCTGCTGCAGGAATCTTATCCGCATCAGGCAGATCGCCATAGCTCATTGCACCTGTATGCGGAAAATCATCTAATCTGAGGTTCATTGACCGCACAAGTACTCCTATAGCTCCAAATTTGGCAGCCTCAGCGGCTCCAGAATATCGTTGATCTACACAACCGCCATAAGCCCGAAAAGTTTCGATAAGGTCTGCTTGCATTGGTCGATTAAAAAAGACAATTTTTCCTGTAATTTTATCACTCCCCAGTTTTTTTAAATCTTCAAGGCCTTGCACTTCCACAATAGAGGCTTTGATACCTCCAATGGGTGTCGGTACAGATCCTCCTAGCGCACAAATAGGCACATTTGTAGTTTTACCTGGCTCTGTCTCAATAAAAGCAAATTCGGTTACACCACGTGTCCATTTAGGAACCATAACAGACTGTAACCAAACTTTATCAATACCTAATTCTTTTAATTCTTTTTCTCCCCATTCAACTGCTTTTTGAGCATTTACCGAACCTGACAACCTTGCTCCAATTTGATTAGACAGGTGGTCCAGCCAGGCGTAACTTTTACCATTCAGTAATGAAGTGGTATATATTTTTTTAAGTATGGTCGAATCTTCTTTTATCGAGTTTTGTGCCATGCAATTCAGTGATAAAATTGCAATAAGAAAAGGGATGATGTTTTTTGACATTGTGTAATTATAAGTATTAATCTCTTAACGATCTCAGCAATATGGGTTTTTGATATGGTTTTATTCGTTTTCTAACTGTTGTTTATACAAATCTAGATTTGCCTTAGTCTTCTGGTCTAATTCAGGTTCTTGTATATCATCATACTCGTTTAAAGTATCATATAAAGTCCTGGCCACAATATATCTTGCAGTAGGTTTGTCATCCGCAGGAATTACATACCATGGAGCATGAGAAAAAGAAGTTCTATTTATAGCATCTTGATAACACTCCTGATATTGGTCCCAAAGCTTTCTCTCTTCAAGATCTCCTGCAGAAAATTTCCAGTTTTTCTCCTTCTTTTCTAATCTGCGAAGTAACCTATTCTTTTGTTCATCTTTCGACAAGTGTAAATAAAACTTATAAATTAAAGTTCCATTCTGTGCTATATGTCTTTCAAAATTTTTTATCTCGCTAAAACGTTTATCCCAAAACTCATCATTTATATCCTCTACACTATGAACATTTGGTAGATTTTCTCCTAGTATATATTCTGGATGTACACGAGTTACCAATACATTTTCATAATGTGTTCTATTAAATACGCCAAATTTGCCTCGCTGTGGCAATGCAATATAATGCCGCCACAAATAATCGTGACTTAACTCGAGCGCTGTTGGAACTTTAAAACTATGAACTACTATTCCTCGGGCATTAAAATCTTTAAACACTTCACGAATTAAACTATCTTTACCCGAGGTATCCATCCCTTGCAAGCAAACTAAAACTGCATATTTACCATGTGCATAAAGCGTATCTTGAAGCTTTCCCAGTTTTTCACGTACCTCTTCGAGCTCTTTTTCTATTTTTTTTTCGCTGGCATCTAAATCATGAGTCGTTGGTATTTTTGATAACTCTATAGTTGATGAGACTTTAAAGTCTTCGTGATGGATTGTGTTCATAATATGATGGTGTTATACCCGAAAGATACTAAAGTTTTGTATTTACATGAAAATAGTTAACGTATAAATCGATAATCATAAAATGTTCATTGCACAAACTATATCATCTTGCATTAAAATCATAATTAAACCCAATGACAAAGGTATCATATGGACGTCCTAAACTTTTAACATTAAGTTCAGCAAAAACATGCACCGGTGTTGATATTTGATGTAATGCTCTGATTTTAATTTGTGCCCCGTGGTTAAAATCACCTGTTCTAAAACCAAGAAAGGCTTCGTCTTCAATATCTTCAAAGATACTAGAATCATTACCTATATATCCCATTCCGGCAGTAACGGTAGTAGGGTACCAATTGAACAAAATTAAATTAACTCCTATAGCCAATTCATTATATCCTTCATACCTGTCATCTGCTCCTATCGCAAATGATCGATTATATTCTCCTAAAAAAGTAGTGTAACAATTGAAAGCATATTCTACTCGAGCACCAAGTCCTAATTCATTTTCTAGACCAAAATTTTTAATGGCTATTGCGCCATAATTTACTACTCCAGGATCATACTGGGCAGAAATTTGCGAGGTAAAAAACACTATAAAAACCAGAAATAAAACGTTTCTCATCAATGGGGCTTATCTTACTTTTGGTCGCAATATAATATTTAAATTACAAGAAAGTCAAAAAAGGCAGCGATATGGAAATCGTAAACTGCCCCTAGATTATACTTGATTTGATCTACTTTGCTGCAAAAAGCTTTACATCTTCTTCACTTACTTCTTTACCACCAAGAATAATCAAACGTTCTACAACATTTCGTAATTCTCTAATGTTTCCAGTCCAATCATATTGTTGTAATTGTTTAACTGCTTTTGCAGAAAACGACTTTACAGGTGATCCTTGTTCTCCTGATATTTTTTTGGCAAAATAATCTACTAATAGCGGGATATCTTCTCTTCGATCATTAAGTGCCGGTACTTTTACTAAAATTACAGCCAATCTATGATATAGATCTTCTCGAAATTTATTGTCGGCAATTTCTTTTTTGAGATCTTTATTTGTTGCGGCAACCACCCGTACATTTACTTTAATATCCTTATCACTACCTACACGCTGTATTTTATTTTCTTGAAGTGCTCTCAATACTTTAGCCTGTGCTGATAGACTCATATCGCCAATTTCATCTAAGAAAATAGTTCCTCCATTAGCCGCTTCAAACTTACCTGCTCGATCTTTGTTGGCCGATGTAAATGCACCTTTAACATGCCCAAAAAGTTCGCTTTCTATTAATTCTCCCGGAATTGCTGCACAATTAACTTCTATCATAGGACCAGCCGAACGTTCACTTTTTTGGTGTATCCAATGCGCCACGAGTTCTTTTCCGGTACCATTAGGCCCCGTAATCAATACGCGTGCATCTGTTGCGGCAACTTTTTCGATAATATCTTTGATATCAGAGATAGCTTTAGATTCTCCGATCATGTCATAATTCTTAGAGACTTTTTTCTTGAGTCTCTTGTTTTCTACAACAAGTTCTTTTCTATCTAAAGCATTACGAACAGTATTGAGTAAACGATTTAAATCTGGTGGTTTTGAAATATAATCAAACGCTCCTAATCGCATGGTGTTTACAGCCGTATCCAGATCTCCATGCCCGGAAATCATCACAATAGGAATTTCGGGTTTGATCTTCTTTATTGCTTCTAATACTTCTACTCCATCCATTTTTGGCATTTTTATATCACAAAGTACCAAATCATAATCCTCATTTTTAATTTTCTCAATTCCTAAAAGACCATCTTCAGCTTCAAAAACTTCATATTTATCACTTTCTTCAGATAAAATTTTAACTAAGACTCTTCTGATCGCTGCCTCGTCTTCTATCACTAATATTTTTGCCATTATATTTTTAGTTTAATTCCGCTACGAAAATAAAATGTATTTTCTTCATTAATATTAAATACATTTTCTTGATCTGCATTTCGTAGACGAATTTCATTACTTAATGTATATCCTGCATAGGTGTAGAACAATAAGTGTTCCGTAAAATAATATTCATATCCTAAAGCTCCCATGATATTGAGCATAGAAGCATTTTCTGCTACTTTGATCTCTCCATTTTCATCTACAAACGTTCTGTTATTCTGTAAATTACCATAAAAACGATCCAAACCTACGAAAGCCTGAAGCGTATTTTTTTCATTAAAAAAATATTTGATGCTTGTTTTGGGGGTCCCAACTGAATATGACCAACTAGGATGAAATCTTTTAAAATAATTAATTATAGGTAACGGAAAATTAATACTGGCCGGGGTAGCATATCGTAATCCTATTATTAATCGAGATGTTTTGGGTGCATTTTTATTTTTATAGCTTTTAACAAAGTATACTGAAACGCCATATCTGAAATCGTCACTTTCTATGCCAGAACCTTCAAAGTTTGATGATATTTGGGATCCTAGTTTAGCTCCAAATCTCCAATTTTTTTTCATTTTAAAGGTATACCCTAATTCCAAACCAAACGTCTGGAAAACGTTTAAATCTCCACCCTCTTCAAAAACCAGCTCATCACCAATTTGTAAATTATTATGCCTATACTGTGTTGAAATCACAAAATATGTTCCTTCTTCTTTCATTTTAATAGGATAATTAGCAGAAAATCTAAAGCGGCTATAGACATTATCACTATTAGCTTGCGGAATATAAGCATACTCAATCCTGGCTAAGTCAGTTTCTTGGGATCTAATACAAATTGCACATAAAAATATGCATATAAAAACCAGATCCTTATTTCTCATCTTTGGGGAGTATATATTATTTTTTATTACTAGTTATCTTCATTCTCTTTAACCATAGTAACCACTCTTTGAGGAAAAGGAATAGAAATATTATGCTCTCTAAACAAACGATCAATTTCAAATCTGATTTCACTTCTCAGGATTCCTGCCTGAAAACTATCACTAATGGTAAACACAAGCTTAAAATTTAATGAGCTATCAGCAAAATCTGTAAACAGTACTACCGGCGGTGGTTCTTTCAAAGTATTCTCATTAGATAATGCTGCTTTAATCAACAATTCTTTGACTAATTGAGTATCACTACCATAAGCTACCCCAACGGTTACAGACTCTCTTGTAACCGAACCATTTTGAGTCCAATTATATAGTGTAGACGTCAAATACATGTGATTAGGAATGATCAAAACTTTATTATCTATGGTTACTGCACGTGTAGTTCTAAGCTTAATTTCTTCTACCCGACCTACTTTATCATCCAGTTCAATAATATCGCCTACATGAACAGTCTTATCTATAAAGATAAATATTCCGGATAAGATATCCTGGATTAATGTCTGTAATGCAAGACCAACACCAACTAATAAAGCAGCTGAAGCTGCAAATACCGCCGTGATATTAAACCCAATACTATCTAAAGCAAAAAATATAACAATAAGATATATGAAATACTTTGAGAATGAAAATACAGAATCAAACTTGGCTTGATCTTCTTGCCGAAGTTTTTTTCCGATGATCCTACGCGTAATTCTTAAAAGTGTCGTTGTAATTAATAATACTACAATGGTGAATATCAATAACCCTACCGTTAGAACTATAGGAGCCTTATCAGTACCAATATGAAAAATTTCATATCCTAAAAAGTCTTTGATGGCTCCCCAAATATCTTCCTGGATTACATCTTTAACCTGTTCTGTAATCTCTTCTTGAAACATCATAATGTTAATACTTTAACCACTTAAACAATTCTTTGTAGGTTGGTTTTTTTCCATACATCAATATCCCTACTCTATAGATTCTTCCTGCCAACCATGTGATAAAGATAATACTTCCAATCAATAGCATAATAGAGATTAAGACTTCCCACCAATGAACGCCAAAAGGAATTCGCATTAGCATTACAATTGGCGAAGTTAGCGGTATCATTGAAAATACAGTCGAAATTGTACCATGAGGGTTTTCAATCACTGAGAAAAATCCTACATAAATCCCTAACATTAAGGGTAAAATAACAGGCAACATAAACTGTTGAGAATCTGTCTCACTATCAACTGCGGCTCCTATCGCAGCATAAATTGAGCTGTACAAGAAATATCCACCGATAAAATAGATCAGAAATGATGTGATCAGGGTTAGAAGCGGAAGCTTTAGGATATCCTGAAGTATTAATTGTATGTCTTCTTGATTACTTTCCTGCATGGCCATCGATGCATCTACACCTACCGGTTGCGGATCTACTCCAAAAAATGAGGTAGCAATCGTTAATAGAATCCCGCCTAATAGAATCCAAATCGCAAATTGAAGAATTCCTGCAAGGGATGTTCCTAAAATTTTACCCATCATTAGCTGTAGAGGTTTTACAGAGGATATAATAATCTCGATGATACGATTTGCTTTTTCTTCAATTACAGAACGCATCACCATATTACCATAGATAATAATAAACATCATCAAAAAATATCCAGCTGCGCCTCCAAAAATCATTTTAACATAATTAGACATTTTAGAGGTTTTCTCTCCAGAAAAATTCTCTATTTGGATATTGACCTTGGCTTTAGAATTTTCTATTATATTAAGATCTAAACCTTTGTCTTCAAAATTTTGGTTTGTTAACTTATTGGCAATTACCTTTTCTATATCATTGAGAATAGAGATATTGGGTGCTTCATCGGCATAAAATTGTATCGACTTTGCTAATTCTACATTTGATTGCTTTTTGGGGATATACAACAACCCATAAAGATTTTTAAGTACTACCGAATCTTTGGCATTGTTTAATGTCAGGTTACTATAATCAATATAGTTAATTTGATCTGAACTCTTAAAATCTGAAATAAATGATCCTGTTTCATCAAAAAAAGCTATTTCACGAACTTCATCATTATTGAGCGTAGCCAACCATGCAATTAACGAAATCATCCCTACAAATATTAAAGGGCTTAAAAAAGTCATTACCACAAATGTTCTGTTGCGTACACGGGCTATGAACTCTCTTTTTATAATTAACTTTAGATTATTCATTGTCTGTGATCGTTTTAATAAATATTTCATTCACTCCTGGTATCACTTCGTTAAAACGCATTACTTGCGCCTTGTCGGATAAAAATGAAAGTAAATCGTTTGATGACGTATTTTGGTCTAGGGTTATTTTTACTTTTAGCTGATCATCAATTGTTTTAAAATCTGCGGGAGTAATTTTAAATTTTTCATCAAGAGTTTGATAGAGGTCTTTAGTATTCTCGGTTGAAAGTCCGACCTCAAAAGTATTTGATTTATATGCTCTTTTGATGTCTGAGAGTTTGCCATCCAATATTTTTTTAGACTTATTAATCAGTGCAATATGATCACATAATTCTTCTACACTTTCCATCCTATGGGTAGAAAATATAACGGTAGAGCCTTCGTCTCTCAATTGTAAAATTTCGTCTTTGATTACATTGGCGTTAATAGGATCAAAACCACTAAATGGTTCATCAAATATTAAAAGTTTAGGCCTGTGGAGTACGGTAACAATAAACTGAACCTTCTGTGCCATACCTTTAGAAAGTTCTTGTATTTTTTTGTTCCACCAATGTGTAATTTCAAATTTATCAAACCAATATTTGAGACGTTCTTTAGCCTCTTTTTTACTAAGCCCTTTTAGTTGTGCTAGGTATAAGGCTTGCTCACCGACTTTCATAGATTTGTAAAGCCCTCTTTCTTCGGGTAGGTATCCAATATCTTTAATATGTTCTGGTTTTAACAACTCATTATCTAATAATACAGTTCCTTCATCAGGTAATGTGATTTGATTAATGATCCTGATTAATGTAGTTTTACCAGCTCCGTTTGGTCCTAACAATCCAAAAATACTTCCTTTTGGCACCTGTATAGAAACATTATTAAGAGCAGTAAAGGTTCCAAATCGTTTTGTGGCTTGCCTTACCTCTAAAAGATTAGTCATAAATACTAATGATATTGTTATACTTTATATAAAACCCGAATGATACGAAAACTTAAAAACTTATACTAATTATGTTAAAATAATAATTGAGAAATAATCATATTCATAAATCAAAAACTTATACGCTTTTAGTAGAAAAACAAAACCCACCCTAAATACAAGTATTAAGGATGGGAAAAAAATTGCTATGAAAAAGAAAAATTATCACTAAATAAATTAGTGATGTTTCAAATATACGAATTTTTCCTAATCAAAAGTTAATAAAGACAAATGATTACTGATCTGATAACTCATTTAAATTTATTAAGAAAACATGTCTTTCACCTTTTCAAAAAATGATTTTTCTTCACTATCAGGATTTGGCATAAAGTGATCATCTTTGGCCATTCTTTCGAAAAAATCTCTTTGTTCTTTATTTAATGTCTTAGGAGTCCAAACATTTACATGAACTAAAAGATCTCCTTTGCCATATCCATTAATACTTGGGATACCTTTGCCTCTTAGCCTTAAAATTTTTCCACTTTGTACTCCTTCTTCAATCTTAATGCGAACTTTACCAGTTACCGTGTCAATTTCTCTTGATGCTCCTAAAGCAGCTTCAGAAAAACTTATATACAGATCATAATGTAAATTGTTTCCTTCTCTTTGTAAGAAAGGGTGATCCTGCTCTTCTATGGCAACCAGAAGATCTCCGGCTATTCCATTACCCGGGGCTTCATTTCCTTTTCCTGATACTTTTAATTGCATCCCTTCTTCTACTCCAGCAGGAATTTTTATACTAACCGTTTCTTCAGACACTTTTAAACCTTGAGCATCAGCCCCAGCAGGTTGATGATCTATAGATTGACCAGCACCGCCACAAGTAGAACATGTGGTTGCCGTTTGCATTCTTCCTAGAATGGTGTTCGTAATTCTGGTGACCTGCCCTGTGCCATTACAAGTACTACAAGTTTTATAGGTAGTACCAGGAGCTTGAATCTTTCGCTTAACTTTGATTTTCTTTTCTACACCGGTTGCAATCTCTTCTAAGGTAAGTTTTACTCGGATACGAAGATTACTCCCTTTGGTTCGACGTTGTCTTCCGCCTCCACCGCCAAAGCCGCCAAAACCGCCTCCGCCAAAGATATCTCCAAACTGACTAAATATGTCATCCATATTCATGCCTCCGCCGCCAAAGCCACCACCTTCAAAAGCTTGATGACCATATTGATCGTAACGCGCTTTTTTATCCGGGTCACTTAAGATTTCATATGCCTCGGCAGCCTTTTTAAACTTTTCTTCAGCAGTTTTATCACCAGGATTCTTGTCTGGGTGATGTTCAATAGCTTTTTTTCGGTATGCTTTTTTGATCTCTGCCTCAGTAGCACCTTTGCTTACACCTAATATGTCGTAAAAATCTTCTTTCATAATATATTATTGACCAGTCACTACTTTTGGAAAACGTATCACTTTATCACCCAGTTTATATCCCTTTTCTATAACATCAACAATTTTACCCTTTAAATCATCGCTTGGAGCAGGAATCTGTGTTATTGCCTCATGATCATCTGCGTTAAAAGTGTCGCCAGCAGCAACCTCTACTTCAGACAACCCCTTACTTTTCAGGGTTTCTTTTAATTTATTGTGAATTAATTCAACTCCCTTGATAAGGTCTTTATCTTCTGATTTTTCTATTTCTTTTAAAGCTCTGTCAAAATCATCAAGCACTGGCAACATAGATTGAATAACATCCTGACTAGCAGTCTTGAATAATTCTAAACGCTCTTTAGAAGTACGTTTTTTATAATTTTCGAACTCAGCAAAAAGTCTCAAGAATTTATCTTTTTCTTTTCCGAGTTCTTCTTTAAGCTGTGTTTCAGCATCTACCTCTTCGGTCTGTGTTTCCTCAACAGGCGAATCAAGTACTTCTTCTACCTGATCTTTTACATCTTCAGTATTTTTATTTTTCTTACTCATGTAACATGTACCTTTTATAAGTTTTGATTTTGAAGTAGCAAAAGTACTGCCATTTTTGAATTAATGTCATAATGTCACAGGAATATTTTAGTATATATTTAAGAGTGTTTCTTTTACAAAAAAATAATTTTGACACGTTTAAAAACCCATAAAACTGTTATTTATGAAAACCAAATTAATCAACATCCTAGCTGTAACAGCTTTAATCTTTTCAGTTTTCTCTTGTAAGAGCGAAAAAAAGAACGAAACTGAAGCCGCAGCAGCAGAAGAAGTAAAAGAAGCTCCGGCAGCTGCAGTTACCTACAACGTAGATCCTACTGCAAGTACTATTGAATGGACCGGAATAAAGCCTACCGGTAAACATACCGGTGAGTTAAACCTTGCAGATGGCGCTGTAAAAGTTGAAGATGGAAACGTAAAAAGTGGATCGTTTACCATTGATATGACTTCTATTACTGTAACCGATCTTGAAGGTGAAGAAAAAGCATCACTTGAAGGACATCTAAAAGGCGAAGGAGAAGATAAAGAAGATCACTTTTTTAATGTTGCAAAATATCCTACTGCTTCTTTTGAAATTACAGGAATCAATGAAAAGGAAGGAAAAACCTATCTTGAAGGAAATTTAACCGTTAAAGGAGTTAAAAAGAATATTTCTTTTCCAGCGACTACAGCAATTGAAGGAGATAATATGACACTAAATACCGAAGTATTTACTATAAACCGTACAGAATGGGGAGTAAATTATGGTTCGAAATCTGTTTTTGATAATTTAGGAGACAAGTTTATCAATGATGATATCGAGTTAAAAATTAGTGTTAAAGCTACTAAAGCATAATCATTCCGGATTATATAAATTAGTTAAGAACCGATGCTTAATGGCATCGGTTCTTTTAATTATTCAGGAACCAGACTATCGATTGCCGAAACGATATTTTCATGCTGAAACTCAAAACCGGATGTTAAAATTCTTTTACTACACACACGTTGGCTGGAAAATAAAATAACATGCATCTCACCTAAGATTAATTTTAGCGCGAATCTTGGAACATTTGGTAATATTATTTTTTTATTTAATCTATCTGCTATGGTATAGGTTAATTTTTTATTTGAAACAGGATTAGGCGCCACTGCGTTAAATACCCCACTTAATTCTTCTTTCAGAACAAACATGAACATTTGGGATAAATCGTCTAAGTGTATCCAGCTCTGCCATTGCTTACCATCTCCAAAAACAGCTCCAAAACCATATTGAATTGGCTTCGCTATTTTTGGATATGCTCCACCTTTTTCAGACAAGACAAGTCCTATGCGTAAAATACTAACTTCTACACCTAAAGTTTTAAATTCTGAGACAGCGTTCTCCCATTTAGTTACTACCTCTCCTAAAAAACCTGTATCACGTTCAGGAGAATCTTCCATGTAATAATTCTGAAATGAATCCGGATAAATCCCGATAGCGCTTGCCGAAATTATATGCCGCACCGTACTATTTTTTCGCTTTTGTAGCGTCTCTCTAAGCAAACGAGTGGTAACTGTTCTACTTTCTATTATTTCTTTTTTGTAAGAGGATGTCCATCGTTTTGCTACAGTGGCTCCTACAAGATTAATAATCACCTCAACATTATCAAGGCATCCTGAATCAATCTCTCCCTGTTTGGGATTCCAAAAATATCCTCTATAATTAGCTGTATCTTGTAATTTGTTTTTACTAGTGGTGAGATAATTAACATCAATGCCTGATTGATGACACAATTTTACTATTTCCTGGCCTATTAAGCCGGTGGCACCAGTAATTAAAACCTTCATTTTCTTATAATTTGATGCAAAATACCATCACTCTATTACAAAACCAATCGCTTTATTATAGGTTTAACAGTCGTTTATTTTTCTATAAAAAGAAAAGCTAAATACATCCCCTTTTTAAAATTATAATTTTGTTGCTCTTAGCATTTCACGTTTACCGGGAGGACCAGGAAGCCGTTCTACCTCAAAACCTACGTGTTGCATTGCGCGTCTTACACTCCCTTTGGCTGAATAGGTAACCAATACCCCATCAGATCTTAGTGCATTGTACATCTTCTCAAAAATATCTACAGTCCACAGCTCGGGTTGCACCCTAGCTCCAAAAGCATCAAAATAGATAAGACTAAAGGCATCTTTATCGTGTATATCAGCAAATAATTGTTTTCGCTTGGTAAGTATAAAGTTTGGAGTCATCTCAACCGGTATTTCCCAATCAGACTCATGCAATGCTTCAAAAACTGATTCTTTTTCCTGCACCGAAAGGGCTTTAGAATAATTCATAAGGATTGCTTCAGCAAAAGCTACAGGGTACGCTTCTACACCAACATAATGAATACTTTGTTTTCTTTTTTCGGCTTTAAGAAAAGTAATAAAAGCATTTAACCCTGTCCCAAATCCTATTTCAAGAATATCTAACTCTTTATTATCTTTCTGATCCAGAACATAATTAAAACCGCTTTCAATAAATACGTGTTGTGCTTCATTAATCGCACCATGCTTAGAATGATAATGTTCATTTAATTCTGGCAGATGGATCGTTGTAGAACCATCTGCAGTTGTAATAATTTCACGTTTTAATTCTGATTTCATTGTTTCTTGATCAAAACCCCATCTGCTATAAACGAATAGGTTTTCTTTGGAGTTGTAATAGTATTAATTTGATCTTCCGATTTTCCTGCGTCTCTTGCATAATGACGCTGTTCTTCAATAGATACTTCGCTCACAAATGCTTTTCCTTGTACGATGACAGTATCATTTTCTATGTCTTTTGGAACAAAAAAACCATACTCTTTAAACTTTACCATCGCTTCTTTATCATCCTTTAAAGCTACTCTCATCCAACATCCTTTAGCTTTACAAACAGCGTTGACTGTACTGGTAAACGCCAGATCAATGGTATCACCTATTTTAAGATTTTCATATTTTTTTTCACTACTATTTTTGCTATACACTTCATTTACAGAAATCTTTTTACCATAAGAATCATAATTTTCTATCATAATCCCATCAATAGGCATAGAAACTTCATTTTTATCCTTACAGCTAGTCATCACAGATAACAATCCTATCAAAAAAAGTATGTATTTATTCATTATTCTATAATTATTGTTTAAGAATACAAAATTACGTATTTTAAGAATTCTTATTTTATAATAAAAGGGTATTTTTGTGTATTGTAAGATAGGTTGTTAGTATTCTTACATTTTTTCAGACAAAATGTAATGAAATATAACCTCAACAGTTAATTGTGATCACCTTAAAAAAAGTCAAATGAAAAATACAATTTCGCAGACCTTAGAAGTTAATCAAGTAAGTGAATCTAAAATTGGACAAGTAGATTTTGAAAATCTTAATTTCGGAAAAATTTTTACTGATCATATGTTTGTCTGCGATTATAGTAATGGAGCGTGGCAATCACCTAAGATTGTTCCTTATGGACCTTTGAGTATGGAACCATCTTCACGTGTTTTTCATTATGGTCAAGCCGTTTTCGAAGGAATGAAAGCCTATAAAGATGATCATGGAGATACTTTTTTATTCAGGCCGGATGAAAATTATAATCGCATTAATAAATCTGCTGAGCGCTTGGCAATGCCAGAATTTCCAGAAGACTATTTTTTTGAAGGACTAAATACACTACTAAAACTGGACAATGATTGGATTAAGCCTGGTTTTGGTAATTCTTTATACATTCGCCCTTTTGTTATTGCAACTCAGGCTAGTGTTTCTGCATCTGAAGCCGATGAATATAAATTTTTAATTATCTGCTCTCCTGCACAATCTTATTATAGCGGAGAAGTGAGCGTATTGGTTGAAGAACGATATAGTCGTTCGGCCAATGGAGGTTTTGGATACGCTAAAGCTGCTGGTAATTATGCTGGGCAGTTCTATCCAACCAAGCTGGCAAAAGAAAAGGGATATCAACAGATTATATGGACAGACGCTGACACCCACGAATTTATGGAAGAAGCCGGGACTATGAATGTATTCTTCAGAGTAAACGATACCTTACTTACTGCACCTGTAAGTGATCGAATTCTTGATGGAGTTACGCGTAAAAGCCTTATCGCTCTGGCTGAAAAAGAAGGGATCACTGTAGATGTACGACCTGTAAGAGTTAGCGAAATAGTCGCAGCCGCAAAAAATGGAAGTTTGAAAGAAATTTTTGGAGCAGGAACGGCAGCAGTTATAAGTCCTGTCAAAGCTTTTGGTTACCAAGGTGAGCATTACGAATTAGCAAAACAAGAAAACTCATATGCTTCGCATTTCAAAAAAGCATTAATGGATATCCAATATAATAAAGCCGAAGATCCTTTTGGCTGGAGATATAAAGTGTAGCTTTTGAATTACAAATTCAGAAGTACACATCTTTTAAATAAAAAAAATCCCGAAGAATGCTCTTCGGGATTTTTTTATCGATCTAAAATTTCTTTGATATTGGGTTTGAAATAATTCGGCCCCTTGAGTACTTTACCATCTTCGCGATAAATCGGGCTGCCATCTTCTCCCAATTTACTCATATTACTACGCTGAATCTCATTAAACACCTCCTCTATTTTATGTTGCATCCCGTGCTCGATTATTGTACCACATAAAATATACAACATATCTCCTAATGCGTCAGCAACTTCTACCAAATCATTATTTTGGGCCGCTTCTAAGTATTCCTCATTTTCTTCTTTCATCAAATTAAATCGAAGCATATTTTTTGCTTCACCCAGATCAGCAACGGGTTCATTTTTATATCCTATTTCAAACGCAGTATGGAATTCTTGTACGGCAGCAATTTTATCCTTCATCAGTATATTTTTATAGATTATCTTTGCTGTAAAAATAACAAAATATGTTTAGTCAGGGTCAGTTAGTATTTGCAGGTTTTTTTGTAGTTGCTTTTATCATTTTAATGATTTTTAGCTATAGAAAGGATCTTAAGCTTCATCGCAAATACTACAAAGGAAGCTTATTTATTTTGATTGGATTTATTATCTTTATTATATTGTTATTCGCATTAAAAACATATTTACAACCCGAGTAAACAATATACCCCTTGGTCTTTAATACCATATTTGCTGTATAACATATTCCATTAGACTCTTAGTCTAGACATTTCATATAAACCTATATTGTCGGCAAAATAAAATACCTTGTATTAGGTATGGATTGCCATTCTATTTTTTTAGAGTTTTGAGGGGTAAATCAATAAACCAAATCCCATTATATGAAACATAGAGAATATAAGGTAAAAATTGGCAGAAAGAGGTACTAACTAATTTCTGAAGATACGTAAGCCATAGTAAAAGTAAGATAAAGTAAATACTGTTTTGTTAGAAATATTTCCTAATTAGAAATTATAAAAAATCTCCTTGATTTGTTTTCAAGGAGATTTATATATTTCTTAAATGCTATTCTCTAATTCACTTCTGGCAAGAAGTTATAGTTTTTACCATAGTCTAGCATCTGTGAAGCAAAATCTTCTGGTTGTGTTACCTTAATCTTAGTAATCTCTCCATTTTCATCCATTTCTGGAACTAAAACGGGATTTACAAAACCACTATAAGGTGCAGAGGTAAATTGCTCATTACGTTTCAACACTTCTGCATGAATCGCCTGATCAACTTTTACTCCATATCCTTCTACCAAAGCTTCTGCTGCCTTGTAATCACCTTCAGACTTGATACGTTGTGTTTCTCGCAGCAACTGCCCAAAAATATCCCGCAACTTCTTATAATCTTTAATATCATAATAGGTCTTACCATCTCTGGTAACTTTTTCAATAACGTTGTCTTTAGCTCCTTTTTCAAACGCCCAAGCGCTTACCCATTGCCTGTTTCTCATATGAGCTTCTTCTACATCATCACCAAGATTTAGACGTATTAATTGCCCCATTAAGCCATTTCTGATATATCCATCATATGCAGCTTTACCTGTTTTTTCCCAATCTTCAACTAATCCTAATTCTTGTAATTTTGGATCCATCAAGTAGTATAACCCAACTAGGTCTGCACGACCTTCTTCCATAGTAGAAGCATAATTTTTAAGCGTTTCCTTAGTTTCGCCAACTCCAGGATTCAATTGTCCTGATGCGTGACCAACTACCTCGTGTAAAGCGGTATGTAATTTATCTGCAAGTTGACCATATTTTTCTTCTAACTCAAATTCTTCATCATCATGAACAAATTCTTTTAAACGACCAGATCCACCCGCATTATTATAGGCATTAATTATATTACCAAGAGAAACAGACTTAGATCCAACGGCTGCCCTTATCCAGTTTGCATTAGGTAAATTTACTCCTATCGGCGTACTTGGAGAAGCATCACCGGCCTCGCCGGCAACAGTTACCACTTTGTATGACACCCCAACTACACTATCTTTTTTATGTTCATCCATTAAAGGTGAATTATCTTCAAACCACTGTGCATTTTCAGACAAAACAGCCATTTTCTTAGACATATCAAAATCCTTGATCTGTACAATCGTTTCATAAGAGCCTCTATAGCCCAATGGATCATTATAAACTTCAATAAAACTATTGATGTAGTCGATATTTCCTTCGGTTGCAGCAGTCCATGCTACATTGTAATCATCCCAGGTCTGTAAATTTCCTGTTTTATAATATTCTATCAATAAGCCTAAAGCATCACCTTGCGCTTCATTTTCGGCCACTTCTTTAGCTTTGTCTAACCATTTGATAATTTCATCAATTGCAGAACCATACAATCCTCCTGATTTATAAACTCTTTCTTTAAGTATTCCATTTTCTTTTACCAATTGAGAGTTTAAACCAAAGGATAACGGTTTATCCGGATTAGGAGACTTCATTTTTCCATAGAATGAAGTTACATCTTGATTAGTAACCTGGGGTCCATAAAAATTAACGGCAGATAGTGCTACATTATCTACTCCTTTGGCCTGATTTACTTTTTTAGCATCTTTATCATTAAAAATAACTTCATACGCTTCCTTAGATATCTCTGTACCGGTAGCAGCAAGAAGAGAGCTGAAATAATCTTTACTAAATTCGGGCTTTATTTTATCATTACTATAATGATGGTGTATTCCATTTGAAAACCAAACACGCTTTACATAGGTCTCAAAAGCCTTCCAATCTTTTGAGTTTTTATCTCCATCATATGACGTGTATATTTTTTCAAGCGCTTTTCTAATTCTAAGGTTATACCGATAATTCTGATCCCACATGATATCTCTTCCGCTTAAACCTGCCTGAGTTAGATAATACACCAACTTTTGTTCTTTCAAAGTAAGATTATCCCATCCCGGAATTTGATACCTAAGAATTTTAAGATCTGCAAACTGCTCTACAACATAATCAAATTTTTCTTCTACAGCTTCTTGTTCTTGTTGATCAACCTGATCCTGCACTTTAGGATCTTTTTTACATGCTATTAGCATACTAGTAATAGCAATAAAAAATAATATTCTATTGAGTTTCATTATTGAGTATTTATTGTTTTGGCAAATGTAACAAAATAAAAGGATGCAAAAATTAGTTATATTAGCTAATCAAACAATCTAAACTAACTAACATGAAAATAATCAAGTATTTATTTTTTCTTTTATTATTAGTCGTTATAGGCGGTGCAGTATATGTTGCTACAATCGATGGAGCTTTTCAGGTTGAAGAAAGCAGAGTAATTGATGCACCCGATGAGCTACTTTTTAGTACAGTAAACGAATATAAAACCTGGGAGAAATGGGGTCCTTGGATGGATGATTCTGATGATCTCATTATGGAATACCCAGAAAAAACAAGTGGTGAAGGTGCCTCTTACAGTTGGAAAAGTGAAACGCAGGGAGATGGTAAAATGGAGACTAAAAAAGTTTCTCCGTTTACAAGCATAGATCAAAATATAACTTTTATTACTCCAATGGGAGAAAGTAAAAGTGATGTGTATTGGAAATTTGAGAAAATCGAAGGGAATAAGACAAAAGTTACTTGGGGTATGAAAGGCACTCAGTCTTTTATGGAAAAAGCGTTTTGGGCCACTCAAGACAGTACTGTTTCTCAAATGCTAAGACCTATGTATCAAAGAGGACTTGAAAAACTGGATGCATATTCAAAAGAAAAAATGAAAGAATATTCAATTAATGTTGATGGAGTTACAGAACATGAAGGTGGATTTTATATGTATACAGCCACAACATCCTCTATTGCAGAAATGGCTGAAAAAATGGCCCAAATGTTACCTGCAGTAAAAACGTATATGAAACAAAATAATCTTCCGCAGACTGGTATGCCATTTACTTTATATACCGAGTTTAATGAAGAACAGGGCACTACTATTTTTGCTTCCGCTATTCCTACAAGAGAAAAAGTGGTAACCCCAAAAGAAAGCATGGTTAGTTGTGATTTATTACCAAAACAGAAAGTAGTTAAAACTACCCTGAAAGGAGATTATGCAAACTTAAAAGAAGCTTGGGAATCAGCATATAAGTATATTACAGAAAATAACTTGAAACCTAATGAAGATTCCCCCACTTTTGAGGTATATAAAACAGATCCAGGGTTGCAGCCAAACCCTGCTGAATGGATTACAGAAATTTATGTCCCGATACAATAGGAAATATGATCTAAAAGCTGCATTTTGAATGTAAATTCAAGTGCAGCTTTTTTTAATCATTTTAATTAATGAAACAATTACTTTTAGTATTTATTGGCGGAGGAACCGGAAGTGTTGCCCGCTATCTAATAAGCAAAATTCTTAATCATAACCATTATAACATTCCTTACGGTACTTTTACAGTAAATATTATCGGCAGTTTACTTATAGGAATAATTCTTGGACTATCCTTAAAAACCAATTCATTATCCCAAAACACCGTGTTATTACTATCCACAGGATTTTGTGGTGGTTTTACTACCTTTTCTTCGTTCGCTTACGAAAATCATATTTTGCTCAAAAATGGAGATATTTCCAGTTTCTTGATTTACACAATAGGTTCTTTTGTTTTAGGAATATTAGCTGTATTTTTAGGAATATTCATTACAAAATAATAAAAAACGCTCTTGTTGCTGTTTTGAATACACTTATTCTAAATTTAAATACTCATGAAAAAGATTGAAGCAATCATTCGTAAATCAAGATTCAAAGACGTGAAAGATAATTTGCATGATATTGGGGTTAATTTTTTTACATACTGGGACGTTACGGGTATTGGTAATGAAAAAAAAGGAAAAGTCTATCGCGGAATTAGCTATAGTACTTCAGACATTCAACGTAGGTATATTTCTATAGTTGTATCAGATGAGTTTGAAGAAAAAACAATACAAGCAATCATTGAAGCTGCCAAAACCGGAGAAGTAGGTGATGGCAAAATTTTTGTTTCAGATATTCAAAACACCTATAGAATTAGGACCGAAGAAAAAGGCAATCAGGCATTAAATTAGACATGTAGTACCTTTAGTATTGAAATTTCTACAAAAACATTAAAGTTTTTTATTCTTCTACCTAAAAAACTTTAAAATAGATTCAACATGGCTAAAAACACACTTTTAAATTCTTAAAATTTAGCTTAATAAACAATAAACCCTAATTTTTTTGGGGTTTAAAATTAAAAAAACATAAAAATAAACATCGATACCCTAATTTTTATTGGGTTCATATTCTTTTAACATAGTTTTACGGTTCCAATTAAAAACAATTTCTATAATTAATGTTTATTATGAAAACAAAAACCGTAACACATCTTTTTAAAAAAGTAAGCCTTGTTGCCTTAACTTTTGCAAGCTTCACCACTATGGCACAAGAAGAACCACAAGAAGAGGAAAAAAAATGGTTCGACAACTTCTCAGTCAATGGATCTGTAGATGGATATTACAGATATAATATCACCGCTCCGAACAAGGCTGACGATTTTGATGCCGATCCCACTACAGACGAAACATTTATCGCACCAGGAACCTCTTTTGCCAATCAATCTGGTTTTGCACTAGGGATGGCTAATCTAATTTTGGGATACGAAGGAGAAAAAGCAGGTTTTGTCGCTGACCTTGTATTTGGTCCAAGAGGAGAAGATGCTGTATTTTTATCTGATGGTTCCGCTCAGATTGTTAACCAATTATATGCCTATTGGAATGTTTCAGAAAGTGTAAAACTAACGTTAGGTAATTTTAATACTTTTCTTGGATATGAAGTGATTTCGCCAACTGGAAATTTTAACTACTCTACATCTTATATGTTTTCTTATGGTCCTTTTTCGCATACAGGTCTGAAAGCAGATTTTGCACTTAACGACAAATGGTCAGCGATGTTAGCCATAATGAATCCAACCGATTATACAGAAAGTAATCCTTTTGATACTTATATTGTTGGTGCTCAATTGGGCTATGCCGCTGATAGCGGAAGTGCTTTTCTTAATTTCAGATATGGCAATGAAGGTGAACCGGGCGAGGTTGGACCTACATTTCAAGTTGACCTTACTACAGGTTGGGATGTTTCTGAAGACTTCTACCTTGGTATAAACTCTACTTATTTATCTACAGAACCTCAAGAAGATGGTGATTCGTCGGGGTTTTATGGCGTTGCCCTATACCCACAGTATAAAACATCAGAAAAATTTACTTTAGGATTAAGAGGAGAATATTTTGCCGTGTACAATGGTGGTCTAACCGGTGTTATCGGTCTTGATAATGAGCTTGATGGTAGTGTTATCGCTGCTACACTTACAGGTAGTTACGATATCGGCAACTTAACACTTAAACCTGAAGTAAGACTAGACGCTGCATCTGAAGATTCGTTCATAGACAATGATCGCGAGGTTACAAAAAGCCTTTCTTCATTTGTATTAGGAGCGGTATATAAGTTCTAAATACATGAAAATGAATAATAAAAAAGTGCTAAGATGATTTTAGCACTTTTTTATTATTCATTTTCTGGATGCTTCGTATATTTTTTAACCCCCGCCATAATCTTAATGTTTACGTTATTTTCTTCAGGAGGAATAGGGCAAGAATATCGGTCATTATATGCACAATACGGATTGTATGCTGTGTTAAAATCGATTAAAATCTGATCCCCACTAGGAATTTTGAGATCTATAAAACGTCCTCCTCCATAACTTGTTTCTCCATTTGTTTGATCTGTGAAAGGAAGAAATAGATAATTCTCATATTCTAGTTGCGTAGTCAGACCTTGATTTTGATATATATGCAATACCCATGCTTTTTCTTGAAGAACAAAGTGGGCTTCACCATATTTAACATACAGAGGCTCACTTCCATTTGTAGTTTTCATAATAAAAGGTGTTTCATAGGGAGTACGCACAAATTTTGCTCGAACACAAAACGAAGTGTCAATTTTAAAAAAATCAAGTGATTGAAATTCTTTCAGATCTTTCGGAGTTAAGGGAGAGGTTTCTTCAGCGGCAAACTCTCTATTAAGCTGATCTTGAAATGATAATATCCTCTTAATATCAGAAGAATCCTGAGCCAAGACGTTTCCAAAGAAAAATAATAATAAAACAAATAACCTATACATTTTTCTTTTTTTTGCAAAAGTACAATTTACAATTAGTTAACTCATTAATTTAGTCAAAATTGTACGCATATAGTGGATAAAAAACTACTTTTACCAACTATTTAAGAAAATCAGCACAAACAATCACTTTCTTGAAAAGAATTTTACTCCGTTATATCGACTCTTTTTCCGGGTTATCCAAAGAAGTTTGGTGGTTGGCACTTATAACGCTTATCAACAGAGCCGGGGCCATGGTGATTCCGTTTTTATCATTATACCTAACAGATGACCTTAATTTTTCTTTACAACAAGTGGGCTGGGTAATGACCAGCTATGGACTAGGGTCTTTTTTTGGAGCATGGCTTGGCGGAAGATTAAGTGACAGAATTGGATATTACAAAGTTATTTTGGGTTCTTTGTTTTTAACCGGAGTATCTTTTATTGCAATCCAGTTTTTTACAAGTTTTTGGAGTATTTGTATAAGTTTTTTTATACTTATTGCTATAGCAGATACTGCCCGCCCTGCTTTTTTTGTAGCCCTTAGCGCGTATAGCAAACCAGAAAACAAAACCAGGTCTCTAACTTTTATTCGCCTGGCAATTAATTTGGGATTTTCTGCAGGACCAGCATTAGGAGGTCTTATCATTGCCTCATTAGGATATTATGGATTGTTCTGGGTAGACGGTGTAACCTGTATTATCGCTGGGATTGTAATGATTCAAACGTTAAATCCTAAGAAGACAAAAGAGCTCGATAAAGAAGTGATTATTGACAACCCAGTGCCTGCTTATCGTGATAGCACCTATGTAATATTTTTAATCGCATTGGCCTTATTTGGATTTATATTTGTACAATATTTTTCGACAATACCTTTGTATTACAAAGAAATTCATCAATTAACCGAAGAAAAAATAGGTTTACTATTAGCTCTTAATGGAGCACTCATTTTTCTTTTTGAAATGCCATTAATCGCCTATTTAGAAAAAACCAATATTTCAAAAACCGGAAATGTAATTAACGGCTTGGTGCTTACAGCTATTAGTTTTTTACTTTTGTTGATTACTCCATGGGCAGGAATTCTCGTACTTGGAATGATCATGGCTACTTTGGGAGAGATGATTGCATTTCCGTTTGGAAATGCATTTGCCTTAGACAGGGCAAAAAAAGGAAGACAAGGTGCATATATGGGGTTGTACAGTATGTCATTTTCTGCAGCCCATATTTTTGGACACAACTCGGGGATGCAGTTTATCGCTAACTTTGGATATGATTATAGCTGGGGCATTATGGCATCAATAGCTATCCTAGCGCTATTTTTACTATACTTGGTAAAACATAAATTAACTAACGAAAAAAGAATTACAAACAACTAACAAAGCCAAGCACAATGAAAAACTTGCTTTTTATTCTCGCAGTACTAGTAGTATCAAGTTGTACAGAAACAAAAAGAGAAGGATTAACAGATCTTGCTAAAGAAGCAACTAAAGTAAAGAAAAAAACGTTTCCCAAATTAGAATCCAATCGATATAATGTAGCTTTTCTTATTATGGATGGTACGTACAATACAGAATTTACTGCTCCTTTCGATATTTTTCAACATACACAGTATCGTGAAAACATAAAACAAATGAATGTTTTTACTGTGGCTAATACAGATGATGCTGTAACAACTTTTGAAGGCGTAAGAATTATTCCTGATTATAATTATATAAAAGATTCAGTTCCTAAAATTGATATCCTTGTGATCCCAAGTGCAGAGCATCACTTAGATACAGATTTGAATGATAAAGCCATGATTGATTTTGTACAAAAAGTTGACAAAACAGCTACTTTTATGACTTCACATTGTGATGGGGCCTTTGTTCTTGCTAAAGCGGGGATATTGGAAGGTATTGTTTCTACCACATTTCCGACTGATATAGATAAGATGCGAGCTATGTTTCCTGAATTAGATATTAGAAAAGAAGTACTATTTGTTCATGATGGAAAATATATTACATCTGCAGGCGGTGCTAAAAGTTTTGAAGCCGCTTTGTATTTATGTGAGTATTTGTACGGATCCGAAATAGCTAGGTCGTTAGCCAAAGGACTAGTTATTGATTGGAAGCTCGAAAATATTCCACATTTAATAGTGCCTACTAATCCATAAAAAAACATCCCGAGATTTTCGGGACGTTTTTTTTATTCTATTTGTTTTGGGGCGGGAAAATTATGTACTCTCTTCAGTTTATAGATTTAGGGTCTTTTAACCAATGTCCTCACACAAAATTTTTCCTCAATGTTTCTCAAATTCTTATTCCTATAATTATCGTCATAACCACCTGAACAACAATTTTAAAAGAAGCATCAGCATCTCTTTGTAATAGTACTAATATAAGGAATAAAAAAGATTAAATACAAATATAATCGACCAAATACACATATTTTTAACAAATATGAGCAATTTCCGTGTAAACCGAGAATGAGTATAACCATGAAAAACTGATGGTGTATCGAACAAAATTACCTTTTAATTCTAAAAACAATTTATACTGTAAGGATACCAAAGCTTTAATAGAGCATCTTTGATTACGTAGCAAAACTTTACAAAAAAAAAGCGTCTTTGATAAGACGCTTATGTTCTGGGGCAAATTACGCACTCTCTTTAGTTTCAAGATTTGAGGTCTATAGACTAATGTCCTCACACCTAATTCATCCCTGACGTATTCCAAACTAATATTTCAAAATCGTAACATAGCACGATTTAAAATGTTAATTATGGTTAATACATCAAGTATTTTATATTGATGTAAATGTAATGTAAAAAAAATGTAAAGTCAAAAAAAATTACGATAAAAAACATAAAAAAATCGATTAAGTACACAAAAAATCGAAGTTTCAACTTATTCTGAAAAGAAGAACTTAGACTTCCCAAGGTGTTTTTTTATTAATTTGTTATATTCTTTGGACATTTTTAAGGCTAATGTACCTTCTATGTCATATAACTTTTCAAAATCTTGATAACCATTTTGAAGTAATTTTTCTAAATAGAATAATGCAGTTTCATAGTCTTGATCAACTGCGCTCATCGAAATTATGGTTCTATATGAGTCAAAATCTTTTTTGTCGACTATAGTACTTAAGATATTAAGGAACAGTATCTTCTCAAAGTTTTTACGCTCTTCTACGTGTGTCATTTTGTATTCATGAACAAGATGCGTTAAGTATCCCTTCATTCTATATCCCATAGCACTTGCATATTTTTCTTTTTTAGTCACTAAACTGTCTAATTCTGATACCTGATATTGCCACCAGTCAAGGTTTTCGTAGCTATTTAACTCTACATCCTCGTCCAGCGAAAATAAATAAGTAAGCCTAAGAAAGTTTTCTCTATAGAGATATTTATTTTGTAACCGTTTCTGTTTCTTATACTCTTTACGTTTTTTAATTTCTTTTTGCTTCGTTTTTAGATGATCTGTATTAAAAAACGATTTAAAGTTTTCGCGTATACGCTTTACTTCGTCAAAAGCCTCTAAAAAACCGCTATTAGCAAGATTAGTCTCTATCTGTTTTAGATTTTGCTGGTACAAATTTTGAATCCATAAGGAATCCTTGGCCATTCTTCCTGCAGCCATTGCATGTAGTGTAAACGTTGAAAGTGCTTTTGAGAGGAGGTTTGTGTCGGGCAATTCAGATGTTCCTTCATAAGAAAAAATATCTGCTCGTACTGCTTTTCTTTTCAAATAATCTTTATTCTTTAAAAAATCTTTATATCTAAAATTATGAATATGAACAGTACCCAAATATGAAAATGTTTTTCTAATTTTTATACTGGAATCATAAAAGTAACTGTCTCCTATTACATGTACACCAAAAATATCATTAGCGTAAAAAACAGGTAATAAACTCACTAATTTTGCACTTTCATATATCGCTGTCGCATAAACTCTGTTCTTTTGAATTGGTAAAAGAGAGAAAATATGATGTATAAATGTAGTAACATAGTTGTTTTTTTTCTTCTCTTGTAAATCTTCAGAGAAGTTACTAATTGCTACTATATAGCCTTGTTCTTCGGCAGCCGCTTTATACAAATGAGTGATAGTACTCGCTTTACCAGAAGAATCAAAACCCAACAATATTGGCCAGTTTTTATTTGGATCAAAAGTCGTCGGTAAATAGATGCTAAAAGTAGTATTTGATGATGGAATAGCTAGCGAGTCTATAACTATCCCTGTCTTAAAATTAAAAGAATGCTGCGCGCTGCACAATGAAATTGTACTACATAGTAACCAAATTATGGTAATGCCCTTTTTAAGAAAATTTAAAGTCATGCTATGTTATATAACTTACAAAAAGTACTAAAAAAGTAAAGAATATACTCTTAAAAAAAACATTAAAATTATTATGTACCCGTTTCTGCAAGTGGTTTTTAGCTTAATTTAATCACAAAACACTTGATTATTAATTAAATAAATGTTTTTCTTTAAAACTTATAAAATATAGTACTAAAGAATTTACACCTCATGATTTAGAGTGAAACTTCAAATTCCACGAAAACTGAAGCGTTTGGATGCAAAAACATATCATAAGCATCCTCTTGCGAGACAATAAATACCCGAAATCAACCCCGCTTGATGTAGGAAAACAGTTCTTAAAAATTGTAACATTAAGAAATTAAATTTTTTTGTGCGTTTGTTTAATAACCTTAACGATAATCCATAAAAAAGCCCATATTTCTATGGGCTTTTTTATCTATTCCTTGCACTCTCTTTAGTATAGTTTCCCTTACCAATGTCCTCACACAAGTTGTAGATGATTCCTTATTTCATCTATTGTAATATAAACAAATCTCATGCCAAAAATTTATAATAGTTCTATATATCAGACGAAGCGGTAATAGGATTACTCTTTATAAGGTTAGAGAGAATTATATGTGTTTTAACTTCTCCATAGGGTATTAATCTATCTATAAATTCTTGCAGATGTATTTGGTCTTTCAATACAACTTCCATTATTATGTTTTCATTACCTGTAATACGGTAACAATTTAATACTTCTCTAAATTCGGATACTTTTAAAAGGAATGGTTTTAAGCGACCCATAAATGCACGAAGGGTAACAATTGCTTTTAACTGATAGCCTATTTTAGCATAAGACACTTCTGCCCGATATCCTTTTAAGATACCAAAGTCTTCCATTTTTTTTATTCTTTCGGCTACAGCAGGAGAACTTAATCCTACTTTTCTTCCTATTTCGGCATTAGATAATCTTGCGTTTTGTTGCAGGCATTGTAATATTTCCTGATTTGTTAAGTCTACTTTCATTTTAAATAAAAAACAATAATTATTATTAAAATTTAAAGCAAATTAACCAATTAACCTTAAAATCAAAGTAAAAAATAATAAAAATAGCAGTATTTTTGAGAAAGAAATTGTTATGAGATTGCAGCCACGAAATAAAAGATTATATAAAAAAGCTCTTGAAATATTTAAGCTTTCGCGAAGTATTTCAAACTACATGATATATGATATGGCTTCATTGCAAGACCATGGCAGTGAAGATCCTCATATTTATTTTACCGGAGATATTGTTAGGCAATCTGACGCACTCGCACCTCAAATAATCAATGCTGAAAATCAAGTTTTTCAGGATGATCGTATAAAGCTTGCAAACTCTTTGATACATATTACTAACCGGCTTTATAAGAATTGTGAACGTCTTGAGCAGACCGAAAGTAACGGTAAAGAATTTATACCCATTTTACGCAAAGAACTTCGCAAATTCAAACATTTGCAACGTAACTGGATGATGACACTATAACTATTATTCAGGTTTTATTTATATTGCTTTCCGTGTTTAATAATGACATCTACATTTTGCAAAAGACTAATATGCCGTAAAACATCTCCTTTTACTGCAATGATATCAGCATATTTACCTTCGGTAACTGTACCTACTTCGTTGGCTACACCTGTCCATAAAGAAGGCCAATAGGTTGCCGCACGAATAGCGTACATTGGATCGATTCCGAACTCGTTAACCCAAACATCTAATTCATTCCAAGTAGATTGACTGTGAAACTTCATGGGAATACCACTATCTGTACCGATCATCAATACCACACCAGCATCCATCAACTGTTTTATTTTGGTCTCTAACGTTGGTTTTCTTAGCGGAGTTAACTGAAAGTAAGGCAGACGATCTTTATGCTTAAAACTATTTCTAATATCGGCTATTATCGTATCATGTAAGCCGCGGTGCCATGAATCATTATCTAAATGTTCTCCATGATCTCTGACATACTCATAATTATATAATCCTTCAACAGTAGGGCACCAAAAGAGGGGTCCCAGATTCATTTGAGCTGTTCTTTCTCGTATTGCCTGCATAACATCATCGGGGTATTTTGGAGCCGATGAAAGTCCTGTATGTTCAAAACAATCTGCTCCTGCTTTGAGGCCCATTCGTATTTCTTGAGGACGATGACCGTGCGCCACAACTTTCAACTTGTACTTGTGTGCCGTATCTACGATAGTTTGTAATTCATCTTTTGTCATTTGATCCTGATCAATCAATTTTACGCAATCTACACCGGCATCTGCAAGTTTTTTAATTTTTCTTTTTGCATCTTCTACTCCATTTATTCCCCAACGAAAAGCTTCGGTACCCGGATAAGGTTTCTTTTGAATAAAAGGTCCTGAAACATATAAAGTTGCTCCTGGAATTTCTCCTTTATTGATTCGATCTCTAACTGAAATACTTTCTTTTAGCGGTGCTCCTAAATCTCGTGCACTGGTTACTCCTGCCATTAATAGTTGCTCTGCAGAAGCCGGCATAATTACATCCTCAAGAAGTGGCAGATATGTTTTATCCCAATATGAATAATCAGCGTGCCCGTTAATCATAGTATGCACATGCATATCCCATAGTCCTGGCAATACTGACATTCCTTCAGTAGAAATTATTTTTGCATTTTTAGGAACCTCAAGGGTTTGGGTTGTGCCTACTGCTTTAATTTTATCGCCTTCGATAAGAATTACGCTGTTATGTATAGGTGCACCCCCATAACCATCAATCAAAGTACCTCCAACCAAGGCCTTTATTTGATTTTGTTGCGCAAATGAAAAAGTAGTGATCAGTAATCCAAAGAGTAATTTTTGCATGATGTTCGTGTTTCTTTAAAGATAAAGAAACTCTTACACATGTAAAACCTCGTTTTAAAAACGAGGTTTTACATAATAAACATTTATCAAATATCTACATATTTCTGCGATATTGTCCTCCTACTTCAAATAACGCTGCGGTAATCTGTCCTAAAGAACAGACTTTGGTAGCTTCCATTAATACTTCAAAAATATTCTTATTATTGATAGCCGCTTCCTGTACTTTGGTTAAAATTTCTGAGGCCACATCTTCTTTTGCTTTATGAAGATTGTTTAACGTTGTAATTTGGTATTGCTTTTCTTCTTCGGTAGCCCGAATTACTTCGCCTGGAGTAACCGTTGGCGATCCTTTTGAACTTAAAAATGTATTTACGCCAATAATTGGAAACTCACCGGTATGTTTTAAAGTTTCATAATACAAGCTTTCTTCTTGTATTTTACTACGTTGGTACATAGTTTCCATAGCTCCCAATACCCCTCCACGTTCTGTGATTCGATCAAACTCGGTTAATACCGCTTCTTCAACAAGGTCTGTTAATTCTTCGATTATAAAAGATCCTTGAATTGGGTTTTCATTCTTAGCTAAACCTAGTTCTTTATTAATAATTAACTGAATGGCCATGGCCCTGCGCACCGACTCTTCTGTAGGCGTAGTAATTGCTTCATCATAGGCATTCGTATGCAAAGAATTGCAATTATCATAGATAGCATATAGGGCCTGTAAAGTAGTTCGTATATCATTGAAGTCTATCTCCTGAGCATGTAATGAACGACCAGAAGTTTGAATATGATATTTTAGCATTTGTGCTCTGGGGTTTGCTCCGTATTTATGCTTCAAGGCTTTTGCCCATATTTTACGAGCTACCCGACCAATTACTGCATATTCTGGATCAATACCATTAGAGAAAAAGAACGATAGGTTTGGACCAAATTTGTTGATATCCATTCCACGACTAAGGTAATACTCAACATATGTAAATCCATTTGCCAAGGTTAATGCCAATTGAGTGATTGGGTTCGCTCCGGCTTCGGCTATATGATATCCAGAAATTGAAACCGAGTAAAAATTACGCACCTGTTTTTCTATAAAATACTCTTGCACATCTCCCATCAATCGCAAAGCAAACTCTGTTGAAAAAATACATGTATTCTGTGCCTGGTCTTCTTTAAGAATATCTGCTTGTACGGTACCTCTAACGGTATTTAAAGTTTCCGTTTTAATTTTTGCATAGACATCGGCAGGCAGCACCTGATCTCCCGTAACTCCAAGTAGCATTAAACCAAGTCCATCATTTCCTTCTGGTAATTCTCCTTGATATTTTGGGCGTTCGACCCCTTTATACATTTTTTTAATTTTAGCATCAACCGCTGCTTCCAGACCATTTTCTTTGATATATTTTTCACAATTTTGATCTATGGCGGCATTCATAAAGAATCCGAGAAGCATAGGTGCAGGACCATTTATGGTCATACTTACCGACGTCATGGCATGCGAAAGATCAAACCCAGAATATAGTTTTTTAGCATCATCAAGACAGCAGATCGATACTCCTGCATTACCAATTTTACCATAAATATCTGGTCGATGATCAGGATCATTACCATAAAGTGTTACCGAATCAAAGGCTGTAGAAAGTCGTTTGGCAGGCATTCCTAAACTAACATAGTGAAAACGTCGATTGGTTCTCTCTGGCCCACCTTCTCCGGCAAACATTCGCGTGGGGTCTTCTCCGGTACGTTTAAAAGGATATAATCCTGAAGCATATGGAAACTCGCCAGGAACATTTTCTTGTAAACACCATTTTAGAATATCGCCCCATGCCTCATATTTTGGCAAAGCGACCTTCGGAATTTGCGTGTGAGAAAGGGATTCTGTATGAGTTTCGATTTTAATTTCTTTCTCTCTTACTTTGAAAGAATACACCGGATCTTTATACTTTTTAACTTTGCCAGCCCAACCCGTAATAATTTCCCAATTATAAGGATCCAGATTAAGCTTAACCCGATCAAACTCTGCTAAAAGTAACTTTAAAAACTCTGAATTATCATCGTTCTTAGCGTTTTGAAGGATTTCTTCATCAATACCATTTTTAGACAGACGTAAAGAACTCGTATCAGTAACGCTACAAATGGTTTTATAAATTCCATATAATTTTTGAGCCACCTCTACCTGAGTGATCGCCGTTTTGTCGTATGCTCTGTTATTTTCGGCAATTTCAGATAAATAGCGAGTTCTACTCGGCGGAATCACAAATATTTTTTCAGACATTTCTTTAGAAATATGAAAATCTGATTGAAGGTCTGCCCCTGTTTTCTCTACAACTTTATCCATAATCGCTTTATACAGCGTATTCATTCCGGGATCATTAAATTGAGAAGCAATAGTACCATATACCGGCAGGTCATCTTGATGTGTATCCCACAAATTATGGTTTCGCATGTATTGTTTTTTCACATCACGTAGAGCATCCAGAGAACCTCGTTTATCAAATTTGTTGATGGCTACCAAATCTGCAAAATCGAGCATGTCGATCTTTTCTAATTGTGTTGCGGCACCAAACTCTGGGGTCATTACATATAATGAAGTATCACTATGTTCTAGTATTTCGGTGTCTGATTGCCCGATACCTGAAGTCTCAAGAATAATAAGATCAAACTCTGCTGCTTTTAGCACTTCAATGGCTTCTGCAACGTATTTTGACAATGCCAGATTGGATTGTCTGGTCGCTAATGATCGCATATAGACTCTTGGAGAATTTATTGCATTCATTCTAATTCTATCTCCTAGTAATGCCCCACCCGTTTTACGTTTGGATGGATCTACAGAAATAATTCCGAGTGTTTTTTCTGGAAAATCGATTAAAAATCTACGTACTAATTCATCTACCAAAGACGATTTACCTGCTCCTCCGGTTCCTGTAATTCCTAAAACCGGCGTTCTGGAAGTTTTGTTTTTATCATGAATTTTATCTAAAGTATCTTTAGCTATTTCAGGAAAATTTTCTGCGGCCGAAATTACTCTTGCTATGGCACCTATTTCCTTTTTCGCTAAATGATCTGCTTCACCGTTAAGCCCATCCCCAATCGGAAAATCAGACTTTTCTACTAAATCATTAATCATACCCTGAAGCCCAAGTTCTCTACCATCATCTGGAGAATAAATACGTGTAATCCCATAATCCATTAGATCCTTAATCTCTTCGGGCAGGATTACGCCGCCGCCGCCGCCAAATATCTTAATATGTTCTGCCCCTTTTTCCTTTAGCAAATCATACATATATTTGAAATATTCATTATGTCCTCCCTGATAAGAGGTCATAGCGATAGCATTAGCGTCTTCTTGTATTGCGCAGTTTACTACCTCTTCTACACTTCGATCATGACCAAGATGGATCACCTCTACTCCTGTAGATTGTATAATTCGACGCATAATATTAATCGCTGCATCATGACCATCAAATAATGAGGCTGCAGTTACTATTCTTACTTTATTCTTGGGGGTATACGGTGCAATTTGTTCCATTGACAATAAATAGTGATTTTAACGTTGCTAATTTACGAAATATGCACCAAAAAGGATTATTTTTTTAGAATTATATAATTTATTTAACCTAGTTAAACTCTTCATTGTATATAGTTCAAATTTTGTAGCGTTTATACTGGCTTTTTTGAAAATTATGTAGCAAAACAACACATCCATTTCTAATCAATTAAAAACGCCTGAACGCACCCTATCTTTACAAAGAATTATTGGAAAAATCATTTCATTAATAGTATGTTTATAATTAGAAAACACCCTTTTAATGAAAAAGATCACCCTGTTAATCAACTGCCCTGACAAGAAAGGCATCATTGCAACCGTAACTAATTTTATTTTAGCCAAAAAGGGAAATACTGTATATATAGAACAACATGTGGATCGTGAGCTTGGGGAGTTTTTTATGAGACTGGAGTGTGAATTTGATAGAGATGAAGAGAAATTAGCCAAGTTTAAAGGTGCATTTACCAAAGATGTGGCAGAGCTTAACAACATGCATTGGGAAATGTATGATACCGATAAAAAACCCAAAATGGCCCTTTTTGTATCAAAATATGACCATTGCCTTTATGATATTTTAAGTCGTTATGCTTCAGGAGAACTACATGTTGAAATTCCAATTATTATAAGTAATCACAATGATTTAAAACCTATTGCAAAAGCATTTGGCATTCCGTTTAAATACAGCCCTGTTACTAAAGAGAACAAAAAAGAAGCAGAATTAGATCAGTTGAGAACCCTCGAAGAACATAAAATTGATTTTGTAGTATTAGCAAGATACATGCAAATACTATCTTCTGATTTTGTAGGTCATTTTCAAAACAAGATAATCAATATTCATCATTCTTTCTTACCAGCGTTTCCTGGCGCTAAGCCATATCATTCTGCTTATGAACGCGGTGTAAAAATTATAGGAGCTACCAGTCATTATGTTACTTCTGATCTTGATGAAGGACCTATTATCGAACAAGAAGTTGTACGAGTTTCTCATATCCATAATGTACAGGATTTTATTCTAAAAGGTCGGGATTTAGAAAAAATTGTACTCTCTAGAGCTATTAAACACCATATTGAACGAAAAGTCTTGGTATACAATAATAAAACTGTAATTTTTTCATAGTGGTAAGATATCACCAAAATTAGCAAAACGATATCCTTGTTTTTCGAGAAAAAGGCGTTCAGCATTGGTCTTGTCAATCATTGGGTTTGAATGATTAAAATGAATAAAAATGATCTTGGATTTGAGCATTTCTGATTCTTTGTTGAATAAAGCTATGGTTTCTTCTATAAAAGGATGTGGCACTTCAGACATGGGTCTGGGAATCTCGCCATTTTTGAAAAAAGTAGCATCAATAAGGGCATAATCCACTTTTTTTACTTCTTCGACTATGTTTTTTTTCCATAGTGTCCATTTATTAATATCAGGAATAAATAATGCCGATTTATTTTTACCTACGATTTTATAGCCTACCGTTTCTGAATACTCATCTCTGTGTGGCACTAAAAATGGAATCACTCCTATACTATTGGTTATTTTTATAAGAGAATCAGCACGTAAGGGATAAAGGTTTACATTTTTTAAACTGACTAATTGAGACCATGGGCCATTAGTTTCTAAAAATGTTTTCATTTTTGGCATTACATATACTTCTATATTCTTAGCACCCATGGCCTCTCTGCCAAAATACATTAAACCCGTGTAGTGCCCCATATGCGCATGAGTCAGAAAAACACCATTGATGATGGTTTTATTATAAAGATGTTCACTATCTAAAACAGCCAATTGTTCGGGCATATCTGGAGTGGCTTCAAATAAAAACTTCTTATTTTCCTGACGGTCTATTACCCCTAAAGAAACCACTAGTTCTTTCTTAGTTTTTCTGCTTTTTACTGATAAAAACTCGTTAGTGTTGTTGATATGTGGAAAACCACCATCTTGCACTGTACCCAAAATTGTAATATATTGAGGCGATAACATTGATGAATTTTTAGAGACCTCATCTGAATCTTTTTCATTTTTACACGAAATAATCAACAGAGATACTATTAAAAAAATTAAATTTGAATTGACATTCATCATAGAAGTTTATAACCTCAAATCTAATAAGAAATTATGAAAAAAATCGTCTTCGTATTTATGCTTACTTTACTTTCAAGTTGCGCAGAATTGCAACAAGTAGTCAATAGTCTTCCTCAATCTACGGGCGGAGGTTTTGGAATAAGTAATATTGATATTGCTAATGGTTTACGGCAAGCATTGGATAACGGTATTGATAAGCAAGTAACTAAGCTGACACAAAAAGATGGGTTCTATAGAAATCAATTGGTAAAAATACTTCTGCCTCAGGAATTACAAAAAGTTGATAAAACTTTAAGAGATGTAGGATTAAGCAAATTAGCTGACGAAGGATTGAAAGCTATTAATCGAGCTGCAGAAGATGCTGTAAAAGAAGCCACTCCTATATTTGTGAGTGCCGTAAAACAAATTACGTTTACTGATGCAAGACAGATTCTATTAGGAAATGATCGTGCCGCTACCACCTATTTACAAGATAAAACTAACAATGCCTTATATGCTAAATTTAACCCCGTAATAAATCGTTCTTTTTCAAAAGTTGGTGCAGATAAAATTTGGTCTAGTATTATCACAAAATATAATGCTCTACCACTCACCAGTAATGTAAATCCCGATTTAACTGATTATGTTACTCAAGAAGCTCTAAAGGGTGTTTATAAGATGATTGCTATAGAAGAAAAAGATATTAGAACTAAACTTAGCTCTAGAACCACAGATCTACTGAGAAGGGTTTTTGCCTTACAAGATAATTAAGAATGCCACTGGTAAACAATCGTTAAACTCGAACGATACATTTACCACAATTTTATGTTATGTTAACTCATTATTAAGAAACCTTCGGCAAATTATCGTTTAATTTTGTACTTATAATTGTAAGAAGGAAAAACTGATGTTTAGCTGGTTAAGAAACAAAAGTGAACTACAAAAGCTACAATATACTTATTGTAAATTAATGAAGAGTGCTTATAAAACTGCTATTAAAGATAAAAGCAAAAGCGACATGCTGCATAAAAAAGCCAACGAAATACTTATACAGATAAAGAAAATTGAAGGCCGCCAGTCAATGCTGTAAAAAGAAAATAATCTTATCTATATTGATTCTCCTATAAATGCAATTGATTCTCTATTAAAAACTTCAGGGTATTCTACGTTAACGACATGCCCAGAATTTTTAACTACGAAAAGTTTGGATAACTGATGAGATGCAACAACTTTTTCTACAGAGGGTAAAAAAAGATAATCCTCTTCGCCCATGACATATAAAGTGGGGATTCGTATATCTTTTGCTCGAAAAAACCGTAATAACGGATTAATTTCTGAAGTAAGCCTGAACCATCTTACAAATTCTTTTTGATATAACTTCTTGGCTTCATTAACAAAAAGTAATCTTGATTGTTTATGATTTCTTTTTGGCATGATAATAAATGCAAAAAATTTATATAAAAACATGTATGGTATTACCGACTTAAAAATAACTCCTAATCGCATTAACACCTGCGATCTGAAATTTAACTTCATAATAGCCCCTCCCATAATCATACTTCTTACCCGATCTGGATACTTCTCAGCAAGATTTCTAATAAGTATAGTGCCCAAGGATATCCCAATGAAATGAGATTTTTTGATATTTTCTTTATCTATAACTTCTACAATATCCTCTGTTATCGAATCAAATGTGTACTTAGAATTAAAAGCATCCTTTAATACAGGTTTGGAATTCCCGTGACCTCTAAGATCTAACAAAAGTATATTAAAGTGTTTTCTAAACTCTCGAACCTGTTTAAACCATATTGAAGAACTGCCCCCGGCTCCATGAACAAAAGTTACCCATTCTTTACTTTCGGGATGATTATATACGGAATAGTTTAGCAATGATTTTTATTTGATTATTCAAAACTACAAACTTATTTAATATAAAAGATAAGGTTAACAGTATTTATAGAAATGTTTATTCATTTATTGACGCTTGAAGCTCTCTAAAATAAGAAAAAGCATCTTTTAATCGAGATCCATACCATGAAAAATACTCTCCGTCAACCAGAATTATTTTTGCAGTAGCATTAATCTTCTTCATTTCCGCAATATGCTTCTCTGAAAACGGAAATGGCTCTGACGATAACAAAATCAACTCCTGTTGTTTAATTAATTCTATTTCTTCTTTAGAAATTTCTGGATAGCGGCTTTTATGTTTAAAAACATTCTCAAAATTATTTAGTTGTAATAGATGATCTATAAATGTGTCGCTTCCAACCGCTATCCATGGATCTTTCCAGATAAAATAAGCTACTCTTCTTGTGGGGGTATTTGTTATGCGCTTTACAAAAGAATTCTGTTCTGCTTGTATTGAGGTTATAAGTCTGGCTGCAACATTTTCTTTTTTAAAAATTCTACCATATTGCTCAATCATGTTAAGTGCATCTTCTACCGAAAAAATATCACTAACATGAACAATATGATCTTTTTCTAAGGTTTCAACTATCTCTTTAGTATTTTCCTCTTTATTGCATAAAACTATATCTGGTTTTAACTTTCTTATTTTTTCAAAATCTACTTTTTTAGTACCACCAACTACAATTTGTTCTTTTCTGATTCTATTAGGATGCACACAAAATTTTGTGACCCCTACAATAGATTTTTCTAATCCTAAAGCCACCAAAAGTTCGGTTTGTGAAGGAACCAATGAAATAATACGTTCAGGAGTATTGGCTAGCGTTACTACTCTTTCTATTTGATCTACGTACTTTATACTACTCATGTTTTGGGAATCTAAAATCTTCAACAACTATTAAAAAACACATAAACCACTAATAACTAACATTTTAATATAGGATTTTTCATGAAAAATATTTATATTAGGGGTAGTTACTAATTAAAACACGGGGCTATGAATTCAGTATTACTTAACATTATCATTTATGGTATAATGGCATTTTTCGTAGTGTTCATTGCGTATGGACTTTATGGATATGCAAGACAAGTATTTAACGCAAACAGACGTTAAATTTTATTCTTTGTGAGGAATGAGAATCTTTAATAAGGGTGATTCTCATTCCTTTTCTTTTTTTAGCCTATAATTTGGCTCATTTCTTTTTGAAGTTCTAATGCTTTATTCGCAGCAATTTCGGCAAAATGAATTGAGTCTGAAGCATAAATAATACCTCTAGAAGAATTCACAAGCAAACCCACCTGATCATTAAGTCCGTATTTACAAACCTCTTTCAAACTTCCTCCCTGTGCTCCTACTCCTGGTACTAATAAAAAATTATCAGGTATTATTTTTCTAATACCCAATAGGTATTCTGCTTTTGTTGCACCAACAACATACATTAAATTTTCTGAATTCTGATAAGATTTGGAAAGCTCTAAAACCTGTTCATAGAGTTTCTTACCATTGGTATTCTTAGTTTGAAAATCAAAAGCTCCAAGATTAGAAGTGAGTGCTAACAGAATTGTATGTTTATCTCTAAAAGCCAAGAAGGGTTCTACAGAGTCTTTTCCCATGTATGGAGCCACAGTAACCGAATCAAATTTCAAATCTTCAAAAAAAGCTTTTGCATACATAGTACTGGTATTACCAATATCTCCTCTTTTAGCATCGGCAATAGTAAAAATCTCTGGGTGATTCGAGTTTAAATAATTGATAGTTTTCTCAAGAGATCTCCATCCTTTTATACCATAGGCTTCATAAAAAGCAGTATTCGGCTTGTATCCCACGGCCAAATGGTGTGTCGCATCAATAATAGCTTTATTAAATTCAAAAATTGGATCTTCTGTTTCTAATAAATGTTTTGGTATTTTAGTAAGATCTACATCTAAACCAATACATAAAAATGATTTCTTTTTATAGATCTGCTCTACTAATGCCTGAGTAGTCATACTTTGCTATTTTTATAAAATTATTCTTTACCGTCTACATAATCCTGAAGATAGCTATACTTATCAGTTAAGGCGCCATTTCGTGTCATCCTTGCTCTTAATAAGACCCCATCTTTATCTCCATTAAAAAAAGCAGGAATAACATGTTCTAAAAACATTTCTCCAAAACCTTCACTTGCATCTTTTGGAAGCTCACATGGCAGATTATCGACAGCCATTACGACTATAGCATTGGGATCTTTAAAATCGACCTCAGCCTCTTTTAATGGATCATATCCATAAATCGGGTCTGCTATTGTAGAAGCTCTTAATGTTGAAGCTACCGGGCCATCGACATCACAAGAAATGTCTGCTACGACTTTAATATTAAAATCTTTGGATTTAGCATCTTCTCTGGTAAAAATAAATGGTGCTCCACTTCCAAAAAAGTGTCCTGCGATATACATATCACTTACTTGAGCAAATCGCATAAAGTCGCCCTCGTATTCTTTGGGATTGGCATAAAAATCGTTCTTATCCAGTACACGACCATCTTTACGCTTGTTATAATCTAATACATCAATTTGTACATAAACTGGCTCATCAAACACTGCATTAAGGTATTCATCTACAGATACCTCCTTAATTTTCATGGCATCAAGAATTGCTTTAGCCCCACCGCCTACTTTACCTCTACCCGTAAGTACAATCTTGATATTAGGCAATTTGATCTCCGATAATTTTGTTTCCAACTCCTTCTGATCTGTTAAGGTTTCGGCTTTTGGAAGCACAAACGTATCAAACTTAAGTCCCCAAGCTCTAAACCCGTTATAGGTACCTACGATTCCCGCATATCGGCCAAAACCAATTAATCGAAACCCGTTTTGACCCACAATAACTTCGTGGTCATATAATTCAATATTTTTGTCCAAAATTGCATTAAGTAAATCTCTATTATAAGGTTGTTTTTTAATGGTATGGGAAAAGAAAAAATATTTCTTGTTTGATAGCAAAGCTGTTATTGGTACTTCTTTTACTCCTAATAATACATCACAATCAGAAAGATCATTACTAACGTTGAATCCCATTTCTTCATAAGCTGAATCTTTAAATACTCGGATATCAGAACTTTCAACTGTAAATATAGCGTCAGGAAACTTAGATTTTACTTTTTTTAAGCCATTAGGAGAAAAAACAACCCGACGATCTGGCGGGTTTTTACGCTCTTTAATGATGCCAAACTTGATCATATGATTTTGGTATGTATTTTGTTGATTTAAAATTGGCGCTAAAGATATGACAATTATAGTTATATTTGCCAACCGTAATTCTGAATTCAGAATTCTTAATTTCTAATGAAAAACTGGGGTCGACTGGTTTTGACAGCGAGATTAATAGGATAGTAAGCACGCCGAGCGCTGGGATATAGCTCGTAAATATCATGTTTCACTTTTTTAAACGGCGAGAATAACTACGCCCTAGCTGCATAATCCGAATTACAGTAGGATAATGCCTCGGCCCACCAGGTGGGCAAGCAGGAAGTCTCCCAATAGCCTTGGTTTATGGCGATTGATTTTGAGACTTCGTAAAAGTAAACCTAGAAATTGTAGTGTCTCGATACATTTTCGAATCTTAAATGAGAATAAGCGATACGTTGGCAGTTTTTGGTCTTTCATATCGTCGAAAATTAAACAAGAACTAAGCGTGTAGAAAGCTGTTGTATTACTTGTTTGGACGAGGGTTCGAATCCCTCCGACTCCACTAAAATCCTGCCAAATGGCAGGATTTTTTAGTACTAGAAACTCGTTCAATATTAAAATTATAATAGTATTTCTTAAATGATGAACGTTGAAAATATACTTTATCAAAAGAGTATTACTAACTCCTTGTGCTATCCAAGTTATGGCTTTTGATCGTTGTGTCTATCTAGATGCTCTCCCACATCTTATCTGCATTTAATCGAAAACTCCCCAAATGTTCAAAATTACATTCTGCAGGAGCTATAATAGATAGAAATGATACTTCTTTTTTATTTTTATATAAATGATACAACTCACCTACTACAGGTTCAAAATTAAACTTGGCACTATAAATCAAATTATTATATTCAAATCGCTCCATTAAAGCATCATATTCTGCTTTGAGTTCATCATATTTTGCTTTAACCTGTTTATTTACTTTATGAATATTTGCATTTTTCCAGGCCACTGTATCATCTGTAGTAATCACAGGTGCTCCCATATCTGTTGCATAAGGCTTTAAGGCAGCATCATAGCGTTCTTGCTGCTCATCATAAACAACATTATCAGGTTTTTTCTTTTGCATTATTTAACGTTTTGATATTTTGTTATGGGTGATTTGTCGTTGTCGTGAGCATTTAAATCTTCCATCCTCAAAAGTTCTCTTCTTAAGATGTTTTGTTTTTCTTCCTTGTACCCGTTTTCTCCACATTTTAAAACTTGACGCTTTCATCTCTCGTCGCATAAGATCAATAACATCTTGTTCTTTTAAAGCAAATTGTATCAAAATCGCATCAAAAGGAGTTCTGTCTTCCCAGGCCATTTCTATAATTCTATCAATATCTCTTGTAGATAAGTCTTTTTGCATTTTACTTTAGTTTTTTTCGATTCGGTAATGTATGTTTTTTTAAAATACGCTGACTCTCTTTTTTAACCAAAAGATCATCTTTGATTTGCCAGAGCGTATCACTTGCTCTTTTACGACTGGTATCAATGTTTACTATCGGAAAGGGATAATCTTCTCCTAAAGTAATATTATTGAACTTTTGATCTAATATAGTCATCCTATAAGGTTCATGAATAAATTCAACAGGAACATTACGCAATTCTGGGACCCATTTTCTAATAAAAACACCTTCAGGGTCATGAGAGACACTATTTTTAATAGGATTATAAATTCTTAAGATGTTAATTCCTGTTTCGCCAGCCTGCATTTGTAGTTGCGGAAAATGTATTCCAGGTTCAAAATCTAAAAACAGGCTGGATAAATACGCACTAGCTTCTTGCCAAGGTTGCCATAAATTATGTGTAAAAAAAGAAACCACCATGGCTCGCATTCTAAAATTAAGATATCCTGTTTCTTTAAGACAACGCATGCAGGCATCTACTAATGGATACCCTGTTTTCCCTTCTTGCCAGGCAACCTGATAGGTCTCCGAAATATTTTTTTTGAGTTTGTGATATCCTTTATTAATGCTTTCAAACTCCATAACATCTTCCATTTCAAATTTTTGAATAAAGTGAACTTGCCAGTGCAGCCTGGATATAAATGCATCAATTTGCTTTTTATTACTCGACAATTGCCTAAATTCTACAGCATACTGCCATATTTGTCTTATAGAGAGATTACCCCAAGCAATATAAGGTGATAGACGGCTACAGCCTTTCCGGGATAATTCTGGTTTTGAAATATGAAAGCTATAGTTTTTGTATCGCCCCTCATAAAAAAAAGACTTTAAATACTTGATAGCCGTTGAAGTCCCTCCTCTTTGAAAATTTGAGTTCTCTGGAGTTTTCAGACTTTCAATTTCAAAAACACGTTCCACTTCTGAAATCATTTCTAGAGAAACAAAACTGTTATCGCCGGGTTCAAATTTAAGAAGGGGAGTAGCCATGTAACGCTCACAATCTTCTCGCCACGTGTTTCTGTTTTTTAAACCCCTCAAAATCCCGTTGTTCCCATTTTCTATCCATGTGATCAGATTATTTTTACAAAAAGCTTTAAAGGTTTTATCTCTATCGTATGTTTTCTTAATACCCGTTTCCTGATGAGAAAAAACAGTATCGATTTTCCAAAACTGTTGTAATGTCGCGAAAGTTTTTATCACTTCTGATGAAACGCAAAGAACTTTGGTGTTATGAGCAATGAGACTCTTGTTCATATCAGATAAGGATTGCTTTATAAAATTCCAATGTCGCTCGCTATAATGTCGATCTTGCTTTAATGAATCTTCAAAAACGTATAACAATAAAGTACGTTTACCAGATGCTATTGCGTTATAAATGGCTTCATTATCTTGTAATCGTAAGTCTCGCTTAAACCAGACAATATTGATATGTTCCTTTTTATTAATATTCATTAGGGTTATTTATAATGGCATGTGCCCGTTTTTTTAACGCTTCCAGCTTTCCTTTATCCATTTTATCAAGCATGCTCAACATCATACTCATACGCTGGTTATCTTCGAAATATTCTCTTTTATCATCCAAAAAATTCCAGTACAAAGAATTAAATGGACATGAATCATCTTCAGTCTTTTTAGACACCTTATAATGACAACTTTTACAATAATTACTCATTTTATTGATATAACTACCACTAGATACATAAGGTTTGGTAGCTACAATACCTCCATCTGCAAACTGACTCATACCTCTTGTGTTTGTAATTTCTACCCATTCGATAGCATCAATGTATATACCAAGATACCATTGATCTACCTCATCGGGATGCGTTTGTGTAAGTAGAGCATAATTGCCCGTTATCATTAATCGTTGTATATGATGAGCGTAAGCATCTTCTAAACTTTGTTTGATTGAATGGTGTAGACAATTCATTTTGGTATCAGCCGTCCAATAAAAATCAGGTAGCTTATTTTTGTTATTGAGGTGGTTTGTTTTTTGGTAGTCAGGCATTTTCATCCAGTATATTCCTCTCATATACTCTCGCCAACCAATAATTTGTCTTACAAAACCTTCAACCTGAGAAATATCAATCTCATCTTGATGTGCTCTCCAGTAATCAATAACAGTTTGTATTACTTCTTGCGGATGTATCATTTTACTATTCATTGCAAAAGAAATACGGCTATGAAACAGATATCTCTCGTTTGTATGCATGGCATCTTGATAATCTCCAAAGTGCACTAAAAGATATTTACAAAAATAACGCAATACAGATAAGCAATCCTCTCTGGAAGTAGGCCAATTGAATTGAAAAGGGTCAATAGAACCTAAGGTTTCTATGCCTTGCTCTTTAATCATAGTAAGACTGCCTGATACATCTTTTCTAAACCCTCTCTCGTGTGGAATATCGTCTTTACCATTCCATTTTTTGCGATTACTTTGATCAAAATTCCATTTTCCGCCTTCGGGATCCTTTTCGTTTACCATCATAACATTGTATCGTTTGCGCATGTGTCGATAAAAATATTCCATGGTATAGGTTTTCTTTCCTTCAAAAAATCGCTCCAGGTCATTTCGTGAGGTTAAAAAATGCTCTGTATCATAAGTTTCTGTATCCACATTAAGATCATCACAGAATTCTTTTAGTTGTTGATCAAGTCGGTATTCATCGGGTAATTGGTATTCGAACTTTTCGGCTTTCTTATCGCTTAAAATCTTTTGAAGATTCTTAACCAAATTTTGCTTATTGTCTTTATGGTCAAGTTCAAAATAGAGTACTTGATGACCTCTTTGGCGTAGCCAATCTCTAAAATTGCGCATACTTTCAAAAAAAGCAACTACTTTTTGAATATGATGACGGGTATAATCAGTCTCTTGTCTCATTTCTGCCATAAAATAGCAGACTTTATCATTGGTATTTTTGAACCACGAGTGTTGTTGATTTAGCTGATCACCAAGAATAAGTCGTATAATCATGATTTAAAATAATTTTGATTGTAACCAGAGATTTTGATATTTATACTGCGAATCATATCGTTCTGCCTGTAATCTGATATTAAATTTTCGGTCTCTTGGATCGTTGCCCACCCCAGCGACATATTGCCAATTACCATAGTTACTATGCACGTCATAATCTATTAGCAGAGACTCAAAATAACTCGCCCCGATTCTCCAATCTAATTGTAGTTCTTTTGCAAAATAAGAAGCTACATTTTGCCTGCCTCTATTACTCATCCAGCCTGTGTATTTAATTTCAAGCATATTGGCATTTACGAATGGTTCTGAGGTTTCGCCATGGATCCATTGATTTACTAATTTTGGATCGTCCTTCCAATCATAATTCCTATTCAAAATACCACCTATTTTAAAAAGATCATTACCGTGTTTCATAGAGATATATTTAAAAAAATCTCTCCAAATCAGCTCAAAAATCAGCCAATACGTAGAATCATTTTTTATAATTTGTTCTTCATATTTTTTCACTTCGTGATACACGGTTCTAGCCGATATGCTTCCGTTAGCTAACCAGGCAGAAAGCTTTGAACTATAATCGATACCCAATAAGCCATTCCGAGTTTTTTTGTAAAAAGAAAGTTTCTTAGTTTCCCAGAAATAGGACGTTATGCGCTTTAGCGCCTCATCTTCTCCGCCAGAAAAAGAGAATGCAGATCTATGATCATCTCCAAACCTTTCAAAACCCAAATCCTTCAATAAGGGTATCACTGTGGTATTCTCTATGCGGTTTTCTTCAGAAAGCTTTTGAATTCTGATTGGCTGCCTTACTGAGGCATACTTTTCACATTTCTTCCTGAAATTGGTAAATACCTGAGGAATATTTTGAATATCGAAAGGAATATCATCTGGATGAAACAAAAACTGATCAAAATCCTCATGCCAGGTTACACCATATCTATCGATTGAATTTTTAACCGCTTCAGATATACCGGATTCTTCCGTTGTCCATTCTTTTTGTATATAAACATTCGATACGTTTCGGCCTTCAAAAAATTGAGGCATTACATCTTCCGGGTACTGTTGGTAAATAAATAAAGAGATATTAAGTGCTTCCAGGTTTTGTTTGAGCTGAGTAACCGATTCCAGCAAAAAACGGGCTCGATACTTATCTGTTTTTTTAAATCCGAAGGCGGTTGTCTCAAAATGTCTAGGATCAAAAAAATATATACCTATTACTTTATCATTTTCAGCAATTGCTTTATGCAAAGATGTATTATCCTGACATCGTAAATCATTCCTAAACCAAACCAAACCTGTTTTACTCATACAACTTCTTCTTATTTCTTCTACAACGCTCGCTACAATACTTCACTTCATCCCAAACTTTTTGCCATTTCTTTCTCCAGGTAAATGGTTTTTGGCATACAACGCATGTCTTTTTAGGAAGTAAAGATTTTTTCATTATCTAAATTGTTTAACAAATTTATTAAATCATTAAACAAAAAAGAAGTAACTAAGAAAGGTTTAACAGATTATACTGAATGATTCTTAGGCTAAATCACTCTAATTACTTCTTCTTCGGCAATAGCAAAGATCAAATCGTCCTTACCAGGATTAAGAATATGTTTTCCTGTGAATGCTCCAAAAGCAGGTAGAATCAATTGATGTTGTGTTTTGAAAAAACAAGGAACTGATATTGACTGTTTACCAGCTCCTTGCAATCGAATTCCGGGATGAATATGTCCTGAAATATTAAAAACACCCGCTCTGTTCTCTGGAATATGAGTGAGTAAGACTGATTCTTCTTGCCATTCATTTGCAACCAGAACATTTATTTCTTCATACCTCAATGGAGAAATTACATCGTGATTACCAGAGATCAGGATTATCTTAGACGATTTTTTTTTTACCCATTCTTCAAACAAAAACCATTCTGAGTTGATATAACTATGAAACAGATCTCCTAAAAAGCATAGAGTTTTTGGTCGAAAGTGAGAAAGTACCAAATCCAATTTTTCAAAATTGCGTTGTATCGCATGCTGAGGAATAGCGCTTCCATGTTTTCTAAAGTGAGTAACTTTACCAAAATGAACATCGGCAATTAGAAGCATTTCGATCTCATGCCAATATAATGCGCCACTGTGATGTAGCGTAAAGGTTTGCTGATGATATGTTATCGTTTCTGTTCGCATTACTGGATAAAATCTACTATTTTTCTAATTGCATTGTCATTTTTCTAATCCGATCTGCTAATTTTTCTGAAGAAAGCTTTTCGCGCAATCGGTCTGTAATGATTGGGAACGAAAATGGAGTTGGTTTTTTGCATTGTTTCCAGATAATGTTCTGTTCAGTAATCCGTTGCATCGCTAATTGCAATCTTCCTTCTTCTAATTGATGTTCGAACGTTTCTGTATAAGATTGTTGAAACAATAAATTATCAGGCTCATACTCTTTAAAAACATTAAATATCAATTGAGAACTGGATTGAAGATGTTTGCTTTTCAATAATTTATCGGGATATCCTGTAAATACCAATCCAGAAATTACGGCCACATCTCTAAATTTTCTCCTGGCCATTTCTGTAGCATTTAAGCTCTTTCGTAAATCACTACTTAAGAATTCTGTAGTGAACAAATCATTATCCAACACCTGTTGCATGTCAATCTCCTGATCAGATAATAACTCAAATCCATAATCATTAAAAGCAATTGAAAACGTAATGGGAAAAAGTAAACTAATTCGGTATGCCAATAAGCTACCTAGAGCTTCATGTACAAATCGCCCCTCGAATGGATAAAAAACAGCATGGTATCCTTCTCTGGTTTTAAAAGTTTCAATTAAAAATTCATTTGGACCGGGAACTATGCTTTCTTGTTTTTGTTTATTAAAAATATGAGTTAGCGCTTTTAGCTCTCTTGATTTTCCTGACACAGCATTCGCCAGATACATTTCTTCTCTAAGCAATTCACTCATTTCTGAAGAAAAACTCATACGCCCGCCCATCCAGCTGGGTACTTTTGAAGTCTTTTGATTAGATTTCCTAACAAGTACTTGCATATTCTTAACCTTAAACAACTCAAGATTGCGGCCAGCAAAAGTAAATACATCACCTGGTTTTAGTTTCGATATGAACCATTCTTCTATCGAACCCAAATACCCACCCTTCATATACTTTACAGTCAAAACAGCATCGCTTACTATGGTTCCAATTTGCAATCGATGTCTCATGGCAACTCCTCTACTGTTTACCTTAAACTTTCCATCAGCCTGTATTTCTACTTTTTTATACTCATCATAGGATTGTAAGCTTTGCGCTCCGATGGTTATAAAATTTAACATCCATTGATACTGTTCTCTGGTAATTGATTGAAAACAAAACGTACTTTTAATTTCAGGAAAAATCTCTTCAGGGAAAAATCCATTTGAAACCGCTAACGTAGTTAAATATTGTACTAATACATCAAAACTATTCAAATAGGGCACTCTATCTTCTACGATCTTATTTTTTACTGCTTTCTGCAAAGCAGAAGCCTCAATAAGCTCTATAGCATGAGTTGGCAAAAAATAAATCACACTCTCTTTTCCCGGCTGATGCCCACTACGACCAGCACGTTGCAAAAAACGAGCTACTCCTTTTGGGCCTCCAATCTGAATGATCGTTTCTACAGGGGCAAAATCAACTCCTAAATCAAGACTTGAAGTACATACTACCGCTTTGAGTTCTTCGTTTCTTATCGCATGTTCTACCCAGACTCTGGTTTCTTTATTAATACTACCGTGGTGCATGGCAATTTCTCCTGCAAATTCTGGATATTTTTCTAAAATTTTTTGAAACCAGATTTCACATTGTGCTCTTGTATTGGTAAAAAGTAATGTTGTTTTGCTTTGATTTATAATTGGAATAACCTCATCTAACAAATGTAGGCCCAAATGCCCACGCCATGGAAAAGTTTCCATTTTTTTAGGGATGATTGACTTTACCTTTATTTTTTTATTAATGTTTGCTTTGATTAGCAATGAATTATTCAGTGCTTCAGAACCTGTACCAAGAAGCACTTCTCGGGCCTGATCAAGATTTCCTATTGTTGCCGAAATACCCCAAATTCGAAGTTGAGATGAAATCGTTTTTAATCGGGATAAGGCCAACTCTATTTGCACTCCTCTTTTACTTCCTAAAAGTTCGTGCCACTCGTCGACTACTATAGCAGAAACATCTTTGAAGGTTTGGTCGTAGCCTTTTGAAGCTAACAGAAGATGTAAACTTTCTGGCGTTGTTATCAACAAATCTGGCATCTTTCTTTTCTGTGCAGCACGCTCTTTTTGATCAGTATCACCTGTACGTATCCCTACGGTTAGAGGCACACCAACCCCCTCTACAAATCGCTCTGCTGCTTGTTTAATCTCTACTGAAAGGGCTTTAAGCGGAGTAATCCAGATTGCTTTTAAACCTTTTTTATGTGTTGAGCTATATTGGGGATTTTTCTTAATATACTCCAGAACTATGGCAACCCAAAGTGCGTATGTTTTTCCACTACCAGTAGGAGCATTCAACAATCCATTTTTACCTTTCAAAAAAGCTACCCATGCCTGTTTTTGAAAGGCAAATGGAGTCCATTCTTGCTGCTCAAACCAATCAACCGCTATTTGTTGAAGCTCATTTCTATTCATTTATTTGTCTGTTGAAGGAATCATAGCTTTTAAATCATCTAAGGTATTAGCTTCCTGTATTTTTTTATCTTGTCTCCATCTCAAAATACGAGGAAAACGTGTAGCGATACCACTTTTATGTCTTTTGGATAGTGCAATTCCTTCGAAGGCTATTTCAAAAACAAGCTTAGGTGTAACACTACGAACCGGACCAAATCGGTCTATCGTGTTTTTCTTAATCCAAGAATCAACTTGTCTAAATTCTGCATCGGTTAAACCAGAGTACGCTTTAGCAAAAGTGACCAATTCTTCTTTTTGTGTATCCCACAATGCAAAGGTATAATCTGTAAATAGATTAGATCTACGCCCATGACCTCTCATCGCATAAGTAAGCACTGCGTCTATGGTTAAAGGATCAACTTTCCATTTCCACCAATCTCCTTTTTTTCTTCCAACTTGATAAATAGAATCCTTTCGTTTCAGCATGAGGCCCTCACTCTGTTTTTTGCGAGCTTGATTTCTTTCTTCTTCTACGTCTTCCCAAGAATCAAAGTACATTTTTTCTGATAGTTGCAAGGTATCCCACCTCAAATCGGGTTTGTCGGTATCTGTTTCAAGTTTTCTATCTGAATGATAGTTTTTATACAAAGCTTCCAGTAGTTCTCTTCGTTTATAAAAAGGTTCATTACGTATATCATTTCCTTCCCATTCTAACAAATCATAGGCTTTTAAGATTACCGGAGTTTTTGCTAACAACGCTTTGGAAACGGTCTTCCTACCTATACGCGTTTGTAGATCGTTAAATGTCCCTATTTTTCCATCAGGAAACGGCAGTATTTCACCATCAATTACGGTTCCATCAGGAATTTGGCCAACTAATTGGTAAAACTCTGGGTATTTATCGGTTACCAATTCTTCGCCTCTACTCCAAACGAAAAGTTCTCGATCTCTAATAATTACTTGTGAACGTATCCCATCCCACTTATGCTCTACACTCCACTCTTCGGCTTTTCCCAGATCAGAAACCTTATCTTCTATGGCATAAGCAAGATAGAAAGGGTAAGGTTTGGACAAAAAATCTGCGGGGTTCTCTTCGATAATTAAATCCTGGAATGAAATTGTATTCGGGTCCCAATTTCCCATCAACTTATACGCCAAAATATCTTCATCAATCTGTGTTGCTTTGGCCAATGCTCTTGTCATTAACTTTTGACTTACCCCTATTCTAAATCCACCTGTTATCAATTTGGTAAACACAAATCGTTCGTAATAATTGAGTGCTTTCCAATTTTCTAGTACATATTCTTTTTTATCGATTTCATCTTTTTTCTTTAAAAGAAGCATTTCTGTCAAAAACTGCGTTAGTGTTTTTTCTGTACTCTGTTTTGAAGCGGGGACCACCAATGCGATGGTTTCTGCCAGATCACCAACAATGTGATACGATTCTTCAAATAACCATAGTGGAATATTTGCTAATTCTGAAGCCCAAGTGCGCAATAAAGTTGTATTGACCGGCCGTGGAGGTCGACGATGAGAAAGAATGGCTATGGTCCAAACTTTATCAGGATCAGAAGCACTTTCAAAATATGAGGCTAAAGCATTTACCTTAACATTTGTTTTGTTGGTACTGTCCAGTTTTTTAATTAGTTCGGCAAAATGTTTCATGAAGCATCCTCACTTTCTTTCTTGGTTTCCATTTCTGATAGCTCTCCTTCATATTGTGTTTGTTCGGTTCGTGCATCATACCCCAACTCTCTTAGGTATCGCGAAAAAATATCTGTATACCCATGCGTACTAATGATTTTACGTGCACCAGTGGCTTCTACTGCTTTTAACAAACCTTGCCAGTCGCAATGATCAGAAAGTACAAAACCTTTATCTATAGCGCGTCGTCGTCTAGCTCCTCTAAAAGCCATCCAACCACTGGCCGAAGCTGTTTCATAGGGAACCATCTTTCGGATCCATGTGCTTCCATGTGCACTGGGAGGTGCAAGCACAATGTTTCCTTTTATATCTTCTTTTGAAGTTTCTCTTGTAATTAATGTAGTTTTAGGAAACTTAACCAAAGGACGAAGAACATTGGTCATGTTTTCGATGGCACCATGAGTATATATGGAACCAATAGATGTATCTAAATATTTTAATAGCCGTTGTGCTTTTCCTAAAGAGTACCCAAAAAGCACCGAGGTTTTTCCCTCGCCTTTATTAGAGGCCCACCATGAATTTATATCCAAAAATACTTCCTCTTGCGGAATCCATTTAAACGCCGGTAAACCGAAGGTGCATTCTGTTATAAACGTGTGACATCTAACAGGCTCAAAAGGAACAGAAATACCATCATCTTCAATCTTATAATCTCCAGTAAACACCCAGACTTCTCCATTATGCTCAACCCTAACTTGTGAACTTCCTAAAATATGACCTGCGGGATGCAGAGAGAATTTTACGTTATTAATTATAAAAGTCTCTCCAAATGTTTTTCCACTTACATTGATATCGCCTAACCTATGTTTAATAATAGGAACATTAGTTATATGAGTAATGTACTTTTTATGCCCCCAACGAGTATGATCGGCATGACCATGGGTAATAATTGCTTTATCCACTGGTCGCCATGGATCCAGATAAACATCTGCTGCTTCACAGTAAATTCCGTTTTCGTTAAATACGAGCAGTGGTACTTTCATTTTTAATTTAAAGTTAATCGTTTTGTCATCTTATTCTGTGCTCTATACGAAATAAAATAAGCATTTATAAAAACTGAGAAGAAAAATAACAGTCCATAATATAGTACGTAACCAATTTTTACGGATCATCATATTCAGCACAGTTTTATTTGCATTGCCAAATGAAATTTTATTATGAGTCGGTATAAACTGAAAAAAAGTGGATACCCAAGCCAAGCAAATCATAATCAAACCGAATACGATGTACCATGAGTGATCATTTATTACTTGAATTATAGCCAAACTCAGTTGTCCTAGCATTAATGGAAGTACTATTATCGTCATTCTTCGGGTATATTTTTTATGCCATCTCTCTAAATCTTCTTTTGCGAACTCACAAAAACTTGGATAAATTACAAGCTGAACTAACCAAATTAATACAAACAAACCAAAATCAAAAAGTAGTCGAATTATGTCTATATTCATTTTTTTATACCCTTAGCTTTAGATTCTTTACTATATTTTGATCATTTGATATAAAGTCTGAAATATCTTTTGCCCATGTTTGGTAGGTCAATTTTGATGGATGAACACCGTCACTAAAAAAATCTGAAGGCTTAGCATTACTGTCCATTTTATTTATCCAATCTTCTAAGGTGATACATTGAGAATGAAAATAAACTTCTTTATGATCATCAATAACCTTTTCGAGTTCTTCTCCAAACAAGGTTACCAAATTACCTAGAGTAAATTTCATCAAGGGGGTAAACGCCGTAAACTCTTTTATCGGAGGCATGTTGATAAAAACGATGATTGCATTTTCGAATTTGTTTTTCAATGCATTGATTATGTTAAGAATATGACTTTTCCATTTTTTTGGAGTATTTAATCTAAATGCATCATTCCCCCCGAGGCCAACAATAAGAATATCTACTTTATTTTCATCTATTTTAGGTATGATTTTTTGTAGTACATCTTTTGCCGTATATCCACTCTTAGCATAGACTTTCCAGCATATTTGAATATTCAATTTAGTAGATAAATCTTCAGCCAGCATACCTGTAAATCCTTCTTTATGGGTATCAACTCCTACACCTGCCATGGTACTCTCGCCTATGGTAATCAAGCTAAGTCTCTTTTTTGAACTTATACTACTTACCCCTTCACGTCCTTCTGCTTCAGGCAGAGATGGAATTTTTTTTCTAATCTGTTTTCCCTGAATATACATCAATGGTAGTAGCGGAATCGTAACAATAGCCCCTAGTAGATATTTGATATTCACAGACACAGGGTTTAAAATTTTTAAGATTAATTTTGTTTGAGAGATTCGATCTGCTTTAGAATTTCTTCGGCTTCAGCATATTTTTTATCACTTTCTGCTCGATTAATGCTAGACAATTGATGCCATTGTCCCATCAATTTTTCATATTTCTTCTGAAGTACTTCTTCTTCTGTCTTTTTCTTGAATAACCCAAACATAGTTGTACACTTTAAAATTAATTAATCCTTTATATAATTTTGTAACTCAGTAATTTTATCTGGAGTATTAAAAACACCACCATAATATGAAGTTACTGTTGCAGAAGTATCATCTTTTATTCCTCTAGAGGACACACACAAATGCTTGGCATCAATAATAACAGCAACATCTTCGGTGTTCAGTATTTGTTTCAATTCTATAGCAATCTGATTTGTCAACCGCTCCTGAACTTGTGGTCGTTTGGCAAAATATTGCACTATTCTATTCAGTTTTGATAAACCAATTACTTTTCCAGAAGAAATATATGCCACATGAGCTTTACCTACAATAGGAACGAAATGATGCTCGCAATTAGAATAAAAAGTAATATTTTTTTCTACTAACATTTGCTGATAGCGATACTTATTATCAAACAATGCTACTTTAGGTTTATTTTTGGGGTGTAATCCAGAAAAAATTTCGTCTATATACATTTTAGCCACACGGTTTGGCGTTCCCCTCAAAGAATCATCTGATAAATCTAGCCCCATAACATCCATAATCTCTGCAAACAACTCAGCGATTCTAATCTTTTTATCCTCATCTGATATTTCAAAAGCATTTGGTTTTAAAGGTGTATCAATACCAGTATAAAAATGATCATCTCCTATCTCATCATCTGTAAATCTCTTTGGATTAGAATTATGACCATTAATTTTTATTTGAGTTCCATTTTCAAATTCCATAGTTCTTAATATTTCTTATTATCCAAATCTACAAAATTGTTTAACAATTTCACTTATTAGTTAAACAATATTAACAAAACTATATAAACTCTGGGTATAAAAAATAAAAAAAGCCTCTCTAATGAGAAGCTTTTTTTATATATGTATTACCGTTCGCTATTTAACGACTTTCTTGCCTTTAAATTTCCATTCGGTCAACCCTCCATCAAGGTCGTAAATCTTGGTAAAACCTGCTTTTTTCATATATGAAGAACATTTACCACTTCTGCCTCCGCGACCACAATACACCGCTACTGGCTTTGACTTATCAACTTTGGCAACAAGAGCCTCAAAGTTTTTATCTCTAAAATCAATATTAACCGCGCCATCTATATGCCCCTCTGCATATTCTTCGGGTGTTCTCACATCGATCAATTGCACTTTACTTATATCTAATAGAGAATCCATCTCTTCAACAGTGATAAGCTCAATTGTTGCATTATTGTTTGTTTCTTTACAACTATATGTTGTTAAAAAAAGAAAGGATAGTAATAAAAAAGATGTTAATTTCATATGACACTGAATTATTCTGCTGTTTCGCCATCCCAATCCATAAAACCGCCTATCAAATTGTAGGTAGTCTCAAATCCCATCTGGCTCATTAGAGTACACGCCTGTGCACTACGCGCTCCAGAACGACAATATACATAGTAATTTTTACTTTTATCTAATTTCTCAACTTCATCCAGAAACCCTTGCCCTTTTCTGATATCTATATTAAGCATATTAGGTATAAATCCATCATCTACCTCTTCTTCTGTTCTCACATCCAGTATTACTGCTTTATCGTCATTAGCGATACGCTCTTGCCATTCTTCTTGTGTTATATCTTCTGCCATTTATAAAACATTTTATATTAAAATTGGACTGCTATTATTATTTCTATCACAAATATAAGAGTCCTTCCTGAATAGTATAAAATTATACCTTCATTTATTTTATATAAAATTTTGAAAAAATTATGCTTTTATGCTGCAACCAATAGCTTTGGTTATTTCTACAGGAACTTTTTCTCCTTTCAATAAGGCATGCACTGCATCTTGCACATACTTCTTATTTGCGGCAGAAGCATCTTTATAATTATTATCTATTGCTCCTATATATTTCACAACATTTCCATTTTGAGTCTTTTCTAACACATACACATGTGGTGTTTTGGTAGCTCCATATTGGGGGTAGATAAGTTGCCCATCATCGAACAAGTAAGGAAAAGTAAATCCTTTTTCTTTTGCTCTTACTTTCATGTTTTCAAAACTATCATCTGGGTATGCTTTTGGATTGTTTGGATTTATGGCTATTACCGGATATCCTTTGGGTTTAAACATATTATCCAACTCAATAATCCTATCCTCATATGCAACTGAGTATGGGCAGTGATTACAAGTAAAAATTACTATAAACCCCTTAGCTTCTGTATAATCTGCTAGCGACACCATGGTATTGTCTACATTTTTCAGCTCAAAATCTGTAGCCAAATCACCTATAGCATAACCCTTATCAGTTTTAGAAACTGAAACTTTATCTATAGCAAAAGCGCTTATCGCGATTATAAAAGCCAATCCTACTAATATTTTTAATGTTTTCATATACTTGATTATTGTATTCTTATCTAATGCTAAAGTATTTTTTTTAACTCTTTTTCCAACTCATTATAAGTGAAAGACCGTTCGTAAAATTTACTCGTACTTCCTTTATATATTATAGTTGCCGGTATAGAACCAGACCATTCTTTACTCACTTTAGGAATCCAGCTATTGGCATCTGGATCATCCAATAAAATAACTTTGCTTTCAATTTTTTGTTTTTTCACAAATGGAATCAGCTTACCTTCTATATGACGAGGCAAATCTAAACTAACCAAGATAACCTCTACTTCACTATCAGGATATCTGTTATTGATCAATTCAAAATAAGGCAACTCTGCAACGCAGGGCTTACACCATGTTGCCCAGAAATTAATTATTCTAGTCTTTCCGTCGTTAATTTTTAATATCGGTTCAAAGCTTTTAAAATCATATATAGGTATTTCTACACCTTCACTTTTAAAAACATCGGTAGCGTCGAGTGCAATTTTTTGTTCCCCTTTACAATTTACAAAAAGTAACACTAAAACAATATAAATCATCCATTTTGACATACTCACTAATTTATTAAAACTGATAAATAAGAAAAAGAAAATTAACAAGCTTTATAGGCATTACTTTAATATTTTAGATTTTTTTTACAAATATCACAGCAAGCCACATGATATTTATTGACAATATTACTATTTAACCTTACCCAAAAACTAACTTTAACAAAGAATTAATATCAATTTATAATTTTAAAAAAACAAAATCGAATACATTTGTATATACAAATATTGTAGTTACAATTGAAAATAGAAGATATCATAAAAACCGAAGTCGAACTTCCTCTATCCAGAAGGGCTATAGTAAATCTGTTATATACAGAAAACTGGGTAATGGATAAAATTAATATTGAACTTAAAGCATATGATATATCCTTACCACAGTTTAATGTACTTCGAATTTTACAAGGTCAAAAAGATAAACCGGCAAATCTTTCTACTATACAAGAAAGAATGGTTAGCAAAATGAGCAATACCACACGACTCGTTGACAAACTAATACGTAAGGGGTATGTAAAAAGAATTATTTGTAAGTCTAATAGAAGAAAAGTGGAAATTTCTATTACAGAAGAAGGTAAAGATTTTCTTAAAAAAGTTAGTCCGGTTATGACTGATTTTGAAAATAGAATAACCAGGAATCTATCTAGAGAAGATTTGAACCTTTTGAATGAATTATTGAATAAACTAAGAACGTAAATCATTAACTATTTAATTATAAAATCATGAAAACTAAACTTAAATCATTAATCCTGGCAATTGCCGTTATCGCTTCAACTTCTGTTTTAGCTCAAAAAAAAGAAGTTAAAGAGGGAACAATTAATTGGACAGGAAAAAAAGTTACAGGACAACATACTGGAACACTAAAACTATCAGAAGGATTTCTTGTCTTTGAAGGAGAAAACATTACCGGAGGAGAGTTTATTGTCGATATGACTTCTTTAAAAGTAACCGACTTAGAAGCCGGAAAAGGAAAAGAAAAGTTAGAAGGACACCTTAGCTCTGATGATTTCTTTGGTATAGAAAAACATAAAACCGCTAAACTTGTAGTCACAAAAGCTAAAAAAACAGATAAAGGCTATAAAATGGCTGGTGACCTTACGATTAAAGGAAAAACAAATCCAATCCAGTTCGATTTAATGATGAATGGAGATGCCGCTTCTACTACATTAATGGTAGACAGAACAAAGTACGATATTAAATATGGATCGGGTAGTTTCTTTGATAATTTAGGAGATAAAGCAATAAGCGACGAATTCGAATTAGCTGTAAATTTAAAAATGTAATTTTTTGTTGTTTAGAATTATAATTAATTTATATATTTGAATCAAGTATTGAAATTATGAATATTATCTTAACAAATATTTGGTGGTGGTCTTCTCAAAACGAAAGTTTCGTGAGATAGATCCTATATTGTGTTAAATAAACATACAAAGGCTTGTCAAATCACGACAAGCCTTTTTTTTGTTATCTATTAAAAAAAAGAGAAAGAATTAAAAATATAAATATGAGTTACACACTGACCACACATCATAAACAAATACTAGCAGATACAATTACCCCTGTGAGTGTTTATCTAAAAATAAGAGATCGCTACCCTAACAGTCTTCTGTTAGAAAGTAGTGATTATAGGGGGACCGAGAATAGTTTCTCTTATATTTGTTTTAACCCCATTGCTCATATCAAAATTGAGAACGAGACTATTTATCAATCCTTTCCTGACAAAAGCAATACCAAAATCTCAATTACCCCAGAAACCAAGATCCCAGAGGTTATTGAACATTTCGGTGAGCAGTTTGAAACCTCAAAAAGTGATTTTAAATTTATTAACAACGGGCTTTTTGGGTATATTTCTTATGATGCCGTTCGTTATTTTGAAGACATTTCGATCACCAAAAAAGAAGGCGCTTTAGATATTCCTGATATGCAATATGCAGTATATCAAAATATTATCGCTATCAATCATTTTAATAACGAAGCCTATATATTTGCACATTGCTTTGAATCTGATAGTAATATTGCCGAAATCGAATCTTTACTTAATGTTAAGAATTTTGCTTCTTATAATTTCTCTACGATTGGAGATACAACCTCAAACCTTGATGACGAGCAATATAAAAAACATGTTTCGCTAGCAAAAAAGCATTGCCAACGAGGGGATGTTTTTCAACTTGTGCTATCCAAAAGATTCTCCCAAAAATTTAAGGGAGATGAGTTTAATGTCTATAGAGCCTTACGAAGTATTAATCCTTCACCTTATTTGTTTTATTTTGATTATGGGGATTTTAAAATTTTTGGCAGCTCTCCAGAAGCGCAATTAGTGGTCAAAGATGATATTGCCGAAATTCATCCTATTGCAGGTACATTTAAACGCACTGGTAATGATGAACAAGATGCAGAACTTGCTAAAAAATTGGCTATAGACGAAAAAGAAAATGCAGAACATGTAATGTTAGTTGATTTAGCTCGCAATGACCTGAGCCGAAATGGCAGTAATGTAAATGTAGAGACGTATCGCGAGATTCAGTTTTACTCTCATGTTATTCATCTGGTTAGTAAAGTAACTGGTAAAAAACATAAGAACACCAGCACGATGCAGGTTGTCGCAGATACCTTTCCGGCAGGAACCTTAAGCGGTGCACCAAAACATATGGCCATGCAACTTATTGAAAAATATGAAACCATAAATCGTGATTTTTATGGTGGAGCCATCGGTTTTATGGATTTCTCGGGTAACTTTAATCATGCCATTATGATTCGCACATTTCTGAGCAAAAATCATCAATTACATTGGCAAGCCGGGGCCGGGTTAGTAAACGAATCAAATGAAGAAAATGAATTACAAGAAGTATATAATAAATTAGGCGCATTAACCAAAGCATTAAAATTGGCAGAAGAAATATGAATAATAGGGTGTTACCCTTTGGGTCGGGCTTTCGGCGCTACGCGGTAGCCAGCCTCAATCCCTAACACAATACATAATGTCAAGAAGCAGCAAAGCAAAATAATACTCAGAAATTTAGAAAATCTGGGACCTTGAAACTAAAAATGATGAACAAAAAAGTATTAGTAATAGATAACTACGACTCATTTGTGTATAATCTAGTCCATTATTTAGAAGATTTGGGCTGTGAAGTTGTCGTAAAACGAAATGATCAACTACGATTAGAGGATATCGAACAATACCAAAAAATATTACTCTCGCCAGGACCAGGAATCCCCGATGAAGCTGGACTTTTAAAAGATATTATTAAATCGTATGCTGCTACCAAAAGTATTTTTGGAGTGTGTTTGGGCCAGCAAGCCATAGGAGAAGTTTTTGGAGGAAGTCTAATCAATCTTGACGAAGTATACCACGGTGTAGCAACAAACGTAAGCCTTTGTGTAAACAACGAACCTCTTTTTGATGGTCTTAATAATACCTTTGATGTAGGGAGATATCACTCTTGGGTCGTTGCAGAGAAAGATCTTCCAGAGTGCCTAGAAGTAACATCGTATGATAAAAACGGACAAATTATGTCTTTGAGACATAAAGAATTAGATGTACGCGGAGTACAATTTCATCCCGAATCAGTATTGACTCCAGACGGAAAGAAAATGTTACAAAATTGGATCAACAATTGACTCTATAAGAAAATGATATTAAGTAATAATTAAAAAAATCCACACCTCTTCTTTCCATTTTTAACGAGAAGATTAGGATAAAGAACCTATGAAAAACTTACTCAATCGATTAATCAATCATGAAACCATCTCTAAGGAAGAGGCCAAAAATGTTTTGGTGAATATTTCTAAAGGAGCATATAACCAAAGTCAAATCGCATCTTTTCTTACCGTATATATGATGCGCAGCATCACTGTCGAAGAACTCGAAGGATTTAGAGATGCACTGCTAGAACTTTGCGTTGCTATAGATCTAAGCGAATACAACCCTATTGACCTTTGCGGAACCGGCGGAGACGGAAAAGACACTTTTAATATTTCGACATTATCCTCTTTTGTATCTGCAGGAGCCGGGATCAAAGTTACCAAGCATGGTAATTATGGGGTTTCATCAACATGTGGTAGTTCTAATGTGATGGAACATCTTGGCATCAAATTTAGCAACGATAAAGATTTTTTAAAACGAAGTATTGATAAAGCCGGTATTTGTGTCTTACACGCCCCCCTATTTCATCCGGCTATGAAGAATGTAGCACCAATTCGAAGAGAACTGGGAGTTAAAACCTTTTTTAATATGCTGGGGCCGATGGTAAATCCGGCTTTTCCTAAAAACCAAATTGTAGGAGTGTTTAACCTCGAACTCGCCAGAATGTATGGCTATTTATATCAAAATACAGATAAGAACTTTACCATCATTCATGCTCTGGATGGATACGATGAGATTTCGCTTACCGGGAACACCAAAACTATTTCGAATAACACAGAAGGTATGCTAAGCCCTGGAGATTTTGGCGTTTCTACTCTGAAACAAGAAGAAATCAAAGGCGGTAGCTCTATTTCAGAATCAGCACATATTTTTATGAATATCCTTAGCGGCAGAGGTTCCCAGGCACAAAATAATGTAATTTGTGCCAATGCAGGTATGGCAATCGCTACTGTAGAAGGAGTAACACCAAAACAAGGATTCGAAAAAGCAAAAGAATCGCTATTATCCGGAAAAGGATTAGAAGCTTTGAAAAAAGTACAGGAGCTTAGTAAAAATTAAAAATCCCTTTACCTGAAGAGAAGGTTAGAATGAGAAAAAAAACCGCGTATTACTCCTCTAATTCATGAAGAGTAAACAAATTAAAAATATGAACATATTAGATAAAATAATAGCCGATAAGCATAAAGAAGTAGACCTCAAAAAAGGGTTGATCCCGGTTAAACAATTAGAAGAGTCTGTATTATTTGATCGCAAGACAACCTCATTGGCCAAGGCTTTACGCAGTAGCAATACCGGTATCATTGCAGAGCACAAACGCAGATCTCCTTCAAAAGCCGTAATTAACCAAAAAGTAAGCATACAAGATGTTGCTTTAGACTATGAAACGGCAGGAGCTTGTGGCATGTCTGTACTAACCGATGGTAAATATTTTGGAGGATCTTTAGATGATCTTGTATTAGCCAGAGCAACAGTGCAAATGCCATTACTACGAAAAGAGTTTATTATTGATGAATACCAGGTATTAGAAGCCAAAGCCTATGGAGCAGATGTTATCCTTCTGATTGCAGCGGTTCTAAGTCGAGATCAAATCAAATCCTTATCAGAATTCGCAAAGAGTCTATCTCTGGATGTTTTACTTGAAGTACATAACCATAAAGAGTTAGAAAAATCAATTATGCCTTCTTTGGATATGCTAGGGGTGAATAACCGAAATCTAAAAACTTTTGAAGTAAGCACAGAGATTAGTAAATCGTTAAGCGCAGAAATTCCGGATGAATTTGTAAAAGTTTCAGAAAGCGGGATTAGCAGTATTGAAGCTATACAAGATTTAAAAAAATATGGATATAAAGGCTTCCTTATTGGTGAAAACTTTATGAAAACAGAAAACCCCGGAGCAAGCGCCGTTGAATTTATAAAAAAACTAAAGTCATGAAGCTGAAAGTCTGCGGAATGAAATATCAAGAAAACATGAAGAATGTAGCGAGTCTACTGCCCGATTATCTGGGTTTTATTTTCTATGATAAATCTCCCAGAAATTTTAATACCGAAATTCCAGAGTTACCAGAAAGCATAAAAAAAACAGGTGTGTTTGTTGATGCTTCGATTGACTTTATTATTGAAAAAGTAGGTCAACATAAATTTAAGGCAGTGCAATTACATGGAAATGAAACCGCTGAGTATTGTAAAGATTTAAAATCACGTTTAGAACATTACATAGAACCTGTAGAGGTATGGAAAGTATTCTCAATTAAAGATACCTTTGATTTTAATCGGTTATCCCCCTATGAAAATGTTGTAGATTATTTTCTTTTTGATACCAAAGGAAAAGAAAAAGGAGGTAATGGATATACATTTAACTGGAATGTTCTTAAAGAATACACCTCTGCCACTCCGTTTATTCTAAGTGGTGGTATTGGTATCGATGAAATTAACAACGTAAAAGCTATACTAGACACCAATTTACCCATTTATGGTATTGATGTAAATAGTAAATTTGAGATCCAACCAGGATTAAAAAACATTGAAGAATTAAAAGAATTTAAAAAACTGTTGTCCGTTGATAATTGATTGTTTCTCGACTAAAACAACTATCAACAATTAACCAAAAAACTATAAGCTAAAATGAGCTATCAAGTAAATGAAAAAGGATATTATGGAGATTTCGGAGGGGCTTACATTCCCGAAATGCTATATCCCAATGTAGAAGAATTACGCACAACCTATCTCGACATTATGAACGAATCTTCTTTTAAAGAAGAATTTAATCAGTTACTCAGAGATTATGTTGGCCGACCTTCTCCTTTGTATTATGCCAAACGCCTTTCTGAAAAACATAACACCAAGGTATATTTAAAACGTGAGGATCTTAATCATACCGGTGCACACAAAGTAAACAATACTATAGGACAAATACTTGTTGCCAAACGATTAGGCAAGAATAGAATTATTGCAGAAACAGGTGCCGGACAACATGGTGTGGCTACAGCCACAGTATGCGCCTTGATGGGGATACAATGTGTAGTGTATATGGGTGAAATTGATATCAAACGCCAGGCGCCTAATGTGGCAAGAATGAAAATGTTGGGAGCCGAAGTAAGACCTGCTAAATCAGGTAGTAAAACCCTTAAAGATGCAACTAACGAAGCCATACGTGATTGGATCAACAACCCTGTCGACACCCATTATATTATTGGTTCGGCAATTGGACCACACCCATATCCTGATATGGTAACACGTTTTCAATCAATTATTTCTGAAGAGATCAAATGGCAACTCAAAGAAAAAGAAGGGCGAGAAAATCCTGATTATGTAGTAGCTTGTATTGGCGGTGGTAGTAATGCCGCAGGTACGTACTACCATTTTTTGGATGAACCTGACGTTGGCATTATAGCAGTAGAAGCCGCTGGGAAAGGTGTACACTCGGGAGAAAGTGCTGCCACATCTCAACTTGGAAAAGAAGGAATCATTCATGGTTGTAAGACTTTATTGATGCAAACGCAAGATGGTCAAATTACAGAACCCTACTCTATCTCGGCAGGGTTGGATTATCCGGGAGTTGGACCACTACATTCGCATTTGTACAAGACAGGTCGCGGAGAATTTTACTCAGTTACCGATGATGATGCTATGGCAGCCGGATTAGAACTATCACAACTAGAGGGTATTATTCCCGCAATAGAAACATCCCATGCGTTAGCCATTTTTAACGACAAAAAATTTACACCAGATGATATCGTAGTGATTAGTCTCTCGGGTCGTGGTGATAAAGACTTAAATACATATATCGATTATTTTAAATTATAAAATTAGTAGTGAGTAACTAGAATTGAATATTGAGATCTATTTAATAACTAGGACTAACTATTTAATTTTTAAAAATTAAATGATGCTAAATCTTGTCATTCCAGCGTAGGCTGGAATCCACAATTAAAAACGAAAATGCTAAAACCAGAACATCAATATGCCGTGTATACCCTAATTAATAAAAAGAATGGTACACTGTATATAGGTATGACTAATAATTTAGAAAGAAGAGTTTTTGAACATAAAAAGAAGTTGATGAAAGGTTTTTCCCAAAAGTATGATCTAGATACCCTCGTATATTTTGAAATACATCAATACATTAATGATGCAATAATCAGAGAAAAAGACTAAAATCCTGGAAAAGACAATGGAAAATTAATTTGATACACGAAGACAATCCAGAATGGAAAGACTTGGCTTTTAATTGGTATGACTAAAATGGATCCCAGCCCACGCTGGGGTGACAAACAAAACTACAAGATTAAAGAATACAGTGCATAAAAAAATGACAACTACAAATGAAAAATAGAATCAACCAAAAACTCACAGAAGACAAAAAACTGCTATCCATATACTTCACTGCTGGTTATCCTGCACTTAATGATACTGTAAAAGTGATACAAGACCTTGAAAAAAGCGGTGTGGATATGATCGAGATCGGATTACCGTTTAGCGATCCTTTGGCAGATGGGCCAACCATACAAGAGAGCTCTACCGTTGCTTTGCATAACGGGATGACCACAAAATTACTGTTTGAACAATTAAAAGATATACGAAAAACGGTTACTATTCCTCTAATCATTATGGGGTATTTTAATCCTATGATGCAATATGGGATCGAAGCTTTTTGTGCAAAATGTCAGGAAATTGGTATTGACGGACTCATTATACCGGATCTTCCGGTAGCCGAATATCATGAACATTACCAACAAACGTTTGAGAAATATGGACTGATTAATGTATTTTTAATTACCCCTCAAACCTCTGACGAGCGTATTCGGTTTATCGATAGTGTTTCTAATGGTTTTATTTATATGGTAAGTTCTGCAAGCACTACCGGCGCAAAAAATACGTTTGGAGATACCCAGCAGCATTATTTTGAACGTATTGAAGCTTTAGGGCTCAAAAATCCACAAATTGTAGGCTTTGGAATCAGTAATGAAGAAACTTTTACGCAAGCCACCAAAACAGCAAAAGGTGCCATTATTGGATCAGCTTTTATCAAACACTTAACTCAAAATGGGGTAGATTCGATTGAAGGTTTTGTAAAAGAAATTAGATAGTTTATACATTCCAAATATAATAGCAACCTAAAAAAACTCTTGATACTGCATCACCCTAAAATCAATTGTATTGAATTTAGGGTTTTCATTTTTCAGATCTTTATATAGCTGCATGCTACCAATAGCTCGATTTGCAGACCCTGAGGGAGCTGTGAGCGAAACTGTTTGTATGGTTCTTTGTCCTAACGTAAACCTATGAATACGAGGAACTTTATCAGATACTACCTCTAATTGTAAAGTATACGATTTAAGGTGCTTTCTAAAGAAATACTCCGGGCCATTTTTGCTATTGCCGCCTGTAAAAATCAATGTGTCAATTTTTGGATAGTGTTTCAGGTAGCCAACAAGGTCTCTCAGTTTAATATTTTGCATCCCAAGATCTGAGGCATCAATCTTATCACGCTCACAACTTTGTACGATATCACAAACACCAATCCCGCGAGAGGTTAAAAAATCTCTACGTTGATTAGCTGCTTCTTGTGTTGTTTCAAATTTTAGATGAAGCCCAAAAATTCGATCTAATACCGGCCACAGTAATCCGTTACTACTGCCGTAACAAAAATCTACATCTTTATCATTAAGTTCTCTAGTAGTAAACCTTGGTGGTGGCAATGTTCCAACAATAAGCTTTGTAGCGCCTTCTGGAAAGAAAGGTTCGTACGGATGCGTATGTAGAAACATAGTTTTGATTTACGATTTATGCTTTATGATACACGAAGGTAGTTTTATTATTTAAAAACTCAAATGGGCAAGGTTTTCTTATCTTATATTTTGAATTAAAAGTTTACAAAAGTTAACTACAGTATAGCAGTTAATTTGAGCATGTGGTGCAAAACCTCATTATTTTTTTTAGAGATTAATTTTACTGGGGTATAAAAAGCTTCTACATGGTGTATATTGAACGTGAATAAACTTGTGATGATAATTATTACTATAAAAAATATCGTTTGTTAGGGTAAATACGATCACTACATTATATGTGAATATTATTTACAAGAGTGTATACAATCATTATATTGTATAAAAATATCATTTGTAAGGGTGTATATAATCATTATATAGTATAGGAATATCATTTGCAGGGGTGTAATTTATCGTTGTATAGTATAAAAATATCATTTACAGAGGTGTATTTGATCTTTGTATACGCTATAAGTTATGCACAGATAATGTTAGCTTCTTTTTAAATGTAATTGTTTTGCGTGAGGGATAGTAGCGGCATCCTTTTTATTGGTACTTCGCATGCCGCACCTAAGTGCGGCGTATTGAGAAGTACCAATAAAAAGATATAGCGAATAGCCCGACCCATAGGGGCACGCCACAAAAGTCAGACACTTAAGCACTAAAACTGAAAATAAATAAACGGCTGAAAATCGGCAGCATAGGTTTGATAACATAGAATTGCCACAACGATCACTACCATTGCTTTGATCACCATATTACTCTTTATAAACTGATCTAAAGCCCAATCTTTAGTCTTGTAGGGTAACCAATGTGTACTATACCCAATAAGCATAACGATAAACACGATGCGGTACTCCCAGAGGACAGCCAGAGCGTTTTGCCAATCCATGTTGGTCATAACTTGTTGATAAAAACGATCGATATGATCCATGCTGTTACCTCTAAAATAAATACGAGTAAAGGTAATAAACACAAAGGTCAAGGCAATACGCCAAAGTATGGCATACCACGCTTTTGAGTTTTCATACGGACTGATCAAACGCCAGTATTTGTAGGTTACAATCCCAATGCCATTAAGACCGCCCCAGATAACAAATTTCCATGAGGCGCCATGCCATAATCCACCCACCAGCATCGTAATCATAATGTTAACATTTCGATTAAAATGCCACGCCAACTTAGAGGAAAACAAGGTAATAATCAACATAAATCCTACGGAAGCAGCAGCAATCAAAGCAATGCCATAATCAGATACAGCAAAAACACCTAAAAATGTGAATACCAGGATAAATGTATATGAGAAAATGCTTCCGTTACGGTTACCTCCAATAGGTATGTATAGATAATCTTTTAACCAACTTGATAATGAAATGTGCCAACGCCTCCAGAAATCACCACAATGAATCGCCTTATAGGGTGAATTGAAGTTTACCGGAAGTGTATACCCCATAAGTAATGCCAGCCCTATTGCAATATCCGTATACCCTGAAAAATCACCGTAAATCTGTAATGAATATCCAAACATAGCCATAATGTTGGTAAATCCCGAGAACATTTCGGGTACATCAAAGACACGATCCATAAAATTGGCAGCAATATAATCGGCAAATAACATCTTTTTGATCAGCCCTTTTAGGATCATAAAGGTAGCTCTGCCAAACTCTTCTTTGGTAATATTAATTTCTTTGCGAATCTGCGGCACAAAGTCCGAGGCACGAACAATAGGCCCTGCAACCAATTGAGGAAAAAAACTAACAAAGAAACCAAAATCTATGATTGATTTGAGCGGTTTAATTTGCTTACGATAAATATCTACGCTATAACTTATGGTCTGAAAAGTATAGAACGAAATCCCTACAGGAAGAATAATTTTATCTACGGTAAAATAATCGACACCACTCCAAGTGTTTGTCCATTGAGCAAGATAGTTAATCACCTCGTAGTTGGTCTGAAAAAGGTAATTATAGGATTCTGTGAAGAAATAAGCGTATTTAAAATAACATAAGGTTCCTAAATTAATAATTACACTAATTGCAACCAGTGTTTTCTGTAGTATAACCGATTTACTTTTATAGATTGCTTTACCCAAAAAGAAATCGTTAATGGTACTAAATAATAGAATCCCAATAAAAAGCCCACTGGTTTTATAATAAAACAGAAGGCTAATTGCAAAAAGATAAGCGCTACGTAAATCCTTTTTGCTATAGACTATGGCATAGATAAAATATAATACTGCAAAGAATATCCAAAAATCTGCTTGCGTAAAGATTAATGGAGAATCTTCTGAAAAAGAAAATATGTCTAGTAGTCTATTCATTAATAATCTGATTCAAAATAGTATTAGGTTCTAGCTGTAATTCTTTTTCCCAGGAGTGTGCAAGGGCCTGCAACAAAAGATCAGCCTTGATGCGATATCCCATCACTGTAAAATGAATCCTGTCTCTGGGCATTAGTTTGTTTTTATACCAGCTTTGCGAAGAGTTAAAACCACCCATAATTTCATAAAAATCCCATACTGCCATTTGCTGTTCTTTGGCAACTTCGTAGATCATTTTTCTTGCGATTCGGGTTCTGGGATTGGGAAATTTCTTTTTATAATACGAATCATTAGGCACGGTAAGTAAAACCGCACAATCTGGATTGGCTTTTTGAATAAGCTTAATTAAACCGGTATAGTATGCTTTATATTCTTGCGGGTTAAAGTCCGGATGATATGCATCATTGGTCCCTACAGAAACGATAAAAAGATCAGGTTTGTAAAGCAATAATTGATCATCAAAATACGCACATCGATCATAATACGAAAAACTGCCGCCGTTTACTCCGATTGATGTATATTGGATCCCTTTATTTTCGTTCATTAGCTCTATACCCATCATCAAGAACTCTGCGTTTTCGGTATCTTCTATCTTTCGAATACAAAATTCTATTTCTTCTACACTTTTTTGAAGTGTAAACTCTGTAAAATGCGCTTCTTTATTAGACACAATATCGGTAACCAAAGAATCTTGTTTAAACGATATCTCATAATCTGTACTCCAATTATCATAAAAAACCCTGATTTTATTAAAATCATACATCTTTTCGTGATAATTATTACCATTTACTTTTAGTTTTACATTAGAAATTGAGTCTTTAAAAACCGCAGTAACTCCAGACAATCCCCAAGCCACACTATCTTTTCTTACCGAGCATCGATATCCTGTCCATTCACCATCAAACGCTACCTTATAGTTTCCCGGATTATTAGTTTTGGCAATGCTAAACGGATAAATAAACCCACGTTGTCCCTTTGCTGTGGGACTCATCATCTGCAAGTACGATCTAAGGCGATTGGAATAAATATCTGCTTGAATATGAGATCCTCCAATATGAAAAATATGAAGATCATCTTCTCCTCCTTTGGCAATGGTATCTAATTTTCTGAATAGTATTTTGAAAGCTGGAGAGTTTTCTGCCATTTTAATACCATTGGCTTTCCAGTTTATAAAGCTGTATTTATCTTGTATAGTATCTAAGACATATGTCTGTGCCATCATGGGCAAGGCAAAAAGCCAGGCACAAAAAAGTAATTTGTTACGCATCTTCATCGTTATCAGGTTCTTTAAGGTCAAGGTATAGGGCTGTAAAAAATAGTTCCGAAATTATTTTGGTTCCTTTCCAGGTAAAATGCATATAGTCTTTTGCGGTGAGTTTTTCGTCTACCCACAAGGTCATTGATCCTTTTCCACCCATGGCATCATACATACTCCAATAGGCAACATTAGTATCAAGACAGGTTTCCATAAGTTTTGCATTGAGATAAGGTAATAGTGGGTAGGTTTCCATCTTACCGTTTACCGGAAGACACATATCTGTAGGACCAATAAATATAAAACTTGTACTTTTTGTACGTTTTCTAATCCAGTTTACTTGTCTTGCAATACGTTTAGCATATTTATCCACATCTGTAGAATCTTTTAGATATGGCATGGTATTACCCCCATATTGCATAATAACAATTTTTGGGTTTAATTGTCTTACCATTCTGTTATATGTTGTTGCATTAGCATTAGCAAAAATGGTACCCGAAGCACCTCGCATAGCCACATTATCTATCTGCACTCCTGCGTTACTGTCAAGGGTTAGTCCATAAAAATCTGCACTTACCTTTCCTTCGAATTCTATTTTGAGATTTGATGGAGTTGTTGATGTTCTTATCTTATACTGATGATATCTGCCATCGGTAATCAAACTATCTTGTTGAATCAAAGTACCATCATTATACACTGATATTTTGATAGGGAAATTACAATTACCGTAGTGTAATCCTATATTTGTAAATCTTCTAAACTTGAGATAGGTATCATCTGACTTACCAACGATTACTGACGCTGTTTGTATTGGTAATGAATCTAAAGTTATACTATCAGGAAGTGTTTTTTGATATGCTGTAAACCTTGAAACCGAAAGATAAGTTCCATATTTTCGATGCGAGAATTTCTCTTTTGTTGGATCAAAAAATGCGTAACGTTCCCAATTTTCGCTAGGTTCGACCACAGCACTGATCTGTCGATACACCGGCTTTATTGGCAAAAAACCAGGGCCGCTACCCCTATACATACGCTGAAGTCTATTACGCAAATACGCCGTGATTCTATCTCCTTCTATTTGCGAATCTCCATAATGAATGATACGACAATTTCGTGAAGATAATTTTTTTCTAAGCTCATTAACAAAATCAGGATTACTATCTGGGTATCTAATTCTTACCAATTGTGTGGTGTCTATTTTAGAAAAATCTGGTAATTCCTTTATTTTTTCTTCCATAGTATCACTTACCAGGGTTACCTGATTTTCTTCGGTTTCGATCTCAAGAGGTGTTACCACTTGTGTAACTTTAATAATATCTTCTCGAGTGAGTGCTGAATCTTTTTCAAGTCTTAAAAATGTTCTGTAGGTAGGATATTTTATCGATATCCCTTCATATGAGAACCCATCGTCTTGAGTTTGTTTTTTTTGCACTCCTCCTTTTTGACTTAAAAACATTAATCCAAATAATGCTCCTAGTACGAAAAGGATAAATATTGATATTTGAATTGGTCTGACTCTCAATGTTTCCCGGGGATGTTAATATATTGTAAAAATAGAAAGATTTTCTAAACTACAAAGGGGAACGATAAGCAGTATAGAGGCTGAGCGAGGTAAAAAGACCTCACAAGTTTCAAAAACCTGTGAGGATTATAAAATTATTTTAATGTAATAATCAAGTCATCAGCCTCTACCATAGTACCTGGTTTCAGTACTATTTTCTTAACTACCGCATCATTATTGGCTGTAATGGTAGTTTCCATTTTCATTGCTTCGATGATAAACAAAGGCTCATTCTTTTTGATTTCTTGCCCTGTTTTTACTAATACCGAAGATAATGAACCTTGTAAAGGAGCTCCTATTTGTTTGGCATCTCCTTTATCTACTTTTGCATGTAAAACTTTATCTACTTTGACAGCGCTATCCTGAACAACTACATTACGAGTCTGACCATTGACTTTAAAGAACACGGTTACTTTACCTTCTTCATTTGGTTCTCCTATTGAAATTAATTGTACCAATAATGTTTTTCCCTGATCAAGCTTGACAATGATTTCTTCTTCGGGAGACATCCCGTAAAAAAAGTTTTTGGTTGGGATATTCATTACATTACCATATTTCAAATGATGGTTATAAGCTCCTGTAAATACTTTTGGGTACAATTTATACGATAAGAAATCGGTAATATCCAATTCGCGCCCCATTCCTTTTTTATATACTTTTACAAAATCTTGAAATTCGGTTTCAAAATCAACAGGTTCTAAATGAGCATTTGGACGATTAGTAAAAGGTTTTTGATCCTTTAAAACCGATTTTTGTACTGCTTTTGGGAATCCACCAACAGGCTGCCCTAATTCTCCTTTGAAAAAACTCATTACAGATTGCGGAAAAGAAATCGTTTCTCCTCTTTCTTTTACATCTTCAATCGTAAGATTATTACTAACCAGATATTGTGCCATATCCCCAACTACTTTAGAACTAGGGGTTACTTTTACAATATCACCAAAGAGTTTGTTTACTTCTCCATACATCCTGGTGATCTCATGAAAACGATCAGATAAGCCCAATGCTTGTGCTTGTGGTTTTAGATTAGAATATTGCCCTCCGGGGATTTCGTGCTGGTATACTTCTCCTGTTCCTGCTTTTAGTCCAGATTCAAAAACATAGTAATATTCCCGAACAGCTTCCCAATAGTTTGAGTATTGATTCAGACTCGAGATATCCATTTTATTTTCTCGCTCATGAAATCGCAACATTTCTATTATTGCATTAAAGTTAGGTTGTGAGGTTAGTCCTGACAGCCCCCCCAAAGCCACATCTACTACATCTACTCCAGCCTCGATAGCCTTAAGATAGGTAGCTGGTTGTACTGATGACGTATCATGGGTGTGCAGATGAATCGGAATATTAATTTCGGATTTTAAAGCTGATACCAATTCAAAAGCTGCATAGGGTTTTAATAAACCTGCCATATCTTTTATTCCTAAGATATGGGCCCCTGCATTTTCAATATCTTTTGCTAACTGAATATAATAATCAAGCGTATATTTTGTTCGTTTCGGATCTAAAATATCTCCGGTGTAGCATAGTGACCCTTCGGCAAGCCCCTGGGTTCTTGTACGTACATGTTCGATACAAGGCGCGATAGATTTCATCCAATTAAGCGAATCAAAAATCCTAAAAACATCCACACCATTCTCCCAGGATTGTTCAACAAATTTACCCACCAGATTATCAGGATATGCTGTATACCCTACTCCGTTAGATCCACGAATGAGCATTTGCAATAAAAGATTAGGCATAGCTTTACGCAATGATCGCAATCGCTCCCACGGATTTTCATTAAGGAATCTCAGGCACACATCGAAGGTTGCTCCTCCCCATACTTCCATACTAAATACCTCTGGATGGTTTTTGGCAAATCCTTCGGCCACTTTTAGCATATCGTAAGTTCGCATGCGTGTAGCCAACAAACTCTGGTGAGCATCTCGCATTGTGGTATCGGTAAAATGTACTTTCTTTTCATTTTTTAACCACTCTGAAAACTTTTCCGGTCCTAATTCGGTTAGAAGATTTTTGGTCCCTTCAGGAAAAGCTCCATTCTCATCAAATTTTGGAATTTTGGGTACAACAAATGTTTTATTAGGATCTATTTTCTTGACATCGGGATTACCATTAACAATAACTTCTCCCAAAAAATTGACCAATTTTGTCGCTCGGTTTCGAGATTCTTTTATGGTAAATAAAGATTTTGTATTCTGGATAAAGTTTACTGTAGTCTTACCGGTTCTAAATGTTTCGTGTTGCAAAATGTTATCCAGAAATGGCATATTGGTTTTTACTCCTCTAATTCTAAATTCAGATAACGCCCTTCGCATTTTTCGACATGCTCCATCCAATGTTCTACTATTGGCCGAAACTTTAACTAACATTGAGTCAAAGAATGGAGAAATAGTTACTCCCTGATATACGCTTCCTGCATCTAATCGAATCCCAAATCCAGATGCACTACGGTACGTGGTTATAGTGCCATAGTCAGGTTTAAAATCATTCTCAGGATCTTCTGTAGTAATTCTACATTGTACTGCAAATCCATTTATTTTTAAACTTTCCTGACGTTCTATTTTTATTTGTTTATCAGATAATTTATACCCTCCTGCAATAAATATCTGCGCTTTAATTAGATCTATACCTGTTACAATTTCGGTAACGGTATGTTCTACTTGCACCCTTGGATTAACTTCAATAAAGTAAATACTGCCGTCATCATCTACCAAGAATTCTACTGTTCCAATATTGTTATAATCTACTGCCCTGCAAATGGTAAGTGCATAGGTATACAGATCTTGTTTTATTTGTTCTGCAAGCCCATAGGAAGGAGCATATTCGATTACTTTTTGATATCGTCGTTGTACAGAACAATCCCGTTCAAACAGATGTACCATATTGCCATGATGATCTGCAACGATTTGTATTTCTATATGCTTAGGGTTTTCTACAAATTTTTCAAGAAATACGGTATCATCACCAAAGGCATTTAATGCCTCTCTACGAGATTCGGGGAATGCTTTTTCGAGTTCTTCTTCATTTCGAATGACACGCATACCACGACCACCTCCACCCGATGCTGCTTTAAGCATTACTGGAAATCCAATTCTCTTAGCTTCCTTTATAGCGATTTTTATATCTAACAAATCCTCTTTATTGCTTTGAATAATAGGGATATCATTGTCTATAGCTACTTTTTTGGCCGTAATTTTATCTCCTAATGACCTGAGAACAGAAACTTTGGGTCCAATAAAAATAATATCATTTTCTTCACATTGTTTCGCAAATTCTGCATTTTCTGATAAAAAACCATAACCGGGATGAATGGCATCAACATTGTTTTTTTTAGCAACTTTTATAATAGCCTCAATATTCAAGTATGGTTTTAACGGCTCGTGATTTTCTCCAATCTGATACGCTTCATCCGCCTTGTATCTATGCAACGAATATCGATCTTCGTAGGTATAAATCCCTACCGTTTGCAGACCAATCTCTGTACAGGCTCTAAAAATCCTAATTGCTATCTCACCTCGATTGGCGACTAAAACCTTTTTTATTTGCATACTTTAAATTTTGAGTTTAAATCGTTTTTAGCGAACATTCGCTGCGAAGATATCGATAAGAAACCTTCTTTGCAATAGAATACTTAAAATATATAAGCATAAACGATCTATATTGTGATTTTTTTGTCTAACAAATCGTTTAATTCTAACATAAACTTAACATTTATTAACTAAACCAAAGACAAGATTACGTATATCCTTACCGTTGTTGTATTAAAGTAACCACCTTCAATTTTTTATTAACTTATTAATTTTATACATATGAAAAATAAAGTTAGAGCTTTTTTAAGCTTGTTTTTTGTGGTAAGTACGCTCTTAACGGGCTGTAAAGATGACGACAACGAAGTACAAATACCAGTCGCTCAGGTTACTACAGCAAAAGAATATGAAGACGTTTCAACTGCAAATTCTGAAATCGACGCTGTGGTTGAGGATGTTTTTAGCACAGAATCCGGCCTTTTAAGAGCAACTCGAAATTTTGAAAACAAAATGATTGATTGTGCCACGATTACTTCAGAAGTAGTCAATAATATTCGTACGATCTTGATTGATTTTGGTGATAGCTGCGAAGTTAATGGAGAATCTATTTCGGGTAGTATTCGTATGAGTTTTGCCATTACGTTAGACACTGAAAATAAGGTTGAAATTCTCTTTACTCTTGAAAATATTGTATACAAGGATATCGCCATAAGTGGAAACGCACTTAAAACGTATACGTTTAGAAGTGACACTGGAAACATTGTGTTTTCTACGAACACTAACTTTTCTTTTGCGTGGGCAGATGGACTTACTGCAACCAGCGACTCTAATTTTGCAAAAGAAACATTCTTCGAACCAAATCCTGACAATCCTCAAGATTCTGAATATTACAAACTCACCTCAGGAAATAGTGTAACACAGTTCAATAATGGTGATCGATATAGTGTAGAAATCACAACTCCGTTGCGCAACGAACGAGGATGTGCATATACGGTAAGTGGGGTAATTGTAACTGCCCAAAACAGTGAAGTCATAACATTAAATTATGGTGATGGAACCTGTGACAACATTGCGGTACAAACCGATAGTGAAGGTAACGAAACAACTATTGAACTTTAATTAAGAATAACTAAAAAGCAACTTGCTTTAATTCAAGAATTAAAGCAAGTTGCTTTTTATTTAAAAAATAAGATAAACCTTACTCACATTACTTACTTTCTTTTCGCTCATAATGAAATCCTCTAAATATCTATAGGCTTTATTGGTTTTACGATTAGCGGCATAAATACATGTTCCTTCAGCGTTATATAACAGTAAAAGTTCACTCAAACTGGAACGGATAATGCTAACCTTTGATACTTCTGACCATAGATATTGAGTAGAATTACCTCTCAAAGTAACGATACAGTTTGTTTCGGTATAGGTAAACCTGGCCGGAAGATATTTTAACAATAAAGAATTCATATAAATCCTGCAGCCAAAAAATGTAAGAGGTATAAGTAAAACTACCAGGGATAAACGCGTATCATCTTCTCTATATATTTTTACGGCCCAATAAATAATAGCGATTACAAGAACAGTAAATATGATGAAACTCAGATAATGAATACCCTGAGTTATTCTTGAATTATACACCATCCTTGTATTCATTTCTCTATTAATTTAATTTAAATATATACCTACGGAAATATTCTCGTACATAGGACGTGATCATAGTAGCTCAATTCAATTTACTTCTGTATTTTGTTGTAGTAGGCTTTCTCAGTCACTTCTGACCATTTTGATATTTGTTTCTGAAAATCAGCATAACTTTCATATACTTCTTTGGATAAAGGATCATCTTCAATCATTTCTTGTATAGCTTCATCTGTGTATCCACGTAATGCTTCAAGAGTTTCATTAGAAAATTCTCGAATCTCTACTCCTTCTTCATTCACCAATTTATCCAAATAAATACCATTTTGTTTATCAAACTCTGCTAATACCCAAACCTGTGCACGTTTAGAGGCTGCTTCGAGTGCTGCTTGCAAGTGAGTCGGCAAACCATCATATAAATTTTTATTGATAAAAAATTCTAACTGCGATCCCGTTTCATGCCATCCTGGAGTATAGTAATACTTTGCAATTTTATGAAATCCCATTTTATAGTCATGATATGGCCCTATCCATTCTGTAGCGTCAATAACACCTCGTTCTAAGCTTGTATACACCTCACTGCCGGCCACCAAAACAGCAGCTCCACCTGCTTTTTCAAGAACTTTACCTCCAATACCGGGCAATCGCATCTTTAATCCTTTAAAATCTTCTATAGTAGTAATCTCTTTATTAAACCATCCCCCCATCTGCACTCCGGTGTTGCCACCCATGAAGGGCACAAGATTAAATTTTGCATACGTTTTCTTCCAAAGCTGATAGCCGCCTCCGGTCTCTAACCAAGAGGTAATCTGCTGGCTATTCATTCCAAAAGGAACCGCTGCGAAAAATTGTGCGGCTGGGGTTTTTCCTGCCCAATAGTACGCTGCGCCACACCCCATTTCAATGGAACCTGCAGAAACTGCATCAAAAGCTTCTAATGGCGGTACTAATTCTCCTCCTCCATATACTTTGATTTTGATCTGACCGTTGGTTAACTCATCTACCCATTTTGAATATTTTTCTGCAACTTCTCCTACTACTGGAAAATTAGGAGGCCAGGTTGTTGTCATTTTCCAATAAAAAATCTTATCAGGTTTTGCTACATCGTATGAATTCGTATTCATCATGCTCGCCGGAGGATCCCCCAGGCAAGAAACAAATAACACTCCTGCAACCATCAAAACCCTAGGTTTAGAAATAATATTTGTTCGGATTTGAAAGAAATTAATAAACTTCATTTAGTATATATTTTGTAGCTCTTTTATTCTGAAATAAAAATAATTTCAGGAAAAAACATAACTAAGCCAACTATTAATAACTGAATAATAATAAAAGGAATAATTCCTCTATAAATTTGACTGGTTTTTACACTTTCTGGGGCTACTCCTTTAAGATAGAATAATGCAAATCCAAAAGGGGGCGTTAAAAATGATGTCTGTAGGTTTAGTGCTATTAAAACCCCAACCCAAAGCATGTTCATATCAAAAGCATTAAAAACTGGTGTTACTACCGGAACTATGATGAATACAATTTCTATAAAATCAATAAAAAAACCTGCAATAAAAACGACCACCATCACCAATAACAAAAATAGCAATGGGGTCAGGTTAGATGACATGATTAATTCCTGAAGATAAGCATCTCCACCTAAACTCCTAAACACCAAAGTAAATGTAGTAGCTCCTAAAAGGATAAAAAATACCATCGAGGTTAATTTGGTTGTCTCTTGTGCTACTTCTTTTAGTATTTTGAACGAAAATTTCTTCTGAATTAATGTTAATACCGTAGCACCTATGGCACCAATGGCTGAAGCTTCAGTAGGAGAAGCAATACCCGTAAAGATTGACCCTAAAACCAAAATAATCAATAGTATTGGCAAAAACAGCACCTTAAGGATCTTAGAGATAAAATGATCCCCCCTAAACCGCTTGATTTCTTCTGCCGGAATGCTGGGAGCATCTTCTTTGTGAATAAAAGATTTTAATAAAATATAGATAATATACAATCCAACCAGCAATATTCCAGGAAGTAAAGCTGCCGAAAACAGCGCTCCTACATCAACAGAAGCTGATCCTCGTGATGAACTGTTAATCGTATCTGCCAATAAAACTAAAACTATTGAAGGGGGAATAATTTGCCCTAAAGTTCCTGAAGAAGCAATTACCCCAGTTGCCAGCTCGGTCTTATATCCTCTTTTTAACATGGTAGGTAAACTGATCAGCCCCATGGTAACCACTGTGGCCCCTACAATACCAGTAGATGCAGCTAACAAAGCTCCGACAATAACTACTGAGATAGCCAATCCTCCTCGTACACGACCAAACATCATAGCCATCGTTTCTAATAAACTTTGTGCTAATCCAGATTTCTCTAGCATAATGCCCATAAAAATAAATAGAGTAACAGCCATGAGCACATAATTATTAACTACTCCCATAATTCTGGAAGGAAGTAAATAAAATGTTGACATCTGAAAAGCTTCTGGAGCAAAAATAGATACCCCAAATGCAAAAGCTACTGAAATCCCTCCTAAGGTAAATGCGACCGGGTATCCTCTAAGGATAAGAATGAAAATGATCACAAATAGTATGATTGCTAAATATTCCATTACATATCTTTATTGAAAATAATTTGAATTGATTTGAGCATGTGAGACACTCCCTGAATCAGAAGAAAAACAAACCCCAAAGTGATACAAAATTTAAGTACAAATAACGCGGGTAAACCTCCTGGTTGCGGCGAACTTTCTTTTATTAAAAAAGAAGCCAGTCCGTAATACCACGAGGATACGATAACCACATAACACCACGGCACTAACAAACAAACTCCGCCAACAAGATCAATCCACGCTTTTCTTTTTTTAGAGAGTTTTGCGTAAAAAACATCGACGCGAACGTGTTTTTCATATTTAAAGGTATACCCCGAAGCCAATAGAAACATCATTCCAAACGCATATATTTCTATCTCGATGATCCAAACATAAGTAAACTGAAAAACGTAACGAATAATTACATCCAAACCAATAACAATTGCTAGCAAGACAGCAATCCAACTAACGACAGACCCTATTTTTTCTCCAATCCGATCGAGAACATTTATAATATGTTGCATCTAATGATTTGTGTATGTATATACTTGGGATGAAGATACTAAAATTAGATACATTGAGATACGTATCTACCTCACAAAAACAAGTTCTCCTGGTTTGATTGTATATTCTTCACTAAAACTATAGCCTTCATAATTAAAGCCTTTTAGATCTTCTATAGTTTTTGCACCAGTATCAATGATATAACGCACCATCATTCCGCGTGCTTTTTTGGCAAAAAAACTGATCACCTTTAGCTTATCTCCTTTCCAATCTTTAAACTGAGGAGTAATGACGGGTACTTTTAATGCTTTAGTATCAATTACACTGAAATATTCATTACTGGCCAGATTTACAAATAACTCGTCATCTTCTAACTCTTCATTGAGTTGTTGTGTCAAGTTTTTCTTCCAAAACTCATATAAGTTATTTTTTTGCCCAACTTTTAGCTTTGTCCCCATTTCTAATCGATATGGCTGTATCAAATCTAATGGTTTTAAAACCCCATAGAGTCCGGATAGTATTCTAAGCTTATCTTGTAGTGAATCTAATTTATCTTCGGGGATGGTATAGGCATCTAATCCAATATATACATCTCCATTAAAAGCATACACGGCTGGTCTTGCATTTTCTGGAGTAAACGGAAGATTAAACTCTTGGTTACGCTGCCAATTGAGCTGGGCCAATTTATCGCTAATCCCCATCAAATCAGAAAGTTTTTTAGGTGTTTTTTTCTTTAAAACAGTATTCAGCTTTTCAGCTTCAGGTAGAAAAGCGGGCGCTGTATATTTTTTTGTTGGTAATTTGGTTTCAAAATCCAATGATTTAGCCGGAGATACTACAATTTTCATTTATTCCTATTTTGTATTCCAAAAATACAATAGTGTATTGATAATTAAAATCTACAACCGTATTTCTTATCTATTTAGGTATTAGAAAGATTTATGTGTATGCTAAACGTTACTGGTCGTTAGTAATTAAAGGTCGCAGCTGCTCATCTTGATATTTAATTTTAAATTCTTTGCCTTTTATACGAATAATCACTTCAAAATCTGAAGGGTATGCTTTATCATTAGTTGGAAACCAATCTTTAGTATTCTTATTAATACAAATAAAAAGTCCATTCTCATTTCCTATTGCACAGAATCTTTCAAAATTTCCATCATAGATATTTAATCCATAGTTTTTATTTAGGAAATTAAATTCTCTTTTGATAGTAGTAGTGGGTATACCTATTTCTGAAATTTCAAGAAACGAGTTTTCATCAAAATCTTTTGATGATTTATTATTTAGGTTTTTTCTTGCGATTAGTTCTACGATATTATGATCTGCATCGTAAAAATATATTGCTTTTGCATTCCACCGAACAAAATTTATGATTTTATCATCTCCATCCTTTAAAATATCAACTCGATTTTTGAGCCAATCATATGCTTGCTGCTCTTTATTTGAAGGAATATTGATTGCAAAATGATAAGGCGTGGCAGTATCCCTGTACGTGATATGCAAAACAGATTCTCCCATGATAAAAGACACCGAATTATCAAATCAATACCGTGGTTTAAGATTTAAGACATCGGTATAAAATGTGGTTTGTTTGTCTAATTGAGCAGTATATATTGTAAGCGATTTTATTTTCATATCATCAATCAGTGTTGTTTTAAACAACGAGCTAAATGTGATATTAAAAATACAATAGTAAACTCACAATCGAAATCTAATAAGGTATTACTTAAATTTTTTTTTGTTTTGAAGAACGTATACGATCCCCAGTAGTAATACGTAATTTTATCAAAAATGAAAAAAGCCTGTCAGTATTGACAGGCTTGTGTTTTAAAAAAGTCAAAATGTATATTATAATACTTTCACGTTTACCGCGTTAAGCCCTTTTTTACCTTCTTTTAGTTCAAACTCTACTTCGTCACCTTCACGAACCTCGTCGATTAAGCCTGAAATGTGTACAAAATGATCTTTGTTTGATCCTTCTTCTGTGATGAATCCAAATCCTTTGGAGTCATTAAAAAATTTTACTGTTCCTTTATTCATTATAAAATATTAAAGTGCGAAGGTACTATTATTTCGTTAGTAATCCCTATTTATTTTAAAATAAAGTTTTTGATAACATTTATTTAATATTGTAAACGTATTTTGATAATAAACAAAATAACTGATTTTTACGTTCAATTGAGGCATTTGTATTTCTTATTTTTCCTCTACCTTGCAATGCTCTTCGACCTCTTTAAGCATGGTATTTAGAGCATCTCTGTCTAACCATTTTCCACGTATCATAACACCTTCAATGGTTCTTACATTACTAATATTTTGTAATGGATTTTTATGAAGTAATACTAAATCTGCTAGTTTACCTGTTGTTATGGTTCCGCTTACCGATGCTCTATTTAGGTATCTAGCTGGGTTTATGGTGGTAGTTTTCAGAGTTTCATATGGAGAAAGCCCTGCGCTACTTACCAATTCTAACTCTCTATGTAATGAAAAACCAGGTAAAAAAAGCCCATAAGTATCACTACCTGCAATCAAAGGTACTTTTGCATTGCTCAGTATTTTAGTATAATCCTTTTGCCATTGCAGCTCTTTTTCTAATCGTAAAAGAGATTCTGGCGCAGTAAACCAGGTATTAGATCGATAGTGTGTACTATCAGATAAGCAATAAGCAGCATACGCTTTGGGTCTGTACTTTATTTGTTCACTTTTCTTTAAAATAGCAAATTTCTTATTATCAGCATACCGACTGATCATCTCAAAAACACCCAAAGTTGGAGATACGTAAACCCCACTTGTTTTGATCATCTTTGCTGCCTGTTTTAGATACGTGGTATCCGTCTTTTGTTCAGTATTAAATATATACATAAACTCTTCGATATGAGCTATTGATTTCATTCGTAATGAGTGCTCTAATGAAAGTTTACGCTGACCATGACCCACAACAGGAATATTGTATCTGCTTGTTTCCTTTAATAATTTAATATAAATATTTTCTGGAAGATCATCAGCTATCTTTAAATAATCATATCCTCTATCATGATGCTTTTTTACAACAGCTACTACTTCTTCTTCTGTTTGTAAATCATTTGCCTTTAAATAAGGACCTGTAGTAACATAATAGGGGGCTAAAAAATCATGATTATTAGCTTGTTCTCTAATCATGATTTGATCTTGCCCTTCGTATTCTGCCATATTACGCACAGCAGTTACTCCATTAGCTATCAAAAGCTTAAACTCATCCTTAACATCATTCTCTAAATGATAATGCATTTCGGTTAGTCCCGGAATGAGAAATTTTCCATTGGCATGAATTAGTATGTCGGTTTGTTCTGTAGGCTTTATCAAAGCCGATTCTATTTTGCTAATTATTCCGTTTTTGATAATTACTCGTTGATTTTTAAGAACAATTTCTTCATGCATAGGAATTACATGTACATTTTCGAATGTAACACTTTGAACTTGAGAATAGGTAACCGAGTAGCCACAGGCGCAGAGTACACCACAAATAATATATAATATTCTAAATCTTAACATGACGTAATTTTTTATGATTAAACCATGTCAAATCTAGATAGCTTTATCTTTTCTATAGTTTAGAATTGTAAGATTCTAACAATTATGAACTCATTTTATGTTTCTTTTTGAACTCATTAGGAGAAAGCCCGGTTTCTTTTTTGAAGGCATTATAAAACGTAGTTTTAGAGTTAAACCCAGCCTCCATACCTATAGCCAATAAACTGTATTTGTCAAAATCAGGATCCAAGATCATTTTCTTAACATCGGCTACCCGATACGTATTAACGAATTCAGAAAAATTTACTCTGCGAATAGCATTAAGTTGTTGCGAAAGATAGCCACTACTAATCCCTAATTTTCTGGCAATCATATCCCTGCTCAAATCAGGATTATGATGAACTTGTTCTTGCTCTATCAAATTGATAAATTGACGAATATATCGATTGTTGTTAGTTGGCTCATCTTTATTAGTTATCTGTTTGGTACTCTTCAATAAACTTCTAATTTCATATTGATCATTAGCCAGTTTAAACTGATACAACCCTTTATAAATTAGCCAATACATAAAAACTGATACTGCTATCCATAAAAAGGTCAACGGCTTTTTATTCCCGTGTATAAATCTAAATCCTTCTAAAATCACTCCATAAAACTCTAAAACAGAAATAAAAACCCATATCCATTTTATCCATTTTGTATCCACATGAAGTGAGTTGTAAAATACACAGCGAAAAGACAATAACATAAATAGTATCGGAAACAAAATTGAAATAAAACTTATACTCTTATAAAAGTAAAATACAACCTGTTCTTGATTCAGAAAATTGAGTTCATATATCGAAAAAATAGTATCAAGGGATATAATAATATTGACGCTGCTTAACAAAAGAAAAGGAATAAATAATACCTTGGCGTACTTACTTTGACCAAAAGGATGATTCATTTTTTTTAGAAAAAATAAATACAGGGTAACGGGATACAAAAACTGCCAGAGCAAAAGATCAAGTATAGAAATAATTGTCGGGTTCATTTTTAAATCCCAAAACCAATTATTTAATCCTATTATGGATAGGATAATAAACGTATATCCTAGATAGGCATTATCGCTATTCTTGAAAAATCTTGAAAACAAAATCAAAAAGCCTACTATGAACCCATGAATGATACCGATTAGAACAAAGATTTCTATAAATGAAACTTCCATAGATCATCATGGATTAACGGTACAAATACTATTCGTCTTTCAACTGATTCTTTGCATACTTTTTCCAACGTTCAATACATAATTGCATATCCTCTGGAATCGGGGTCTCAAAATGCATTTTCTCACCTGTAGTTGGGTGTTCAAAACCTAAGGTCCTGGCATGTAATGCCTGTCTTGGTAAAATTTTAAAACAATTTTCGACGAATTGTTTGTATTTCGTAAAGGTGGTACCCTTTAATATTTTTTCACCTCCATAGCGTTCATCATTAAATAAAGTATGACCAATATATTTCATATGCACGCGAATCTGGTGCGTTCTTCCAGTCTCGAGTCGGCACGAAACTAAAGTTACATACCCCAACCGTTCAATCACTTTATAATGAGTAACCGCTGGTTTTCCTTTTTCGGCTTCATCTCCTTCAAAAACTGTATTCTGTAATCTGTTTTTAGGATGTCTACCTATATTACCTTCAATAGTACCTTCATCTTCATCAAGATTTCCCCAAACAATAGCCACATATTCTCGCTCACTGGTTTTGTCAAAAAACTGCTTTGCAAGATGTGTCATTGCTTCTTCGGTTTTAGCAATAACCAGCAAACCACTAGTATCTTTATCTATACGATGCACTAATCCAGGTCGATTACTACTATTGTTGGGTAGATGATCAAAATGATAAATCAAAGCATTGATTAACGTGCCTGAATAGTTACCATGACCGGGATGAACAACCATACCAGCCGGCTTATTTACTACTAATAACACATCATCTTCGTATACGATATCTAAAGGGATGTTTTCTGGAGTCAGAAGATTTTCGTAGGGTGGATGCGAAAACAATACGCGCACCACATCATTGGGTTTTACCTTATGATTTGATTTTACTGCTATATCATTTACAAAAACACTACCGGATTTAGCCGCTTGTTGAATTTTATTTCGCGTAGCGTTCTCTACAAAGTTCATCAAAAACTTATCTACTCGTAAAGGAACTTGTCCTGCACCCGCTACAAAACGATAATGTTCGTAGAGCTCATCTTCGTTATTTTCAAAACCTTCAGTATTTAAGTTTTCTTCCAAAATAGTATATTAATTAGAAAGATTTATTGTTCCTCCTTTTCCGTCACCCAGTACCAAGTCTATTGTAGAAGTTTTCATGAGTTTTGTTCCAGGTGCTAACTTTTTACCTTTATGTCTTAATTCGAGAACCATATCTCTTGCAATATTAGGCTGATAGGTAACCGATCCTATTTTAAAGCCCAATGCTATTAATTTGGGTTCGGCTTGTCTTCTGGTATTTTGAACTACATCAGGAACTTCTATTTTTCTATACCCAGAAGGATTTAGTGTAACATAAATCTTCCGATTTTCTTTAACTTCACTTCCAGAAACCGGGTTTTGTTCTATAACAGAATACCTAGGAAAATCAGGATTAAAATTAGCAGAATCCTGAACCTCAAAACGCAAATCTTTTTCTTCTAAAATCTTTTGTACTTCATCTAACGTTTTTTTACTCAAGCTTGGTACTACAATTCGTTGGTTATGATTTGTTGTACTTTCTAACCACTGCAAGGCAACATAAGAAAGTATAACAAGCATTGCAACAGCGATTACTAGCTGGATAAGGAATATTTTGCTATACACAAATTTGAAAAGATCCCTAAAGAAATTGATAACTACATTCATAAATACAAGCATAATTTGGACAAATATATAAAAACGGAAAGTTTTACCCTTTTCTTATGAGATAAATGATATTTTTGTTTTCAAAAGTTATCCAATGAAGAAAAACATTGCCATTTTGATGGGAGGATACTCCAGTGAATTTGATATATCTATTCAAAGCGGAAATGTAGTTTACAAACATATTGATAGAGATTTATATACTCCTTATAGAGTGCACATTAGCAAAGATGGCTGGTTTTATGTTACTGATGAAAACCAAAAACATCCTATTGATAAAAATGATTTTTCATTAACTATCAATAGTTCTCAAATTACCTTTGACGCAGCATTCAATATTGTACACGGTACCCCTGGCGAGGATGGCTTGCTTCAGGCGTATTTTGAATTGATTGGTATTCCTCAAACTGCTTGCGATTTTTATCAGGCAGCTCTTACATTTAATAAACGGGATTGTATTAGCACGTTAAAACCCTATGCAATACCAACAGCTACGAATTATTTCTTAAATAAAGGAGATCATATCAATACAAAAGCCATTTTGGATACTGTAGGATTGCCATGCTTTGTAAAAGCAAATAAAGCAGGGAGCAGTTATGGAGTTTCTAAAGTGCATACAGAAGATGAGCTTTTACCAGCTATAAACGTTGCCTATAAAGAAGATGATGAGATTATTATTGAATCTTTTTTAAGCGGAACAGAAGTCTCTGTTGGGGTAATTACGTACAAAGGAAAAGATACCGTGCTCCCGATCACAGAAATCATATCTGATAATGAATTCTTTGATTATGAAGCCAAATATTTGGGTAAATCACAGGAAATAACGCCTGCCAGATTATCTGAAGAAGACACAAAAAAAGTACAAGATCTTGCTTTGAAAGTGTATCAAATCCTCAAAATGAAAGGGTTTTCCAGAAGTGAGTATATCTTTCATGACGGTGAACCACATTTTGTAGAAATGAATACCAATCCTGGATTTAGCGAAGCCAGCATCTTACCTCAACAAGCATTAGCCGCTGGCATTAGTTTAAAAGACTTAGTAACCAATACCATTGAAGAAGCGCTGAATATGTACCAATGATGGATAAAGAATTACAAATAAAGAAGATTAAGTTTCAGAATAATTCATTCAAATACCAAAATTTTTTATATCAAAATCCAAAACCGTAATTCTAAATTCTTATATTCATTTATATCTTTGTAATCACACCAATCAATAATATCTCATGAGAAGAGCTGTTTTTCCAGGATCATTTGACCCTATTACTTTAGGACATTACGACATTATAGAAAGAGGATTGACTCTTTTTGATGAAATTATAATTGCTATCGGGATCAATGCTGATAAAAAATATATGTTCTCTCTTGACGAACGTAAGCATTTTATTAAAGAATCTTTTAAAAACGAACCGAAGATTAAGGTAATGACCTATAAGGGACTTACAGTAGATTTCTGCAAAAAACAAAATGCCAGTTTTATTCTTAGAGGTCTTAGAAATCCTGCAGATTTTGAATTTGAAAAAGCGATCGCCCATACCAACCGAAAAATGTCTGAAATCGAAACGGTATTCTTACTCACCTCTTCAGGCAAAAGTTATATTTCTTCTTCTATCGTACGAGATGTTATTCGTAATGGTGGTGATGTTTCTGGGTTGGTACCCGAAACCGTGATCATTAAATAACATGATTTTCACTTCAAAAATATCCCAAATGAACTTAACAACTTGCCCCGTAAAAATTATTTTCTCTCTTTTTATGGTAGTAGCCACATGCTCCTGTAATAACGATGAAAATGAACCAGGTGAATTACCTGGAAACCCTGACGAAACTAATTGTGAGAATTCTCAGAATCTAATCTATGAAGAAAAGGATGGTTTAGTTGTAGCAGAATTCGAAAGTTTAAAAAATAGCAACGATTGGTCAAAAGAAAATACTATCTCAGGATTTCTAGGCTCTCACTACTTACTATGGAAAGGAGACGCATTTAACAACAATCCAGGAAATGGACTATTAGTGTTCAAAATTAAAATAACAAATCCCGGAAAATATCGTTTTTTGTGGCGATCAAGAATTGCTATGGGAAATTCTGGAACCGAGCATAATGATTCATGGCTTCGATTTGCTGATGCTGATGATTTTTTCGGACAAAAAAATGACAGTTTTGTATATCCAGGAGATACCGGTCAATCTCCTACTCCAAATGGTTCTAGTAAAGACGGTTGGTTCAAGATTTATATGAACGGGACCGGCCAATGGAAATGGCAATCATCTACCAGTGATAATGATGCTCATAATATCTTTGTCACTTTTGATTCGCCTGGTATGTATACTATGGAAGTATCTGCAAGATCTTCTTTCCATGCTTTAGATAGATTTGTTCTTTTTTCAGAAAATGTAAATCAATCCGATGCCATAGATAGCGCTACTATGACAAGTAAGATAACGTGCAATTAAATGACTAGAAAAATAGGTGCCCTAACGCTGGTGGTAAAAGACTATGATGAAGCTATTTCATTTTATGTCAAGAAACTTGGTTTTATTCGTATCGAAGACACAAAGCTCAGCGATACCAAACGTTGGGTACTCATTGCGCCATCAGAAGATTCTGAAACTCAAATTTTATTGGCTCGAGCAGATGGCAAAAATCAAGAAGAGACTATTGGCAATCAGACAGGAGGCAGGGTTTTTCTATTTCTATACACCAACGATTTTTGGAAAGACTACAATCTCATGAAAGATAAAGGTGTTACTTTTCTAGAGGAACCCAGACTAGAAGTCTATGGTACAGTTGCCGTTTTTGAAGATCTTTATGGTAACAAATGGGATTTAATTGAACCCAAAACGTAAATAATCCTACTCCCAACACTATTATGTTGGTGGAAATGAACATATTTTTAAAAAGAAGGTCTTTCATTTTATTGAGGTAAAGGTCTCAATTAAGAAAAAAACGAATTATTTACGGGATCATGCACGGCTTCTTAAACACCAACTATTATTTTGACCAATAGCAATTCAGAAACCAAAAAGCAGGTGCTATACAACGATAGTTCTTTAAAGAATCTCTAACGAGTCCTCTTAATATTTGTAATTAAGCTACAAATACCAACCATTAAGCTAAAAAAAAAGTTATTACGAACCTAGTCTATTACCTTATCTAATAATTTGTTTCTCATTATTAACTATTAAAGAATAGCGAAATAGAAGGTATACTCGGCAAATTTGTTTTAGGTTATTTTTTGTTCTTTTTATTTAATATTCTAAAGAAGATCTGCTGGTCGTCGTTTATTCAAATACGCTATTCCAAAATAAAATTTTATACTAACTCTAAAACCTTATTATTATGAGAAGATCGTATTACAATTATCTATTAATCTTTTTAATAACATGGATAGTTGCTTTGTCAACGCATGCGCAGAAAAGGGTAGGCTATATGCAAAGCTGGAAAAGTCAAATCACTGCGGATCAAGCATCCAAATTAACACATGTTATTTATTCGTTTGCAACCATTCACCCTGATTTGGATGGTAAGTTAAATGCTATAGACGGTAATTACCTTAGTACTATGGTAACAATAGCTCATGCCCAAGGCGCTAAAGCCATTCTTGCTGTTGGAGGTTGGTTTCCTTGTAGCTATGCATACCAATCCGGTGCTTGTGCCGCAGATGGAAATCCAGAAGCTTTTAATGCGGTCTCCCAAGGTTGGGCAAAAACGAATTTTGTAAATAATTTGTACAATCTTGTAGTGCAATATGATCTCGATGGTATTGATATGGATTGGGAATATCCTAGTGCCAGCAGTCAAGGGCTATATGTTAACCTACTATCAGCGCTTAGGACTAAGATGAATACACACCCAACTAAAAACCTGGAACTTTCTACGGCTGTTCCGGCATCTGCTTATCGTGGTCAGCACTTCTCTTCTTCTGCTTTTCAGTATCTTGATGATATTCATATTATGGCGTATGATGCCAGCCCTAGAATCAATCATTCAACATATGCTTTTGCAGCTAGCGCTATTGATTACTGGCAGAGCCGAGGAGTATCCAGTTCCAGGCTTCAATTGGGACTTCCTTTTTATGGCTGGAACTCTAGCGGATCATCTATGGCATATAAAGATATCGTAGCTGCAGATGCCAGTGCCCCAAATAAGGTTTACCCAAATGTCAATACCTGTGATCAATCAAACGGTTATGGCTACAATGCGAAGAAGTTGATTGAAGATAAAGTGCAACTAGCCTTAAACGAAAATATTGGCGGTGTGATGATTTGGGCAGTTGACCAAGATCACTCTAATCCTTTAAATTCTTTACTTAATGTGATTGATGCTAAACTAAGTGGCGGAAGTGGCGGCGGTGGATCTGGAGGAGGATCGGGAGGTTCTTGTACCCCATGGTCAGCCGGCACACAATACTATACAGGTGATATCGTAAGGTATAATGGAAGTAATTATATATGTGTGCATGACAACCCTGGATATGACCCGGTGATTAGTCATTGGTTCTGGGATCCCACCTCAAAAAATTGTGACGGCAATACGGGAGGTGGCACCTGCACCGCATGGTCTGCAGGAACACAATATTATACTGGTGACATCGTATCCTATGACGGCAATAACTATGTTTGTGAACATGATAATCCGGGATACAATCCTGTAATTAGTACCTGGTTCTGGGAGCCCACATCTGCCGGCTGCAGATCTGTTCGCTTGGACATTAAAAAGGCAAGCAAAAATATAGCTGCCAGTGTCTATCCAAATCCGTTAAGCACTACTATTCTAAACGTAGCTATTAAATCAACTAAAGGCACCCTAATCGATATAGAAATTATTGATATTCAAGGCAGAGTGATCAAAAGACTAGATTTGGGCAAATTAAACAACAGTCATACCACATTTCAATTGGATGCTTCTAATCTAAAACCAGGTTCTTACTTAATATATATTATTACTGATCAGGGTAAAATAGTTAAACAATTGAGTGTAATATGATCATAGAAAGATAAAATCATATATGTATAGAAGGTGTCTAAAAAAGGCACCTTTTTTTTAAATACTAAAAGGTAAAAATCAACAATAGATTACATAACGTATGTCAAAATAAATTAAATAATGTTCACCGCTTCAAATATCGAGATAGCTTTAAAACTATTCTTGAGAGCATAGTTTTTTTTAAATTTTAATGAGTTCTACTAAGCCAATAAGCCTGGAACAAGAAAACCTTTTGTATTACCATTTGCAGCTCCCACTAGTAAATAGCATCATCTAAATAGTCAAAAAAATTAGGATTGTATCTATCAAACATATGATGATGTTTTGCATCTTGATGGAATAAAAACTTTTTCTGGAAAAATCCTACTGACATACGTTTGTCATACCCCCCTATTACTTTTGATATAGTATTCATCTAAAAAATTAAAAATTATGACAACTACAAAATTAAATGACTTTCATGTTATTGGGATATCTGTGCGAACTAGAAATGAAGATCAGCATATCACTAAAGATATTCAGAAGTTATGGAATACTTTTATGGAGCAGGGGGTTTCGGATAAAATTCCTAATAAAAGTAATGAGACACTTTATGGTATTTACACGGATTATGAAAATGGTGCTTCTGGTTATTATAAGGCTATTGTAGGTTGCAAAGTAGACAGTCTGGAGTCTATACCTGAAGGAATGGTAGGTACAACAATAAAAAATGGCAGCTACTCAAAATTTGTTGCCAAAGGAGATGTAACCCAAGAAGCGATACCCGATGCGTGGGCAAAAATCTGGAGAAGTGATCTGAACAGAACCTATGCTACCGATTTTGAAGTCTATGATGACAGAGCTATTGATCCTAAAAATGCTGAAGTTGATATTTTTGTAGGAGTTCAATAAGAATAATTTAAGGAGGAGTTTAAACTCCTCCTTAATCTTATAAATATTAAGTTATCATTCTTTCAAAAACTTGGTAGCTGGGGAACTATCAACAGAAATAAAGTATATTCCATTATTCAATCCAGAAATATCAATTACTACATTTATTTTATCTCCATCCACTTTTTTAGACAACACTTGGCGTCCGGTAAAATCTAAAACAGTAATCAAAGATGCATTATTGATATTTGACAAGGTAAGTTGCTCACGAGCAGGATTGGGTGATATGATCAAATTATGTATATCAAAATCAGAAGTTTCTCTAGTTATACTGTTTTTACTTCTGGTATTATCGCCAATTATTCTCCATTTTTGATTATTATTAGTTGCATTGAATAACCAGACTTGTGCATTGGCATCTAAAGCTCCTGCTGCTCTATCTAATGCATTTTCTAAACAATGCAATGGTTTAATGGCATATAGTTCATTTCCATTTTTTACGATTTTCCATTTTTTATGAGTATCAATGGCATCAGTCCAAGTTGCAACATTAGCTCCGTTATAACATCTTGCATAAGGCACTTCTAAATATCTGTTAGTTACTTTATTTTTAATGGTATAAATATTATCTTCTATATGATTAAAAATCCATTTTTGATCATCAAAACTTCCCGGGTTTGTCATTTTAGCATTATGATTTTCTAAAGCTCTAGACAATAGTCTTTGATTATTTACAGAAGAGGTGATTAGATAAGTTCCGTTTGGAATTAGCTGTGTGGACAAAGCATGTACATTAACCCCGGCAACTTGGTCTCTATCGATCCATTCTCTCCAAGTTGTGTTTAAAGGTCGAATATGAGCTTTATAAATATATCCAGTACCTGGGCTTGGTATATACGGAAGATCTAAGGTAATAGCCTTGACTCCTTTTCCCTTAGTAACCAGTGTTTTTTGTTGAGCAATCCAACTTGTAGAAGACCAAAACTCAACTATAATTTCTCTATCTGCAGAAGCCTCATAATTAATATCAAACGTATAGGATTGTGCTTGTGTTATTGAAATTGAAGCGTTTTTGAAGTTTACTTTATCCTGATATTGTGGCACGGCTTGAACAGTAATATTATTTACCTGAGCCCATTTTAGAGCTTGTTGCCAAGTTGTACCTACTGGTCGTATATGTACTTTAAATATATATCCAGTTCCCGGTGTTTGAGCTTGTGGTAAATTTACAGTAATGGATTTAGTTGCTTTCCCTTTAGGAACGGTTATGGTTGTGCTACTTGCAATCCAACCGGTTGAAGACCAAAAACCTACTTGTATCTCTCTATTTGTAGTAGCTTCGTATGCGACATTTACAGTATACGAATCTGCTACTGGTAGCGCTGAGGGTATATTTACAAGCTCAACAAGATCCGTAGTAGTATCATCACAAGATTCTCCAGGTAAACCATAACAACCTTGACCCGTAGGACCTAGAGATGGATCCCAATTAATTCCTGGCACCCAGTTATCGCCTCCAAACTCGTAGGCTCCAGCATCAGGAGCTGATCCTACATACCCGTCTGTTATCCCTGATATTTGTCTCCCGGCATTTACGGCTGATGAACTTGAGGTAAGTGTGAATTTGTTACTATTGTAATTGGTAAATCCTGATTTGGTAATTATATTATTTTGTTTATCCGCGTCTCTTTCAAAAGTACCTTCATCTTCTTGTGTAGTAGGGTCGTCAACAGTTTCTACATCTGCAATGTTATTCCATACTTTAACATTAGAAAAAGCTGTTCCTGCTTTATGCCAAGCCCCCATTGCTCCTCCTTGTGTTTTTACTAAGGTATTATTAAAAACATCAATGTCTTTACCGTTCCAGTTAATCTGTACGCCAGTCCATTCTACATTCCAAACTACATTATGATGTACAGAAAATGCCTCGGCATCGTTATCCAAATAAATCCCTGCAGCTTTTCTTTTCGAACCTCTTGAGGCAGCATCATGAAACCAGTTATGATGGATCTCTGTATTTTGAGGCCCTCCCACGGTATAAAAAGCTGCACAATCATCTGCGATCAAGTTGCTTTTATATACATCGTTATAAGCAACCTCGCAACGATTACCATTGTAGTTAATACCATCTCTTCCTCCATTAAAAATGGTATTTCCTATGATTTTATTATCTGTTCCTCCTCTGGCGACCAAAGGAGCATCATACGAACCCAAATAGTTGAAATCATGTATATAATTATTTTTTAATACATTAAACCTACCACCTAAACGAACACCGGTTGCTGCACTAAAAGCAAATTCGCATTTTTCAATACTATTGTTGGTGCCATTGACCTCGACACTCGGTTTTCCAGCGTTAAAACCTTTAAAAACTCCTTGTGTATGATTCCCATAAAACGAAGAAACACCATATAATCTGTTGTTATTAGAATTTGTTTTTAGTAAAATAGCACCACCAAAAACAGCAAGATTTTTGATTTCAATATAGCTTTTTCCATTAAGATCTATTGCTATTTTTCTTCTTCTCATTTGAACTTTTCTATCTACTGGAGCTGCACCACCTGGCATTTGCACAAATAACTCTTTGGTCTTACTATCAAACCACCATTCGTTTTGGTAGTCTAAAGCTCCTTTTACTCCCTCAAGGTAGAAATCACCTTTATCTTTTGGAGCATGAAAAGTTCTGATCCAAGATGGATTTTTGTCTAGTTTAAAATTTACCCTCCCTGATGTACTACTTGTAATAAAAGCTTTCCAGGCAATCCATCCTGACCCTGGTTTATCTCCGTAAAAAAATACAGATCCCCCTTTCCAATCAATGCCTGGTATTTGAGATGATGTTAGATATGCCCCATTTACTACATTAGCGCCACTACCACTATCATTTCTTAAAGAATTTAGTGTAAAAGGTTTACCATCAGTATTATTGGGCCATCTAGCCAAATCCATAGCCGTATTCCCATTCATCACAAAGTTTTCTTGACCAAGGTCCCAATCTATTTTTATTTTATAAATCGAACCACTATCATTTTGCCAACCGCTCAGTGCTTGCATTGCAGAAATGATGACTTTTTCTCCACTTTTGGCGATATACGTAATAGGTTTTCCTGCCACTCCTGATCTGGCTGGCTTGATTATTTCTTCATAGGTTCCTTCTCCTATAATGATTACATCTCCCGGTTGAGCAATTGCAGATGCCTTTGCGATAGTTTTATAAGGTTTTGATAGTGTTCCAGAATTGAAATCATTACCCGTTTTAGAAACATAAATGTCTCTTGCGCTTAGGTTTGATGAAAGAATTATGACTAGTACTAGCATAATTTTTTTTAGTAAGGTTTTAAGAGTACTGTTTTTTTTCATGATTTGAATAGGTTTAGCTGAAAATAAAATTGATGTAATTACCTGCTGTACAATGCTATTGAATTCGTTTTTATTAGATATTAACAACAGTGCTTGTTTATAATATAACTCGAAATTAAGGTCTGTAGATTACATAGTACTCGATAATTAGAATTCGTAACCTTTAGAGTAGAATTCGTAAGTATGAAAGTAGAATTTGGCAAATCACTGGTCAACCAATTAAAAAAGTTAAAGTTTATTTAATACTTCATGACTATCATTACGTTTAAAAGTAACTTTATGTAATAAATCAGACACTATGCAAATACACGAAACTGCTTTTGCTGTATCTACCTACAGGTCATATCATGAAGATATTAGTAAAGACATCTATGCCAAAATATGGAACAATTCTGCTACAGATGCCTTAATACCAAATATCCTTAATAATGTGTCTAAGTATGAAGCTATCTTACATAGTTTGAGAAATCGCTTTTTCTATGAGCGTATGAATTCCTTTTTTGAAGAAAACAATGGAGGCACCTTAATTAATTTTGGTTCTGGGTTTAGTATGTATCAATTCTCATTTAGGAATAACGTTTCTACCATAGAAATTGATAAAAAAGATATTATAGATTATAAAAAAGAGAAAGTAGATCGCTGGACTATAGAAGGAAAATTACCCAATCGCAATATTCAATACATCGCTATTGATTTTAACGATAGTTCTACAGAAAAAATTGTGGAGCTGCTTGGCCCCATGATTGAGAAAGAACCAACATTTATCTTAATTGAAGGTGTTTTCTTTTTTTTGGATCGAAATACTACAAATAAATTATGTAATGTATTTGCTGCATTACAAAAACCAGGTGATCGGTTAGGATGTGTCACCTATCTACCCGAAGTTGAAAACACCAAGGTGTACCAACGTTTACTACATTACTTTGACAGTAATAACGCTACTAATGATTCTTTTAATCATCAAACCATACCTCATTCTTATTTTTCTGATATAAAAGAATATACTATCAAAGAATATACAGACGAGTTTGAACTTTCAAAAATCTTTGCTCCCAAAAGTGGTATTTCAGATAAAGATGAAGTTTTAAATGAAACTTTATACCTTTTAGAAAAAACTTAAAATCCAGTCATTAAAGCTCCGCAAATACCCAATCCGACTACAAGATATATCCCGGAAAGTATAAAAAATACTTTTCCTGCCTTACGACTTGCTGTTCTAAACAAGATCAATCCGATAATAGCAAGAAAAATTGGCGGACCAAGAAGAATTAAGAGAATCAAATAAATTATCCCATCTAAATTACCGGGTTCAAATACCATTGAATTTAAAATCATATCACATCTTTTCTTAGTTGTTCTAAATATGCTCGTTTATCATCCCTATAGAATAAATTCATCGTTTCAAAAGGAATAATTTTATAATCTTTATTCACAATATGAACACAGGATTTTTTTATTGCACGTACATCAAAATTGTAAGCATCAATAAATTGCATAATGATAATCCTAAATAAATTTTCATATCCCAGGTTGGGAGCATCAATATCGGGCAAACAACACATAATAGATTTCAGGTTTTCTGATGCAGTTTCAACAGAGTTCCCGGTACTAAACAACTCTAGCATTTTGCCATGTAGTGCATAATCTTGCTCATAAACAATAGTATTTTTTCCATTATCTAATAAATCTGCAGGGTTTACGTATCGGGTGAGTGGTAAAATACCATCCTCATTTTTTAATGCATACCCCATTACTAAAGCATCGGGGTTACAGGGCACAGGTATTAAATCATCAGATTCAAATATTGGAGATTGCTCTAGTATTTTTCTTCTAACTTCGGTAAGTGTAATTCGGTTGGTTTGTGTATCAAAATCTTCTAATCTTCCCGCAATTTGTGTAGGCTGAAATGTAACTCCCCTAACACTTTTTTGTTTTGTAGCAAACGAAATAATCTCTCCTATTTGATCATCATTTAATCCTTTCTCTAAAGTAACTACTAATGTTGTCGATAGGTTAAATTGATTTAAGTTATCGATGGCTTGTTTCCTAATAGGTGTTAGATCTTCACCTCTTAATTTTTCTAAAGCTATTTTTTGTAAAGAATCAAATTGCAAGTAAACTTCAAAATCTGGCATATAACTTGCTAAGCGTTCAACAAATTTAATATCCTTAGCGATACGTACCCCATTAGTATTCAACATAAGATGCCGAATAGGCAATTGCTTGGCATAATCCAAAATTTCAAAAAATTGAGGATGCACAGTAGGTTCACCACCACTTATTTGTACCACGTCTGGTTCTTTCTCATTTTCTACGATAGTATCCAGCATTTTTTTAATCTCTTCCATAGTTCGATGGCGACCATAGTGCGGTGATGATGATGCATAACACGTAGGGCAAGTAAGATTACAGCGGTCTGTGACTTCAATAATAGTTAAACATGAGTGTTGTTCATGATCGGGGCATAATCCACAATCATACGGGCATCCATAATCTGTAGTAGTATTAAATTTATAGGGGAACTCTGAAGGCTTGTTGTAGTTTCTGATATTCTTATAATATTCTATATCATCTGCTATCAAAACTTTTGATCGACCGTGTTCTGGACAGCGCTTTAACATAAAAACTTTACCTTCTTCAAAAACAATCTTGGCATCTATTCTTTTAAGACAAGTTGGGCATAAGCTTAATGTATAATCATAATACGTATAGTTTCTTGTTGGCATAAAATGTATCTCGAATTGTTTTCCAATAATAAATCAAGCATAAGATACATAAATACTGAATACTACTTAATCCTAAAATCAAAAATATATTAGGTTTCAAGAATTCTATAATAAATCTAAATAGAAAATAAAGGATCATGAAATACCGAAACAGGATTCCGCTTTTATAGGTATGTTTTTTTTGAAGCTGTTTTAAAAAAAGCCACAGACCTACTAAAAAAATGACCTCGAACAATGCTATTGGGTATCTTAATATTCCATCTCCTAAATCCATGCCCAAAAAAGATGATGTTTCATTACCATAGGTAAACTCGGTAGTCCCTGCTAAAAAACAACCAACCCTACCAATAATGATTCCCAAAATGATCGGAAATGTAAATAGATCTCCTGAAGAATGCTTTTCTCGAATAATTCTTTTAGCCAACTCCACCCCAAGTAAACCTCCAAAAAGTCCGCCCATGATCGTCTTGGCACTTAGTATCGAAAGAATGTATTGTGGGCCCATAGCAAACATAGGCTGTTCCAGAAAACCCATAATTCTAGATCCAAAAAATGCTCCAAATACTGCACCTATAATAATTGACAATCGATTATGATCTGTGATAGGGTCCTTTATATTTTTTTTGAGATATACATAATAACGAAATCCTATAAAAAAAGCAGCATATTCTAAAATCAAATGGATATTCACTTTAATACCAAAAACAATAGGTTCAAAAGGAATATCCATGATAAATTAGATTCGATTTAGTATCAAAATATACATCATTTTTATTTCATTGCTTTTGCCATTACATGGTATCTTGGGTCGTCTACATCGTGCTCTATCACATTAGCTAATCTTGGAGAAGCTTTTATCATTAATGCCTGACATTCTTCGCTAAGGTGCTTAATTCGAACCTTTTTACCTGCTTCTTCATATTTTCCTACCAGATTAAAGATTGCTTCTAATGCTGAATGATCGCTAACGCGAGATTCGATAAAATCGATTTCAATGCGCTCTGGGTCATTTGCTACATCAAATTTACTGTTAAATGCTTGTATACTTCCAAAGAAAAGAGGCCCCCATATTTCGTATACTTTGGTACCATCCTCCTTTACATGTTTTCTTGCTCTAATTTTCTTAGCGTTTTCCCAGGCAAATGCCAGTGCCGACATAATTACTCCGGCAATAACTGCTACAGCTAAGTCAAAAAATACTGTTAATAGAGATACTGCTATGAGTACAATAGCATCTGTAAGCGGTATTTTATTTAAAATTCTAAAGCTGGACCACGCAAAGGTACCGATCACAACCATAAACATTACGCCTACCAACGCGGCGATAGGAACCTGCTCAATCAACCCAGACGCAAACAAAATAAACAACAATAATGTTACTGCGGCCACAATACCTGAGAGTCGAGTACGCCCTCCTCCTTTAATATTAATTATAGATTGCCCTATCATAGCGCAACCTCCCATTCCTCCAAAAAGTCCGGTAACAATATTTGCACCACCTTGAGCCAGACACTCTCTATTAGAATTTCCTCTGGTTTCTGTTAACTCGTCAATAAGATTTAATGTCATGAGCGATTCTATCAAACCGATTGCTGCAAGTATTAAGGCATAAGGACCAATAAATCTAAAAGTCTCCCATGTCATTGGTACTTTATCAAATATATCAAACTGAAACTGAGGTAACCCGCCTTTTAGTCCTTCTCCTCCTCCATCTCTTATAAAACTACCCACAGTGGCTACCTCTAATTTTCCCAGAATCACAATGGCAGAAACGACAACAATACCGATTAATGCCTCGGGTAATTTTGCGGTTGCCTTTAATTTAGGAAGCCCCCACATAATTGCCATGGTTAAAAATACCAATCCAATCATCATCCATAAGTCGGAGCCTTGCATCCATACTTTTTCTCCATTTATAAATTCTTTGAACATACCTAACTGAGAGAGAAAGATCACGATTGCCAATCCGTTTACAAATCCCATCATCACCGGATGGGGAATCAAACGAACAAATTTACCAAGCTTAAGTACGCCTGCTAGCATTTGGATACCTCCCATAAGAATTACAGTTGCAAAAAGATAATACAATCCTAACTGCTCACCTTCTTCTCCCATAGCATTACCTTCGGCTACAAGACTAACCATAACTACTGCTAATGCTCCAGTGGCACCAGAAATCATCCCTGGGCGACCACCAAATATGGAAGTGATCAATCCAATCATAAAAGCAGCGTACAATCCTACCAAAGGGTCTACCCCTGCAACGAAAGCAAAAGCTACAGCTTCAGGCACTAAAGCTAATGCTACCGTTAATCCGGATAGAATATCATTTTTGGCATTTGCCACTCTCTTTCTTACAAACTCTGTCATAGTAATGGTATTTGAGGGTGCAAAAATACGTTTATTTTAGAGTACAACAAGTAAAATTGAAATGTATCTGACTTCCAGTCTAAACTAAAACGTTATAGACAATTCTTAATGTCTAAAACTTAGTATATTTGGATTTTATACTCATCAATCATGCATAAAATTGTATCTGTTTTCAGCTTTCTACTCCTTATTTCTTGTACTACTTCAGAAAAGAACATATCAACAAAATTTGATTTTACTACCTCTTTTGAAAAAAGCAACGGAGACGAGACACCAACGTATCCAGAAGTAATTCAATATTATAAAAATCTTGCAAAAACCTATTCCGAAATTAATATTCGAGAAATTGGAATGACCGATAGTGGAACTCCCTTGCATATTGTGACTTTAAATCCTGATCAGGTATTTGATTTCGAGAAGATTCGTCAAAATAAGAGGATTTTGTTGATCAATAATGGTATTCATCCTGGAGAAAGTGATGGGATTGATGCTACTATGCTGTTATTTAGAGATATCGCTCAAGGTATAACTGAAGCCCCGAAAAATACTGTTTTAGTGGCCATCCCAATCTACAATATAGGCGGAGCTCTTAACCGAAACTCGGGTACAAGAACCAATCAAAATGGTCCTAAAATATATGGTTTTAGAGGAAATGCACGTAATTATGATTTAAACAGAGATTTTATCAAAAATGACACTAAAAATGCCAGGACTTTTGCTAAAATATTTCATCTGGTACAGCCAGATGTTTTCATTGACAATCATGTAAGCAATGGCGCTGATTATCAATATACACTGACACATCTTTTCACACAGCATAATAAATTAGGAGGTAAATTAGGAGCGTATCTACACACACAAATGCACCCACAACTGGAAGCTTCACTTAAAAATAAAAAATGGGACATCACACCCTATGTCAATGTATGGGGAACCACACCCGATAGAGGATGGACCCAGTTTATGGATGCTCCCAGATACTCTACGGGGTATACAACGTTATGGAATACACTAGGAATGATGATAGAAACTCATATGCTCAAGCCTTACAAAAAAAGGGTTAAAGGAACTTATGAACTTATGAAATCTATGATTGAAATTACTGAAAAAGATGGCTTGACGATACGATCATTACGAGAAAAAGCTTTTGCAGAACAATCGAAAAGGAAAACATATCCAATACAATGGCAGATTGATACCACTCAGGCGACGAGATTTAATTTCAAAGGATACGAAGGTGAATATGTTGATAGCGAAATTACAGGAGCGAAACGCTTAAAATATGACCAAGACAGAGCGTATAGTAAAGAAATTCGTTATCAAAATTATTTTACCCCATCAAAAGAGATTGAAATTCCTGCAGCCTACATCATCCCCAAAGGATGGTGGAATGTAATTGAAGTGTTAAATTTGAATAAAATAGAGTTCAGCACTTTAGAAAAAGATTCAACTTTTGTAGTAGAAGTATATCATATTGATGCGTTTAAAAGTCGAAAAATGCCTTATGAGGGTCATTATCTTCATTACGAGACTTCAGTAGAGAAAAGCAGTAAAAAGATCACATTCAAAAAAGGAGATATTATTGTACCTACTCGTCAAAAAGGATTTAGATATCTCATAGAAACCTTAGAACCTGAGGCAGTAGATTCGTTCTTTAACTGGAATTTCTTTGACACTATTCTACAACAAAAAGAAGGGTTTTCAACCTATGTCTGGGAAGATAAGGCTGCCGCGATATTACAGAAAAACAACAAATTAAGGGTACGTTTCAAAGAAAAGAAGAAAGACACTGCCTTTGCTAATAATTGGTTTGCGCAATTAGATTGGATACACAAACAAACTGATCATTATGAAAAAGCTCATATGCGCTATCCGGTGTATCGCGTATCAAGATAAATAGTCGTGTGAAAATAACTTTTTGATATTTGCATAAGAATTCAGAAGTGCTTTTTTAGCTTTCTTTTTATTCTTCCAACGCACTTTGGTGATCCCTTCATTCTTTTGAGGTACAAGCACGCCGTCAAATTCTGTTTTCATTTCAAACCAGTATGTCACTTTAAGCCTAAACTCTCCTGCTCTTTTAAAAACATGAAAAGTTTTACATAAGAACTTTGTGATTTCTAAACCCGTCACCCCGGTCTCTTCCTCAACCTCCCTAATGGCTGCAGTTTCTATATGTTCTTTTTTTTCAATTTTTCCTTTAGGCAAATCCCATTTCCCATTACGTTTAATAAAAAGGATATCCATGTTGGCGTTATATGCTTTGCCTCCTCCTGCAACAACTACCGGTAGTTTTTTATATAAATGCGCTATAAGTTTGTCTTCTGTTTTATGATAAAGATGATATTTTACCTCTTCACATTCAGCTTCTTTTCTAAGAACATCTCTTATAATGGTTGGAAAATCAGCTTCTTTAATAGAAATCGTTTGATACCCTTCAATAGACTTTTTTGTAGACAGAATAATGGGCGTATTATTCACAAAAACTTTATACATTTGCAACTATGATTTTTGATAAAGATACAGCAAAAAAAACTGCTGAACTACTGCTGCAAATTAATGCAATAAAATTACAACCACAAGATCCGTTTACTTGGGCTTCCGGATGGAAATCTCCTATTTACTGTGATAATCGCGTTACTTTATCCTATCCTGAGATTCGTAACTATCTAAAGAAAAATCTAGCTCAGTTTATTGAGTCTACATACGGTAAACCCGATGTGATTGCAGGTGTAGCCACAGGGGCTATTGGTATTGGTATGCTCGTTGCTGAAGAATTGGATTTACCATTTATTTATGTACGTCCAGAGGCCAAAAAACATGGTAGAAAGAATCAAATTGAAGGCAGTGTACCTTCTGGTAAAAATGTAGTTGTAGTAGAAGATTTAATAAGTACCGGAAAAAGTAGCCTTAATGCTGTAAAGGCATTAAAAGAAGCGGATTCAAACGTAATGGGTATGGTAGCTATATTTAATTATGGCTTTGATATTGCCGTTCAAAATTTTGAAGAAGCGGCATTGTCTTTGCACACGTTAAGTAATTATGATAATCTTTTGGAACAAGCTCTGGATACAGATTACATTACAAAAGAACAACAACAAACCTTGCAAAGCTGGAGAACAAATCCCGCCGAGTGGAATATATAATGATCAAATACAATTATGAATTTAGAGAGCCCTACCGTTAATGTTAATAAAACTGCCGAAGAAGTGTTCAATTTTTTAATTAAGGTTGAAAATTTTGAACAACTTATGCCGGAAAGCAAACAAAAATTTGAAAAAATAAGTGATTCCAGGTTTCTTTTTCAATTGAAAGGAATGCCAGAATTAGTATTGGATCAAAAGGGAAACACTCCTCACAGCCAAGTAGTTTTAGGAGCTGCTAGTGACAAACTACCTTTTACCTTAAAAGCGGATATCGACAGTACTGAAGATGGAAGAAGTACTGCAAAACTCACTTTTGATGGTGAATTTAATGCTATGATGGCTATGATGATTAAAAATCCCATTCAGAATTTTATCAATACGCTTAGCGAGAATATTGGGAAGCTGTAATTTTTTGAGAATTTGATAGTGTGAGAAAATTAAATCTTTTTTTATTTACTTATTTTTTATTCAATTTTTAGCAAAAAAGGGTACTTGTATATAAAACTCAAGAGTACTAAAATTCAAGCACTCCCTTACTAATAAAGTAACGTGATTTCTTTCAATCCATAATCAGAAATAACTTCATCTTCTAACAAAACCTGAAGTTTGCCCTGATCAGTAATCGATTGAATGATTCCTACAAAAGAATCACCCTTTGCATCAACAAATGTAGAGGGCTTATTTTTTCTAAAAAGATTACGTTCATATTCACTTTTAAGTCTCTCAAATACAGAGCAATGTAACTCTGAAAATCTTTTCTCTATCCTGCTTAACAATGCGTATAAAACTTCATCAATAGTAAAACTCTTACCTAAAATCTGTTTTAAAGACCTCGCTTGAGGAAGGTTTTCAAATGACATTTGATTAATATTAATACCGATACCAATAATAACTCCGGTCAACCTGCCATTCTTAACAATATTTTCTATCAAAACACCACATATCTTAAAACGATCTGACAGAATGTCGTTAGGCCATTTTATAGATAATTTTGGAACCATCAGGCTATGTAACATATCACAGATAGCTAGTGATGTACTTATTGAAACATAGAACTGATCAACCAGATTTAATCCCGTGACAGGCATAAACACACTACAGGTAAGATTTTCTCCTGGATTACTTTGCCAAACTGTTCCCATTTGTCCTTTGCCTGCAAGTTGTTCTAGTGCCAATACGCAAACTGGGTCAACGAGATGTTTTTCTCGATTCAGCTCTCTAAGAAATGTATTTGTAGACGCAATGGCATCAACTTTGATTATATCCATGTAAAACGTGTAAAAGTTTCATAAATGTCAGAATAATAAAGACATTAAAATGATAAAAAGTAATAACTTTACACAAATTAAAAAAATGCATGACTAAAAAAGAAATCGGCACTGATCAATTAATCACTCAAATATTAAAAGGTATTGAAGAAGTAAAAGGTAATGACATCAATATTTTAGATCTTAGAGAGATCGAAAATACGGTATGTAGTTACTTTGTAATCTGCAACGGAACATCCAATACCCAAGTAAATGCAATTGTTAATTCTATTCAAAAAACAGTAAGCAAAGAGCTTAAAGACAAGCCCTGGCATGTAGAGGGTAGTGAAAATGCAGAATGGGTCCTAATTGATTATGTAAATGTAGTAGTGCACGTTTTCCAAAAACACATAAGAGAATTCTATGATATAGAAGGACTTTGGGGAGATGCAAAAACTACAGTTATCGAAACAAATTATTAAAAGAAAACCGTAAATGGCGAAAGAAAATAAAAAAACAGAACCTAATAAAAAGCCTAAGTTTAGTGCATATTGGATTTATGCAATTATAATTATTGGTTTTTTAGTACTCAATTTTATGGGAGGAAGTAGTATTGGATCAGCTCCTACTACATCGCCTTCAGAATTCCAGGATTTTTTAAGCAATGGAGAAGTAGACAAAGTGGTGATTATAAATCGCCGTAAAGCTAAAGTATTTCTTACCAGCGAAGCTAAATCTTTAGAAAAGCATCAAAAAAAGAAAAGTAATTCATTATTACCGGCTAGCCCTAACGATCCAGATTATCAATTCGAATTTGGAGATCTCCAAAATTTTGAAAACGAAATTGCTGAGGCTAAAAGCAAAAATGGATTATCAACTCAGGTAACCTATGATACCGAGAGTAATGTATGGGGTGAGATTTTTATTACACTACTACCTTTTGCTTTGATTATTGGAGTATGGATATTTATTATGCGAAGAATGAGTGGCGGTGCCGGTGGCGGTGGCGGCGGACAGATTTTCAATATTGGAAAATCTAAGGCTAAACTTTTTGATCAAAATACAGAGGTTAAAGTATCTTTTGAAAATGTGGCTGGTCTTGAAGGAGCAAAAGAGGAAATACAAGAAATTGTTGATTTCTTAAAAAACCCGGAAAAATATACCTCCTTAGGAGGAAAAATTCCAAAAGGAGCACTTTTAGTTGGCCCCCCGGGAACTGGTAAAACTTTACTGGCAAAAGCCGTTGCCGGAGAAGCTAAAGTACCGTTCTTCTCATTGTCCGGATCAGATTTCGTAGAAATGTTTGTAGGTGTTGGAGCCTCAAGAGTACGAGATTTATTCAAACAGGCTAAAGAAAAATCTCCTGCAATCATATTTATTGATGAAATTGACGCTATTGGTAGAGCAAGAGGAAAAAGTAATTTTTCTGGATCAAATGATGAAAGAGAAAATACTTTAAATCAATTATTAACAGAAATGGACGGTTTTGGTACAAATACCAATGTTATTGTTATTGCTGCTACCAACAGAGCGGATGTACTGGACAAAGCATTAATGCGAGCTGGTCGTTTTGACAGACAAATTTATGTCGATCTTCCGGATGTGCGCGAACGAAAAGAGATTTTTGAAGTTCATCTAAAGCCATTAAAGAAGGTAGCCAATGAACTAGACACAGAATTCTTGGCAAAGCAAACCCCCGGTTTTTCTGGTGCCGATATTGCCAATGTTTGTAATGAAGCTGCATTAATAGCAGCTAGAAAAGGAAATAAGGCGGTAGGCAAACAAGATTTTCTTGACGCTGTAGATCGAATTGTGGGTGGATTAGAGAAAAAAAATAAAATAATTACCCCATCAGAAAAGCGTGCAATTGCTTTTCATGAAGCGGGACATGCCACGGTAAGCTGGATGTTAGAACATGCTGCACCATTGGTTAAAGTAACTATTGTACCAAGAGGACAATCCTTAGGTGCTGCATGGTATCTACCCGAAGAAAGACTTATAGTTAGGCCAAATCAAATGTTGGATGAGATGTGTGCTGCATTAGGTGGTCGTGCTGCAGAGCAAGTTATCTTTAATGAAATTTCTACGGGAGCTTTAAGTGATCTAGAAAAAGTGACCAAGCAAGCAAGAGCGATGGTAACCATCTACGGACTTAATGATAAAGTTGGAAACTTAACTTATTATGATTCTTCAGGACAGAACGAATACAGTTTTGCAAAACCATATAGTGAGCAAACTAGTGAGTTAATTGATAAAGAAATTTCTAATATTATCGAAACTCAATATAAAAGAGCAGTAGAATTACTGGAAAAACATAAGGACAAACTAACTGAGCTTGCTGAGGTCTTATTAGAGAAAGAAGTTATTTTCAAAGATAACCTTGAAAAAATATTTGGTGAACGTCCTTTCGGAAAAAAAGAAGAAGAAATCATAAAAGAACCTTCTTAAACAAGTGGTTTTTACTTGTAAAATGAAAAATCTTAACCTAACAGAAAATTAGGTTAAGATTTTTTTTATCTTTGAAGGTATCATAAAATTGTAATTCCCCAATCATAATTCAAAAAATGAGTCTATTTAGAAGAATATTTTCCTCAAAATCTAAATCAGACCAAAAGAGTAAGGAACGCCATTTAGAAGATCGCAGTAAGTATATGCCCGAAATCGATCTACCGATCGATGAAAGCTTTATGATGAATTTCAAAAGAAATGGAGGCAAATTTCTATATTGTGACAACGACAATGAAGTTCTAGATTCTTTTGACAAGATCCTATTGGAAAATGACTGGTATGAAAAAGATGTATGCTCCTTTGATATAGGTTTAGAGCATAAATTTTCTGGGTTTAACTTAAACTATGTCAAATCTACTTCTGCTTCTTTCTTTTTTGCAACCTGTGAATATTTAGTTGCTGATAGTGGGGCAATTTTAGTTTCTTCAAATCAACTTAGAGAAAAAAAATTGACTGAACTACCTGATAATTTTGTGATTTTAGCAGCTACAAGTCAATTAGTTAAAAGCATCGGAGAAGGACTAAAAGGTATTAAAGAAAAAAACAAAAATGCAATCCCTTCAAATATCACCACAATAAAAGATTTTGAACCACAAAAAGAAAAGGATTTCTTAAGCTATGGAAATAGTTCAAAAAATCTATATTTGCTGCTGTTGGAAGATTTATAATATGAAGGAACTGCTTACAAGATCTTTATCAGGATTTTTATATGCTGCAATTTTGCTGGGGTCAATCTTTATCTCTCAGTATGATTTCGCAAAATATACCTTTATCGGGGTATTTGTAGTTTTTGGAATCATTTGCGTATATGAATTTCAAAAATTAATCCACCTTACTAGTAAAAGGTTATACGCAATTTTTATTATTCTCTTAGCTGTACTACACATATTCCAGGATCAACTTTATCTTATAATCCCTGTATTAACACTTACAATTATTACCGAATTATTTTTAGTAAAAGATCTGGTAACGATTCGCATCATTCCGATGTTTGAAAAAAGAAAGTACCGAACGAGTATCTTTTATTTAATTACTTGCATTATTTTTTTAACCTTAGTCCCAAATTATTCGGGAGAATATCAACCACTAATTATTGCCGGAGCGTTTTTGATAACTTGGACCAATGATACCTTTGCATATTTGGTAGGAAAAAACTTTGGAAAACATAAGTTACTCAAACGTATTTCTCCTAAAAAAACCATTGAAGGCTTTGTTGGAGGTTTCATCTTCTCTTTACTAGCTGGTTATTTGATTGCCATCTTTTCTCAGACATTATCTATTACCACTTGGTTGATTATAAGCATAATTATGAGTATTTTTGGTACATTAGGTGATCTGATACAATCTAAATTCAAAAGGCAGGCTGGTGTTAAAGATAGTGGTACTATTATGCCTGGGCATGGCGGCATATATGATCGCCTGGATAGCGTGCTATTTGCCAGCCCATTTTTATACGTATTTTTACAAATTCTGAAACATGTTTCATAAAGAAGGATATAAAATAATTTCTGTTGCCATTGTACTGTTCTTAGGTATTAATGTGGCCTCGTATGTCGCGATTCAAATCAAAGAATGGCAAATCGCTATATTTACGGTTTCTGTTGCATTTTTGATTTTGATCTTACAATTTTTTAGAAATCCAAAAAGGAAAACAAATATTAATGACAATACAGTAGTTGCTCCTGTAGACGGAAAAGTTGTTGTTATCGAAGAAGTTCTTGAAAAAGAACATTTTAAAGACAAGAGACTCCAAGTTTCAATTTTTATGTCTCCTATTAATGTTCATGTGACCAGACACCCTATAAATGGTGAAGTCATTTTTAGCAAATATCATCCAGGAAAATATTTGGTCGCATGGCACCCAAAGGCTTCAGAAGAAAATGAAAGAACTACGGTCGTGGTGAAGAATACCATCATAGAAGTACTTTATCGGCAAATTGCTGGCGCTTTAGCAAAAAGAATTGTCAACTATGCTACAGAAGGAGAAAAAGTAATTCAGGGTAGCGATAGTGGATTTATAAAATTTGGCTCCAGAGTAGATGTATATTTACCAATTGGTACAAAAGTGAATGTTGCCTTAAATCAAAAGGTAAAAGGAGGAGAAAGTATTATTGCTACAATTTAAATAAAAAGTATAAAAATTGTCCTGTCTTTTAAAGACAAGAAATTAGTTCAACCCATCTTTTAAATATCTTAATTTTTATTGAATATTTAGAAGGAGTTTCACTAAAATGACTGAAGAAGAATTAAATATTGCTTTTCATAAAGCCTATGAGCGCGCCTGCAATACAACTATTCAATTGCCGCCAGATATTATGCTTCATTTCTACGCGTATTACAAACAAGCTATACATACCGAGGATGCCGGGTTTTATAGCCCGTCTGGCGACAGCGAATTAAGAAACGCATTCAAGCTTAATGCTCTTTTTCAGGTTAAAAGTCTCACCCCGCAAGAGGCAAAACTAAAATATATTGAAATGGTAAATAAGTATATTATCGATTAAAAAAGGGCTTTGAGTATCTTGGATACTCTCAAAGCCCTTTTTATTTGATTCGATAGTATTATATTAATTCTGCAACCCTGCTAAACTTGATCTTAAGGTCGCTATTTTTGCTTCGGCATCAGCCTCTTTCTTTCGTTCGTTAGCAATCACTTGTTCTGGAGCATTATTAACAAATCGTTCATTTTGCAATTTTTTCTGTACAGATTTCAAAAAACCCTCTGTATAGTTTAATTCTTCATTAAGTTTTTTAATTTCATCTTCTACATTTATTGCTCCTGAGATCGGGATAAAATATTCATTAGATTTCACTCTAAATGAAAGTGCTCCTTCTACTTTTTCATTTACATATTCAAAAGAAGAGAGGTTGCCCAATTTTGAAATTACAGAATCGAATGTCCCGTCTACCTTTTCATTATTCAAAATCGATACCTGTATTGTTTCTTTAAAAGGAATATTCTTTTCTTTACGTATCGTCCTAATTCCTGAAACTACATCGGAAGCAATTTCGAACTTTTTAATCAAATCAGCATCAACCGAAGTCTCTTTTGGCCAACTGGCAACGATTAATGCATCGTTTGGAGTTCTATTAGAAATCTCTTGCCATATCTCTTCAGAAATAAATGGCACAAATGGATGCAGAATTTTTAAATTATTTTCTAAAATCTCAATTATCTCTTGATAGGTTTTGCCATCAATCGGTGCTTGATAGGCAGGTTTAATCATTTCTAACAGCCATCCACAGAAATCATCATAAATCAGCTTGTAGGTTGTCATCAACGCATCGCTAATACGATATTTATTATAGTTCTTCTCCAATTCAACCAATGCTTTTTGGAATTTTGATCTGTACCAATTCAGGGCAACAAGAGAAGCTTCGGGTTGCTCTAAAGTTGAATCTACATCCCAACCAAGCACCAGTCTTGATGCATTAAATATTTTATTTACAAATGCGCTACCTTGCTTACATAAATCTTCATCAAACATCAGGTCATTACCTGCAGGAGAACTTAAGAGCATTCCTACTCGTATGCCATCTGCACCATATTGAGCAATCAAATCTAACGGGTCTGGAGAGTTTCCAAGAGATTTAGACATTTTACGTCGTTGCTTATCTCTAACGATACCCGTAAGATATACATTGGTAAACGGTTTCTCGCCTCTATACTCATATCCTGCTATAATCATACGAGCAACCCAGAAAAATAGAATTTCTGGTGCTGTAACCAGATCATTTGTAGGATAATAATAGTTTATTTCTTTGTTATCTGGCTCTAAAATACCGTTAAACACACTCATTGGCCATAGCCAAGACGAAAACCAAGTATCTAAAGCATCTGGATCTTGAGTTAGATCAGCATGACTCAAAGAATTGTTCCCTGTTTTTTCTTTAGCTAAAACCAGCGCCTCTTCTTTACTTTCAGCAACAACAAAATCTTCTTTCCCATCACCATAAAAATATGCCGGAATTTGATGTCCCCACCATAATTGACGAGAAATATTCCAATCTCTCACATTTTCCATCCAGTGACGGTACGTATTAATAAATTTTTCGGGCACTAAGTTAACCTCACTACCTATAACTGCATCTAAGGCTGGTTGAGCAAGATCCTTCATTTTCAAGAACCATTGATCGCTTAATTTAGGTTCTATTACCGCTTTTGTACGCTCACTAGTACCTACTTTATTAAGATGAGTTTCTATCTTTTCTAAAACACCAATACTTTCTAGCTCTTTTACGATCTCTTTACGAACTATAAAACGATCTTTCCCTTCATAATGCAATCCAAAAGAATTTAAAGTTGCATCATCATTAAATATATCTATTACCTCTAAGTGATGCTTATCGCCAAGTACTTTATCATTAGGATCGTGAGCAGGAGTTACTTTAAGACACCCTGTACCAAACTCTACATCTACATATTCGTCTTCGATTATAGGGATAACTCGATTTGCGATGGGCACAATTGCTTTTTTTCCTTTAAGATGAGTAAATCGTTCATCGTTAGGATTAATACATATCGCCGTATCCCCCATAATGGTTTCAGGTCGTGTAGTAGCAATAGTAAGTGTATCACTACTACCCTCTATTTTATATTTTAAATAGTATAAATTACCTTGTTTTTCTTCATAGATTACTTCTTCATCAGACAGTGTCGTCTTTGCTTCGGGATCCCAGTTTACCATTCTATACCCACGATATATGAGTCCTTTATTGTATAGATCAACAAATACTTTAATTACTGATGCCGACAAATTGTCATCCATTGTAAATGCAGTGCGCTCCCAATCGCATGAGGCTCCTAATTTCTTAAGTTGTTCTAGAATAATCCCCCCATGCTTATGCGTCCATTCCCAGGCATGTTCAAGAAATTCTTCGCGCGTAAGGTCTTTTTTATCAATTCCTTCTTCTTTGAGTTTGGCCACAACTTTAGCTTCTGTAGCAATAGAGGCATGATCTGTACCCGGCACCCAGCACGCATTATAACCTTTAAGGCGTGCTCTACGGATTAGCACATCTTGTATTGTATTATTTAACATATGCCCCATATGTAACACTCCTGTTACATTAGGTGGCGGAATAACTATAGTATAAGCCTCTCTTTCATCTACCTCTGAGTGAAAATAATTATTCTGCATCCAGTAATTATACCACTTGTCTTCTATCGATTGTGCATCATATTTTGCTGCTAATGCCATACTTTGGTCCGATTTTTGGATTTTAGAGTGCAAAAGTAATTATTAAAGTACGAAGTACGAAGCGTGATGTTAGAAATATGTGGATAAACACGAAAAAAGTCAAATAAAAACAGGAATCTTTAGATCCCATATTTTAACATAAGCATTGCAACTCCAAAAGCTTATGCTTTTATGTAATTTTGAAGTTGGATAAAAAGTAAGTACTTTTACACCCAATAAAAAACCTACACTATGAAAAATGCACTATTAATTTTATTTATTGGTTTCCTCGGGGCTACCATAAATGCTCAAGATACCAAAGCACAAATAAAGTTTGAAAGCGAAGTTATTGATTATGGTGAAATTGCCAAAGGAAGCGATGGTGTTCGCCAATTTAAATTCTCTAATACAGGGGATGCACCTTTAGTAATTTCTAGAGTATATTCGAGCTGTGGATGTACTATCCCTAAAAAACCGGAAAAACCAATTGCTCCTGGTGAAACAGGTGTAATAGAAGTAAAATACGACACCAAAAGAGTAGGGCCTATTCGCAAAACAATAACAGTATACTCGAATGCCGAAGAAGCTACAAAAGCTATAAAAATTAAAGGAACTGTATTAGACAAGAGTGTTCTTGAAAAGAATTAATCTTATGTACAATAGTAAAGAAGGGTCTTATTAAAAAAATAAGACCCTTCTTTTTTAAATTACTTTTTTCAGATAAAATTCATATTTAATTTCTACGCCTAACCGATCGACTTTAATTCTAATCTTTTTTCCTTCTTCAGAATAAAATAAATCGTTAAGCTCTGAAAGCTTATAACTATGGGCCTTTTTACCATTAACTTCTAAGATAATGTCTCCTGCTTTTAATCCTGAAATATCGGCTGGAGAACTTGGTCTTATATCTGAAATCTCATACTTAGGCCTCAGCACAAAGCTATTTGCCAAAGTAACCGTCTTTTTATTTACAATCTTATTTAATCCTAAATATTGCCTGCTTTTTTCTGTCTGGCTTTTTATGCCAACATACGAAGTAGTATCTACTTCAATTTCAAATCCTTTATGTTGAACAGTTATCCCACTCATATTATAATGAAATGGTTTATTAAAAAAGCTATTTTTCTTGAATGAAATTTTTCGATTGGGATAATCTACGATCAAATTAAATCGTTTCAAAACATTACCTCCAAGCGATCCCTGACGCTTCTGAATAGGAATCCCTCGTATATACACGGAATCAGGAAAAGAAGTAGTTACATCTCTTAATACAAAATCACCGACATGAAGCTCTTCAATTTTGGTTCTTTGGCCATAAATATCTCCATTAAAGCCTTTTCCCAGAAAATCACTAAACGAGTTGTTCGGAATATTAATCCCCTTTTCAGCGTTCTCAAATAACCACAATGATGATCCTGATCCAGAATCTAACAGAAGATTAATATCAATCAACCCCTTTAAAGATTTATATTTTGCAGTAACATATGGCCTTTTATTTTGGTCTCTAAAGGCTATTTCGGTTTGATAACATTTTTTACACTTCTTATACACATAAGAGTTTGGTTTATTAATCTTTATAATCTTTTTGGTATAATTAATATCTAAAATAAAATCTTTAAAAAAATCATATCCTATGATTCCATGTATCGGAAATCCCATTCTGGGAGAAAAATTAATAGATTCATCAAATACTAAGTATACGGTATGATTACTACTGACGGCATTTCCTATTTTTACTTCATTACTTAACGATTTAATCGCTTCAACAGGTTCTCCATCTCCCAAACCTCTTAAATAGATTTTAGAAGCGTTTTTGAGTTCTAAAGAACTTGTATTATCTACACTAAAAATAATGGTAGACCCAACACCGGTATCCAGAATAAAGGATAATTCGACTCCGTTTAGAAGAACAGGTATAACAATAAGGTTATTTGCCAAGTCGAACTTCAATTTATCAGTATTAGCACCATGAGCTAATTGAAAATTATTTTGCCCAACAACCGTGTAGTTGGTAAAAAGAATAAGTACTATGATTGTACTTTTAAAAAAATGATAAAAATCCAATAACAAAACCTTCATTCTGCTAAATATAGAAAAATAGTTGAAAAATCATCTCAATTATACATCAAATTCTTAAATATTTTAAGAAATTTACCGCTATTTTATTCTTAAAATCAGATCACATGCCAATAGTATCCCTTAAGGGCAAAGCAATGCCAGAATCACCAATTAGAAAATTGGTTCCTTATGCAGAAAAAGCTGTAAAAGAAGGCAAGCATATATATCATTTAAACATAGGCCAACCAGATATCAAGACGCCTGTTGAAGCTATGAATGCTGTAAAAAATCACGAATTAGATATCCTTGCTTATAGCCACTCTGCTGGTTTTGAAAGTTTTCGAAAAAAACTTGCGGGATATTATGCCAAACATGATATTACGATATCATCTGATGATATCCTGGTGACTACTGGAGGGAGTGAAGCACTTATTTTTACGATGGGTAGCATAACAGATCCTGGCGATGAAATTATAGTACCAGAACCCTTTTATGCTAATTATTATAGTTTTTCAACACAATCCACGGTTAAAGTAGTCCCGGTGATCTCTAAGATTGAAAACGGGTTTGCTTTACCTCCCATTTCTCATTTTGAAAAACTTATTACTCCAAAAACCAAAGCTATTCTAATCTGCAATCCAGGAAATCCTACAGGTTATCTATACAGCAAGGAAGAAATAAAGCAATTATCAAAATTAGCAATCAAGCATGACATTTTTTTAATTTCTGACGAAGTTTATCGAGAGTTTGTTTATGATACTTCAGAACACTATTCGATTTTGCAGGAAAGAGATTTAGAAGATCATGCGATTGTAGTAGATTCGGTTTCTAAACGATATAGCATGTGTGGGGCTCGTATTGGATGTTTAGTTAGTAAAAATAAAAGTGTGATTGAAACAGCTATGAAGTTTGCTCAGGCCAGATTAAGCCCTCCTACTCTTGCGCAAATTGCAAGTGAAGCTGCCTTAGAGGCTCCGGATTCATATTATAAAGAAACTGTAGAAAAATACAGACTTCGAAGAGATACGCTGGTTTCCGGACTTAGAGAAATCCCCGGTGTTAAAGTAGCCTTGCCCAAAGGTGCATTTTATTGTATTGCTGAATTACCGGTACAAGATGCTGATCATTTTGCAGAATGGTTATTAAATAAATTTGATTTGAACAAACAAACCGTTATGTTAGCCCCGGCTTCTGGGTTTTATTCTAGCCCAAACGAAGGAAAGAATCAAGTTAGAATCGCCTATGTATTAAATCGAAGAGATCTAAAAAAATCAATCGAAATATTAAAACAAGGATTAGAAAAATATAATAATCAATGAAAATTGAACGTCATAAATCTTTAAAAAAATACAATACTTTTGGAATAGATGTTATAGCTGAAGAGTTTATTGAAATCACTTCAGAATCAGAACTTGTCGAAACCTTATCAAACACTACTGAAAAAGAGCTGTTCATATTAAGCGGTGGTAGTAATATGTTGCTAACTCAAAACCTTCATTCTTTAGTTCTTCATATTGCAATAAAAGGAATCACTATTTTAGAAGATACCGATACATATGTACATGTATCTGTAAACGCCGGAGAGAACTGGCATGATTTTGTTCAGTATTGTATTCAAAATGATTATGGTGGATTAGAAAACTTATCATTAATCCCTGGTTATGTAGGAAGTGCACCAATTCAAAATATTGGAGCATATGGCGTTGAGCTTAAAGACACTATGCTCAGTTGTGATGCAATTGACATCAAAACAGGAAAAAAACATACTTTTTCTAACGCAGATTGTAAATTTGGATATCGTAATTCTATTTTTAAAAATGAAGAAAAAGGCAATTTTATAATTACCAAAGTAACTTTTAAACTCAGTAAAGGCAACCATACTTTAAATACCAGTTATGGTGCTATTGAAAACGCTTTAACCAACAAAGGGATTACTAATCCGACAATTAAAGATATCTCTGAAGCTGTTATCGAAATTAGAAAAAGTAAACTCCCTGATCCTTCCGAAATAGGTAATAGCGGTAGTTTTTTTAAAAACCCGGTTATTTCTAAAGATCATTTTGAACAGCTTCAAAAAACATATCCTGACATCCCTTCTTATACATTGGATGAGCAGCAAATTAAAGTCCCCGCTGGCTGGCTTATTGAACAATGTGGCTTTAAGGGAAAAAGATGGGGTGATGCTGGCGTTCACAAAAAACAAGCATTGGTTTTAGTAAATTATGACAATGCTACAGGAGCAGAAATACTTGACATTTCAAAAAGGATTCAAAAACGAATACGTGAAAAATTTAATATTAAGCTCGAAACTGAAGTAAACATTATATGATATTCTGTTTTCATAGAAACAAAGACTCATCACAAAAACAACTCTTAATTTTTAGTTTAAACGCTTCATAGCCATTGATTCTTTGTATCTTTGCAATCAATTTAGATTATATTTTTATTTTATTGTTATGAAACTTATTTTACTCACCGTAGTTTTATTGTTATTAGCCTTTGCAGGAATCGCTATCAAATTATGGGCTAAAAAAGATGGTAAATTTGCAGGTACATGTGCAAGCCAAAGCCCTTTTCTAAATAAAGAAGGAGAATCGTGTTCTCTTTGTGGTAAAACGCCTGATCAATTTTCTAATTGTAACGAAACAGAGCATTCTAAATAGCCACTATCGGTATTCTACTCAAAAATATTTCATTGAAAAAAGAACATCCTATTTCATTAAAAGATCATATAAAAAAAGCTAAAGAAGGAAAGCAAACATCTTTTAATTATCTTTTAGATACGTTCTGGAACGATGTTTATAATTTTCAATTGAAAAGAACTCAAGACGAATACGAAGCCGAAGACATAACAATACAAAGTTTCTCCAGAGCTTTTGACAAAATTAATACTTTTAAAGAAGAGTTCGCTTTTAAAACGTGGTTGATACAAATATCAAAGAACATTCATATCGATCTGTTAAGAAAAAAAAATGCATCTATTCAATCCAAAACAACCACCCAAGTAGATGATTCTGTATATCGCATAATAGATGACAACCCTTCTCCGGAAGATAAGTTAATTACTGAACAAAATTTAGCTCAATTACTTCTTTATATCAAACAATTAAAACCCCATTATCAAAAGGTCATTAATTTACGTTACTTTCAAGAATTAAGTTATAAGGAGATTGCCGATCACTTAAACGAACCCATCAATAACGTAAAAGTGAAATTATTAAGAGCAAAAAAATTGTTATCAGAGATTATAACCAATAACTAAAATAAAAACAATTTTACCTTAAAGTAAAAGAAGTAAATCTTTTTATTACATGATATAATGGGTTGATCCATTTATCATTAATTTTTTTGTCATACTTAACAAACTTCTGAACCAACCCTTTTGGAGCAGATATCTCTTTTTCGATCGCCGTGATATTAATATATTTATGATTATTAAGTAACCACTTCTCTACTCGCTTCCTGTTGTTTTGTATTTTTTTGGGGGTTACCAATTCCTTTGGCATCATTTTTCCTCTTTTTTAGAACTGATAACTTTTAAAAACAAAAAAAATTTTATGTTAACTTAATTTTAACCTAGTGTTAAAACTTTATCTGTCAGATGTATTACGCTATTAAAACCTAGATAAACAGTAAGGATTTACCTCTAATTCTTAATGTTTTTCACCTCAAACAGACAATATGCATTAAATTCTTTAAGAGTGTAATTAGACTTAACTTTATCTAAAACTTCTTATTAATCTAACCTTTCTTCGTATTTTTACACAAAATATTGCTTGTATGAATAATGATGTTGCTTCAGTAGCACCTCCAAAGGGAAAGCCTAAGTGGCTGCGAGTAAAACTTCCGACAGGAAAAAAATATACCGAACTTCGTGGTTTAGTAGATAAATATAACCTACACACTATATGTACTTCTGGTAGTTGTCCCAATATGGGAGAGTGTTGGAGCGAAGGAACGGCTACTTTTATGATTTTAGGTAATATTTGCACGCGTTCTTGTGGGTTTTGTGGTGTAAAAACAGGAAGACCAGAAACGGTAGATTGGGAGGAACCTGAAAAAGTAGCACGATCTATAAAATTGATGAATATTAAACATGCCGTGGTTACATCTGTGGATAGAGATGATCTTGCAGATGGCGGTTCTATTATATGGGCAGAAACTATTCAAGCTATACGGAGAATGAATCCTGAAACCACTTTAGAAACACTAATTCCCGATTTTCAGGGTAAAACTAAAAATATAGATCGAATTATCTCTGTGAAGCCAGAAGTCGTTTCGCATAACATGGAAACCGTAAAAAGATTAACCCGAGAGGTACGCATACAGGCCAAATATGAACAAAGCTTAGAGGTACTTCGTTATTTAAAAGATAACGGTATTAACCGAACTAAAAGCGGTATCATGTTAGGTCTTGGAGAAAAAGAAGAAGAGGTGATACAAACTCTCGAAGATCTCAGGAAAGTGAATTTAGATATTGTAACTATAGGACAATATTTACAACCTAGTAAAAAACATCTTCCGGTAAAAGAATTTATAACTCCAGATCAGTTTAGTAAATATGAAAAACTTGGCCTCGAAATGGGCTTTAGACATGTAGAAAGTGGTGCATTAGTAAGATCTTCCTATAAAGCACAAAAACATCTAACATAATTCAAAAAATCAGTAATTGAAGATTTAATGAATACACCCATAAGAGTAGCCATTAATGGATTTGGAAGAATAGGTCGTAACCTTTTTAGATTATTAATACATCACAAAGACATACAAGTCGTAGTAATCAACGATCTTGCAGATACCAAAACACTAAGTCATCTCCTAAAATACGACAGTATACACGGAGTTTTACCATACAATGTATCACACAATTCTACAGAGATTTTAGTAGATAATAGGCCAGTACCGATACTTAATCAAAAAGATCCGGAACACTGTAATTGGTCAATATATGATGTCGATATTGTAGTAGAATCCACTGGAAAATTCAAAACCAAAGCACTTGCAGAAAAGCATTTAAAGGCTGGTGCTAAAAAAGTTATTCTTTCTGCACCACCAACAGAAGATTCAATAAAAACGGTAGTTTTGGGTGTAAATGAGCATATTCTTAACGGAACAGAAACCATATTATCTAATGCATCCTGTACCACAAATAATGCTGCACCGATGATAAAGGTAATTAATGATTTATGCGGTGTTGAACAAGCATATATCACTACAGTACACAGCTACACCACAGATCAAAGCCTACACGATCAACCCCATCGAGATTTAAGGCGAGCCAGAGCAGCAAGTCAATCTATAGTGCCCACTACAACGGGAGCAGCAAAAGCTCTTACAAAAGTTTTTCCAGAATTAAGTGATGTAATCGGTGGGTGTGGTATACGAGTCCCCGTTCCTAATGGATCATTAACAGATATTACATTCAACGTTAAAAAACCAATTTCGATTCAAGAAATTAACCAGGCATTTAAAATCGCTTCAGACACCTATCTAAAAGGTATATTAACATATACCGAAGACCCAATAGTATCTGTAGATATTATTGGCAATCCAAGCTCATGCATTTTTGATTCTTTAATGACTTCAGTTATTGGAAAAATGGTAAAAATAATAGGTTGGTATGATAATGAAATTGGATATAGCCACAGAATAATCGATTTAATTATTAACATTTGTAAGAAATAACTATATTAGTTGAGATTTTTACAGGAAAAATGCCAACCCCAATTAGACAGTCTATATTTATAATTTTACTTGCTTGTTGTTTTAATATGCATTCCCAAATGGGAAATAATACTGCTAAAAACAATCAAGTAAAGGATTCTATTGTTAATTATCTTCGGAAAGCATCCAGATCAATAGAGCAGGCTCAATTAGAACAAGCGCTTTCAAATGCTATTATAGCAAAAGAATTAGCCATGCAAACCCAGGATAGAAAGTATCGAGCGAGTACCAATATGGTTCTTGCCAAGCTCTACAGAGAACTTGGAGATTTGAAAAAAGCCGAAGAGCAAATTCTTAACGCTATTGACATACAAACCGAAGATAACAATGAAAATGGCCTGGCATGTTCATATACTATCTACGGATCAATAGCCACTGAACTTGAGGATTACAATACAGCTGATCAAGTTCTGGATAAAGCACTTAACTTGTCACAAAAAAACAAAATAGAAAATCAAATAGGTCCTGTAAAATTAAACCTGGGTCTTTTAGCACTTGAGAATAACCAGCCAGAAAAAGCAATTGCTCATTTTAATAGTGGTTTGCCCCTGATCGAAGCTAATAACCAACATTATTTTAAAGCGAAACTACACACCAACAAGGCAAAGGCTCAATTAGCATTAAATCAGATAGAAAAGGCTTTAATAGCAAACGATGTGGCCATGAAAATTGGTAAAGACAAAGGCTATTCTGAAATCAGATCAGTGTGCTACGAGCTCTATAGTAAAATATATGAAAAGAAAGAAGATTACGCTACTTCATTAAAGAATTTAAAAGCACACCAAAAGATAAAAGACTCCTTATTTACCATAAACAAAGAAATCATTGCACAAGAAGCAGGTGCAAAACTAAATCTAAATGAGAATACTGTTTTAATAGAAGAGTTAACCGAAGAAAACATTCAGCAACAAAAATCACTAAAATTAGGACGTCTTACTACAATATTAAGTATTGCCTTAATCACTATTTTATCTTTGTTAACACTTTCTCTTTATAAAAATAATAATCTTAGGGCTAGAGCTAATGAACTATTACAAAACAAGAATACAGAATTAATTCTTGCCAAAGAAAACGCTGAAAGAGCTAGCGAAGCCAAAGTTCAGTTTCTTTCAACAATAACTCATGAACTAAGAACACCATTATATGCCGTTACGGGTCTTACACACTTACTGCTAGAAGAAAGCCCCACACCAAATCAAAAGGAGCATCTAAATTCGCTTAAGTTTTCTGGAGAGTATCTTTTATCCTTGATCAATAATATTCTTGATCTAAATAAACTTGAGGCAAATAAGGTAGAAATAGAAAATACTTCGTTTAATTTGAAGAAAAGGATCAACGATGTACTTATTGCCTTAGGTAAATCTGCTAAAGACAGAAATAATAATTTACATTACCAGTTTGATGATTCTATCCCTTTAAAATTAAAAGGAGATCCTCTAAAAGTATCCCAAATTTTAATCAACCTTATCGGTAATTCCATAAAATTTACTCAAAACGGAGATATTTGGATACGAGTAAAATTTAATCAACAAATTGACAACAAAGTATTTCTTAACTTTGAAATCGAAGATAACGGAGTTGGGATTTCAGAAAAAAAGCAGCTTAGCATATTTGAAAACTTCACTCAAGGTTCAGTACAAATCAACAGAAAGTTTGGAGGCACTGGTTTAGGGTTATCTATTGTAAAAAATCTATTATCTTTAATGGACAGCGAAATTAAATTAGAAAGCAAACTAGGTAAAGGATCTAAATTTTTGTTTGACCTGAAATTTGAAGTTTTTAAAGACAAGAGTACCGACTATCTGGAAGAAGCAAAAAAGATCGATTATAGCGTAATGATTGATAAATACATCCTGATCGTTGAAGACAATAAGATTAACCAACTTATTACCAGAAAGATATTAGAAAAAAATAAAATAAAGTGCGATGTAGCCGATAATGGGGATATTGCCGTAAATAAAGCGAAACAAGATTCTTTCGATTTAATTTTAATGGATATCCATATGCCTGGTATTAGTGGGATCGAAGCTACCAAACAAATAAGAGAATTCAATACAGAAATACCAATTATTGCTTTAACCGCAGTTACTCTTGATGATAATTTGGATGAGTTTTATGACAGTGGCTTTAATGATATCATTCCAAAACCTTACAAGACTGAAGAATTTTTTACCAAGCTTCACAAAGCTTTAGTAACAAAACAAACCACTACCTAATCGCCTTTACAATATGCAAATAAATTTAACCTCTACCTATCTTTTAAACGTGATCGTATCGTAAGGTATATGTAACAGAAGTAAGGCTTTTTGACCTCTATTATACGGTAAAACTCTGGGATAAAGATTGAAAGTACTATAAAATGCAGCAAAACTTCATATACTGCATTGATCTCAGGCTTTACTAAATTTGTTACGTATTACGAGGTTTTTAATCAGGTTTTATTGTTTTGCAACCTCTAATACTATCTCATCAAATTCATCTCCATCTTTGATAAATTTCATCTCGATAGGCTGATACCATAAATTTTTACCCGAAAAATCTGAAATTAACCGTACATAATCCTTTTCTGTAGTCACTATAATATCGTAACGTGCTAGATCCTTTATTTCTTTATTGGTAAAATTATGATGATCCGGAAAACGAATATGATTAAATTCTAATCCTAAAGAAGTATAATACTCTACTAATGGTTTTGGATTTGCAATACCTGTGACCAATGTAAAAGTTTTATTTTGTAACCAATCAATTGATTCCTCTTTTGTTGCACTAATGATCTTATCTCCGTAGTCGATCGTAGAAAAAAATAAAGATTGCTTTGATCGCACGTTAAGTTTTTGAGTTATTACTTTCATTTCTGAAGAAGATATATTCTTTGGACATTTAGTGACCACAATAACATGAGCCCTATCTGCTCCCTTTTTGGGTTCTCTTAAGTTTCCTGTGGGCAACACAATATCATTACAATAAAGATCGTAATACGATGTAAGCAAAATATAAAATCCAGCTTTTACTTTACGATGCTGGTATGCATCATCCAAAATAATCACCTCAGGTCTGGGAGTCATTGATCTTAAATGAGAGATTCCATTTTGTCTATCACCATCTACTCCAACCAACACCCTAGTGTATTTAATTTTGAATTGCAAAGGCTCATCCCCCACTTCTTTGACCGTAGAAGAAGGCAGCACCAATTGAAACCCTTTAGACTCCCTCTTATATCCTCTACTTAGTGTAGCCAAGCTAGTTTTTTCTTCTAGTAACCTTATCAAATATTCTACCATAGGAGACTTACCGGTTCCTCCTACACTAAGATTACCAACAGCAATAACAGGAAAGTCATATTCTTTAGATTTTTTAATTCCCAGATCATACATTTTGTTTCGAACCCAGGTAACGATATAATATATAGGAACAACAGGAAAAAGTATCTTTCGCAATACATTCATGTATCTCTAATTTTAACAATTGGTTTTGATCACAAAAGTATAAAACGAAACTTTGATTATTGGCAAAAGTTTTTTTACATTCAAAATATATTCATAAAACACATCAAAATGCAAATTAGAGAGGTAATACAGCACCTTGAAACTTTAGCCCCAAGCGCATATGCAGAAGACTTTGACAATGTTGGGCTATTAGTAGGTGACCAAAACACTATAGTAACAGGAATTCTAGTCACTCTAGACACTCTAGAAGAAATAGTAGATGAAGCCATACAAAATGATTGTAATTTGATCGTTAGTTTTCACCCTATTGTCTTTAAAGGAATTAAAAAGTTTAATGGTAACACCTATGTCGAGCGTGTGGTCATGAAAGCTATAAAACATGATATTGCCATTTTTGCCATTCATACTGCATTGGATAACGCATTTAATGGAGTCAACGATATGATAAGTGAACAACTAGGATTAATAAATCGTAAAATTCTTATCCCACAAGGCGGAAATATAAAAAAACTAACCACCTACGCCCCTATTGCCGAAGCTCAAAATTTACTCGATCAACTTTTTGATGCTGGAGCGGGTAATATTGGCAATTATAGTAATTGCAGTTTTTCTTCTGAAGGAACAGGAACATTTAAGGCACTGGAAAAGGCAAACCCTTCGATTGGAGAAATCGGAAAAACGCATCATGAAAAAGAAACACAAATCCAGGTTACCTACCCAAGACATAAAGAGAACCATATCTTAAAAACACTTTTCAAACATCACTCTTATGAAGAAGTAGCCTATGAAATTATTACGCTAGAAAATAAAAATCAGCATATCGGCATGGGGATGATAGGTGAACTACCTGAGGCTACAGACGAAGTAAAATTCTTAAAACATATTAAAGAAGCATTTAGCACCGGATGCGTAAGACACTCTGCACTTCTTGGAAAACCTATACAAAAAGTTGCAGTTTTAGGAGGTAGTGGCAGTTTTGCTATTAAAAATGCTCAACGCGCTGGAGCAGATATTTTTATTACAGCCGACTTGAAATATCATCAATTTTACGAAGCAGAAGGAAACCTTATTTTGGCAGATATTGGGCATTATGAAAGTGAACAATACACAAAAAACTTAATTGTTAGTTATCTTAGAAAAAAAATCAGTAATTTTGCAATCATTTTATCGGATAAAAACACCAATCCTATACAATATATTTAAAATATGGCAAAGAAAGAAGTTACTGTTGAGCAAAAATTAAGAGCACTATACGATTTGCAATTAATTGACTCTAGAGTTGATGAGATCAGAAACGTACGTGGAGAACTACCTTTAGAAGTTGAAGATCTCGAAGATGAAGTAGCCGGATTAAACAAACGATTAGAAAAACTGAATAACGATCTTGAAACTATTGATGATGGCATCAAAAGCAAGAAAAATCTAATCGAAGAAGCTAAAGCGCTGATCAAAAAATACGGTGAGCAACAAAAAAATGTACGCAACAATCGTGAATATAATTCTTTAAGTAAGGAAATTGAATTTCAGGAATTAGAAATCCAATTGGCCGAAAAACATATTAAGGAGCATAAAGCACAAATTGTTCAAAAAAATGAAATCATTGGTCAGACTAAAGAAAAACTTGCTGAGCGCAATGAACACCTTTCTCATAAAAAAGGAGAATTAGATGCAATCTTAGCAGAAACCGAAAAGGAAGAACAAGCCTTGATCGCTAAATCAGAAGACTATCAAAAGGAAATCGAAGAAAGATTAGTTGCTGCATATAAAAGAATCAGAAAAAATGTAAAAAATGGCTTAGCCGTTGTACCTATCGAGCGTGGTGCATCAGGAGGATCTTTCTTTACAATCCCACCACAAGTGCAAATGGAAATTGCATCACGTAAAAAAATCATCACAGATGAGCACAGTGGTAGAATATTAGTAGATCAGGAACTAGCAAAAGAACAAAAAGAAAAAATGGATACTCTTTTTTCTAAACTATAATATATCTATAATAATCAAAATACAGCCTCAGTACGATACTGGGGCTTTTTTGATTAAAAAAACCAATAATGAACCATCTTTTAATACTAGGTTTTGTTTGGCCAGAACCGAACTCATCAGCAGCAGGAAGCAGGATGCTGCAACTTATCAAGTTATTTTTATCGCATAACTGGAAAATCACTTTTGCCAGTCCTGCTTCAGAAACTGAATACATGGTGTTTTTAAAAGATTATAATGTTACCACTAAAACCATCGAGATTAATAATCCTAGTTTTGATACGTTTATTAAACAATCTCAACCCGATATCGTAATATTTGATAGATTTATGATTGAAGAACAGTTTGGATGGAGAGTAGCAAGGCATTGCCCAAGAGCCTTAAGAATTCTTAATACGGAAGACCTGCATAGCTTACGCAAAACAAGACAAGAAGCATTTAAAAATAAAAGAGATTTTCAAACCGAAGATCTACTCACAAACGATATAACCAAAAGAGAAATTGCTAGTATATACAGATGCGATATTTCGCTAATTATATCAGATTTTGAAATGAAGCTACTCACCGACATTTTTAAAATCAATAAGAATATTTTGTTCTATTTACCCTTTTTATTCTCTCCAATTACTCCAGAAACCAAAAAAGACTGGCCTAGTTTTGAAAAAAGGAAACATTGTATCACTATCGGAAATTTTCGTCATGAACCGAACTGGAATAGCATATTATATTTAAAAGAAACCTTATGGCCCCTTATCAAGAAGGAAATACCTGAAATAGAACTACACATTTATGGAGCATACCCTTCGGCAAAAGTTATACAACTCGATAACCCTAAAGAAGGTTTCTACGTTAAAGGTCGAGCACGAGATGCTCAAGAAGTAGTAAAAAACTCCAGAATCTGTCTTGCTCCCCTGCGATTTGGAGCTGGCATCAAAGGCAAACTGGCAGAGGCAATGCTTTGTGGCACACCCAGCGTAACAACAACCATCGGCGCCGAAGGAATGCTTCATGAAGACTCAGATTGGAATGGTTTTATCGTAGACAACCCAGTACATTTTGCCAAAGCCGCTGTACAACTTTATGCAAACAAAAATATTTGGCAACAATCACAACAAAATGGAATCGAAATTATAAATACCCGATTTCAAAAAGAAACATTTTCCAACCTATTGATATCTCAAATCAAAACCATCCAAAACAACCTTGAAAAACATCGATCAGATAATTTCATCGGTGCTATGTTACAGTATCACACCATGAGAAGCACAGAGTTTATGTCTCGTTGGATAGAGGAAAAAAATCGATAACCTATTATAAAATTGCACTTTAAACGATACCATGTAACCCAACAAAAAAAGCTCTTCCTTATAAAAGGAAAAGCTTAAACTATCTTAAAATCATATGCTACTATAATGCAGCTACGTGCTTTGCTAATTGAGATTTAAGGTTAGCTGCTTTATTCTTGTGAATAACATTGTTTTTAGCTAACTTATCAAGCATAGAAACTACAGTCGGAAACAAAGTTTCTGCTTCTTTTTTATCTGCTTCACGTAATTTCTTAATAGCATTACGTGTAGTTTTATGCTGATATTTGTTTCTAAGACGCTTTGTCTCGCTGTTTCTAATTCTCTTTAATGCTGACTTATGATTTGCCATCTCTCTTCTGTTAAATTTCTTACTATAAATTTGTAGCCCGTAGGGGAATCGAACCCCTCTTACCAGGATGAAAACCTGGCGTCCTAGCCGATAGACGAACGGGCCATTTTCTCTTTCAAAGATTGCAAATTTATAGCTTTAGTTATAAATCTGCAATTAATTTCAATATTTGTAGCCCGTAGGGGAATCGAACCCCTCTTACCAGGATGAAAACCTGGCGTCCTAGCCGATAGACGAACGGGCCATCTATTTGCCTAATTGCGGATGCAAAAATACAACTATTTTTTAATGGCGCAAGTGTTATTTTATTTTTTTTAAAACTTAATATGCCTTAGCAAATAAAACACGTATTTTAGAAGGTTTACCACTGTAAACACATTCTCCATTTTCTTCTTTTGCGTCAAACGGGATACAGCGTATTGTCGCTTTGGTTAGCTCTTTAATCTTTTGCTCTGTTTCCATTGTACCATCCCAATGTGCAGAGATAAATCCTCCTTTATTTTCTAAAACCTCCTTAAATTGATCAAAAGTATCCACCTCACTAATGTGCTCATTTCTAAACGTAGTCGCCTTCTGATGTAAGCTTTGTTGAATTTCTTCCAATAAAGACACTATTGTACTTACTACAGTATCTTTTTCGACAAATTGCTTGGTTAATGTATCCCTTCTTGCCAACTCTACCGTTCCTTTTTCTAAATCTTTTGGACCAATAGCTATTCGAAGAGGGACACCCTGTAATTCATACTGTGCAAACTTAGCCCCTGGCCTATGCGTATCACGATTATCAAACTTAACCGAAACCCCTTTAGACCTTAAGTCATAAACTAATTCGTTAGCTACTTCCGAAATTTTTTCTAATTGTTCTTCTCCTTTGTAAATAGGCACAATAACCACTTGTATTGGTGCCAAATTTGGAGGCAATACTAATCCATTATCGTCGCTATGTGTCATAATAAGTGCACCCATTAATCGCGTAGATACTCCCCACGATGTAGCCCAAACATAATCCAATTTCCCTTCTTTGGATGTAAACTTCACATCAAAAGCTTTTGCAAAATTCTGCCCTAAGAAATGCGAAGTTCCTGCCTGTAGCGCTTTACCATCTTGCATCAAAGCCTCTATACAATAGGTGTCTTCTGCCCCGGCAAAACGTTCACTCTCGGTTTTTCTTCCTTTAATCACAGGAATAGCCATAAAGTTCTCAACAAAATCTGCATAGACATTATTCATTTGTTCTGTTTCAGCAATAGCTTCTTGTCTGGTTTCATGAGCTGTATGCCCTTCTTGCCATAAAAACTCAGCAGTACGCAAGAAAAGACGTGTTCTCATTTCCCAGCGAACTACATTGGCCCACTGATTAACCAAAATAGGCAAATCACGATATGACTGTATCCATCCTTTATAGGTATTCCAAATGATGGCTTCAGATGTAGGCCTGACAATAAGTTCTTCTTCTAATTTTGCCTTTGGATCTACAATTAACTTAGAAGGATCCTCTGGATTTGTTTTCAACCTGTAATGTGTTACTACCGCACATTCTTTGGCAAATCCTTCTGCATTTTTTTCTTCAGCCTCAAAAAGACTTTTGGGTACGAACAAAGGAAAATAAGCATTTTGATGACCCGTTTCTTTAAACTTCCTATCTAATTCTGCCTGCATTTTTTCCCAAATCGCATACCCGTATGGCTTAATAACCATACATCCCCGTACAGCTGAATTTTCGGCCAAATCAGCCTTTACAACTAATTCGTTATACCATTTTGAATAATCTTCACTACGCTTTGTTAAATTCTTGCTCATAATCTGCTATTTGGCACAAATGTTGTGGCTTTGTTAAATATAATTTAATTAGCGCAAAACTAACTAAATTTGTAATGTTCAACAATAAAATAAGAAGATATGCAGTCTAAAAATTATTTTCAAAGGAATGGTGCTATAGGAGTCTTACTACTTGGCAGCATATTTATGTTGACATCTTGCGGCTCTTACGAATATGTACCTAATAATGATGGTATTTACGGAGAAGCAAGAAGCCAAAGAAACATTGAAAACCAACAACCAAGTAACAACAATACTAATACATCAAACTATTATTCATCGTATTTTTCAGAAAAATCTGCACAAATAGATCAAGTTATTGAAAACAATGAGATTTTTACAGATGTTGATTCATATTCGAGCGAAGAATATGCTGATGTAGACTCTACCGATGTTGCACTTAACTACCAAAAAGGACAACCCTCTTGGGGGAGTAATCCTACAGAGGTTAATGTTAATATATTCGACAACGGATGGGGATGGAATGGATGGAACGCCGGATGGGGATGGAATGCTGGTTGGGGTTGGAACGCTGGATGGGGTTGGAACGGACCTGGATGGGGTTGGAATGCTGGATGGGGATGGAATGGACCCGGATGGGGTTGGAACGCAGGATGGGGATGGAATGGACCCGGATGGGGATGGAACGCAGGATGGGGTTGGAACGGATGGGCCAGACCATGGGGATGGAGATCTTTTAACAACTTTTATGGGAACGGACATCGTTTTGCTTATAACCGAGGCGCACGGAATGCATACGCGTATTCTAACAGAAATCGCGGATCATATTACAACTCAAGATCTAATGCCAGATCAAGAAGTTCTTCGAGTTATAACAGAAGTAGACAAAGCTACACTAACCGAAGAAGAGTATCGGCGGATTCTCGAAGCAGAACAAGGTCTTCAAATTATTACAATAACAGTTCGCGCTCCAGATCTTCATCTATAAATAGAAGCGGCTCTACTAATAGATATTCTGGATCTACTACCCGATCAAGAAGTTCTTCTCCAAGCAGAAGCAGAGGATATACTCCTTCCAGATCGTCCAACAGCAGAAGCTCTGGATATTCTAGAGGCGGTTCTTCTCGTAGCAGTGGTTATTCTCGCTCCGGAGGAAGCAGATCAAGAAGCAGCGGTGGCAGAGGTCGTGGAAGAGGCTAAGATTGTTAGAACATATCAAAACATGATCATTATCAGGCAACTTTTCTGAATGTCTTACTATTTTTGAGATATTCTGTAATTAAAATTTAAAAACAGATGAAAAAATTATTTTTGTTCATATGCACCCTGTCCTTGTCCTTTTTGAACGCTCAAGATATTACAGATGCACTACGATACTCTCAACAAAATATTATGGGTACAGCTCGATTTAGAGCCATGAGCGGAGCTTTTGGAGCTCTTGGAGGTGATTTATCTGCTCTACAAATCAATCCGGCAGGATCGGCTGTATTTTTAAAATCAAATGGATCCGTTACTCTTTCTACCAGCAGAATCGATAATGACGCGAGTTATTTTGATGGTTTTTTCAACAATAGTGATATGAACTTAAATTTCAATCAGTTAGGAGCGGTTTTTATTTACGAATACAATAAAGACTCTAACGGAGTTAATAAATTTTCTTTAGGTTTAGCGTATGACCAAACCGCTGATAATGCAGATGAGTTATTTGCTTTTGGACAAAGCACCAATTCCATAGATAGTTTCTTCTTAAATGAAGCTCAGGGACTCCCTCTTGATCTGATAACCTTAAGATCCGGAGAAAATATTGATGATTTATATTCTTTTTTAGGAGAAACCGAAGGTTTTAGCGCACAACAAGCTTTTCTTGGCCATGAATCATTTTTAATAGAAGCTAATGATCTGGATGACCCCGATAATACTTCCTACCTTTCAAACATTGCGCCCGGGGTTTTTGATCAGGAATATATTGTAGAGAGTACTGGTCTTAATGGTAAGTTTACTCTCAATGGAGGAGCACAGATTAATCAAAACTATTACATTGGTTTCAATCTTAACTCACATTTTATTAGTTATGATAAGATAACTCAGTTTTTTGAAGGAAATAACAACTCTGGCAGTGTTGTTAATGAAGTAATTTTCACTAACAGGTTATCTACTTCAGGAGCTGGTTTTTCTGCTCAAATTGGAGGAATAGCAAAAATATCAAATATAATTCGTCTGGGGGCTTCTTTTGAAACGCCCACCTGGTACTACATCGAAGAAGAAACCATACAACGACTAGAAACGTTTGGAAATACTACCGGAAGGGTATTAATAAATCCAAGGGTGACTAATATTTTTCCTGAATATAGACTGCGCACCCCTGCCATTGCAACAGGAAGTCTTGCTTTCTTATTTGGACAACACGGGTTAATTAGCATAGATTATTCCTATAAGGATTATTCAACGATCCAACTCAGCTCTAGTCAAGGTGCCATTTTTTCTAATGTTAACAGAGAAATAAATGATAATCTTCAAGCAGTTTCGATACTAAGAGTAGGTACAGAATGGAGAAACGGACAATGGAGTATAAGAGGCGGTGTAAATTATGAAGAAAGTCCTTATAAAAACGATCAATTTCTTGGAGACAGAGCTGGATATTCGGTCGGTGCAGGATACAATTTTGGAAAATTCAAGTTTGATGTTGCATATGATTATGTCGAACAGCAAAGAGAGGAGGATTTTTTTCCTGGATCAGGCTTTACAAATTTTGCAGTTGTAGATTCATTTAGAGATAATTTTACATTTACTCTTGGTATGAATTTTTAAAAGAAAAGTGCATACCATAAAAAGAGGTGGTCGAAAAAATCATTCCGAGAGAAACGAAGGAATCTGTTAAATTTAAGCTACTGATAAACAGATTACTTCAAAATTAGAATTTTTTTCGTACTACTCACATGATTACATTCTTTCAGACAGCCAATTTATTTTATCGTATTAACGAAAAGTTTCCTGCAAATACTCTACGCCTCATATTAGGATCTCTAGGCTCGTTAAACTCGACTCTAAACCAATACTCTGAAGATGGCATTAGTTTGCCATTATAGGTTCCATCCCAACCTAAACCACCTGGACGCAATTGTTTCAGTAGTTTTCCGTACCTATCAAAAATATAAATTAATGCATCTGACTGATCTTCGATGTTAATAAGACTCCAGGTATCGTGAAAACCATCTCCATTGGGCGTAAAATATTTTGGATATCCAAGAATCATAAAAATTTCTGACTCTCTTTCGCTATCAGGACAATTAGCATACCTTGCAGTAATTCGATAATCACCAGGTGGTACACCCAAAAATACTGGAGAAGACTGAAATTCTCTATATACTATAAACCCGTTGCCCAAATCTCTATCAAGCCTATACTCAAAATCCGTAAACTCAGCTGCTGATACCTCTGGTAAGGTAGTTACTTCTGCCGTAATGGTATAATTACCTGCGAAAGATTCTTCAGCAATAGCATGAGACACAGAAACTACAGCATTAGAAACATCCAAAACCACCAAATCATCTCTTCCTACTTCAACTGTTCTGGCAGTATCAGAATACCCAATCAACTCATAAACACCAGGAGAGTTCACTTCTAAAAATGGAACTGCGCCCTCGGGATCCGGAACATCTTGAAAATTTGTGGTTCCCGGATCTGCCCTTCTCCATCGAAAAGCGATAGCATCAGGAAATCTTCCTTCTACAGTAACCGGAAATTCAGATGGGCCACAAACTGCTATATCCATACCTACACCAGGTTCTAAAATACTACAATCAGTTGTACCTGCATTAGGATCACCAAGATTCGTTTGCTGAAGCTGAATTACACCAGGTTCATCAGAGAAATTAGTGATTAAAATAATATAATATTCGCCAGATTGCGCAAAAGGAATAGTAAATGATTCAATAAAAATATTTTCTTCAGGGGTTCTTGCATAGCTACAATCGATAATATTTGTATTATCCAAGCCTAAAAGTCCTGTAGTATAGTAGTCAGGATCATCCACGTTATTAACACACTCTTCGGGACGTAAATTTTCACCATCTCCGTCGTTATCACACCCCGTAGCTAAAAGATCACAATCTATGAATGATGTTGTAAACGGACCCCACGCTATGAAATCAACATCTAACTGCCTTTCACCTCGATCCAAGGTATTATTCACATTAATCTCTACCCATTGTTGAATATCAAAAATTAATTCACCAGGTTGATCTATACGAATGTAATACCACGATGAGTTACGCGTGGTGTTAAGACATCCCAATCCTCGGAAACTTATATCTTCTCCTGTGATATTAGGAAAGGTCAACTCTTGTGAAGCATCTGAACAAAACGGATTAGCAGTTCTACATGCCAGATCGTCATCCTGCGCACTTATAGTAGTATTGCAAATAAGAATAGCTGCAATGTATAATAAAATTTGAGGTAATACTTTTGCCATTTTCATATAACGTTAAAACTCTTTTTTTCGTGTATTATAGTCACATTTGGGATTTAAATATACATAACTTCTCTAAGAAACATGTAAAATATAATTGTTTAACATAGCTTTTACCAAGTAAAACAACAAAATCGTATCTTTGCAAACCATATTATCGTGGTAGACAAAAAAGTTGCTTTTTTAATGAACACGATATTGGCAATATTAGTAAATTATAAAAAATTGAAGTGTGAAAATTGACAAGGCCCTTGAAGCTATTGAAGCGTTAGGTGATAACCATGTAGCTACCAGTGCTACCACCCCTCTTAGAGAAGATGCATTTAAACTTAGTGATAAAGAAAAGATTGCTTCCATAAAAGAAGATGTTGCTCATATTATGGAAACTCTGGGACTCGATTTAACAGATGACAGTCTGAAAGGTACTCCGCAACGTGTTGCTAAAATGTTTGTGAATGAAATTTTTTCTGGCCTTCACCCGCAAAGAAAACCAGATGCCTCTACATTCAGCAATCACTACAAATATGGTGAAATGTTAGTAGAAAAAAATATTACAGTATACTCTACTTGTGAGCATCATTTATTACCAATTGTCGGCCGAGCGCATGTCGCATATATTTCAAACGGCACTGTTGTTGGATTATCCAAAATGAATCGAATTGTAGATTATTATGCCAAACGACCACAAGTACAAGAACGTTTAACCATGCAAATAGTTCAGGATCTTCAAATAGTTCTTGGCACAAAGGATGTTGCTTGTGTTATCGATGCCAAACATTTATGTGTGAACTCCAGAGGAATTCGTGATATCGAAAGCAGTACGGTAACCAGCGAGTTTGGTGGAAAATTTAAACAAGATACCGTAAGAAGAGAATTTTTAGATTACATTAAATTAGACACTACCTTTTAATTTTTCAACCACAATACCTATAAGCAATATATAAGATTATGGCGGTAACTCCATTGCACAAAATGCACGAATTGAAGATTTACAATTCTATCTCGGGTAAGAAAGAAATATTCAAACCAATTACTGAGGGTAACATAGGGATGTATGTCTGTGGTCCAACAGTATACAGCAATGTACATTTAGGAAACTGTCGTACGTTTATATCTTTTGACATGGTATTTAGATATCTAAAACATTTAGGATATAAGGTTCGTTATGTTAGAAATATAACAGATGCCGGTCATTTGGAAAACGATGCTGATGATGGTGAAGACAAAGTTGCCAAAAAAGCAAGATTAGAGCAATTAGAACCTATGGAAATTGTACAGCGCTATACCTTAGATTTTCATCACGTGATGTCAAGGTTTAACTCAATTTCTCCGAGTATCGAACCCACAGCAACTGGCCATATTGTTGAACAAATTGAAATTATTAAAACCATACTTGACAATGGTTATGCATATGTATCTAACGGCTCAGTATATTTTGACGTACAAAAGTTTAACGAAACGAATAATTATGGAAAATTAAGCGGCCGCAATCTTGAAGATATGATTGCCAATACTCGTGAGTTGTCAGCTCAAAGTGATAAAAAAAATCCACAGGATTTTGCCTTATGGAAAAAAGCAGACCCGCAACATATAATGCGATGGCCATCTCCCTGGAGTGATGGTTTTCCGGGTTGGCATCTCGAGTGTACCGTAATGAGTACAAAATATCTTGGTGAACGTTTTGATATTCACGGTGGCGGAATGGATTTAAAGTTCCCTCATCATGAATGTGAAATTGCACAAGGGGAAGCCGCGTGCGGACAAACACCAGTAAATTATTGGATGCATGCTAATATGCTTACACTTAACGGAAAGAAAATGTCTAAATCTACCGGAAACACGATATCTCCAGAAGAATTGTTTTCTGGAAATAACGATTTTCTTGGCAAGCCTTTTGATGCGAGTATTGTTCGATTTTTTATGATGCAGGCTCATTATCGAAGTATTTTAGACTTTTCTAATGATGCTCTAGAAGCTTCTGAAAAAGGATTTAACAAATTAATGGACGCAGTACAGACGCTTGAGACATTGAGTGCTCATGAAAAAACTGAAGGTTTTGACGTTGAATCCTGGAAAAATGAATGTTATGATGCCATGAATGATGACTTTAACAGCCCAATATTGATAGCTAAGTTATTTGATGGAGTTAAGTTTATCAACATTCTCAAAGAACAGAAAGCTACGATATCAAAACAAGATCTAGATATGTTAAAAATGACCATGAATGGATTTGTTTTTGAGGTTTTGGGATTAGTCAATAGTAATGAAGCTTCTTCAAAAGTAAATGACAAATTATCTGGTACTGTTGAATTACTGATAAACTTAAGAGCAGAGGCTAGAGCTAATAAGGATTTTGCAACCAGTGATAAAATCAGAGATAAACTTCTTGAGATAGGAATTCAGCTAAAAGATGGTAGAGATGGCACCAGTTTTTCTTTACATTAATAATTAATACAAGATTGGTTTCAAAAAATAGCATAAAAAAAATCTTGATTTCACCTTTTGTAGGGCTGGTACGATTGTATCAGATTTTGATTTCACCGTTAACTCCGGCCACTTGTCGTTACCAACCAACTTGCTCACATTACACCATCCAAGCATTACAAAAGCATGGCATACTCAAAGGAGGCAGGCTTTCTATCAAAAGAATTTTTAGCTGCCATCCATGGGGTGGTAGTGGTTACGATCCCGTACCCGAAGCAAAGAATGACGTGTCCCAGAAGGAGCAACAATAATTATCTTCATTAGTTTCAAAACCTAGTATATTCATTTTCTCAATACCAAACACTTAATACATTTCTCTTTTAAATACCTATATTTACTCTCAAAAAAATAAAACGCATATATGATATTCTCAAAAATTATCTGGAACCCAATTGAAGGAATAGACCTTGGCTTTTTTATGATTCGTTTTTACAGTTTAATGTTTGTGGTCGCCTTTTCTTTAGGTTGGTTTTTAATGAAAAAGATATACATTCGTGAGAATATATCTATAGAAAAATTAGACAGCATTTTTATTTATGCTGTCGTGGCAACTTTAATAGGTGCACGTTTGGGCCATGTTTTCTTTTACGATTGGGATTATTACAAAAATAATCTATTAGAAATTATTTTACCCTTTAGGTTTAAGCCCGAATTAGAGTTTATTGGCTTTCAGGGACTGGCAAGCCACGGAGCAGCGATCGGAATCATTATCGCCATGTATTACTATTCTAAAAATGTAGTTCACAAACATATCCTCTGGGTATTAGATAGAATTGTTGTTCCCGTAGCGTTTGGTGGCATATTTGTTCGCTTAGGAAACTTTTTTAATTCAGAAATTATCGGAAACGAATCTGGAGAATCACCATTTGGAGTAAAGTTTATTCGTGAATATTATAGTAAGTCAGAAGCTGTACAGAAGACAGGAATCAAAAAAGTGAATGAAGCATATAATGCTATTGCCGAAAACCCAAAATTTTCATCTCTTTTGGATGCGGTGCCTTATAGACACCCTGCACAACTATATGAAGCTTTTGGTTATGTATTTGTTGCGATTATTCTTTGGTTTATTTATTGGAAAACAGATAAACGAAATAATTTAGGCTTCCTTTTTGGATCCTTCCTGATTTTATTATGGACCGTTAGATTTTTTGTAGAATTTGTAAAGAAAAGTCAAGGCGGTTTTGAAGATTCTCTAGGAGACGCCCTATCAACAGGACAATGGTTAAGCATACCCTTTATAATTGCAGGTATTTACTTTGTAATTATGTCTTTAAAAAAGAAAAGTGAGAGTAGCTCATAACCTTCTATCTATTTAAAAATAACAAAACCGGTCTCTAGAGATCGGTTTTGTTATTTTTAGTTGATTCTGATGGGTTAGGCCAGATTGCGAATTAGAAAATTTATCACGGCCAGAAATTACCACAACAGATTATACTAAAGACACTTTTAATCCTCTAATACACTTTTTCAGATTAAATTAAAACACTTCATTAGATTCTTTAAGCTTTTCTGTGTTTTCTACGAGCTGGAGCTCATCAATAATCTTTTGAATATCTCCATCAATAATATTACCTAAATCATAGAGTGTAAGACCAATTCTATGATCAGTTACACGACCTTGAGGATAATTATAGGTTCTAATCTTTGCAGATCGATCACCAGAAGAAACCATACTTTTACGCTTTTCAGAATCTGCTGCCTGTTTTTTTGCAAGTTCTAGTTCATATAGTCTAGATCGCAATACTTTTAATGCCTTCTCCAGGTTTTTATGTGATGATTTCTGATCCTGACAGCTTACAATCATTCCTGTCGGCTCATGATGTAGTTTAATTGCAGAATAGGTAGTATTTACTGATTGTCCCCCAGGTCCTGTCGACGTTGTTCTTTCGATTCTTACTTCGGTCATATCCAACTCAACATCAAACTCTTCGGCTTCTGGCAACACCATTACAGTTGCTGCACTGGTATGTACACGACCCTGCGTTTCAGTTTGAGGAACACGCTGCACTCGATGTACTCCGGCTTCAAATTTCATAGTCCCATACGCATCCTCGCCATTTACTTCGAAAATAATTTCTTTATAACCCCCACTTGTTCCTTCACTAAGATCAACTACACTTGTACTCCACCCTTTTCCTTCACAGTATTTGGTATACATTCTAAATAAATCTCCTGCAAAAATACTTGCTTCATCACCTCCAGTACCTGCCCGAATTTCTACAACACAATTCTTAGCATCTTCCGGATCTTTGGGAACTAGCATAAACCTGATTTTTTCTTCTAATTCAGGCAATTCTTCTTTTGCTTCGTCCAATTGCATCTTGGCCATTTCAACCATTTCTGCATCGCTTCCATCTGCAATGATTTCTTCGGCTTCTTTAAGATTATCGGTAAGCTCGATATACCGCTCCCTCTCATCCATAAGCGCCTTGAGATCTTTATACTCTTTATTGAGTTTTATATACTTTTTCTGATCAGCAATAATATCAGGTTGAATGATTAAATCACTCACCTCATCAAATCGTTGCTTTACAATATTTAGTTTATCAATCATAATACTTCTATCCTAACTGTGGAAGATACAAAAGTAAGGTTTTTTCGTGTAATGACAGTAGCTAAATATCTTAGTCACCATAGAACGATGTTAATTTCTAACTGAAATCTCTCTTCACTCAATAACTTTAAAAGTATCAAGAGTAACTTGCTACCGATCTCTGAGATTATTATTATTTTAATTATCGTCGGATGCTAAAGAGATACACAGATAAGGCTCAAAATCATTATGATAAATCTATGCTTTATGATAGCTCTTAAAATAATTTGACAGATTTCAGAAATTCTAATATCTTTAAGTAGCATGAAATTGAAAAAAATTGGATTTGGAGGAGGTTGTCACTGGTGCACAGAAGCTATTTTTCAGTCTTTACGAGGAGTCGTTAACGTAGCGCAAGGATATATAAAAAGCACCGGCGATGAACATTATTTCTCTGAAGCTATAATTGTATCCTATAATTCCGGGATAATCATGTTAAAAGACCTTATTGAAATTCATTTACACACTCATAAAAGCACGTCTAACCATAGTTTCAGAAAAAAATACAGAAGTGCCATTTACTATTTTGAAGAATTGGATAAAAGTAACATTAGATACCTTCTTGATCAACAACAACAAAATTTTAAAACTCCTATAATCACCAAAATTTTACCTTTTTATGAGTTTTTACCTTCCAGAGAAGAGCTTCTAAACTACTATCTCAAAAACCCCGAAAAGCCATTTTGCAAGAAGTATGTTCATCCAAAATTAGAATTTTTAAGGCATAACTATGGCACAGTAATGAAATGAGTTTAGCTATACGTATATGTTCCAAACTCACTTTTGATTGTTAATTTTTTCTTATCTGAGGGCTCTACCCTACCTACAATCTGTGCATCTACATTAAAGCTTTTAGAAATTGATATTATTTCTTCGGCAATTTCCGGAGAAACATAGAATTCCATTCTATGTCCCATATTAAATACCTGATACATTTCTTTCCAGTCTGTGCCCGAATTTTCTTGTATTAATTTGAATAATGGCGGAACATCAAATAAATTATCTTTTACAATATGTAAATGCTCTACAAAATGTAAAATCTTAGTTTGCGCACCACCACTACAGTGTATCATTCCATGAATAGTTTTGCTATCAAATTTTGATAAAATTTTCTTTACAATTGGAGCATAAGTCCTGGTTGGAGATAATACTAATTTACCTGCATCTAAGGGTGAACCTTCTACACTATCTAAAAGATTTGTGGTACCAGAATACACTAATTCCTGAGGAACTGAAGGATCAAAGCTTTCTGGGTATTTTGTCGCCAGTATTCTAGTAAACACATCATGCCTGGCAGAGGTCAATCCATTACTCCCCATACCTCCATTATATTCTTTTTCGTAAGTTGCTTGTCCAAAAGAAGCTAATCCAACGATCACATCACCAGCTTTTATATTGGCATTATTAATAACATCTTTACGCTTCATACGGGCGGTAACTGTAGAATCTACAATTATAGTTCTTACCAAATCTCCAACGTCAGCAGTTTCTCCTCCTGTAGAATGAATTTTTACTCCAAAATCATCGAGCTCAGCTAGAAGCTCCTCGGTACCATTAATTAGTGCAGAAAGTACTTCTCCCGGAATCAGATTTTTGTTTCTACCTATGGTAGAAGACAACATGATATTATCGGTGGCACCTACACATAAGAGATCATCAATATTCATAATCAATGCATCTTGCGCTATTCCTTTCCAGACTGAAACATCTCCAGTTTCTTTCCAATACATATATGCTAACGACGATTTAGTACCTGCTCCGTCTGCATGCATAATAAGGCAGTACTCATCATCACCGGTAAGATAATCAGGAACTATTTTGCAAAATGCTTTTGGAAAAAGTCCTTTGTCAATGTTTTTGATAGCGCTGTGCACATCTTCTTTTGATGCAGAAACTCCTCGTTGTGCGTAGCGTTTACTTACTTCTTGGCTCATGATATTGAAATTAAAGCGCAAAGATAATTCAATTTAATTCAAAGATTAAATTGAAAACAGAAAAATCCGAATCTCAATAGTTCTTCAATTGGAATTCGGATTTTAGATATTTTAAAATAAAGTTGAATTATTACTCCCAATCTGGCATAGCCGCATTTTCTAGCACTGTTGTTCTGGCATCTAGATCTGAAATCGGAACTGTCAAAATATTCGTTGCAGAAATACCATCATTAGATGTATTTACAAAAATCACACTTGCTTCATTTGGAGAAAATCTCGCATCTAAATCATTAGTCCCCGGCACTTTGCCAGTAGATACATCTGTACTAGTCGTTGTTCCAAAGTCATATACAAATGCACGAGAATCTAATTGACGATAATTTGTTGGATTTTCTGTCCCAGATACATCTCTACTATATAACAACTTGGTTCCATCAACTGACAAATTAATGCTTCCGGCTGCACCATTCTCTCCTGTTAATACTACATCTTGCACTACACCTGCTTGGTCTATGGTAAAAATCTGTACTGCATATCCATCCAGATTGTTTGTTTTTAAAGCAATGATTCCTGTGGTTTCATTTTTATCGACCTCTGTAATAAGATCTCCTGTGGTTTGATATATCTCTTCTAAACCACTTCCATCTGCATTAATAGAATATAGTCTATTCTGATTTGGAAACAATAACGTTGCTCCGTTATCATCCCACGAAAAATCGATCTCTTCTAAGTTAAAGCCAGAAACTCCTATCGAAGATGTTACCTGCTTAACTTCTGACCCATCTTCATTCATAGTAAATAAATGTGTTTGTGAGCCTACTGATTGTAAAAATGCTATTTTACCGGTACTTGGATTTCTTCTGGGCCTAAAACTATTTTTTGAGGTAGGTGTAAGCGAAATCTCCGTACCTCCATTTTCGCTCGCAGAATAAATAACACTATTACCTTCAACTAATCGAGTAAAAACAATTCTATTTTCAGGAGGGGTTGCCGTTTCAAAAGCAAAAGTAGTACTGTTTACAGGGCTATTTATATTATCGTTAGCCGCAACATCCCAAAAGTATTTAACCCCATAAGAAAGACCAGACAGTGTAAAGGTAGTATCTGTTATATTTTCAAAACGCTCTACAGTAGTGTTTTCGTCATTTCTTAAACTAACAGTATAGGTTAATGCATCATCATCAGGATCACTAGCACTCCATACTAATTCTACATCTACAGGAAGATTTAACGCATTATCCACAGGCGTAATTAGTGTAGCTGCATTAGGCGGTCGATTACCTGCGGTTTCTATATCCATTTCAAAGACCACTTCTAACTCTCTATTTGAGATGACAGTAATCCCCTCAAAAACGGCTAACAAACCTTCTCGCTGCGCTGATAGCGAATAATCTCCAGAAGGCACCCCTTCTAGACGATAAAAACCATCTGCATCTGTAAAAACCGTACTAGACCCTGGATTAGTTGAAATTTTCACATTCTCTAGAGGTTCGTTTGTTCCTATTCTAACCACTCTTCCTTTGACTGATCCTAAACCTATTAAATCAACAGTGTCTTCACTACAAGACACTAGGGTTAAGAGGACAAAAATGCTTACTATTTTTACAATAAATTCTTTCATTTATTTGATAATTTTATGCTTTAGAAACTCTAACTATTTTAATTTTTTAATCTATCTTTTTTAACTGGTTTTCCAAAATACCAATTAAGCCCAAAAGAAAAATTAAAATATTGATCGTCTCGTTTTCCTTGTGTTATATTGTCTAACTCGTCACTTAAAACCAGATGTTGTGATACATTAGCCGAAATCCCAATGGCATCTGAAATCAAATATTCAACGCCGCCCCCATATTGAAATTTAAATGCACTAGTATCAAAATCGTCATCATTAACGATACCAAATCCACCAAAGAAAAATGGTGATATTTTTTCGAATGGCAATAATGTCAATTCGGCGTTAACTCCTATTGCATTAAATCCTTCAGAAAATGCAGTTTCGTTGGTAAGTTCAAATTTATTGATCCCTACATTCATATTAAGATAAGGATTAAAATACCATCTTGCTCCTATTTCTGCAGAATATGTAAACTCGGGGTTATTATAATCGCCACTTATCAAAGCAGCACCTCCTCTAATAAAAATAGACTTTTGTGATCTTCTATCTTTAAAATATCGGTCATATAATGCCGTGTTTTGTGCTTCGGATTTTTCGACTTTATAATTTCCTATAAGCTCATTTACCTTTTCTGGCTCAGCTTTTACCGCCCATAACTTATCTTCTATTCCTTCTATGATCAGAGACTCTACAGCTTTTTCTATAGCTTCTGAAACCGCTAATTGTCCAGGTTCATTTTTAGTAAATCCCGTTTCGGCTTCGAGTAGTCTCCTAAATTTAACGTATCTAAAAAAGTTAGCGTCTAAGGCCTGTGATAATATAGTTTTAGAGACGTATACCGTTTTTAATATTTTTCCACTCGATGTTGATACAGCTCTAAGATATACTGTGATTCTGTCTTGCCTGTATTGAGTAGACCCACCAATACCAAAATACCTGGCTCCTAACCCTCCGGTAATTATATTTGAATCGTAAGAAACGATACCACCTTCTAAAATAATTCCTGCATATAATAATGGTGGTAATTGAGGTTCGTTTGTGTTTTTAGTTTTTCTGTATTCTTTTCTGGTAGAACGTATAATATTACGTTCATTAAGTAAATTGCTTAAATTTTCTCTTTCTATAGGTACAAACCATTTCGAATCCTCTAGTGCTTTTATCAAAATCGTAGTTGCTCCTTGCGTGACTGCAGTACTAAACGTGCTTCCGGCTTCGGTGGGTTTATACTGCCCGGTTTGATCTCTGAATTTATACACCCCTACCACTACAGGCTCTACAGGAGGTGGAATATTTCTTAGCGTTTTGGTTATTTCTGTATCTTCTCCAATTCTGGCAGATTCTACTTGTATAGGTTGATTAAAATAGGCTCCGCATCCGGATAATAAAAGTGCGCAAGAAATTATTGCGATTACTTTATAAAACTTATAATACATTAAAAATTAATTAGGAATTATTACTTGGGACTGATCTCCGGTATTTGTATCCAAAATATTGATCACTAGCCCTTCTCCAGAAGGAAAGATTTCTATAAAAAGTGACCCAAAGCTAAACGTACCTTCAGAAAGCCCATCTTCACCAAATTGATCATTAAACAATGATCTTGATATTTCATTTAACAATTGGTTATTTAAGCTTTCTGTAAATCTTTCGAGATCTGACCTCTCATCTCGTGCTGCTTCATCGGGGTCTGTAAATTTGTTTTGCGCCTCTGCAGAGCTTAGAAGCCACTGATAATTAAATGTATCTCCTCCAAAAGCAGGATTTACCGGTCTATAAACCAAATCCTGACCAAATGAAAGACCATAGATTGAAAAAATAAAAAATATAGTTATTACAATTGATTTCATCCTTACACACGTTTTTAATATCGAAAAATATCCTTTTTCTGTTTTTTAAGGTCTTTAAAATATTTATATACTTTTCGGATTGAGATTTTTGCCATTTGTTCTAAATATTCAAGATCAGGTTTACTTAAAAATTTATGAATGACGTTATCTTCAATTTTAACTTGAAGTATCGTAGTACGTCCAAAACTTAACGTCTCATATACTCCTACTACCTTATTCCCATTTATTTGATTAAGTGTATATGAATTATAAAAAAAGTCATAAAAGTCTCTTCCGGGTTTTGTCTTGGTCTCTTCTACCACTATTCCTTTTAGTTCCAACCCATCATCAGATGATTCTTCGTTTTTTTGAGGTTTTTTTTTAACTTTTTCATTAAATGCCAAACGATCTTTAGCAATGATTTTATCATCTTCATAAATAAGCAAAAGAAATATTACTTTATCAGTATTATCTATGTTTATTGAAATTTTTGATAGTTCTTTACTCTCATTGGCCTCTAGAGTGAATCTACCTTCTTGATGATTCTTTGACGTGTTATCTTGAGCATCTGTTCTAAAAACCGTAAATACATAATGTAAGCTTTTATAAACCTCTGTAGTATTGGTCGCAGCAGTTGTAACAGAAACAGCATCATCAATAGTTTCTGTTTTAATCTTTGCAGCTACATCAACGTTAACAAACTGAGCTGTAGACACCTGAAATATCAAAGCAAAAAGTGTAATGAGCTTCAGTTTCATACGTTTATACATGACGATTAAAAACTTCTAACAATGATGGTCTTAGCATCACCAGACATTTTAAATTTTAAATTTTTGGATAATTCATTACTCCCAAAACGTTCAAAAATTAGGTTATCCCCTTCTTGAATGAGCTGCAAATTTGTAGATATTTCTGAATTAAACGAAAAATCTATTACAGAATTATTATTACCATTCTGAGTAATTACTTTTTCTATTTCTCTTGCGGATTCTTCAATTTCTACTATATTTTGATCACCATTCTGAAAGATTTTAATATCAGAAGATTCTGCAATTATATTAGAAAGAACAACATTATTGGCTCCTACTTGTTGAATAAAGATTGAGTTTACTCCTTCTGAAAGGGAAGACTGATTTCTTGAACTCTGAGACAAGATATTATCAACCTGAGATAACGCTATAAACTTATCCTGATCTGTAATTGAAATCTCACTTTCTTCACTACCTTGTGCAAAAGCGACCACTGTAGATAGTAAAATGAACACAAGCGTATTTAAAATAGTGTTTTTCATCTTATTTGAAATTAAAAAACTAAGAAAGAGTTATGCTTATTTTTATCATAAGCATAACTCTTCTAAAGATATTAAATTTTTTATTTAAATCTTATTAAAATCCTCCCGCTCCGTTAGTTTGAGTAACTACTGAAGAGTTATTAGATCCAACTTGAAGAATCACACTACTGTGAGCATCTCCTGTTTGTGTAACAAAGGTAAAGTTATCTGTTCCGAATTGAGTATCTTCTGCAATGTTTCCATTTCCTGATTGGAAAATATCACTAATATTACCTGCTCCATTTTGAGATGTAATGGCAAGATTCTCATCTCCTAATTGTATTTGGCTAGCAATATTATTCTCTCCCTGGATACCAAAATCTCCTTCTTGAGAAGCTTCAGCTACATTACCGTCTCCGATCTGAAATTGTTGTGTGAAATTGTTTCCGCCAAAGAATAATAAGTTCTGCGTTGCAGAAGCGTCATTTCCATTTCCTAACTGAGTTTGAGTAACAGTATTGTTATCTTCTTCATGTTGAGCAAATGCATTATTTCTTTCTCCAGACTGAAATTGATCTACAGTACCACCTCTAGAATCAAATAAGAAACTACCCTGAATAGAAGTAGCTACGTTACCATTACCAGCTTGATTTTGAATATTTACGTTATCAGAACCATCTTGAGAAGCAGTAGCAAGGTTACCCAGACCATCTTGATCCTGATCAGAACTATTATTAATTCCATTTTGTGTTGCAGACACTACATTTTCGTCTCCAAATTGAAGTTGATCTGAATTGTTATTGCTTCCATTTTGAGTTGCTTCTGCTACGTTTCCATTACCAACTTGTATCTGGATAGAAAAGTTTTCTCCTCCAAAAGAAGCTAAATTTTGCTCAGCGCTTGCACTGTTTGCATCTCCTAATTGTCCCTGAAGAATAGTGTTATTGTCTTCTTCATGATTAGCAAACGCTTCGTTTTCGTCTCCTAATTGTACTTGCTGTACTTCTCCACCTCTGGATCCAAAAGCAGGACTTCCCTGTAAAGAAGTAGCTACATTACCACCCCCTTGTTGATCCTGAATTACTACATTATTGTTTCCCCACTGCTCAGCTTCAGCCATATTAGCTTCACCAAACTGTAATTGTTGTGAAAAGTTAGCACTACCCACTTGTGCAATGGTAGCTGTATTAAATGCTCCTTCCTGGCTACTATCACTAAAGTTATCTACACCTTCTTGCGTAGATGTAGCAGAGTTACCATCTCCGATTTGTTCTTGAAAAGCAGTATTAGTAGCCCCTTCTTGAGATACTACAGCACTGTTACCATCACCTTCTTGAGTTTGGAGTGTAAAATTATCTCCTCCAAAAAATGCTAAATTTTGAGTTGCACTTGCAGAATTTCCATTTCCTACCTGTAATTGATACACTTGATTGTCATCTTCTTCGTGATGAACAAAAGCCGAATTTTTATCTCCTATTTGAGTTTGCTCTACAACTCCATTTCTAGAATCAAATGCAGCACCCTGGATAACTTGAGCGTTGTTCGCTCCTCCTTCCTGAATAGTTAAAGAAGAGTTGGTACTTCCTACCTGTGAAATATCAGCAACATTATCTTCCCCTGCTTGACTGACATTACTAGCGTTTGCTTGCGCAACCATAACTGATGCACTTAATAAAGCCGCTAGACTAAGAATCATTGTTTTCATACGTAATATATTTAAAGTGATTTATGAGTTTACTTTTTCACAACCATGCATACGATTTGACTAAAAAATATAATTTTTTAATTCAAAATTGATCGCAAAGTATAGTTCGGGGAAATCTTAGGGGTGTTGTTAAAATCAACTCATCTTAACATTCACAAATTTATAAAAATATCGAAGGTATTTTATTAATTCTTCAACTATTCGATGAAATACGTTACGGAAAACCCGTAAAAACGGGTTTTCCCACATATTCATTAAGGATTTAACAGATGTTATTTTTTTATTAACATGCTTAAAAAAAAGAAGTTAGTAAGTTAATTCTTACTTTATCGTGTAAAAAGAAGTTCTCTGTATTTTGTTAATGGCCATAACTCGTCATCAACAAGCAATTCTAGTTTATCACAACTGTATCTAATCTCATCAAATAAGGGTTTTACCTTGTTACAATACTCTGAAGCCTTCTTTTCTATATCAGTTAATTTGTTAGCTTTTCTGCGCTCGTCGGTCATTTCATTTACTTTGGTATTGATTTTGCCAATATGCTCAGAGATTTCTTCAATGATCTCCATTTGCTCTTTGGCATATTTTTTAAAGTCTTTACCATAAAGTTCTTTCAAACCGGAAACATTATTAATGAGCATATTTTGATATTTAATAGCCGTAGGGATTACATGGTTGCGAGCAATATCACCAAGCACACGACCTTCTATCTGAATTCTCAACGCATATTCATCCATCTCTATCTCATAACGAGCTTTGGCTTCAGTTTTGTTCATTACTCCCATTTTTTCAAAAAGTGCCAAATTTTCTTCTGATACTTTCGCTTTTAAGGCTTCGGGAGTAGTTTTATTATTACTTAACCCTCTTTTCTTTGCTTCTTTCTCCCAATCATCGCTATACCCGTTTCCTTCAAAAAGTATCGTTTTGGATTTCTTTATATACTCTCTTAAAATATTAAAAATGGCTTCGTCCTTTTTCAATCCTTTCTTATCTATTAAAGCATCAACTTCACCTTTAAAATCTAATAATTGTTTGGCCACAATAGTATTGAGAATGGTCATTGGGTTTGCACAATTTGCTTTAGAACCTACTGCTCTAAATTCGAATTTATTTCCTGTAAAAGCAAAAGGAGAGGTTCGATTTCGATCTGTATTATCCAATAAAATTTCAGGTATTTTACCTACTACATTTAATTTTAAATCCGTTTTTTCTTGTGGTGACAATTTACCATCGGTAACTCCCTCTAACTCTTTGAGCACGGCTGTCAACTGTTCTCCAATAAAAACAGACATGATTGCCGGAGGTGCTTCATTAGCTCCAAGACGATGATCATTACTGGCAGAGGCAATACCCGCTCTCATTAACTCCTCATTATCATTGATTGCTTTGATCGTATTAATAAAAAAGGTTAAAAATTGAAGATTACTCATTGGAGTTTTTCCGGGACCTAAGAGATTTACCCCCGTATTAGTACCCAGCGACCAGTTATTATGTTTTCCAGAACCATTTACACCTGCAAAAGGTTTTTCATGCAGCAATACGGTAAGATTATGCCTGGCTGCAACTTTGCTCATAATATCCATTAATAAAGAATTATGGTCTACCGCTAAATTTGTTTCTTCGTAGATCGGAGCTAATTCAAATTGATTAGGAGCGACTTCATTATGTCGTGTTTTAACCGGAATCCCCAGCAACATACACTCAACCTCTAAATCCCTCATAAAATTTAAGGCTCTGGTCGGGATACTTCCAAAATAATGATCATCCAACTGTTGCCCTTTTGCTGAAGAATGCCCTAGCAATGTTCTACCGGTCATTACAATATCGGGTCTTGAGTACACCAATGCACTATCAATCAAAAAATATTCTTGTTCCCAACCTAAGGATGCATTTACCTTTTTTACATTCTTATCGAAATATTTAGCTACTGCTGTGGCTGCATGGTCAACGGCTTGTAAAGCCCTTAATAATGGGGTTTTATAATCTAAAGCCTCTCCTGTATAGGCGACAAATACGGTCGGAATACACAATGTTGTTCCATAAATAAAAGCTGGAGATGTTGGGTCCCAAGCTGTATATCCTCTCGCTTCAAAAGTGTTTCGAATACCTCCATGAGGAAATGAAGAAGCATCTGGCTCTTGTTGCACCAATTGTCCTCCTCCAAATTTCTCTATCGCTTGCCCATTCCCTATAGTTTCAAAAAAAGCATCATGCTTTTCTGCTGTCGCCCCTGTTAATGGTTGAAACCAGTGGGTATAATGTGTTACACCTTTTGACAATGACCAATCTTTCATGGCAGAAGCAATTTGATCTGCAATTTTACGATCAATCTTTGCCCCACTTTCAATAGCATCCATTACACTGTTGTAAGCATCATTAGTTAGAGATTGTAACATTGTTTTTTGGTCAAAAACATTTTCACCGAACAATACAGAACGACGTTCTGTTTCTTTAACAATCACAGAACCACGATGTAAGGTTTCTTTTAAAGCTTCAAATCTAAGTGTTGACATAATTGAGTGAGTTTTGTTGCAAATATAAAACAAGTTTTAATTGAAAATATGAAAATTAAACTCTTTCAAAATTGATAAATTTTAAAAATACCCCCCAAAAAAGTAGGGTGTTAATAAATTTTGGATAACAATTCGACTTTACCCCCTTCTTTTTTTTATGTTCTCAAAAAAGAAAGTTAAATTTGTCGTCATAAAGAGTTCAATTAATAAAGTGTTAATTATGAGTAAAGCTAAATTAGAATACATTTGGCTAGATGGTTATAAACCAACTGCTAACTTAAGAAGTAAAACCAAAGTCGAAGAAAATTTTAGTGGAAAGCTAGAAGATTGCCCAATGTGGTCTTTTGATGGGAGTTCTACAAGACAAGCTGAAGGAGGTTCTTCAGATTGTTTATTAAAACCTGTGGCTATTTACCCAGACCCAACCAGAAGAAATGGATATTTGGTTATGACTGAAGTTTTAAATGCAGATGGAACACCTCACGAGTCTAATGCCAGAGCTACAATTGATGATAATGATAATGATTTTTGGTTTGGTTTTGAGCAGGAGTACTTTATTATGGATAAGAACACTCAATTACCTTTGGGCTTCCCGGTAGGAGGATATCCTGGGCCACAAGGAATGTACTATTGTTCTGTAGGAGGAAGAAACACACACGGTAGAAGTTTTGTTGAAGAACACGCCGATCTTTGTATCGATGCCGGACTTAATTTTGAAGGTATTAATCAAGAGGTTGCCAGTGGACAATGGGAATTTCAATTATTTGCAAAAGGAGCTAAAAAAGCGGGAGACGAAATATGGGTTGCTCGCTACCTACTGGATCGTCTTACAGAAAAATACGGTTATTATATCGAATACCATCCTAAGCCTATTAAAGGAGACTGGAATGGATCAGGTATGCACGCTAATTTCTCTAACACGGTTCTAAGAACATGTGGATCAAAAGAAGTTTATGAAACTATCTGTGAAGCCTTCAGGCCTGTTACAAAAGAGCATATTGCTGTATACGGTGAGTTCAATGATCAAAGATTAACCGGAGAGCACGAGACACAATCTATTAATGAATTTTCTTACGGCGTATCTGATAGAGGAGCTTCGATAAGAATACCAATCATTACGGTAGAAAATGGATGGAAAGGCTGGTTAGAAGATCGTCGCCCAGCTTCTAACGGGGATCCTTATAAAATTGCTGCTAGAATTGTTAAAACTGTTAAAACTGCAGATGTTGCCGCTATGACAGCTTAACAAAAACATACTTGAACTAACTACCATGTTGGTTAAACGCAAAAAACCTCTGAGAGACTCTCAGAGGTTTTTTTATTTCTTAATCTATGTCCTACTTTAAAAATACTAACGCAATAAAAATTACATAACTCACAAAAATCAACACCCCCTTTGGACGACCCAGAACCATTTTTTTAGGAACAAAAGCTAACGGCAATAAAACCAGAGCAAAACCAAGCATCCAAAATATATTAACGTTCATTAATGTCTCGTCCTTTACAGCAATAGGCTGAATGATTGCCGTTATCCCCAATACCGAGGCAATATTAAAAATATTTGATCCTATTAGGTTTCCTAAAGAAATTGCTTTTTCTTGTTTCAGTGCTGCGATAACCGATGCCGCCAGTTCGGGAACACTAGTACCCACAGCAATAAGGGTTACTGCAATAACTCCCTCACTAACCCCCATTTTTATGGCTATTTCTTCTGCTCCATTAACCAATAGTTCAGAACCAAAATATAAAGCACATCCACCTATCAGCAACCAAATGAAGATCTTAAAATTAGAAGTTTTTTGCAAAGAATCATCTACCTCTTCGAGCATAGTATCCGAGAATTTTCGAGCTCTCCTAATCAGAAGAAAAAGATATAACAGTAAAGATATAAACAACACCCCTCCTTCTAATTGCGTTAAAACACCATCATAAAGAAGCGCATAGAGTGCAAAAGATAATAAAACCATGACAGGCCAATTAAACTTGTAAAAATCCTTATCGATGGCTAATGGACCAATTATTGCCGTAATACCCAAAACCAACCCTATATTTGCAATATTAGATCCTACTACATTCCCTAGAGATATATCTGACAATCCGTCTAATGCCGCCTGAATGCTAACCAATAACTCTGGTGCCGAAGTAGCAAAAGAAACTACCGTTAATCCAATAACCATCTTTGAAAGCTTTAATCTAAAGGACAATGCCACTGATGACCTAACCAAAAATTCGCCCCCAATAACCAAAAGTACTAATCCAATTAAAACATAAAATATACTTAATATCATAGCTTGCTATTTGCATGCGAATATAAAATAAGTATAGCATTGTTTATGAATTAAAACTCATGTTTTTTATCTTTTTATTATCTTCGAAAAATGAAGAAACAACTATTTTCTATTCTTGCCAAAATAAACAAATTAATCTTACCCAGTTTTACAAAAAGGCGTTTGGATCTCGCTAAAGCCTCTAAGTTTCAGTTAATGATATTTGGATGGAGGCTATATGTAACTAAGAGGGCCTTAGGCTAAAAATTCATTATCAAATCATGCTTCACGATTTTTCTGCAACACATGTGCTTACTTTTCGTATTTAAAGATGAATATTTAATATCTTTTATATAAACAATCTAAAATATTAAGCATGAAAACGTGGTGTATCATAGGATTAAGTATACTAGGTATGCTTACTCTGACAGCATTTACCCAGAAACCAAACAAACAAGTAATTACCAAGTCAGATCAATCTGACGAAATAACGGCCGTAATAAATAAAAATACGTCTGAAAAAGAATTAGAAGACCTGAAAATATTTTTTATTGAAAATGGTATCGAATTAATTATTAAAAAAGTAGAATACAATACAGATAATGAAATAACCAGCCTAAGTCTGATCCTCAAAAAAGGCAGCTCTAAAAGTCAATATTCATCATCTTCTAATCAACCCATTTCTGAAATCAAATTGGGTTACAGAAATGAAAGTCTCTATATTACTAATTCGGGGATGTTTGATATTGCCGCTTGGAAAGGTCAATCTGGTTTTAACTATCCAAAAATTGACATGGATAGCATTATGAAGAAGCACAATTTTGCATTTGATTTTGATTTTGATGAGGATACAGATTCACTATCTTTTAATGGACAATTTAACATTCATAAATTTAAAGATCACATCATGAAATCTTTTTCTTTTGATGAGGATGAAAACGGAAATTTCTTTTTTAATGGTCAACCCATGCGCTCTTTTGGCAGTGTGAATAACCAAAAATTTCGGTTTATAGACAATCCAAACATTGAGAAATTAATCATTATAGATGGAAAAGAATCTGACTTTAAAACACTCGATACTCTGGCGAAGTCAGATCAACTTTCTGATGTCGATTTTCTAAAGCCAGAAACTGCAATTAGTATTTATGGCGACAAAGCAAAAGATGGGGCTATAATCGCAATTACAAAAAAGTAACTGGATTTTTTTATTCTCTATTATCAGCTCTCTTAAACGAGAGCTTTTTTAATAACTCAACAAAGAAGCCACAGGATATTTTAGTCTATCGCTTCCTTTAAGAAAATCGAGTTTCATAATAAAATTACACTGTACAACAATTCCTCCTAATTCTTCTACTAAGTCACAAACTGCCCTTGCCGTACCTCCTGTAGCCAGTACATCATCATGTACAAGCACGTGTTCACCCGGTTTGATTGCATCGATATGAATCTCAATAGCATCATCTCCATACTCTAAGCCATATGCTCTAGATTTAACCTGGTAAGGAAGTTTTCCTTGTTTACGTACAGGTACAAATCCAGCTTGCAATCGCTCTGCAATCATACCACCAATTATAAACCCTCTTGATTCTACACCTATTACCTTATCTATTTTAATATCTATCGGTGAAAGATCAGCTAATTTACTTGCACAGCTTGTTAAGGCTTCATAATTAGCTAATAGAGGAGTAATATCCTTAAATACTATTCCTGGTTTAGGAAAATCGGGAATATTTCTGATATATTTTTCTAGCTTCATACTTAAAAATAAAACTTCAAATATACTTTAGTTTAGTTTATAGAAGTAAATATGAAATAAAAAATAATTTATAATAATAAAGCTTGGGTGATTTAACAAAAACAATTATATTTGCACCCGCAAAACGGCCTCGTAGCATAACTGAATAGTGCACTTGATTACGGCTCAAGAGGTTGCAGGTTTGAATCCTGCCGAGGTCACAAAACAATCAAAGAGTTACGGTATTTTAGTACTGTAACTCTTTTTTTTATTTGAATACATTACGTATATAAATGCATTAAATCTTTTTCTATATCCCGAATTTAGGCCAGAATTATTACCTATGTCTAAGCCAATATTCTAACAAACCAAAGTAATATTTGCAAAATACAGTGCAGTGGTTACCCGTATAGTTATTTAGAAAACAACCGTACACAATTTTCTCCCTTATTATATATTCTTAATTTATCTCTATAAGGCTTATTTTAACTTTATAAATAACTACACCTTAAAATCCATTAGTAGAGGTAGCCTGAAACCATTGCTTTCACAAACTAAAATTAAAATTCAAAACAACACTAAGATATTAGCCATCTATGAGATGAATTAATGAATATTTTGATCTTTTGTTTAAAATCTCATTTGAGACACAATTAGAATCAAATGCGTTAATCTCATTGTTAGAATTTCAGTTACTTCAAAAATGACATTATTTGCTAATTTTTAAAGCAAAAATCAACATTTAGCACAAAAAACAAAGATGAAAAAACTGGGGACATTAACTATTGCAGCAATATCGCTAATAGCAATTACTATTTTTACACTACAAAATTCGCAAGTAGTAGCTATTAAATTATTCTTCTGGGAAGCTAAAGCTTCTCTATCTTTAATTTTATTTACCACTTTTTCAATCGCTATTTTAATAGCTGTAGTTGCTGTTATTCCAACGATCTATCACTTAAAGAAATTGAGAAATCAATCTCAAAAAAAAGTTGAATCACTTGTTGAGGAAAAGGAAAAATTATCAGACCCCGAAACAAATACTATTGTATCTAACAACAAAGAAGAAAACAGTATTAACCCTTAAAAACAATAACTAGTTTTCTTCAAGTGTATTTCATTTTAATGCATGCCATTCACTATTAATAATAATAAAACACACAAATTATGGAAATTTATTACAGATATTTAAAAATTAACTTTAACCCATTGCTACGTTTTATCAAAACCCTACCCGCAGCAAGTCGATATGCTATCCATAGGTAACTTCAAAATTTTATCAAAGCGTATTAAACATTCTGATGAAATTCAAAAAAAAATTGTTTAAATCATTAGCCATATTATTCATCGGCGCGATACTGCTATACTTAGCCGCGTTACTATTGATACTCTAAATTATAATTTATTATTTATGAAAAACAAAGACAATATTCAAAGGCCAGGACTAAGAAAAAAGTTTTTTGGAAGTAAAGCTCATTTAAGAAATGTTAAAAAAAGAATTAGAAACGGTGCAAAACCCAAAAAGTCATTTTCTATATAAATGAAGATTCATTTATAGAATCACTTTGCACATAAAATAAATAGAAAGATAAATTACAACATGGCCCAATAAAGGAATTGTCTCTATTAAAGTTAGAATGGGTACATGCCGTGTACTAGTCTGCACTATCAAATTCTGAAACAAAAAAATATAACCAGATTTTCTACCTACCCCATGTAAATACTTAAGCACACTTTACAGATATATACAAAGGACAATTAAAAGAATGGTTTTAAAAATGAGAAATACCATATTTCAGAGCCGCAAAGTTGAAAGAAAAAATTGACTTTCTTACTTCAGGAGAAAACACATTTTTTTGTCTAATGAGATTCTGCAAAATCTCTCATCAGCTCTTCTAGTTTTTTCATAGTAATAGGTTTCACTACATAATTGCTTACAATCTCATAAGATTTGGCTCGTAAAACATCCTCTGGATCGACCGAAGATGAAACGATATATATCGTGATCTTTTTTGCTGCAGGAATTTTTATAAATTCATCTAAAAATTGCCAACCATCTAATACTGGCATATTAAGATCTAGTAGTATAATGTCCGGCAATTTTTCGTTGGAAGAAATTATCGATTTAAGCCCATTCAAAGCTTCTTGCCCATTCCTGTAAATTGAAAAATTATTACATATTTCAGCAAGCTCCATTACTTTCCGCACTCCATAAATAAATATATTATCATCATCGATAATACAAGCTAAATCAATCTTTTTCATATTTCATATATATTTTAAAGGTTGTCCCTCTATTCACTTCACTCTCTACTTCTATTTTACCTCCTAAGGCTTCGATTTGATTTTTAGTAATAAACAAACCTATTCCTCTTGCATCCTTATTTCGATGAAATGTTTTATACATTCCAAACAATTTTGAATGATGTTTATTAAGATCAATACCCAGGCCATTATCTTCGACTACCAAAACTACATAGTCCTCTTGCTTAAAAGAGCTTAACAACACATAACTATCTCTATCCTGGGATCGATATTTAATACTGTTTGTTATAAAATTTAAAATGATGCTATCCATATAAGCAGGGATACCAAGAATATTCGTGTCTGGACTTACCACATTTTCAATTCTTACCTCAGCCTCTTCAGCAATTACTTTTACACTAGAAATAACTTTGTTAATACTATGCTCAAGGTTAATGGTTTTTAGATTATCCTCAACTTTACTACTCATTAAAACTACTTGATTGAGATGATCAATGGTTTCAGACAGATTATTTGACGCTTCTCTAAACAAATTTATAATCTCATTTTCAGACTGATCAGGATTTTCCCGAAGATAAAGATCCAGTAACATGCTAAAATTGCCCGAGTGAGACTTCAGATTATGAGAAACTATATGAGCAAAGTTTTTCAATCTTCTATTTTGACCATTAGCAACTGCTAACAGCGATTTTATTTCGGTTTCTACTTTTTTAATTTCACTTATATTTGCTGCAACTGCCAAATACCCAACTATTCTTTTATTTTCTTCTATGGCGGTAATGGTAAGCTGAACAGGAAACTTAGACCCATCTTTTCGAATGTACGTCCATTCTCTGGTATCGTGTTTCTGTCTTTTTGCAAACTTAGTAAACACATCAAAACCATCAATTTCTATATTATATTGCGATGATAATTCTTTACCTCTTTGTTGAATTTCTTCTAAAGAATGTAAGAATAATAAATTTTGCTTACCGATGAATTCGTCTCGTTTATACCCCAACAGGTTCTCTGCCCCTCTATTGAAACTAGTAATAAGTCCGTCTGTATTTGTTCCAATAATACTCACTTGCGTACTGGCCTCTAATACACTTTCTAATTTTGAAAGTGTTTTTACAAGGGTATTTTGCACTTTAACCCGAGGAGTAATATCAGTAATTTGAGAAACAAAATATAGAGGATTGTCATTTTCATCTCTTACTATCGAGACTGAAAGTTGCGCATGCACAATTCTTCCTTCTTTATGCAGATATCTTTTTTCTATATGACTGAATGATATTTCACCACTTACCATATTATTAACATGCTCTAAATCAACCTCCAGATCATCTGGATGTGTAATGTCTTGAAACGTAAGTTTCTTAAGCTCTTCGGCGCAATACCCCATCATTTTACATAAGGCACCGTTAACTTCCAGCCATTGACCATTTAAATCCAGAATTGCCATACCTGTAGCAGCATTTTCAAAATTACCTCTGAATCTTTTTTCGCTTATTTTCAATTCTATTTCTGCCTCTTTGGCCCTTGTAATGTCTGAAGAAAGCATAATAAGTCCGCCTACCTTATTATTATCTTTATACCAGGGATGCAATTCCCAAGATATCCATTGAACAGATCCGTCGGTTCTTTCAAACCTGTCCTCTGCTTTCCTTAAAATATTTCCTTCGAGGCATTTTTGATGATTTCTCTTCCAATCATCTCCTATCTCAGGAAAAATATCATAATGGGATTTCCCAACAATATCTTCATCTTTAATTTTATAATCAACAATCCATTTTTTAGAATGAGAGATATAACACATATTAGTATCGAGCATGGCAATGGCACTAGGTGCCTGCTCAATAAATACCTTATGCCGCTGCAGATCCTTTTTCCGCTGTGTAATTTCCTGGTGAGATCCGATCAACCACTCAGGAGCGCCATCGGAAGTGCGACTTACGATCTTACCTCTATCCAGAACCCAAACCCAATCACCATTTTTATGCCGCATTCTTGCCTCACATTCATAAAACTCTGTTTTACCTTCGAAGTAATCTTGCAGGGCTTTTTCAGATTTTTCTTTATCATCTGGATGTACACTATTTGTCCACGTATCGATTGATACAGGATCCAGTTCTAATAAGGTATATCCCAATATTTGAGCCCAACGTTCATTAAAGATAGTATGACCTGTTTGCACATTCCATTCCCAGGTACCGATATTGGTACCCTCAATAATATGCTCATACTTAGAAACTTGCCTCCTTAATTTTGTTTCTGCCTTTTTCAGCTTGGTGACATCCGTATGAGCACCAAGCATTCTGTAGGGTTTGCCTTTATGATTTCTTATAACAATACCCTTACAATGTATCCAAACGGTATGCCCAAGTCTATGTTGATATCTCACCACTTGATCATAAGGATAGTCGGGGTCTTCACAATGTTTATTAAAATTTTCCAGAGCGACATCTAAATCCTCTTGATTGATAATATTTTGCCATGCCGATGATTCGTGCGGCATTTCATCTGGATCATAGCCAAGTGTAGTCCAAAATTTTGAATTCATCCATTCATTCTCAGGTTTTTCTAAATCCCAAAACCATAAACCGTCTAAAGCCGATTTTTGAATAAACTCAAAAACGTCATCTTCTTCTTTGATAAGAGTATATAATTCTCTTTTCAGATAATTTTCTTCATGAACCACTCTTAGTGGAGACACAGCGGATTTTTCGTACATATCTTAAATATCATAAGGAGGGGTAATTTGGTTAACATAAATTTAAAGATTATTGAGCGTTACTGCTTACACATATAACATTAAATATGTATGGTAAAACCGTAAATATTTATGAAATTGAAAAAAATTTGAACTAAAAAAACCATGTGCCAAACTAAAAAAATCCTGTAAATAAAAGACTTACCAATGACTAAAATAAAATAATGTACTCACAGCGTTTTCTGAAATCAATTATAAATTATATTTCTTAAAATGATCATATGAGTCAAAATAAAGACCTAATGAGTCATTTTATTTACGGCATTCCGTAATTTTTTTGAGGTATCCCATAATTTTGAACACAAATTTTAGTAAACTTTAACTCAATTCATCTATAATTCGAGCGCTTCATCTATGAAAAACGTCAAGTCTTACTGTTTAAAGGAAAATTAATTTGAGAATTTACTTGTTGAATCCATTAAAAAATTTCAGTGTAATTTTTTAACATTTTTTAAAGTTAAAGAATTTTTTATAGTAAGTTAAAACTCGTTAAATCCCTTGACTTTTCAGGTATTGATATTATATTAAAGTAACCAAATCATACAAAAAGTATATATAAATACTCATTAAAATGAATGTATCCGAAATAATGTTTTTGAACCAATAGATAAAAACTGAGGTATATCGATTGAAAAACAATCGTTTTTGATGTTTAATTAAAAAATTTAGGGTCATGAAAAAATTATTTTACGGTATTTTGATTGTAGATATGAAAAAGTTTAAACGATTACTTAGTAATCTACCCTCTGCCAGCTGGTATGCAATGAGCAGATAAACTAGCAAAATGAAATCACTTTAAAGCATAAAATTATCCGTTTGATGCTTTAGAGTGATTTCATTTTTAAAAGAGTTAATCTTCACCGTTTTACAACACCTATAATTCTCTTTATCACTTTACTTTTGAGGAAGTACACAAAAATTATTGTATAATTTTAAAAACTATTTTTATGACATTACAAAATAAAAAAATTGCCATTTTAGCTACTGACGGGTTTGAAAAATCAGAGCTTTTTGAGCCGCTTAAAGTATTAAAGAACGAACATGCAACAGTACATATTATTTCTGTCAAAGAAGGAGAAATAAAAAGCTGGGAAGGCGATAGTTGGGACGAACCTATACAAGTCGATAAATTAGTACAAGATGCAAATGAATCAGATTATAATGCATTGGTATTACCAGGAGGAGTTGCTAACCCTGATTTATTGAGGACTCATGATGATGTATTAGAATTCATCCGAGATTTCTTCAAAAGTGGCAAACCGGTTGCGGCAATTTGTCACGCACCCTGGTTGCTTGCCAGCGCCAAAGTTATCGAAAATAGAAAAGTAACTTCGTACCATAGCATCAAAGATGACATTATTAATGCCGGAGCCAACTGGGTTGATCAAGAGGTTGTGGTCGATAGTGGTTTAATAACCAGCAGAAATCCAGATGACCTTCCTGCTTTTATCGATAAAATTATTGAAGAAGTTAAAGAAGGAAAACATGACGGTCAAGTGGTAAATGCATAGTTAGTTGCGTGTAACCCTTAAATAGTACTGTTAATAATGGATGAATTTTATGTTATGAAAAGGATATTGATACTACTGTTAGGAATAACACCTCTTATGAGCTGTTCAGAAAAAAATAACGAAGTAGAAAACGAATCTAGCCTGGTTTCTAAAACAGTTGAAGAGCGAGATGCAACTGAAATCGCCAAAATGAAGCCAAGAGCACGTTGGAAGGTACAAAAAGAGCATGATTCTGAAGGTAATATTATACGATATGATTCCATTTATAGTTGGTCGTATTCCAACGCAAAAGGTGACTCAATCGAAGTTGATATGGACCATATGCTTCGTTCTTTCTATGATCAGGTAGATAATAATTTTCCACTTTCTATTCATAAAAGAATACCTGGAATGTTGGAGTGGGATTCTCTTTTCTATAGAAGATTTACGCAAGATGAGAATTTTAGATCCAGATGGGAAGATGGCTTTTTTGAAATGCAATCTGCTATAGAACGTATGGATTCTTTGCGATATGAGTTCTATAAAGATTTTGACAAAAAGGCTTCTTGATTACAAAAAGAAACATTCTTAATAAAGTACTGAAAACCATAGCAATGATGCTATGGTTTTTATGTAATCATCTAAAATTATAATGGCATCCTACTCATTTTCCGATTGAGTCAACATACCTCTCGATTGTAGTAATATATCAAGAACAATCAACTTATCTTGAATAAAAAAAAGTTATGATCTCTTCAAATATTAGTTATTCTTCAATTATCGAGGAATTAAAAAACAAAAAAGTCGGTGAAAGAACTTTGATACTTCCAGATACTTTCTTGGTCAAAGTTGCAAAATTCAGATATAGAACGGGAAATTCATACATCATACAACATCTAGACCGCAAAGAACTATTGCTTATAGATGTAGTACATCAAGATTCTCAAGAGGCCATTCAACGCTTAATTCAAGATGGTTTTAGTATAGCTGGATTGATTTTAACGCATAGTGATCTTATTCATCAAAGCTATACTACAATGAAAAAGCTCTCTGAAAATCTTGGAAATGCTGCGATCTATATTCATCCACTTGATGCAGGGTCTGATGGAGATTTTGTTAAGAATTTTCTTGAACCCAATGATGTTTTTGATAAGTTCTCTCTATCCATTAACCACTTTCCGGGACATACCGGAGGTAGTGTTATTATTCATTCTGAAATAAATAACGGCATGCTATTCACCGGTGATAGTGCTGTTGGAGCTTCTTATGATAGCAACGAATATTATTTTGAACGACCTCCGGTATCAAATCGAAGTAAAGATATAGGATTGGCCCATCATTGGAAGAATTATACCAAGCCTTTTGCACATATGTTACCGCTTCACGGCAAGCCACAATTCGACCTTTCTGAAGGTCAACAAAAAGACATTATTATCAAGTTAAGTAAAGACGAACCTACAAAAACATTATAAGATATGAAGCATACAATTGCCAACGGAAAAGAAAACACAACCAAGTTTAACATACTGCCTGTTTTAAAAGAAAGATACAGCCCTCGAGTTTTTGCAGACACTGCTGTATCTGAAGTCGAACTAAGGACTTTATTTGAAGCCGGAAGATGGGCTCCAAGCTCGTATAACAGGCAACCATGGAGGATCATCTGGGGGATTAAAGGTAGTAAAACATACGACAGAATTTTTGATTGTCTAAGCGAATTCAATCAGTCATGGGCAAGTAACGCTCCTGTTTTGCTTTTAAATGCATTTAAAAAGACCACCGAAGATGGCAGCGAAAATTTTCATGCATTACACGATTTAGGCCTATTTATGGGAAATGTTTCTGCTCAAGCCCAACATCTTGGGATCGCATTACACCAAATGGCAGGAGTCGATCATGAAAAAGCAAAAAGGGAGTTTAAATTTCCTGAAGAATATCATGTAGCCACTGCTGTTGCCGTTGGATATTATGGTGGCTCAATAGAAGATTTACCAGAAGATTTAAGAGCTGACGAAGATCCTGAGAACAGAACCCGAAAGATGCAAAGAGAGTTTACTTTTAATGGAGATTTTATGGATGATCTTGGATTAAATTCTTCAAATCAAGAAACACTTAAAAATTAAGAATCATGAAAATAGGAATTATAGGAAGTGGCAATATAGGAGGAAATTTAGGAAAACACTGGGCAAAAGCCGGTCATGAAGTGCTTTTTAGCTCACGACATCCCGAACAATTAGACGATTTGGTTAGAGCATCAGAAGGCAAAGCATCAGCCGTAAGTATCGAAGAAGCTTTTGAGGCAAATGCAGACGTATACCTATTAGCTACTCCGTTTAAAGCAATCGATAAATTATCAGAGTTATACGCAGGAGAGTATGGCAATAAAATTATAATTGATGCCACTAATCCATATCCCGAAAGAGATGGAGCCATGGCCCAAGAGGTAAGGGATTCTAACAGAAATGCTTCAGAATATACTGCGATGAAATTTAATACCGCAAAAACCGCTAAAGCATTTAATACTATCTATGCTGATCATTTAAAAAACAGAGCTTTTCGCGATTCTGAAAAATTAGCTATCCCGTATGCCGCTCAAGATGAAGAAAGCAGACAGGTGACACAACAATTGATCCAGGATATTGGTTTTGATGCAGTATATGTCGGGGATTTAACCAGTACTAAAATAATGGATCCAGATCAAAAAATTTATGCAAAATCCATGGAAAGAAATGAACTGGAAAATCTAATCAATAGTTAATACACTAAGAATACTAATCTAAAATGACAGCTATGAGAAACACATTAATAATTTTTGCAGTACTGATAAGTACTTTATCATTTGCACAGAACCCAATAACGCAAAATTCAAATAATCTCGAATTAGAACAAGAAGCTAGAGCATTAACAAAAAAGTATAATAGTCAATTAGCTTTAAGAGCTAAGCAAATGAACTTATTTGAAATCAAGGTTGAAGAATTTTTGATCAATGAGCAAAAAATAAGAAACAGTAACCTATCTACTGCTCAAAAACTTGTAGAACTCCAGAAAAATTATGATATGGAAAGTGCAGATATGGGTGATATTCTTACCCGTCCGCAGTTAAAACTTTACAAAAAATTAAAAACAGAATATCAACCGATAGAACCTGTGGTGGTAAAAGAAGCGACGGATCAGAGATAATGGAGAACATTCACGTGCACTTTATGCAACAAGCTATCGCCTTAGCGAAGAAAGGAAAGATTACCGAAGGCGCCGGTCCATTTGGAGCTGTTATTGTTAAAGATAATCATATCATCGCCAAAGGATATAATAAAGTACGCAACACCAATGATCTTACTCAACACGCAGAACTTGCCGTGATCCAGGAAGCATGTAAAGTTTTAGAGAGTAAAGATCTTTCAGAATGCATTCTGTATACAAGTTGCGAACCTTGCATGATGTGTCTGGGAGCTAGCCATTGGGCTGGGTTCAAAGCAATTTATTTTGGAGCTTCTGCAGAGGATGCCAGAAAACATGGGTTCATCTATTCCAATGTTTTTTATGCTTCTGATACTAAAAAAAGATATCAAGAATTTAATATGAATCAGTTGCTTCGTGAAGAAGCTCTAGCCGTTTGGTAGCGATAGATATAAACATACAAAAACAACATCAAAAGATAGTTCAAAGAATGAAGTTCAAAAGGACAATCCTATCACATATTTAAAGATTTTGAAGGCATAGGTTTTAGAAGTTTCAGATAATCAAAAAAAGAAATTTGAGCATCCTTAATCTGCACCCGATTTCTGAATGTATAGCAATAGCCTAAAGCCTTTTCTCAGGATAGTGATACTATATAAACTTTTAATACAATAAAAAAACATAATAATGAAGACAGTATTCGAATATACAAATGTTAGCGGAAGTGAAAGATTAGAAAATCTTGCTACCGACAAATTAAATTACCTATCTGACAAATATCCTTTTTTGATACGCGGAGATGTATTTTTCAAAAAAGAAAATAGAAGTGATGATACCGGGCATATTTGCGGAATACGCTTAAGCGCTCCTGGTCCTAGATTATATGCTTCATCAGATGAAAAGAATTTTGAAGAGGCAATTGCCGAAACTATAAGAGATCTAAATGATCAATTAGAGAAGCGAAAAGATAAAATGAAATCGTATTAAGAAAAAAAAAGAAATCATGAACGTATTATTTGTACTAACATCTCACGATAAACTGGGTGACACCGGTGAAAAAACAGGATTTTGGATAGAAGAGTTTGCAGCACCCTATTATTATCTTGCCGATAAAGGCGCTCAAATAACATTGGCATCACCAAAAGGAGGTCAACCCCCGATCGATCCAAGTAGTGATACGCCAGAAAATCAAACTGAAGCTACGCAGCGCTTTCATAAAGACGAAGATCTTCAGGAAAAACTTAGTAAAACTTCAAAATTAGCTGAAGTAAATGAAAAAGATTATGATGCTGTGTTTTATCCTGGAGGTCATGGCCCGCTATGGGACTTGGCAGAGGATAAAGATTCCATACAACTACTTCAATCGTTCTTTGAAAATAACAAACCTACCGGGTTAGTATGTCACGCACCTGCCGCACTTAAAAATGTAAAAACCACTAATGGAGAATATCTCGTAAAAGGTAAAAACGTTACAGGTTTTACAAATAGTGAAGAAGAAGCTGTAGAATTGACTAATGTAGTTCCATTTTTGGTCGAGGATATGCTAAAAGAAAATGGAGGAACATATAGCAAAGCCGATGACTGGAAAGCCTATTCTGTGCAGGATGGTAATTTGATCACCGGACAAAATCCGGCATCTTCTGAAGAAGTAGCAGAAAAACTATTCAATATGTTGAAGAATTAGCCATACCCATTCATTTTAAAAATTGATGGGATACAATAAGACATACCAATAAACGATAATCTGAGACAGTTGAAATTATCGTTTATTGGTATATCTGTTGTTTAATTAAGAACTTAGACCTTGATGATATAAAAAAACCATCGTTTAAAAATGATTTTTTGAATATTCGCAAGGCATAACAAATCATAACGACCTATTTATAGGCATAATGAGATTCTAAAACTCGTTCAGAATGACGCTAAATAATATTTTTATTAAACAAAATAAACAATAGAATGAATTTTAACTCCCAACTGTTTTTAAAATTTATTTTATTCTAAACCGAAAAATGAAAATCTATAGTCTGGTTTATGTATCTACAATGAAAGAAAACTTGAGCGAGATTAAGTTTCAAGAACTGATGCATAGTTCCTACATAAATAATCATATTAATGATATTACCGGCGTGCTTATTTTGTACAAGAATAAATTTATTCAAATTATTGAAGGAGAGTCTTCAAAAATAAAATTACTTTTTTCTAAAATTAAAGTCGACAACAGGCATTACGCAGTACAATTATTAGCCGAAGGCTTTATAGAAAATAGAAGTTTTCAGGATTGGTCTATGGCGTATTACAATCCCTCAATTAAAAATAAAACCTTAACCACTGAAGAAGAACTAAAGAAAAATCTATTGACCTTTTTGAACAAGGATATTCTTAAAAACAGGATTACTACTGTCTTTTACAACAAAATTATGCAGATTTTTGAGATCCAGGAGTGACACATGAAATAAATCAAGTAATATCCGAATGTAAAGAATTTATTACTTAAATTTACATAAGAGCTTTATTTTGTGTACCCCATAGCTTTATCTTATACATCACACAACAACAAAGTGCCTTTATTTATATCAAAATTTTACGAAAAGGATATATCATAAGCACTAATTATTAATAGAATTCAATGACTGATTCTGTACATATTCACGGAGAGAATGTAACTAATCAAATTAAGCAAATAGCCCATAAACTTAAGGTTGAAGTAATACGTAAAAATAAAGAGAGTCTAGTACAAATTCCGAACTATTTGGGTTCTGGATTTTTTAGAGCTACTGAGTTTTCTTTTGGACTAAGTACCATAGAATTTAATGCGATTTTTAATCATAATTTTAGTATCTATACCACTAACAATAATGCAACTTTAAAGTTAATTTTCAATCTGCAAAACAGTTTTGAGTACTCTCCAAAAACAAACCTTGAATACGCTATTGAAAAGTATGACAGTGTTTTTCACTCTTTGAACTCCTCAAAAGATTGTTATTTTAAACTACCCGCTAAATCTCCCCTATCCATTTTTGTAATCTTAATCGATAAAAAAATATTTGAAAGTAAAATAAATGAAGTAAACATAGCTTTAGATCCTTTTTTGATTAAGCTTTTTCAGGAATTGAAAGAACAAAAATTCATCTATAATCAAAGTAAATTTAGCATTTCTACATCGGAGTTAATTGAGGATTACAAGAGTAATTCTTTTACGGGTTTTATGAAGCACGTCTACCAGGAAGCAAAAATAAATGAAATTATTGTCAATTTTTTTAAGCAGTATATCGATGACAAGCAACCTGACACAAATATATTACGAAAATACACTCTAAATCAAATCAATGATGCTGCAAAAATAATTAATGAAGAACTAGATAATCTTCCTAACATTAAAGACATTGCCAACCGTGTTGGATTGTCGCAAAAGGTATTACAGAATGGTTTTCGATACCAATTCGATTGCTCGGTACATGATTATGCTCTAAATTTAAAGTTAAAGAGAGCGTTACATTTGCTAGAAGAGTCAGATTTAACTATCTCTGAAATCACATTTGAAGTAGGGATCAATAGCAAAAGTTATTTTTCCAAGATTTTTAAGGCAAAATATGGATTATCTCCCAGAGAATATAAGAAACAATTTAAACTATCGCAAAATTGAATACTAAAGGGATTGTACAAAATAAATTAAGGATTTTCTTAAAAATAATCAGTGAATGGAATCGGCACGAATTTTAATTATAGAAGATAATCATACAGATGCAAAACTTATTGAGCACGAAACAATTAAGTTTAACTCAGGTGTCAATACAAGAATTATCAATTCGTTAGATGATTTAATTATTTCGATATCAGAGTTTAGTCCTAATATTATTTTAAGTGATTTCGATTTGAGAAGTTTTAATGCATTTGATGTACTTAATATCATCGAAAATTCTAATCAAAATATTCCTTGTGTTATCGTTACAGGGGTTATTAACGATGAGGAGACTGTTGCCAGATTAGTTCTTAAGGGAGCAGCAGGTTTTATTCAGAAAAAAAACATGTCTCACATTAAAGAAAAGCTGCATCAGGTTTTGGTAGAATTGGATAATTCTTTTTCTACAAACTTTGAGATTTTTGAAAATAAATTACAATTGTTACATCGTATTCGAAAAATACAATTTGATTTTAATCAAATTGCTCAAAATTTACCCGAATTATCAGAGTTTAATACTGACTTTAGTAAAAACATGGAGGATGTTATTATAGAAATCGAAAGCCTTTATAAAAAACTACCTTTACTTAAAGATAAATAATTAAAAAAGCAGAATACATTGGGAATAGTATTCTGCTTTTTAATCACACAAATCAATCAATCTAAGCACTCACAGCTCTATATTTTAAATTATCCTGAAAACTTTTAGGGCTACAATTATACTTTTCTCTAAAGATCTTGGAAAAATAGCTTCTGCTACTAAATCCAACGCTATATACTATCTCTGATATATTAAGATCAGTTGTTTTAATAAGCTCTTCTGCGATCTCAAGCCTTACATTTTTTATATAGTCAGTAACGGTTCTCCCGAATAAATGCTTGAATCCCGTTTGTAATTTTGCCGCAGATATACCGGTTTGATCCGTTATCATCTCAATAGAATACTGAGTATCTGCATTTTCTTTTATGTGCTGGCCAAGATCCTGTATCGTTTTTAATTCATTTTTGGTTAGAGCATCAAAAATATTGATATTTGTATTGATATCATCCTGATGATGTTGTATCTCCATTGCTAAGATTAGTTGAACCATTCCTTCAACAAATAATTTTTTTATAATTCCATCCTCTTTAACATCATCCATTTTAGCAATTTGCGTAGCTATTCTAAGGTTATAAGAACCAAAATAAGTAAACATTTGGTTTTCTAATTTATCTAAGAATAAAGAATGGATATTTACAACCAAAGGTGAAACGAAACCTGATGGCGGTGGTGCGCAAACTGAAATAACACAAATTTTAACATGAGAATCTTTGGCAAAATGCAGCTTAGCGCTTTTCTTCTGATGATAAATTATTGCGGTTTGAAATTCATCTAAAGTGAACCTATCATCATGATTTTCAAAACTTATCGTACTTTGATCTTTTTGGCTGTACAAAAAATGAACAGGGTTAAAATCAATAGGGCATAAACTTATAGTAATATCTTCATGACACCGTAAATCTATTTCAAGGAACAATTTATTTTCTTGCACTTTCATTCCTCTAACGTTTCCAGTAGCCAAAGAATTGTTGACTTGGATTACATGTTCGCCGAAGCTTTGAGAAAGTTTACCATGTAAATTGGCTTCAATTTCTGAAAATACATCAGTGATATTTTTTTCTTTTACTTCTGTTAACAGCATGACGGTAGTTTTAAGATTATTATTACAGACTTTTTGTGTGTATATCAAATTCGGATTCAAATTTGGTGTTATCTATTTCATTAGTAACACTAAATGAATTAGATGAAATTGCCACGGTAATAGGCATTTGCTTTTTGAATACTCTTCCGATTCTTGCATATTGATTCAGTAACATAATTTTTGACGATTAAATTAACGTGTTTAATTTTTTATCAAATATCATCAACAAAACAAGGAAAGGTGTTATATAATTTTTGGATTGTATTATAAAATCTTTCGATTTCTTATAAACACGACATTTTCTGTTAAAAAATTAAGAATATTCTTAACAGATTTTGTAAAAATTTAAGATATCAGTAACAGAAAGGAGATAAGTCTTATAGAATCATCATCTCTTTTTTGGAAGCATGGATCATGGCTTTTCTTAAAAGTAAGCTTTACCATAAGAGGTATTTAAAACGTATACTAACGTGAGTTTCTATGTAATAAAGTGATCGTGATTAGAGTGTTTCGACTCAAAGTGAAGTGTATCGTGAACAGTATTTTTTTATCAAAAACCTATTCTCGATACTATTTTTTTAATTCGTTCTAAAAAATCACTCGAATCGACGGTTTTTGGTCTTTAGTTCAATTATATTGAACTCACATTTTACTACAATAATTACTATATGCTTAGTAAAAAAGTATCCCTGTTTAAATTAGAGGTATGATATTGCCAGTTTAATTTAAGAACTTCTCGTATCGCTTTTTTCAACTTTGAAAAGTCACTGGGCTTGTTAATATAGATGTTAGCACCTTTGATAAAGGTTTGCTCTATGTCTTTTTCTGATGATGATGTAGAATAAATGGCTACCGAGAGATCCTTTAAGGTACTCGTGCTTCTAATTTCAGTAAGGCATTGAATTCCGTCCTTGATAGGCATGTTTAAATCTAAAAAAACTAAATGTGGTAAAGGCTGCCCTGAAAGAGAAATGTAGTCCATAAATTCCTGGCCATTACCAAATAAAAGCAGGTTCGTATTTATGTCTACTTCTTCTATAGCATCTTTAAAAAGCAAACGATCATCTTCATCGTCATCTACTAAAACTACTTTTAATGCATCTAAGTTCATATGCTTTGTGTCGTTACAACTTATTTAGTTCTTTATTTCGTTCTTTTATAATACGCTGAAAAACTGTAGGTGTTAGTCCTGTAGTTTTCTTGAATTGGGCTGATAGATGTGCTACACTACTGTATCCTAATGTATAGGCAACTTCAGTAAGTGTTAATTGCCCACTCAAAATTAAAGACTTCGCTCTATCGATACGTTTTAGAATTACAAAACTTTCTATAGATGTATAGGTACTTTCAGAAAATATATTAGACAAATATGTATACGAGTACCCTAATCTGTCAGACAAATAAGCAGATGTCTTAAACTGCTTTTCTATCGATGAATCAGCAATCATTTCTGTGATAGCATCCTTTATTCTCTGTACAATTTCACTTTTATGATCATTAATGATATCAATACCATAAATAGACAATAAAGAGGTTAATTGCTTAATCGTATTACCACTTAACGATTCATTGAACTCTACTTCACCCAACCCATTGATTTTATAATCCACCTCAAGTTTATCTAATTGCTCCTCTACTATTTTTCTGAATATTATATTAATGTCGTATTTTAGGTAAAGCTTCATATAATGTTAATGCAATAAAGTACTATGGTAATAAGGTTACGTGTTAGTTTCTAAACAAAGATAAATAAAACAGTGTACGGTACACTGTTTTGAAAGGTTTGAATTAAGAGTATTTTTATCGCATATGGGTTTTTCTTTAACAATTTAAGGATACTTTCTTAAATACCAATTTATTTTTCACTCAATCCATAAAAATTCGTCGCTTTTCCCTATTTATATTATCAAAAAACATATCTATTTATTAGTTTTAATCCTTCTAAAAAAAAGAATTTGACTAAATCAATAAGTTTTCTAAAAGATCTGTTAACTCGAACCGATAATTTGATCTTCTACTTTATTCCTAAATACGAAGAAACCGGTATTATAGATTTTAACTTAGACTATGTAACAGAAAACATAGAAACTTATATTAAGGGTAAACGAAGTGATATTATCAACAAAAACGTGAGCACTTTTTTTCCTGATATCTATGATAATGGAATTTTTGAAATTTTGGTAGCCTGTCTTACCAAAGATGATTTTGAAATATCATTTCAGCGGGAGCTTAATTTTTGTGGAAATACGATTTGGTTTCAATGTCATACAGCACGGTATGAAGATGGTTTAACGGTAACTTGTAGTGAAATTTCAAAGCTTAAACATACAGAACAGGAGCTTAGAAAATCAAACCGGCAATTAGAATTTCAGAATGCAACACTGAGAGAAGCTGAAATTATCTCTAAATCTGCCAGTTTCAGGTGGAATATCAAAAAAAACAAGTGGGTGTTGTCTAAAAACATGCAAAAGTTGTTTGATTTGGATTACAAGGCCATTACTGAGTATAAAAATGGCATCTTCGATCTTATGACCCCTAAAGATAGGGATAAGATCAAGGCCGCCATTGATCTTTATCAATATGATGATCATTTGACAACACAATTCTTTAAAACAACAGAAAATAACAAACGTAAATACTTCTCGGTATCAGGTAACTTTGTTCCAGTCACCGCCGGTCAGATGATGTTGGGTGTAATAAAAGATATTACTGAAGCTGTAGAAAATGAAAAAAAACTTAGGCAAAAAAACGAAGAATTGCTCCATATCAACGCAGAATTAGATTCTTTTAATCATATTGCAAGTCATGATCTTCAAGAGCCTTTGCGCAAAATCAGAATGTTTATTTCGAGAGTAAATGATTTAGGTCATGAGGAGCTATCTGAAAAGGCAAAAACCTATTTAACCAAAATTGAAACTTCGGCAGATCGTATGCAGGAGTTGATTAAACAGCTTTTAACTTATTCCAGAATTGGAAAGGTTGGGATAAGCTTCGAAAAAGTTGACCTCCAGCACACTTTTAAAGCTATAACTCAAGATCTGGAAGAAACAAATACGAGTAACTATGCTATACACCAAACAAACGAACTACCTGTTATAGAAGCTGTCCCTTTTTTAATTTATCAATTGTTTTATAATATCATTACAAATGCTATTAAATATCAACATCCTGATAGACCTTTGTATCTTGAGATCTCTTCTACCACAATTACTGAAAATAATAACGACAATAATGGAACTTACGAAATGGTCGAACTACAATTTAAAGATAATGGTATCGGTTTCAAGCAAGAATATGTCGATAAAATTTTTGAACTTTTTCAGAGATTACATCAAAAAACTGAATACTCGGGAACAGGTATTGGTTTGGCTATATGTAGAAAAATTGTAGAAACGCATCATGGATCTATTTCAGCGATAGGTTTACTGGATTTGGGAGCAACTTTTGTTATTCAGTTACCAATGCATCAAAAACCAGCTATTTAATTACAAAAATTATGAAATGGAGACACATTTCTAGGTATTGTTATATTATTTACAAATCGCAAATCATATTTTTAAAGCGGTGAATTGCATCGCATTAATAAAACTGAAAAAATAGAATGGAAAGCCCGTCAACCTTATATCCTAAAAAAGTCGATCTCACCAATTGTGACAAAGAACCTATTCATATCATTGATAAAATACAACATCATGGTTTTTTGTTCGCTTTTCATCCAACCTCACAAGAGATACTATATTACAGCGAGAATTGCCTGGAATTATTTGAGCTTGATTCGACTCAGATGCTTTCTTCATCAGTTAATGATTTGGTACCTGATCATATTGTAGATCAGGTGTTATCTAAAGTTAATAAAGAAAAATCTACGCCTTTTCATATAGCTTTAAACGGCAATAGTTATATTTTGATTTCACATCATAATGGCCAAAATGTTATAGTAGAATTAGAACCTACTGGGCAAGAAATAGATCCAATTATATATCAGGAACAACTAACCAAAACCATATCAGAACTTAATCTTGCCACAGACGAAATAATGATGTGCGATACCACGGCAAAACTTATAAAAGATTTTTTTGGGTATGATCGTGTTATGATTTATCAGTTTGATGCCAATTGGAATGGTAAAGTAGTCTCAGAAGTACGAGAACCAGAGTTAGAAAGTTGGTTGGGATTACATTATCCAGCTTCAGATATACCCCAACAGGCAAGAAAGTTATTTCTCAAACAAGGAGTGCGGATTATCGCAGATGTTAATTCGGCACCAAAACATATTCTTAAAGACGCATCTAATAGTAATCCCTTAGATTTATCTAAGTCTGAGCTTAGAGCCGTATCTCCGATTCATATTGAATATCTTTCTAATATGAATGTAGGAGCAACGCTCACAGCGGCAATCGTATTTCAAGACCAACTATGGGGATTGGTAGCCTGCCATCATTACAGTCCAAAATTTGTTAATTATCATCGCAGAGTTTCTTGTAAGTTTATCACTCAGGTATTTTCAACCCAACTGGGACTACGATCTGCAAATTCGTTACTTCAAAAAACAAATCAATCGAATAAAATCAGATCTAAGCTTATCGAAAAAATGAGTCGAAATTGGGATATTGATGCTGTTGTTTCTGATGGAGAATATTCTATTCTAGATGTTACCCAGGCAAAAGGAGCAGCACTTTGTATGGATGGGCAAATTAAAACCATCGGCCTAACTCCAACAGATAAACAAATTGAAAAACTTATAGACTGGCTAAGCAAAAAATCTGATTCTGATATTTTTACGACTAATAACCTTAGTAGCGAATATGAGGACGGAAAAGAAATCATAAAAAGTGCTTCTGGTGTACTTGCTGTATTTATAAGCAGGTCCAAAAGAAATATAATGCTGTGGTTTAAGCCCGAAGTAATACAAACAGTAGATTGGGGAGGCAACCCAAATAAAGCCGTTACCCTCGAAAATGAAAAATTGACACCTAGAAAATCTTTTGCCAAATGGTCTGAAGAACATACAGGACACAGCACTCCATGGTTAGATTACGAAATTGCCGCTGCAAAAGCACTTAAAGAGCACATTGCCGAAATCATCATTCAAAAGTATGAGGAAATCAACGCCCTAAACGAAAAATTAAAAAATGCGTATAGCGAACTAGAGTCTTTTAGCTATAGTGTATCACACGATTTAAGAGCTCCATTACGAGGCATTGACGGCTTTGCACAAATTATCAAAGAAGACTATTATGACACTTTGGATGACTTTGGCAAACAAGCCGTGGGTACGATTATATCTTCAATCGATAAGATGAATCTTTTAATTGATGATATTTTAGCCTTCTCGAGTTTGGGTAAAACCTCTTTAAAAAAACAAGAGGTATCCATACAAAAAATTGTAAACGAAGTATTAGAGTTCTTACAAGTCGCTGTTGTTTATAAAAATGTTCGAATACATATTCTTGATTTACCAAAAAACTTTGGAGATCGCGGTATGATTTTTCAATTATTGAACAATCTTATTGGTAACGCTTTAAAATATTCATCCAAAAAAGAACAACCAGAAATCACTATAGGTTATGAAGACGGAGCCTATTTTGTAAAAGACAACGGTATTGGCTTTAACGCAAAACACACCGACAAAATCTTTGGTGTTTTTAGTCGTTTAGTAAATGATGATTATCAAGGATCGGGCATCGGACTCGCAATAGCCAAACGTGTGATCGAGAAACACAATGGAACCATTTGGGCAAAAAGTGAACTAAACAAAGGTGCTACCTTTTATTTCACCTTAAACAAAGAAGGCCGGTGATTGATTTAATATGAATAAGGTAACGACAGAAGATTACCAAATTACCAAAGAAAAAAATTGTTTTTTTAATACATTTGAAGAATGAAAAAACCATATGTCCTATCAGTAGAAGATAATCGTTCTGATATTGCTCTAATGGAAAGAGTTTTTGAAAAAGAAATACCCAACTGCGATGTGCAGTATATAGAAGACGGTGAATCCGCAATTCAATATTTTGAAACTATGCAATTTTCCGATAATCCACCAAAGTGTATTTTAATGGATATAAAATTGCCAAAAATGAATGGTCTCGAAGTTTTAGACTATTTACGAAACAAGAAAAAGGTGAAAAATATTCCTGTCATTATCTTAAGCTCTTCTGATCGCCCTGAAGAAATTGTTGAAACTTATGCCTTGGGAGGAAACAGCTATGTTGAAAAGCCGAAGACATATACTGATCTAAAAGAGCAATTGCCAAAAATTATTCAGTATTGGACTACATTCAATAAAGCTCCACAAAAAATTATTTAAAGACTAAGATTTTAAAGAATAAAACATCGTATCATTTTATGACTCAGAATTCTAATTTTGACAATCAGGTTACCCAAAATTTTTCCATTCTGGGACATTTAAAGAACAAAACCGCTACACATCACCAAATTGCCGAAAAAAAAAACCTGGCAAAACATATCATAGATCATACCATTACAACCGATCAGTATAAAGAACTATTAAAGAAAAATTATAGGGTATACTCAGCTGTAGAAACGTACTTAGATACTAACAAAAACCTATTATGCTCCAATCTTCAGTCGTTTATTTCTTTGGAAAAAAGTAAAGCCTTGAAAAAGGATCTTGACACTTTTTCGATCGATCTTACTCCTATTTCAGACGCAGGGATAGGATTGCCCGCAAATGTTGGATCATTAACAGGGGCTTTATATGTTATGGAAGGTTCTATGCTTGGCGGGCTGCTTATTGCAAAACATCTTAAAAAGTGTAGAAATCTAAGTTCAAATTTGACACATCACTTTTTTGAAGGAAATCCTGAATATCACACAAGAAGATGGAAAAGCCTTTGTAAAATTCTAGAGAACAGATCGTATACTCAAGAAGAAATCAATACGGCTACACATGCTGCCATAAAAGTATTCGAGAGTTTCTATTAGCAAATATAGTATCGACAACTTTTGTTGGCCATAAAAGCATTTTAAACTATCGCTTATGAATGTCTTAACTAGTGCTCTTTTTTTTTCGGCCTTCTCATTTCTCTTCTACGGGACTAGCTGCCTGTTTTCGAATCGAATGAAAAATGAATTTATTCGTTTTGGTTTGGAAAAAAGAAGAACTTTTACCGGAATTCTACAACTTTTGGGAGGTTTAGGACTTATTATTGGATATATATGGAGTCCAATGCTTATTGTACTGTGCTCAGGAGGGCTCGCTTTACTTATGATACTCGGTTTTGGAGTACGATTAAAAATAAAAGATCCACTATTGGCATCGTTACCTGCTCTGTTATATGCAATTCTGAATACGTTTTTGTTCTTAAGTTATTTAGAAATATAGCTTGATATGGCTACTGGCCGCAATAAGAGTACACATAATTAAAAATAAAAAAGCCGGAAAAGACTTGTACAAAGGATCTTTTATTTTGAAATGCATTGCTATTGAACCTAGTAACAAAAAAGCCAATCCAAGAGCCGACGGCTCTTTCAAAATAGGATACCAAATAGAGACGATAAGCAAAATAGCCAGGATTACTTTCATAGTACCGACTGCATAACACATCCAAACGGGCAATCCATAGGTATCAAATTCTTCAATAATTGTTGTTGCGTTTCCTCCCCTCCACTTGGTAGCTTTTTTATGCTGAATAAGCCACACATTCAATATGCTCAATCCAACAATGATTTGCATCGCTATAATCACGTAATTCATAATTTTAGTTTTAATTGCTTCTTAAAGCGTCGATTAGTTCTTCCTTACTCATTTTTGATCGTCCTTCAATACCCACTTTTTTAGCTTGGTCATAAAGCTCATCTTTGGTGCGGTCTTCGTAAGCCGAGGCCTTACCACCTTTTTTACCACTATTGTCAGTATTTGCAATTCTTGCAGCCTTTTCTTTGCTGTATCCCTTGTCTCTTAAAGCTTCGTATTGATCTTCATTTTTTATACTTGGTCTATTGTTCTCCATCATTTTCTTCTTTCGTATTTATATCAACAGTGGTTTTATCTGCTCCAAAACTTGTTTTTTTGGCGTTTTGATTATCTTTGTTGTACACATGAACCTCTCTTTGAGGAAAAGGTAAAGAAACACCTTTATCTTCTAACCGCTTTTTAGCTTCTTCAACAGCAAAAAAATGAATACGCCAAAAATCATCGATCGAGGCCCAGTATCTGAGCGATAAGGTTACTGCGCTATCTCCTAAATTTGAAACTACAACTTCTGGTGCAGGGTCTTGGATTACTCCTTCTTGACTATTAATAAGATCCAGAAGAGTATCTTTTGCCTCTTTTATATTACTACCATATGAAATCCCGATCTCTAAGTTATCACGGCGTATGGGTTCTGCAGAATAGTTGATTATATTTTCGTTGGATAGCTTTCCATTTGGAATAATCGCCAGTTGATTTCCAAAAGTGTTTAGTTTAGTTTTAAATATTGAAATTTCTTTTACTGTACCGGAGACTCCTTGGGCTTCAATAAAATCACCAATCTTAAAGGGTTTAAAAAACAAAATTAACACGCCACCTGCAAAATTGGACAAAGAGCCCTGCAGCGCTAATCCAACCGCTAAACCAGCAGCCCCCAGAACGGCTACCAAAGAGGAAGTTTGAACTCCTAATTGTGTTATAACCAAAATGATCAATAGTATTTTAAGACCGATATTTATTAAATCATACAAAAAGCTTTCTAAAGTTTCATCATAATCCTTCTTTTGAAAGAATTTACGTAACCCTCTACTAAACAAATTGATCAGCCATATCCCCACGAAAAAAACAACAATCGCTGAGAGTACACCTGGTATAAAATCCCAAATCCATTCTAAAAATTGTTCCCAGTTTTCTTTTGTTAGTCCTAATTTTTCCATTTTATTTCTCAATTATTAAAAATATATTTTTGCTATTGACCTCGATAGGTTTATATTTTCTAAAAGTAATTTAATTTGTAAAGAAACTTCTGATTTTATCTGCCAGAAATACTGGTCTATCTTCTGAAACCCAATGACTACATTTTTCTACCACCTCATATGATATATTCGTAGCATATCTTTCTACAGTTTTAAAAGCTGCTTTTTCATCCCCTCCTAGTCTACCTCCAAATCCTAATTCTGCACCAACAAAATGAATTGGCATTGTTAACGATTTCTTTGGCAGAATATCTCCGTTTTCTGTTGTGTGTTGTTGCTTATGATAATATGAAGCCCCACATTCTATAACTCCGGGTATCTTTGCCGTTCGCACATATTCATTGATATCATTCAAATGTATAGCCCCAACGTTATAGACCCATTTGCTAAAAAACTGACCAATAAATTGTTCTTCACGGCCTATAGCCACCGTTGTGGCAAGACGAGAAGCATTTACCGGAAAATGCCAAATGTCATTTATATTTTGTGCGAGCACTTTTCCCATTTCAGGTCCTGCAATCGATGTTTCTGTTAAAAATAATTTTTTCACTAAATCGGGATAATAAGCACTCATTGTAATAAGACCAGGGCCACTCACATCATGACCAACAACATATAGTTCTTCTAATCCTAAGTTTTCTGAAATAAATTTCTTTAATAGGTCCGCAATAGTCTTATTATCAAACGCTGGCGGTGGATCACTATCTCCCAATCCCGGCATATCAAAAGCAATACATGTAAAATCGTTTGCTAATTGCGGTAATACTTTTCTCCATTCAAACCAGGAAGCCGGCCATCCATGACCAAAGAGTATTACTGGCCCTGTTCCACCGATTACATAATGAATATCAACATCTCCAACTTTTGTTCTTCTATGTTCAAATGTTTTTGCAAACTCAACTTTGTCAAATTTTGCGGCCGTCATCATCCTATCTTTATAATATAAATCATTGGGATCTGTAGTAACTTTTAAGTTCTCCATAACTTCATCATTTTATTTTTAGCGTATTGAGAGATTGCAATTACGTATCACGAGTTCATAATATTTCAATCGAAATATGCTTCAATTTCCTGCTTTATATTTTCCCATTGTTCTTTTTCTCCATTGAAAGCCCTCATTACTTCTTTGATCTTTGAGATTCCAAAACCTTTGGCTTCCTCAAAACCAATTTTTGGTGGTAAAGACAATTCGGCATTGGTAACTACGGCATCAATTATAAAAGGTTTAGTCGAGTTTTTTGCAGTATGTATGGCTGTAACAATATCTTTTGCATGTTCGACCTTAATACCGTCTCCCCCACAAAGTTTTGCATACTCGGCAAAATTGAAATTATCAACCCGAAGGGCATCAAGGTTGGGTGCTAGCCCCGCTTCTTCCATTTCAATTTTCACAAAACCCAATTGCGAATTATTAAATACAATTATTTTGATAGGAAGATTGTTTTTTACTGCCGTAGAAAAGTCTTGTAACGACATATTGAAAGCACCGTCACCAACCAATGCCCAGACTTCACGATTCGGACATTGAAGTTGAGCGCCTATAGCGGCTGGTAAACCAACAGCCATTGAACCATGGTTGAAGGATCCTATCACTCTTCTATCCGAGTGAAAATTCATGAAATTGGAAGCCCAAATTGCTGCGGTTCCGGTATCGATAGCAAAAATGGCATTTTTTGAAGCGGTATCACTTACTATCTTTGCAAATATATGAGGATGTAGGGGCTCCATATCCCGAGCAGGATTTGCCTTGTCATCATTTGATCGCTTCCAGCTAGTAAACTTTTCTGTTAGTTTTTTTAAAAACGTACTATCATCTTTTTCTTTGCATAATGAATGTAATGAACTAACTGTATTTTTTATATCACCATGAAGACCTAGTGTAACGGGAGTACGGTTTCCAATATTTTCTGAACGAATATCAATCTGGATCGTTTTAGTGTTAGATGGCAAGAAATCTGTATACGGAAAATCTGTTCCTAGCATTAACAACAAATCGCAATCCATTACCGCCTGATAGCCTGAAGGATTACCAATTAATCCTGTAAGTCCTACAACATTCTCTATGGTGTGGTCAAATATATCGGCGGCTCTAAGCGTATGAGTAATTGGCGCCTTAAGTTTTGTAGAAAGATCTATGACTTCTGATTTAGCATCTCGACATCCTGCACCTGCCAAGATTCCAATTTTTTGAGAATCATTGATACATTTAATGGCCATTTGCAATTCATCTTTTGATGGTATCAATGTACTTTTTGAACGAAAAACTTTATGAACATAATCCCGGTTCTCTGCTTTCATTTTTGCAATATCCGCAGGCAGTTCGATCCTGCACACGCATTTGTGATTAACAGCTATTCTTATAGCTCTAAGAATCACTCTGGGGGCTTCTTCAGGTGATCTGATGATCGCTTGATACTTACAGACATCATCGTATATTTTTTTAAGGTCAGCCTCTTGATGATAGTTGGTGCCCAAATGCTCTATTGGTATCTGTCCGGTAATTGCAATTACGGGAGATCGCTCTTTCTTGGCATTATACAACCCATTGATCAGGTGCAACGCTCCAGGTCCTACTGTACTGGCACACACACCAAAATTTTTATTAAGCTCTCCTTGCGCAAATGCGGCATAAGATGCATTACCTTCGTGGTTTACACCTACCCACTGAATTTGATCCTGTTTTGCGATAGCATCTACAAGAGGATTTAGTGCATCTCCGGCTACTCCAAAAATATGCTTAACACCTTCTTTTTGTAGTATCTCTAACAATTGTTCTGAAACATTCATTTGGATTTTTTTTAAAATCTATCCTTAGTCTGTAAAAATCAGTTGCGATTCAAAAGGTTCTGACCATTTTGAAGCTCGATCTATAGCAGGGATTAAAGTGGCAAACACTTCAAATTTTCTGGAATATACTGAGGTATTATCTTGTAAATTCCCAAGTTTTAAGTTCATGGGTGTTTTAAAAGTAACGTTCTCTTTCTTTACCTCATCAGCTCTAATTAACACACTCTCTTTACACAAAAAGTCATCTTTTCTTTCATTTCTAACCACTCGCTGTATTTTTGTGTCATCCCAATTAGGTAATAATACAGGTATATCATTGACCCCATGCACATCATATACAAATACATGCAACATGTATTCCAAATCACTCGATACATCCAAGGGATGAAACTCTACAGTGGTATTTATGATGATCATATTTTTTTTGTGATCACTTACTTCGACGAATTCAGGTATTTTTTCAAGGGCTACTTGCTTTATTTTTGCCATACTATTTTTTAGTTTTATATTAAAATGGGATTGAAAAAACATTCAACCCCATTTAACATCAATCAATCAAACAATCACTTATACTACAATTATCGACTCGCCAGAAGTCTTATTTATCACACTCATTACGTAAAGATATTTTAGTTTCGCATAAAACTGTATCACGATCCATATAATTATTGATGCAAATGATAAAAAATATATCTATCAAAATACTTGATTTATAGCGGTATCATAATTTTGGTTGGGATGCTGTTTTAAAATCCTGCCGCTACGAAAATGATCTATACTCGGCAAGATGATTGTTTAAAAAAGTTCGAAAAATACTCCCGATGCTACTACTCCTATTACAAGTAGAATTAATATCAAAACAATAAATTTTGTTCCAAATTTGGTTTTAGTATTTTTCTGAAATATATAATCTCTTCTTTGTTCGTCTTCCTCTTTTACAAATTTCATTTCTATGTTTTTAAATTAAATGTTCTATTTTATGTAAACTGTTTTTTTGTTTACGAATTCTAAAATTCCTTCTCTGGAAAGTTCTCTACCATATCCTGATGCTTTTGTACCGCCAAAAGGCAGTCTAGGATCTGACTTAACCATTTCATTAATAAAAAAAGCACCATCTTCTATTCGATCAATTTGCGCTCGGGCAGTATCTACATCTTCTGTAAACAACATGGTCCCTAATCCGAAAGAAGAATCAGAAGCCAGCCTGAAGGCATCATCTCTGTCTTTGGCTTTAATTACAGCGGCAACAGGACCAAAAACTTCTTCATCAAAGGCAGGCATTCCTGGTGTAACATCCACTAGAATAGTAGGCTCGAAAAATGCTTTATCTCTTTTGTTGCCAACCAAAACTTTTGCCCCTTTCTGCACAGAATCATTAACCTGGCGTTGTACTTCTTCCGCAAGATCTACTCTTGCCATTGTCCCAATTTCAGTTTTTGGATCTAAGGGGGCTCCAAACTTTATATGAGATACTTGTTCTTTAAATTTTTCTAAGAATTCATCATAAATTTCTTCAACAATTATAAATCTTTTAGCAGCGATACAACTTTGTCCCGCGTTCTGCATTCTAGCTTTTACCATGGTTTCGATGTAAACATCAAGATTAGCATCTTGCAACACGATACAAGCATTATTACCCCCGAGCTCCAGTACGGTTTTTTTAAGATTCTTTCCTGCTATTTCTGCTATAGCACGACCTGCTTTCTCGCTTCCTGTAAGACTAACTGCCTTTACAATATCATTTGCTATTATGGTTTCGATTTGATCATGGCTTAGCAACAGCGTTTGAAAGCAGCCGATTGGATATCCGGCTGCTTCAAAAAGGTTTTGTATCGCTAAACCGCAACCAGTAACATTATTAGCATGCTTTAATATTGCCGTGTTTCCTGCTGTTAATGTAGGAATAGCAAAACGTATTACTTGCCAAAAAGGATAATTCCAAGGCATTATTGCCAAAATACAACCTAATGGATCATAACTAATAAAGCTTTCGCTAGCTTCGGTCTCAATAAGCTCATCTGCCAAAAAATCTTCGGCATTTTTTTCATAAAAATCGATCAGCCATATACATTTTTCGATTTCAGAAAGACTTTCTTTATAAGGCTTACCCATTTCTTGTGTAATAAGATTCGCATATTCCTCCTTATTATGATCTAAGATCTCAGCAAGTTTTTGCAAAAGGTCTGTCCGATCACTCAACGATGTTTTCTTCCAGCTCATAAATACATCTTGGGCTTTTTGTAAAGAAGTATCTATAATTTCATCTGTAGATAAGGCATATTTTTGTAATACCTCTCCTGTAAAAGGGTAACTGGTTGTAATTGGATCAGACATGATATAAACTTTTATGTGATTCTCAAAGGTAAATTTTGTTTATCAACAAAGTGAACGCTTTTAAGTGATATGTTAATTCGTTTACTAAAAATCATATCCGTCAACATCCTTTTGATTTGAGTCAAGCTATGCCTTTATTTTTCCGGAAATTTGATTGAAATTATTTTTAAACTTAAAAAATAAATACAATGAGCGATAGTAGTAATACATTTTTAGGAATCTTAGCAGGTACCGCAATTGGAGCCACTCTAGGGATATTATTTGCTCCGGATAAAGGGGTAAATACAAGAAGGAGGATAGCAGAAGAGGCTCAAGCCACAACGGATCATTTAGCCAGAGAAGCCTCTCACTTACAACACAAGATAGTTGATACCGTTTCTTCTCAGAAAGAAACCTTAGATACCAGAATCGAATCATTAGTATCAGATGCGAGTTACAAAGCAGATGATGTGATCACTTCTCTAGAAAAGAAGCTAAGAGAATTAAAAGCTAGAAACAAAAAATTACAGAAATCATAATGGGTGTTTTTGATGCTATAAACGAAACCTCTAATAAAGCGTATGATTCTGGAGAAGCCTATGTAAAAACCTCGCAAGAGTATTACAAATTGAAGGCTTTTCAGCAATTGGCAAGAGCATTTTCTTTTTTAAGCAAGCTAGCCATTATCGGCAGCTTGCTTTTCTTAGGATTAATTTTCTTAACAGTATCTATGTCCATTTGGTTAGGGCAACTTATTGGCAGCATGGTATTAGCTTGTCTTGTAATGGCCGGAATTTTATTTATTCTTACCGGATTAGGATATCTACTGCGTAAAAAAATTGACACGTCAATTATTAAAAAAATGTCTAAAGATTTTTTTGATTAAAAACCCATTATGGAAAAAGAATATACCTCCTTTAAAGAGATAGAGCAAGACTTGCGTAAACTTCATTTACAAAGACAAATTTATCTTGAAGAAATGAAATTATTAAAGTCTGAGTTCAAAGAAGATCTGCAACCCTATCAATGGGTTTCTACTTTGTTAAGTGCCGTAAAAAAATATGGAATACTTTATTTAATCAGAAGGCTGTTTAGATAATTGTAATTTTATGAAGAAATACCTACTATTTCTTCTACGGGCCATTCGGTTCTATTTTTAAATTCGCTCGGACTAATACCATATTTTTCTTTAAAAATCTTAGAAAAATAACTTCTACTGCTGAATCCGATAGAATATACGATCTCAGATATATTCATATCGGTTGTTCTTATTAAATCCCTTGCCGCTTCTAATCGTACATGACGGATATATTCTGTCACGGTTCTAGCGTATAATAATTTAAATCCTTCCTGAAGTTTTGTCTGAGGTAGACCTACCTCATCCGACAGTTGATCCAGAGAATAATCTTTAGCGACATCTTTAATTATTTTTTTGGCCAATCCTCTTATTAATTTCAATTCTCTTTTAAGAAGTGTAGTAGGTAATACTTCTTCTTTCATGGCTTTGTCATGTTGTTGTATATGCATCGATAAAATTTGATACACCATACCCTGAATTTGCAAAATACGAATCATTCCCTTTTGCTTTATTGTTCGCAGAGCTCCTATTTGATCTGCTAATTTTAAGTTAAAAGCACCAAAATAGGCAAAGGCCTTTTCATGATCTTCATCCATGAAAACTCTATATAACTTTTCGTTGAGCTGTGATACGTTGTTCAAGCGTTTTTTCAAATATTTCTTTCTGGCAATTTGTATTACATTAATTTCTAACTTCTCTTCCTTTGGAAAATAACCATAATTAAAACCACCATCACGACTAGTGATAATTACAGATTGAAATTGTTCTAATGTATGTATCTCTTTTTGATACCCGAAACGATGCCCGCAATATCCTGTAAGACAGTAGGTAAAATGGATAGGATTAAATTCTGAAGCATCCATAACTAATACAAATTCTTTGTGAAAGATAATATCATATTCTAGAAGATTTACCCCCCAGTCGAATGTAATAAATCTAATAGAACCGTGAGCATTAAGGTTGTTTACGGTTAAAACATATTCTCCCCATCGCTCTTCTATCTTCCCACCGATTACCTCCTGAATCTGCCGAACAGTTCCTTCTGTATCTTTTGCAGTGATACCAATTTCTATTGGGTTTGTTGGTTTAGCATATGTCATCGAAATATCACCTTAGTTTTTTTGTTTAATTTTTTTTCTAAACTTACTAAACAAAAGTAATAATGTTTTCTTAGTTTCGCTAAGATCTTATCCAAATACGTTGAAAAAAAGGATTTTATCCGAAAATCGAAATCTTAAAAAAGCAAAAAGCTCCCCGGTGAGGGGAGCCTTTTTGAACAAATCAATATTAGAAATGATCTTTTAGATCGAATCAAACTCATCTACGAAAAAGAAGTCTCTATCTTCATTATTTACAAAGTATAGTCCTTCTCCGAAAATGTATTCTACATTTTTCTTGTCTACAACCACCTTAAAACCTCTTTCGGTTGGTTTCAACTCAAAGCTGTCATTAGCATCTTTGGTATATCTTAATACTATATATTTATCATAATCGCTCCACATATCATTATCAACATATATTAGTTTTGTAACTTGTGCAGGAACTATTTTTCTATCTTGATTTAACTCGCCCTTCTCTTCTGATTTTAGTTTAAGTGGAGTTTTACTTGTTTTATATACAGTTACTCTATACGGTACCATTTTACCATCTTTCTTAAATTCAAAAGATTTTGTAACTCTGGTCTTCATCATTTGTGAGTCGCTCTGCGCAACGGCACTGGTTAATGTAAAAGTTATTAATAAAGTAGCTATTAATTTTATTGCTTTCATATTGTAAATTTTAAATGGTTATTAATTTTATTATTTATTATGCTTCTCTGATCATACTTGTATCCAAGTTATCTGAAGTATTTTTAGACCAAGCATTTAACATCCAGCTTGATTTTTCTAGCTCTCTGATATATGCACCAATCATATCAATTGTTCCCTCGTCTCCAGCTTCGTCTGCATGTTTTAGTATGACACGCATTTGTATGAGTATTTTTTTATGATCTCCTAACAATTCTTCTACCATTTCAAAATCTTTCATCAACGGACTGACTTCTTCAACAGTTGCGAGCTTTATATACTCCTTACATTGACTTACAGGATGATGTCCTAGTGTCAAAATACGTTCTGCGATTTCATCGATTTTTACTTTAGCATCATTATATAATTCTTCAAATTTCACATGAAGGTCAAAAAAATTCTTGCCCAGAATATTCCAGTGAAATCCTCGAAGCTTTTGATAATAAAGGTTATAATCTGCTAAAAGAACATTCAACTCTAGTACTACGGGTAAAAGTTTTTTTTCTTCTATATTCAAATAATTCATAGCAATTTTTTTTAGTTTTCTAATTTCTCTTCATAATGAGAAAAACTTAATTTCTTTATTCAATACAAAGATACTTTTAGTAAAATGGCATCTTTTGCTCATTTACTATTTATCTTAACTCTTTTGTTAGTAAGTTGAACCTATACTTGGTTTGAAGAATAAATGTTTAAAAAACCAGAGGTATTCTGATGTATTAATTTATCAAAATAAAAAATCTATTTGAGAAGTGGTTTAAGATTTATATAACTATAATTGACTTCGCCAATATGTTTATATTTGGTATCGTGATCATGAAGTTTACCCCAACCAAAATTACGTTCTATAGTTTCATCTTTGTATTCAGAAAGCAAATCTTCGGAAAGCAATATATACTCATCACCAGGAATCTTATTTTTAAGTAATCGATGTGCTAGAATAACATCTTCACCCATGAGTTTAATATTTTTACCGATAGGCACTGCACTAATTTGCTTACCATAATGTAGAATGATCTTTAATCCGAGCATTCTGGGAATATTATCGACTTCTCCATTTTTTACGTGCTTTTTATGTAATAAGTGAAGTTGATCATAAAAATCCAAATAAAAGCGCCTGCATTGATCTACCAGTCGCTTGAATGGAGGAAGTTTTCCGGGCTTGTAAAACAAAACGGCATCTCCTTCAATCTCTGAGACCTTTAACCCTATTTCATTAGCATAAATGACTTTATTGAGTAAGGCAGAAATTACTTCAGAACTTAAATTTATATCTGTCGAACTCATAAATTCTGTAAATCCACTAATATCTGGTATACAAATTAAGGCAGGCTTAGATTCCATTTTTTAATAGTTAGGAGTTCTTGTTTATAATATCTAAGATAGGCTTTCTATCGTACTTATTGTCTATATTTTGTTCAATACTTCTGCTCAAGGTTTCTATTTCTTCTAAAATGTTGTTTTTGTTAGCAGCCACTATTTTGCTATTCTTCAAGGAATATTTTAGTGCTGCGGCTAACTCATACATTACATTTGAGTCATTTCTTGCGTAGTGCCGTATGGGTTGAATAAGGATACGCATTAACTCTTGTGCAGTGATTGTATTTTTGATAAGTATTATTTTATTTTCAGGATTTTCTTCAAATACTCGCGGATAAATTTGAGACGCTTTGCATATTAGCTGTCCAAGTTTAGTAATGACATCGGTTGTAGTTCCCGGGTCGTTAATACCTGGAGACATTGCTCGTACAGCTACCTCGGTTAGTTTAAGCATGCCACTAATATAACTACTATTTTTATGTTTATCCTGTGAAAGACTTATACTATCTATTAATGAACGTAGTTCATTTGCAGGAATATCTTCTTTGATTTTCAATAATGGGCTACCTTGCCAAACATATTGACTCTCATATGGAATTATTTCAACATAGTTCTTTTGTTTTTTAAAATAGTCGCTTACAAACGATATATAAATCCCCTGATAATAGCCAGAATTTTCACTATAAACAGTCTTCCAACCAGAAGTGTTAACATTACATTCGTTCTGATCTTCAATCTTTTTTTCTAAAATCGTATTACTTTGTGCAAAAATTTTATCGATAATATTATCTATTTGGATGGCACTAGAAATATTATGTATAAAATACACAAATAAACTAATACAAATGATACCAAAAATGGCTGCTAGTATGGTTGCAAATCCCGAATAACCTTCAGAAGGACCGTAACTACCCAGAGACATTAAGATGATCACAGTGTATAGAATAGTTCCTGTATAAAAACCAAGTATAATTTGATGTTTTTTATCCGAAATTAAGCCTGGTAGTAGTCTTGGTGAAAAATTTGAAGATGCCTGATTAAGAACAACCATCACCATAGAAAAGCTAAAAACAGTTAACGATAAAACACCACCAACCAAGGTTGATAAAATAGTCTTAGCGGTTTCTATATCCCTGACCACTAAGAATGATGCTTTCTCTTTAAGTTTTGATACTATTTCCAGGTTTTCAACATTTAAGGTAACGATAGCGATTATAAAAAACAAAAAACTGATCAAAACCGGATAAAAAGCAATGCTGCGAAATATATCATGAGATAATTCTGCTATCTTCCGTTGTACTGATTTAAGTATTTTTCTAATTTTTTTCAAAACGATTATCGATATTCAGGATTTTCGAAATTCCAACGTGTTCCATCATCCCATGCTGATCTTGAATTTCCGAAAGAGGGAAAGCCATCTGCTTTTTTAAGCATACTTGCTAAGTGCATTAGATTATACGTCATAAAAGTCGTATTTCTATTCGTAAATTCGTTGTTTTTAGCTCCGGATTCTTTGTCCAAATAACTAGGACCTGGCCCTGCTTCACCAATCCATCCACAATCAGCTTGCGGAGGTATGCTATACCCCAAATGCTGTAAGGCGTATAAAATACCCATCGCACAATGTTTTATACCATCCTCATTGCCTGTAATCACACATCCGCCGACTTTGCCATAATATATATACTGACCTTTGTTATTGGTTTTACTACTCATCCCGTATAGTCTCTCAATTAATTTGGTAGCTACAGATGATTTCTCACCAAGCCATATTGGTGTACCTACAACAAGTATGTCTGCTTTTCTTACTTTTTCGTAAATTTCTGGCCATTCATCTTTATCCTTTCCTTCTTTTTTCATGTCTGGCATTAAACCATAGGCTACATCATGATCTACCAAACGTAAATATTCTACCGATACATTTTCTGACCTCATGATATCGATAGACACATTCATCAATCCTTCAGTATGACTTTGTTGTGGAGATTCTTTTAAAGTGCAATTGATATAACAAGCTCTTAAATCAGAAAAATCTATTTTTTTTTGAGTGGTCATGTTGCGAAGTTTAGTATTTATTCATGAAGATAGTAAAATTGTAAAAACAATTTGGACAACTGTTGCGCAATCACTGTCATTATTAACTCTAAACCTAATTTTCTGCTCCTTTCATAACAGTCAATGAAAATTGTATATGCGCACAACTTATCAAAATAACGATCTTACTTTTGACTCAGTAAAATCAATTAGGGCTACTCTATAAATATCTTAAATTAAAAAATATTTCATTAGAGCAAATGTAATGTATTAGTAACTAGGTAGCCCTTTACATTCTAAACTAAAAAACCTTTTATTATGAAAAATTTTATAGGATTAATGATGATTATCCTTTTAGTAAGCAGTTGTGATATTCAACAGAAAAAAGAAGCCAAATTACCCGATGTAGATGTAGACGTAGATGTAGACGCAGAGGCGGGTCAGCTTCCAACATTTGATGTGGATTGGGCAGATGTGAATGTTGGTACAAAAACGAAAATGGTGAAAATACCAAAGATAGTGGTAGTTATGGAAGAAGAAGAAATCGAAGTTCCTTACATTGATGTTGATATGCCGAACTCAGGAGAAAAAGAGGAATTGACCCTTACGGTAGAGGCAGAAGTAGAAAATAAAGAACATTCAATCGATATTAAAGAAATTATTGCTACCAGTAACAAGTTATATGTTATTTCAGAATTAAAAGAACTAGATCAAGATCTGGGAGACAAGAAATTAAGAGTATCGGATCGTGTAATACTAAATGCACCCGATCTTAATGTAAAACATATTATTATGGGCGAAAAACCGAATCGTGTTTTTAATGACCAATATAAGTATGTGACTGATATTAACTCTTTCAAATCAGGATTGAAAAATTCTAAAGTGATTTTCACTAAATAGTATATCTAATTACTTTACTAGATAGATATGGTTAGTTATCGAAAATGGTCTCCTTGCGAAGTAGTGATGAGGCCATTTTCAATTAAAAAAACAGAAACTCATGAATATATTTGAAGCCTTACGCAACGATCATGATCTTCAAAGATCCTTATTAGACGACCTTGTAAAAACTTCTGGAGATACCGAAAAAAGAGACCAAACTTTTGAGCAACTTAAAAAAGAATTGGCTATTCATGCAGATGCTGAAGAAAGGCATTTTTACATACCACTTATCGATAGTGATAAAACTCAAGAAAAAGCAAGGCATAGTATAGCCGAACATCATGAAATTGATGAACTAATCGAAGAATTAGAAGAAACCGAATACTCCTCGTCTTCTTGGTTAAAAATAGCCAAACAGCTTAAAGAGAAAGTAGAACATCATCTGGATGAAGAAGAGCACGAGGTATTTCAAATGGCTGGCAAAGTTTTATCTGAAAAACAAAAAAGTGATTTAGCCGAAGACTATTCTTCGTATATTGAAAATAATAGATAACTGATAGTTATAACACATGAATTCAGATTTAAAAAATCCGAAATTTCTGACACAGATCATTAAAGAACCTGAAATGGTTATTGATCAACTAAATTTGATTTATGTAAATGACGACAAGCTAAAAATAACCAGACACAAGCATAAAAAAGGGTTTCGGTATCTATTAAATGGAATTCCGTTATCTACTAAAAAAGATATTGAAAGAATTAAGAAGCTAGTTATTCCACCTGCTTGGAGTAATGTTAGAATTGCATGCCTAGAAAACGGGCATTTGCAAGCCATCGGCAGGGACCTAAAAAATCGCAAACAATACAGATATCATCCCTTATGGAACACCATTCGTAACCAGACCAAGTTCTATAAAATGACAGCTTTTGGAAGACAACTTCCCAAAATACGAAAACGGGTAGATCAAGATCTTGAACAATCCGGTTGGCCTCAAACAAAAGTCCTAGCGCTTATCATACGATTGATGGAAGAAACGCACATCCGTATTGGTAATGAACAATATGCTAAACGTAATAAAACATATGGTCTTTCTACCATGAGAACCCGGCATGTTAATATAGAAAAAGATAAGTTAAAGTTCGAATTTGTGGGTAAACGAGGAAAAAAGCATTCTGTAACCTTGCGAAATAAAAAACTTATACGCCTTGTAAATCGATGTGAAGAAATACCGGGCTGGGAATTATTTCAATATTATGATAGTGACGGAGTTAAACATAGTGTTGAAAGTAGTATGATTAATAACTACGTTCACGAAATATGTGGGGACCTCTTTACTGCAAAAGATTTTAGAACCTGGGCGGCTACAACTATTTTCTTTGAAACACTTTTCGATTTAGGCATAGCTAATACCGAAAAAGAAGTTCAGAAAAACATAATTAAGGCCTATGATGCAGCTGCCAATAGTCTGGGAAACACTCGAAATGTATGCAGAAAATATTATGTGCATCCTGCTATTGTTGCAGCCTATGAAGACTCTTCTATTAAAAAAGCTTTTGACCAAGTGGAGCAAAAGTCTAAAATCGAAGAATATTTTTCGCCATCAGAACATGTGATCATAAAATTACTGGAAAACTATACTCCGACATTTCTGAAAAAAGTTGGATAATAAAAATAGAAAACAATGAATGAAAAACTAATCGATGCTTGGAATAAAATGTATGCTAAACTAGAATCCTGGCTGGACTCTATTGTGGTAAACTTACCCAACATACTCATTGCCATTTTTGTATTTGTAGCCGCACTCTTCGCTGCAAAATATATTAGCAAATTCGCCAGAAAGATATTGGATAAAAGTCGTTTGCAACCATCGATGAAAAATCTTATCTCTAAATTTATCTCGATAGCCGTAGTTATAATAGGGTTATTTCTCATTCTGGGAATTTTAAATCTTGATAAAGCTTTAAATACAATTCTTGCTGGTGCCGGAGTTGCTGGTTTAGCTGTTGGTCTAGCACTACAAGGAGCTTTAGCCAATACCTATTCAGGTATTATTTTATCATACATTAAACATATAAAATTTGGAGATTGGATACAAACCAACGATTATGAAGGAGAGGTAATAGATATTGATTTAAGAGCAGTGACTATAAAACAAGTAGATAATAACCTGGTGTATATCCCCAACAAATTAGTAGTAGAAAACCCTATAAAAAACTATTCGACAACGGCACAGTCTCGTGTTATTCTCGAATGTGGTGTTGGATATGAATCTGATTTAAGGTTTGTTAAAAAGCTAACTATTGAAACTATTGTAAATAATTTTAAAGCGGTAGAAAATAAAGAGGACGTATTGTTTCTATGGAGAGAATTTGGAGATAGTTCTATTAATTATGAACTAAGATTTTGGATCAATTCTACATCAGCTCTTGAAGTTGCAAAAGCGCAAAGTGAAACCATGATGCTTATCAAAGAAGTGTATGATGAGAACGATATCAATATTCCTTTCCCGATACGCACGTTAGACTTTCCAGATAACTTTAGTATCATGAACAATGACAGTGAAAAAAAAGAAGATAACAAAAGAAATGAATGATTAAACTTACAGCATACAATAAACGAGCGCTTTTTGGTGGTATTGTAGCGGCATTAATCACTGGCGGCGGAGCTTTTCTACTAGGCAGTTTAAGTGGCTATGAAGCTAAATCTTTGATAAAATCGTCCTTACCAGGAATAAATACTTTATGTAACACCATAGTTCTAGCTTCAGCAACGATTCTTGCCTTGTTGCTAACGTTATTGAGCGTTAGTTCAGGAACAAAATCTAGATTAAAAGATGAACATTATAGACACGTTCTTATCATTGCCAAGATAGACACTATCGTGTTTGTTGTTGCGATGGTTGTATTTCAAATCTTCAATATTCCAATTACAGAAGCAGAGAACGTACCTAACTCTTGGTATTCGACTATTTATTATGTTAGCCTTTCACTTTCTGCAGTACTTAGCGGTGCACTTATAAGCGTTGTACTTATGCTATACAATGCAGTAACAAGTATTATAAAAATTATTGGATTAGGAATATCTGACCATCCTTTGATTTATAAAGACAAATCAGAATCCAGTGATAAAGAGTAAAGGATCTCAAGGTTTTGATCGAGATGCTTTTCTTTTCCTTTTCACATATTTATAGCCTAAATAAACAAATTGAGCCCCTACAAGCATGAGCTTATACTTTCTACCTTTTACTAATGCGGATGCAATTCCTAATAATGAAGCGTTCATATTTTTATTTGTAATTTAAAAAATATGACTTGCGTTTTTAGACTTAAAAAGAGTAATAATTGACGCAATCACTAATTAATTATGACATTAGTAGAATTGTCTGTACATTGAAAATTATTAGTTAATAATTGTATACATCCAGATGAAAAAAATTAGTCCCATTATCATTAGGCAGATATTTATACTGCTCATGATTATCCTGATCGGAAGCCTCATATTTCGAGAGATTCTCCCATATCTATCAGGAATATTGGGAGCGATTACAATCTATGTAATTCTACGTAAAGTCATGGTTACGTTAGTACGTAAAGGGTGGCATCCTGATCTTGCTGCATTTACGTTACTAATAGGTTCCTTTGTTGGAATTTTAATGCCTGTAATTGGACTTATAGTAATGTTGAGTAATAAAATAGGAGACGTAACTCAAAACTCAGAAAAAGTGGTACTTGCCATTAAAGGACGCCTTGATAAATGGGAAAACCAACTTGGTTATGATATTAGTGCCCAAATAGATGCTGATGCTGTATCAGCATGGATTACAGAAAATCTTCAAAATTTTGCGGGAGGCACTTTTAATGTATTTATATCTATTGGGATCATGTACTTTTTACTCTATTATATGTTTACCAACCGAAAAAAACTACGAGAATCTCTATTTGAATATATCCCTATTAACGAAGATAATCTAAAAATCATTGGTGATGAAAGTCAAAAGATGGTTCGTTCTAATGCAGTAGGCATCCCCTTGGTAGCTCTTATACAAGGAGTTGTTGCTTTGATCGGATTTTTTATTTTCGGAATAGAAGATCCATTGTTTTGGTTTGTGATCGTTACCGTTGGATCTATGATCCCATTTATAGGAACTTTAATAGCCATATTACCTCTTTTTATTATTACACACTCTACCGGTCATACATTCCAGGCATGGGGTATTCTAATATATGGACTCGTAATTGTGGGATCTTCTGACAATTTAGTGAGATTATATGTCCTTAAAAGATTAGATAATGTACATCCTATAATTACGCTAATTGGTGTAATTGTAGGAGTTCCATTATTTGGTTTTATAGGGTTAATTTTTGGTCCTTTATTGATTAGTTTATTTCTAATTATAGTACAAATTTATAAGTCTGAATATGGTAAACCCATCGAAAAAGGTGAAGAACATCTCTAAGGGTAGTTTGTGTTAATTTTTACACCCATCATTTAATTTAAACAGTTATGAAACCTATATTATTTCTATTGATACTAGTTTTATTTTATAGTAACTATAGTTGCAAATCTTTTGGCCAGGACGCTACCCCTGAAGCGGTCAAACAAACTTTCAAAAGTAAATATCCCAACGAAAATGATCCTGATTGGCATACCGATAAAAATGGAAATTATGAATCTCATTTCAAAATCGACGGTATTTCTTATCGCGCCGATTTTGACGCTTCGGGTCAATGGATAGAAACAGAAAGCAATATAAAAAAGAAAGAATTACCAGAACAAATACAAAAAAGGATCAAATCAGATTTTAAAGAGTATAAAATCACTGAGATAGAACAAGTAGATCATTATCGTAAAGGAAGGTTTTATGATGTCGAATTCAAAGTAAATGGAAAGAAAAAAGATATCGAATTTGACAAAAATGGTCAAATTATCAATGATTAAATCACAGAGACGTGAATTCTCGAGCAACAGTTTTGTCATTTTTCTTTTAAGGCTACATATTTAGTGATAAAGCACAGGTAACCTAGATTATCTATCTACTTTTAATCTATTAATTATAGAAATTAAGGCTGTTTTAATAAAAATACGTGAAGCAGCATAACTAATTTAAAATTGAAAATCATGAGAGATCTTATCTGGGTATTAGTAGTAATCTTATTAATTGGATGGGTATTGGGATATTTTGTTTTTCCATTAGGTAACCTAATACATATATTGCTGGTCATAGCTGTAATAGCCATAATTTATAGGCTTGCCACAGGAAAGAGACTATAAAAGGACATCAGAAAATCTGGAACGTTCTTTTATCTAGATGATCCCCTTACAGATCAGAAAACTCGATATTAGCGTACATTGTTCCAGGTTTTCTACACTATTCTTTTATTTGATCTAATACAACGCTTACCTATTTATTTGTAAACTAACCGTCATGTCTAAATTTTACTTTCCACTTATCATTTTATTAATCCTTGCAGGTACGGCCTCTGGACAAGAGATTCCTGTTAATGAAATTAAGGAACAAATTGCCAAATATAAAATTGACAGAAGAGGGCCTTACTACAGAATTAAATGGTTTTGTGATGATGGATCTATTAGAGAACCCAGAGATCCTTGTCCCGATTCTATAGGTGGTGGCATTCAACACGCCAGCTATAAAGACGACGTTAAAGAATTGGCAAATAGACATCATATCTTCTTTGGAGAGATTCTCGCACATGCCAATAAAGAAGATTTTTGGGATGAAAAAAATAATCAAAATCGCTTAAAACAATATCAGCTAGGCAAATATCTGGCCAGCGTTGATGATGGCTGGATTTTAAGAAAAGGACAATACTATAGAGGAGCAGTACAATCTGAAGATGAAGAAGAATGGGGTGTGGATTTTTATCAATGGTTACTTAAAGATGACATACATCTTAAAAAACATTATTTTTTAATCCGGCAATCTCTGAGAGATATTCCTCACGATGGGGATAATAACCTAGCGCAACAAATGCGTAGTCAATCTAAAATCATTGCAGAAGAATTTCCTGATTTTATGGATGTAAGAATCAAAATTCATGGAAAGCCTGATAAAACAGACATACAACTTGTTACTAATTTCCGGAAGAAATATGACAGTAAATTATCTAATGAGTTAAAGAGGGATTTTTCAAAACTTACTCAAACATTACAAAACTTTTATGCACCAATTGATTCTGAAGAACTAAAAAAACAAGTTTCCAAAATTTCTTCAGACAGCGAAATCAAAAAACAACTTTTCTCTTTTTTAAGTGAATACGACAAGAGTGTTTCTAACGCTACGAGTGTTCAAAAAATTGCAGATATCCTATGCACAATTAGAGAAAATATTACTCGTAACACGACAGGAAGCGATCGTCTTATAATACTTGATCTTTCTAATGAATTAGAAAATATTTTATTAAAAAGAACACAAGAATGGAAGCCTGAACAATTAAAAGAGCTATTACAAAAAATATACGCCCTGAGTTATGCCGCCTCAGGAACTGGAATGATTGAACTTTGGGAATGGCAAAGAGTACAACCTATTTTACAATCTTATTTATCAAAGAATGAGTTAACTATAAATGAACTTAATGATTTTCTCACCGCTGCCCGCAGTATTGTAGAATGGAGTGCGGCTATGGCAAAAGCTAACTACCAGGATGTAGTAAACACTTACACTCTTTTTGAGCCCAAGGCCTATGGATTTATTGATGATAGAATCAGATCCTCGGTAGCTTTAGATTTAGGCGAAAGCGTAAGTGTTTTAGGATCATTTTTAGCCAAAGAATCTTCATTAACCAATACCGTTATGCAACTGGAGAATCAAAGCACAATCAGAGGACTCAATCCTGGGTACGCGCATGGCACGCTGGTCGTAGTTGAAGGTTCTTCAGAGGATATCGAAGTCGATACCGAAAAAATATACATTTTTCAAAAGCCGCCGTCTGATCTCAAACCTGTGGCCGGAATTATGACAGTTTCAGAAGGTAATTTGGTTTCACACGTACAATTATTAGCTCGAAATTTAGGTATTCCAAACGCGGCTCTTTCTGATAAAAATCTAAAAGCACTCTTAAAATTTAATGGCCAAAAAGTATTTTATGCTGTATCAGACAAAGGAAACGTAATTCTAAAGATTGAAAAGGATATGACACCAGAGGAACGTGCTCTATTTAGTGAAGATATACGTAACGATATTAAGATTACGGTACCTACAGATCAAATACAATTAGAGCAAACTAACATCCTTAACATGGCAGAAATTGATGCAAATGATTCTGGAAAACTTTGTGGCCCCAAAGCAGCAAATTTAGGACAGTTGAAAGCTATGTTCCCTGATCATGTCGTCGAAGGTTTGGTAATTCCTTTTGGTATTTTCAGAAATCACATGGATCAAAAGATGCCGAATACCTCATCTTCATATTGGGATTTTTTAAGGAATACTTTTGTTGAAGCCGAAAAAATGAGAGCTAACAAAATCTCACATATCGAAATAGAAAAGTTTCAGCTCGAAAACCTTAAGGTTCTCAAAAATGCTATTAAACAAATGGATTTAAAGGATGAGTTCATATCTGACTTGAGAATCAAATTCAAAAACATTTTTGGCTCCTCTGTTGGGAGCGTTCCTGTATTTCTTAGAAGTGACACCAATATGGAGGATCTGGAAGAATTTACCGGTGCCGGACTGAATCTCACATTGTTTAATATAGTATCTGAAGACAAAATTATTCAGGGGATTAAAGACGTATGGGCTTCCCCATATACCGAACGAAGTTTTAAATGGAGACAGCAATATTTATTAAATCCAGAAAATGTTTTTCCATCTATACTAATAATACCCAGTGTTGATGTCGACTACTCGGGAGTACTGATCACTAAAGGTATCAATGTAGGGAACGAAAACGACCTTACTGTGGCATTTAGTCGTGGTGCAGGAGGCGCTGTGGACGGGCAATCAGCCGAAACAAGATTGATAACCCCTTCTTCAAATAGGTTATTAGCACCAGCCAGACAGCCTGATTTTATACGACTTCCAACCAATGGAGGAACTTCTGAAAACACCACTACTTTTGAGAGTCCTATACTAAATTCTAAGAATATTGATGATATTCGGCAGATGGCAGGCTCTATACGAGAAACTTTAGCAAAAAAAACAGATTCTAAGTACAAAGGAGCTTACGATGTCGAGTTAGGCTTTGAAGACGATAAATTATGGCTTTTTCAAATCAGACCTTTCGTAGAGAATAAAAAGGCTAAAAGCTCTACGTATTTAACATCTATTACTCCCACTATTAATTACGATAAAAAAATTATGCTCACGGCCAAATTATAAGTTATGATTAGACTAACAAAAATAGGAATTATCACTTTTATTATACTATCCTTCGGGTTTTCTATCCCATACCCTATAGATGGATATGAGCAAACCGGTATAGCAAGGTTATATAGATTGCATAAGATGCAACTAGATAGTATAGAAAATAGAAGAATACCTGTCGGCGCATATAAGAAATTAGCGGATATTAAACTCAACTTACTTGAACGCCAAGATGATAGTTTAGGGCAAATTCTTATCGAAGATGAAGCGTTCGCAAAGAGAATGAACAGGCTGTTTCCTGGCAGAGGATACTCTGCTACAGTACTAGATATGAGCAATCCAGACAGTCTGAAATATGCAGCTTTTAGAGAAAACACAGGTTACCAACCTGGTAGTGTTGGTAAAATAGCAGTGTTAAATGCTCTTTTCGTACAACTTCAAAAACTCTGTCCTGGATCATGGGAAGCTAGAACGGCACTACTACGCAATAAACGAGTTAGCGCAAGATACTGGGGAACTGGTGATCACCATACGATACCTATTTATGATATTGAGACGGATAAATTGATTAAGAGAAGAGTTAGAGCAAGTGATGAATTTTCATTGTATGAGTGGGCAGATCATATGGTATCAGTAAGTAATAATGGTGCAGCGAGTGTAGTATGGAGAGAGGCTATTCTTATGGCTGCGTTCAAAGAACGGTATGAAAATCTTACCGAAGAAGAAGCAGAAAACTATTTTAAAGAAACACCTCGCGACTCGCTTACCGATTTTGCTATTAACCTGGTAAATGAACCTTTACGAGAACTAGGTATAACCAAAGATGAATGGAGACTGGGGAAATTGTTCACTGGAGCGGCAGGAAGATATGTAGGCAGAAAAGGAGGAAGTATTGGAACTCCCGTTGGATTGATGAAATATCTAATAAAATTAGAACAAGGTAATGTAGTTGATGCAAAATCCAGTCTTGAGATCAAAAGAATGTTATACCTAACCGATCGTAGGATACGATATGCCAAATCCCGCAGGTTAGATAGCGCTGCCGTATATTTCAAATCTGGAAGTTTTTATAAATGTGATCGAGAAAAAGATCCGAATTGCTCGAGTTATGCCGGTAACGTCTTCAATTATATGAATTCTGTAATTATCGTAGAGCAACCTAATAACACCAAATACATAGTATGTTTGATGACCAACGTACTCAATAAAAATTCTGCCGGTGCCCATATGTACTTAGCATCAAAAATCGATAAGGCGATTCAATCTAAAGATTGAGCCATGCTATCTAAAGTAATAGTTTCTATAGCAGTTTTTGAAAACAATCGGACTTCTTCACTTTTGTGTTTCAGTAAGGGTTGTATGTATTTTAGATTTTTAGTGTCTTGAGAATATCGCATTAGATTTAAGACGGCCAGTTTTGTCTGTTCGCCTCTGTTTTTCAATAAATAAACAAGACATTTTTGTTCTGAAGTAAAAAACTTCGGTACTTGAACTGTATCTGGGGCTATTTGGCTTTCCATAAGAGGAAGTAGCGCAGATTTTAATCTCATTTCTAATAAATTATCTAAAAACTCAATAGCATTTGCTTTGGTTTCGGGAATATTGCTTGACCAACCAAAATAAGCCATTTCGATATCAGTATGAGTATATTTCAAACTTAACAACTTGAAGATACAAGCAAAACTTTTTTCCTTTTGTGATTGAAGCAATTCTAATAGATTTTCATGAGCAACTTGATTTTCCAGGAACACATCAGAATGCTCTTCAGCCATTTTGGTTTGTTTACCTAATTTGTTTTGGATAATATATATAGCCTGCACAGTGCGACGATAAATTTTGACTTCTCTTAAAATTAAAGTGATTATTTTCTTTTGATTGAAAATCAAACTCTTCTTCTTTCTTTGAAGCTTGTTTAATGCTCTGGCTGCTTCGTACCTTGTCAAAACGTCTTTACTTAATAATAATCTAAATAAAACTGAAACCGAATTTTGCGTTTTAAATGCAGTTACGACTTTAGGGATTTGTTGTAGTACAGAAGCTTTTAAGGTTTCACTTTTGTCAAGTTTGAGTATCGTTTTATTAATCTCTTGTCCGTAATTTTTTAAAGCTTTAATCGCTTTTTTCCTGAACTGCTTTTCAGCCAGAAAATTAAATAAACGCTTTATAAAAATATCTTCAGAGGTTATTCCTGCAGCCTTAATGGCATGCTCAACAATGTATGGATTGGTATGATCAAAATACACAGAAATATAAGAATAATACTGGGGCATTCTTGCATAGGCTACCGTAATTAACATTTCTGCTATCTCTTCAATGCGGTGTTCATTAGTGGGCATAATAAGCTCTTGTATTTTATCTTCTATTCTCTGCTCTAATCTATATTTCTGGGCCAAACTACCGTTATTACCTGATTCTTTAGCTAAGCATAATAATGCGGCATTTGCTATATAATCATCTTCATGATCCAGAAAAGACATAAAAACATCTTCGGTTTTCAAAGCAGTATGCTCTAAAAGATAATCCATCGCAGCATATACTGTTTCATCATCTTTAATATAAATAAGTTTTTCTATTTTATTTGCAGCGGTTCCCTTATCGAAAAAAAACAGATGTTGAATTGCAAGTCTTTTTATTCTATGTGAAGGGTGATCCAATAAATTGACTATGCTCTCTTTAAAATGCTTTATAGATGTATCAGCTAAGCTGTCAAGCAAGTTTATAATTTCTTGTTCTGATCCTTTATTTAACGTTTCAGAAACTAAGCGAAGAGAATTTTTCTTTTCGGAAGTATTTTCCTGACTTTTTAATAATGAATTTTGAATATTCGTTCTAAAAGAATTAAAATATTCATTTCTTAATCGATATATTAATAAAATCCATACAAAAAGAAATGATATGGTTATTATCGTAATGTATGGTGTTGTAAGATTTAGCTTTTCGATCACAAAAATGAGCAATAACCCTGCTAATCCAGTCGCCAAACTATCTACTACTACATCGATATACGATTTTGCTTGCTTTTTAATGCTATGCGGAATTGGCATAATTGCTAACTCTATTGAGGCTTTATTAATTGATTGTTTGAAACTACCATCGATCCCTTTTATTAAAACCATAACCCATAATTCGGGGATTGCCAAAAATAGCAGACTCCCTAATGCTATTCCTAAAGGGAGAATCAATAATGAAGAAGAAACACCTAGCAACGTTACAACTCTATTGGTAACAAATAATTGGATACATAGAGCTATAACACTAAAAGTAGAAAACCAAAATCCAAAAAAGGAAGCCAAACGATCAGCATCCAAAATAACTCTATTTGCAAAATCACTAAATTGATAGTCTACTAACTTCGCAATAAAAACACCTATACCTGTAATTAATGCCAGATAGGTAAGATGCTTAGATCGAACGATTAATTTGATAGACGAACTATAACTTTTAATATCGTTTTGTTGTCTTTGCTTCTTTACATAGTTATTTAATTTTTTAATCTTTGTTTTCCATATGAGCAAAAGTAAAGGGACACAACTAAAGATGATCACACCTGCTAAGAATACCACATATTTGTTCCCAAGGTGAGTTGCTATTATTGAAGTGAGATACCCCCCAAATATACCTCCGACTATAGCACCGGCCCCAATAAAACCAAAAAGGCGTTTTGCTTCTCTTGCATTGTAAACCATATTCGCTATAATCCAGAATTGCGAAGTCGTTAGTACTGCAAAAAGGGAAACAACAACATAATAAAAGTATAACAATGATTTAGAGGTTATTGAATCTACCTTCATCATAAAACCTAATACTATAAAAAAAGAACTAAATAGTAATAGACTTAGTAAGGTTATCGTTTTTATTGAAAAACGATGAATCGTTTTATTGTAAAAATAAGAACTTAATATTGCTGCAAAAGCTACCAGAATAAACCCGTATGGCAATTGGTCCCCTCCTAGTTCTGAAAGAAAAATGGCATTTACCGTAGGTTTGATAAGCAATAATGCAGTTATAATTAGAAAAATATATAACTGCATTAAAAAAGAGATGTAAATTTCTCCATCTCTTATGTTGAAAACCTTCTTAAATATATCTCTGAGCATATCGCTAAGATATTACCTAGATTTTATCGTATTTGACTTTTTTAAAACTTTTTCTAGCGGAATCACTAAATCTCTAATAGTTTGCTCTCCGTAAGAATCTTCAAGAAGTGCTACAATAATATATCTGCGTTTTGGGCCCCATACCAAAACAGAGTCAGAGTGATAGTTTTTCCAAGATCCTGATTTTCTATATAAGTCGGCTTTTGGAGCTATTTTATCTAGTGTATTGACAAATTTATGATGCAGTCCCGGATTTTTCATAATTTCCAGCATTTGCCTAGAACGTTCGGTACTAACTAAATTGCCCATAACCAATTGGTAATAAAAACTACATACTTGTCGTGTCGTAGCCGCATGGCTTAGTCCTTTCATAGGTTCGGGATATCGCTTCCCGCCAGAAGCATAACGCTTTCCTACCCATAGACCTCCTCCAACTTCTTCATCATATAATTTATTTTTAGGACCTCGAAGTACTTTTTCAATTTTTTCATACCCCAGACGATCTATCATTCTGGTAGAAGCCTGATTGTTTGATTTGCTGATCATTAAACGCAAATCTTTTTGAATTTCTGCAGTATCCTCTAATTCGCCACGTTCGATAGCGTCCATGGCTGCTAAAAGTATGGCTATTTTTGGTAAACTAGCAGCATACATCATAAAGTCGTCATTAAGACCGGCATACCTTATGTTATCTATATCACTAAGATCTACTATGCCTAATGACATCTTCTCTTTATCGACTAGTTTTTTCCATTTCAGATTTCCGCAAATCTCAGTTTCTAATGCTACTTGCAGTTTTTGATTATACAATTCTTTTATGGGTTTTATGCTATCGCTAGTCACTACTGGAATTTCCGATTGCGAGAATCCCATAGTTATGCAGGATAACATAATTGGTAATGACAGTATAGCAGATTTAAATAAATTCATAAATAATGTTTCTTTACTAATAAGATAAAAAACGCTTTACTTCATGCAAGTTACAACACTTAAAATTTTATTAATGTTTATTAAATACTACTATAAGGTGGTAAAAAAAGAAATAAACAGTTCTTTACAAAAAACTGTTTCTAAGTTGAACTACTTTTACTTGTCCTTTTTGGTATTCCTTAGCTTTTATCTCTTCGATAAGCTGATTACCCTCTATAGCCTGAAAGATTAAAAAAGTCATAAGTCTAGTGGCTATCTCTAAAATATCAACAGGAATTGATTTATCCCGGATAAGAATTGCACAAGCCTCTATGATATCCTCATCATATGCCAGACACATTTTCATCATTGATAAATAATCAGGCTTTTCTATTCCTTCTTTAGTAGCTAGCCCTGTCTTGGTACTATTACTTTTTTTAATGCATAAGATTTCAGTCTCAATACTATTGAAAGCACAAACTCCAGCCATTTCATTAGCAAATTTATTACGTTCTACTCTTTGATGGTTTAAGAATCTCTTAAGCTCTGCAATATGAACCTCTTCGGCAATTTCAAAATACCTTCTTTCGGCATCGAAAACCATTTCTAATACCCCCAGAACTTGTTTGTAATCTTTCTTCATATTAGGTTTATTTATTTACTATAAAGGCGTGTATCACACCAGGAAGCCAACCTATTAGGGTAAGTAATAGACTAATCAGAAAGGTAGTCCCTAATCCATGTTTAAGAAAAACTGCTAATGGTGGTAATAAAATGTTTAAAATGATAGTTAATAATGACATTTGTAAATTTTTATATATTAATTATTGATTAGAAATAGCATAAAGAAATTAGGTTAATCAACCAATTCTACTTCATTGTCGTTTTTCAAAACATGCGCTCCATTAGTAAGCTTGATATATAATGCTTTGTGGGCATTATCATAGCTAACATATTGCTGGCCGAGCGCTTTCTTGGTTAACTTATATTCGTACGTTTCTTCGACAGTACCATATGATATTTGGTTCATTTTATTCTTCCATCGAACCAAGGTTCCTTTTGTTATCATAGTTGAATGGTATTACATATTTATACGTTAATCTACTCTGGATACTTCACTTTCAATCTTTAACACATGATCACCATCTTCTTGTTTGATATATAATGCTTTGTCATCTTCTGCTCCATTTCTGGTCACTTCTGTTCCTTTAATGGTTTTGGTTACTTTTTTGGTATATGTTTCTTCGACTTTTCCAGAAGCATAACCATCTCCCCATTTCCATTTAACTTTGGTTCCTTCACGTATCATAAACTTTAGTTTTTTTGGCAAGTTCTAAAAGAATTATCAAAAAATTGAGCATTATCAAATCAATAATTGACTCTAAACCACTATAGAGTAAGGAGTTTATAAAAAAAAGTTAAAATCTAAATGAGTTAATTTTTCATTTTTTAAGACAATACTAAGCTAATCGACCTAAGTATCTTCGATAAAATTTAATTCCCAGGCTTATGATTTTAGAACTACTATTATATATAGTGAACACTTTTGCAATAGTTGTGGTTGCCATTGTTGCAAAGGGATTCATACAAGAAAAAATGAAAACTACATTAAGCATTATACGAAAAAAGAAAACTGCTCGAATCAATGATGACAAGATTGATCAGTAGTACTACTTATAATAAGAATTATTAACCTAAAAAAAAGCAGTATGAAAACGTATTCTGAAGAAGTTGGAAACAAATTAAATGATTTATTGGAAAAAACTTACGACGCCGAAAAAGGCTTTAAGAAAGCAGCAGAAAATGTAAATCACTCTGGTCTTAAGAACTATTTTAACAGAAAAGCTCAAGAGCGATATGATTTTGGTCATGAACTAAAGAATGAAATAAAAGCTTTTGGTCAGGACGTAGACAAAGGCGGAAGTATTACGGGATCTGCACATAGAACATGGATGGATGTTAAAAATCTCTTTTCTTCAGATAATGAAGAAGCAATGCTTGAAGAAGCAATTCGTGGAGAAGAAGCATCTGTCGAAGAATACAATGATGTTCTTACAGAAACCACATTACCAACGAGTACACAATCTATCTTAACGCAACAAAAAAATAAGATAGTAGAAGGATTGTCTTCTATAAGAAGATTAGAAGATTTAAATTAATAGTAAAACGAACTATTTTCCAAAAAAAGATCATTCAGATACAAAAGTCTTAACGGGGGTTAAAAAAGGACTTATTCTGATTGATCTTTTTTGTATTTCTATTTTTATTATTTTTCTGCGGCTTTTTGAGCATCTTCAAAATTGATAGAGTCATCGGTCATTCCTTTAAATGCATTAATCCAGGCATTCTCAAAGATATTAAATATCGTTGCCCATACATCACTTTGCACATCGGTTAAATCACCTTCTAAAGGCACCTTGGTTGCTAAGGTATTATTCTTATGATTTTTTAATACAAATTTGAAGAAACCTACAAATCCTTCCCATAATGTTTCCAGAAAACCATCTTCTTTACCAATAAGTTCTGCATCTACGAGCATTGGTTTGATATACCCTTTCAAGAAGCCATCTGCAATAGCAACTTCGCTGTACAGATTATAGTTTCCATTTTTGAAATCAATTCCAGCGTAATGATTGGTAAAATCATTCAGCGATCTTGCATTGGCATTCTCAAGAGAAAATGACAGATCCATATCTGGGATAGTTTTAATTAGATTCATTTTTCCTTCCAATTTTACTGCACCCTGTCCTATAGAAACGGCACTTGCATTTAATACAGAAGGCAATTTTTGATCGGTACTAACGACATTACTCAAATTTTGTGCGGTGAGATCAATTTGATCAAAATGTAAATCTATATTAGGATCTGCCGATAACTGAACAAAAGCTGCTTTTCCATTATTAACCTGAAGCGTGTTGATGTCGATAGGAACCAAGTCTGTAAGTGCTTTGGTCCAATCCTCCAGATTAGGATCATCTGCTTTTTCTTTTTTTTGATCTTCAAAAATATAAGTAACCTTTGGTCTGGTCATTATAATCTCACTTACTATTCTTCCTTTAAACAAAGATTTCCATTCTATTGAAATATCGGTTTTTTTAAAATCCAAGAACGGAACCTGAGATCCTGCATCAACCTTGTTAAGATATAAGTTATCTATAACGTAGGCTCCTCGAATTAATGAAATATCTATATCGTCGACTTGACCATAATATCCAGGAATATTTGCTAATACGTCATTAACGTAGTTTTTTACAAAATACGGTAAGAACGCTCTGACGATTATCAAAAGCAAAAGAATCACAACAGGAATAACAAATCGCTTTCTCTTATACATCTTCTTACTTCCTTTCATATCATTTTTTTGAAATTACATATTTGAAAATAAAAAAGAGGTTATTTTTCTAAACAACCTCTTTTAATTTTATAGTCCAAAACAAGTCTTAGTTGTTTTCTGCCAGCAAGCAATCTTCGTACAATGCTACTTTACGATTCAATAACGCTAAACTTTCTGTGCGTGGCATATCTGGATCAATCTTCACTTTACCTCCATCGGGTAGATGAACTACATAGAATCCATCCTCGAACGAAGAAAGTTTTATCACTTCTCCGTTAGACTTTACGGCACTCCAGGATTTTTGTGATGGGCTATACACCAAATCAAGTTTTTCTCCCTTTCTTTTTCCGTCGATGATATTGATTTGAAGTCTGTTTTTTGTTGCCGTCATTTTAAAAGTACTGCCATCCCTTTCTACGATTTGTGTTTCGCTTTCACCTTCATTCATTGCTATAGGATTAGAGCCACTCCAGAACTCGATGACGTTAAATATCAAAACATCCCCTATAAAAAACAATCCATAAACTGGTATGATATTTAATCCCCAAAAAACCAAATTATTGACAAATCTACTATCAGTTATGTCATTGTTCCAGTCTTTTAATCCATTAAAAGCGCTAAAAGAACCCAGACAACTTGTAAATAATACGGAAGCAGATAGCGCAAGGCATATTGTTAGTTTTTTCATAATTAAAAATTTTAAGTTACTACAAAATTAATGAGATAGTTTAGTCAGATTAACTCATTTACACAATTGGATAACGCATTTAATAATTCAGGTAAAAAAACATATAAAGATTAATGATCAAATTCTATTTAGAACACTAAGATCATTTGATGATAAGTCTTTTTAATGTATTAGAGAGGTTCAATGGATTAAAACTAAGAAGATATGGGTCCATTTTTGTTTGCAGCCGTATATTTCAGCTTATACTCTTTAGGGCTACACTTATATTTTTTCTTGAATATTTTACAAAAGTAACTTCTGCTGGTTAGTCCTACCGAGTACACGATTTCGGATATGGTAAGATCTGTATTCATGATGAGTTTTTCTGCTTTTTCCAGGCGTACATTTCTTACAAAATCAGACACGGTTCTTTCAAACATAAATTTAAATCCTTCTTGAAGTTTGGCAGGTGATAATCCCGACTCTAAACACAAGGTTTTTATCGTGTGCTGGATTTCCGGGTACATTTTGATAAAATCACTGATCTCGGAAATCATTTTCAGCTCATTCTTTAAAAGCCCACTGGTATTTGAGTTACTTTCAATTTCTGCATGAAACTTCTCAATATGCTTTGCTAATATTAAATAATACCTTCCTTTTTGAGATAGCAACTCAGAAATCTCATTAGAATGCTCAATTCCAAATAGAAGTTTTAATTGTTCTGCAATCTTCAGACTATAATTACCCCGGTGAAAGTGTTTAGACTTTGTCTTTATATCATATAATAAACCCTGAAGTTTTTTGTCATATCGATTATCCTCTTTACTAAACTTTTCAAAGTACTCCTTCTTATTTACACAAATAATATTCAGTAATAAGTGGTTTTCCTTTTTTATTATAATCTTGCTTGATACCCCCTTGTCACTATGCGCAACAGCTGTTTGAAACTGTTCTATTTGTGTAAATTTCTCATGAGACTCAAATTGATGAAAACAATGGCCATCCAAACAGTATAAAAACTGAAGTGAGTCTGACGCAATTGAATCGATAGGGATCTCAATATCCCTATGCAGCTTGAGATTGAAATCAAAAGATTGTAAGCCGTTTTGCAAATTTGTATATCGCACTTGCCCGTCACCCAACTTTGGCTCTAAAGTTAGTGTGTGAATATCATAATTAGTTGTAATACTTCCTTCAAGATGTTCTTTTAGAACATTTAACTTGGAAGAGTTATTTAAAATTTCATTCTGTACCTTATTCATGATGCCCCCTATTAAGAATTTATAATTTGATTTTCAAACAGTTAAGAAGAAAACTATACTACAAAAATAACAGGTTATTGCACCTTAACTTATCGTTATTAAGGTTTTGATTACCTCTGTTGTGACAAAAAGCCAACAATTAGAGAATTTTAACGTTTAATTTTATTGAAAGTGTTAGTAATTAAATGATTCGAGACAAAAATGTAAAACAACTTTTATTTACTTGCATTTGTAATTCGGAGAAAGTGTATACAAAGATTTCAAATATAGCAGAGAGAGAAATGATTGAAAGAGAACTGGGTATTTCTTACAAGTTTCCGAGACTTTACACACCAAGTTCTGTGATAGATGGTACAGAAGAATCTACTTTATCTGTAATTACCACTGATCAGCCTGATCACATATCGTATGCCATATGGGGACTTTTACCAGCCAATTATGAAGGAGAATGGTCTGATTTTCAAAAGGTATTAGATACGCTTAATATATATAAGGGAAATTTAAATTCTAATGGACTGTTTAAAGAATCCTACCGCCAGCGGCGTTGTGTTATTATCGTCACGGGGTTTTATATTTACCATTTATATAATGGTTCTTTGTATCCATATTACGTGTATTCAGATTCAAAAAAACCTTTCTATATCGCTGGAATTTACAATGTATTAAACGATGGTTTTATTACATGTTCTATGATAATGACAAAGGCTTCTGGCATTGTTGGTAAAATTCAGAATTTAAATGCAAAGATGCCTCTATTTATCTCTGAGTCTTTTAATAATACATGGCTGGATAGAAAGGCCGCTGCTACAGAAATTGATTATATTCTTGACAATCCTGAAGATCTGGATTTACAAGCGCATCCTATTGCTAAAGAATTCTTTAAGAATGATATTTCTTATGATTCTATGTTAGACCCTGTATATTATGAAGGTATCCCTATTCCCTAATATTGGATTGCTGAACATTTTTACCCTTAATTTCTTCTCTCAAATTACCTATGTCGATCTTTAAAGTCATTGGGATCACTCCATATTTTGGACCAATACCCTCTGTTAAAAATTGCCCTAAATATTGATGGGCTAGTTGAATACTTTCAAAAATGAACGTTCCGCCAATGGTTTTGGTTTCTTCATTTGTGTAACAAAAAACTGAAATTAGTCCTTTTGTATTCCTTAATAATATTTTTCTCTCTTTGGATACTTCGTTTATTTTTTCAACAGATAAACTTGATTTAAATTTTAAGTTGACAATAGCTCTTTTGGTATTCATTAACAATGTTAGAATTTAGATTCGGGTACGTATTTTCTTCAAACCAAACTTCTAAAGTATAGAATACTTTTACTTTTGGTTTGTTAGGTAAATTTAATTCAGAAATAAACTGGTAAATTGATTCAAAAACACAATTTATTAACTCCATTACTGAGTTTTAATCTTTTTCCGATATTCCGTAGGTAGAATACCGTATCGCTCAAAAAATATTTTAGAAAAGTAACTTCTGCTCTTAAAACCGATGTTATAAACAATTTCTGAGATAGAATAATTGGTGTTTTTGATAAAATCTCTGGCAATCTCTAATTTTAGTTGCCTCACGTATTCGTTTACAGATTTAGAATATAAAACCTTAAAACCAAGTTGTAATTTTTTTGGACTAAGACCTGCTCTAGTTGCCAATGCACTAACCGACAAAGGCTCAGAAATATTATCAATAATATATTCTGATAAGCTATGGATTTTTTTTATGTCTTCTTTAGACAAAGAATCCGGTAAAGCTAAACCATTCTCATAATTATTATGTTCAAGCATTTGCATTGCCAAAATAAGATTGAGTTGCCCCTCAATGGATAGTGTACGCACGATGCCACTCTCATGACTATCGTGTAATTGCTTAATTTGATCGGCAATTTTCAAATTAAAATTACCGTAATGTTTATATGGCGAATTTTCATTTTCTTCGGTAAAGGCAGAAAACAAGCTCTTACTCAAATACGATAAATTATTATTTTTTTTCTTAGCGTATTCTGTAGGCAGTACATAAATGAAATTTACCTTAACCGATGCTGCTTTAGGAAAAATATAGGTTTCCTTTGTAAGCTTCTTTGTTGATATAATAATATTTTGGTATCGCTCAAATGTAAGTGGTCGTTCTTCAGAGTCATTAATATATTCAAGCTTTCCTTCAGATATAAAAATAAACTCTATAGGATTGGCATTTTCGATATTGAAAATGATCTTAGTATCTTCAACAAAATTAACGTCATAATCCACTAATGAAACTCCCCAATCAAATGCGATAGTACGCACTACTCCAACACCTAAATCATTATTAAACTCCAGAATGTGTTCTCCCCATCGCTGAGTTAATTCACCGTTTAAATGACGATTTAATTGTTTTAAAATCTCCGCACCATCGACGCTATTTATTTCAATCTTTTGCATTCTGCTACTAAATTCTTTGTACTATTTTTTGTTTTGTACAAAAAAAATAGATTTACATTAAACAGATTGACAATTTTGAAACAGATACTAACACTTTTGGTCAGTTTCAAAAAGAAAATTATATAGTATTTCTGGTAGATATATGCGCTCTATGGGATATAATATTGATCCAAAAGCAATTAGGCAGATTGTGTTCCTTGATCTTTATTTCTTACCTGATTAAGGTATTGCTTAGGATTCACCCCAAATCGCTTTTTAAACAATTTTGCAAAATAACTTCTAGAGTTGATCCCTACTTTATATGTGATTTCGGTAATATTTAGGTTTGAAGATTCTAGAAGATCCTTTGCTGTTTCGATTCTATAATTAGTAATGTATTCGTTAACCGAAGTTTTATAAAGATGCTTAAAACCATTTTGAAGCGTATTCTGATTCAAACCAACACGTTGCGCTAGATTTGGAATATTACCTATACTATCAATTTCATCTCTTATGATAGATACCGCTTCTTCGATACTTTCTATAGTGGCCTGTCGTAGAATAATCCTTTTTTCTGGTTCGTTTAAGTCATCCAAATATTGTTTTAACTGATGCGTCAAAATCTCGTAAGCTTTACCCTCTAGATAGACATATCTCATAAAACCCGTAAGTTCACATTCAGTAAACTCAGAAATAAATTTAGAGATTTCGAGACTATAATACTTTTTATAAAAAAACTGATTGATCCCATTGACATCTCGAAATAGCCCGATAAGATCTTCATTCATATCAGGAAGAAAAGATTCTATTTTTTGTTCAAACTTCTTGCGATCGATCTCCAGGCTAAAAATACAAATGGGAGTGTCGGCAGGAATCTTAAATACATGATTGTTTTTAGGTGTACTCGATATCATGGCATTCTCTAAGCGTCTCACTTCTTGAAACTCGTCGTCATCTTCAAATTTATGATAAAAACCAGACTCTCTGTTAAAAATAATCTTTAAAGGATGAACCACTCCCTTTTTCAATTCAAAATGGAAATCTTTCTTCAATAAATAATCTGTTTCAACTACTCCAATACCAAAATCAAATTGAAAAGAACGTACGTAGCCAGAACCAAATTCATCAGGTAATTTCAAGCAACATTCGTGATCAGATTTATCGTAATTAACACCAAGACTTTTTGACAATTCTACTACTATGTTACTTACATTATGATCTTTAATTTCAATTTTTTTTCTCATTAAGGCCCCCGTTGATAATTGCTAGTATTTAAAGATACGGTTAATTTATATAGTATTTATCAACAATTCTTAATTTAAGTAAAGGAGTCAACAAAACTAGTGATACAGCTAAGGATTAACGACATAATTAGTGAAATTTACTTCAGAAAGATTTGATAATCAAATCACTCTTAAACCAAGAGGTTTTTTTATAACTAAATCATATAAATTATGTTACGTTGGACAATTATTTTTATAATCCTGGCATTAGTCGCTGGAGTATTAGGGTTTGGTGGTATTGCTGCAGGAGCTGCAAGCATCGCTAAAATCTTATTCTTCATTTTTATCGTGCTTTTCATTCTATCTTTAATATTTGGAAAAAGATTCAGAGCATAACTAACCATAAATTAATAAACCATGAAAAAAATACTATTAACATTTGCCGCTTTTTGTTTAATTGTATCGACAACCATAAGTTGTAGAGAAAAGAAAAGTACAGGCGAAAAAGTTGAAGATGCTGTTGAAGATGTAGGAGACGCTATTGAAGATGGTGCTGAAGAGATAGAAGATGCAGCAGAAGATGCAACAGACAACAATTAAAAAAGTAAGAAGGGAAAATTTTTACAAAAGAAAAACCAGGTAACAAAGGCATGAGGTTATCTGGTTTTCTTGACTAAATTGTTTTGCAAATTCGAAAAACAGCTCAGAATGAATGTATTAAAAAAAATAAACACTAAAATAGCTTTTAAAGCAGCTATATGTTTGTTTGCTGCTTTATTTACATTCATGTGTATATATATTTATCTAATCTTTGTGAACTATTAAAGTTCACACCGTCTATAGCGTATGTTTTCAATATATCGTTAGACTCAAAATACTTATAAATTATGGAAAGAAAATTTGAACAAAAAGAAAGAGAAAAACCTCTTACCGATTTGGGAAAACCAACTAAGAAACCTGATAGACCTAATTTGGACAAGAAAACAATCTCAGAAAAGAAGGAGAGGTAAAAATTACCTCTCTTTCTTTTCTGCAGGATTTCTTGAAACCGCCGCACTATCTGATTCTATGTGGTTAACAAAATCAGAAGGATTTTCTAATTTGTAAAATTTGCTTCCCAGAATAAGAACAGGATTCTCAATAATCTCAGGGTGTTTATCTATTAATTTTAACCAATCGTTTGTTTCTAATTCTATATCTGGATTATATGACCCTTGAAAATTTGGATGCTGTTTGTTTATCAATGTAGAAATATGAATCCCCAAATTATCGGTTATTTCTACCCACTGTGTACCGGGAATATTGGTTTTAGCCGTATCGATCGCCAAGATCTCTTTTTTGGCAGCATTCACATAACCAAAAGTTTGTTTACCCAAAGAAGTCTTAGAATTATATATTAACGTAATTTTACTTTTGTCTGTAGAAATGACTCCCATAATAGCTTAATTTTTTGTTTCTTTAAAGGTACAACACTACACAAAATAGAAATAATCCAATTCAAATAAATGGTAACTCATTTAAAATAGTTGTAAGAGTATAAATAATAAAAAGTATATTGAATATGATCATTATCATTAGCGCTTATGGAATTCTCACTTTTTTGGCGATTATACATATTATTCTTTATAGCTCCAGACCGACCAAGTCATTAAGCTGGTTACTTATCGTATTGATTTTCCCATTTTTAGGAATTTTATTTTACGTGATTTTCGGCATCAATCGTAGAAAATTTAAATTCTTCAAGTTAAAAGAAACCGTAAAAAGAAAATTATATGACAAAAAATTTCGCGATGAACTAATTAAAGAACAAAAGGTTGAATTTAAGAACAGAAAATGTGTTAGGTTATCTAAATTACTAAAAAACAGCTCAGGTTTTGTTACTCAACCCTCTAATGAGGTCAAAATTTTACAAAGTGGAGAAGAGACTTTTGATTTAATTTTTAGCGAACTACAAAAAGCAGAAAAATTTATACACCTACAATACTATATTTTTGAAGAAGGAGAGTTATTCGATAGATTATACGAGCTATTAAAAGAAAAACTAGAAAATAATGTAGAAGTTAGGATTCTTTACGATGCCATTGGAAGTTATTCTTTACGGAAAAAAGCAAAGAAAAAGTTCAAAGACATAGGAGCAAAAGTGTACCCTATTATGCCACTACATTTTGGAAGTTTTTTATTCACTTTAAATTATCGAAACCATAGAAAAATTATTATAATCGATGGAAAAGTTGGTTTTACCGGGGGGGTCAATATATCTGATAAGTACATTGACTCGCATTCAGAATTAGGCATATGGGATGATACCCATCTATACGTAAGAGGTCCGGCAGTAGATAGCCTACACCGTGTTTTTATCAAGGATTATTATTTTGCCAGCGATCAAGAACTGTTATTAAAAGACAAGTACCTCCCAGGGATCGAAAAACAAGGCGATGTTATCGTACAAATCGTAGCAGGCGGACCAGATACGGATCATCCTTCGATCATGCAACAGTACATAAAGATGATTAATTTAGCAGAAGAATACATTTATATATCTAATCCCTATTTTATTCCTAACAGCGCCATGCTCGAGGCTCTTAGAATAGCTGCACTTAGTGGTGTTAAGATTAAATTACTGGTCCCAAAAAAATCAGATTCCTGGCTGGCTAAGCATAGTATGCTCTCATTTTTTGAAGAATTGTTGTTTTTAGGAATTGAAATTTATCAACAGAAAAATGATTTTCTACATAGTAAAGTAATCGTTATGGATGGCGAGATTGCCTCTGTAGGCTCTGGAAATTTTGACCACAGAAGTTTTGAGCATAATTTTGAGACCAATGCTTTGATTTATGATAATGAAGTTGCAGAAAGTGTATGCCAGGATTTTATACGGGATTGTGAAGAAAGCGTACTTCTTGAATATGAAACGTATAAAAACCGCCCTTTAAAACGTAAATTGTCTGAAGGTATTGCTAGGTTCTTTAGCCCTTTATTATAAATTTTTCTTAGGTATTTCATATCAAAATTAGCACTCTCAAATCTAAATATCTTAAATTTTGTTAAACCTTAATTCTATTATCTAATGAGTTAAAAACTGGGGTTTTTGGGTCAATCACTAATGTGTGTTCGCTATAATTTTGATCAAACAAAAATTATAAACAAAAACATACAATGATGAAAAAAACAGTATTATTCTTTACTTTTCTTTTATGTGGAGTAGTATTATTTGCTCAAGATGCAGAAAGCAAATTTCAGTTAGGAGCTCGTGGAGGAGTTAATTTTTCAACAATTACTGGAGACGGTTTTGAAGATCCCAAATCAAGAACAAGTTTTTATGCGGGGCTTGTAGCAGAGACTTTTATAGCAGAAAAATTCGCGTTACAAGGAGAAGTGTTTTACTCTGGGCAAGGATTTGATATTGAAGAAATATCTTTCGCAGGAATTCCTTTAACACCCGAGGCAGAATTTCAGATTGATTACATTCAAGTACCACTTTTAGCTAAAATTTATCTCATCGAAGGTTTAAATATTCACGCAGGGCCACAGTTTGGTTTCAAAATTAATGAAGAAGTAGATATAGACCCTACCGGAGACGGCGGAGATTTTGATACTAACCGAATAAAAGATTTTGATTTTCAGCTTGCCGCAGGTGCAGAATTTAAATTAACATCCGGATTTTTTATTCAAGCCAGATATACTTACGGATTTTCAGAAATCATAGAAGGTACAGATGTTCGAAATTCTGTGTTTTCTGCTGGTGTTGGATTTATGTTTTAGAAATCTGAACGCTTAAGAATACACAAAGGCTTGTCTTATGTAGACAAGCTTTTTGTGTTTTCAATAATAGATATTGTGTAAAAAACTTATTATGAAAAGCTCATTAGAAATACTACTACAAGCTATGATTTATAAAAACACTCAACCTATTGCTGTACCTCTTAATAGAGTAGTGATATTTTCACAAAATCGTAATCCATCCATTATCTTTTAGCTTGCTAAAAAATAGAACTCGGATTAATTTTGCCGATATAAGATTAGATATTGCTGTTACCTGGACTTTAGCACGCAGCTTTATACTGGAGTTAAGATTAAATAATTACTAAAACAATTAGATTTCAAACAAATCATTTTATACTCAATAAGGATTTGAATTTGAAAATAAATGAACACACCAAGAATCAACTACCACAGAAATTATTTTTTGAAGGTGTCGGTCTCTATCCAATTTTTTTTTATAAAAGATCTTTAATGTCTAATGGAATCACAAATGGTGTTCAAGGAATAAAAAAGGTAAAATTAAGATCTGGTGTTGAGTATACTCTGGAAAATGGTTTATTTACATGTACGGTATAGGTATAGCCTTTTTCAGATACTAGCCCTAAATGTAGTATTCTTACTTCTACACTAGTAAGTACATGTTAAATGGTATAGTTAAAAAATCAGATTTTAAATTTAAGCCCAGCTCGAATATATGAGCTGTTCTTATCATTAACAGTTAATACATTTTCTTGATCTGCATCTCGCAAGCGAATATCATTAAGTATGGTATACCCAACATACGTATAGAACACCAGATGTTGTGTAAACAAATGTTCATAACCAAGGCCTGCAAGAGCTATTAACATTGAAATATTACTAGCAGTTTCATTATCCTGAAGCGGATCTGTAGAGGTTACCGTTCTATTTTCTTGTAGATTAGCATAAAAACCATCGAGGGTAGCAAAACATTGTAAGCTGTTTTTGTTGTTTATCGAATATTTGATATTCGTCTTAGGGACTCCTACAGCATAGGACCAGGAAGGGTGAAACTTTCTGTAGTAATTTACAATAGGAAGCGGGAATGGTCTTCCTGCTGTGGTTGAATATTGTAAGCCCAAAATTAAACGCCAGGGTGTTTTGTTTTCAATATCACCCTGGTCTTTAATAAGAAAAACAGCACCGGAATATAATAAATCGTCTTGTATAAGTTTACTTGTCTCAAAATTAGAGGCAGCCATAACCCCTGATTTGATAGCAAAACGCCAATCATTCTTAAGCTTAAAAGTATATCCCAGAGTTATCTCTACTGACCTTAATCTATCAAAACCAGATACGTCAAAAGACGTTATATCCTCGTAATCAAAATTTACACCTCTATATTCTAACCCAGTTACGAGATAGCTTCCTTTCTCGTTTAATTTAATCGGAAAATTAATTAGAGACCTAAATCTTTTAAACGAATTATCACTTCCGCGCTGTGGAAAATATGTATATTCTACTCTAGCAATATCAGTGAGTTGAGCATTTACTTGTATCGTAGTAATTGCCGCCAAAAGCAGTATTATGTAACATTTAAAGGTATACATATCGGTTTTATTTGTTGTACGTAATTTGGGTATTGCTATTGCACTAGATCTTAGTTCTGAATATATTTAAAAATCATATGAAATCAAAAATGTTTGTTGGCCTTCAAAGTTGATTCCTGCAGAGACTTTAAGATTATTATCCTTTTTCTTGTGCAATTCTGGGACTAATATTCCAGCAGCAGCTCCCAATCCATATCCTAACAAAACATCGGTAAGAAAATGATTCCCTGATTCTATTCTAAAATAGCCTACAACAGCAGGAGTAAGAGCCGCACCTGCCCATACAAATGGTTTAGCTTTAGAGTCGGGAAAATAATCACTAAACACCTTAGCCGCAAAAAAAGTAGCCGCTGCAGATGCCGCAACATGACCACTATAGAATGATCTTTGATTATCATTGTCTAAACGTTCACCTATTTCTAAAGTAGGATCATAAACCAATGGTCGGCTTCTTTGTACTAATCCCGCAGTAACGGTAAAAAGAGCACTTGTAGTAGCCATAGTTTCTACGAATAAGACAGATAATTGACCTGCATCTTTGCGGGTTTGTTGGTTAAAGAGGAATAAAAACGGAGTCGCAAAAGAGGTATAAAAAGGAATATCACTAAGACGATTAGCGCTCTCAGAACGATAACCAGCGGCCCATCGGTCAATTCCTATAATATCATCTTCGTTAAGATCTTGTAGTTCTTGTAACGTTAAATCGTCTTTATTGATCACCGAAACTAATCCATACGCACTTACACCAAGACTACCTGCCAACCATGCTCCGTCTGTCCAGAAATCTGTATGATACGGTGATGCTGTATCTTGAGCGTTAGAAGCTAACGTGCATAAAAGTACTAAGAGCACTAAAACATTTTTATAAGTAAGTTTTTTCATTTTTTTATATTAAATAGGTTATACATAGGTCAATTAAAATTTGAAAGCGAGAGCACATGAAAATCGTGTACCGTCCTCGCCGGTAAATAAGTTAAAGGTTCCGTTTATCGAGTTGGCACTATTGATCCAAAAACCGCCACCGTAATCACTGTTCCACTGATCGGATGTTTCATTTCCGCTCACCCAGACTCTTCCTGTGTCTGCGCCTGTAAATATCCCGATTTGTAATGGTAAAATTGGTGTTTTAAATTTGTCGAAACTATAGCGAATGTCTACACTACCTGCCAAAGAAGATTTTCCTGAGAAACGTTCTGTTCTATATCCCCGAAGCAGATTTTCATCTCCTAACTGTGCTGCCTGATAGAATTCAAAGTTTTCTCCAAGATTAAACTGGCCTTGTGCAGCTGTCTTCAATACAAGTTTACGGTTTCTGGTTAAGGCATTATAAAAACTTAGGTGAGGTTTGATATAGCCAAAAGTTCTGTCAGTATCATCGACATTCATTCGGGCACCAACGTTGATTTCAAACTTCATTCCGCTCGTTGGATTTAGCACTACGTCATAGCTCTCATATCGGTACGTGCCGTCTACACCTGCAAACCACTTTCGATCAAATGCTTCAGAATCTTGCAAATCGGCTTCTAATGTTATAAAGCGATTTGGCGTATCATCAATTCTTATCCCCTCAAAGGTTGCGATGTACTCAAAAAAGCTTCCTAACCTTCCATTTTTTGCTACCCCAACAGAGACACTGTAGGTACTTAATTTTACTCGATTGTAATCAAAACTCAGTTCGTCCTGATTATTTTCGGTGTTGTTTCCAAATCCAAAAAAATTAACTGTAAAATCCGGACTGGTGTATCGAGCATCTATCAACGCATGGTATTTACCGAGCACACTTGCAAATTCACCGCGATAACCAAGCTCAAAACCATTGGTGGCAGAATAATACCCTCCTGAAAGGGTATGACTACTGGAAAAAGGATTACGATGAAAACCATCGATAGCAAGAATTGTCATGGGGCCAACACGAACGCCATCATCAGGATTATAACCAATGACCGGTGAGATAGAAGAACCCTTTAGAGTATGTTTGTTTTTATCATAATTATTAATTTGATAATTATCGGTGAAGCGAATTTTCGCACCTCCTTTTTTCTCAATAGTGTTGGGTTTGCTTTTATGATCATAGACGGCAATGTTTCGACCTTTGTCGAATCTGTAAATATCATTATTTTGTCCTCCAACAATATTAACACGAATTGGGTTATCGGCTTTTCCCGAAGATTCAAAAACATCATCATCATCTAAACCATATATCCAGATTTCTTTAGTATCTTTTTTATTAAAAATTTTATCACTTACTACAGTTCCTTTTTCTTCATCTTTTATTCTATAAACGACTATCCTGGTTTTTCCATTCTTCATACGTCGAATATCAAAAAAGTCATCTTTATCAGTACCCGTAACTGTGGCTGTGCTTGCAAGAAAACTGTAGTATCTGTTTGTAATATTTTCTAAATTTTCTCGTCTTCCTTTTAAATTTTTCTTGATGTTATCCGCATCTTCCCCCCTGGCTTCCAGAGGAATGTTTTCAAAGGCGCTTTCGATTACTTCATCGGTCAAGTTCTCCTGAATATGTTTTGCCTGTTTTATCCACTCTTCTCTCCCACTACTTTGAATCAAAGTACGATCTAATTTGGTAGCCGCAGCATTCATCCATTTTACTTCTTTTAATTCTTCGTCATACTCCTGAAATTGATTCGCAAATCCCAACACTCCTTTTAAAGTTCCTAAAAAACCACTATCAAAATTAGAAAACGCCTGATCCCGATCTCGAGGAATCGGTTTAAAAATATGATCTCCATTTTCCAGTTCGAACTCGGCCCATCTCCATTGATCTTCGTGACGATCCCAATCGCCAATTAACATATCAAAAACTCTTGCTCTTATATAGGACGGTTCGTCAATTTTATATTTCTCATCCCGACGCAAACGCTCATACACATCGGAAGTACTCTCTATATCGTCTGGTTTACCAAAAGACGATAAATCTTTATGATTTTTTTCTGGTCGCTCTTCGATCATGTATAATTCCCCACCATGATCGACATTATATTTCCCTAAGGCTTTTTGTTTTGGGACGTAATAAATTTTTGGATTGGTATGAAAAATACCTACCGCATTAGATAACTCCGGGATTATGGTAAAAATATAAGGATGTCCGGCGGTATAAAAATCCATTAAAAGATCTTCTGAGATAGTGTTTTCTAAAGACTCTTCCAGATAAGCATCCTTAAAAACAACAGACTGTAGAAACTTAACCCCACTTTTCTTCAGCGCGCGCATATTATATTGTTTGCCATCTTTATCTTGCAAACGCAAGGATCGTGTCTGATTTCCACCGCCTTTTCGTACTACTTCAAGCCCTCCATAAAGCGTGTCTAGGAGCGCTACTTTTGCTTTAATTTTTTTACCGTACAGACTACGATAGCGGTCACCCCATATACTTTCAAAGAACTCTGACTTATCTGTATCTTCTTTTTCATATACCGAAGCAAAAACAGTTTGCTGAGTAACCTCCGGAACCGAAGAGAGATCAAACTCGGGTATTTCTTTATAAATCTCTTTTCGATAAAGCAAATGAGGTTCGTTATTCGTACTTCCAAAATAGGTAGCCCATGAAGAACCGTCTTTATACACATCTAATCGTACAAACCCCTGACCACCATAAGCAAAGAGTCCATCATTGCTTAACGTGGCATATGAATTTTTAGCTCCTGACCCTGAGACAATTTGCTTTACTCCTTCATGCTCTATATACTGTATAGAATGCTCGTGACCAGAGGCAAAAATAACCCGATTTGCACCTTTTGCAATTGTTGACAAACGTTTAACCAGTGATTTGTATTGTTTGTTTTGCTTATCCTGAGTAGAAATACCTCCAGCGGTTCGAATTTGCATTGCTAATGATCCAAGTACCGGTAATGGTAATTTCTTTTGAGAAGGATAAACGTGTTTTACCGGTGCGTATTTTCCACCATGCACACCATTAGTATACAAAGGGTGATGCAATGCAAACAAGATAGTTTTATCCTGATTTTTCTTTAATTCACTCTCGATCTCAAGAAACATGGCCTCACGAGTTTTAATCTCTGGACAGTTATCATTAATGGTAGGGTGCTTATCCCAATCTTCAAGATACCATTGAGAATCTAATATTATTAATTGGATATTATCGGTAATGTCAATACTTTCCAGAGCACAACCTTTTGAAGGTTTAAAGACTTTCTTGTCTGCAAGCTTCTTCTCAAAATATTGTTCTTCTCGTTCCAAACCCTTTAAACCTTCGTTATACCAGTCATGATTGCCTGGTATGAAATAGATTTGACCGTCAAAATTCTTAACAGCGTCGATTTGAGCATCTAACCTGTGCTCAGCTATTTTTCGATCCTTTTCATCCTCTTCTGGCATCCCATCTGGATAAATATTGTCTCCCAAAAAGATAGCGTAGTTTCCTTTTTGTTTGTTATTTTCGAGATATTTTTCTAGTGCTAGTAAAGCTGGAGTACTCTTACCTTCTTGTGCGTATCCGGCATCTCCGATCAGATAAAAAGTCTTTTCGATTTCTTTACCCTGAGGTACAATCGACTCATCAAAAGGCTCTCTATATTTTGGTTCATACAGTGCGCAGCTAGAAACTAAAAACGTAAGTATACCTATTATAAATTTATAATTCATAGAAAAAAATTTAGTTCGAAACATGATCCAAAACAAAAGCTTCCCACTGGGCAAACTTTTCTTCAGACATTACTCGCTCCATTTTAACTTGTCCCCCTTTTTTCTTTTGAGATCCGCTCCATTCTGCAAACAGCTCAACGGGAACCTTAGTTACTTTCACTCCTTTTAGGGCTTTGCTACGAGCCACCTTATAATTTTTATTTGCATTCTTCAAGCTTTCGTCTAAAGCCTTGGCTAGTGTCTTGTTGTCTGTTTGAGCATCTGTACCCAAATACCAATGGTGATAGAACTCATCATTAATTTTGGTAGCGGCTAATGTAAATTCTGGAATTTCTGTGCTATATTTTTCTTCAATCTCCCTTAGTGCAGCATTCATTTTATTTACAGACAGTTGTGATCCAACTACGTTGAGAAAAAATTTTGTTCTTCCGGTAATTCTAATCTCTGCCCGTTCTACATCGGTAAATTCAATGGTATCGCCGATAATATATCGCCATGCCCCAGATACTGTGCTAAGCAACAGAACGTAATCTTGTTCGGTCTCTACATCTGCTATCGTAATCGAAGGAGCATCTTGTTTAAGCGAACCGTCTTGGTTAATATATTCTGGTTGAAAAGGAACAAATTCAAAATAAATACCATTATTCGTAATCAGCTTCATCGCGTCTGTTTCTGGCCGTTCTTGATAAGCGATAAATCCTTCAGAAGCCAGATACGTATCAATCACAGAAATTGGATGTGCCAGTAATTTGTTGAAGCTTTTTTCATAAGGAGCAAAAGCTACTCCTCCTGAAGTATATACTTGCAAGTTGGGCCAGATATCATGGATCGTATCTACATGATGATAGTCGATTACCTTTTGCAGCATTAACTCCATCCACGATGGGATTCCGCTTAATGCGCCAATATCCCAATTTTTTGCTTTTTCTGCAATTCGTTGAATACGATGATCCCAATTATCGATCTGTGCAATCTCTTTTCCTGGCTTATAATATCCCTCAAACCAAAAAGGAATGTTACTAGCACTAATACCGCTAATTTCTCCTTCAAGATGACCATCTTTTTCTTCTAAATCAGTGGAGCTACCCAGCATCATAATTTCTTTTTCAAAAAATTCTGAGGGCAAATCAAAATTCGATAATGCCTCAACCTGTTTGATTCCTGCCTGTCGAATAGCTTCTATCATTTGGTTGGTAACGGGAATACGCTTGCTTTTTTTGCCAGTCGTCCCTGAGCTTAGTGCAAAATAATCTGGACTTCCAGGCCAGGTAACATTATCCTTACCATCAACAACCTTATGCCACCACTGCTCGTACAGCTGATGATAATCAAAAAAAGGTACTTCTTGTGCAAAGTTTTTTTGAACATCATCTGACAGCAAAATAAACTCGAAAAGATACTTCTTTCCAAAATCAGTATCTGATGCTGTTTTTAGCAATTCTGCCAATACTTTTTGTTGTGCTTCTACGTGGTTAGGTTCTGAAGATAACGCTCCTTTCAACTCTATTGCACCCTTGATTAATGATCCTATTATTGCCATAGTCTTTTCCGTTATTTTGAAATGATTGGTTCTGCCACCTTTTCTGCAAGTTCTACATTAGCAAAAGCGAAAATAAATGCAACAACCGAAAGAATAATTCCAATGGTGAAAACAATGTATGTTATCTTAAGAAGGGAATATTTTTTCTTTAGCACCAGCCCAAGTAAATAAAGATCTTTAGTTAGCATTTTATAGACATACGATTTATCATTGATAACTTCATCAATTGCCTCTTGATAACGATCGTAAGACATTTTGAAGAAATTTCCGAAGAATAATAAATTCACTTTACGATTTGTGACTTGTTCTCTGGTGAATTCACCTCCAGTCACTTTAGGTTGGGTAGACATTATCGAAAGAATAATTGCAGCTACACTAAAAAGCACCAATATTAAACTGGGAATCATAAGATGTCTATTTGAAGGAGCATCGAGTTTTGGAATCAGGTTTGCCAGTGCCAGAGAAATAATAATTGCATTTACAGAAAGCAAAATATTGGCTTTGGTATCTGCTATATCACTTAATTTAATATGATTACGAAGAGTTACCCTGTAAAGCGTTTGTATACCTCTTTCAGGGCTTTCGTGCTTATATTTTGCTTTTAGTTTTGCTTTTAGATCTTCTTTTTGACGTTTCTTTTTACCTTTTTTCTTTTTCTTTAAAATACTAAGTAAATTCTTATTTTTCTTGGGCTCCCAGTTTTCTATTGCATATCTGGTATAGTATTGGTGTTGTTCTGTAAATAGTTTTATATTTTCTTCTCTCCACTCCTTTGAAGTGTATGTAATATCTTTTTCAAGCATTAATTCTTGCCGCAATAATTCGCTAACTTCAGTAAAATACTTCTTCGCTAAATGAGAGCTATCTGCATCTTTGATTATTTCTTCTAAAAAAGAATTAGGTTTTTGATCAAACTTTGTTGCCAGAATACAATCTTTGACCAACGATATTTTTCCCTTTTCAAGATTATTTTCTTTTAAAAATTCTTCGGCAATTTCTACACTTCTCTGCTCATGATTTTCTGATCCTTTGATATAACCTGCATCATGAAACCAAGCTGCTAGCAATACGGCTTCTTCACTATCTTTGTCAATTTCAGTTTCAGAACTATCAATAATTTCTTTTGCGGTTTCGAAGACACGCTGTGTATGCAAATAATTATGGTATAGATAAGTTTTAGGGAGCGCATTTTTAAAAAGCTCAAATATATGTTGCTCAGCCTTATTGAGTATTTTTTCCATAGTGATATAGTTTTTGATTTTATCGAATACTAAAAGGTACTTAAATTCAAACTAATTTGCTTGTTGTTCTTTTACGATATTCAATATTTCATTTGGCGACACGTACAACCTTTTAATTCTGGCTTTATATTTTTCTGAAAGGTCACTGTGATTCAAAATAAAGGATTTGGTATCAAGAATATAATCTTTCATACCGCTTTGCACAGCATAAGAATCTGCTATGCGTTCTGCCTTGCGTATATAATTACCAGATAAAAAGTATTTGAGTCCAAAAAAGATTAAGTTAAGCGTACTGCGTTCTTTGTAATCCATAATATGACCCAGCTCATGGCCTAACCAACCAATAAGTACATTCTTTGGAATATCTTTCAAATGAAGCGTTGTTCCGTCTAGCGTAAATGTTTTGCTCATCAATATGACATAGGCTCTTCTATTCTTTGCCTTAAAAACAGAATTTAGTTTGGGCTGCGCTTTCATAACAGATTGACGTAATGAAGGCTTAAATTTAAATTCTATAGAAACATTATCTAACTCTGGATAATGCGATAATGCAATCCTGGCTTCATTTAATATGATAGTCGGGATGATTTTATTATCATAAAGTTTAGAATTAGATAACGCCATTGTCATGTTTGTAGTTAATACTAAAAATATTTTTAAAAAGGATACGTGTGAAAAGTGCAAAACTTCATTTATTGGTGCAAGATAGGTTAGTGATCGCAACAACGTTAATGCATATGATAGAAAGGGTGACTCTTTTGGTGAAGCGCGCTCTCTTTTTGTTGATAAGAGCACCTCAAAAAAATTAATCTAAGGCATCAAAATATTGATCTAGATATTGAAGCCGTTTGGATAGCCAGGATTGCATATATTTCAGGTGATTTTCTAATGGTATTTCTGTTGGCCATACGATCGCTTCTCGTTCGTATATTTTATTTTCTTCAAAATAATCATAAGATCCCTGAATATAGTTTTGCAAGGACTTGTTACTAAATTCTTTATCTCTTAGTGTAAACCAACGGTTTTTTAATCGCTTACGATAATCATTTGGATTAACTTTTAATAGTCTATCAAATAGCCCATTGCTAAGTATATCATCTGTCGTAGAAATTCTTTTTCCATCTTGAATAGTACCTAATATACCATCTAAATCCCAGGGAATATTAAAATACGGCATATTTCTATCATATCTTGCTACATAGAAATTTTTACCCAGGTTGTCTGTAGCCCGAATCAGGTTAATAAATAAAAAGTAATCGATAGCATTGTTTATATTAAATTTTTCTGCAATTTTTTTCTTAAACGTTACTTCCTTAGACTTGACAACTAATTTTGTGAATCGATATAAGTCTTTCCATTGTGCTTTGTAATTTATAAATGGATATTCAATTTCGTATCCTGCCCAATGCGGAAAAATATTTTTATATTTTGGTACGGTTTTAAAGGAAGGTGCCCCGTCGTAGCTAGAAGCTTTGAATAACTCTCCTTTTATTTTTCCATTCTCATATTTTTTGAGTTGAAGCAATTTTCGATCTACTTGCTCCATTAATGCATGAACTCCTATATATTTATCGTTTAAAAATACTTCGACAAAGCTGAGATCAATCCCACTTTTGGCATTTTCCTCCCGGTCTAAATAATTAGGCTTATGTATTGAAACCCATAATTTGTTTGCCATATACGATCGTAATCGTAAAGGCTCATTATACAGTCCATCCAGAATCCAATCATCGTCTTCTCTTAAATCAAGAAACTGTAGATCCTTTGATTTTTTATCTTCAGAATTTTGCCAAAACTCAAGATCGAACGTTTTTTTTGGGAATTTCAATGATATATTACCTCGATATTCTATCCCGGCTATGGCATTAATCACAGTATCTTTACTGGAAAATGAGAATACCGATGAAGTTTTTGGTTCATCTTTTATAGAATCAACAGTAATTTTTACAATCGGTAATTCTGTAAGATATAATCTAAGAGCGACGCCATTATAATTCAAACCATAACTTGTATTATAGGATATGTTTTCTACAAGCTCGTTAAATTGTACGTTTTTATCAAAATCTACACGTACAGAATCTTTCTGTGCTCTTTCGATTGATTTAAGGTCATAGCTCCATACGGCAATTTTATTTTTCTGATCGATTCCATACTGTTCTTTAGCTGGTGTAATCGTATGTTTTGACTGAGCCACTGTAGTCCCAAAACCAAAGAATAGTAAAATCCCAGATAAAAAGTACTGTTTAAAATGACGTGCATATATTACCACAATACAAAAATGGACAGTATAGATTTAAAATCATAACGTTATTCCTATAATTTTTATCTTAATCCATAAAACATACCAAACAGTAAAAGGATTTTCATTACATTAAGGTTATGAGTTTATTTTACAAAATATTTTATGGGTCGCTAATGCTTTGTTTAACCGTACAAGCAAAGCAATCAATATCACAATATGATACTCCTAAACCAAAATTGGTCGTCGCCATTGTAGTGGATCAAATGCGATATGATTATCTCCCCAGGTTTTATAATCGATTGGGTCAAGATGGCTTTAAAAGACTTATCCAAAACGGTTTTAATTGTAAAAATCATCATATTAACTACATTCCGACCACAACTGCCCCCGGACATGCTTCTATTTTTACAGGAACTACCCCAAAGAATCATGGAATCATCGGAAATAGTTGGTATAATCGATCTCTCGATCAAAAAACTTACTGTGTTGTTGATGATAAAGTTTCTCCAGTTGGCACTAGCAGCTACGAGGGCAAAAAGTCACCTTCTAAACTTTTAACGACTACTATTGCAGATCAAAATCGTCTTCATACACAGATGAGAGGTAAAACCATTAGTATCTCAATAAAAGATCGAGCAGCGATTTTATCGGGTGGTCATACTGCCAGTGCAGCCTATTGGTTTAGGGGTAAAGACCAAGGAAGCTGGATATCTTCATCATATTATCTTAATACACTACCAAATTGGGTTACCCGATTTAATGAATCTTATAAAGCGGATTCCTATTTTAGAACTTGGGATACTCTACATGAAATTACCTCTTATAGCGAAAGTGGAGAAGATGACACCGCATATGAAAGAGGTTTTAGAGGTAAAGAAAAACCCATTTTTCCTTATGACTTAGACACGTTGAAAAAATTTAATGGTGAATACGATATCATAAAACATACACCTTTTGGCAATAGCTTGACTACTGACTTCGCTATAGCTGCAATCAAAGAAGAACGTCTAGGAAAAGATACAGATACAGATTTTCTTATAATTAGTTTCTCTAGCACCGATTATATCGGTCATAATTTTGGAGTAAACTCTAAGGAAATTGAAGACGCTTACCTGAGATTAGATACTGACATTGCAAGATTATTGAACGTTTTAGATAAAGAGGTTGGCAACAATGATTATTTACTTTTTTTGACTTCTGATCATGGGGCTTCGCAAGTACCGAAATATCTCAATACACTTGATGTTCCTTCAGGGTACTTTAAAGAAGCATCAATTCATATCGGATTAAAAAATTATATATACGCTAAGTACAAGATTAAAGATATAATTAAGACCAGTACGAATAATCAAGTTTATCTAAATACCCAACTAATTCAAGAAGAAGGGTTAAATGCCGTTCAAATTCAACAGGAGATCGTACGTTATTTACTAAAACTTAAAGACATAGATCAGGTATTCACTCGCGATAATTTGAAAAATAATACATATACCTTTCATGTTTCGGCACTACTGCAAAACGGTTTTCACCTAAAAAGAAGTGGAGATGTTGTGTATACACTAGCACCTTCAACCATGGCATACTCTAAAACAGGTTCATCTCATGGTAGTGGTTATACGTATGATACACATGTACCATTGTTGTTCTACGGCACCAATATAAAGGCAGGTGAAACGTATCGAAAAACAGTAGTTTCTGATATATCACATACCCTTGCATTCTTACTTAATATATCGCTACCTAACGGTAGTTCTGGCAAAACTATAAAAGAAATTATTCCTTAAATTGTGGCTATGATGAAAATGACAAAAGTCCCTTTACAATCGTTCTTCAAAACACTTGGAACCACTTTTAAAAACTGGAATTCTCATGAACCTTTCCAAATGAGTGCTGCGGTAAGCTACTATGCCTTGTTTTCATTTCCGGCTTTACTCATTATTGTCATTCAAACAGCGGGTTTATTTTACGAAAAATCTGAAGTAAAAGATAAAATCATTAGAGAAATATCAGCTGTTTTAGGATTAGATGCAGGCAAAACAGTCGAAGTAATGCTAGAAAATGCTGTTGATCAAGAACAATCAATCTTAGTTATTGTTATAGGGGTAGTTACACTTTTGTATGGAGCCACTGGGATGTTTATTTCGCTTCAAAAGTCTCTTAATACAATATGGGGCGTAAAACCAAAACCCAAAAGTGAAATACTTAAAATGATTAAAGACCGAATATTTTCATTGGGACTGGTTCTCATGATTGGTTTTCTATTATTAACTTCTTTGATCCTTACCGCTATAATAACCGCAATGACAGACTGGATCGGCGCTCATTTTCCAGATCTTATCGTGGTTTTGATCCAAGGTGTAAATTTTATTCTATCCTTATTATTAACCACGATTTTATTCGCAATGATTTATAAAATACTCCCAGATGTAAAGATGAAATGGAAAGATATCTGGTTAGGAGCTTTTATCACTACCGTTTTATTTATGATAGGAAAAACAGCTCTTGGCATCTATTTTGGCATGTTTAATCCAGGGTCTACATTTGGTGCTGCAGGATCTGTAATTTTAATCCTATTATGGGTTTCTTATTCGAGTCTCATTTTATTCTTCGGAGCAGAATTTACTAAAGTTATCGCAAAACGATATGGTGGAGGAATACAACCGGCTTCTTATGCCGAAAAATTAACGTAATGGCGCAAATAACAGCATTCAAAATCAAAAAATTTGATATAATGTAGTTACTATACTCCCCTTATATCTATCTAAAATAACGGCCAACAATTGTTTTTCTTTTTTAACCCTAAAATTAAAAGGTGGCGCTAAGACATTCAATCCACTTTGTTTTTTTAGTCTAATTCCCTGGCCAGAAATAATATCAATATTTGGTACAAAATCGCCTGTCGGTAAATGTTCTGTTAAAATAATATATTTATATTTCGATAACTTACTTAATATACTTTGTATTTCGGTATTTGATAGATGTTGTAGAACTTGTCTTAATAAGGCACAATCTCCATCGGGCAAATCATCTGTTGCAATATCCAAACAACGGAATTCTAAATTTTCAGCTACAAATTTTTCTTCGTTGTACATTATTAGGTCTTTCACAATGTCTACGGCAACATATTTCTTAGTATGCTTTACTAGTTTTTTTCCTACATTAAAATCGCCACAACCCAAATCACATACAACTAGAGGATATGTAAAAGATTTCAAAAATGAAATTAAAATATCTATATATGGATTTACTATTTCGGGAAGATGCGATCCTACTCCCGAATAAAAGTCAGACTCACCACTGCCCCAAAGTTTCATTTCATACACCTGCTCCATAGCATCTTTAGTAGGCCATGGCTTCTTTATTCTTTTACTTGCATTTTCTTTCTTCTTCATAAATATACTACAATTGCATCTTCAAATGTAGCATTTAAAATAGCATAACGAATTATGTATAATTACAGATTATATAAAATTCTTAAAAGGCACACGTTTTATAATTTATAAGAAATTCAATGTTAATCAATTAGATCAGAAGGACTTATATCGAATTCTTTTTTAAAGCACTTAGAAAAATAAGAAGGGCTAGAAAAACCTGTTTGAAAAGCAATCTCGGATATTGTATTTTGTTGACTCAAAATAAGTTCTTTAGCACGTTGCAAGCGTACAGAGCTAATTAGTTGATTAGGGGACTTATTAGTAATAGCTTTTAGTTTGCGCTGCAATTGTCGCTCACTAACTCCTACTTCTTTACAGAGCATTTCTACACCAAAATAGTCATTGCTTAAATGATTGTTGATGTTTTGCAATACTTTTTTTAGAAAAGAATGATTTTTCGGAAGTCTAGTATAATTAATTTTATCAGACTGTATATCATGTCCCAATTCTTTGTCGACTTTAAATAATAACAGAGATTCTCCTGTTTCGGTTTCAAACATCGCGTTGTATGATGTAAAACTTACACCCACTCCTACTAGCAAATTCTTAACAGTTTGAGTAAGTATAATTTGTCCGGGTACAGGTTGTTTAAATATTGTTGCTGCAAAATCTTCAGTTTCTTCACAAATACAATTTCTCACAAAACACTCTTTAATATGAATCCCTATAGCCAATTGTGCATTCAGACTTTTAATAGCATCAGCTAAATCCATACTACAGCGTACAGCTTTGCTAGGACCTTCAAAAGTTATGGTGAATGTTTGCGAATTATAATCAATTATATTCCCCTTATATTGTTTTGCATATTGCCTAATAAGTGCTTCATGTTCGGGATTATTGAGTCCTGATGATAAGAGGCGCCCAACCATTATGGTGAAGAGTTGTTTTTCATAAATGAGTTCTGGTCTTAGATCTAGAATAAAAGACTTCATCTCTTTCAATATTGCTTCGGTGTTGCCGGTCCAAAACAAATGATCACTCCCTTCGAACTCAACAAATTTTGCCTCGGGTATACGTTTGGCTATAAATCGTCCTTCTTCAATTTTCACATCGATATCATGAGTACGTTGCAAGATTAAGGTAGGAACTTTTATAGAGCCTAAGATATCGATAATGTCTACCTGAGTATTCATTTTGGTTAACATCATGGCTGCACTGGGGCTCGCACCAGAACGAAAATAGCTTGCCAGCCAATCCATAAACACTTTATCATTTGCTTTAGAGGGAGCCAGTGATTCCAAGTTCATCTCTCCACTTCCCCAGTTGTTTTCAATCATATCATATACCTCCTGGCGTTCTTCGTCGGTCGGCGCCCAAGGATACTCTGGGGCATATTTCCGTTTGGCAAATATGCCAAAAGTAACTAGAGAAATAGTACGATTTGGATATGTAGCAGCGAACAATGCCGAAACAGATCCTCCTTCAGAATGTCCAAACAAAACTGCTTTTTGTGAATCTACGGCATCCATCACGGCTCTAATATCATCCATACGTTCTTCTAAGGTTGGAAACTTCATGATACGATCAGAAAGTCCTGTACCCCTCTTATCAAATAGAATAACCCGGGCCATTTTGCCCAATTCCTGTAAAAAATCAACCAGTTCTGGACAAGTCCACATCCAATCAATATTCGAAACCCATCCCGGAATGTACACCAGATCAATAGAACCAGAACCAAAAACCTGATATGCAATATTAACATCTCCACTTTTAGTATATTTAGTTTCGGGTTTCATAATATCATATTTAATTTGTAAATTTTTATAGGTTATAAAGCAATTGAATTTCTTCTGTTTGCTATAAATACCATAGGAATAGTTTATCTCATCTTTGGATAGAACAAAAATAAAGAGAGCTTGGAAATTCTATGTAAAAGAGACGTATACAATACGTAGACCTGAACTGATAAACTGTTAACAAAAGGGGTACAAGAAGTAGACATAGCTACATAACACATTGATTACAAAAGTATTTGCTCTTTTTTTCTGTAATACACCACAATATCATACGTGTGTTCTTATTCTTATTCCAGATGTATTAAATAGGTTAGAATTTCTTGCTGAGGATCCAAGTTTAGCTTTTTACGAAGACGATAACGTGCTGTTTTTACACTCTCTGGTGATATGCCAAGAATACTAGCCATTTCTTTTGTATTTAGATTCAATCGAATCAAAGAACAAATTTTTAGGTCGTTTGTGCTTAACTCCTCATGCTTTGATTTCAACTTGGTATAGAATCCCTGATGGGCATCTTCAAAAAATCGACTAAAGTCCTCCCAATCTTTATCAATACTTAAATTTTTGCGTATTATTTTATTAAGATCAGCTATCAATTTATTTTTTTCAATAGAAGTAGATTTTTTGATCTGTTGTATAGTACTCTGTAATTGTCGCACGACTTCATTCTTTTTTATGAAATTAAGCGCATATGAAGTAAGCTCTTTATTTTTAAAATTTAATTGTTGTTTTAATTCTTGTTGCTTTAATTCTAAATTTTCTAAATCTTTCTGAGTCAAAGCATAAGCAGATTCAAGAAGTTCTTGAGTTTTTGAGGCTAATTCTTTACTTTTTTTTGAACGTTGCCTTAATATACTATAAATAATACCCCCACAGATAGATATCATTACAACTCCAAGTAGTAAGATAAGCTGAATAAGATTGTCTTTTTTTTCCTGTGCTTTAAGCACTAACAATTCTTTATTCTTACGCTCTAATTCATTTTCAAATTCTAAATATGCAATTTGCTTTGATTTTTCTGAATTAAAAAGAGAATCTTTAAGTGTACTATATTTGTCATATAATATAAAAGCTTCTTCTGGCTTGAACTGTTGTCTTTTTAGTTCTTTCAATTCCTCGTATGCAAATAATTCATACTTTTTTAAATTGTTTTCTTTAGCAAGTTTTAACCCTTTATTGAGTTTAATTTCCGCCTTATCAAGAACATTGGATAGTCTTAGAATTTTTCCATAAATAATAAGGTTATGGGTCAACCCATCAATATCATTGACTTTACTACCCAAAGCCATGGACTTCTTGATATGATAGTGCGCTTGTTCGATTTCGTTTTTATGTACATACAATATCCCTAATCTGTTATGCGCCTCGGCTATTCCGTATGTAAAATTATTGGCGATATGCATTTGTAAAGCATCGGTTAAATATTTCAGTGCCTCTGTGTCTTTGTGCTGTTCTATAAGAATAGTTCCTATTTTGGTAAATGTCGTGGCTATTCTGCCTTTTAATCCCAGCGCTGTAAATTGGTTAATTGCCTGCTCATAATAGTGCAAGGCCTTTTCATATTCTTTGAGATCTGCATACACCATACCCATATTAAGTCTTGTATTTGCAAGCCCTGTTTTATCCTGTATTTTATCATAGAATTTGTGAGATGTGCTTAGATAGGCTAACGCCTTATTTTGATTGCCTTGCGCCCAGTAGGCAACTCCTATAATCCGATTTGCCTTTGCCAAACCTTTTACATATCCCAATACCCTTGATAATTGAAGTGCTTCTTTACCAAAAGTGATCGACGCATTAGCATCTATTATCCAATATTCAAAACCAATGAGATTAAGAAGGTCTACTTTTATAGTATCTTCCTCTTTATGTAATTTTAATTGTTGCAATAAACTATCTATTTTCTTGGTATTTGCTAATCCCTGTGTAAGATTAAGGCAAAAAACGACTCCCAAAGCAATAGTAAATATGGTCTTATGTATTTGTAAATATCCTTCTAATGTATGTGAAGAAATTTTAAAAAGATTCATGAAAAATGTGGTTACAGGTGATCGTGGTTTTAAGCTTTTTTCAATTTACTATAAAACTACTTATCATTTTTCAATCAAACCTGTTACAAATGTTAAATCCTTTAAAGGCTGAAGAATTTTAAATATTTCTTAATTCATATCTTTTTTGTTTATGAAAAACGTAATAAATTCATTTAGACTTCCCAAATTGAAACAAAAAGTTTAAATACGTTTATTTTGATATATCTCTATCATCACGATGTCATTCTTTTTTTTGATACTTTTCTTTGTGTAAAATAATCAGATTACAAAATGAAATAATCAACCCAGCCGAAAATAAGTAACAGAAGAATAAAAGAATCATCAGTTGTACTCTATTGAACATGATGCTCTGTTTGGTCCATGCTTTTTCGGGATCGCCAAGCAAAACCATCATTTGTTCATTTCTTGCAGGTAAAAACCCGTGTGATGTCTCAAAAGCCTCAAATGGGTTATTATCAATCATTTCGTTACCAATTACAATATCCTTTTCTAGATATGGCAGGGTTTTGGCTTCGCGAGCAAAATGATATGCTGCATACACACTTACAAAAAGAATAAGAAACTCAATAGTTAAGCGCGTCCACTTTATGATGGATTTGTTTTTGAGAGAATACAAAATTAAGAATCCAGCCAGCACTGTGGCAATAAAGACACCAAACTTCATTAAAAAAGCCGTATTCTCGTCTGATGCATGCCAAGAAGGTAAAGGTATTATAAAGGCTCCTGTTACCGAAGCAATCCAGGTACTCAACAGCGTTACCTCTTTCCAAATTTCTTTTAGTTTTGATACCTGCATCATTTTATAATTTTGGAGCTTTTAAAACCAATGTTTTTTCCTCTTCGCCTTCATTACTAAGAATAAGATGCAGTTCTGGCTCTCCGATACGATCATCTTTTTCTAACCAAAACAAATAATATCCCGGCACAAAATCCTGAGATGCATTTTGTGTAGGTCGGTTAAATCGAAAACGTTTAATGCGTTGCTCTTTCTCGTAGGAGAGCTTTCCGAAAACAAAAAAGCCTTCTTCTTCATTTGAATTTACCAACACTTTAATTTTGGTAGTGGCATCGTTTTGAGCGGTATTATTAATGGTTTGTAGCTTGGCATTATAATCTTGATATATAGCATTAAGCATAAACTTTTTATTATCGGCTGTGTCAAAGTTTTTTACTAACCGATCTAATGTTTTTTGGGCTTCTTGTAATGCTGATACATACTCTGGAGTAAGCGCATATTTCTCATTACATTGTATAAGCAGTGGAAATAATTCTTTGCTTGTCGTTTTTACTTTATTATATTCTTCTAAAAGAGTATCATTATCGCTTACCTTTAATTTTTCTGCTAAACTGGTCATCGTTTGTTGGGTTTTTGATATTACCAAAGAGAGATCATTATTTTTTGGAGCATAACTGGCGCAACCGGTTAAAAGAACCAAAGTGAACAGTGCAAAAATATGCGGAAAACAATTTTTCATAATCAAGGGGATTATTAGGTTTTATTATATTATTGTCAAAGGTACACGCCAATACGACTATCATACTATTACAAAAACGACAAATCCCGGTAAATTTCCGACCGTAAACGGGAGACTTAATGTTATATAAAACGCGCTATTTTTTCCCAATCAAAGGCCGGGCCTATATCCCATTTTCCTGATGCTCTATAATTTATATGAGATACAACACCTTTAAAATTGATCAGCTCCTGGGCCACTCCGGTGTCATATCGTTTGCTTTTAGGTAAAAACTTTAAGGGTATGCTATAGGTTGCAGTTAGATATTGAAGCAACAGTTGTAGACTATCATACTGTTTTTTTGTAAATGTAGCATAATACGACTCTCCTCTAAAAGGTGTATCGAGCTTGGTATAAAACTGCTTTTCATTAACGTGACAATATATATCAGTATCACTATACACGGTGACTAAATGATTATCCATTCTTTTTAAAAATCCTATGTTAGACATTTCGATCCCAATAGTTCGTTTGCTACCATTGGTATTTCCACCAATTGCTCCCGACCCCAGGTGGTATGACCAAAAGGCCGAAGACCAGAGATTCAGAATCGTACCGTTTCTCGCAATGATAAAGGGAGTGGATACGCGGTGATTCGGTTTGGATAATGCGGCTACATCTCCTTTTATATAGCCTGCGGTATAATGCAATACGATCTGTGTTTTGAGATGTTTTTCTTGAATATAAAACGACGTATCTCCATTTTTAGGCCTGCATTGCATATAAGGCATGACAAGATGTGTACCTGTAATAGGTACCGTCATTTTTCTTAAAGCAAATTCTTTTCCGTCAGAATCTCTACCGGTTTCAAAAAAGGTTTTCTCGTGATTGGCAATACTGCTGGCTTTCATGTTTTGTTTTTGTTTACGTACAGTTTATCAAATGTACTATCCAACCGATCAATGGACTATCACAAACCCGTCAAATCCAGAGAAATTTACGACAGAAGCATTCCGGATTTTTTTATTATCTACGTTATAATAAACTTGTATTCGTAAGTGAATATTAAAAAACCGAAGCTTGTGGGTATCACTTCGGTTTTGAGAATCAATTAAATTCTAGGGCTAACTCTTTGTTTTTTCCAATACTACAAAGGGAACTATATAGTTTTACTTTGTTTTTAATATGTATATGTCTGTACATATTGTTATCTGGATACAAGTATAGAGGGTACGAGTTTTATTTTTTGAAACTAGATATATTTTTTTTGAAAAAAAATTCCCTTAAGTATGAAAAGCCTTAAAAAACGCTAAGAAAGAGTATTGATCTTTGGGTGAATAGTAAACTACCTCAAGGCAAGCCCAAGAGGCATCGGTTGAAAACTAATTTTAATTTTGAGACAAGCCTCGGAACATTTAAATCTCGATTATCGAGTAAAAAATGGGTACGATGATGATAAATTTAAACGTAAAATAATGTAATACAACACCAACCATGTATCATACAGCTCAGTGATCGACCAAATTGTTGTATTTTTAGTGAGGTACTATGTGCACAGAAATAAAAGTTAGCCGTCAATGTAAAGATGAATCCATTGATCCAGGTATACATTGACTGCTCCGATTTATATAAATAGCGTTACTTACAAGCTGACAGAAAAACTCAAATTAAATGAATACCAAGAAGTATATAACAAAAGGCGTAGGGCTTCCCAACTGGTCAAACCCTATTAGCCATGCGGTTGTTGTGAATAACATGTGTTTTGTTAGTGGTCAATTATCTGTAAATGTTAAAGGGCAATATGTCTCAGGAACAATACGAGAAGAAGGGAATCTGGCATTCTCTAATTTTTTTTCTGCTATAAAATGTGCAGGATTTGAGAAAGACGATATTGTTTTTATTGATATTGCGTTTAATGACCTAAAAGATTTGCCCGAGATCAATACATTATATATAGAATTATTTCCAGAAAACAAACGACCGGCAAGAACAATATATCAAGCAGAAGCCTTGCCATTTGGCGGAAAAATAAAGATTACCGGAACGGCAGTAAAAGAATTGAAGTAAGAGTAAAATGATTGAAGAATAGGCCTTACGGCTACACTGAAAATAATCATTTTTTTACGCTACTTGCTATATATTTATCATTGTGGCTTATCTAAGAAAACTTAATATTTGTTCTATTTAATAGTTCAATCACTTTGAATTTTCTAATTAGTAATTCTAAACACTATATGATCAATTAAAGTCAATAAAATGAATTAAGTATGACATCTAAAAAATGACCTATGACAACTCACAAAAATTATCCAAAATCATTTTCACATATCGGAATAACGGTTCCAAATATTAATCAAGCTGTAAAGTTCTATTCAGAAGTAATGGGATGGTATATCATTATGGAACCATCAACAGTCAAAAAAGAAAAAGAAACTGCTATAGGTCAAATGTGTATTGATGTTTTCGGAAATGATTGGACTGAATTCGAAATTGCACATTTGGCAACTTCAGACGGAATTGGAATTGAATTGTTTTCATTTCCTCACGGAATCAAAGAAGCACCTGAATTTAACCCTTTTAACACAGGACTATTTCATTTTTGTGTACAAGATCCAAATATAGAAGAACTAATCGATAAAATTTTGTCTTACGGAGGAAAACAAAGAATGCCAATCAGAGAGTATTACCCCAATAATAAGCCTTTTAGAATGTGCTACGTAGAGGACCCATTTGGAATTGTTTTTGAAATCTATACCCACAGTTATGAATTAACGTATTCTTCTGGTGCATATTCAAAATAAAAAATAGTAGATGAGGGTATAAATAATCACTTGCAATGATCCCAGAAGATAATATCACAGGTGGTATTTTGATAGAAGTGGTGGTACTCTCTAGCAAGCGCCAAAATCTTTTGGGGCACATCACAAGATTGACAAATAAAGCCAAAAGTTCCAAATTAGCGTCAACAGTTGCTACAATCGATCGTAAATCGTTTATATACTATTTACCAAATTTATAACGATTTGAAATATTTAAAAAAAAATCAAATTGCCGTATATTTGCCGCCTTATCTAAAGGTAAACAGTATGCAAGATCACAAAATACGAACGTATATTAAAGATGTCTTAAACAACATGCCAGCCGATTGGGTGGATCTAACTACCCATCGACTAGATATTTATGATGAAGTGCTGGCCAAAATCCAGTTTTTAGATCAGTTTGACATCTTATTTAACAACAATGATTCTAAAACATCATCGTTGCGTGAGTTGCCTACAGCATTCGATTACATTAGACTGGGGCATCCGTTATCTTGTGTGTTAGAATGGGTTATTGCTAAGATGTATCATCAAAAGGCAGAACAAGTCATTAGTTTTTCTTCAATGACAATGCCGATATTTGCGGTACTACGAAAAAATTTATTGGAGAAGAAAAATACGCAAATCATACATACCGGCAACTTACCAGAGTTTTTTGATGAAGAAATAATAAAGCAGGTATACGGCTATATATTTGAAGTAAAACAAATTGAAAGCATATCAGATATTTCTGAGTTTGACGGTAGTATCCTATTGATCTCACAACAAGAAGATATTTGCAATTTTGATCTCATTCCCAATGTTGACTTTTTTATTAATACACATCCCAATCTGGGTAGTATTATAGTAACGCATGGGACGCAAAATGAACATTATATTTCAGAAATTCAACATGTTAGAAGAAGAGAAAGCATTGCCATGACACCGGCCAATACATTGCTGGCTTTAAAGCAGCTAGTAGCACAATCGTCAATTGATCATACGTCAACTAATACCGAGAAAAATAAAGCAAATGTTTTAGCCGCTATTAGAGAGATTACGGGCACCAATATAAAGGCATTAGTAGGGTCTAGTGGGCTATCGATCCAGTATGCAATCATGATGGGGCTCATACACGATGCTTTTGAAAAACATAAAGGAAAAGACATAAAAATTATTATTCCTCCTAATTGCTACGGCGGTACCAATGATCAGGCAAGACGGGTGGCTGCTTGTAGTGATGCTATTGAAGTTATGGATTTGCCTGTTGATGGCGGCCAGGACATGGTGCAAAGTATAGATATAGTTTTAAACCAAATTGCTGAAGAAGACGCTGTTCCCTATATCATTGTAGAAATACCAACAAACCCCAGAGTCGAAGTACCAGATCTTTTACAATTAAAAGAGGTTTTAAGCAAAGAACGCAAGACCAAGAATGATAAAACTGCGATCGATCCCGTTTTTATTTTAGATCAAACGTTTTGTCCTAATGTTCACTTTCTGGGTGAAGATGCAATACTCTCTACCGTTAGAACCATTGCCTATGTAAGCGGATCAAAATTTCCGAGTGGGGGGCAATGTACGGCTGGGTATTGTGTAGCCAATAAAAAATCTGAAGCTTTGATGGACAATATAAAATTGCATCTAAGACTTTGTGATAATGAAGCTACTCCACTTCAAATGGAAATATTGGCAAAACAATTGCCATCAATGAATCAAAGAATTTATGATGCTTATCTAAATACGCGTGAGTTTGTAAACTTTATTAGTACTACTTTACCCGAGGCAAAAATCAATTTTGTCTCTGAAGCATTGGCAAAAGATGGATTTACGCCATCCGTGTTTTCTTTAGACCTTCCTACCAAAGGAACTACCGAAGAAGAAAAAGAAATGTATAAAAGATCCCTAAATCTCAAATTAATCCATTTAATGATTACTGAAATCCCTAATGCAAGTAAGTTCTGTGTAAGCTACGGACAGTTAAAGGGATGTTATTGGACCATACCTGCAACATCTACCCAGGGAACGACCAAAGAGGGTGACAAAGATTATATTGTGCGTGTAGCGCTTTCTCCTGATTTGGATCTTGAACATCATAAAAAGGTCTTTTTAGATTTTGTAAAAAGTATTTAGACTATTTATTTCTTTATTTTTAATCTTATTGTCTTTTTCTTTAGCGTAAGTTCGACGTAAGAAAATATAGGTCAATCTGAATAATTGTGGATAGAAAAATGTATCGAAGACAAGTAAATTTTTAAGTAAAAGCCTTGCCATCCAGAGCACGTTAAAGGATCGATATTATTTTTCTTTGTTTCATTATAAAAAATCAATCAATTCGACCACTTTTTAGAACTAATTGATCATATCGGGTTCCTGTTTTTTTTGTATACATGAATTCACTAAAATATTAAGACAGAGCAAAAATATTACAAAGAAGTACTATATAGATATCACAAAACCGTCGACATTTATCAAATTTCGGACGAAAGTGTAGAAAACTACGCGTTGTTTCCTACACTTTCGAACTGGTTTCTGGTTTTTAATTACCTCGATATGCCTTTGCATATGGCTTAAATTACAAGCCTATAGTAGTACAATACCTAACGAGGGTCAAAAAGAGAGCATATTTTGGGCTATTTTGACATAAAAGTTTTAAAAAATTTCGTAAATTGTAGATACAAGAAATTATAAATCAATAGCTTATGAAAAAATTTTTACTTCTTTCATTTTTATTTCCACTTACTTTTTTTGCCCAAACAAATTATTCGCAAGAGGATATTACCGCAGCTGCTACACATGACAAACAATGGCTGCTTACCAATACTACCAGTGGTCAAATAGATTATGCGTATGGTGTTTCAAAGATGGTGCAATCTTTTATCAAAGATAAAACAAAGTGGGAAGCCAAATCTATGGCATGCCGAACGAACTGTTTACAGTGGGTACACCAAAGTACTACCCCTGACCGCTTAAAAAAGAGACAAATCTCGTACACCTTGTATTACGACCAGTTACCTACCGGAAAACGGATCAGTACAAAAGTAGTGTTTAAAGGTAGTAAAGACCTTATCGTTGATTTTTTTATGAGTTACTGGACCGAAGATCTCGAATTTTTGCAAGGCGCGAAGAGCAAAGACCACCTGGCCACGGTGCGATTTTTAACAGATATAGCAACCTTAAAAATTAACGATAAGGGGGATGCTTCCATTACAGTGACTACAGGTAAGGCCAAAGATACGTATGCTACTATGATATCGCAGAATTAGAAGTAGCTTATGATCATATAGTGATACTACCACTAGTCTTCGGCTGTGGTGTATAAGAGTCAGGTAATAGATGAATCAGCTACAGGTTTTGCGACTTGTAGCTATCTTTAATATTGTGTTGATTTAGCTTTATGTGATATGCTAGTTATAAACTATTAAAGCTACAACCATAGATGTGACCTTACATCTGTTGCAAACGCCGCTATTTTTGCTGTTTTCTTGCTCTTGTCGCTTACTCATACGTAGCGCAGAAAACATTTCTGCGCCATCATATTTGTGCCATAAGGTAGTAAAATAAAGTTTAAAATAGCATGCTATGGCTAGCATCACGCTAGTGGTCTTTCTTTTCATTTTTAGTTACCTTTTCACTACTTTAACCTGCTCATAATCTTCTTACTCTTGCCGCCACTAGCAGAAGATGCTAGCGGGAGCAGGTGCTCAATGTGGCAGAGCTTTAGAAATAATACTTTTTAGACTCTCTGATTTATGATATTTTCTTTTTTACGATACAGAAGCTATTGACTTCAAGAAGTTGCAAACTTCGCCTTTATTTAGCAATTTTATAAAAATAATATACCTCGGCATATTGATCATTTTTAATATTATTTGAAAACAAATTTTGGAGCCTTCGCATCTTCATTTATTGGATCAAATTCAGTCAAGTATTTTATCCAATAATCTATCCATTGTAACTGTGTTTTCTTTGGTGGTTGGCCATCTACCCCACCTGGATCCATCACTATAATTTCTCCTGTGTTCTCGTTATAACGAACCTGAAAATCAGGAATTCCGGTTTTAGATTTATGAACATAAGCGCGTATAGTTTCTAAATTTTCTATAGCTTTCTTTAGTAATTCTATTTGTCGTTGTTCAGGCGCCCCTTTAATGAGTGTCCTCACCTTGGTTAAAAAATCTTCAATGTCTTTATCACCAAATGCGTGACTACCTTCTTTTTCGATACCTACACCAGGAATCTCCTGTTCTAAAAAACCATATCCTTCTATCATATCTCTGCTTCCTAATACGCTATTAGGATCTTGAGCTAATTTCTTAAAGCCATTCGAAGATGGCATCTTAACAGGGAAAACCAGTTCATTGACATCAATATCTGGCCCCACATCGGCAACGGGCAAAACCCCATTCATAGCCTTTAGTTTACGAACTTCTTCTATCAAATTCGGTTTTCTGAACTTGGACAATACCAAGACGAACCATGGGGTCCCTTTTACTCTATAAACCTGCTTATTCACTCCCGAACCTGTGATTGGTTCAAATAATTTCGTATTTGAGAGATTTCCTCCCTCTGCAATACGCCGCGCTACTTTATAGCTGTTATCATCCACAATTTCAGCTTTATCTTGCAGTATTGTCAAATCAATATGTTTGTGCTGAGCCTTTTCCTTTTGCTTAATTGAAGTATCACCACTAGCAGCAGTCTCTACTTTTAATAGTGATGCTGTTTCAATAATTGTCTCCGCTTCCGTTGAAGTAAGGTTTACCTTCTCTTCCATTTGCTCAGATGAAGTATCACCTATGCTACCGGTCCCTCCATTTAAGTGAGCTACCAATGCTTTTGAATCATATTCAGTTGTAGATTTTTTTAATTCATTATATTTTGACCAAGGAAACTCTACAATGTGAGACTTTTCCATCAGTTTCTTTATTCCCGGATACATTAAAGTTTCAAGATCGCCAACGAATTTTCCCTGTACTATTACTTTTTTATTTATACTACCAGATTGTTTTGCTTGTATATTTGGTTTATTTGAGAGCACGGTTTTTTTCATCTGTAACGCCTTTGTCCCCATCACATCTGCTTCTTTCTCCAAACCAGCATCATCATTAATATTTACCTTGCTTTTTAGCTGTCTGGTCGGTTTTACACGTCCTTGCTTTTGTTGTACTACGTGCCAGGCTTCATGAGGTAAATGTTTTTGCTGACCTGGTGCAAGATGAATATCGGTTCCCTGCGCATAAGCGTGGGCTTGTAGTTGTGCAGGCTTACTAGAGTTGTAATGCACTTTTACGTCATCCATACTGTAACCAGAGAGGTTTTCGATACCCGATTTTAAGTTGTCTGGTAAACCTGTTTTATTCTCTTTTGGTTGTAAAAATGCACTCTCTTTACTCGTAGAAGCATTCATCGTTTTCTGTAGCTTGCGCTGATCAATAGTAGCCGTACGGTTGTCTACTAATTGTGCCGTACCTCCGTTACTGGGTTCCTGAGAAACCCTTGGGGTAATGGAACTTTGGGATTCTTGTGTTTTCATGTCTCTTTAGCTTTTTATGTATACTTTTTGGGAACAAATTATCTATCAACTCTGTGGTTACGAGGTAACTGCACGGATTACAAATCTGCATTATCGGGTGGCTTTATTAAAAACTCTCTGAAAGTCATCTCTTTTATTTTTGTTTTTCCCCTTGCTGCTAAATCAGATTTTCTTGCCATTTGTTCTTGCATATACTTATTTAATTTTTGAACCACATTATATGCATTTTCGTCCATACCCTTTTTTCCCACTAAATTGAATTGAAATAACTGTTCTTTTGTTATGTATCCTTGTTCTATTGCATCTATTAACATGCTTACCTCAGCTCTATAGTGCTCCTCCCCATTTTGTTGTTTATGCACATCTAACCCCAATACATCCATAGCAAAAAACTCTGCTGACCCTTCTACTATATCATCGAATATTCTTTCGTCAAAATCTACCATATCCCTTTGTATTACATGGAAAAGTTCGTGTATTATGGTCCCTGTATCGGCTAGATTAGCATTTATATATACAATCGGTTTATCCTTATGCTTCAGTCCAGCACATAAATTGGGATTCTGACTTTGCAATAAAAGCTTTGAAATAGTACTTGACCATTCTGTCTTATCGAATATCACTTTAACCTTAATTTCCTCTAAACTTTTTAAAGATTGATTATAAATATCTTCTGATATTATATTTCTACCTTTCATCTGCTCTAAATATTCTATTACCCTACCCCGGGCGTCCCTCTCTTTGATTTCCCAACCATTCTCATCGTTTAGTTCTTTAAAATTATTTACACCATCATTTTCATCGACAAAAATCATTTCCTTTGACTGATTTTCATAGAAATATTTCACTTGAGTTCCTGGATATCCCGGTAGTTTATTTTCTACTTCAGTACGCATTTTTTTTGGAAATCCAAATGGTAATAGAATTACATAATACGATTTAAAGACTTCACCTATTTTAACTTTTTTACCCGACGTCCAATACCCAACTCTGTAAACTCTATCTGTTTCTGAATCTTTAACATCTAGTCGCTTAAACTTTCTTTTATTTTCTGCATTTGGCAATAATTCTAATGCATTTCGTTGTACAACTTTACTATCTTTTTTTCGTTCCTCATTTGCTCTTTTTCCTTGTTTATATAGTATTTTTGGTTCCTTTTTATAGTTTTGTGCCTTTGCTCCCATTACATCCGCTTCCTTTTCTAATCCAGCATCGTCATTAATATTCACTTTACTTTTTAGCTGTCTAGTCGGTTTTACTCTACCCTGCTTTTGTTGTACTACGTGCCAAGCTTCGTGAGGCAAATGTTTTTGTTGTCCTGGGCCTAGATGGATATCGGTGCCTTGCGCATAGGCGTGGGCTTGCAATTGTGCCGGTTTGCTAGAGTTGTAGTGTACTTTTACATCGTCCATACTATACCCGGAGAGGTTTTCGATACCAGATTTTAGGGTATCAGGTAATCCATTATTATTTTTTCGTTGGATACTATTCTTTCCGTTATTAGGTCTATCAATTCCAGATATTAATTTTCTTTGATCCAAAGAAGAGGTACGGTTATCCTTAAGTTGTGCCGTACCTCCGTTACTAGATTCACTAGTAACTCTCGGGGTAATCGAGTTCTGTGGTTCCTGAGTTTTATTGGTTTGTGTTTTCATAGTAGTATATGTTAACAATCATCAAATCTTTTTAATGGTGCTGAGCTATTGTACTGGACTTCGACAAGCTCAGTCTGATATTTTTTTCTTTCTTACTTTTTGCTATTACCGCTCTGCGAACATCTATGACTTTGTAACATTTTCTTTCTTATTTATTAATTTGTAAATAGGCTATTATCCTCTTGATGATATCGCTATGAAGTTGCAAACTTAGCAGAGCCTCACTTTTCTGAGAACAGCGTTTTACGATGGTGGATCCCGATACCTTCTTCTACAGGTATTCCTCTACATATTAAATAATCAGTACCGGGATAATCCCCCTTATTTCCCCACCATCTATTAGAAATATTTATGTTTTTTTATATATTATTGTATCGTTTAGTTTAAAATAATCCCTTCTTTCTGTAACTCCTGTCTAATGGCAGTTTCCAGGCTTTGTTGGGTGATGGTTTTTTCGTTATTAGTTACGGCTTGTAGCGTACATTTACGTACTACATTCATCATTAATCCGCCAGAGATTTCATAGTTTTCGGCGATATGCCATAGATCTGAGTTTTCATCTAGTGGTAATTTCTTAGCAAAGGATTGCTTCCATAATTGATAGCGTTCTTCTACTCCTGGCATGGTAAACTCGATCATGGATTGAAATCTTCTGGTAAAGGCATCGTCTATATTGTCTTTAAAGTTACTGGCGAGGATCACTACTCCGGGAAAATCTTCGATACGCTGTAATAAATATCCAATCTCCTGGTTTCCATATCGATCATTGGCACTACTTACTTGGGTACGTTGCCCAAACAAAGAATCGGCTTCATCAAAAAACAAGATCCAGTCATGTTGCTGTGCTTGGTCAAAAACCTTAGCCAGGTTTTTTTCGGTTTCGCCAATGTATTTAGAGACCGTCATACTAAGGTCGATCCTATAGACTTGCCTGTCTGTGCGTTTTCCTAACAACGCTGCCGCCATACTCTTACCGGTTCCCGGTGGTCCAAAAAACAGGCTTTTATAGCCCGGTTTTAATCGTTTGCCCAGTTCTAATTCTTCTAAAACCGTATGCCCATAGGTTACCCAATCCCTGATTTCCTGCAAGCTATGTGTTGTGGATCTAGAGACGATGAGATCCTCCCACGATAGCTTCGTATCAATACGTTGTGCAGGAAAATCAGGGCTATAAACTGCTTGATAAGGTTTACCTGTTACTAAATATTCTACATATTCATTAGCAATCATCCAGATACTACTTAATAGCGGACTATTTCCTTTGGTTCTTGATAGGCTGATGATGCCTTTTCGTATCGCCACAAAATCTTGGGTAATGAGCGTATGATATTGCAAGCGTTTCTGTAAATCATCTCCTGCTATTAAAAACATTGCAGTTTCTGCGGTAGGAATCAATCCCAAATGTCCTTCTAATAATAACCCACCAAACTCGCAATACCGACGGTCATAATCTTTATTTTTGGTGAACAGAATATCTAAAAGTTCAGGTTTGATATGAGGAACCAATGCCAAGATTAGCAACAATCGTTCTACAACCTTGAGTTTGTGTTTTTCTATAAATGCTGCATAGACTCCTTCTTTATCTGTTATATTCGGAGGTGTTAATTCTTGTATGGATTGATAAGGCGTTTCTTGGTTAAAATGTAATTCCAAACGGGTTTGAAGCACGATGATTAGCCAGGAGAGTTCTGCTGCTAATACCTCAGCGTTAGCAACATTGCTGTTTTTATCTGTGGAGTACTCCATAGTTTGATTTTCTTTGATATATAATTGTTTTTCCATAGTGTTGTTTTTCTTTATAATTCATTCAATTCGTAAATACAGACGACACACTACCGTTTAATTGCTCCCTTCTCTAGGGGAAGGGCTTTCCACGATATTCTAATACCTATTTTATCATAACCACTCTACTACAATAATGTCTTGCATCCAGGGGAGTTTCACCGTATGAAAACCCCAGGGCAATTTTTCTAACGTAACATCATGGGTTTCTCGTTGCACCTGTAATAACCAATGACCATCTCGGGTGCGTAAGGATCCTGGACGGCATAGATAGGAAGTTCTAAATCCTTCTATCGATAGGTTTTTCCAATGTGGGCCTTGTCCTATCGCAGCGCTTAGCAATCCTTCAGCAATTGCTGTTTCTTCATCCGATAGTATGATTGGCGATATAACTTCATCAATTGCGACACCGCATAACAATTTGTTTAACGGTAATGCTCCTTCAAACAGTTCCTGATCATCTCCTTCACACAGATACTGCAAGGCACATATGGCAGTATGGCGACCGGTTTCATCGATAAATTTTTTATCTTTGATCAACTCCAAATTCTCAAAAAAGCGTTCTAAAAATGGCCAAAAGAGTATCAATCCTGCATTTTGTACGGGTATAAAATCTGTATCCTCAAAAGGAGAGGAAAGCTTTTCTATCTCCATTAATATGGGTTTTGATGCTATCTCCTGCAGTTCTTTATGTACTCTCTGGAGATAGATTGCCAAGGGTCTTAATACCGTATTGGCATCTACCGTTTGCTCTTGTATGTTCCCTATATCTTTTAGTAGTTGCACCCATTGCTTTAACATCTTAGTAGGCAGCTGATCCAAAAAAGGGTTGTTTATGATCTTAGATAGTTGTCTAAAGAATTCTTGCCATACAGTATTCTTAACTTGTACAGTTTTATGGTTAGCTACTAAAGATTTGATCTCATAGACATCCTGTGCTTGATGTTTTCTGCTACTTCCTTTATGGTCTATTCCGAGTGCTGCTAACGTTCCTTTGAAACATGCTTGTTCAAAGAACTTGGAATCTTTATAGGTATCAAACTTCTGAAACGCTGTTTTCCAAAATGTAGCCTTTATCTTCTGTGATATGATGCTGTATTTATTATGAATTCTTTGCTGAAATTTTTCGAAAGCAGGTATTATTTCTTGTAGAGGAACATCCGAAATCAGTTGAAGCGATTGAAGCAGTTGCGCTTCTGTACTTGTATGAATAAAACGTTCTAGCTGCTGGGTATTCCATCTCAATTGTTTTAGCAAGGTGATAAATGTGGTGTTCGGCTTTTGCAACAATTCTTCTAATTGCTCCAGAACATAGGCTTTCGTTGTGTCTTTTGCCCACCATGGTAGTATCCCGGTTTTCAGGTAATGTGCTACGACTCTAATAGGTGTTTTTTCTTCAGGTTGATTGGCTGTGTTTTTTTGTGCTACAGCATCAGATTGCTGATGTATGGTTAGCGCTTCCTGAAGCTTTTCTTGTAATTCTTCCTCAAAAACAGTTGCAAAATCTTCAATAGATACCTTTCCTAAATCTAATGTAAGGCGGTCAATCTGCAACGATTGATCTCCTGCATTAGGCGTAGTATTACAAAATATGCGGTCCATAACCGTTCTTAACTGATGCCGACAAAGGCCACTCAGTTCTTGCTGCACAGTAAAAGGATCTACAGTCGAAGGCAGGTGAATTTCTAAAATCTGTTTATTAATGATGTGTTTTTGCTGTGTCATCATGTTAACTATCCATTGTTGATTTCTTCCAGAAAACGATGAAAGGCATAGTCAAATCGTTGCATTTCTTCTTGATCCAACCATTGGATATTGGTCGTGATATGTGCCGGGGTCTCCTCGCGTATCGTTAATGCAATGAATTTCTTAAAATCTTCATCCTGATATTGTGCTATCCATGCTGGTAGTACGAAAGTTAGTTGTAACGAATACGGGTCTTTTGAATTCTCAGTCGACATCCATCTTCCGGTGGTTTCTTCTTCTATAAAAGGCACTGCGATTTCGAACCCTTCTTCAGATATGGAAGCTATGCTATATTCTCCATTATAATTTTTGGTTCCGGTAATTTCTATCTTATCTCTTACCTGTAACGTATGTCTTCCTATGTTACACAATATATGATCTGATGCTGTAGAAGGTTTTTCAATATTATCTATACCAGCAGATTGTAAGTAGTAACGAATATCGGGTGTACGCTGAAATATACCTCCGGTTTCTGATTCTTGAAAAGGGGCTTCAATTTCAAAAAAATCCTCTCCGATTGCTAGTACTATATACGTCCCTTTGAATTGGGCATTGGCTGTGATCTGTATTTCTTCTCCGGGCAATAGGTTATGTTCTCCTACAATACAGCGTGTAAATTCCTCTGTGATCGCTATTTCAAATCGCTCGATTGGCAAGGTAGTGTACTGCTTGGTAAACGAATAAGGATAATTTTTTCTAGGTCGTAACAGGATATGTTCTACCATATGCATTCCAGCAGTATTACTATCACCTAAGTTTCTACGGCTATAGTCCTCGATCCCTATTTTTAATGCAATTCGCTTTTCTAATCCCGAAATGTTTTGAGTATCCCAAAAGTCTTTTGTGGTATCATACGCTTTCGATCTACACGCACTCACCTCAGGATATTCTTTAAGAAATCGGGCTTTATCCTTGATCAACTTTTTATCCATAGCAGCGGTATCGTTGTTTAGATCTTTTAAGACCATACCATAGGCTGTAAATTTCTCTGCAAATCGTGCTAACAAATGATTGAGAAATTTATTTTTTCGTAATAATCCGGAATTAGCATCGGCTGTCATTTCGCTCAGGTATGCTTTATAGTTTTCTTTATTACCAATCACTTCTGATGCTCCGGGAACGCATTCCAGCAGGGACTGATTCCAATAGGTGCTGGTATCTTCTCCATCAAAACTCATCAGTTTTTTAAAGTGCGCTAACTGCGAAAAATAATTGGCCAAGATTTGCTCAAAAAACAGTAAATATGCGTTTAGCTGCTTTACCTGTGCTTTTCTTGCGGGAGTAGCTGAATCTGGAAGTCCCAATTCGCCAATCCCATAATTAGCAGGGAACTGATTTTGTATCGAATCATAGTTTTCTAGCTGCTGTGCCTGAGTTTCTGGCATAATCATATCCAGTTCTTTACCTGATACAGCTCTGGAAACACTTTCAACTCTTTTTTGATTGTATAGTGTTTTTATTCTTTCTGTATCGATGCCTACGGCAAGTCCTTTAGAGGTAAATGATAGTTGTGCCAAAGTGCCTTCTACATCCAAAATTGGAGTTTTGGAAGTATCCAATGGTAGCAACCAATTTTTTACTGTATTGGTTCCCGTAGCCAGTGCGATTTTGTCAATCGCTAATACTCCGGTTTGATCCATGATTTCTTTAATCACATCAGAAGTCTGGAGCTCTTCTTTTCGATAGTTTTGTAATAGGTCCTGATCATCTATAAAACCGTTTAGTAGTCTTGGTCCGTCAAAAATTTCATCAGTACTTTTCCCTTTTTCTAACTGTTGTTGCAATGTGTAGAAGGGAATGCGAGGTGAAAAATGAGCCCCTACACGATACAAAATATTAGCTACCATCTCATTGACATCATCTACCGTATCTGCAATTTCAATCACGCCTTGTAATCGGACACCTTGTGTATCTAGTAATTTTATTTCTTCGAAATCCTCACAAATCGTACGACATCCGTAAAGCTTTTCTTTCACATCCTTAATTATTGTACTCCCAGGAATATCAAACAACCCATCTTTTTCTATAAAAACTCGGTATAATCCCATAGGTGTACTATCCGCTTCTAAGATCTCACCAGCTCTTTTTTGGGTTACTTTTTCGATCCAGGCATTTTTGACCCCATCCACATCAATCGCTACTTTACGAATATCCAATACCGTTACTGGATTTGTGGTTAAAATCGTCGCGGGACTATACAGGTTTTCATAAGTGCTGGTGGTATCACTACCTATGATATCCTGAATATCATAGTCCATCCGATACGCCAGATCGGTAATAGCATAACAAACTTGTTCTAAGATGGTAATCCCGGGATCGTGAATGTTATGATCGGTCCAGGTATCTCCTGCCATTTGCTGTATAAGTTTCATTCCTTCTGCACGAAGAAATTCATAACTTAATGCAGAATCTTGTGGAACTTCTTTGGGTATTGCTATCGGTGTTGCCATTTTTATTTTTTATCGTCTATATTTTAAACTATTGCTTTTAGTAACATACCACTAAAACTGGACGCATGAGTACTAGTTCTTATTTGACTATTAAGTTGTTCAACATGAACCTTATCATTAATTTTAAGATACGTTATCACGGTCATAGAAACCGTAGTATTTTCATTAACCGATGAAGCCAAACTGCTCGGTTGAAATTTTTTTTCAGTTCCGTCTATTTCATTTACATACTTGGTATTATTTAATCTAAGAATCCAATACCCTCCACTGGCTTGCCTTCGAAAAGCTATCGTAAACATATATAGACCTTCAACAGGTGCTATAAAATCCTTAAAATCCTTAAAACTGTTACCTGTGTTATAATGAATGTGCTTAAATTCAATTTTTGATATATTTCCAACCATATCTTTATTAATTGAAGCTGAAAAGGCTATAACATTATTAATTGGAGTTTTAATACGCCCTCGTATCGTAATGCCTCCCTCTGCCCAGATATCTATCCTTCTATCTACTACTTCTTTGCCCATCCCAACGATGTTTAATGAGTTTTCCTTGTGCTTCCCCGCAGAAATCTGAGCAGAGTCAGAAAAATTTCCATCCGAGTTTTTTCCTCCAAACAATATACATCCATTGGTAATGTGCATAGAACCATCGGGATTACCTTCTTTTCCTGTTCCCGTAATGGATAATGGAGCTTGTGGGTTTTTACTCCCGATGCCTATTTTACCCTGATCGGTATTAAAGTGAAAAGCAACCTCTTCATCCGTTGTTCCTACATTTTTTATAAAAAAGTTGTCCTTTGTCGAAAGAAATGCATTACCAGCATGGCGATAAAGTGCTCCATCTTCATTGATATGCGCTGTATCTGATCGCCAAAAATAATTCCGCTGGGCAATTCTAATCTACCCTCTTTTTTCATGACTATTTTTTTGGATACATTTTTGGGCGAAAAAAACATCAGACTATCTTGCCCTTGTTGTAAACCTATTTCCCAGTGTTCTGAATTCGCTGTATTTTCTAGTGATAAACGTGCTGAAGTAGCATCGCCCTGCCCGGTGTTGGTGATTCTTAGTTCTGTGTTTTCGCCACTAACCTGTATGTTTGTCTTTGGATCTTTAGTTCCTATCCCTACTTTACCCAGAAAGAAGTTAGGTTTTTCTATCGATCCACTAAGCTGGATATTCGTTGAACTACTACTATTTCGCAGTGACAGTATTCCATCACCTTTTTGCTGAGAAACATCAAAAATAGTAGCTCGTTCATTAGTAATATCAACGACTGATAGTAATGAAGGTATATTTTTACTTTCTATAGTAAGCTTAGATACAGGTTCTACCGTTCCCAAACCAACATTGCCGTCTCCTGATTTTATAAACAAGCGACTTTGCCCGGTAGCATCTTTGATGTTCAATCCCGATTGGTTACTCGTTGGTTCTGCCGGATTTACCCGGGGATTCAAATTAATAGACCATTGCGGATTATCATCGCTTAAGTTTTCATATATATCCAGCACCTCCTGTGTACCTACAGCCTCTCCTTCTGCTTGTACAGATAGCGGATTGCCCTGTACTTTGGCAATACCATCCTCTGCCTGGTTAAGCCCTGCTTCTATAAAATCGGTAAACTCTTCTTGTGTAGGTTTGTCATTGATCTTAAAATATGATTTGAGTTCTGTTCGGTTTTTCTTGTTGATTTCCACGTCTTCTATTTTTTACGATGATGTCTTTTCTACGATCGATCTACCATTTTAGATTTTTTTGATACTCTTATAATTTCATGATATATGCCAAAACAAAGTATGGGGGTCGGTTTTCGTGAGGCTGATTGTCTCCAGTTGGTTCTAAATTTACTTTACTAGTAATAACTGAAATATTACTTTTATTAGTCTTCATTACTGCAGAATTTCGCAAATCAAATTCTTTTCCTTTATCATTAGTACCATCAGTTCCTCTATGAGTATTATTTCCTGTTTGCTGAACTAACCGATCAAAATTACCGTTAATATGGTGATGGCCAGGATCGTCTATTTTATGAGTGTGTCCTGGATCAGTATGGGTGTGAGAAGGCATTTCATCTTTAGAAAGGGTTACGAATTTTTCCCCTCCTTTTTCTCCTATTTGGTACTCCGGATCATTTTTGTCCATCCCGACGATAAATCTTCCCGACAAATCCGGTGTATGGTTAGTGCCATCACATAGTACCCATCCTTTTGGGATATCTTGTCCAGACCACATAGAAATCAACCCTTTTGGCAAACGGGTATCGATATAGGTTTTTACCGCTTTTTGTGTGGCAATCTTATCATGACTTGTGGCTGTATTATCCAATTCTTCATTGTCGGAAATATTGGTAGCTTTTACATCACCTGCTATTTCCAGGGTACCTTTTATGGTTACTCCTTTGTTTTTAGTGACTTCAAAAATAGTAGTAGGTGTATCTGTAGTATCGGTTACTGATAGTAATGGAGACGTCCCCTTTCCTTGTACTGTAAGTTTAGCGTTTGGTTCTATAGTTCCTACACCAAAATTACCTTCTCCTGATTGTATAAATACTCTGCTCTGACCTGTGGCGTCTTTGATATTGAATCCGGGTTGATTGCTTGTCGGTTCCTCAGAATTTACTCTGGGATTGAGGTTAATAGACCATTGCGGATTGTCATCTGCAAAACTTTCATATAGATCTAGTACCTCTTGCGTACCTACCCGCTCTCCTTCGGCCTGTATGGATATGGGATTTCCCTGCACTTTCGCTATACCGTCCTCTACCTGATTTAATCCGGCTTCTATAAAATCGGCAAACTCCTCTTGCGTAGGTTTGTCATTGATCTTAAAATATTCTTTGAGTTCTGTTCGGTTTTTCTTATTGATTTCCATCAGGTTATTTTTTTGTTTTTTCTATTTTTTATCAATTATCCATTGTTTTAAAGTTGATAAAACAAGTCTAATTTAATTTTTGACTTTTCTTCAAAATATCTTCGGCAGCACTTCGACACCTGTCCGCCTATGGAGGAAGCTTAATGTGACAACTCAGACTAAGAAGAGCATTTTCCATTTTTGCCTATTTAATAATTTTATCGAACTATAAAATCCTTATTCATTTCCATATAGTTGATTCCCTCAAAGCTATCTTCTTCAAATTCACCTTCATTCACTACGTATACCTCGTGTATTTGCGCGGCAACCATGATCATATTAGGTTTGGAGGGGATGACTATTGATTTACCATCATTGAGACTACGCACATCGGTAAAGGTCTCTCCGTCTTCACTCTGAAATAACTTCAGATTAGCTACATAATCGATATAGGGTCTTTCTGCAATAAAATTGATGATTACACTGGCATGAAGTGATCCTCCGATCTGTATATCTCTATCTTCACCATACGCCCATGGCGACATAAAGCGCTTGATTTCTTCTATCAACTTATTTTTATAAAAACCTTCATCATATCCTTCATAAAATTTTACAATGCACTCGGTAGATACTTGCAGATACAAAGGATTAGTTACCGATATATCCGCAAAAGTAGGTGCCTGCATTTGTACATATTTCTCAATCTGAAATAGCGTATCAGCGGCTACCTTTGGTGCAAAGGGATCAAAAGGCAACTTTCCTTTAATATCAGGCACTACAATCACATCTACTCCTCCTGTTCTACCTTTTGCCGGAAGACACTTGGTCTTATATATTTGCGGAAACTGATTCAATATTACATGTTCATAATCCCACATTGTAAGCGTCCTGTTTTTATGTCGTAGCCGTTCACTAACACGTTTGTATAGCGCATTCCCTTTTTCGGCTGGTTTTCCTTTACTAGAGGTAAAAGGTTGTGTAATCTTTTCGACTTCGGCAATCGGATTGAGCACTTCTGTAATAGCATCGATGGGTAATGGATTTTCGAAATGCGTAGGATCTACTTCTACACTAGAAAGTGTAGCACTTACTACCTGACTTCTAATATCAATAGTATCTGATATACCATTTATATCTTTAAACGCACCTATTTTAATCCAATGTAAATCGTTAGGCATTAAGGTGCCACCAGTAGTGGCATCTGCAGGTATTTTTATTTTTACAATCCCTGTATTAACCAATCCATTAGTAGTATCTTCTAGAATCCCCGAAGGTGTAATTATCTCCCATTTATTATTCCGTATATAACTCCACTGCAACTCAGGTTTTTGAATATCCGGATCGGCACTCCCTTCTGCCATCTGAAATAAAACAGATAGTATCTGTGACGTTTTTAATTGATCGATCCCTAGGTACAACGAACCTTCGTCATTATACACGGGGATAAGGTTGGTCTTTATTCCCGGTGCCAAAAGATCATATCCAAATGGATGTATATGAAAGATCTTGTTCGTACTTTTTTCAGGCTGTACATTTGCTATTATATTTGCACATGCGGTATACGAAACCCCTATTTTTTTTAGCTTAGGTTGATAAGGTAAATTAATTCGTAGGTTTTTTATTTCTTCTTTTCCGGATAATGCCTGCTTTGTAAATAAGGTATTATATGCTGTGTGCTGAAAGTTTATTGGTGTTAGTTCTATTCTAAAATATCGGTCCCAGGATACTACCTCTTCTTCATCCATCTCGATGTCTAAACGTTCTTTGTATTCATAATCCGGACTGGTTTCTTGCATTCTAAAAGGTATATTCTCAATCGAAATGGTGCCTTCTTTTGTAAACAATGAAAAACCTTCTGATACTTTATCTCCTTCAGGATTTTCTATCATAGTGGATAGTAAGACTTCTGCATTGCGATCATGAAAAAATACATCTGCTTTAAAATCACCATCATCTTTAATGATGGCAGCATTTGTTGCAAGTCGTTGTTCTATGAGTTTAGAAAGCTCTTCTTCGCTAAGTGCTGCAAGTTCTTCTTCGGTATGATTGGCCTGTATTAACCAGTAATTCTTATAATATTCTGTAAGGGATTTGGGTTGTTGTACCCATTCCATCTCCAGATGTAAGTCTTTTATTCTTTTTTGAGCTATTTCTTCATTTGCGATATAGAAACTGCTTCCTATTTCAGGCTGGAACCCAAAGGGTTCAAATGGTTTTTTGGTGTCAATAGTATTTTGATCGTTTTGTAAGATACTTTGTTGCATCCCCTGTACATCTACCCGTATATGTACTTTTTGTAATCCAAGGTTTATTAGATGTTCATAATTACTTCGATAGCGTTCTTCTCCATTTTCTTCTTCTAAAAAATGATGTAGTGTACATACCAGTGTTGGATGCTCTGATGCTACAAAAGAAGAAGATCCTGATCCAAAAGGTGTGACTGGCGAATCATTATCCTGAAGTTGTATTGCTATTTTTAAGGCATTTAGATATACCTGATCCGGTGCATATTTTTGTGCTTTATCAACATTCTTATCAACCAATCCTACTTCTTCAACCTCTAGTATCGACGTATCTCTAATCCCTATGATTTTATATATTTTTTGGGTGGTATCTACAATGTATTTACCAACATCTGTGATATCAAAGCTTTGATTATCGATGCTAGTAATCGTAGTGTCATTTACTATAATATCTAAAGGAATTTCTGAAGTTGTCCCTACATGATCTCCTAAAGAGTAGGTTACTTTATTGGGTGCAAACCACTGCTCATCATTACTAAGATAGGTCTGAAAAGGATCGTTTTTATCAATAATCGACTGTAAGCTTTCTATAGTACGATTTTCTTGTCCCAGATCCAGTAGTATTTCGATAGTACGTTTACCATCTTGTAGCAGTAAGGTTGGGGAACTGATGGCAAAACCGATCTCAGATGGTTTTAGCGAATGATCAGATATGGAAGATTGTCTATTACCAAATGTTTTAAATCGCTTACTTTCGGCTTCTTCATCATATTTGCTAAAAACAAATTCTTTGGCATCCGTTGTTGCATATATATCTGATAACCTTTCTATACTAGGCGGAAATATAGAGACCGATTGTATCTGGCGCTCAGCGAATTCTAAAATACGATATACTTTATCCTTGTCTGCTTCAGAAGCCTTAGCATCTGCTTGAGTTTGCATGATATGTATAAAATCAAGTTCCGTTAATTGCAGGTCTACTTTTACATATTCTAACGCTTTTTCTGCTTTTTCATCTGTAGCCTGTATATCCTCGAATACCTGCTCTAACAAAACTTTTTCTCCATTATATAAGGGCAATGCATCTCCGGGATTTGGATTTCCATATACTTTTCTCATCATTACATCAAATCCTTCAACATCGTGCAATTCTCTAAGGTTTTGTTGTCTTTGATGTATGATTTTATTCTCATGAGCCTTTTCCAATAGCTCATATACAGGCAGCCAATCTGTAGGAATACCCTCTTTTTCTTCTTGATATTTTAGAAAAATAAGATCAAAATCATCTCTTTTTAGAAATAGCTCTTGTGTTACATAGGAAATCGCAGCTGCATCCTCTTTTTTTACTGCTGAATTCAGCTCAAAAATATCCTCAATCTGATTTCCTGGAAAGTCTGGAAGGGCATCTCCAGGATTTGGGTGTCCTAGGGCCATTTCGATCATATCGATAAAGGCCGAATTCTTGGTTTTACCACGTTCTTGATGTGTATTTTGGAGGGTAACAAACTCCTTTGCTATAAAAACATTTTTTAGTTGTGTGATTTGAGCCCTGCTAATTACTGTATCTTGATTAGTGATGTACTGCAACGGATTGCCCGAAGCATCTTCTCCGGCCTCTAATACAGTTCCTTTGTTTACTTCTAGGTATTCAGTATTTTCTTCTAACGCTAATAATACATTAACCACATCTGGCACTGCTTCTTTTGTACTCAATCCAAGACGTTCTCTAAAATAAAAATCAAGATGTCTTTCTGTAAGTCCGTTCATCTTGGATTTCACGTGATTTAGTAACGTTAAGAATGTCATAAATAATGCTACGTGAGGTTTGGATAGTTTGGCTTTCTTTTCTGAATCATTATAAAAACGTTCAGGATTTTCTACATATGCAGCTAATAGATCAGCCCATCGTTTTTGTTGAATCCTTCTTCCTTCCAGAGAATTTTGGTTAAATGTTTGCGAATCACCAATTAAAAAGGATTCCCAAGTAGTAGTAGGCTTGTTTTCTTTATCAAAAAACTGAAGCTCTTTGGCCATACGTTGTGCTTCGGTAATCAGTTCTTCAATACTACGATCTTCTATCGCTACATAATCAGGACGAATCGCATCTGTATTGCGATCTTGCTGACTGGTTCCGTCTCTAAGGAATATATTATCTGAATTTTGAATTTGAGTCATTGTTTCTGCTACTTTACTAGGTTTACCTGGCTTGTATTTTTGTATTTATAGGTGCGAATTGTCCTTCTCCTTCATATACAGTCGCTTCGTCTGGTTTTCCATTGCTGGGATCTATGCCTTTAATAACTACTGTGAACTCTGCTTTAAACATGTTTCCCTTTATAATTATGCTTTTAGTACCACTTTTACTTTTTTTTGTTAATTGACCTGGATCTAATTTTTTGATAGTTAAGGTCCCTAATCCTCCTATAAAGGAACCTGCTATATAAGCACAATTGGTCACCTCTACTTTTGCTTCATCACCTGCTACACAAACCTTTTTTCCTTTAATGGTGGTCTTTCCGGAAGCTATCATTTTTCCAGGTTGTACACTTACCGATGCATTCCCAAATACCGGAAAGAAATTAACCTGATCACCATCCATAATTATTGTATCCATTTTTTGTACTGTCTTTTTAAAGATCAAATGCCACAGTAGCAGCTTCATTAACATAGAAAGGATATACCAGATTAAAGCGATTATTGGTGCTTCTAACTATATAATTGATCGATATATGCACAATCCCTTTCTCTAGATCTATATCTGTTATCGTCACTGTTTCTACCAGGATTCTTGGTTCATACAGTAGTAAAGCCCTGGATACCATATTACTCAACTCACTAGCAAATCGCTGATCTAATTCTTCGAACAAAAACTGAGTAAGATCACATCCAAAGTCTGGATGCATCATCCGCTCCTTTAAAGAAGTAGATAACAAAATCTGAAGACTTTGTTTGATATCCTCTTCTCCTGCTGTAAATCCAACATCTGCACCACCTCCTGAAAAAGTAGGCGGGAACGCCCAACCAATTCCTAAAAATTTATTATCCATCTTCTGAGAGTATTTCGGAAGTTTCGCTGTGCGCAACCAGATTATTAGACTGATACGATTTTAATTGCAAAGCTCCTTGTTGTTGTATTTTTTCGATTAATCCCGCTACTTTGATATAGGGTTGTTGACCTAGTTCCATTAATATTAGATTAGCTTCTGCCACTGTTACTTCGAGTTGTATATTATTTTTATCCATATGTATGCTTATATTAAATCCACTTTTTTCCCTTTGACTTTAATTTTTCCTTTAGCATTAATACTTAGATCTCCTTGGGCATCTATCATAAAATCTTTAGCACTCATCAGCTTGATCCCATCTTTACTTAACTCAACTATATTCCCGTTTGCGTCTTCCAGATTAATCTTCTTTTCTTTCTGATTGATACATATGACCTGTCCATTTGTATCATCAGTATCTGCCGTAGATAAGGTTACGATCTCTTTCTCTTCATCAAACAGCAATTGAAAATTAGACTTGGTATAAATTCCTTTGTAGGTGTTTTTTTTCTTTACTGTATTGGGGACTTTATTACTATGCATTGCTCCCAATACAATAGCTTGCCTGGGATCATCATTTAAAAAACCTACAACCACCCGATCTCCTTTTTCTGGCGGGAAGAAGATTCCGTGATCTGATCCAGCATCTAACGAAGTAAACATCGCCAGTACCTCAGTTGGCTTTCCTTCTTGATGAAATGCTGGTATGTGTACCTGAACCCTGAATCCATGATCTGCATCTTCGATATGACCTAAAACAGTACCAACCTGCAAACCATTTACACCTGGAAGCAATCCGGCAGCTTGTGTATCTATAATATCTGATTGAGCGCTAAACCAGTTTGCATCCATGCCTATTTGTAGATGAGTATACCATCCTGAACCCATCACAAATGAATTACGAACACCTGTGATAATATGATTTCCGTTAAATCGACTTACATTTTCAATTTTTATCGTCTGCCCTACCTTGAGCTTCCCATTTCCATCAACCCTGATGGTTCCCTGTACTGCAGAAAGTCTGGATTTTATAATCTGTGCATCCGACCAGGATTGAAGCTCTAAAGGATCTGTGGGTACTGGATGAATCAATTGTGCTTCTGTAGCCCCCACTACATTTGATAGCATCGGTACATCATACCCTATACTTCCTAACGTTTGTTCTTCGGCTTTTTTAGGAAGACTTAATGCTAATTGTTTTTTCTTTGTGTCTAAACCAAAAGTAAGTATTTTCTCATATTGCCCCTGACTACTCAATTTTAAATCAAAATGTGCTAAATCTATACCAAAAGTCAAGGTCAGGTCCGGGTTCTTTATACTAGGAGTAAACACAGAGACTTGACCATCATCGACTGCTACTAATTGCCCATTAGCTTCTGCTCTTGATATCATAAAATCCCAATCCGATACATAATACTGTACCATCTGCGGATGTGTATACGATGTATTCTCAATTTCTTTTGCTTTTAGACCTTTGTATTTGCTAATCAGATCTTTTATGATCTTACTGTCTGTAAGACCTTTATAGACACCGTTTTTTCGTAAACTGGTCATTTTAATACAAGGATCGTAAAGCTCTATGGTTAGCTCAGATTGATGTTGAGATCTTTCTATTTCCTGATTAATCACAATACCTTCAAAAATCTTTTCTTCAGTAGTGTTTTTTCCTTCATATCGCATAAAGATTTCTATCAGGGATCCCGGTAAAAAAGCATCTCCGTCCAGTGTTTCGAACTTTTGTTGTGCTATGCAACCATCATATAGTTTGAGCTCGGCCATTGGTATTTTATTGAACTCTTTATTGGTATCTAAAGACATCAATTGATACGTTCCTAATTGAAGGGGTTCGCCGTTGCTTTTGATGGTATTTGTTACTACTGTTGATGCCATACGTTATTTTTCAATTGGAGGAAAATAAATTTCTTGTCCTGGTGTAAGGTTCCTAAAACTCCTAAGTTTATTAACACTTGCTATTAGGGGATAATACATGGGTGATCCATATATATCCTGACACATTAATGGCAATTGATCACCCGCTTTTACTATTCGATAATGTGTTAAATCAGGAGATTCTAAACCTAATTTTGCAATTTGTTCGTCTAGCGCATCGTCTTCAATAAAGGAAACATTTAACTCTGCCCGCAATGGATCACCGCTTCTAGCAAACATGGTGTAATTAATATCCAAATCATTGAGTCTACAACTAAAATCAAGTGTTTTTCCCCAACTCAATATCAGAAAAGGAGGTTCATGAATTTTACCCTTGATTTTTACAATGTTCGTTAAAAAATCATCGATTCGCTCTGTTACATTGGTTTGAGAACCTCGTAGTACTCTAAATGCTGTTTCTGCTCCGTATTGATGTACATTGGTTCCGTCAAAAATTAACTTCATACGTACGGTAGATCGTGCACTATTGGTAAACTTAACTGTATCCTCGTTTTGAGGATTACTTGGCTGCTTAGTATACTTATTCGTAAAACTTCGTTGTACAGATTCTGGGTTAAACATCACCTCGAACTCCTTACCTGAATCTTTTCTTTCCTTCTTATCATAAGAAGTGATCTTGAGTTTTTGAAGTTTAAAGGGATTTAAGCTATCTAATACCGACATATCATCTGCGATTTTTCTTTTTTAATATCTTTAATACCTGATGTACACATTCCTGTACTAAAATGTTTTGCTCCATTCCAAAATCCTCCTTGGAAGCAATTTCGGATTGCTGCGTATCTGATACGACAGCTCTTATCACAATTTCTTTGATCTCAACAGCCATTTTTATATTCTTAAAATTTGAAATCGTGTATAGGCTAACTCCATAGTATCAATAGCTACCAAATTGGATTGTGCATCCAAATCCGACACAGACCATCTTACGGGATAGGCTTTTACAAATAACCATCCTCCGATTGGGATTCCTTCATCGTTAAATAATGTGACTAATACGTTAGATGGGTTAAACTTAAATAAGGAAAATGAAGCATTGAATTCTAAGTTTAACGGAGAAGGAATTACACTCGCTACATAGCCTCTTTCTAATACCAAATTATTGTAATTCATCATTTTTGGCATCCGATGTGCATGCAAATTTTCTCCACCTTCATTGATGGTTTCTAACTGTACATCTGTGCTGATACCACTGACCTTTTGAAACCTAAGATCAATAGGATTGGGAACTATCCCACCTGCCAAAAAAAACACGCCAAATCTGTGCGATAATGTGGGCTCTCTGTCTGCAAAATTGATTGCTTTTAAAACATCTAACATATACGAATTTTTAAGTGTGTTTTATTCTTAAATCATGTGCGATCAAATTCAGACTTTCGAAGGCGATTTCACTCGTACTTGCACTGAATGATGGTGCATCTAATTTAAAAGGTAATGCTCGGGAAACCTCCCAAATTACGATGCCCATCCCAGTTTCATCGCATAGTTCTATTCTGATATCTTTTTTTTCTCCAGACTTGATCCAGTCATGCAGATCACTACGACGCTTGACGATCCCTCTTTTTAGCGTGATATTAATCGGTTTTCGTTGACCTCGAATCAAATGATCCCCTACAGCCCAGCTAAAACCATGTCTGTACAATATATGATCATGATCAATTTCTAACCCTGAAATCTCTGCAAAAGACATGATTTCAATCCCATTGATTGTTACCTGATAATTATAAACAGGTAGGGGATAATTTTCTATAATTCTTTGTTTGTCAACTGCCACAATTTGCTATCTTTTAGATATACATCAACCTTACACCTTTCTGACTTGGCCTGGTGTGAAATTAGAATACTACTTGTTTTACTATTTTGCTATGAATTACTTTAGCGACTATGCTTCTTCCATAGTGACTCTAGATGCCATTAGATCCAGAGATTCTATAGCGACATCGTTAGAACTAGCATCAAAAGAAGGTGCAGTAAGCTTGGTAGGAAAAGCATCTATGACCTTCCAGCTTACCACTGTACTACCAGTTTCGTCTAAGAGATGTACTACAATATCTCTCTTATCTACTTGATTAAGCTGAATATCATTGATCCAATCATAAAATACAGGTATACTTTTACCTTTTACCAATCCCTTTTTCATCGAAATATTTACTGGCTGTATCTGCCCTGGCATATACATAATATTAGGCCCTACTTTACCTCCTGTGGCAAAGCTTTCTTTATAGGTATGTGTTTCGAAAGATAATTCTAGCCCTGATACCTCAGAGAAACTAATTGACTCTCCATTAATATCTACCCTATAATTATAAATAGGTAATGGATAATCTGTCTTTATTTGTGCTTTTGTTAACGCCATTTTTTTTATTTTTTATATGATTATGTATCTCTTCTCTATAGATTAGGCCTCCTGTAGTTTGTGGGAGAATTTTAAAATGATGAACTCGGCAGGACGTACTGCCGCTAATCCTATTTCTGCGATCATTCTTCCATTAAGAATATCGTCTTGTGTCATGGTTTTGCCTAATCCGATATTTACAAAATAGGCTTGTTCTTCTGTGGATCCTGCCAGACCACCTTGCTGCCAGATTCCGTATAGGAAACTTTCTATCATTGCTTTAACTTTTAACCAGGTTACCGCATCATTGGATTCGAAAACGGCAAACTGAGACGCTTTTTTGGTAGATTCTTCGATCATATTAAACAATCTACGTACAGAAACATATCTCCATTCATTATCATTTCCGGCCAATGTACGTGCTCCCCATACCAAGGTTCCTTTACCTACAAAACCACGAATGGCATTGATGGATTTACCATTGTCGGAATCTACATTCAATCGTTCCTGATCTTTTGAAGTTATTTTCTCTACGGGCGCTATTACCGCATTTAGGCTTACATTTGCAGGAGCTTTCCATACCCCTCTTTCTCTATCTGTAGTAGCATAGGCACCTGCTACCGCCGAACTAGGAGGTAAGATGATCCGTTGTTTTGATACTTCGCTCACTACTGTATTGTATAATTCGGATTGAGACCCTTTAATATCAGATAATCTTAAAGACGCTCCATCACCTCCGCTTGCGACTAGACTCCCTGCTCTTGTGTTCGATTTTACCAGCGAAGTACTGTCCAATACAATAATGTCAAAATCACCCTTACCTGTAGAATCATTCCAAACTTCAATAACTTTAGATGCTTCTATACCTTCTCCTACATTGGTAATTGTCAATGTTGCTTCTTCAATACTAAAAGAGGGTGTACCACCAGATCCTTTATTGATTTTCACTTTAGGATTATCTTGTGCATCTCCGTTATATATAATTCTAATAGCCTCATCTACGTCTAACTTAATGGTTTCTTGTGATGAAGAACCAGAGATGATCACATCTTCTTCTTGATACTTGTACGTAAGTGAAGTCTGTAAGTAGGGTGTATATGCAGCTCCGTATTTGAGATGATTAGTTCCTATTCCATTTCTAAAAGTTGCTACTCCTTCATCCCCTTTTTGGATATCAAAAATGCAAAACCTGTCTTTTAATTCCTGACACTGACTTAGAGCAGTTTGACATACCTCATGATAATCAACCGGATCTAATTGAGTGGCCTCACCCAACATAATTAAGGTAGGTTCATCTTCTTTACTCAATACATCTAAGCCTTCTAAAAAAGATTCTTTGTTATAATCATCTTGATAACTTCCTACAGATATTACATAACAATCTCCTCCTCCATTCTTAAAATATAAATCTATTGCGTGATATAATGTATGCTGTGGAGCTGTGACCTCAACCCTTTCTATAACTTGTTCATTTACATTGACCTTAAAAGATGCTGGCTGAGCACCTCCAAAAGCCTCTTTGAATTCTAAAAGTGTGGATACCCGAACAGCAGTGTTTTTCAAGTTTTTATCGTTCTTCTTGGCTTTCTCAGTAAATCCAATAAAAGCAGGTACTGCAGTGGAAACTTCTGCTACAGACTGTGGTAAGAGAGGTACTTCCTCCGTATACACATCTGGTGTTAAAAATTTAGACATATTTTAAAAATTTTAAATGTTTATAATTAGCACTCCCGAAAATCCATATAATTCTTTCGGTATGCTTTTTTTACTTAATTTTAATTATTTGTACACCGTTTTGTTCTTCTTCTGGATTTGGTAAATGACTCATAAGCACATTACCATTTTTGATCAGTTTGATATTTTTTATAGGTTTAATGCTATGGGGAACCAAATCTTTAGACTCAAAAGCCTTTATTTGGGTATTGGGGAAATTTAATCGTATGGAAGTTATAATCTGATCAGTGCTATTTTCGTCAATGATCATTTCATTGAAACTGATTTGCTCGTCTCTAGATTCTAATGTTATAGTTGAATCATCAGTATTAGAAATAAAATAATACTTCCATTGTATCGCGGTAGCAGTAAATTGAACCTGATAGGTAAATAACGTACCATGGCTCTCTGAATTCATTTCACTTCCTTTAATTTCTACTTTTGCCAGCGCAGGAAATCTCTGGTAAGCCTCTTCCTTCTTAATTTTGCTAGTAACTAATTCAAATTGATTTTTACGTAATTTTTCGTTGGTAAAAAACATCATTTCACCTTCTTTTACTTCAGACATATCGGTGAATTCCCGAACCGTACCCGAAGTAGGAAAAACATAAAAAGCAAATACATCATTCTGGATTTTTTCTGAAAAACCTTTGTTTTCTTCATCAATTCCAACCAGGCAACGTATTCCTTTGGCCGTTTTTTTAAGAAGCAATCCTCGCTTTTTTAAAAGCTCCTCTGTTTCTAATACAGGAGTAAGTACCAAATCGGCTGCTGTTCCTGAAAAATAGGAGTGTTTTATTGTAATAGAAAAGAATTCTTGATACTTCATGATCGTTTTTTTATCTCTGCTTTATCAGTTATTTCTTATGCTTAATCATTTATATTATTTTCTTCTTCCTCATTCTCAGTATCCTTAATTTCTGGAAGAGGATATTTTTCGCCAACTGCCATATTGATATGTTGCAGGGGAGTTCCAACAAACGCTACACTTTGCTCATCGATAAAGGATAGCAATCGAACCCTATACAGCACTGATGGCAAGTAAGAAGTGTTTAAAGAGTGCCATACTTGATTTTGTTCTTCTAAGGGAAGTGAAATTAATTCTACAACCAATTTCTCTATGCGTTCATCACTAAGTTGTGGGGAGTTAAGTGGATTAAAAATCCTATTAACCTGAAAAAATTTGATGACATGGGATAAAAATTTGAGTGCCTGATCATATTTGCTAAACTTCGATACAAAAAGAATTAAAAGCTCAATTCTTATTTCTGGGTTAGCTTGAGTTCTTATTCCATCTCGCACAATCCCAGAATATTGATCTGCATTTCTAAATTTTCTATCCTCAGAAATATTGATTAAAAAAGGAGTAATTTTATCATTAGTGAAAGAAACAGGATCATTATTATTAGTATTAATAAATTCAATACTATTTGAATCTGTAGCTTCTACTATATTTTTAAAATACTCATTGAGTTTATCTTTTAAAACATTTAATACAACATCGACCATTATATAGGATTAGTTTACTAATTCTTGATGCATCAAAAGTAATTCGAGAAGAGACACTAGTAATAGTACAAGCCCGCCAAATCCGTAAAGATTTCCGACAAATCAATGGTCAAAATCCGACGCCCTGTAACATTTACGACATCGAGAATTTTACTATAGAAATTATAGGGTATTTAGAAAGTGTAGTTGACCGAACTATGATGAAAAAATCCTATTGTTCATTTATAACAATAGGATTTAAAGTAGACTGTATACATTTGTTTTAGTACAATAAAGCGTTGTTAGAGAATATTATCATTTTTTGTTTATGGAAAGCCTGAATGCACCGGAAATTTGATTTCTTTTTGTTTTACAACTTTAAAATCTTTAGGGATCCCGGATTCGTATATAGATACATTTAATTTGTACGTATGATTTAGGTTCTCTTTTTAATTATCTAGTGGAAATGAGACCCCAATTGCCGCTGCTCCAGAGAATTGTTCAACACTTGGATGAAAATAATAAGTAAAACCAATATCAAAATTGTGTTTTGCTCCTAATTCTAGCCCGAGAGAAAAAGGAATATGTAAAATTAATCCGTTTTTATCAATGTTCGTAAATGGCGTAAGTGTTTCAAAAGAACCAATCGATGCTCCAATTCCAGATTCTAGGTATGGTGCAATCCACGGAATTGGTATAGTAAATCTTGCTTTGCTACCCATCAAGAATGCATTAGCATTAGATTTGAAAAAAGCCCCAATTTGTTCGTTTTCATCTGTTTTTGCCAAAATTAAGCCAGCATACGGTCGTATATCTATCCACTTGGAAAGAGTTAACACAAACTCTCCCTGTAGATAAAATCCGGAACCAGTTATATCAACGTCATCATAGGGTACACTATATCCAAAACCTACTGAAACATCGATAGACTTTTCTTTTATTAATTGAGCATTGATTTGAGCTGAAGCCAAAATTATCAAAAGTATCAAAAGGGTGTTTTTCATGAGGTTTTATGTTTTTTGTTCGTTGGTGAAATTAAAATATCCCAGTTTCAAAAAATGACACTGGGATATTTTTTTATTTACGAACTGCAAAACGGGTTTAAAAAATGTGTTTACCCCCGTTATACCGTAATAAGACGTCTATTGCTTCGTTTTTATGATTGGTATAAAGCACTTTTATAAGAAGTATCTGCCCCCATTTTATAATCACAACACCGTTGCTTTGCTTTATTGAAGGCTAATTACATTCTAGATGTAACAATCCTCTTTTGATTTTGTCTATAGAAATAAAGACACTTCTTCCTAATGAAAAATTTATATATCTTATTTATGACCACATTAGTTTTAATAACTTCTTGTAGAGAACATCCTCACAAAGATTCTTTACAAAAAGAAATGAAAACTATCCTAAATTTAAACGATCAAAAAGTAGCGATCGATTCAATAAATGCCTATGTAAAAAAAAGAATGAAAGAGATGAATATCCCGGGAGTTTCGTATGCTATAATTAATAATGGTCAATTAGTTTTTCACGGTGTAATGGGATACTCAAATTTGGTAACTAAAAAACCAGTACATACTGAAACCATTTTTGAGGGAGCTTCAACTTCAAAACCAGTATTCGCTTCTTTGGTTATGCTATTGGTAGAAGATAAAAAATTGGATTTAGACACCCCGCTGTATACCTATTTTGATGAAAATACACGTAGTAATTATGATCATGATGTTCGATATCAAAAAATTACGGCCAGAATGGTACTGTCGCATACAACGGGCTTTCCAAATTGGCGTCGTAATGGCCCACTAAATATATTGTTTGAACCCGGTACCAATTTTAGTTATTCTGGTGAAGGATATCAATTCTTGGTTAAAGCTATCGAGTCAATTCTACAAACAGACTATCAGGGTTTAGAAAACTATTTCCAACAACGCATAGCGTTGCCATTAGGAATGGTTCATACGAAATTTGTTCAGAATGATTACAACATAAATCACAAGGCATTTCCTCACTTCAAAGGTGTGAGAAACCAAAGGAATAAATGGAATGAAAAAGAATTTAATGCAGCATCGGCGCTCCATACTGAATCTCGGGAATTTTCGAAATGGCTCATCGCAATATTGAATAATAGCCTACTCTCAGAAAAAAATACTGAAATTTTATTGACAGAACAAATTGACACTTTAAAGGCGCCATCTCTTATATCAAAAGAAGGTGCTATAGCCTGGACTCTTGGATTTGCAAAGTATCATAATTCTGGTCATATAGTGTATGGACACGAGGGAAATAATGATGGGTTTAACTGCTTGTTTCTCTTTGACAAAAATAAAAAATGGGCTATGGTTCAATTTAATAATGCAAATGAGGTATATGATTTTGGATACGATTTGTTTGGGTATATTAACAACGCTAACTAGATAAACAACCTTACATAGCTTGTTTCAACTCAATTATCTTATCTTAATTTATTGTATTTCAAAATCTTTACAGTAAGGACTGAAAACACACTATCTTGATTTTTGTAACTTACATGAATATCAATAATCAACATAAAAATGAAATATAAACCTGAGCATGGTTTTCCATATTATTTTGAATATGTAAAACACAAGGATTTGCGATTAGCATTTTCATCATTGTCCACGGTTACTCTTTTTAACTCAATTAACGAGGAGATGGCTACTTTTCGATATGCACCTGATAAATGGAGTATAAAACAAATAATTGGACACCTTACTGATCATGAAAGAATCAAGACGTTTAGAGCATTGTTATTGAGTAGAGGCGAAACAATTCAACTTTGGGGATATAATCAAGAACTTTTAGTTGATAATAGTCGTTTTGATGATTTAACAATATTGCAATTAGTTACTGATTTTGTAAATGTTAGGAACGCTTCCATAAGTTTTATAGATACACTATCTGAAAACCAATTAAAAATGAAGGGATTGGCACAGCAACATGAAATTGCCCTCGAGGATTTTCTAAAATCAATTATTGGGCATGAAACACACCATATCCATATAATTGAAGAAAAGTATTTACAGACACATTTTAGAAATTAAAACGTACAATAGAAAATATTAAAAAAAGAAAACTGCTAGTAAACTAATTTTCACAATTATATAACATAAGTAAAGTTTTTGTTGGGTTAATGTTATAACACAAATGGTGGATTTTTTTTACCTTCGTCTCTTACTTAAATGTATTATGGCAAAAACCAATGCTTTCAAGATCCTAATCTTGTTATTTTTAGTGAATTGTGCGAGTGCTCAAATTCAAAAAAAATCACCTCTTTTTATTACTTTAAAAAAACAAGATAGTCTTTTTTTTGAGAGAGGTTTTAATCAATGTGATCTTGAATATCTCGAAAAAATAGTTGCTAGTGATCTTAAATTTTATCACGACCAGAGCGGATTTCAAAACAAAAAACAATTTTTTAAAAACACCCGAGAATATATTTGTCCGGATTCTCATAAAAAACCCATTAGAAAGCTTCAGAAAGGAAGCTTAGCGGTTTTTCCTCTCTACAATAATGGAAAGCTCTATGGAGCGATTCAAAAGGGAGTTCATAATTTTTATATTAGAGAAAAAGACAAAGGCGATGTGTGGACCAATACTGCCAAATTTACATCGGTTTGGACAAAAAATAACGAAGACTGGATATTAAATGAAGTCTTGAGTTATGACCATCAAAAGCCAGGAACAAAGAATGAACAACTTAGTCCTCTAAATCAACTTCTTTCTGATAACAACGTTCCTGCGATGGGTATTGGAGTTATTGAAAATGGAAAATTGACCAAGGTACAGGTGTATGGAAGTTTGGATGGAAAAGAAACCGCACCTTATAATACTATTTTTAAAGTCGCATCTTTAACTAAACCTGTTTTTGCGTTCACCGTACTTCAACTTATCGACAAAGGGCTTTTAGATTTAGACGAACCGTTATATAAATATTGGATTGATCCAGATATCAAAAATGACGAAAGACATAAAAAACTAACCCCAAGAATAATTCTTTCTCATCAGACTGGATTTCCAAACTGGAGATATTTGGAGAAAGCAAAAAAATTAGAATTTCAGTTCGACCCAGGAACAAAATATCAATATTCTGGAGAAGGTTTTGAATATTTGAGAAAGGCAATAGAAAATAAGTTCAGTAAAAAAATCGAAGAAATGACCAAGGAGCTTGTTTTTGAGCCTGCAAATATGACCGATACGCGATTTTGGTGGGATACAACAATGGATGAAACAAGATATGCACAAAACTTTGATAAAAATGGAAATAAAATCCCTACAAAAAAGTACTACAAAGCTAATGCTGCTGCTAATCTTTTAACCACCGTTGAAGATTATGGACGTTTTTTGGAATATGTAATGAATACTACATCACTATCAGAAAACTTATTTAGCGAAATGACAAAACAGCAGGTAAATTTATCAGATGATAATTATTTTGGATTGGGTTGGCAAATTTTGACAAACTTCAGTAAAAAAGAATATGGTCTTATTCATACCGGAAAAGATCCAGGGGTTAGTACCTTAGCTATTATTTTTCCAAAATCCGGAAATGGATACTTAATCTTTTTGAATGGGGATAACGTTGATGCCGTGTATGAAGAAGTGCTAAGCAAAGATTTTTACTTGGGGCAAGAGTTATGGAGTAAGCGTTAGGTAAAACTTTTTAGTCTCTTAATGTGCTCGCTATGGAGTATCTATTTTTATATTAGCCGAAGTATGGATGCCTCCGTTGTTATCGATAATAACACATTCTACCTTTGGCAATTGATTGACTCTGCTTAGACCTGTTTCTTTTCCCATAACAAATATTGAAGTTGCCAATGCATCTGCTAATTCTGCTTTGGGAGCAAAAACAGAAACACTAATAATACCTGAAGAAGGATAGCCTGTTCTCGGATCTATAATATGCGTATATCTTTTATTGTTAAAAACTACGTATTTTTCGTAGTTACCAGAAGTAACCACAGCTCCTTCTTTAATTGGTAGCAAAGCAAAGGCTTTTGTCGCATCAAAAGGATTTGTTATCGCTACTTTCCAATCTGATCCGTCGGGTTGTTTGCCCCAGGTATTCATATCACCAGATGCGTTAATGATTCCTGCAGAGACTCCTTTTTGTATCAATAGTTTCTTAGCCATATCAGCTGCATATCCTTTACCAATAGCACCAAATCCTATTTTCATGTCCGGGAGTTTTAGAAAAACAGTAGTGTCCTCTGCATTCAAAATAATATTTTGATACCCAACTTTTGAAACTGATTTCTTTATAGATTCTTGTGATGGCATAGTAGTCATACTACCATCAAATTTCCAGATGTTATCCATAGACGCATAGCTAATATCAAAAGCCCCGTCTGTAAGCCTCGAAATTTTTAACGATCGATCAATAATATTAAATAGCTCTTGATCTACTTTGATGGCCCGTATCCCAGCATTACGGTTTATTTCTGAAGTTTGTGAATTTCTATCCCAGGAAGAAATTAATTTTTCGATCCTTTTAATTTCTTCAACTGCGATATCAATATAAGTGTTTGCCTGGTCACAATCCCTCGCAACAACCGTAACATCAAAACGACTACCCATTAAGATCTGAGTATGTTTACATATTTGTTGAGCATACGAATGAATCGAGAACAGTATTATAATTGTCAGTATTATCTTTTTCATGAGACCATTTAGGGTTGGGGTTCTCTAGTCGGTAAATATACATGAATACATCATATCTAGATATTACAATCTATTACAGATCTGGTTTTGCAATAAAAACCCATCATACCTTGCCTACTTTTAGGTATTTTTTTAAATATAATTTCTAACAGACTACGTCTGTAAATTGAATACAGTTGATTTACTACTTTATAAAGCTTCTTAACGTCTATTTTAACAAATCACTCAAACGTTTTCGCCTTAGTCAAAATCTTTTATAATCCCTGATATTTTTGAAAAAGATACACCCTAACAATGAATTTGATTTTTTAAAGAACGTTCTCAACATCAAGCTTTTCTTTACACTTAATTGATAATTTGTTAATTTGACATACTTTTAGCAATGAACCAGAATGTTAAAAACCCCATATGCATCAATTACCAATTAGCATAAAAATAGGATATACCAAAGTTTGTTTACTTCTGCTTTTTTTATCTGTTCATTCTATACACGCACAAAAAAAATGGAAAAAGGTATCTGAGGTTATCAACTATTCTAATAACGACATTGGCAAAGCTGCTCCCAAAACTTTTGGGATTACGCAAGACTCAAAGGGGTTGATGTATTTTGCAAATGAATATGGTTTACTCGAATTTACTGGTAATTCTTGGAAAATTCTATTACAACCTAAAAATCGTTCTCACTTAAACTCTTTATTGTCCTATGGCTCCAGAGTATATATTGGGAGTAATAATGAGATTGGATATACCGCCAAAAATCCGTATGATCAGATATATTACGTTTCATTGAATGATTTACTACCTGATACTTGTACTAATTTCTCACAGGTGTGGGCAATATTTGAAATTGAAAATATCATATATTTCTGCACTAGCGAACACTTTATAAAATATAATATTTCAGAAAATACAATTAACTGTATTGATAAAATTAATGGAATCAAATATGTCACAAAGAGTAATGGTAAACTCTATTTTGTAGATTATTTAAATACGATATATACGCTCAATGATGACCTAATCCAACCAATGTATCCTGCTTCATTATTCTCTAAATATACCATTGAAAAAATATTGCCTTATGACAGCAGTTCACTATTAATTTTCACGGCTAAAAAGGGTATTTACTTATTTGAGAATAACGAAATGAAACCTTGGGGAAATCCAGAACATTTTGACTCTTCAACAATTAATATCACCTCCAGTATCTGTATTGAAGAAAATATATATTGTATTGGCACCACTAATAACGGAGTCTTATTTCTTGATAAACAAGGTAATCTCTTACAGAACCTAAATAGAGATAATAAACTTCTAAGCAATACAGTATTAGATTTATATCTAGATGAATCTAAAAACTTATGGATCACTCTAGAAGGAAGTATTAGCTATGTTGAGTTAAAATCACCTTTTTATACCTTATCAGAAAATGATGGAATTTTTGGCACAACCTACGATGTAGAAAAATACAATGACACCTTATATGTTGCTACATCTAATGGTTTGTATTCTAGTAAATGGCCCCTAACTAATCATGATGATGTATTTGAGAAAATTCCTGGAGTAAATGGGCAAATCTGGAACTTATCCGTAATTGAACAACAATTATTTATAGGAGCGCACGATGGATCTTTTATTCTTCAAAATAATAAGGCAATCCCTATAAGTAATATTAATGGTGGATGGAACTTTATAAAAGTTCCAGGTAAAAAAGATCTTATACTTCAAGGAACATATAAAGGTCTATATGTATATCAAAAGAGTAATGGTTCGTGGAAAATAAAACATAAGATCCAGGGGTTTGATAAAACTTCCAGGGAAGTCATTTTTGATACCTCAAATTCAATTTGGATATCGCATGGATATAAAGGTGTCTACCATCTACAGTTAAATTCTGATATAACCAAAGTGGTCGATCTCACCCTTTATGATCAAAAAAAAGGATTTCCTGGAAATTTATTTATCAGTTTGCTCGACACCAATGATGAACAATTATTCGGCACTCAACTTGGGGTTTATCATTATGATAAAAAAACAGACTCCATGCTTGTTGATAGTAAATATACAAGCATATTAACCAATCATAACTTGGTGCGCAACTTAACCAACATATCAGAGAACAGGGTACTTTTTATTCAGGGATATGATAGAGAAGATGATATTGGGATTATAAATTTTTCTTCAAACGGAAATCATACGCTAGAACGTGTTCCGTTTCAACGATTAAAAACACAACTTGTTCCCGCCTTCGAAGAGTTTATAGTTTTTGACAATAAGGACATAGGGTTCACTTCTAAAAATGGATTGATCATCTACCGTGAAGATGTGAACCTAAACTACAATAAAGATTTCAATACATTATTAAGAAATGTTTCTGTGAAAGATTCAATGATTTATGGTAATGTTGAAAATTATGTAACTGGTATCCGAAAAGATTCAATTACTAAAGCCATACCTTTTAGGCTCAATAAATTAAGTTTTTCGTTCGTCGCCCCGCTGTATGAGCATCCAAATTTGATCATGTACCAAACCTATCTCGAAGGACTTGATGAAGAGTGGTCTGATTGGAGTACCGAAACACAAAAAGAATATAATTTTTTACCTGCGGGCGAATATACATTTAGGGTAAGAGCAAAAAATGTGTATCATAAAATTGGAAACGAAACTTCTTTCAAATTTAAAATTAATCCTCCGTGGTATAGATCAATACCTATGTTTATTGTTTATGGAGCCTTATTGCTTCTTGGCTTATATGCGTTTATCCGGATCAAAAATGAGCAACGTAAAAAAAGTGTGGAAAAATTAAAAATTGCACATAAGAGAGAGATTGAAATTCAGAAAATAAAATTTGAAGAAAAACGATTAAAGGCCAAAAATGAAAAAATAAAGAAAGACAATAAATTTCTTAAAGAAAATCTCGAATCCAGAAATAAAGAGCTTGCATCATCCGCTATGCAAACTGTACAAATAGATAATCAGTTATTACAATTAAAAAAATCTTTAGATGAGATTTATAATCAGTCTGATGGAAGAATTAGGAAACAACTGAGGTACGCTATAAAATTACTGGAAGATCAAATAAAAGGTGATAACAACTGGAAACATTTTGAAACGCACTTTAATCAAATTCATGACAACTCGTTAGAACGATTAAAAGAAAAATATCCAGAGTTAAGCCATCGAGAAATAAGACTATGTGCTTATTTAAAATTAAACCTATCCAGTAAAGAAATTGCACCCTTAATGGGAATTTCATATCGGGGTGTTGAGTCATTGCGTTTCAGAGTAAGGAAAAAAATGAATCTTGATACCTCTGTTAATCTTACTGACTATATCATTCGATTCTAAGCAACTTATTTTATCAACCAATAGGGTAACATCCCCCAACATGTAATTTGAGTAGTAAAACTGTAGTCTTCTCGTATTTTCGCCGTACACGCATTATTACATCTTTATAAAATATGTAATAATTTTAGTTAATTAATAAAATATACCGCAATTATCTATTCGATTGCCAATCTAAACTCACTAATCATGTTAATTACTAAAAAAACAACAGATGTACTTTTATGGTGCTGTGCATTTTTAATAGGATGCTTTACATTATTTCCACAAAATACGATACCAGGAAAATTTGCCCCTATTAACGGGAAAACCATGCTCATACTTGGTCAGGATCTGGGATCTGTTTCGGGTTATGTTAATAGCGGGCGATTTCCTATTCCAGCTGGAGTCACCATGTATACCGATATATATACTATGGGTGGATTAAATAATATTACAAATTATGGCGCAGGTGATATTGGCTCACAAGCAGCATTAGATCGATATCCTAATTCTGCATTGATCATTGGTCTGTGGATGGTTGAAGAGGCAGACGGTCAGGGAGAAGATCACCCTAATGGATTAACCGAAATCGTTAATGGCCAACATAATGATGAACTGGATAAATTTGCTGCATTTGCAAATAGAAACGCACCCAGGCCCATTTATTTAAGAATTGGATACGAGTTTGATGGCCCCTGGAATAATTATAATCCAAATAAATATCAAGCTGCATATCGTTATATCGTAAACTACCTAAATCAAAGACAGGTAACTAACGTAGCTTATGTATGGCAATCTGCAACCTGGGGAGAAACCCCTCCAAATGGTATTGATAGTTATTATCCCGGTGATAAGTATGTAGATTATGTAGGCTTATCATTTTTCTTTTTTGATCAAAACTTTAATGGTGATAATCTGGATTATATTTTAAGCTTTGCAAGAAGCAAAAATAAGCCCATTATGATGGCCGAAGTATCCGCGCAATATCATGAATTTGATCAAGGAACGTTTCATCCATTTGACAATCCAGGATCACCGCAACAATTAGGAGGTCAAGGTATTTGGAATCAATTCTTCAAGGATCAATTAATCCCTTTTGTAGATAATAATAGAGATGTGATACGAGCGGTTGCCTATATCAATGCCGATTGGCAATCACAACCACAATGGAAATGGCCCGATGCCAATAATGGTTTTTGGGGAGATACCAGAATCGAAACAAACAATACCATAGCTAACAATTGGAATACTTATATCAATAATGGTAATTTTTTGCATGGTGGCCCAAATCTATTAAGTGATCTCGGTATAACAACCGGACCAGAGCCTACATGTAGTGATGGCATCCAAAATGGAAATGAAACAGGCATAGATTGTGGTGGCAGCTGTGCTCCTTGTAATCCCGCAGGAGGAAGCACAACTACCAAGATAGAAGCTGAAACCAGTATTCTTTCTGGACAATCTCAATACTATAATGATGGTGCAGCGAGTAATGGACAGGGAGTTGCATACCTTGACGATCCTGGCAATAGTTTTACCATTAGTAATGCTCCTAAAGCAAACAAGGTAGAGTTTGTTTATGCTTCACAAAACTCCGGAAAAATATCGGTATTCATTAATGGTCAAGATAAGGGCGATCTTAATTTTACTTCTAACGGCGCTTGGGTAGGGTCGTATTCCAAGGTTACTTTTGATACAACGGTTTCTACAGGAGATTCTTTTCAAGTAATAAACAATACCGGCGATAGTGCTCTAAATGTAGATTACCTCAACTTTATAAACGAAAATAGCGGAGACGGCAATGAACCTTGTACTGGCGCAGATATCCCAAATGCTGTAGTAAATAAAACAGACGAGACTTCTCAAGGCGCAAATGATGGTAGTATTACTTTTAGTTTCTCTGATACCCCCGGAAGAACAAACATAGAGTTTAGCATAGACGGCGGTATAACCTATCCATATAACGTTCTGGACAATAGCGGATCTACTACAATATCCAATGTATCTCCAGGGTCATATACACTGTATACAAGATGGGGCAACAATGAATGTGCGCAAACTCTTGGAGAATTAATCATTAATACAAATAGCAGCGGTGGTTGCAATGATTGTATCAATTTTAATCAAACAGGCACTTCTTCTTTTTCTAATCAAGATAGTGCTGCTACTATTACTATTCAGGATAATGGTGCCACAGCAGTGCTTACAGATAATACCTGGAGAAGAACCAATACTAGATATACAATTACACCAAATACTGTTTTAGAATTTGAATTTCAAAGCAACTCGCAAGGCGAAATACATGGGATAGGTTTTGATAGCAACGAATCGTTAACTTCTTCACAGATTTTTCAAGTATACGGAACCCAAAACTGGGGAAATCGTGATTTCGATTATACGTCAAACGGGTATACTTCATTTAGTATTCCGGTAGGAGCTTATTATACAGAAACTGACATGTATCTTGTACTGGTAAATGATTTTGATAATGGATCAGGCAATACCAGTTATTTTCGGAATGTTAGAATTTATGAAAATGGAGGTGTTCCTACTTGTAATGATGGTATCCAAAATGGAGATGAAACAGGAGTCGATTGTGGAGGAAGTTGTCAACCCTGTAGCGCAAGTACTCTTAATGCAAAATTGTTACCTCCAAACGATAAGATCTTACTTACCATAGGACAAGATCTTAAAACCATAAAAGATTATAATGATGGTGGAGTTCAGGGAAAAGGGTTTCCTGCAATGGGAGGAACTACTACTTATATTTCATTTTATAGTCTACTGGATTCTCAATTTCCCCAATATGGAGCACTCGGAGAAACTATTAATGGAGCATTAGCCACTAACGGTAATGGCTCTACTATTGATGTAGATTGGGGAGCAGGCCCTCTAAATGCCAGGAGTTCTATTTTGGCCTATCCGAATTCAAGTGTATCTATCGGATTAAGCATGACCGAAGGCGAAGCTACCCTAAACGGAATTAATTATTGGTGTCAGGGATGTCTGGCCCAAGTTGGACAAGGGCAATGGGATAATCAAATTAAAAGGTTAGCCTCATTTTGCAAAAGATACGGTGATCGGGCAATCTATTTAAGAATTGGATATGAATTTGATGGAAATTGGAATGTAGGCTATGAAAACAGAGCTAATTATATCGCTGCTTACAAACGCGTAGTTGATATCATGCGTGCAGAAGGTGTTGCTAATGTAGCTTATGTTTGGCAATCTAGCTCCTCTCCTATTGATGATGTTCTTGATATACAATTTGGAGAAGGTAATTTTGGAAATATTGAAAGTTGGTATCCAGGTGACGATTATGTAGATTGGATGGGATTGTCATGGTTTGTAACTCCAGATGAAACCACGACCGTCTTACCAAGAATTCCTACTCAAAGAGAAAAAGCCAACGAGGTTCTTACCTTTGCAAGAAGTAAAAATAAGCCCGTATATATCGCAGAGTCTACCCCACAGGGGTATGATTTGATCAATCTAAGAGATTGCAACATTTCTAATGTATGGGATGGCACTGCTGCTCAAGGTTGTGTAAACCAATCTGCAAATGAGGTTTGGGGTGAATGGTTTACTCCTTTCTTTGAATATATATATACTAATAGTGATATCATACGACATGTACATTATATCAATGCTAATTGGGAAGATGATACTGCATTATTTGGCCAAGGAAACAGAGCTAATGGATATTGGGGTCGTGCCGGGGTTCATGTACACTCAACTATTGCTAATAACTGGAAAACTGAAATAGAAAAACCCATATGGTTACACGGCAGTAGCGATCTTAACAATCAATTATTACAATCACAATTATCATCAAATCGTCAATTAGGTAAAAAAACTGAAGCTAAACCATTACTATTTCCCAATCCGACTAAAGGAGTATTTGTTGTACACAGTAAAAATATCTCGAAAATATTAATTAGTGATTTAAATGGTAGGCTCATTAAGACCATACGCTCAAAACCATCAGAACCAAAAGTAAAAGTTAATTTAAGTACGGTAGAAAAAGGAATGTATTTAATTACGATTCTCAACACCAACAAATCTATAACCACTATGCCCTTAATACTAGATTAATCATGCTCAATTTGCAAGGGGGGATAGTCTTTTTGTGGTACTAATTACTTAAAACAGAAGGGTTGATTCTTGTAGAATCAACCCTTTATTTCTGATCAAATTGCAATACGTTTACAATACGTTATCTATTCTTATTTTCTTTTTTAAATATGGTGCTATTTTTTCATAAGCAGGAATAAAAACCTTCGCTTTTATATTTTCTGCATCTTGTGAGTAGTATACCTTATTGACTTCATATCTGGAACTCCCCAATAATTGATGCATATGCAGCATTTTAAAATCAACCACCTCTTTTATATTTTTCCCTAAATCCTTACATCCAAAAACCCCGGGAGTATTAGGAACAGAAATTAACAAGGTATTCAGGTCATGATCATCTATTGCTAAATCATGCAAAACCTGAAGCAGTACCTGTTCATATAAATCACCGGCACCAAGGCTCCAATCTGTCTTTGGTGGTTCTTCTTTTGCCAAAGTACTTAATGAAAATGCTTCTTTGGTGTCAATTCCTAATACCAATAATAAATCATCTATAGTATTACCAGATCCTCCAAGGTTTTCTATCATTTTTTCCAAACCTACTTTTTCATTATCACTTAAAATACCATGAATCATATATTCATAACCTAATAATAGTAATGCTTCTCTAGTTTGCTTATACGTCTTTGGATTTTCTTTTTTCATTCGTTTAAATACTCCCCTGGCTGTTGCAGTACCAATAGCCATATTAGAAACCAACAACTCTGCTCCAAAAACATGATCTGCTATACGTCGAATACCTCCAGAACGTAACTTCTGGTCTGACCATTTTAGAAAATCAAATCGATCAGAGTATGTCTTTCCCTCAATAATTTCTCTCATTCTTAATACGTGTTTATACGACAACGCTTCGCCATTAGGACCTGCAGCTTCATTATCACCAAAAACTCCCGGCCAATCCATATTAGTCCCCCACACTGGTCTTGGCGTATCTCCGTGGCATCGAATACAGGATTCAGGACGTGAATGAAGTTTTGGACGTTCTTCTGTAAAATCAAATTGAGAAAACTCCCACATGCCAGTTTCTTCGTTAAGCTCTGCACAATCTAACAAATCATATTTTGGATCATCCGGTTTGGTACTAATGTTCATTAAGAATCTACCATCAGGACCAAATAATACAATTCTTGGAAATCGTAAATTAGATTGTCCTTCACCTTTAGTTTCTTCTACCAGAGAAAAATTATTTCGATACTGCACTGGTAGTTGATTTAATAAAGCGGCAATCGTTTTGATATTATTCTTCTGAATAAATTCTAGGACGCCATTGATTGTCATTGTAGGCTCTCCCGGCTTTGCAGGAGGGTTTAAACTATTCAAATTAACAATAACATCATTTACTGTATTTGGGCATAACAGTTTTTCATTCATTTTTCCACCTGTACTTACATACTTATCTGTAGATTGCGCAATTGGCTTCTTTTTTTGATGTGTTTCAGAGTTACAACCCAATGCTATGACAAAAGCCCATACCGAAACTATACAACTTGACACTAACCTCATTAATCTTATTTTTTTAGCAAAAAAACAGAATTTTATATAAAAAAGAAGGGTGAAAATTGCATTTAGCGCAAAATGCGTGGTAAAAGTGTATCGATTAGGAACTGTAAAAGTATTATTAACTATTAGCTGAAGAGCTTTTTTAACGAAATTAGCTCAAACGATTGAGTTCGTTAAAAAACAACATAAAGTTTTTTGTAATACAGCTTTATGGATCAACTAAATCTTGTAAGTAAACATTAAAATTGTAAGAAATGAAACACGTATTTAATTTAGCTATTTTTTCTATGCTACTATTAGTAGTAACAGTCGCTTGCGAAAGTGATGGATTCGATTCAGAGACCTCTGTGCCAAAAGTTATTGATGCTAATGGTAAAGCAAGTTGCCCCAGTTCACACCCCTATGAAGCCTGCGGGGCATGTTGGGTAGATGCAAACCAAGCTCAATCTGGTGGTTGTAATGATACCGGGGGTGGAAACAGTGGTGATGGCAATGGTGGCGGAGATAATGGTGGCGACCAAAACAATAATTGTCCTTCTTCTCACCCATATTCGGCTTGTGGCCAATGCTGGACTGATGCAAACCAGGCACAAGCCGGAGGTTGTAATGACGATGGAAATGGTGGCGGAAATAACGGCGGCGGAAACGGTGGTAGCGGAACACCTTGCGGAGATTACAACTACGATCCCAATAATACAGCATGTGTAACTGTCGTTGCCAACGGAAGTGGATGTATGAACAGTGATGGTTTATTTGTAAGTTCTAAAGGAGTTGTAAGTAACCCATGTAATACCAAGGAAGCTGTTTTAGACATTGAAAGAAATTTAGGAATTGATATTGAAAATCAATTTATTGAACAGAGTGGTTATCAGGGAGATGTTCCATCTATTAACCCCACAATGACAAAGAGTGACTTTATTATATATATGAAGGCTTTATTTATAAATATCAATATTAATGGTAAAACAGGTGATCAATTTGCTACTGAATTTGCAGATTTACTCGACACTAATAATGATGGCATTTTAACAAGAAACGAGGCAAGCCAGGCTAAAGGTTCTGACCCGCGTCAAGTATTAAACCTTGAACCTATCTTTGGTATTGATGGTGGATTGGCAACAGATGATGTATTGGCCTATGTTGGATTATACTTAGGTGATGGTGCATTAGATAAATATGCAGGAGATTTACCTCAAGTAGTTCAGGATAATATGGCAAATTTTACCAGAACATGGCAACCTGGTGTCAATGCTGAATCTAAGCGATACGATTCAAATAATTAAAATTCCCCAGTTTTAATAATCCGCAATTAAGAATTGTGTAGTATTGCCCCTGTATGAATGATAAGGGTTCGGTGATAAAACTACCGAACCCTTATTTCTATGTATACGTTTTTTGAAATTATTGCCCTCTTACCTATAAAACGAAGGCATATTATTTTTGTGTAATGACCAAGAAAAAAAGAATAACATTAAAAGATATTGCAAATGAGTTTAATGTCTCTATTGCAACAGTTTCCAAAGCTCTTAATGATAGTTATGAAATAAGTACGAAGACAAAAGCTAAGATTCAGGAGTATGCTAAAGCGCATCATTATAAACCCAATAGCATAGCACTAAACTTACAAAATAGAAAAACCAAAACCATTGGAGTCATTATACCAAATATTCTCAACCATTTTTTTACCAAAGTATTTGTAGGGATTGAAAAAATCGCAACCGAAAAAGGATACAATCTCATCACTTGTATTTCTAACGAATCGTATGAAAAAGAGGTAAGTGCTATGGAGCTGCTCAAAAATTCTGCTTTGGATGGTTTTATTTTATCAATAGCAGAAGAAACACAAGTAAAACAAAATTTTAGTCATTTTCAGAATACCATTAACCAGGGCATTCCTATAGTAATGTTTGATCGAGTTACTGACGAGATAGAATGTGATAAAGTTATTGTTAATGATAAAGAAGGAGCCTATAACGCCACGAATCACTTTATTGAAACAGGTTGCAAAAATATTGCTCTTGTGTCCACTATTCATAATCTTAGCGTAGGAAAATTAAGGTTAGAAGGGTATGAGAAAGCACTTCTGGAAGCTAATTTGCCCCTTGATGAATCTCTAATTTTAAAAGTAGATGAGTTTCATGATATAGATACATTATTAAAAATACTCCTGGACTCAAAAAAAGTAGATGCTATGCTATGTCTTGAAGAAGATTCTGCTGTAAGCACTCTAAGAATGGTACGTTCAAAAGGATACAAAGTCCCTGAAGATATTTCTATTATTGGTTTTACTAATGGGGTGCTCCCAAGACATGTAACACCTGCTATCACTACCATAAGTCAGCACGGTATCTATTTGGGTGAAACAGCTACAAAGATGTTAATTGAAAAATTAGAAAATGAAAATTCTGAAACTTCTCATACTACAAAGGTGGTAAAAACCAATCTGATCGAACGAGAAACCACTAAGCCTCTTCCCTATTAAATATCGTATATAACAACCCCATTTGCCCCCGCCAGAGCTATTTGTATGTTATATAGCGACCTCTCGTCATTGGCAGGAGCTATTTGTAAGCTATCATCGAGCTCTCGCCACTGGCAGGAGTTATTTCTGATTTTGCAAAGAGCTCTCGCCACTGGCAGGAGTTATTTTTAGTTTTGCAAAGAGCTCTCGTCACTGGCAGGAGCTATTTTTAGTTTTGCGAAGAGCTCTCGTCACTGGCAGGAGCTATTTTTAGTTTTGCGAAGAGCTCTCGGCACTGGCAGGAGCTATTTACATATTTAGAAATCAAATAATTACACAAAGTCACTACATTTTTGTATTCTGTCTTGAATACTATCGATGTACACTCATAGCATTGAATATGTCTTATGTAGAAGTTCTTTCTTAATGCTGTATACTAAATCTAAAAACACTTCGGTTTTCATACAACTCACCAGCTTTGATATGTGCGTTTGGAAAGTTATCATGATTAGGAGCATCAGGATAATTCTGAGTTTCAAAGCATATAGCCGGAAAATTGCGATATGTAGTGTCTTTTCTAAAATTCCAATCCGGAAACTCTTCTGGTGTATATATCACAACAGCGGGTTGATTGGTTATGACCTCCATTTTAATACCACTTTCTTCAGCACTAAGTATTGCTTTTAAATCTTTTTGGGGATCAAAAATCAAAGTATCATCAATACTACCTCTGGTTTTTAATATATTTAGTTTTTGCGGGATGCGAAAATCAAATTTTGTATTGACTACAGGTTTTTTAACCCCAGTGGGAAGTTGTTTATCGTTTACTTCTAAATAATCGGCACAATTTAGCTGAAGTAAATGATCGGTAATTGTATTTGCACCATTTAGATTATAGTATGCATGATTTGTAAGGTTAACAACAGTATCCTGATCAGAAACTGCGCGGTATATAATCTTTAATTCGTTATCATTGGTCAATTGATATGTCACTTTTACTCTTAGATTCCCGGGATATCCTTCTTCCAGATGCTCGCTTACATACGAAAGAGAGATCAACATTTCATCTTCATCTATATAATCGATGTCCCACGTGCGTTCATCAAAACCATGTCTACCACCATGTAAATGTATTCCATCTTCTTGATATAGCGGATAATCAACACCGTTAACCGTTATTTTTTCTGAAATTCTACCTGCATACCTACCTATAGAAGCCCCTAGAAATCTTGATATTTTATTCTTCGATTTTTCGATATAATCTTGTAGCGAATCAAAACCGACCACTACATTAGTTCGTTTTCCTTTACTATCAGGAACTTCTAAACTCATGACTGTAGCCGCAAAGTTGGTTATGCGTAATCGCATACCATTATCATTCTTTATAGATAAGATCAGAAGTTCATTTTGGTTATGAAAACCATGTGATTTCTGTTTTATTTTTCTAGTTTTTGACTTCAATTGAAAATTTTTTATTGGGCTTTGTTCCAAAGTTGATCGTATAACTCTGGAGAGGATTTTATATATTTTGGATCTGATGTAATTTCTCTCCAACGTTTACTTATAGAATCACTAAGCTGTAACCGTGCATCGATATTCTTAAACGTGGGATTCTTAAACCACATACGATGTGAGTCCCAGTGGCAATTTATATAATGAACGGCTTTGACCACATCAGGATTATCATCAATAGTTTTAAAGAATGGTATAAACCATTTTTGCCATGCTTCTTCTGCTTGTTTAGGGTTACTCAATTGTGTTTCAATAGTGTTTCCGGTAGTTTTGGTATCGGGAGCCGAAATAGTCGGAGAAGCCTCGGCAATAAACACCGGTTTTCCTTTTTTGCGCGCAAATGCTATCATTTTTTGTTCTTCCCAGCGATTAAAAAAGGAGAACCCTAACCAATCTACATACGCATCACCAGGGTACCAAGCTTCTAGTTGACCATCTTTGGGAGACATAAACCCGGTGGACTGCCAAACAAAAGCTGTATTGGTAACTCCTTTGGTTCTAATCATATCTACCATTCTTCTATAGGCTTTTACCGTACTTTTTTGATCATAATGGTTCCATGGTTCGCCGTCAAACTCATACGCTATACGTAAAAACACTGGTCTTTTGCCTAGTGACAGCAAGAAATCGGCTAATCTATTGATGTATTGATCATGAGTACCATCGGCCACTTTTTCTTCATGATTTACAAACTGAAGCCCTATCGCCAGGGCCATATTTGAATAATTGGGATCATTTAATTGCAAGGTTGCGTTATAGTGATGATCTCCCCAGTCATGAGTCTCCCATATGCCATCTAAACCTTCTTGAATTCTTCCAAAAGAATTTTCTCCTGGATTGATATTTGTATATGTGGTCCAGCCGGCTGGTTTATCAAAATGATCAAGATAGCCGTCATTATATTTTTCTAACCCCCCAACTGCTTCTAATTCTTGTCCAACAAAAAGAAGTACTTTCCCATCTTCAGGTTCAAATTTGGCTAACTTTCTTTTAGATGTTTTAATGTTACCTTCTTTAACTTCTGTTTCTGAACTTCTGCTCGTTTGCGATTCATTCTTGCATCCGATAATGCTTAGAATGCTTAATACCAAGATTATTTTTTTATACGTCATCCCTTTTTAGTTTATTTCTTTGTACTCAAACCAGTCAAAATCGGCATGCTTTCTATGATATCCAAGATCCTGGCAACACATCCCAACAAACATTCCAGTAAATGCAGGTCTATAACGTTCATCCCTTTCTCGAACATAGTCATCAGACAATATGCTTGCGTCTAACCTTTCTCCTATAGGATGAAAATTAGTTTTATCAGCTATACTGTAGTAAAACTGAAGGGTTTCATGATCTAAAACACCTTTTAGAATGATACTATCTTGTCCTGTAATATCTATTTCTTGTTGTTGTTCTGACATCTCAAAATGATTAGCAGAAATGATTCTAAGTAATTTTCTGGTTCCGTTATAATTTGAAGTTACGTGCAAATAGTGATAATGACCTGTATTATAGTAAAATACTAACCCTGCCATTTCTAATATATCACTGGGATTAAATTCTAACTTTGTTGAAGTTTCAATCTTAAAATGCTGTACTCTTCTGGCTACTAATGCTTGTGTATGGGTAGAAGTTAGACTCTCTTTTCCTTTAAGTCTTAGAAAACCTTTTCTTTCTTGAAGTGAAATCCAGCGTTCATCTTTAGGGATCCTTAAAGACTGAAAATCCATACTTAGATCTTTAGTATCAAAATCATCTCTTATTAACGTTTTTTCGAACGGATATTCTTCTACATCAGGTCCCGGAACCTCTATCCTAGGTAATTGGGATCCGTTTTTTAGATATGGCCAACCATCAGGTTTCCATTCGATTTCTTCGATGGCAGTTTCGCGTCCCAGAATACATCGACCTAATTCTGATAAAGGTCTACCTACTAAAAACACAAAATACCATCGCCCATTAGGGGTTTCTACAAAATCACCATGACCAGATTTCTGAAGCCCATGAGATGGATCAGATGTGCAAGTAATGATTGTTGTATCCGGATGCATTTCATAAGGCCCTAATAATGATTTTGATCTTGCGATAGATGTCGCATGGCCATATTCTGTTCCTCCTTCGGCTAATAACAAATAATAGTATTCATCTTTCTTGAAAACATGAGGGCCTTCAGTACATCCAAATGATGAGCCGGAATGCAGGTAATACACTTCTCCTGTCAGTTTTTTTTGTATAGGATTATATTCTTGTAATTCTATACCTCCAAAAAGTTTGTTTTCTCGGTGATCAACCAACATGTTGAGGAAATATTTCTTTCCATTAGTATCATGAAACATAGATCCATCAAACCCTCTAGAACTTAAATAAATAGGATCTGACCATTCTCCTGTAATATCGGTTGTAGTCACGAGGTAATTGGGGGTGTCTTTCCAGACCCCGTCAAATGATCGCACATTAGAATATACCAGATAAAAAACGCCATCATCATACGATAAACAAGGTGCCCAAACACCACAAGAATCTGGATTTCCTTTCATATCTAATTGAGAGATTCTATTAAGAGGTTGTGCAATTACCTTCCAGTTTTTAAGATCTCTGGAGTGATGAATTTGCACACCTGGAAACCACTCAAAAGTAGAAGTAGCGATATAATAATCCTTACCTACTCTAACAATTGAAGGATCGGGATTAAAACCTTTTAGTATCGGGTTGTTGATCATACTCATATTAACTCGTAATCAAATCTTTTTCTAGTTGTTCTAATGATTTTCCTTTAGTCTCTGGTAAAATTTTGAGTAATACAAAGAAGCCAACAACGGCGATTACTCCAAAAATCAAGAAACTCATAGCATTTCCTAACGTAGCAAGCTCCCAAGGGAATATTTGTTGTACGACCCAGCTGGCAAACGAGTTTACAAAACCAATGAAACCAATAGCTAAACCTCTATATTTATTGGGATACATCTCTGAAAGCATTACCCACATTACCGGACCTAGCGAAAATGCAAAACATGCGATAAATCCTAAAATCCCAATGAGGACCAAAGTAGCATTCATATTTGTTGCAGCTTCTAATATCGCTCCTTCATTTTTTGCATACTTTTGAGAACCCAGGCTTTTTATCATTTTATTTTTAAAATCGACATCATTTTCAAAAATTATACCTGAAATCGGCATCAGTTTTTGTTGATCAATATCTTCGAGTTGTACGATTTGTTCTCTGGTTAATTGATATGTGGCCTGGTTAAATCCGTAAGCGCAGAGTAACAGACTTATTGCAATTCCACCAATGCCAATCAAAAGTAATGGTCTTCTTCCTAGTTTATCAATCAGGAACATGGCAATAACTGTGAATACCACAGTCGTAAAACTTAATAATACACCAGAAGCAAACGCAGCATCGGTTCCTATTCCGGTTTGTTTAAAAATAGAGGTCGCATAAAAATAGATAGCATTAATCCCTGTTATTTGTTGTAATACTCCTATAGTTAATCCAACGATAAGGATAAAACGAATGGCGGGCTTAAATAACTCAGTTATAGAAACATTTTTGTTGCTTTTTTCTTTATTGACATTATTAGCTATGGCTTCGGCTTCAATATTGGCAGTGGATTTTCCATGTAATTTAATTAACACATCTTTTGCCTCTTCTTCTTTTCCTTTTACAAACAACCAACGTGGACTTCTCGGTACAAAGAACAAGAGTATAAAATACAATAGTGCGGGTATTAACTCTACGCCCAACATCCATCTCCAAACACTTTCATCGGTAAAAAAACTACCTTCTATGTTATTGAGATTGTTTAAATAATTATTGCAAAGAAAAGCTCCGAAAAAACCCAACACAATATTTAGCTGTTGTATAGAGACTAGTTTCCCTCTATTATTTGCTGTTGAAATTTCTGCAATATAAGTAGGCGCCAGGATCAATGCAGCTCCAAAAGCCAATCCTCCTATCATTCTGGCAATCCAGAGTATATGGTAAGATATTGCATATGCAGAGAGTAAGGCTGATAATGCGTATAAAAATGCTACCATTAGCAATATTTTTTTTCGACCAACAAGATCACTTAATCTACCTGCCAATAGCATGGCAATCATAGCCGCAAAAGATGGGCTACTTACTGCCCACCCTAGTTGGCCAACACTTAAATCGAATTGCGGACCGGCATATTCCATGACTCCTGAGATAATCCCTGCATCAAAACCAAATAAAAACCCTCCCAGGGAAACTACGAATGCTATAAAAAGTGTTTTTCTTGACATAATTATTTTCTAAAATTAATTAAGCTGATTTTCTGAAGGAAATTTTAATCCTGTTTGATTTCTTACCTCATCTACTATTTTAATAAGATCTAGGCTATTTTGATGTGACCAGAGGTTACTTTCTATCTTTTTATTTCTAATACATTGATGGCTTTCTTCAATTTCATAGGTAAATCCTTTCCCTTTGGTTGGAAATTGATACACTACACTATGATTGTTTTTAATTAGTACATAAGATTGTGTTTCATGCCATATTGCGTTTATACGAATTCTACCTTCGGTACCACTAATTGTTGCCACCATATCTGAAGGAGACACAAAACTACTATGTAAAACGGCTTGTGCATTGTCATACTGCAAAATCATTGAAGTTTGCCTATCAGCTCCTGACTCATAAAAATTAGAAGAAGCCAATACTCCATCAGGTATTCCTAAAACAACATAAGCTAAAAATAATGGATATACACCTATATCTAATAGCGATCCACCCCCTGTTTTGAGATCAATCATTCTTTCTTGTGGAGCACCTATATTAAAAGCAAAATCTGCGTTAATATATTTCACATCACCAATTTCTCCATTTTTTATTTTTAATAAAACGTCTTGTATAGATGGATTAAAACGCGTCCAAAAGGCTTCCATAAAAAATTTATGATGTATTCTGGAAGTTTCTATCATTTGTCTGGCTTCCTTATAGTTTAGTGCTATTGGTTTCTCACAAAGCACGTGTTTATTGTGTTCTAAAGATAATATCGTTAAACTGGCATGAGAATCATGTGGTGTAGCAATGTAAACCATATCAAGATCCGGATCTGCTACTAATTCATCATATGATCCATACGCTCTTTTGGCTCCGTATTGCTTTGCAAAACTTTGTGCTTTAGCTATGGTTCGAGAACCTACTGCAGATAATTCTGCATCAGGTACTAGCGCCAGGTCTTTTGCAAATTGATGTGCAATATTACCTAAACCAATGATCCCCCATTTTATCTTTTTATACCTTGCCATTAATCGATTTACCTTTTTACCATAAACGGAATATTACCACCTCCTGCTTTACCTTTGTTATCGTAGACATATGCAAAGATTCTATATTCTCCTTCTTTTTTTGGCGCAACAAATGTAAATTTACCTTCTTTATCGAGAACGACCTCAACATATACGATAGGCGGCTCTAATTCTTTTTCGCCCCCTTGACTCTTGGTAATGACTTCTTTGGAAACTATCCATTTATACACTAAGGTATCATTGTCCGGTTCTGAAGCAAATACCTCTGCTGTATATTTTTGGTTTGGCTTCAAATACACATTATCGGTTGCTTTTTTACCATCAAGCCACAATGAATCCACTCTTGGTGCCTGGTTTTCGGGATGCTTCCCAGTCCATAATTTGGTTAGATTGTCTATGGTTTCTGTTTGACTTCCGTCTTTATGAAACATCCCGTACCAGGTTGGTGTACGTTCTTGTTTTTGTCCCCATTCAAAAGCAAATCCTCCTAAGCATTTACCCGATGTATTATTAATCAGCCCTTTTTGCATCCTGTATAATATACCATCGGCTTTGGGACCACTAACTTCTTCAATTTCTCTATTCCAAGCTGTTTTTGGCATTTCCCAAAATCCCATCGGGCCGAATTCGGTAATCATATACGGTTTTTTTATTCCGGTATTCTTAATGCGCTCTTCTACATTTTCCAGATCTCCATATACCTGTACCGAAACAATATCGATCTGAGGGCAACGTTCTAAGGCGACTTCTAAATGCTCTTTAATAACCCCAGCAAATGTGATCGTAGCGGGATGATTGGGATCTTCTTTGTGTATAAAATCTATGATATCGGCCATGGCATCATACACTTTTGGATTTACTGGTCGCAAAGTACCATTCTTGTTAAATAGCAAATTTAATTCGTTACCTACTACCCAACAGAGTACATTAGGATGATTCTTGTACCTCTTTATAATAGCTTTTACTTTCTTAAGTTGTTCAGCAACTGCTCTTCTATCATTATAATCAAAGCCATAGAGTTCTTTACCAATATTAATTCCCATTGCCACCATAAATCCATATTTTTTTGCAGCAGCAAGCTCCATATTTGCATTTTTTACCGTCCAGGTTCTAAAAGCGTTACCTCCAGCTTGATGCAAAGCTTCAAAATCATGACCATCGGCATAATTAATTCCTACTCCTTTTATTTCAAATTTTTCTCCATTGACATAAAAATTATAATGTTGATCAACTTCTTTTACCTGAACCAATGAAGGCATATTAGTATTCCTCTTTTTCTGACCTGTCATTGCGAAAGAGAATAAAAAGAGTATAATTAGTACCCATAAAAAACTGTGCTTTCTCATTTAACTGCGTTCTTCTATTACTTCACTTGTTGAAAACCTATAGCGCATATTTCTATAGACACATACATCTGTTATATCTTCTGGTGTACCTTTTGGCACTGCTCTGAAATTAGATGAAACTCTATCTTTTTTGACTGGCATTACTCTATGCCAGCAATGTCCATGTAAGAAAATTACAGTTCCTTTTTTGGGTCTCAACACCAGTTGTCCTTCTAAATCTTCATGAGGAACTCCCACGGTGAGCGTTCCTGTTTTATGTGTTTTAGGAAAAATCACTATTTCTCCTCCTGTTTCTTCGGTAATATCATGGGTATATACCAATCGATTAAGGTTATATAATTTTTTATCATCTGGTAAACAATCCTGATGCCATGCCTGACCTATACTACCCGCTTTAGAAAACATCATCATGCAATACAGGTTGTTCCATCCTTCTTTTAAAATAATATCCGTGATCGAATTAAAATGTTTATCATCATTGATCCTGTCAAAATATCGTTTTCCTTCTCTATATGGAAACCAGGGGATTACTTCTACAGCAGATTTTGTAATAAACTCGCTGGTATGCTCCCAGTCTGGATTTACTCCATAATGATCTAGGATCTTATGATTATACTCATCCATTAATGACGGACCGAAAAAGTTTTCAAAAACAATGAAACCATTTTCCCAAAATTCTTCTAGTATTGAATCCTCATCCATATCGTTTCCATTTATAATTAATGATATTATACCTGCATCAATTGTGCGTCTTCCAGAAATTTCTTCAGACCACTATCTGTTAACGGATGTTTTAGTAATCCTTCTATTGCCGAAAGCGGACCTGTCATGACATCTGCTCCTATTTTGGCACAATTCACAACATGCATGGTATGTCTTACTGATGCCGCAAGAATTTGTGTTTGAAAACCATAGTTATCATATACGCTTCGGATCTCATTGATAAGTAACAAACCGTCTGTTGAAACATCATCTAATCTCCCTATAAATGGAGATACATAAGATGCCCCTGCTTTTGCAGCAAGTAATGCCTGACCGCATGAAAAAACAAGAGTGCAATTGGTTTTGATTCCTTTATCTGTAAAATACTTTATGGCTTTTATTCCATTCTTGATCATAGGTATTTTGACAACAATTTGAGAGTGAAGAGCTGCTAATTCTTCACCTTCTTTAATCATCTCATCAAAAGTAGTCCCTATAACCTCGGCAGACACATCTCCTTCTACAACTTCGCAAATATTGCAATAGTGATTTAGTATATTTTCTTTACCATTGACACCTTCTTTGGCCATTAATGAAGGATTTGTGGTCACGCCATCTAATACTCCAAGTGCTTGTGCTTCTTTTATCTGATCTAAATTTGCTGTATCTATAAAAAATTTCATTTCTGCTAGTTTTATCCTACGAAGTAGGACAGTATGGTTATTACTATAAGTACTAATACAACAGATAGAATAATATCTGATAATGTAATACTTTCTTTATTTTCTAATTTGTGTTCTTTGGTTAATGTCTCCAAGGATAATCCTGCAATGGCAGCATAACTTGGTGGATTAGTAAGCAGACTTACTGTACAACATATGATTACAGAAAAGATGAACATAAATATTGCCATATGGGCAAAATTTATGGTTGCAAACTGGTATATGATTCCTGATACATCATCCTTAAATATCTCTGCGGTAATTCTTAATACTGCCATTACCAACCCAGAAAATAAGGTTACTATGGCTGCTTTTGAGTTTACTCTTTTCCATAAAACACCCAATAAGAATACGGCCGTTATGGGTGGAGCAATATAGGATTGTACACTTTGTAGATACTGATATAAAACACCTCCACCAATTTTATTCATGATTGGGATCCAAATAATACCCATAATTACCATAATTACGGTAGCTAGTTTACCAACGTTTAGTAACCTTCTTTCTGAAGTATATGGTTTTAGTTTTTTATAGATATCTATTGTAAAAATCGTAGAACAAGAATTGAACACCGATGCCAACGAACTCATTAACGCGGCCATTAATCCTCCTGCTACGAGTCCTTTTAATCCAACAGGCAATAATGTTTTTACCAGCACCGGAAATACCTCATCTGCTTTTTCATAGCTCAGCGCTCCTTGTTTTGCTAATGCAAATGCTATAATACCAGGGATAAGAAATATGAAAATAGGTAAAATCTTAAGATAGGCTCCAAATATTGCTCCTCGTCTTCCTATTTTAATAGTACTGGCGGCCAATGTACGTTGCACTATATACTGATCTGTACACCAATACCAGATACCAACGATGGTTCCGCCAAATAATAATCCTGTCCATGGAAAATCCGGGTCATTTGTTGGTCTCCACATATTAAAATGGTTAGAGCCCACAGTTTCTTTTAATGTGTCCCAACCACCAACTTCCTGTAACCCTAATATGGTAATGATTACAGAACCAGCGATAAGGATGATAGTTTGTAAAGTTTCGGTATAAATTACAGCTTTCATACCGCCCACTACAGTATAGATTCCTGTAAAGACAACAATCCCTATAGCACCATACCAAAATGGAATTCCTATTAATTCTGAAACCACAATTCCGCCTGCATATATGGTTACCGATACTTTGGTAATTACATATCCGACTAATGAAAAAACGGATAAAAACCATCTGGATCGGCTATCAAACCGTTTCTCAAGAAATTCTGGCATTGTGAAGACTTTGCTTCGCATATAAAAGGGAAGAAACAGCCAACCAAGGACCAATACGATCCATGCATGAAGCTCGTAATGTGCCATTGGCATCCCGGATTCTGCACCGGTACCGGCTAAACCTACCACATGTTCAGAACCAATATTAGAAGCAAAGATAGACGCACCTATTACAAACCAACCTACATTTCTGCCGGCCAGAAAGTAATCTTCGGTATTTTTGTTTTTTTGAAGAATCACCCATACGGCTACTCCTATTAAGGCTAAAAAATATATCCCTAAAACAATCCAATCCCCAAACTCTAATACTGGTCCCATATGAATTTTAGAGATATTGATTGATGATATTTTCGAATAATTCTTGCTTACCGCTTTGTAACTCTAACTCTCCATTTTCTTGGGCAATATTATAAAGCATGTTTAGATCCAATTTTCCTTCTTCAAATGCTTTACCATTTCCAGAATCAAAAGAACTATATCTTTTCTCCCTTAAATTATCATATGAAGATGAAGAAATGATTTTGTCTGCTATGGTTAGTGCTCTAGCAAATACATCTGCGCCTCCGATGTGAGCCAGGAAAACATCTTCCATATCTGTAGAGTTTCTTCTTACCTTCGCATCAAAATTAACACCTCCACCTTGTAACCCTCCGGATTTGAGGAATACTAGCATTGCTTCGGTGACTTCTGCTATATTATTTGGAAACTGATCTGTATCCCAACCATTTTGATAATCACCTCTATTAGCATCTATACTGCCTAACATTCCTGCGTCTGCGGCTACTTGTATTTCATGTTGAAAAGTATGTTGTGCCAAGGTAGCATGATTTACTTCGATATTAATTTTGAAGTCTTTGTCAAGACCATGTTCTTTTAAGAAAGCAATGGATGTAGCGGTGTCAAAATCATATTGATGCTTCATGGGTTCCATAGGTTTGGGTTCTATGAAAAAAGAACCTTTAAATCCTTGGGCTCTTGCATAATCACGAGCTGCCGTTAAGAACGTAGCCATATGATCCAATTCACGTTTCATATGGGTATTAAGAAGTGACATGTAGCCTTCTCGACCTCCCCAAAACACATAATTCTCACCATTTAAAGCAATAGTAGCATCTAAAGCCAGCTTTACCTGCCCACCTGCTCTAGCCAATACTTTAAAATCTGGGTTAGTAGCTGCACCGTTCATGTAACGTGGATTCGAAAAACAATTCGCCGTACCCCAAAGAAGTTTTACTCCTGAGGCTTTTTGCTTTTCTTTGATATAATCAACAATTGTTACTAATCTTTTCTCAGATTCTGAAAACGTCGCTGCTTCTCTAATCAAATCATAATCGTGAAAACAAAAGTAATCAAACCCCATTTTAGTTATAAACTCAAACGCTGCATCGGCTTTTTCTTTGGCCGCTGTAATGGCATCTTCCGATTGATCCCACACGTATTTTAATGTTCCTGGTCCAAAGGGATCAGCTCCTGTACCACAGAAGGTATGCCAATATGCAATGGCAAATTTAAAATGCTCTTTCATCGTTTTACCGGCAACCACTTTATCAGCATCATAGTATTTGAATGCCATTGGATTATCTGAAGCAGCTCCTTCGAACTTTATATCATTAATACCTTTAAAATATTCTTTTTTTCCTATCAAAGCCATCTGTACTTTATTTTTCTATAATTCTATTTAATTCTTTTTTCCAATTTTTATATGCTTGTATATAATCATCTTGATTCTGTAGCGGGTGATATGTCATCACATGATCATTTTTGGTAATCATGGTACCTAAATCTTTAAATGTACCATCACTTAGACCAGCCGCCCGAGCTGCTCCAATGGCACCAGTTGTATTATAAATTTCTATTTCTTGATTAATTAGCGTTGCCACTGTGTTCGAAAAAATTTCTGAGCGAAAGAGATTATCGTTCCCAGCTCGAATTACTTTTATTTCTGTATTATCTTTTTTTAGAATCTCCATTCCGTAGACAAAAGAAAATGCAATTCCTTCTAAAGCTGCTCTAAAAATATGTGAGCGTGTATGTTTATTGAGATTAAGGTTACAAATATGTGTTCCAATAGTCTGGTTATCAAACATTCGCTCTGCACCATTTCCAAAAGGAATGAGTTGTAAGTTATTAGATCCCACCGGTACTTTTGAAGCATGAGAATTCATAGTTTGGTAAGAATTTGTTTCAAGATTAAGGTTATTTTTTAACCATCTGTATTGAATTCCGGCTCCGTTAATACACAGAAGTTTTCCAATACTGGCTTTTTCTTCTGAATGATTAACATGTGCAAAATTATTGAGTTTCACTCCTTCTTTTGCAGAAAGGTTATCTGTGATCGCATAGATTACCCCGGATGTACCACCAGTAGCCGCTACTTCTCCGGGGTTAAACACATTAAGGGATAATGCATTATTGGGTTGATCTCCTGCTCTATATAGAATAGGTATTCCTTCTTTAAGTCCACTTTCTTCTGCCCCTTGTAGTGATAACTCGCTTTGATATGAAAATGTAGGTACTATTTCGGGTATGAGTTCTGAATTAATATCATAATACTCTAATAACCAACTTGCAGGTTGCTCATTTCTAAAATCCCAGAGTGTACCTTCAGAAAGCCCAGATTTTGTAGTGTTAGCAGCACCTGTAAATTTATATGCGATATAATCTCCCGGTAATAAAAATTTATAAATTCTTTTATAGTTTTCGGGCTCATTATCCCGTACCCATTTCAGCTTTGATGCTGTAAAATTAGCTGGTGAATTCAATAAAGCCCTCATACATTTGCTTTCTCCCACTTCATTAAATGCTTTGCTTCCTATTTCTACTGCTCTACTATCGCACCAGATAATAGAGTTTCGAATTAATTCACCTTTATTATCTAACAATACTAAACCATGCATTTGGTATGAGATTCCTATGCCTTTAATCTGATCAGGACGAATTGCATTTTCTTTGAGTATACGTTTAGAAGTTTTACAGACATTGTGCCACCAATGTTCGGGGTTTTGTTCTGCCCATTCTTTATGGATAGAGATAATATCCATTTCTTCTTCGGGTTCATTTACTGATGCAATAGATTTACCAGTTCGGGCATGAACCAAAGCTGCCTTTATTGAAGAACTTCCTATGTCAAATCCTATATAATACATTATGCAATTTTTGCTGATGATAAAAGTTCGACTTATTGTACAGAAACAAAACTTCTATCTAAAGAATTATCGAAAACCAGTGTGTATAGTTTTCGTAATTTGTTAAAACAATTTCTTTATTAAGCTCGTGAATACGATTAGAAAGGGGTCATTTCTTGAGAACAAGAGAAAGAACTCCCTTTCTTAATCAATCAAAAACTAGCTTGTTATTCAAATATAATTTGGGGTATTTTTATTTTTTCTGGTGTACCCTTATGTAATCTATTATTAAAAATGCGGGGTACTCTGTTGCAATAGGCTGAACAGGTAAATTACCTCCTACAGAAAGATTCATGATTAGATAAAACTCATCATTAAAAGGGTATGGTTGTCCATTAGTTTGAGAAGGCGTAATAGAATGATATTCTATATCATTTACTAGCCAAGTAATTTTATTTTCTTCCCAAAGAATAGAAAACACATAATATATGTTGTTATAATTTTCTTCTGGGGCTGGATATTCTTTAGAGTTAAATCTTCGACTATTAAAATCACTTCCGTAGTGTGCCGTACCAAAAACCTCGGCTGGATCTTCTCCCAGATATTCCATAATATCTATTTCGCCACCACTTGGCCACCATTCTCCAGGGTTATTGATAGTATAATTATGGTTTAAAAGCCATAAAGCTACCCAGGACCCTGTGGTAGAAGGCATACTCGCCCTTATATCCACTCTACCATATTGAAACTCAAATTTATTATCCGAATTAATTCTAGATGAAGAATAATTAGATCCTCCTTCATGTCTGGCTGCTATAACCAAATTACCTTCTTCAAAAAACAAATTATCACTGCTATTTGTGTAAGATTGTAGTTCTTCATTACCCCATCCACATAGATTAGGACAACCATCTCCTATATTAAAAGACCAGTTTTGAAGAGACAATTTGTTATCATTAAATTCATCACCCCACACCAAATCAAATCCGTCGTATGATGAAGGTGCATCAAATCCTGTGGTCGGAATAACAACTCCGGTTGGGCATTTGCTACAACTACTCCCACCGCAATCTATACCAGTTTCACTACCATTTTGAACTCCATCGGTACACGTAACAGTGGCTACCGGATTTGGTACTGCAGAATTCTCATCATCACCAGACGAGCAAGATAACGTTGTTAACAGCATTCCTAAAATAATGGATACGTATATGTATGTTTTTTCTTTTATCATTATAATTGCATTACCTTAAGGGAGAAAAAGTTCTTCTCTTTTTTAGTTATTTTTTTATTTAAAAGGTACAAAATCCTTAACAAAGAATACTCCTGATTCTCCATGACCACTACCTCCTAAACGTAGAGTAAAGATGGTATAGGTAGTATTATCTGGTAATAAAGTCCCAGACCCTGCTGCTACTGCACTAGATCCATCAAACTCTAAAGTAACCCAGCTATCAAAATCTGTGTCGGCTACGGATTGAGAAATCACAGTCCAACGCGTAAAGAACTCGGGGTCATCATCATGTAATATCAATTCTACCATGGGTGTTAAAGCTCCTGAAAAGTCATTTGTAGAAGGGATAAATACATCTATTTTGAACTTATTATATTCTGAAAAATCGATTACAGCATCCTGAGGCTGAAACTTTAAGTCTTCAAAGCCCCCAAAAGGTCCATTTTCTGGTCTGACTATCTGTGTTACCAGGTCATCACTACCTGCAGGATCTGCAACGCCAAATGTTGGTATGACCCCTTGTCCATATGGACTGCCATCTGCATTAGTGGTTCTTGGTCTTAAATTTAATCCAGAAGATAAATCTCCCGCTTCAAATGTAAAAAATCTTGGTAACCCTTGGGACAGTAAAGCTTGTGCTCTAGGGGTAAGTTCAGGACATTCATTGGTACATGGACCGCCACAATCAACATCTTCTTCATCTTGATTTTGTATCCCATCGGTACAACTTGGACAAGGATTTGGTGCATTTGTTCCTCCACAGTCTATTCCTTCTTCATCAAGGTTTTGGATTCCATCAGAACTCGATGGTAAAACGGGTCCCAGATTAAAGTCTGTATCTTCAGTACAAGACAGGACAACCACGAAAAGACTTATCATCATTACAAGTATTCCCGCTTTTCTAAATGATTTTATATTGCTTATATGTTTCATTTTCTATGCTTAAAATTATTAATAACCTGGGTTTTGTGCCAGCATTCCTTCAGGATAGGTATCTATTTCTTGTTGAGGAATTGGCAACAACAGATCTCTTGGTATTCTAAAATCAGACTTACCAATAGCATTTAATGCATCTTGGATGACTCCGCCTCCATCAACTTTTTCCCAGCGCACTAAATCAGTAAAACGATTCCATCCTTCTGTCGCAAGTTCTCTTCGCCTTTCATCTCTTACTCCTTGTTTAGAATATGCAGGTGCAGGACTAGATGTTGTTCCATATGCTCTTTCTACCACCTGATTAAAGGAATTTGAGCCGTTTCCGCCTCCTCCCATTAAAGATGCTTCTGCATGTATTAATAATACATCCGCATACCTGATTACTTTCTCGTTTAAAGGTGATTGAAAATCTGTAAGTAAATTCTGTACTTCTTCAAAAGTTAAAAAGTACTTTCTTACGCCTGTATTTACTCCTATTGCATATCCAAAATCATCGGGAACAGGATCCCACCCCAGGGCTGCCAATCCTGGAGAGTTTGTATTTTGCCCGGGCAGCAAAAATGTAGCCGCTTTCCTTTGATCACTCTCATCAAAAAAGTCAACCAATTCTTGTCTTGGAATAAAATTATTAAATGAGTTGTACGCTTCTAAGAAAGGGAAACTCCATTTCCACATTCCCGAGCCTTCTTGAGATTGTGAACCATCATTAAAATCACCCGCGGATAAACCATCTACATAATTGATTTCAAAAACAGACTCTAAGCCAAACTCATTAGTTTGAACGAAGTTGCTTGAAAAGTTTGATTCTAGACCATATACTCCTTGATTAATCACTTGTTCTGCCGCGTTAACAGCTTCTGCCCACTTTTCTTGATATAAGAATACTTTAGCAAGCAATGCATATGCTGCTCCTGAGGTGGCAGAACCTTGTATTCTTTCGCCACCTTTTAATGGTAGTATCATAGCAGCATTTTCTAAATCAGCTTCTATAAATGCATATACGTCTGTTGTAGAAGACCTAGGCTTAAACTGTTCTTGAGTTGCTGAAGTTATGGGTTCATCAAAAAGCGGAACACCACCAAAAAGGCGTACTAATTCAAAATAATAAAATCCTCTTAAAAACCTTGCTTCTGCTATAATTTGCTCTTGCAATTCTAGAGTTTCAAAATTAGTAAATTCTTCTGCTAATTGAATTGTAAAATTGGCTCGTGCTACCCCTTGATACCACTTGCTCCATACAGAAGCTACCGAAGCCAAAGTAGGTGTTATAGTACTAAACTGATCATACTGTGCACCTATGGACCAAAATGCGGCTGATTGTGAATGCAAATCATCTGCTCTTACACCTTGTTGCATTAAGGGAAATGTTTGGTTTCCTCCAACATTATGCCATTGCAATGCATCATATGCAGCACTAAGACTGGCTACTATATCATCTTCTGTAGTAAATGCCGTATCTGCAACGAGCTCTGTAATGGGAACTTTATCTAACAAATCATCAGAACAAGAAGGCATGAACATTATCCCGCCAAAAAACAATAGAAAAAATCGTTTTGTTCTCATTTTTAATATAGTATTATTAAATGTTTTCATTGTTCTTAAAAATTAAAATTAAAGCCTAATAAAAAGTTACGTGATTGTGGGAAGAACCCTTGATCAATTCCTATATTTAGTGGGCTACCTAAATTATTTTGCCCAATTTCTGGGTCTAAGCCATCATATTCGGTTAGGATAAATAAATTTTGTCCAGAAACATAAACTCTCACGGCCTCTGCTCCTATTGATTTTGCTGCGGCATCTGGGATGGTATACCCAAGAGTTACATTTTTTAGCTTTACAAAAGAGCCATCTTTTACATGAAAATCTGATATAAGTTGCTCTCCGTTGGTTAGTGTAGTAGCCGCAATGTTTCGTGGAGTGTTTGCTTCAGTAATATAGGATGAAGGTCTATTTGAACCTACAGCATCATATCGATTTGTAGCATCAAAAATATCATTGCCAGCCGTTCCTGACATAAATGCAGAAAAATCAAATCCTTTATAACCAAAGCCTAAATTCATACCATATGTGAAATCGGGATTAGGATTTCCTATAATCGTTCTATCTCCGGCATCTGGTGTTAATTTATTATTACCGCTATTATCTAAATCTGCAAAGACCAGATTACCTGCTGCATCTCTACCTTCGACAACAAACCCAAAGAAACTGGCAATAGGATCTCCAACTCTGGTTCTTGATGCAAATCCTTGAAATTGTGGTTGTATTGCGGCTGCATCTATGAAAGAAGTCTCTCCAAGACTTGTTACTTCATTTTCATTAAATCCAAGGTTTACATTGATGTTCCAAGAAAATCCACTAGCATACGTATCTCTCCAAGACACTATAAACTCGAATCCCCTGTTTTCTATATCCCCTGTATTTTCAACAGAAGGTTGTAATCCAGAAGTCAATGGTGTAGTTGCCTGTAATAATATATCGCTGGTTTCTTTTATATAGTAATCAGCAGTGAATCCAAGTTTATTATTAAACACATTCATATCTAAACCTATATTTAACTGAGAAATTTCTTCCCATTTTAAATCCGGATTAGATAATCCTGTCAGTACTATTCCTGGTTGACCTGCATAACTAACCTGAGTATTTACTGAAGACAGATAAGCTAATGGCCTGGGTGATCCATCATTACCACTAATCCCCCAACTACCTCTGATTTTTAGTAAATTTATAGTATTGCTATCTTGTAAAAATTGCTCTTCAGAGATTACCCAACCTGCAGATACGGCTGGAAACCAACCAGAACGATTGTTAGATCCAAAATTAGAAGAACTATCATTTCTTACTACTGCACTTAATACATATTTCTCTTTGTACGCATAATCTATTTTACCAAAAAAAGATCGTAATCCCACATCTGAAGAGATTCCGGGCGTTATTACAGCGTCGGTATTATCTTCTGATAATGCAAAATTAACACTATCAAAATCATTAACTAAGAAAAGGCCTGGATCTCTTACTATAGCTCCACCATCAAATCTGTTTTCAACAACCTCGTAACCAGCAAGTATACTCAAATAATGATATTTTTGTGCCAGCTTAGCGAAGGAATACTCTCCTGTAACCCCATATTGTCTGTTTCTGGTTTTATTTAATACCTCTTGATAAAATACATTATTAGCCGTATCATACTCCTGAGCTTCTTGATCGATTAATGGCAAAAAAGACCTATTAAAAATAGAAGCACTAAACACTCCATAACTTACTTTAAACTTTAAATTATCTACTGGTTTCCAATCTAAAGAAGTTGAAAGATTAAGGATATCCTGATCAGTTTGCGAATCTAGTAATGCAAGAGAAAATAATGGATTTTGTACAGCACCAAGGCTATTTAATGGCACTCCATTTACGGTTGGACTACTTCGTTGTAAACCTGGATTGAAAAAATTACCTTGCTCATCAAATGCAGGATAAATTGGAGGCAGCGCGTTTATAAAACTACTTATACCTACTCCTGCTCCTCCATTATTTTGAGATACATTAAACCGTTCTTGGTTCTGATACTGTGCAACCACATTAAATCCAATACGGTCTGTAATATCCCCATCAAATGCTCCTCTAATGTTTCTTCTGTTAAACTCTGCCTTATTATCCCCTCCAAGTATACCTTCTTGCCCAAAATAACCACCTGAGACTGCATAAGACACTCTCTCGCCTCCTCCTACTATTGAGCCATAAATATCTTGAGTAGGTGCGTCGTTAAACAGTACATCATACCAATCTGTATCAGGTAGTGCTTGTCGTTCTGCATCTGTAAACGCTTCTCTAAATCCTTCTGCCAGATTTGCCCCAGCTGCTGCAACTCCTTGGTTATAATATTGAACATACTCGTCTCGAGTCATTAGATCTGGTTTGTTTGCCAAACTTTGGATACCGTAATAACCACGAATTGAGATTTCAGGTTTTGAAATTCTTCTTTTACCACTTAATGTTTCTATTAAAACTACACCATTACCCCCTCTAGAACCATAAATAGCACTGGATGCAGCATCTTTAAGCACTGTTTGAGATTGTATATCGTTAGGATTTAAAAATGTTAAGTTAGGTACCTGAACCCCATCAACTATATATAGAGGATCTGAATTATTTGGTGTTCCTATACCTCTTACTCTAACGGTTTGTGGAGATCCTGGAGATCCAGAGTTTTGTTGTACGACAACTCCTGGTACTGTTCCCTGTAGTGCAGCTTCTGCCTGAGATATTGGTAACCGTTTTATGATATCGGGGTCTACCGTAGCGATCGCAGTGGTTAGCGATTTCTTATTTTGAACCTGGCCATATCCCAAAATCACTACCTCTTCTAACGATTGAGAATCTGTGAGTAAAGAAACGTTAATTACCGTTTGACCAGAAACTGAAATTTCCTGAGTCTGAAAACCTACGTAACTAAAAACTAAAACTGCGTCTCCAGATACACTATTGATCGTATAATTACCATCAAAATCTGTAGAAGATCCATTTGCCGTTCCTTTAACAATTACATTTACACCTGGAACCGGAATTCCGTCTTCTCCAGTAACTATACCCGAAATACTTTGTGAATAAGTCCTACTTACCATCAAAACGATTCCGATAAAAAGAATCTTTAGTAAGTTATTTTTCATACTGACTGTTTTAAATTATTAATTGATTGTTTTTCGAATTTTAATAGTTCTAAATTAAATTTTATGATGGTCCATTCAAAAAAATTAGGATATAACCACAAGATAAAGACAGCCGAAAGCTAAATTTTCAACAAAACATTTCACTCAATAATCATAATTTAAATAATTGATTTTCAGTTAATTAAAAAATAAAAAAAGGAGCACATTCTTTTTTTCGCAAACGTTTACGTAAATTATACTGTTCTTTACAACTGTAAATGATTAGATATAAAAGAACAGTAAAAGATTAAAACTTCTAGGAGTACCGAATATAGACACCAGGGTGCCAGAAGATAGGTTTTCAGGTTTTTTAATTTTTAAATATTATTTATAAAGTCATATTTAAAAACTACTCCTGCAATCTATAGAAAAGAAAATTATCAGGAATACTCTTTGCCAATCAGTAGAAAGAAATAGGTTATATCGAGTATTGTATTACAGGTTTACAGGATTAAGAGCAAGACTATTAAATAGTTTGGCCTTTGCCGTAAAAAACTTATTTCTGACCTCGATTTCTTTCAATTTGGCATCAATGAGACTTCTTTCTCTGGAGTTGATCAAGAATAATGAGCTTTCCCCAAAGCTAAATTTACGTTCTTCTGCCCTAAGTAGTGTATTGTAATCCCTAACAATATCGGATATCAATTTGTTTTGGTCAATAAAAGATTCTAATTCGGCAAAAATGGCCATCACCTTATTTTTAATTTGCAATTGTGTAGTTTCCCGCTCAAATCGCGCATCTACTACTTTAAATTTTGCTAATTTAAGATCTCCTCTTTCTTTTCTTAAAAACAACGGAAATCTAAAGGATATTCCTCCTTTATACTCAGCGGTATTAAAAGAATTACCTACCTCTGGAGTTTCAGTCAAAAAATTATATTCTAAATCGATCTTAGGAAGTAATTTGTTTGCTTTAAGTTTTCTATCCACCTCTAGGCTCTCAATTTTATAATTTAATGCTCTTAGCTTAGGATGATTTTCGATAGTAAAACTATCTAATGGATTTCCTTGAATTTCTAATGTAGTATCGATATTTTGTTCGACATTAATGTCTGGAATTACGTTGGGTTGCAACTCGACAGGGATATCATTTTCTAACCACAAAAAATTAGACAATTCTAATGATTTTTTCATAAGTGAAACCTTTGCTTGTTCCAGACTTAAAGCCCTATTCTGATAAGCAATTTTGGCTTCAATAGTATCGATAGCAGCTTTATCTCCGACTAAGGCACTTCTTTTAATTCCATCAAATCGAATTTTTGCGTTATCTAAGAAGTTACTATAAATTTCTTTTTCATTATATGCTTTTAACCAATCAAAATAAGCCAATGAAGCATCATATAGAATCTGGTTCACTAAGAGGTCTCTGGTCGCCTTGGTTTGCTCTCTGAAAAATTTGGCTTTTCGTAAAGTCGCCATCCTATCATTAATCAATAATCCTTGAGCTACCGAAACAGAAACCCCTGCATTAAAAAGACCATCTTCGGGAACTGAATTCTGGGGGTTTAAAAAATCACCCTCATTTTGTTCAAACCCACCTTTCAGTTCTATCCCGTACCACGTTGGTATTTTAAATGTTGCATTAAGAAGATCATAATATTCGGTTCCTTTAAATTTTTTACGATCATAATCAACCTCCATTTTAGGGTCAAAACCACCTCTAGCCCTCATAAGGTTAGCTTGCCCAATATCTATATTTAGTTGTGCTTGTTTAGCTATCGGATGATACTTTTTTACATATCCTAAATACTCTTTAAAATTAAGAATGGTTGTATCTACCTCTTGAGCATAAAATGTTGTAGCTAAAAATAAAAAGCCATACCAAAGATTTTTCTTCATTTTATTTCTTTTCAGATTTGGCAATATTACTATTGGGTTGATAATAATTTGGGGGGAATCCGTTGAGTTTTCGCCATAATTCGAACCAGATGGGCACATCTTCTAACAGTGCCATAGAATTTGCTCCAGAACCGACACGTATATCTTTTGGCCAATCATGATCATCTTCATCAGGAGCTATAAGTATTCTATATTTCCCGTTATCACTTATAAAGGTTTCTATCGCGACAACTTTGCCTCCATATGTTCCATAAGATACATTGGGCCAACCGCTAAATATAATTGCCGGCCAACCGTCAAATTGTATTCTTACTTTTTCTCCAATATGTATTAACGGAAGGTCTATAGGACTAACAAAGGTCTCAACTGCCAATTCATAATCTGAAGGCATAATACTTACTAACTGATCGCCTTCTTTAAATGTTTCTCCTACACCAGAATATAATGCTTTATTAATGAAACCGTTTTGCGGAGCCTTAATATAATACATATCATTACGTATCTCGTAATTAGTGTATTCGTTTTCTAGTTTGGTAACCTGTGCTTCTGAGTCAAATTGATTAGATTTTGCGGTAAACTTATCACTGCGGGATTTTGCAATTTTATCAGCATATTCAGCCTGGATACGATTAAGCTCTATCTGTGCGTTAATCACATCATTCTTACTGGCTAATAGTTTATTTTCCTGCGAAATTATTTTCGCTTGTGTTTCTTGCAGTTTTAAACGTTTTTCTTCAACATCGGTTAATGATTTTAAGCCTTCTTTTTCTAACTGAAGGATACGATTGTACTGACGCTCTGCAATGCCTATATTTGTTTTTGCGGCTTCAAAATCGATACTATCACTTTGTACCTTAAGTTTTGATTGCATCAACTTGTTCTGGGCCTGTTTTAATTTTAGTACACGTTCATTCATTAACGCTTCTACTTGCGTTTCCAAGGCTTTCACTTTTTCTTGATACGAGGTTACCGCCATGGATTTTGCTTTGATCTGCTGTCCGGTTCTTTCTACTAAATTTGGATCAAAATATTCATTCTTCACTTCGGAAATAAATAATATTGTGTCTCCCTTTTTTACAAAATCTCCTTCTTGCACATACCATTTTTCTATCCTACCAGGAATGGGCGATTGTATTGTTTGAGGGCGTTGGTCTGGTTTTAAGGTTGTTATAAAACCTTTCCCAGAAATATTTTGCGTCCAAGGAAGAAAAAGTACTATGATGGCCAGAACTGTAAATACTTTAAGAAAACGATTAAAGTACTTATAGTGGCGTTTATGAAATACTTTCTGTACTGCATTATACTCAGAAAGGTCGACTGTTTTATTAAGTTTATTATGTGAAATATTCAACATAGCTTTCTATTTTTCGCTTACGATTTTACCATTCTCGACATTGATTACTCTACCACATCTCTGGATCCACTTTTGATTTTGGCTTACGATAACCAAAGCCCAAGGGTTAGAGGGTTCGGTAAGAAAATCCATTATCCGTGTTACTTCTTTCTCATCAAATTGATCCAATGGATCTTTTAAAATTAAAAGGTTTGGTTTTCTAACTATGCTTCTTGCTAAAACTATCTTTTTAGATACGCTATATGATATTTGTTTTCCTTCGGGATATATTATTGTTTTCAATCCTTTAGGTTGTTCTTTTACAAATTGTGTCAACCCAACTTTTTCTAAGGCCCAATACACATCTTCATGCAATATGGATTCATCACCAAAAGTTATATTCTCTAACAAGGTACCTTCAAAAGGAGATTCTTCTGTTAATGATTGCCCCAAATGAGCTCTGTAATAATTGAGATTTACCCCTCGTAGCTCTACATCATTTACATAGATATTACCATGAGTTGGTTCTATCAGGCCTGCGATCAAACGAAGCAATGTTGTTTTACCAGAACCATTAGACCCCTGAATCAATATGGTACAACTAGGCGTTATCGTAAGAGAAACATCATCTAATATTTTTTTTGTGCTACCAGGAGCAATGTAAGTGATGTTTGATAACTCTACAGTATACCCCTCTTGATCACGAAATGGCTTTTCTCCGTCTTGAGGTTCTAATTCTTTATCAACTACCTGACCAAGTTTTTCCATAGAAGTTAATACATCATAAAACGATTCTAAACCTACAATCAATTTTTCTACAGAACCAATGACCAATACAATGATAATCTCTGCGGCAACAAACTGACCTATATTCATTTCCTGATTGATTACTAATATTCCACCGATAATTAATAATCCTGCGGTCACCAAGACTTTAAACCCAATCATTTGAATGAATTGTAAAACCAAAACTTTAAAGTGACTCTCGCGGGCTTCTAAATATTCAGACACCAAAGCATCATTTTTATCTAAAGCATGATTTGTTTTTCCAGATAGTTTAAAACTAACAATAGTTCTGGCTACCTCCTGAATCCAGTGAGCTACTTTATATTTACTTTTTGATTCTTTTAAGCTTGTTTCTAAACCTCGTTGCGCAGTATATTTAAATACCACATAGATTAATCCTATTAACAACAGCCCATAAATGATAAAGAAAGGATGATAAAACGAAAGTAACATCAATCCAAAAATGATCTGTATTAAGGCCGCAGGAAAATCTATTAAGATTTTTGCTAATCCCTTTTGGGCGGTTAACGTATCAAAAAATCGATTTGCTAACTCAGGAGGGTAGTAATTACGTAATTCGCTCATTTTAATCTTTGGAAAACGATACGAAAACTCAAAAGAGGCTCGGGTAAATATTTTTTGTTGTACATTTTCTATTATCCTGATTTGCATTAATTGTAATAAACCTACAAACGCGACACCAATGGTAACCAAAATCACCAAAACAATCCAGGAAGTACTAATCTGTGCTCCTTGAATGAGATTGATAATAGCCTGTATACCAAGTGGCAAAGACAGATTAACCAATCCGGCGAATATTGCATAATAAAACGTTTGTAGAATATCTTTTTTGTCTAATTGCAAAAGTCCAATTAACCTTTGCCATGCAGTCAATAAGTTTTTATCCATCTACATTTTCTTTTAAAGAGTTAAAGACTAGATCTGTAAAATATTTGGTAGGAGTATTTTCATCATTACAATCTGTTAATGAAGAAAAATGGTCTTTTAAAAAATGCTGGTGCAAGGCTCCTTCTACAACCGTGCTAGCAAGACTTGATGGATATTGATACGCCTGATCAAAATCGCTAATCATGTCTTTAATTCTAGCTACTAATCTTTTATAAATGGAGAAATAACCTTCTTTGTTCTCTTTATCAACTTCTTTTGTAAGATAAGACTTAGAGTTTTCATTAATGACGATTTTGCTTAACAGCACTTCATTAATATGCGAAAATGATGAATCTTCTTCAATAGTTCTTGTAATAATTTCTATAGCCATTTTTAGTTTTTTCTTAGGATCAGAAATGCTATTTGTTGAAAACACAAGTTGATACTCTAACCAACCCCAATACCAAGATGTTAGATACAGTAAAAGCTTATGTTTGTTTTCGAAATAACGATAAATAGAGCTCTCATTAGATCCGATTTGTATTCCTAATTTTTTAAATGTAAAACTTTCGAAGCCCATTTGATCAATCATTAGAATACTATTTTCTACAATTCGTTTACCAAGAGATGATGACTCGGGATCTTTCAAGTAGATTTTTTCGTTAATAGTGACTTTTAAATTTTGAAGTAAATATTTCATCCTTATTTTTTATAATCTTGCTTTACCAATTTCATGAAATTACTCATTGCAAAAATAAAAGTATTACTATTAGAGCATAATAGATTAACTTTTATTTAACCATCTCAATTTTACAAAATCATCTTAAATTGATAATTTTATAATATTGTCAACTATATTTAATTAATACAACAAAATAGTCATGAAAAAACTAATATTTATTGCGTTATTATCATTTTTTGGTGCTCAAGGTCAGGAAAACACGAAAGAAATAGTCGTAGGAGATATATTAACCGTTGGTGCACCCTCTGCTCAGTATTATAAATATGTTTATTTTCCGAAGACAAACTTTATCATTAAAAAAGGAGGTATCCCGAATTATAATGCTTTGATTGGAAATCGTGTTGTTGTTACTGAAGTAGCCAAACAAGATGGATATACTAAAGTTTCTTTTAAAAAGGATGATGGAAAAAAGTTTTTTAACTCTATTACAACTGTAAACGCAAATCTTGAAAAAGCGTTAAAAGAAAAAGAAATTCTATTAGTAAAATAGCATAGTTGCATCACAAAAAAACCATCCCGATGATCGGGATGGTTAGGAAAAGTTCAAAGTTTTAAATTTATTATTTAGTAAAGAGCATTTAATGCCGTAATATCTCCTGAACTAAACTCTCCATCTTCATCTCCATCGAAACAAGAAATCATGATTGAGTTAGAATCGATATTACTACCACCCCATTGGTTACCACTTTGCGTTCCTGGGATTAAAATAGCACCTATACCTGCAGTTCCTTCATTAGAACCATCACACTTTCTTCTTGCATAATCTGTGTGTCTAAAACCTACAGAGTGACCAATCTCATGAGTCATTACGTGCTCTACAACATTAGTACTGAAAGAATCTGTACCAGCATTAATCTGCACACGCTTAAAAGCCTGACCCCCTGATGGGAAACCAGCAGATCCTCCTCCACCACTTCGACCATTGTTATAAACAACCATATCGCTATTGTTGAAATTACTTTGGAAAACAAGGCTTAAGTTAAGTGTTGTATTTAATCTGTTGTAATTGTTAACAGCCCACTGTAAAGCTGTTCTCATTTTAGAAGTAAGCGCACAACAAGAACCAGTATATCCTACCACTCTGAAACTACGATTAGATCCTGTAACCAGATTGTTAGTTCTGTACTGCTTATTTATTCCATCGTCACTATTAAGGGCAAACTTACCACTTTCTAATTCATTCAAGGGCAAAATGTAATCTGTAACACTAATGGCCTTAAAATCTTTATCACCCGGTAACATACCTTTAACGGTAACTATTTCAGCTCCTCCAGGATTTACCCCAGCCTTTTTTAGAGCTTCAACTTGTAATTTAGATAATTCTTCCTTTACTACTTCTTGTGTTTCTGTAGCAATATCTTCTTTTTGACAAGATGTGGCAAAACCAGCCACGATAGCGCAAAGCGCCAATACTTTGATTTTTTTCATTTTTAATAAGTTGAGTTTGTGTAGTTATTAAATCATGATAAAACTTTTAAGGTTTTATCTGATTACAATTATGTAAAAACTTTGAACTTTTCTCAAAATTGCGGTTTGAAGATATGATATTTTTTCTTTAAAATACGTTAAATTTTTAAACTATTATTTACAAATACGGTAAAACCGTAAGATTAATTTAATAAAAATAAGGATTTTCGGATTTCAAATTCTGTTAAAAATCGATTAAATACATCTTCAATTTGTCAGAAAATTCGTTTTCCAAACTTCTAAAATACTGACAAAACAATAATCCTTTGGAGCTTAAATCTATAATCAAAAAATACGAAAAAGAAGGTTTTTTCTTACAAATTATAAAATTTAGATATTTTGGAATTAAAAGGAAGAAAGGTTTTACATATTTAACATCAATCTGTAATTTATACCCTAATTTAACACAAAGTTGAACCAGTAGCACTGATATTAAATGTAAGCATAAAGCATAAAAAAAGCCTTTATAAAGGCTTTTATTTATATTAAGAATGCTAAGAACTAAACAATCTCAGCACTAAGACCTGCTTCAAGTATTTTTGAACACCTTGGCTCTAACTCTTTATAAGTACCTGTTTTAACAGTACACCTACCCTTATAATGTACTAATAAGGCACATTGTTCTGCTTGTAAAGGAGTATGCTCACAGCTATATATTAATGTTTCGATGACATGATCAAAAGTATTTACATCATCATTATATAGAACAATCTCATTATTACCTTGATCTACAGATTTTTCAAGTACTTCTTCTAAAACTTTTTCTTGTGTACTCATGGCAACTTTTTTTACAAATATAATAACTTTAAAATATTAAAATGATCTACTGGTTATTATTTTAGATCATAAAGCGCTGCAATCCAATTATTTCTATCAAATTTAGTAACAAAAAACATATCATTTTTTGAACATTCCTCAGATATCATCTCTAGATCTTCTTTATAAAATCCGCTTAAAAATAACTTCCCGTTAGGATTTAAACATTTTGCATATATTTTAATATCATTTAGTAAGATATTACGATTAATATTGGCTATAATAATATCATAGTTTCTATCCGATAGCAACGAGGCATCACCTTCGTATGTTGATATATGATAACAATTGTTTCTTTCTACGTTTTCTATAGTATTAAGGTAGCACCAATTATCTATATCAATTGCATCTATAGGCTTTGCTCCTCTCATTTCGGATAAAATCGCCAATACTCCAGTACCACATCCCATATCTAATACTTTCTTATTGGTAAGGTCTGTTTTTAGTAAATGCTGGATCATCATATGAGTAGTTTCGTGATGACCCGTACCAAATGACATTTTTGGCTCTATAATAATGTCATATTGTGTGCTGGGCTTTTCATGAAAGGGAGCCCTTACACTACAAATATCATCTACAAGTATAGGATCAAAATTCTTTTCCCATTCTTTATTCCAGTTAACTTGTTCGATTTCTTCAGAAGTAAACTGAATATCAAATTCATCAGAATTCAGTACATATACATCATCCAAAATGTTTTTTCTCCAATCTTCTTTTTGAATAAATGCGTTAACTCCGTTTTCGGTTTCAACAAAACTTTCAAATCCGGCTTCTCCAAGCTCGGCAATTAAGATTTCTGTAGTTGGCTGAATCGGAGAAACAATAAAATAATAGCCCAGATATTTTGTACTTGACATATTTGATTTTTATGATGCAGCAAATTTACGTTTTTACTACAAAAAAAGCATTCCAAATACAGAATGCTTTTACATATATATTTTATCTTATATACGACTAAATAGCATTAGCAATCGCTTCAAAACTAACCGCATCTAGAGCTGCACCGCCAATTAATCCCCCATCAACGTCTGGCTTAGCAAAAATTTCTTCAGCGTTATTGGGTTTAACACTCCCTCCATATAAGATAGAGACCTCATCAGCTATGGATGGAGTAAAAGCATTTGCAATGGTATTGCGAATAAATGCATGCATCTCTTGTGCCTGATCGGGTGATGCTGTTTCGCCTGTACCAATTGCCCATACCGGTTCATATGCAAGTACTACATTTTTCCAGTTTTCAGCTTTGATGTGAAACAGACCATTTTTCAATTGATTTTCTACAACAGAAAAATGACTATTACTTTTTCTATCCTGTAGTTCCTCTCCAAAACAGAAAATGATAGTCATATCATGTTTTAAGGCCGTATTAACTTTATCTGCCAACAAAGCATCGGTCTCTCCAAAATATGCTCTACGTTCACTATGTCCCAATATTACTGTATTGACTCCTATATCTTTAAGCATATCTGCAGAAATTTCTCCTGTAAAGGCACCATTTTCTGCCTGATGCATATTTTGTGCTGCGACTGTGATAGAAGATCCTTTTAAGTCTTGGGTTGCCTTGTACAAGTTTGTAAATGTAGGCGCCACCACAATATTAGCTTCTTTGCTTTCTCCTAATTTTGACTTTAGTTCAGAAAGTAAAACCCCAGTCTCTGATAGGTTTTTATTCATTTTCCAGTTTCCTGCAACAATCTTTTTTCTCATTAATTTAAGTTTTATGTTTTGGTTAAAAGCGTGGTTATATATTATGTATGAGGTATTATACCCTTACTCTTGGGTCTAACCACCCATAAATAATATCGACAAATATATTGATTAGTATAAACATAGTTGCTATAACTAATACAGAACCCATAATAACTGGAAGATCTAAGGTGTTTAATGCATCTACAATCTCTTTTCCTAAGCCGTTCCACCCGAAAATATATTCTACGAAAACCGCACCCGCCAACATCGAAGCAAACCACCCTGAAATTGCTGTTACCACAGGATTTAATGCATTTTTTAGAGCGTGTTTTCTAATCACCTGAAACATCGAAAGCCCTTTTGCTTTAGCGGTACGTATATAATCCTGACTTAATACCTCGAGTAAAGAGTTTCGCATCAATTGGGTAACAACGGCTAAGGGTCTAATTCCTAAAACAATTGCCGGAAGTAATAAATTTTTCCACTGTATGTAACTTCCTTCTCCAAAATCATCAACTTCGTATAAACTCCCTGTCATGTTCAAATTTGTATATTCGTGTAAAATATAACCAAATAACCAGGCAAAAATAATCGCACTAAAAAAAGAAGGTATGCTCATCCCCAGCGTACTAATCAGCTGAATGAGTTTATCGATCCATTGATCTTTTGACAACGCACTTAAGATCCCCAGCAAAATCCCTAAAAATATTGCAATACAAATTGCCGATACTGCTAAAACTGCTGTATTTGGCAATGTTTCTCGTATCACCTCACTCACTTTTTTTCCGTTTTTCTGAAAGGACTCCCTTAAATATGGAAATTTAATCACTGTCGTAGTACTTCCGATACTAAATAATTGAATTGCAGAATATTTATCGTTATCAAAATAAGAAAAGTCTTTTGGATCAAGACTATGAAACGATATTGGAGAAAGATCATTTAAATAGAACTTATACTGGGTAGTTATAGGTTTATCGAAACCGTACTTTCTTCTAACATTTTCCAATTGTTCTTCACTCTCATTTTGACCTAACATCATTTGTGCAGGGTCTCCTGGCAATAATGTAAAAAGCAAAAAAATTACTGTTACTACACCTAATAAAGTAAGTAAAGCGTACCCTAATTTATTGAAATACCAGGACAGCATTTTTAGTTGGATTTTTCTTTCTGTTCATCTGCCTTTTTAAGAGCTTCAACTTCTGCCAGTGTATAAACTCTATACGGTGTTCCTACAATACGCTCACTATACTCTTCTATAGTTTCGGTAAAACCTGCCTTTTTTCTTCTTTCATTAACAGTTTCCGGATCTTTAATAGGCCATATAAAGCCTTTGTTATCACTTCCAAAGGTACTTTGTGTGCCATAAATTTGCTCCAAATTTTGTGTCATCAAGTGCCTGTCTTCCATCATCGCAACAAATTTGAAATCTAGCTCCCCCTTTTCTGAAGCTTCTTTAATACTTGGTAAATATGTTCCTATTTTATTGGAATGATGTATTATCAGCCAAGCTGCCATACTGGTTTGTTCTCCTACAAGGGATTTTCCTGGATATCCATAGTTTTCGAATACTTTTTCGACAAATGCCGTATTCGTACTATCTAAAATTTTTAATTCTTCGAGAGGGATACGTTGATTTCTGGCATCCTGATCCAGAATCATTATACTATCCAATTGCGCTTTGAGTCGCTCATTAATTTTTGGTTCTGGTTGTTTTACTTTTTCCAGCGAAGCTTTATGAGCATCGTTCCAATGATACTTTTCAAGTATGGTTCCTTTTTGCAGTCTTACGATACCAGGATTAGATCTCAAAATTGTTTTTAACGCAGTTTCATCTGTAGTATAAAAATCAAACTCAAGATCAAATCGCTCTTTGATCTGAGATATATCTTTTGGTGTGGATGCTGTAAGCCCTATTACCTCGTATCCTTGAGACAGCGCCCGATCGGTCATTTCTTTAACGGCATTAAACCCTTCAGCCTCGCTTTTTGATAAATTATAGGCTACAATACATATCAGATTCTCTTTTTGCAAAAACTCTGAGGTATAATCAACATCATCTTTTGTTATTGCAAAGTCATGAATAGGTGGTTCATATCCTTCTTTTATGATTTCTGTTTCAACAGTTATAAAATCTCCATCGATTTTTGGGTACTCGCCAGTAGTAGTAACTATTTGTTCTTCACCATCAATATTAAATTTCCAATGATAAGCAAATTCTGCTTTAGGCGCTCCTTCCGGAATTTCCATTCCTTTTTCAATATTCGTTCCTATTTTATAGGCTCTGAAATCAAAAACCGGTAAGTGCATTAAAACATAATACGCGAATACTAGACAAGCCGTAAACGCTCCAAAAACAACCCACTTGTGTACGGCCACAGGATGAATTGGCGTAATGTATTTTCTTCCAAAAAATAAGACTAAAATTAAAATCAGTAAAATAACATCTTTGGTAAACGACTCCCATGGTGTTAATGGCAGTGCATCTCCAAAACACCCACAATCTGTAACTTTATTAAAATATGCAGAATAAAATGTTAGAAATGTAAAAAACACAATCATCAATAATAAAGACCATACTGTAAATTTGGGTAAATATCCCAGTAGTAATGTGATCCCTAATACAATTTCAAAAATCACCAAAAAGATCGCTATTAATAAAGCATAAGGAATCAAAAATTCTAAATTAAGAACCCCTTCTCCAAAATATTCCTGAAGTTTATATGAAAATCCTAATGGATCATTTAATTTTATAAATCCTGAAAATAAAAAGAGTGCTGCTACAAATATTCTAGAAATAGTAACCAGTATTTTCATACTATAATAATTATAATTTTTTAATTTATTTTGAGCAAGATAACAACAGTTCGAATCTTATTCGATCAGGTTAACAGTATTTTAAATGTTTACGAATCTGATTCTCCTAAATGAATCATCGCAAATATTGCATAATTAATCATATCTTGATAGTTAGCATCAATACCCTCACTTACTAAGGTTTTTCCTTTATTATCCTCAATCTGTTTTACACGAAGCAACTTTTGAAGAATCAAATCTGTTAGCGAACTTACTCTAAGATCACGCCATGCCTCTCCGTAATCATGATTCTTATTCATCATCAATTCTTTAGTGATCTGTACATGGTTATCATACAATTGTGTCGCTTGATCAACAGATAAATCAGGTTGTTCTGCAATCCCATTTTCGATTTGTATCAATGCCATAATACTATAATTAATGATACCTATGAATTCTGAAGCTTCTCCTTCATCAACTTTTCTCACTTCATTTTCTTGTAAGCTTCGAATCCGTTGTGCTTTGATAAAAATCTGATCAGTCAATGACGGAAGTCTAAGGATTCTCCAAGCACTTCCATAATCTTTCATCTTTTTTATAAATAAATCACGACATGTATGAATGACCTCATCATATTGTGTAGATGTATCTTGCATATAAGTATTGAATTTTGCGTAAATTTCGCTTTAATATGGGAATTATACCAAATAAAAAACTAAAAAAACCAAATACTACCTAATGACAATCAACTGCAAAGGTTCGTTAATTGATTTATCCGCTCCAAAAGTAATGGGAATTCTAAATCTTACCCCAGACTCGTTTTACGATGGAGGCGCATATAAAGATGAAACTCAAATTTTGGCACAGACAGAAAAAATGCTAAACGAAGGCGCAACATTTATTGATGTTGGGGCGTATTCATCAAGACCTGGGGCAGCGCATATTCCGTATAAAGAAGAACAAAAGAGGATACTACCCATTATTGAACTACTACTACGTACTTTCCCTGAAATTATAGTATCTATAGATACGTTTAGAAGTAGGATTGCCAAAGAGTGTATTGAGGCTGGGGCTTCAATGATTAATGACATCTCAGCTGGAAACATGGATCAAGATATGATTAGTTGTGCTGGAAAACTGAAAGTTCCATATATCATGATGCACATGAAAGGAACACCTCAAACCATGAAATCAGAAGATCAATATAATGATTTGATTCATGAATTACATAGCTACTTTGCCGATAAGATTGCCGAAGCAAGAAAAAATGGTATTAATGATATAATTATAGATCCAGGTTTTGGTTTTGCAAAAAATATAGATCAAAATTTTGAACTCTTGAAAAACCTCGCGTTGATGCAAATACATGATCTCCCCATTTTATGTGGTATTTCCAGAAAATCTATGATTTATAAAACCCTTAACATTCTGCCTCAAGAAGCGTTAAACGGAACCACGGTATTGCATACAATTGCATTGCAAAATGGAGCTTCTATTTTAAGAGTTCACGATGTAAAAGAAGCCATACAGTGCATAAAACTGATGGACTCTTTAAATTGATCTAAAGCATTATAAGCACTTAGTTTGTAGCAGAGTTTATTTTGAATACGCTTTTCAAACTTTTCAAGACAAATCAGTATTCTTAAATATTAGATCCCGCTATACAGCGGTATTAGTGAAACCAATTATTTTGAATACGCTTTTCAAGCTTTTCAAAACAAGGTTTCACTAATTTTTCTATTTTTACAAAAACTCCGGACTTTGGATTTAATTAACCTTAGAATACTTGATGTACTAGATATTGTTCTAGTCGCTTTTTTGTTGTACTACATCTATAAATTAGTTAAAGGAACGGCAGCTATCAATATTTTTATAGGGATCGTTATTATTTATCTGGTATGGAAACTTACTCAATTTCTTGCTATGGAAATGCTAAGTAGCGTACTAGGTGAGTTTATTGGCGTTGGAATGTTTGCGCTTATTGTGGTATTCCAGCAGGAGATTAGAAAGTTTTTGTTGATGATAGGTTCTACAAATTTTGGAAGGCGTCGTAAATTTTTGCGTCAGCTAAAGTTTATAAGAGATACTCCAGAAGATAGTGTGACCAACATAAAAGCCATCGTGGAAGCTTGTGTAAGTATGGGTAAAACCAATACGGGAGCGTTGATTGTAATAAAAAGAAACACTTCTCTTGATTTTGTAAAAACCTCGGGGGACACGATGGATATCCTTATTAACACACCTATACTAGAAAGTGTTTTTTATAAAAACAGCCCGCTTCATGACGGTGCTCTGATTATTGAAGATAACCACATTGTGGCAACCCGTGTTATTTTGCCTGTAACCAATAGTAACACAATGCCTCTACGATTTGGTTTACGCCATCGGGCTGCAGTTGGTATTACTGAAAAAACTGATGCTTTAGCTCTTGCAGTAAGTGAGGAAACCGGTAAAATTTCATATGTAAAAAACGGTGAGTTTAAAATATTTAAAACTCCAGAAGAATTAATTGAAATAATAAAACGGGATTTAGTATAATATCGCTATTCTTCAACTACCGCGGCAAACTGAACTTCATAGAGATTTCGATAATATCCGTCAGCGATCTCAAGAAGCTCATTATGGTTGCCTTGCTCGACAATTTTACCTTGATCCATAACTATAATTTTATCAGCATTTTTAATGGTTGCCAATCGATGCGCAATTACGATCGAGGTTCTTCCTTTGGTAATTTTATTGGTTGCATCCTGAATTAACTCTTCGCTATGAGAATCTATAGAAGACGTTGCCTCATCCAAAACCAGTATACCCGGATTTGTAACATAAGCTCTTAAAAAAGAAATCAGCTGTCGTTGTCCAGAAGATAGCATAACACCTCTCTCTTTTACATTATAATGATACCCTTCTGGAAGACTTAATATGAAATCATGAATTCCAATCTCCTTAGCAGCTCGATATACTTGCTCTTCAGAGATATCAGGATTATTTAGTGTGATGTTGTTCAAAATTGTATCTGCAAACAAAAATACATCCTGTAGCACTACGGCAATATGATTTCTCAAAGATTGTATTTCTATATCTTTAATATTAGTGTCATCAATAGAAATTACCCCACTATCAATCTCGTAAAACCTACTCAATAAATTAATGATAGTAGATTTTCCTGCTCCCGTGGCACCAACTATTGCAATCGTTTCACCTGCATTGACTTTAAGCGATACCCCCTTCAACACTTCTTCGTCTTCTACATAACTAAATCGAACATTATCAAATGAAATCTTACCATGGATATGCTCAATCAATAAATTTCCTTTATCTTCAATCTTAGCATCTGTATCCAATATTGCAAATACTCTATTGGCCGCTACCATACCCATTTGCAGCGTATTAAACTTATCTGCTATCTGACGCAATGGTCTAAAAAGCATCTGAGATAACTCTATAAAAGCGATCACCACCCCTAATGTTATTACATCTCCCTGGGCAGCCCTAAGTCCTCCAAACCAAACGATAAGCCCTATAGTAATAGAGCTTGACATTTCAGCTATAGGAAAAAATATAGAATTATACCAAACTGTTTTTATCCATCCTTTTTTATGCTTTTCGTTGATTTCTTTGAAATTGGCATATTCTGTTTCTTCTCTGGTAAACAACTGAACAATCTTCATCCCGGTGATTCGCTCCTGTACAAAAGAATTAAGATTAGAGACTTGCGTTCTCACTTCTTCAAAAGCTGCTTTCATTTTCTTTTGAAAAATTCTTGTCGCATATAATATTAATGGAAGTACCGCTAAAACAAGTACGGTAAGCTGCCAACTTTGATATAACATATATCCCAAAATCACTACCATTTTTAACAGATCACTGATAATCATAAATAATCCCTGACTAAAAATACTAGCAATCGTCTCGATATCGCTAACGGCTCTTGTTACTAATCGACCAACCGCAGATTGATCATAATACTGTTTTTTAAAACCAAGCATATGCTTAAAAAGAGTAACCCGGATATCACGAATCACTTCTTGCCCTAACCAATTTGCAAAATAAATGAATAGAAATTGTGAGATGACTTCTAGAAACAAAACCCCTAGCATCATGCTAATAAAATATACCAATAACTCACTATCCTTTGGTATAATGGTTTTATCGATAACTTGTTGCAATAAATAAGGTCGTAGCACTGCAAATACGGATAACAGAATAGCCGAAAATGCTACAAAATAAAAAGTCAGACGATAGGGATTAGTATGCCTAATCAATCTTCTGAACAATTTAAAATCAAATGCGTTACCACTCTTTTTTGCCATCTATGAAATGTATATAGTTTTGGGATACTGTACCCTTGTTAAATATAATCCGTGTGCCGGAACCGAATACCCTGCCTGACTACGATCTTCGCTTTTGATGATCCTTTCTAAATCTTCTGTATTGAGTTTATGTTCGCCGATCTCGATTAGAGTTCCTACGATAGCTCTTACCATGTTTCTGAGAAAACGATTAGCCGAAATCTTAAACACTAATTGATTATTATCCTGAATCCAAAATGCTTCTGTTATCGTACAATTATACGTTTTTACATCGGTTTTGGACTTACTAAAGCATTTAAAATTAGTATAGTTTAACAGTAATTTAGCAGCTTCATTCATCAAATCTACATCCAATGGTTTCTTCAAATAATAAGAAGTATTGATTTGAAAAGGATCTTTTACAAACGTAATATAATATTTATAGGATCTGCTAATGGCATCAAAACGGGCATGGGCATCGTTTTTTACGACATGAACTTTCTTAATAGCAATTTCAGCTGGTAAGATCGAATTAAGTTTATACCTTAATCTAGTCGGTTCTATTTCTGAATCGCAATCAAAATGAGCCATGATTTGTTTAGCATGCACACCTGTATCCGTGCGTCCTGCTCCTACAATATCTGTTTTTGTCCTTAATACTGTTGATAACGAATCTTCTAAAACTTCCTGTATAGAAATGGCATTAGGTTGCCGTTGCCACCCATGATATTGTGTTCCGTTGTAAGAAAGTTCTAAAAAATATCTCAAAGTATTCTATTTTTGTATTGATGCAGAGCGCAAATATAGTTCTAAAAATATAGATAAATATTACTATATAACCTCAGTTTTCTTATAACTCTATAAATCATTTTTATACCTTTTTTTGTGAAAAAAATTCTTCTACTTAGTGACACTCATAGCTATATTGACGATCGCATACTACATTATGCAAAAGAAGCCGATGAAGTATGGCATGCCGGAGACATAGGGGATCTAAGAGTTACTGATAGCATTGAAGCCCTAACCCCCTTAAGAGCCGTTTATGGTAATATTGACGATGATAAAGTAAGAGCTACATTTCCTTTACACCAACGATTTGTTTGCGAAGAAGTATCGGTATGGATAACCCATATTGGCGGATATCCTCCAAAATATAATGTAAACACCAGAGATGAAATCAGATCCAATCCACCTAAGTTATTTATCTGCGGGCATTCGCATATATTAAAAGTAATCCCCGACCACAAAAATGATGTATTACATATGAATCCCGGTGCTGCCGGCACGCACGGTTTCCACAAAATAAGAACTATGCTTCGGTTTACTGTAGATAGTGGAAAAATTGAAAATCTGGAAGTCATAGAATTAGGCAAAAAATAAAACCCGGAGTTGGCATGCTCCGGGTTTTAACGCACTAATACTACTAAGATGTTAGGTTTATCGTAATCGGTCAACAGATTTTACGAGATTCTCATCCTTTTTAATGGCTTTGTTTGCCATCACTAATAAAACGATAGAAATAATAGGAATCAACATCCCAATACCTTTCTCAGAAATTTTAGTTTCTCCAGATACCGTTAGCGACCAATAAACAAATACTCCTAGTAAAATAAAGTTTAATATTATATTTAAACGCCCCAATACAAACTGAAGCTTTCTGTTTTTAAATAGAAAAATCGCGATCAACGATAAAAACGCAGATCCCATAAACAATCCTAAAAGAAATTGCTCCTCTACAGCGTATAACTCTACCCCATTTTGATCCATGCCATAGGGCAAATACACACAAAGCACTACAGAAACAATAGAGGCTAATAACAGGTATAAAGTTTGAATTCTCTGTAACATTACAATTTTTTCTTACGGAAAAGCAAAAATAAGAGTTTCTTTTTATAATTATGTGTAAAAAATCAAAAATAAAGTCGTATACTTGCAGCACAAAACATGTAACCTTCTCAATTAAGGTTACTTACCTTCGAAATAAAATTTTCCTAGAATTCTTCTTTAGAAAATTTATACCAAAACATAAATTATACAACAAATTTAAATGTTAGAGATTTCCGAATTAAAAGCAAAAAAGCTTCCTGAATTACAGGAGATTGCAAAAACCTTGAACGTACCAAAATTTCGCACCCTAAAGAAATTGGATTTGGTTTATCAGATATTAGATCATCAAGCTGCAAATCCCAACAAAGTAAAAGAAGCAATCAAAGAAGATTCTTCAGAAAAAAAAGAATCTGAAAAGCCCAAGGCTAACCCCCGTCAAAGACGTCCGAGGACTCGTAAGACAGACGAGTCAAATCCTACCGAAAAAAATACAAGAACGCCTCAAGAAAATAAAAAGGAGACTACTCCTTCTACTCAAGACGATAAAACTTCTAAAGGTGTTGACGATGGCAAAAAACAACAACCTGTTAAGGAAGAAAAAAGAGACGATAAAAGAGATAATAGAAATAGAGGTGGCGACAAACAACCTCAAAACAAAAACAGAAATACCAAAAAAGAAGGGAATAATCGAGATAACGGAAATAGAGATAATAGAAACCGCTATAAAGAACCTGACTTCGAATTTGATGCTATCATAGAAAGCGAAGGAGTTTTAGATATTATGCAAGATGGATATGGGTTCTTGCGATCTAGTGACTACAACTATCTTTCGTCTCCCGATGATATTTATGTTTCTCAATCGCAAATTAGACTTTTCGGGCTTAAAACCGGTGATACTGTCTTAGGTCAAGTAAGACCTCCTAAAGAAGGTGAAAAATACTTCCCTCTTATTAAGGTAAACAAAATTAATGGACTGGATCCACAAGTCGTTAGAGATAGAGTTTCGTTTGAACACTTAACACCTCTATTTCCTCAGGAAAAATTTAATATAGCCGAAAGACAAAGCACTATTTCAACCAGAATTATGGATCTTTTTGCCCCTATTGGTAAAGGGCAACGTGGTATGATTGTATCTCAACCTAAAACCGGTAAAACCATGTTACTTAAGGATGTTGCCAATGCGATTGCCGCAAATCATCCGGAAGTATACCAAATGATACTTCTCATCGACGAAAGACCTGAAGAGGTAACCGATATGCAACGTAATGTTAAAGGAGAAGTTGTTGCTTCTACATTTGATAAAGAAGCAAACGAACATGTAAAAGTTGCCAACATTGTTTTAGAAAAGGCTAAAAGATTAGTTGAATGTGGACATGACGTAGTGATTTTATTGGATTCGATAACTCGTTTAGCCAGAGCATACAATACCGTGCAACCCGCCTCTGGTAAAATATTGAGTGGTGGTGTTGATGCCAATGCATTACACAAACCTAAACGTTTCTTTGGGGCTGCCAGAAATATCGAAAATGGTGGATCACTTACCATAATTGCAACTGCATTAACAGAGACCGGATCAAAAATGGATGAAGTAATCTTTGAAGAATTTAAAGGTACTGGTAATATGGAACTGCAATTAGATCGTAAAATTTCGAATCGTCGAATTTTCCCTGCAATTGATCTTACATCTTCAAGTACTCGTAGAGACGACCTCTTACTGGATGATAATACAATTCAAAGAATGTGGGTAATGCGCAAGTATCTTGCAGACATGAACCCGGTAGAAGCTATGGAATTTATTAACGAACGTTTTAAACAAACAAGAAACAATGATGAATTCCTAATTTCGATGAACGGATAATCAAAAGCATACAACCTTATTAGATGGCTATCATTTTCTTGATGGCCATTTTTGTTTTATTCTTCTTTATAAAATCATCAATTTCTTTAATTTTAGCAAAAAAAATCTTTTTGAAAGTTTTAATTGAAAACGTTGACCAACTACAAAATTCTAAATTATCATGAGAGAAATACCATTTATAATAATGACAACGCTACTTTTAATGACTAGTTGTCAAAGTAATAGCCAGCCAACCCAAAAAAAGAATGTACAACATTTACCCCCTGTTGAGGTGAAGCCTATTGACGGGCTTGAAAGAGCCTACTTTGCGAGTGGATGTTTTTGGTGCGTAGAAGCTATATACGAAAGCGTAAAAGGAGTGAAAGAATCAATATCAGGATATGCAGGAGGTCACACCGAAAACCCAACATATGAGGCAAGTAATACAGGCCGAACAGGTCATGCCGAAGCTGTAGAAATATACTATGATCCAAAAATCGTATCCTTTGCAACCCTGGTCGATGTCTATTTTGGTTCTCAAAATCCTACACAAATAAATGGCCAGGGACCCGATCATGGTTCGCAATACCGATCCATCATTTTTTACCAAAATGAAGAACAGAAAAAGATAATAGAAGAAAAGAAAGCTGCACTAAGTAAAAAACTAAACAAAAGGATAGCGGCAGAAGTTATGCCTTTTCAAAAATTCTGGAAAGGAGAAGCGTATCATCAAGATTATGAGAAAAGAAATCCCAATAATGGATACATTCGAAATGTATCTATACCTAGATTAAAAAGATTTCAATCCAAATTTCCCGAATTGATCAAAGAAAAACATTAAAAAGTTATATTTTATTTTATCTACAACTATCCTAACTGTTTTTTTACACCAAACCGTTATATACACTACAGAATTGCTCAAATTTGCAAAACCGACTACAGGCATAAAAAATAAGAGGTAAATCAGTTGTAATGCACAAAAAAATCGTTGAAAAACACAAAAACCTAAAAAAAAATTGATATTTTTATGCAAATAAAATGGAAACATGTTGTGTTTTTAATATTAAAACACTACTTTTGAATCTGATTTAATGGTTTTCTTTCCAGTATTTTAATCAAAAATATTGAAGTTTTACTAAAGAAAACATTTGGTAACACATTGAAAACAAAGCCATTAACATCTGAATTGTTCTTTTAAATTTACTGATTTTTTACGTTGTAGTAAGGATCAGAATTTACGATGAAATTGACGTTAAAACGTTTTTGGCATCTTTTTTGAAAAGCAATTTTGACGGTAAATTAGAAATTTTGAATAAAAATTTTAATTAAATAAAGAATTAATAATATTGAATTTAAATTATAACCCAATCTACTTAAAAACAAGAGATATGAAGTCTATTTTTACATTTATTCTGCTTTTGGTGATTACTTTCTCTACTGCTCATGCTCAATCAGAGCAGTATCTAATGTCTGCACAGAAATTAGAAGTTCGAAGTGGTCCAGGTCTAAACTTTAATACAATCGCCGAAGTTCCTCAAGGAACCCAGGTATACGTAATCAGTTCTGGTTACGGAGACTGGAGTGCAATCCAGTTCAAAAAAATGAACGGTTTTGTACTTACCAATTTATTAACTGCAGATAGCAGAATTGCTGATGCAGAAGCAGCAGCAAAAGAAGCTGCAGCAAAAAGAGAAGCTGCTAAAGCGGCGGCACAAGCAGCAATTGCACAGGCACAAGCAGCAAAAAGAGCTGCCGAGGAAGCTGCAAGAAGAGCTATTGCAGATGCAGAGCGTTTACAAAGAGAAGCTGAAGCTAGTGCTGCAAAAGCAATCGCAGATGCGGAAGCTGCAAAGAAATCTAAAGATGCAGCTGCAAGAAGAGCTGCACAAGAAGCTGAAGAAACAAGAAGAGCTGTTGAAGAGGCAAACAGAAGAGCTGCTCAAGGTAGTAGCTACGCTTCAACTCCTATAGAGTCTACAACTCCTTCTTATGGTTCTAGTTCATCTAATACTAGTTCTCCTAAGTCAACTGCAATATCAGTAACTAGAGAGGATAAGTATTCTAGCTGGGAGAAAAAGACGTATAAGTCTGGTGCTACTCCAAAATCGTTCAACTTTAAAGGTAAGTTTGACTACAAATTAGACAACTACCTTAAAATAAAAGTAGGTAAAAACACTGAGGTTGTTGTAAAGATGTACAAAATGGGTAAAACTGCTGCTCAGGATGAGTTAGTGCGAGTAACCTATATCAACAGCAGCACTACTCAATTTATCAGAAACGTACCCGAAGGTGAGTATTACTTAAAAATCGCTTACGGTAAGGACTGGAGAGAAAAAGTAGTTGACGGTAAGAAGTTCGGTACCTTTACTAAGAACGCTTTATACGAAAAAGCACCACAAATCTTAGATTTTAACACTGTTAAAACGTCTAAAGGAATTAACGTACCATCATATAACTTAACACTAGACTTACAACCAAGTAGTGGTGGATATGTTACAGGTAGTGACGATAATATTTCCGCTAAGGCTTTTAACGCTAACTAGAATAAAAAATACAATACATACAATTTATAATCACCAAAATATAAATGTAACAAAAACGCTAGGACAAGTTGTCCTAGCATTTTTGGTTAGTGTATTAATGGTTTAAGAGTTACTCAGCGCAGTAATATATACACTAAAAAAATCCCCAGTACTATAAATGTACTGGGGATTTTTTCTATAAGTAAAAGAAAAAGAGCAGGTATACCCGCTAGCTATTATTATAAATTAATTTTATTTTGAAGTGCTACGATGTCTTTCTCTAGCCAATAAGGTATTTTTAAGTAGCATAGCAATAGTCATGGGTCCTACTCCACCAGGTACTGGTGTTATAAATGATGCTTTTTTACTTACTTTATCAAAATCTACATCACCAACAATTTTATATCCTTTTGGTCTGGACTCATCTGTGACTCTGGTAATCCCCACATCGATAACCACTGCGTCGTCTTTAACCATTTCTGCTTTGAGAAAATTAGGTACTCCCAGTGCAGAGATCACGATATCGGCCTGAGAAATAATTTGGGTAATATTTTTGGTATGACTGTGAGTTAAAGTTACTGTAGAATTTCCGGGCCATCCTTTTCTTCCCATCAAAATACTCATTGGCCGACCTACAATATGACTCCTTCCGATTACCACTGTATGTTTTCCTTTGGTATCAACATTATATCGTTCTAGTAATTCTAAAATACCAAAAGGAGTAGCCGGGATAAACGTAGACATATCTAATGCCATTTTACCAAAATTCATAGGATGGAAACCATCTACATCTTTATCTGGGTCAACAGCTAACAATACTTTTTGAGTATCAATTTGAGGAGGCAACGGTAACTGAACGATAAAACCATCGATGTCATCGTTTTGGTTGAGTTCTTTGATTTTTGCCAACAATTCGATTTCACTTGTTGTGCTTGGCATTTTTACCAAAGTAGATTCAAAACCTATACGTTCGCAGGCTTTGACCTTGCTTCCCACGTAAGTTAAACTAGCTCCGTCATTACCTACTAAAACCGCTGCTAAATGTGGCACTTTTTCGCCACGTTCTTTCATCTTAAGAACTTCGGCAGCAATTTCATCTTTAATGTCATTGCTTACTTTTTTTCCGTCTAATATTTCCATTCCCCCTAGTTGTGCTTAATAAAAGTTTAAATTATATGTTTGTTATCTCATTTTACCCATCATTTGCATCATTCGTTTACCACCACCGCCTTGCATCATCTTCATCATTTTGCTCATCTGATCAAATTGTTTAAGTAGTTGATTTACTTGCTGGATGGATGTTCCAGAACCTTTACCAATACGTTTTTTTCTACTGGCATTTATAATTTGTGGTTTTGCTCTTTCTGCCGGAGTCATAGAATGTATAATCGCTTCAATGTGTTTAAAGGCATCATCATCTATATCCATATCTTTCATCATTTTTCCTGCTCCCGGGATCATTCCGACAAGGTCTTTCATATTACCCATCTTTTTGATCTGCTGAATTTGTTTCAAGAAATCATCAAAACCAAACTGATTCTTAGCAATTTTTTTCTGAAGCTTTCGAGCTTCTTCTTCATCAAACTGTTCCTGAGCTCGCTCTACAAGAGAAACGACATCTCCCATCCCCAATATACGATCAGCCATACGAGAAGGATAGAATACATCAATAGCTTCCATTTTTTCACCGGTTCCAATAAACTTAATAGGTTTATTAACCACTGATTTAATGGATATTGCCGCACCACCTCTGGTATCACCATCAAGTTTTGTAAGGATGACCCCGTCAAAATTAAGCACATCATTAAAGGCTTTTGCTGTATTTACGGCATCCTGCCCTGTCATAGAATCTACTACAAATAAAGTTTCATCTGGAGTTACGGCCTGATGTATGTTTTTAATTTCGGTCATCATCGCTTCATCAACTGCTAAACGACCTGCTGTATCAATGATTACTATATTAAATCCATTAGCTTTTGCATGGGCTACACCTGCTTTAGCGATAGCTACTGGATCTTGGTTACCCTTATCACTAAAAACCTCTACATTAATCTGCTCTCCAACGATATGCAACTGATCAATTGCCGCAGGCCTATATACATCACACGCTACAAGTAATGGTTTTTTGGTTTTTTTAGTTTTAAGAAAATTGGCAAGTTTTCCTGAAAAAGTAGTTTTACCAGAACCTTGCAAACCAGACATTAATATTACTGACGGATTTCCAGACAGATTAACACCTGCAACATCTCCTCCCATCAATTCTGTAAGCTCATCTTTGACCAATTTAACCATTAACTGGCCTGGCTTAAGACTTTTAAGAACGTTTTGACCTAATGCTTTTTCTTTTACCCTTGCCGTAAACTCTTTGGCTATTTTATAATTTACATCGGCGTCAACTAATGCTCGTCGTACTTCCTTAAGTGTTTCGGCAACATTTATTTCGGTTATCTGACCATGCCCTTTTAAAACATGTAAGGCTTTATCTAACTTATCACTTAAATTATCAAACATATATTTCTTCTATTTAGAAAATCTATCTTTTTAGATAGAGAAATGCAAATTTAAGGATTTGTGATGTATAAATAAAGTATGGAATTACAGAATTCATGGAGATATAGATGTTTTGAAGTATTAACATAAAAAAGCGACTACAACGTATGATAAATTCACACTCATTATAGTCGCTTAAAATAATTTTTTAATACAATTCTAATGTACTGATGATGGCGGTATCAAAACTCCTTCTATGACATGTACAATACCATTAGAAGCTTCAACATTTGCCAAAGCAACTCGTATGCTCTCATTTAGAATAACTTCTCCATTAAGCATTTCGATAGTAACTTGTTCTCCCTGTAAGGTAGTTACGGTTTCTTTTGTTAATAGATCATCGGCAGTAAACTTGCCAGATGCAACATGATACAATAACACTTCTTTTAGTGCATCTCCGCTGGGGATTGCATCCAAAGCATCGAAGGCAGCATTGGTTGGTGCGAAAACTGTGAAAGGTCCGTCGCCGCTAAGTGCATCAACCAGATCTGCTGCCTGCAATGCGCCAACAAGCGTAGATAGTTCTGGAGTGTTTATCGCTATCTCTACTATGGATTGTAAATCTGCAGGAGGTAGTAGCACTCCTTCAATAACATGAATAATACCGTTTGAAGCCTGGATATCGGCTATAGCAACTTTTATCGTCTCATTAAGAAATACGTTACCGTCTTCATCAGCTTGGATGGTTACTTCATCACCTTGTAATGTTGTAACCGTTTGTTTTTCTAAAAGATCTTCTGCAGTAAATTTACCTGAAGCCACATGATATAATAATACTTCTTTTAATGCATCTCCACTTGGTATTGCATCCAAGGCATCAAAGGCAGCATTAGTTGGAGCGAAAACTGTAAAAGGTCCATCGCCGCTAAGTGCATCAACCAGATCTGCAGCCTGCAATGCGCCGACAAGAGTAGACAGTTCTGGAGTATTTACCGCTATTTCTACTATTGATGATAACGGTTGAAATGATGGTGGAAGTAAAACTGCATCGATTACCTGTATTATTCCGTTTGATCCTCCGATATTTGCAGAAAGTAACTTAACGGTATCGTTTATAACAATTTCATTATCACTATTAAGACTTACTTTTACATCTTCTCCTTGTAAGGTTGTAATTAATTCTTGTGCTAACAATTCTGAAGTATTTAATCTACCACTAGCTACATGATACAACAAAATCTCTTTAAGGGTATCGCCACTTGGGAGCTCATCTAACGCTGCAAAAGCATCATCTGTTGGAGCAAACACTGTAAATGGGCCATCTCCTGATAAAGCATCTACTAATTCTGCTTCTTGTAATGCGGCTACCAAAGTTGTAAATCTACCATCTTCAACCGCTAATTCTACTATCGTCTTATCGGGAAATGTAACTTCGGTTAATGCAGCATTCCAGTTACCTCTACCGACTCCTCCAGATGTGAATAATCTAAAACTACCTTCTAAATTACCGTTATCGCCAACACGACCGATACCAAATATTAAATCTCTTCCTGGTGGATTGATTATTAAATAGACTTTTCCATCACTTACAATAGCACCTCGTGTTCTTGCCTTGGTTCCATCGGGTAATGTGAGATTACCCCTTACAATAGTGAAGCTAGCGTGATATAATGTAAAATTAAGCTTTAGCTCTCCCGTTATTTCGGCACCTGTTCCTGCTCCGGTATTTACGGTCGCTGAGAAATCATAAACTCTTTTTTCTCTACTAATCCTAAATATTTTATCATTTTTTCCAGCAATATCTTCTTCTACTACCAGCTCTCCCTCAATACTATTTTGGGTCATTTCTTCAATAGCATCAAAGCTAATGATTTTAGACTCTTCAAACTCTACAAATTCCTGTTCTTGTTGAGGTTGAAAGCTATCATCATCTTGACAAGCGACAAATAGGTTTGTTAAAATTAGGCACAACAAGGGTACCATTAATCTTTTGATTAGTGTTTTCATTGTAATAATTTTTAAAGTTAGAATATTAAGATGTGTGTGAAAAATCTAAGGCTGCCCAAAGGAAGAAACGTTGTTGAACAACCTTAGATATATTAAATTTTATCGTGCTGAAGGTGGCAACAACACTTGATCTATAGCGTGGATTACTCCATTAGACGCTTGCACATCAACTGCAATAATAGCACTTGCGGTAGCATTATCTCCACCTTGTACTGTTGCAGGATCAGCTGATATTGTTACATCAGCGCCATTTACTGTTTCAACAGCTCCCGCTACACTGGCCAAATCTGTAGATCTTACATTATTATTCTCAATAACATGGTATGTAAGTACATCAACTAAATCTTGACCTGTTGGTACAGGATCCACAACAGAAAAGGCAGTGTTTGTTGGTGCAAAAACTGTAAAAGGTGCCTGTGGTGTTCCTGATCCGTTTTCTGCTTGTAATGTTAGAACCAAATTAGCATTACCTAGCAACGTAGCTAAAGTCGAGAAATTAGGATCTGCCGTAGCAAAAGTCGTTACATCTGGTAACGTTATTACGGTATCTACGATATGAATCACACCATTAACCGCTACAACATCTGCCGTGGTTACATTAGAAATCCCGTTGAAAGAAACACCATCATCAGTATTAATGTAAATACTTAGGTTAATTTCATCAGATGGCATCCCATATGATGCAAGTGTATTTGCATATGAATTTGACAAAGCGGTAGACAGTAAGCCTCCTGAAATAGCATGATTTAATAAAATTTGCTCTATCTCGGCTGATGTAAATCCTGACACATCACCGAGCGCAGTAAAGGCTGCATTATCTGGGGCCAACAATGTCAAATCAGCATCTACATCCCCCAAAGCCGCAATTACTAAATCATTACTATTAGCAGATGCCACAGATGCCAATGAAGACAAATTAGGATCTAAAGTGACAAAATCCAGCATTGTAGGTACCTCTATTACTTGGTCTACCGCGTGAATCACCCCGTTTGACCGATCTATATTAGCAGTAGTGACAGTTGCGTCGCCGTTGATAACAACTCCATTAGATACATCAATATAAGCACTAAGGTCAGCGGCGTTACCTACATATCCGGTCGTTAATTGATCAGAAGTGATCGTTCCACTAATGACATGATTTAATAATACCTCTCTTAAATCTTCTACAGGAATATCTGTTAAAGCTGCCCCGTTAAGAAAAGCACTAAAAGCATCATTATCAGGTGCAAAAACAGTGAAATTATCATTTCCGGAAAGCACCGATACTAAATCTGCTCTTTCTAAAGCCGCCAAAAGTGAGCTGTAATTAGGATTGGCCGCAACAAAATCTGCAATGGTTTCTGATGCTGGCGGAAAAGTAGTATCGTCATCATCACTGCAGGAATACATGGTTACTACTAAAAATGTAATGAGTATTGTCTTAAAAATGGTTTTAATTTTCATGGTTTTTAAATTTATTGTTCGACCATTAAACAATTCATCAGAGAAAACTCTAACCCTAAAAATTGACTTTAGCATTACTTTAACTTTTTGTTTAACATTTGCATTTAAAATGTTAAACAAAAAAAACCGCCATTGGGCGGTTTTAAAATCTTTATTTTTTAGGGCATCATCAACCGTCATTCTCATCGCACACTGAAGCTGCATCAAGAATTTCATTTAACAAATCAGTATTATGTTGTGCCTCAATCTCTGCTCCATCATGTAAAAGCAACTTTATAGGGTAATTAATACTTATAGATGTGGTTTGATTTACATCTAACATAAAACTAAACATTTGTGAGTCGTGCCCAATTTCGGTTGTCTTTAATTGATTTGAAGTACTATCAAAGGTTGACAGTAGTATAGGATATACAAAGTCTATACACTCTATATCCTCATCATTGGATTTGCAATTATTCCTAAAATTTTCAAGTTCGGCTAGATTTTCGACTAGATTTTCTTGGTGATTCGATTGAATGATTCGTATTGGGAATTGAATTTCAATACTATCAGTAGTAGAAATGTTTTGATAATCAAGATTACTCGTAATTACCAATTCATCACCATTTAGCAGAATACGATATGGTAGTTTAACGCTAAAGCAGTGACCTTGATCTACAATATCATCGAAAGAGCCATCATGAGTTACTACATTCTTCATTAAACCAGCCAATTGAGAATTTCTAGGAATCGTAGTATCGATATCCGGATTAATAAATTCTCTTTCTTCTTCCTGACAAGAAATCAATAGAATTACTGAACTAATTACAAAAATCAATATCCAATTCTTCATTCTTCTTACTTTTTTTTCCAACACTCTAATTTAAATAATAACAACATACTTCCGCAAATTCCTACGCATCAATCTTATTTTTTTTAATTTTAACAAAAATACTAATAATGTCTAAAGACTTATTTACTGATGTTTGTGAAGAAAAATTATTCTCAGGACTTTTTCGAAAACATTCACAAGAGTTACATGATTTCATCTATTATAAATATGGAGAGCATATTAATCCTAAAGACAAAGTACAAGAGGCATTTATAAAGCTTTGGGATAATTGTAAAAAAATCCCTCTTCAGAAAGCCAAAAGCTTTTTGTTTACAGTTGCCAATAATCTATCCTTAAATCAGATAAAACACAATAAGGTAAAGTTGAAATTTCAACAAATCGATCATAACGACAGAACTAATGAGAATCCAGAGTTTATCTTACAAGAAAAAGAGTACTTACAAAAATATCAAAAGGCTCTTTCTAATCTTACCGAAGCTCAACGGGTAGCTTTTCTTCTTAATCGGGTAGAAGGTAAAAAACACAAAGAAATTGCAAACTACTTAGGAATCTCAAGAAAAGCAGTCGAAAAACGAATTTATGGTGCTTTAGAAAAACTAAGAAAAGATATCGACGGCATATAAAGTAAAGGATAAGACATGTACAGGTAGGAATTTTTAATTGATGATTGTTATATATACAGAAATCTTGTTATGAAAAAGAAAGATCTCATTACAAAGTGGTTAGACCATGAAAAATTAACCCAGGAAGAATTAGAAGCGTTTAAAAATTTAGACGCTTATAATTCTTTTGTAAAGATTTCTGAAGTTGCTAAAAAATTTAAATCTCCAGAATTTAACACCGAAGAGAACTTACAGGATCTTAAGGTTTCTTTAGCGCATGAGCATAGAAATACACGAACTACTAAAAAGTTTTCACTTAATTTTCTAATCAGAATTGCCGCCATATTTATTTTGGGAATTGGTACTTATTTTACGTTGTTTTATAGTACAGATACACATACAAGTACGATAGCGGGTCAAAAAAAATCGGTGGAACTTCCTGATCAATCTTTGGTCCAACTTAATGCTTTGTCATCCATACGATATGATAAAAAAAACTGGGAAGATAATCGTAACATAAAATTAGAGGGTGAGGCTTATTTTAAGGTTGCTAAAGGAAAAAAATTTGATGTGCATACCGAATCGGGTATCATTAGTGTATTAGGAACAGAATTTAATGTTAAGCAAAGAGAGAATTATTTTGAAGTAGCTTGCTTCGAAGGTCTTGTACGTGTTACGCACAACGAAAACAGTATTAAACTTTCTGCAGGTACCGTTTTTAGAATACAAAAAAATGAAATCTTTGACACGACGACTTCTCTAGCAAAACCAGACTGGATGAATAATTTGAGTTCCTTCAGTAGCACTCCTTTTTGGCATGTTCTTCAAGAATTTGAAAGACAATATAATGTCATAATTATTGCAAAAAACATAGATCGAGATAAACTTTTTACTGGTAATTTTGTACATTCAGATATTAAAACCGCATTACAATCTATAACCATACCAATGCGTTTGAAATATGAGATTGACAATAACAACATAACCCTGTATAAAGAGTGATCAAAACCAATATCACAGCTATACTTATCATCCTTTTTTTTTCAAGTTACCAGACGTACTCACAGTCTGACAAGGATAAATTCACCCTTTTGTCAGTACTAAATCAGGTTCAGGAAAAATTTAATTGTCGCTTTACTTATATAGATGAAGATATAGATGAGATACTAATACAAAGCCCCTCTGACACATTAAATTTAAAAAAAACCATTGAATATTTAAGACAAAATACTCCTTTGGAGTACACTTTTTTAAATGAAAAAGACATTGCATTAAATCGTAAAAATCAAAAGTATCAAATTTGCGGAGTCATCCAATCCCTTTTGGATAATAAAGTATTGGAAAATGCAACAATTCAGACAAAAACAAATTCTACTATTAGTGATAAAAATGGTTCGTTTAATCTTATCATCGATAACCCAAAAACACTAATAACGATTAATTTTATAGGGTTTAAGACTGTAATAATTCCTGCCAAAGACTTATTAAAAACACCATGCATAGTGGTATACTTAACTCCTGAAGTTCAATATTTGACCGAAGTAATCCTCAACGATTATTTGATAAAAGGAATTGATAAAAAATCTGATGGATCCATTGTTATTGACTATACTGATTTTGGCATATTACCTGGCCTAATTGAACCTGATTTATTACAAACCATACAAGCGCTTCCTGGTATACTCAGTGTAGAAGAAACGGTATCAGATATCAATGTAAGAGGCGGTACTAATGATCAAAATCTAATTCTCTGGGATGGAATCAAAATGTATCAATCAGGGCATTTTTTTGGTCTTATATCTGCATTTAATCCATACCTGACCAGAAATGTTCAGCTTATCAAAAATGGAACCAGTGCACGTTACGGAGACGGTGTATCCAGTGTTATTGCCATGAATACAACAAATGAGATCAATCAATCTTTAGATGCAAGTTTGGGGATAAATATGATTAGTGCAGATGCTTATATCGACACTCCTTTGGGTACAAAATCATCATTGCAACTATCCGTTAGAAAATCTATAAGCGAACTTGTGGAGACTCCAACTTATTCTCAATTTTTTGACAAAGTTTTTCAAGATTCTGAAGTTGTAAACACAACAGAAGGTATATTCAATACAGATGATGAATTTTCTTTTTATGACGCCAGCCTGAGATGGTTATATCAATTAACTCCAAAGGATTTATTAAAAATTAATGGACTAATTATTAAAAACAGTCTTGTTTTTCAGGAAAATACATTAATCGATCAAATAAATATTGCCCGAGAAAGTAGTATACAACAAAATAATAGCGCAGCCGGCATCTCGTATCAAAGAAACTGGAATGACTCTTTTAGAAGTGAACTATTATTATACGGTACGAATTATGGACTTGAAGCAATAAATTCTGATATTTTAAGTGACCAGCGTTTATTGCAAGAAAATGACGTTTTAGAAAGCGGTATTAAACTACATAGTTTATATAAATTAAATAGCTTTTTTAATCTTAAAACCGGATATCAATTTAATGAAACTGGAATATCTAACGTAAGAGATGTAAATAATCCTACATTTAGGGATCTCACCAAAGAGGTAATTCGCACCAATAGTATCTTTTCTGAAATTGAATACAAATCAAAAGACAACAACACGCATCTTAATCTAGGAGTACGTCTTAATCATTTTGATAAATTTGATGATTATTTTTTTGAACCCAGGGTAAGTTTTAATCATAGGTTTTATAATCATTTTACGATTGAAGCTCTTGGAGAGTTAAAAAATCAGGTAACTTCTCAAATTATTGAATCTCAGAACGATTTTTTGGGAGTAGAGAACCGAAAATGGGTCCTTTCTAATGAGCAAAACATCCCTATACTCAAAAGCCAACAAATCTCGCTTGGACTAAGTTACAATCATAATAATTGGCTAATTAGCTCAGATCTATACTATAAAAATGTGGATGGTATCATCGCCCAAAGCCAAGGATTTCAAAATCAGTTTGAATTTTTACAAGACCACGGAAGTTATACCATAAAAGGGATTGATTTTCTAATTAATAAGAGGTTTCAAAACCTTAGCACCTGGCTAAGTTATTCATATGGTCAAAATGATTACACTTTTACTACTTTGTTTGAAGCTGATTTTCCTAATAATATAGATATAACGCATAATATCAATCTGGCAGTTACCTATACATTAGAGAACCTTAAACTCTCAAGTGGTTTAAACTGGCATAGTGGCAAGCCTACTACATTACCTACTTTTGGGAATGAGATTTCAGACAATACCATTAATTATCAAAATCCAAATAACGCTACTTTAGATGATTACATTCGCTGGGACGCTTCGGCAACCTACAATGTCAAACTAGGAAAAAAATCTACTGGACTTATAGGGGTTTCGATATGGAATATAGTAAGTAAAAAAAATACAGTAAATAACTATTATAAAATAAATCTTGAAAATACTGTAGAAGAAATTAAAGAATTTGGATTAGGCTTTACTCCTAATGCAGTGATTAGAATAAATTTTTAGATATGTTTTACACCACTATAACTCACAATCTTTTCACCCCCAACAACTTCTACTTCATTTTTAATAATTTCAAATCCATTTTTCTCAAAAAAAGGTTGAGTAAACATATTGATCTGGGTTGTAAGCATAGTAATATTATGTTGCCTAGCTACTTCTTCAATAGTTTTATATAAGTCTTTGGCGATACCTTGTCCTTTATAGTTCTGATGTACAAAAACATATTCTATATTTCCAACGGTATCCATTGAAAACGACCCTACTATTTCTCCATTGAGTTTAGCGTTATAAATGAAGTCTCTTTTAAACTTCTTTTGCCAATACAGTTTATTTGTAGCTAATCGTGAATATATTTTAATTTCAGACTTTGTAAATAACATTGAACCATAAGTAGTTACCGTTTGATAAAATAAACGTTGCATTAACGGTAAATCAATATCAGTTGCTCTACTAATTTGATGCTTCATAATACTAAAATATAAAAACTGACAACTTTCACAACATTTAACCCATATTTTTTTTAACGCATATCGGTCAAAATTCATAAAATTTCGCCATATGGTATATATCCCTGTTAATTCTTAAGTTTAGAAAAGAAATTTAGAAGTACTACATTCGATCGGGAACATTAATCCCCAGCAATCCAAAAGCTGATTTAATTGTATTTCCTACTACTTCAGAAAGCTGTACTCTAAAGTTTTTTTCCGGATCAGAATCGGCGCCAAATATAGAGACGTTCTGAAAGAAAGAATTATACGTTTTTACCAGGTCATAGGTATAATTTGCAACTAATGCAGGACTAAGCTCATTAGCTGCGTTTTGTATAACTTCGGGATATAGTTCGAGTTGTTTAATCAGTTCTTTTTCTTTGGGATGCAGTCGTATATCTTTACATGCTTTTGTATACTCAAAATCTGCTTTACGCAGAATTGCTTGAATCCTTGCGTATGTATATTGTATAAACGAGCCTGTGTTTCCTTTTAGATCTACAGATTCTTCCGGGTTAAAGAGAATTCTTTTTTTCGGATCTACTTTCAGTATGTAATACTTCAAAGATCCTAAGCCAATAATCTTGTATATCTCTTGTTTTTCTTCTTCGCTATATCCCTCTAATTTCCCTAACTCTTTCGAAGCTTCTTCTGCCGTTTCTGTCATTTCTACCATCAAATCATCAGCATCTACTACTGTCCCTTCTCTACTCTTCATTTTACCACTTGGCAAATCTACCATACCATAGCTGAGATGATGTAAATGCTTGGCCCAATCGTACCCTAATTTCTTCAAAATTAGAAATAGTACCTTAAAGTGATAATCCTGCTCATTCCCGACGGTATAAATCATTCCGCCTACATCGGGGTTATCTTTAACTCGTTGTATGGCCGTACCAATGTCTTGTGTCATGTATACTGCAGTACCATCGCTACGCAATACTAATTTTTCATCAAGTCCTTCATCGGTTAGGTCGCACCATACCGACCCATCTTCTTTTTTGAAGAAAACTCCCTTCGACAGACCTTCTTCTATATTATCCTTTCCTAATAAGTAGGTGTTACTTTCATAATAATAACTATCAAAATCTACTCCAATAGTTTTATACGTTTGGTCAAATCCTGCGTAGACCCATTGATTCATCATTTTCCACAACCTTACTACTTCTGGATCTCCTGTTTCCCATTTGCGAAGCATTTCTTGGGCTTCAATTAAAATTGGTGCTTCTTTTTTTGCTTCTTCTTCAGATACTCCTTGTGCTATTAATTCTGCTATTTGAGTTTTATATAGTTGATCAAACTTTACGTAATAATTACCGACGAGTTTATCTCCTTTTAATCCAGTTGATTCTGGAGTTTCTCCTTCTCCAAATTTTTGCCATGCAAGCATGCTCTTACAAATATGTATTCCTCGATCATTTATGATTTGAGTCTTATATACTTTTTTACCACTTGCTTTAATAATTTCTGCTACGGCATATCCCAAAAGAATATTTCTAACATGGCCCAGGTGCAATGGTTTATTGGTATTAGGAGACGAAAACTCAACCATAACGGCTTTATCATCTTCTCTTACATTACCAAGACCAAAACGCTCATTATCCTTAATACTTGTAAAAAAATTAAGATAATAAGAATCCGCAATTACAAGATTTAAAAAACCCTTTACCACATTGTAGTCTTTAACTTCTTCGACATGATCTACAAGATGTTTACCAACCGCTTCTCCAATGTGAACTGGATTTCCTTTAACTATACGAAGTATCGGAAATATCACTACAGTGATGTCTCCTTCAAATTCTTTTCGAGTAGCCTGTAATTCTACAGATTTCAGATCAGCACTATACAGTTCCTGTATGGCCACTTTCACATGTTCTGAAATGGTATGTTGTAAACTCATACTTTATAAATAAAAGATCATTAAAGTTAAGATCCCGCTCTGCAGCGGGATACCTTTTTGCTTAATTAAGCTGCAAAGATAATAGAAATAATAGTCTCTCACCATGTGTTTTAATACGATTTCATTATCTTTAATAAAAAAGAATGCTTGTTAATAATTCTCATAACGATCCAGAATTAACCCAACGAATACATAATAAGGTCGGCCCTCCGTTTTCATTAATAGAACGAATAAAATTGAAAGGAATTGGATCACCTAAACTTCATATCACCAGTAGCAGTATAGAAATACACAACTTATTAATTCTAGATAATCGCATTAAAACGTGCCGCATAGAATTACGCCCGAAAGGAATTTTAGTTGGTTTTGATGTACGGTTAGAAAGGTATCTTTTAGTCATCCCGTATTACAAACTAAATCTTTACAAAGGAAAAGCCGAAGAATATTCAGTTTATATAGATCATTATTTTATAAAATTTAAAGCTTCTAAAGCAGATAAGGCAATCCATACATTCGTAAAAAAAATACTTAATAACAAAACAGATCATCAAGCAACCCATTTTCTGGATCTATGATATGAAGATGGTAAATTCTTACACAATTGAATATAATTTCTTCGTAACTTAACCTGAAAAAATGCGTATACTGCTTACTGGAGCCAATGGATATATTGGAATGAGGCTACTCCCCTTATTATTAGAAGCTGGTCATGAGGTGATTTGCTGTGTTAGAGATAAAAATCGACTTGCTATTGATAAAGAAATGAAGCATAAGGTTGATATCATAGAAATTGACTTTCTTGAAAGACCAAACCCTGAAAAACTTCCTGAGAATATTGATATTGCTTATTACCTAATCCATTCTATGAGTTCTTCTACCCATGATTTTGATCAAAAAGAAGAAATATCAGCTCAAAACTTTAATACCTATGTAGAAAATACAAATATTAAACAAGTCATTTACCTTAGCGGTATTGTCAATGAGAAAAATCTCTCTAAACATTTGTGGTCAAGGAAAAATGTAGAAGAAACGCTCTACAAAGGCGATTATAATCTTACCGTATTGCGATCGGGCATTATTGTAGGTTCAGGAAGTTCATCATTTGAAATTATTAGGGATTTATGCGAAAAGTTACCGGTTATGATTACTCCAAAATGGGTGAATACAAAAACTCAACCCATTGCCATTAGAGATGTACTTAGTTTTATGACGGGAGTTTTAGGGAACAAAAAGTGTTACAATGAGTCTTTTGATATTAGCGGCCCGGATATTTTGACCTACAAACAAATGCTAAAACTATATGCTAAAGTAAGAGGAATCAAGATTTATATTATAACAGTGCCCGTAATGACCCCTAAACTCTCTTCATATTGGTTGTATTTTGTAACCTCAACATCATATAAATTGGCCCTAAATCTAGTCGATAGCATGACAATCCCCGTTATTGCAAATGATAATCGTTTGCAAAAGCTACTAGGGTTTACACCTATGACGTATACCAGGGCCTTAGAACTGGCATTTATCAAAATTGAACAAAATCAAGTGGTTTCAAGCTGGAAGGACTCTATGGTAAGTGGACGATTCGAAGACAATATTCAACGCTATGTTACTGTTCCCAAACGTGGTTGTCTTACAGACAAGAAAAAAATCAAAATTAAAAACCCCGAGAAAGTCATAGATCGCATTTGGGCAATTGGTGGCAAAACAGGATGGTATTATGGAGATTGGATGTGGAAAATAAGAGGACAATTAGATAAATTCTTTGGAGGAGTTGGACTTAGAAGAGGAAGAACTCATCCCGACAAAATTTTCTCTGGAGATGCCCTGGATTTTTGGAGAGTGTTAGTTGCCGATAAAACGAATAAAAGGTTATTACTTTTTGCAGAAATGAAGGTTCCGGGAGAAGCCTGGCTAGAATTTGATATTGATGAAAAAAATGTGTTACATCAAACGGCAACATTTAGACCAAGAGGTATTTGGGGAAGAGTATATTGGTACCTAATGATTCCGTTTCATTATTTTATTTTTGGCGGCATGATTCGAAAAATTGCTTTAAAAAATTGATTTTACTAGGACAAAACGTTTAGTTTTATCGATAAATTGCTTCTTTTTGCTTTTTTTCATATCTTTAATAAAACCACTAAATGAAACAATTATTACCTGTTGTTTTTTTATTCTCTCTTCTTTTCAGTTGTAATTCAAAGACTGTTAAAGATCCTGAATTATATAACCTGGTATCGTCTATTGTTGGTGAATTTTCAAATATAGAGCAAGTCAAACATGATGCCGGTTTTGCTCATCTCAATTTAACAAACATAAGAATTTGGAAAGACCGACCGGGATATTGGATTTACTCTGAAGTATCTGATGCAAAAGAAAAAGAATATATCTATAGTCAGAGAATCTTATCTTATGAAAGATTAGACTCTTTTACCTTTATAAATACAAGTTATAGTATTCGTAATGCTAAAGAGTATAGAAATGTATTAAAAAATCAACATCGACTTAATCAATTAACCATCGATAGTTTAGAAATAAGAAAAGGCTGCCAGGTATACTTCGAAAAAAATACATCAACCATATATACAGGAAAAACAAGAAAGAAATCTTGCTCCAGCTCTATACATTATATTGAATATATTTCCAGCAATTTTGTGATTAGTAGTGACAAAATATCGGTCTGGAACAGAGGGTACGATAAAAAAGGAAAGCAAATATGGGGAAAGATCACGGGTCCATACATGTACAAGCGAATTGCAAAAAAATAATATATTAATTAGTAAAATCAGCTAACGTTTTGTTTTCCAGCACTCGTAACGTGCTATCTCTTACTTCTATCATTAAACCATGCACAGCACATCGTTCTTCATCAGGGCAGTCATCACATTTTTCATAAAAATTAAGACTTACACATGGCAACATAGCTATAGGCCCCTCTAAAACTCTAATTATTGAGGCCATGACTATATTTTTTGGTTCTTTGATGAGATAATACCCTCCGCCTTTTCCTTTTTTTGACCCTAAAAAACCATTCTTTCTTAAGGTTAATAATATACTTTCTAAAAACTTTTGAGAAATATTTTCACTTTGTGCAATCTCGGATATCTGAACGGGATAATCGCACTTTTTTCTGGCAATATATGTCATTGCCTTAATCCCATATTTTGTTTTCTTAGAAAGCATGTCCTTATACCTTAGGAAGAAAAATTTCGGCCATCATACATCTCGCACTACCACCGCCTAGTGTCTCGATCGTATTGAGGTCACTGTGCAAAATAGCACAATGTTTTTCTATTTTAGTTATTTGATCACTGGTTAAGCTATTATATGCTGCCGATGACATAACAAGATAACGTTTATCTTCTGAACCTGCAACTTGAAGCATATTACCGGCAAAATTATTTACCTGACTTTCAGTTATTGCAATAATTTCTTTACCACTACTTTTTAAATGATTAACCAAATTTTTACGTTCTTTTTTATCATCTATACAATCCAGACAAACTACAGCAAAGGTTTCTGCGACACCCATCATGACATTAGTATGGTATATTGGCAATCGTTTACCTTCTACGGTTTGATAGGCCGTAAATATAACCGGGGTATATTCAAAATCTTCGCAAAACTCAATTAATAGTTCTTCATCTGCTCGTGGAGACAGTGCACAATATGCTTTTCTATGTACACGATCTAAAACAAGACTACCTGTACCTTCTAAGAACACTTCTTCATTTTCGGCTTCAGTATAGTCAATAACATTTTTTATTTCAAAGCCAGATGACTCAATATGGTTTAAAACTTCTGGTCTTCGCTCTCTTCGGCGATTAACTGCAAACATTGGATATAAACCTATATCTCCATTCTCATGAAAAGAAATCCAATTATTAGGAAATATAGAATCCGGAGTGTCATTTTTTGGGTCATCATCGATTACAATCACATGTACCCCTATTTGTTTCAGGGCCTTTACAAATGTATCAAACTCTTGTTGTGCTTTTGTGTTTGCATCTACTATACCGGTATCCTCTTGATAATAATTATTAACTGCGGTTTCTTCATTCATCCTAAACTTCACAGGGCGAATCATTACTATAGTATCTGTAATTTGTCTCATCTGTTTTATATTAACTCCTTTTATATAGTTAGGTAGTCGTTATGTTTCATAAACTGATAACCAGCTTACAAAACGATACTACTACTTAAAACATAATTAATCTCTTATTAATGGCATTGTAGTACAACGCAACAAACCTTCTTGTTTGGCTATTTCTGCGTAAGGCACTTCTTCGACGGTTATATGAAGGCTTCTAAGCCAAGTATTTAATCGAGTAAAGTTTTTTTCGGAAATCACAACATCTTCAGCGATAGAAAAAATATTAGAATTCATATGATACATTTCATGCTTATCGATATGAAATAAATTATCCATACCAAAGAAATCTACTAAATATTCATAATCCTCTGGATTTCTGAATCCTTCTTTATGAATTATTGCTTTATTCACTCCTACAGGTTGAAAACAGCAATCTAGATGCAATGCATTATCTTTAGGATCTTTCATGGATTTATTAAGATCAAATTCTTTTACCGTTTTGTTTGGAAAAAGTGATGCAATATAGGCTACTCCTTTCATATTGGTGCGCGCAACAATACAATCTGGATAATCATCTCCTTTGTAGGTACCTATAAATATGTGATCGTTATGAATCATAATATCTCCTCCTTCAAAATGAATATCATCAGACGGGGCTTTATATACTTTATTGGAATCGATTTGATCGATCACATGTTGAATGGCTTTAATTTCCTTTTCTCGGTCTGGAAGTATATTTGATTTTATAAATTTATCTTCGATAACCAGGGCTATATCTCTAGAGAATATTTGATTGTATTCCTGGATAATTTCGGGCCTAAATACTTTTACATCATATTTATGTAAAACTTTAGCCACGGCTTCCATTTCGAGAACCATATCAGACTCTTTGGGATATGTCCCATTCTTTATATGCTCTATAGATTTGGGATCATAAGCTTCTTCTACTTTAGGAACAGGACCATTGCTCACTGCTGTTCCTAAAACCACAGCTCTAAGCCTAGAGGTTTCGTTTTGTATATTTAAGTCCAAAAAATCAAGTTTTTAAGTGTAACTAATATTCTTAATCTGAGTAGTCACACAAATATATAAATAGACAATAGTACTGCACTAACTTTCTTTAAAAAAGTCACCAGAATAGTATCAAAAAGCAAAAAAATACATCTCAATTTGTTTTTTTTTAAAATTCAATAAAAAAGGCGTTGAATTTCTTCAACGCCTTTGTATTTTAAATTGGTATCTGGTTTAACGCTCAGAAATTGATTTAAATGCTCTAAGATTTTCTCCAATATAGATTTGTCTTGGTCTACCAATAGGTTCTTTACGAAGACGCATCTCTCTCCATTGTGCTATCCAACCAGGTAATCTACCTAAAGCAAACATTACGGTAAACATTTCAGTAGGAATTCCTAATGCTCTATAAATTATTCCTGAATAAAAATCTACGTTAGGGTATAATTTTCTTTCTACAAAGTACTCATCCTTAAGGGCAACTTCTGCCAATCCTTTTGCTATATCAAGAACAGGATCTTCTATTCCGAGATCTGCTAATACTTCTTCTGCAGCTTTTTTGATGATCTTTGCTCTTGGATCGAAATTCTTATACACTCTGTGTCCAAATCCCATTAAACGGAAAGGATCATTTTTATCTTTTGCTTTTGCTATGTATTTTGCAGTATCTCCTCCGTCTTCTTTTATAGCTTCAAGCATTTCTATTACTGCTTGATTTGCACCACCATGAAGTGGTCCCCATAATGCAGATATTCCTGCAGATAAAGATGCAAATAATCCTGCATGAGAAGAACCAACTATTCTTACGGTAGATGTCGAGCAATTTTGCTCATGGTCTGCATGAAGAATTAATAATTTATCTAATGCATCATTTACAATTTTATTAGCTGTATACGCCTCATTTGGCTTAGCAAACATCATTTTATGCAAATTCTCTACATATCCTAGAGAATTATCACCATAATCAAGCGGAAGACTTTTCCTCTTTCGCATGGTCCAGGCTGCAAGAACGGGAAACTTTGCTAATATCTTTACGATAGCCCCGTACATCTCTTCATCTGAATCTACATCAACAGATCCAGGATTAAACGCAATTAAAGCACTGGTTAATGAAGACAATACTCCCATTGGATGGGCACTTTTAGGAAAACCGTCAAGGATTTTCTTCATGTCCTCATCTACCTGAGATTCTTCTTTAATATCCTTGTCAAACTTAGCTAATTGCTCTCCAGTAGGTAACTCACCGAAAATTAATAAAAAACACACTTCAAGAAAGTCAGCTTTTTCTGCTAGTTCTTCAATAGAATATCCACGATATCTTAAGATTCCTTTTTCTCCATCAAGAAAAGTAATAGCACTTTCACAGCTTCCCGTATTTTTGTATCCAGGATCAATTGTGGTCACCCCACCGGTTACTCCTCTAAGTGTTTTAATATCAATTCCTAATTCATTCTCTGTTCCTTTAATTATAGGAAACTCATGTTTAATACCGTCGATTTCTAACGTAGCTATTTTTGACATTTGATTATTTTAAAATTTTGCTTGTTATAAGGGTCGCTAAAATACGAAATATAGTGTTAATATATTATTAATCATTACATGATTTTTAGCCTTTGATAGCATTTTCAAAATTATTCGCAAAAAAAATAGGCCACCTGAAAAGATAGCCTATTTTTTTTTGTGTACCAGAAGTTATTATTTCACTTTAAAAGCATTTTCTTTTGGATAGTATGCAACAGAGCCCAGCTCTTCTTCAATACGTAATAATTGATTGTATTTTGCCATTCTATCACTACGTGAAGCTGATCCGGTCTTGATTTGACCTGTATTTAAAGCTACCGCCAAATCTGCAATAGTATTATCTTCAGTTTCTCCAGAACGATGAGACATTACAGAAGTATATCCTGCATTGTGTGCCATGTTAACTGCTGCAATAGTTTCGGTAAGTGTACCGATTTGATTTACTTTAATCAGAATAGAATTTGCGATTCCATTTTCGATTCCTCTCGAAAGTCGTTCTACGTTAGTCACAAATAAATCATCACCAACCAACTGCACTTTATCTCCTATTTTATCGGTAAGGTATTTCCAACCATCCCAATCATTTTCATCCATACCATCTTCAATTGAAATAATAGGATATTTCGAAGCCAATTCTGCAAGATAATCTGCTTGCTCTTCGCTTGTACGCACTTTACCTGTATTGCCTTCAAACTTTGTGTAGTCGTATTTTCCGTCAACATAGAATTCTGCAGCTGCACAATCTAAGGCTACCATTACTTCATCTCCAAATTTGTATCCTGCTTTTTCTACAGCAAGTGCTATTGAATCTAAAGCATCTTCGGTACCATCTAATGTTGGTGCAAAACCACCTTCATCACCAACCGCTGTACTTAATCCACGATCATGCAATACTTTTTTAAGGTTGTGAAAAATTTCAGTTCCCATTTGCATGGCATGTGTAAAGTTTTCGGCTTTTACCGGCATTACCATAAATTCCTGAAAAGCTATTGGCGCATCGCTATGCGAACCTCCATTAATAATATTCATCATAGGAACCGGTAGTGTATTAGCACTCACACCTCCTACATATCTATACAACGGCATGTTAAGCTCATTAGCTGCTGCTTTTGCTGCTGCCAGAGAGACTCCTAATATCGCATTAGCGCCCAGTTTTGATTTATTTGGTGTAGCATCTAGATCGATCATCGTTTTATCTAATAAATTTTGATCGAATACAGAATATCCTATTAGCTCTTCGGCTATAATTGTATTTACGTTCTCGACAGCTTTAAGAACCCCTTTCCCCATATAACTTTTTCCTCCATCTCTTAACTCTACAGCTTCGTGCTCTCCTGTTGAGGCTCCAGAAGGAACGGCTGCTCTTCCTAAAACTCCATTTTCAGTAATCACGTCTACTTCAACGGTTGGGTTACCACGTGAATCTAAAATTTGTCTTGCGTGAATATTAATGATTATACTCATGTTTGTTTTAATTTTTGTTGGATAATTTTAATTCTTTGCAATATACAAAACCGGTAAATTCTGACCCCTTTGAAAAACCCTTAATTTACTACGAAAATCGCAATATCAGCTGCAAGTTATTAACTATAACGTTATAGATTAAGAAGTTATCAAAAACCGAAAATTACATACAAAGAATCTAATTTTTATGCCGTAATTTTTGCGTTTTTGATATTCTCAATGAATTGATCAAACAAATAGATTGAATCATTTGGTCCTGGACTGGCTTCGGGATGATATTGTACGGAGAAGCAGTTTTTACTTTTCATTTTTATTCCAGCTACTGTATGATCATTAAGGTGCACATGTGTAATATCGATGTCTGCATGCTTTTCAGTTTCTTCTCTATTAATAGCAAAACCATGGTTCTGAGAAGTAATCTCTCCTTTACCCGTTAGTATATTTTTTACCGGATGATTTATTCCTCTATGCCCGTGATGCATTTTATATGTACTAATACCATTGGCCAGAGCTATAACCTGATGCCCAAGACATATACCAAATAATGGTAAATCTCTTTTAATAATTTCTTTTGCAGTATCTATAGCCTGAGTAAGAGGCTCTGGATCTCCCGGTCCATTAGACAAGAAATATCCATCAGGTCCCCATTCGCTCATCTCTGCAAATGTAGCATCAAAAGGAAAAACTTTTATATAGGCATCTCTACTCGCTAGATTACGTAATATATTTTTCTTTATTCCTAAATCCAAAGCAGAAATCTTATGTGTGGCGTTAGGGTCTCCGTAAAAATATGGCTCAGAAGTAGATACTTTAGAGGCTAATTCTAAGCCTTTCATATCCGGCACTTCTGCTAGTTTCTTTTTAAGCTTTTCGATATCATCAACCTCTGTAGATATAACAGCGTTCATGGCCCCGTTATCTCTTATATAACTTACCAAAGCACGAGTATCCACATCAGATATAGCCAAAAGATTATGTTTTTCTAAGAATTCTTGCAAAGAACTATCGGCCATTACTCTTGAATATTCGTAACTAAAATTCTTTACGATCAAACCAGCAATTTTAATTGAATCTGATTCGATTTCTTCTTCATTAGTTCCGTAGTTTCCGATATGTGCATTGGTAGCCACCATAAGTTGGCCATAGTACGAAGGATCTGTAAAAATTTCCTGGTATCCTGTCATACCCGTATTAAAACATACTTCACCGAAAGCACTACCTTCTTTTCCAACTGCTTTACCGTGAAAAATTGTACCGTCTGCTAATAAAAGAATCGCTTTTTTTCGAGATTGATATTTCATCTTTTTCTAAATATATTTTACACTGTCATTTCCGTTCAAGGTGGAAAAATACCTTTTCAAAATTATTCAAAAAAAAAGGATAAACGCCAAACGTTTATCCTTTTTATAGTATGTGTTATTCACACTTTTCATTTATTCTTCTTCAGAATTTGTAGTTTCTGGAGCTGGAGCAGCTGGTGCGCTAGCTTTCTTACTTCTACCTCTTCGAGTTGATTTCTTCTTAGCAGGTTTACCAGCATTATAGAGCTCGTTATAATCTACTAATTCTATCATTGCCATATCGGCGTTATCCCCCAGACGATTTCCAAGCTTAATTATTCTTGTATACCCTCCTGGTCTGTCACCTACTTTAGTAGCAACCTCTCTAAATAATTCTGTAACTGCATACTTATTACGCAATTTACTAAATACGATACGACGGTTGTGTGTAGTATCTTCTTTTGATTTAGTTACTAACGGCTCTACAAATTGCTTAAGGGCTTTTGCTTTAGCTACTGTAGTATTGATTCTTTTATGCTCAATTAAAGAACAAGCCATGTTCGCAAGCATAGCTTTACGATGTGCTGTCTTTCTACCTAGGTGATTTACTTTTTTTCCGTGTCTCATGACATTTAATTTTAATCATCATCTTGCTACAACCCACTTTGAGGAGCAAATTATGATGGATTAGTCTTTATCTAATTTGTATTTAGAAAGATCCATACCAAAGTTAAGACCTTTAACATTTACAAGCTCTTCAAGCTCAGTTAAAGATTTCTTACCGAAGTTACGGAACTTCATTAAATCATTTTTATTATAAGATACCAGATCTCCTAAGGTATCAACTTCTGCTGCTTTTAAACAGTTCAGTGCACGTACAGAAAGATCCATATCGATCAATTTAGTCTTTAACAACTGTCTCATGTGAAGTGACTCTTCATCATAAGTTTCTGTTTGTGCAATCTCATCAGCTTCTAATGTAATACGCTCATCAGAGAAAAGCATAAAGTGATGGATTAATATTTTAGCAGCTTCTGTTAATGCATCTTTAGGATGTATAGATCCGTCGGTAACAATTTCGAAAACTAACTTTTCGTAGTCTGTTTTTTGCTCTACACGATAATTTTCAATGCTATATTTTACATTTTTTATCGGCGTATAGATAGAATCTGTAAAAATTGTTCCGATAGGAGCATTAGCTTTTTTATTCTCTTCAGCAGGAACATAACCTCTACCCTTTTCGATAGTAATTTCAAGGTTAAGTGCTACTTTTTTATCCATATTACAGATAACCAAATCAGGATTTAGCACCTGGAATCCAGAAATAAACTTTTGGAAATCACCAGCAGTTAATTGCTCTTGACCAGAAATAGATATTGTAACAGATTCATTATCTATATCCTCAATCTGACGCTTAAAACGTACTTGTTTAAGATTTAAGATAATTTCTGTAACATCTTCTACTACTCCAGAGATTGTAGAAAATTCGTGATCGACACCTTCTATTCTCAGAGAAGTTATAGCGAATCCCTCTAAAGAAGATAGCAAAACTCTTCGCAAAGCGTTACCAACTGTCAATCCATATCCCGGTTCTAATGGTCTAAATTCAAATTTACCATCGAACTCGGTTGAGTCGATCATGATAACTTTATCGGGCTTCTGAAAATTTAATATTGCCATATTGTTGTTTCTTCTTTAGCGTTATTACTTAGAGTATAATTCGACAATGAATTGTTCGTTAATATTTTCCGGAATTTGAATTCTAGCCGGAACAGATACAAAAGTACCTTGTTTTGTATCATTATTGAATGTAATCCACTCATATACCTTACTATTATTAGTAAGCGAATTTTGGATTACTTCTAATGATTTTGATTTTTCTCTTACCCCAACAACATCTCCTGCTTTCAATTGATAAGAAGGAATATTTACTTGTTGCCCGTTAACAGTAATATGTCTGTGCGAAACTAACTGTCTTGCTCCTCGACGAGAATTTGCTAATCCCATTCTAAACACGACGTTATCCAAACGAGATTCACATAATTGAAGTAATACTTCACCAGTAATACCTTGTGCACGAGTTGCTTTCTCGAACATATTACGGAACTGACGTTCTAAAACTCCGTATGTATATTTTGCCTTTTGCTTTTCCATTAACTGGATAGCATATTCACTTTTCTTACCTCTTCTTCTGTTGTTTCCGTGTTGACCAGGAGGGTAATTTCTTCTTTCGAATGACTTATCGTCTCCGAATATCGCTTCTCCAAATTTACGAGCGATCTTAGTTTTTGGACCAGTATATCTTGCCATTATTAATAATTTAGTTATAAGAGGTGATTATGAATTAAGGTCTCTTTCCTTCGATAATCATTTTCCCTCTTTTCGATTACTTATTGTTTTAATATAAAGAGATCCCGAACTCAAGGTTCGGGATAAAAATTATACTCTACGTCTTTTAGGAGGACGACAACCGTTGTGCGGCATTGGTGTTACATCGATAATCTCTGAAACCTCAATTCCTGCATTATGCAGAGAACGTATTGCTGATTCTCTACCGTTACCAGGGCCTTTAACGTATACTTTCACTTTCTTTAGTCCTGCTTCGATAGCTACTTTTGAAGCATCTTCGGCAGCTAGCTGTGCAGCATAAGGAGTGTTCTTTTTAGAACCTCTGAATCCCATTTTACCAGCAGAAGACCAAGAAATAACGTCTCCTTTTTTATTGGTTAACGAAATAATAATGTTGTTGAAAGAAGCTGTAACGTGTGCTTCACCTACAGACTCAACAATTACTTTACGTTTTTTTGAAGTTGACTTTGCCATACTACTTATTATTTAGTTGCTTTTTTCTTGTTAGCAACTGTTTTTCTTCTTCCTTTACGTGTTCTAGAGTTATTCTTAGTACGTTGCCCTCTAAGTGGTAAACCAGCTCTGTGACGTATACCTCTATAACATCCTATATCCATAAGACGCTTGATATTTAACTGCACTTCAGAACGTAACTCTCCTTCTATGGTATAGGCTCCTACAGCTTCACGGATACGACCTATTTGATCGTCATCCCAATCAGAAACTTTTATACTCTCATCTACTTTGGCGTTAGCTAAAATTTCTTTAGCTCTACTTCTACCAATTCCGAAGATATAGGTTAATGCTATAACTCCTCGCTTTTGTTTAGGTATATCTACCCCTGCAATTCTTGCCATAATTACCCTTGTCTTTGTTTAAATCTAGGATTCTTTTTATTAATTACGTAAAGTCGGCCTTTTCTACGCACAATCTTGCACTCGGCACTTCTCTTTTTTAATGATGCTCTTACTTTCATCTCTTTGTATTTAATTCTTGAAAACGATCAATACCGTTTCTAAGAAGGTATCATTAACAAGATTTTTCGGCCTGCAAAAATACAGAAAAAATCTTAAATAACAATATTATTAAATTATTAGTATCTATATGTTATACGAGCCTTAGTTAAATCATAAGGACTCATTTCTAATTTCACCTTATCCCCTGGTAATAATTTTATATAATGCATACGCATTTTCCCAGAGATATGAGCTGTTACAACATGACCATTTTCTAGTTCTACACGAAACATCGCATTCGATAATGCTTCGATAATACTTCCGTCTTGTTCTATTGCCGGTTGTTTTGCCATTATGCTACTGCTTTACGGTTTTTACCAGTTTTCATTAATCCATCATAATGTCTATTTAACAAGTAAGAATTAACTTGTTGCATAGTATCTATCGCAACACCCACCATAATTAGTAAAGATGTTCCTCCAAAAAACAATGCCCAACCTTGCTGAACATCCAACAATTTTACAGCAATAGCAGGAAATATCGCAATTAATGCTAGAAAAATTGATCCCGGCAACGTGATTTGCGACATAATCTTATCTAAATATTCCGCAGTTTCTGTTCCGGGTCTAATACCCGGGATAAAACCTCCACTACGCTTTAAATCATCTGCCATTTTATTTGTCGGAACCGTAATAGCGGTATAAAAATAGGTGAACACAATAATTAATAATGCAAACACTAAGTTATACCACAATCCGAAGATATCGCTGAAAGCTGCAGTCACTCCCTGAGCAGCCTCAGAATCAGACATACTTGCAGCAACAAAACCAGGGACAAACATAATTGCCTGAGCAAATATAATTGGCATTACACCTGATGCATTAAGCTTTAAAGGTATATACTGTCGAGATCCGAAGACGTTTTTTTCATAACCACCACCTGCTGTTCTTCTTGCATATTGTACAGGAATCTGACGTACAGCCATTACTAACAATACAGATGCCAGGATAATCACGAACCATATTACTAATTCGATTAATACCATTATGATATCTCCACCTTCTCCTGATGTTCTCGAAATGAAGTTTTGTACAAATGATTGTGGTAATGTAGCAATGATCCCTACCATAATTAACAGCGAAATACCATTACCAATACCCTTATCTGTGATCTTCTCTCCAAGCCACATTGCAAAAATACAACCTGTTGATATAATGATAACAGAAGACACAACAAAAACGGTTTGGTTTGGAATAACAAAAGCTTCTGCCGGTAATGTTGCAAATAAATTATAGATATAACCTGGTCCTTGAACCAATGTAATAGCAATAGTTAACCAACGTGTGATTTGATTAATCTTTTTTCTACCACTTTCTCCTTCTTTTTGTAATTTTTGCAGATACGGAATAGCAATCCCCATCAACTGCACAACAATAGAAGCAGATATATACGGCATAATACCCAAAGCAAATACTGAAGCATTTGCAAAGGCTCCTCCTGTAAATGCATTAAGCAGTCCTAAAATACCATCTTGAGTTTGAGTACCCAATTCAGCTAATTGTGCAGCATCTACTCCCGGAAGTACAACTTGCGCTCCAAAACGATATACTAAAAGTAATCCTAGTGTCACTAAGATTCTATTTTTTAGCTCTTCGATTTTCCAAATGTTTTTTATTGTATCAATAAATTTCATGAATTGTCTATTATAAGGTTACTGCTTCACCACCGGCTGCTTCTATAGCTGCTTTTGCTGTGGCTGTAAATTTGTGAGCTGAGACTTTCAACTTCGCCTTCAATTCACCTCTTCCCAGTATCTTAATCAAATCATTTTTCCCAGCAAGGCGTGTAGCTAAAATTACATCAAGATCTACAGTATCTGTAATCTTCCCATCATCTACTAATTTTTGTAGTGTGTCTAGGTTAATACCTTGATACTCTTTTCTGTTAATGTTTTTGAAACCAAATTTAGGCACACGTCTCTGAAGTGGCATTTGACCTCCTTCAAAACCGATCTTTTTAGAATACCCAGAACGTGATTTCGCTCCTTTATGACCACGAGTAGCAGTTCCGCCTTTTCCAGAACCTTGTCCACGACCCACTCGCTTACTGTTATTTTTTACCGAACCTGCAGCAGGTTTTAAGTTACTTAAATCCATGTGCTTATATTATTTTGTTTCTACCGAAACTAAATGTTTAACTTTATTTACCATCCCAAGGATATTAGGAGTATCATCGTGCTCCACAACCTGGCCGATCTTCTTAAGACCTAGAGCCTCTAGGGTTCTCTTTTGTCTTTGAGTGCGATTTATTGCACTTTTTACTTTAGTAATTTTAATCTTTGCCATCGTTTCCTATTTATCCTTTAAACACTTTTTCAAGTGAAACTCCACGTTGTTTTGCTACTTGCTGTGCACTTCGCATTTGCAATAAAGCATCAAACGTTGCTTTCACCACATTGTGTGGGTTAGACGATCCTTGGTTCTTAGAAAGTACATCATGCACTCCTACAGATTCTAGTACTGCACGGATAGCTCCACCAGCGATTACCCCGGTACCAGTTGCAGCTGGCATAAGCAAGACTCTTGCTCCACCATACTTCCCTTTTTGCTCATGTGGCAATGTACCTTTGTGCAATGGAATACGAACCAAATTCTTTTTTGCATCTTCTACTGCCTTAGCGATAGCTTCTGCTACCTCTTTAGACTTTCCTAAACCGTGACCTACAACACCGTTTTCATCACCTACAACTACGATTGCAGAGAACCCAAATGCTCTACCTCCTTTTGTTACCTTAGTAACACGTTGTACACCAACTAAACGATCTTTAAGTTCTAGTCCACTTGGTTTTACTAATTCTGCGTTTTTATATTTCTGATACATAATTTCTTAGAATTTTAGTCCTGCTTCTCTAGCACCGTCTGCTAATGATTTTACTCTTCCATGATATAAATATCCTCCTCTATCAAAGGATACAGTTTCAACACCAGCTTTCTTAGCTTTTTCAGCTAGAGCTTTTCCTACTAGCCCTGCTTTTTCTACTTTATTTCCTGCTGCCGAAGCAATGTCTTTATCTCTTGAAGAAGCTGAACTGATAGTTTTACCAGTCACATCATCTATGATTTGCGCATAGATTTCTTTATTACTTCTATAAACAGATAATCTAGGACGTTGTTCTGTTCCGCTAACACTACCGCGGATACGCTTTCTTATCTTTAATCTTCTTAAATCTTTTGAGAATGCCATAACTTAGTTATTATGCAGATTTACCTGCTTTTCTTCTTAATTGTTCTCCTACGAATTTAATTCCTTTCCCTTTGTAAGGCTCTGGCTTACGGAAGCTTCTAATTTTAGCGGCTACCTGTCCAACCAATTGCTTATCATGAGAAGTTAATTTTACGATAGGGTTTTTACCTTTTTCTGAAATCGTTTCAACTTTTACCTCTGGCGCCAAGTCTAAAACAATGTTATGAGAGAATCCTAAAGCCAAATCTAATTTTTGACCTTGATTGGAAGCTCTATAACCTACTCCTACCAATTCTAACTCTTTGGTAAAACCTTCAGAAACTCCAACCACCATGTTTTGAATCAAAGCTCTGTATAAACCATGCTTAGCCTTATGATCTTTAGCTTCACTTGGTCTTTCTAAAACTACCTGGCCTTCCTCAACTTTTACGACAACCGCGTCGATTTCTTGAGAAAGCTCTCCTAATTTTCCTTTAACAGTAACAACATTACCTGTCACTTCAACAGTGACACCAGACGGAATAGTTACTGGATTTTTTCCTATTCTTGACATTTCTTTTGTCTTTTATACTGTTAATATACGTAGCAAAGTACTTCTCCACCTACATTTTCTTGTCTTGCTTGCTTACCGGTCATTACACCGTGAGAAGTAGACACGATAGCAATCCCTAACCCGTTAAGGATTCTAGGAATCTCACTAGATCCTGCATATTTACGTAAACCAGGCTTACTGATTCTTTGTAATTCTTTAATTACAGGCTCTTTTGTCATTTTATCGTACTTAAGTGCGATTTTGATAGTACCTTGAACTGTATTATCTTCAAATTTATAACTTAAAATATATCCTTGATCGAATAATATTTTAGTGATCTCTTTTTTAACCTTTGATGCAGGAATCTCAACTACTCTGTGTTGAGCACTATTTGCATTACGAATTCTGGTTAAATAATCTGCTATAGGATCTGTATTCATTATATAGAATTTATGGTTTTGGTTTTCAACTTCTCTAGCCGAACCTTAAACCAATTAATTTTTTATTCTTACCAACTAGCTTTCGTTACACCTGGGATCAATCCTTGGTTTGCCATTTCTCTAAATGTAACACGAGAAATACCGAACTGGCGCATATATCCTTTAGGTCTACCAGTTAATTTACAACGATTATGCTGGCGAACAGGAGAAGCATTTTTTGGTAGCTTCTGTAATGCTTCGTAATCTCCAGCTTCTTTTAAAGCCTTACGTTTCTCAGCATATTTAGCTACAGTTTTTGCTCTCTTCACCTCACGGGCTTTCATTGATTCTTTAGCCATAATTAATTCTTTTTAAAAGGTAACCCTAGTTCGGTTAACAATGATTTTGCTTCTTTATCTGTATTTGCTGAAGTTTCAAATGTGATATTCATTCCAGAAATTTTATTTACTTTATCAATATCAATTTCCGGGAAAATAATTTGCTCAGTAATTCCTAAAGAGTAATTACCTCTACCATCAAAACCTGTAGCTTTAATACCGTTAAAATCTCTAACACGTGGTAGTGCTGAAGTAATCAAACGATCTAAAAATTCATACATTCTTTCTCCTCTTAACGTAACTTTAGCACCAATTGGCATTCCTTTACGTAATTTAAAAGAAGCAACATCCTTCTTAGAAATCGTTGGTATAGCTTTCTGACCAGTGATTGTTGTTAATTCATCTACTGCGTAGTCAATTAATTTTTTGTCAGCTACCGCTGCACCCACACCTCTACTTAAAACAATTTTTTTAAGTTTTGGTACTTGCATTACATTACTATAGCTGAATTCTTCTGTAAGAGCAGACACTACTCTGTCTTTGTACTCTTGTTTTAATCTTGGGATATAAGCCATAACTATATTACTTCATTAGATTTTTTAGAAAATCTCACTTTCTTATCTCCTTCTACTCTGTATCCAACTCTAGTTGTATCCCCTTTAGAGGTTAACAATGATAAGTTAGAAATATGAATAGGAGCTTCTTGCTTTACAATTCCACCTTGTGGATTAGTAGCACTAGGCTTCTGGTGTTTAGACACAAGGTTAACACCTTCTACGATCGCCTTGTTTTTATCTTTCAATACTTTTTGTACTGTACCTTCTTGACCTTTATTGTCTCCAGCGATAACTCGTACTGTATCTCCTGATTTAATTTTTAGCTTTGTCATCTTCTCAAATGTTTTAAAGCACTTCTGGCGCTAGTGAAACAATCTTCATGAATTGCTTATCACGAAGTTCTCTTGCAACAGGACCAAATACACGTGTACCTCTCATTTCTCCCGCAGGATTCAATAACACACAAGCATTATCGTCAAAACGAATATATGAACCATCTGGTCTGCGCACTTCCTTTTTAGTACGAACAACAACTGCAGTTGAAACTGCTCCTTTTTTAATGTTTCCATTAGGAGTTGCTTCTTTTACACTGACAACGATTTTGTCTCCTACAGAGGCGTATCTTCTTCCTGTACCACCTAAAACACGGATAACTAAAACTTCTTTACCACCTGTGTTATCGGCTACTTTTAATCTAGACTCTTGTTGTACCATAATTACTTCGCTCTTTCAATTACTTCTACTAATCTCCAGCATTTGGTTTTACTCATAGGTCTTGTTTCCATGATCTTTACAGTATCACCAATATTGCAGTCATTTTTCTCGTCGTGTGCAACGTATTTTTTCGTTTTTAACACGAATTTTCCGTACATAGGATGTTTTACTTTTTTAACTTCTGAAACCACAATTGATTTCTGCATTTTGTTACTAGTAACAACTCCTATACGTTCTTTTCTTAAGTTTCTTTTTTCCATCTTTCAGCAGAATTAACCGTTTAATTCTCTTTTTGTTAGCTCTGTAGCCATTCTTGCAATAGATCTTCTTACTTTACGTAATTGTAAAGGGTTTTCTAAAGGAGACATAGCGTGAGCCATTCTTAAATCTGAATACGCTTTTTGCGTTTTACCAAGTTCTTCTTGTAATTCAGCTGTAGATAATTCTTTAACTTCTGATTGCTTCATAATTCTCAATTTTAAGCTTGATAATCTCTAGCTACGATAAACTTAGTTTTAACAGGAAGTTTTTGTGCTGCCAAACGTAATGCTTCTTTAGCTACGTCATAAGGCACGCCACTTATTTCAAATAATATTCTTCCTGGTTTTACTACTGCTGCCCAATACTCAACAGCACCTTTTCCTTTACCCATACGTACTTCAAGAGGCTTTTTTGTAATAGGTTTGTCTGGGAAAATTTTAATCCACAGAGAACCTTCTCTTTTCATATAACGAGTTGCAGAAATACGAGCTGCTTCAATTTGTCTAGCTGTAACAAAACTTGAATCTAATGATTTGATTCCGAAGGTACCATTAGAAAGGGTATGTCCTCTTTGAGAAAGACCTTTCATACGTCCTTTTTGTTGTTTACGGAATTTTGTTCTTTTAGGCTGTAACATTGTTAATTTACTTTAAAAAATTACTTTCTACGACGTGATTTATTGTTTCCACCACTTCGTCCACCTCTGTCACCTTTTCCTTGTTTTTTGGATAAACCAACTAAAGGAGAAAGTTCTCTTTTACCATATACTTCGCCTTTCATGATCCATACTTTCACACCCAATCTACCATAGGTAGTGTGCGCTTCTACCAAAGCATAATCTATGTCAGCTCTAAATGTTGATAAAGGAATACGACCTTCTTTGTAAGACTCTGAACGTGCCATTTCAGCTCCATTCAAACGTCCTGAAATCTGAATCTTGATACCTTCTGCATTCATTCTCATCGCAGCCGCGATAGCCATTTTAATAGCACGACGATATGAAATACGACTTTCTATTTGTCTTGCTACACTAGAACCTACCAAAAATGCATCTAGCTCTGGTCTTTTGATTTCAAAAATATTGATCTGAACTTCCTTTTCAGTAATCTTCTTAAGCTCCTCTTTTAACTTGTCTACCTCCTGACCACCTTTACCGATAATGATACCAGGTCTGGCAGTGGTGATAGTAACGGTTACAAGTTTAAGCGTACGCTCAATGATTACTCTAGATACACTAGCTTTAGATAAACGTGCGTGTACGTACTTTCTAATCTTATCGTCTTCGGCAAGTTTATCACCGTAGTCATTACCTCCATACCAGTTGGACTCCCATCCTCTGATGATACCAAGGCGATTTCCGATTGGATTTGTCTTCTGTCCCATAGTTTATATTAGCTTTGTGTATTATTTTTTGCTGCAACCACGATAGTAACGTGATTAGAGCGTTTTCTTATTCTGTGTGCACGACCCTGTGGAGCAGGACGAAGTCTTTTTAACATACTTCCTCCATCTACACGAATCTCTTTTACAAAAAGATCAGCATCTTCGATGCTAGCGTCTTCATTTTTCGCCTGCCAGTTTGCTATTGCAGAAAGCAATAACTTCTCTAAACGACGTGATGCTTCTTTAGGATTAAATCTAAGAATCTGAAGCGCTTTTTCAACTTTCTCACCGCGAACCAAATCTGCTACTAAACGCATCTTACGAGGTGACGTAGGGCAGTTATTAAGTTTAGCAAAAGCAATTTGCTTTTTCTCTTCCTTAATTCTTTCTGCCATTTCTCTTTTACGAACTCCCATGACTTAAATTATTTTTTACCTTTATTTTTAGCACCAGCGTGTCCTCTAAAGGAACGTGTTGGCGAAAATTCTCCTAATTTATGACCTACCATGTTCTCGGTAACATATACCGGTACAAACTGGCGACCATTATGAACTGCGATTGTTTGCCCTACAAAGTCAGGAGTAATCATAGATGCTCTAGACCAAGTCTTAATAACAGACTTTTTGTTAGCTTCTACATTTGCAGCTACTTTTTTCTCTAACTTATAGTGAACGTAAGGTCCTTTTTTTAATGAACGTGCCATATCTTATTATTTCTTTCTACGTTCTACAATATACTTATTACTCGCTTTCGTCTTAGAACGGGTTCTAAATCCTTTTGCAGGAAGCCCTTTTCTAGAACGTGGGTGACCTCCAGAAGAACGTCCTTCACCACCACCCATTGGGTGATCGACAGGGTTCATCGCTACTGGTCTTGTACGTGGACGACGACCTAGCCATCTTGTTCTACCCGCTTTACCTCCAACGATCAGCTGATGATCACTGTTAGAAATAGCACCAATGGTAGCCATACAATTAACTAGTATCATTCTTACTTCGCCAGAAGGTAACTTTACTGTAGCAAATTTACCATCTCTAGCCATTAGCTGAGCGAAAGATCCAGCACTACGAGCCATCACAGCACCTTGACCTGGTCTTAACTCGATACAAGAGATAATAGTACCTAACGGGATATCACTAAGCGGCATTGCATTACCTATTTCTGGAGCAACATTGCTACCAGAAACGATATTCTGACCTACTTGTAAACCGTTTTGAGCGATAACATAACGCTTTTCACCATCTTGGTAATTTACTAGCGCTATAAATGCAGTTCTGTTTGGATCGTATTCGATTGTTGCGACAGTAGCAGGAACTCCTTGCTTATCACGTTTAAAATCAATAATACGATACCTTCTTTTATGACCACCACCTTTGTAGCGCATGGTCATTTTTCCTTGACTGTTTCTACCTCCAGATCTCTTTTTCGGAGCCAATAGGCTTTTTTCCGGCTTATCAGTAGTAATGGCGTCAAACCCATTAACTACTCTAAAACGCTGACCTGGGGTAATTGGTTTTAATTTTCTTACTGACATTTTTTAGTCTTAAAGATTACTATATAAATCAATTACATCACCGTCCGCCACCTGTACAATTGCTTTTTTATAAGCACTTGTTTTACCAGTGATCATTCCCGTTTTTGTATAACGAGTTTTGCGATCTGGACGAACATTTATTGTACGAACTTTAGTAACAGATACACCATAAGCAGCTTCTACTGCTTTTTTGATCTCTACCTTATTCGCTTTCTTATCAACTACAAAACCATAGCGGTTAAACACCTCACTATCAGCAGTAGCCTTTTCCGTAATAATAGGTTTTATTAAGATACTCATGGCTTCTTATTTACTTAAATTCATTTCAATTCCTTTCAAAGAACCTTCCAAAAGTATAACGTTATTTGCATTAAGTATTTTGTAAGTACTTAATTCTGAAGAAGTTATAACTTCTGAACCTTTAAAATTGCGTGACGACAAATATACATTTTTATTTGACTCAGCCAACACAAACAAAGATTTTTTATTTTCTAGTCCTAGAGACTTTAAAACCGCAGTAAAATTCTTTGTTTTTATGGTATCAAAAGTAAAGTCTTCAACAACTGTAATTGCTTTATCGTTTGCTTTAATACTCAACGCAGATTTACGCGCTAATCTTTTTAAGTTCTTATTCAATTTAAAAGAATAGTTACGTGGTCTTGGACCAAAAACTCTTCCTCCTCCTTTAAAAACTGGAGACTTGATACTACCTGCTCTGGCCGTACCTGTTCCTTTTTGCTTCTTGATTTTTCTGGTACTACCAGTAATCTCTGCACGCTCCTTAGCCTTATGAGTTCCTTGACGTTGGTTAGCCAAGTACTGTTTAACATCTAAGTATACTGCATGATCGTTTGGCTCTATACCGAAAACAGCGTCTGAAAGGTCTGCCTTTCTTCCTGTTTCTTTTCCGTTTATATCAATTACCGCTACTTTCATTACTTCTGAATCGTTACATAAGCATTTTTGTGTCCAGGAACACATCCTTTAACAACAAGTAAGTTCTTTTCCGGAACTACTTTTAACACTCTTAAGTTTTGAACTTTTACTTTTTCTCCACCCATTCTTCCTGCCATTTTCATTCCTTTGAAAACTCTTGCAGGATAAGATGCAGCACCTATCGAACCAGGAGCTCTTAGACGGTTGTGCTGACCGTGAGTTGCTTGTCCAACACCACCAAAGTTGTGTCTTTTTACAACCCCTTGAAAACCTTTACCTTTTGAAGTTGCTGAAACATCAACAAATTCTCCTTCGGAAAAATGCTCAACCGTTAACGTATCTCCTAATTTGTACTCCTCATCAAAACCTTTGAACTCAACAACTTTACGTTTAGCAACAGTTCCTGCTTTTTTAAAGTGCCCTAGAGCCGCTTTAGTAGCATTTTTGTCCGCTTTGTCATCGAAACCTAGCTGAATAGCCTGATAACCATCAACTTCTTCAGTTCTGACTTGGGTAACCACGCATGGCCCAGCTTCGATCACAGTACATGGAATATTCTTTCCATTCTCGTCGAAGATGCTGGTCATACCGATCTTTTTTCCTATTAACCCAGACATATTTATTAATTATTAATTAGTATTCTCTTTTTAATTTTTGCAAAAAAACAGGGCCAAAATACGTTCAACCCTGAAATGTATTTTTTGCCGTTTTTCCCTTGCACGCAGCTTGGGACATGTAACCTCGACTTTGCTCAGCGATCTTTTGGATCACTGAACAAAATCTGAAGCTAATTATACTTTGATCTCAACTTCAACTCCACTTGGTAATTCCAGCTTCATCAACGCATCAATCGTTTTTGAAGAAGAGCTATAGATATCCAAAAGTCTTTTGTAAGAACTTAATTGAAACTGCTCTCTGGATTTTTTATTTACGTGCGGAGAACGAAGCACTGTAAAAATCTTTTTATGTGTTGGTAAAGGAATTGGCCCAGTTACTACAGCACCTGTACTCTTCACCGTCTTAACGATTTTCTCAGCAGACTTATCTACTAAATTGTGATCGTAAGATTTTAATTTTATTCTAATTTTTTGACTCATTTCTGTAATAATTAAGCGTTAACTCCTTTTGCAGCTGCAATTACTTCTTCTGAAATATTAGAAGGAGTCTCAGCATAGTGAGAAAATTCCATTGTAGAGGTTGCTCTACCAGAAGACAATGTTCTTAATGATGTTACATACCCAAACATTTCTGAAAGAGGAACAAGCGCTTTAACAACCTTTGATCCCGAACGGTCACTCATGTCATTAACCTGACCTCTACGTCTATTTAAATCACCAACGATATCACCCATGTTTTCTTCAGGAGTTAATACCTCAAGTTTCATGATTGGCTCCATGATTACTGCTCTTGCAGCTTTAGCAGCAGCTTTGTAACCAAGTTTTGCAGCCAATTCGAACGACAGCTGATCAGAATCCACATCATGGTAAGACCCATCAGTAAGAGTAACTTTCATAGCATCCATTTCGTATCCTGCTAAAGGCCCATTCTTCATTGCCATTTTAAATCCTTTCTCAACAGAAGGAACAAATTCTTTAGGAACGTTACCACCTTTGATTTCAGAAACAAACTCAAGTCCGGTTTTACCTTCTTCAGCAGGCTCCATAGTAAATACAATATCTGCAAATTTACCACGACCACCAGACTGCTTTTTGTAAACCTCTCTATGGTCTGCACGAGCAGTAATAGCTTCCTTGTACTCAACCTGAGGTTGACCTTGGTTTACTTCTACTTTAAACTCACGCTTTAAACGATCAACAATAATATCTAAGTGAAGCTCTCCCATACCAGAAATAATAGTCTGACCAGAAGCTTCGTCTGTTCTTACAGTAAATGTAGGATCCTCTTCAGCTAACTTAGCCAAAGCCATACCTAATTTATCTACATCAGCTTTTGTTTTTGGCTCTACAGCAATACCAATTACCGGATCAGGGAAATCCATTGATTCTAAAACAATAGGATGTTTCTCATCGGATAATGTATCTCCGGTTTTAATATCTTTAAAACCTACTGCTGCACCAATATCTCCAGCCTCAATAAAATCAATTGCATTTTGTTTATTAGAATGCATTTGATAAATACGTGAAATACGCTCTTTCTTTCCAGATCGGTTGTTCAACACATATGAACCTGCATCTAATCTTCCTGAATATGCGCGGAAAAATGCCAAACGACCTACAAACGGATCGGTTGCGATTTTAAATGCTAATGCAGAAAACGGCTCCTTTACATCAGGCTTACGAGAAATCTCTTCGTCTGTATTAGGATCAGTACCTACAATTGCATCCTTATCTGTTGGAGAAGGCAAATAACGACATACAGCATCTAACAAGAACTGAACCCCTTTATTTTTGAAAGCAGACCCACATACCATTGGTATAATAGACATATCCATTACCGCAGCTCTAAGTGCAGCATGCACTTCGTCTTCAGTAATCGAATCTTCGTCTTCCATATACTTCTCAAGAAGGTTTTCGTCATATGCAGCAACTTCTTCGATAAGTTTACCACGAAGCTCTTTAGCCTCAGCTTTAAGGTCTTCAGGAATATCAATAACATCAAAGGTAGCACCTTGAGTTTCGTCATGCCATACAATGGCACGGTTCTTCACAAGATCAACTATACCTTTAAAATCAGCTTCGTCACCAATGTTTAATACAATAGGTACTGCATTAGAACCCAACATTTCTTTAACCTGATTACAAACTGCCAAGAAGTTAGACCCTTGACGGTCCATTTTATTTACAAACCCCATTCTAGGAACTTTGTAATTATCAGCCAGCCTCCAGTTAGTTTCTGATTGTGGCTCAACACCATCAACAGCACTAAATAAAAACACCAACCCATCTAACACTCGTAAAGAACGGTTTACCTCTACAGTAAAATCAACGTGCCCTGGAGTATCAATAATGTTAAAATGATATCCTTTAGCATCAGCAGTTGGCTTACCATTTTCTGTAGGGAAGTGCCATGTACATGTTGTAGCAGCAGAAGTAATTGTGATACCACGCTCTTGCTCTTGCTCCATCCAGTCCATAGTGGCTGCACCGTCATGCACTTCACCTATTTTATGACTAACACCGGTATAATATAGTATACGTTCAGTCGTTGTAGTTTTCCCTGCGTCAATATGCGCAGCGATTCCTATGTTTCTAGTATATTTTAAATCTCTAGCCATTTCTTAATGATTAAAATCTAAAGTGAGAGAATGCTTTATTTGCTTCAGCCATTTTATGAGTATCTACTCTCTTTTTCACAGCAGCTCCTTCTTCTTTTTCTGCAGCAATTATTTCTGCAGCAAGCTTCTGTGCCATAGATTTCTCATTTCTTTTACGCGCAAATTGAATCAACCACTTCATTGCAGTAGATATCTTACGGTCAGGTCTGATTGGGTTAGGAATCTGAAAAGTAGCTCCACCCACTCTACGACTCCTTACTTCTACGTGAGGCATTACATTTGAAAGTGCGTCTTTCCACATTTCTAATGCAGTTTTCTCTTCGTTTTGTTTTTTCTCATCTACGATATCTATTGCATCGTAAAAAATTCTAAAAGCAGTTGACTTTTTACCATCCCACATCATCATGTTTACAAAACGAGTCACTAGCTGATCGTTAAAACGTGGATCTGGCAAAATAGGTCTTTTTTTAGCCTTTCTTTTTCTCATGTCTTCTTCTTAAAAGTTTTTAATTACTTCTTAGGGCGTTTTGCACCATACTTAGATCTACGTTGTGTTCTACCCTCAACACCTGCGGTGTCTAAGGCTCCACGAACAATATGATATCTAACTCCTGGTAAATCTTTTACCCTTCCACCTCTAACTAATACTATCGAGTGCTCTTGAAGATTGTGACCTTCACCACCGATGTACGCATTTACTTCTTTTCCATTCGTTAACCTAACACGCGCTACTTTACGCATCGCAGAGTTTGGTTTCTTAGGAGTAGTAGTATAAACACGCGTACAAACACCGCGGCGTTGCGGGCACGAATCCAAAGCAGCCGATTTACTCTTCTTAGTTATTTTGGCTCTACCTTTTCTTACTAATTGTGAAATTGTTGGCATAATTTGCTTTACACTATTATTAATATATTTTTATAATATCCCTTTTTAAAGGGCTGCAAAGGTAGAAATATTTTTCAGCAAATCAAATCCTAAGAGATTAATTTTCAAATAAGTCAAAAATAAAAGCTGATAATCGCAATCCAAACGTAAAATCGAAACTTCAACAATCTTATTCAATCAAAAAAAACCAACAAAAAACTTACTTAGATAAAATCATAAAATTACTTTCGAAAAGGAGTTTCCTCAAGAAAAAAACTGGGAAAAATATTCGAATAAGAAGTTATTTATTTTCGAAAATCACTGCTAAAAACAACCTCTTGTACAGATTTAATTACAACTGTTAAATTATGTTAATTTAACTAATCATTTATTGATTATTAGTTAAAATTAACCAAAAAACCACAAAATAGTTAATTCTTTTCCACAATTTTATAGCTGGCTAATTCTAATAATTAAAACACATGAAATCACTAACTAAGCAGACGCTAATGCTGTTCATGGCATTAGTCGCGCATATTTCTTTTGCGCAAGAAAAAACCGTAACCGGTAAAATCACAGATGACGATGGTTCACCTCTTCCGGGCGTAAATATCATTATTAAAGGAACAAACACGGGAGCTCAATCTGATTTTGATGGAAATTACTCTATCCAGGCATCAGAAGGAAGCACTTTGACCTACAGTTTTTTAGGCTTCACCAACAAAGAGGTAGCAGTAGGTCCCAGTAACACAATCAATGTACAACTATCCGCTGCTACTTCTGAACTGGAAGAAGTAATTGTAACTGCCCAAGGTATTAAGCGAGAAAAGCAAGCCCTGGGATATGCAGTTGCCGAAGTTAAAGATGATCAATTGGAACAACGAGCAGAAGGCGACATTGGACGAGTACTATTTGGAAAAGCATCTGGTGTAAATATCACTCAGCAAAATGGTTTATCAGGATCAGGTACGAATATTGTAATTCGTGGACTTAGTTCTTTTAGTGGAAGTAATCAACCATTATTTATTGTTGACGGAGTTCCTTTTAGCAGTGACACAAATTCACAGGGATCTAACGACGGAAACAATCAGAATGATTTTATTGATGGAAACTCTGGATCGAGTAGATTTTTAGACCTTGACCCTAATAGTATCGAAAGTGTTAATGTTTTAAAAGGTCTTGCCGCTGCTACGCTATACGGAACTGCAGGGCGAAACGGAGTAATCTTAATAACAACCAAAAACGGTTCTGCCGGAAACGCTGTTAAAAAGAATGAAGTAACTATCACTTCTTCTATTTTCTTTAATGAAATTGCATCACTGCCCGATTATCAAAATCAATATGGTAATGGGTTTGATCAAGCTTTTGGATGGTTCTTCAGCAACTGGGGACCTAGCTTTGACGAAGAAGGAGTTGCTGGCTGGGGTAATGGTATTAACGAAGACCCCAACAGAGGATTTAATCCCGATGGTACATTAGCACATCCATACAGCACTGCCGCTGCTGCAACAGGAATTCCAGCAGCATTTCCAGAATTTGCAGGTGCTCGATACGAATGGAGACCTTATGATAGTGTAGAGGACTTTTTTAGAACCGGAACTGTAGCAAGCACAGCAATTAATTTTAGAGGAACCAATACCGACAACACATTTAGCTATAATGCCAATTATAGTTACTTAGAAGATGAAGGATTCACTCCTGGAAATAAATTAAGAAGAAACACATTAGGTTTTGGAGGAAGAGCAGTTCTATCCAATAAAATAACAATTTCTAATACCCTAAATTATTCTAAAACTGACTTTAGAACTCCTCCCGTATCTGCCAGTAGAGGTAATGGAGCCTTTGGTACCGGATCTTCTGTTTTTGGAGAACTATTTTTCACCCCTCGTAGTGTTGATCTTATTGGACTTCCTTTTCAAAATCCTATTAATGGATCAAGTGTATATTATCGTCAAAATAATAGTATCCAACACCCATTATGGACAGTAAATAACGCCCAAAACAGACAACAAACAAATCGTGTATTTGGAAACGGAACATTACAATACGATCTTACAGAAAATCTTAATTTAGTCTATCGGTTTGGTCTAGACAATTATACTGAAGCCAACACCAATCAACAAAATAAAGGAGGGGTAAGTGATGATGCAGCGCTTCGTAGTGGTGTGTATCAAACCTGGACAAACATCAATACTATTTTTGATCACAACTTTATCCTTAATGGAGATTTCACGCTTACCGATGAAATAGGAATGAATTTCAACTTAGGAGCAACCAGTAGAAGAGAAATCTATGAACGTAATGGGGTTGCCAGTAGTAGTCAGGTTGAATTTGATGTATTTAGACATGTCAATTTTCTGAATCAAAACGAGATTGAATTTAAGCAAGAAAGAAATATCGTAGGTCTTTATGGGCAAGCAGATTTTGACTACAAAAGAATGTTATATTTAACCCTGGCCGGAAGAAATGATTGGGTATCTAACCTCACCGTTGATAACAGATCTATATTCTATCCAAGTGCAAGTGTATCGTTTTTACCCACTACGGCTTTTGCTGGTATTAAATCTGAAAACGGTATCAACTACCTAAAAGTAAGAGCAGGATATGGTACTTCTGCCAATTTCCCTACAGGATTTCCGGTGGCAGCTACTTTAGATCTGGATACACAATATTTTAGAGATTCAGATACAGGACTAGATATTGTAACCAATTCTATCCCTACAAGACAAGAAAACCCTGATCTAAAGCCGGAGCGCTTAAATGAAATAGAGTTTGGTATTGAGTCTCGTTTTTTCAGAAACAGAATAAGCTTGAACGTATCTTACTACAGCCGTATTACAGAAGACCTTATCATTGATCGACCATTAGATCCCTCAACTGGTTTTGCAATCAGAAACGAAAACATTGGTGAAATAAAAAGTGATGGATTTGAACTTGATCTAGGTGCAGATATTCTTAAATCGCCCGAACAAAATGGATTTTTATGGAATGCCAATATTAATTTCACAGCCAACGAAACCATTGTAGAAGATTTGGGTGCAGACACAGATATCATTGTGTATTCTGGATTTTCAAACCTGGGTAATGCAGCGATTGAAGGAGAACCTTTAGGAGTAATAGTTGGAAGCCGTATACAAAGAGATGCGAATGGAAATGCAATTATTAACGATGCCGGAAACTTCAGAGAAGAAGAAGGTGCCTTCATTATTGGTGATCCTAATCCAGATTACCTGTTAAACATTAATAATTCTTTTTCATACAAAAACTTCAATTTAAGCTTCTTATTTACTTTTGTAAAAGGAGGAGACATCTATTCGAGAACAGTATCTACATTATTAGGACGTGGTCTTACAACAGATACGGTAGATCGTGAAAACAGTTTCATATTACCAGGAGTACGAGATGATGGCTCTCAAAACAATATTCAAATAAATAATTCGACGTTCTATTTCTCAAATGTATTATTTGGTCCAGATGAATTAGGTGTATTTGACGGAACAGTTTTAAGACTTCAAGAATTGTCATTGGGATATAGTATCCCATCAAAATTCTTAGATAAAACTCCTTTTGGATCTGTAAGTATGAACTTAACAGGATACAATTTATGGTTTGATGCCTTCAATATTCCCGAAGGAACAAACTTTGATCCCAACGTTGCCGGGCTTGGTGTAGGTAACGGTAGAGGATTTGACTTCTTAAACGGTCCTAGCTCAAGAAGATATGGTTTAAGTATTAAAGCTTCATTCTAAAAAAATTAAATCATGAAAATTATAAAATTAATATCACATAAAATTTCCGTGATTACTATCCTTAGCCTAGGATTGTTATTCACATCATGCGAAACCACAGAACTCGATCTTGCTGACAACCCTAACCAATTAGGCAGGGATCAATCTAATCCCGATTTATTTCTGAATTCTATTCAGGTTGATTTCGGAAAAACAGTAGAGCGATTTGGAGCCATTGCGGCTCAGGTTACCCGAATAGATAATATGAATGGTAGAGATTATCAGAACGTATATGCCCCAACCGATTTTAACGATGTTTGGAGTGGATCATACCAATCTACCGGTGAAGTCTTTGAAGATCAAAATCTACATAATCAAACCTTTAGTGGTATTCTTGCCGATGTAAGAGCATTAGAACCTCTTGCCATAGAAAATGAATTATACCAACATCTCGCTATGGCGCAAGTGTTAGAAGCTTACATCATCGTTACATTAGTAGATTTTTTTGGAGATGTACCGTATAGTGAAGCATTACGAGGAAGTGATAATCTAAATCCAGCTGTCGATGACGGAGCTTCTGTCTATGAAGCAGCCTTATCACTTTTAGACGATGCTATTGTAAATTTCGATAAAGATTCATCAGCTGAGCCACAACTCGATCTTTTCTACAGACAAGACTGGGATAAATGGATTAAAGCAGCGAATACCCTTAAAATGAAGATTTACTTACAAAGAAGATTAGTTGACAATGAAGCAATTACCAGCTTTAATGAAATTGTGACCGATGGCAACTATATTCAAAATGCAAGTGAAGATTTTCAATTTTCATGGGGAACCAATGCTATTCAACCTGATAATCGTCATCCAAGATATGCCAACAATTATGAAGCAGATGGAGCTGACGAGTATATGTCGAATTGGTTAATGAATTTAATGTCAGAATCTGATGACCCCAGAATAAGATACTATTTTTACAGACAAACCAATGTAGTGCCTGGTGCCGAAGCTGCTCCAAATGAAGAAACACTAAACTGCTCCTTAGAAAGTCCTCCACAACATTATATAGATGGCGGATTTACATTTTGCTATCTAAACAATGGATATTGGGGGCGTGATCATGGTGATGACGATGGAATTCCGCCAGATGGATTTTTGAGAACCACCTTTGGAGTATATCCGGCCGGAGGACGTTTTGACGATAGTAGTTTTGAAGGAACATCTCAGGGAGATGGCGGACAAGGAGCAGGAATCACTCCCGTACTTTTATCTTCATGGGTAGATTTTATGATTGCAGAAGTAGCAATGGAAGAAATGAACACTACTGCCGCCAGAACATCATTAAACAATGGTCTTACAAAATCGATTGCTAAAGCAATAACATTTGGACCTCTAGACGCCTCAGCAAATTTCAGTTTTGAACCAAACCCGGCAGCTATTGATGCTTTTGTATTAAGTCAACTTACAAATTTTGACGCAGCTATAACCATGGATGCAAAAATGAACGTGATTGCAGAACAATATTGGGTTGCTTTATTTGGTAACGGAGTTGATGCCTATAACTTCTACAGAAGAACCGGTTTCCCTACCACATTACAACCTAACATTGAGCCGTTTCCTGCAACTGGAAATTTTATACGATCTTTTCCATATCCAGCAGATTTAACAACAAACAACTCATCTGTAGACCCTAAACCAAATGTGACTCAAAAAGTTTTTTGGGACAACAACCCTGATTCACCAGCATTCCCAATTGCGAATTAATGGTTAGCTTTATTTAAAACTTATGGTTTAAAACAAAAATTAAAGAACATGAAAAAAATATCTAAATACTATAGCACATTGCTGGCTTCCATTATTCTATTTGGGTGTAGCAGCGATGATAAAACTGTAGATCAAGTACTCGATGGTGTTACTAATGGTGCAATATTGCGCACCATAGACATTGACAATAACCTCGTATATAATGACATAACAACAAGATTCGAAACTGGCTCTGATTACACCATTATTTTAGAAGAACAAGATGCCAGCAATGGAGAACTGTTAAGCGAAGTAGAAATCTATGCCCGATTTGTCGAAAATACGAGAGTAGATACCAATGGTGACAACGTTGTTAACGACGAGGATGACAACCTTTCTACAGAAGAAGGACTAATTAGAACATTAACTGCAGCAGATTTTGGAACCGGAGAAAGAGGGGTTCCAACTTCGACGATTACTTTTACTGCAGAAGAATTGGTTTCTTTTACTGGAGTTGATGAAAGTAAAATTGAAGGTAAAGATGATTTCGCATTAAGATTTGTACTTAAACTTACAGACGGAAGATCCTTCTCTGTAGATGACGCAAGTGGTAATGTATCTGGAGGATCTTATTTTTCTTCCCCCTATACCTATAGAACAACTATTGGATGTTCAATCACAGAAAGCCTTGCAGGAACATATTCTTATGAAATTACTAGATTAATATCCGCTCCGGGAGAGACAAGTAACTGCCCAGCTGCCCCATTAACCGGAGAAGTAATTTGGGAAGATACAGATACACCTGGAGAATACACCACCTCAGACATAAGCTTTGGACAATTTGACAGCTGCTATGTTGATGTTTTTTCTAAAATCACATTTGATGACATTCTTGTGGTTTGGGATTGCACAAATTTAGTTGCTGAAGGAAAAATAGAAACCGTAGAGGCAAATACTGGTAAAGAAGATGAATTCTCTTATGTATACACTATTACAGCAACTTCTGGATCAGAGATGACCATAGAATTTGGAAATTCTAAAGGCGACCAGGGAACGGTTACCATAACCAGACCTGATGGAAAAGATTGGCCGATGCTTCTTCAAAGATAAAAACTACAAAACATTATTTTAAATTAAACCAAAGGCTTCTTACTATTAAGGAGCCTTTTTGCATGATCAAAAACAACATCGCTGGATAACCTATTGAATTTCAAAAACCTTAAGAGCAAAAAAGACACAAACATTATAGATTATGACATCACAACAATTGCAAAGGAAGTCTTAAATTTTATTTCACCATATTCATTAAGATTAACACAACTCTTCTATTTACTGAGCATACAACGTGAAGCATAATTTAAATTTTAATACTAAAAAATTGGTTTATTAAGATTTTATTATCATTTTTGGCATTGGCTAATTCAAATAAATCTATAAAATGAGAACAAAGTTTAGTGGAATTCTAACGCTAATTCTGGCGTTTGTAGTGCAACTATCGTTTGCACAAGAAAAAACGATCTCTGGTAATGTATCCGACAATAGCGGACTACCATTACCCGGAGTAAATATCGTTGTAAAAGGTACTGCAACAGGTACACAGACCGATTTTGATGGTAATTATACCATTAATGTAAATCGAGGAGCTGTGCTTACTTATAGTTATGTAGGATTTACAACAAAAGAAGTTGTTGTTGCAGATGATGACAACATAAATATTCAGCTAGAAGCTTCTGCTTCCGAATTAGAGGAAGTGATAGTTACAGCACAAGGTATATCGAGACAAAAGAAAGCTCTGGGATATGCCGTTAGCACACTTAAAACTGATGCAATCGAAAGTAGACCTGAAGCAGATATTGCTAGGGTACTTACAGGTAAAGTATCAGGGGTAAACGTTGTGCAATCAGGTGGTGTTGCTGGTAGTGGTACTAATATTAGAATTAGAGGAAATGTTTCTATCACAGGAGACAATCAGCCTTTATTCGTAGTTAACGGTATTCCTTTCAACACAAGTACAAATGCAGAAAGTAATGTTACAACTGGTAATGGATCTGTTTCCGCATCGAGTAGATTCTTAGATATCGATCCAAACAGTATTACTAATGTTAACGTATTAAAAGGATTAAGTGCAACCGTACTGTACGGTGACGCAGGTAGAAACGGAGTAATTCTTATTACTACAAAAACGGGATCTACTGGCCTTGTTAACAAAGGTTTCGAAGTTACTTTTAATCAGTCTGTTTTTGTTAATGAAATTGCACAATTACCAGATTATCAAAATACTTATGGTCAAGGAGCAAATCAAACAGAAAATGTTGGATTTGTTGGAAACTGGGGAGCAAGATTCGATAGAAATATTACCGTTCCTGCTCACTACAACCAAGCTCGTTTGGCCAATATAGTTCCTCAATTTCAAGGAGTTTTTCAACGTTATGAAGCCGTTGAAGATAACGTAGAAGACTTTTTTAGACAAGGGTATGGATATACTACTTCTTTAAATGTATCTAAAAGCTCAGAAAACGTAGCCTACAATATTAATTTTGGACATACGGATGAAGATGGTTACGTTCCTGGAAATAACATTACAAGAACAAACTTTGGTGTTGGTGGATCTGCAAAGTTAAGTAACAAATTTACTGTTTCTGGTTCTATGAACTTTGCAACAAGTGAATTCTCTACTCCTCCGGTTGCAGCAAGTGCAGGTACTGGAAACTTTTCTATATTCACAAGAACTTTATTTATACCAAGAAACTTAGATCTTAACGGACTACCTTTTCAAGATCCTGTTACAGGAGGAAATGTATATTATAGAGGTGACCAAAATAACCCACTTTGGTTAGTAGCAAATTCTAAGGAGACTATCGATGTTGACCGTTTTTATAACAATATTAATGCGACATATGATTTCAACGAAAACTTTGCATTAACCTATAGAGTAGGTTTAGATACTTATACTGAAAAACAAGAGTTTTATGTGAATAGAGGTGGTGTTGGACGTATAGAAGCTGAGCAAGGTTTTTTAAAGTCAACTTCTGCAGTGAATACTATTTGGGATCATAGTTTATTATTTTATTTAAAGAATATTTCTTTGACCGAAAAAATAGGATTAAACGGTACATTAGGATTTAATGCTAATTCTGAAACGTATGAGAAATTTGGTGTGTTTAGCCAAGGGCAAGTAGTTTTTGATTTTATTGATCATTCAAACTATGAAACACAAAGTAATCAAGATCCTTTTGGAAGTAGATTAAGTCGTATACAAGAAGAAAATACTCTTGGTTTATATGGTCAGTTAGAATTTGACTATGACAGTATGTTATACGTTACTTTTGCAGCTAGAAATGACTGGACTTCTACAGTTGAGCAGGACAACCGCTCGCTGTTTTATCCAAGTACATCTGTTGCATTTGTACCAACATCTGCATTCCCAAGTTTAAAATCTGACATCTTAAATTTCATGAAGTTAAGATTTGGATATGGAACTTCTGCAGGTTTCCCTACACCATATAACACAAGAGCAGCACTTTCTTTAGGGACCGCTCAGTTCATAGGAGATGGTGTAAGTGTAAATACCAATTCAAACCTGAATACAGCTCCTAATCCTGATCTAAAAGCAGAATTGCACAGAGAATTTGAAGCAGGTATAGAAACAAACCTAGTAAACAATAGAGTAAATCTTGAAGTTAGTGTTTACAAAAGAGATTCAAAAGATCAGATCTTAACAAAAAATATAGGTCCTTCTTCAGGAAATATATTTCAGTTAATTAATGCAAGTAAGATTGAAACCGAAGGTATTGAGGTAGATTTAGAAATTACTCCAGTTAAATCAAATGATGATGGATTCCAGTGGGTTTCTAATTTTAATTTCACAGCTGCAGAAAGTACAGTGGTTGACTTACCAGGTGGTGAAGAAGTAAATATTGCTGGTTTTTCTAACATAGGTAACTTTGCAATAGAAGGACAGCCATTAGGGGTGTTACGAGGAAGCTATGCAGTAAGAGACAATGAAGGTAACTTATTAATTGATCCAAATGACGGAACAATTATTGCTAGTGGTGATTTAGGTTTAGATGATCAAATCATTGGAGATCCAAATCCAGACTGGAGAGCAACTTCTATCAATACGTTCTCTTATAAAGGATTTAGCCTTATGGCTCAAGTAGAATACACTCACGGAGGTGATTTTTATGGTACTACCATTACTAACTTATTAAGAAGAGGGGTTACTACCGACACTGAAGATAGAGAAGGAACTTTTATTGTTCCTGGAGTTTTAGCTGATCCTGGATCAGGTAATCCACTTTTAGATGCTCAGGGTAACAAAATCCCTAACAATATTCAGTTAGGAGCTAACGAAGTATATTTCTTAAACCTAATTGATCCTTCAGGACAACAAATTTATGATGGATCTATCTGGAGATTAAGAGAAGTTTCTTTAACATACGCTTTACCTAAGAAATTCTTAGACAATACGCCTTTCGGATCGCTTTCATTAAGCTTATTAGGTCAAAACTTATGGTATTGGGCTCCAAATGTTCCAGATGGAACTAATTTCGATCCAGAAGTAATTAGTACTGGTGTAGGTAACGGTTTAGGTTTAGATTTACAAACTGCTCCATCGTCTAAGAAATATGGATTTAGCTTAAAAGCTTCTTTTTAAAATACTTAAAAAAATAGAAATGAAAAACATAAAAAACAGATTCAATATAATTTTAGCTTCACTGCTACTTATTATTGTTGTCACAGGTTGTGAGACTACTGATCTGGATCTTACAAATGATCCTAGTAGGATAACAACTGACAGTGCTGATCCCAATTTACTCTTTAATAATGCGCAATTACAATTCGCTAACGCTTTTGCTTTTAACGAAGGTAATGAAGATGGGCTTAATGTAAGAGCATCAGAGACCATGAGAATGCAGCATTTGTTTGGACCGTATGCAGGCCCATTCTCTTTGACTGCCGGAAATATCAATACAAATTTATGGACCTCTTTTTATAGAGAAACCCTTAAGGATATTGAAACCTTATTGCCTATAGCAGAATCAAGACAATTATTAGGACTTGCTGGTACGGCTAAGATTATTAAAGCGTATAGTTATGTGGCCCTTGTAGACACATGGGGTGATGTACCATTCACTGAAGCATCAAATGCAGCTGATTTTCCTAGTCCAAGAGTTGACAGTGGTCAATTGATTTATAATGCGATGTTAGAGCTTCTTGATGAAGCCATTGCTAATATTGGCTCTCCAGACTCAATAATGCCACAAACTGACCTCTTCTATGGTGGAGACAGAGCTAAGTGGATAACTTTAGCAAGAACGTTAAAGTTTAAGATGTATAATCAAATGCGATTAATCGGTGATTTCTCATCTGAAATTAATGCGCTTTTATCAGCAGGAATAATAGATTCAGCTGACGAAGATTTCCAATTTCAATACTCTAGTGTGAGTAGCCCGACTGATAGCAGACACCCATATTATGCGGTTAGTTATGATGCTGATGGTACAGGAGACTACATGAACAATTACTATATGGATCAGTTTCTTGATGCAAAAGGGTTTCCGGATCCAAGATTACGCTATTATTTTTACAGACAAACCAATGAAGATCCAACGGGAGATGACCTTCCGTGTGAAGGACTTCCGGGTTTCAATTTTTGTTATTTACGTGATGGCTATATCGGAAGAGATCATGGAGGTCGTTTAGGTGTGCCACCAGATAATCAAGAAAGAACAACCTATGGATTATATCCTGTTGGTGGTGCCTTTGATAGTGACCAATTTGTTGCAGCTGCTGCTGGAGCTGGTGCTGGTGGAGCTGGAATATTTCCATTCATGCTATCATCTTACAGTAAATTCTTGCAAGCTGAGTCTGCTCTTATGAGTGGAACAACTGGAGACCCTAAAGCTTTATTTTTAGAAGCTGTTGGAGATTCTTTTGAAAAGGTGAGAAACTTTAGTCCAGGTCAAGTACCTGCAGCCTTTGCAATGACAGATGCTGATGTAGCTGCTTACGTTACTTTTGTTGAAGGTCAGTATGACGCAGCTACTTCTAACGAAGAGCGATTAGATGTTATTATGAAAGAATACTATCTTGCACTTTGGGGTAATGGTTATGAAGCATGGAACAACTACAGAAGAACAAGTTATCCTAGTGACTTATCTAATCATGTTACTGTACCTGGATTGTTCCCAAGAACGTTTATGTATCCAGCTGCTGAGGTAAATTCTAACCCTAGCATTAATCAAAAAACGATCGATGTAAGAACATTCTGGGATACAAATCCAGATAATTTAGATTAATAAAAAAATAATAAAGATGAAAATAACAAATAAATATATCTCTTATTTTGCACTATTGTTATCTGTTGTCGTGATAGTGTCTTGTGAGGATGATGATAAAGATTTTATAGGCAATTCGATAACGAAAGATGCCGCTTTTGTAAGATTTGATGAAAACCCTCCAACGGCTTTAGGTCTCGAACAAGTAAGTGATTTAGCCTATAGTTTTAGACTTTTAGACGGAAACAACAATGTTGCTTCTTATGATCTAAAGATTTATGCAGATTTAAGTGGAACACGTACAGATACTGTTGATGTTGCAACGGTTACTAGTTTTCCACGTGATTTTTCTTTTGACGCTCAGAGTATTGCCGATTTATTTGGCATCACTGTAGATGAAATTAGCTTTGGAGATCAGTTTTTCTTCACAGGTAAAGCAACTACAGCAGCAGGTGTAGAATATGGAACCGAAACTGGTTTAGGTTTAGTAGAAATATTTCTACAAGATGACGGTACTTATTTAGATGCTGATGATGACCCAATTACTGTAGGTCCAGACGATCAGGTCGTAACTACTGAAGACGGTTCCACCTTTCGTCTTAGAGGAAATAACAGCGTTGATGAAATAGGCAATGAACTTGGATACAGAGCAGCATATGAGTTTAACTTTATTATTCTATGTCCATCTGTTGAGTTTAGTGAGATAATTGGTACACTTAATGTAACAAATCACCGATTTGATGCATTTTTTGGAAACCAAGGAGCTACTAGAGAAGTAGTGTTAGGACCTGGTGAAAATCAGATTACTATTATTGGAGGTGCATTACCTCTTGATGGTGGAGCTGATTTAATCCTTGATATTGATCCTGCAACTTCTCAAGTTACTTATGGAGGAGAAAGTGGACAAAGACATTTTACTCAGTTTGGTCCGGCCGATTACGCCTCTGTTGAAGGTTTAATATTTACTTGTATAGGTAAACTAGACATTACTATTAATTCTGAAGGATTTATTCCAAATTTCTTAACTTTAGAAGCACAGTAATCTATATATTTTATAAATTTTAAAAGACCGCCTTATCATAGGCGGTCTTTTTATTCATAAATATAAACAGTGATCATTCATGAAAAACGAATCTCAAATATTTGGTATCAGAGCCGTTATTGAAGCTATATCCTCTGGAAAAAGTATAGACAAGCTATTTGTTCAAAAAGGATTACAAGGTGACCTTGCGCGAGAGCTTATGGTTGTATTGAAAAGAGAAAACATCTCATTCTCATATGTTCCTGTAGAAAAACTAAATAGACTTACACGCAAAAATCATCAGGGTGTCGTTGCTTTTGTCTCCCCTATCGAGTTTTACAACCTCGAGAACCTTGTGATGCAGGTTATAGAATCTGGAGAAACACCACTGTTCATAATTTTAGATCAACTATCAGATGTTCGTAATTTTGGAGCCATTATCAGAACGGCAGAATGCACAGGCGTGCACGGTATTATCATACAAAAAAAAGGCGGAGCTCCTGTAAGTGCAGATACTGTTAAAACATCCGCTGGTGCCGTATTTAAAATACCTATATGTAAAGTTGATCACATCAAAGATGCTATGTTTTACTTACAAGGTTCAGGCATTGAAGTCATAGCAGCTACAGAAAAAGCTTCAGATCTTATTTATGATGTTAATTTAAAAAATCCTACTGCGATCATTATGGGTAGTGAAGGTAAAGGTATATCCAGTTCGGTTTTAAAGTTGGTAGATCGTCAGGCCAAACTACCAATGCACGGTGACATTGGTTCACTTAATGTATCTGTTGCTTGTGGTGTGTTTTTATATGAAGTAATCAGGCAACGATTATAGTTATTACTATTCTTCGGTTTTATCACGATCGGCATTAGTCTTATATTGATAAACTATTTTAATTTCTTCATCTCCCTGTTCTTCTTCAGGTAATTGCTCAATAAAATTGCCATTTTCATCAAAGTGTTTTAAAAACTCGTCTTCTTCTGGATTATAGTCTGGAGATTCCCACATATACATTGGAGGTTTAGCCACTCCCCTTTTAATAAGAAATGCAAGTATAGAACCTGTTAATAAGCCCGACAAATGTCCTTCCCACGAGATTTTAGGATCAATAGGTAGAATATACCAAATCATACTTCCATATATAAAAACCACTACAAAAGATAACGCTGTTAATCTAAAATGTTTTGCAAGTATACCCTTAAAAAAAAGAAACCCAAAAAGCATATACACGACACCACTGGCACCTATATGATTGGCAGGACGGCCAAAAATCCAGGTAAAAAAACCTGTAAGAACAACACCTATAATTAATACTTTCCAGGCGTTTGGTTGATAAAAATAGAAAAGCGCTGCCGATAAAATAAGTAGTGGCATTGTATTGTGCCATAGATGTGTAATATCCGAATGAATAAGCGGTGATAGCAATATCCCTCTCAATCCAACAAAAGACCTGGGATATACACCAAAATGATTAAAATCAACACCAAACCGAACCTCAAACCAATATACAAACCAGATAAGTAATACAAATAATAAGGGATACCCTATCACACCTGTACTAAAGCTAAAATGATCATTTTCTTCTCTCATTGTATTTAGAACGTATCAAAAAAAAGCCCAAACCGTTCAGATCAGATAAATTGTCAGTTTTTATTATAGATCAAGATCAATGAAGTTTTATAAATTCATTTTCTCATTTCAAATCTTACAAAGCTTTGTAACTTTGTTATTATGAATACAAATCAACCTTTAGCAGAACGAATTCGTCCTAAAACCTTATCAGCCTATCTTAGCCAGGAGCATTTAATTGGTGATGATGGTTCTCTAACGCAACAAATTAAAAAAGGGATTATTCCTTCCTTAATATTATGGGGCCCTCCCGGAGTAGGAAAAACTACGTTGGCCAACATTATTGCTACCGAGTCTCAAAGACCATTTTATACATTGAGCGCAATAAATAGCGGCGTCAAAGAAGTAAGAGAAGTTATTGAGAAAGCTAAAAATAGCGGAGGGCTATTTACAGCCAAAAACCCAATCTTGTTTATTGATGAAATTCATCGGTTTAGCAAATCACAACAAGATTCTTTACTAGGTGCCGTAGAAAAAGGCTGGATTACGCTTATTGGAGCCACAACAGAAAACCCCAGCTTTGAGGTGATTCCTGCACTTTTATCGCGCTGTCAGGTATATGTTCTGAATCCTTTCGGAAAAGAGGAACTAGAAGCTTTACTCAAGAGAGCTATGCTTGAAGACGAGTTTTTAAAAACAAAAACAATAGAACTAAAAGAAACCGAATCTTTATTGAGACTTAGCGGTGGTGATGCTCGTAAATTACTTAATATTTTTGAATTGATTGTTATGAGTCAGGATCAAGATCCGGTTGTTATTACCAATGATATTGTTCTTAAACTTGTACAGCAAAATACTGTTCGATATGACAAGACCGGAGAACAACATTATGATATTATTTCTGCATTTATAAAATCAGTACGCGGCAGCGATCCAAATGCTGCAGTATATTGGTTAGCTCGTATGATCGAAGGAGGCGAAGATCTTAAATTCATTGCCAGAAGAATGATTATTTTAGCTTCAGAAGATATCGGAAATGCGAACCCCACAGCATTGATCATGGCCAATAACACGTTTCAGGCAGTAACCACTATAGGGTATCCCGAGGCTAGAATAATATTAAGTCAGTGTGCTGTGTATCTTGCTACTTCAGCAAAAAGTAACGCTTCTTATATGGCCATAAACAAAGCGCAACAACTAGTCAAACAAACTGGTGATCTATCTATCCCTCTGCCTATTAGAAATGCGCCAACAAAGCTAATGAAGGAACTAGGGTATGGAGAAGATTATAAGTATTCGCATGATTATAAAGACAACTTTGCTCATCAAGAATTTCTTCCGGAAGAGATTAAAAACACCAAACTCTATGAACCTGGCGATAATCAACGTGAAAATTCGTTTAGAGCTTTTCTAAAATCAAGGTGGGGTGATAAATACAATTATTAATTGAGTCTTATAGCTTGTTTACACATGTGATTACTCCCTGGCTAAGGTATCAGTAATTAATTTATTTGTTGCCGGATTAACTCTTTCAAGAATAAAATTTCCGAATCCGTCAAAATATCCCCCACCACTTAAATCGCTTGCATTAACTAGATAATTGTTATCTCTAGTCATTTTATATATCCTACCTTCAGACATAAGTTCATCATCTTGTTTAGAGAAAAGTTCATAACCGTACCCTTGCTTTTTAAAAACGTACTTCTTGTCATTCCATGTAAAGGTAAGCATATCTTCCGATGGCGCAGTAATAGTAGGCTTTTCACCCTCTGGAGTTCCTGATTTTTTAGCGGGTTGCATATTTTTCGAATTCTCATCTGCTTCCTTTGCAGCATTATACTTATAATTAAGCTTATCAACATTTTTAAAAGCGTTTCTCAATGCTTCCTGAAATGCTTTTCTATACTCCTTTTCTCTACTTGTACCTTCAGGAGAGGTATAAACAACAACTCCATTACAATCTGTTAACTGAACTGCTAACTTGGTTAGAAAAAGCCCATTTCCTTTTATAACATCTGCCATTAATTTCTTACACCCATTATTTTTGAGATCTTCTGGAAACTCGTCACTATTCAACAATGCATTAAATCCATATTTGTTAAACAAAAACTTAGTCATTGAGTTTAATTGATATGCATCTTTATCATTAAAAAAATTGAATTTTTCTGGCACTACGACATACTTAAAGTCATTTACACTTTTCTGTGAAGATATATTCACAGTGTACATGATAAAAATTACAAAAAACAAAAAACGTTGCATATTCTTTACATTAAAATTTATACGGCTAAAAAGGATAACTTCATTGCAAGATTAAAATAATCTGGATAATTATTAAATTATATCGTCAATTAATTTCAAAAATTCTCAATTATACGCTATATCGGATTAAAAACATAAATAATATCTGCTACAGAAGCTTTTTTATCTGTTTTAGTTTTGAAACTTGAATATGCTGCTCTGGTAATATTTCTTTATGATAATTGAAACAAATAGTTTTTAAACCAAACGCTTGAGCCCCCAAAATATCAGCTTCATAATTATCTCCTATCATTATACTATTTGTAATACTTGCCCCAGAGATCCTTATTGCATATTCAAAGATAGATGGATTAGGTTTTTTTACTCCAACTTCTTCACTATTGGTTATGGTTCTAAAATAATGTTTTATTCCAGAACTAACTAACTTATTATTTTGTACCTCTTTGAAACCATTGGTTATAATGTGCATTTCGTATTTTGGTTCTAGATATTCTAATAGCTCTTCTGTACCTTCTATAAGATGATTATTGAGTGGTAAAAACATAATGTAGTCATCAGACATAGCATCTATTGTATCTATGCTGAACTCTGCGCCAAAAGATAAGAAAGCTTCAACAAGCCTATTTCTTCTAAGATGCTTTTTACTTACTTTTTCTTCCCTGTAAAGCTTCCAATACTTCATGTTGATTGGTTGATATTTCTCTATAAAATCATCGATTCTAAGGTCTATATTAAACTTCTCAAAGAGCATCTCAAAAGCCAACGCAGAATTTTTATCAAAATCCCAAAGCGTATGATCCAGGTCAAAAAAAACGTGTTTGATTATATTATTCATCTTCTATATTCCAGATAAATTCTAGGATTGATTTCCAATAGGATTGATTTTCTAATTCACTAAAAGTAGTATTGCTAAAAACAGGAATAAAAACTCCGTTAACCTTTCTTATTTTTTCTATGTATGAGGTAAGCTCCATTCGTATAGACTCTTCATTTTTTAAACTTCTATCACTTATCAGGCTAGAAAAGCAAAAAGAATAAACGATCAAAGGGGTTTGTACTTCATAATCAAGATCATAAAACATAAAAGGTGTACATGTACCAGCTCTAAAACCAGAATTTTCAGAATATCCCATAGAATAATCTTCTTGAATTTCTAATTCAATAAAATTGCGATACGCTTCTGGTAATTTTATTTTAAAAAAAGAACATAGCGCATATAACAACCTCCGATTTAAAATGCTTTCTATTCGCTGCTTTTCTTTGTTTAGTACCGATGCATTACTTATTGCATCGTATGAGACCTTAAGTCCAACATCGATATAATCAGCAATATGTTTAATTATCGATTGGTGTCTCGGGTTATTATAACCAATGTTCTTTTCGTGCTTTGAGTAATCTCCTAATCCAAATAACACTTTAGCCTTTCTCTTTTTTTGCTTTTGCAAATCAATGATCAAATCAAATGTATCAAAAGGATCTTTTTTTATCCCAAGATTTACTTTTATTCTATCGGTAAATTGGTCAAATTTTAAGTTCCATAAATCTCTAAGGCCTCCTCCAATGGATCTCAAAATCCCTTTGTTTTTATAAGTAAACGTTTGATCAACAGAAATAACGGGGATCACTATAAACTTTTTATCTATAAACTGAAGTTCTGGATATTTTTCTAAAAGAACTTCTTGAAATTTATATGCCCATATATCTACTACAGGTTCTTGTAAAAAATTAAAAGTATGGGCTATACTTTCTGTTGCAGGAAAACGCCCGATATTATCTTTTACATGAGGCAAATATTCTTCATACCGTGTCAACAAGTAAAAAGTAGCTGCAAAAATATCGAAAGGCAGTGCAGAACTCGTATGTTTCACTTCAAAAAAACATCTTGTATTTTCCCAATCAAACACTTGAATCTCTATATCGTTTAATCCATGCTCAAAAAGCAAATCCACACTTTGAAAATATAATTCTTTACTCAAAGGCTTTTTGCCGTATGAGAATTTTGGACCATCATGCGCAATAAATGTTTCTATTTTAGAAGTCAAATCTACATCCAATCCTAAAATTCGCTTACAAATTTGCTTGAAAGTATAAGAAACTCTTGGTGTAACTTGTTGTACATGAATTAATAACATAGTTCTAATTGCAGATTATGGTTACTTAGGTTTTAGGTTACAGGTGCACTATGCATACTTAAATCAAAATTCTTTAAGAGTCGACTTAAATTTATAAGATAGACTCGTCTGCAAAGCTAAAATAATTCTTTTCGGTAATAATAAGATGATCCAGCACATTAATATCTAAACTAAATCCTGCTTGCTTTAGCTTTTGAGTTAAATTTTTATCTGCTACACTGGGATCTATGGTCCCACCTGGATGATTATGTCCTAAAATAATAGCGGTGGCTCCACATTCTAATGCCGCTCTGAAAACAATACGTGGATCAACAATGGTACTGGTTTTTCCTCCAAGGCTTATTTGTTTTTTTTGAATAACTTTTTTAGCATTATTTAAAAACAGCACCCAAAACTCCTCGTGATCAAGATCTCCCAGCATTGGATAAAAAATAGTAAAAGCATCTTTACTACTAGTAATCTTTGGCTCGATCAAAATATCTTCTCTTCTTCTTCTCCCCAATTCTAAACCCGCTACGATCGCTATTGCCTTTGCCTCTCCAATACCGTTAAAGCTCATTAATTGTTTTACAGACAACTTACTTAAGGCATCAATATTATGAGTAACACTAGCAAGTATTCGTTTACTCAACGCCACTGCACTTTCATTTCGATTTCCAGAACCAATAAGTATGGCGATTAATTCGGCATCTGTTAATGCGTTCTTTCCTTTGGCGATTAATTTTTCTCTTGGACGATCATTTTCACTCCATTCTTTGATAGAAAATGAAGAATTCAGCTCACTCATTTCAGAATTTTATAGTTAAAAAACAAAATATATTTCTCTTTGTAAGTATAAACTATTTATCTCAATTACAACGTATTATTACGTCTTTAATCTATAAAATCACACTCCTTTTTTTTAAAATTATCCTCAATATTTGACATATATATTTGTTTGAAAATGAAAGTTTTACTATATTTGGCCACCCTTATTTCTAAAATGAATAATTTAACAACTTCAAATTAACCTATTTATGAAGAATATTTTTACTATTGTTTTACTTTTTGCTACGTTAAGTTTTTATGGGCAGGACAAGAAAATTTCCTTTTTAGATTTAGTAGGAAATAACATACAAGTGCCTAGAGGATGCGAAGCTCAATCTGTATACGAATTACAAGCTTGTAATGGAACTTCTATTAAGTGGGACTACTATAGCACCGATATGCTTAGTGAAGTCTTCAATGCTACTATTAGTGCATTTGCAGAAAGTAACAGTTCTAAAACTGAAGTTACTTTTACCTCTTTTGGAGGACAATTAAAAGGATACAAATTTAAAATGGGTACCACGTTTCAATATTTTTTGATGGGTACTATCAAAGACCAACCCTTAATGATCAACTTAGGTACACCTAAAGATATTACCAAGAGCGACGATCTTGATGGATTTTTAAGCTTATTCTTTGATGAAGTAGGTTAATCAGAATTACATAAAATATATTTACAAAGGCTAATCATATGATTAGCCTTTATTTTTTTCATATTAATATAGTATTTTTGAGTATTGTTGTTTATTCTGTTAATCCAGTTTCTATGAAATCTTTGTTTGAACACACTACACAAAACGAAATTGAAGATCGCATTCAGAGCCTTTCTAGCAAGAGCATCCCCGAATGGGGAAAGATGAGTGTTTCGCAAATGTTGTTTCATTGTCAGTTTCCGCTGAAGATTGCTTTACAAAAAGAACGCCCTACATTACGGCCTAGTGTATTAGCCAAACTATTCTTCAAAAAAGCCATGTATAATGATAAGCCCTGGAAGAAAAATTTACCTACACATCCAAAATTAAAAGTGGTAGATCAAAAAGAATTTGAGGAAGAAAAGGCAACACTTCTTAGTTTGGTTTCAGAGTTTTCTGATCAAAGGGATAAAAAAGCATGGGATCCTCATCCCATGTTTGGTAAATTTACTCCCGAACAATGGGGAAAGATGCAATACAAGCATCTTGATCATCATCTAAAACAATTTAACGTATAATCTGTGTATCCACCAAAACATCATCAAGACTACAATAGCAATACAATCAAAGAAGTTGCCAAAACATATCCTTTTGCTACGCTGGTCTCTGCAAAAGATAAAACACCATTTATCACTCATGCACCACTAATTTTTCATGGAGATACACTGGTTGCACATATCGATGTACACAATCCACATGTTGCCTTATTAAAAGGGGATTATCCGGTCACGGCTATTTTTCAGGGTCCGCAAACCTATATTTCGCCTTCTATATATACCACCAAGCAACTCCCAACATGGAATTATATTATTGCTCATGCCAAAGGGACAGTAAAAGAGATTCTGGATCCTGCACGGGTTAAAAAGTCTATTCTCGCTATGACTGAGTTTCTTGAAGCTCCAGATCAAAAATTTGTATTAGATTATGACGACAAAAGAATGGATCGTTTGGTGCCCTATATACATTGCTTTGAAATTGAAGTCAATACATGGGAAGGAAAATTCAAACTTAGTCAAGATAAGGTTCCGGCAGATATTGAGAATGCAAAACGAGAACTCATTCTGAACAATCAAAAAAATGTAAAGGATTTTGTAAATACGATCTTCGAGTTACATTTTTAACGTTTAATCCACTGTTTTACCTCATCAAAATTTAATCCACCATAATTACCGCTGCTCATTAGAAGCAATACCGAATTTGAGAAGTTCTTTTGCTCCAGATACTCTTTAAATTCTTTAGGGTTGGTATAAATAATTAGATCATTTCGTCGAAATGCTTTTTCTATTTGTGTAGCCGAAACTTCTTCGAGTTTTTTAATTTTTACTGCATCAGGAGAATAAAACACGATAGCTTCATCAGCGGCTTCCAGGGCTCCTTCATATTCTTTCAAAAACTCCGAGTTCAGGCTACTATAGGTATGCAATTCGAGACATGCAATCAGCTTTCGATTAGTATATTGCTCTTTTACTGCTTTTGTAGTGGCACTCACTTTTGAAGGGCTATGTGCAAAATCTTTGTAAGCAACACTTGTAGCTCCTTCTGCAATTTTTTCAAGTCGTTTAGATGCGCCTTTAAAAGAAGCAATAGCTTCATAAAAATCGTCTTGATCTACCCCCATATGCTGACAAATCCATTTAGCACCTGATAGATTACTCAAATTGTGTGCACCAAATACTTCAATAGGCATTTCTCCGTCTGGTGTGTCTAATAATGTTTTTCCTTCCTCTACGGTATAGACCGGTGTAGTATAAGCAAACTTACGAATAGGATTCTCGGTAGCTTCTGCCAGTTCTTTTACAATAACATCTTCTTCATTATAAACTAAGGCACCTCCATTAATAATAGAACTCATAAAAATCCTGAATTGATCGACATAATTATCAAAAGTAGGAAAAACATTGATATGATCCCACGCGATACCGCTTACCAATGCAATATTGGGTTGATATAAATGAAATTTTGGCCGGCGATCGATTGGTGAAGACAAGTATTCATCCCCTTCCAATATTATAAAATCATTTTCTTCGGTAAGATGAACCATGGTATCAAAACCCTCTAGTTGAGCACCAACCATGTAATCTACTTTTTTATCGTGATAATGCAACACGTGTAAAATCATCGAAGTAATCGTTGTTTTACCATGAGAACCTCCTATTACTACCCGTGTTTTATTTTTTGATTGCTCATACAAAAATTCGGGATACGAATATATTTTCAGTCCCAGACCTTGAGCCTTGAGAAGCTCTGGGTTGTCTTCTTTGGCATGCATTCCTAAAATAATAGCATCGAGATCGCTTGTAATTTTTTCAGAAAACCAACCAAATTCCTCAGGCAGCAAACCAAATGTATTTAATCTTGATTTTGAAGGTTCAAAGATCGTATCATCGCTTCCTGTAATCTGATATCCTTTTTTATGTAGAGCAATAGCAAGATTATGCATGGCACTGCCCCCTATTGCTATAAAATGTACGCGCATAGTTAATTCTTATATCGAAAGTAAAGATACAATCTACAATGAATAATAAAAGAATGATAGAATGAAAAAAAATAACGTACTTGAAAAGTAGAAAAGCAAGAATTCATAGAAATGCTATAAACCGTTCCCTCATCGCGATAATCAATAAACTCATTAAAATGATCCTTTCACTAATTTGAGCTTTATTTTATGATACGTTATTCTTTTCTTTACCTCAATCTAAAGTTAAATTGACTTTATGGCTACAAAATTGTCAAGGCTCATTTCAAATACGTAGCTTTATAATGTTATTTATAAAAATCATAAGTAAGTGCTAAATGAATTTGGTACGTCTCTTGCTTGAATTTAATTAACAATCTAAAACCTTTACGATGAAAAAATGCATCATCCTTATCATAATCTGTGTAATAAATATAAACTATATGATTGGTCAGAATGATTATCAAAACAACTGGAAAGAAGTAGAGGCCCTTGACCACAAAGGATTACCAAAATCTGCTTTAGAAATTGTTGAAACTATATATAAAAAGGCCAAAAAGCAAAACGATGATAATCAAGTTATAAAAGCGTTATTGTATAAGGCTAAATATTTGATCACCTTAGAAGAAAATGCGCAACTTACCATCATTAAAAACATAAAAGAAGAAATTAAGCAGAGTACATTTCCTAAAAAGAACATATTAGAAAGTATCCTGGCTAATTTATACTGGCAATATTTTAAGGCCAATCGATGGAAATTTTACAACAGAACCGAAACTTCAGAAAAGGTTGATCAAGAAGACTTTAGAACCTGGGATTTAGAAACATTGTTTGCAGAGGTGCATTTGCATTATCAAAAATCGATTAAAAATGGAGTCTTGGCCCAACAAACAGACCTTCAGCAGTTTGACAAAATTTTACATACTGCCAAGGGTTCAAAAAGCTACAGACCCACACTTTATGATTTCTTGATCCATAATGCTTTAGAGTTTTATAAAACTTCTGAAACCAATATTACTAAACCGGCTTATGCCTTTTCTATAGATATTGTACAATACCTAAAAGAACATACAATTTTTAATTCTTTAGAAATAGAAGCAAAGGATTCTTTGTCGTTGCAGTTAAACGCTTTAAAACTATATCAAAATCTGACCAAATTTCATTCAAGAAATAATCGATTAGATGCATTAACCGAGGTAAATATAGAGCGTATACAATTTGTTTATGAAAATGCTGTATTTCTCGATAAACAAGAAGTCTTGTTAGAAACCTTACGTACCGAAAAAGAAACATTTGCATCCAAACCCGCTTCAGCCTTATATGACTTTGAAATCGCAAAACTATACAAAGAGCAGGCCTCTGCATATATTCCAAAAGAGAATGAAATTAACAGATGGAAACTAAAAGATGCCATTCAAATATGCAATGCTGTACAGAATAAGTTTCCCGATTCCAGGGGAGCAAAAAAATGTAATGCATTAAAAGAACAAATACTAAGTACAGAGCTCGCTATCAAAACCGAAGAATATATCCCTATACAAACTCCTGGACGCTTATTAATTACATATAAAAATTTAGACAAACTTTGTTTTAAAGCTTTAAAAATAAATCCCAAACAACTTAAAGCACTAAAACGATTGTATGAAACCAATGATCAAATTAAATTTTTGAACTCATTGAGCGTATACAAAACTTGGGAAGCAGCCCTGCAAAATGAAAACGATTATCAAACTCATACGACAGAAGTCTTAATCCCCGAGTTAGCACAGGGATCCTATTTAATCTTAGCTTCAACACTAAAAGATCTCTCTCAAGAAACGATGTTTGCATACGGAAGTTTGCAGATTACTGATATAGCCCTCATCGAAAACAGTACTCCAACAGCTACTATTTTTCAGGTTTTAGATCGAAACACGGGAGCTCCTATGTCTAATGCCAAAATACATCTAAAAACAGATACTGATCGGGGATACAGAGAAAAGTTGGACAAAACCATTATTACCGATCAAAAAGGTCAGGCATCCTTATCCCTAAACTCTTATTATTATGATGTAACCGTCAAAGTATCCCACGAGAAAGATTTAGCTCGATTTGAAGGATATTATTTAAATGAATCTTATGACCCGGTAGATAATAATACGACTACATTTAAAACCTTTCTCTTTACAGATCGAAGTATTTACCGGCCCGGGCAAACTGTATATTTTAAAGGAATTTCAATGTCTTCGAGCGGTAAAGAAGATTTCGAAATACTTCCAAATCAATCTGCTTTTGCTACCCTTAGAGATGTAAATGGCCAGGAAATAAAAACTCTTAATTTTAAAACTAATGAATATGGCTCATTTAGCGGTGAATTTATACTCCCATCCTCTGGGTTAACAGGAATATATACTATTCACACAAATGATTATAACAATACTTCTATTTCTGTGGAAGAATATAAACGCCCTAAATTTGAAACCAAATTTAATCCAGTTACTGAAACCTATAGAGTCAATGACACTGTAAAACTTACTGGTGTTGCAACCGCATATGCAGGAAGCAATATTACAGACGCCAAAGTAGTATATCGAGTACACCGTAAAGTGCAGTATCCAAGATGGTGTTATTGGTATCCCAGATATACGTCAACATCTCAAGAAATTATACATGGAGAAACCAAAACTGATCAGAACGGAGTCTACAAAATTAATTTTGCTGCACTTGCCGATAAAAGTGTTTCTAAAGAAAATTTACCCATTTTTAATTATGAAGTCATCGCAGATGTTACTGATATAAATGGAGAAACACGTAGCACCACTACTGTCGTAAATGTAGGATATCATGTAATGACTGCCAGAGTAGGTATCAAAGATAAAATTGACAAAACCAATAAGGATCATGTACTTACTGTGACAACTGTAAACCTAAATAATGAATTCGTAGCTGCAAATGGGACGATTAAAATCTTCAAATTAGAGGCTCCTTCTTCTCCACTGCGTGAGCGCCCATGGAAAGCCCCCGATTATTCTGGTTTTTCTAAAGATGAATTTAAAAAGCTGTTCCCGCATGACGCCTATCAAAACGAACATGATTATAGAACATGGCAAAAAGGAGATCTGGTGTATGAAACCAAATTCAGCACAAACGATTCTGAAGTAGAGGCTAAAGCCATTCAAAAAATACCGCTGGCCACTACCAAAAAATGGGAATCAGGAACCTATGTTGTAGAATTACATACCAAAGACCGATATGGTCAGGAGGTAAAAGACATTCAATACACAACCCTTTACAGTCAAAACGACGACGCTATTAGTGATCAGCAATTATTTGAAGCTTCTCTTAATAAAACTTCGTACAAAGTTAATGACGAGGTGCTCTTAAAATTAAGTTCTGCTTCAGAAGATATTACAGTGACTCTGGACATTGAAAAAAATCGTAAAATCATAGAGACGAGATTGATTAAATTATCCAAAAACAGTAAAACTATAAAAATACCGGTTACTAAGGAAGATCTCGGTGGGTTTTCGGTAGCGTATAGCTTTGCTAATTACAATGGATATCAAAGTGGAGTTATCCAAATTCCTGTGCCCTATGAATCCAAAGAGTTAAGTATAGAAACAAAAACATTTAGAGATAAATTATTGCCTGGCCAGGATGAAACCTGGAGTTTTATACTTAAAGGTCCAAAGGGCGATAAGGTAGCTGCAGAAGTACTTGCCAGCATGTATGATGCCTCTTTGGATCAATTTAAAGAGCATCAATGGTATTTTGACCCGACAAATCGTCCTAATTATTATACGCAAAGTAAACGACAAAGTACACAAAGTTTTGCCACTAACGTCTTCAGACTTCAAAACAATCAAACACCACAACGATACTATGACCCACAGGGATATGATCAATTAAACTGGTTTGGATTATATTTTGGTCAAAATTATTTTGGGGGTAGAAACCGAATGATGAAATCCGGTAGGATAGCAGCCGCCCCTATGATGGAAAGTTCGATGGCCGATGGTGCCGAATTAGAGGAAGAGATTACCGCTGAAGTGGCGGCTGATAAGAAAAAGAATATAACAGGAAATTCTGTGTCCGCAATATCCTCTGAAGAAACAGAAAAGGATAAAAATCAAAAAGAAACCTCTCTTGAAGGTGTCAAAATTCGAAAGAACCTTCAGGAAACTGCATTTTTCTTTCCAAAGTTAACCACCGATGCCGATGGTAATGTGAGTTTTAATTTTACAGCTCCCGAAGCACTTACGAGATGGAAACTTCAGCTTCTGGCCCATACCAAAGAGCTAAATTCTAGTACAAAAATGCTTGAGACTGTAACGCAAAAAGAACTTATGGTGCTCCCAAATCCACCACGGTTTTTAAGGCAAGGTGATGTAATTGTACTAAGTTCAAAAATAGCGAATCTGGCAACTAAAAATCTGGATGGAATTATAGAGCTTCAGCTATTTGATGCTCTTACCAATTCTAAAATTGATACCAGGCTACAAAACAACAATGCTCGTCAGAATTTTCAAATTAAAGCCAAAGGAAACACCAATGTATTTTGGAAATTACAAATCCCAGACAATGTTCAAACTGTACAATACAAAATTATTGCAAAAGCCGGAGTGTTTTCTGACGGTGAGCAAAATGTGCTTCCGGTGCTTAGCAACCGTATGCTCGTTACCGAAACATTACCTATGTGGATTCGTTCTGACCAAACAAAAACATTTACACTCGATAAGTTAAAAAATAACACTTCTAATACCATAAAGCATCATAAGCTTACCTTAGAGATGACCTCTAACCCTGCTTGGTATGCTGTACAAGCATTACCATACCTTATGGAATATCCTTATGAATGTTCTGAGCAAACATTCTCCAGGTATTATGCAAATACGTTAGCCAGTCATATTGCAAATTCTAATCCAAGAATTCAAGAAGTATTTAAACAATGGAAATCTAGCGATGCCTTGTTAAGCAATCTCGAAAAAAATCAAGAGCTAAAATCTCTTATCCTGCAAGAGACACCATGGCTCAGGGATGCACAAAACGAAACTGAACAAAAAAAGAGAATCGCATTACTTTTTGATCTCAATAAAATGAATAACGAATTGCAATCTGCATTACATAAATTAAGGCAAATGCAATATGGGTCTGGTGCATTTCCCTGGTTTCAGGGCGGCCGTGAAAACCGATACATCACACAACATATTGCTACCGGGTTTGGTCATCTAAAAAAATTAGGCGTAACCCAATATGATTCTAATACGTCTGGTATGCTCCAGAATGCTGTTCGCTATCTTGATCAAGAATTTGTAAAAGAGTATGAACAATTAAAAAGATACTGTAAACGAAATAAAATAGATATTGATAAGAATCATTTGAGTTACACTCAGATCCACTACCTGTATATGCGTAGTTTCTTTTCAGATATTAAAAGACCTAAAAGCACTAATGAGGCCTGGGACTACTATTTCGGGCAATCCAAAAAATATTGGTTAGATCAAAGTCTGTATGCACAAGGCTTACTATCACTAATCTTACATAGAAATAATGACATCACTACCGCTACAAAAATTATTAGATCATTAGACGAAAAAAGCATCACTAGTGAAGAACTGGGTATGTACTGGAAATCGAATACCTCGAGTTGGTTTTGGTATCAAGCGCCTGTAGAAACGCAATCCTTGATGATCGAAGTATTTTCTGAAATTGAGCAAGAACCAAAACGAACTCAAATTGTAGATAATCTTAAAGTGTGGTTATTAAAAAATAAGCAAACAAATCGCTGGAAAACCACCAAAGCTACATCAGATGCTGTATATGCGTTATTATTACAGGGCAGCGATTGGTTATCGGTTACAGATATGGTTGAAATCGTATTGGGGGATCAAAAGATAGACCCTTCTGCTATACCTGCCGTAAAAGTCGAAGCAGGGACAGGATATTTTAAAACTTCGTGGAATGGCGATGATATAACGCCTAAAATGGCTACTGCTAAAATTACCAAAAAAGGAAAAGGTATTGCCTGGGGGGCATTGTACTGGCAATATTTTGAAAACCTTGATAAAATTACGACTGCAGAGACACCTCTGAAGCTGAACAAAAAACTATTCTTAAAAAAGAATACGGATACCGGCGAAAAAATTACAGAAATTACAGATAAAACCAATTTGCAACTGGGTGACCTGGTAAGAGTGCGTATCGAAATACGATCAGACCGCGCCATGGAATTTATACACATGAAAGATATGCGTGCCTCTGGCTTAGAACCTATTAATGTAATCTCTCAGTATAAATGGCAAGACGGTTTAGGATATTACGAAAGTACAAAAGATGCTTCGACTAATTTTTTCTTCGATTATTTACCAAAAGGGGTGCATGTTTTTGAATACGATCTTCGGGTAAATAATAAAGGAGATTTCTCTAACGGAATTACTACAATACAAAGTATGTATGCCCCGGAATTTTCCAGTCATTCTGAAGGGATTAGAATAACAATTAAATAAGATCTGAGAACCCCTGTTTTTTTAATCTAAAACCCGTCAATTCGAGTATTTCGACTTTAGGAGAAATGTATCGAGAATAGGGTTATGGATTAAAAACATCAAAATACACAATTGATTTGGATAGAATAGGTTCAAAAAAGACACTGTGATGCTCAAAAACCATAGGTAAACGTACAAATCTACTGTAGCACCCTACAAATGAAGTGGGTAAACTGACAAAGTTACCGCGGCAGCTTGCAAATCTATCGGGCCAACTGACGAATGTACAGGAAGCTTTAACAATTGAAGTACCCCCACCTGCTAATTTACCGGGTTCTTTAACAAAATTGGTAGGGGTACCCACTTAGTTAAGGCCCCGGGGGTGCTTATACAAGTACCCTCTTTATCCATTTTTAATGAAACCAAAAAAATAGTTTTAGTATTTTAGAACATCAATTTATGCGCAATCATGCAGATACTCAAGAAAATAGTAAGACTTCTAGTCATGCTCCTTTTTATTCCGGTTACCTATCTTATAGGATCTTTGATTTTGACCTATATTCCTGTAAATAATGACCAGATTCTTGAAGAAAAGAAGCATAAGATCTATTTAAGTTCTAACGGTATTCATTTAGAAATCATTATCCATAAAGACGAATTGCATCCATCAATTTTAGAGGGATTAACTCATACGAATCAGGAGCAATTTTTTTCGTTTGGATGGGGAGACAGAACTTTTTATATGAAGACATCTACATGGTCAGATTTGTCCATCATCAATACATGCAAAGCGGCATTCTTTAATACCCCTGCCCTCTTGCATATAACAAGATACAACACTATAAAAAATGACTGGGTCGAAATAACAATAACACCTAATCAATTTGAAAAGTTGAACAATTATATAAATGACACCTTTAAGGTAGATGATCAGAATAAGAAAATAATCGTATCAGGATTGAATTACAATACATATGATAATTTTTATGAAGCTACAGGAAGCTACAACTGCTTTAATACTTGTAATACCTGGGTAAACACTGCCTTAAAAAAAAGTGATATTAAAGCTTGCTCATGGACACCCTATGACTTTCGGTTACTTGCCATGCATACAAAATAGACCTTAGAAGAAGTTCGAAAATCACCCCGAAAGAATCATATTATTTCATCATCCTTATTTCTTTGGGATCATTACATTATCGATTGTATTAATATACCCATTTGATGCCTCTACATCAGTAGTAATCAATCTGCCTCCGTTACCCATTTCATCAATCAAAAACACATTGCCTCCTTTTAAAGAAGCTGTAAGTAAGTTCCCTCCTAATGTTTTTAAAGAAATACTACCTCTTCCTTCATTAATTGCTTCTATAATATCTTTTTCTGTGATCTTATCTGCAATAATGTGATATTTCAAAACATCAATAAGCTGATCTTTATTCTCTGGTTTTAACAAATTTTCAGACATCGCCTGAGATGAGCTTTCAAAAGCAGAGTTTATAGGAGCAAAGATAGTATACGGCCCTTCTTCTTTTAAATCCTCGTATAATTCTGATGCTTTTAAGGCTTCGGTAAATTTAGAAAATCCTTTATCTACCGATATGAACTCTGTTATTGTAGGAACCTTTTTTTCAAGTTCTGCCACAACGCCGTTTTCAGGTACTTTTTGTGCGATTAACTTTCCATTCTCATCTTTTGTGACAATATATTTATCACGGTCATTACATGATGTAGTGAACACAAATACAGAAAGAGCAATAGCAGTAAAAACAATTCTAATTTTCATTTTCGAGAATTTTTCTAATCTAGATTTCTATAACGCCATATCCTCTTTTTTCTTTGGTAACTTTTGGTTAAATAATAGTTAACAGAATCTTAAAGTTATTTTTAATCTGTAAGAATGAAGAAATAAATATTCGAGTTCGGTTTATCCAAAAGCAACGCGATTTCTTATGTAATTTTTGGTATCTTAGAACATAAAAAAACGTTCTAATGCGTATTTCAGGAATCATTTTGTCCAAAAATTGCCATCCCTAATTTGACAACACTCAAACTAGAAGTTGAAAATCTTGATAACCAAACCGTCGATGATGAAGATCTAGAGTTCCTAATAGAATCACTATACTGCGGAAATAAGAAAACGGCCTATTTATGTTATGCTAAATATCATATGATGACACAAAAACCTAATTCAAAAGTCCATGCGAATCACAAAAAAAATTATCCTGATTATTTTGACTCTAATTATCGTATTTGCTGCTCACACCTTAGTTTCTACCGGATTTTTTAGAACTATCGAAAATCGATTTGAGGGTCAAATTATAAAAAAGGTGCGCCTGCCCGGTGCCGAGGATATCACCATTAGTACCATTGATAGTTTTGCATTGATATCGTCTACAAATAGATTAGTTTATCCTCCTGTAGAAGAAGAAAAAGGAGGACTATATAGTATGGATTTAAAGACCGAAGGCTTTAAGATCACACATCTTACAAATTCTTTTAAGAAACCTTTTGCGCCTCATGGTATTTCAATGATTCAAAAAGATAGCACCTATACAGTCATGGCAATTAACCATACCTCTAACGGACATTCTATAGAGGTATTTACCCTAAGAGACACAACACTGGTTTTTGAAAAATCTATCACCGATCCTTCCTTAATAAGTCCAAACGATATTGTACTCATTGATGAACAGCGGTTTTATGTCACCAATGATCATGGATACACTAAGGGAATTGGAAAATTATTTGAAGAATACGGAGGATTATCGGTATCTAATGTGGTTTATTTTGATGGCAAAAAATTTACCGAAGCGGCCAAAGGTATTGCTTACGCTAATGGCATCAATTTTGACTCTAAACGAAATCTACTCTATGTAGCCTCTCCCCGGGGATTCGAAATTAAAGTATATCATCGCAATGCTGATGGATCATTAAAATTTATAGAAGACATCCCGTGCGGTACAGGAGTAGATAATGTTGAAATTGATTCTGAAGGAAACCTTTGGAGTGGTGCACATCCAAACCTTTTGCGATTTAAAGCCTATGCTCAAGGAAAAAAAGCTACCTCACCTTCAGAAGTAATCAAGGTTATATATCGTGGTAAAAATGATTTTTCAGTAAAAAAGATGTATGTCGAAGATGGTAAAGTGATGTCTGGTTCCAGCAGTGCTGCATCTTTTGGAGATTTAATCTTAACAGGTAACGTTATGGATGATCAATTTTTAATCCTAAAAAAAGGAAAATAACTTCAACATGTTTGTTTTTAATTTTATCCTTTAAAAATATGACAGAGCAACTTAAAAACCACATTTTAAAATTCGTGACTCCTCCCGACAGCGAACTGCAGTCTTTCCTGAATTTAATGGAATTCGAAGATGTTAAAAACAAAGAGTATCTCTTAAAAGAAGGGCGCTATTGCAAATACCAATATTTTATTTTAGAAGGCTGTTTACGATCGTTTTTTATCAATAAAAAAGGAGTAGAAAAGGTGGTTAACTTTGGGATCGAAGATTGGTGGTTCACTAACGTTGATAGTTTCACTAATCAAACGCTTTCAGCGCTAAATATACAAGCAGCAGAGGATTCTAAAGTATTAAAAATCAGCAAATCGAAGCTAGATTATATCTTACAAAACTCTTTAGAGCTAAACAGATACTTCAGAAGTATATTAGAAAAAGTTAGAATTGCAGATCAACGCAGAATTCAGTTTATGTTTAATTTATCGGGCGAAGAACTTTATACTACTTTTAATGACTATTATCCGGATTTTGTACAGCGGGTACCCCAATATATGCTGGCATCTTATTTAGGGTTTACCCCAGAATTTTTAAGTAAAATAAGAAATAAAAAGAAACAGTGAGTATTTCTTAATCTAGATTAATTTTTTGTTGATTCTTAATGTTGAATTTTGTCTTAAGTCAATTAAAATAGTAAGACATGAAGACAAAAAGAATTAATATCAATGAGATTAACCCCATTGCATACAAGCCAATCTATGAGCTCTATGATTCCATTAAAAATAGCTCATTAACCTCAACAGAGTTTTTATTACTCCAGATAAGAGCCTCACAAATAAATGGATGCGCATATTGCATACAGATGCATATTAAAGAAGCCATAGACAAAGGAGAAAAGCAATATCGTATACATGCTCTTTCTGTATGGAGAGAATCTCCATTTTTTACAAATGAAGAACAGATCATTTTAGAAATGACAGAACAGATAACGAATATTGCCATTTCTGGATTGCAGGATGAATTGTATGAGAAGGCCATCACTATCTTTGGCAAAGAAAAAGTATCAGATATTATTATGGGTATATGTTGCATTAATGTTTGGAACAGAATTGCAAGATCAACATTATTTACACCAATTCCTTCTCAAGATTAATGCATAAAGTAACAAATGATGAGAATTTTATTAAACTACCCCACCGTTAAACGCAGGGTAGTTTAATAAAACAAAAGGTTCTTGAGATTGATATTTTATGTGATACGAACCTATTGATTAAAATAAATGAACTTTAACCTTCTCTTAAGTGATAAGAACTAATGAATATTATAAATTTAGTATATACTAATTGATTTGCACATATGGAAAAGAAAGACTGGTCGCAATTGCCACTGTTTAATAATACAGAGCGTCCTAAAAAACGTTTCGAGCTACATGTCGAAAATGAAATCGCATTTATAGAATATATTCTGGCCAAAGAAAATTCGATATACCTTACGCATACAGAAGTTCCCAGGTCACTAGAAGGCAAAGGACTAGGAACTGCTATTATAAAAAAGGCATTAGACTATATTCGAGAAAAAGAATACCGACTGGTTCCGCTATGTCCTTTTGTGGCTGCATACTTGAAAAGACACCCTGAAGCCGGAAAAGGATTATTAAAACAAGGATATTCTGTATAGTAATGATCCGGTAAATTATACAGTCAACATTTGCCAGAGTTTATCTTTTAGTTCTTGCAATCCTTGTTGAGCCACAGAAGAGATAAACAAATAAGGCGCATTAAGGTGTTGATCCAGTTCAGTTTTTAATTCTTCTTGTAATTCGTCATCTAGCATATCGCATTTAGAAATTGCAATAAGTCGTTCTTTATCTAAAAGATCCGGATTATAACGACGTAATTCGTCTAAAAGAATTTCATATTGTTCAACTATATCTGGTGCATCGGCAGGGATCAAAAACAACAATGTCGAATTACGTTCTATATGACGTAAAAAACGATGCCCAATACCTTTTCCTTCTGCAGCTCCTTCAATAATACCAGGAATATCTGCCATTACAAAGGTCTGAAAATTGCGATATTCGACGATCCCAAGATTGGGTTTTAGTGTTGTGAACTCATAATCAGCAATTTTTGGTTTTGCCGCTGTCACAACTGATAATAATGTAGATTTTCCTGCATTAGGAAACCCAACTAAACCAACATCCGCCAAAATTTTCAACTCTAAAGTAATGTCCGACTCTTGTCCTTCAATACCGGGTTGTGCATAGCGTGGTGTTTGGTTTGTAGGGCTTTTAAAGTGCCAATTTCCTCGACCCCCCATACCACCTTCGACAACGATATATTCTTCGCCTTCTTCAGTAATTTCCTTAATGATTTGTTGTGTTTCGGTATCACGAATTACGGTCCCCAGAGGCACATCCAGATAAACGTCCTCTCCATCTGCTCCTGTGCTTCTGCTCTTACTTCCATGTGCCCCATGCCCTGCTTTTAGATGGCGTTTAAATTTGAGATGATATAAAGTCCACATATTGGGGTTCGCCCTGATAATGACATGTCCACCGCGACCTCCATCTCCACCATCAGGTCCACCTTTACTTATATATTTCTCTCTATGCAAGTGTGCAGAACCCTTCCCTCCGTTACCGGAAGTTACATGTAACTTTACATAATCTACAAAATTTCCTTCTGTCATAACTCATGTTCTATGATCCCTGCCAAAGCAAGGAATTTCAATTATAGTTTGTCTATTACCGCACTCAATCTTTGGGTAATCTCATCAATTGCTCCCACCCCGTCTACTCCAAAGTATTTATTTTGTTTTTGATAGTAGTTTTTTAATATAGCCGTCTCATTGTAATATACTTTGATACGATTTCGGATTACATTTTCATCCGCATCATCAGGCCGTCCAGATGTTTTTCCTCTTTCTAACAATCGTTGTACTAACACTTCATCATCGACTTCTAAAGCGACCATGGCGCTCACCTCTGTTCCTTTGGATAATAATAATTCTGCTAAAGAATCAGCCTGTGCTTCGGTTCTTGGAAATCCATCAAAAATAAAACCTTTTGCATCTGGATTTTTATCTACTTCGGCATTAAGCATATTAATTGTAACCTCATCAGGTACTAACTGCCCTTTATCTATATATGATTTTGCCAAGGTTCCAAGTTCTGTGGCATTCTTTATATTATATCTAAATACATCTCCTGTTGAGATATGTATCAGATTATATTTTGTTTTTAAAACTTCTGCTTGTGTTCCTTTTCCTGCTCCCGGAGGGCCAAATAACACTAAATTTGTCATGTTGTTTGATTTTAATTGGTAAACATCTGTCAGATTACGACCTAACCCATTATAGTCCAAACCGTATCCTACAATAAATCGATTAGGGATTTTGATCCCCCAATACTCTATATTAATTTGTTTTGTATATGCTTCGGGTTTAAAAAACAAAGTTGCAATTTTAAAATCTTTGCATCCTTTACTCTTTAATAATTCTGATAACACTTCAATAGTATTACCTGTATCAACAATGTCTTCAATAATAACAATTGTTCTTCCTGAAATCTCTTCGGTTAAACCTACTAATTCTTTAACCTCTTGTGTAGTTTCGGTTCCTTCATATGATGATAATTTTACAAAACTTACTTCACAATCATGATTAAATCGCTTGAGCAATTCTGAAGCAAACATAAATGCACCATTCAAGACTCCAATAAATAAGGGATTTTTATCTGAAAGATCATTATTTAACCGAGCAGAAATATCATTTATAGCCGCTGATATTTTCTCTTCAGAAATAAAAGGAACGAACTCTAAATCGTGCAGTTTTATCATTACAGTATTACTTGCCAACTACAGGCTTTTTAGTTTAAAGCGGCAAAGATAGTGATTACAAACAAGACTTATAAGAGTTTAGTCACTGCATTTACTTCGTATTATTATGGTTATTCCTATTTAAAAAATTATTTTTGCTTTTTAAGGTAAATCAGAAATCCCCGATAATGACAAATTTTTTCTCGTCAAACTTTAAGTTAGGAATCTTAGGAGGAGGTCAATTAGGCAAGATGATGCTATATGATACCCGAAAATATGATATACAAACTTATGTTCTTGATCCTAATCCAAATGCTCCTTGTAAAATAGCTTGTGATCATTTTCAATTAGGTAATCTAACAGACTATGAAACCGTATACAATTTTGGAAAAAAAGTTGATCTGATCACTTTTGAAATTGAAACTGTAAATATAAAAGCCTTAGCACAACTCGAAAAAGAGGGAAAAAGAGTATTTCCAAGTGCAAAAACTTTGGAAAATATACAGAATAAAGGGAAACAAAAACTCTTCTATAAAGAAAATGAAATCCCTACGGCAGGTTTTATCCGTTTTTCTAATAAGGCACATCTTACAGAAGGTATTACAGATAATAGAATGAAATTACCATTTGTATGGAAAAGTACCCAAGGAGGATATGATGGTAAAGGAGTGTCTATTGTAAGATCTGGTGCAGATCTTGTTAAACTTCCTGATGTAGAGTGTATTGCCGAAGAATTAGTCAATTTCAAAAATGAATTGGCCGTTATTGTAGCACGCAGTCCTAAAGGAGAAATTAAGACATATCCCGTGGTCGAAATGGAGTTTCATCCCGAGGCAAATCAGGTAGAATATGTAATATGCCCGGCGAGGATTGATCATAAAATTGCAGAAAAAGCAGTTAAAATTGCAGAAAAAGTTTCTAAAGCTTTTGAGCATGTTGGTATATTAGCTGTAGAAATGTTTTTAACGCAGGAAGATGAGATTTTGGTAAATGAAGTTGCTCCCAGGCCACATAATAGTGGACATTATAGCATCGAGGCAAGCTATACAAATCAGTTTGAACAACATATCAGGGCTATTTTAGATTTACCATTAGGTGCAACCGAAAGTAAAGTTGGCGGCATTATGGTCAATTTAGTTGGTGCCGAAGGGCATACTGGCGATGTATTCTATGAGAATATTGAAGAAATAATGAAAATGAAAGGGGTAACACCTCATATTTATGGAAAAAAACAAACCAGATCCTTCAGGAAAATGGGACATGTGACCATAATTAATGAAAATATTGATGAAGCAAGAAAAATTGCCGAAAAGGTAAAAAATACTATTAAAGTTGTTAGCAAATAGCAATTAAAATTTTAGGTAAACAAAATAACGAATAGTTAATTCTGATTCTATTTAAAAATATAACGATAATAATTATAGTACAATGAGCAAGGTTGGAATTATAATGGGTAGCACAAGCGATATGCCTATCATGGAAAAAGCCATAGAAATATTACAAGGGTTTGATATTGAAATAGAGGTTGACATTGTTTCAGCACATCGTACTCCAGAAAAATTGTTTGATTATGCAAAAAATGCACATACAAGAGGTATAAAAGTAATTATAGCCGGAGCCGGTGGTGCGGCTCATTTACCAGGCATGGTAGCTTCATTATCTCCTTTACCCGTGATAGGAGTTCCTGTCAAATCAAGCAACTCAATAGACGGTTGGGATTCTGTATTATCTATTTTGCAAATGCCTGGTGGAGTTCCTGTAGCTACAGTAGCTCTCGACGGAGCTCTTAACGCAGGAATTTTAGCAGCACAAATTTTAGGTGCCAGTGATACGTGTGTACTGGATAAGGTTATCGTATACAAAGAAGGATTAAAACAAAAAGTAATTGAAGGAGCTAAAAAAGTAAAACAATAGCCTTTATTTTATTTTAAACAAAAAAAAAGAGCCACTCCTCAGTGACTCTTCTAAATATCTGGCCTTATAAAAGAATATAACAATATTTATTAACCAACTTAAATATATTACACAAAAAATTCAATATAAGACCATACTCTTAAAACCTGAAACAAAGGTAAAACCTTACTTCGATTACACAATAAAAGTAACAGAAAGTTATTAACAATTTTCGTTAAGATGTTTGTTTTTTCGACGAAATACACTTTCTTATTTTGCAAAAACCCTTTTTATAAAAAAAAAGAGACAAATTAACGTATATCAGAAAAGCAGGAAAAAAAGAGCTACAGTAATTGCAGCTCTTTCAATATATTTGGTCTTTACTTTGAAGCACGTATTTCTATCCATACCCCAGATAAAAATAGTGATTTAAATATTCATTGCAAGACCATCACTAATAAACCATATCAAATATATTGATAGAAAAACCAGTCATATCGTACATAGACGTAATACATCCAGTGTTTTTCGACAAAAAGCTTTTTTTTTCGATATAACGCATTTAAAATCATTAAAAAAATCATTTTAACAATGAACAATTTATTATTAACACCTTTTGATGCTGCTCCTTTTTCAAAAATAAAACCAGCACACTACCTGCCCGCAATAAAAAACGCAATATCACTGGCAAAAAAAGAGATAGACACTATAGTACAAAATTCAGAAGAACCAACATTTTCGAATACGATAGAAGCCTTAGAGTATAGTGGAGAATTATTGGATAGAGTAACTAGTGTTTTTTTCAATTTAAATAGTGCAGAAACCAATGAAGAAATTCAAAAAATAGCTCAAGAAGTCTCTCCCCTTATTGCCGAGCATTTAAATGATATAAATCTAAATCAGGAATTATTTAATAGAATTAAATCACTATATACCCAAAAAGACGATTTACATCTCAACGCTGAACAATATACGCTCTTAGAAAAAAAATATAAATCTTTTTCAAGAAATGGGGCAAATCTTGCTGATGACAAAAAAGAAAGACTTAGAGAGATTGATAAAGAACGATCCAAGCTTAGTCTAAAATTTGGAGAAAATGTATTGGCCGAGACCAATGCATTTGAAATGCTACTTACCGATGAATCTGATTTGGCAGGGCTTCCTGATGGCGCAAAAGAGGCTGCAAAAGCCATGGCCCAGGCAAAAGGAAAAGACGGATGGTTAATCACCTTAGATTACCCAAGTTATATTCCATTTATGACCTATGCTGATAATAGACCACTAAGAAAAAAATTAGCTCTTGCATTTGGATCTCGAGCCTTCAAAAATAATGATTTAGATAATCAGGAAATTATTTTAAAAATCACAAGTTTACGATATGAGCGTGCCCGGCTTTTGGGATATGAATCGCATGCGCATTATATCTTAGAAGAAAGAATGGCTAAGACCCCTGGAAAAGTATTTTCATTTTTAAATGACATTCTTGATAAAGCAAAACCGGCAGCAGAAAGAGAGTTTAAACAACTTCAAGCTTTTGCCAAAAACCTCGATAATATTGATCGGCTTCAGAAATGGGACAGCGCGTATTATTCAGAAAAGCTGAAACAAGAGCTTTTTGATTTAGATGATGAAAAATTAAAACCGTACTTCAAATTAGAAAATGTGATTGATGGAGTTTTTAACATTGCATCTGCACTGTTTGGGCTTCAATTTGAAGAAACTAATGAGGTAGACACGTATCATGATGAAGTAAAAACATATAATGTCACGGATCAAGAAGGGAATTTTATATCGCTATTCTATGCTGATTTTCACCCCAGACCGGGTAAACGTAATGGAGCCTGGATGACATCATACAAGTCGCAAATGAAAAAGAATAATACAAACATTAGACCTCATGTTTCTATCGTTTGTAATTTCACCAAACCAACACCAAGCAAACCTTCATTACTTACTTTTAATGAGGTAACCACTTTATTTCATGAGTTTGGTCATGCGTTACATGGCATGTTAGCTAACACTACATACCCCGGTTTATCAGGTACCAGTGTGTATTGGGATTTTGTAGAACTACCCAGTCAAGTAATGGAAAACTGGTGTTATGAAAAAGAAGCTTTAGAATTATTTGCCAAACATTATGAAACTGACGAAGTAATCCCAATGGAATTGGTTGAAAAGATTAAAGAATCTTCAACGTTTATGGAAGGCATGGCTACCCTGCGCCAATTAAGTTTTGGTTTATTAGATATGTCATGGCATGACCAGGACCCTGGTCATATAAAAGATGTCAAAAAGCATGAGGAAAGGATATTCGCAAAGACATCATTATATCCGAATGTTCCTGAAAATTGTATGAGCACTGCTTTTTCGCACATATTTCAAGGAGGATACTCTGCAGGGTATTATTCTTATAAATGGGCAGAGGTATTAGATGCCGATGCTTTCGAGTATTTTAAAGAAAATGGAATATTCAACAAAGAAGTAGCTACAAAATTCAAAGAAAACGTATTATCAAAAGGAGGCACAGAAAATCCGATGATATTGTATAAACGTTTTAGAGGTCAGGAACCTAAACCAGAAGCTTTATTGAAACGTGCTGGCTTAATAACATAGTTCTTCAGATAAAAACTGAATATAAAAAAGGTGCTTCAATGGTATTGAAGCACCTTTATAATTTTAAAAAACTTGAATTTATTGAACCACTATTCTTTTGGTAATCGTTTCTTCTCCTACGGTTTCAAATTCTATAAGGTATGTTCCTGGTTTCAAAGACATCTTTTTGGCAGACAATCTATTTGATCCGTTACTCAGTCGAATTTTAGATATTCTTCTGCCGGAGATTGAATAAACAGAAGCCGTAACTATCTTAGAATTTTTATTAGCTACATCAATTACAAATGTATTTACCGTTGGATTAGGGCTTAGAGTTACAGTAGACAATATTCCTTCTTTTGTATTTCCGAATGTCTGGGTAGCGGCTCCAAAATCCACTGTTTTCTCTGATCTTCCACATGAACCTTCATAAATTTTTACATTAGAAAAAACCGAGGTATTACCGCTTCCGGCATCATTATCATTTGTAAATACCAATCGGTCCATTGTACCCGTGTAAAAATCACCCACAGGAATTATATATTTTACTGTACCACTCGTATAATTATCATAACTGGTGACTCCATAATTTTGCGTACCGTGTATTTTGAAATATCTATTGGCCGTTAACGTATTATCGTTTTCGAAACCTATGGCATGGATTTCTCCTTCAGAAGAACTAGAAAAATCAAATTCTATAACGGTGGATGTAGTTACCGTATAATTGAATGGCACAGATTTCCAGGTATTATTTTGTAATGATAATCCTGCACCTCCACTTACTACCGAATAATTCCCGGCATTATCCTGATTAGAAAAAGATGAAATTGTTAGGTTATCAAAATTTAGTGTATCACAATTCCCTGGTCCTGGGTCTACAACAGATGCTCCCACACCTACATCGTCAATAGTAATATCTCCCTGCCAGCTGGTACCAGTGATCGCAGTAAATCTGAGTTGCACTGGAGTCGCACGATAAGCAGAAAGATCAATATCGGCAGTGTTCCAACTACTTCCTTGTGATCCTGATTTGCCAAAAATATTGATCCAAGTAACACCATTGTCTGTACTTGCCTCAACAGATAAACTACCTACTGCATCTCCTTGCATATGATATTTGAACCCTAAACTAGCTGTAGATAAACTACTCAAATCAAAACAAGGAGAGGTGAGTATAGCTTTTTTATTTGGAAATCCACTTCCATTACCAGAAGCTTCTACATAAATGTAAGAAGAACCTTCTATAGCACTACTTGGCCCGGTACCATTTGATGGAGTTCCATTGGAATCTATAGTCCAGTTTAAGTCATCATTTGTTGCTTGTTGCCAAGCTCCTGTAGATCCTTCAAAACCTTGTTTATAAGGAAAAGTTGAAATAGCTGTTGTACACTCGTTAGGTGTTGGTCCGCCACTTACTCCATTAGAGATTTCAATCAAATATTCAAGTGCCAATTTTGCAAATTTAGCGGCATGGGTAGCATTAGGGGTCGGCGAACGATCAAAAGTATCTCTAGTCGTATGAATATTAGGGTTACTTTCATTGAATCTTGCTTCAAAAGGAAAAGCTACGTCATATCCCTGTTGAGCCCAGCTATAGTGATCTGAGCAACCGTAGTTACATTGCGAAGTCCCATACGTAAGCCTATGTGTTCCTGATGCATTGTAATAGTTCATCAATTCTATTAAAAAATCATTTAGTGTATCATCATTATAAGAATCTGTAGACACATAAATATCATTTGCAGAACCCTTATAATTTGTCATATCTAATTGCATATAACTTACAACATTCACGTTTCGTCTTTTGTAATCTTCTGCAATTTCTTTAGATCCCCTAAGCCCAACTTCTTCTGCCGCAAAGGCCATGAATTCTATAGTTCGTTTGGGTCTAAAATTCATTGAAAACAATACTCTGGCTGCTTCAGTTATAGTAGCTATACCCGACGCATTATCATCTGCCCCGGGAGCATTATTACTATTACCTCCTCTTGCTGTAGAATCAATATGTCCGCCAATAATTACAAAATTATCTGGTTCTTCTGATCCGGTTATAGTCATGATTACTGATGGCATATCTGTGCTCGTATGATTCACAATTCTTACAGATACATCGCTACGACCAGCGGCCAACCCCTCCCATTTTGTTTTTAAGTCTAAAACAGACTGTCTTGCACTATTGGTAGTATGATAACGAGATCCATAACCTTCTAATTCCTGAATCTGATTAGCTATGTTAAAGTTATTTACCAAGTCGAGACTTTGTCTTACTAATACATCTTGGGTAATTGAAAAAACAGCTCTTTGTGCCCTTGCAGATTTTTTATTAATGTTTCCAATAGAAGACAGTGCATTTTTTTCTGAGGTTTCGTAAATAAACCCGGGGCCATGAACCAATACTTTGTGGTGCAATTCTTCTGCGGCGTTATGACTAAGCATAACCGCACTATAGCCATTATTAGAGCGAATAATTTTAATATCCTCGGGATGATCTATTTTAAGCCCCTGGGCATCCCTTGTTTGCATCGTGGCATAAAACATTTTTTTTTGATCCTGTGCATAGCTATAAGTAAAAAGCAAACATAGCCATAGCGCTGAAATAATTAAATTTAATCTTTTCATTAGTATATGAGTTTGTGTTAGACTGTAACTTACATAAAATCAAACGTTAACAAAAATGGATACTCCACAAAATAACAACTGGATTACCCTACTTAGTTAGTATACTAAACATAATTAACTTTCAATATTTTTTGAAAGTTTTATATTTTTTATATATTTGTACTATGAATTATGATGAAGCAAAAAATAAATTTATTTCTACATGGGGTTCTCTAGGGACCTTATGGGGAATTAATAAGGCCATGGCGCAGATCCATGCTTTGTTACTTATATCTCCAGAGCCTCTCTCTATGGAGGATATTATGGAAGAGTTGCATATTTCTAGAGGAAATACAAGTATGAATTTACGGCAACTAATGGATTGGGGCATTGTTTTCAAAGAAAACAAAATGGGGGAACGCAAAGAATATTTTACCTCAGAAAAAGATGTACAGGAGCTAGCAAGGCAAATAGCAAAAGAACGAAGTAGAAGAGAACTTAAACCTACCATTAAGGTTTTAAAAGATGTTTCTAACACCCAAGAGGATGGAACTGCAAAGACTAAAGAGTTAATTAAACAAACCAAAGCATTACATGAAATGGCAGATACATTAGACATTATGATGAATAAAGTTGTAGGTCAAGATCATAATTGGATCACAAAAGCATTGGTAAAACTAATCAAATAAGAACATCAACACGGAAGTATGGAAAGGAGCCATCGTCTCCTTTTTATTTCCTATATATATTTCAATTTTTTCTGAAACTTTAAAATAAATTAAATATGAACTTTAATATCCCAAATGGATTGATCATACTTAGCGGAATTGGTCAGATATTCACAGCCCTAATCTACCCCTATATAAGACATAACGTATTTGATTGGTATACCGATGTAAAACAACTAAAACCTCTTAATCAGGAAATAGCTAAAACCTATGGCAGATACATCCAAGGACTTAATTTCTCATTTGGATTAATTGCAATTACTCTACCCACTCATCTAAAAGAACAAACCCCTTTGGCACTTGCTGTAACAGGTTTAATTGCCGCATACTGGATTGGTAAAGTAGCAACACAAGTTGCTTATTATCCAATGTATGAAATCCCTAAAAAGAAACTATTCAAAATCGGCAGCTATTTTATGAACTGCCTGTTTATACTTTTTGCAGTAGTTTTTACGCTATTATTAGCATACAATAGTATTGGTTTTTTTAACTTATAAAACAGAGCATCATGAGTACACTCACCATACTTCAAAAGTTAAAACAAAGAAGAGCAGCCACAAAACGTAACATCATCCAATTTTATAATGAAGCCACAGAAGATTACGAATTTTGGAGTAAGGATTTCAATATGCATTTTGGTTATTACATCCCATTTAAAACTAATCTATGTAAACGAGATTCTATGCTGAACCAGATGACACAACAAGTTTTTGATAGGCTTAATGTGCCTAAAAAAAATTCTTTGGTTGTTGATTTAGGATGTGGTATTGGAGGAGCCATTCAATATGGATTAAGAAAATATCCTTTGCTACACATCATTGGTGTTACATTATCTACATTTCAGGTACATGAAGGAAACAAAAGACTAAAGCACAAAAACGCAATAATCCTTGAAGAAGATTATTGCAATACTTCATTTACCTCCAATAGCATAAATGGGGCTTATGCTATAGAAAGTTTTTGTCATTCTGGCCATAGTAAAAAAGCACTACAAGAAGCCTATCGAATATTAAAACCAAATACAAGATTAGTCATTGCAGATGCGTTTATTAAGAAAAATGAAGAGCACCTTTGTGCCGGAGGCCACTACTGCTATGAAAACCTTTGTAAAGGATGGAGTCTTCAAGGGTTGGGAAATATCAATGAAGTAAAAAAGATCTTGACAGAAATCGGTTTTAAAACTATTAAAATCGAAGATATTTCTTTTAGAGTAGCACCCTCTGTGCTTCATGTCCCTTTTGCTATTACCGGATTCATTCTTAAAAAACTAATTAAAAAAGAACGCCTTAAACCTCAAAGCCGGAAAAACCTGAGAGGATCTTTTTTTGCATTACTCGCAGGCTTACATATGAAAAGCTTTGGATATTATTTAATTACCGCAGAAAAATAAATCAATTATGAAAAAAATAGTTATCGCAGGAGGAAGTGGATTCTTAGGAAACGTTATTGCCCAACACTTTAAAAGCACAGCAGAAAAAATTATTATTCTTACCAGAGGAAAAAATAAAGCTAAACATAATGTCCAGTGGATACATTGGGATGCTAGAAACCTTGGGGATTGGAAAAATGAACTAAATCAAGCCGATGTACTTATCAATATGACAGGCAAATCTGTGGATTGCAGATATAATCAAAAAAATAAAGATCTAATCTTAAACTCCAGACTAGAGTCTACACATGTTCTGGGTAAGGCAATGAAAGCATGTCATACTCCTCCCAGAATATGGTTAAACTCATCTACCGGAACCATTTACAAACATTCTTTAGATAAAGAGATGAATGAAACTCATGGTGAGATAGGAAATGGATTTTCAGTATATGTGGCCAGATCCTGGGAAGAAGTGTTTTTCTCTCAAAAAACTCCTAACACAAGAAAAGTTGCTCTGAGAACCTCAATTGTTCTTGGCAAAAAGGGTGGGGCGCTACATCCCCTAATCAATCTGGCTAGAATTGGGTTTGGTGGAAAACAAGGCAGCGGAAATCAAAAAATAAGCTGGATACACGAGTATGATTTTGTAAGAAGTATTGATTTCATAATTAATACTTCAAGCATAGTAGGTGCAGTAAACATTGTCTCGCCCAAACCTTCAACAAATACGAATTTTATGAAAACACTTAGACATACCATGAAAATCCCTTTTGGAATTTCACTGCCCAAACCTGTATTAGAAATTGGAGCCAAAATCATTAATACCGAAACTGAGCTCATCCTCAAAAGTAGAAATCTTATCCCCGCAAGATTAGAAGAAAATGGATTCAAATTTGAATATCCGGATCTGCTCAAAGCTTTAAAAAATCTAATTTAGTGATATGACAACAATTCGTTTAACAACTTCAATAAATGCCTCGATAGAAAAGGTATTTGATATATCCAGAAATATAGATTTTCATGTATATGCTGCAAGTAGTACCCAAGAGCAAGCCATTGATGGTGTCACCTCTGGCCTTATAGGTTTAGATGAAACCGTCACATGGAGAGGCAAACACTTTGGCGTATTTCTAAATCATCAGAGTAAAATTACAACGTTTGATGCGCCAAACCGATTTACCGACGAAATGATAGATGGGCATTTTAAATCCTTTACGCATGAACATATTTTTCAAAAAAAACTAAAAGAAACAGAAATGATAGATATTCTTAAATACGAAGTCCCTTATGGAATCTTTGGCAAGGTATCTAACTACCTATTTTTAAAAAAACACCTCACTCAATTTCTTTTTTCTCGAAATCAATCTATAAAATCTTATTTAGAAATGTATTCGTTAAAAATTGGTTGTAAGGACTAAAAAACAAATTCTACTTAATACTCTATAGTCAAAACATACAGTAAGATTCAACTTTTTATCCTATTTTTGGTGAACACAACAATTATATCTACAATGCCAACAAACACCATAGACCCCAATACATGGGTAGATAAATACAGTGATTACTTATTTAACTATACCATTGTTAGAGTTGATGATAGAGAAATTGCGCAAGATCTTGTACAAGAAACATTCTTTGCAGGCCTTAAATCTATGAAAAATTTTAAAGGCGAAGCCAGCGAAAGAACATGGCTTATTTCAATTCTAAAAAGAAAAATTATTGATCATTATCGTAAAATAAATAGTAATAAGGGTAAAGCTGAAGTACGAATAAACTATTCTAGTGATTCTGAAACTGAAGGAGATTGGCTAGAAGAACGCGTAGCTGACCCCTTTGACAAGAATGCCGAAGGCGATATTGAAAATGAAGAACTAGGGGTAGCAATTCATAATTGTATCGGTAAATTACCTGAAAAACAAGCCCTTATTTTCAAAATGAAAACGATTCAAGGATTTGATACCGAAGCTATTTGTAATGAATTTGATATTACTGCGTCTAACCTATGGGTTATAATCCACCGAGCACGTACTGCTATGGCTGAGTGCTTAGAAAAAAATTGGTTTTAAGAAATAATGAGTAAAGGAAAAGGAATTTTTGTAAGTTGTACAGATGCGAATCACTTTTGTGATAAGAATCAATATAAAGAAGCATCTTTTTGGGAAAAAGTAAAACTGAATGTACATCTGATATATTGCAGAGCATGTAGAAAATACTCTGCAAACAATAGCAAGTTGACTAAGTTAGTTAAGGATCCCAAAGTAATTAGTATTAATGAGTATGAAAAAAACGCAATGAAAGAACGACTAAAACAAAAAATGTCTGAATAAATAAGATAAAGCAAACATTCCCCAAACAAAACAAGTACTGCGAATTGTAATGAAAACTACTAATAAGTTATTTGTATCCTGCGAAGAAGCAAAACATATTTGTGACAAAAACCAATATGGTGAGGCCACTCTTTTGGAGCTCATTAAATTAAATATTCGATTAGCATATTGTAGCGTAACTCGAGCGTATTCAAAAAGAAATACTAAACTTACGAAGACAATTAAAAAATCTGATATCCATACCATTAGTCCTTCTCATAAAGAAGTAATGAAAAAAAGGTTGCAGAAAGAAATTAATTAAACAATCTCTGTAATATAAGCGTAATAAATAACCACATTATAGGTATCCCTTCTACCCAAAAAGAACAATAATATTTTGACTGTTGCCGATCGGTCCCCCATAAAAACATAAGACTTATGATGGCGATTAAAATGGTACTTAAAATCTCTATAGAAGACAGCATCTCCTTAGTAGCTGTTAATAGTAAAAATACGACTAATAGAGTACTTCCAAAAACCTTAGTTTTAGTAACTCCTATTTTCTGAGGGATAGTTTCTAATGTCGCGTCATCATACTGAAGATCTCTTATTTCAAAAGGCAACATCAATACTACGACGAACAAAAAACGCTGAATGATTTCAATTAAAAAATCAAAATTAAAAACTCCTTTAACATAAACTACAGGAACGAGTACCGTAGCACCTGCCCAAACCAATCCTATTATAAAAATTTTGATCCCAGCCACACTTCTTAAATTTCTTTTATTAGGAAAAACCGGAACGGCATACAACACCGTTAGTACAACAAAGGGTGTCATATATACCAGAGTATCATAAGGAACTTTAAAAGCAACGTAAATAAAAAATATACCACAAAGAATTGTTAATACACGAATTCCTTTCATAGACCTGGTTAATTGTCTGTGATGCAGTTTAGAAACTTTAGAATACTTAACAAAATTATACGCTGCAATAGACCCTAAAAAACTAAAAAGAAGAAAAATATACCGGTCAGCAGTCCCAAATTTGAGAAATGTAATTTGTACTAAAGCACAAATGGCTAAAGCAACATGAATACTACTATTAATGTAAAATTTGAATATACTTTTTAAGGCTTCCACGTTGCAAATTTAAGGTTATCTGTTAATAACAGTCGAAATTGGTTAAAAACTTGATACAATAGGGTTAATTAATTATGAAATTAATCGCAATTAAATGTGTATTTTTGCGGTCTCAATTTCAACTGTTTTGCTATGAAAACTGACTCATTTAAGCTGCGTCACATAGGCCCATCAGAAAAGAACCTGGGCAGTATGCTGGATACTATTAAAGTAGAATCTTTAGATCAACTTATTTTTGAAACTGTTCCTGATGATATTCTTATAAAAAAACCACTTAATCTTGCATCTGCAATGAGTGAACAAGAATACTCAGCACATATTCAGAAACTATCTATTAAAAATAAAGCATTCAAAACATACATCGGGCTTGGATATCATGAGTCTTGTTTGCCTGCTGTTATACAACGTAATATTTTAGAAAATCCGGGTTGGTATACCGCCTATACACCCTATCAGGCAGAAATTGCCCAAGGTAGATTAGAGGCCTTATTAAATTACCAAACTATGATCTGTGACCTTACCGGAATGGAACTTGCCAATGCCTCATTATTAGATGAAAGTACAGCAGCAGCAGAAGCAATGACTATGCTTTTTGCAGTACGCTCAAGAGATCAGAAAAAGAAGAATATTAACAAGTTTTTTGTTTCTGAAGAAATCTTACCACAAACTCTTTCCTTACTTAAGACACGAGCAATACCTCTTGATATTGAATTAGTAGTAGGAGATCATCAACAGTTTGATTTCTCTACAGAGTTTTACGGAGCTATTTTACAATACCCCGGAAAATCAGGACAAGTGTATGACTACGCTGGTTTTGTTGAAAAAGCACATAATTCAGAAATAAAAGTGGCTGTTGCAGCAGATATTCTGAGCTTGGTATCTCTAAAATCTCCTGGAAGTTTTGATGCAGATGTTGTAGTAGGTACCACACAACGTTTTGGAATCCCGCTAGGATATGGCGGCCCACATGCAGCATTTTTTGCAACAAGAGAACAATACAAAAGAAATATTCCGGGTAGAATCATCGGAGTTACTCAGGATTTGAATGGGGATCGTGCCTTACGTATGGCACTTCAAACCCGAGAACAACATATAAAACGTGATAAAGCAACTTCTAACATATGTACAGCTCAAGTACTTTTAGCGGTTATGGCTGGCATGTATGCAGTATATCATGGGGCAGAAGGACTTCAGTATATCGCTTCAAAAGTTAATGCTTCTGCAGAAGAACTCAGTAATGCATTGAAAAACCTTGGTTTCGAACAACTAAATACTTCATATTTTGACACCTTACGCATCAAAGCTGGCGCAATCAAAATAAAAGAAATAGCAGAAAGTCATGAAGTAAATTTCTATTACCCAGACGCCCACACAGTTTCTATCTCGTTAAATGAAGCAACGACTAAAGAAGATCTGAATGCTATTGTTTCCATTTTTGCAAAAGCTGCCGGAAAAAAGACAATTCAGATCAAAGAAGTTCAAAATACCAACAGTATTGATCCAAGCCTTCGGCGAAACACTGAGTTTCTAACAAACGATGTTTTCAATACGTATCACTCTGAAACCGAGTTGATGCGTTATATCAAAAAATTAGAACGCAAAGATCTTTCTTTAAACCATTCTATGATTCCGTTGGGATCATGCACCATGAAACTAAACGCGGCTTCAGAAATGCTGCCACTTAGTGATCCGCAATGGGGTAATATTCATCCTTTTGTTCCAGTAGAACAGGCTCAGGGATATCAAGAAGTTCTTAAAAAGCTTGAAGATCAGCTTACCGAAATTACAGGCTTTGCAGCTACTTCATTACAACCAAATTCTGGTGCTCAAGGAGAATTTGCCGGATTAATGGTTATACGTGAATATCACGAATCAAGAGGAGATCATCATCGTAATATATGCTTAATTCCGTCTTCAGCTCACGGAACCAATCCTGCTTCGGCGGTCATGGCCGGAATGAAAGTAGTCGTTACAAAATCTACAGAAGAAGGAAATATTGATGTTGAAGATCTAAGAGAAAAAGCTTTAAAATATAAAGACAACCTTGCCGCATTAATGGTTACCTATCCTTCTACTCACGGAGTGTATGAATCGGCAATCAAAGAGATCACAAAAATTATCCACGATAATGGCGGACAAGTATATATGGATGGTGCAAATATGAATGCACAAGTTGGGTTAACCCACCCCGGAGCTATTGGCGCAGACGTTTGTCACCTTAACTTACACAAAACTTTTGCTATACCCCATGGTGGTGGTGGCCCAGGTGTAGGACCTATTTGCGTAGCCAAGCAGCTTGTTCCGTTTTTACCAGGAAACCCTGTAATCCCTACAGGAGGAGATCAAGCGATTACAGCCATTTCTGCTGCTCCGTGGGGATCTGCTCTAGCCTGTCTGATATCGTATGGATATATTACTATGCTTGGTGCAAAAGGACTAAAAGAAGCAACCGAATATGCCATCCTAAATGCTAATTATATAAAAGAACGTTTAGATGGGCACTATAGTGTTCTTTACACAGGAGAAAGAGGAAGAGCTGCGCATGAAATGATTATAGACTGTAGACCTTTTAAAGCCAATGGAATAGAAGTAACAGATATCGCAAAACGACTTATGGATTATGGATTTCATGCACCTACGGTTTCCTTTCCGGTGGCAGGAACCATTATGATAGAGCCTACAGAGAGTGAAAGTAAAGCCGAGTTAGATCGTTTTTGTGATGCTATGATTTCAATTCGTAATGAAATTGCCAATGCTAGTACCGAAGAACCGAATAATGTGATGAAAAATGCACCTCATACATTAGCTATGCTAACATCTGATGATTGGGATTTCCCGTATTCCAGAGAACAGGCGGCATACCCGCTACCTTATGTTGCCGAAAACAAATTTTGGCCATCTGTTCGTCGTGTAGATGATGCATATGGAGACAGAAATTTAATCTGTACTTGTGCTCCAATTGAAGAGTATATGGAAGCAGAAGCTTAAATAAGAATACATAAAATTAAAGAGAGGTAACTATAGATGTTGCCTCTCTTTATTCATATCAAGTATATTGTGAAAGACATTACCTCCAGAAGAGATATTGAGTTCTTACTTAAAGCTTTTTATAGCCAAGCCTTGAAAGACCCTTTGATCGGAGTATTCTTTACTGAAATAGCAAAAATTGACCTCAAAACGCATCTACCGAGAATAACTGACTTTTGGGAACAACAACTATTCAGAAAAGGAAGTTACAAAGAGAACGTCCTTCAGATTCATAAGGATCTGAGCCACAAAAAAAAACTTGAAAAAATTCATCATGACACCTGGTTATCCCTATTTAACAATACAGTAGATACTTACTTTAAGGGAGAAAAAGCGAATCTTATCAAAACTAGGGCACTTTCTATCGCAACTGTCATGCAGATAAAGCTGTAATAACCCTGGATTAATCTGGGTTCGACGTATGAAAATTTACATCAGTCAGATTGATTTTCGATAGAAAATTGTATCGAAGACAACTAAACTTTCAATTTAAAGCCTTATCATGCTAGGCGTGTTAAAGGATCGATACAATTTTTCTTCATAATATCCCGAGCAGCGACGGGAGGTCGTTATAAAAAATCACTCAATGTAACCGCTTTTTTATTCAACTCCTTGGATAGAATTCAGGTTAGTAGACTCGTTCTTGATTTTTAAAAAACCCTGTTAGCCATCGTAAATTATGTTATGCATGCATAGCATATGATTTTATACTTCGTATCTTACCACAGAAAACAAAATTGAAAGTAATGGGTATCAAAATAATAGGCACGGGAAGCTACATCCCCAGAGGTATTGAGAAAAATGAAGATTTTGAGAATCATTTATTTCTTAACGAAAACGGCGATCAAATACAGCACTCTACGGATGTAATCATAGAAAAATTCAAGAAAATAACTGGTATTGAAGAGCGTAGATATGCATCAAATCAACAAAATACTTCTGATTTAGCATATATCTCAGCAGAAAAAGCAATCGAAGATGCACAAATTGATCCCGAAACTTTAGATTACATTATAGTTGCACATAATTTTGGCGACGTAGATTATGATTCTTCACAAGCCGACACCGTACCAAGTCTTGCTTCCAGAGTAAAACACAAACTCAAAATAAGAAATCCATATTGTGTCGCCTATGATGTATTATTTGGTTGCCCTGGATGGATAGAAGGAGTAATACAAGCACAATCTTTTATTAAAAGTAATATGGCAAGAAGATGCCTTGTAATTGGGGCAGAAACGCTTTCTCGCGTAATTGATCAACACGATCGGGATTCTATGATCTATTCGGATGGTGCCGGAGCATCAGTTCTGGAAATTACTGAAGATGCAGGTGGTATACTCTCAACCATAAGTGCTTCGTACACTTTAGAGGAAAGTAATTTTCTATTCTTCGGAAAAACATACAACAACGCTTTAAACGATACTACCAAGTACATTAAAATGTACGGACGAAAAATCTACGAATTCGCCTTAAATCATGTGCCACTTGCAATGAAAGCTTGTTTAGATAAAACCAATTTTGACATTACCGATGTAAAGAAAATACTTATCCATCAGGCCAATGAAAAAATGGATGAAGCCATTGTAAAACGTTTCTACGAACTATATGCTCAAGAAGTTCCTGAAGGTATTATGCCAATGAGCATTCAAAAACTAGGAAATAGCAGTGTTGCCACCATTCCAACGTTATACGATCTTATCTTACATGACAAGCTAGAAAACCAATCGATTAGCAAAGGAGATCTTTTATTATTTGCGAGTGTTGGGGCAGGCATGAATATTAACGCGTTTCTTTATCAAAACTAAATCCCAGGATAAAATTCTATATGTTTAGCAGAACGTAATCTTTCTAATTGCCTATTTTTACATCCGTAATTATTGATGCAATACTATGTACGAAGGAACTTTTCCACATAAAAGATATAAGAACACATTAGAATTTCTCAGAAAAAACACCTCGGCCCCAGCAAAAATACTTGATCTGGGGGTGAGAAATCCTTTTGTAGAGTTTATGGAAAAAGAAGGGTATTCTGTATCTAATACCTCTGGAGAAGACTTGGACCTGGATACTAGAGCCGTTCAAGATAGTAATTTTGATATCGTAACAGCATTTGAAATTTTTGAGCATCTTATTGCCCCTTTTAATGTACTAAAAGATATCAAAGCCAATAAATTAGTGGCTTCTATACCACTGAAATTATGGTTTTCTCCTGCATATAGAAGTAAAACAGATCCATGGGATAGGCATTATCACGAATTTGAAGATTGGCAGTTTGATTGGTTATTAGAAAAATCCGGTTGGGAAATTAAAGACCGTAAAAAATGGACCCACCCAGTTAAAAAAATTGGATTTAGGCCTTTATTACGATTCTTTACTCCCAGATATTATATTGTTTATGCAGAGAGAAGCACGTAAAAATTGAACATTTATATAATCATACCCGCCCATAATGAAGAACGTTTTATTTCTAAAACTTTAGAGTCACTCGTTTCTCAAACCAAACTACCCAAGAAAGTAGTGGTAGTTAATGATAATTCTACCGATAATACCGAAAAAATTGTAAATGACTTTATCAAAAAACACGATTTTATATCGTTGATAAACACGGATTCATCAGGAGAACATATGCCAGGTAGTAAAGTCATTAGCGCTTTTTATCAAGGGTATAAAACACTGGACACAAACTACGATATCATTTGTAAGTATGATGCAGACCTTATTTTTCCACAAAATTATTTAGAAAAAATTGTAACACATTTTAAAGAAGATAAATGCATCGGAATTGTTGGAGGATTCTGTTATATCGAAAAAAACAAAACGTGGATATTAGAAAGTTTGACCAATAAAGATCATATTCGCGGGGCTTTAAAAGCTTATCGAAAAAATTGTTTTGAAGATATCAATGGCTTAAAACGCGCCATGGGCTGGGATACAGTAGATGAATTGTTGGCTCAATATCACAATTGGAAAATTAAAACCGATGATTCTCTACATGTAAAACATCTAAAACCAACAGGCAATACCTATAACCCGAAAGCCAAATATAAACAGGGAGAGGCTTTCTACCGTATGCGATATGGTTTCTGGATCACTTTAATCGCTTCAATCAAATTATCGTTGCGCAAAAGACAACCTCAACTCATTGTAGATTATTTAGCCGGATTTTTTAAAGCTAGAAGGAATAAGCAACCTTTTCTTATTTCTAAAAACGAAGGTGTTTTTGTTCGAAAACTGCGCTGGAAAAATATAAAAGAAAAGCTTTTAAGATAAATAGAGCATAATAGAGTCAAAATAGCTTCACAAAAAACAGACAGACTTGTCTGTTTTTGTTCTTTTTTATTATATTTGTCTCATGAAACGCTCCCTGGTAAGACAACATATTATCGAAACCGCCTCTGATTTGTTCTATAAAAAAGGGTATAATCTAACAGGAATTAATGAGATTATAAAAGAAGCTGGAATTGCAAAGGCTACATTATACAATCATTTTGCTTCAAAAGAAGATATTTGTTTAGCATACCTTAAACATCGTAACGACACATTTACACAAGACATTAACAACTTCGTCAATAATGCCGAAAAAGGAAAACCTCAACTCTATGCGCTATTTAATTTTTTAAAAGAGTTCTTTGATCAAAAAGATTTTAACGGTTGTTGGTGCCTTAATACTATCGCAGAAATTCCGCAGGAAAATCGAAAAATAAGAGAAGAGATTCAAAATCAAAAAGAAGAGTTCATATCCTTTATAAAAAGCATCATTGAAAAAAATCATGATCAAAATTCTGATCAAAAAAATAAAGAGCTTGCCAGACAGATTTATTTAATATATGAAGGCTCTATTTCTGAAAGTAAATTGCATCAAAGCAAATGGCCTATTAATGCAGGTTTAACTATATGCAAGAACATATTACGGTAAAAAAATTTAATTTAAAAAAGACAGACTTGTCTGTTCATATTAATAACTTAAAAACTTTAAAGATGAATACATTTAACAACAAAATAGCCTTAGTAATAGGAGGCACAAGTGGTATTGGCAAAGCTACTGTAAATACTTTGATAATAGGAGGAGCTACAGTGCACGTAGTAGGAAGGAATACATCTAAAATACCAGATACCAGTACGATTATTAAACACCAGGCAGATATTACCAATCCTGAAAGTGTGAACAAGCTAATCGATAATATCTCAGAATTAGATCGTCTAGATTATCTCGTAAATGCATCAGGAATTTTTGGACCAAAGGCCTTTTTAGATCATACCGTAGAAGATTATGATTCGTATCAGGATCTTAACAGAGGTTTCTTTTTTATCACCCAGGCTGCTGCCAAAAAGATGAAAGAAAACAAAAGCGGATCAATCGTTAATGTTGGGTCAATGTGGGCAAAACAAGCGGTAAAAGCTACTCCCTCTTCTGCATATTCTATGCAAAAAGCAGGTTTACATTCGCTTACGCAACATTTAGCAATGGAGCTAGCTGATCATGGCATTAGGGTTAACGCGGTTTCTCCTGCTGTGGTAGAGACCCCAGTCTATGATACTGTTTTTGGGAGCAGCGAAGAAGCTCAAAAAGCATTAGTGGGATTCAATAATTTTCATCCTATAGGAAGAAATGGCACTGCACAAGACATAGCAAACAGCATTACCTTTTTACTATCCGATCAGGCCTCGTGGGTAACTGGTGCCATATGGGATATCGATGGCGGTGTTATGGCGGGAAGAAACTAAAAACTAAAATGTTCAAAACCGAGCTTACTGAAGGCTATTTGTTTTTAAAAACAGTATTACTTTGACAAGCTCGGTTTGCTATATAGGTAAACATTTTGAATTATCCCTTATTATTTAATGTAATACAAAAGGCAATACATCGCCTGTGGCTCCATTAGGAAAAGCAATTCCTAACAACGCAGAAATTGTAGGAGCAATATCAGTAATATGAGTTTCTTGGGTAGTGCTTCCTTTTTTAATTCCTTGTCCAAAAAATAATAACGGAACATGCGTATCATAGGGTAACCCACTCCCATGCGAAGACCCTTTTGTAGAATACATTATCGTAGCAGGATCTAAAACGATAACCACATCTCCACTCCTCTTCTGATTAAATCCTTTTTGTACTAATGCAGCAATACCAGATGTATAATTTGAAGATTCAAGTTGGATTCTGGTAAATACCTTATCTATTTGATCTTCTTGTAAAACGAAATGCGCAATTGCCTTTTGCAAATCTTCTGAATTTATAGAATTTTTGGTCAGTACATCATAATTAAAAAACACTTGATTACTTGAAATATTTTCGATCAATCCATCAACATTAAACACACTTTTCACAAACGTTTCTACTTTACTTCTAAATGCATGTGAATCAAAATACCCTGAAGGAATTTTAACCGATTTTAAATAGGCAGGTACATGTACAGCACCATGGTCTGCTGTTAAGAAAAGGGTATATTGCCCCTTACCCACTTTCTGATCAAGTGCATTTAAAAATCGCTCCAGATCCTTATCTAATCGCAAATAAGTATCCTGTATTTCTTTTGAGTTAACCCCAAAATTGTGCCCTACATAATCTGTACTCGAAAAACTAACCGTTAGAAAATCTGTAACTTCATCTGACCCCAATTGCTCTCCTTCTATTGAAGCTATTGCAAAATCAGCCGTTAAACTGTTTCCGAAAGCAGAAGATTTAATAATATCGTATCCAGAATTTTGATCTTTCAATTTTGATAAATCATATGGAAAAGTCGCCGTTTCTTTTCCAATATAGCCTCCTTCAAATGTATTTTCATCTTCACCACTTTCAACATAGGTTTTGATATCATATAATGTATTCCACTCTTTAAAATAAGATTGTGCTTTACCCGATTCATTAAATTTCTTTACCCAATCTGGTAATTCGGTACGGTAATAAGTACTCGTAATCCATTTCCCTTCATCTTTACCTCTAAACCAGTAGGCCCCATTTGCAGTATGTCCTGCCGGTAATATTGCTCCTCTATCTTTTATCGCTATCCCAATCGTCTTTCCTTTAAATTGAGTATGTAATCTATTTTGATCAGAAACAGTAGTAGTTTTCATACGATGAGGCGACATTTTTTCTAGTTCACTCATTGATCCGACTACTTTTACAGAGGCATCGCTGGCACAATACACCATTTTTTTACTGAACTTGTCATACCAATGATTAGAGATCACCCCATGATTTTGTGGTGTAGTACCCGTATACACGGATGCATGACCTGGCCCGGTGTAGGTTGGCACATAATTGAAGTGGTTATTTTTGCAATTGAATCCTTCGCTCATTAAGCGCTTAAAACCTCCTTCTCCAAATCGATTATAAAAACGGGTTAAGTAATCATATCTCATTTGATCGACAACGATACCCACTACAAGCTTTGGTGAGCTTTTAATCGTAATTTTTTCTTGAGCTGTACCAGAAAAAAAGAGTACACTTATAATCACCAGAAAAACTTTCTTTACCATTACTTTTTTATTTTTTGCAAAAATAACTATTTGTGCAAATGTAAAACTTTAATGCAAGCTTAAATGTTATGGCTATTTTTTTTTCTATTTTAGCCTTTCTAATTTTAAGGAATGTTTTACTTAGACGATATTGGTCGTTATTTTTTAATGCTAAAGGGCGTTTTTAGTCGAATGACTAAAGGCTCAGTTTTACGGAATCTTATATTTAAAGAAATTGATGACTTAATTATAGGGTCATTAGGAATTACAGTATTTCTAGCATTTTTCATAGGGGCCGTGGTAGCCATTCAAACGGCTTTAAATCTCACCAACCCTTTGATACCCAAAAAATTAATTGCTTTTGCTTCGAGACAATCGGTTATTCTAGAGTTTGCCCCCACATTCATTTCTGTAATTATGGCGGGTAAAGTAGGGTCATTTATTACCTCTAGCATTGGCACTATGAGAGTAACAGAGCAGATTGATGCTTTGGAGGTTATGGGTATCAATTCTCTAAACTATTTAGTGTTTCCTAAAATTATAGCCATGTTTACGTATCCTTTTGTAATTGCTATAGCTATGTTTACAGGAATATTCGGAGCTTATGTCGCTGGTGTGTATGGAGGATTTGTGTCTAGCACTGATTTCTTGACCGGCTTACGAGAAGAATTTATCCCGTATCACCTTACTTATGCTTTTATAAAAACCTTTTTATTTGCATTTTTATTAGCTACTATACCATCTTTTCATGGATATTACATGAGAGGGGGAGCACTCGAAGTTGGTAAAGCCAGTACATCTGCCTTTGTCTGGACTACTGTGGTCATTATCATCTCTAATTATATACTCACTCAACTATTATTAAGCTAATGATAGAAGTTACAAATCTACATAAAGGTTTTAATGGAGAAGCTATTCTGAAAGGTATAACAACCACTTTTCACCGCGGTAAAACCAATTTAATTATTGGTACCAGCGGTAGCGGAAAGACTGTCTTCCTTAAGTGTATGCTTGGATTATTTACACCAGAGGAAGGCTCTATTTGTTACGATGGGGCTACCTATTCTGAACTGAATGAACAACAGCAAAGAGAGCTTAGAGAACAGATGGGTATGGTTTTTCAGGGAAGTGCCTTGTTCGATTCGATGACTGTAGAAGAAAATGTGATGTTTCCTCTTAAAATGTTTACGAAACAGAAGAAAGATGAAATGTTAGACAGAGTACATACTGTTCTGGATAGAGTGAATTTAGAAAATGCAAACGACAAGCTACCTTCTGAAATAAGTGGCGGGATGCAAAAACGTGTAGCCATAGCACGCGCAATAGTTACGCAACCTAAATATTTGTTTTGTGACGAACCAAATTCCGGACTTGATCCTAAAACGGCAATTGTAATTGATAATTTAATTCAAGAAATTACAGATGAGTATGATATTACTACGGTAATCAATACTCATGATATGAATTCTGTTATGGAAATCGGAGAAAAAATTGTTTTTCTTAAAAATGGCCATTTAGAATGGGAAGGTGATAAGACTCAAATCTTTAAGACCGACAACGAGGCTGTAACCGAATTTGTATATTCTTCGAACCTATTCAAGAAGGTACGCGATGCACAGCTAAAGGGATTATAAGCAATCTTTTTCTAATACAAGAGAATAGGCAATTAATTAGTTTCCATTTTGCCCTGTAAATACATTTACCTTCGCGTTAATGGGGTTGCCAGACGAACGCCTAAATGACACAATCTGACCGACATGATAAATTGCATCTGATAGTTGCCCATTTACCATATTCCAAAATGGAAATGCTCTTGTTTTTTCCTTAGACTGAAAAATCACCTTATACGTAGATACTTCTTCTGCTGATTTGCCAGAAAATAACTCGCTCGCATTTTTAAAATTAAGCAACGTTCGTTTTCTGAGTTCATCAAAAGAAAGAGTAAGCTTATCAGCGTTTCTAATATTTGGTATGTTTTGAGGAGCATTAAGAATACCTTTTGACAAATGATAAATATGTTCTATGGCCTCTAAGGTAGTTCTCGATTCTTCCGAAGGAGAAAACTGCAGGTCTTTTTCTTCAAGATCCTTTGTCGCCCAATAATAACGATATCCTAGTCCATCTATAAATCTCGAAATAATATTTCCTGAGGTATACTTATCAGGAGCTTCAGGGATTTGTGCATAAGGTAATCTCATAGCGTCACTATGTTGACTATATCCCCATAAAGTAATACAAAAAACCAATACAAACGTCATTTTGCTTCTCATAAGATACTTTTTATAAAATCTAATTTATTTATCTATCAATAATTTATAGCCGTACTACCCTCTGCGTCTTTCTAAAAGAATCATCATCATTAGGCCAAGGATTATCCTTTCCTGATCGTCTGCATCTATATCTTTTAGTTTTGTTATTTGAAATCTTCTACCAAAAAATGAAGGTTCTTTTCTAAGCCTAACTACCATGTCAGTATTCAAATTGGTTACCTTATACGAGGGGTTAAATAGATACCCTGTTAAAATACTGAGTATTGGAATTTGGCCTAATAAAGAATCTAAGACTTTAACCCAACCATTCTCTTCTCTGATATGATACTGAAGTTGTTGATTTTGATTAATAAGTTCATATTCAGCTTTCCAAAGCGATGCCCATCCTTTTCGAGCAATTTTACCAGTTTCTTCACCATTACTATAAAAGAAGCTATAAGCGGCTGAAAAATCAATCCATCTATCTGCTTTAATTGTAAAATTTACTTTGGCTTTAGTTTCATCTTCATAAATGGTAATAGCTTCTTTTAATTTAAACATTTTCTGTTTTACATATGCAAAGGTTTTACCATTAGCATCTTTGGCGGTAAAATCGTTGGATAATGTAGCGATGTTAAAAATAAATTTGACCGGAAATTGTAGTTCTTTCATGAATGCTCTTCTATTAAAAAAAGCACGAAAAAGACATAATTACCATGCTTTGAAAACTTAAAATAAGTGATATGCTATTGCCTTTCAGATTTACTCTACATATAAGGTGTCTGCTTTCATCTCTTTAGTAATCCACTCTTGCAATGAATTAACTCTAATAGCGTTTAAACTATCAGATACCTGAAATTTCCATTTGGGAAAAATTACTTTTACAGTATCTACCTTTAAGAAATTCGATCGTAGTACCTCACCATATCCTAGCTCTGCCAAATCAGGAAAACGAATTTTAGCATCTTTAGAAATACTGAAATATGGAAGAACCTCTACAGGAACCACTTTATTGGCTTCTCGAAGATTGGTTTCTAATCCGGCTATCTGTATCTTTAAATCTTCAATTTCATCTAAGAGTTTATCATTTTCTTTTTCAATCCTATCTAGCTCAACTATAGCGCGATCGTATGCTTTGGAAACTTGATCCAACCCTCGGGCTTTGTTACCATTAATAGTAAGTTCAAAATCTGCAATATGATCATATTTTCTGATTTCATTTTTAAGATCACTTGTTATGGCATCAGGGATTTCGCCATCAAAGTAAAGCTTTATCGTTCTTTCATTATAGTTATAAAAATCTTTACGTAAATACAGATTTTCATTGGAGTTAATTTCATCTTCTAAGAAATGGAAATAATCACGTCCGGCATTGCTCTCTTGTAACGTCGTATAAAATGTATAACTTGCCGGAATCATTACTAATATTGCCAATAATGAAGCTAATTGAGCTGTTCGTTTTCTTTTTGCTGAATTAGCATATCGAAGCATCGGAAAACGTAGTAATTTTGATACAATAAAGGTAGACAAAGCAATAAAAATAGCATTAATAGTAAATAGATATAAGGCTCCAAGAGCATAATCAAGTTTCCACTCTGCTATACCATACCCTACTGTACATAAAGGAGGCATTAATGCAGTAGCAATTGCTACTCCGGCTATGGCATTAGGCATTGTTCCCTTTTTAGATTTAGCAACAATAAGGGCCAAACCTCCAAAAACAGCTACTAATACATCCAATATTGTTGGTGCCGTTCTAGATTCAAGTTCTGGGGTTAATTCTGTTAAAGGAGATGCCCAAAAGTATAAGGTCGCAGCCAGCACACTAAGACCAACCATTACCCCCAAATTAACCAAAGATCTTCTTAAGGTATCAATATCGTTAATTGCGATGGCTAACCCAACACCCACAATAGGTCCCATTAATGGTGAGATTAACATAGCACCTATTACCACAGCTGTAGAACTTACATTAAGACCAATGGATGCAACAAAGACAGAAAAAATTAAAATCCAAGCAGTGTGACCTTTAAAAGGAATATCATTTTTAACATCCTCTATGGTTTGATCTTTATCTGTTTCTGATCTTATATTTAATAATTCTCTAAGAAACTTACTTATGCTCGAAAATAAGCCTTTTGCATCTCTTTTTACAGACTCGGTTGTCTGCTCTTGAGAAAGTGGTTGATTAGCATTTTCTTCCATGGGTTTTATCCGTATTTTTCTCCGTATGTTTCTTTTACTTTTTTAAGCACTTCTTTAATATCTTGTTCTTTCTTTTTAGGATAAATCAAAAGCACATCTTCTTTGTCTACAATAATATAATCTTCTAATCCATCTACGACTACAATTTTATCCTTTGAAGTTTTGATCATGTTGCCTTTAGCTTCATGTGCAAGAACCTTAGCATTAACCACAGCGTTGCCAGCGTCTGTTTTATCCAGCTTATCATATAATGAGCCCCATGTTCCAAGATCATTCCAGTCGAATGTCGCAGGAAGCACATACACATTCTGAGCTTTTTCTAAAATAGCATAATCAATAGAAATATTTTCGGCCAAGGCATAATTTGCTTCTATAAAAGCCTCTTCCTCTTCCGTATTATACACATCCAATCCTTTTTCAAATAAATCGGTCATCTCTTTTTGAAATTCTGAAAAGGCACTTATGATGCTATTTGCACTCCAAATAAAAATTCCTGCGTTCCATAAATAATTGCCTGCATTTAAAAATTCTTTAGCCTTTTCATAATTCGGCTTTTCGGTAAACTGGGTTACTTCTTTAATAGGATTATTCTCTTTTTTATATTGAATATACCCATATCCAGTGTTAGCAAATGTAGGCTGAATCCCAAGAGTCATTAAAATATTGTTTTGAGAACAGGCCGTAAAACTTTGTTGTAAATTTTCGACAAAAGCATTCTCATCCTCGATCCAATGATCACTTGGTGCAACAACCATTACCGCATCTGAATTTTCTTTTTGAATTTTCATCGCTGCATATAAGATACACGGAGCAGTATTACGCATTGCAGGTTCTGTAACTACTTGCCTTTGCTTAACCTCTGGTAATTGCTGAAGCACTAAATCATTATATTTCTCATTGGTGAGTACAAAAATATTTTCTTTAGGAACTATTTTTGCTAAACGAGAAAACGTACATTGGATTAAGGTTTGGCCTGTACCCAGCATATCATGAAACTGCTTTGGGAAATCAGATGTGCTCACGGGCCAAAATCTGGATCCTACTCCACCGGCCATTAATATGGCATAATAATTTTTATTCATAATTAATTCAATAATTCGACCTCGGCATTAGGATTAAAAAGATACGTTCTACCAGTACTTAATTCTACACATTCGTATCGTTTCACCTTTTTATTACCTTTTTTAAAAATCTTTCCGTTATATAGCCTAAATGTACTTCCTAAAGGCAGTTCAAAGATATAATTTTTATCGTTGGCAGGGTCATATTGTTTGAGTACTAAGGAGAGTTTTTCATCGGTATCGCTACTGGCTCTTGGATTTTTAAAATGATGAGCAATAACTGGCAATAACTTAGAAGGAAAAACTTCTGGATTTATATACGGCAGCATTAATTGCTGAAAAGTTCTTTTCCATTCTATGCCATGTGGTTTTATATATCTCCCGTATTTTTCAAAAGCAACCAAATGCGCAATTTCATGGATTAATGTAATAAGAAATCTGTATTTATTAAGTGAAGCATTAACAGTAATTTGATGTCTCCCGTCGGTTGTTTTTCTGTAATCACCATGACGTGTAACTCGCTCGTTAACAATCTTAAGATGTACATTACATTTTACAATTAAGTCAAATGCAGGTTCTACAGCACGTTCGGGTATGTATCTAGCTAGTATATGCTTCACTTGCGCAAAATACAAAATTAAGTGTACATCATAAAGGTGCACTTAACCCATTATTTTACTTTTTTATCCATTTAAAATATACGAAAATCAACATCCCTAAAATAAGGAATGGCCATATATAAAACAATACAAGAACAAAATACTCGATCAAAGACCAACCAAAAGATAATCCAACTTGAACTCTATTTAAAAAACCTGGAGTATAGTGCTCTGGTATTTTCTTAGGAATGACCAGCTCGTACAGATCTAGTTGAATTGTGCTAAAAACGACTTGAGAGCTTAGATAACTTAAACGACCTTGAGCTGCTTCAATCTCTTCCTGTATCTGATTTAGTTTTTCTTCAGTAGCCAAGATATCTTTCACGGTTTTAGCATTTGTACGTAAAATAGTCTCGTACCGCTGCTTTACTTCCAGTTTAGTTTTTAATCGTGCATTTAGATCAATATATTCTTCGGTTACATCGATAGTCGATATATTCTTGTAATCCATGAATTCTGCGCTTTCGCATATTTTTTCAATTACAGTATCGAAATACTTTTGAGGTATTCTTATTGTAAATCGATTTTCTTGGGTATGATTCGTATTTGTGTAACGCTCATCAGAAACATACCCCTGGTACTCCGCTACAATTTGCTTGGCCCGTTGGGTTGTTTCTTTTACACTTTTAACCTTCATCCTGGCAGTAGCATTTTTTATGATTTTAATCTTTATATTACTATTTTTCTTTTTTTGAATTATTTCTTCCTGTTCACGATAAGCATTAAGGCTAGGAGTTTCTCCTGTTTCGTCCAACATTAAAATTTCAGATTTCATCTTAGAATCATTTGCCTGTTTTGAGCAAGAACAACCCAGAATCAAAATACTCATTAACAATACTGACTTTATACCCTTTAATTTGTTCGATTTCATTTTTATTATTTTTATCTTGTTACTATGAAAGCAAACCTATCAACAGGTACGTTTTTTGGGTAGTATACCCCTTGTAAAATGATTGTAAATTACTTTACAAAGCACAATCAACTTATTATTAAATATTTATAAAAATTACATCTGAAGACAAAATACAATTCGATCTCCTTAAAAAAGCTGTAGCAAAACGGTTTTTAAAACATAATGCTGCTTCGAGTTTTGATATTTCTAAATGGAAAGGACACGATATTATCCTGTTTCAAGAGGATCTACAAAAAGAAACCAAAGCTAGTATCAGCGAAAAATCATTTTATAGTTATTTCAAAAACTCTTCAGAAAAATTACCACGTATCGACATCTTAAATATATTATCCCAATATTGTGGGTATACCCATTGGAATGAATTTAAATCTATGCATTCTAATTTGGGTTCTAAAAAGAGTTCTTTTAAAATTTCTAAATGGCTCTGGTTTATATCTATCGGCTTTTTATTAGCGCTAATACTGTATTTTTTCATACCAACACCCCACACCTTTAGCTTTTGCTTTATTGATCAAGACCGAAATCAACCCATCACAAGAACACCCATTGATATCACAATTCTTAACGACAGAGAATCTCCATTTAAAATAAAAAGCGATAGTATCGGATGTTTTTCCTGGAGAACCCCAGATGATTATATTCATTTTGTGATACAATCCCCTTACCATAAAACGGATACTATTTATCGTATAGCATCTTCAAAAACCAACGAACATTTAAAAATTAAAACAGATGATTATGCTTTAATGCTACATTATTATGCCAATGGCAATGTCGAAGATTGGAAAAAAAGAAGAGAAGAACTTTCCAAAATGATTTCTGATGATGTTACTATTTTTCAAGTACTACCATATGGATTAGGAATAGAAATATACAGTAAAGAAAATTTCATTAATGTATTAACAACACCAACTCAAAACCTCAAAAATATTGAAATTATAGAATCCATAAGATCAAAAGGACAAATTACAAAACTAAAATTTAGAGTAAAATCATGAAGCCATATGTAGTGTACAGCTTACTTGTCATTGTATTTTTTGGATGCTCAAAGAATGCGCCGAAAGAAGCTGAAATTCAAAGAAGTGAAGATTCAGAACTGTTTGAGAAAAACACTACGATCTCTAAAAAAGAAGCATACGCCATAGTAATCGCGCAAAAACTTCAAGAAGTTATTGATAAAGAAATGTTGATAAAAGGATATCCGGACTTTAGTACAGAAACAGATCAAGACAAAATTTTTCTGGAGGATAGTCTTATGGTTAAAAAAGTAGAATTTATTGAACCTTTTAAAAACATTTCTGATTCAGTCAAAATCGTAAAAACCAAAGTAGTTTTCGAATCCAGAATCGATACTCTTCTGACTCTTATCAAAACGTCGAACATAAAGATTGATGAGGAAACTCTTAAAACCACCAAAATTACTTTTAAATCTATTGAAAAGCGTAATATCTCAGACACAAAATTACCAGAGATAAAAGCCCCGAAGTATGTAGAGAAATTCTCGATTAAAGATCTAAATTTTACTTGGGAAGAAATTAATGCATGCGATTGTTTATTTATGGTAAACGCCGGGGACACTTCATACGAAAGACTGTATTTCGGAAGATTTAAGGACAATGAAAATGGAATTCTACAGCTAGGAAAAAACACTGAAAAGTTTATAATCCCAATAAAGAACCCAAGATCTAAAGCACGAAACCCTGGAAGTTTTTGGAAAGAAACATACCAGAACCATCTTTACAAAATTAGATTAAAAGCCACTCCAACTACGCCAAGAGTAAAAAGTAAATATACTTATTATATTGACTTCACTCTTATTGAATTTTCCTCCAGAAAAACCATAAAAAACACACTATTAGCTAACTGCAAATCATAACTACATCTAAAGTTTATTTTTACGGTTTTACAATAGATTTTCAATAAACAAACCGTCAAATTATAGCTTTTTGACGAAAAAAATTAACATTTATCGAGTATTTTATTTTTTCAATCTGCTGTTAATCAATTATTAATACTTTTAAAGCCTCAACTTTTTAAAAATTAACGTAAGGGGGTTTATTAATTATGAAAACATTAATGACTATGGTTGTTCTTTTTATTTCTATTAGTAGCATAGCTCAAACCGAGGAAAAAGAGCAACAACTGAAACAAGAGAAACAAGAGAAAAAAATTCTGCGAAAATTAGCTATTGAGAAAGGAATCGAACTACAGAAAGAGCTTAATCTAACCATCAATGCAAGCACTATAATTCAAAAAATTATTTTTGATTATTCTGTTAAGGTTAATAAAGTATTGCAATCTAATGTATCTGCAAACGAAAAATCAAGAAACATCAGTAATTTGGTTTATTTTCAGAATCAGGAGTTAAAGAAAATACTTACGGTCAATCAATTTTATCAGTACCTAAGTATGCAAAACACGCACGTAGCAGGGTTTTAATTCTATTAATTTTTAATCGTTTACCTTATTTATGGAGTACTATTAGACACTTGTAATACTTTACCATTATAAAATGTATTTCCTGTTAGAGAAAAATCTTTTATATAGGTTGCCATTTCTAATGCGGTTAGTGGAGCTTGGTATCCCGGAAAAGCTTCTTCAAGCATTTCGGTTTGCACAGCTCCCAATGCCAAAACATTAAAAGCAATACCACTTTCTTTATATTCTTCGGCCAGCAGTTCATTTAATGTAATTACTGCACCTTTACTAGAACTGTAAGCTGCCAAACCTGGAAATTTCATACTACCCTGAATCCCTCCCATACTACTTATAGTAACTACATGACTTCCTGATTTCATAAACGGCAGTAGTAATCTTGTAATTTCGGCAACACCAAATACATTCACCTGATACACGGCTTCAAACTCTTGAGTAGAAATTTCACTAAAGGGTTTATTTAACAACCTACCCGCATTGTTAATTAAAATATCAACTTGTTTCCATTCTTTAGACACAAAAGCTACCATCTTTTGTAGATCCTCTTGCCTACAAATATCAAACGAAAACGCGTGTATGTTTTTATGCTGAACAGAAACAATAGGTTTTTCATTTCGAGACAAAGCCAATACGCGATGCCCTGCATCTGCAAAAAGTTTTACCATTTCGAAACCTATACCTCTGCTAGCTCCTGTAATAATAACGTTCTTCATATTCTATATTAAATAGAGAAAATTAATTGAGTCTAATTTCTTTGCCTGGGGTTGTCACTATTTTTGTAAGTACCGGAATACAGTCATTTATCAACTCTGCCATAAACTCAAAATTCATTTCAGATATTTCATCATCTACGTGATGATAATACTTGTAATTCGTAAAATCAAATGTAGATATCGTTTGACAAGGTACATTAAACGCTGAATAAAACGGATAATTATCGCTTCTCTGAAATAATTGAAACTCTTTTGCTTTTGACAAAAAGCCTATCAACTTATCTTGATCCGAATATGCATTGATTTTGGCAGCCATGTTCGATTTTTCAAAGCCCGTGATATACGCCTTATAGGGTTTATCATTTAACGGTACGCCAATCATTTCAAAATTTAGCATCATATACAAATCAATATCTTTTTCTTTCAATGTTTTGGCTAAGTGTTTAGATCCAAGCAGCCCTTTTTCTTCGGCTCCAAATAATACGAAAAGTATACTTCTCTTATTATTTTTTAACTGAGAAAATTTCTTGGCCAGAGAGATTACCGCTGTAGTTCCTGCAGCATTATCATTTGCTCCATTAGCAATAGTATCCCCATCAACATCTTTTGACGTACCAATATGATCAAAATGGGCCCCTACGATAACAAATTCGTTTGTTAAGGTCGGATCCAAGCCTTCTAAATACCCAACTACATTATATGTTTTAATACCATTAGCATCAAAAATATCCCTATATGTTTCGAAATAAGACGCAACACCATATTTCTTAAATTCTTCTTCAATAAAGTTTGCTGCTTTTTCTAGCCCTTCACTCCCTGTATCTCTGCCTGCCAACTCATCACTAGCCAAAAAACTCATAATACTATCTATTTCTGAGACTTTTACCTTATCAAAGGTAATCGTTTGCTCTTGTGCAGCAGTTGTTTGTTTACAATTAACAAACAATAATGAAATTAGTATTACTGCTATATATCTTTTCATATATTATTATTTGAGATAAAGATAAAAATCCCGCTCCAATTGAAGCGGGATTTTTTATATAAATAGCCAAACTCTTGATTACGCTAGCATTGTCACTGGATTTTCGAGGTACTGTCTTAACGTTTGTAAGAATTGTGCTCCTGTAGCACCATCAACGGTTCTGTGGTCACATGCCAAGGTAACCTTCATGGTATTTCCTACGACAACCTGATCATTTTTTACTACTGGTTTTTTTACAATTGCACCTACAGATAGTATTGCAGAATTTGGTTGATTAATAATTGAAGTAAACTCCTGAATACCGAACATTCCTAAATTAGATACCGTAAAAGTACTACCACTCATCTCTTGAGGGGTTAGCTTTTTGTCTCTTGCTCTTGTAGCTAAGTCACGAACTTTAGTGTCGATTTCCATAATACTCATCTGGTCTGTGAAAGGTAATACAGGCACTACTAAACCATCAGGAACTGCAACTGCAACTCCGATGCTAATGTGTTTACTATACACGGTAACATCATCTTTCCAAGTTGTATTTACCTGAGGATGTCTTCTTAACGCCATAGCACATGCTTTGACCACCATGTCATTAAAAGACACCTTGGTATCTGGTAACTCATTGATCGTTTTTCGAGAAGAGATGGCATTATCCATATCTACTTCGATCGTAAGATAATAATGAGGCGCACTAAACTTTGAAGCAGATAGACTTTTAGCTATTGCTTTTCGCATTTGCGAATTCTTCACTTCTTCAAAGCTTTCTTCTCCTGCTGGAGTAAATGGTTGTGCAACTGATGATGCTTTTGTTTCTTTTGCTGAAGCAGAACTACTAGCTGCGGCTGCAGCTGGTGTAAATGACTCTACATCTTTTTTAATGATACGCCCATTCTCACCAGTACCTTTTATTTGAGAAAGATCAATCCCTTTATCAGAGGCTATTTTTTTTGCCAATGGCGAAGCAAATATTCTTCCTCCTTTAGCTCTGGCTCCACCTCCCGAAGCAGAACTATCGGCGGTATCGGTTTGCTTTTCTTCTTCTTTAGGAGCTTCTGTTTTTTCAGCTGATGATGCTGTTGTTGTAGTTGTGCCACCATCTTTAATTTTAGAGATATCTGTACCAGCTGGCCCAATTATGGCCAACAATGCATCCACAGGTGCTGTTTCTCCTTCATTTATACCGATGTGCAATAAAGTTCCATTGTAAAACGATTCAAACTCCATGGTAGCCTTATCGGTTTCAATCTCTGCCAGAATATCCCCTTCTTCGACACTATCTCCTACTTTTTTAAGCCAGGTAGCCACAGTACCTTCTTCCATCGTATCACTAAGTCGAGGCATTGTAATAACCTCTACTCCTTCTGGGACCTCTGCTGTTTCTTCAGAAGCTGTTGTTGATTCTTCTACTTTTTCTTCAGTAGGATTTTCTTCTTTTCCTTCAGCAGAGCCTTCGGCTTTTGAATCAGGGTTTCCATTCAATAAATCTGATATATCCTCCCCTTCATCACCTATGATCGCAAGCAATTGGTCTACAGGTGCAGTTTCTCCTTCTTGAATACCGATATGAAGTAATGTTCCTTCATAAAAAGATTCAAATTCCATAGTCGCTTTATCGGTCTCAATCTCAGCAAGGATATCGCCTTCACTAATTTTATCTCCTTTTTTAACAAGCCACTTCGCAACTACCCCTTCTTCCATGGTGTCACTCAATCGCGGCATATTAATAACTGTAGCCATAATTTATTATAGTTTGTGTGATAAGAATGGGTAATCATCTTGCTCATATACGACATCATACATCACATTCTTTTCTGGGAATGGTGAATCTTCAGCAAACTTTTGACATTCTGCAACCCTTTCTTTTACTCTTTTATCTATTGCAGCTATTTCATCTTCGCTAGCATGCTTTTTTTCTTTAATTATATCAAGCACCTGAGTGATAGGATCAATTTTTTGATATTCTGCAACTTCGTCTTTTGTACGATATTTTTGTGCATCACTCATCGAATGCCCTCTGTATCTATATGTTTTCAGTTCTAAGAACGTTGGACCTCCTCCTGTTCTTGCCCTGGTAATAGCTTCATCCATAGCCTCGGCAACCTTTACAGGATTCATAGCGTCTACCGGGCCACAAGGCATTTCATATCCTAATCCTAATTTCCAGATATCAGAATGGTTTGCTGTTCGTTCTACAGATGTCCCCATGGCGTAGCCGTTATTTTCAACACAGAACACAACCGGCAAATTCCAGAGCATTGCTAAATTGAATGTTTCATGAAGAGATCCCTGCCGTGTTGCACCATCACCCATAAAAGTTAATGTAACCGAATCTCTTTTATGATATTTATCAGCAAAAGCAAGTCCCGCACCCAAAGGTATTTGTCCTCCCACAATACCATGACCTCCATAAAAACGGTGCTCTTTAGAAAAAATATGCATCGATCCTCCTAAACCTTGAGAAGTACCTGTTCCTTTACCATATAACTCTGCCATTACTCGTTTTGGATCTACTCCCATACCGATAGGCTGCACGTGGTTTCGATATGCAGTAATCATGCGATCTTTTGTAAGATCCATAGCGTGCAAAGCACCCGCCAAAATAGCCTCTTGACCATTATATAAGTGCAAAAAACCTCTTACTTTTTGTTGAATATAGACTTGTGCCAGCTTATCCTCGAATTTTCTCCAGAAAAGCATTTCTTCGTACCAATTAAGGTAAACTTCTTTGGTTATTTTTTTCATTTACAATTGTGCTAATTTGTATTACAAAAAAACAGTTTAAAAAACTGATATTCTTTTAATTTCCCCTCCGATTTTTTTTAGAGAACTAAAAACAAAAATAACATATTCGAAATTAAGGAAAAAGGAGTTTTCTAATTAAATCAACGAAAACGTTATAAATACGAATTATCAAAAATAAGAGGCAATAAATTAGATAACGAAGAAGATTTAACAACTTTTCCGGTTTCTCCCATAAAATAAATCTCAATCGGCTCTTCCTGTTTTATCTCATATTCTGCTATAGCCTGCCTGCAAGCGCCACACGGCGGTGTTGGCGTAAGTAATTGATATTTTAAGGATCTTGCCGACAGTGCCATTCTAACAATAGAAACTCCGGGAAAATTAGCTCCGGCGTAGTAGATTGCTGTTCGTTCTGCGCAAAGGCCGGATGGGTAACAAGCATTTTCCTGATTATTTCCTAAAACAATTTCTCCATTTTTTAACAATAAAGCCGCTCCCACTAAAAATTCTGAATATGGAGCATATGCTTTATCTCTTATCTTTATAGAGTGATGCATTAGTTCCTGGATATCAGGTTGCAATTCGTCAAATGAGTCATACACCTGCAAAACAGATTTTATTTCTAGTTCTTTCATCTGTTGATTTTATTTTTATTGTAAGACAAGGACATTACTACTCGTTGCTAAATTCTGTTAACAACATTGCATATAGCATTGAAGCTCCTGTTTTTTTATCAACTGCTAATATCTTCACAATGTACTACAATCAAAAAAAGTATCAAACAAGAGCTTGATACTTTTTTGTTACATTATATAGTTAAAGATAGTATTTTATACTAATCGTTATAATCGTCTCCAAAAGCAAAGGTAAGACCAAAACGAAGCGTTCCTTCAAGTGGACTCTTAACAGCTGATGTAGAGAACAAATAAGATACATCTAAATTGATAGAAGTATATCTAAATCCTGCTCCAAGCGATAAGAACTTACGCGCTCCTTTATCTTCTGCTTCATTAAAATAACCTGCTCTAAAGGCAAATACGTCACGATACATATATTCTGCACCAAGTGACCATGTTATTTCTTTTAATTCTTCACTAAATCCATCAGGAGCATCCCCCCATGACGAGAATATAGCTCCAAATTCGCTAATATCCTGATATTCTCTATTATCTTCTGCATCAATATCCCCATCATTATCAAAATCTTTTGGCGTAGGCACTAATAACTTGCTAAACTCTATAGATGGTGATATTCTATTGTCTTCGTTAAAGATGAAGTCAAAAGCTCCACCAATTCTAAAGTTAGTTGGTATAAAGTTTTCTTGACCCGCATCGTCATATCTAATTTTTGGACCAATATTAGATATTGTAGCTCCAGCTCTCCATCTACCATTAAAAGAGCTAAAGGCTATCTCATCACTTCTGTAAAAACCAGAAATATCAACACCAAAACTACCTGCTGCACTTGCATCCCCACCAAGTCCTTGCAGCCTAAGATCAGATCTAAGGTAACGTCCGGCTACCGCCATAGAGAAACGATCATTAAGCTTTAGTGCATAAGAGATATCTAAAGTAAACTCATTAGGTCTTTGCGTATTTGCAAGCTCATTTGGATCACCCGTCTGTCTGAATTCTATATCTCCAAGGCTAAAATATCTAAAGCTAGCCGCAAAAGCACTTCGTTCGTTTAAGCGGTTGTAATAATTTACATTACCTAAAAATATATCATTAACCAGATTACTTAGATAGGGTGTGTAATTAACACCAACAGCTTGTTTTTTCTTTATAAACGCATACTTAGCCGGGTTCCATTGTTGTGAAAATGCATCTGGAGATGTAGCAACCCCTTGATCCCCTAATCCGGCTGCTCGAGCATCTGCTGCGATTAATAAAAATGGTGTAGCCGTTGTAATTGCTCTGTCTTGTTCCTGTGCTCTTGCATTAAAATTTGATAGTGATAAACACACAAGGCCAAGGATAATTGTTTTTTTCATGCCTGCAAAAATTGAGTTTGACAAATATATAGTTATTTAGCGATTAAAAAATAGTGAGCCATTATTTTTTTCTGGTCACTGATTTGTAAACGTATATTTTAAGAATATCTTATATACTGTATCTTTTTATGGAAAATTCATCTAAAAACTTTTCTTATACAAGACATAGCAGTCTATTAACAGCATAACAAATCAAATTACTAAAAGTGCAATTAAAAATATTACACTTCATAATTGATGAGAGTAAAATTTTTTTAAAGGAATTCAAATTTTGCAGTTTTTCTTTTGAAATAAATAATAAATTTAGAAATATTGCGTTAAACCAAAGTCGTTATAAATTCATAAAAAATTGTGAATTGATAATAATTAAAAAAAATTAGGGTATTTTTAACGTTTATTATTATATTGCGAGCCCTAATTTCTACTTTTAACGAACTTAAGATTATGAAAAACGCGTTTATTTTTAAATCGCTAATGGCACTTCTTATTAGTGTCTTACTGTTTAGTTGTTCGAAAAACAACTATGGCGACAGTTCCAGAGCCACTGGATGGAAATACAATTCCAAAGATGGTGGATTTCAGGTAAACACAAACTACAAAGAGCAGGAAACAGGTCCAGGTTTAGTTTTTATTGAAGGAGGTACCTTTACAATGGGACGTGTACAGGATGATGTTATGCACGACTGGAATAACACTCCTACGCAACAACATGTTCAATCCTTTTATATGGATGAGACAGAGGTGACCAATATTATGTATCTTGAATATTTAGACTGGTTGAAAGGCGTTTATCCTCCTACTGAACCAAAATATAGAAATATCTATTATGGAGCACTTCCTGATACATTAGTATGGAGAAACCGCTTAGGTTTTAACGAAATGATGACGAATAATTATCTTCGCCACCCTGCCTATGCTAATTATCCTGTTGTAGGTGTAAACTGGATACAAGCTGTAGAATTTAGTAATTGGAGAACTAACCGAGTTAACGAAAGAATTCTTGAAGAAGAGCAGGTAATTAAAGAAAATGCTCCTTTTGAAGATGTTTCTGCAGAAAGTACTTTCGACACTGAAACCTATCTAAACGCTCCTTCTCAAACCTATGGTGGTAATGATGAAGCAATCAGAGGAGGTAGAGCTTCAGAAAAATATGAAAAAACAAACGATTCAACCGGATTATACATCCAACGTAAAGATGGATTACTTCTTCCAAAATACAGACTACCAACAGAAGCAGAGTGGGAATATGCAGCTTTAGGTTTGGTTGAAATCAGAAGTTATAATATCTATAGAGGTAGAAAAAAATATCCATGGAGTGGAAAATATACTCGTTCAGGAAAAAGAAGTACTCGCGGAGATCAATTAGCAAACTTTAAGCAAGGTGATGGTGACTATGGTGGTATCGCTGGTTGGAGTGATGATGGTGCAGACATTACTGCTCCTGTAAAATCTTATGACCCTAACGACTATGGATTATATGACATGGCTGGAAATGTTGCAGAATGGGTAGCAGATGTATACAGACCTATTGTAGATGATGAATACAATGATTTTAACTACTATAGAGGTAATATATACACTAAAAACGCAATAAATCCTGATGGAACAGTAAAAGTTGTAATGACTGACTCTATCGTGTATGATACTTTAAGTAATGGTAAAATTATAGCAAGAGTATTACCAGGCGGAATTTTACAAGTGCCTATCGATGAGAATGAAACTTATATGAGAACCAACTTTACAGATAGTGACAATAGAAACTATAGAGATGGTGATAAAAGTTCTTCTAGATATTTTGAAGGGTATCAGGATGAAAACTTACCGAATAGAAGGATGTACAATGCCCCTATACACTATGTAGGTCCAGATGCAGAAGATAGCACAAAATTAGATAGAAGATATGATGAGTCTAGTAAAAGAACAACTATTGTAGATGATAATGTAAGAGTGTACAAAGGAGGTTCTTGGAAAGATAGAGCGTATTGGTTAGATCCTGCGCAAAGAAGATTTTTGCCACAGGATATGGCAACAGATTATATCGGTTTCAGAAATGCTATGTCTAGAGTAGGTACAAAAGCTAGAAAGCAAAAAACACCTAGACACCAGAAACCAAGAAGATAATAATATAGAGAAGAAAATATATTATAATTAAGTTCGTATAAATAAAAAAGCCCTGCACATGTTGTCAGGGTTTTTTAATACCGTTATATCATATGGTTATCGCTCAATTACATCAATTATTTCTAAATAGTGAAGGTGTGTGTACGGATACTCGTAAAATTGCCAGTAACACCATTTTTTTTGCATTGAAAGGAGAAAACTTTAATGGAAATACATATGCAGAAAAAGCTATGGAGCTAGGAGCCGCTCACGTTGTAATTGATGAAGCAGAATACAAAAAATCTGATCAATACATAGTAGTTGATGATGTTCTAAAGACCTTACAGGAATTAGCATCATATCACAGGCAATATCTTAATATTCCTATAATTGGACTAACCGGGAGTAATGGAAAAACGACCACAAAAGAATTAATTAATTGTGTTCTCTCCACCAGTTATACAACTACAGCAACAACTGGAAACTTAAACAATCATATAGGTGTGCCCTTGACTCTTTTATCCATGACCAGCCAAACCGAGATTGGTATTATAGAAATGGGCGCTAATCATATTGGCGAAATAGATCAACTATCCTCTATTGCAAAGCCAGATTATGGTTACATAACTAATATCGGAAAAGCACACCTGGAAGGTTTTGGAGGTATCGAAGGAGTGTTAAAAGGAAAAACTGAACTATATAGACATTTAAAAAAGCGAAATAAACTAATTATACTAAATCTGGAAGATGAAAAACTAGTTAACGCTTCCTCTGGAATAAATACGTATGGTTTTTCACAATCTAATACTGGTGATGTTACTGTTCAATTATTGAACTCTAATCCCACTGTTAGGGTTTCTTATAAAAATCATACCATAAACAGCAATCTAATTGGTGCGTATAATTTTACAAATATAGCTGCTGCTATTGCTTTTGGGAGTTTTTTTAAAATTAGTGAAGAAAAGATAAAAGCGGCAATAGAATCATATATTCCAACAAATAATCGTTCTCAAATCATAAAAAAAGCTAACTACACAATTATTTTAGATGCGTATAATGCAAATCCAACAAGTATGGAAGCGGCAATAGACAATTTTAGTCAAACCAATTATGAAGCTAAAATCGTTTTTTTAGGGGATATGTTTGAACTTGGCAAAGATGCTGCAATTGAACATCAAAAAATAGCCGATAAAATTAGTGGTACCGATGCCGATGAGATATACTTAATTGGAAGCAACTTTTTTGCTACCAATACTATTCAAGCTAATATTAATAAGTATGAATCCTATGATCAACTTGCAAAAAACTGGAAATTAAAAAACATACAAGGAGCAATTCTAATTAAAGGCTCTCGTGGGATGCAACTTGAACGGATTCTGGATCTTCTTTAACCCCACCTTTAAGTATAAATGTTTCGAGATTATTAATTGATATTTGTAAAGAGTTTTTAATCGCTCTTTTCATAAATAAAGATAGAATTAGTTTTTTTAATAATGATTTTGCTTTAGGAAATATTTCTATCGTAAGATTACATGTTTTTTCAGATACGGAAGTAATAATAAAAAACTGATACATTTCGTCTATGGGAATATCAGTAGTGTACTCGCCATAAACAATTTCGTCTGGATTAGCCTTTTTTGTAACCGTGATAAAGTTTAATCTTTTACCGTCAATAACACAAACATGTTCAGTTCCTAATCGGGTTACTTCATTAGGATTATATTCGAATTTGTCCACACCTTTTACCCAGTAATGTCTATAACTATAGTTAGTAATATACTCTAACAATTGTACTGCCGAAATATCAAATTTTTTATGCAATACAATACCTGGTGAGCATTTAAAATTTACAACTTTGGGGGTCTCAAACGGATTAAGCTTCAATTTATCATTATCAATTTCAGAAAAGGAATATCTAATCTCATTAGTATCATATACATCTCTACCTTGACGAAAATGGTATAATTTACTCTCATAATCTGAAGAAAGACCAACTATCTTTAATAACTTTTCACTAAGCAACGCATAATTATTACTTGCGATAGAATTTTTCAAAAGTCTATGAATTTCTATAACCGATTGACCAAAGGGCTTACTCTTTCCTTGTACTGTAATAAATTGTAAATCGCCGGCATGCGCTATAACCTTTAATTTCAAATTAGGGGCTGTAGCACAAGCATTACAGGGGCATATACGATTTTTTTCCAGACGTTTAAGATGACTATAAAATGCTGTGAACATAGTTTCAATCTGAGCAAGAAGTTTTTCTTGTGAAGGAATTTCATTTTCTTTAAAAAAAAATAATGCATCTCCTTCTATTTCTGCTAATTGAAGGTTTTGCGTATTCGCATTAATGAGAACTTCTAACAGCTCAGAAATAACGTGTTGACTATGCGCTATTTCAGTGTTTTGTACGAAGTGAGTAAAACCAGAAATATCAGGTATAAACAGTAGTGAATTTGGCATACTCTAAATGTAGTAAATAATTTTTTTAGAGAGCTTAAACAAAAATTAATACTCTTTTCCCTTATTTAAAAACAAAAAAAGTCTGTACTACTACGTACAGACTTTCAATACAGAAAATAATAAAAAAACAAAATAATCCTTATCGAAATTATGTTTTCATAGGATCATAAAAGTTATCCAATAATAAGTCAGAAAACTACCTTAAATACGTTGATGTTGTTTGTAGTAGATTTAGATGCTACAGCACAATGCATGGTATTTAATTGTAGACTTTTTATGTTCCATTTTACGTTCTCATATACGCAATGATTATCTTTTACTTCTATATCGAGAAGAGGTATTGACATTCCTTTCCCTATCGCTTTTATAACAGCTTCTTTTTTGGTCCAATATTCATAAAATTTAAAGAGACCCAACCTACTAATCTCTTTCATTTCCTTATCGGTAAATACATTTTCGAATAGCGTAAATTCAATATCCTTAGCTTCTTCTACATCTATACCAACGGCTTGTTTGCTAAAAATACACACCACGGTATTTCCGCTATGAGAAATATTAAAATTCAATGAACAATTTTTTATATATGGCTTGCCGTAAGAATTTTTTAAAAAATTTTCGAACGCCAATTCTGAATTGTAAAACATCTTAAATCCTATATATACCATTAGCTTTCCTAATAAACAATTGTACCGATCCTGCCATCTTCTAAATCGTAAGACTTCATGCTGAAAATTATGTGGCAAAAAGTTTAGATAATAATGCCAAAGATCATGACTAAATTGTTTATCAAATGTGTAATGGAATAAATACGATTCTTTATCCTGTATCCTAACCTGAGGATATTCATCTATTCTCAAAAAAGGGATTGCTCTTGTATTTGTATCTTGTATAATCATTTATACTGTTTTAAAATCATCGTGAAAGCAGTATTCTTAATTTATTTCTGTTAGAAATAAACATACATTAATTAGAAAATATTGATCACAGATCAAATTCTAATTTATCTAGGCTATCACATCTATTCAGGTATGTGTATAGCAAAGAAGTACCATCATTGCTGTTATGATATTTTGTGCGCTAACTCGCTATTGAGTTTTATACTAAACTCGTTTTTTTAGTGTAAAAAACTAGAAAGGCTACTATTAATAAGTGAGACATTTTAGCTTGCCGTAGCTTTAGATTCATTAATCACACCATCGTCCATAAAATTTCTTTCTTTCTCTAAATATGTGGTTAAAGAAACCACATCATCTAGGGTATCACTCCTTTCGAGATTACCCATTGTTGTAACTAGTAATTTAACAACTCTTTCTCTTAAGTCAGAAAATCCGAAATAATTATTTGATTTTTGAAGGGTCCAATTTAAAAAATTCAAGCTCCACATTTGACAAGTCAACCTTGACGATGTCGCTTCGTCCAATTTTATGTTTTTAATCCTTACAAAACTTCCCTTATCATTAACCAATACCGGGAATTCAACACCTAAAATATTTATTAAATTCTTCTCTATAGTTAAAATCTCTGAGGTATTTTTTTCTATAATATGGTTTGATAAAAATTCTAAATTACTGCTCATATCTGAAAGGTTTTATTGTAGTTGATCTAGAAAAAAAAATTATACTACTGCGTTACACATCTACTCGAATTGCACGGACATCTATTATTTGATGATACGCACAAAGCGTCAGTTCCTTTTATTTGATTTAGCTTTTTATTACAAATAACTTTCTTGGTTGCATTAGAGTTTTTAATATTTTCTTTTCTCATGATATTATGTTTTTGATTTATCTTAGTTGGAAGATATTATGTAAAGCAGAAGACGTTAAAAAAGCAAAGATTACTCTTCTCATACCCAGAGATACCGGTAAGAGCAATCTGTTTTTGCTTTTTTTACTACGTGTGGATTACACAGAAAGGTAGTTTGTGCTATTGAAGTAATGAAAGGTTATTTTATAACCACAGTTTTATCGTCACAACACCAAACAAATGTACACGCTCGTAAATGTTTCCCTCCTTTTATAGTTTCTGGATTGTTCAAAGTTGTAACTTTTAATTTCTCTAAGCTTAATTTTTGTTTTTTACTTTGTGAATTTTTCATACAGTTCATTTTTAATGGTTTATTTAAAGTTTAAAATTATTTTTACTTTATTAGCTACTATTGATAAGCACAGAATACATTAATATCATAATAGCTATTCTTCTCTCAAAGCTTTAATTGGATTGTTATTTGCAGTAATAACAGCTTGACCTCCTACTGTTACTAATGCCACCAATAAGGCTATTATACCAGCTCCTAAGAAATAGAAAAGACTTAGAGGAATTCTATACGCAAAAGTTGTCAGCCAGTTATTTGTTAAAATATAAGCAACGGGCAGCGCTATTAGAATGGCAAAAAGAACAAGTTTCGCAAATTCACTAGAAAGCATAATTACAATTTGTCTAGCACTTTGACCAAGGACTTTTCTTACACTAATCTCTTTTCTTCTTCTTTCGGCTGTAAATGTTGCCAACCCAAATAATCCCAAACAAGAAACTAGTATTGCTAATCCTGCAAAATATTTGGATAAAACTCCTACTCTCTGCTCTGCTACATACTGAGCCTGGAAGTTTTTATCTAAAAAAGTATATTCAAATAAATATCCCGGATTAAAACGTTGATAGATACGCTCTAGATTATCCAGCACTTCGCGTTCTCGACCTTTTTCAATTCTCACTAAAATTTCTGAAATCTTTGGATTGTCGTTTAATCTAAAAAACATAGGTTTTACTTCTTCCTGAAGAGATTGAAAGTGAAAATCTTCGAGCACACCAACTATAGTGTATGAATTTCCAATATACTGTACCGTTTTCCCTATTGGATTTTCAATACCCATAGATTTAATAGCCGTTTCATTAAAAACTATAGCGGTATTATCTGTTGAATAATCTTTTGAAAAGGAACGCCCTTCTTTAATCTGAATATCCATAGTTTCTATAAAATCTACTCCAACCTGGATGTTATGAAAGACCTTGTTTGCATCGTCTTCGTTTCCAGACCATAACAAACCACCAGTGGTACTTATTTCTGTACCTATTATATTTTGGTTAGTGGTTGCTGCATTGACAACACCTGGTACGGATTTTATTTCATTTAAGAACGATTCTGAATTAACTTGCAATCCTCCCTCTTTTAAGAAATAAACAACGTTATCTTTATCCATCCCCAAATCCTTCGATTGTATAAAATCTATTTGTTGAGAAACGACAAATACAACTACAATTAGGATAATTGATAATGTAAACTGAAAAACAACCAGTCCTTTACGAACCCATAATTCGCTTACTGAATTTTTCATTCTCCCTCTTAATATGGCAGTAGGACTAAAGCGTGATAGGTATAAAGCTGGATAACTTCCTGCGATTAATCCTGTCAAGATAACTACAACTAGTGTAGCCGCTATAATTCCGTTTCCAAAGTTTAGACTCAATTCTTTTCCTGTAATTTGATTAAACTCCGGAATGATAAAAAGCACTAAAAAGATAGAAACTAATAAGGCTACCAAGGCGGTAAATACTGATTCTCCGAAAAATTGAGCAATCAATTTTTCTCGTTGAGATCCTAATGCTTTTTTTGTACCTATTTCTTTAAGTCTTCTAGAAGCGTTAGCTGTAGATAGATTCATGTAATTAATACATGCAATAAGCAAGATAAAAAATGCGATGATAGAAAATAAGTACACGTAGTCCATACGACCACTGGTTTGTATGCCATTTTCAAAATTACCGTATAAATAGTTTGATGAATATTGTGTTAAAATTAAATCTGCTTCAACATTACTACTCTGCATTTTTGAGAAGTTTTTAATCTTAGCCGCGAACTGATCTACATCAGTCCCATCTTTTAAAACTATAAATGTTGAGGGGGCATTATTAACCCAATTGATTTCTCTTCCGGTTGCTGCCGACTTCTTTTTCCAAGATTTAAAAGATAATACGAAGTCGAATTGTGTTGTAGAATTAGACGGAATATCATGAAACACTCCTGTTATCTGATGTTTATCTTTAATACCCATAATGTCACATTCTATCACTTTACCAATCACATTATTGGTAGAACCAAAAAGACGATTTGCTAAAGATTTAGAAATTACGATTGAATTGACATCCTGTAGCACCTGACTTTTATTGCCCTGTTCTAACTCATAAGAAAAGACTTCAAAATAACCTTCGCTTGCGAATATTCCAGGAGTTTTTATAGTCTTACCATCTGCAAACAAAGGAGTTTTGCTAAACCATTCTGGTAGTGTTTGAGCTACTGCTTGTTCAACTTCTGGAAATTTATCGACCATAGTTTCTGCTAAAAGGTCGGGTGTCCATGAACGTACTGAAATACCATCTGCTCCTTCAAATTGATTCCATACCTGATATAATCGGTCATCATTTTCATGGAATTTATCGAATTGTAATTCGTCGAAAACCCAAAGAGTAATTAATAACACACAAGCTAATCCAGTAGAAAGACCAATTAGGTTTATCAGGAAAATCCCTTTATGCTTTTTAATACTTCTTAGGAAGATTTTTAAATTGTTTTTTAACATTTTTCTGTATTTATTAAAAAATTAATACTGTGTTACTTCTTCTAGCTTACTTTTTATGTCTACTTTCTCATTAGTGACCTCGGTAGCGATTTGCCCATCAAATAAATTAATCACTCTATTGGCATACTTCGCATCCCTATCTGAGTGTGTTACCATAACGATCGTGGTACCTTCTTGATTTAATTCTGTCAAGAGATTCATGACCTCAATACCATTTTTAGAATCTAAATTCCCTGTAGGCTCATCAGCTAAAATTAGTTTAGGATTTGTAACCACCGCTCGAGCTATGGCAACACGTTGTTGCTGCCCTCCAGACAATTGTGTAGGAAAGTGTTTTTCTCGGTGCGCTATATCCATTCGTTCTAGTACCTTTAGGACCAGCTCTCTTCGTTCGCTTTTATTATAGTTAAGATATATTAATGGTAATTCGACATTTTCAAAAACAGTGAGTTCATCGATGAGATTAAAGCTTTGAAATACGAAACCTACCACCCCTTTACGTAACTCTGTTCTCTGACGTTCAGTCAATCCTGCTACTTCATGTCCTGCAAAGAGATAACTCCCTTCATTAGGATTATCTAACATTCCTATGATATTTAACAATGTAGACTTACCACACCCCGAAGGTCCCATAATCGCAATAAAATCACTTTCTTTTACGTTAAAAGTCACCCCATTGAGCGCATATGTTTCTAACTCTTCGGTTCTAAAACTTTTTTTAAGATTTTGAATTTTTATCATTTCTAAATTGTTTTTATTTTAATACTATTTTATCTGCTTTTTCAAAACTATTGTAGCTAGAAGTAATTACTTTTTCGCCTGCTTGCAACCCATCTAAAACTTCGTAGTATTGAGAATTCTGCTTCCCTATGCGTATGCTTCTTTTCTCAGCCTCTTGGGTATCATTATTAACAACAAAGACCCATTGGCCTCCTGTACTTTGAAAATGACTTCCTTTTGGTAAAAGAATAGCCTCAGAGGACTCTCCTAGCTGTAACTTAATGTTGTAACTTTGTCCTGTACGTATAGTCTCTGGTTTTTCATCTATAAAAACGAGATCGACCTTAAAGTTTCCATTTCTTACTTCTGGATATACCTTTCTTAGTCGCAGTTCATATTTTTTCCCATTTCGCTCTAATACTGCCGTTAAATTTCTTTTGATACGATCTATATAGTGTTCATCAATAGTAGCTTCGATTTTGTAATTTGTTAGCACATTGATTTGACCAATACGTTCTCCTTGCGCTATGTTTTGTCCTATTTCTGCATCTAAAAAACCTAATTGTCCATCGGCAGGAGCTCTAACATTTAATTGATCTATTCGTTCATAGACCATAGACAATGCCTGTTTCATTCTTTGTAAATCTGTATCAAGCCCAGACAGCGATGTTCTACGCAATTGTTCATCCTGCTCTGTTTGAAGTTTTACAATTTCAAACTGTTTTTTTGAGAGTATATAATCTTCTTTAGATGTCAGATAAGTTTCTTTAGAAATCAGTTCATCTTTATACAGCTCTTCATTTTGTTCAAACTTTCGCTTATTGCGTTGTAATTCATGTGCTGATGTTGCTAACGATTTCTGACCGTCTATTTGTCTTGAATCAAAAGTCAGTTTTGTGGATCGCAAATCATTTTGTTTCAAAGCCAAATTACTTTCGCTTGCCAGGATTTGCTCATAGAGATTTGGATTTTCTAGCTTTAAAATCACATCTCCTTTTTTTACTGCAGCACCTTCTTCGATTAATTTTTCTTTTACACGCCCACCTACATATGCGTCCATGTAAATAGTCATAATAGGTGCTACGTTTCCATTAATAGTTATGTAATCATCAAATTTTCCGTGAACCACCTCCCCAATAGAAATCCTATCGATTTCGGTTTTAAACGATCCTGATGATTTACCATATACCATTTTCCATCCTGCCACCAGCAACAATGCTGCAAGGGCCATATAACCAATGTGCTTTTTTTGAATTCCTTTTTTCTTTTGAATTTGTATGTCCATCTTTTTATTATTTTATATTAAAAATTGATAATCCTTGATAAAAAGCAAGTGTGTTTTTATTTACTTCAAGTGATAGCTTTATTTGCAAATTTTCGTTTTGTGCCTGAGCATAGGTATTTTTGGCTGTAAATAATTCTATGGCACTTACCATTCCTTTTTCGTATTTTTTTTGTGCGATATTGAATGCCAAATATTGAGATTTCACTTTCAGATTGCTTTGTGAATATTCGGCTTCTAAAGACTGTAGTTCTAAAACGAGATCTTGAATTGTTCTGAAAAGTTCTTGCTCTTGTACCTTTAAGTCATTTTTAGCTCTTAAAAGCTCTATTTTTTTCTGTTTTACGTCTGATCGTGTAGACCATCCGTTAGTGATAGGTATTTTCAGAGAAAGACCAACGTATTTATACATGTTAGTCTCAAATTGTTCGTTGAAGGATATGGTATTTCCAAGATCATCTGTATTGGTCTCAAAATAACCCGATCCAACACCCCCAAATAAAGTTAAGGAAGGATAATAATTAGCTTTAGAGACTTTTACTTCCTTTTCTGCGGCTTCTACTCTTAATCTATTCGCCTCTATAATAGGCAGAAAATCCATTGCCTTATCATATACATTATCGGTTTGAATTTCAAGCGAACTTGTTGTAGTGTCATTTTTTGGAATTTCAGGTTGAATTTCTATATCGGTACTCTCTAAAAAGTTCATTTCCTGAATTAATTTCAGTTTAGCCGTCCTTAGATTATTTTCACTTTTAGTGACTTCCAGTTTATCGTTTAGTAATAACGATTCTGAGTCATAAAGATCAGACTTGGCGCTTAGTCCTAAGGCTACTTTTTTAGCTACCAAATCATAATTTGATTGAGATATTGATTGCTGTTCGAGCGAGATTTTTAAGGCTCCTTCAAAAAAAAGAATATCATAAAAGGCAGCCATGACCCTAAAACCAAGTAGGAATTTTTGTTGTGCTGATTCTTCTTTGGCAGCCTTATAAATTAATTTGCTTGCCTTTATGGTGTTTAATTTTTGAAACCCCCTAAACAAATCCATATCAGCCTCTAACAAATAATTATTCGAAAAAAAATTAGCATCGACTATATTGTTAGTGTTTGGATCCGCAGATCTACCATAACGAATACCATAATCTACAGAACCGTTTATATTTGGTAATAAACTCCTCATGGATTGTCTATGTGTTTCTTTATTAGACTCGATAGTATACTGGAAGTTATTTAGCTCCAGGTTGTGGCTTAGCGCGTATGATATACAATCTTCTAATGACCATTTTTGTTGTGAAAACAAAGAGCTATTCATCATAATTAAGAATAGGGCACCTAAGATTTTAATATTTTGATTCATAATAATTTAATTTGACTTTGTTATTCTCGTTATGAGAAGAAAGGAGGCAATGTATTTGTATTGATTGATGTATGTATTTAATGAGCTCTGCGCAATTACACATAGCATTATTGGTTTAGAATACTAATCTTATTGTATTCTAATTGATGATTTTCACTGCTTGAATAGTATTGAAAAGAGCTATCCAGGTTTTGTCTAAAAAATGAGAACCGTGACGATTAAAATTTTGGCAAATTAAATCAATCAATAAAGTAAAGATCTGGTCGCTTTGTATTGTTTAAAACCCAGTCTATGATTGATTTTAGTATTACTTTTTCTTGGAGTCAGAAAATATGTCTGATACCAAAAATATTCTAATACTACCATTTGTAAATGGAGATGAGCTATTTTTGAATCTAAATTCAAAACAATTCAGCTTGGAGTGCGCTTTGTGGCTTACTTTGATTCAATTTTTTATTGAGTATTGCAATGACTTCCTCTGTTTTTTCGTTTAGAAAAAAATGCCCTCCGTTAAAATAGTGTGTTGAACACTTTTGATTGGTTAGCATGCTCCATCCTTCTTCTTGCTCTTTTGTTAGGTCGTCATGTTCGCCTAATAGGATAGTAAGGTCATTTTCTAAAATCGAATTTCGTTCAATAAAATTGTACGTTTCTACTAATCGAAAATCATTTTTTAGAATGGGTAAAAACAAATCTAGTAATTCAGGGTGCTCAAAAAATTCTTTTGGCGTTCCTCCGAGATTTAAAACTTCTTTTCTAAATTCGTTAATTGGCATTTGACTAAATTTTTTTCTTTCTCTCTGAATATTAGGAGCGCTTTTTCCTGAAATAAAAATTTCAAATGGAGCAGGCAATTGTTCTTCTCGTATTTTTCTGGCTAATTCATAAACCATTATCCCTCCCATACTATGCCCAAATAAGGCGTAAGGAGCTTTTGATATTTCGCTGCGCATTATATTTAAAACATCATTAACCGCATGATCGATATTTTTGTATAGTGTTTCATCAAATCGTTTCCCTCTTCCTGATAGTTCAATTGGTCTCAAAACCACATTGGGCATTAAGGCACTTTTCCATGAACTATATATAGCTGCAGAACCTCCTGCATAGGGCAAACAGAATAAATTTATTTTGTTCATAATTCTTTACTTTTTTATGTCAATTCTTTGTGGACCTCCTTAAGCTCAATTTCTTGCATAATCATTTTGGATAGTGTATCCAAATTTTCAACATTCAAAATACCATAATGATAAGCTTCAATGTAATAATGACTGAGACTACTTGTTGTATATTGATTCCAGTCATGCATTTGAGCTAAATTTTTGTTCCAACTAGCTTCAATGGCAGCGATGTCACTTTTAATGATACCATTTACGCTATAGGCATCTAATATTTTTGAGTTATTTACAACAAGAGCTTTTACACGCTCTTTATCATTTGATGGTACATCTTTGAACCAAAATGCTAACTCTGACTCTAATTCTGCTAAAACTAATTCTTCGTTAAATTCTTTTTGAACTGGATGGTCCTTGGTGCCTCGATCAATACATATTAACTTAACATCATACGATTTTTTCTCTAAAATTTTACACATTTCAAATGCCACCGGTACTCCCATAGAATAGGCTACCAACGTTACAGTTTTACGATTTTCAATTTTTAAAATTTCTGATGTAAAAGTGGCGGCCATCTCTTCGATGGAAGTATCCAAATCAGTCTCTTTATCGAACCCCTTACATTGTAGACCAAAACAATTATATCCGGTGATATGGTTTGCCAAATCTTTAAAAATAGTCGAAGAACCTATAATCGGTGGAATGAAAAATATATTTTCATATTCTTTGTCACTGTTTTTTAATTTTACAATTAGGCCATCATCCTTATACTCGCTTTTTATAACTTGTGAAAGTTCAATAATACTGGGATTGTTATAAATATCTTTCAATGCGATGGTACAACCAAGTTCTTTAAAAACTGCACTAACAATTAGAGTAGCTTTTAGCGAGTTACCTCCTATTTCGAAAAAATTATGGTCTGTACTAATCTCTATTTGATTAAGAATAGATTTCCATATTTTTAATAATTCATTTTCTGTCTTATTTATAGGTTTTACAAGAATTGGGTTGTTTTCTGAAGACAGGCTTTTTTTCGCCAATTCTTTCCTATTTATTTTACCCGTAGCTGTTACCGGCAGCTGGTCTACATTTCTGAACTGAGTAGGTACCATATACATAGGTAATTTTGACTTCAAAAACTCTTTCAACTCTATGCTTAATTGTCTATCCATACGAAGCATATACGGAATTGGAAGTTCTTTTATATTTATTTTTCCATTAGTGGTTCGAGGAAAATTTTCTACTCTTATAAAATAACTGGGAACCATATACTGAGGTAATCTATCTTTTAAAAAGACACGAAATTTTTTGTTATCAATTTCTGTTGATGATACATAATAAGTGATTAGATGTTTGTTTCCGTTAGGATCTGCTTTTGCAATTGTGTAACAATTTGTAACTTCTTTATATAAAAGCGCTATTGTATCTATTTCTGCAGGTTCGACTCGGTATCCTCTAATTTTTACCTGATCATCTTTACGCCCATAAAACTCTAGTAATCCGTCCTCATTCCATTTAGCCATGTCCCCTGTTTTATAAAGAACATCTTCTCCTAAAATGTTTGATAAGAAACATTTTTTTGTTTCTTCATCTCTATTGAGATAGCCTCTTGCAACACCAGATCCTGCAATGTAGATTTCGCCTAATGTTCCGTATTCTGTCTCTTTCAAATTATCATCTAACAAATAAACTCGATGATTTTTTAGCGGGCTACCTATGACGTTACTTTTAGTATTTTCAGTTATTAGAGCAAATGATGCACATACTGTTGCTTCGGTTGGGCCATACGTATTATATAGGTTTATACTCTTAGGAATTTTATTGAAATGTGACTCTCTTAATTGATCGCCCCCACTTATTATGATTCGTGGTAAATGCACGAACTCTTCCACTCTTTGATTTAATTCATTTATTACTAAAGGAGTAGAACTAATGATAGTTACTTTATTTGTATTTACAGAGGTTATCATAGCATCTACATCTCTACCTCCTTCTGGAAAAAGCACTAATTTTCCTCCTGCACAAAGGATTGGGAATATTTCTTCTACCGAAGTATCAAAAGAAATAGAAGATTGTTGAATCACTGTATCAGATTTGCTTACTTCAAAATATTCTATGACCGTATTGATATAATCCACAACAGAATATTGCTCTACCATTACTCCTTTAGGCATACCCGTTGATCCCGATGTATAAAGTATGTAGCATAGATCTTTTGGGTCCCCGTATTTCTTTTCTACTATTTTTTCTCCGTTTAGGATTGAGTTTAACGTGTCATCAAATACAAGTTGAGTAATGTTTGTATCTATGTACTTATTTTGGTTGTCAATGTCTAAGACGAGTAGATGTACTGCGCTATCATTTACAATTTGTTTAATTCTACTTTCTGGATATTCTGCATCTATTGGTACATAAGCTGCTCCGGCTTTTAGTACAGCCAGAATGGTTACAATTAATTTTTCTGATCTATCCATAAGTATACCCACTAGATCTCCATTTTGCACATGGTAATCTGATTTGAGGATATAGGCTAAATGATTTACTTTATTATTTAACTCATAATATGACATTGTTTTTCCTTCATATACTAAAGCGGTATCTTTAGAATATTTCTCTGCAGATTTTTCAAAGAATTCACTTATCGTAAGCTGTGATATTTGTTTTAGTCTGCTGCTCTGTTGTGTACTGGTTTTGAAGGATTTTTTTGAAAGGATTTTTTTTCGCTCAGACACACCTGGTTGCTGTGCTCGTTTAACATAATATGCTACCAAGTGATCATTGTTATAATCATCTTGATTTACAACTACTGCTACTTGCTGTACCTGTGGATGTTCAAGAATTTTATTTTCGATCTCTCCTGGCTCTATTCTGTTCCCTCCTATACTAATCTGGTTATCTTTTCTACCCAGAAATTCGATTTCTCCCCTACTATTCCAACGCCCAATATCACCTGTTTTATACATTCTGTGATCTGCATCTGTATGATAGGGATTAGGTATAAATCGCTCATTCGTTTTCTCTTCTTGGTTCAGGTATCCTTTTGCTAAACACACCCCTGCAATATAGATTTCACCAGGAATACCAACTGGCAATAATTCACATCCGTTATCCAGTATATATAAATGTACATTTGAAATTGGTTTACCTATCGGAATAAGTAAATCATTTGGTTTTGTTTCATATATACTCACTTCTATAGATGCTTCTGTAGGACCATAAAGATTAATAAGAGGAACTTTATATTTTGAATAATATCTATTTACTGTTTCTTTTAATAATTCTTCGCCGCTGGCAAAAACAAATCGAAGAGTCGATAATTCATCTGTGTTTTCTTCTTTCGTTTCTAAGAACTTGTTTAACATCGTGGGAGAAAAATGAATGTAGGTAACGTTGAACTTTTGAATATTATCAACGATTTCTTGATTAGATCTGCTCTTGGCAACTAAAAGTTTAGCTCCAAAACAAAGTGGCATAAAAAGTTCTCCTATAGATACATCAAAAACAATTGGAGTTTTTTGATAAATGACATCATTATTATCGAATTGATATGTATCCCATAACCATTGAATTCTGTTTACGATTCCTTTGTTTTTTATCATGACCCCTTTAGGATCCCCTGTTGATCCTGACGTGTAGAGAACAGCAAAAATGTCTTCAGAATTTACGTAGACCTTTGGATTTGTTTTGATTGCTTTCTCAATATCATCTTTGACCGTTCTTAGGTGTAAAACTGTAAGATCATCATGTGCTATATCACTAGTATCATCAGTAATTAAAAGACCTAATTGTGTATCATTAATAATATATTCTTTTCTTTCTCGGGGGTAACTAACATCGATGGGTACGTAAATAGCTCCTAATTTGATAATACTTAAAAGCGCTATGATTCTATCGACACTTTCATCCATCATGATTCCTATATACTCTCCCCTTTGTACCGAAAAGGTCTGACTTAAATAATTTGATAACCGATTGGCTCTTACATTCAGTTCATTAAATGTCAATTCTTCATTCCAGGAAAGTAAACCTATGGCATTAGGAGTATTCTGTACATTACATTCAATAAGTTCTTTAAGGCTTATATCATTAGAATGGGCTTTTGCTGTATTATTAAATTCATATAGGATTTGACTTTTTTCTTCAATTGACAAATACGTTATTGTATCTATTCTTTGATTGGTATTTTCTACAATAGACAAAACCATGTTTTTAAGATGGGATGCCATTTTTACCATCTTTTCTTTTAAAAACAAGGAAGTGTTATAATTAATATCGATTTTACAATTTCCGTTTCCTTGTTCTAAAAATGAAAAGGTAATGTCAAACTTATTAACTCCTTCATCGTCTGTAATAATCTCATCTGTGTAATAAGAATCCTGATTTGAATTAATGTCGCCTATATCAGTATCCATAGACACCATGACATCGAACAATGGATTTCGGTTCATTTCACTTTCATGACTAAGTTCGTCTACCAACATATCATACGGATAGAACTGATGTTCGTATGCTTCTAGTAACACACTGGTGACCTCGGCTAGTAGTTGATGAATATCGTAGGCTCCTTTAATACTTGAGCGTAGTACTACTGTATTACTATAAAATCCTACTTGGTTTTCTAATTCTCTATGATTTCTCCCGCTTACCGGAGAACCAACAATAATATCATCCTGCCCCGTATATCTAAATAATAATGCCTTTACAATTGCGGTCATCACCATAAATAAAGAAGCATTATGTTGGTTCCCCAACTCCTTCAATTTTTCAACGGTTTTATTATCTATTAGAAAAGAAACTCCTGCTCCTTTTTGCTCTTTTTGCATGCTTCTTTTAGCATCTAAAGGTAATTTTAGTGAGGTGAGTTCTCCTGATAATTTTTCATGCCAATACTCTTTGGACGTATTTAGTTTACCGTGTTTTAATTGTTCATGTTGCCAATTAGAATAATCCTTATATTGTATTCTAAGTTTTGGCAGATTTAGAGAAGTACCAGCACTAAAATAATTGTAAAACGCCAAAAAATCTTTTAAAAGAACATTTGTAGACCACCCATCGGTCACTATATGATGGAGTACTAGTACTAATGTGTATCTTTCATTCGAGGATTGTATCAATCTAGCACGTATAGAGGACACTGATAAATCAAAAGGTAATAATGCTTCTTTCTCTACAAAATCAACTAACCTATCTTCATTTACCTTTGTATGGATGACTTCAAAATCAAATTCTTCAACAGAGTGTACACGCTGGCGGGGTTCACCATCAATCATATGGATGGTGGTTCTTAATATTTCATGTCTTTCTAACAAAGCATGAATAGCCTTATGAAATGAAGGTATATCTATTTTCTTAAAAGAATATGTCAGTGGTACATTATATACCCCATCTACTCCCGCAATCTGATCAATTACCCATAATCGTCTTTGTGCATGTGATATAGCATAGTGCTCCTGTTCTTCAACCGGAGTAATTAATTCCTTTTCTTTATTAACCGATTTAAAAAAAGAAATAATCTCTTTTTTTCGCTCCTTTATCTCATTAATAATTTTTGGTGTTAAATCGTCTTCTGAAGCTTTAATTTTTAGCTCTCCGTCTTTTACATTTATAATAATGTTTTTTTGATTCCTTAAATCAGAAATGTATCTATCAATTCTCATATAGTAAGTTCTACGATGTTTTCTTTTTTTTCAATTCCAATTTCGATCTGTTTGACAGTAATTATATAATCAGACAAATTCATGATGTTAGGATTATCAAATATTTCTCTTAAGGTGATTTCTATTTCAAATTCTTTGGCAATTTTATTTACTAAGGCGATGGCTTTTAGGGAGTGGCCACCGAGTTCAAAAAAGCTTTTATCAACGCTTATAAAATCTTCTTTAAGTGTAAGTACCTCTGCCCATATCTTGACTAGTTGATGTTCAACCTGATTAGAGGGGGCTACATACTGATTTTCTTTTTCTATCTCAGGCTCTGGTAACTTTTTCTTGTCTATTTTTCCACTTGAATTAAAGGG